>NZ_WBOM01000009.1 GCF_008973755.1 Nitrincola alkalilacustris | reverse complement strand
CAAAAGAGATCATCACAGAGCTGCGTGAAAGCGGTGATGCTCTGACCAAGAAGACCACTGAGCACTTCCTGCAGTCACTGAACGTTCTGCGTACCCGTACCGAAACGGTTGACCAGGCCTTCCTGGCTGCACGTCAGAAGTTCTTCCATATGACCTGACAGCTATCGTGAGGGCCGTTGGAAGATCGCGGTCATCAGATACAAAAAGCCCGCGCGTATGCGCGGGCTTTTTAATAGGTTCTTATCTGCTTAATCCAGGCTACGAGCCGTAAATCAGATTAGGCAACCAGGTCACCAGCCCCGGGAAGGCTACCAGCAGGCCAATCACGAACAGCTGCAGCCCTACAAACGGCAGCACACCACGGTAGATATCCGAAGTTCTGACCGTACTCGGCGCCACACCGCGCAGATAGAAGAGCGCAAAACCGAACGGCGGTGTCAGGAAGCTGGTCTGCAGGTTCACCGCCACCATCACACCCAGCCACACCGGATGCACATCCATCATCAGCAGCACCGGCGCCGTGATCGGGATCACAATGAAGATGATCTCGAAGGTATCCAGAATGAAACCCAGAACGAACATCAGCAGCATGACGAAGATGATCGCGCCCAGCTTGCCACCCGGCAGACTATTGAGGAAGTCACTGACCAGCTCCTCTCCGCCCATCATACGGAACACCAGCGAGAAGACCGAGGCACCCAGCAGGATGATGAAGATCATCGTGGTGGTGTTGGCCGTCGCCGTCATCACCTGGCGCAGGTTCTGATAGGTCAGCTTGCTGCGTATCGCCGCCAGCAGCATCGCGCCCACCGCCCCGACAGAGGCGGACTCAGTCGGCGTTGCCACACCGGTCAGAATCGAGCCCAGTACCGCCACGATCAGCAGCAGTGGCGGCAGCAGTGTCACCAGTACATCGCGGAACAGGCGTGCTTTTTCCTCAGCCGTCACCTCCAGTGCCGGGCAGCTCTCGGGTTCACGGATCGCCTTATAGATCATCCAGCTCATGTACACACCGATCAGAATCAGACCGGGAATGAACGCCCCGGCAAACAGGTCCCCGACCGATACCGGTGTCGGCGCGAAGTTACCCTTGGCCATCTGTACCTGCGCATTCACGCCGGACAGCATATCGCCCATGAAGATCAACACGGTCGAGGGCGGAATGATCTGCCCCAGCGTGCCCGAGGCACAGATCACCCCGGTGGCCAGTTTGGTGTCGTAGCCTGCGCGCATCATCGCCGGCAGCGACAACAGCCCCATGGTCACCACGGTGGCGCCGATGATACCGGTGGAGGCCGCCAGCAGCGCACCCACCACAATAACGGATAAGCCCAGACCACCACGCAACGCACCGAACAGACGACCCATGGTGATCAGCAACTGCTCGGCAATCCCGGAGCGCTCCAGCATCATCCCCATGAAGATGAACAGTGGCACCGCCACCAGCACCTCATTGAGCATGATGCCCATGTAACGCGGGGCCAGACTGGACAGGTTGGAGGGGTCAAACACCCCGAGGAAGTACCCCAGAGTACCGAAGAACAGCGACGTGCCGGCCAGTGAAAAGGCGACCGGAAAGCCCAGCATCAGCACGCCGATAATGGAGAAGAACATCAGCAGGGAGAGGATCTCCCCAAGCAGTACCGGATCCATGCTCAGATACTCCCTTCATGATAGCGCAGGGATTCCGGCAGCAGATCCTCACGGTCTGCCAGTACCAGCACACCGCGCAGGAACATGGCCAGCGCCTGCAAGGCCACCACGACGGCGAACACCAGCAGGAAACTCTTCAGGATATACAGCCCCGGCATGCCGCCGAAGTTGGCCGATCCCTCCATGAAACGCCAGGAGCGCTGCACATAGGGCAAGCCGTAATAGAAGAGCACATAGACGAAGGGGCCGATGAACACGACTGTGCCGAACATATCCACCAGTGCCTTGGTTTTGACCCTGGCCTCGCGGTAGAAGATATCGACACGGACATGGCCGTTTTTCAGCAGTGTGAAACCAGCGATCCCCATGAACATCATGCCGTTGAGCCAGACGTAGAGATCCTGCATCCAGACAAAGCCGGTGGAGAAAAAGTAACGCAGGACCACAACGGTAAAACAGACCAGGACGATGCCGAGCGAGAACCAGGAGAAGATCACTCCCAGTAACTGGTTTATCCCACATATCAGACGAACTAGAAGTGCCAATGCTCGCACTTTGGATTCCTCTTATTAACGTTTTTATTTTATAAGTATTCAGCTCAACGCCCAAGACTGCAGATACAGCCGGATACAGAGAGCCCAGTATCAGCGGCCAAGTGTATAACGATAATCAGCACCTTGCCATGACATTTCCCTTATCTGGTCTGACCAGTCATGTCTCGGATATTAGTCCATCTTCAGGAGGTAGGTTTAAAACAGGCAATGGTGCTAGTATCAGTTGAGGTAAATCTTGTGACGGAAGGTGATCAGTGCGTTTGATTCTGATGTCCATGCTGTTGATAGTGCTGATAAACGGGTGCAGTGAGGTTCCCGAGCCACCTCTGCGCCTGGGTATCAGTGCATGGCTCGGGAATGATCCTTTCATTCTTGCTCGGGACCTGGATCTGCTGAAAGCACCGCGCGTGAGAGTCGTAGAGCTCAGCTCCATCGCGGAAACCAAGCGTAATCTGCGCAATGGTGAACTTGAGGCGGCTTCCCTGACACTGGATGAAGCCTTGCGCCTGGTTGAGGAGGGGGTTGCGCTTCAGATTGTCGGTGTACTGAGCCTGTCGGATGGGGCTGACGGCATTATTGCCAAGCCTTCGATCCAAACGCTGCAGGACCTTCAGGGCAAACGGCTGGCGCTGGAGGATGGGGCGGTAGGAAGGCTCCTGCTGCGAGGAATGCTGATGGTCGGTGGATACAGTCTGAGTGATCTGCACCTGCAATATATGGATGCACCCCTGCATGAAAAGGCGCTCAGGAGCGGGCAGGTCGATGCCGTGATCACCTATGAGCCGATGCGCAGTCGGTTGTTGGCTGATGGTTATAACGAACTGTTCAGCAGCGGCTGGATGCCGGGTGAGCTGGTGGATGTACTGGTTGTGCGCAATGATCTGTCACCCCGAAGACGCCAATCGCTGGTGGATCTGCTGGTGGGCTGGGAGCAGGGTCTTGAATTTCTGAACAAGCATACCGATGCGGCGGTGGAGCTGCTGGTCAGAGGCTCTGAGCTGACGCCGCAGGAGTATCTGACCGCCTTCAATGGCATCTATTTCCATAACCTCAATGACTCAGTGTCTCTGTTACAGGGCGATGATCCCGGTCTGGCACAGGCATCCCGGCTCTTGGTCAGTATCCTGATTGAGCAGCAGATGTTGTCTGAAGCACCTGACTGGTCATTACTGCTCGACGATCAATATGCCCGGCAGGCGCAGCTCAAGAGGGGGGAGGTTCGATGAAACCCGGTTCTCTGCTGTATCTTCCGGGGCGTGTGCTGACCCCGCTGCTGTTGGCATTCATCGCACTGTCTGGTGCGTCTGTTCACCACTTGCTGGCATTGAAAACCGTGGAGCGCTCGGTCACTGAAGAGGAGGTTGTCAGTCTCAAAGAGCGCCTGGGTATTGAGCAGAGTTCCCTGGAAGGCTATCTGATGCTGGGGGATCGCCAGATGGTCCAGCGTCGTGTGGCTGGGTTGGGGATGCGGCGAAATATAACCCACGCCTGGTTGATCGATCCAAATGATGTGGTGGTCGGCTCTCTGGTCAGAACGCAACTGGAGCAGCCTTTGAACGGTATTCTGGAAAATGTGACTGAAGAGCTGGCACAGCAGGTGGTGCATCTTATCAGGCAGCGTCCACTCAGCGTCAGCATAACAACCGTGGAAAACAGGCAGCTTCTGCTGTCTTACACACCGATAAATCCCGGATATCATCTTATTCTGAGCAGTGACCTGTCACAGCCCAAGGCGGAAAGAGCGGCGCAGGCGCGTCAGGATTCACTGCAGGTTGCTTTTTTTTCTCTGCTCTTTGCCATGCTGCTGGCGGTTTTGCTATATCTGATATGGTTCAGGCGCAGCCGACTACTGATCAATGCGCTCAAAGCGATAGGGGCCGGGAATCTGGATGCCAGAACTGGTCTGTATGGCTATGACGAACTGGCAGCGATAGGTCGCGCAGTGGATCTGATGGCTGCTGAGATGCGTTCCAGACGTGATCAGCTTGAGCTGCTGGCCGAGCTTATAGGGCGTTCGCCGGTTGTGGCATTCGAGTGGCAGAACCTGCCGGGGTGGCCGGTTAATTTCGTCAGCGACAGTATCATCGCCTGGGGGTATTCACAGCAGGATTTTCAGAGTGGAAGGATAAATTTTATCGATATCATCCATCCGGATGATCGCGATCGGATCATTCAGGAAGTGACCGAACACTTATCCTCCGGGCCGGATGATTACCGCCAGGAGTATCGTGTCGCACGTCAGGATGGTGACTGGATCTGGGTGGATGATCGCACCTGGCTGACCCGTAATGAACAGGGTGAGGTGACACGGATTCATGGTGTGCTGCATGACTTTACTGAGCTCAAGGAGGCAGAAGCTCAGGTAGCCTTGCTGGTATCCGACCTGGAGAAGCGGGTTGAGGAAAGGACCGAGAGGCTGGCGGCGGCAAATAAAGAGCTTGAGGCTTTCTCCTACAGCGTATCGCACGATCTTAAGGCACCGCTGCGAGGAATTGATGGTTACAGCCAGTTGCTGCATGAGTCTTATGCCGAGCAGTTGGATGAAGAGGGTCGCTACTTTGTTGAGAATATCCGTGCCGGTGTGAAGCAGATGTATCAGCTGATCGAGGACCTGCTTGCCTATTCGAGAATGGAGCGACGTTTGCTGGAGGAGCGGCAGGTCAATCTCGGTGATCTGGTGGCCGAGGTAATTGATTTTCAATTAGCCGTTGAAAGCTATCCGGATGTCGTTGTGGCTGTGGAGGTGCCACCGATTCAGTTGCTGATCGACAGAGAGGGGTTGGGGATGGTGTTAAGGAATCTGTTGAGTAACGCACTGAAATTCACTGCCGGGCGCGAGCAGCCCAGTATAGCAGTGACTGCACAGCAGGATGAGGAGCGAATTCTGATATCGGTCAAAGATAATGGTGTTGGTTTTGATATGAAGTATCATGACCGTATCTTTCAGATTTTTCAGAGGCTGCATCGGCCTGAAGATTACGCCGGCACTGGAGTAGGACTGGCACTGGTCGGTAAGGCGATGCAACGCATGGGCGGCAGGGTGTGGGCTGAAAGCACTGTCGGCAAAGGATCTACCTTTTATCTGGAGTTCAGAACATGAGTCTGGATGTTACAACACAACCGATACTGCTGGTCGAAGATAACCCGGTCGATCTGGACCTGACGCTGCGTGCTTTCAAACGCAAACGCTTCGCCAATCCGATCGAAGTGGCGCGCGACGGGGAGGAAGCACTGGCGTTCATTAAGCGCTGGGAAGCCGGTGAGCCTTTGCCGGTAGTCATTCTGCTGGACCTGAAGCTGCCGAAAGTGGATGGATTGGATGTACTGCGTGAGATCAAGTCCCATCCGAGTCTGTGCGGTGTGCCCGTTGTGGTGCTGACCTCCTCAGGTGAGGATCGGGATATTCAGACTGCATACAAGCTGGGCGCCAATTCCTATATCACCAAACCGGTTGATTTTGCCAAGTTCATTGAGGTGGCCGAACAGATCGAGTTGTACTGGTGCGTGCTCAATCAGCCGCAAAGGTAGTGATTAAAAAGTGACTGGCAGATAACGACAACAGATAATGCCATCAGATAGCACCTACAGATAGCACCTACAGATAGCACCTAAAGATCGTGTTAAAGGAAGCCTCGAATGCGCGTACTTTACATAGAGGACAATATTGCAGATGCTGATCTTGCCAGACGGATGCTGGCGGCCTCCCATCCCCAGATCAGCCTGACACTGTCTGCCACGCTGGCCGAAGGAATGCAGCAACTGAACGGTACACAGGTGTTTGATCTGTTACTGACCGACCTCTCCCTGCCTGATGGTTCGGGTATCGAAGCGCTTACTTACGTCAGAGAGAGACAGCTTCCGATGGCAGTGGTGATTCTGACCGGACAGGGCGACCATAATGCCACCATCAGTGCACTCAAGGCGGGAGCTGATGACTACATAGTCAAGCGTGACAGCTATCTGAAGAGGCTGGCGCAGATCATGCTGCAGGCATTGACCCGCTATCGCACCAATGCGGTTCGTTCGCATAGCCTTTTACGTGTTCTATATGCGGAACATAACGCTTTTGATATTGATCTAGCCCGGCGCCATCTGAGCCAGCATGCTCCCCAGATCAGACTCACTGCCGTCAGAGATGCTACTTCAGTACTGTCCCTGTTACCCGTGTCTGCGGATGAGCCCAACAGCTTTGATCTTCTGTTACTGGATTTTCGGCTGCCGGGTATGGACGGACTTGAGCTGGCGCGAATCATACGTGACGAACGCAAGCTGGAATTGCCCATCGTTCTGATAACGGGGCAGGGGACTGAGGAGATCGCCTCACAGGCAATCAATCTGGGTATTGATGACTACCTGGCAAAGCATGATGGCTATCTGTATGAGCTGGCAGCCTTGATGCAGAAGGTGTTCCGCAGTGCTGAGTTGCTGAAGGAGCGCAAGCGGCTGCTTGAGGTGAATCAGCGTTTTGCACACCTGCTTTCTGCCAGCCCGACAGTGCTCTATAACCTGCGAATGCATGACAACAGCATCAGAGCGGTCTGGATCAGTGAAAACTTTACCGAAATCACCGGCTATGATGTCAGTCAGGCGCTGCAGCCTGAGTGGTGGCAGCAGACATTTTTCCCTCAGGGGGTGGAGCATAATCAGGCGCTGAAGACGCTGTTCAGGCAGGGAAGCTGTACTATTGAGCATCCACTACCTCATGCCGATGGGGTCTCAATGTGGTTGCGCCATGAGATGCGCTTGCTGCAGGAAAATCAGGATGAACTGTGCGATATCGTCGGCACACTCAATGACATTACGCAGCAAAAACGCACTGAAGCGCGTCTCAGAGAGGCGGCTGCAGTGTTTGAAAATACCAGTGATGGTGTGCTGATCACCGATCTTCAGGCGCATATCCAGGCAGTCAATGCAGCCTTCACCGAGATCACCGGTTACAGTGAAGAGGAGGTGGTGGGTACAACGCCTGCTCTGCTTAAATCCGGGCGTCACGCCTGCGATTTCTATCAAGCGATGTGGGCATCACTGCTGGAAACCGGTGCCTGGCAGGGGGAGGTCTGGAATCGGCGCAAGAATGGTGAGCTGTACCCACAGTATCTGAGACTGAATACCGTTTACGGAGAGCAGGGGCGGGCAACCAACTATATCGGCGTGTTCAGCGATATCAGTCATCAGAAACGTTCGGAGGCCCAACTGGAGCATCTGACACACTACGATCCCCTGACACAGTTGCCGAACAGGTTGTTACTGCTCTCGCGCCTGGATCACGCAGTGGAGCAGGCACAACGCAGCGGCCACCATGTTGCCGCACTTTACATGGATCTGGATCGCTTCAAAACCATCAATGACAGCTTCGGGCACTCTGCCGGCGATGAGTTTCTGAAGGCGATAGCGACACGGATCAAATACCACCTGCGCAAGGAGGATACGCTGGCTCGCCTGGGTGGTGATGAGTTCATGCTGGTGATGGAGGGGGTCAGTCATCCTGACCAGGCCGCGACGGTGGCACAGTCAATACTGGATCTGTTGAAGCAGCCTGTCACACTGTCTACCGGACATGATGTCGTGGTAGGGGCGAGTATTGGTATCAGCCTTTATCCCGAGGATGCCGGCAATGCACTGGAGTTGGTGCAGTATGCCGATACGGCGATGAATGTGGCCAAAAGCCGTGGCCGGGATCAGCACTGTTTCTTTACTGAGGAGCTGACTCAGCGTGCCCGCCAGCGTCTGGAACTGGAAAATGCGCTGCGCAGGGCGCTGGACAATGAGGAGTTTGTCCTGCACTACCAGCCAATGATGTCGATCGAGACAGGCAAAGTAGTGGGTGTTGAGGCCCTGTTGCGCTGGGAGGTCAGCAGTGGTGAGATGTTGCCACCAAGTCAGTTTATTCCGATTGCCGAGGAAACCGGACTGATTCTGCCCCTTGGCCGCTGGGTGATTCAGGCGGCTTGCCTGCAGATGAGTGTCTGGATCAATGCCGGATATCCGCTGCAGTTCATGTCTGTCAATCTGTCGGGCAAACAGTTTCAACGCGGTGAGCTGGATGCCGAAGTACAGCAGGCACTTGCCAATGCGGCGCTTGATGGCCGGTATCTGGAGCTGGAGCTGACCGAAAGTATCATCATGGATTATGCTGATCACTCGCTGGACACCATGAATGCGCTGAAGGCTGCAGGTATTCACCTGTCG
This sequence comes from Nitrincola alkalilacustris, assembly GCF_008973755.1. Classification (GTDB taxonomy): domain Bacteria; phylum Pseudomonadota; class Gammaproteobacteria; order Pseudomonadales; family Balneatricaceae; genus Nitrincola; species Nitrincola alkalilacustris. Next base: position 172,886 of record NZ_WBOM01000009.1, on the reverse strand, counting down.
ATTGACGACTTCGGTACCGGTTACTCCTCACTGGCGCACCTGAAGAATTTTCCGATAGATCGTCTCAAGATAGATCAGAGCTTCGTGCGCAGTCTGACGAAACAGACCCGGGATCAGGCTATTGTCTATACAATAATAAACATGGCTGATAATCTTGGGCTGGATGTGGTGGCTGAGGGTGTCGAAACAGCTGAACAGTTGGATCTACTGCGAGAACTGGGATGCCACATCTGCCAGGGATACTATTTCAGTCCAGCTCAGACTCCCAGAGAGCTGGAACAGTGGATGATGGAGAATCTGAGCTGACCAAAAACATTGACTGGCCGGGGGCTCTGTGAAACCATAAGCAGGTAGTTATAAAAAAATCTGCCTATAGAACAGATTGTATAAACAAATCAATTATAATAACCAACGGATTGTCTAAGTCATGTTGAGAATCAATTTCTGGTCGGGTCTGGCCACCACTGCATTTGCAGTCATGCTGCTAACCTGGATAATACCGCAATATGGTGGAGGCGGCTTCTCATTTGGTCTGCCGCCGCAACTGGTTGCCACTATCGGTGCCTGGGTTATCCTGCTGTTCGCGGGTCTGCTTGTCGTAACGTCTCTCATCCACATGATCAAGGCGAAAGAGCCTGTCATCGTGGGGGTCAGCCTTGATGAACTCTGGCATCATGTCTGGCCGTTTCTCTATGTGCTGGTCTTTATCTGCCTTGCGATCTACTTTCCATTAACCTGGATAGCGCCAATCCTGATAGGTGCCCTGCTGTTCATTCTCGGTGAACGGCGTTGGACCATCTATCTGATCTGTACAGGTCTGCCCACGCTGGGTCTGTATATACTGACCGTTTATCTGATGCGAATTGGAGTCGTTTAAGTGCCTGATTTTAATGCTGTCAGCGATGCTTTTGCGATCGCACTGAGCTGGGAATCCATCTTCGTCATCTTCGGTGGTGTTCTGATGGGCTATATTGTCGGGGTTATTCCCGGCCTGAACCGATCTGTCGCTATCGCCATCGCGATTCCACTGACTTTCTACATGTCGCCCTATGCGGCAATCTCCTTTCTGATCGGTCTGTCCAAGGGGACGGCTGCCGGCAGTGCCGTATCGGCGATTCTGCTCAATACACCGGGTGAGGCATCATCAGCGGCAACCTGTCTTGATGGCTACCCCATGGCACGCGACGGACGTCCACGCACCGCCTTGAAGATCGGTCTGCTGGCCTCCGTGATCGGTGACCTGCTGGCAACACTCCTGTTGATCGGTGTCGCGATACCCTTTGCGGCCGTTGCCCTCAAGTTTGGTCCCTATGAACTGGCGGCGATTCTGGTCTTTGCCTTGATCTTCATTGCTGGTATGGCCGGTGGCTCGTTTCTCAAGGGGATGGCGGCCGGTGGTCTCGGTATTGTGCTGGGCACGGTGGGGCTTGATCCTGAAACGGGCGCGATGCGCCTGACATTCGGCTTTTATGAGCTGATGGAAGGGGTGCCGATTCTGCCCCTGGTGATCGGTACGCTGGCACTGTCCGAGATGTTTGTGCAGCTGGATGAATATCGCCGCAACCGCAATCAGTCTGCCATTAACCTCGGTGACTCCAAGAAGGACGACCTGAGCTGGAAAGAGTTCAAAATGACCGTGCCGACGATCCTGCGGGGTACGGCGATCGGTGCGTTTGTCGGTGCCTTGCCAGGCCTTGGCCCGTCGGTGGGCTCCTTCATGTCCTATGGCGCAGCCAAGCGTGCGGCCAAGGATCCAAGCACCTATGGCAAGGGTGACCCGCGTGGTATCGCTGCGGCAGAATCAGCAGATAATGCAGTGATTCCGGCAAGTTACATTCCGCTGTTTGGTCTGGGTATACCGGGGAGTGTATCAGCGGCCCTGCTGGTCGGTGCCTTCATGATTCATGGTATTACGGTTGGCCCCCTGATGCTGCGTGAGCAGCCTGAGATGCTTTTCTCCATCTTCTCGGGCATGCTGGTGGCGAGCCTGCTGATGCTGGCGATCGGCTGGTATGGTCTGCGCGTGTTTGCCCGCATCACCAACATTCCTCAGCATCTGGTCATTCCGATTGTAATCTTTCTCTGTCTGGCCGGAATTCAGGTTCAGGGCTATGGCACCTTCGGATTGCTGGTGGTGTTTGGCTTTGCCATTCTCGGTTATTTCCTGAAGAAATTTGATTACTCTTTTGTGACCTTCCTGGTGGCTTTCATCGTAACACCGATGCTGGAGCTGAACATGCGCCAGTCGATTATCCTGTCGGGTGGTGATGCAGCCATATTGCTTCAGCGGCCGATTGCGGTTGTATTTATTGTTGCTACTGTGTTGTTGCTGCTCCATTTTGGTTGGAGTGCGATGAGGCAGCGAAAAAAAGCGGGACTGACCCGCGAAGACTGACTGCCCGGCAAACAGGGCAGATCTATAATAACCTACTGGGGAAAACAGAATGAAAATTAAAACAATCTTTAAAACGGCGATCTTGTCAGGGGCGATTGCTCTGGGTAGCGTTGCGGTGCAGGCAGCAGACTTTCCAACCAAGCCACTGAATATGGTGATCGGTTTCAATCCCGGTGGCAGTACTGATATTCAGGGCCGTGTACTGGCCAACGTTCTGGGTGAGCATCTGGGGCAGCAGGTCAATGTCATCAACCGTCCGGGTGCCGGTGGCGGTGTCGCACTGGCCCAGTTGGCCAACAGCCGTGATGAGGGCTATACCTTTGTTTTCGGTACCTCTTCCACCATTACCTTCGGCCCTCTGGCCGCTCCAACCTCCTATGATCTGGACAGTTTCAGTTATGTTGCCGGTGTAACGCTGGGGCAGTCTGCCATCGTTACAGGTGAAGGCCGTCCTTTCTCCAACTGGTCCGAGCTGATTGAATACGCCAAGGCTAATCCGGGTGTCAGCTATGCCACTCAGACAACGCTGGATCGCCTGCTGATCGACTATATCGCCAAGCAGGAAGGTGTCAGCTTCCGTATCGTACCGACCGCAGGTGGTGCCGGTATGGCGCCGCTGATCCTGTCTGGTGACGTGGACTTCGGTTACAGTGGCGGTACTCACTCCGGCTATGCTGAAACTGGTGAAATGCCCGTTCTGGTGAGTCTGGCGGATGATCGTCTGGTTGCCTTCCCGGATGCTCCGACCCTGCGTGAGCTGGGCTATGAGATAGACCCCGGTGAAATTCGTGTCGTGATGGTGCCGAACAATACACCACAAAGTCATATCACTCGCCTGGCTGAAGCACTGGAAGCGGCTACCAAGGATCCCCGCTTTATCGAGATCACTGAAGAGCGGATTCTGATGCCTGTTGTGTTCATTGAGGGTGAAGCCGTCAAGGCTCAGCTGGCAGGTCAGATCGAGAGCTACAAGCAACTGATCGAAGAGATGGGTGGTCTGAACTGATCACAAGTTAAACTGCTTCTGGACTCTGTCAGCTCAGGCTGATCAGAGTGTCCAGCTTGAAATAAAGGCCGATCTGCTCTAAACCATCTGAGTGGATCGGTTTTTTTTTGCAGTTTTTTCAGTTTTCAGAGAGCCTGTTCACCCTGTTGATAAAATTTTGATGAATTCTATCGTCAGTGGCTGTAAAACTGACGCGACTGGGTTATAACAGATTGAAATGGAATCAGTTATCTAGTTTTGTAATATTATTCTTGCGCTTGAAACAGGGATGAAGGGATGTCAGTCGAGCAGTCAGACAAGCGCGAACAGCGCAGAGTCTCGATACGCCACAAGCTGGTCAGTCATGTGCTATCGCTCCTATTGCTGGCGATCGGCAGTCTGTATGCCGCCATCTACTTTCTGGTCATAGATCCAGCAACGAAGGAGATCTCTCAGGCTCAGGTTGAGCAGGTCGCGAATCGTGTTGAGCTGGAGCTTGAGCAGGTATTCGGGACGGTCGAGCGGCTCCTGCTTTCGGGACGGGAGTGGATTGATAACGAGTATCTGGAGCCCGCAGACTGGCCGACCTTGAATACCCTGCTGATGCCGGTGCTGTCGCACTCAGAGGAGGTTTCTTCGGTCCTCTTTGCCACCGATGCGGGAACTGAATGGCTGCTGCTGAAACGTCCGGATGGCAGTTGGACCAATCGGCTGACCAATCCAGGGGAGTGGCCCGGCCAGGTGCGCTGGCAGGATTGGCAGACCCTGCATCAGACACCCTTCACTCGCATGGAAACCCGCGATTACTCGCCCTTGCAGCGCCCGTGGTTTACCGGGGCCATGGCAACACCGGAAGGAAAGGTTCACTGGACCGAGCCCTATCGTTTTCTGACGACCGGGGATGCGGGTATCAGCGCTTCAATGCGCTGGCAGGATCATCAGGGAAGAACGCTGGTGCTGGCGTTTGATGTGATGCTGACGGACCTGTCGCGCTTCACATCCAGCATCAGTTTTGCCAGCAAGGGGCGGACGCTGGTGATGACGGACGAGGGGTTGCTCCTGGGTGTACCGGGTGAAGATCGCTTTCAGAGAGGAGATGGTATTCGAGAGGCTGTCCTGCTGCCTGCAGAAGAGGTGCTGACGGGGCCATTGCTGGATGGGCTGAAAAGCTGGTCGGCTGAAGGCATGTCGGATAGTCAGACCCACCGCTACCGCAGTGAGGGCGAGTACTGGTTCAGGCATTTCAGTGCCTTTGATGCCGGTGACAAACGGTTGTGGATTGGCGTTTTCGCGCCTGAATCGGCATTTATTCCCGGTGCTCAGTATCACCGCCAGGTGTTGCTGGTGATTCTGGCCCTGGTCTTGCTGATATCCTTGCTGGTAATTCGGCAGATGGCTGCAAGGTTTGCAGCGCCCCTGCAGCAGCTGGCAAGAGCCAGCGATCGTATCGGTGCACTGGAGTTGTCAGAGCGTGTTGACATTCCCACTCAGATCAAAGAGTTCAGGCAACTGGTGGATGCGCAGGAACGGATGCGGCAGATGTTGTATGCGGCCAACTATAAATTGGAACAGCTGGTTGCAGCTCGCACCAGTGAGTTGAATCAGGCGCGCAGGGTGGCGGAAGAAGCGACGGCGGCCAAGTCCAGCTTTCTGGCCAATATGAGCCATGAGATACGCACGCCGATGAATGCGATTATCGGCTATGGACATCTGGCTTTGCAGACCGACATGGATCCACAGCAGTATGATTATCTCAATAAAATCAACACCGCCTCGCAATCTCTGTTGGGTATCATCAATGATATTCTGGATTTTTCCAAGATAGAGGCCGGCAAGCTGCAGCTGGAATCAACGCACTTGGAGCTGCATGAGGTGATGGACCGTCTGGCATCGATCGTTGCCTTCAAGGCTAATGAAAAGGGGCTGGAGCTGCTGATCGATATGGCGCCTGATCTGCCAGCAGGTTTACGTGGTGATCCGCTGCGGCTGTCACAGATATTGATCAATCTGGTGAATAACGCAATCAAGTTCACAGACAGGGGTGAAGTGATACTGCGTATAAAGCCTGTCCTGGTCGACCAGTCAACAGCACTGCTGCAGTTTGAGGTTCAGGATACCGGCATAGGCATCTCTCTGGCTGAACAGGCAAAGTTGTTTCAGGCATTTTCTCAGGCCGACAGTTCGACCACGCGGCGTTATGGTGGCACAGGGCTTGGGCTGAGTATTGCATCGAGCCTGGTCAAACTGATGGGGGGGGATATCAAGGTAAGCAGTGAACCGGGCAAGGGCAGCTGTTTCACTTTTACCGCAGAGTTTGCACTGGAGCAGGCTCAGGAGGAGCCGGAGTTGATGGTGCCGGGCTCGTTGCAGCGTATCAGTGTACTGATAGTGGATGATAATGTGCACTGCCGAGAAATTCTGTTGCGCTATCTTGAGCAATTCGGTTTTCATGCGCAAAGCTGCCAGTCCGGCGAGCAGGCCGTGACGGATGTGGCGGCGGCTTTTCTGGCAGGTCACCCTTTTGATCTGGTATTGATGGATTGGAAAATGCCCGGCCTTGACGGTGTGGCGGCGGTGCGTCAGATACGCGGGCAACTGCATGACAAGGCACCCAGAGTCGTGATGGTGACGGGCTATGGTCGTGATGACTTGATGACACAAGCACAGGGGCTGGAAGTGGATGGTTACCTGACCAAACCGGTCAATCCTTCTACATTGTTTGATGCGATCATCAGTGCCTTCAGTCTGAGTGCTGTCAGGGAAAGGGAGGAGCACAGCGGCAGCATCCAGGCGCTGTCAGCAGGTATCCGCAACCCGGGGTTGCCATTGCTGGTGGTGGAAGATAATGAGATGAACCAGCAGCTGGCGCGGGAACTGCTGGAAACGGCGGGGTTCCAGGTAGAGATAGCCGGTGATGGTGTGCAGGCACTGGCTTTGCTTGAAAAGCAGAGGTTTGCACTGGTGTTCATGGATCTGCAGATGCCGGTGCTGGATGGGTTTGAAACCACCAGACGCTTGAGAGCCGATGCTCGTTATGATGGGCTTCCGATCATCGCGATGACCGCCAATGCGATGGCTGGTGATCGTGAGCGCTGTCTGGCGGCAGGAATGAATGATCATATCAGTAAGCCGATAGATTTGAAGCAGTTGTTTGCTGTGCTCAGACACTGGCTGGAAGTTGATATACAGGAAGAGACTGTTACAAGCGATAATGGGCTGGTAGAGATGGAGCTGTTGGAGGGTCTGGAAGGAATCGATCTTCTGGATGCGCTTGCACGCCTGGGTGGCAATGCACAGCTGATGCTGAAACTGCTGCTACAGTTTCGTGACCGTCAGGCCGATATTGTGGATAAGATAACCTCTGCGCTGGCAGTCGGGGATAAGGCACTGGCTGAACGTTTGGCACATACCTTCAAGGGGTTGGCCGGAAATATCGGGGCCATAGCGCTGCAACAACTTGCGGCGGAACTGGAGCAGGCGATTGAGCAGGGTGATCATGAGTCTTGTGATCGCCTACTACCGAGACTTGAAAAGGATCTGAAGGCGCTGATTGCGCTGCTCAGACCCCTTCAGGCTCAGCCACCGGTATGGGTCGCTATTGATGATGGAAATGCAGCTTCAGCTGAAGCTGACCAGGGCAGACAAAACAGTGAAGCGGTAAATGAATTGCTGCTGACACTTGATCAGCAACTGCACGATGATGATACCCAGGCGCAGGCAACACTGTTAAAGGTCCGGCATATTATCGGCACTGACCTGCATCTGGATCAGATTGAAAAAGCGGTTTCTCAGTATGATTTTGAGGCAGCTTTGCTGGCTTTGACTAAACTGATGAACAGGTTGAATGATAGTCGTACCGGCGAGAGTAGCGACAGGTCAGAATGAAGTATTGGAGTTAACAGCGATGGAGCGAGGTCAGCGATTTATGGAAAGTCTGAAACGTCAGACCATTCTGGTGGTGGACGATACCCCGGAAAACATTGATGTGCTGGTCGGTATTCTCAAGGCAGAGTATCAGGTGAAGGCCGCCACGCGAGGTGAAAAGGCGTTGCAGATCATCCAGTCAGGCTCACCCCCTGATCTGATATTGCTGGATATCATGATGCCGGATATGGATGGCTACGAAGTGTGCAGACGCCTCAAGGCAGATCCGCTGACCCGCCATATACCGGTGATTTTCGTTACCGCTAAAATACAGATCGCCGACGAAATCAGAGGTTTCGAACTGGGTGCTGCCGACTACATCACCAAGCCGATCAGCCCGCCGATCGTGCTGGCAAGAGTGCAGACTCATCTGGCACTTTATGATCGTAATCGGGAGCTGGAAGCCAAGGTCAGGCAACGTACAGAGCAGCTGTATGCAACGCAGCTGCTGATTATTCAGCGCCTGGGCAGGGCTGCCGAGTTCAAGGATAACGAAACAGGTCTGCATGTTATCCGCATGAGCCTTTATACCCGTGTACTGGCTCTGGCGGCGGGTATGAGTGAGGCAGAGGCCGAGCTTTTGATGCATGCGGCTCCAATGCATGATATCGGCAAGATAGGCATTCCGGATGCGGTGTTGCAGAAACCGGGTAAGCTGACACCTGAGGAGTGGGAGGTCATGATGGGGCATGCCGAGATAGGGGCAGGCATCATCGGCGAAAACCCGGATTCAGAGCTCCTGACACTGGCGAGAACCGTTGCTCTGCATCACCATGAAAAATGGGATGGCAGTGGTTATCCACAGCGTTTGAAAGGTACGGCCATTCCACTGTCTGCACGAATTGTTGCTGTCGCGGACGTCTTTGACGCCCTGACGACGCGACGTCCCTATAAGGAGCCCTGGTCGGTGGAACGTGCCATTGCGTATCTGGAAGATAATACCGGAAAGCATTTTGATCCCGAGCTGATACCGCTGTTTCTGAAATGCCTCCCGCAGATCATGGCGATCAGGGAGGCATATGCAGAAAACACCGAATATAATCAGACAGGCATCGAAAGAGAGCGGCGATAGCGCAGGGTTTCGATCAGGCAGGCTGCTGCCAGCATCAGGGCCGGATAGAGCATGGCGACTCCTATCTTCAGCATTATGAGGAGGCAACTGGCGCAGGCGATGGCAGAGAGCCAGCGCCCGATTCCGCGTGTCAGTCGCCAGGCCGCGAAACACGCCAGACCATAAACCGTGATAAAGACGCCATTGGTCATCTCGATCATATGATCAACCGGCAGTGCCAGCACCTCCATCAGCGCGATGGAGGTGCAACAGATCACAATGCATATCCGCAAGGCGTTGGCCGGTGCACCTTTAAGGTTAGTGTGGCCACACCAGACAGGCAGTGCGCCTGATTGAGAAAGTGACAGTATCATGCGTGCAAAGCCCAGCAGATAGATCAGCGCATTGGCAAAAACAATGGCAAAGGCACCGATGGCGAAAGCCCGACTCCAGCCAGCGCCGAGAATTTCCACAACCAGCAGTCCAAACGACTGACTGTTGGTCAGTTCATCACCATAGACCTGATACTGTCTTATCAGCATCACCGTGGCGAGGTAGCAGGCGACGACAATGGCCAGACCGATCAACAGGGCTATCGGAAAGTCACGTTGGGGGCGCCGGAATTCAGCCCCCATGTGCGCCATGACCTCAATCCCCATGAAACACCAGAACACGATCCCGACGGTGCTCAGACTGAGCAGCCAGTCCTGCTGGGTAGCGGGGATACGAAACCCTACGGCAGAAGGGGCACCACGCAGACTGAGCCAGGATACGGCGATGATCAGTGCCAGTACGATGGCGATCTGAATACCGGCCGAAGCTTCGATACCCGCATTGCCAAGCATCAGTACCGCCACCAGGGTCAGTAGTGTCAGCCATAGAATCGACTCGGGTGGCAGGCCCAGTGCCAGTGCCAGATAGCTGGCGCCCACTTTCAAAGCCACAGTGGGCCCGACCAGCAGCACCGACAGAAACAGCCAGCCAACTGCTTTACCCAGTGGTGCATTCAGTGCTGCCTTGACGTAGTGTGCTGCGCCACCGGCTGAAGGGTATCTGGCGCCGAGCATGGCGAAGACCAGCGCGATCGGCATTACCAACAGCAGCGTCAGCCACCAGGTGGTGAGTGCCAGATCACCGGCACGATCTACCGACATGGCTGGCAGCATCAGAATACCGGGGCCGATAAAGGTCGTGACGGTCATGGCGATACCGGCAGGGATGCCTAGGTTTTTTTTCAGGTTACTCATGAGTGTAAATCCGCTAGAATTTTTGCCAATCTTAGGTCCCTGCAGCAGGAAAATCGCCTGCAAAAAGAGGGGATTGGCCGCCATTTTGGCGGTTTCACAGTCAAAATGAGAAAACAGTCATCATGCTGGATCGTTACGATCGTCTGATTCTGAATCTGCTGCAGAAAAATGCACGGATGTCGGTCAGTGATATCAGTCGTCAGGTGTTTCTGTCGCGCAGTGCAGTGAAGGAGCGCATCCGCCGAATGGAGGAGAGTGGTGTCATTGCGGGCTATCAGGCAGTATTGAAACCGGCCTTGGCGGGTAATCGTGTCAGTGTCTACTTTGAATTGACCTTCAGCCCTCTTTGTTGTGAGGAGATGCAGGCATTGATTGAATCGATTCCTGAAGTGCGCCTGGCACACTCAATCAGTGGTGATGTGGATCTGATGCTGTACGTCGAGGCTGACTCAATGGACCGTATCGGTGAGCTGCGCCAGGCGTTTGACCGATGGCCCAATATCAAACGCGTCATCACACATACATCGCTGGCCACACGTGTCCGGCGCATAGGCGAACCTCACCAGCAGACGAATGAGCCGCCAGCGTGATGCGAGTTTTTCAGAGAAGAGTTGCATGGCGCCAAGTGTGCATCTTTTCTATACTCTTATCACGTCGATGAGCGGCATGACAAACGGGCTGAGGTGGGTATGACACGTACGATGGAACTTTCGGAGCAGCTGGAGTACCTGAATCAGATCGGTATAGCGCTCTCATCCGAACAGGATATCGACAAACTGCTGGAACGCATTCTGCTGGCTGCCAAGACGATCACGCATGCCGATGGCGGTAGCCTGTATCTTATCTCGGATGACCACCGTTCCGTACGTTTTGCGATTGTCCGTACCGACTCCATCGGCCTGGCCTTCGGCGGGACCAGCGGCAATCCGATCACCTTTCCTGAACTGCCGCTTTATCACGAAGATGGCAGTCCAAACCATTCCATGGTGGTGGCTCATGCGGCTTTGACCGGGGAGAGCGTCAACATCGCCGATGCCTATGATGTCGAGGGGTTTGATTTTTCCGGTACGCGTGCCTTCGACCAGCGCACTGGCTATCGCTCCAGATCCTTTCTGACTGTGCCCATGAAGAATCACGAAGATGAGATTATCGGTGTCCTGCAACTGCTCAATTCTATTGATCCGAACACAGGTGAGGTCTGTGCCTTCAGCTCATCAGCAGAGATGCTGGCCAACTCACTGGCGTCGCAGGCAGCCATCGCCTTGCGTAATCGCCAGTTGATACAGCAGCTTGCTGAGCTGTTTGAAGCCTTCATCAACATGATCAACATCGCGATCGATGAGAAGTCGCCCTATACCGGTGGCCACTGTCAGCGCGTGCCGGCTCTGACCATGTTGATCGCAGAAGCGATACACGAGACCTCAGAGGGTCCGCTGGCCGGATTTGAAATGACGGAAAAGGATCGCTATGAGCTGCGTATTGCAGGCCTGCTGCACGACTGCGGCAAGATCACGACGCCGGTGCATGTGGTCGATAAGGCCACCAAGCTGGAAACCATTTTTGATCGTATTCATCTGATCGATACCCGTTTTGAGGTGATCAGACGTGATCTGAAGATCGCCTGCCTGGAAGCGATTGCATCTGGAGCACCGGAAGCAGAGGCCCGGGCTCAGATGGCTCAGGCGTTGCAGCAGTTGGATGAGGATCAGGCGTTTCTGCGCCGGGCCAATATCGGTTCGGAAAAAATGGGAGATGAGGATCAGGCGCTGATTCTGGAGATCGCCAGTCGCTATTCCTGGGTGCAGGATGGCGAGACACAACCCTTCCTGTCGGAAAACGAAGTGGAGAATCTGTCGATCCGTGCCGGTACTCTGACTGGAGCGGAGCGCGAGATCATCAATAACCATATCGTGGCAACCATCAAGATGCTGGAGGCCCTGCCCTGGCCTAACCATCTGCAGAGTGTGCCCGAATATGCCGGGGGCCATCATGAGCGCATGGATGGCAAGGGTTATCCGCGCGGACTGACCCGTGATCAGATGAGTGTGCAGGCGCGTGTGATGGGGGTTGCCGATATCTTCGAGGCACTGACTGCCAGTGATCGTCCCTACAAGAAACCGATGGGCCTGAACCTGTCGCTGAATATCCTGGCCAACTTCTCGGCCAATGGTCATATCGATCCGGAGATATTCGAGGTCTTTGTGCGCAAGCAGGTATGGCTGAAATATGCTCAGGAATTTCTCAGCCCGGAACAGATTGACGAGGTGGATATCGAAGCCATTCTGGCCAAAGCAAAAGGCTGATACGGATGAGGCGCAGAACCCTGGGGCGATACCTTCTGCGCAGCAGTCTGGGCCTGCTCTGGGTCGTTTTGCTGCTGGGGCATGTACTGGCTTTCTATCATATCGAAGCACTGACCCGGCTCGACACCTGGAGTTACGACCAGCGCCTGAAACTGACTGCGACGCCGGACCCGGAACCCGTGGTCGTGATTGTCGATATCGATGAAAGCAGCCTGCAGCAGGTGGCACGCTGGCCCTGGCCGCGACACATTCTGGCCGCGATGCTGGATGAGCTGTTTGAACGGCAGCAGGCGGCACTGGTGGTGTTTGATGTGGTCTTTGCCGAGAAAGATGAAAGCAGTGGGCTGCCAGTGTTAGAGGCGCTGGCAGAACGTGAGTTGAGCGAGCAGCCAGCGTTCATCGCAGCACTGGAGATGCTCCGCCCGGAGCTGGATCGCGATGCCCTGTTTGCCGAGGCGATGCAGGGACGGCCGGTGCTGCTGGGCTACTATTTCAATGCCGAACAGGGTGCAATCCGCAGTGGACAACTGCCTGGCCCCACCTTTTTGCGCGAGGAGCTGGAGGGGCTGAATATCTCCTTTGTACAGGCCGACGGCTTCGGTGCCAATATCCCTGAATTACAGCGTAATGCCCTGGGTGCAGGGCACTTTACCCCTCTGTTTGATGTCGATGGGCTGTCGCGTCGGGTACCGATGCTGATTCAGTTCGAAGGTGATCTGTATGAGAGCCTGTCACTGGTGGCGGCGCGTCATTATCTGGGCGGGCATCTGCCTCAGGTGATTCTGGGCGACGACAGCTCAGAGCAGTATCATGCGATCGAGTGGCTGCGCGTGGCTGATCGCTACATTCCTGTCGATGCCACTGTCAGTGCATTGATCCCCTATCGCGGCCCTCAGGGCAGCTTTCCCTATATCCCTGCCACCGATATCGTGCAACAGAAGCTGCCTGAGGGCTCCCTGCGTGACCGCATTGTATTGGTCGGCACCACCGCACCGGGCTTGATGGACCTTCGTTCAACGCCCATGGGCAATGCCTTTCCGGGGGTGGAGATCCATGCCAGCCTGATCGAGGGGATACTGCGCGATGATATCAAGCAGCAACCCGCCTTTGTGCAGGGGATGGAGGTGGTTGGCCTGCTGATCTTTGCAGGCTTGTTGGCACTGCTTCTGCCGCTGCTCGGTCCTGCTATCTCTGTGCTGCTGACGCTGCTGTTGCTGGGAGTGATAACAGGTCTGAGCCTCTGGGCCTGGCAGTCACTTTTTCTGGTTATTCCCGATGCGGTACTGGTGGTGGGGGTTATCGGTGTTTTTTCGCTGCATATCCTTTATGGGCTGTTTGTCGAGTCCCGTACCCGCAGACAGATATCCGGGCTGTTCGGTCAGTATGTGCCGCCCAAGGTGGTGGAGGCTCTGGCAGATAATCCACAGGTGGCCTCAATGGAGGGAGAGAACCGCGAGTTGACGGTACTCTTTTCCGATGTGCGCAGCTTCACTACTATCTCCGAGAACATGCCAGCTCCCGAACTGGCTCGCCTGATGAATACCTATCTGTCGCTGATGACCGAGATAGTCCATGACCTCGATGGCACCATCGACAAGTATATCGGTGATGCCCTGATGGCTTTCTGGGGTGCACCGCTGGTGACGCCGATGCACGCCCGTGATGCGGTACTGGCCGCGCTGCTGATGCAATACAAGGCAGCCGAGTTGCGCCCGGTATTCGAGGCCAGAGGCTGGCCACCGCTGCATATTGGAATCGGCCTCAACACGGGGATGATGACGGTCGGTAATATGGGATCAGAGTTCCGCCGTGCCTATACGGTTCTGGGCGATGCCGTAAACCTCGGTGCGCGGCTCGAATCCCTCACCAAACAATATGGCGCAGGTATTCTGGTCAGTGAGATGACGGTGCAGCAAACCGCTGATTCGATACTTTATCGGGAACTGGACAAGGTCAGGGTGAAGGGGAAACAGGAGGCGGTCAGGATCTATGAGCCCTTGGGGCTGAAGCAGGATGTCACGGTTGGTCAGATCGATACATCAGCATTAAAGCCAGACTCCGGGTTGCTCAGTAGGGCAGCGCTGTTTGATGAAATGCTGCAGCACTATTACATGAAGAGTTGGGGTGAAGCCCTGGATCTGATACAGCAGCTTGAGCAACAGGGCGAGTATCAGGCTCTCGTTCAACTTTACCGGGAGCGTATTGATTATTACAAGGAGATGCCGCCACCGCTCGACTGGGACGGCTCTTTCAGCTTCAAGACCAAGTAATATGATTCAGGTTACTTGCAGAGCAGACGGCAGTTATTGGGTTGGTCGATCTCCTCGAACTGGCTGTTCCAGGGTTCACTTCCTTCCTGCGTTTCCTGCTCCTGTGTCTTGATTAGCCCACCCTGATCGAGCATATCAGCGAGCAGTTGGTTAGCCTTTACTACCTCTTCAAGAGCTTCTTTCTTCAGCAGTTGTGACTGCTCTGGTGACAGCACTGGTTCAGGTTCCGGCTCAGGCAAGGGCTCAGGCTCAGGCTCAGGCAAGGGCTCAGGCTCAGGCTCAGGCTCAGGCTCAGGCTCAGGCTCTGGGATTGGTGCAGGCACTGGTGCAGGTGGCGGGGGGAACACGGGTTCAGGTACGGGTGACGGTAGCGCAGGCTGTTCATCCACTGGTTCTGGTTCTGGTTCTGGTTCCGGCTCTGGGACGGGTTCAGGTTCTGGAACGGGCTCCGGCTCAGGTGCTGGTGTAGGTGCTGGTGTAGGTGCTGGGGGAGCCGGTGGCTGGGTATATTGAATATCAAAAGTGTTGCTGTCGTAGGCCAGACTATAGCCTGTTTGAGGCATGCTGACCGTTGCAAAGCTTCCGGTGATGCCACCTGTCGCCTGCAGAGGTGTCAGTGTAAAGACCCCTGAGGGTGAAAATCCACCAAAGTGCTGTACCAGCAGTGTGCCATCAAGTGATGCCGTGCCTGTAATATTCAGGAAATCGTAATCGGTACCCGCAGTATTGATATCGGCAATCTCAATCTCCAGAATTGCATTACTGCCCATGATGTAGTTGCCGTTGATGGTCAGGGTGCCAGGTGAACCGCCGGGATTCAGGGTACCGCTATCATGTTGAAGGCTGACATTCAGCGTGGGATTCCCCTTCAGTATGCCACTACCCTGCATGATGAGTAGACCCGGTTGGCCCGGATCAGCGCTGTTCAGCGTGCTATTCAGGAGTAACGTTCCAGCACTGGGGAAGCTCAGTTCGACATCTGGATTCAGGTTAAATACCCCCTGAATAGTTCCGCTCTGGCCTGTGCTGGAGGTCAGGCTGGAGTTGTCGGTGACCAGGAAGGATGGGTTGAGGCTCAGATTCCCACCACCGATTGCGGAGAAGGAACCAAACCCTTCTCCATTATTGATCTCCAGCGTACCATGACTGGCCCGTATCAGGCCGCCCTGGTTGTTAAGTGGAACACTGTCCTCAATCACGCGTGTGTCACTACCCTCTCCCCCAGCGTGTGTATCCAGTCTGCTGTTGGCGCTGATCTGAATGGAAGATGGACTGCCACCATCGTTGATTATCCGGGTGCCTCGTCCCAGCGCCAGAACGCCGCTGTCTTCCAACTCAAGATCGGCACCGCCCAGATCCAGCACGGCGTCCTGAATGCGCATTTCTCCCTTTATCACGACATAGTTCCCCGGATAGATATCTTCTGTGGCAGCAAGACCGTCAATCAGATACAGACCGGTGTCTTCCACGACCGCTTCACTGAAGAAATAGAGAAACAGATCCTCGTTGGGGACCACGGAAAAAGTGCCATGTATCTCGGCGATACTGGCTGACGGAAGCTGGTAGAAGCGACCACTGTGGAGAGTGACGTTGCCACCTTCATTAATGATCAGCGGACCGAATTCGAGCCTTCCGCCATCCACTGTCAACTGGGCCTGGTCTGTGACAGTCAGTCCAGCCGTGTCGCTGCCAGTGGATATCTGGCCGTCGCGAAGGGTCAGGCTGCCTGTCAGGTTGATGCTGCCGGCTGTCAGTTCCATATCAGGAGCATTGAGTATCCGGCTACCTGTGCCCGGGAATTGAATGCCTGTGCCGTCGGGATAGGCGCTGGCTGAACCTGTGCCCTCCAGTGAGCCACTGTGCCAGTTTATCTGGTGAAAGCGCATGACACCCTTATCAAGAATCAGGCGACCGAAGAGATCAAGAGGCCTGACCGTGTCGTCACTGGCAAAGTAGATAAACTCTGAACCGTCATCATTCTCTATGCTGATGCTGACCCGGGCATCCGGTGCAATCTGTACGGCACTGTCTGCACCGGGACTCAACAGCACTGCACCACTGCCTTTGATGGGGATCTCATCCTGCAGGATGATGTGGCCGTTGCTGTTTTCGACCTCAATCCGACCATCGCTTTGCAGGCCCGCAGACTCTTCAGTCCTGCCGATCACCATATTGCCACTGCCAGTGTGTGCCAGCAGGATAGTGCCCGTGTCGGTGATCTCGGCGGCCAGCTTGCCCGCATTCACACTCAAGCTGGTGGCCGTTGTGCTCCCACGGATATCGCTGCTGGCGACCAGTGACAGCTCGCTGCTGGCACTCAGCAGGGTGCCGGCATGCTCTGCCTGAATACCGCCATTATGGTTTACAACGATCAGGTTTCCTGCGTCAATACTGGCCAGAGAGATGCGCTCAGGATCAGCGCCATCTGTCCGGATCAGGCGGACAGTGCCGCTAGTCGAGATAACCTTTTTGTCCACCACATAATCACCCACCAGCCAACCGCTGCGCATCGACAGCGTAATGTCACCGCCACCGCTGGAGTTAAGTCCATATTGCGTACAGCTCCAATCTATACACCCCAGCGTCATGCCATTGGGTATCGGGTCTGCCTCTAGCCTGGCCTGGGTGATGGTGATATCACCAAATGCATTGACCGATATCGGAGATGCATTGGGGGATACATAGGGATCACCGTAGAGCAGAACATCAACCTCTCCAGCAGGTGCGTTGATAAAGAGCGGTGCATACCAGGCAGGCTTAAGGCGACCGTCAATGCTGATGATATTACCGCCTGCATTATACAGCCATATTTCCCAGCCATTCTGATCCCCGATTGTGATGGAGCTCAGGACCATATCGCCGGCTGGTGTATCTGCTTCACCGACACCTGATTCTATCAATACTTCGACAAAGCCTGCTTCGAGCAGTGTGTCAGGCGCCATGATAAAGGTGCCGGCGCCCGGATCACGTTGATTCAGATCGATACCTGGATCGTCTGAATTCGCCTGCAGCAGTAGTTCGCTGTCTTTACCCGGCATCACAATCGAGTCGTTAATGAAAATTGAGTGGCCTGCCGTCATGGACAGAATACGATCATGGGCCGTGACATGGATGGGAGCATCCAGGGTGATATGGTTATGGGCCTGAAGTGAAACATCCTGGGTATCCAGAAGATTGCTCAATACACCTGCATCCAGGATCAGCTCTGCCGGGGCATCATCGAAGTCGATATCTCCAGCCAGAGAATCACCGCTGGCTGCGATGACAATGTTTATAGGATCCAGCAGCAGTGTGCCACCACTGGTAACACGCTCCAGATGGATCACTGGCATGCTGCCGGTTGATGAAATCTCGATTGAACCACCCTGTTCCGGGCCACGGGTATCGATACTGGCCTGCTGGTGTGTGAGTTCGTCACTCCAGACGATGACCGTGCCACCGACTCCATCACTGGCTGTTGCTTTGATACTGCTGTCGGTGTCAAGTTCTGTAATCCGAGAGGTGGGCAACTGTGGTAGTGGCTCCTCATCCCAACGCCCGACAAACGATTCATGGTAGGTGCGGCTGCTGTCCGGTTCCTTGCCACCCTGAAAAGCTCCGCCGATGCGGATCAGGCCACCCCGTTCAAGTCCGCTGGCGTCGACCTGCGCACCTTCCAGCGTCACCTGCTCATCAGCAGTGATATCGATCCGGCCCCCTTTTGTGCCACTGGCTGAGGTGAGGCTGTCCTGTGTCAGTCGGGTTTCCTGCTGCCCGCGCAGAAAGATCCGTCCACCCTCCATGACGGCGCTGCTGGCATTGACCTCACCGGCCTGATGCGCCAGCCCGGCATGGATACCGATCTGACCGCTCTCGGCGATCAACTGGCCGATATTCAGCGCCTCACCTGCAGCAGTGATCTCGACTCTCAGGGCGGGGCTGCTCAGGTCGGCCAGCTCAACTTTATGTCCGGCGGCGAGCAGGATCTGCCCCTCGGGGCTGATGATCACGCCGTGATTTTCGACCTTGGGGGCGATCAGTATCACCTGGCCCCCTGTCGGAGTCTGGATCAAGCCATCGTGCCGAATAGTACCAACACCATCTTCCCCTTCGAACTGCCCGATGCCGTTGAGAAAGTCATGATTGCTGATATCAAGTGTGGAGGCGAGCAGCCCGGCGACATCCACCTGTGAGTCGGGCCCGAACAGCACACCATTGGGGTTGATCAGCCAGACATGCCCATTGGACTGCAACTGTCCCAGAATCTCGGAGGGTGACTGGCCAGTGATACGATTCAGTACGGCGCTGTCGGTATGTGGCTGGATAAACTGTGTTGTTTCATGCGGTGCGATGGAGAACTGCTGCCACTCTATGATGGCACCGGCAGAGTTGGTGATGCTGAGCAGATCTCCCTGCTGCTGGAAGCTGGCACTGCCATGGATTAAATTGGGGTTGAGAGGACTAGAGAGGGCCGCCTGACCATAGAGGCTGAGAGCGATCAGCAGCGGCAGCAGGCATCGTTTGCTGCACAGTGGTACCAGCGTTGAGATGCTCTGTGGCTGAGGGCTGTGGCCACGGGCGCGACCCACCAGCCCTTCAGCAACCGGTACCAGCATGCCGAGATAGCGGCTGTAGATCAGACTAAATCGTTTACTGTTCATCAGGCCCCTCTTCACTATAATCCAGTGTAGACGCTTACCTGATGGTTATCTAATGATCAGTTACACATCAAACGACACGCATTCGGTCGATCTGTCTCCTCAAATTGGCTGTTCCAGGGCTCCTTACCCTCCATAGGCTCCTGCTCTTCGGTTTCAATCAGGTCATTTTGTACACCATCCTGGTTGATCACGATAACCAGCAAACGGTTCGCCTTGATCACTTCCTCCAGCAGAGCGGCATCCAGTATTTGCTTTTGCTCCGGTGTGATCAGGGGCGGTGGCTCAGGTACAGGCTCCGGCTCAGGAATCGGCTCTGGCTCTGGCTCTGGTTGTGGCTCAGGAGCTGGTTCAGGAACAGGTGTTGGTGCCGGAGGTGGCGGAACAGGTATAGGCACTGGGGCAGGTTCTGGTTCAGGAGTGGGCTCGGGCTCGGGCTCAGGAATTGGCTCTGGCTCCGGTATTGGTTCTGGTGTGGGCTCAGGCTCAGGCTCAGGCTCAGGTACGGGAGCGGGAGCTGCCGCTACCGTATGACTCAGGGTAAAACCTCCCGTTGTATAGCCCAAGGCGTAACCACTGAGCGATGTGGAGGCGAACTCTCCAATGCGGTTGTTCGCAACCAGCGGAGTGATAGTGAAACTGCTGGATGGGTTGAAGCCGGATATATTATTGACATTCAGCGTGCCAGCAGCAATATTGGCGTCGCCATTGACGAACAGGCGGTCATGCTGGCCGGTACTGCTGCCAGCAATCTCGATCAGCAATATGGCACCTGTAGCCATGGTGTAGTTGCCGTTGATGGTGATATCGCCGGGCGAGCTGCCGGGGTTGATGGTGCCGTTGTTGTGTTCGACATTGGCATTAATGGTAGCGGTGCCTTTCAGGGTACCACCCCCTTGCAAATGCAAGGTTCCAGGCGATGCAGGATTATCGCTGCTAATATTACCCGTCAGATTAAAAATTCCATTATCATCAAGTCGCAGAGCAACAGAGTCATCCAGAGCAATCTGGCCTTCGATATTGACTGTACCGTTGGTTCCTGCTGCTGATATGAAGGTTTGATTGGTCAGTGTATGAGCGCCTTTTATATTCAGGGTGGCACCATCCAAGGCAGCGTAGGTTCCATGGCCGCTACCGGTATGAATATCCAGAGTGCCATCGTTAACACGGACGGTCCCACCATTATTAGTGATAGGGATACCGTTTGCGATTGTTCTGGTTGTGCTGCCAGTGCCGTTTGCCACTGTTTCAAGTAATCCGCCAGCATTTATGGTAATCTCTGAGCCGGTTTCGGTATCCGAAATACTGCTTCCCAGGGCGAGCGAAAGTTTTCCCTGATCATTTATAGTCACATCCCCACCCATAAGGTCGAAAACACTATTGATTGTCAGTTGGGCATCCTCACCAATAATTAACGTCGCAAAGGTAAGTGTTCCACCGTCATAAATCAGAAGGGCATTTTGTTCGAGATTTAGAGGTGTGCTTGCTACTGTGATGCCACCGCTTTTCAGACGCAGAGTGCCTTCCAGCTCAATTGCAGTATCGGTATAATTTACCTCTACAATTTGTAGTGTCTGGTTTGGCATATCATATATGCGCTCGCCATCTCCAGTGAATCTGGCACCATCAATACCATTTATTATGTCGATAGCATTCATGTTGCCACTGCCAGCCAGGCTACCGGCTGACCACTCGATCCGGTCGTAGAGTAGCTCTGCATTTTCTGCAATATTGAGAGCACTGCCTGCCCCAAGGGCAAGGGTTGCCCATACGCGCATGGTGCCCATATCAAGATTGAGTGTTCCATTCATCTCAATATTTTTAGAGTCTACTGAGCTACCAATATTGAAGTAATCATTTTCACTTCCTTCAATTATGCTCACGCTGACTACAGCACCATCAGGAATTTTTACTGATTGAGCGGGATTTAAAGTAAGTGCATCGACTGCCTCTAATGACAGAGTGCCAGACAAGATAATGTCACCGTTAGCGGTGTCATTTGTTGTCAGTGTAACCAAGTCACCTGCACTGATGCCGTTCAGCGTAGTGCCGCCGGGTAAACCGGTCACAACACCAATGATCAAATTGTTCTCTTTACTGGTAATGGCAATTGTGCCGTTTGTGTTTTGAGCAGCGGTCAGTGGACTGTCTATATTTTCGGCAATGATGTTTCCATCATTTGCAATTAATGCCACGCCTTGGGTTGCGGTTATTTTTTCTTCAAGATAGATATCTGCTTCGGTCCCTGTTGACAGGTTACGAATCAGAATAGTCGCGCCGGTGATGTCGCCTTCAATAAAGATCTCGCCATCTGTCTCCTCACCATTTGAATGGATGGTGATATTCCCGTTGGGCGTGGCACTTGCCGAAATGTCTCCGACTATGTCTATACTTTTGTCCGCAGTAATGGTTATATTCCCGCCACCAGATATAATCCCATCATTAGCTATGCGTACTGTTTCTGTTGTTGATAGTTCAATGTTGCCACCATTGGATATGATATTTCGATTTGTAATGTTCAAATCGCCACTATTGGCAGTAATGGTAATATTTCCTGAAGCGTTTAAGTCCTGCAGATCTCCAACAGTTGAGAAGGTCAGCCCCGTAGCATCTGCATCACCGTCGAGTTTTGCCTGCATGACTGTAATGGACTCCCCCGCTTCAATTGCGATAGGTGATTTGCCATCGATGATCGTGTCACCATAAATTCTCAGATCGACTGACCCATTTGGGGCCATTACCTGCAAGAAAGCATTGCTATCTGATTTTATACGACCATCCAGACTGGTAATTGAACCGTCTGAGTTACTGATACGCAGATCGCCACCTGATGTCACTGAGCTGAGACGCATCTCGCCGCCAGGTGTTGTGCCACCTGGGTCATGTCCTTCAAGAATTCGAAGCTGAATATCTCCACCTGCCTGTAGATGGGTTTCTTCAGCCATAATAAGCTCGCCAGGGCCGTCATCACGGTTATCGGGTGTGGCTGTATCACCAGGATGGTTTGCTTGGATTATCAGATCGCCTAATACTATGATATTTGCATTGATTTGAATCGAGCGGCCAGCTTCCAGTGTCAGGCTATTGGTGCCATCACCTTGAGTAATAGGGCCAATAACAACGATGTCGTTATTGGCTTGCAAGATGACATCACTCCCTGCTTCAAGCAGCGCTACAATATCAGAAGGTGCTATAGCTACAGCTTGGTCTGGATTGTTGTTAAATTCCATATCATTATTTGGATTATCTGTACCAGAGGGGTCTATCGTGATGTTCTTTGGATCGAGCAGGAACTGCCCACCCGGACCGGGCTGAATACGATCTAGGCGCAACGCTGGCATGCTACCCATCGATGATAGCTCAATGCTGCCACCACGCTCACTTCCCGATGCCAGAATATGGCCTTGCTGACGCGTCTCTGCTTCACTCCAGATAATAGCTGTGCCGCCTCGACCGGAAGGGCTGCTGACATCCACCACGGAATCACTATCCACCTTAACCCGCTGCGCCAGCTCCAGCTCTGGTAGCGGTGCCTGCTCCTCCCAGCGCCCGACAAACGATTCATGGTAGGGTTTGCTGCTGTCCGGTTCCTTGCCACCCTGGAAGGCGCCACCGATGCGGATCAGGCCACCCCGTTCATCACCCAGGGCTTCGACCTGCGCACCTTCCAGTGCAACCTGCTCATCGGCAGTGATATTGATCCGGCCCCCCTGTGTGCCGCTGGCCGATGTGAGGCTGTTCTGTGTCAGTCGGGTTTCCTGCTGCCCCCGCAGAAAGATCCGTCCACCCTCCATCACGGCACTGCTGGCATTCACCTCACCTGCCTGACGCACCAGTCCGGCATGGATACCGATCTGGCCGCTTTCGGCGATCAGTTGGCCGATATTCAGGGCCTCACCAGCTGCGGTGATCTCTACCCGCAGAGCCGGATTACTCAGGTCTGCCAGCTCCACTTTATGTCCGGCAGCGAGCAGGATCTGCCCCTCAGGGCTGATGATCACGCCGTGGTTTTCGACTTTGGGGGCGATCATTATCACCTGGCCCCCTGTCGGAGTCTGGATCAAGCCATCGTGCCGAATAGTGCCAACCCCTTCAGCCCCTTCGAACTGCCCGATGCCGTTGAGAAAGTCATGATTACTGATATCCAGTGTGGAGGCGAGCAGCCCGGCGACATCCACCTGTGAGTCGGCCCCGAACAGCACCCCGTTGGGGTTTATCAGCCAGACATGTCCATTGGACTGCAGCTGTCCCAGAATCTCGGAGGGTGATTGGCCGGTGATGCGATTCAGTACGGCGCTGTCGGTATGTGGCTGGATAAATTGTGTTGTTTCATGCGGCGCGATGGAGAACTGCTGCCACTCGATGATGGCACCGGCAGAGTTGGTGATGCTGAGCAGATCCCCCTGCTGCTGGAAGCTGGCACTGCCATGGATTACAGTGGGGTTGAGAGGGTTGGAAAGGACCGCCTGACCATAGAGGCTGAGAGCGATCAGCAGCGGCAGCAGGCAGCGCTTGCTGCACAGTGGTACCAGAGATGAGATGCTCTGTGGCTGAGGGCTGTGGCCACGGGCGCGACCCACCAGCCCTTCAGCAACCGGTACCAGCATGCCGAGATAGCGGCTGAAAATCAGACGAAAGCGACGATGGTTCATGATGCATACTCTTTCGCTAAATCAAGGTTACTGGACCAGACACTGAGCAAACATATCGACTCCCAATCCCGCCGAGAAGCCGCCCACCGATTCGCCACTGGCGATCAAGGGCAGGAACTGACGTAATGGGAAAGGTATCTCTTCACGAATGATGATCGGTGGCAAATCCTCGCTTTCTGCATAGCCCCACTCTGGGGCCGTCAAAATAAACTCTCCGGCATCATTGATGAAAATGATGACCCCCAGTGTGACTTCGAAGAACAGTCCGCCCTGTATCACCCGATCACGCAGCGATGGAGGCAGGCTCTCCAGAAAGGCATCGCACTGGCCAGGTTCACAGAACACCATGCCGAACTCAGTGCCTCGAATACCGATACTGCCCACTGCACTGCGGCCTCGGAAGGCATCCTGATTGCCACGTGTGCCCACGGCACCTGAGACGGCGCGCAGACCACCTTTCAGCAGGCTGAAGGTCAGATTATCGCTTTCGGGTTCTGCCTCCTGAAAGTGATACTCATCGATACGCATCCTGGAGCCTGGCTTCATCACCAGTTCCGTACCATCGGTAAAGCGGATGCGCACCGAGCTGTCCTGCTCGACACTGATGATCTCGCCGGAATTGAGTTGGCTGCCGACTGAGGCCAGTTTCAGTGAACCATTGGGTAAGCGGATATGCACTGTGCCGGTTGCATTGGTGATCTCGGCAACGCTCTGGGCGAAGGCGGGTGGTGTGACCAGCAGGAGTGTCAGCAACAACAGAAGCAGAAAGCCTGACCAGGGACGCGCGTTGGACGGAGTAGTCAGGGCGATCATCAGAAGCTCCAGGATAGGCTGACATGTAGGCGCTGGCTGTTACTGCGCCGGATTCCTCCTCCCTTGAGAACATTCGCGAGATCCATCCGCAGATGACCTTTATCGGCAAAAGTGTGATGCAGGCCAATCCCGGTGCTGGCTAGTGAAACACTGCCGGGCTCTCCCGGCAGTGTTTGCTTACGCTCAGCATGGGCGGCATCAATAAACCAGGCAAGACGCAGGCTCGAGCGTTCAAGATCCAGACGAGGTGCCAGATCGGGTGTACGCAACTCAAAGCTGATGCGATGCCCGGTATCACCAGATGCCTCGCGTTCATGGAAACCGCGCACAGAGTTAATACCACTGATTCCATAGAACTCGACTGGCGTCAGCAGATCATCGGTATATTGACCATCAAAATTCAGGTGGCTTGACCAGTTGTTTCCAAACACATGGGTGTACCAGAGTCCATAGCGCAGGAGCAGGTAGTCTGGCTCAGCGCCTGTGCGGTTAGCCGCGAAATCATCTGAGCCACCATGATCCCCTCCGGGGATATTACGAACAAGAGACACGTGCCCGCCAGCCTGATTGGCCTGTGTTCGCCAGGCACCGGTGTAGGTCAGGGACAAGGGGTGGGTGGTCAGGCGAGTGCGCAGAGAGGCGTCACTGTCGCGCAGACTCAGGCCGCTGTTGTACTCGCGCCGGTCCAGGCCAAAGGCCAGATGGTGATTATAGGCACCCTCCGGGCGCAGATTGCGGATGTACCGGGCGCTGTAGATATTGCCTCGGCCAGTCAGATCGATACCAGCAACACTGCCGGAGCTGACACTGGAGTAGGTAGCCGCCAGGCGCAGACTGTCGCCCAGCTCATACAGAGGGATGCGGTAAGCCAGGCCCGCTACTTTGACATCAGATGGGTTCTCCGGCGAGGTGATGTACTGTGCTGCCAGTTGCTGATCCCGATTGAACAGATTGTGATGTCGGTAGATGGTGTACACACGCGCAGAGCCTGTAGAGGGGCTGCCGGTATTGTCTGCGCCCAGGGTCAGGCTCCAGGGCTTGCGATCCTCAACCCTGACGCGAGCCAGAATCTCACCGGGTTGCGCCCCTGTGGCAAGAGAGACGGCAGTCTGCTTGCCGGGACTCTCATTTGCCAGTGCCAGGCTGCGTGACAGGGCGACCGTATTCGGGCTTTCACCCTCTCGCAATTGAGGCAGGCTGTAGCGGATGTTGGCTACATCAAAGTGCTGATTACCGGTTACCTGAACCTCTGCCAGTTTCGCCTCGACCACGCGCAGCTGCACATGCCCGCCAGTGATCTCCTGCTCTGGTATCATCACCTGAACGGCGCCGTAGCCTCTGGCTATGAAAGCCTCCTGTACTGCTGCCCGGGCTGATTCGATATCGGAAAAGGTTTGTCGGGGACCAGCAAAGGGGGCGGCCCGGGTTTCAAGTATCTCGGCACTGATCAGTGTTGCACCAACCACATTAAAGCCGCTGATAGGGAAGTGCGGCTCGTCCTCCTGATTCTCCTGCGCATGAACAATCAGTGGAGAGGTCGCAGTTACCAGCAACAGATAAGTCAGTCCACGCAGCAAGCTTGATTTTTTCATGTGCTTTTCATTTTCTTGAGTCATCAAGGACAAGTAACTTAAATCTCAGCGCTAACAGCCCGTATGTCAAGTTTCAGGGCATAAAAAGGCGCATTTTTATATACATATTCAGGCTAAGGGTTTGTCGTGGCTATCGCGTATTAGTCTATACGTAAGGGTGGAGTGAGCGTGTTGATGTGCAGGTGCCATGTTTCTTGCCTGATCTTCTTGCCCGATAACGCAAGCTGAACCACAATTAAGTTCACCTACATTAAGCAGAGTCAATCAGTCAGAGGGATAAAAGATGAGGAGTTTAAAACCTTCACGAGCTGCTGGATTCAGGATGTTATCGTTTCTGGCTATGCTGGCAGTTACGATCCCGGCAAGTGCGCTCGACTTTTCTCTTGATACAACACTCACCCGACATCAGAACCTCAACAAAGCCGGTTACTCAGGAGATCGGCGTAACGACACCAGCGTACAGCTTGATGCTGGCGTTACCTGGCAGCCGGCAGTACAAACGCCCGGTCTGCTCTATTTCACGGGTGATCTCAGTGCGCGCGCCTATGATCGTTACTCCGGGCTTAATCAGCGAGAGCTGGTGCTGGGGGCACACTACAATCAGCGCATAGGGCTGGGACCCGACGTTCCCTGGTGGCAGGTGTCTGCGCTGTATAACTTCCGTGATGTCAATGACAGCCAGCGTGACGCTCATGGCTGGTGGCTGGGGCTGACTCTGGGCAAGGCACTGACCGATAATCTGGATGGGCGCGTCTGGCTGGCAGCCGATGGACAGAAAGGCAAGGGTGATCGGCGCTCTGCCATGAGCGAGGCGTTACAGGGGCGCAAGGTTTACGATCTGTCCGGCTGGCAGTTCGGCGGTGAGCTGACCTACTGGTTTACTGATCAGCTCAGCGGTCTGGTCAGCCTGAGTTATCGGGATGGCGATATCGTATCCAGCTCAACCCAGAGTCAACCGATGGGCTATGCGTGGCTGATGGACCCGGTGTTCGGTATGGGAACCTACCGTGCCGGTGCAAAAGTCTATGATTCCCAGTTAGGGGTCATGTACAGCGTGTCCGAGCAGGCGATGCTGAGTGTAGGCTATCAACACCTTGATGCGCGTACCGATCTGCCAGGCTCCTATCCATATCGAACTTATCGCAGCAGCAATCTGCACCTGGGGTTCCACTATGTGTTTTAAACCTGAGTGTTTTAAACCTGATAAGTTGAGCGGTGTACATCTGATCGGCAGCAAGTCCCGGATCTGTTTGATTCTGATTGCAGCCTTGATGTTGACAGAGGGAGCTCTGGCCGCCGAAGCCCGCATTCAGGTCCTGAATGACCAGCAGGAAGCGATGGATAACGTCGTGGTGATCATTGAGCCTGAAGGGCACGCCCTGGCCGCAGCCTCCGCAGGAATGACCGCGCAGGTCGATCAGGTCGACCGACAGTTTGTCCCTCACGTGCAGTTGGTTCAGGCTGGAACTGAGGTGAACTTTCCGAATTTTGATGATATCCGCCATCATGTCTACTCGTTTTCCGATGCCAAACGCTTTGAGCTGCCGTTGTACAAGGGAACGCCATCCGAGCCGGTGCTGTTTGATCAGTCCGGTATCGTGACGCTGGCGTGCAATATCCACGACTGGATGTTGGGCTACCTCTATGTCACCGATAGCCCCTGGTATGCGTTGACAGACCCGTCCGGGCACGCGGCCATAACAGTACCGGAAGCCTCTCATTACCTGGTGCGCGTGTGGCACCCGAGTCTGGGGGCAGATAATGCTGGTGTCGAGGAGCGGTTCAGTGCTGATCAGCTCAATAATATCAGCATGACACTGGCGGAACAGTCGGCCAGTGGTGGTCGTCGTCAGCTCAGACGCAGTACGCGCTATCCCTGATGATTAACCGATGATCAGACTTCGCTTTCGGCGATTTCAGAGCCAGTTGCTGCTGTTTTTTTTGGGGCTCTTCACGGTCATACAACTGATCGGCTTTGTGGTGACGCGTGAGATCAATGAGCGCGACGCCTATGCCCGTGTAGCAGAATCTCTGGCGATAGCCGGTGGAGCACTGGCGCAGCAACTGATCGATCGTGATGCCCGTTTACTGGAGTCAGGTCGTCTGTTGGCGGGCGATTTTGCATTCAAGAGTGCCTGGTCGACACGTGATGCACCAACCATCCTTTCCATGCTAGATAACCATCGCAATCGTATCGGTGCTGACTGGATGGCGCTGGTTGATCTGGATGATCTTGTGGTTGCAGATACGTTGTTACCTGAGGTCAGTGGTGAACTTTTCGATCATCCCGAACTGATAGACCACGCCTATGACAGTGATGAGGGGGAGGCATCGGGTATCCTGTTTGTGGAGGGCAGGGTGTTGCAGGTGATTATCCTGCCGTTGATGTCTCCCTTGCATGAGGCCTGGATACTGATCGGGTTTGAACTGGATGATCAGTTTGTAGCGCAGCTGCAGTCCTTTGTGCGGGCTGATATCTCACTGGTGCGCATGGACCAGCAACCTCCGGCCATCCATGCCAGCACCCTGACACAGGATAAGCAACAGGCCCTGCAGGAAAGTCTGGAACGACAAGGGCTATCCACAACAGAACCGCAACGGATTCCATTACGACAGTATCAGTATCTCAGCCTTGCACTGATGCTGGATGCCGAGAATCAGATTCCACTCTACGCTTTGATGCAGCGTGATATGGATGAGATGCTGGCCCCCTATCGACAGTTGCAGAACCTGCTGGGGCTGCTGTTCATCGCTGGTGTGCTGGCGACGGCGATAGGTACGGCCATGTTGGCCCGAGGCGTGGCAGATCCTCTGAGAAAGCTGGCACTCAGCACCGAACGAATTGCAGCTGGTGACTATCAGCAGCATATTGAACCTGATCGTGTGGATGAACTGGGGCAGTTGACCTCCGCATTCAACCAGATGGCCAAAGGGCTGGCAGAGCGCGATAAAGTGCGGGATCTGCTGGGTAAGGTGGTGTCTCCTGAAATTGCTGAAGAGCTGCTGAGTCGTGATGTCACGCTCGGAGGTGAGGACCGTGAGGTTTCCGTACTGTTTGTGGATTGTCATGGCTTCACCAGTTTTTCTGAAGGGCGAGCACCTCGAGAAGTGCTGGAACAATTGAATCTGACCCTGACACGCCTGACAGATATCATAGAGGCTGAATCAGGAGTTGTGGATAAGTACATCGGTGATGCGATCATGGCACTTTTCGGTGCTCCGATTGAACAGCCGGATGCCGCCAGTCGAGCCGTCAGAGCTGCACTTGCCATGGTACAGGCAATGCAAAGCGGTGAAGCGATGTTGCAGGTCGGTATCGGGATCAACAGTGGCCTGGTGGTGGCGGGCAATATGGGCTCCAACAGCCGACTGAACTACAGTGTGATCGGTGATAACGTCAATCTTGCATCGCGCCTCGAATCACTCACCCGCTACTATGGTGTCCCGATATTGATCAGTGATTCCACACGCGAGTCAGCACAGGATGTTATCTGCCGCGAGATAGACAGGGTAAAGGTCAAGGGGCGACAGCAGCCCGTGACGCTTTTCGAGCCGCTCTCAGCTGCTCCTGCAGATGAGGTGTTGGGCATGCATCAGCAGGCGCTGGATCTGTATCGCAGGCAAGCTTTTACTGAAGCGGAAGCACTGTTCAGTCAATTATCAGAAAAGTGGCCAGGTAAAATTTATACATTGTACCAGCAACGTTGCCATCAGTTTTTGTCAGAACCTCCTGAGGATGGCTGGGATGGCGTGCAGCGGTTTGACAGTAAGCGTGGAGGAGTGGTTTAGATAAACAGCAAGAGACTGATACTCGGATTTAACATGACGTGGTTTCAGCCTATAGTGTGCAGCCAATTTTCACTAGAGAGCACTCCAATGGATCAAGTCATAGAAATCCCCTGGGAATCAATAGAGTCAGAGACCTTGACCAATATACTGGCCGAGTATGTCACGCGGGATGGAACTGATTACGGTGAGCAGGAAGTTCCGACCGACACCAAAGTCAGTCAGGTGCGCAGGCTGTTGGCTCAGGGAACGTGCGTGTTGATCTTCCAGCCTGAAGATCAGAGTCTGACCCTGATGGACACTCAGGTCTGGAAACAGATGCAGCGTGGGCTCCAGGTATGATGGGGCCTGTGCCTAAGAGATCAATATCAATCAGCCAGTAATTGCTTCACCAGATGTCTGAGAATCAATGTTTCACGTTGGATAGACAGTCCCATCTTTTTTTCATTAAGGGCCATGACGCTTTCATTGTGGGCCAGAGCATCATGAATATTGATCCACACCCGTCGCATCCCATTTGCGATCTCGTAATCTTCCATACGGGCTTCGCGCAGATCATCAGCTATATCGCAGACAAAGTAGTGCGAGATCATATGCATCTGATCATAGTCGGCCTTATAGTGTGGGCGGGTTTCGTCCACGCGAGCAAACTCACTGAGTACGCGAATGCCGTGTGCACCGGTTTCCTCTTCAAGCTCACGCTTTAGTCCCTCGCACCAGTCCTCACCATCATCCAGACCACCGCCAGGAAAGCTGTAGTCGTTGTAGCGCTCGGTAAACAGCATCAGGATCTGTTCACCACGCATCACGATTGCACGGGCAGCATGACGGTAAAAGGTACGATTGGAGTCTGTGTTGAGATCAGGATGAATCAACTGCTCGAATATCGGCAGGGAAGCTGCTGGTGCTTTGTGGGTGTGATCGGATGTCATCTGGTGATTACTGAGTCTGGGAAAACATTGCAGGCTTGAACCTGGTGCCTGCAGTGTTCTGGAACGGTCGAAGGCGTTCCGGGATTTGGTGGAGGTGGCGGGTAGTTCCCCCATTTGTTATTACAGTATTGTTTTATAAAGATATTTAGTGGATTTGCACTGATTTTGATACACAAAGTTAATACACAAAGTCATAATTGAAGAGCAGATCAATTCGAAGCCCTGAGCAGGTTTCGAATCAAGGCTCAAACACTAATCAAATAAATACCCTCGTTTTATAGGCGAAAATAGCACCTCTGAGCGGCGTTTGCTTCAGGGGGTACCTACCTACAGGGTAGCAGTCAAACGCCGTTTTTAGAGCCACTGAGCATTACTACAGGCGATATTTGAGCCACTGGCTAAACCTATTCACCACCAACGTCAGCGCCAGCACCAACCTGATTCAAATATCATCTAAATTATCTGTACAAAAATTAACCAAAAGTGCTTATTTCGGTAAGTGCTAATATACTTAGTGCCACGTGGTCTGTAGCCCGATTTTAGGTACAAATCCATTACTTATGTATACACCCCCCAGATAACATACCCCAGATACGTCTTATATATGACCCCCTTGTTTTTATCTGAAATCAGCTAATTCTATAAGGGTAATCACTTACATGATTTTGCTTTATTTGCTTGGCAAATCGCTCTCTTCCCCCTCGAAGTTTGTTTGTTTTTCTTATTATTTATTTAAACATGAAACAATATGACTATCTGATTGAAATACATGGATATTTAGTATCAGATTGATACTTTTATTTAGTATAAAAAACGCTTGACTTTTGAAAAACTTGGGAAGTCGATTTGACATAAATTGTTTTTTTCTATATGATATTAACAGTGGTATGAAGTTTGTTATCACAAAAAAACTAACTAACCAACTAATTGAGGTAAAATGAATTTTGATTTAATTGATGAGAAACTAATAACAGCAGATGAACTGGAAGCAGCCAAAGCAAAAGCAATCCACAACGGATTGACCGAAATCGAATGGCAAGACAGATATGAAAAGCACTATCTGAATAACTCGAACCCCTCCTCAGCCGGTATCAATCGGTTTTATATTTTACGTGAGCTAACCTTCGGCATATTCCTTAAGAAATTAGATGCACTCTTGTCCAAGGGTTATACACTCCACTTCAACTACGCACAGAACGTGGATGCTAACAACCAAGGACAATACAGAGTCGTGCTGGTGAAGCCGCTTTCTGAACAGCAGGATGATATTAAACTGATTCGAGATAATGCTCGAAAGGAATATGTGAAACAGGTTCAGGAGGATTATAAAGCCTATGCTGCTCTGAAGAGGAAGGCAAATACACAGATCAAGCAACTACAGATGATAAAAAACCAGATCACCGAATCACAGAAAGTGATCAATAAACTGGATAAACAGGAGGTGTTGAATGAAGATTAATCTTGACAAAGTAACGGAGTCAGCGCTGATTGAGCTGGGTAAATCTCACAAATTCAGTGCTGCTCGATATGCTTATGAGGTGCTGAAGGCGCATGTAAGCTATATGAAAGAACAACAAAACACGAGGGCGAATGAAAGCACAGAATCAGAATGAGTTTGAAATTGATAGCGCATTATTAGACCAATATGTTGAATACCTGAACACTCATTACTTCCGAACGGTCAACGAGAAAGATACTGTTTTAATTCGAAAATCTAACCTCCAACAGGTTAGTTATCATGGTGCTTCATTGCTCTGGTACGGGTTTACACAGAACAGAAAATTAGATCACCTTGCCAAGGCATATACAGAACACGCCTTTAATCAAGTACGTGGATTCGCTGGTGTCGGATGGCAACCAAACGCTGAGTATCAATCAGCAATCAAGTTACCTTGCAATAACCTGCTATACAACACGTACAAACAATACAAACCTTCCAATAGTGGTGGTGATTGCTATTTGTTTATTGAGTTGATGGAAAGGCTTTTCCCAGTAGACAAAGAACGGCACCTTATAACGCAATGGCTGGCTCATATGATTCAGCACCCGAACGACAGACCATCATGGCATGTACTGGTTTTATCAGATACAGGCACTGGCAAATCGTTCCTGTATTCAGAAGTAATCAAGCCGCTGCTAATGAACCAATCGGCAAACATAACTCGAATTAGCCAATTGACAGGGAAACACTCGACTGTTGTTAAAGATAACCTCTTCATCTGTTTGGAAGATGTTGACCCCAGATACAACGCTCAGGATCAATTGCTATCGTGGTTGTCAGAGCCTTATGCTTTGATTGAAGAGAAAGGGAAGCAACAAAGGACAATCAGTAATTACACTCGTGTTTGGTTGAATTGCAATCCACCTCTAAAAATGAGGTTGAAACCTTCGGAACGTAGGTGGTTCGTTCCTCGCTTTATTGAACACAAAACAAGCAGACAAGAAACGCAACGTTTCATTGAGTCAGTGGCTAACTGGTTAAACGATCCAGAAGCCCCTACAAGGCCACTGGACGCGATTTATAACTATCTGGCTACATACCCATTAGAGGGGTTCAATCCGAAGCATGTAGAGCAATCTGAGCACCTTCTGGAGCTAATCAATAACAACTGCTCACCGTTGCATGATGAGGTCACAGAGTTTCTGCAAACTCACTTGTTCTTTAAATACAACGAACTCAAAGAACATCTGAGCAACATTGGATACCAGTTCAACGATAATGAAGTATCACTGATCTTGGTTGAAAAGGATTATCGAAAACAGGTAATCCGTGACCCGACAACAGGCAAACAATTCAGAATCTGGATGAAAGACAGCGCCAGCACTGCTCAGGTGTTAGCTGTATACGGCGATAAACCATCTGGCAACGTGGTTCACTACCCTTTTTGAACCTGTTTTGTGACACCCTGTGACACCCTTGTGACGGCCTCAGAGGGTAGGGTGTCACAGCTCTAGCCTTAGTGTCGTAAGGGTTTCAGCGTTTTGTGACACCTGTGACACCCTAACACGTCGTTTATTATTTATATATAATATATACACGCTTATTAGCTATCTCTAATACATTTCATCCATGCCGTTGCCTCTAATGAGGTAGCGGTTTTTTTTGTCTCTGAGGTTAGTTCATTAAGTCTGCTTGGCGAGCCAACTTAATTACCCTTCTAAACAGCCTTTTTTGCTTGGCTCAAAGGTGTTGATTATTCTATGAGCTTAGTTCATAATTCAAATACCACCTTTTGAGCTAACACAGAGGACAAGATCATGGCCACCATTGCTTACGTAAGAGTATCAACCAAAGACCAATCCACCGGTATGCAGCAACATGCCATTGCTGAGAAGTTCAACATATCTAAAGTGTTTGTAGACGAAGCCACTTCAGGTGCTGTCGCAGCATCCAAGCGTAAAGGTTTCTCTGAATTAATTAGTTACGTTCGTGAAGGTGACACGGTTGTTATCTACGCCATTGACCGCATGGGGCGCAACACTATAGATGTTTTGAACACCGTTGAATTGCTGAAAGAAAAGGGTGTATCTCTGGTGAGCCTGAGAGAGGGATTCGACCTTTCCACGTCCATAGGACAAGCCATGCTAACCATGATGGCTGCTCTAGCCCAGTTGGAAAGAGAGAACATCAAAGAAAGACAGATGGCGGGAATCAAGAAAGCAAAAGCAGAAGGCAAAGCACTTGGCCGTCCTGCTAAAGTCGATTCAGCCGCTATTGTAGAATGGCGGAAAGCTAATAGCGCCAGCATTGCTCAGACAGCGATACACTTCAACGTATCACCCGCTACAGTTAAGAGGGCTTTCAAACCAGTAAGTCACTGATATTTCAGGAATTACAGAGCATTCAATCAGGATGCTCCCCAACTGATTAAACACCTCTGATACAAATACCACCAAAATCTAACATATCCATATATTCAAACTTAGTATTGATTGTTACACCACCAGAATACAAACCATATGTCATGGTTCGATATTCATGCCCAACAATAGAAGCTGTTACAGCTTCCGTTACTCCAGCTCTTTCAAGTTCAGTTATGAATGTTTTTCTGATCGAATGGAACACTTTGTCTATACCAAAACCAAGATCTTTCTTGAGCCTTCCGAATCGTTTACCTATTGCTGAAGAGCGCTCTTCATACTGGTTCCTACATCTAACATGAATAACAAAATCATCTGTTTTCTCTCTGACAGTAAACAACCTTTCTATGTTTCGATGGATAGGTATCTCTCGACCAGCGCCAGCAGCGGTTTTAGCATCTTCATAAACGGTCAGGTAGTACCGTTGTTTGTGGCGTTTAACATCGCTGAATTTAATTCTACATATCTCTTCTATTCTCATTCCTGTATAAACACCAATCAAAAACAGTTTCTCAAGTTCTCTGTCAGCTGGTTTTTTGTCTTTAATCGCTGAATGAAGTCTGACTAATTCACCAACTTCAAATGGTTGGCGCTTTGTTGTTCTGTCTGATTTAGCCTTTGATGATTTTTTAGGCAGCTTCAATGATCTAATGTGGTTGGTGACGGTGGTCAGTTCATTATCAATCAAGTAATCAACGAAGTTGGCACAATGAGAGACAACTTTCCTTTGCGATGAGTTGCTTAAATGACTCAATCCCTTTTGCCAGTTCAATACAGCCTGTTTGTCGAACGTAGCAGGTGAGATGGTTTCAAAGTGACTCAGGAAGTACTTTCGAATCAGAGAGGTGTGTTCGTCTCTTGAGCGAGGTTGAAGGCGGTCTAATGTGGATTCGTATGAATCGAGATATTTTACTGGCTGACAATATCCCAGTGCCGCTTTGTAATCATCTGCTGATTTGTATGGAGTGGAGCCGAATAGGTGGTTGCTTGTTTGGTCAAAACTATTCAGTTTGTTCTGTTCTAGCAATTCAAGAGCACCCTTCTCCGAGCCATAAAACAGCTTCTGAGGCGAGTTTCTGAACTCAAGCAATACAGATGCTGCTAAGTGCTCAAAGAACTCCTGACGTGTTTCTGAATCCAGTGGCCCGAAGTCTGACGGAATGAGAACACCTCTGGCTCTGGCGATCTGCTCTTCACAATCGGCTAGGTATCTGCTGGCCTTCAGGAGTGCTTCAGCCTTATTTATCTTGCCAAAGGATTTCTGAAACTCCCGCTTGCCGATAACACTGACTAACTCAGGAGGCACCCGCTTTCTAAAGCTCCAGCTTCCTGTTTTTGAAACCTTCAGACCTTTCATGTATTCACCTCTGTGCTTTTGATACATGGTATCAATACACAAAGTTGGTACACAAATATTTTCGACAAGATGTTTTGCGTTGATTAAATTGTTGTTTTGTAACGACTTAATCAGTTTTGCGTAACTTCTGTGGAGGTGGCGGGTTTCGAACCCGCGTCCGCCAGCCCTCTGCCTCTAGATCTACATGCTTAGACTTCTCTATTCAATTAACCCAGCACGACCCGAGAGTCAGGGTGTTTAGGGCGAGCCTTTTTATTTTTAACCGTTCAGCTTAAGGCGAAGCATCCGGGCGATTCTGTCTCAAATGACACCGCGAACCTCAAAGTTACAGACACCTTAGAGTGCGGCGCTAGCGGCCCTTAGGCTGCTAGAGCGTAGTTATCGTCGTTAGCAACTATAACTGTGTGACGAGGGATTAACGAGAATCATCACGTTCTCGGCATGCACCAAAGGGTTTGTAACCAGCGTCGAAGCCATGTCACCCCCAATGAAGTGTCCATAGTATAGCGGAGAAGTCAGGCAGCTGGAAGGGGAAGTTACAGCCGCCTGGTGGGTTGAGGGGGACTCAGAAGCTGTAGGTGTAGGCGATTTCGATATAATTATTTTTTGAGCTGTCCAGATCGGCAGCGTAAAGTGCCGATAGGTAGTTGTTCGGTATGAACTCCTTGCCGAGACCCAGCTCCAGCAACTCGCTTTCATCATCCTCGAATCCTTTCGTGAACAGCGAGAACAGGTCCACCACTTCACCGGCATAGTTCACGCCCAGTTCCAGCCTGCTTTCATCAACACTGGAGCGAAGATTCTTGTATCCATACAGATTGACTTCGACGGCGGGTGTTATCGCGTAACCTGCTCCAAAATAAACCTCCACCAGTTCGGCCTTATCTCGACTGCTGAGTTGTCTTTCATAGATCAGGCCCAGATCATAGTAGGTTAGATCATTGATCTCTTCCGTGAAACCAGCTGTCAGCTCTACCAGGCTTTGCCTGAACTTGCTGTCGGAATCCAGCACATCGTTAGTGGTGAACAGCGCGCTGCCATATATGCCACTTTCAAACTCATATAACGCCCCGACTTCAAAGGTGAGCTGTGTGTCGGAGCTCGACTCTGTCGGGTGGGTGAGAGTGGAGCCGACATGGCCCGACAGCTCCGCCATGGCTGGCAGGGCGAGAGTCGTGGAAGCGAGTGCAAGGACGATCGGTTTGATGATCTTTTTCATGGGAGAATCTCTCTGAAATATGCTGTAAGTTCCGCAGAATACTCATCAGCAGAAAACGTGCCATTATGCGATAAGCCATACCTTTCATTGGGTTGCTGCAGCGCTTATGGAGAGCGCATGAAACAAAGCGTCCAAAAGGGTGCAGATATGATGTGGCGGTGGTTGATGAGTGCCTCATTCTGGACAGGGTGAGAGAGTGAGCATTGAGAACCTGTTCATTAAAAATGGCGCAGTGAAAAATTGTGCAGAGTGCTCGCAGGCGCACGCACCAGAGCTGCTATACTGTTGCCCTCGAATTTTTCTGGATGGAGCCGCTGCGGCTGATCATGGAACTGGAACTCTCAACTCTGCTACTCCTTGCACTGGTCGGCCTGGTGGCCGGTTTTGTGGACTCCATTGCCGGGGGCGGTGGTCTGATCTCCATTCCGGCACTGTTGGCAACCGGAATGCCGCCGACCATGGCGCTGGCGACCAATAAGCTGCAGAGTAGCTTCGGCGCGTTTTCTGCCACGCTTTATTTTTATCGACGCGGGTTGATCAACCTGAAAGAGATGCGTCTGGCGATACTCTGTACCTTTGTTGGCAGTGCATTCGGTACGCTGGTGGTACAGCAGATCGATGCCAGTCAGCTCAGTCGAATCCTGCCATTTCTGCTGGCAGCTTTCGCCTGCTACTTTCTGTTTTCGCCGCGAGTGAGTGATGAGGACAGCCATCGCCGAATGACAGAAAACACCTTTGCGTTCCTGATCGGTACCAGTGTCGGCTTCTATGACGGTTTTTTCGGACCGGGGACCGGATCTTTCTTTGCCGTGGCTTTCGTAGCACTGGCGGGTTATGGGATTGCCAGGGCAACGGCACATACCAAGCTGCTGAACCTTACGTCCAATCTGGCTTCGCTACTGTTTTTTGCAATCGGCGGTCAGGTGTTGTGGGTAATCGGGCTGACAATGGCGTGTGGGCAGATACTGGGGGCCAGGCTGGGTTCAAGGCTGGTGGTCAGTAAGGGGGTGAAAATTATCCGGCCACTGCTGGTGGTGGTGTCGCTGGCCATGTCGGTACGCCTGTTGTGGCAGGCGCATCCTGAGTGGTTTGTCTGGCCCTTCTGAGAAAGCAGGAAACTGTGGCTGACGTCTGATCAGTGTGCTGCCAGCACTCGCTGCTTCTCACGACCCCAGTCGCGCTCTTTCTCGGCGGCACGCTTGTCATGCTGTTTCTTGCCTTTTACCAGTGCGATCTCGCATTTGACGCGTCCCTGTTTCCAGTAGAGCGACAGCGCTACACAGGTATAGCCCTTTGCCTGAGTGGCACCGATAAGACGATCGATCTCGCGGCGATTCAGCAGCAGTTTGCGATCACGTTTCGGTTCGGCCACAACATGAGTGCTGGCTGACAGCAGTGGTGAAAAATGTGCGCCAACCAGCCAGGCCTCATCGTTTTTAAGCACGACATAGGAGTCGACCAGCTGAGCACGGCCATCACGCAGACTTTTGACTTCCCATCCGGTCAGCACCAGGCCAGCCTCGAACTTCTGCTCGATACTGTACTCATGGTATGCCTTTTTATTCTGGCAGATGATGGGACTGGTGGATTTGGGTTTCTTCTTTGACATGGCGCGGATTATATCCATGCGCAGACAGCATTGAAAGCTGGATTTCATTTGTCGGGCAAAGTGCTTGATAATAGAGCCATGAATAGGCTATTAACTAGGGTTTATGTAAAGACTGTTTGTGTCAGTCTTGTGTTTCCAGGAACCTGTCCGGCGATTGAGCACACCTCAGGTCTTTGTCAGGGCTTTCAGATGGAATAACTATGCGGCAAATGCTCTCCATTCAGGGTTCCTGGTCCAATCGCTGGATTTTCATACTGGCCGCGATGGGGTCTTCTGTCGGGCTCGGTAATATCTGGCTGTTTCCGGTCATGACCGGCCAGCACGGGGGTGGTGCATTTATTCTGCTCTATCTTTCCTGCATGCTGCTGGTGGCCGTGCCGATCATGATGGCGGAGGTGGTGATTGGTCGACATGCGCGGCAGAATCCCGTGAATGCCATAGAGGATGCGGCAGTGTCAGCCGGTGCCAGCCGACACTGGCGACTTGTGGGTGCTCTGGCTATTTTCTGTGGATTCCTGATCTTTTCCTATTACTCAGTAGTTGCGGGATGGGTGTTGCACTATCTGGTAGCCATGATTTTCGGACAGCTCAATGGCCTTGGGGTGGATCAGACCTCGCGCTTTTTCAATAAATTGCTGGCTGATTCTCAGATGCTGTTGCTCTGGCATAGCCTGTTTGTCCTGCTGGTGATCTGGGTGCTGGCGCAGAGAGTGGAGCGTGGGCTGGATCGTGCCATGCGCTTTCTGATGCCGGTGCTTTTCCTGATGTTGTTCATGCTGCTGGGTTTTGCGCTCACAACGGGTGAGTTTGTATCGGCTACCGAATACCTGTTCAATTTTCATCTGCAGGATATTGGCTGGGATGCTGTACTGATTGCGCTGGGGCATTCCTTTTTCACACTGGCACTTGGTGTGGGTGTGATTATGGCTTATTCAGCTTATATGGGTAAAAGCGATTCCATTGCTCCAACAGTGATAGCTATAGGAGTGTTCGATACGCTGGTTGCACTGCTGATCGGCCTGGTGGTAGTGACAGTGGTGATGGCAGCACAGATGGAGCTGCGAGCAGGTCCCGGGTTGCTGTTTGTTACGCTGCCGGTTGCGTTTTTACAGTTGCCGGGGGGGCAGGTGTTTGGCTTCCTGTTCTTCCTGCTGGCAGCAGTCGCAGCGCTGACCTCTGCTATTTCACTGCTGGAGCCTGCCACAGCCTGGGTGACGGAACGTTTCAAATGGTCACGTGCCAGGGCTGTGTTACTGTTGGGTGCGCTGGCCTGGGGGCTGGGAGTTGCCGCACTTTATTCGCTGGGGCAGTTGTCTGATCTGAAGATATTGGGTGTCAGTATTTTTGACCTGATCGATATCACTACTACGATTCTTTTCTTGCCGCTGGGTGGTATTGCTGTTGCGGTGCTGGCCGGATGGGTTCTGGATAAGGAGTTGTTGACGGCGGAGCTTGCGTTATCCAATCCAGCGATGGCGGCTCTGTGGCTGTGGTTGCTGCGGTTTGTTGCGCCTGCAGCAGTAGGACTCATCTTTGTCATGAATCTGTATAATGCGCTCTATTCGTAAATAGTCTGGTTGATGATTACATGACGGAAGTGAATCGCAGTGCCCTGGTATTGCATACTGCAGAGCAGATGTTTGATCTGATCAATGATGTCAGGCAGTACCCGGAATTTCTGCCTGGCTGTGTGCGCACTGAAGTGGTTCGGGAGACAGAGTCCGAGATTGAAGCGACGCTGTATCTGGCGAAAGCGGGTTTGAAGTACAGTTTTACGACCCGCAATCAGTTGCAAAGGCCAAAGCGTATGGAGATAGCGCTGGTGGAAGGTCCATTTTCCTCCTTCAGTGGCACCTGGGTGCTGACGCCGCTGAGTGAAGAGGCGTGCAAGGTTGAGTTTACTCTCAAATTTGAATTCAAAGGCAGCCTGACGAGTATGGCAATGAACAAACTGTTCAATTCGGTTGCGACCAGTATGGTGGAAGTATTTGTTGAACGTGCCGATAAGGTGTATGGCTGAAAGGCTTGAATTAAGATGATGACAGTTGAAGTGGCCTATGCGCTGCCAGATGAACAGAAAATCGTCTCTGTACAGGTGAGTGAGAACTGTACCGTTTATGAGGCGGTGATTCAGTCACGTATTGTGGAATATTTTCCTGAAATTGATCCCGACAACGCCCTCATGGGGGTGTTTGGCAAGGCTGTGAAAGATCCAAAGTCAGCGCAGTTGCACGCTGGTGATCGTGTAGAGATTTATCGACCGCTGCTGGCGGATCCCAAAGAGATCAGAGCACGTAAGGCTGCCGAAAAGGCAAAGGCGGAAAAGGGTGAGGGCTGAGTGCGCACAGTGGTTTGTGCGCACTCGGCCAATCAGGCATTTACTGACTGTTGGTGGCGGATGGTCTGTAGTCACCGCTGATGCGTGACAGCTCACCATTGGTGAAGTAGATGGTGACACGTTCGCGGGTGGTAGCACCGCCGCCGGGCTTCATGCTGTAGACATAGTCCCAGCGATCATCATTGAAGGTGTCGGTGATCAGTGGGGTGCCCAGTACATAGCGAACCTGGCTGTGTGTCATGCCGGGGCGGAGCTGGTCCACCATCTCCTGCGTAACTATGTTTCCCTGTGGAATGTCGATCTTGTATACACCGGGAAAAGAGCAGGCCGAAACAAGAAAGCTCACGGTGATGGCAATCAAAATATTTCGCATCGGTAAATAACTTCCACTTTGCCGTATAAATAATGATAATAAAGTCTACCACTGCATATCCCTTAGCGCATAGTGAATAGAGACAGATTATGACACTTGAAAATCAAGAACTTCGCAAAGCAGGGCTGAAAGTTACCTTGCCCAGAGTAAAGATCTATCAACTGCTGGAGCGAGCGGGCGAAGGTGAGCACTTCAGTGCCGAAGATATTTACAAGCTGCTGATGGAAACGGGTGAAGATGTCGGTCTGGCAACTGTGTACCGTGTTCTGACTCAGTTTGAGGCGGCAGGTCTGGTTTGTCGTCACCACTTTGAAGGCGGCCATTCGGTATTTGAGCTTGCCCGTGAAGATGATCACGACCATATGGTCTGTGTAAAGACCGGCAAGGTTGTCGAGTTCAACAATCCAGAATTGAACGGGCTGCTCGAGTCTATCGCTGATGAGCATGGCTTCACTATTACAGACAGAACACTCTATCTGTATGGGCATTTCGACAAAAAATAAGGCGTGAGCCTCTGCTGAGTATCAGCTCGGGCTCAGCATCTCCTGAGCGTGCAGAAGGGTTGCTTCGGTCAGTTCTATGCCGCCGAGCATGCGTGCCACTTCCTGTATGCGCTTTTCTTCGTTCAGCAGATCAATGCGTGTCTGAGTCAATTGTCCTTTGGCCTCCTTGCTGACAAACAGATGCTGGTCGCCCTGAGCGGCCACCTGAGGCTGGTGAGTCACGCAGAGTACCTGTGTGCGCTGGCCCAGATCTCTGAGCATTCTTCCGACCACCTCAGCAATGGCGCCGCCGATACCAACGTCCACTTCATCAAAGATCAGCGTCGGTGTGGCGCTGGTCTGTGCAGTGATCACCTGAATTGCCAGGCTGATACGTGACAGCTCACCACCTGAGGCAACTTTGGCCAGTGGGCGGGCCTGCAATCCTTTGTTGGTGCTGATCAGAAATTCGACCTCCTCCATGCCATTGGCGCTGCCTTTGCCCGCATCAAGCGGTTGCAGGGATACCGTAAAACTGGCAGCCATCATGCCCAGACTATGCAGTTGCTGGTCCACTGCCTTGTTGAGGGTGGCCGCTGCCTTGCTGCGCTGCAGACTGAGTTGGGCGGCCTTGGCGGCATACTCCTCGTGCGCGGCGGTAACGGCGAGCTCCAGCTCTTCCAGAATTTCATCGGAGCGCTGGATCTCATCCAGCTCTGCCTGCAGGGAGCGATGCAGTTCGAGTAGCTGTTCAGGTTGGACGCGATGTTTGCGCGCGACATCGTAAATCAGTGTCAGGCGCTCTTCGACCTCCTGCTGGCGCTGCGGGTTGACCTCCACCTGGTCAAGATAGTGGCGAATTTCACGGCTGGCTTCTTCAAGCTGTATCTGGGCGTTGTTGAGCATCTCGCCAGCCTGCAGCAGTGCGGGTGCGCGGCTGTTCAGGCTTACCAGCAGTTGCTGGCAGTGGCTGAGCAGGCTTATGCAGTTTTCATTTTCGCCCTCACTGGCGATCTCTAGCAGTTGGTGGCCGGTGCTGAGCAGGCTGCCGGCATTGTCCAGCATGCGCTGCTCCTCTTCCAGTTGCGCCAGTTCACCATCCTGAATGGCCAGTTGATCAAGTTCCTCAATCTGATAGTTCAGCAACTGCAGACGAGCATCCTGCTCGGCATTCTGTTCACGCTTAGTGGTCAGTTCATTCTGCTGGCGCTGCCAGGTGTGATAGGCCTTGCGTACCTGATCCGACAGCTCTGTCTGGCGTGCATACTGGTCGAGTAGTGTGCGGTGATACTCTTTTTTCAACAGGCGCTGATGCTCATGCTGGCCATGAATGTCGACCAGAAACTGTCCCAGCTCACGCAGATGTGCCAGAGGTACAGGCTGGCCATTGATATAGCTGCGGCTGCGTCCCTCGCGAGTAACGATACGGCGCAGCTGGCACTCCTCCTCATCCTGATCGAGGTCCTGCGCCTGGAGCCACTCACGTGCGTCGGGAATCTGCTGCAGGTCGAAAATCGCAGTGATTTCCGCGCGCTCCGCGCCGCTTCTGACAGTGTCGCTGTCGGCACGATCGCCCAGTGTCAGAGCGAGTGCATCCAGCATGATCGATTTTCCGGCGCCGGTCTCGCCGCTGATAACGGTCATGCCGGATGAGAGGTCGATATCCAGTTCGTCTACGATGGCAAAGTTGCGGATGATCAGGTGCGTCAGCATGGCATCACTACATGGTTATTTATACAGTATTTAATGTATAAGGTATTTTGATATTGCCTGCAAGCCCTGTTGCTGCATCCGGTACAAAAAAACATTTTTTAACCTTGAATAGTCTGAGTGTATCCCCATATACGGTGGCAACGAGACGTGTAACAAGAATTGAACAATGGGAGAAGAGCTGATGGCAAATGAGCAGCAAGACCAGCATCAGGCTGATGTTCAGGAGCGTGCGGATAAACAGCAGGCGCCTCAGGCTGATGAGCAGGGTTCTGCACAGGCAACTGCCGACGATATGGCTTCAGCTGATGATGTGATTGATACCGGGGCGTCTGATCAGGCATCCGACAAGGGGCTGGACCAGTTGCAGGCGATGGAGGAGATTCAAGTCCTGAAGGGGCAGTTGGCTGATTTGCAACTGCGTGCGCAGGCAGAGATTCAGAATACCCGTCGCCGTGCTGAGCAGGATGTCGAGCGGGCTCATAAGTATGCGCTGGATAAGTTTGTGGCTGAGTTGTTGCCGGTTATCGATAGTCTTGAGCGGGCTGTGGATGCCTGCAAGGGCGATGACCCGAGTATTCAGGCTATCCGCGAAGGTAATGAGCTGACGCTGAGTATCTTCACTGCCGCACTGGCCAAGTTCAATGTGGAGATGGTCGATCCACAGGGGCAGGCATTTGACCCTGAGTTGCATCAGGCGATGTCGATGGTGGATGCGCCTGATGCCAAGCCGAACACAGTTGTGGCCGTGATGCAGAAGGGTTTTACGCTGCATGGTCGACTGGTTCGTCCGGCGATGGTCATGGTTGCGAAAGGGTGATTAGCAGCGCTTGAAATTGATTCAGGCGGCCCCATATAACTGTTAACGATTTTTACAGAATTCATGTCCCACTCGTGGACGCAAAATGCTGGAGTAGAAAATGGGTAGAATTATTGGTATCGATCTGGGGACCACCAACTCTTGTGTGGCAATCCTCGATGGCGATAAAACCAGAGTTATCGAAAACTCAGAAGGCGATCGTACAACCCCTTCC
Organism: Nitrincola alkalilacustris; assembly: GCF_008973755.1. Taxonomy (GTDB): domain Bacteria; phylum Pseudomonadota; class Gammaproteobacteria; order Pseudomonadales; family Balneatricaceae; genus Nitrincola; species Nitrincola alkalilacustris. The sequence goes on along the minus strand of NZ_WBOM01000009.1, from coordinate 128,316 downwards.
ATCATTGCCTATACCAATGATGGTGAAATCCTGGTCGGTCAGTCTGCCAAGCGTCAGGCGGTGACCAATCCGGATAACACGATTTTTGCCATCAAGCGTCTGATTGGTCGCCGTTTCGGTGACGACGTAGTGCAGAAAGATATCAAGATGGTACCTTACAAAATTGTCAAAGCTGATAATGGCGATGCCTGGGTTCAGGTTAAAGACAAAAAGATGGCGCCGCAGCAGGTCTCTGCCGAAATTCTGAAGAAAATGAAGAAAACGGCGGAAGATTACCTTGGCGAGCCTGTTACCGAAGCGGTTATCACGGTACCTGCCTACTTCAACGATTCACAGCGTCAGGCAACCAAGGATGCCGGTCGTATTGCGGGTCTTGAGGTGAAGCGTATCATCAACGAGCCAACGGCTGCTGCACTGGCTTATGGTCTGGACAAGAGCAAGGGCGACAAGACCATTGCGGTTTATGACCTGGGTGGTGGTACATTTGACGTGTCCATCATCGAAATCGCTGATGTTGATGGTGAGCATCAGTTTGAAGTACTGGCAACCAACGGTGATACTTTCCTTGGTGGTGAAGATTTCGACCTGGCGCTGATCAACTATCTGGCTGATCAGTTCAAGAAAGAGAGTGGAATCGATCTGCATAACGATCCACTGGCGCTGCAGCGTCTGAAAGAAGCGGCTGAGAAAGCCAAGGTTGAGCTGTCCAGCTCACAGCAGACAGATGTCAACCTGCCTTACATCACAGCTGATGCCTCAGGTCCGAAACATCTTAATGTTCGTGTTACGCGTGCCAAGCTGGAGTCACTGGTTGAAGAGCTGGTTGATCGCTCCATGGAGCCTTGCCGCATTGCATTGAAAGACGCTGGTCTGTCTGCCTCTCAGATCGATGAAGTGATTCTTGTCGGTGGTCAGACACGTATGCCGCTGGTGCAGAAGAAAGTCACAGACTTTTTCGGCAAGGAACCACGCAAGGATGTCAATCCTGATGAAGCGGTTGCCATAGGCGCAGGTATTCAGGCGGCCGTTCTGTCCGGTGATGTGAAAGACGTGCTGCTGCTCGACGTGACTCCGCTGACGCTGGGTATCGAAACCATGGGTGGCGTTGCTACACCACTGATCGATAAGAACACCACGATTCCTACCAAGAAGTCACAGGTGTTCTCGACAGCCGATGATAATCAGGCAGCCGTGACCATCCATGTGGTACAGGGCGAGCGCAAGCAGGCATCGCAGAACAAGTCGCTGGGTCGTTTTGATCTGGCTGATATTCCACCGGCACCACGCGGTGTACCGCAGATCGAGGTGACGTTTGATATCGATGCCAACGGTATTCTGAACGTGTCCGCCAAGGACAAGGCAACCGGCAAGCAGCAGTCAATCGTCATCAAGGCCTCAACCGGTCTGAGTGATGAAGAGATCGAAAAAATGGTGCGTGATGCCGAAGCGCATGCTGACGATGACCGCCGTTTTGAAGAGCTGACGACTGCACGTAACCAGGGCGATGCCATGGTTCATACAGCCAGAAAGACGCTGAAAGATGCCGCGGATAAGGTCAGCGACAGTGAGAAAACCAGCATTGAAGCCGCAATTGCCGAGCTGGAAGAGGTGCTGACGGGTGATGACAAGGCTGCTATCGAGAGCAAGACTGAAGCCTTGACGGCGGCTATCTCGTCAGTGGCTGAAAAGATGTACGCGGACGCGGCGCAGGCGGATTCTGCAGCTGATGATGCAGCAGAAAAGCAGACAGCAGACGATGTTGTTGATGCCGAGTTCGAAGAGGTCAAGGACGATAAAAAGTAAGCTGTCCGCGCCTGTTCGATAGGGTATGTGTGGCGACGCGGGCTTATGCCCGCGTTGTCGTGTCCGGCTTCAATTGAAGTCTACAACCGGATCAGATTCGGATTATGTCAAAGAAAGACTACTATGAACTGTTGGGTGTGTCGCGTGACTCATCCGATCGTGATATCAAAAAGGCTTATCGCCGTCTGGCCATGAAGTATCATCCGGATCGCAATCCGGATAATCCTGAGGCGGAAGAGAAGTTCAAAGAGTTCAGCGAAGCCTATGAGGTGCTGTCAGACGCCCAGAAGAAGGCCGCCTATGATCAGTTTGGTCATGCCGGCGTGCAGGGGCAGGGTGGTGGCGGTTTCCATGGTGGTGGCTTCGAGGGCAACTTCTCCGATATCTTTGGCGATGTCTTCGGCGATATCTTCGGTGGGGGTGGCGGTCAGCGGCGCAGCAGTGTGCAGCGCGGTGCCGACCTGCGTTATAACCTTGATCTCAGCCTTGAGGAAGCGGTACGTGGCTGTGAAAAAAGCCTGCGTGTGCCGACACTTGTGGCCTGTGATGTCTGTGACGGCTCCGGTGCTAAGCCGGGAACCAGCCCACGTACCTGCAGCACCTGTGGTGGTGTCGGTCAGGTCAGGATGCAGCAGGGTTTCTTCTCTGTGCAGCAAACCTGCCCAACCTGTCATGGTCGCGGCAAGGTGATCCCGGACCCCTGTACAGCCTGTCATGGCCATGGCCGTGTTGAGAAGGTCAAAACATTGCAGGTCAAGATCCCGGCGGGTGTGGATACGGGCGACCGTATTCGTCTGGCGGGTGAGGGTGAAGCAGGTGGTAATGGTGGTCCTGCAGGTGATCTCTATGTTCAGGTCAGTGTGCGTGAACATCCGATCTTCCAGCGTGACGGTAAGCACCTTTTCTGTGAAGTGCCGATCAGCTTTGTAGATGCCGCACTCGGTGGTGAGCTGGATGTGCCGACACTGGATGGCCGTGTCAAGCTGAAGATCCCTGCAGAAACTCAGAGCGGCAAGCTGTTCCGCCTGCGTGGCAAGGGCATCGCCCCTGTCCGTGGTGGCTCAACCGGCGACCTGATGGTGCGGGCCATCGTCGAAACCCCGGTCAACCTTAACAGTCGCCAGAAGGAGCTGTTGCGTGAGTTCCAGGATGCGACCGAAGAGGGCAAGGGTAAGCACAGTCCCAAGCGGCATGGTTTTTTTGATTCCGTCAAAAAATTCTTTGAGGATATGACCTGATTATCAGGTCAGCAGATTCGGGCATGGTAAACGCATGATCAGAGTAGCAGTCACCGGTGCGGCCGGTCGTATGGGGCGAACCATCATAGAGGCAATCCACCAGGCCGAAGGCGTGCGCCTGTCAGCTGCGATTGTCGAGCCGGGAAGCAGTCTGGCAGGTGCTGATGCCGGTGAGCTGGCCGGTATCGGCAAGCTGGGTGTTCTACTGAGTCCGAGCCTTGATCAGGTGTTGGATCAGTTTGATGTGCTGATTGACTTCACGTCACCTGAGGTATCGATGGGTAACGTGGCTTTCTGTGCTGCACATGGCAAGCAGATAGTGATCGGCACCACAGGGTTGGATGATCTGCAGAAAGAGCGTCTGCGTAAGGCGTCCGATAAGACGGCGATAGTATTTGCACCAAATATGAGTGTCGGTGTCAATCTCTGCTTTAAACTGCTGGAGATCGCCGCGACTGTTTTGGGTGATGATGCCGGTTACGATATCGAAATTATCGAAGCGCACCATCGTCATAAGGTGGATGCTCCTTCCGGCACTGCGTTGCGTATGGGTGAAGTTATTGCTGATGCACTGGATCGCGATCTGAAAAACTGTGCGGTTTATGGCCGTCAGGGTTATACCGGTGCGCGTCCTGAGAAGGAGATAGGTTTCGAAACCATCCGTGCTGGTGATATTGTCGGTGATCATACGGTGCTCTTTGCCACAGAAGGTGAGCGTATCGAGATTACACATAAGGCCTCCAGTCGAATGACCTTTGCCAAGGGGGCCGTCAGAGCGGCAGCCTGGCTCAATAGCAAGCCGGTTGGTCTGTATGACATGCAGGATGTGCTGGGTTTGCGCTAAACTCAAAGAGTTCTTCTTACTCGCCCGCTCTTGCGGGCCTTTTTTTGGGGAGCCTTATGAGGAAAAGGGGTCAGGTACATTTACGGTGGACCGTAAATGTACCTGACCCCTTTTTCCTGACCCCTTTTCCCTTTTCCTGATATTTGAGGGCAATTAATGTATAAATTATGTTTCTTTGTGCCTGAGGCTGATCTCGAAATTGTCAAACAGGCGCTATTTGACCTCGGTGTCGGCAGGATCGGTGACTACGGCAGTTGTTGCTGGCAGACGCTGGGTACGGGTCAGTTCAGGCCCTTGTCGGGCAGCAATCCGCATATCGGACAGCAGGATGAGCTGGAGAAAGTGGCGGAGTGGAAGGTTGAGATGGTCTGTGATGATCAATTGATCGGCCAGGCGGTTGCTACCCTTAAGCAGGCCCACCCCTATGAAGAGGTGGCCTATGATGTCTGGCGGCTGGAAGATCTATAAGGGTTATTTGGTGAAGTTACTGCGCAGTGCCTTCACGCGTGATCAGCTTGCCCTTTTCGCTGATATCCAATTCTATATGGCGCAGAGGGAAGGTGCCTAGCTGCCGGTCCTCGAAAAAAAAGCGCAGAGCGTTGCGGATGGTTTCAAAGGCCAGATCATTCCATGGGATCTCATTTTCATGGAAGAGTTGAACTTCCAGAGACTCATCGCTGCTGCTGAACTCGGGTTCTGGCAGGTGGGCGAGATAGATCATCTGCACCTGATTGACATGCACGATGGAGGTAACTGTATAGAGCTGGCGGATCAGGACATTGGCATTGGCCTCTTCCAGTGTCTCGCGCAGCGCGGCATCTTCGGTTGATTCACCATTCTCCATAAACCCTGCTGGCAGAGTCCAGTAGCCATAGCGAGGCTCAATGGCGCGTCTGCACAGTAGAACCTGCTGGTTGTAGATTGGCAGACAACCGGCAATAATTCGAGGGTTCTGGTAGTGAATAGTGCCGCAGTTTCCGCAGACATAACGTTCGCGATTATCCCCTTCGGGTATTCTGCTGGTGACGGGGGCGCCGCACTGGCTACAAAACTTCATAGGTTGGGTTCCTTGTGTCTGCACCCATTTTAGCCGTATCGCAGAAGGCTCGTCGACCCATTTTGTACTGGATTTGAGCGCATGGCCAATAAGCGCTGACAGGAGAGCAGATGCTGGATCAGGTGGCGAAGAGGTTAAAGCATTATCGACCCTGGCGGTTGAGAACTCAGGGGGTTGAGGCTGCCGTTCTGGTGGTGATGACGGATAGGGTTCATGACCCTGAAATTGTGTTGACAGTACGTTCTCACCTGCTTTCAACACATCGTGGTGAGGTGGCTTTTCCGGGTGGTAAACGAGACCCTGAGGATGTTGATCTGCTGCACACGGCATTGCGTGAAGCTGAGGAGGAGATCGGTCTCAGTCAGGATAAGGTCAGCATCATAGGCTCACTAGGGCAGGTGGTATCCAAGCATAAGCTGCAGGTGACACCCTGGGTCGGAGTGATTCCATCACACCTGCCCTTACGTCCGAATCCTGGTGAGCTGGATAAGGTGTTCAAGGTACCGGTTTCCTTTTTTCTGGAAGGTAATCAGCAGCGCATGGATAGCTTTATATATGAGGGGCGTACCCATACTGTTCCCGTCTGGGAGTATGACGGTGAAATTATCTGGGGGCTGACTGCCTATATTCTGACAGAGTTTCTGAATGTCGGGTTCGGTGCCGGACTGGCTGTTCCGCCGCGCCCGGAGAGGTTGGCGGACAGCGCTGCGAAAGTTGTCAGGAAGGACTGTTGATGAGTTGAATCCGTGCCGTTTGGATGCATTTATCCTGGATCTGCAGGGTCTCTACGCGATAATTGTTGATTTCAAGACAGACATTGGCATCCGGCAGTGACTCAAGTGTTTCGGTGATCAATCCATTCAGTGTCTTGGGACCGTCAGTGGGCAGGTCCCAGTTCAGCACGCGGTTGATATCACGCACATAAGCACTGCCGTCGATAAAGTAGCTGCCATCATCCTGAGGATGAATATCCTCCGCTATATCGCTGTTCTCTTCAGACAGTTCCCCGACTATCTCTTCCAGAATGTCTTCCAGAGTTACGATCCCCTCAACATCTCCATATTCATCCACCACGATGCCAATGCGTCGGCTTTTTTTCTGGAAGTTGAGCAGTTGAGTCTGCAAGGGTGTGCTTTCCGGCACGAAATAGGGGTCTCGGGCGACCTGCAGAATGGACTCTCTGGTTACCTTACCCTGCTGAATCAACTGCGCCAGATTGCGCATATGCAGGATACCAACCACCTTGTTGATATCACCATGATAGATGGGGAGTCGAGTGTGGCTGGTTTCTGACAGTTGCTGAAGAATCGTATCCAGATCATGCTCCAGATCTATCCCTTCCACCTCGTTACGCGGAATCATGATGTCGTTCACGGTGACATCATTGAGCTGTAATACACCCAGTAGCATTGATTGGTGGCGTTTGGGCAGAAGGGCACCGGCTTCATTGACCAGAGTGCGCAGTTCTTCAGTGCTGAGGTGATCACCGTTGTTGTCAGAAACTTTGATTCTGAGTAATTTCAGCAGGCCATTGGTGATGGAGTTGACTGCCCAGACCAGCGGATACATGACTTTGAGCAGGGGGGTCAATACAAATGATGCTGGAAAAGCGATGCGTTCCGGGTGCAGGGCTGCCAGTGTTTTTGGCGTCACTTCGGCAAAAACCAGAATGATCAGAGTCAGCGCACCGGTCGCAATGGCGATGCCGGCATCACCCCACAGGCGCACGGCAATAACGGTCGCTATGGCGGAAGCCAGAATGTTGACAAAATTATTGCCAATCAGAATCACGCCGATAAGGCGGTCCGGGCGCTCGAGAAGCTTGCTGGCCTTGGTGGCGGCACGGTGCTTGTTATTGACCAGATGGCGTAACCGGTAGCGGTTAAGTGACATCATCGATGTTTCTGAGCTGGAGAAAAAAGCAGACAGCAGAATCAGAAACCCAAGTAGGATCAGCAGTGAACCTATCGACGCATCTTCCAAAAGTTAGAGCCTTTATTGACCAAATGGGGAACCATTCTCTGGTTACAGGGTTTAACTGTCAATAGCTTTGTCGGACTCAGAGCAGAAGTTCCAGCACCAGCTTGGAACCGAAAAAACCCAGCATCAGCAGAATGAAACCACCGACCGTCCAATTGGTGGCACGACTGCCGCGCCATCCGAGGAAGTGACGGCACGCAAGCAAGATGCCATAGATGACCCAAGCCGCGATGGAGAGGACGGTTTTATGTACCAGGTGCTGGGCAAACAGGTTCTCCACAAACAGCATGCCGCTGAGCAGCGACAGGCTGAGCAGGATAAAGCCGACCCAGAGCATCTCGAACAGCAGTCTTTCCATCAGTTGCAGCGGTGGCAGACTGGCAACCAGTCCGCGCGTGTGGTGCTGCTTGAGAGCCGCTTCCTGGCGTGACAGCAGAATCGCCTGAAGTGTGGCCAGTGTGAAAATGCTGTAGGCCAGAATGGACAGAAGAATATGCACCAGCAGGCCGCCCTCGAAGGCGCGATACTGGCTGCTGCCCGGCAGTAGTGCGGCGAGTGCAAGCGCCAGAATGGCCATCGGGAAAACACCGATGAACAGATTGTCGAGTCGCTGACGCAAACTGCTGCCCAGCACGAGTGCTGCGACCAGCCAGGCGATCAATGATCCGACACTGAAAAAGCCCAGATTGACCCCTTCAGCCTGATGCAGTGTCAGAAAAACCGCTCCGCCATGGCTGATGAATCCCGCCAGTCCCAGCCCCAGAACCTTATTGCGTGTATCAGATCTGTTTTGCTTCAGGCGCTGCCACTGCATGGCAGTCGCGGCCATATAGCAAACTATCGCAATCAGTGTGGTGACTATGAGCATCCTGAAATCTCTCCTTTGAAGGCGCCAAGTTTGGCATAAACTTCAGGCAGAGGAAATATAAGGTGCCGTGTAACTGGCCCCTTCTGTATAATAAGGGTTTTGATAAAGATCAGTTGCCACCATCACCACGCGAAAAAGGGTGTCGAGGCAACAAGCGATCAGCGATACAGAGGCAAACATGTTCGATAATCTGTCACAACGGCTTACACAGACGCTGCGCAGTGTCACCGGCCAGGCCCGGCTGACCGAAGACAACATCAAGGCGACTCTGCGCGAAGTGCGCATGGCTCTGCTTGAAGCAGATGTTGCGCTGCCGGTGGTCAAAGAGTTTATCAATGGCGTCAAGGAGCGTGCGCTGGGCACTGAGGTCAGTAAAAGCCTCAGCCCCGGACAGGTGTTCGTCAAAATCGTCAATGATGAGCTGGTTCGTGTCATGGGTGAGGCGAATGCCGAACTCAATCTGGCCGTAACCCCACCCGCCGTGGTCATGATGGCCGGTCTGCAGGGTGCGGGTAAAACTACCTCGGTTGCCAAGCTGGCGCGCTTTCTGAAAGAGCGGAAAAAGAAAAAAGTGCTGGTTGTCTCAGCCGACGTGTATCGCCCTGCTGCGATTCGTCAGCTCGAAACCCTGGCCAGTGAAGTTGGCGTTGACTTCTTTCCCTCCAGTATTGAGCAGAAGCCCGTTGATATAGTCAATTCAGCGATCCGTCACGCCCGTTTGCAGCACCATGATGTATTGCTGGTGGATACCGCAGGTCGTCTGGCGATCGATGAAGCGATGATGGAAGAGATCCGTCAGCTGCATGCTGCCATCAATCCGGTTGAAACCCTGTTTGTGGTTGATGCTATGACCGGCCAGGACGCTGCCAATACCGCGCGCGCCTTCAATGAGGTGCTGCCGCTGACTGGTGTGATTCTGACCAAGACCGACGGTGATGCACGAGGCGGTGCGGCCCTCTCGGTGCGTCATATTACCGGCAAGCCGATCAAGTTCCTGGGTGTTGGTGAAAAGACCGATGCACTTGAGCCCTTTCATCCGGATCGTGTGGCGTCGCGTATCCTTGGCATGGGTGATGTGCTCAGCCTGATTGAGGAGGCCGAGCACAAGATCGACAAGGAGAAGGCGGAAAAATTCGCCAACAAGATCTCCAAGGGTAAACGCTTTGATCTGGAAGATTTCCGCGAACAATTGCAGCAGATGAACAGCATGGGCGGCATGATGTCGATGCTGGAGAAGCTGCCGGGTATGGGGCAGATGGCGCAGGCTGCTCAGTCGGCTCAGGCCGAGAAAGGCATGATGCAGATGGCGGTGATCATCAACTCGATGACACCGGGCGAGCGGCGTAATCCCGATATCATCACAGGCTCGCGCAAGCGTCGCATTGCAATGGGGTCAGGTACGCAGATACAGGATGTTAACCGTCTGCTCAAACAGCACAAGCAGATGGCAAAAATGATGAAGAAATTCGGTAACAAGGCAGGTATGGCCAAGCTCGGTCGCAGTATGAAATCGATGCTTCCGCCGGGAATGGGTGGCGGTTTTCCGCGTTTCTAGCGTTATGCAGGCTGATATGAAGGCTGCAGGCTTTCAATAGCTGATTAATTGGCGTACAATCCGCGCCTCTAATTCCAGATTGGCCCTCAGTCAGCAGGCTTACACAGTGAGCTGGCTGGGGAAATTTAACGATGGGCGATCTCAAAACCCATCCTTGCGAAATAAAGGGGTCCAGCGCATGGTCACTATTCGTTTGTCTCGCGGCGGCGCCAAAAAGCGTCCGTTCTATCACATCACCGTTGCCGATTCACGCTTTGCGCGTGACAGCCGCTTTATTGAGCGGGTGGGCTTTTTCAACCCTGTAGCCCGGGGACAGGAAGAGCGTCTGCGTGTTGACCTGGAACGTGCAGAGTTCTGGATCAGCAAAGGTGCTCAGCCGTCTGAGCGTGTTGCTCAGTTGCTGAAAGACGCACGCAAAGCCGCACAGTAAGCTGGCTTGGCGAACCTGCAAGGGGTATGAAAGATGTCTGAAGAACTGACAGTAGTAGGTCGACTGACCTCTGTCTATGGCATCAAAGGGTGGGTAAAGGTGTTTTCCTATACCGATCCGATGACTAGCCTCTTCGGCTATCAACCCTGGCAGGTGAAACGTGGTGGCGAACTTCTGACACTTAAAGTGGAAGAGTGGAAGCCCCACGGAAAAGGCTTGATTGCCAAGCTGGCTGGCATGGATTCACCGGAGCAGGCGAAGCAGTTCTGCGGGCTGGATATACTGGTACCGCTGTCTGTACTGCCGGATCCGGGTGAAGACGAGTATTATTGGCACCAGCTTGAGAATCTATTGGTATATACCGAATCCGGCGTGCTGCTGGGTCGGGTGGATCATCTGATGGAAACCGGTTCGAATGATGTACTGGTTGTCAGGGGCACCGCGGAAAGTATTGACCGCGAGGAGCGCCTGATTCCCTATCTGCCGGATCAGGTGATCAAAGAGATTAATCTTGACGAGGGACTGATGCGGGTTGATTGGGACCCGGAGTTCTGAGTTGTGTGGTTTGGAATTGTAACGCTGTTTCCGGAGATGTTTGAAGCGGTTACCCGCTTCGGTGTCACCGGCAGAGCTGTACGCAACGGCTTGATGGATGTCAGTTGCTGGAATCCGCGCGACTTCGCGCATGACCGGCATCGGACGGTGGATGACCGACCTTACGGCGGTGGTCCAGGCATGCTGATGAAGGTACAGCCTCTGCGCGATGCAATTGCAGCCGCAAAGGTACAGGCAAAAGGTCGGGTGAAAGTGATTTACCTTTCACCTCAGGGGCGCAGGCTGGATCAGGCCGGTGTCAGTGAACTGGCCGCTGCTGACAGTCTTATTCTGGTTGCCGGACGCTACGAAGGTATCGATGAGCGTCTGATCAGAGCTGAGATTGATGAGGAGTGGTCGTTAGGTGATTTTGTTCTGAGTGGTGGTGAGTTGCCAGCCATGGTGGTGGTGGACGCGGTTTCGCGGCTGCTGCCCGGCGTGCTGGGACATGCGGATTCGGCAGCCGAAGACTCTTTTTTTGAAGGTCTGCTGGATTGCCCTCACTACACCAGACCGGAAGTGCTTGATGGTATGAACGTGCCGGAGGTGCTTCTAAGCGGAAATCACGAACATATCAGGCGCTGGCGGCTGAAACAACAGCTCGGTAGAACCTGGGAAAGACGACCGGATTTGCTGGATAAGATTGATCTGAACCCGGAACAGCAGGCGCTGTTAAGCGAATATATCCGCGAAGCCGGTGAGGCGTGCGGTTAAATTTACAGGAGCGAGCGATGAGCAGCAAAAATGCAATTATTCAGCAGATCGAAGCTGAACAGATGAGTAAGCAGGTGCCTCCTTTCGCACCGGGCGATACTGTTAACGTACAGGTTAAAGTGGTTGAGGGCGAGCGTAGCCGTCTGCAGTCTTTTGAAGGTGTAGTGATCGGCATTCGTAACCGTGGCCTGAACTCTGCATTCACTGTACGTAAAATCTCCCACGGTGTGGGCGTTGAGCGTACTTTCCAGACTTACAGCCCTGTCGTAGAAAGCATCAGCGTGGTTCGCCGTGGTGATGTGCGTCAGGCTAAACTCTACTACCTGCGTGAGCGTAGTGGTAAGTCTGCACGTATCAAGGAAAAACTGGGCTGAGTTGACTCAGTACCGGAAACAAAAAAGGCGGCCTCAGGGCCGCCTTTTTTGTTTCCTCGACAATACGATTTGATTTAACCGGATTTCTCGCCATTTCTCGTTTACCGATTTAGAATGATTTGTAATATAGACCATTTTGGGATTGTTGTTATGCGCAAACTCGGGTTGTTGGCTGGTGTACTCTTCCTGGCGTTATTGGTGGTGGCGGGAGGATACGGGTTTTACTGGTATCAGGTGAAGCGCCAGGTCGACGCTGTGGTGGCGGAGATGCGCCCGGTCATGCAGGTTGAATACAGTGGTCTTTATGTAAATCCCCTGTCTGAGATCCGGGTAAATGGGATCCGGGCAACACCCGTTGGCTTCTCAGACCCCTTTACCATTGATGCCATCAGCTTTCGTAGCAGTGATCCTCTTTTCTTAATGGATCCAGGTGCAGCCCTTAACAAGGGGCGTTATCCAGCGCAGGTCAGCGTGGCAATGGAAGGGTTGGGTGTCAATCTGAACTCTCCCTGGCTGCTCGAGCTGGAGCAGCAGGCGCAGCTGCTGGAGGAGCCTGACTTCATCAGCCCGGAGGCGCTGGGTTGTGGTGATCTGTCTCGGCTGGACCTCGCGGCACTGCGTGAAATGAATATCCGGCGAATGAATATGGACTTCTATTCTGTTTTCCAGTTCGACGAGCTCATGGGTGAAATTCGCATGGACAGTGATATGCAGATGCGTGATTTTGCCTCAGTCGGCTCCAGTGCGCGTCTGACAGTTCCAGCTGGACAGATTTCGCCAGAGATGATGATGGGCACACTGCGTATGAATCGCCTTGCCTTTAATTACACGGATTCGGGCTACAATCAGCGCAAGGCAGAGTTCTGTGCGGCGCGTGCCGAAGTTTCGCAGGAGGAGTATCTGGAGCTGCATGCTGGGCTTTTTCGCCAATGGCTGATGGGCGAAGGTATCTATCTGGATGATATGCTGGCCGATCTCTATCTGGAGCTGAATCGACCGAGTGCGCGGTTGGAGTTCATTATCAGTCCACCGGGCGGGGTGGGTCCGGAAATCATCATGATGGCGCAGAATGTGGATGCGCTGCTGGAGTTCCTTAATCCCGTAGTGAATGTGAATGACAGAACCCTGCTGCTCAGAGATATCAACTGGGAAGATTTGATGCGGGCTCCGGTTGTTCGCTCGCCAGCAGCCTCGCCTGAAGTGATGGAGATTGCACCGCTGTCTGCGGAGGCGGGCATGCCTGAAGCCGAGCTGGTTGAGCTGGAAGATCAGATAAGTGTTGCTGAGTCAGCTGTTGACCCTACCCAGCTAGATGAGCGTGTTGATGATGTCGCTGCCGAATCTGTTGCTGAATCTGCCGCAGAGGTGGCCCTGCTGATGCCTGGCATACCGGCGCGCCCCCAGACCAGGCCGGAACGCCATTTTCAGGCGACCTCTACGGATGAGTTGGAACAGTACCTGGGTCTGCCGGTACGCTTTTATACAGCGATGGGTAAGCGTGTCGAGGGGCGTCTGATCAGTGTGGAGGATGGCAGTCTGCGAGTTGAGCAGAGGGTTAATCGTGGTGTTGCCGAGTATCCGGTGTCGATCGATCGTGTCAGCTCTCTGGAGGTATTTCGTTGACGATTGATCTGCGGCTGACGGCACTGGAGCCGGATGCGCAAGCGCGGGAGCTGATTGAACAATACTGTCAGCATCTGTGGCTGGAAAAGGGGCTGAGCGACAACAGTATCGCTGCCTATCGCAAGGATCTTAATCATTTTGCTGCCTGGTTGGGTGAACAGCATGCCACGCTCCTGCGGGCTGATCGGCGCTTACTGCAGTCCCATCTGGCCTGGAGGATGCAGGCGCGCCTCAAGAGTGCATCAACGGCTCGGTTACTCTCCTGTCTGCGTGGATTCTACCGTTATGCGCTGCGTGAAGGTATGACGGAGCAGGATCCGACGTTGAATATTGATAGCCCGCGCCGTGGGCGCCCCTTGCCTAAAACCCTGAGTGAGTCGGATGTGGAGGCCCTGCTTTCTGCGCCAGATGTGTCTGATACGCTGGGGCTGCGTGATCGCACCATGCTGGAACTCCTTTATGCGGCAGGGCTGCGCATCACTGAACTGGTGACGCTGGAGCTGGAACAGTTGAATCTGCGCCAGGGGGTGATCAGAATCATCGGCAAGGGAGATAAGGAACGATTGGTGCCGATCGGTGATGAAGCGCTGGCATGGTTGCAGCAATATATGAAACAATCACGCCCTTTGTTGCTGGGTGCCGTGCGCTCTGAAGTGCTGTTCCCGAGTAAGCGAGGGCAGATGATGGCGCGCCAGACGTTCTGGCACAGGATCAAGCTTCATGCACAGACGGCGGGCATAGATAAGCCCCTGTCGCCGCATGTGTTGCGCCATGCTTTTGCCACGCATCTGCTCAATCATGGTGCGGATCTGCGTGTGGTGCAACTGCTGCTGGGGCATGCCGACCTGTCAACCACGCAGATCTACACGCATGTAGCGACGCAGAGGCTGCAGGATCTGCATCAGCAGCATCACCCCAGAGGTTGAACTTTTGGGTGATATCATGCTCCTATTTCTGACTATCCTTCTTGAGTTGAGGCATTTATGAACAAGCTGATGTTGGCTGCTGTATTACTGGTAAGCCTGGTTGGAAATACCGCAATGGCGGTTTCAGATGAGGTGCGGGATGTCCTGGTACAGCAGCTGCAGAAAGTGGATTCTCGATTGCTGGTGAAGTCGATACAGGACTCAGCGCTTCCAGGGCTCTATGAGGTAGTGCTCGAGGGTGGTGACTTTCTCTATATGGATCAGGAAGGTAAGCACTTTGTTGTAGGCCATCTCTACGAAATCAATGATGATGCGGGTATGGTGAATCTGACCGAAAAGGCTCAGGACCTGATGCGAGTTGAAGTGCTTTCTCAGGTGCCGGCTTCTGAACAGATCATCTATCCTGCACAGGGTGAGCGTAAGGCCACGATTCTGGTGTTCACTGATGTCGACTGTCCCTACTGCCGGCGCATACATGAAGAGATTCCAGAGTTGAGTAAAATGGGTGTTCAGGTCAATTACCTGGCCTTTCCGAGGGGAGGTCCGAATACTGCGACTTACAACACCATGGTATCCATCTGGTGCGGCGAGGGTGATGAGCGTAATGAGCTGATGGATAAGGTCAAGGGCGGTTTGACTATCTCAAATAAAAGTTGTGATAACGCAGTGCTGGATCAGTTTCGTGTCGGGCAGTCCGTCGGTGTGACGGGTACGCCTGCAATCGTGCTCGAAAATGGTGCATTGCTGCCCGGTTACATGCCTGCTGCGCGTCTGGCCCAGGTTCTGGGTATCAACTGATTCCTGTTGGGCGGTTGAGTCTGAAAAAACTGCCCGGGATGTCGCTTTCTTTTCCTCTCCAATGCTGAGGGTGCGTAGTCCGCGCCCTCAGTTTTCGTTATACTGGTCTCCATTTTTTCTCCGCCCTCATCGGGGTGGGGATCTGTCCTGAGCGAGATAATCTGCGAGGTGTAGTTTGAAGCCGGTAAAAGTTGGGATCTGTGGTCTGGGAACCGTAGGCAGCGGTACATTGAAAGTACTGACGCGTAATGCGGATGAAATTGCACGTCGTGCGGGCCGCCGCATCGAAATCGGTGCGATTGCGACCCGTCGGATTAACCCTGCTATAGACACCAACGGTATTCAGATTACTCAGGATATCTTTGCAGTCGCGCGAGATCCCGAGATAGATATCGTGGTCGAGCTGATCGGTGGATATGATACTGCGCGTGAGCTGGTGCTGCTGGCGATTGAGAACGGCAAGCATGTCGTGACTGCCAACAAGGCGATGATCGCCGTGCATGGCAATGAGATCTTTGCCGCTGCTCAGGCCAAGGGTGTCATGGTGGCGTTTGAAGCGTCTGTAGCTGGTGGTATCCCGATCATCAAGGCGATCCGTGAAGGTTTGGCTGCAAATCAGATCAACTGGCTGGCTGGCATCATCAACGGTACCGGTAACTTCATCATGACCGAGATGCGCGACAAGGGCCGTGCCTTTGCCGATGTGCTGCAGGAAGCGCAGGCGTTGGGTTATGCCGAAGCAGATCCGACCTTTGATGTTGAGGGGATTGATGCGGCACACAAGCTGACTATTCTGGCATCCATCGCCTATGGTATCCCACTGCAGTTTGATAAGAGCTATACCGAAGGGATCAGCAAAATCACTCCGGAAGATGTCAAATATGCCGAAGAGCTGGGCTATCGCATCAAGCACCTGGGTATCAGCCGTCGTACCGCTAAGGGGATTGAGCTGCGTGTGCATCCGACACTGATTCCGAAGTCTGCTCTGCTGGCCAATGTTAACGGCGTGATGAATGCGATTCTGATCAGTGGCGATGCCGTAGGACAGACGCTCTATTATGGACCGGGAGCCGGAGCTGAGCCAACTGCGTCAGCGGTGGTCGCGGACCTGATGGATGTGGTGCGTACGCTCACCGCTGATCCCGAGAACCGTGTACCGCATCTGGCGTTCCAGCCCAGTGCACTGTCGGATCTGCCGATCCTGAATGTGGAAGAAACTGTCAGCGGCTATTACCTGCGTATGCAAGCGGTCGAGAGGCCGGGTGTTCTGGCCCATGTCACCCGTATTCTGGGTGAGAAGGGGATCAACATCGAGGCGATTATCCAGCAGGAAACCAAGGAGGCTCAGGTGCCTGTCATCATGCTGACCCAGCGGGTTGAAGAGCGCATGATGAATGAAGCCCTGCGTGAGATAGAAGCCCTGCCGGATATTCTCGGTGAGGTTGTGCGTATCCGCGTTGATCACCTGGCAGACTGAGGATTAGGTCATGAGATATGTTTCTACACGTGGTCAGGCACCGGTTCTGAACTTTGCGGATGTGCTGCTGGCAGGCCTTGCCGATGATGGCGGCCTTTATGTGCCTGAAAAACTGCCCCATTTCAGTCAGGAGGAGATCGCCTCCTGGCGTGGGCTCTCTTACTCTGAGCTGGCTTTCAAGGTGGTGCAGCCGTTCGTATCCGATACGATTGCCGAGGATGACCTGCGTCGGATGGTGGATGAGACCTACGCCGCTTTCAATCACTCGGCTGTTGCACCGCTGGTTGAGCTGGGCACTAATGAGTGGGTGCTGGAGCTGTTCCACGGCCCGACACTGGCATTCAAGGATTTTGCACTGCAGTTACTCGGTCGCTTGATGGACCATGTGCTGGCCCAGCGTGGCGAGCGTCTGGTAATCATGGGGGCTACATCGGGAGACACAGGCTCTGCTGCGATTGAAGGTTGTCGCCACAGCGAGCATCTGGATATCTTTATTCTGCATCCTTATAACCGTGTGTCCGAGGTGCAGCGCCGCCAGATGACCACGATTCTGTCGGACAATGTTTTCAACATTGCACTGGAAGGCAACTTTGATGACTGCCAGGAGATGGTCAAAGACAGCTTTGCTGATCAAGGCTTCCTGCAGGGGCAGAAACTCGGTGCGGTGAACTCGATCAACTGGGCCAGAATCATGGCCCAGATCGTCTACTATTTCTCGGCCTCTCTGGCGCTGGGTGGCCCGCATCGTCCTGTTTCCTTCTCGGTGCCGACGGGTAACTTCGGTGATATCTTTGCCGGGTATCTCGCCAAACAGATGGGTCTGCCGATTCAACAGCTGGTTGTGGCGACCAACCGTAACGATATTCTGCATCGTGTGATTTCCGGCAATGACATGTCCAAGGGGCAGTTGGAGCATACTCTGTCACCCTCAATGGATATCATGGTGTCGTCCAACTTCGAACGTCTGCTGTTCGATGTCTATGACCGTGATGGTGCTGCGATTGCCGATCTGATGAAGCGCTTCCGCCAGGAACCAGTGAAGTTGGATGCTGGTCGCTGGGATCGCGTGCGCGAGTTGTTCGACAGCCATAGAGTGGACGATGAAGCGACCTGCGAAACGATTCGTCAGGTGCATGCCGAAACCGGCTATCTGCTGGACCCGCATACGGCAATCGGCGTCAAGGCTGCACGTGAGTGCTGGCGTGACCGCTCAGTACCGATGATCACGCTGGCAACGGCGCATCCGGTGAAGTTTCCCGAGCCGGTGGTCAAGGCCGGATTGAATTCACCGAGCCTGCCCGAGCATCTGCACGATCTGTTTGAGCGCGAAGAGCGCTTTACCGTGCTTGAAAACAGTTTGAGCGGGGTGCAGGCGTTTGTTGCCAGCCATATCCACCGTGGTTAAGCGCCATAGCGGATCCTGATGAGTGAAATAGTTATTGAACGCAGGCCCGTGCCTGCACAGCTGCCAGCACCCTTGCAGTCACTGCATCCGGTGCTGGCACGCGTCTATGCCTCCCGTGGACTGGATAATCCAGACCAGATAGGCCGCCATCTGCAAGAGCTTCTGCCGGACCATCAATTGCTGGGGATTGATGCGGCGGTTGAACGTCTGGTATCTGCTCTGGAACAGGGCGAAAAAATTCTCATTGTGGGTGATTTTGACTGCGACGGTGCCACAAGCACGGCCCTGGCTGTGCTGGCGCTGCGCATGTTTGGCGCTCGCGCAGTCGATTATCTGGTACCCAACCGTTTTGAGTATGGTTATGGCCTGAGCCCTGAGATTGTCGAGGTGGCCGCCACCAGACTGCCTCAGCTTCTGATAACAGTGGATAACGGCATATCGAGTGTCGAAGGCGTCGCCAGAGCTGCGCAACTGGGGTTGGATGTGATCGTGACCGATCATCATTTACCGGGCAGTGAGTTGCCTGCCGCCTGCGCTATCGTTAATCCCAATCAGCCCGGCTGTGAATTCATTGCCAAATCCACCTGCGGTGTTGGTGTTATCTTCTATGTCATGATCGCATTGCGCCGTGCACTGCAGCAGCGGGGCTATTTTCAAGCGAAAAACCTGCCAGCTCCCAATCTGGCCTCTCTGCTGGATCTGGTGGCGCTGGGTACAGTGGCAGATGTGGTGCCGCTGGAGCGCAATAATCGCGCGCTGGTATATCAGGGGTTGCAGCGCATCCGCGCAGGTCAGGCCCGGCCCGGTATTCTGGCGCTGCTGGAGGTGGCCGGGCGTAAGCGTGAGCAGTTGATTGCCGCAGATCTCGGTTTTGCCGTTGCGCCGCGACTCAATGCCGCTGGGCGACTTGAGGATATGGCGATCGGTATTGAGTGTCTGCTCTGTGATGAGATGGACACAGCGCTGGAGATGGCGCAGATGCTGGATCAGCTCAACCTTGAGCGACGCGGTATCGAGCAGGGGATGCAGCAGCAGGCGCTGGTGTTGCTGGATCAACTGGAGCTGGATCAGAGCAGCTTGCCCTATGGACTATGTCTCTATGATGCCAGCTGGCATCAGGGGGTGGTCGGTATTCTTGCTTCACGTATCAAGGAGCGGGTGCACCGTCCGGTGATCGCTTTTGCACCAGGGGAGCAGGGTGAAATCAAGGGCTCGGCGCGATCCATCAGTGGCTTTCATATTCGTGATGGTCTGGATGCTATCGCTGCAGCCCATCCAGGCCTGATCAGCAAATTCGGCGGGCATGCGATGGCAGCTGGTCTGTCATTGCAGCCGGAGTCGCTGGAGCCGTTTCGTCTGGCCTTTGATGCCGAAGTGCGGCGTCAGATGGGGGCCGAAATGCTCACGCGGCGTATCGTCAGTGATGGTGAGCTGAGTGCCGATGGCTTGACGCTGGAGCTGGCGCAGTTGCTGCGCGATGCTGGTCCCTGGGGGCATCAGTTCCCGGAGCCGATGTTTGATGGTCGCTTTCGAATCCTGCAACAGCGCCTGGTCGGCAAACGCCATCTGAAACTGGTGTTGATGGATCCTCGATCGGCCATGACACTGGATGCCATCGCATTTAATATAGATACGCGCCTCTGGCCTGATCAGGAGGTGTTGGAAATCGACCTGGTGTATCGGCTGGATATCAATGAATTTCGTGGTCAGCGTAATCTGCAGTTGATGGTTGAGCATATCCGACCGGTCGGATAACTTGGCTGCAGAATGAGCTGCGGAAAAAAGACAGAAGGAGAGCAATATGAATGATCTGACACTGGATGAGCTGAAGGCTCTGCTGAGTATATTTGAACGTGCTGCGGTTAAACTGGATGATTCTACAGAGGGGCGTTTGTTTGCACAGTTGCAGAAACAACACAGTGAACGTGAAGAGCTGGAATCGATGGATTTCGATGACTGCCTCGGGGGCGCCTGCAAGCTGTGAGTGAGTATTATATCGGCGCCCATGTCAGCGCATCCGGTGGAGTGGAAAACTCGCCGCTGAATGCACATGCCATCGGTGCCAACGCCTTCGCCCTGTTCACCAAAAACCAGCGCCGCTGGGATGCCAAGCCTCTGACTCAGGAGAGTATCGCCCGGTTTCGCGAGCGTTGCGCCGAGCTTGGATTTGGCCCTGAGCAGATCCTGCCGCACGACAGCTATCTGATCAATCTTGGCCATCCTGAAGTTGAGGCGCTGGAAAAGTCGCGTGCGGCCTTTCTGGATGAGATGCAGCGCTGCGAGCAACTGGGGTTGAAGTATCTGAACTTCCACCCTGGCAGTCATCTGAAACAACTGGATGAAGATGTTTGCCTCCAACGCGTTGCCGAGTCGATCAATCTGGCGCTGGATCAGACCAGTGGTGTGGTGGCCGTTATCGAAGCAACCGCCGGGCAGGGCACCAATCTCGGTCATCGCTTCGAGCATCTGGCCGCCATCATCGATGGTGTGGAAGACAAAAGCCGCGTCGGGGTCTGTCTGGATACCTGCCATATCTTTGCCGCGGGATATGACCTGCGCACTCAGCAAGCCTGTGAGGCGACCTTTGCCGAATTTGAGCAGGTGGTCGGGTTTCAGTACCTCAGCGCCATGCATCTGAATGACTCCAAAGGTAAGCTGGGCAGTCGAATCGACCGTCACCAGTGCCTGGGTGTCGGAGAGATCGGCTGGGAGGTGTTCCGCTACATCATGCGCGATCAGCGCTTCACCGGTATTCCTCTGGTGCTCGAGACCATTGATGAAACGCTTTGGGCAGAAGAGATCCAGCAATTGAGATGTTTTGCTGCTGATCCCGCAGCGTGATCCAACTGTCACCCCGCTGTCATAATCCTTACATAAACTGGCTTTCCATCAAGACAGGTGAGACGGAAGCGGATTATGAGGTTGGTCACGACAAACAGACTGCAGCAGGAGGAGACGGAACTTCGCCAAGTTATTCACAATGAATCATTGTTTCCGGTTTTTCAGCCGATTGTGGATCTTCAGACTGGTCTTGCAATGGGCTATGAAGCGCTGATACGCGGCCCTGAAACCAGCCGTCTGCATTCGCCGATGGAACTGTTCAGTGCTGCCTTGCGCCATGGGTTGCTTCATCCATTGGAGCTGTTGTGTCGCAAGCGTGCACTGGAGCGTTTTGCTCAACTGAAACCCGAAGGCAAGCTGTTTCTGAATGTCACGGCATCCCTGCTCAGCTCCCCTGATCATCAAAGCGGATTTACTGCCGACCTGTTACGTCAGTTGGGGCTGTCGCTGAATCAGATCGTCATCGAACTCTCCGAACAGCACCCTTTTGATCGTCAGGGTCTCTCCCTGACTGCTGTTCAGCATTACCGTGAAATGGGCTTTCGTATCGCGATTGATGATCTGGGAGCCGGCTATTCAGGACTTAAACTCTGGTCCGAGATTCAGCCTGACTATGTAAAGATCGACAAGCACTTCGTCCAGGGGGTGGATAGCGATCCGGTCAAGCGTGAGTTTGTGCGCTCCATCTGTAACGTCGGGCGCAGCCTGCGCTGTATGATCATCGCTGAAGGGATCGAAACACTGGAGGAGATGCGTGCTCTGCAGGCTTTGGGTGTGCAGTATGGTCAGGGGTATCTGCTGGGAATGCCTCTGCCGGAACCGTCGATGATCTTGGATGCGGGCGTCATCCGTGCTCGACCAGCAGTGCTGGATCTGTCTGGCGATACGTCAGAGACGGCATTGTCGCTGGTGTGTCCAGTAGATGCGATGTTGCCGGAAGATACCATCCGCGCTGCCGGGACTCTGTTCAGGGAGCAGCCTGAGTGGGGCTCCATTCCAGTTTTGTCCGAAAGTCGTCCTGTCGGTGTGGTGCGGCGTTCCGATTTGCTGGAGCTGTTTTCCACTCAGTATGGCCGTTCCCTGTTTGAGCATAAGCCTGTATCCCGCCTGATGCGACGTGACCCGATGATAGTGGAAAGCAACACTCGGCTGGAGGATGTGTCGCGTCTTCTGACCGATCAGAATGATCATAATCTTCAACAGGATCTGGTGATTGTTCAGGATGGTTGTTATATCGGCATGGGAAGTGTGCGTGATCTGCTTAAGCGCATCACCGAGTTGAAAATTCAGAATGCACGCTATGCCAATCCGCTGACACTGCTGCCGGGCAATGTGCCGATCAATCGAAAGATTGATGCGCTACTGCAGGCCGGCATGGATTTCAGAGTGGCCTATTTTGATCTGAACCATTTCAAACCCTTCAATGACCGCTATGGCTACTCCAGGGGTGATCAGGTGATCAGGCTGCTGGGGGAGTTGCTGGTGCAGCACGCCGAGCGTCAGGAAAACTTCATTGGCCATGTCGGTGGAGATGATTTTGTCGTGATCTTCCGCAGTCATGACTGGAAGGACACCTGCGAAGAGATTCTGCGGAAGTTTGAGCAACAGGTGCGTAGCTACTATACGGAGGAAGACCTCAAGCTTGGTGGGTTTCAGGGAGTGGATCGCATGGGGCAGAGTCAGTTTTGCCCACTTCTGGGTCTGGCGGTGGGGGTGGTTCATCCTGATCCGCTCAGGTGCAGCAGCTTTCACGAGATTTCTGAGATGGCAGCGCAGGCGAAGAAGGAAGCCAAGCAGCAAAGCAGCAGCTGTATCTTCGAGTCCCGGCGACGCACGTTGAACAGTTGATACAGTCCGATAGCCTCCTAGAATTCAGAGGTCAGCCCGATGCGGGCATAGAAACGGTCATAGGAGTAGAGTGTCAGGTTGGACTCGCGTCGGGTATAGCCGAACAGCATCTGTGGCGAAAATCCCTGCCAGTCAATGCGGCGATTCAAAAGGTCCAGCTCAAGCCGGCCCTCTACATCACGACGTGTCTGTCGAAAAAAAGGATCAGGGGCCTCATGTTCGCTGAAGCGTCCCTGAACACGCACACCTGTAATCCAGCCACCTGTCCACTCATGCAGATAACGCAGGTTGATGCCGGGCTGCAGGTAGCTTGATGGTTTTGAGCTGGCGTCATAATGGGACAGGCTGAAAGAGAGGTCCCAGCGTTGTGTCGGGGTGGCAATACGGATAACGCGAGCCGTTGCGGTGCTCTGGTGTCCATCCAGATAGCCAAGCTCTGGATAGTGATAGCTGCGTATTTCCAGATCCCCCGACAGCGCGAGTGATCGGCTGGGGCGGGTGAACAGCGTCCCGCGGACCAGAACTCCCTGGCGCTGCCTGCGATGTTCATAATAGGTGATGTGTGCACCGGCTTCCGCACTCAGATTATAGGCACCGAACTGCGCGCGCCGTCCGGCGCTGGCCTGCACATATTGAGCATCAAGCGCGCGGCCGGGATAATCCTGAAAGCTGCCATACAGACGGGCAAACCAGTCTGGATTGCTGGGAAGTGGCAGGTGCAGATCGGCAGAGCCGGCAACCCCCCAGACAGTTTCAGCCTGATTCTGGTCATTGCGAATGAAAGGCAAACCACCGATATATATTACATCACTGCTGGTCGACTGTGTCGGGTTGGTGTCTGAAGTCAGCTCCAGATTCAGGCGCAGAGTAGGTTCACGCTCACGGATCTGAGATAACTGTTGATAGATATTGCGCTGTGCGCCAACAGGCAGTTCTGCAGCCAGCACCTGTTCATAGTGGTAGCGTGCCGCCTGTAGATCACCGTTGCGCTGCAGGGCCAGTGCCAGCTCAAGCCTTGGGCGGAGCAGCGATGGATCGCGAGCCAGCATCAAACGAAACTCATCGGCCGCCAGCACATGCCTTTCCTGTTGCATGTAACTCATACCGAGGATGAACAGCACTTCCAGTGGAGGCTCGGCCATTTGTCGATATGGCTGCAGAAACTCGATCACAGCCTCATGCTCCGAGGCTCTGAACAGGATATCAGCGTGAGCAAGAGCAGCCTGCAGGCTATCGGCTCGAGCGGTTGCGGTGGATGTGGTTGAAACAACGGCAATCAGCAGGAGCAGAATGAGTACTGTTTTTTTCACTCGGTTGACCTATGCTGGAAAGGGTGAAGACAGGTTAATCTGGGGATTGCCTGTTGCTTGTCCTGCGCAGACTAGCAGTCGGCAGGCATTACGCCAAGTCTCTGGTGTAAATCCTTCCGACTTTCAGTGTGGTAAAGTTCATGGCTGATATTGCATTACAGTCTGTATTGGCTTTAGTATCAGAGTCCTATGCTGCGGTAGAGATCGTCTGATGGTGGTTTCATCAGCGATCAAGCCGGGAGCTGACTCAACATGGAGAATGTGAATGAAGCCTTTCCGTGCACCCTTTCAACTGACTGCTCTGACTGTTGCCACGTTGATGCTGGCAGGTTGTGGAGGAGGTGGTTCGAGCAATACCATTCCATCCTTTCCGTCTCCCGGTACGCCGTCACAGCCGCCTGCTAATCAGGATCCTGTGATCGCCCCGGATATTGAAGTTCCTTCCCAGAGTGGAACAGTACGCAAAGGTAACTCCTATTCGCTGGTGATGGATCTGACCGTGGTTCAGCCCGAACCTGAGCCAGAGCCTGAGCCAGAGCCGGAACCCGATCCAGACGATCCTGATTTTTCTCCAGAACCACCAGAGCCGGACCCTGATGATCCAGAGCCCGAACCTGAACCCGAGCCGGAACCTGAGCCCGTACCACCAATTCCTTACGGAAGTAACCTGGTGTTTGATACGCTGGCAGACTTCAATGTCGTGCGCGACAGCAGTGGTCAGATCACGCGCATCGAGTTGAACTCGGAGAATGCTTCACGCATAGGCAATCAGTTGATACTTGATCGCTCCAACCCCATGATCGAGGTTTTTGAAGAGATTAATGGTGGTGTGCGCGTCATCTACAATGATGAGATAGCCGAACATCGTACCGAGCTGGTTCTGCTCAACAAGCTCCCTGGAGTGAATAGCAGCACCAAACAGCCGATGGGTGAAACCGCCTACGATTATCTGACGTTGGGAAGCTGGAGTGATGTAGTTGGCCCTGAGCGTGAGACTATCGGAGTCATGGGTACGTTTATCGTGGGCAATACCACTCTGCCCGAGAATATGCCGACAACGGGGCGCTGGAACTACCGTGGAACAGCGGTTGGGCAGTATCTTGTGCCATCTAACAACCCAGATCTAGGGCAGTACTGGCGAACACTGGCCAATATGGAGGCAGAAGCCAACTTCCTGACCGGCAATATCAAACTGACCACCACTGATACCATCATGGTAGATGGATTGAGCCTTGATGATTATTACCTGAATATGGGGGTTCAGTTGCCAGGTTTCATCTATGCTCCGATGCTGGATTTGCGCGGGGAGCTGACAATCAATGGCAGCGACCTGGGAGGAGAGGTTTATACAATCAATAATCCTGACTTCCTGCGCGGTAATATTGATGGTCGCTTCTTTGGTCCTGCCGCTGACGAAATCGGTGGTGTCTTTGGTTTGACGAACCCGGATCCTTTCGAAACAGAGCGGCATTTCTTCGGCAGCTTTGGCGGTAAAAAGGAATAGCCCTACTGCTTTGGTCGCACAGGGCTTGATCGCACAGAGCTTTGTCTGATGCGATCTGAGGTACACCCGAATGCCGGGCTGGCGACAGTCCGGCATTTTTGCTTGATAGCCCTGTTTCCCCGGGCCATTGATCACCATGAGGTTTTGAAAAGGTATAGATGTGAAGAATACGACTGCTGGCTGGCAACCCTCTTTTGGTCCTGATGACTTCCACACAGATCAGGATAGCCAGACCTACAAGGGCTTCCTGAATATCCATAGTCTGAAGCTGACGCATGCCTGTTTTCGCGGCGGTGAGATCAGCGTCCAACGCGAACTGCTTCGCAGAGGGGATGCAGCAGCCGTGCTGCTGTTTGATCCGCTCCAGGATGCTGTCGTATTAATAGAACAGTTCAGAGTGGGTGCACTGAAAGCGCCAGCCGGGCCCTGGTTGCTGGAGTTGGTGGCCGGTATCATCGAGCCAGGCGAGACACCCGAAGAGGTTGCTAAACGGGAAACGCTTGAAGAAGCAGGGCTTGAAGTGCATCATCTTATAAATATAACCCGTTATCTGCCGAGTCCCGGTGGATGTGATGAATGGCTGGATCTGCTGTGTGGCTATGTTGATGGCTCCAAAGCTGAGGGGATTCATGGTCTGGCTGGAGAGGGAGAAGATATCAAGGTCCACCTGCTCAGTGCCGAACAGGCATTTGAACTGGTCAATACAGGTGTGATCAACAATGCGGCAGCCATTATTGCACTGCAATGGCTTCAGCTCAGGCACGATGAGGTGCTGGCTGAAGGGGCAGCCCTGATGCGGAGAATCGATGAAGCGTAAATATGTTCCGGACCTGACCAGGCAGATGGCCCAGTGTCAGATCAACTATGCCAGAATCATGAAACTGCTGCCGGATTTTGAATCCTGTGATGAGCGCGAGTTCAGGGTGGGTATAGTGCAGCAACAGGCTGTTGTCCGCATAGAGATAGATGAACGCTTCAGATATACCAGCACGCTGCTGCTGTCCTATGTGCATGAATCGGATTCACGATGGCTTGAGGCACCGCAACTGATCGTGCGCCTGTATCATGATGCGCGCATGGCAGAAGTGATCTGCCTCAAGCGTCGTCGCCAACTCAGCGGTGTTTACCCCTACCCCAATGGCGAGATGCATCAGCCTGATGAAAAACAGCAGCTGAATCAGTATCTTGGCGAGTGGTTGAATCTGTGTCTTGATCATGGATTCGAAATGGAACCCGTTCTGGCTGACTGACTATGCGCTATTTACTCCAGATAAGTGATTGCCATATATCGCCGGAGCCCGGCGGTCATTATTATGAGCGCGACAGTGAGCTTCTCCTGAAGCGAGTGGTCGCGCATGCGCTCTCGTTGGGCATCTCCTTTGATGCAGTGCTGCTCAGTGGAGATCTGGTACACCATGGTGAGCTCTCCGCTTATGAGCGTTTGCTGCAGACGATTCAGCCCCTGCCTGGCGTGCGTTGCTGGGTGGCAGGCAATCATGACAACAGTGAGCAGATGGATCGCTTTGACATCTCGGTGCTGAAACAGTCTGAACTGCGTCTTGGTCGCTGGCGGCTGCTGTTGCTGGATTCGAACCATCTACCGGATGGCAAAGGCAGTGGATCGATTTCACCGGATTCTCTGGAGTGGCTGGAAAGCTCTTTATCAAAGCATACGGATGCCCCTACCCTGATCGCCATGCACCACAATCCATTGCCGACCGGGACTCCCTGGCAGGATCAGATCATGCTGGCAAATGCAGATGAGTTCTGGAGTCGAGTAAAGCCTCACTCTCAGGTCAAAGGTGTGCTCTGCGGTCATGTGCATCAGGCGTTGGAGCTGCAATATGCCGGTATCAACATGTGGTCTGCACCCTCGACAGCCGTGCAGTTCAAACCGGGGGTGCTGACGGTGACCACAGAGGATGATCCTCAGGTCGGTCTGCCCGGCTATCGTTGGTATGAGCTGCACCCAGACGGGCAGATTGTGGCTCATCTTGAGCGTGTTCAGGATATATTCGAATCGTAAAACTGGAGAAAGGATGCTGACCTCGAATCTGATCTATATTCATGGCTTTAACAGCTCGCCCCAGTCCTGGAAGGCGAGATTGCTTCAGGCCGATATGCTCAGGCTCGGTCTGGCGGATCAGTTGCAGGTGCCTGAGCTGTCGCACTGGCCAGCTCAGGCGATGGAGCAATTGAAGCAGTTGGTGGCGCAATCGACACGCCCCGTGACGCTGATCGGCAGCTCTCTGGGTGGTTACTACGCCAACTGGTTGGTAGAGAGTCAGCCGGATCTGAGAGCCGTGCTGGTCAACCCTGCCGTTGCCCCCTATCGTTTGCTGGAGGCGTGGCTGGGCGAAAATGAAAACCTCTACAACCACGAGCGCTATCATCTTACCCGCGAACATCTGTTACAGTTGCAGGCGCTGGATACACAGCAGATACAGGACCCTTCGCGCTATCTGCTGTTGGTACAGACTGCCGATGAAACACTTGATTATCGGGACGCTGTAAATAAATATGCCGCTTGCACTCAGTTTGTGCAGGAAGGTGGCAGTCATGGTTTTGAGCAGTTTGAAAAACTGATTCCGGCTATCTATGCCTTTGCCGAAGGGCGGATCGACCTTCCGCCAGCAACACCCTTACCCGTTGTAACGCCTGAACAGGAAAACAGAGCTGATGAAGCAATATAATGCCGACGCGATAGAGGTCCTCAGCGGCCTCGACCCAGTCAAGCGCCGCCCCGGAATGTATACCGAAACCGACCGGCCGAACCATCTGGCTCAGGAAGTGATCGATAACTCCGTGGATGAGGCGCTGGCAGGGCATGCCCGGCAGATAGATGTGATTCTGCATGAAGACAGCTCGCTCACGGTCAGTGATGATGGACGAGGGATGCCGGTGGATATCCATGCGGAAGAGGGTGTCAGCGGGGTTGAGCTGATCCTGACCCGGCTGCATGCCGGTGGCAAGTTCAATAACGATAACTATACCTTCTCGGGTGGTTTGCACGGGGTTGGCGTGTCGGTGGTCAATGCCCTGTCGAAACTGCTCGAAGTGCAGATCAGACGTGACGGCAATATCTATCGCATCGGTTTTGCCGATGGCGAAAAGGTATCTGATCTTGAAATCATTGATACCTGCGGCAAGCGCAATACCGGCACGACAGTACGCTTCTCTCCTGATCCGAAATACTTTGATACGCCGAAATTCCATGTCGGGCGGCTGAAGCATATTTTGCGCGCCAAGGCAGTACTCTGTCCCGGCCTGAAGATCACCTTCACCGACCGCTCATCAGGCAAGCCTGAAAAGGAGGAGTGGCTGTATGAGGAAGGGCTGTCAGCCTATCTGAAAGGCACCACTCAGGTGTTTGATACCTTGCCTGAGGAGCCATTCACCTGTGTGCTGGAAGGTCAGGAGGATGCTGTTGAGTGTGCCGTGCAGTGGCTGGTCGAGGGGGGCGATATCACGGCCGAGAGCTATGTGAACCTGATCCCGACCGCGCTCGGTGGCACACATGTGAATGGCCTTCGGACCGGGTTGCTGGAAGCGATGCGTGAGTTCTGTGAGTTCCGCAACCTGCTGCCGCGTGGGGTCAAGCTGACACCGGATGATATCTGGGAGCGCTGCTGCTATATCCTGTCAGCGAAGATGCGGGATGCCCAGTTCTCCGGCCAGACCAAGGAGCGTCTCTCTTCTCGCGGCATAGCGGCCTTTATCTCCGGTGCAGTCAAGGATGCCTTCTCGCTGTGGCTGAACAAGCATGTGGAGGAGGGCGAGAAACTGGCTGAGCTGGTGATCAGCAATGCGCAAAGGCGTATGCGCACCAACAAGAAGGTGGTGCGCAAGCGTGTCACTCAGGGGCCAGCCCTGCCGGGTAAGCTGGCCGACTGCTCAGGTGCCGATGCCACTCAGGCAGAGCTGTTTCTGGTGGAGGGTGATTCAGCCGGTGGTTCTGCAAAGCAGGCGCGCAGTCGCGAGTTTCAGGCGATCATGCCGCTGCGTGGTAAGATTCTCAACACCTGGGAGGTTGATTCCGGTGAGATCCTGGCCTCTCAGGAGATCCATGATATAGCGGTAGCAATCGGTGTTGATCCGGGTTCGGATAACCTTGAAGGTTTGCGTTACAACAAGGTCTGTATTCTTGCCGATGCCGATTCCGATGGGCTGCATATCGCTACGCTGTTGTGTGCCCTGTTCATCCAGCATTTCCGGCCGCTGGTCAAGGCAGGGCATGTTTATGTGGCGATGCCGCCGCTGTATCGTATCGATGTTGGCAAGGAGGTCGCCTATGCACTGGATGATGAAGAGCGGGATGCGATCATCGACCGTATCCGTGCTGAGCGCAAGACGGCAAAAATCAATGTTCAGCGCTTCAAGGGACTGGGTGAGATGAACCCCCTGCAGTTGCGCGAAACCACCATGTCGCCGGATACGCGGCGTCTGGTTCAGCTCACGGTGGATGATGCCGACGACACCATGGAGCTGATGGATATGCTGCTGGCGAAGAAACGCTCAGGTGACCGCAAGGCCTGGCTGGAAGAGAAGGGCAATCTGGCCGATCTGGCTTGATCAGAAAGGTTATGTCCCAACCATATCCGCCGTTTCCGTCTATACTTGAAGTGATACTGATATAACGGCATCTGAACGATCTGTACAGATGTTGTGTATATTCAGTGTGGCGCTTTAAGCGACTGGATCAACAGCGGAGTTAAGGATGAGTCGAATTCGAAGTTTGTCCAGATGGGGAGTGGTGAGTCTGCTGTGGCTTGTGTGTACGACAGCACAGAGTGAGCAGGCAAGGCCATCTCAAGGGCAAGGTGATCTGCTGACTGCGATACAGCAAGTACAGCACTCCGATCTGCAGCATCTGCAAACACATTATCAGCAGTCAGGCTTTCTGCCCCTCTGGTTTGACCAGCAAGGCATGCCATTTTCAGCTCGCATCGACGAGTTGCAGGAGGCTGTGACTGCTGCTGCCGACCATGGGCTCTATTCATCACGCTACTCCTCCCCTCATCAGATCATCGCCTCCTATCAGGATCAGCCTGCTCTGGCAGAGCTATGGCTGACCGATCTGTTTGTGCGTCTGGCGACAGATCTCGGGCGGGGGCAACTCAACCCCCGGGACTTTGACCGCCACTGGTTGATGAACCGTCCGGAGCTGTCATCAGATGCCCTGATATCAGCCCTGTCGCGTGGTGATTCTCCTCGGTTGCTGCTGGCCAGCCTGACACCGACTCACCCACACTATGCTCGTCTTCAGGAGGCTTACCGTCGCTATCGGGCGCTGGCACTGGCGGGTAACTGGCAACCTCTGCCTGAGTTTCCAACGCTCAGAGAGGGGGAGCAGCATGAGGTTATTCCAAAGATTCGTGCCCAGTTGCTGCGAGAAGGAGATCTGGTAACAGATCTGAACAGTCTGTCGGCGTTGCAGGATTCAGAGTTTGATGCTGAGTTGGCCAAGGCGGTTCGTCATTTCCAGCAACGACACGGCCTGCAGGTGGATGCCATAATCGGACGCGATACGCGGGCGATGCTGAATCGGTCTCCGGCGCAGACAGCGAGTGAGATACGTGCATCGCTTGAGCGCTGGCGCTGGCTACCAAGATCTCTGGGTGAGCGTTATCTTCTGGTCAACAGTGCCGGATATGAGCTGGAGCTATACGAGCAGGGGCAAGTCAGTCTGCGCCAGAAGGTGATCAGTGGGCAGCGGCGTCGTGCTACTCCTTCGTTTATATCAGATCTGACCTATTTGATCATACATCCCAACTGGACAGTACCGCGTCGTCTGGCTGTTGAGGATATGCTGCCAGATCAGAGGGCTGATCCCAATTTCTTTGCCACTAAAGAGATCAGTGTCTCGCGCTATGAAGATGGGCAATGGGTGCCGCAAAATCCTCATGAGATCGACTGGACTCAATACGGGCGCAACAACTTTCCATTCAGACTGCGTCAGTCACCTGGCCCTCACAACAGTCTGGGGCAGATACGGTTCGGCATGGATAACCCCTACAGCATCTATCTGCACGATACGCCGGCGCGTAACCTGTTCAGTTTTCCTCTGCGTGCTTTCAGCTCCGGCTGTATCCGTGTCGAGGGTATAGCGGAGCTGTCGCAGCGTCTGTTTGACCCCACTGGCTCCACTGTGTCGGTTGAAGAGGAGCTGGCGCGACCCGGAACCAGGCGTCTTGCACTGCCGGATCCAATACCTGTTTATCTGGTTTACCTGCCGGTTTGGGTGAATGAGGCTGGTGTGTTGCAGGTCAGGCCGGATATCTATGGTACCAATGCTTCACTGATCAGCCGTCTTGAAAGTGATTTTAGCCTTATTTATCCACAGGTTGCGGCGCAGTAGCCTGGATTTTTATCCCCAATACTTATCCACCTCTGGATAAATCGTTCAGTTTTGGTTAATATTTGCTCAGTTTTACGCAATTTGCGGCAACGTTTGCCTGATATTGAAGTGAAGGGGGTTAGGCATGTGTGCTGAGTGCGATCGTCTTGAGGCATCAGGGTCTCAGGATTCATCACGTCGCCTTGACAGGCGGCGGTTTATCAAGGGCTGTGTTCTGGCAGCGGCGGGGCTTGCAATGCCGGCACTGGCGGCGACTCGTCAGGCACGAGAAGCAGCTGAAAGGGAAGTGGCGCTGCATCATCTGCATACCGGTGAAACGATATCCACCACCTATTGGGTGGATGGGCGCTATATTCCGTCGAGTCTGAAGGAGATCAATCGTTTTCTGCGCGATTTCCGAACGGGGGATATGCATCCGGTGGATCCAACGCTGCTGGATCTGCTTTATACCCTGCGTACAAGCCTGGACAGCAAGGCGCCTTTCGAAATCATCTCCGCCTACCGTTCACCCAAAACCAATGAAATGCTCCGTTCACGCAGTGCCAATTCCGGCGTTGCGCAGCGCAGCATGCATATGGAGGGTAAGGCGATTGATGTACGCTTACCGGGGCGCGATCTGATGGATCTGCATCGGGCTGCTGTCGCCATGAAAGCCGGAGGGGTAGGTCTCTACACCAATTCCGGCTTTGTCCATGTCGACACAGGGGCTGTTCGCTACTGGTAGCGAGCTTTCCCACAGCGCTGTCTGACTGATCAGGACTGGCGAAGGGGCCAGTCCTGATTCTTTAGCCGCGGGTCCGGCTCCGGCTCACCCATCTGGCGGGTAATGGGCAGCACGCCTGCCCAGACCGGCCAGTCGTAATCTTCCTCGTCATCTACTGGCGGGGCTGCCCTGACCTTGGCTGAAGCTTCATTCAGCGGTAGTCTGAGAATGCCGGTGGCCTTCAGCTCCTTGTCCAGTACCGGACGCAGCAGTGGCCAGCGACCCGGCGACACCTTCTCCATGAAAATTTCCAGATGACGCATCTTTTCAGCCTCATCTTCGACCAGTTCCGGCACTCCAAAGAGCGTCACCGAGCGGTAGTTGACTGAATGGTGAAAAGCCGAGCGCGCCAGAACCAGTCCATCCAGCAAACTGATATTGATACAGACCTGTGTCTGTGCGGCCCCTTGAATATTGCGCGCAGCAGCATGACCATGCCAGTAGAAATAATCACCATCACGCCAGTGGCAGGTTGGTGTGACAAAGGGCTGCTCACCCACTAATTGTGCAACATGACACATCAGCGCTTCATCGATGATGGCATGGATGGTGTCCCGGTCATAAACAGCCCGCTTGGGGCCTCTCTTGACCCTGGTGCGTTGGGTGACAGCGATGGATTCCGACATGTTATTTCCTGTGGTTATTTCTGGTATCAACTGACTATTGCGTTATCATATCGGCATCTGGCTATTTCATTGATAGCCAGATTAATCAATTTTGATAAGGCCAGATATGATGAGCAGCACCTCATTCTCCAGTGTGACGATCAGCCTCGATCTTGACGATCAGGTACCTGTCTATCTGCAGATCGCCAGGCAGATCAGAGCGCTGATTGAACAGGAGAGGCTCAGGCCCGGAGATCGTCTGCCCTCATCGCGGCAACTGGCACAGGATCTGGGTGTCTCCCGCACAACCAGCAGTAATAGCTATGATCTGCTGACATCCGAAGGCTATCTACTGGGAATACCGAAAAAGGGTGTATTCATTGCGCATCGATTGCCTTCATTAATGCTGGAGCAGTTACCATCCACAACAACCAGAACTTCTCCGGACAACTCTTATGACAACACTGATGACAACTGGCTGCGCTTTGACTCAGGCGCCGATGTCAGTCTGTTTCCACACCGGATCTGGCGACGCTGCCTGCAGCAGGGCTGGCGTGATCCTCCGCGCGAACTGCTCGAAGGCACAATGAAGTCAGGTCTGCCAGCGCTGCGACAGGCTGTTGCAGACTATCTGCATGCGATGCGTGGCCTTAGTGTAAAACCCGATCAGGTGATTATCACAGCAGGTAACCGAGATGCGATCAGCCTGCTGTTGAGTGCGCTGAAGCGTATCAGCACTAAGGCATCCTCATCCGTCTGGCTGGAAAACCCCTGCTATCCAGCCCTTGCAGAAAGTGTCAGCAGTATGGGAGTCCAGCTGGATGCCCTGGCTGTAGATGCCGAGGGAGCTGTCTGCCCGACTGGGGTGTCCGGGCAACTGGCTGCGATCCTGACACCTTCACGGCAATACCCTCTGGGAGTGGCAATGAGTGCACGCAGGCGTCAGGAGTGGCTGGATCTGTGCAGCCAAAGCAATCAGACTGGCCAACCCTTCTGGCTGATCGAGGATGACTACGACAGCGAATTCATCTACCAGGGGCGGGCACAGGCACCCTTGATGAAGGCTGATACTCAGCAACACACACTGCTGGTGGGCAGCTTCTCCAAGATACTGTTTCGCTCACTGCGCATCGGCTATATCGTCGCGCCGGATCAACTGGCTCCACATCTGCTGAGCAGCCAACATGCGCTGGGCAGCATGGCATCGCTGCCCTTGCAACCAGCGCTTGCGGCATTTCTGACACATGGTTATTTCGCCACCCATCTGCGCAGGATGCGCCGCGTATATCAGCAACGCAGAGATCATCTGCTACACCTTTTACAAAGCGAACTGGCTGATCAGTTTCAGATCACCTCGACGCATACCGGTATGCACCTGGTGGCGCTGCTGAAGCCCGAATCCGGTCTGACGGATGAGCAACTGGCCAGGGCAGCATCAGAGCTGGGGCTTACCTTGAATCGGCTGTCCAGTCACTACTTCACCGGTAAGCCGCAGCAGGGCCTGCTGCTTGGATTCAGTGCCTTGTCTGAGCCTTATCTGAATGAGGGGATAGAGCGACTGCATCAGGTATTGAAAAGGGCGCGGGAAACTCTGTCTGTGCCCAGTTGATCCAGAGTGATTTGCCCAAACCTCTGTAGCATGAGCGCTTCCGCTTCATCCATGACATCTTTTAATGCGGTATTGACGGCCTGCTCAATCACACAGTGACTGTGCTCGTCGGTTAAACCGATGGTAAAAATCTAACGTTAGGCATTTATCACCTCGGTTTTTTTAGATCGTGGTGTCCACTAAATCGGGAGATTTATAGCTACCAGGTCGTAACAGCAGACTATTTCTGTATGAGGGTGCGGTTGGCAGGGCCTTGCTGGCAGAGTGCGCTTACTGCCCGTTGTCGCGATAGCGCTGGTGCAGGATGCCGACTCGCTCAACATAGGCGCGGGTTTCGGCAAAGGGGGGGATGCCGCCATAGTGCCTGACGGCGCCGGGTCCGGCGTTGTAGGCGGCGGTGGCTAGGGTGATGTCGTTGTTGTGTTGTTTCAGCATCTGGGCCAGGTAGCTGGCGCCGCCGCGGATATTTTCTGCTACATCCATGGCGTTGTTCACGCCGAGTTCGGCGGCGGTGCCGGGCATCAGTTGCATCAGGCCTTGTGCGCCTTTAGGCGAAATTGCCTTGGGGTTGAATGCAGACTCGGCATGAATCACGGCGCGCACCAGGGCGGGGTCTAGGTTGTATTGTCTGGCGGCGGTGTTGATCTCTTCCTGATAGGGGGTCAGGAACAGGCGGGTGTTGTGCCAGTTGATTGTGGAGCTGGGTTTGCAGGCGTAGCAGTCAAAACGGATTACTTCGTAGGGTACGCCCTGGGGTTTTACGTTACTGAAGGCGAGCACACCACTGGTGTTGCGATAGCGATAGACGGATTCCTTGCCATGCTGGCCTGCTCCGGCGCCTGCAGTGGGTTGGCTGGGGATGTTGGTGAATTCGATGCGGCCGTCGGGGTGTACAACACGTCGGATGCTGTCAGCCAGAGCGAGGTTGGGCAGTAAGCTCAACAGCAGACTCAGCAGCAGGGTGAGCAGTATGGTTTGTCTGGCGTAAGGTGTCATGGGCAGCATGGGTAAGTCTCGTCTGTCAGGTGAAGTGTAGCGCACCTGACAGACGAATGGGGAGTCTCAAAAGTTGAAATGAGACCAAAACGCCTAATGAATTAATTTGACGAATCAGTAGCTGCGATTCTCGGCGGCGCTCTCTTCGATCACTTCTCCGCCTTTCTGAATATCCTTGCCGACACCTTCTACGGTGTTGCAGCCAGTGGCAGCCAATGCAAAGAGGCCAACTATCATGGCCATCAGCAGTTTTGCAAAAATGGTTTTCATCTGTTTCTCCTTTGCGCGTTTCCCTGATCATTCGTTTGATGATGACTACTTCTGAGTTACATAGTCGAACGCTTGTTGCTACAGTACTCTTTGTACAAATTTATGATAGGAAATTAATAACATGCTGGTACTTATTCTCGGACTCCTGATTTTTCTGGGAGTTCATTCCATACGTTTCTTTGCGGATGATTGGCGTTCGCAGCAGGTTGCACGGTTGGGTGAGCTGCCGTGGAAGGGTATCTTCACGGTGGTGTCGCTGCTGGGTTTTGTGCTGATCGTGTGGGGCTATGGCTTGGCCAAGGCTGATACCGTGTGGCTGTGGATACCTCCTGTATGGACGCGCCATCTGGCGGCCCTGCTGACATTACCGGCCTTTATCCTGCTGTTGGCTGCGTATATCCCCGGGTCACGGATTCGTTCCAAATTGGGGCATCCGATGCTGGCGGGCACCAAGATCTGGGCATTTGCGCATCTGATCTCCAATGGCACGCTGGCCGCGGTGTTGCTGTTCGGCAGCTTTATGGTCTGGAGTATTGTGGGTT
The DNA here is from genome assembly GCF_008973755.1 of Nitrincola alkalilacustris. Taxonomy (GTDB): domain Bacteria; phylum Pseudomonadota; class Gammaproteobacteria; order Pseudomonadales; family Balneatricaceae; genus Nitrincola; species Nitrincola alkalilacustris. The sequence continues at coordinate 91,984 of NZ_WBOM01000009.1, read as the reverse complement.
TTGCGGCGTCGCGTCGTCGTGATCGTGCAACAGGTGTCATCCGCGCTCCGGGTAGCCTGAAGGGAGACTTGATGGTGATCGTAGCGGGTGTCGTCGCCTGGATGATATTTGCCATGTATCTGCATGGCGTACTGATCGGCGTCAAGCCGTTTGGTTGATTGAGTAAACCCGCTCAGCGTGGTGGGTCCAGTTGATCGCCCAGAGTGTTGTTGACACGGAACCAGCCAGCGATGCTGTAGCGATCGCGCCGGGTCGGCAACACTTCGTGCGGGAACTCGTCGCTCAGGAAGATCGCCAGGGTGCCGCTTTCGGGGAGTACTCGCTGCAACAGGGGTGTTTCTTCTCCTGGTGTCTGTTCTGCGGCATACAGCAGCATCTCGCCGCCCTGATCTGTCTGCCAATCATCGTTCAGATAAAACACCACACTCAACACACGGTTGGTGTTGCCGCGAAAGGCATCCAGATGGCGCTTGTAGAAGGCGCCCTCGGGGTAGTGAGCAAAGTGGAATTCCGCATCAAACAAACCCATGAATAGCCTGCGGTTGATCCCTTGGCGCAGTGCTTCCATCTGTTCGAGATATTCCGCTTCGGCAGGGTTCTGGCGAGTCAGCCAGCGGATCTGATCGGTACGCACGCGTTTGTTTAGCTGATGATCCTGCTCGCGCCCGATACCGGCTCGTTTGAACTCCTCTTCATTCAGTGATTGTAAGCGTTGTTGCAGTGCCAGACAGAGGCTGGCAGGCAGGGCTTTTTCGGCCAGAAAATAGCCGCGCTCGACCAGTTGGTCGGCGATCTGATCAAATAGTTGCGTCGTTGGTTCTGGTTGTCTGAGGGTGTTCACGCGGTCGCTCCTGATAGTGCGCGATTTATACACCTGAACGCGTATCCGGTCACTATAAATTTAGTCTGATAGAGCGGCTTTTCGCTGAAGAGTTACAGTAGTTCGAGCGCCCGTTCCAGGGTACTACCGATACGCGAATCCAGCTTCAGGCTGACCAGTTCGTCGGCGCGGGTGCGGCCGATGTTCAGCGTGGCTATCGGCTTGCCCCATTCATGTGCGCGGCGACAGAAGCGAAAGCCCGAGTACACCATCAATGATGAGCCAACCACCAGTAGTGCGTTGCTGTTCTGCAGTGCATTCAGGGCTGTCTCGACCCGCTCTTTGGGGACATTATCACCAAAAAACACCACATCTGGCTTGAGGATACCACCACATTCAGGGCAGTCCGGAACACGAAATTCGCTGAAATCCACTTCAAGATCAGCATCGCCATCGGGTGCAGCTTCCGCCTGATACTGGCTGTAGGCAGGATTCAGTTCCAGGCAGCTGGTGTGAGTCTCCATGCGGTCGCAGCGATAGCCGCAACTGGTGCAGATAACCTGATCGGAACGGCCATGCAGGTCGATCACCTGCAGGCTGCCGGCACGTTGATGCAGTCTGTCGACATTCTGTGTCACCAGCAGATTGATATGGGCGCGTGTTTCAAGATCCGCCAGATAGTGGTGCGAAGGGTTTGGTTGTGCATCGCGGATCACCGGCCAGCCGGGAAGACTGCGTCCCCAGTAGCGCTGGCGGGTCAGCAGGTTGCCCATGAAATCCTGATGCTGTACTGGTTGCTTGCGTTTCCACTCACCTGCAGCGTCACGGTAGTCGGGTATGCCAGAGTCGGTACTGACGCCTGCGCCAGTCAGTAGCATCAGCTTATCATGGCGGCTGATAAAGTCAGCCAGTCTGAGTGCGGCATCGTCGATTGCGAGGGCAGGTTCGCGAAGCATCTCGGTATTCATGAGGTCGCCCCGGCCGTCAATGGCCAGCGTTTCAGGGCATGGTACTCGATCCCGGAAGGGGTGTTGACCGATCTGTATAAGCCAAACGCACTGGCCTGCAGCGTAAACGGCTGTTCCAGTCTGGTCGTGGGCAGAGGTGTGTTGATATGTCGCGCCAGAGTCAGGTGCGGGTGGTAGTTGCGCGTATCCTGAAGTACATCGATTTGCGAAACGACCCGTTTCAGTTCAGTGACCAACTGTTGCAGTGGCTTCGGGGTGTGATCGGGTGCGAGCCAGAAAATACCGGTTTTGGCCCAGTTGCCATAACGGGTCAGTTCAATATCAAATGCGGGCAGGGATAGTTGGTTGGCCGCATTGATCAGCTCGGCTTGCTGCTCGGGCGCCACCTGGCCAAGAAAAATCAGTGTGATATGAAAGTTGGCTTTAGGTACCCAGGTCTTACGGGTGTGGGGCTGATGCTCCTCTCGCCACTGGTCGATCAGTCGGGTCTGTTCTGGTGGGCAAGGCAGGGCAAAAAAGAGTTTTGAGTGTGACATCAGTGGATTTCCTGAGTCGGCGCAATCCTCTGTTGCTGGGTTGAGGTCGGATTAAATGCCGCCCCCTGAGGGGCGGCGATCTTAATCAGAGATCAGTTTGCGCCGGCAAACTTGGCTTTGGCTTCTATACGACGTCTGTGAAGGACTGGTTCAGTATAGCCGCTTGGCTGCTCACGTCCTTTAATGACCAGATCACAGGCTGCCTGGAAGGCAACGCTCTGATCAAAGTCAGGGGCCATCGGGCGGTAACCCTGGTCACCTGCGTTCTGGCGATCAACAACGGTGGCCATGCGTTTCATGGTTTCCATCACCTGACCTTCGCTGCAGATACCGTGGTGCAACCAGTTGGCGATATGCTGGCTGGAGATGCGCAGTGTTGCGCGGTCTTCCATCAGGCCGACATCGTTGATGTCGGGTACTTTGGAGCAACCGACACCGCTGTCTATCCAGCGTACCACATAACCCAGAATACCCTGTGCGTTGTTATCCAGCTCCTGCTGAATCTCTTCGGCAGACCAGTTGGGGTTCTCTGCCACAGGAATGGTCAGAATGTCGTCCAGGCTGGCGCGTGGGCGTGACTTGAGCTCTTCCTGACGCGCAAATACATCGACCTTGTGGTAGTGCAGTGCGTGCAGTGTGGCGGCAGTCGGAGAGGGAACCCAGGCGGTGTTGGCACCGGCCATCGGGTGCGCGATCTTGGCTTCGAGCATGCCAGCCATCAGGTCGGGCATGGCCCACATCCCTTTACCGATCTGAGCACGACCCTGCAGGCCGCAGGCCAGTCCGTTATCGACGTTCCAGTCTTCGTAGGCTTTGATCCAGGCGGTGGTTTTCATATCGCCTTTACGCAGCATTGGGCCCGCTTCCATCGAGGTGTGGATCTCATCGCCGGTACGATCCAGGAAGCCAGTGTTGATAAACACGACACGGTCCTTGGCGGCACGGATGCACTCTTTCAGGTTCACGGTGGTGCGGCGCTCTTCGTCCATGATGCCGGCTTTGAGCGTATGCGTGGGCAGGCCCAGCGCATCTTCGATACGGCCGAAGAGCTCGTTGGCAAAGGCCACTTCTTCAGGCCCATGCATCTTCGGTTTAACGATATAGATGGAACCGGTAACGGTGTTACGAACAGGGCTGTTGCCCTTGAGGTCGTGCAGGCAGATCAGCGAGGTGACCATGCCATCCATGATCCCTTCGGGGATCTCGTTGCCGTCTTTATCCAGTATTGCGTTGATAGTCATCAGGTGGCCGACGTTGCGTACGAACATCAGGCTGCGGCCCTTGAGGCTGATACTGCCGCCATCCGGGGTCTGATAGGTGCGGTCTGGATTCAGGCTGCGGACGATGGTTTTGCCGCCTTTTTCCAGCTCCTCGGTCAGGTCGCCTTTCATCAGGCCCAGCCAGTTGCGGTAGACCACAACCTTGTCGTCGGCATCAACGGCTGCAACGGAGTCTTCGCAGTCCATGATGGTGCTCAGCGCAGATTCCATCAGGATATCTTTAACGCCAGCTGCATCGGTTTTGCCGATCATGCTGCTGGGGTCTATCTGGATTTCGAAGTGCAGGCCGTTGTTTTTCAGAACAATAGCGTCGGGCTTGGCAGCATCACCATTGAAGCCCACCAGCTGTGAAGGGTCTGCAAGACCTGTTTCGCTGCCATCCTTGAGGCTGACGAGCAACTGGCCATCGGCGATCACATAGGCGGTGGACTCAACGTGCGAGCCTTTTGCCAGCGGAGCGGATTCATCCAGAAACGCGCGTGCGAAGGCAACGACTTTATCGCCACGAACGGGGTTGTAAGAGGTACCTTTTTCGGCGCCATCGGCTTCTGAAATAGCATCGGTGCCATACAGGGCATCATAGAGTGAGCCCCAGCGTGCATTGGCGGCGTTCAGCGCATAACGAGCATTCATGACCGGAACAACCAACTGAGGGCCAGCCAGTGTTGCCATCTCTGGATCGACATTGCTGGTGGTTGCGGAGAAGTCTTCGCCCTCTGGCAGCAGGTAACCTATCTCTGTCAGGAAAGATTTATAGCTGGCCAGATCAAATGCCTGACCCTTGCGCGCCTGATGCCAGGCATCAATCTGGGCCTGAATCGTGTCACGCTTGCTCAAGAGTTCACGGTTGCGTGGGGCAAGGTCATGAACGATTGCGTCAAACTCGCTCCAGAATTTCTGAGGCTCAATACCTGTTCCGGGCAGCGCTTCGTTATTGATGAAATTATAGAGATTCTCTGCGACCTGCAGGCCGCCGATCTGTACCCTTTGGTTCATGATTAATGCCTCATAGCTATAGCCTTTCCCGAGCCGGCGCGAGGCAGCTTGCTGCGGGAATGATAATAGATCATTGAATTGTGCGTTGCGACGATAGCGCAAAATGAAACATTTGTCGCGTTCTCGTGCTAGAACGATTCTAAAGTAGTAGTAGCAAAAATTGGTTTTTTAGGAGCATATCAAGGATTTTGTATGCTTTTTTACGAATTTTTATAAAAAAATTGCTTGCTTTACAAACTGGTATGACCAGTTGTTTGCATATTAGTGAGGGGTGTAATGTCGCCTGTTGGATGTTATCAGTTTGTCATCTTCCTCACAGATCATGATGAATATGGTATAAGGCGGGAGGAGTCGAATCTATGCATTATCAGGATCTGAAGATGGGCGATGGAGTGGAGCGGGTGAAAAGAGGCGCGGCTGTGTTTACGGCAGCGGGTGTGCGTGAGAGTCTGAGTGAGTTTGATCCGCTTGAAGATACCCTGTGTGGTCCGATGCTGCGTGATTATCTGACCTTTTATGGCCTGGACCAGTTGGCCGAAGATGCCGGTTACAGTATCGGCACGCTGTTTCTCGAAGGTGCCGAGTTGGTGGTGCAGCATTTCAGGGTTCAGCGCCCACTGGGTACAGTACTGGTCGTGCATGGCTTTACTGATCATGCCGGGATATATGTTCACCTGATTCGTTATCTGCTGGCGCGACGCTGGAATGTGCTGATCTATGATCTGCCCGGCCATGGGTTGTCGGGGGGGGAGCCTTTAATGGTGGATGAATTCGGTACTTATGTACGCCAGCTTGGTGGTTTGATGCGCGGGTATCGACGAGAGCTGGTTCAGCCGATGGTGCTGTTGGGGCAAAGTACTGGTGGGGCGATAGCGATGACACATCAGATAGTGCAGCCAGATCTGCCTGTGGCGCGTCAGATACTGCTGGCGCCTCTGATCCGGCCGAACCATATGAGGCTGATTGAGGTCAAGTATCGCTGGTTCAGTTGGATGCTGAAGCGGATACATCGTACCTATACCGACAACTCGGCGGATCAGGCTTTTCTGGATTTCGTTCGACGTGAAGACCCGCTGCAGTATCGGTCGATCAGTGTGCGCTGGATCGGAGCGATGCTGGAGTGGGTCAAATGGATCGAGAGTGTTCAACAGCAGCAGGCGCGTCCGCTGGTGATACAGGGTACGGCAGATCAGACGGTGGAATGGCAGCATAACCTTGAAGTGTTGCGTCGAATCTATACTGATCCGGAGATTTTCATGATAGAGAGTGCGCGGCATCATCTGGTGAATGAGGCGATTCCGGTGCGGCGAGAAGTGTTTGGTGCGATAGGCCAGGCGTTGAAGGCGGTTGTTGCGGAAAAGGCTGAAGGCTAAGCCTTAGGTTTGGGAGGTGGATGCTCCGAAGCAGCCGAACCGCCTCGGAGCAGGAGCATCAGAAGAGCCGGCGGCAGCGGATAGTGCCTTCGATCAGGTTCAGTCTGTCCAGCGCTTTGGCTGAATGGTCGGCATCTATATCGATAACGACATAACCCACCTTGTCGTTGGTCTGCAGATACTGACCGCTGATGTTGATGTTGTTATCGGAGAAAACATTGTTGATCTTGGACAGTACGCCCGGAATGTTTTCGTGGATATGCAACAGACGGTGGCTGCCTGGATGTTCCGGCAGGGCTACTTCAGGGAAGTTGACCGAGGTGATGGAAGAGCCGTTGTCGCTGTATTTGATCAGCTTTTCGGCGACTTCGTAACCGATGTTTTCCTGGGCTTCCATGGTGGAGCCACCCACGTGCGGGGTCAGGATCACATTGTCGAAACCACGCAGCGGGCTGATGAACTCATCTTTATTGCTGCGGGGTTCAACCGGGAAGACGTCGATCGCTGCGCCGAGCAGTTTGCCGCTTTCCAGCGCTGCGCACAGGGCATCGATATCCACTGCGGTGCCACGTGCTGCGTTGATGAAGATAGCATCCTGCTTCATCTGATCAAACTGGGTTTTGCCGATCATGTTGCGTGTGGAAGCCAGCTCCGGTACATGCAGTGAGATGATGTCACAGATGCCGAGCAGCTCTGGCAGTGAGCCGATCTGCCTGGCGTTGCCCAGTGGCAGTTTGGTGATGACATCGTAGAAGTAGACCTCCATCCCCAGCCCTTCGGCCAGCACGCTGAGCTGTGAGCCTATGCTGCCGTAGCCGACGATGCCCAGCTTTTTGCCACGGATCTCGTAGGAGTTGGTGGCGCTTTTCAGCCAGACACCACGGTGTGCCTTGGCGTTCTTTTCCGCGACGCCACGCAGCAGGATGATCGCTTCTGCCAGCACCAGTTCGGCTACGGAGCGGGTGTTGGAGTAGGGCGCGTTGAACACCGCGATACCGCCGCGGGTCGCAGCCTGCAGATCCACCTGATTGGTGCCGATACAGAAGCATCCGACAGCAACCAGCTTTTCGGCGGCTTCAAACACCTGTGCAGTCAGCTGGGTGCGGGAGCGGATACCGATGAAGTGCGCATCCTTGACGCGCTCGATCAGCTCAGCTTCCGGCAGTGAGCCAGCATGTGCTTCGATGTTGGTGTAACCCTGTGCATGGAGTGTATCGATGGCAGACTGATGCACACCTTCAAGCAGCAGGATCTTAATCTTGCTCTTATCGAGAGACGTCGTTTTGCTCATGTTCAGGCAACTCTTTACTGGCTGGGCGGAGGACCGCCGGGATGATGTCAGGGCCGCGATTTTAGCACAATACGACCTCTGGTGTTGTTATTGCGACCTTTTTATAGTGTGGAAATATTCACTCTCAGATGAATGAAACTGATACTGAAAGTCGACCACTGTGCAGTGGTCGACTGAGTGGGTGCCAGCCGTTTATATCAGCCATGGCTGCATCAGCTGTATGATTTCAGCTGTAAAAACAGAGATAGGCGGTCGGCTCAGCCACTTTCAGATCAAAGGACTGGTTGGCCGCAACTCTGAACTCTGTTCCGGCGGGGAAGGACTGCCATTCGTCGCTGCCTGGCAGCCTGACGACCAGTTCACCACAGACCACTTTCATCAGTTCGTCCTGGCTGGTGCCGAAGGTGTAGTCACCTGCCGTCATCACACCGGAGGTGACGGGTTGTCCGGCTGATTCAAAGCCAATGGATTTGACCTTGCCGTCAAAATATTCGTTTACGCTCAGCATTGCAGTGTCTCCAGTAGAAATAGCTCAGGGCCAGGGTGTCAGTATGTAGATTTGGGCATCTATATTAATGCAGTGCAGGCATTTCTGTCATTGACTCTGTGGTGGATTCAGTTGTGCCTGCTGCACGATAAAGTCGATAAAGCTGCGGTTGGCTCGCGAGATATAGCCCTCGCGTCGCCAGGCCAGTGACAGGTCAAGCCAGACGGGTTCACGAAAGGGGCGTGCCACCAGAGTGGGGTCATCGCTGATCACCATCTCCAGCAGGGTGCTGATACCGAATCCCTGGCGTACGATCTGCTTGATCAGGGGGATCAGATTGGTCTCGAAGCCGATGCGGGGGGTGATGTTGCTGGCAGCGATCAGTTTGTCGATCACTTCACGATGGAAGTAGCCCTCCTTGAACAGCACCAACTCCTCGGCAAAAAAGGCCTCCAGTGTGATCGATTCTTCGCTGGCGAGCGGATGGTCTTCAGGCATCACCACCATCATCTGTGCCCGCAGGAAGTGGCAGGCCTCCAGCCCATCCGGCAGTTTGTCGGCCACGATCACGGCGATGTCCAACTCTCCGCTGAGCAGCATCTGCTGCAGCTTGCGCGTGCCAGACTCCATCACCGACAGTTGCAGGCGTGGATAGCGGTGGCGAAATGCCATCAGCAGCGGCGGGAAATAGTAGGAGCCCAGCATGCCGGGGATGCCAACCTTCACTTCTCCACTTTGCAGGCCGCCCAGTTCAGCCATGGCCAACTCGGCATCTGCCATGGTCTGAAGGATGCGGCGGGCATGGGGCAGAAAGGATCGGCCCTCGTCGGTCAGGCTGACGCGCCGCTCCTGCCGATGGAAAAGCTGCAGGCCAAAGCCCTGCTCCAGCTTCTGGATCGCCATACTGACGGCAGGTTGGGCCACATGCAGTTTTTCGGCTGCAGCGGTAAAACTGTTGAGCTCGGCAACGGCAACAAAGTAACGCAGCGCTTTAGGGTTCATCTATCAATATTTCTGATGGTTTGGATAATAAGTATATATTATATTGATCGCTCGGCTATTGTTATGCTGTTCATCGTGCTTGTCAATCCGATCAATCAAGAGCGATGACGCAACGATGATAGAGTCCGAAAGCCCAGGTTTCTGGCGTGCCACCGCGGCATTGTGTCTGGCATCCTTTATGGTGTTTGCCAATCTGTATGTGACACAGCCGTTGCTGCCGATGCTCGCCGATGAGTTCAACATCACGGCAGTGCAGGCGAGCTGGAGTTTTACGCTGGCTACGCTGACGCTGGGCCTGTCGCTGCTCTTTTATGGCCCCTTGTCTGATGCCCTTGGTCGGCGTGGCATCATGCTGATGACCCTGTGCGGCGTCACAGCCTCCACGCTGGCGCTGAGCCTGGTCAGCAGCTATGAGCAGTTGCTGTTGCTGCGTGCTATTCAGGGCTTTTTTCTTGCGGGTGTTCCGGCTATCGCCATCGCCTATATGAGTGATGAGTTTTCACGCAAGGCACTGTTGCTGGCGGTCGGCCTTTATGTCAGTGCCAACAGTCTGGGTGGGATTGCCGGTCGGCTGATAGGTGGCTTTGCGGCCGAGTCGCTGGGCTTGTCTGGTGTGTTCATGGTGATGACGGGGATCAGCTTCGTGTGCCTGACGCTGGTGTTTCATCTGCTGCCTGCGTCGAAGCACTTCCAGCCACAGAGTCTGCACCTGAAGCGGATTCTGGGAGATATCCGGGGGCATCTGTGTAACCCGCCACTGCTTCTGGCTTATATAATAGGCGGCTTCAACTTCTTTATCTTCGTCAATCAATACAGCTATATCACCTTCGTGCTGGTGGAGGCCCCCTATCGTTTATCCACTGCGATGCTGGGAATGCTGTTTCTGACCTATCTGACCGGTACTTTTGGCTCCGCCGTCTCCGGGCGTATCGCTCAGCGCTTGTCTCAGCCGCTGTGTATGGCCCTGGGTATCGTGATTCTGATGTGTGGCACCCTGCTGACACTGCTGCCGAGTCTGGTGGCGATTATTGCCGGCATGTTCGTCAACAGCTTTGGCTTCTTCCTCACTCACTCCAGCGCTATGAGCTGGGTCAGCCATCAGGCGCAGCGTGCCAAGGCGAGCGCATCTTCACTCTATCTGGTGTTCTACTATCTGGGGGCCAGTAGCGGTGGGTTGTATCTCGCGCCTTTCTGGCAACAGGGTGGTTGGGGTGGTGTTGTGGTCGGATCACTGATAATTTTCTCGCTGACCCTTACCTGTGCGGCTATGCTGTTGCTCTGGCAGCGACGCTCGGCACTGGTGAGCTGAGCAGCCTTGCCGGCCAAATGGGTTCAAGGAAACAACTAAGGAAAAACTATGGCGTATCAACATGCTTTTGTAGATGGTTCCTCCTGCGACCTGCCAGCGGGTAAGGTGGTTTGTGTCGGTAGAAACTATGCCGAACACGCGAAAGAGCTGAATAACCCGATTCCCAGCGAGCCGATTCTGTTTATCAAGCCATCCACCTCTCTGGTGGATATGACACAGTCTTTCTCTCTGCCGGTGGGGCATGGCTGTATTCATTTTGAAACCGAGCTGGCATTGCTGATTGGAAAGCCTCTGACCAGGGCGGATGAGCAGGCGGCAGCGGAGGCCATAGTCGGGGTGGGACTGGCGCTGGATATGACACTGCGCGATCTGCAGAGCGCACTGAAAGAGAAGGGGCAGCCCTGGGAAAAAGCCAAGGCGTTTGATGGCAGTTGCCCGGTATCGGCGTTTGTTAAGCCGGATAAGGTCGGGGCGCTGACTGAGCTGCCCCTGCGTCTGACGGTGAATGGTGAAATACGGCAGGATGGCAGCAGTTCACAGATGTTGAACCCGATAGTGCAACTGATCAGTCATATCAGCCAGTGGTTTACCCTGCAGCCGGGCGATATCGTCCTGACAGGCACGCCGGCAGGGGTGGGTGAAGCTAAGTCGGGCGATGAGTTGCTGGTCGAGCTGCCCGGTCATCTGGCGGTTAATACACGCATTATCTGATAGCTGATACCGGTGCTGGCTGCTACTTTGGTCTGTTGGGCCTGTTTCAGCCTTGCCGGGTCGCTGATAATACTTTACATTGAGTCGAGGGGATCAGCGTCTGCCATCCATGCGCGGCGCGGGAGTTTCAAACAGACCCTGAAATGCAGCTGGGAGGCATGCACTCAATGGCCAGCCATCATGATCCGGCATCTGGCACAGATGGAATTCTCCTGCGACACAGTCTGAACACCAAGCAGGCTGTGGCTATTCTATTGCTTGTACTGGTGGTTGGCATCATCGGCAGCATGCTTGAGCTGTTTCTTAACTGGCAGGCGATGCGCGATGAGTTTGAAACAGATACCCAGCAGACTATTGAGGTGGTCAAGGGCTCTGCTGTCGAGGCCGCCTTTCAGATCAACTCCGAGCTGGCTCTGGGTGTGGCCGATGGTTTGCTGCAACGTCAGACCATTGCACAGGTCAGCCTGACCGATAACTTTGGTGAGGTGCTGGCGCACAGCTCCACAGAGCCTGAAACGACCATCGGCTGGCTGGCTGAGCGCCTGTTTGGCGATATCGTTTCCTACTCCGTCCCTCTTATCTATCACATCTCTCCTGCCTCCAGTCAGGAGGTGGGTCAGCTTGAGCTGCAACTGGATGCTCAGGAGTTGACCAGTCGTTTTGTCGAACGTGCCAGGGTCAATTTCGTGACCGGTTTGCTGCGCGCAGTGGTCGTCAGCCTCAGTGCGATGCTGCTTTTCTATTACCTGGTTACCCGACCGCTGGTCCGGGTCAGCCATGGTATCGCAGCCGTTGATCCCTCCCAGCCCGGCAAGGGTGCTATTCCGGCCCACTCAGGGCATGATCGGGATGAGCTGGGTTTGCTGATTCGCAGCTTCAATAAATTGCTGGCCGAGTTTCAACGTGGTCTGGAGCAGCGCGATACGGCTCAGCGTGAGTTGAAAAAACTTACCGAAGGGCTGGAGCAACTGGTTGAAGAGCGTACTCATGAGCTGCAGGTGACGCTGGAATCGCTGGCACGGGAAAAGGATGAGACAGAGCAGGCGTTCAGTCGTCTGGATGAAGCTCATAAGGAGCTGGATCGTACCAATGGGCTGCTGGTAGAGAGTATCCAGTATGCACGACGCATTCAAACGGCCCTGTTACCTGATAAACAGGCGCTGAGCCAGCAGTTGCGCGATATTCATGTCTGCTGGGAGCCGCTGCACCTGGTCGGTGGGGATTATTTCTGGTTGGAAAACATAAACGGACGCAGTTTTATGGCTATTATTGATTGTACGGGCCATGGCGTTCCGGGTGCGTTCATGACGCTGGTGGTAGCCTCTGCGCTTGATCATATTCTGCACAAGAGTCGTGAGTGTCGGCCGGGCCAGGTGTTGCTGCAGTTGGATGACGCCGTGCGATCACGCCTGCGCCAGGACAGACCCGGCTCAGACTCTGATGATGGTCTGGATGCTGCTATCTGTGTCTGGGATCCGGAGCACTCCACCGTGACCTTTGCCGGTGCGAATCTGCCCCTGATCTATGTGCAGGATAAGCAGGCGATATCGATACGCGGAGATCGGATGAGTCTGGGTTACCGTACACAGGCCGTTCCGGAGTCCTTTCAGGAGCATGTTATATCGGTCAGCGAAGGGATGTCTTTTTATATGCTCACTGACGGAATGCATGATCATGTCGGTGGAGATAGAGGTCGGCTACTCGGGCGTAAGCGTCTGACTCAGTTTATTGAGGAGCATTCCGATATGCCGATGGCTGAGCAGATGATGGCTATCGAAGCGTTCCTGGCGCGCTATCGTGGTCAGGAGCCGCGCCGGGATGACATGACATTGATAGGCTTTACACCGCTGTAAGGCTTGAGGGGGAAATAGATGAAACGCTGGTTGTTGGCACTGTGTGCATGTGTGATCGTTCAGACAGCTGTAGCTGTTGATATTGATGACCTGACCTTTGTGACCGAGGAGTATCCACCGGTCAATTTTCAGCAGGATGGGCGATTGCAGGGTATATCCGTGGATATGCTTGAGGCGATGTTGATCAGCGTCAATGCTGAGGCTCGGCGTGAGGATATACAGTATCTGCCCTGGGCGCGTGGCTATGAGATGTTGCAGAGAGTCCCTAATACCGTGCTGTTTGCCACCACGCGTACAGATGCGCGCGAGCAGTTGTTCAAATGGGTCGGACCGATTGTGCTCAGCCGCAATGTATTGCTGGCCAGGCGCGATCGCGGGATCAGCGTGTCATCCATTGAGGATCTGAACGAGCAGGAGCTTCAGATCGCTGTCATTCGTGAGGATGTGGCGGAGCAGCTATTGCTGGAGTTCGGCACAGGGCCCGATCTGATCCGCTGGGTGGCCTCTAACGATAGTGCTGCCCGCATGCTGCATGCCGGGCGCATAGATTTGTGGGCCTATGGTGAAGATGTGGCGCTGTGGCGTATGCGCGAGCTGGGCTATGCCACCGAAGAGTTCGAGGTGGTATATGTACTGGATGAGTCTCCCTTGTATTACGCTCTGCACCTCGATACACCGGATGAGCTGGTGAATACTCTGCAGGATGCACTGGATCAGTTGAGGGAGTCGGGTGAGGCAGAAAGGATTCTGGCGCATTATCGTTGATTGAATCAACGGCTGTGGTGGCTTTTCGGTTCGTTGACTATACTCATTAACAGCTTTCCCATCGGGCTCTGCCACGGCACTGCTGGATTGTCGGAAAAGTGAGGGCATGATGCTGGCGTCATATTATCAAAACTTCAAGCAGGAGCTGGACGGTCAGGGAGTGCTGTTGTGTTACTCGGGTTATGTATCTGAAAAGGTGCTCTTCAGTCTGGGCGATATTTTGCGACGCAAGATGGAGTCCGAGGATACCAATCAGGCTAAACGGCTGTTTTCAGTCTTTGTAGAGCAGGTGCAGAATATCATCCGATATTCAGACGATCGGCTGGTAACAAGTGGATCTGGGGCTGATGCGATCAGTTCTGGTCTGGTACTGGTGGGGTCGGAAGAGGATGGTTATTTCGTCGTTTGTGCCAATGTGCTGGATGCTGCCAAGGTGGAGGATCTGAGGCGTCGACTTGAAGGGCTGCGTGGCATGGATAAAGAGCAGCTCAAGGCGCATTATCGGGAGAAGCTCAGATCTCCTGCTGAGGAGGAAAGCCAGGGTGGCTCGATAGGGCTGATCGAGATCGCAAGGAGATCCAGCAAGCCCATAGAGTTTGATTTCATGGATCTGAAAAATCAGACATCATTTTTCTGTCTTAAAGCCTTTATCTGAAGCGACTGAGCCAATGAACATGATCAAGATTGAAGCGACTGAGCGCTCTCCTCAGGTCGAATTTGACTTCAGCAGTGGCAGGTTTCTGATGGCGGGTGAGTCTTTCCCTGAGGATGCCGCAGCCTTTTTTGGACCCTTGCTTGAGTCGATGCAGAGCTGGCTTGGCGAGTCGCATGATACGGATGTGCAGTTTGATCTGCAGATGATCTATTTCAACAGCTCCAGTGCCAAGGCGCTGATGAACCTGTTTCAGTTGCTGGAAGATTCGGCCAGAGGCGGTCGGTCGGTGAGTATTCATTGGCACTATGACAGCGATGACGAAACCATGGAGGAGTTCGGCGAAGACTTTTCGGAGGATTTTGAACATGCAAGCTTTGTTTTACGTGTAACCGAGCCATGAGCCAGAAAGACGAGCCAGTCAACAAGCCCGCAGACTTCAGTCTCTTCTTCAATGAAGAGCGGGTGATTGATGAAGCGACGGCGATTCTGGAGAAACTGGAAGATGTTGCTCATGGAGTTCGCTCGCTGGCTGAAGCCTATAGTCAGGCATATCGGGAACAGCGACGTATGGTGCGCTTGTCCGATAAAATGCAACTGCAGTTGCAAAGTGCCAATCATACGCTGGCCGACCAGGCAAAGGAGCTGAGTCAACTTAATGAGGCGTTGCAGCGAGAGGTGGAGGAGCGTGAAAAGCTCGCTCAGGAGCTGAAGATGCTGGCCTCGGTGGATGAGCTGACCGGCACCAGTAACCGCCGCCACTTCTATGAACTTGCCAACTACCAGCTCAAGCGCCATCAGCGCTATCAGATGCCAATGGCGTTGCTGATGCTGGATCTGGATCATTTCAAATACATCAATGATGCGCATGGCCACCAGATGGGAGACAAGGTGCTCAAGCGCTTTGCCGATACTCTATTATCGCTGCTGCGTAATGTCGATATTATCGGACGTATCGGGGGGGAAGAGTTTGTAGTGCTGCTGCCTGAGTGTGAAGAGGAGGATGCGCTGCATAAAGCGGGTCAGATCTGCTCACGCTTTGATACCATGTCGATGGAGATCGACGGGCAGCAGCTGGGCCTGACCATCAGTATAGGTATCAGCATGCTGCAGGATGATGAAACGATTGATCAGGTACTGGATCGAAGCGATCAAGCACTTTATGCTGCCAAACGTGCGGGTCGTAATCGCGTTTGTGTCTGGCGGCCCACTCTGCAAGAATGAAATGCAAAGCCTGCAATAAATAGTAAAACAGCATAATAGCCTGTCTGTTCATAATCTGTTAGCCTAAGGTCGATTGGTCTAAAGGACACTGGTCAAAGTTGGCCAAGGCGTTTATCGTCATCCACTTCTCTGAATAATCATAACAATATTGATGCTACTCAAGGATCGGGTATGCAGTCAGGTTTAAGCTCACATGCTTACCGGCTGACAAGCCAGGAGAACGAGGTTTGAGTACACAAGGTATAAGAGGTATTCAGCATAAGCTGATTGTTGCGGTTGCTGTGTCGAGTGTGGGTACGGCATTTCTGGCTGGTTTGTTGACCACCTATATTCTTTTTTTCAGCTCTGCGCATGCCAGCGTACTGGCAATGAAGGTCGACACTCTGGGCTTCATGGCAATCCTGCCGCTGCTCACCTCCAGCTCCTATGTCGGGTTGCTGGTGCTGGTGGTTCTGTCCTTGGCGCTGTTGACCCTGTTCATGATTCGTCCTCTTACCCGTCAGTTGCACTCGGCTGCAGAGCAGCTGGATGTAATCAACGCATCACGCGAGCGTATCCATGAGTTGTCCAACTATGATCAACTGACAGGTCTGCCCAACTGGCGCAGCCTGTATGATCATCTTAATCTTGCTCTGGATACCCGGTCCGACTATCACCGTGAACAGGTGGCACTGCTGTTTCTGAATCTGGATCGATTCAAGGTGATCAACGAAAGCCTGGGTCATGCTGCCGGCGATCAGTTGCTGATTGAGGTGGCCAGACGTCTGAAGTTTTGCCTGGGTGAGCAGGATATTCTGGCACGGGCTGCCGGGGATGAATTTCTGGTGCTCAAGGTGGTTCATGACCGGGAAGAGATAGAGAGTCTGGCCGGAGATATTCTTGATCGTCTGCATGCACCCTTTGCCATAGCGGGACATCAACTCTATGTGGCTGCCACCATCGGCATCAGTGTCAGCCCGGAACATGGTCAAGATACCGATCTGCTGCTCAAGCATGCGGATACGGCATTGATCAAGGCCAAGGCTCAGGGGCGTAACTGCTACCAGTTTTATTCACCGGAGATGTCGGTGATCAGTCAGGAGCGTTTTGCGCTGGAGCATGACCTGCGCCATGCCATCAGTCGTGGCGAGCTGGAGTTGCACTATCAGGCACAGGTGCCGTTTGCTGCCGGTGTGCCGGGTGGTGTCGAGGCCCTGCTGCGCTGGCATCATCCCACTCGCGGTATGGTGCCACCAGATCAGTTCATTCCACTGGCGGAAGAGTCTGGCCTGATCAATGAGATAGGGGACTGGGTGCTGCATCAGGCTTGTCGACAGGCTAAGCAGTGGCTGGACAGTGGCTATCCGATCAGAGTATCCGTGAATCTGTCATCTATTCAGTTGCAGCAGGAGAATATTGTAGAGCTGGTGCGTGACAGTCTGCGTCAGGCGAGTCTGCCAGCCTGCTATCTCGAGCTGGAGCTGACTGAAAGCTGTCTGCTTAAAGAGTTTGAGCGCAGTGCCAGATCCCTGCGCAAGCTTCGCCTGCTGGGAGTCAGTCTGGCGATGGATGATTTCGGAACCGGTTACTCATCGCTCAGTTATCTGAAACTCCTGCGTTTGCATCGTCTGAAAATAGATCGCAGTTTTGTTACGGGGCTTCCGGCTGATCAGGGAGATATGGCGATTGTCAGCACCATTGTTGCCATGGCCAGAAGTCTTGGACTGGAAGTGGTCGCAGAGGGGGTTGAAACCGAACAGCAGCGCAACAGTCTTCTGCAACTGGGGTGTGATGAGTATCAGGGCTTTCTGTTCAGCAAGCCTCTTTCTGCCTGTGAATTCGGGCAGCGTTTTCTGCAGACCGAGCAGGTACAGTTGTCCGGCTGAATCGGATCCAACCGGAGCTGTTAGAAGAATCGCCTGATCCTACAGGGTGTAGCCGCGTTGCTTCTGATAGTGGCTTTCCTGCTCTTCATGCATCTGCTTTGCTTCGGTGCAGAGCTCGGCCGTCGGGCGCAGCAGTAATCGCTTGAGGCCGATTGGCGCGCCTGTTTCCATGCAGTATCCATACTCGCCCTGCCGAATACGATCCAGCGCTTTGTCTATCTTGCCCAGCAGTTTTGTTTCACGCTCTGCCTGGCGCAGCAGAAGCCGCAGTTCCTCCTCAACTATGGCGTGATCGGCTTCATCGCCTTCGTTGTCCTGTTGTGTCATCTCTTCTCTGACGGTCTTCAGGTGCTCCTCAACCTCGGTGCGCTGTTGTTGCAGATACTGGGTAAAGAAGCGCAGCTGTGTAGCGTTCATGTAATCGCTTTCTGGCATCGCCAGAAGCTCTTCACTGGTGAGTTCTGTCTGGACTGCTGTCATATCGTTACCTCAGGAAAGTTGTCCATGAACCATCATTACAGTATAACCGAACAAATTGATTACACTGCTTGCTCTGGATCATACGGACATCAATGAACGTCCGATTAAGGTAGACTAGCCAGAACCTTTTGTCGACTGAATCACAGATAACCGTACTTGGGAGTGCATATGCTTTGGTACAAAATGCTTCATATTCTGACCATGACCAGTTGGATGGCGGGAATTTTTTACCTGCCCCGTATCTATGTGCATTATGTGGAGGGTGTGGCGGCAGGTGAGGATATCAGGCGGTTGCAGATCATGGCGCGCAAGCTGTTTGGCTTCATGACGGTGATGGCGGTGCTGACGTTGGGATTCGGGATGTGGCTTTGGATGGCTTACTGGCGCGGAGCGGGTGCCTGGCTACATGCCAAGCTGTTGTTCGTACTGCTGCTGATCGGTTATCACATCTGGTGCTATGTGTATCTGAAGCGGATGCAGCAGAATAATCTGCACTTGAGCAGTCGTCAGTTACGTCTGTTCAACGAGTTGCCGCTGCTGGTGTTTGTGCCGATTCTGATCCTGGTGGTGATCAAGCCTTTCTGACAGATGTCTTGGCAAGAACGATCAGTCGGTTGATACGGGCTTCGAGTCTGTCCACGGCCTCTCTTGTTTCACCGACCTCTTCGATAAAACCTTCTATCTCGGCGCGTGGTGGTAATACACGCGCCTCTTCCTGCAGATATTCGGTCATGTTCAACGTCAGGCTCTGGCCGCTTTGCTGCAGGAACTGTTTCTGTGCCCGGAAGAGCTCCGCCAGAGGGTGTGCGAGGGTATCGCCCAGCAGATCGCCCAGCCACTCCTCCCAGTCGATCGCAAACCCGGCCAGTGCTTTCTTGAACTCGCTTGCCAGTGCCTGATCGCCTTCGACCTCTACCCCTTTGCCAAACAGCAGGTCACGTGAGTTTTCGCTCTGTGCCATCTGCAGCAGGCTGGCACAGGTGCCGCGCAGGATCAGGTCAGGCTCGGTTTCAAAATGGCTGAGCAGATCCAGGCCTTTGCCGTGTGGCAGCAGGTAGAACCACTGCTCGGGCTCGGTGATCTCGATGCGGATCACCCTGCCACTGAGGCGATCAAGCCTTGCCAGTGTCTGATGATCCTGGCGCAGCAGCAGATTGAGGCTTTGCTCGGCGGTATCAAGCAGGGCGGTCTGGATCATCTGCACGGCCATCTGTGGATCCTCTTGTTCAGGCGAGAGCTATCGTTACGGTTTCGTCGGCACTCAGGGCTTTATGCCGGTATGCAGTGCTACGATACCTCCGGTCATGTTTTCATAGCGACAGTTGACGAAGCCTGCATCCACCATCATCTCTTTCAAGGTTTCCTGATCCGGGTGCATGCGGATCGATTCGGCCAGATAACGGTAGCTTTCCGAGTCCTTGGCAATCAGTTGGCCCATTTGCGGCAGGATATTGAAGGAGTAGAAGTCATAAATTTTGGTCAGGGCCGGGTTCTCGGTTTTGGAGAACTCCAGAATCATCAGCTTGCCGCCGGGCTTGAGGCAGCGCAGCATGGAACGGATCGCCTTGTCCTTGTCAGTGACGTTGCGCAGGCCAAAGGCGATGGTGATGATATCGAAGCTGTTGTCTTCAAACGGCAGCGCTTCGGCATTCGCCTGTACATATTCGACATTACCGGCAACGCCTGAGTTGATCAGCTTGTCGCGGCCGACATTCAGCATCGACTCGTTGATATCGGCCAGAATCACCTTACCTTCGGGGCCAACGATGCGGGAGAATTTCTTTGTCAGATCGCCTGTGCCACCGGCAATGTCCAGCACCTTGTGGCCACGACGTGCGCCGCTGCGCTCAATAGTGATGCGCTTCCACAGGCGGTGGATACCGCCCGACATCAGGTCGTTCATCACATCATATTTGGCTGCCACGGAGTGGAAAACATCGGCAACATGCCGGGTTTTCTCCTCCAGAGGTACGCTCTTGAAGCCGAAGTGTGTGGTGTTTTCTTTATTCTGCTCGCTCATGATCGCTGCATCGGATAAGTGAATTCATGCCATTGTAAACCAGCAGTGGCGGCTTTGTCCCGTCAATGGCTGCGTGCGATCAGGCCGCCATCGCGGGAGGCGCCGGCCTCCTCGAGTGCCTTGAGATAGGCATCCCAGTACTGCTGCTGGTTGTGGCTCAGGTCGTGCAGGTATTCCCAGGTGTAGAGGCCACTATCGTGGCCATCATCAAAGATGATCTTCAGTGCATAGTTGCCTGAGGGCTCAACCCCTTTGATGCCGACATGGCGCTTGCCGGTTTGCAGTGTGCCGTTGCCGATCCCATGACCTCGCACCTCGGCCGAGGGGGAGTGGACACGCAAAAATTCGGCGGTCAGCTCAAAGGTGCCGTCGGCATAGACCAGCTCCAGCGTACGCGATTTGAGGTGCAGTCGGATATCACTGGGCAGTGGAACCTGTTTCATGCGGCGTCTCCAGAGGTTCAAAAACCCTGCCCGGTGTCGGGCAGGGTGTAAGAGTTGAGCATCAGAGGATATAGTGGCTCAGATCTTCATCTTTTGTCAGTTCGCCAAGATGGCTGTCAACATAGGCTGCATCAATCAGAATGGATTCACCGGAGCGATCAGAGGCCGCGTAGGAGATCTCATCCAGCAGGCGCTCCATCATGGTGTGCAACCGGCGCGCACCGATATTTTCCGTCTGCTCATTCACCTGGAAGGCCAGTTCGGCAATGCGGGCGATGCCGTCTTCGCTGAAGTCGATGGTGACACCCTCGGTAGCCATCAGTGCCTTGTACTGTTCGGTCAGTGATGCGGTGGGTTCCGTCAGGATGCGGCGGAAGTCATCTGGCGTCAGAGCGTTGAGCTCGACACGGATAGGCAGACGTCCCTGCAACTCGGGGATCAGATCTGACGGGCGTGCCAGGTGGAAAGCACCTGAAGCGATAAACAGAATATGATCGGTCTTGATCATGCCGTACTTGGTGCTGACGGTGGAGCCTTCGATCAGTGGCAGCAGGTCGCGCTGAACCCCTTCGCGCGAGACATCGCCACCGCTGGAATCACCACGCTTGCACACCTTGTCGATCTCATCCAGAAAGACGATACCGTTCTGCTCGACCATGTAAACGGCCTGCTGTTTGATATCCTCCTCTTTGACCAGGTTGGCGGCTTCTTCGTCGGTCAGCAGCTTCATCGCTTCCTTGACCTTGATGCGGCGTGTCTGCTTGCGCTGTTGCCCCATGCTGGAGAACATGCTCTGCAGCTGATTGGTCATCTCTTCCATGCCGGGAGGGGCCATGATCTCGACACCTACCTTGGGTTGGGCGACCTCGATCTCTATCTCTTTATCATCCAACTGGCCTTCGCGAAGCTTTTTGCGGAAGATCTGACGGGTTGCGCTGTCGGTGCGTTCGGCTGTGTGATCCTGACTGCCACGTGCCTGAGGCAACAGGGCATCCAGAATACGCTCTTCGGCGGCATCTTCAGCCGGTACGCGGACCTTGCTCATCGCCTGCTCGCGTACCATCTTGACGGCCATTTCGGCCAGATCTCGGACGATGGTTTCAACATCGCGGCCAACATAGCCGACTTCGGTGAACTTGGTCGCTTCCACCTTGATGAACGGAGCATTCGCCAGCTTCGCCAGACGGCGGGCAATCTCGGTCTTGCCGACACCAGTCGGGCCGATCATCAGAATATTCTTGGGGGTGACTTCCTGACGCAGCGTTTCGCCCAGTTGCATGCGGCGCCAGCGGTTACGCAGAGCGATGGCCACAGAGCGCTTGGCGTCATCCTGGCCGACGATATGGCGATTGAGTTCGTCGACGATTTCGCGGGGGGTCATATCGGACATCAGGATTCTCCTTCGCCTGCAGTGGTGATTTGCTCAATGGTCAGATTGTCATTGGTGAAGACGCAGATGCCGGCTGCAATATGCAGGCTTTTTTCCACGATAGTGCGGGCATCAAGATCAGTGTTCTGGGTCAGGGCTCTGGCGGCGGCCAGCGCATAGTTACCGCCGGAGCCGATTGCGATCAGGCCCTCTTCCGGCTCAATCACATCGCCATTTCCGGAGATCAGGAAGGTTTTTTCGCGGTTGGCCACCAGCATCAGCGCCTCAAGGCGCCGCAGCACACGGTCACTACGCCATTCGCGGGCCAGCTGGATCACGGCAGTAACGATATTGCCCTGATGCTTGTCAAGTTGCTGCTCGAACAGGTCGCGCAGGGTGATGGCGTCTGCGGTGCCGCCTGCAAAGCCGGTGATCACCTGATGTTTGGCGAGCACGTTCACTTTTCTGGCCGTGCCTTTCATGACGGTGTTGCCGAGTGAAACCTGGCCATCACCACCGACGACAACCTGGTTGCCACGGCGCACTGATACTATCGTTGTCATATTAAGAAACCCTGTTACGCGTGAGTAATGATTGCAGATATGGATGCAGACGCTGGGTTTTCAAGGTTTGAGCGGCAGCAGAAGCGGAATATTTCTGCTGCCGACTCTATGTCAGTAGAGGTCAGTCGAGTCGAATGACCATCGGAGAGATGCGCAGACGAACCAGTTGGTCCTGTGCGCGATTCAGGCTGGAACGGTCATCGAAGGGGCCGGTTCTGACACGATACCAGGTACCATTCTCGCCGCTGACCTGACTGGTGTGAACATTCGGGAAGCCATTCAGAATCAATTGCGCGCGCATACGCTCGGCATCATCTGCGTCACGGAAGGAGCCAGCCTGCAGCAGAAAACGATGATCCGGTTCGGCATCTCGAGGGGTCGAGCGATAGACGTCCACCTCCGGCGCCTGCACTTCGCTTCTGGGCAGAATGTCGTAGAAATCAAAACGGTTTTCGCGTGTGACTATGGCCGGATCAGGCTCTGCGTCCGACAGGGCTTCTGGCTGAACTTCCGGTTGAGTGTTAATGGTCGGTTCCAGCGGCGTAGCTGGTTGGGCCATCGCTGGCTCGGGGATTGCTGACGGTGCTGGTGCCACAGGAGCTGCTGGCGTGCTGGCTGCTGGTGCGGCAGGGGCTCGGGTTGTATCCGAGCCGCTTTGCAGATCCACCAGTGAGACGAGCAGGTAGCCCAGCCCGATAACGGCCAGCAGTGTCACCAGGCCCAGCCCCCAGGGGATGCCGGATTTTCTGGGGGCAGGTGTTGGCTGCTTCCTGGGCTGACGGCTCGCTGAGTGGGAGCTGCGTCGTTTCTGGGCAAAATCCTGTCTGGCCATAGGTGGTTACATCTGCTCCGGTGCCGAAACGCCCAGCAGGGTGAGGCCATTGGCCAGAATCTGACGCACCGCGACGCTCAGTGTCAGGCGCGCATTGCGCAGCTCGGCGTCGTCAATCAGCATCTTGTTGGTGTTGTAATAGGCGTGGAAATCGCCTGCCAGATCCTTAAGATAATTGGCGAGGGTGTGTGGCTCGTAGTTCAGGGCGGCATTGTGCAGTGTTTCCGGGTATTTGCCCATCTGAGTGACCAGATCCTTCTCGACTTCGCTGTCCAGACGCTGCAAGGCTGCCAGACCCTGTGTCTTGTCCCAGCTCAGTCCATCCTCTTCCAGTTTGCGCAGTACCGAGCAGACGCGGGCATGGGCATACTGGATATAGAACACTGGGTTATCCTTGGATTCTGATTTAGCCAGGTCCAGGTCGAAATCCATGTGCTGGTCCGCCTTGCGGGTCACATAGAAGAAGCGACAGGCATCCTTTCCGACCTCGTCACGCAGTTCGCGCAGCGTCACGAAGGAGCCGGAACGGGTCGACATCTGTACACGCTCGCTGCCGCGATAGAGAATGGCGAACTGTACCAGTTTGACGATCAGGCGTTCAGGGTCGTAACCCAGTGCCTGAATCGCTGCCTTGACGCGTGTGATATAGCCGTGATGATCAGCACCCCAGATATTCACCACCTGGTCGAAGCCACGCTCGAACTTGTTCATGTGGTAGGCGATATCGGATGCGAAGTAGGTGGTCTGGCCATTGGCGCGCTTGACCACGCGGTCCTTGTCGTCACCGAAATCGGTGGAGCGGAACCAGAGGTTGCCCTCCTGTTCGAAGAGGTAGCCGCGTGCCTGGAGCTTTTCCAATGCGCGGTCGACATCGCCGTTGCTGGTCAGCGAGCGCTCGGAAAACCACTCCTGATAGTGGATGCCGAACTCGCCGAGATCTTCACGGATATCACCCAGAATGGAATTGAGGCCAGCGTTGAAGACAGTTTCATAGTCATCTCCGAGCATCGCCTGAGCGCGCTCGATCAGGGCATCGATATGCAGCTCTTTATCGCCACCCTGTGGCTCGTCCGGGGTGATATCTGCAAACACTTCGACCGCCGGGCGGTTGAACGCTTCACCATGATCACGCATCAGCCACTGGGCAATCTCGTTGACATACTCACCCTGATAGCCGTTGCTCGGGAAGTTGAATGACTGGCCCAGTTGCTCCAGATAGCGCAGCCAAACGCTGACTGCCAGAATGCTCATCTGCCGACCGGCATCGTTGACATAGTATTCGCGCTCCACCTGCATGCCAGCGGCTTCGAGCAGGTCGGCTGCGGTGGCGCCATAGGCCGCTCCGCGACCATGGCCAACATGCAGTGGGCCGGTCGGATTGGCAGAAACGAACTCGACCTGCACGCGTGGTCCACTGTTGGGCTGAGCACGGCCGAACGCCTTACCCTGTTCGAGTATGGTCTCAACCACGGCATAGGCAGAGGCCTGGGTGATGAAAAAGTTGATGAAGCCGGGGCCTGCGATCTCGGTTTTGGTCACCTTGTCGGAGGCGGGCAGGGCATTGCAGATTTTCTGCGCCAGCTCACGTGGATTGCATCGGGCAGCCTTGGCCAGCGTCAGCGCGACATTGGTGGCAAAATCGCCATGTGCCTTGTCGCGTGTGTTCTCGACCAGAATATTGGGCTGGGTGTCGGCAGCGAGTGTGCCGTCTGCAATCAGTGCTGTCAGCGCAGTGTTAATCAGTTCTGCAATATGTGCTTTCATCGTTGTCCCGTATTCAGGGGATGGCCCCGGTGAAAAAGTGAGGGGAGGCCCCCGGTGAAAAAAGTCAGGGGTGTTCCCCTGTGTAAAGAGTCAGCCGGCAATTATAATTCGGCTGGGGTACTGAAAGCCAATCTGATTGCTCAACTTTTAATTGGTTTTTGTTGCGATTAATAGCCGTCGCTCGGGTCAATATCCAGCGACCAGCGTACTTTGCGTGTATCCCTGTGCTGCTCAAGTGCCAGAAGTGTTCGCGCCAGCAACTGATGCAGTGGTCTGCGTTGCTGCCCCTGCAGCAGCAGTTGTGCCCGGAACAGGCCGCCCTTTTTTTCCAGTGGTGCCGGAAAGGGGCCTGAGCAGTGGGTGTGGGTGGGGAGTCTCTCCTGTTCGATCATCAGGCGGATATCGCGCAGGAACTGCTCTGCCAGCCCTTGATGTGTGGCTTCAGCTCTGATCAGGGCATGGTAGCTGAAGGGCGGTAGCGCAGCTCCTTCACGCAAGCGCAGTTCACCCGCCGCAAACGCGCCGTAACCCTGAGCAATCAATGCATGCAGCATCGGATGGTCAGCATGGTGGGTCTGCAGTATCACCTGCCCGGGTGACTCTGCACGCCCTGCGCGTCCGGCTACCTGCAAGATCAACTGCGAGGTTTTTTCCATGCCACGAAAATCGGCGCTGAACAGCCCGCTGTCGGCATCCAGTATCGCCACCAGTGTCACCTTCGGGAAATGATGCCCCTTGGCCAGCATCTGGGTGCCGACGAGGATGCAGGGCTCGCCCTTATGAATCTCGCGCATCACGTTTTCCAGTGCATTCTTGCGCTGCATGCTGTCGCGGTCGATACGCAGCACCTGCGTTTTGGGGAAGAGCTTGTTCAGCACCTCTTCTATGCGCTCCGTACCTGAACCGTTGGGGCGCAGATCTTCACTGCCGCAGGTGCCACAGCGGCGCGGAATCGGTGTCTGGCGGTCGCAGTGATGGCAGTGCATGTGCGGTGGGTAGCGGTGAAGCGTCATACGGGCATCGCAACGGGTACAGTCGATCACCGTGCCGCATTGATGGCAGATCAGAGAGGGCGAAAATCCACGCCGGTTCAGAAACAGCAGCACCTGCTTTTGTTGTTGCAGATGATCCTGAATGCGCTGTATCAGCGTTTCTGACAGGCCTGACTGCAGCTCCTGAGCACGAATGTCGAGCAGCTCGAAACTGGGCTGCTGTGCCTCACCGGCACGGTTGGTCAGTTGCAGGTGCTGGTATCGGCCCGTGAGCGCATTGTGCAGAGATTCGAGGGCCGGTGTGGCGCTGCCCAGAATCAGCGGGATCTTCTCCCGTTGGCAACGGATGGCGGCCAGGTCACGAGCCGAATAGCGAAATCCATCCTGCTGCTTCAGCGAGGTGTCGTGTTCTTCATCAATAATGATCAGACCCGGCTTGCACATGGGGGTGAATATTGCCGAACGGGTGCCGATCATGATTCCCGCGCTGCCATCACGTGCCAGCAGCCAGGCGTCCAGGCGCTGGCGTTCGGTCAGGCCGGAGTGCAGAGTCAGAACCGGGACATTGAAGCGAGACTTGAAGCGCGCCACTGTTTGCGGAGTCAGTCCTATTTCGGGCACCAGCACCAGCGCCTGCTGCCCTTTTGTCAGTACCTGCTCTATCGCCTGCAGATAGACTTCGGTCTTGCCTGAGCCTGTGACACCATCGAGCAGGAATATCTCGAACCCATCTGCCTGGCGGATGCGGTCAAATGCTTGCTGCTGCTCTCTATTCAGTGGCAGGTGTGGATCACGCAGCAGCGATTCGCGACGTTCACTGTGAGGGAGTTTTGGGTGATGCTCGAAGGCCTCAGCCAGCCCTTTCTCAGCCAGTGTTTTAAGCAGTTGTGTGGGTGCATCTTCTGCGCGCAGTGCTTCAGGGCTGATGCCGGCAGGATTGCGCAGCAGTATTTCAAGCAGCTCCCGCTGGCGGTGTGCTCCGCCCGAGAGACTTTCCAGGCTGGCTGTCGGGGTGGCTCGCCACAGGATCGCATGCGCAAACTGCGCTGGCTGACCTTTGCGCAGCAGTGTTGGCAGGGCCAGCATCAGAGCATCCCCCTCGGGATAGAAGTAATAACCGGCTGCCCAGCGCACCAGTCCGAATAAGGACTCATCCAGCACCGGTGTCTGATCAAGGACTTCCAGCGCGGGTTTCAGCTTGCCTGCCGGAACATCTGATTCGGTGGCCGTTTCGATCAGCAGGCCGATCATCTCACGATTGCCGAATGGCACTCTTATCCGGCATCCCGGCAGCAGAGGTGTCAGCATCTTTCCTGCAGGTGGCAGATAGTCAAAGAGGCGATGCAGAGGGGTGGGCAGAGCAATGCGCAGGATCACGGTCAATTACTGTTTCCGAAGGATTGGAGAGGCTACAGTCTAGAACGATTCGAGGTGCGATAAAACCGTGATTTATGACTTGCGGCGAAGGGTTGTGATCCGTATAATCTTCGGCCTTGGAATTAAGCCGGAAGGGTCAGTCTGACCATCCGTTACGAGTGCGGTGCTTGACCTTCCCTGACCTGTAGTTGCCAGCGTTAGTTTCAGCTTGGCATAGGGGTAGTCCAGGCGGATTGAGTGGCGGCACAACAACTACTGAGGTTTGATATGAAAGCTGGAATCCATCCGGAATACAACGAAGTAAAAATCACTTGCTCATGCGGTAACGTGGTCAACACCCGTTCAACCATGAAAAGCGATATGCTGATCGACGTTTGCAGCCAGTGCCACCCGTTCTACACTGGTAAGCAGAAAGATGCCACCACTGGTGGTCGTGTTGATCGCTTCAACAAGCGCTTCACCACGCGTTCGCTCAAGAAGTAATCGAGCAAAACGTGTCTACGAAAAAAGCATCCCGAGTGGATGCTTTTTTTTGCCTTGAGATCTGGGAAGGGTAACCTTGTTGTCCACATGAGCGGTTTTATATATGATGCTAGTTCGTCATTTACAACCTTAGTTGGATATAACAACCATGTCTCAAGATTTCAAACAAGCTGCTCTTGATTACCACGAGTTCCCTCGCCCTGGTAAGATCAGTGTGGAGATCTCAACTTCTGCTGAGACTTCACGTGATCTGTCGCTGGCATACTCGCCCGGCGTAGCAGAACCCGTGCGTGAAATCGCGAAGGATCCCGATGCTGCTTACCGTTATACAGCAAAGGGTAACCTGGTTGCCGTTATTTCCAATGGTTCTGCCATATTGGGCCTGGGTGATCTGGGTCCATTGGCATCCAAACCTGTCATGGAAGGCAAGGCGCTGCTGTTCAAACGTTTCGCGGGTATCGATTCCATCGATATCGAAGTTGATGCCGAAAGCCCACAGGCGTTCATCGATACGGTCGCTCGTATTGCTGAAACCTTCGGTGGTATCAACCTGGAAGATATCAAGGCACCTGAGTGCTTTGAGATCGAGCGTGTTCTGATTGAACGCTGCAACATTCCGGTTTTCCACGATGATCAGCATGGTACGGCTATCGTAACCGCTGCCGGCATGATCAATGCGCTGGAACTGGCAGGCAAGAAGCTTGACGAAGCTTCCATTGTCTGTCTGGGTGCCGGAGCTGCTGCAAGTGCCTGTATGAAGCTGCTCATCAATATGGGCGCTAAAGTCGAGAACATCTACATGATCGACCGCAAGGGTGTGATCCACTCCGGTCGTGATGACCTGACCGCCGAAAAAGCGGCGTTCGCAACTGAAACTGACAAGCGTACTCTTGATGATGCCATCGAGGGTGCCGATGTGTTTGTTGGTCTGTCCGGTCCAGACCTGCTGTCACCTGAACAGCTTCTGAAGATGGCTGATAATCCTGTCGTCTTCGCCTGTGCCAACCCTGATCCCGAAATTCTGCCGGAAACTGCCAAGGCAACCCGTTCAGATGTGATCATCGCCACAGGTCGTTCCGACTATCCGAACCAGGTTAACAACGTACTGGGCTTTCCTTTCATCTTCCGTGGTGCGCTTGATGTTCGTGCATCTGCCATCAATGAAGAGATGAAAGAAGCCGCAGTAAAAGCGTTGGCTGAGCTGACGCGTGAACCTGTGCCGCAGGAAGTGTTGGATGCATATGGTCTGCAATCACTGGAATTCGGCCGCGATTACATTCTGCCGAAAGCAACGGACTCTCGCCTGCTGGGCGCGATCTCTCATGCTGTTGCTAAAGCTGCCATCGATAGTGGCGTAGCGCGTCTGCCGATGCCTGCACATTATCCGATCAAGAGTGCAGCAGATCTGCTGATGTAATATTCATCA
Organism: Nitrincola alkalilacustris; assembly: GCF_008973755.1. Taxonomy (GTDB): domain Bacteria; phylum Pseudomonadota; class Gammaproteobacteria; order Pseudomonadales; family Balneatricaceae; genus Nitrincola; species Nitrincola alkalilacustris. The sequence goes on along the minus strand of NZ_WBOM01000009.1, from coordinate 63,103 downwards.
GGTTGAACAAAAAAACCACATCGCAAGATGTGGTTTTTTTATGCACAGGGATGTGCAGTATGCTGGCAAAGCAGGAGCAGTTGCCGGTTCGCCTGTCATTTGCCTGTCATGCGTTGTCTTAGTTGTCGTCTTAGTTGCTGTCTCAGTCGTTTTGACTGGCAGCCTGATGCATGACATTAAGCAGGATCTGCACGCCCTGAGCGATCTGCTCGGGTGTTGAATACTCGGTTTCGTTATGGCTGATGCCACCGACCGAGGGGATGAAGATCATCGCTGTGGGGGTGGTTCCGGAGATATTGACCGCATCATGGCCCGCTCCGCTGACCATGCGACGATAGCTGAGGCCACTGGCCTTAACCGCCTGCTCCACCTGGTTTACTGTCTCGGTATCAAATGCCACCGGGGGTGAGTTCCAGATCTGCTCAAGTGTGACCTGTACACCTCGCTGCTGGGCGATGCGATCGATCAGTGCAGCTGCTTCTGCTTCCATTGCCTGCAGCCCATCCACTGTGGCGTTGCGCAGATCCAGCGAGAAGCGCACGGCGCCGGGGATTACATTGCGTGATGCCTTGATCACATCCAGTTCACCGATGGTGCAGCGCCCGGATTCGGCCTCGCGTCGATCCGCCAGCTCGATCAGTTCGCTGATGATCTGCGCGCTGGCTGCCAGTGCATCCTTGCGATAGCTCATCGGGGTAGGGCCTGCATGTGCCGAGGTACCCTCGACCCTTACATCATACCAGCGCATGCCGAGTACGCCTTCGACGACGCCGATCTCCTCGCCCTCCCGCTCCAGGACCGGACCCTGCTCGATATGCAGCTCGATGAAGCGTGCAAAACGGCGTGCCCCGACAGCGATATCACCCTTGTAGCCGATCGCTGTCAGCGCTTCGTCCAGGCTTATGCCCTCATGATCACGTTGCTGCAGGGCATATTCGAGTGTGAATTTACCGGCATAGACACCTGAGGCGACCATGGCTGGGGCGAAGCGGGAGCCCTCTTCATTGGTCCAGATCACCACCTCGATAGGTCGGCGTGTCGTGATCCCCTGCTCATTCAGACTGCGAATCACTTCCAGACCGGCCAGACAGCCGTAAACGCCATCGAACTTGCCACCGGTTGGTTGGGTGTCCAGATGGCTGCCGGTGGCGATCGGCAGGGCGTCGGGATCTGTACCGGGACGGCGGGCGTAGATGTTGCCTATCCGGTCAATATGGATCTCGCAGCCAGCTTCGCGGCACCAGCGCACAAACAGATCACGACCCTGTTTGTCCAGCTCGGTCAGCGCCAGACGGCAACTGCCTCCGGCAGGTGTTGCGCCTATCTGTGCCATCTCCATCAGGCTGTTCCAGATCCGTTCGGCATTGATTTTCAGTTCAGACATCGGGGCTCTCCTCATCAGTTACCCGGAGCGATTCACTGCACTGAATGGCGTTACAGGTGCCATTCAAGCGAAAAAGGGTTTATGCGCTCCAATCTAGCGTTGTCATGAGGTGGGTGATATACCCCCGGTGGGATAGGGAACTGAGAGCGATCAGGAGAGGCTGTTCAGATGGCCGAGAAACATGGAGAACAGTTCGGACTGGGTCGAGGTGTTGAGGCGGGCGTGAATATGTTTGCGATGCACCTTCACTGTACCGGCACTGATGTCCAGCATGCGGGCGATCGCCTTGCTGGAGTGGCCTTGCAGTACCAGTCCCGTGATCTCCTGTTCGCGTGGAGTCAGTACGCCGCTGCCGAAAGTCTGCAGCGCATACTCCATGGTATTGCTGGTCGTTTCCTGTGGCAGGTATTCGGCTGACTGTGCCAGCCAGAACTGGTGAATCAGCGCGCTGATGACCGGAAAAGTGCTCTGCAGGCGGTTGCGTTCGGCGCGGGTGATACTGCCGAGATGGGATTTGCGACCGAGCGAAATGGTGAAGTGCACGTCGTTTTCCAGGGGGGTGACGATGATGACCTCATCCACCAGATCAAACTCATGGTAGCAGGAGTGGAAGTATTCGGTACTTTCAAAGGAGTCTGGCGCTATCTCTTTGAGTCGGTAGACGCCACCTGACATGCCGGCCTGCAGCGCATTGAACAGAGGATCTAGGATGTATAGCTCGTTGATGTAGCGGGACAGAACCGGGTCCAGCCGCTGCGGGTGCTTGCCAAGCACGACGATGGGTTTGTAGGCATGCTTGTAGGTGGCGACCAGCAGCGTGTCGAAGCTGACCAGATGCTGAAGCGTCTGTTGCAGTACCTCGGGAAAGCTGTGCAGGCGGATATGATCGATCAGCTTTGCCAGATCGCGATGCCAGCTGTCTGATGCAGCTGCTGTCAGTCCGGTTTTAGTCATGTGATGTCGTCGCCTATCCATTCGGGGGTATAGAGCAGACTTTTGCCCCGGTAGTACCTTGTGCCCTGTCGATAACTCTATAACACAGACAATGGCGAGGCAATTGCGATGGCTTACGATATCAATCAGCTCTGGGAGCAGGATAAAGCCCATTTTGTACATCCCTTCACCGATTTTTCGGTGTTCCAGAAAGAGGGCTGCGATCTGATTACGGACAGCGATGGCATCTATGTGCAGGATGGCAAGGGCAACCGTTATATCGACGGTATTGCAGGACTCTGGTGTGTGAATATCGGTCATGGCCGGGCTGAGATAGGTCAGGTAATGGCTGAGCAGGCGCAGAAGATGGCCTACTATTCCCCGTTCAATAATCTGTCCAATATTCCGGCTACGCAACTGGCCGCCAAGCTGGCCGAATTGGCGCCGGATAATCTGAATCACGTGTTTTACAGCTGTGGTGGCTCTGTCGCGAATGACACCACCATCCGTATCATCCACTACTACTTCAACCAGCTCGGAAAGAAAGACAAGAAGCAGATCATCTCCCGTCGCAACGGTTATCACGGCACTACCTATGTGTCGGCCACACTGACGGGCATCGAAAGCAACAACTGGGGCTTTGATACTGCGCATCAGTTTATTCACCATGTTGAAGAGGCCAACTGCTATCGCCGCCCAGAAGGGATGAGTGAGGCGCTGTACTGCGACCACCTGGTGGCGGACTTCGAACGCACCATTGAACGCCTGGGTGGTGAGGACAGGGTGGCGGCCTTTATCGCCGAGCCGATCATGGGGGCCGGCGGCGTTCTGGTTGCGCCAGAGGGCTATCACAAGCGGATGTATGAGGTGTGCAAGCGCTACGGCATGCTCTATATCTCCGATGAGGTGGTCACGGCGTTCGGTCGCCTGGGGCACTTCTTTGCCTCCGAGTCGGTGTTCGGTATCAGGCCTGACATCATCAACTGTGCCAAGGGTCTGACCTCAGGTTATATCCCGCTCGGTGCAACACTGCTCAGCGATGAGATCTATGCGGTCATCAGCAAACCCCAATGCGCCGGCGGTGTGTTCAGTACCGGTTTCACCTATTCCGGTCATCCGGTGGCCTGTGCCGTGGCGCTGAAAAATATCGAGATCATGGAGCGCGAGCAGCTGTGCGAGCATGTGCGAGAGGTGGGTCCCTATCTGGAGCAGCAGTTGAAGACGCTGCAGGATCTGCAGATTGTCGGTGATGTGCGCGGCAGTCACTTCATGATGGGGATCGAGAGCGTGGCGAACAAGGAGACACGCGAGCTCCTGCCGATGCAGGCCAATGTCGGTCGCCGCATTGCGAAGGAGTGTCAGAAGCGTGGCCTGATCGTGCGCCCCATCGCGCATCTGAACGTGCTGTCACCACCACTGATCTGGACGCGTGAGACTGTCGATCAGGTGGTCGGGATTCTGCGTCAGAGCATCCTGAGCACTATCGAATCCCTGATTACCGATGGCTATCTGAAAAGCTGATTCTTTTTATTCGAGTAATGATCATGTCAATAGAGAAACAGATAAGCGATCTCCGGGCGGCGGGTTTCCGCATGCCGGGTGAGTTTGAACCCCATGAGGCCTGCTGGATGATCTGGCCGGAGCGGCCGGATGTCTGGCGTCTTGGCGGTCGGCCGGCGCAGGAGGCGTTTGCCGCTGTGGCCGAGGCGATTGCGCGCAGTGAAACCGTGTATGTCGGTGTCAGTGATGCGCAGTATGAGCATGCCCGTTCGATGCTGGCATCGCACATCCGGGTGGTTGAGATCAGCAGTAACGACAGCTGGGTTCGGGATACCGGGCCGACCTACTTGATCAATGACAGAGGGCTGCGTGCGGGCATCGACTGGGATTTCAACGCCTGGGGTGGCCTGAATGGTGGTCTCTACTTCCCCTGGGACAGGGATCAGCGGGTGGCAAGAAAGATCTGTGGCATCAGTGGTGATCCGGTCTTCCGCGCGCCGCTGATTCTGGAGGGTGGCTCGATCCATGTGGATGGCGAGGGTACGCTGCTGACCACTGAGGAGTGTCTGCTCAATCCCAATCGTAACCCTGATCTGAGCCGGGAGGAGATCGAGGCGTTGCTGGCGCAGTATCTGAATATCAGCAAGGTGATCTGGATCGGACGTGGCACCTTCAATGATGAGACCGACGGGCATATCGACAATCTGGCCTGCTTCGTGCGCCCGGGTGAAGTCGCGCTGCACTGGTGTGATGACCCGGATGATCCGCAGTATGCGATTGCGCGTGAGGCCTATGAGGTGCTGAGTCAGGCTCAGGATGCCAAAGGGCGCAGGCTGACGATCCACAAACTGCCGCATCCCGGCCCGCTGTATATCACGCCTGAAGAGGCGGGTGGCATCCATCTCAATCGAGACAGTCATCCACGTGAGGCGGGCGAGCGTCTGGCCGGCTCCTATGTCAACTTCTACATCGGCAATCAGGTGGTGGTTTTCCCGCTGCTTGATCCGGCCCGGGATGAGGAGGCGCGTGCCTGTCTGCAGCGGATCTTCCCTGAGCGGGAGGTGATCGGTGTGGATGCGCGTGAAATTCTGCTCGGCGGCGGCAATATTCACTGCATCACTCAACAGCAACCGGCGCGCTGAGCGGCGGTTCTTTTCAGGGCTGGCAGCCTCGTCATCTGAAGAAGGCTGCCAGCCAGGTTCGACCTGACAAAGGACAATAACAATATGAATAGTTCAAACAGCGTAACTCTGGAAACAGATCGAGGACGACCTCTTCAATCCATGACTGTTGCACTGGTGGCGTTGACTGTCTGTGTGATGGCATTTTACAGCTTTCAGTCGGTGGATATCGAGGCAGGCTACGGCCTGATGAGTCTGTTTCCTACTGCCGTCGTGGTGATCACGGCGCTCTATACCAAGCGCACGATTGAATCTTTGTTCATCGGCGTGCTGGTGGGTCTGATCATGACCAATCCGGTGGGTGAGTTCATTCCCGCACTCGGCGATACCTTTCTTGATGTGTTCATGAATGAAACGGTGGCCTGGATCTTCATCGCCTGCGGCCTGATGGGCAGTATGATCGGACTGGTCACGATCGGTGGCGGTGCAGCAGCATTCGGCAACTGGCTCACCAAACGAGTGCACAGCAAAAAGGGTACGCTTTTCTCCACCATGGGGCTGGGGATGCTGATCTTCATAGATGATTATCTGAATGCGATGACCATTGGCTCTTCGATGCGCAAGGCGGCCGATAAGGTGAAAACCTCGCGTGAGTTTCTCTCCTATGTGGTGGACTCCACGGCGGCGCCTGTCTGTATCATCCTGCCTTTCTCCACCTGGGCGGTCTTCTTCTCCGGCCTGCTGGAGGAGAACGGTGTGGCGGGTAAGGGTGATGGCATGTCACTCTTCATCCAGGCGATCCCCTATATGCTCTATGCCTGGATCTGTCTGTTGATCGTAATGCTGGCGATCAGTGGCAAGCTGCCGCTGCTGGGCAGAATGAAGGCGGCTGAAGCGCGTGCCGAGTCAACCGGGCAGGTACTCAGTGCCGAAGATGAACCCTACAGTCAGGATCTGCAGGAGGAGGCGAAAGCGACCAATCTGCTGAACTTCTTTGTGCCGATCGGTTCACTGATCTTTTTCACCTGGTATTTTGATATCGACATCATGTCCGGCGCGATGGCGGCGATCTTTGTCACGCTGGCGCTCTATCTGGTGCAGCGTCTGATGTCGATGCTGCAGATGTTCGATGCGATTCTGAACGGCTTTGTCAGTATGATCGCGCCGCTGGGTACGCTCTTCTGCGGCTTCATGCTGGCCGAGGTGAACAATACGCTGGGTACCACCGAGTATGTGATTCACACCACCACGCCCTACATGACATCTGATCTGCTGCCGGCGGTAACCTTTCTGATCATGGCGGGGCTGGCGTTTGCGACAGCATCCTTCTGGGGTATTTTCGTGGTCGGCATGCCGATCATCCTGCCGCTGACTCAGGCGGTGGATGCCAATATGGCACTGGTGATCGGTGCGATGATCTCGGCCTCGGCCTTCGGTTCGCATGCCTGCTTCTACGGCGACTCCACCGTGCTCTCGGCCAAGGCTTGCGGGATCAGTCCCATGTCGCACGCGATCACCCAGTTGCCCTATGCATTGCTGGGTGGTTTTCTGGCCACTATTGGCTTTCTGCTGCTGGGCTTTTTGCTCTAGTTTTTCTGCAGCAACGGCTTCAGGAAGCGCCCGGTATGGGAGCGCTCCACCTCAATAATCGCCTCGGGTGTGCCGGTGGCGATTATTTCCCCACCACCTGTGCCGCCTTCTGGCCCCAGATCCACCACCCAGTCGGCGGTCTTGATCACATCCAGGTTGTGCTCAATCACGACTATGGTGTTGCCGTGATCGCGCAGGCGGTTAAGGACGTTGAGCAACTGCTGTATATCATAGAAGTGCAGACCGGTGGTCGGCTCATCCAGAATATAGAGAGTCTTGCCGGTATCACGCTTTGACAGCTCCTTGGCCAGCTTGACCCGCTGCGCTTCACCACCGGAGAGGGTTGTAGCGCTCTGTCCGAGGCGGATATAGCTCAGGCCGACATCAATCAGTGTCTGCAGCTTGCGCGACAGGGCTGGAATCGCATCGAAGAACTCTCGTGCGTCCTCAACCGTCATCTGCAGCACTTCGTCGATGCTCTTGCCTTTGTATTTCACTTCCAGTGTTTCGCGGTTGTAGCGTTTGCTGTGACAGACATCACAGGGCACAAAAATATCCGGCAGGAAGTGCATCTCGACCTTGATCACGCCATCGCCCTGACAGGCTTCGCAGCGGCCGCCCTTGACGTTGAAGCTGAAGCGTCCTGGCTTGTAGCCACGTGAGCGTGCTTCCTGGGTGCCGGCAAAGAGTTCGCGAATCGGGGTGAAAATACCGGTATAGGTGGCCGGGTTGGAGCGAGGTGTGCGTCCGATAGGGCTCTGATCGATATCGATCACCTTATCGAAATGTTCCAGTCCCTCGACTGCATCATGCTCGGATGCTTCAAGTGTGGTGGCATGATTCAGTGCCGTGGCAGCAATCGGATAGAGGGTGCTGTTGATCAGCGTGGACTTGCCCGAGCCGGACACACCGGTGACACAGGTCATCAAGCCGACCGGTATCGACAGATTCACATTCTTCAGGTTGTTGCCGCGTGCGCCCTTCAGATGCAGCATTTTTTTCGGGTCTGCCGGGTGGCGCTTGGGCGGCACGGCAATGCAGCGTACACCAGACAGATACTGACCGGTCATCGATTCCGGGCAGGCCATCACCTGCTCGGGTGTGCCAGCCGCAATCACCTTGCCGCCGTGCACACCGGCACCCGGGCCGATATCGATCACATGATCCGCCATGCGGATCGCGTCCTCATCATGCTCAACAACGATTACGGTGTTGCCCAGATCGCGCAGGTGGCGCAGGGTTTCTAGCAGGCGGTCATTATCACGCTGATGCAGGCCGATGGAGGGCTCATCCAGAATATACATGACGCCGACCAGGCCGGCGCCGATCTGGCTGGCCAGACGGATGCGCTGCGCTTCACCGCCGGAAAGGGTTTCTGCGCTGCGCTCGAGCGACAGATAGTCGAGGCCAACGTTAACCAGAAATGCCAGGCGTTGGCGTATCTCCTTGAGAATCTTGTCGGCGATCTCGCCCTGTTTGCCGGGCAGCTGTAACTGATCGAAGTAGCGTTTGCTGTCACCGATCGGCAGGCTGACCAGCTCGGGCAGGGTGCGGTTATCCACAAATACATGGCGTGCTTCACGTCGCAGGCGTGTGCCGTGACAGCTGGGGCAGGGCTGCATGTTCAGGTAACGGGCGAGATCCTCGCGCACCATATCGGATTCGGTTTCGCGATAGCGCCGCTCAAGATTGTTCAGTACGCCCTCGAAAGGATGTGCCTTGCTGATGCTGTGGCCGCGGTCGTTGACATAATGGAAGGTCACATCATCTTCACCACTGCCGTACAGAATCACCTGTTGATGTTCCGGTGCTATCTGGTTGAACGGTGTATCCAGATCAAACTTATAATGCTCTGCCACCGATTTGAGCTGCTGGAAGTAGTAAAGGTTGCGTCTGTCCCAGCCACGAATAGCCCCCTCGGACAGGGTCAGGCTGGCATCCTGAACCACCTTCTGCGGATCAAAATACTGCTTTACACCCAACCCGTCACAGGTCGGGCAGGCGCCATGCGGATTGTTGAAGGAGAACATCCGTGGCTCCAGCTCCTGAATACTGTGGCCACAGACGGGGCAGGCAAAGCGGGCGGAGAAGATCAGATCTTCTGTATTGTCTTCATCATCCATCCAGGCAACACGTGCCACGCCGTCGGTCAGGTTCAGTGCGGTTTCGAAGGATTCGGCCAAGCGTGTCTGCAGATCGGCACGCACTTTGAAACGGTCGATCACCACCTCGATGCGATGCTTGCGGTTTTTTTCCAGATCCGGCGCGCTGTCGAGATCGACGATGATGCCGTTGATCCGCGCCCGCACAAAACCCTGAGCACGCAGCTCGCTGATGGTGTGCAAGTGCTCACCTTTACGCCCTTCGACCACAGGTGCCAGCAGCATCAGCTTGCTGCCTTCAGGCAGGGCCAGCACCTGATCGACCATCTGTGATACCGTCTGTGCCGCCAGAGGCAGATCATGGTCCGGGCAGCGTGGCTCACCGGCGCGGGCATAGAGCAGACGCAGGTAGTCGTAGATCTCGGTGATGGTACCGACTGTGGAGCGCGGATTGTGCGAGGTCGATTTCTGCTCGATGGAGATCGCAGGTGACAGGCCTTCGATATGATCGACATCCGGTTTTTCCATCATTGACAGGAACTGGCGCGCGTAGGTGGACAGAGACTCCACATAGCGCCGCTGCCCTTCGGCATACAGGGTGTCGAATGCCAGTGATGATTTACCCGAGCCTGATAATCCGGTGATCACGATCAGCTTGTCGCGTGGAATCTCAAGATCGATGTTTTTGAGATTATGGGTGCGTGCTCCGCGAACCAGAATTTTATCCATGAGTGCTCCGGGTGACTGCCAAAAAAGGAGTATTATAGGCGCTTACGGATTGCAGCGAAAATTGAAAGCTGTGTTATGCTCATATTTCTGCGTTATTCGGCTGCAGGATGCACCGAAGTTAAGATAAATAAGTTTATTTGGAGAGAAAGATGGCACGTGGCGTCAATAAAGTGATACTGATCGGAAATCTGGGTGGAGATCCGGAGGTACGGTATATGCCGTCTGGCAATGCGGTGACCAATGTCACGCTGGCAACCAGTGAGAGCTGGAAGGACAAGCAGACAGGTCAGGCACAGGAACGTACCGAATGGCACCGTGTGGTATTCTTCAATCGTCTGGCTGAGATCGCCGGCGAATACCTGCGTAAGGGTTCCAAAATCTATATCGAAGGTTCGCTGCGTACCCGTAAATGGCAGGACAAAGACGGCCAGGATAAGTACACCACCGAGATCGTTGCCAGTGAGTTGCAGATGCTCGACAGCAAGGGCGGCGAAGGTGGCGGTGGCTATCAGTCATCAGCCCCTCAGGACAACATGGGTTATGGCCAGCCTCAGGGACAGCCGCAGCGTTCCCAGGCACCGGCGCAGAACCGTCAGCCTGCTCAGAATCAACCGCCTCAGAATCAGCCACCGGCTGGATTTGACGACTTTGATGATGATATTCCCTTCTGAGGTACCTGAGCTGAACGTGTAAACAGAAGGTGGCTAAATGCCACCTTTCACTGCTATACCAGATCTGCTTCCACGCTGTAAAATCTTTAGTTTTGTTTTAATGAAGCTTGTTTCTAAGTCTTTTCTATAAATTAGAAAAAATAAAAAAAATATTAAATTCAATGCTTTGTAAATTCTGCAGTATCACTGTGGTTGCTTTATTTTTTCCATGTGATAATTTCCTAATGTTTGAACTCAGTTAATTTCAACCGTGCTTCAAGGAAATGACACCATGGCAGCGACTACCTTCGATCTGGTACAAAAACTTTATATAGCTTACTACGGTAGACCTGCTGATCCAGCCGGGCTTGAATACTGGGTTGCAGAAATCGATGATAAAGGCCTGGATACTGTTATTGGCGGGTTCTTTTCATCACCTGAGTCCCAGGCATTACATGGAAGCTCTCCAAGCTTATCCGAGCAAGTAAATATATTGTATGTCAATCTATTCGGTCGACCTGCTGAAGATGAAGGTTCTGAGTACTGGCTTGGTCGTCTTGAAAGTGATCTCGATATCGGCAGCCTTGCGCTGTCCTTGTTAGACGCTGCTCAAAATGACGACTCTACATTAATTAACAATAAACTAGCGGTAGCCAAATCCTTTACAGAAGCTGTTGCGGACGGGTCAGTTTCTTATACAGGTGATTCTGCTGCAGCAGTAGGCCGTGCCTTGATTGATCAGGTTACGGCTGAGGAAGGTGGCGATCAGGTTACACCTGAAAAACTGCAAGCTTTTCTGAATACAGTGCAAGTAGCCAGCGACAATCCAGCAGAGTTTGCGGTTTTGATTGATGAAACGGGCCGCATTACTGATACAAGTATCATAAGTGTTGATTTAACTGCTGATGACTTACCAGCAGCGCCAGAGCCAGAGCCAGAGCCAGAGCCAGAGCCAGAGCCAGAGCCGGCACCAGCACCAGCACCAGCACCAGCACCTACTTTTACGGTGACTGAAAATGAGGGTGTTGTTACCTTCGGCGGAACCGCCACCGGCAATATCACCGTCACAATCGATCAAGAAAGCTTAGCAACTTTTGTGCGTGGCAACCTGACAGCAGCTACCACAATAGCCGACTTAAAAACGAAAACGATTAACCTCGCAGCCAGTCAAACACTTGCCATCAACTCTGAACAGATGACTGAGTTGACCGGCGTGACTCTGGCAGGTGCAGGAATGCTGAGGGTCACTGAACCAGTCACCATTTCACAGCTTGAGGACTTCGGCCCTCAGGCAGGCTTTACAGGGACAATTGCTTTCAGCATTGAAGACAGTGCAGGCCATTTAGTTGCTGAGCACGGTATAGCGTTGAAGGGGGCTAGCGCGATTACGGTCACTGATGCAGCTACGATCGAGCAGGTGTCTGCCATCATGGGCATGGACAACGGCCCTGAACTGGGTGTCATCACCTACACCCTGGTTGATGCGGTCCTTGATCTGGGCACTGACCAAACCGTTGAAGCCATCAAAGATGGCACAACCGCTGCGGCTGCCATAGTGGCAGCTGCTGCGAATGATCCGGCACTGACGCTTGAGGTGCAATATACGCTGTCTGATAGCCTGGCGAACATCACGGGTCAGAACAATGGGGCTGTTGTTGAGGGGGCGACCTCATACAGCCTGGCTGATGCTGCTGACGCCTTTAGCGAGCTGACTGTTGCTCAAGCAACGATGCTTGAAGGGGCAAGTAATGCAAATGATTTCAGCTATATTTTGACAGGAACCTTTGCTCAATCAGCTGGCGGAAATCTGGCAGAAAGCTTCCCAAATGCAACAAGCGTAAGCTTGAGAAGTACTCACCAGAACATTTTCACCAGCTCTATTACAGGTACAGCAGGGGATGACATCTTCACCATCGACTTCAGTGCAGGGCATAACTTAGCGAGTTATACCCTTGATGGTGGTGCGGGTAAGGATACCGTTGCTCTGTTTAACGGAACCCCCGGTGGTATTGTAACTTTAACTGACGTCCATTTTGTAAACCTCTCCAATATGGAAGTGTTGCATGTGGCAAGTGCCAGCCGTTCAAATTTCATCACACTGGGTGTAAATGCAGATGCGGCATTTGTTGATGGCGTTACTGTCATCGCTCAAGCTTCTACTGGCGATAACGTGCACCTTAATGCTTCTGCCATGAGCAACTCGGTCACTGTTTTCACCTCGGGACTGGGTGAGAATATCCTTGTGGGTGGGTCGGGTGACGATGTCTTTCATAGCGGAACGGGTACTAACAAGATCACTACCGGTTTAGGTAAAGATAAAGTCAATCTTGCTGAAAATGCCGGAACGGATCTCATCACTGTAAAAATGGAAGAACTGCTGTCAGATAAGCATTCCATTACGTTAGATCCAATGAATTTATCGGATGCTAAGAATGGCGATACGATGACAATCACTATCGCAGAAGAAATTGAACCCTTTGTGTTGACCTATGAAAATGGTGTTTGGGTAGGCGGCACAGGTGCGTTCACTGTCAACGTGAATTCAACAGTGTCAACTGCAGTTGAAGTGAGTATTGTCAGCGATGATGTCTTTACTGTAGCTAGCCTTGTCGTGAACTTAGTCATAAGAGAAGGCAGTTCTGCACAAGTACCCATGTCAAACAATGGTGTTGCTACGGAAGTTTATAGCGCTGATACCGGTGCTGGATATGACTTCGAGTGGCTAAACGATGGTGATGGGGTTAGTGTCCAGCTTTTCAAAGATAATGTTGGCACATTTATTAACTTCACCATAGGCGAAGACCTCAATATGCCTCTTGTGCAGGATGGCTATACGATAACCTTTAAGGAAGTCGTTGATGGAGGGTTTACACTTTCAGCAATGGCAGTTGAAGCAGCATTCCCTTTTGAAATTGAGAGCGTGGCAGTCGAAGAAGCGGGAGAATTCCCAAATCCTATTGTAATTAACCCTATCATTGCTACGCAGTCTTTCAGTGTTAAGCAGGCAAGCCTGTTCGATTTGAGCAATACGATCGATGGGGATACATTGACCTTGAGCCTGGATGGGGAGGATAACCCCCTGGTTCTCACCAAGGATAATGGTCTATGGGGCAGCAAGACAGAAAGCGGAATCACTATCAGTGTGGATGATTCGACTCCAGAGACTGCCTCTATCGTGGTTACAGGCGCTGCAGCATTTACCATCTCTTCTTTAGAGCTTAATAAGGTTGCTTCCGCAGAGAGTGTTAACGCTGTGGGAGTGGGGGAGTCTGAGCAGTTAGTGATCTTCGAAGCACATTCGACCATCGATAGCATGGATAGTATCTCCAACTTCCAAATTAATGGTACAGACAAATTAGAACTGGCGTTGAGTGAGGGTGTGGTTGCAGACAGTGGCGCTCAGGGCCAGATTGCAGGAATTGCTGATGGTATTATCACGTTCGCAGAGGGGGTTGATAATACCCTTCAGGCTAAGTTTGAGGCGGCTTTTGCGAGTCTGGAGCAGTTCAAAGTTGCGGCTTTCCACTTTGATGACAATACCTATGTGGTTCGTCAGGACAAAGATTCAGGTATCCAGTCAAGCGATATAGCGATTGAGCTGGTTGGCGTAACGGTCGAAGATCTGAATCAAATATTATTCGTGGAAATAATTTAAAACTTAACAGGGCAAGGGGTATCCTGAAAACCCCTTGCCCACGACTCCATCGTTAAGTCAATGCACAGCATCTGCTTTATGGCATTGCTGCTACGCACTGGGTGATACGGATGCTGCTTAATGCATCCGGCTTTACCAGCGCCTGAACACTCGCATGAAGAACGATGGGTCCTGTTCTCGCTGAGCGATGCCCACAACACCTGCTTCAAACCGCCAGTTGCGATCAAGTGTTTCCCGGCTATGACCGATAGACAGGGACCAGCTGGGCTTGCGCCATGCCAGATTGGCCTCATCCAGATAGTGTCCACTGAAGTAGCGTGCCCCCACGGCTGTGTAGTTGCGCCCGCCGTGATGATAGGTCGCCAGTGTTGAGAGATCGTGGCGCGCAAAGCCTGGCAGCCTGTTACCAGCATAGGCGTTTTCCAGATGCTTGCTGTCGGTATGCGCATAGCTGAGCATCACTGCCAGCTTATCTGTCACTATCTGATCCACGCCGATGCCGGCACGCTGTATCTCTCCTTTGCCGAAGTAGGGGTTGGCATCGTATCGCACTATCCCTGCGCCACCTGAAAACTCTCTTGGTCCGATGCGGGTGATGGTATCGCTGATATTGGTGAGGCGCCTGGCAAACAGATAGCCGGTGGCATCACGGGGGTTTTCAATACGCTGCTGCTGTGCGTCCAGTGTCAGAAAGGTGGTGGGTGTCAGTTCGAGGTTCAGACGGATGGCCCCTTTGCGTGAGTGGCTGCCGGGAAGCATGAACTGGTGATCGATCGGGATACCGCCCAGACTGACCGGGGAAAGGGTATGGCTGCCCGGCGCCTGCAGGGTTTCAATATAGCCAAGGTGCAGCGCGTTACCGGCACCGAAGCGTCGGGTGAGTCCGACACGTGGCAGGAAGTCCGGTCTGACACGCTCGTTCATTGCGACGGGATCGAATATCAGAGAACCATCGACCGGATCAATGGCTTTGTCAGTCAGACCGAAGTCGAACCTGGGCCAGTAGCCTTCGGTGTACAGGCTCCAGTCGCCACTGCGCCATTCGGCCGCCACCCAGGGCATGTGGTAGTTTTGCTCGGCATCGAAGATGCTTACAAAAACATCATCACCAAACAGTGTTGATGCTTCATTGCTGACAGATTCAAAACCGAAACTGATGCGATGCTCATCGATCAGCTGCATATGGCGAGTATAAATCCCCTGCTCTCTGGCCTTCAGCGAGTAGTCCTGCGGGCCGAAAACAGGATGGGATATTTCGGTATCCACTCCCAGACGGGCTTCGCTCAGTTTCAGCCAGCTTTGAGCGTCTGCATTCCAGCGATAGGAGAAGCCGCCATCGGTTCGGCGCAGCCGGTAATACTCAGGCTGATCGAAAAGAAAGTCATTGCCAAGATCTATGGGCTCTTCAAAGTTAATGCGTGTCCGGCCTTCATTGTGCAGCAGGAATAGCCCAACCTCTTCAGTAGGCTTGAGTCCGAGTGCAGCAATCAGCTCGCGATCATTCATGCGATACTGATCATTCGGCGTACCGCCGCGAGGGTTAAAGTGCAGCCCCTGGCCCTGCAACAGCCAGGCTGCTCTCAGGGGCTCGGCAGAAAGACCTCGTAGGGTGGCGCTGGCGGCGATTTCGTCACGAATGTCAGAGCGCCATAAAAGCGATTGCAGTTCAACGTGCTGTCCGGGTTGTGCAAACAGTGTGGGTGTGGCTGAGCCAGCACCGAACACGGTGGGGTCTGAGAGATAGCCTTTGAAAAGCTCGGATCTGCGACCGAAGTCACTGTCGAGGTGGTTGGCCTGGAACAGGTGGCTGCCAGCCCATAGCGGATGACTGGATGCTTCGGCATAAGCTCGAGCCCAGTGTTCAAGCCCGAAGTCTCCAAGCACTTTGCCAAGATTGGCCGAACCCTGACTGTCGTTTGCCAGCTGGTTCAGAGATTTGAGATAGGGCAGCCGCTTCAGCGCTTCACGGGCAGACTGGATGGCGGCCACCGGAGTCCCCATGTCATGCTCGATGATGGAGCGCAGTTGCCAGGGCAGCGGGTCGTTGGGGTCGGCCAGCATGGCGCGATCCAGTGAATCCAGTGCGGCCGCCCGGTTGCCGAGCTGAAACTCGGCAACTGCCAGCCATACCTGACCACGTGCAAAGCGAGGCTCAATGGTCAGGGCTTTCAGCAACTGCTGTCTTGCTGTTTCAGCATCACCGCGTTGTAGCGCGAGTAATCCACTGCCTGCCAGGCTGACAAAGTCATCAGGGGCAAGTTCAAGGGTTGTGTCAAAGTGCTCTTCAGCTTCCTGTAAACGATAGGAGAGGGTCGCCTCAAGCGCCTGTTCACCACGATATTCGGGGTTCTCCGGCTCCAGACTTACGGCGGCTGCCAATGCCTGTCTTGCCTGTTTCAGATCCCCTCTTTCCATCTCGGCACGGCCAAGCCCATGATAGGCTGCAGCCTGATTGGCCACCGGCGCGTGCTCGACGGCCAGTTGATAACCGCTGAGGGCTTGGCGAGTCACCCCTTCAAGGCGCCACCAGTCAGCATCTGCGAGTAACAGATCAGGTGCGCCCGGCATCTGTTCAAGGGCTTCGTCCAGTAGCAGTCGTGCATCCTGCATGCGGTCAAGGGCAGCAAGAACGGCAGCCCTGCGAGCAGCAGCGCGAGGTTCCTGATACCTCTGCCAGGCCCGCTCAAGGCGCTGCTCAGCACCGTCGAGCTCGCCGTTGAGCAGGTCAAAGTCTGCCAGCATCAGTTGAACAGGAAAGGCGTGCTGACCACTGAGCTCCATCTCCTGCAGATGCTCCGAGGCGGCAGTCATCTGACCTGACTGGATCAGACTGCGGATATGGGTCAGCTCCGGGTATTGCGCTGCGTCTGTAAACTCCTGATAACGATCAGGAACCACCGGGTTGGCCATGACCCATTGCACCCGTTCACGGGGGTTGATCAGAAGGCGCTTTATCGGTGCCTGTCCTGGTTCGATATAGGCCTCTTCAGAGGGGCCTATTTCAACCTGTCCAAAGGGGTTGGATACCTCTATCAGACCGGATAGTACGGTCAGGGTCGTGCGCCCTTCTGAGTCTACCTGCGCATCCCAGTCTGTACCGCGAACGACAGCCAGTGCGGCAGGTGTTTCAAGCTCCAGAGCGCCTGACGCTCTTTTGGTGCGCGACCAGAGCCGTCCGAGGGTCAGCTCTAGACGTGTTTTTTCTGTGCTGACCTCGCGCAGACGGATCTGCGCATTGGCATTCATGCGCAGTTGGGTCTGATCTGCAAGGAGGAGGGCGGCTGAGGAGAAACTGAGTGTGCGGACATCGGCCCCGGACTCAAGAATCTGTCTGATCTCTGCGGCTGACCAGGGAGTGACCTCGCTGGAGCGTGTCTCTCCCTGCCCGGTCAGGCTGATGATTTCGGCTGTCGGTGCGGCAAAAGCCGATGCATGTGTGATGAAAAAAAGCAGAGCCAGTCGGGAAGCCATTCGCAGTGTGCAGTTGTACATGGAACCTCCGCAGGAAGAGTCATGACAGCGTTTATTTTCCAACGGCGCGACTGAAGTCGGGCACAGGATCTGGTAAGACTTTACTGTTGCTCGGGTGTGTCTTTCTGAGTGCCTCGATGCGTGTGTTCAGCCGATCTGCCTGGGGTGACAAAACTGGCATCGATTCGGCTAATATTATAGCCCAGCGTTTGCATATGCCCAGTGCGGATTCGAGATCACCAGCCTCAAGCCGCTGCAAGAGTGTCAATGACAGGGCTGCTATTTCAGGCAGCTCCACAGGTGTATAGACATCTATGGCATCATCTTTGCCAGCTACCCTGAGCCTGTCGAGCCAGGCCAGTGGTGGAGTTGAGCGTGTATCGAGCCTGCTGGCCGTTGCCCGGGAGAGCAGAATATCACTGCCGGTGGCCTTGTTGGCGGCTTCGAGTCTTGCCGCTGTATTGACGGCATCACCCACGGCTGTATAGGTAAAGCGGCCAACTGAGCCCAGATTGCCTACAGCGGCTTCGCCGGTATGGATCCCTATGCGCAGCTTGAGGGTGCCAAAGGGGGTTCCCTGCCAGTTTTGCCTGAGCCTGACCATCTCCCTTTGCATCGCGCTGGCACAGTTCAGTGCCAGGGTCGCATGCTCTGGCTGGTCCAGAGGGGCGTTCCAGAAAGCCATCACGGCATCACCGATAAACTTGTCCAGAGTGCCGCCATGCTGATGAATGATATCAGTCATTGCTGAAAAATAGGCGTTCAGAGCGCTGGCTACGTCTTCAGGGGGCATGCGTTCGTTGGCCGCAGTAAAGCCTGCCAGGTCTGAAAACAGAAGTGTCAGCTCACGTCTTTCTCCGCTCAGTACCGGCAGGCTGCCCTGCCGGGTCAGCCGGTTGACAAGCGTTGGGGGGACATAGCTTGAGAACAGCCTGCGTATCTGCTCGCGGCGCCGCCACTCTTTCCAGTAGTTTCTGGCGGCATCCAGGTTGTATAGGAACAGCAGGCCCAGTACTGCTGGCCAGAGCAGCCACCATTGTCCGGCGTCAAAACGCCATACAGAAAAGATACCGGAGAGAAGGATCAGCGCCAGAGTGATCAGAGCGGCCCGCCCGGGGGTCCATCTGACGGTGGAGATCAGGATGATGGCCAGCAGCAAGAGTGTCAGAACCAGGTTGTACCACCAGGGCTGCAGTGCAATCCAGTCATCTGCAAGGGCATTGTTCAGTGCTGTGGCGTGCAGGAAAACACCTGAGATCTGTTTGTCGCCAAAGGGAGTGGAAAACTGATCCAGTCCGGAAACCGGCGTGTTCATGCCTATCAGCAGTAGGGTGTTTGTCAGCGCGTTGGGGGGGAGCTGCTCCTGCGGGTTGAGGGCTTGGGTGAAATGGATATAGGGCTGGCGGATCTCAGGTGCGTAATAGCGCAATCGCGCGCGGGGAGGTGCCGGGCTGAAATCCCGGTCGGATGCCTCTGCAATTCTGTACCAGAAGCTGTTTTCATCTGTCAGAATGCGTCGCACGGCTCCATCAGAATCTGCCAGATGGTTCACCATGCCGACAGTTGCATCAGGAAAAATCGGAAGCAGGCGCTGGGTGTAGGCTTGTACCTGAGACGTATGCAGATGTATCTCGGCGCCGGCCAGAATGACGGCAGGGCCGGCTGTGTCTGCTCTGGCCAGTGCAGTGCCAAGGGATCTGTCATCCGCTTCGTTTTGTGGTTCTGAAAACAGCAGGTCAAACCCCAGCACGCTGACGCCGGACTCTGCGGCCATATCAATAAGTTTTGCATGGAGGCTGCGAGGCAGTGGTGGCGACAGGTTCAGTTCCAGAAAACTTGGGTCGTCCAGCCCTGCGACAACAACACCCGAATCCGGTGGTGCTGGCGCGGTCAGCAGAGTGAGCAGATCAAATTCGATATGTTCAATACGCTGACCGGCTCCGGAGAGTTGCAGCGCTGCAAGAAACAGTGCCAGGCATAGGCCGCGGCTTGTTATATCTGTCAGATATGCAGAAAAGGTGTGCTTGTCAGGGTCTGCATGCTCTTCAACTCTGCCGGTATCTGCCTTGGCCATGTGTGGTTTCCGAATCAGTTGAGCAAAAACATGTCGAGATCCAGTTCCCTTGGGGGCGATGCAGCTTATGTTCCTGAAATCGCGCACTTTATGGCTATCGTGCCGGTTACCCCTGTTATTGTAGTCGATATCCACTGCAGGAAAAGGTACTGCTTGATCTGTATATATCCCTGCTATAGGCTTTGCTGCTGCCTGCCATATCGGTATTCTAGGGCATGAAGTGTTATGCAGTGTGTTTGAATAGTGTCCTGATCAGGAGTCGCATGATTGTTTGGAGAACCGGTAAAGTTATTAATTACTGGCGCTGAGGGCCAGGCCGGCAGTGAAATTGCTCGTCTGGCGGATGCCGATCCTGATTTCAATGTCCTGGCACTCGGGCGCAGGAAGCTGGATGTGACCAGTGAACAGAGCATTCAGGCGCAGTTGGATGCGTTTTTGCCCGATTACGTGATCAACTGCGCGGGCTTTAATCGCGTTGATGCGGCTGAGCATAATCCTGATCTGGCCTTCAGTATCAATGCCGAAGGGCCGAGGCTGCTGGCGCTGGCTTGCGGTGAGCTGTCGATTCCGATGCTGCACCTGTCCACCGACTATGTGTTTGATGGGCAGTATGCCAGCGGCTATACGGAAGACTATGAGACAGCCCCGTTGGGTATCTATGGGCTCAGTAAACTGCAGGGCGAGGAGGCGATACGTCAGGTGCTGCCACGCCATATTATTCTGCGCACCAGTTGGCTGTTCAGTGAGAGCGGCGACAATTACATGTTGCGACTGCTTGATCAGGCGCGGCGGCAGGAGGTAATTCATGCCTACAACGATCGCCGCGGCTGTCCGACGCCAGCAAGTGATCTGGCGCGTGTTGCTATCGCAATCCTCAAACAGCTCAGCAATGGTGCCGAAGGCTGGGGTACTTATCACTACTGTGGTGCTGAAGTTACCACTCGCTATGGCTTCAGCGAGACGATTATTGCAGCTGCACGGCAATACGAGGAGCTGGCAGTGATAGATCTGGTGCCGGTATCCTCTGATGAATACCCCAGCGATGCACAGCGACCAGCTTCCTGTGTGCTCAAGTGCAAGAAGATTCTCAATACTTTCGGTGTCCGACAACGCCCCTGGCGCAGTGAGCTGCAACGCCTGATCCGGCACTACTATGAGTCCCGGGTCGAGGTGCTCTGAAGTCAGTTAACCTGCTGATCCAGCAGCTCAAGTCCGCGTGTCTGCCAGTTCAGAATCGCGGTGCGTCTGATCATTTTGTCAGCCAGATCAGGGAACTGCTGAATGATCGTCTGGGCGGCAAAATCAGACAGGAATCTGGACTTGAGTGTTGCACGCGCCTTGTCGACCCCCGGCTCATGATAGGGGGTGGATGCCAGCAACAGGAAGCCATCATCCGGTAATCTGCCCTGTGCCATATTGTTGCGAATGATCTGGGCGGCCGTTCCGATCGGCTCTGCCAGATTGGGGCTGTAGGGTCCGACAATCAGAGCTATATTCGGGACATGCAGGAAGTCAAAGCCTCTGCCGACACAGATCACCCACTCCCGATGCTCGATATCGAGTGCTCTGGCCACCCCTTTCAGGGAGCTGACGTGTGCATGGTTGCCGCGCAGCAGTGGCAGCAGATCCTGACGCACCTGTCCCGGCATATCGGGAAACAGGTTCGCAACATGTCCGTCAAGCGCATCACACTGCTCATGTGTAATATCGGCAATATCCAGTAGCTGTTCGTCATTGCCATGTACCACCAGCGCATCCAGATCGGTTTCAAAGCCACAGACCACCGGGTAGACGGTCTGGTGCTCCTGTCCAAAAATCGCCTCTACCTGGGCTTTGATCTCATAGGCATGATCTATGGCTGCCTGTTTGTTGCAGTTGAATCCGGCACAGCCTCTGGACGGAGCACCGCGAGAGTAGTGGTAGGTGATCAGCAGCAGGACTCTGCGCCCCTGGCTGACTGCAGCATGGACACTGTCGGCCAGCATTTCACCAAGATAGGGCCAGCCGAGGTTGAAGATCCCGCCAAGATTTCTGAAGGGGGCGATGATGCCCAGTGGCG
Source organism: Nitrincola alkalilacustris (assembly GCF_008973755.1). Lineage (GTDB taxonomy): Bacteria > Pseudomonadota > Gammaproteobacteria > Pseudomonadales > Balneatricaceae > Nitrincola > Nitrincola alkalilacustris. Next base: position 41,835 of record NZ_WBOM01000009.1, on the reverse strand, counting down.
TGCGTGTGGCATAGGGTATGTGGATCCGACCATCCATGCATTTGAGTACGATCACATGAGTGGGATGTCTGGCCAGATAGCGCTCTCTGGCAAGCATCGCTTCAGGGCTGGAGAACTGTTCTGAATGGCGTTGGCTGAGTTCCATCAACCAGTCTATTCGTTGTGAAATGGATTGCATGTGAACTGGCATGTTATCTCCTCAATCAGCTGTCGGCTGACTGACGATAGCGCCGATCTGCATTGTCTGGCAAGCTCTGTTGTCCAGACAGGCGTGTCAGAGCTGAGCAGGGCTGAAGAAAACGGGATAAGAAGGTGCTCGGCTGATACTTTAACTGCATTTAACCCCGGAAAAGGATAAAATACCGGCTTTTGTGCTCCGAGGCTAACAAGAAAAAGCATGAGTGAAGAGAATCTGACCGCCGACCCCTTTCAGGCGATTCGCCCTTATCGGGATGATGAAGTTGCTGCTGTATTGGCCAGGATGTTGCGAGATAACGAATTGATTGATGTGATCACACATTATCAGTTTCCGCGCCTGCCAAAGTGGGTAAGACGTCTGTTGCGCCCTGCGATCAGAATAGCACTGGCGACACGTGTTGGTGATGTGGAGTCTGTTCGCGATTTTCAGCTGATGATTGCCTCCTACATGAGCAAGATGATTGCCAGAAGCACAACGAAGCTGAGTGTTTCGGGTATCGAAAAGCTGGACCCATCCGAGGCCTACCTGTTTGTATCCAATCATCGGGATATTGCCATGGACCCGGCTTTTGTGAACTGGGCGCTATACCAGTACAAGCTGAATACCGTGCGTATCGCCATAGGGGACAACCTTCTGCGCAAGCCTTATGTTTCGGATCTGATGCGCTTGAACAAGAGTTTCATTGTGCGTCGATCCATCAAGGCGCCACGTGAGATGATGGCTGCGATGGTGCAGTTGTCGGAATATATTGATCACAGCATCGCCACGGGCCATTCGGTCTGGATTGCGCAGCGCCAGGGCCGCTCCAAGGATGGTAATGATCGCACCGATCCAACCCTGATGAAGATGTTCTACATGGCGCATCGGAACAAACGCACCCTCTGTGAGATGGTGGATCGCCTGAATATTGTGCCTGTCTCCATCTCCTACGAGTATGATCCCTGTGATGTGTTCAAGGCACGGGAGCTGGCTGCGATTGCCGAACATGGTCATTATGAGAAGGGGCAGTTCGAGGATATCGACAGTATCGTCAAGGGCATTACCGGCCAGAAAGGGCATGTTCATGTGGCCTTCGGAGATGTGTTGAAAGGTGAGTTTGAGACACCTGATGCGCTGGCAAAGGAGGTAGATCGACAGATTCATACCAGTTATTATCTACATCCCTCCAATCTGGCGGCAGCTGGTGAAGAGGTATCAGCGGCCGAGGCAAAACAGTTTGAAGAGAGAGTGTCTCAGGTTGAAGGGCAGGCCTGTGACTTCCTGAGGAAAATGTACGCCTATCCGGTTGCCAACCGGCGTCTGGCAGAGGGGGGCGCATGAGGTCGGGTGTTCTACTGAAGTTCAGGGCAGTGCTGTTTGCGCTGGGCTTCTATCCTGTCACTATTCTGTTTGCTCCTTTTTGCCTGCTACTGGGGCCTCTGCTCTCGTTCAGGCAGCGCTTTGTCTTTTTTACCGCGATCAATTACTTCTATATTTTCTGGTTACGGGTGACTTGTGGCTTGAAGGTGGAGGTGAGCGGACGCGAGAACCTTCCGCAGGAGGGCGCATTTGTCGCAGTGGCCAACCATCAGAGTGAGTGGGAGACCCTCTACCTGCAATTGCTGGTGCGTCCTCAGGCAGTAGTGCTCAAGCGAGAGCTGTTGAAAATACCTCTGTTTGGCTGGGCACTTGGCATGTTGAACCCTATTGCGCTGGACCGTTCAAAACCTCGCGATGCACTCAAGCAGTTATTGCAGCAGGGCAGTGAACGGCTCAAGGATGGCGTTCCGGTGCTGATTTTTCCGCAGGGCACACGCGTACCTGTCGGAAAAATGGGGCGTTTCAACAAGGGGGGCACGATGCTGGCGGTCAGTAATCAGGTGCCGATAGTCCCTATCGTGCATGATGCGGGGCGTTACTGGCCGGGGAAATCCTTTATCAAATATCCGGGTGTGGTCAAGGTGCGGATCGGAAAACCGGTAGCGGTTGAGGATCGTCCGGTTGATGAGATACATGCCGAAGTGATGGGGTGGATTGAGCAGGAGATGGTGAAGCAGGAGTCGGGCGCCTGAGTCTGAATCTGATCTGAAAAGTCTGCCTGACGAACCCCGATCAGGGTGTCGTCAGGCAGGGTGTAGTAAGCAGGCAGTTACGATCAGCCGTTGTACTTCTGGAAGATCAGCGTTGAGTTGGTGCCGCCGAAGCCGAAGCTGTTTGACATCACGCGCTCCAGTTTGACATTATCCAGACGCTCGCGGGCAATCGGCATGCCGGCTGCTTCCGGGTCCAGCTCTTCGATATTGGCAGATGCGCAGACAAAGTCATTTTCCTGCATCAGCAGACAGTAGATCGCTTCCTGAACGCCTGTCGCACCCAGAGAGTGACCGGTCAGTGACTTGGTGGAGCTGACGGGTGGCAGCTGGTCACCAAAAACCGCTTTCATCGCCTTAAGTTCCTGAATGTCGCCCGCAGGTGTGGAGGTGCCGTGCGAGTTGATATAGTCGATAGAGCCATCAACCGTTGCCATCGCCTGCTGCATGCAGCGGATTGCGCCTTCACCGGATGGGGCAACCATGTCGTAGCCGTCAGAGGTGGCACCATAGCCGACCAGCTCGCCATAGATTTTCGCACCACGGGCCAGGGCGTGATCCAGATCTTCCAGTACCAGCATGCCTGCACCGCCGGCAATGACGAAACCATCGCGGTTTGCATCATAGGCGCGGGAGGCTTTTTCCGGTGTGTCGTTGTATTTGCTGGACAAGGCGCCCATCGCATCAAACATGACGCTGAGGGACCAGTGCAGCTCTTCGCCACCACCGGCAAAAACGATATCCTGTTTGCCCATCTGGATCTGCTCCATCGCATTACCGATGCAGTGTGCGCTGGTGGCGCAGGCAGAGGTGATGGAGTAGTTGATACCCTTGATCTTGAACGGGGTAGCAAGGCAGGCGGAGACGGTGGAGCCCATCGTGCGTGTGACACGGTAGGGTCCTACACGGCGTACGCCCTTGCTTCTGAGGATGTCGGCTGTTTCGACGATATCGGCAGAGGAGGCGCCACCGGAACCTGCGATCAGACCGGTTCGTACATTGGATACATCACTCTCTTCCAGACCTGAGTCTTCAATCGCCTGCTTCATCGCCAGATAGGAGTAAGCGGCGGCATCGCCCATGAAGCGGAGCAGTTTGCGATCGATCAGGCTTTCAAGATCCAGATCGATACTGCCAGCGACCTGACTGCGAAAGCCCAGCTCTTCATACTCAGGCTGAAATTTTATGCCGGACCGGCCCAGTTTCAGGGACTCAAGAACGGTTGCTTTATCAGTGCCCAGGCAGGACACAATTCCCATACCGGTGACTACTACGCGTCGCATGTGCAGTCTCTCTCTAATTCTTGTACTTTGCTGTGTACGTGTTTTGGATTATGCCCCGAGTGTTCAGTTCGGGGCTCACATCATGATCGTCAGTTTCTGTATAGCTGAATCAGAAGCTGTCTGTCGAGGTAAAGAGGCCAACCCGCAGGTCCTTGGCGGTATAGATCTCGCGGCCATCAACGCACATGGTTGCATCGGCAATTCCCATGACCAGCTTGCGCTCAATCACGCGCTTGAGCTGGACATGGTAGGTGACTTTTTTAGCGCTTGGCAGAACCTGGCCGGTGAACTTTACCTCACCTGCCCCCAGCGCCCGGCCGCGACCCTTGTTGCCTTTCCAGCCCAGATAGAAACCGACAATCTGCCACATGGCATCAAGGCCCAGGCAGCCGGGCATGACCGGGTCGGTCGGGAAATGGCAGTCAAAGAACCAGAGATCGGGATGGATATCCAGCTCGGCAATGATTTCGCCCTTGCCGAATTCGCCTCCGGTTTCGTTGATTTCCAGGATGCGGTCCATCATCAGCATATTGCCGACAGGGAGGCGGGCGTTACCTGGCCCGAACATCTCGCCATGGCCGCATTTAAGAAGGTCTTCGCGTTCGAATGATGAAGGTCTAGTCATGTGAAGCTGTTTATCCAATGGCTATTTTTGTCAAATTTTGATCGGATTATACCGGTTCATCCAGATTGAAGCACGACTTGTGCCTCAGAAAGTATGAAGTTGACGCTTTTTGGCTGATATATGAGGGTTGTTTCGGGGAGGATGGCGGACTGAGCAGTGCTCGCTTCCGCCTCGAGGGTTCGGCTATGGATGGATCAGCTATGGATTGTCCGGTTATGCGTGGCTCAACTGTTGCGCGATACGGCAAGGTTGGCAATGTCGGTCAGTGTATCGCGAAAAGAGGATTCGGGCAGGTTTTCAAGCGCCGCAATGGCCAGTCTTGACTGCTCATGTGCCTGCTCGCGTGTGTAATCCAGGCCGCCTGTGCGCTGTACGATATCCAGTATCGGTTGCAGATCGTCCAGGCCGCCGCTGCGGATGGCGTTGCGTACCATTTGACAATCTTCTTCCGAGCCGGTTTTCATGGCGTGGATCAATGGCAGCGTGGTTTTGCCTTCGGCCAGATCGTCGCCGGTATTCTTGCCCATCTGATCGGATGAGGAGACGTAATCCATCAGATCATCGATCAGCTGGAAGGCGATGCCCAGGTGGCGACCATACAGGCGCAGTGCTTCACGCTCAGTGGCTGAGGCGTTTGCAAGTATTGCACCGCACTCCGATGCCGCCTCAAACAGCATGGCGGTCTTGCCCAGTATCACCTGCATATAGGCATCTTCTGTGATGCCCGGGTTGCGCTGGTTAAGCAACTGCAGCACTTCGCCCTCTGCGATCACTGTGGTGGCGTTGGAGATAATGCGCATGATCTCCATGCTGCCGATATCAACCATTAACTGGAAAGCGCGTGAATAGAGGAAGTCGCCGACCAGAACGCTGGGAGCGTTGCCCCACTTGGCATTGGCGGTGGCATTACCGCGGCGCAGTTCTGAGTTGTCCACCACGTCATCGTGCAGCAGCGTGGCGGTATGGATGAATTCAATCACCGCGGCCAGTTCGATGTGGCGTGAGCCCTGGTATTGGCAGGCGTTGGCGCTGAGCAGTACCAGCAGCGGACGCAAGCGCTTGCCGCCGCTCTCGACTATGTAATGCCCCATCTTTTCCACCAGTGGGACATTCGATCCCAGGTGATTGAGGATGAAGTCCGTCACGGCGTCAAACTGGGGTTCTATAATAGGGTTTAGCTGATGTGGCTGCATGAGTCGATGCTGGTATGAACAGATTCGTTCCGAGCATGCTAGGGAGAAGGGCGCCCCCTGTCAAGAAAAGGGCTTTCGTGTAAAATGGCTCAGCGTTTAATTAACGGTCGATAGTGTTGAATGTGGGATGATCTGGCTGTATAATTGCGCGCCCTGAACCTATCCATATTTCGCTCCCTGTCATATGGTGTCGAGTTGTCTCCATGGAGATGATCGATCTGGTCCATATAAGGTGGATCAAGCCATTAGAAGCAGGTGTCGTTCTAGTAGCCGGATGGGTCATTAATCGGAGAATATTATGTTTGCAGTGATTGTAAGTGGCGGTAAGCAGTACCGTGTACAGGAAGGTCAGACTCTGAAGCTGGAAAAGCTGACTGCTGAGCAGGGTGCCAATGTTGAGTTTGATCGTGTGCTGCTGGTCAGCAACGGCGACGACGTTAAAGTCGGTGCGCCAGTTGTTGAAGGTGCCAAAGTGTCTGCAGAAGTTGTGGCTCACGGCCGTGGCGACAAGGTGACTATCATCAAGTTCCGTCGTCGTAAGCACCACATGAAGCGCCAGGGCCACCGTCAGTGGTTTACTGAAGTCAAGATTACAGGCATCAGCGCCTGATTCAGGCTTTGATACCGACAACCGAATAGGAGATTGATACAATGGCTCATAAGAAGGCGGGTGGTTCCACGCGTAACGGCCGCGACTCACAGTCCAAGCGTCTGGGTGTTAAGCGTTTCGGCGGTCAGGCAGTTCTGGCGGGCAATATTCTGATTCGTCAGCGCGGAACCAAGTTCCATGCGGGTGAGAATGTTGGTTGTGGCAAGGATCACACACTGTTTGCTAAAGCAGCTGGCGTGGTCAAGTTTGAGGTTAAGGGTGCTAACAAGCGTAAATACGTTAGCATCGTTCCAGCCTGAGCAGACAGCCAGACCTGAAAAAAAGCTCCGCCCAGGCGGAGCTTTTTTCGTTTGTAGCATGTGCAGTGGGTTGGTCATGCGAAGTATAGGTCGGTTGGCTGTTCTTTCGGGCAGTTGATCGGATTCAGTTTACCTTTCGGGGGGTGTTATGAAGTTTGTCGATGAAGCGTTGATTACCGTTGAAGCCGGTAAAGGTGGTAACGGGTGTATGAGCTTTCGGCGTGAAAAATTCATCCCGAAAGGTGGGCCGGATGGTGGTGATGGCGGCGATGGCGGCTCGGTATATGTCGAGGCGGATGCCGGTCTGAATACGCTGGTTGATTACCGTTTTACCCGTTATTACAAATCGCAGAATGGTGAGTCGGGTCGTGGCAGTAACTGTACCGGCGGCAAGGGTGAAGATCTCGTTCTGATGGTCCCGGTTGGCACGACGGTTGTGGATGTCGATACGGATGAGGTGTTGGCAGATCTCACTGTAATCGGTCAGCGTGAAAAAATTGCTCAGGGTGGTTTTCATGGTCTGGGTAACACGCGTTACAAGAGTAGTGTCAATCGCTCTCCGCGCCAGACCACCAAGGGCTCGCCCGGGGAGTTGCGTAACCTGCGTCTGGAGTTGAAGGTGCTGGCGGATGTTGGTCTGTTGGGTTTGCCAAATGCGGGTAAATCGACGCTGATCCGCTCTGTTTCCTCGGCTAAGCCAAAGGTGGCGGACTATCCTTTCACCACGCTGGTGCCGAATCTGGGCGTGGTCAGAACTGAAGCGCATCGCAGCTTTGTCGTGGCAGATATTCCCGGCATCATCGAGGGTGCTGCCAAGGGTGCCGGGTTGGGGATTCGCTTCCTCAAACATCTGGCGCGTAACCGTGTGTTGCTGCATCTTGTGGATATGGCGCCCTGGGATGATATGACTCCGGCAAAAGCGGCGCAGACTGCTGTGGCTGAGTTGACTCGCTTCAGTGCAACGCTGGCGCAGCAGCCACGCTGGCTGGTGCTGAATAAACTGGATCTGCTCCCGGAAGAGGAGCAGGAGTCTGCTTGTCAGCAGGTGCTGGACGCGCTGCAGTGGGATGGTCCTGTGTATAGGGTGTCGGCGCTGAATAAGATGGGCCTGCAGAAGCTGGTGCACGATCTGCAGGATTTCCTCGATGCGCGGGTTGAGGCGATTGCCGAAAATCCCGAGATACTGGAGCAGGAGCGCGCAACGCGTGAGGTGATTGATCGTGAGGCGCGTGAGAACCTTGATCGTCTGCGTGCCGAGCAGAGGGCCAAGAAGGATGATGATGACTGGGATGATGATTTTGACGACGATGATTACGACGTTGAAGTTGAATGGGTACGCTGACGGAGAGAAGTAAGTGAGCGCTGCACGCGAAAAGTTGGCAAAAAAAGGACGTTGGGTTGTCAAGATTGGCAGCTCGCTGTTGACGAATGATGGCCAGGGGCTTGATCAGGCGGCTATTTCGCGCTGGGTTGAGCAGTTGGTTAAGTTGCGTAGTGCCGGGATGGAGTTGATTCTGGTTTCATCCGGTGCGGTTGCGGAGGGGATGACTCGTCTGGGTTGGCGTGATCGACCCAGTGAGGTGCATCGCTTGCAGGCGGCCGCTGCTGTCGGTCAGATGGGTCTGGTGCAGGCGTATGAGGCTAATTTCATGCGTCATGGCATCCATACGGCGCAGATACTGCTGACGCATGATGATCTGTCCAATCGTCGCCGTTACCTGAATGCGCGTTCAGCGATGCGCACACTGATCGAGCTGGGTGTCATCGCGGTGGTAAACGAGAATGACACGGTAGCCACGGATGAGATCCGCTTTGGAGATAATGACACGCTGGGAGCTCTGGTGGCGAATGCGGTTGAGGCAGATGCGCTGATACTGCTGACCGATCAGAGCGGGTTATTTGATTCAGACCCGCGCAGCAATCCGAATGCGCGCTTTATTTCCGAGGCGCGTGCTGACGATGAATCTCTGGTCGCCATGGCCGGTGGTGGTGGCAAGCTTGGTCGTGGTGGTATGGCAACCAAGGTGCGTGCGGCTAAGCTGGCGGCGCGCTCTGGCGCGGTGACGGTGATCGCCAGTGGGCGCGAGCCGGATGTATTGCTGCGGCTGCATCAGTCGGAGTTGCTCGGAACCCTGTTGACGCCAGAGCGTGAGCCTATGGCGGCGCGTAAGCAGTGGATTGCAGGTCAGTTGCAGGCGCGTGGTGCGCTGGTGATTGATGCCGGAGCTGTTGCGGCGCTGACCCGTTCTGGGCGTAGTTTGTTACCGGCGGGTGTACGCAGCGTCAGTGGTGATTTCTCGCGTGGTGAGATGGTGATGGTGGTGGATGAGTCAGGGCGCTTGATAGCCCGTGGCCTGGCTAATTATGGTGTAGAGGATGCGGGTCGTATTGTCGGCCGCTCCAGTCGTGAAATCGAGTCAATACTCGGTTTCATGGGGGAGGAGGAGTTGGTGCATCGGGATAATATGGTGCTGGCCTGAGCTTCAGGTCAGAGCCTCTTTGCGCAGGCTGGTAGAGTGTGCTGGCAGGGCGTGCAAAAAAAGAAAAGCAAAAACATAAAAACCGGCGCAAGCCGGTTTTTATGTTTCAGGCAGACTGCAGGCCGTAACGCGGGGCGTACGGCAGGCTGAAATGGCTTACGCCAGTGCCTTGATCTTGGCAGTCAGACGGCTCTTGTGGCGGGCCATCTTGTTCTTGTGGAAAATGCCTTTGGATACAGAGCTGTCCAGAATTGGCTGGGCAACTTTGAAAGCATCCTGTGCAGCGGCTTGATCACCGGCATCGATTGCTTTGATGATTTTTTTCAGATAAGTGCGTGCCATGGAGCGCAGGCTAGCGTTTTGTTGACGACGCTTCTCCGCCTGGCGGGCACGTTTACGGGATCCTGCGGAATTCGCCACAGTCTGGCTCCTTAAAACTTTAGTTGATCAGCAATATACGGCGCCATTGGTGCCGAAAATTAGACGCGAGATTATTCATGTTAATGGCGCCTTTGTCAACTCTAACCCGAGAGTTTTTTGCACTGTCACTGCATACGCTTGTTTCAGCTTGGGACAAAGACAGCTATTATCGGCGCCAGAGTTTATCTTACCATTTCGGGAGTTGAAGTGCAGGTGTCTGAGCAGGAAAAGAAACGTCCGGGTCTGTTGCGCTCAAGCGGGATAGTCGGTCTTATGACAATGATCTCCCGTGTGCTCGGACTCGCCAGGGATGTCGTGATCGCCAACTATTTCGGTGCCGGTGGTCATGCGGATGCTTTTTTTGTCGCGTTCAAGATTCCCAACTTCATGCGCAGGCTGTTTGCCGAGGGCGCTTTTTCCCAGGCCTTCGTGCCGGTACTGTCGGAATACAGGACGCAACGTGATCTGGCGGCTGTCCAGCAGCTGGTGAATAGAGTGGCGGCAAGTCTCGGCATGACGTTGATCATGGTGACGATCCTTGTCGTACTCGCTGCGCCGGTACTGGCGGCGATCTTTGCGCCCGGTTTCTATCTGGCCGATGATGAGCGCTTCCATATGGCCTCTCAGATGCTGAGGATTACCTTCCCTTATCTGATGCTGATCTCGCTTACTGCCTTCTGTGGGGCGATTCTCAACAGCTACGAGCGCTTTGCCGTGCCGGCGTTCACTCCGGTGTTTCTGAATCTGTCGCTGATCGTAGCGGCTGTATTTCTCAGTCCGATGTTTGATCCACCGATTCTGGCGCTCGCCTGGGGTGTGTTGATGGCGGGTGTGGTGCAGTTGCTGTTTCAACTGCCCTTTCTGGCGCGTATGCGTCTGTTGCCGAAGCCCGAGCCGGTGTTGAATGATGAGGGCGTCAAGCGAATCTTGCGTCTGATGGTGCCGGCGCTGTTCGGCGTATCGGTGGCGCAGATTAATCTGATGCTGGATACGATACTGGCATCATTCCTGCAAAACGGCAGTGTCTCCTGGCTCTACTACTCGGACCGCCTGGTCGAGTTGCCGCTGGGAGTGTTTGGTATTGCCATCGCCACGGTGATTCTGCCCAGCCTTTCGCGCAAGCATGCCGGCAAGAATGCGCTGGAGTTTTCTCAGACGCTGGATTGGGGCTTGCGCATGCTGCTGCTGATCGGGATTCCGGCTGCGTTGGCGTTGATGGTGCTGGCTGGCCCATTGATCGCCACATTGTTTCATTATGGCGAGATGACGGATCGCGATGTATACATGTCGGCGATGAGCCTGCGTGCCTATTCCGTAGGATTGCTCGCCTTCATGCTTATCAAGGTGCTGGCGAGCGGGTATTTTTCCCGTCAGGATATGAAAACGCCGGTGCGCATCGGTATCTGGGCGATGGTGGCGAATATGGTGCTGAACCTGATACTGGTCTGGCCACTGGATCATGTCGGGCTGGCGCTGGCGACTTCGCTGTCGGCTTTTCTGAATGCGGGGCTCCTGCTGCATGGCCTGCTACGCAGTGATGTGTACCAGTGGCAGCCTGGTTGGGGTGTGGCGCTGTCGCGGATGCTGGTGGCCAATCTGGTGATGCTGGCGTCTCTGTTCTGGCTGATCGGCGATATTCAGGTGTGGCTGCAGGGCGATATGTGGTCAAAAATATGGCATATGACACTGCTGGTGATGGTCGGAGGAATTGCGTATCTGCTGACGTTGGTGCTGTGTGGGTTGAGGTTGCGTCATCTGCGTGCATGACTTGATGCAAAGATTCGTGCATGGCTTATTGCATAAACTGCTGCATAAGTTGTGCCGAATGTGATCTTGGGGCTGATCATTGCTGCCTCAGTGCGCTATACTATGGCGTTTTAATTTTTGCAACAAGTTGGCTGAATGGAACTGATCCGGGGCTTACATAACCTGCGTGACAAACACCGTGACTGCGTCGCCACTATCGGTAACTTCGATGGTGTGCATCTTGGGCATGTGCAGATCTTGTCGCAGGTGAAGGCAAAGGCGGCGGAGCTGGGGCTGCCCAGTGTCGTCATCATCTTTGAGCCGCAGCCGCGTGAGTTTTTTGCCGGTGTGAATGCTCCCCCAAGGCTGACGCGCTTTGATGAAAAAGTAAGGCTGCTGCGGGCGGAAGGTATAGACCGTGTGCTGTGTCTGACCTTCAACTCGCGCTTGCGCTCCATGTCGGCAGATGCGTTTGTCGAAGAGTTGCTGCTGAAGGGGCTTAACGTCAAGTATTTTGTCGTGGGAGATGACTTCCGCTTTGGCTGTGATCGCAGCGGTGATTACGCCATGCTGAAGCAGGCGGGCGACCGCCATGATTTCAGTGTCGCGAATACGGAAACCTATCTGATCGATGGTGAACGTGTCAGCAGTACCCGGATCAGAGAAGCACTGATGCGGGCGGATTTTGTTGAGGCGGAGCGGTTGCTTGGTCGCCCATATCGGGTGACAGGGCGTGTCCAGCATGGACAGAAGCTCGGTCGACAGATCGGCGTACCGACAGCCAATGTCAGAATGCACCGCTTTCGCTGCCCCTTGCAGGGGGTATATGTGGTGGAAGCCAGTGTCGGTGCTCAATGCTGGCAGGGTGTCTGCAATGTCGGCATGCGCCCCACGGTGAACGGTACTCAGCCGGTGCTGGAAGTTCATCTGTTCGATTTTTCCGGCAATCTGTATGGCCAGTTGATGCAGGTGAAGTTTCTGCACTTTTTGCGTCCTGAAGTGAAATTTTCTGGCCTCGATAGCCTCAAGACACAGATCAATATTGATAAAGACAGTGCTCGTGCCTGGCTCGTCCAGCAAGGCCGGGTGGATCGCCAATCTGGAAGTGACCTGATATGACCGATTACAAAGCAACACTGAATCTGCCCGATACCGAGTTTCCGATGCGCGGAAACCTGCCCCAGCGCGAACCGGGGCGTCTCGCTCGCTGGGCTGAGCTGGATATTTATCGCAAGCTGCGTGAAGAGGGCAAAGGGCGTCCAAAGTTTGTTCTGCACGATGGCCCTCCTTATGCCAATGGCAGTATTCATATCGGTCATGCGGTCAACAAGGTGATCAAGGATATGATCGTCAAGTCGCGCACCTTGAGTGGCTTTGATGCTCCCTATGTGCCCGGCTGGGACTGTCATGGTCTGCCGATTGAGCACAAGGTAGAGACTCAGATAGGGCGTGCCGGTGATAAGGTGCCTTACCGCGAGTTCCGCCAGCGTTGCCGTGATTATGCCGCTGAGCAGGTTGCCGGTCAGAAAGCTGACTTTATCCGTCTGGGTATCGTGGGTGATTGGGAAGATCCCTATCTGACCATGAACTTCAAGACAGAAGCGAATATTGTGCGGGCGTTGGGTCGCATCATCGCTAATGGTCATCTGGTCAAGGGTTACAAGCCGGTTTACTGGAGTGTGGTCGGGCAGTCCGCACTGGCAGAGGCCGAAGTTGAATATCAGGAAAAAACCTCTATCGCGATCGATGTACGTTTTACGACAGTGGATCAGGCTGCGGCTCTGGGCAAGTTTGCCGTAACTGAAGGCGAAGGCCCGGTATCAGTAGTGATCTGGACCACAACGCCCTGGACCATCCCGGCGAACCAGGCTGTGTCGCTGCATGCGGAGCTGGATTATGCGCTGGTGCAACTGCGGGTTGATCAGGGCTCGCAGGAGCGGCTGGTAGTGGCGGCTGACATGGTGGATGACATCATGGCGCGCTGGGGCGTGCAGCAGTATCAGGTGCTGGGGCGTTGCCCGGGTCAGGATCTGGAGCATCTGTTGCTGCAGCATCCGCTGTATGAACGTCAGGTACCGGTCATTCTCGGTGATCATGTCACGACGGATGCCGGTACCGGTGCCGTTCACACGGCTCCCGATCATGGTATGGAAGACTTTGTGGTGGGTCAGACTTATGGTCTGGGCACGCTGAATCTGGTGCAGGCCAATGGCACCTATACCGATGCAGCCGGTGAGTTCGCGGGTATGCATGTGTACAAGGTGGATGAGCCGATTTGCACAGCGCTGGAGCTCAAGGGTGCACTGGTGCATCAGAAGAAATTCCAGCACAGCTATCCGCACTGCTGGCGTACCAAAACGCCGCTGATCTATCGCGCGACACCTCAGTGGTTTGTGTCGATGGATGACAAGGGGCTGCGCACGCAGGCGCTCGATGCGATCAAGGGTGTACAGTGGTTCCCGGAGTGGGGCCAGCAGCGTATCGAAGGCATGGTTGAGCAGAGCCCTGACTGGTGTGTATCGCGCCAGCGTACCTGGGGTGTGCCGATCGCCGTGTTCACACATAAGGCCACCGGTGAGCTGCATCCGCGTACTGAAGAGCTGATTGAGCAGGTTGCCCTGCGCATGGATCAGGGCGGCATTGATGCCTGGTTCGAGTTGGATGCCTCTGAGCTGTTGGGTGCCGAAGCGGACGATTACGACAAGGTCACCGATACACTGGATGTCTGGTTTGATTCAGGTGTCACGCATCATTCGGTACTGCGCGAGCGTGAAGAGCTGCACTTTCCGGCGGATATCTATCTGGAAGGTTCGGATCAGCATCGTGGCTGGTTCCAGTCCTCGCTGAAAACCTCTATCGCGATCAATGGCTGTGCGCCCTACAAGCAGGTCCTGACACACGGCTTCACGGTCGATGAGAAGGGCTACAAGATGTCCAAGTCTCTGGGTAATGTCATTGCACCTCAGGAGGTCACTGATACGCTGGGTGCCGATATCCTGCGCCTGTGGGTGGCATCAACCGACTATGCCGGTGAGATGGCGGTATCGAAGCAGATTCTGGATCGTACGGCGGATTCCTACCGCCGTATCCGCAACACGGCCCGTTTCCTGCTGGCTAACCTGAATGGCTTTGATCCCGAGCGGGATCTGCTGCAGCCGGAAGAGATGCTGACGCTGGATCGCTGGGCGGTGGATGCCGCGCATCGTCTGCAGCAGAAGGTCTGCGCTGCCTACGAAAGTTACCGTTTTCTGGATGTATACCAGCAGGTTCACCACTTCTGTGTGCAGGAGATGGGCGGTTTTTATCTGGATATCATCAAGGATCGTCAGTACACCACCAAGGCGGATAGTCTGCCGCGTCGCTCCTGCCAGACCGCGCTGTATCATATCGTGGAAGCACTGACCCGCTGGATTGCACCGATTCTGACCTTCACCGCTGAAGAGATCTATGAAGTGCTGCCGGGGCAGCGTCGTGAAACCGTGCTGCTCACCACCTGGTATGACGGTCTGTTCACCATGAACGAAGATGACAAGCTGGGTGTGGCGTTCTGGCAGCGCATGCAGGCGGTCAAGACGGCGGTCAACAAGTGTCTGGAAGATGCGCGTAACGAGAAGCTGGTGAAGGCGTCTCTGGCCGCTGAAGTGGTCCTCTATGTTGATGAATCACTGCAGGCAGACCTGGCGCAGCTGGGGGATGAGTTGCGTTTCGTACTGATCACCTCTGCGGCCGTACTCAAGCCTCTGGCTGAGGGTACTTCTGCCCGTGATACGGATGTTGCAGGGCTCAAGGTGGCGGTGCAGGCCTCTTCACATGCCAAGTGCGGACGCTGCTGGCACCATCGCGAAGATGTCGGTACACATGCCGGGCATGAAGAGCTGTGTGGCCGTTGTATCGAAAACGTGACAGGTGAGGGGGAAAAGCGTCACTTTGCCTGATGCTGCCGTTATGAGCTCAATGATCTCTGTAAGGGCCAGTGCGCTACGCTGGCTCTGGTTAACCCTGCTGGTGTTGGTGCTGGATCTGGTGAGCAAGTATGCGGCAGTTGAGCATCTTGTTTATGCTCAGCCGGTGCCGATCCTGCCCTTCTTTGATCTGACTCTGCTGTACAACTATGGCGCGGCGTTCAGTTTTCTGGCGGGTGCCGGAGGTTGGCAGCGCTGGTTCTTTACGTTGATTGCGGTTGCCGTCAGTATCGCGCTGCTGGTCTGGTTGAGAACGACGCCTGCCAGGCAGTGGTGGGTCGGTTGTGCACTGGCTCTGATACTCGGTGGTGCTCTGGGTAATCTCTACGACCGTATCGTGCATGGTTATGTGGTGGATTTCATCTCTGTGCATTATGGCGGCTGGTATTTTCCCGCTTTCAATATTGCCGACAGTGCGATCACGGTCGGTGCGGTGCTGCTGATAGGCGACATGCTGCTGTCGGGGCGCTCAAAACAGAATGAGGATAAAACATGAGTGTAGCGGTTATTGGTGAAGGTACCCGGGTTACCCTGCATTTCGCCATCAAGCTGCAGGATGGTCAGGTGGTCGACAGTAACTTTGACGGCAATGCCGCCACTTTCGAGTTCGGTGATGGCAAGCTGCCTGAAGGGTTTGAGCAGGCGCTTGTTGGGTTGAAGGTGGGCGACCACCTGGATCTGACCATCGCTCCCGAGCGTGGTTTCGGCATGCATAATCCGAGTAATCTTCAGGTGATGCCGCGCAGTCAGTTTACCGATATGGAGCTGGAACCCGGGCTGGTGATCACTTTTCAGGAGCCAGGCGGTCTGGTACCCGGTGTGGTGGTGGATTTTTCGGACAGCAAGGTGACGGTGGACTTCAACCATCCGTTGGCGGGTAAAACGCTGCTGTTTGAAGTCAAGATACTGAATATCCTGCCGCTGTAAGTCTCTGCTGGCCTGTCAACCCAATTCAGGAATGTCGTGCCGGTACCTGTGTGGTTGACGTCGAATATCTCCGAGGTACGGGCCGCTCCTGCCGCTTCTGGCTGACACGCGACAAGCTCATCCATGAGGGCTCGACTGCCGCCGTCCCTGGCGGCAGACGGTCAGCCAGAAGCGTCAGGAACGACCCTCGCGGGGTGCGGTGCTTGGCCTTTGCCATACGGTTCCAGGGGTGGTCAGAGGCGGGTTTGCGTCGAGGCTGCTCCTACTGTCACCGCTTGACCCGCATTGGTTAGCACTTGTTGACGCTTTTGTATATTCTGATAATATACGTTTATGATCAATTGGGCACAAGTTACTGGTTTTGACTGGGATGAAAGCAACTCCCGCAAGAACGCGGAAAAACACGGTGTAAACCAGTCTGAATCGGAAGAAATTTTTTTTAATGAGCCGCTTCTGGTGCTGAAAGACTCCAAACACAGCCAGACTGAGGTCCGTTTTCATGCCCTTGGTGAAACCGATGATGAGAGATTACTCCATATCACGTTCACACTGAGGCAGAGCGGTACGCTGATTCGGGTTATATCCGCTCGCGACATGCACCGAAAAGAGAGGGCTGTTTATGAGCAAACCAAAAAAGATGCCTGAGTTCAAAACTGAAGCAGAAGAACGGGAATTCTGGGAAACCCATGATTCCACTGACTACCTGGATTGGAGCCAGGCCAAGCCGGCTTCTTTCCCAAAACTGAAACCCTCTACCAAGACGATTTCACTTCGGTTGCCGGAAACCCTGCTTGATCGAATCAAAATCGAAGCTAACAAGCGGGACATGCCCTATCAATCGCTGATCAAGGCTTGGCTTGCAGATGACGTGAACAACAGCCGTCGAACCTGAGGTGCTAGACGCCCACATCACCGGTGGCAAAACCGGAACAAAGCGGAGGTTTTGGCATCCGGTGGATGGCCTGGTTAGCACTGCTCAACTGAACACCTGTGGCTAAAGTCAAAATGGTATTCCGTCCTCGTCTTCTGTTGCACCTGATTCGGTAGGCGGCTCAGGACCAGAAAGAGCGTATTCAACCGGCATCAACTCCCACATCTCATTCTGATGGAGCCAGATCGGATCAGCATTCTCCTCAATGAACTGATCTACAGGAATACCATCCACGGTTGGTGGCCGCTTTATTCTGACTTGCTTACCATTCATAAAGACCCACTGGTATTTCCTTTGCCGCTCTGCTTTCGCGGCTTTCTTTGCTCTCTTTTGAGCCGGAGTGGGCTTTTTCTTAACCTTTGCCATATCTGAACTTTTTTGTGCTTTTCCTCTGCCTTTATAACCAGATCCCCGCTCAGTGACAACACTGCATTCTCGGACTACCCCGAAGTGATGACCTCACTCTATTCGTGATCCCGTCTGCTAACAGCAATCCATCCAATGTGTCTGTGCGCTAACTTGGTCACTCAGGTTTTGGAGTTCGCGCCGAGCTGAGTGTCGGGTGCCGGGGGTGACTATCCGGGGGAGTCCGCAACAGGGATGTTGCGGTCTAGGCTCCAGAGACGGATTTACGCCGACCCCGGATAGGCATACCCGGTGCCCGGCACGGGCCAATGGCACACTCCTTCGTTGCGCCCCTCCAGGGAAAAGGGGACATGGCCGCTTTGGGCTAACTCTGCAGGGCCTGTTCTTGACCCTTCCGGGCAGGCCCGCTATTCTTCTTTGCTGATAAGGATAGATGCTTACTCAAGGATAGAGTAGATGTTAACCACCGATATACGGCCCGTCAGGAGTGCTCCAGGGCGAACTCCTCCGACTCCCATGCCTGCTTTGCGATCGTCGAGCAGGGGATTTACGCTGATCGAAGTCTTGATCACTCTGCTGCTGACAGCTACCACCTTGCTGGCACTGGCATCACTTCAGTTGCGTACACTGCAGCAAACTCATTTCAGTTACCAGCGTACGCTGGCCAACCTTCAGGCCTCAGATCTGATGGAGCATCTATGGCTGGCACGCTGCGCACTGCCTGAAAATCTGTCCGACTTCACCGAGTCGCATCCTGTCTTCCAGACCTGGTATCAGCAACATCAGAGCACCTCTTTTCTGCCGGGCTGGCAGGCTCGGTTGCACTTGCTGAATACTGAACAGCTGCAGTTATCACTCAGTTGGCAGGATCGACAGAGTGAGTTGCTGCAGCAGACCTCGCCCTTGAACTATCCGTTGTTTATTCACAAGGGGAGTTGCTGATGCCATGGAGCAGGCGTTTGCAGCAGGGATTCAGTATGGTGGAGATAATGCTGGCGCTGCTGATCAGCATGATACTGCTGGGTGGGGTGATCAGTGCGCTGCTTGCCAGTCAGCAGACCTATCTGCATAAGCAAAGGTTGGATCGTGAGCAGGAGGTGTTGCGCTTTGTCATGACGCGTCTGGCTGTCTCGATCCGTCAGGCGCAGTTGGTGGCTGAAACGAGTGATGCGCAGCAGCTGATACTGCATGGCGATGGTGGCAGTGGTGTGCGTAACTGTCTGGGTCAGTCGCAGCCAGTGGGTATGGCCTATACCGAACGCTACAGGCTGGATGAAGGCGGATTACGCTGCAATGCTCAGGCCTTGATACAGGGTGTTGCTGCAATCAGATTTGAGTATGGAAGTGACCTGAGTGGTGATGGCGTGTTGCAGGCGCATGAGTTCTTCAGTACACCTGGCTGCTGCCTGCCGACTCTGGCGGTGCGTATCCTTCTGACACTCGAGTCAGGCACTCAGCACCGCGCTCTGGTAGCGCTGCGGTCAGAGGAGGTGTGAGTCACATGAGGCAGCAGAGAGGTGTTGTGCTGCTGACAACCATGATGATCATGGCGGTGATGATGATCATGGCGTTCGGTGCCACTGCAGGCAGTCTGCTGCAGGAGCGTATGTCAGCCAATCAACGTTTCAAGATCATGTCTGATGCGTTGGCGATGCAGGGAGCGGCTGAGGTGCAGGCATGGCTGCAGCTCTCTGATGAGCATTGGGGTGAGGCCGATGAAGCATGGTTGACTCCCCGGCATGTGTTGATCACAGAAGGGGTGGCAGAGGGTGTTATCATTGTCGATCCAGGCCAGGTGGTCTGGGACATGCATGAGATGGAGATGCTGATCTCGGGCAGATTGCAGTCACTTGAAGGCGAGTCCTGGGCGGAAACCCGGCTCCTGATTCGGTTTGTCAGAGCGCAGGATGAGCATCCTGTTGCCTTGATCGGATGGAGTGAGCTGCCATGAAGCAATCAACGGTATTGAGCCGGCCCATTGCGCAGCGAGGTCTGACGCTCTGGGAACTGATGATCAGTCTGGCGCTGCTGGTGGTGCTGTACAGTGTTGCCCTGCCGGCTTTTTCGCAGATGCTTCAGCATGCCCGGCAGGGGGCTGCGGTCGAGCAGATGCAGGGTTTGCTTGCACTGGCACGGATTGAGGCAGTGACAAGGCGACAACAGGTTTCGCTGTGCCGTTCACTGGATGGTGAGTTTTGTGCAGGAGAGGCGCGGGTTGGTCTCTCTGGTAACTGGCCTTATGCGCTGCTGTTTGTCGATATCGAGCGCAGCAGGGTGTTTGATCCGGAGCGCGACAGGCTGCTCAGAGTAGCCACTCTGCCTGATATTCCTGTCAGTTGGAATCGGGGTGACAGTTTGAGTTATCAGCCGGATGGAACGGTCAGTGGTGGATCAAATGGTACTTTTCGCATCCGTACTGCCCGCGGCGATCGCGTGGAGTCGCTGGTTATCTCCCTGGCGGGTCGTGTGCGACGGGAGCGCAGTCAGATGACGCCCGATGAGCTGGCCCTTGAGCCCTGAACAATGCAAAATAGCCTGATTCCAGAATAATACAGGTGAAAGATGAGCGATATACTGATTGCCGGTGGTGGTGTCATCGGCCTGATGCTGGCACGTGAGCTGGCGCAGGCAGGAGCCAGTGTGACACTGGTGGAGCGTGGGCGCTGTGCGCGTGAGTCCTCCTGGGCGGGCGGTGGTATTGTCTCTCCTCTTTATCCCTGGCGCTATTCCGATCCTGTGACTCGCCTGGCGACCTGGTCGCAGACCAGTTATGTGCACCTGGCACAGGAGTTGTTTGCCGAGACAGGCTGTGATCCTGAGTTGCGTCAGAAAGGGATGCTGATGGTGTCGGTGCATGATGAAAATCAAGCGCTGAACTGGGCTGGAACCTGGCATCGTCCATTGATGCGAGTGGACAGTAGCTTCATCTACGCACGAGAACCAAACCTGGCACCGGGCTTCGAATCTGCACTGTGGATGCCCGAGGTCGGCAGCATCCGTAATCCGCGACTGGGTAGAGCGCTGCGTACGAGTGTCGAGCAGCATCCTCTGATTCAACTGCATGAGGAAACTGAGGTAACGGGGTTCGTTCTGCAAGGTGAGCGTATCTGCGGTGTCAGAACCCCTCATGGAAATATCGAGGCTGATCAGACGGTTGTGGCAGGCGGTGCCTGGAGCTCGGGCTTACTGGCGTCACTGGGCATGAAGATTCAGGTTGAGCCGGTAAAGGGGCAGATGATGATCTTCAATGCGCCGGTCGGCTTGATCGATCGAGTGGTGATGCTGGATGGGCGCTATCTGATTCCGCGAAACGACGGACAGATTCTGATCGGCAGCACACTGGAGCATGTTGGGTTTGACAAGCGTGCGACCGAAGAGGCGCGTGACGCGCTGCATCACTCGGCATTGTCGATTGTTCCGGCGCTGGAGCAGTGTCCGATTGCACATCACTGGGCCGGTTTGAGACCAGGTACACCTGACGGGATTCCCTATATCGGGGCGGTGCCGGGTGTTGAGGGTCTGCATCTGAACTGCGGTCACTTCCGTAACGGGCTGGTGTTGGCGCCTGCGTCAACCCGGCTGCATGCGGATCTGTTGCTGGGGCGCCCACCTGTCATTGATCCTCAGGCCTATTCTCCTGCCGGGCGTCTGGAGGCGCTTTAAAAAGCGGCTGAGGTCCCTTGAGTTGTCGAGTGGAGGCTGATCTCTACTCGACCAGCATATCCTCATCGCCATACTCATAAGGTTCGATCATATAAGCTTCAATCCTGTAGCCCGCGGTTCCCATATCATGACTGAAGGTTTCGGTCGTCAGCAGGCCGCTGATCCAGACAGCATCATAAAGGCTTTCTACCCGTGTGCCCGGCTCAAAATGGATGTCGATGATCTGGTTGGATGGCGGCGGCGGGACATGGATACAGGCCCCGAAATAGGGCACCAGAAAGAAGCGTGACACCGTATCTTCGCTGTATTCCAGTGGCACCACAAAGCCCGGGATTCTCACCATCTTCTGATCCAGTTCCGGGACAATCGGTGCAGAAGCCAGCACGCTCATCATGTTGTCGAGCATTTTGTCTGCTTCCGGGCTGAAGTCATCCAGCAGGTCCAGGGTGTTGAGGTCGAAGTCTCCGAACAGATCCTCCAGCGACAAGGTATAATCTTCCGGCATCAGTTCATCCCAGGTCATCTGTACCACCTGTTCACCATTGATCAGGTTACTGTTGGCGGTTCCCGGGAGGATCAGCAGCAGTGACAGCAGCGTAATGTGAAGATGGTGACGCATGGATAACCTCTTGGTTGGTCGCTGAATGTCGGTTTTTGGCGGCCAGTCCCGGTCCCTCTGGTAATTCATCAGGTACGCGGTGTCAGGCCGTCGGCCAGAGTATACCGATAAGCTCGCCAGGCGGGTATGCTGCCAGCTACAATTCCGGCGATCTGAATCGCACCAAGCAACAGCCATTGTGTTTTACCCGGCCATTCCAGACTCAGGAACAGGCCATACTCCAGAGCCAACCAGTTTTGGGTACCGGCTATCAGCGTATAGAGCAACAGCACACCCAGCAGGCTGCCCAGCAGTGTCAGCAGCATCGCTTCAAACAGCAGCAGAAACAGTATCCGCCCCGGTCCTGCTCCGACAGCACGCAGTACGGCGAGTTCCCGGCGGCGTTCATTTAAGCTCGCCAGCAGCAGGGCCAGCATACCTGTCAGACCGGCAAAAACCACGCAAGCGGATACGGCCAGCAGGGTACGCTCGGCAATCGAGAGCACTTGCCAGAGCTCCTGCAGAGCAACGCCCGGAAGGATCGCCTGCAGAGGTTCTGCGCGGAAATTGTTGATCGATCGCTGCAGATGGAAAGTGTTGATACGGGACTTCATACCCACCATGAAGGCAGTGATCTCTCTGGGTGTCAGATCCCGCTCACGAGCCTGATCCGCTGTGATCTGCATGCCGGGGATTCGGACACCGGCACGCCAGTCAAGATGCATCGCTTCATAGCCTTGCAGACTGACCAGCAGAACCCGGTCGACCGGGGTGCCGGTCGGCTCGAGGATGCCGCTGACCTGGAAGGGTTTGTCTTCGTGGGCGCTGAAACTGGCTCTGCCCAGTCCGTGATTGACGACGACCTTATCACCCAACTGATAGCCCAGTGCGCGGGCAACTTCGGCGCCCAGAACTACGTCGTAAAGATCATCAAAGGGTGTGCCGGATGCAAAGGAGAGGTTTTGCTGGCGCCCATAGCGGAAATGGGTGAAGTATTCATCGCTGGTACCTACGACCCGAAAGCCGCGGTGTGAGTCGCCCAGCGTCAGGGGAATGGTCCAGTCGACCATATCCGATTCGGCAATCTGTTGATAACTGCTCCAGCGGATATTGCTGACTGGGTTACCGATGTTGAAAACGGAGTAGAGCAGCAGGGGTAAGGATCCGCTGCGGGCGCCCACCACGAGGTCAGTGCCGGATATGGTACTGAAAAACCCATCACGCGCATCCTGGCGCAACTTTTCAACACCCAGCAACAGTGTCACGCTGATGGCGATGGTGATCAGTGTCAAAAGAGCTGTGCCACGTCTGTTCCATAGGCTCAGTAGTGCCAGTCGCAGGATCATGCGGCACCTCGCTGATTGATCTCGTTCAGACTGACGACTCTGTCAAAGTGATGGCTCAGTGACTGGTCGTGGCTGACAAAAAGCAGGCTGCTGTTATTCTCTCTGTTTTCGCTCAGCAGCAGGTCGAGGAAGTTGTCACGGGTGTCCGCATCCAGTGCAGAGGTGGGCTCATCTGCAATAATCAGCTCCGGTGCTCCGATCAGTGCTCTGGCTGCTGCCACACGCTGCTGCTGGCCGATGGACAGTTCTGCAACAGGTGGTGAGTCCTTCAGCATCTCCTGCAACTGCAGTCGCTGAAGAAGCCTATGAGCTTCCTTCTCCGGCGAACCGCTGCGTTGAGTGGCAGCGGCAGCACGTTTGGAGGAGAAGCGACAGGGCAGGATCACATTGTCGATCAGGCTCAGATAAGGCAGCAGATTGAATTGCTGAAACAGAACGCCGATATGATCGGCTCTGAACTGGTCACGACGTCGCTGACTGAGCTTGCCAAAATTACTGCCGTGCAGTGTCAGTTCTCCGCTTTTGACCGGCAGCACCCCGCCTATCAGGTTCAGTAATGTGCTTTTACCACTGCCTGATGGCCCCTGCAGAAAAAGCTGCTCACCTCTGGCTAGGATGAAATGGTTAATACTCAGCAGTGGCGTTTGCCGTTTCCAGGCAAACGTCAACTGCTTTATCAATATAGCGGGTTTCAGTTCAGTATCAGTCAAGATTCAGCCTGTTGTTTTCAGGGTTCAATGTCAGTCCCTGCTGCGCACCGGATGTGATGACCTGTGTGGTGATACTTTCCAGTGTCGGGAAATGCTGAAAAAGTGTGACACTGATCTGCGCAAGTTGTTCCGGGTTTTGACATTCAAAGGCATATTCTACCCGGAGATCACTGTGTCCTGCGTGATCGTGATCATGCTTGTGGTCGTGGTCGTGGTCGTGGTCGTGATCGTGCTTATGACCGTGATCGTGCTTGTGGTCATGGTCATGATCGTGCTTATGATCATGTTCGTGCCCATCATGTGACTCTTTCTCTGCCAGTAATTCATGATGAATGGCGACATCATTCAGTGTGCAGTTGGCAGATGCTGGTAACTCCCACAGGGTTTCAGCATGGCTCAGCTTGTGCTCCATCTCTCTGACCAGGGCTATGCTCTGGTCATCACTGGCCTGATCCTCGAAACCGACAATATCAGCTGCAGGTGAGGTGAAGCTTGCCAGTAGGCTTTTCCCATCCAGCACTACATCAAGCTGTGCAATGCCGTGAACGTGGGCTCCCAGTGGGGCGTGATCGCTGTGTGCCAGGGCAAGGGAGGAGGCCAATAAAAGGGGCAGTGTCAGTAAACGCATAAAAACTCCATATCTCAGTTGTCTGTAATTGTTATAACATAACAATTTGGTTTCTGCTTGCCAATAATCTTCTGTGCTTTACAGGTTGAGTCGTGATGGTTGGAGTTCGGGTCACGAACGTGGTTCATGAAAAAAAGCCGCATGAGCGGCTTTTGATCGTATCCTGTATTGGCAGAAAAACAGCTGTAGCGCTGAATTACTCCTGTGCTTCGGATTCGGCTGGCTTGCCGTCATCTCCAAAGGCACCAAAGGTCAGGCGATTCAGCCAGGAGCGTCTGGGTTGTTCAGGTTCGCTTGCCACTGCGCTGGTGGGTTGGCCTGTACGTGCTGTCGGTCTTGCCGGTACTGCAGGCTCACTGCCCAGCAGACCAAAGGTTGCAGTGTAGAGCAGTCCACGATTTTCAGCGCTGAAGGGGCGAATCTCGTAATCCGGGAAGTTCAGTCTGAGTACTTCAAGCGAATTATCGGCTAGATCAGTCAGTCCCAGACGGGTATAGGCTTCGGCCATGATCGCCAACGCATCAGGAACTGCAGGAGTTTCCTGCAGATTCTCGACCACGAATCGGCCACGGTTTGCTGCTGCTACCCAGGCTTCGCGTTTCATGTAATAAGTAGCCACATGAATTTCATAGGTGGCCAGACGATTTTTCAGATACTGCATGCGACGCTGTGAGTCTGGAGCGTACTCACTGTCCGGGTAGCGATTGAGCAGTATCGCAAAGCTTTCGAACGAGTCCAGTGCAGCGCCCGGATCGCGCTGCGATTCGTCTAGGGGCAGAAAACGCGCCAGGAATGAGCGATCCTCCTCAAAGGAGGTCAGGCCCTTCAGGTAGTAAGCGTAATCGATATTGTCATGATTCGGATGCAGACGAATGAAGCGATCTGCGGCGGCTCTGGAGGCTGCCGGCTCATTGTTACGATAATAGGCATAGATCAGCTCAAGCTGAGACTGCTCTGCATAGCGTCCGAAGGGGTAGCGTGCTTCCAGCAACTGCAGCTTTTCAACAGCAAGGCTGAAGCTGTTGTTGTTCAGTGCCGTCATGGCTTCATCATACAGTACCTGCTCCGGAATATCGGGTGGAATCTTGTCACCACCAAACCATGAGCATGCCGACAAAAGACTGATCAGAGCGAGAGCGCCAAACACTTTGACGAGTTGCATATTGCTTAATCCTGAGATTGAGTCCGATTCCAGCGCATCGCGAAGGATTCAGTTATACTGGGTGAATAAATTTCCGGTCTATTTAAACACAACCGGAAGCCAAGCCAAAACATCCTCATGTATAAGATTGAAATTGATGTCAGAACAGGTTGAGTTAAACGCGCAGGTTCCCACCGAAATGTTCGGTATGCGACTGGATCAGGTGGTGGCCCAGTTATTTCCGGACTACTCTCGTTCCAGGCTGCAGAGCTGGATCAAAGATGGTCAGTTGACGGTGGACGGGAAGACCCTCCGACCACGGGATAAGCTTTCGGGCGGTGAGCAGATCAAGGTCAGCGTGCTGCTGGAGGTGCAGGATCAGCACGCCCCACAGCTGATACCGCTGGATATCGTGTATGAGGATGAGCATATCCTGGTGATCAACAAGCCCAGTGGGCTGGTGGTTCATCCGGGAGCGGGTCATGCCGATGGTACGCTGCTGAATGCGTTGCTGCATCACAGTCCGGAGATAGGTCTGGTACCGCGTGCCGGCATCGTGCATCGTCTGGATCGTGAAACGACCGGGCTGATGGTGGTGGCGAAAACCATCACTGCTCAGACGGATCTGGTGGTACAGCTGCAGGAGCGCACCATGGGGCGTGAATATGAAGCCGTGGTCAATGGTGTCATGACCGGTGGGGGCTGTGTTGATGAACCGATGGCACGGCACAGCAAGAATCGGCAGAAGATGGCCGTCGTCGGTGTCGGCAAGGAAGCGATCACTCACTATCGTGTACTGCGGAAGTTTCGCTCCCATACCCATATCCGGCTCAAGCTGGAGACAGGGCGCACGCATCAGATCCGTGTCCATATGGCGCACATCAACTATCCTCTGGTGGGTGATCCGCTTTATTGTGGGCGTTTTCGTACCCCTAAGGGGTGCAGTGAGGAGATGCTGGCGACACTGCGTGCCTTCAGGCGTCAGGCATTGCATGCCAAAAAGCTGGAGCTCTGGCACCCTGAAACAGGGGAGAAGATGAGCTGGGAGATAGACCTGCCGGATGATCTGAAACAACTGCTGGCAGTGTTGAAGAAAGATGTTGAGGAGATGGATTACAACCTATGAAACTGATTCGCGCCAGCTGGCCTGCACCTGCACATATTCACGCCCTGACAACAACGCGGCTGGATGGGATCAGTCGTGCACCCTATGCTGAGCTGAATCTGGCCGATCATGTCGGGGATGACCCGCTGTCGGTGCATGAGAATCGTACGATTCTGGCGCATGCTCTGGGGTTGAAACAGGAGCCACAATGGTTGCAGCAGGTGCATGGTACAACGCTGGTTGAAGCCAACTCAGTTTCGCAAGAGGTGCCGGAAGCCGATGCCTGCTGGACAGCTCAGCCGGGTCAGGCTTGTGCCGTGCTGACAGCAGATTGTCTGCCGGTGCTGTTCACTGACCGAGCAGGTAAGCGTGTGGCGGCGGCACATGCAGGTTGGCGTGGTCTGGCAGCCGGTGTGCTGGAGCAGACATTAGCAGTGTTTGACGATCCTGAAGATGTTCTGGTCTGGCTCGGACCTGCGATCGGGCCTCTGGCATTCGAGGTGGGTGATGATGTGCATCAGGCATTTTGCAATCAATCGACGGAGGCCGAGTCTGCCTTCAGTATCTCTCCGACTTCCAAGGATAAGTGGCTGGCTGATCTCTACAGACTGGCGACTATCCGCCTGCGTAAGGCTGGCGTTGCCGGTGTGTTCGGTGGCGAGTTCTGTACCTTCAGCGGCCGCGAGTACTTCTACTCCTACCGCCGCGAAGGTGTTACAGGGCGGATGGCGACGCTTATCTGGATCGACTCGGACCAGAGTAGAAAGTACTGACCTGGATCAATTGATTGTTTTTTGATCACTTGAATTCTGGTCATATTCACCCCATCTAATCATCGTACACAATGAACTCCACGCTAGCCGTCCAAATGTGCTGAGGCGTGAATCACAAGATGATCAGGAGAGGGCGATGCGACCCGATAAATTTACCTCAAAACTTCAGGACGCTCTGGGCGAAGCCCAGTCATTGGCGATCGGCAAGGATCATAACCAGATAGAACCCGTCCATCTGCTGGCTGCTTTCATCAACCAGCGCGGTGGCTCCATTCGTCCTTTGCTGGGCAAGGCCGGTGCCGAACTCAACAGTCTGACCCGCAAGATCGGTGAGGCGCTGGATCGCCTGCCGCAGGTGCAGAGTCCGGATGGCGAAATTCGTCTGTCGCAGAATATGGCGCGTCTGTTCAATGTCACCGACAAGCTGGCGCAACAGCGTGGCGATCAGTATATCGCCAGCGAACTGATGCTGTTGGCGATGATCGAGGCGAAAACCGATGCCGGCAAGCTGCTGCAGGAGTGTGGGATTACCGCAGCACGCCTGGCCGCTGCCATCGAAGAGATGCGTGGGGGCGAGTCAGTGCAGGATCCAAATGCCGAGGAGTCACGTCAGGCACTTGATAAGTACTGCGTGGATCTGACCGAGCGTGCGGAGTCAGGCAAGCTGGATCCTGTGATCGGCCGTGATGATGAGATACGTCGTACCATCCAGGTGCTGCAGCGCCGGACCAAGAACAACCCCGTATTGATTGGTGAACCAGGCGTTGGTAAAACGGCGATCGTCGAGGGGCTGGCGCAGCGCATTGTGAATGGCGAGGTGCCTGAAGGGCTCAAGCGCAAGCGTGTGCTGTCGCTGGATATGGGCGCACTGATTGCCGGAGCCAAGTTTCGCGGTGAGTTTGAAGAGCGTCTCAAGGCGGTGCTGAATGAGCTTTCAAAACAGGAGGGCCAGATCATCCTGTTTATCGATGAGCTGCACACCATGGTGGGTGCCGGCAAGGCCGAGGGTTCAATGGATGCCGGCAATATGCTCAAGCCTGCGCTGGCACGCGGTGAGCTGCATTGTGTCGGTGCCACGACGCTGGATGAATATCGCAAGTATGTCGAGAAGGATGCGGCTCTTGAACGTCGCTTCCAGAAAGTGCAGGTCGATGAGCCGAGTGAAGAGGATACCATTGCCATTCTGCGTGGGCTGAAAGAGCGCTACGAGGTGCATCATGGGGTCGATATCACCGATTCCGCGATCATTGCCGCGGCTCAGCTGTCACAGCGCTATATAGCGGATAGGCAACTGCCGGATAAGGCAATAGATCTGATCGACGAGGCAGCCTCGCGCATCCGTATGGAGATAGACTCCAAGCCGGAGGAAATGGACAAGCTGGAGCGGCGTCTGATTCAGTTGAAGATGGAGCGCGAGGCCTTGAAGAAGGAAACCGATGAGGCCTCACGCAAGCGTCTGCACGAACTGGAGCAGGTGATCGGCAGGCTGGAGAGAGAATATTCCGATCTGGAAGAGATATGGAAGGCGGAAAAGGCCTCGCTGCAGGGATCTCAGCAGATCAAGGAGCAGTTGGATCAGGCGCGTGTCGAGATGGATCAGGCGCGCCGTGCCGGCGATCTCGGACGTATGTCAGAGCTGCAATATGGACGTATTCCCGAGCTGGAAAAACAGCTCAAGGCCGCCGACGAAGCCGAGCATCAGGAGACCCGGTTGCTGCGCAACAAGGTCACGGAAGAGGAGGTTGCCGAGGTGGTATCGCGCTGGACAGGCATTCCTGTCAACAAGATGCTGGAGGGCGAGCGCGATAAACTGATGCGCATGGAGTCCGCTCTGCATGCGCGCGTGGTCGGACAGGATGAGGCGGTGATCGCTGTCTCCAATGCGGTGCGTCGTTCACGTGCCGGGCTGGCCGATCCGAATCGACCTAATGGCAGCTTCCTGTTTCTGGGGCCAACCGGTGTCGGTAAAACCGAGCTGTGTAAGGCGCTGGCGCACTTCCTGTTCGATACCGAGGAGTCTCTGGTGCGGATCGATATGTCTGAATTCATGGAGAAGCACTCCGTGGCCAGACTGATCGGTGCACCTCCCGGTTATGTCGGTTACGAAGAGGGCGGGTATCTGACCGAGGCGGTGCGTCGCAAGCCTTACTCGGTGCTGCTGCTGGATGAGGTCGAAAAGGCGCATCCGGATGTGTTCAATATTCTGCTGCAGGTACTGGAAGATGGTCGTCTGACCGATGGTCAGGGGCGGACAGTGGATTTCCGTAATACCATCGTGGTGATGACCTCCAACCTCGGCTCTGATCTGATTCAGAACTTCTCTGATGATGAAGATTATGAATTGATGAAATCGGCAGTGATGGAAACGGTGAGTACTCACTTCAGGCCGGAATTGATCAACAGGATTGATGAGGTGGTGGTCTTTCACAGCCTGCGTCGCAATCAGGTGGCTGGCATTGCCCAGATACAGCTTGATCGTTTGCGCAAGCGTCTGGCAGAGCTCGATATGACACTTACGCTGACCTCAACCGCGTTGGATAAACTGGTGGAGGTGGGCTTTGAGCCGATCTATGGTGCAAGACCGCTGAAGCGCGCTATCCAGCAATGGATCGAGAACCCGCTGGCGCAGGAGATCCTCTCCGGCCGTTATGCGTCGGGTGATGAGGTGGCGGTGGATGTCGAGGCCGGAAGCTTCGTCTTCCGCTGATCAATAGCCATCCAGGGCACATGCCGATCTGGACATGAGGTTTGGGTATAAGGGGCGGAAACTGTTAAGATACAGCCGCCCCACTACCCAATGTCCAATGTCCCGGATTGCTCATCATGCTCAGCTATCTTCACGGTTTTCATGCCGGCAACTTTGCCGATATCCACAAGCACTTTGTTCTGTCCTGCCTGTTGCAGTCACTGAACCGCAAGGTCACTCCCTGGAACTATCTTGAGACCCATTCCGGGAGGGCGATTTATGATCTTGGAAATGAGCAGGCGTTGAAGACGTGTGAGTTCAAAGAGGGGATTGTACGACTCTGGGAGCAGCAGGATCTACCCGAGCAGATGCAGCCCTATCTGGACGCTGTGCGGCAATGGAATCCAGACGGGTCCTTGAAGCAATACCCCGGCTCGCCCTCAATTGCTGCCGGTTTTGCCCGTGAGCAGGATCGCCTGCATCTGATGGAGCTGCATCCGACTGAGTTTGATGTGCTGAAACGTACCTTCCGCCGCGATCAGAGGGTAGCTGTTCATCACCGCGATGGTTATGAGGGGGTGTTGTCACTACTTCCGCCGACACCCAATCGTGGATTGGTGCTGATCGACCCTTCCTACGAGGTCAAGTCGGAGTATGATCAGGTAGTGACCTTCCTGTTGGCCGCGACTAGACGCTGGCCCAATGGTATCTATGCCATCTGGTATCCGTTGCTCGGCGCCAGACGCTGGCAGGAGATGCTGGATGCGCTGAGTCGTTCGGGTATCAGGAAAATACTGCGTTCAGAAGTGGAGATCGCTCCTGAGGCCGAGCGAGGGATGTATGGCAGCGGCATGCTGATCATCAACCCTCCCTGGCAACTGGATCAGCAGTTGGAGGCTAGTCTGCCCAGGCTCAAGGCTAGTCTGGAGCAAGAGCAATATTCGACACTGTGCGACTGGTTGGTGCCGGAATAGGGCGTGGCCGGACATCCTGCAGCTGTCCGGCGATCCTGCTTCAGAATCTGATTCTAGTAGAGCGCCTGCTCGTCGCGCACGGCCTCTTTCAATACATGCAGAAACAGACGATCAGCATCACTGAACTCAATCGGAATCTTGACGCTGGTGGTGGTGGACAACTCATCGGCAATCAGCATATCGGCATCCTTTTTATCGATATGCTTGCGAGCAATCATGAGCGCCTGCTCACAAAGTTTCGGGTCGGCCAGAACCTTGCGAATAAAGCGCATCAACTCATTGATCACTCGCTCTTTGTTTTTAATCTCGGAAATACTCATACAGCTGTTCCTCTGGCTTTTTTTCGCGATTATATTGCATTCAGCGTAGCCTTTCTTCGTCAGAGTTAAAACATTTTGTTTTAAGGTTGATCAATCCCGGTGTGGATGAGAAAATGACCGGCTTCCTTCAGGAACCTTTTCGCCTGTGTGCTTCAGGAAATCCCGACAGCACAGGCAGAAAGCATTACCCGGCTTAAGTCTCAGACAGGTCTGGCAGTCTAAGAGATCCTTTTTCTGTTCAGCACCCGAGTACAGGCAGTCCGGTTCCGGCGCACTCTGACCATGGGGCGACGGGATCAGTGCCAGGCTGTGTGAATGCAGCCGCACAGGTTTGTGCTCACGATGCAGAATCACAGAAACTGTTAATCGTCGGTAGTTCGCCGACGTATGTAGAGGATACACGAAGTGGAATTACTTTCAGGCGCTGAAATGGTGGTACGCGCCCTCCGAGATGAGGGAGTGAAATACATCTATGGTTATCCCGGTGGAGCACTGCTGCATGTCTATGATGCACTGTTCCAGCAGGAAGATGTCCAGCATGTCCTGGTGCGCCACGAGCAGGCAGCAACTCACATGGCTGATGCCTATGCACGTGCGACCGGTAAGGCTGGTGTCGCACTGGTGACATCCGGTCCTGGCGCGACCAATGCGATTACGGGTATCGCTACCGCCTATATGGACTCGATCCCGATGGTTGTCATCACAGGCCAGGTGATGAGCTATCTGATTGGCGAAGATGCCTTCCAGGAGACCGATATGCTGGGTATCTCCCGGCCTATCGTGAAGCATAACTTCAGTGTCACGCGTGCTGAAGATATTCCCGAGATCATCAAAAAGGCTTTTCATATTGCTGAATCCGGTCGTCCCGGTCCGGTCGTGGTCGATATCCCCAAGGATATGACGGCACCTACCGAGCGTTTTCCCTATGAATACCCCAAGAGTGTCAAGCTGCGCTCCTATAGCCCTGTCACCAAAGGGCACTCCGGCCAGATCAAGAAGGCCGTGGACATGCTGCTGGGCGCCAAACGGCCGATCATCTACTCGGGTGGCGGTATCATCATGGGTGATGCCAGTGCCGAGTTGATCGAGCTGGCGCAGTTGCTCAACTTCCCTGTGACCAATACGCTGATGGGGCTGGGTGGCTATCCCGGTACGGATCGTCAGTTTGTCGGTATGCTGGGTATGCATGGCAGCTACGAAGCCAATATGACCATGCACCACAGTGATCTGGTGCTGGCGATTGGCGCGCGGTTTGATGATCGCGTCACCAACGCCACCGATAAATTCTGCCCGACAGCGCGTATCGTACATGTGGATATCGATCCGGCTTCCATCTCCAAAACCATTCAGGCAGATGTCCCGATTGTAGGGCCCGCCAAAGTGGTACTGGAAGAGATGATCCAGTTGGTGAAGGCGAGCAAGAAGCAGCCGGATGCCGAGGCAATCGCATCCTGGTGGAAGCAGATCGATGAGTGGCGTTCGCGTCATGGTGGCCACTACCGCACCGACGATTCCGAGCTGATGAAGCCGCAGCAGGTTATCGAAATGCTGTCCAAAGTGACCAACGGTGATGCCTATGTCTGCTCCGACGTGGGTCAGCATCAGATGTTTGCCGCACAGTATTACAAGTTCAATAAACCCAATCGCTGGATCAATTCCGGTGGTCTGGGCACCATGGGCTTTGGTTTTCCTGCTGCGATGGGGGTCAAGATGAACTTCCCGAATGAGGAGGTTGTATGTGTGACCGGCGAGGGCAGCATCCAGATGAATATTCAGGAGCTATCCACCTGCAGTCAGTACAATATTCCGGTCAAGATCATTTGTCTGAATAACCAGTCACTGGGCATGGTTCGACAGTGGCAGGATATGAACTATGAGGCTCGCCACTCTCACTCCTATATGGACTCGTTGCCGGACTTCAAGAAGCTGGTTGAAGCTTATGGACATGTCGGCATGAAAGTGGAGAAGTATTCCGATCTGGAGAATGCGATGCGTGAGGCCTTTGCGATGAAGGATCGCCTCGTGTTCATGGATATCATGGTTGATCCTTTCGAGCATGTTTATCCGATGCAGGTACCGCGCGGTGCGATGCGTGATATGTGGCTGAGCAAGACGGAGAGAACCTGATGCGACATATAATTTCTGTTCTGATGGAAAACGAACCAGGTGCACTGTCGCGGGTTGTTGGCCTCTTTTCACAGCGTAATTTCAACATTGAATCGCTGACTGTGGCACCGACCGAAGATGCGACCCTGTCGCGCCTGACTGTAACCACTATCGGTGATGATCGTGTGATTGAGCAGATCACCAAACAGTTGAACAAACTGATTGATGTGGTCAAGGTGGTGGATCTGACTGAGGGCGAACATATCGAGCGTGAGCTGATGATGATCAAACTCAAGGCCAGTGGTCAGATGCGTGCCGAAATCAAACGCACGGCGGATATTTTCCGTGGTCAGATCATCGATGTCACACCGACGACCTATACCGTGCAGATGATCGGCTCCAGTGAAAAACTGGATGCATTCATCACCTCTCTGGGGGCTGCCAGTATCATGGAAGTCGTGCGTTCCGGGGTTTCCGGAATTGCACGTGGTGAGAAGGTGCTCAGTCTCTGATTGCCTGATTGATATTGAAAAAAACCGCCCTTTTATGGGCGGTTTTTTTATGTCGGACAGCTGGGTAATGTGCCAGAAAAACTCTCGGAAAGTCTGGTGTAATCGGTTCAGTTGAAAGGAAATAACAATGGAGTCAGCACCAGTGTAATTGCCAGAATAATAAATTGCAGTGGTAGTCCCACCTTGGCAAAGTCCGAGAAGCGATAGTTACCGGGCGCCAGTACCAGCGTGTTTACGGGGGACGCTATCGGTGTAGCAAAGGCGGTCGAGGCCGCTATTGCTACCGTCATCATAAAGGGCTCCGGGTTCAGTCCTATTCCTTGTGCGGTTGCCAGTGCAATGGGTGCAACCAGAACGGTGGTGGCGGTGTTGGAGATAAACTGACTGAGAAAAGAGGTCAGTATGAACAATCCGGCGCATAGTAGGAGTGGACCGCTGTCACCATAGTTGGCGATCAGATGATCCACCAGATACATCAGTGCGCCGCTGGTCTCCATGGCCAGCGCCAGCGGAAGCATGCCCGCAATCAGAATCAGGCTGCTGCCATTCAGAGAGCGATAGGCTTCATTCATCGTGACACATCCGGTCAGAATCATGGCCAGGGCGGCGACCATAATGGCTGTCAGGTTGGGCAGCAGGCCGGTGGTCATCAGTACCAGCATCAGTAGCATGATACCGATCGCTATCGGTGCTTTTTCTGCATGGGCCGGAATTTCCGTCATCTCCGACGGTGTTTCCAGTACGACCAGCTCGCGACGGCTTTCAAGTGCCTGTATATCCTCCCAGCGACCCGCCAACAGTAATGTATCGCCTGCCTCGAGTGCAGTGCTGGCAAATGAAGCTTTCAGAGACTCACGATGGCGTCGAACACCAATGACATTGAGTCCGAAGCGCTCTCTGAAGCTGCCCTCCTTGATGCTGCGGCCGGTTAAGGGCGAGTCAGGGGGGAGCATCACTTCAGCCAGACCGAACTGTTTGTAGAGTTGTTCTATCTCCTGCTCGGGAAAGCCCAGAATACTCAGCTCCATTTCGTCACACAGGCGATCGATAGACTCCCGGTCACCATATACCAGGAGTGTGTCCTGGACCTGCATGCGCGTGTTGATCATGACGGGCTTCAATGGAGAGATCAGCCGGTTCAGGTGCTGCATGGCAATGACGGTGACTTCATACTCGGTACGCAAAGCCGCTTCGCTGAGTGTTTTTCCTGCCAGTTCGCTGTCCGCTCTTATCTTCAGTTTATAGAGGTGGTCGCTGAGGCCATAGCGCTCGGCAAACTCCTTAAGACCAGGGTGGCTATGTTCGGGGTCACGAACATCACTGGCTGGTAACAAATGGCGGGCAATGAACACCAGGTAGATGGTGCCGACGAACAGAATGACAGCGCCAATCGGTGTGAAGTCAAAAAAATTGAAGGGCTCGAATCCTGCTGCACGCATCTGGCCACTGACAATGATATTCGGTGGTGTACCGATCAGAGTCAACATGCCGCCAATCAGAGATGCAAAAGCCAGTGGCATCAGTAGACGAGATGGCTGCATGCCGGATTTGCGAGCCATGCTGAGCACGACCGGAATCAGTAATGCAACGGCCCCGGTGGAGCTCATGAACGCAGACAGCAGGGCGACTGTTGGCAGCAGAAATAACAGCAGCCGGGTTTCACTGCTTCCCCCGACTCTCAGCAACCAATTGCCTGCGGCTGCCGCGACACCGGTGCGAAAGAGGCCTTCTCCGACAATGAACAGTCCGGCTATCATGATCACGATGGACTCACCAAAGCCTGATACAGCCTGGACCGGAGAAATAATTCCCGAAACTGCCAGTGCAACCACGACCATCAGCGCGATCACATCCATGCGGATCCTGTCCTGCACAAATAGCAGGATGGTGGTCAGCAGCAGCGCAAAAACAAACAGCATTTCACCCGTCATGATCGAGCCTTTTCTCCAGCAGTTCAAAAAAGGAGCGTGATGATGCCGTCTATCCTGACTGATCACCATGATCCAGCGCAAGAGCGCAAGGGATCGGCTTTGTTGAGATGATTATCCCGGCAATACTGTTGGTTCTGGCGCAGACTCTGACCAGAAAGCCTGAATAAGCGGGCTCTTCAGTTTTTTCTCCAGTGCAAAGAGGCCAACCTCGAAAGGCGGAAGCTCTGGTGTCACGGACAGAATATGAACACGATCAGCAAGAGGACTATTCTCCAACACAATCAATGGCACGATGCCAATACCGAACCCGAGGCTGACCATACTGACGATCGCTTCATTGCCGGCGACCTGTGCATAGATCAGTGGCTTGATCCCGAGTGTGCGAAACCATTGATCGGTGCGTTTTCGTGCCAGGCCCTCTTCGGACAGAATCATCGGTATCTGTGACCAGTGTGATGCATCGGCCAGGCCTGACAGGTCCTGTGTCATAGTCTGGTCCTGTGCGGGCCCGATGAACACCAGGGGTGAAATGGTGATAGGGCGAAAGGCGATATCGCTGGCAAGCTGATCTGGTCGTGCGCCGATCGCAATATCCTCCACTTCTCGCTGAACCCTCTGCACGGCATGAGCCGGATCGCCGGTGTGCAGCTTTATCTCGATCTTTGGGTACTGGCGCCGGAAGCGGTTGAGAATCTCATACAGAAAACTGTAGCTGGCGGTGACAGAGCAGTAGAGGCTGATCTCTCCCTGCAGCTCGTTGCTCTCAGCAAGCAGCGAGTTTTGCAGACTCTCCCAGCGCTGCAGTGTGTCACGGGCGTAGTTTTGAAAGAGAACGCCTTCGGGGGTTAGTTTGACACTGCGGTTGTCACGATAAAAAAGCGTCGTGCCCAACTGGTCTTCGATCTGCTTGATGGTTCTGCTCAGTGTTGAAGGGCTGACATGGCACAGGGCGCTTGTGCGCCCGAAGTGCAGTGTTTCAGACAGGCTCAGAAACAGCTTCAGAGGTTTGGTGTCCATGGTGGTCTATGTTCCATAATCCGCAACATGATGTTGCAAATATATCATTTTACGAAATGCTCTGAATAGCCTATTGTTGCCAACATGATTCATGAGGCAGACGCGGGAATCAGTGTTCTGTCATCTGAGCAGACCTTTTGATCAACTTGAATAACCGGATACGAAAATGAAAATTTATTACGATAAAGATTGTGACCTCTCCCTGGTTCAAGGCAAGAAAGTAGCCATTATCGGTTACGGTTCACAGGGCCATGCGCATGCCAATAACCTGAAGGATTCAGGTGTGGATGTGACTGTGGGTCTGCGTAAGGGCTCCAGCTCCTGGTCCAAGGCTGAAGCAGCAGGTTTGAAGGTTTCAGAAGTACCGTCTGCTGTTGCCAATGCTGATCTGATCATGATCCTGACTCCTGATGAGTTTCAGTCACAGCTGTACAAAACAGAGATCGAACCGAACCTGAAGCAGGGCGCAACTCTGGCCTTCGCTCATGGTTTTGCCATTCATTACAACCAGATCGTTCCACGTGCTGATCTGGACGTTATCATGATCGCTCCCAAGGCGCCTGGTCACACAGTTCGCTCCGAGTTCGTCAAAGGCGGTGGTATCCCTGATCTGATCGCTATCTTCCAGGATGCTTCCGGTTCAGCTAAAGAGCTGGCGCTTTCTTACGCTTCTGGTGTTGGTGGCGGACGTACTGGCATCATCGAAACATCCTTCAAGGATGAGACTGAAACCGACCTGTTCGGTGAGCAGGCTGTTCTGTGTGGTGGCTGCGTTGAGCTGGTCAAGGCTGGTTTTGAGACGCTGGTGGAAGCCGGTTATGCGCCTGAAATGGCATACTTCGAGTGTCTGCATGAGCTGAAGCTGATTGTAGACTTGATGTATGAAGGCGGTATCGCCAACATGAACTACTCCATCTCCAACAATGCCGAGTATGGTGAGTATGTTACGGGTCCTGAAATCATCAACGACCAGTCACGTGAAGCGATGCGTAACGCACTGAAGCGTATTCA
Source organism: Nitrincola alkalilacustris (assembly GCF_008973755.1). Lineage (GTDB taxonomy): Bacteria > Pseudomonadota > Gammaproteobacteria > Pseudomonadales > Balneatricaceae > Nitrincola > Nitrincola alkalilacustris. The sequence continues at coordinate 4,204 of NZ_WBOM01000009.1, read as the reverse complement.
GAGTGGTGAATACGCCAAGATGTTCATCAGCGAAGGTGCTCTGAACTACCCATCCATGACTGCGCGTCGTCGTAACAATGCTGCCCATGAGATTGAGCAGGTAGGTGGTCGTCTGCGTGAAATGATGCCATGGATCACAGCTAACAAACTGGTTGATAAAGAGAAGAACTGATCTCCTAATCAAAATGTTGAAAAAAACCCGGCAGGCTGCGAGATAGTCTGCCGGGTTTTTTCGTTTATGGGGCCCGACAGGCTGCCAATATCACAAATAGTTTGTCATAAATAATTAATTTATCTGAATAGCGCTGCAGGGCTTGTCATGTTTGGGCTATAGGCTTTCTCTGACTTTTTTCATCAGTCTTTTTATCCTATGGATAATTGACTTCAGATGCTTTCAGGCATCTGATGAAGATATCCGAGGGCTGAACGAGGGGGAAGCACTATGGGTAAGATGACGATCTGTCTGGCTTTGCAAGGGGGAGGTGCGCATGGTGCCTTTACCTGGGGCGTTCTGGATCGGCTGTTGGAGCTGGAGCGGCTGGATATTGCCGGTATCAGTGGTTCCAGCGCAGGTGCAATGAATGCTGTGATGCTGGCGGCTGGCTGGATGCAGGGTGGTGCGCCGGGTGCTCGTGACATGCTGAACCATTTCTGGGAGCAGGTGGCGACACCGGAGCATCTCAGTGAGCAGGGGCAGGCCAGTGTCAAACAATGGTGGCAAAATCTGTCGAGGCATCTGTCCCCCTATGACTTGAATCCTTTTGATATCAACCCACTGCGTCAAATTCTCAGTGAGTCTGTTGATTTTGAGATGCTTCAGAGAGAGGCACCATTCAACCTGTTCATTGCGGCGACCGAAGTTGAAACTGGCGCGTTGCGGATTTTTCGCGAATCCGAGCTGACTGTCTCGCATCTGCTGGCCAGTGCCTGTTTGCCGCGATTACACAAGGCTGTGAAAATCGAAGACCGCCATTACTGGGATGGTGGCTTTTCTGCAAACCCCCCGCTGACACCGCTAATTACGGAGTGTCGAGCCAGAGATCTGCTGACGATTCTGCTGCAGCCTCTGGAAAGGGCTGAGATTCCTGTTTCTGCGCAGCAGATAGATGAGCGCGTCAGCGAACTGGTTTTTCAGTCGGGATTCATGCGAGAGCTGACATCTGTGACGCTGATGCAGCAATATATGAGATCAAGACCCTGGTTACTGGGGCGCCGTGAGAGACGCTTGCGGCGTGCGCGATTACATCTGATTGGGCCTGACCTGCAGTTGATGGGGATGCAGCGTGCCAGTAAGTTCGATACGCGCAGGCGTTTCCTGTTGGAGCTCAAACAGATGGGGCGAGATCAGGCGCAGTGCTGGCTGGATGACAAGGGTGCGAGCCTTGGCAGGGCTTCAAGCTGGCATCCTGAACTGGAAATGGGGTGATGCTGTTGGGTCTGGTGGCTAATCTGAAGTAGAATGATCATTAAAACCTTGTTAAGCGTATCAATAACCCTATGACAGATCAGCATAAACACGATTCCAAAGAGCAGGAGCAGGCAGATTCTTCCTGTGACGCAGACGTAAAAGGCAAACCTCACAAAGGGGTCTATCTGCTTCCCAATCTCTTTACTACAGGCGGGCTTTTCTCAGGCTTTTATGCTGTGGTTGCCGCTATGGATGGCCGCTTTGAAGCAGCTGCCATCGCAATATTCGTTGCCATGGTGCTCGATGGGCTGGATGGGCGAGTGGCGCGCATGACCAATACGCAAAGCCCTTTTGGCGCAGAGTACGACTCACTTTCGGATATGGTTTCTTTTGGTGTGGCACCTGCACTGGTTGCATTCACCTGGGCGCTAGGTGATCTCGGCAAGCTTGGCTGGTTTGCGGCTTTTCTCTATGTTGCCGGAACCGCGCTCCGTCTGGCACGCTTTAATACCCAGATAGGCTCAGTTGATAAGCGCTATTTCATCGGCTTGCCTAGTCCGGCTGCCGCAGCTGCAGTGGCTGGACTGATATGGGTCAGTACTGCATTTGAGATAGATCCGGATGATATCGTCTATCTTGTCGCGCTTTATGTTGCGTTGGCTGGTGTGCTGATGGTCAGCAATGTTCTTTACTACAGCTTCAAGGATGTTGATTTCAGGGGTAAGGTGCCATTCATCATACTGGCTGCTATCGTGCTGGTGATTGCCGTGATATCGATCAGTCCGCCACTTTTCCTCTGGGTGCTGTTTGTGGTCTATGCCTGTTCCGGACCCGTACTGTGGTTATTGAGACGTAAGCGTCATATAGCAAAGTAGCTTTGTGAACTCTTGCGTCTGATTCAGTCTAATTTCTGAGGCTAACCAAGAGTTGTGATGATGCTTATCAATAAACCGCCAGACATCAAATCTTCCGAAATCACACCTGAATCGGTATATCGCCAGCGGCGGCTGTTCATGAAGAGCGTTGCCGCAGGCGTTGCCATGCTAGCCAGCCCTTCTTTGCTAGCCATCCCTAACTATCCCAAGCCGGGTGATCGTCATTATCCGGGGCCTGAATGGCTGCAGCAGATGATACGTCAAGGCAGTAACGAGCGTGTGTTCGCGACTGACGAGCCGATGACACCTTATGTGGATGTGACCGGGCACAACAATTTTTATGAGTTCGGTATTGGTAAGCGTGACCCTCTGGAGCATGCGCAGGAATTCAGAACTGATCCCTGGAAGGTCGAGATCAGTGGTGAGGTAAGCAAGCCAGGTCAATACACTCTTGAGGATATTCTGAAGCCGCATACGCTTGAGGAGCGAATATATCGTCTGCGCTGTGTCGAGGCCTGGTCGATGGTGATTCCCTGGATAGGATTTCCTCTCGGTGATCTGCTCAAGCGTTTTGAGCCAACCGGTAATGCGCACTATGTCGAGTTCGTCACACTGCATGATCCAGAACAGATGCCGGGACAGCGCAGTTCTTTCAGTACGATCAGGTGGCCCTATGTCGAAGGGTTGCGTATGGATGAGGCGATGCATCCGCTGACTATCATGGCCGTGGGCGTATATGGCGATGCCCTACCGCCGCAGAATGGAGCACCGCTTCGTCTGGTGGTGCCCTGGAAATATGGCTTCAAGAGCATTAAATCCATTGTCGCCATACGCTTTCATGAGCAGATGCCAGATACGAGCTGGAATCTGGCTGCCCCAAATGAGTATGGCTTTTATGCGAACGTCAATCCGCAGGTGAATCATCCGCGTTGGAGTCAGGCGACAGAGCGCCGTTTACCTTCCCCTTTCTTCAACCCCAATCGCATCGATACCCAGCTGTTTAATGGTTACGCCGAAGAGGTGGCCTCTTTGTATCAAGGGATGGATCTGCGTCAGTGGTTTTGAGCATTCTGTCCGGGCAGAGATGGTTTGGTTATCTGCGTTGGTGGTTAGTGTTTGCCGGTTGTTTGCTGCCGCTGGGTTGGATGATCTGGTCGGCTGTCAATAACCGCCTGGGTGCAGACCCAGCACAAGAATTGGTGTTGCTACTTGGGCTCTGGGCAATGCGTTTTCTCTGGATGACGCTGGCTGTCACCCCGTTGCGCCAGCTGCTGGGGTGGGGGTGGCTACAGCGCTTTCGCCGCATGCTGGGTTTATATGCGCTCTTTTATGCGTTGCTGCACCTGCTCGCGTTTCTGACGTTTATTCTGGGCTGGAGAGCAGATCTGATTCTGGTGGAGCTATCCAAGCGCTATTACATTGTCGCCGGACTGGCTGCTTTGATATTGCTTATTCCTCTGGGGATAACCTCGACACAAGGTTTTCAGCGGCGTCTGAAAAAGAACTGGATCAGGCTGCATCGCTTGAGCTATCTGGCGGCAGTGCTGGTGCTGGTGCATTACCTGATGCAGATACGGGCAAGCTATGCCGAGCATCTTTTTTACGGAATGCTGCTGTTACTGTTGCTGGGCTATCGGGTGGTAAAATGGCAGAAGAAAAAGAATTCAAAAATATCTGCAACGAATGGTTGACTTAAATCTCAGCCTCTGTAGAATTCGCCTCCTCGATTGAGGTGCTGGCCCGCAAGGGAGCAGTCACCAGGATGAGTTAACGGTAGTTAAGCATTTGTTTTTGAATTGTTTTAAGTGAATTTATCGGTTGTTGAGTGAGTGCGCGGATCGACATGAAAATGATCGAAAAGCTGAAAAAACTCCTTGACAATGAATCGGCAGGCGCTAGAATATGCGCCTCGCTTGAGACG
>NZ_WBOM01000008.1 GCF_008973755.1 Nitrincola alkalilacustris | reverse complement strand
AAAGTTGATACCGCGGATATCGGCAAGGCCCGTCAGCTCCTTACGGAACCAGCCACCCGCCTGAGTACCGGTATCACCGGACAGGAAACCTTTAACGCCGAACTGATCGTAGACTTCGTCCCAGATCTCCTGACCGCCCATGTAACGAATCCAGGCCGCCAGCTCACGTGAGGTCATGCCGTAAGGCACCCCGGTGAAGAAGTTGGTGGCACGGCTCTTGTTCTGCCAGTAGTAGGCAGCACCATGACTCATCTCGGCAGAGCCTTCGATAACGGCATCAAACACACCCAGTGCCGGTACCAGTTCGCCTGCAGAGTAAACCTGTACGGTCAGACGGCCATCCGACATGGCGGTGATACGATCCGCCAGACGCTGCGCACCAACGCCCAGACCGGGGAAGTTGCGTGGCCAGGTGGTGGCCATACGCCAGGTGATGCGACGTTGCGCAATGGCTGGGGCTGCCAGAGTGGTTGCGGCAACACCGGCACCGGCCAGAGCTGCATTTTTCAGAAACTTACGACGCTGCATGGATTATCTCCCTTTGCGTTTATTGTTATAGGTACCCTCTTGCCCGCAGGCAGACGGTTACGCCCTGTTGTTATGGCTTGAATTTCAATAAATATCAAGAGTTACATCATTATTCTTTAATATGATACCTGCTCATTTTTCAGTATAACTGCACCGCACCAAGAAATGTCGCATATAGGCACAAGGTTCACAAAACGCACAAAGACCTGTATAGTGCGCCCTCTTTAATATAAGTGGCCTGAATTGTGCTGAAAGCAACTCTCGTGCGGACCACTCCGCCCTAGTATCCCCTCTCCTTGCCGTCACCGGCCAGTACAGGCGTGTCAGATGTCGACAAAACGACAAGAACAACTGATGCTGCTGAATGCTGAATCTGATGTATCTGCTGGCTGATGCTCAGCCGTGCGCAGCTACAGAACAATGTCATTACTCTGTTTTACCCTCAATCCTGCACCGCGGATATTTTCTGCATGCATGATCCGACATACTGACAACTTGTGGGACTCTCTATCTATGCTTTTTTCATCAACACGACAAGACTGGTTCGGCAACATACGCGGCGATCTGCTGGCGGGCATTGTTGTAGCACTGGCCCTTATCCCTGAGGCGATCGCCTTCTCGATCATCGCCGGTGTCGACCCGCGGGTCGGCCTCTATGCCTCCTTCTGTATCGCTGTGATCATCTCGATCGTTGGTGGGCGCCCCGGCATGATCTCCGCCGCAACCGGCGCCATGGCGCTGCTGATGATAACGCTGGTCAGAGATCACGGTCTGGAATATCTGCTGGCTGCCACCCTTCTGACCGGCCTGCTGCAAATAGGTGCCGGTTATCTCAAGCTCGGCAGCCTGATGAGGTTTGTATCGCGCTCTGTTGTGACAGGCTTCGTCAATGCACTTGCGATTCTGATCTTCATGGCCCAGTTGCCGGAGCTGACTAATGTGACCTGGCATGTTTATGCGATGACAGCAGGCGGGCTGGCGATCATCTATCTCTTTCCCTATATCAACAAGACTATCCCGTCACCACTGGTTTGCATTCTGGTTCTGACAGGCATAGCCCTGCTGCTGGGTCTGGATATCCGTACCGTCAGTGATATGGGTGAACTGCCTGACACCCTGCCGATCTTCCTCTGGCCAGATGTACCTCTGAATTTTGAAACCCTGTGGATCATTCTGCCCTACTCAATGGCACTGGCGATTGTCGGCCTGCTTGAGTCACTGATGACTGCTACCATTGTTGATGATCTTACCGACACTAAAAGTGACAAGAACCGCGAATGTAAAGGTCAGGGTGTTGCCAATATAGGTGCCGGCCTGCTGGGTGGCATGGCCGGTTGTGCGATGATCGGTCAGTCGATCATAAATATCAAATCCGGTGGTCGTGGGCGACTATCGTGCCTGACTGCTGGCGTCTTTTTGCTGCTGATGGTGGTCTTTCTGAGCGATCTGATCGGCATGATTCCGATGGCCGCACTGGTCGCCGTGATGATAATGGTCTCTATCGGAACCTTCAGCTGGGATTCCATCCGCAACCTGAAAAAGCACCCGCTGTCGACCAATATCGTCATGCTGGCCACTGTTGCTGTCGTGGTGGCTACCCACAACCTCGCCTACGGCGTGTTTGTCGGCGTTCTGCTGGCATCACTCTTCTTCGCCAACAAGGTAGGCAAGTTCCTGCATATCACCTCCGAGCTGGATCAGCCCAGCAAGACACGTACCTATAAAGTGATCGGCCAGGTATTTTTCAGCTCTGCTGATCAATTCACGGCCTCATTTGATTTCAAGGAAGATATTGATCGTATCGTCATTGACCTGAGCCGCGCTCACTTCTGGGATATCACTGCAGTGGGAGCTCTCGACAAAGCCGTGATCAAGTTCCGCCGCGAAGGGATTGAGGTGGATATCATCGGTCTGAACGAGGCCAGCGCAACGATTGTTGACCGCTTCGGTGTGCATGACAAGCCGGAAGAGATCGGCAAGATCATGGGGCATTAGGCGACTTGTGCTTGCTGAGAAGCTGTTTAATGACTTGCGGCTCAGCTCGACAGCCACTATCTTCAACGTCAGAGGGTGACTCGTGACACAGCAGAAGAGGGATTCCATGCAACACGTAATCGCATCAATCGACAGCTACAACCATATGGCTGAAACCGTGGTGGACTATGCCGTCTGGGCCAGTGAGCAACTGGATGCACCGCTGGTGCTGCTGCATGTACTGGAAAAAGGCGACCTGCCCGTGAACAGCAATCTATCCGGCAATATTGGTCTGGGTAGCCGGGAGGCGCTGCTTGAAGAGCTGACAGCATTGGATGAGAAACGAGCCAAACTGATGCGAGAACAGGGGCGTCTGGCCCTGGAAGATGCCCTGAAGCGCGCATCTGATCAAGGCATAACCGATGCCGCTACACTACAGCGCCACGATGATCTGGTAACAACACTACAGGAGCTTGAATCCGACTTGCGCCTGCTGGTGATGGGGCGTGAAGGCAGTAATGAAAGCAGTGCACCGAATCATATCGGCACCCATCTTGAAAGCGTGATCCGCACCCTGCATCGCCCCATTCTGGTTGCCAGTGGTGATTTCAAGAAGCCGGAACGCTTCATGATCGCCTACGATGCCAGCCCGACTGCGAAGAAAGTGATCGATATGTTGGCTGGCAGCCCTCTGCTGATAGATACTCCCTGCCATCTGTTGATGATTGATGCCGATACCGACACCTCCCGCGAACAGCTCAAGGAAGCCCGAGTCAAACTGGAAGCCAAAGGCTTTTCTGTCACAGAGGAGGTTGCAGCTGGCGAAGTGGAGCCGGTGATAAACGAGCGCGTGAAAAGCCTCGGTATTGATCTGTTGGTGATGGGCGCTTATGGCCACTCACGAATTCGCCAGTTTCTGGTCGGCAGCACCACTACCAAGCTGTTGAAAAGCGCACAGGTACCGCTACTGCTGCTGCGTTGAAACAAGACTGCATCGAATGGCTTATCAGGCAGCGTGCAAACCCGTGCTGCCTGAATCATCACCTGGCATTCCGGGTTTTCAACCCGGCGTCGTATGTGCTTCAAGCGCCGATCTCAGCTCAGGCGAGAGCACAACGGTTTTTGCCGTAGAGAAGTCATAGTGCACCATGGTTGCTGAACCCTTCGCGCCCATAACGCCTTTCTGCCAAGCTTCCTGATAGACCGTAAAGGAGCTGTTACCTATGCGACTGATAGAGGTACGCACCTCTACATCCTCACCAAAGAACAGCTCGCCGGTATAGTCCACCTCGATTCGGGCCAGAATAAGTTGCCATTTCTTCGGATCAAGATCCGGTGTGAATATCCTGAAAACATCATTGCGCGCCAGCTCGAACCAGACCGGCAAACGAGTATTGTTGATATGGCCTAGCGCATCCGTGTCCAGAAACGCTGGCGTAATAGTCATGCTGAACATGTGTCATACCCTGCAGAAAGTTCAGCAACAGTTTAACAGCAGAACTTGATAAGGGTAATCACTTATTCCGGGATTTTACCTAAACATGCGCGGTTGCGAACTCATCAGCTGCGACAGACCGGCAGATGTACCTGGCCAATCCCCATCAACTGCTCAAGCGCTGGCCGCTGATACAGATAGCCCTGCATCAGATAGACCCCCTGATCAACCAGAAAGCAATGCTCTTCCTCGCGCTCAATCCCTTCTGCAATCACACCTATACCCAGCTCTTCAGCAACAGAAACTATCCCCTTAACAATCACCTGACGAGCACGGTTCTGATCAATAAAGCTGATCAACTGCCGGTCCAGCTTAATATAATCCGGTTGAAAGTCTGCCAGCAGGTTGAGACCGGCATAGCCCTGACCGAAGTCATCAATTGCCGTCAGAAAGCCTTCCGCCTTGTAGCACTCAAACACCTCCAGCAGCAGACTATGACTGGTGATTCGTTCATGTTCTGCCACTTCAAACATGATGTTATGGCTGGGTACTGAAAATTTACGGGCAGCTTCCAGCGTTCGCGCAATGCAGGTTTCGGGCTTGTAGATAGCATTCGGCAAAAAGTTGATGCTGACCCGTGTATCCAGACCAAGCCTGGCTGCCGTTGTGATCGCAGTCACACGACACAACTGATCAAAGCTGTGAACATTTTTGTCTGATATTCTACCCAGTACTTCACCGGCAGACTCGCCCTGCTCGCCACGCACCAAGGCTTCCTGTGCAAAAATCTGCTGATTTCTGACATCAATGATCGGCTGGTAAGCCATTCTGATTTTAAAGCCCAGCGCTTTACTGCAAGAGCACTGCTCAATCTCACTCATAGTTCCTCCTGACTCTCACTCTTTATGAGATCTGCACTTAAAGATATACGTAAAAAGCACACAAGTGTACTTCAATCAGCGACCATGAATATAAAACAGGATCTTCAAACGGGAAAAGGAGCGCGGGAATAAGGCGCGGAATGCAGTTAAGGCAGTGTTAACCTGCCAAGGCTCATGCTAGTATCGAAAACGAAATATCCCGTGTGATATTTAAGGTATTCCGCTGTTTCAATACAGCGCTGAAGAATCAACCTGTCCAAGTATGACCGAGGCATAATAACGATGAAAAAACTGTTAATGATTGCTGCAACTGCCCTGATACTGCCACTGACTGCATCCGCTGAACGTAGTGGTGAAGAGGTCTATAACGCCCACTGTGCAGTATGCCACGTTGCTGGCGTTGCCGGTGCGCCCAAACTGGGTGACAAGGATGCCTGGGCTCCTCGTATCGAGAAAGGTCTGGATGCACTGCTGGCCACCTCTATCAGTGGCGTTGGCGCCATGCCACCAAAAGGCACCTGCATGAACTGTTCTGATGCTGAGCTGAAAGCATCTGTCGAATACATGATCGAAGCGTCACAATAATCTCTTCGATCTAAGCCCGACCTGAATAGGGTCGGGCTTTTTTATGCGCTGAATATCTGAAAATGTGCTGCGCACGGTTAATCAAAAAATTTCGTCCGGCGTCAGCAGCAAACCTTCCAGGTCATCGAGGGGTTGCGCCTGTATGCGCTCCAACTGCTCTTCATCGTCTCCCTTCTGAATCACAATTTCGACACGCCGGTTGATGGCCCGGTTTGCTGCAGTGTTATTCGGCACCAGAGCCCGCGTATCCGCATAACCTGTCACCAGAAAACGGCTCTGATCCATACGCGGATCCGCAAACAATTCATGGGCAACCGATAAGGCACGCGCCGAGGATAGATCCCAGTTGGATTGGAAGCGTACCCCCGTATAGGGGATGTTATCGGTATGTCCCTCGACAGCCACACTGCCACCGACAAACAGCAGTACATCACGTATCTTGGCAATCACGGGAATATAGTCGGAACGCAGCTCTGCGGAGCCGGATTCAAAGGACCCCTGCTCCTTGACGCGAATGATGATCTTGGTACCTTCCACCTCAACCTCAACCGCACCATCTCCGATTTCCGTAGCCAATGCCTGAGCAAACTGCACCGCCTGCTGCTGAGCCTCCTGCTCCAATTGGCGCATGGCCTCTGCAGTCATGCCCTCCAGCTGATCACGTACCTCTGCCTCTCCTACACGAGAGCGCACGTCCAGGGTATGCAGATCTGCCTGAGTGGTCATCTGGCGTACAATATTGAGTGGTGTCGGCTCCGGGCGGCCGGGGCTGAACTCCTGCGCGATGATTGACGTACCCTTGGGGATATCTTCAACCTTGATATCCGCCTGAACACCGAAGGCTTCACGCATGGAGCCTGCCAGCTGTTTGAAGCGCAACACATCCATCTCGGAAAACGCCAGCAACAGTACAAAAAAGCACATCAGCAGCGCCATCAGATCCGCAAAAGTCGCCAGCCAGGCCGGCGACTTCTTACAGGGGGGACATTCGCACTCTTCTTCAGCAGCACTCATCCGCGCTACACCTCACCCGCAGTGGCAAATCGTTTTTTCTCGGGCAGATAGTTGCGCAGCATCTGATCGATCACTCTCGGGTTCTGCCCCGCCTGTATCGCCAGCAAACCATCAATGACCAGCGAGTTGTTCAGAGCCTCTTCATCTCGGCGCAGATTGAGCTTGTCTGCAATCGGCAGTGCTATACAGTTGGCAACCATGGCACCATAGAGTGTGGTCAGCAGGGCAACAGCCATCGCCGGGCCTATCGCCTTGGGATCGTTCATGTTGGCCAGCATCTGTACCAGACCGACCAGCGTACCGATCATCCCCATGGCAGGTGCAACATCACCGAGCTGGGCAAACACCTTGGCACCAAAATCATGCCGCTGAAAAGTCATCTTCGCTTCTTTATTGAGGAGCTGACGCACCACATCCGGATCGTGTCCATCCACCAGCAGCTGTATACCGCGCTGCATGAAAGCACTGGATACCTCCTTATCCTCAAGAGAGAGCAACCCACCTTTACGCGCAGCATCTGCCATATCTACGGTTTCGGCAATGATGATTTCGGGACTGATTGATTTATACATGAACGCCTTGGCCGCGACCTTACCCGAGGCCAGAAACTGCCCCAAGGTAAACTTGGCCATAACTGCAAACAACGCACCACCCACCACAATCAGAAAGGAAGGCGGATTGATGAAGATCCCCAGATCACCGCCCAGTACCATCGCCATGACGATAATACCCAATGACCCCACAATTCCGAGCAGCGTTGCTATATCCACGTATGTCCCCTCAACACCAAGCCAAGCCCGTAAACACTCGTTTGGATAGGATCATACCAGATTTATCAACATCTTCATCCGTTGAATCCACCTTCATGACTAAACTTTGGATTGACCCTGATACAGCAGTTGGGTACCGTTTCATCCCTTACTGAAGAAGGTCTCTTATCATGGTGCGCAAACAGAAAACTGCCGACTTTGAGCAATCACTGGCACAGCTTGAAGCGCTGGTCGAAAAAATGGAGCAGGGAGATCTGCCACTGGATGCTGCCCTGCAGGCATTTGAAGAGGGCGTAAAGCTCACCCGTGAATGCCAGGGCATTCTGGATCAGGCTGAACAGAAAGTGCAGATGCTGGTCGAAAGCCAGGGCGAGCTTAAAACAGCCCCCTTTACCAGCGTTGACGCTGAAGGTGAATGAATCGTGCAGATTGCTGATCGTCTGAAACAGATACGCCTGCGTACAGAACTGCAGCTGGACAGCCTGATATCCACCTCAGACAGCATAGAACCAGCACTGCAGCTGGCGATGCGCTACGGACTGCTTAACGGCGGCAAACGTATCCGTCCGGCACTTACGTACCTGGCCTGTGAATTCAGCGGTGGCTCCCCGGAGCAGGCTGATCACGCCGCAACAGCCATTGAGTGCATTCACAGCTATTCACTGATTCATGACGATCTGCCGGCAATGGATAATGACGATCTGCGCCGCGGCAAACCCACCTGCCATATCGCCTTTGATGAAGCCACAGCCATTCTGGCGGGGGACGCCCTGCTGACACTCGCCTTTGAACTGCTGAGTCGGCCTGACTCCCGCTGCCAACCAGCCCAGCAGCTGCAGATGCTGCACTGCCTGAGCAAAGCCAGTGGCGAACGAGGCATGGTGCTGGGGCAGGCCTTTGATCTGGCGCATGTCGATCAGCCTTTGACTCTGGAACAACTGCAGGCGATGCACAGCCATAAAACCGGTGCATTGATTGTCGCTGCACTTGAGCTGGGAGCACTGGCAGCCGGCAACACAGACCCGCTCAGACTGGAGCATCTGCGCCTGTTCGGTCAGAAGATGGGGCTGGCATTTCAGATCAAGGATGACCTGCTGGATATTGAAAGCGATACCCAGACACTCGGCAAGCCCCAGGGCTCTGATCAGTTGCAGAATAAGCCTACCTACCCTGCATTACTGGGACTGGAGGGTGCCCGTGAACGCCTTAAGCAATTACACCTTGAATCCATTACACTGCTTGAACCCTATGGCGAGTCGGCTCAGGCACTGATCGACCTTGCCGACTATATCGTCAACCGGAACCACTGATGTTGTACACACTCCCCACCGAACGCCCGACAACACCCCTGCTGGACAGCATCAGCGCACCTCAGAAGCTGCGCGAACTGTCTCGCGAACAACTGCCCCTACTGGCTGAAGAGCTGCGCGCCTGGCTTCTCTTCAGTGTCGGCCAGACCGGTGGACACTTTGGCGCCGGGCTTGGCGTAGTCGAACTGACTCTGGCACTGCATTTTCTGCTCAACACTCCAGAGGATCACCTGATCTGGGATGTCGGCCATCAGTGTTATCCACACAAGATTCTGACCGGACGCCGAGAAGCGCTGCTGACCATGCGCCAACAGCACGGGCTCGCCCCCTTCCCCAAACGCGATGAGAGCCCTTTCGACAGTTTCGGTACTGGCCACTCCAGCACATCCATCAGTGCGGCACTCGGCATGGCGCTGGCTGACCGCCTGCAACAGTTGCCACATCGCAGCGTCGCCGTGATAGGTGATGGTGCGATGACGGCAGGCATGGCATTTGAAGCCCTGAACCATGCCGCCCATACCGGTGCCAATCTACTGGTGATCCTGAATGACAACGACATGTCGATCTCGCGTAATGAGGGAGGCCTGGCCACCTATCTGGCCAACAATCTGAAGAACAAGCTGGATGGCGAAACCACCGCCGCACTCTTTGAGGCACTGGCCTTTGAGTACAGCGGCCCGGTTGATGGCCATGATTTTGATCAGCTACTGCCAGCGCTCAGTGACCTGCTGAGCAGACCCGGTCCGCAGTTCCTGCACGTGATCACCTGCAAGGGCAAGGGCTATGCACCGGCTGAAGCCGATCCGGTCGGCTTTCATGCCATCACCAAGATAGAACCACTGACTGAACCGCTCAAGCAGCCGCCCCCGCCCAAACGCAGCAAGTTCTGCAATATTTTCGGGCGCTGGTTATGCGACACGGCAGTTCAGGATGAGCGACTCGTTGGCATCACCCCGGCCATGTGTGAAGGCTCGGATATGATCGCCTTTTCCAGCCAGTTCCCCGAGCGCTACTTTGATGTTGCGATTGCCGAGCAGCATGCGGCGACTCTGGCCGCGGGCTTTGCCTGCGCCGGTATGAAGCCGGTACTGGCGATCTACTCCACTTTTCTGCAGCGTGCCTACGATCAGTTGATTCATGATATCGCGATTCAGAAGCTCGACCTGCTTCTGGCCATCGATCGTGCCGGCCTGGTCGGTGAAGATGGCGCCACCCATGCCGGCTGCTATGATATTGCCTTCATGCGCTGCCTGCCGGAGATGGTGATCATGACACCTGCGGATGAGGATGAGCTATATCGGATGCTGAACACCGGCTACCATCATCGAGGGCCAGCTGCTGTTCGCTACCCTCGTGGCTCTGGCAAGCCCGGAAAAGGCCTCAAGATCGCGCTGGATGAAACCTGTGAAATCGGGAAAGCACGACTCCTGCGACAGGGCGAGCAAGTGGCTTTGCTGAACTTCGGCCCCCTGCTGCCGGCCGCAGAAGCAGTCGCAGAGCAGTTCAATCTGACACTGGTGGATATGCGTTTCGTGAAGCCTCTGGATGAGGTACTGATCGATGAACTGACCCGCACCCACTCGACGCTGATCAGCATTGAGGATCACGCTATCATGGGAGGCGCAGGATCTGCAGTTGGCGAGTACTTACACCAGCAGCAATTACCTGTGGAACTGGTCTGCCTCGGTATTCCGGATCAGTGGATAGAGCATGCCAGCCGCGAACAGCAACTGCAGCAGTGCGGACTGGATATTGCGGGAATTTCCAGGTGTGTCAGTGAGGCGCTGAGTAGTTAGCTCGCACCTCACTATTATTACAGCCCCTCACTCCTCGCGAAAATGTTCCTCGGTCATCATATGGCCGAGCTTGCCCATCTTGGTCTGCAGATAGCCTTCATTATGGCGGTTCTTGCCAACCTGCAGGGGGACGCGTTCGGCCACTTTCACACCCGCACTTTCCAGCGCCACCACCTTGCGCGGGTTGTTGGTCATCAGTTTTACCGATGTTACTCCGAGATGCTGCATCATCGGCAGGCAGATACTGTAATCACGCATATCAGCCGCGAATCCCAGCTGCTCATTGGCCTCAACCGTATCCGCGCCATGATCCTGCAGATCATAAGCCCTGATCTTGTTCAGCAGACCAATGCCCCGTCCCTCCTGACGCAGATAGAACAACACGCCGCGCCCCTCCTCCGAGATACGGCGCAGCGCCTCCTGTAACTGAAAACCACAGTCACAGCGCAGGCTGAACAGCGCATCACCCGTCAGACACTCCGAATGCATCCGCGCCAGCACCGGACCGGGCGTTGTGATATCCCCACAAACCAGCGCCACATGCTCTTTCCCAGTTGCCGTATCCTCAAACCCGACCATGGTAAAAACACCCCAGGGGGTCGGCAGTTTAGAATCGGCAACAAACTTGACGGTCACCTTAAGCTTTCCTCAACAATAGACAAACAGCCACCTTGCAAGGCTCTGCTTAACTTCAGGCAAAGAGAAACAGACCAATCTGAATCAGAATAGCGGCATAGATCCCCGCAATCACATCATCCAGCATGATCCCCATACCACCCTTGACTCGCTTATCCACCCAGCCGATCGGCCAGGGTTTCCAGATATCAAACAGGCGGAACAATGCAAAACCGATCAGTATCCACAGCCAGTGTGCCGGCACCGCAATCATCGTGATCCAGAAACCAACAAACTCATCCCAGACAATACCGCCATGATCATGCACACCGATATCATCCGACGTCCGCTGACAGATCCAGACGCCAATGGCAAAGGCCGCCAGCAGGATCAGCAGATAGGTCGTCAGCGGCAACTGCACCAGCAACAGCCACAGTGGTATTGCCGCCAATGTACCGACCGTACCGGGGGCTTTGGGAGACGCGCCGGAGCCAAAGCCGAACGCAATAAAATGAATCGGGTTACGCCAGACCGACGCAGGTGTCTTACTCATCAGGCTTCCTTAAAATGGTCGTACCCAGCCAGCGAACGTTCAACCTCCTGCCCCTGACTCATCAGACGCAAGCTATTACTGTCGGTGATCTCACCAATGCAGGTGATCTGAACACCTGTTTCGGCAGCCAGTTCGAGGCACTTGTCCCAGCGACTTTGCGGGAGGGTGAAACAGAGCTCGTAGTCCTCCCCACCACCCAGTGCCCAGTCGATACGCTGCTCGGCATCGGAGCACCAGTGGCACATGGCCTCAGATAGGGGCAGACGCTCCAGATGGATATCAGCCCCCACCTGGCTTGAGTTGAGAATATGCTGCAGATCGGCACAGAGCCCGTCTGAAACATCGATGGCTGCATGCAGATGAGGTGCCAATGCAAGCGCCAGATCCACACGCGGTTCCGGGCGATAAAAACGCTGCTGTAACCAGCTGACGGCCAGATCCACCCTGGCGTTGCTCAGCATAGACTGCAACCCCGCGTGGCTGTCGCCCAGCGTGCCGGAGACCGCGATAAGATCACCTTCGCGCGCGGCACTTCGCAAGAGTGCTTTGTCTGGTTCGACAAAGCCATGCACCTGCACACTCAGTACCAGCGGACCACGCGTGGTATCACCGCCGACCAGCACAATATCCAGCTCAAACGCATACTGTGCCAACGCACAGGCAAAGGCTTCGAGCCATACGGGATCGGCTTTGGGCAGCGTCAGCGCAAGGGTGAACCAGGCCGGCCTGGCCCCCATTGCAGCCAGATCACTGACGGCAGAACCCAGCAGACGGGTCGCAATATGTTCAGCCTCCATGCCGACCGGAAAGTGAATCCCCTCGACCAGCGTATCGATCGAGACAGCCAGTTGCTGACCCTCTGGCGGCATGAGCAGCGCACAGTCATCACCGATACCGAGCACAACGTCATCCTGTCGTGCTGCAGTCGTGGCAAAAAAATGACGAATCAGCTCAAACTCACCCATGAATCACCTCAGCGTCTGGCCATCACTTCAGCTGCTCTGACTTTCTGCGCCAGCTTATCCAGCACGCCATTGATATAACGATGGCTGTCAGTTGCCCCGAAGATTTTCGCCAGTTCAACACTTTCGTTGATGGCGACCCGATAAGGCACCTCGATGCGATGCATCAACTCATAGGTGCCGATGCGTAACACACCCAGCTCCACCGGGTCCAGATCATCCAGCGCCCGGTCGATATAAAGCGAAAATGCTGTATCCAGATCATTTTTGTGCGCGCTTATGCCACGCAACAGCTCGCTGAACAACGCAACATCGGTATCAGCCATATCATTATTGACACGGAACTGTGCCTCGATCTCATTGATCGGAGAGCCTTCCACCTGCCACTGATAAAGAGCCTGCAGCGTGAAGCTTCTGGCATTTCTGCGGCGCTCGGTGCGCGAGGTCTTCACTTTTTTCTGTGGCGCGTCGGAATCACTCATCATCAAACCTCTAGCTGACGCAGCAGACTGACCATCTCAAGTGCCGACATGGCGGCTTCGGCCCCCTTGTTACCAGCCTTGGTGCCAGAGCGCTCAATCGCCTGCTCGATATTATTCACGGTCAGGATACCATTGGCGACCGGCACATCAAACGCCATCATCACCTGAAAAATACCGCTGGAACTCTCGCCGGACACATACTCAAAATGCGGCGTGCCGCCACGAATCACAGCACCCAGGGCAATGATCGCATCTTCCTGCTTCTGTTGTGCTACACGCTGCACAGCCAGGGGGATCTCGAAGGCACCCGGCACCCGCACAACTCGGATATTCTCTTCACTGACACCATGACGGCGCAGCGTATCAACAGCGCCCTGCAGCAGACTCTCCACCACGAACTCATTGAAGCGCCCGACCACTATCGCATACTTTCCATTGGCGCTGATAAAGTCGCCTGCAATCTCTTTTACTGACATCATCGATTTCCGTCTTAATCCTGATAAGGAATATATTCGTCTATCTCCAGATCAAACCCGGAGATGGCATTGAATTTCATCGGTGAACTGAGCAGACGCATCTTACCGACACCCAGATCACGCAGTATCTGCGAGCCGGTTCCGACGGTCAGATAAGCACCGGAGGCACTGACATTGACTTTGGACGGTGTCTTGCGACCATCCAGTATCTGATCGATCGCATCACCCAGATCAATACGCCGACCACTGTCGAGCAGCACCACAACCCCCTTGCCCTCTTCCGCCACTCGTCTCAGAGCACGGCGCATGGTCCATTTGATCTCGTCATTGGCACTCGGGCTGGCACCCACCACATCGCGCAACACTTCAGAGCGGATATGCACACGCGCCATGGTCGGTTCATCCGCCTTGATCTCACCCTGATAAAGGGCCAGATGGGTACAGTTCTGGATGCGATCGGCATAGGTGACAAAGTGGAACTGACCAAACTCGGTCGAGAGCTCGCCTTCACGCACCCGCTCAATGGTGTGCTCGTTGGTTGTGCGATAATGAATAAGATCCGCAATTGTGCCAATCTTGAGGCCATGCTTTGCAGCAAATTTTTCCAGATCCGGACGTCTGGCCATGCTGCCATCATCATTCATCACTTCGACAATCACAGACGCAGGCGTCAAGCCAGCCAGATGTGCCAGATCACAACCTGCTTCAGTATGCCCGGCACGACTCAACACTCCACCCGGCTGTGCCATCAACGGGAAGATATGCCCAGGCTGCACGATATCTTCAGGTCTGGCATCGGCTTTCACCGCCATCTGCACGGTATGCGCACGGTCGGCTGCTGAGATACCAGTCGTCACGCCAGTGGCCGCCTCAATCGACAGCGTGAAGTTGGTGGAAAACTGGGCACCGTTACTCTGCACCATCAGTGGCAGCTTGAGCTGCTCGCAGCGTTCACGCGTCAGCGTCAGGCAGATCAGACCACGCGCATGGGTCGCCATGAAATTGATATCCTCAGGGCGCACCTTTTCGGCAGCAATGACCAGATCGCCTTCATTTTCACGATCCTCGTCATCCATCAGGATAACCATCTTCCCCTGGCGTATGTCTTCAATCAGTTCTTCGGGGCTGTTCAGCTCCATTGCTTCTCTCCAGCCGCCTGAGGGCGGTGTAAAAATCGTTTTTTTCAGCCAGACCGTAAGAGCAACATCATCTCTGGCTGGCATGATTGGATATATTTTAGCAGGATACGTCGGATTCAGCCCTTATCAGTGCTTATCCGCCATGCGATACGTCAGGCGCAGATCCTGCTCCATCGGTGTCAGGTCTATCAACTCCAGACGTACCTGCTGTGACATATGGGTCAAGGGCAGCGCCAGCAGCGGTCGCGCGTCACTGCCGAGCAGAGTCGGTGCCATATAGATCACCAACTCATCCACCAGGCCCGCCTCAACAAAAGCACCAGCGAGTCTTGCCCCGCACTCAACCAGTATTTCATTACAGCTGCGCTCAGCCACCAGCCTGCGCAGCAACGCCGGCAGATCGATAGCGCCGTTTTCTGCCGCTGGCAACTGCCAGATCTCTGCGCCCGAGTGAGTCAGCCTCTGTTGCATCGCCTCATCCTGGCTCAGGGTTGCAACCAGTAAAGACCCCGGCTCAGATATGATCCGGGCGTGCAACGGCAGACGCAGACGTGAATCCAGCACCACCCGCAAGGGCTGACGAATATTGCCATCGGCAAACAGATCTTCACGCCTGACTGTCATCGCCGGATCATCCAGCAATACCGAATCAATTCCGGTCAGAATGGCCGAGCTGCGTGCGCGCAGGGCCTGCACATCGTTGCGCGCCGCTGGACCGGTTATCCACTGCGACTCACCGCTTTGCATGGCGGTACGTCCATCCAGACTCATCGCCAGCTTGATCCGCACAAATGGCAAGCCGGTTTCCATACGCTTGATAAATCCCGGATTCAACTCTCGTGCCTGGGCTTCGAGCAATCCACACGCCACGTCAACACCAGCGGCCTGTAATCGCGCAAGACCGTTACCGGCAACGGCGGGATTCGGGTCAACCATGGCTGCTACAACCCGTTTGACACCGGCTTTGATCAGCGCATCCGCACAGGGTGGTGTTCTACCGAAGTGACTGCAGGGTTCGAGCGTGACATAAGCCGTGGCACCCTGCGCCTGATCTGCAGCAGCACACAGCGCCAACACTTCGGCATGTGGTTCACCAGCACGCTGATGATAACCCTCTCCTGCAACCTGACCATCACGCACCAGCACACAACCGACACGCGGGTTCGGATCGGTGCTGTACAGCCCCTGCCAGGCCAGCGCTATGGCGCGTGCCATAAAGATCTGATCCTGCTCGGAGAAGTCAGTGGAGACGCCCATGGAAAGAGGAGCGGTAGGCATCAGTCGTCCGCCTGATCCCGGCTATCGATATCACCATTACTCTCTTTCAGAGAGAGGCGATCGATCTCCTTGCGGAACTCATTGATATCCTGAAAACTGCGATAGACAGACGCAAAACGGACATAAGCGACCTGATCCAGCTTGCGCAGCTCCTGCATGACCGCCTCGCCCACATCGCGGGAGGGCAGTTCACGCTCACCGGAGGCTCTCAGGCGGTGTTTGATACGCGTCAGACAGGCTTCAAACTCTTCCACGCTGACCGGGCGCTTTTCCAATGCCCGCTGGATGCCGGCGCGCAGCTTGTCTTCATCAAAAGGCTGGCGTGTGCCATCGGTCTTGACCACTTTGGGCATCAGCAGCTCAGCTGCTTCAAAGGTGGTGAAGCGTTCGTGACAACTGATACATTCACGGCGACGCCGGATCTGCTGCCCCTCGGCTACCAGCCTCGAGTCAACGACCTTGGTTTCGTTAGCGCCACAGAAAGGACAGTGCATGCCATTGCCTCATCAAAAAGAGCGAAAGGTCCATCCGTGGGCTGGAAAGGTTCCAGCCCACGGATGGACCAGGTTGTAAAGACTACTAAATCAGCTGTATACAGGGAAGCGAGAGCAGATCTCCAGCACCTGACCCTTGACCCGTTCAATGGTCTGCTCATTCTCGATATCATCCAGAACATCACAGATCCACTCGGTCAGACTGGTCACTTCCGCTTCCTTGAAGCCACGACGTGTAACTGCCGGCGTACCGATACGCAGACCTGAGGTGACAAAAGGTGAGCGCGGATCGTTCGGTACCGCATTCTTGTTCACAGTGATGTTGGCACGACCCAGTGCAGCATCCGCATCTTTACCGGTTACATTTTTGTCGATCAGGTCCAGCAGGAACAGGTGATCTTTTGTGCCACCGGAAACGATCTTGTAACCACGTGACAGGAACACTTCGACCATCGCCTGAGCATTCTTCACCACCTGAGCCTGATACGCTTTCCACTCAGGCTCCATCGCTTCTTTGAAGCACACCGCCTTGGCCGCAATGATATGCATCAGCGGGCCACCCTGAGACTCAGGGAATACTGCAAAGTTAAGCTTCTTCTGCAGCTCTTCATCGGCACGGGCAGACAGAATAAGGCCGCCACGCGGGCCGCCCAGAGTTTTGTGCGTGGTAGTGGTGACAACATCCGCCACTGCCAGTGGTGATGGATAAACACCCGCCGCAACCAGACCGGCAACATGCGCCATATCGACAAACAGATAAGCACCGACCTTGTCTGCGATCTCACGAAAACGCGCCCAGTCTACGATCTGGGAGTAGGCAGAGAAGCCAGCGATGATCATGCGCGGTTTGTGCTCCAGCGCCAGACGCTCCACTTCGGCATAGTCGATCTCACCGGTTTCTGGATTCAGGCCATACTGTACTGCATTGTAGATACGACCGGAAAAGGAGACAGATGCACCATGCGTCAGGTGGCCACCATGGGCAAGGCTCATACCCAGAATAGTGTCGCCAGGCTTGCACAAGGCCATGAACACGGCCGCATTGGCCTGTGAGCCGGAATGTGGCTGCACGTTGGCATAGGTGGCACCAAACAGCTCCTTGGCGCGCTCAATCGCCAGATCTTCCACCACATCAACATACTCACAGCCGCCATAGTAACGCTTGCCGGGATAACCTTCTGCATACTTGTTGGTCAGTGCTGATCCCTGCGCTTCCATGACGCGGGGGCTGGTGTAGTTTTCGGATGCTATCAGCTCTATATGCTCTTCCTGACGAGCCGTTTCCGATTGCATCGCAGCCCACAGCTCCTGATCAAAGCTCGCAATTGTCATCTCTTTGTTAAACATGGCTGTCCTCTACATTGGTCGATGTGGCACAGATGCTCTGTCAGTCGCCTGCAGCTGTCCCATGAAAAGGGCGCTATTATAAACTGAAAACAGACACGAAAGCACTTGAATAGGACTCAGCACAAGCTGTTTAAGGTTCATGCAGCTTCCTAAGAAAACGCTGTCGAAATGGCAATCATCCATCCAGACAGGTAAAATTGCGCCAACGTTTTTCGATTAACTTTTTCTGCAAATCTATTTCTGCAATTTTTCTGCAAACCAACAAGCAGGCAGTATCCATGGCTCAATATGTTTACAGTATGAACCGCGTTGGCAAAATCGTGCCGCCGAAGCGTGAAATCCTCAAGGATATCTCTCTCTCCTTCTTCCCTGGCGCCAAGATCGGCGTACTTGGCCTTAACGGCTCAGGTAAGTCGTCGCTGCTGCGTATCATGGCAGGTGTCGACAAGGACTATATCGGCGAAGCACGCCCGATGCCGAATATCAAGGTCGGTTACCTGCCACAGGAGCCGGAACTGGATGATAGCAAGACCGTGCGCGAAGTGGTCGAAGAGTCCGTTGCCGATGTGAAAGGTGCTCTGGAAGAGCTGGATGCCGTCTATGCCGCCTATGCCGACCCGGATGCCGATTTTGATGCGCTGGCCAAGCGTCAGGGCGAGCTGGAGAACCTGCTTCAGGCCAAAGGGGGCCATAACCTGGATAACGCACTGGAACGTGCGGCTGATGCGCTGCGCCTGCCGCCCTGGGATGCACCGGTTAAAAACCTGTCCGGTGGTGAACGTCGCCGTGTCGCCCTGTGCCGACTGCTGTTGGATAACCCCGACATGCTGCTGCTGGATGAGCCTACCAACCACCTGGACGCCGAGTCGATCGCCTGGATCGAGCGCTTCCTGCAGGAGTACCCAGGTACTGTCGTGGCGATCACCCATGACCGTTACTTCCTCGACAACGCCGCCGGCTGGATTCTGGAGCTGGATCGCGGACGCGGCATCCCTTATGAGGGTAACTACTCCTCCTGGCTGGAGCAGAAGGATGCCCGCCTTGAGCAGGAAGCCAAGCAGGAGGCCTCCCACCGCAAAGCGGTTCAGGCGGAGCTGGAGTGGGTGCGTCAGGGTGCCAAGGGGCGCCAGGCGAAATCCAAGTCGCGCATCAAACAGTTTGAAGAGATGAACTCACGCGAGTTCCAGCAGCGCAACGAAACTCAGGAGATCTATATTCCACCTGGACCACGTCTGGGTGACAAGGTAATCGAGCTGCACAATGTCACCAAGTCCTATGGCGACAAGCTGCTGTTTGAAGACCTCAGCCTGACCATTCCACCGGGCGCTATCGTCGGCATTATAGGCCCCAACGGTGCCGGTAAATCAACCCTGTTTCGCATGATCACCGGCGAAGAGCAGCCAGATAGCGGCGAGATCGTGATCGGCAGCACCGTCAAACTGGCCTATGTCAATCAATCACGCGAACTGGATGGCAGCAAGACCGTGTTCGAAGAGATCTCGGACGGTCAGGATATGATCACGGTTGGCAGCTATATCACACCTTCACGTGCTTACTGTGGCCGCTTCAACTTCAAGGGGTCGGACCAGCAGAAGTTCGTCAAGGACCTGTCGGGTGGTGAGCGCAACCGCCTGCATATGGCCAAGCTGTTGAAAGAGGGTGGCAACGTGCTGCTGCTCGATGAGCCGACCAACGATCTGGATATCGAAACCCTGCGTGCGCTGGAGGAGGCGATCCTGTCCTTCCCGGGCTCAGCCGTGGTGATCTCGCATGACCGCTGGTTCCTCGACCGTGTCTGTACGCATATGATCGCCTACGAAGGCGATTCGAAAGTCGCCTATTTTGAAGGCAACTACACCGAGTATGCCGAGGACTATCGCAAGCGCTACGGCAAGGATCACCAGCCTGAGCGGATCAAGTATCGCCGCATGAACTAATCCGCCACCTCATATCGATCGCGGCCGTTGGCCTTGGCTTCATACAGAGCCGCGTCAGCGCGCCCGATCAGATGTGAGTGATCCTCTCCCGGCTGCCACTGTGCCACACCGATACTGGTGGTGAAGCCAACCTTCTCTCCACTGGGGATTCTCACCTGAGTGGCATGACAGGCAGCAATAATCTGTTCCGCCACCCGACTCGCCTCCACACTATTCATATCCGGCAGCAGCATCAGAAACTCCTCGCCACCAAATCGGGCCGGAAGATCCACTTTCTTGCGTGCCACTTTGATCAGTATCCGTGCAAACTCCTTGAGTACGATATCCCCGGCGGCATGACCATAGTTATCATTGAAGCCCTTGAATTTATCGAGATCAAACAAAAGTACCGAGAGCTTACTTTTACTCTCTTGCAGCCGACCTATCTCAGTATCCAGCTGCTCCAGCACCAGACGCCGGTTGGCCAGACTGGTCAGCGCATCACGAGTCGCCTGACGATACAGCCCCAGCAGCATATTGAGCTGATTCACCGCTGCCCAGCCCGCCACCACGGCCAGCACCAGCAGCAACCAGAGGCTGTCCACCGCCTGAACCTGACCGAATTGCCCTCGCACCAGCTGGGTGACCACTTCAACCGCAGCCACCAGCAGGGTGAGACTCAACACATTGAGCAGCGTCAAGGGGAACACCGCCAGCATGGTGACGATCATGTAGGGAAAGAATTGATATCCTGCCACGGTATATTCATGGCCGTGCAGAATCAGAATCGCCGCGCTGACCGAGTGGAACAGAAGCATTATCAGAATAATCATGACAACCCTGAGCAAAGCCAGGTGCTCGCTATAGGGGCGATGTGTCCAGCATACCAGCGCAATGAACGCAACGCTGCTGAGCAGGCGTGTCATGGCCACCTGTGACTGCACATCAACCGGCAGCAGCATCTGATCCACCAGAATCCAGACACTTTGCAACAGAGCCAGGATCAACGCGATGACACGCGTGCGCCGATAGATATAGTGACCACGCGTTTCCTTGAAATAGCGCGTATGCTGCCGTGCGCTCAGCAGTTCGATATATGACAACATCCGATACCATCCTCGAGAATTAGGCCTTCAGGTTGCCCTGCAAGAGAATACCTGAGTTTATTTGGCGTCAGGCTAGTTCATCTTACGCCTATTCACCATGATCAGGCTCAATCTTCTCCACAATAAAGCCAAGCTGTACTAAAATGATATCGATAAACACTCACTTTCTGGCAAAAGCGCCTTTTGACAAGAAAAGGAACCATCCGTGATCAGAGACCCTTCAGACCGCCGACGTTTTACCCGCATCCATTTTGACGCTGAATGCGAAGTACACTACAAAGGCGGGGCACTGGTCATGCAACTGGTGGATATCTCTTTACGCGGCGTATTGATGAAGTCAGATACCAAGCTGGACATTCAACTCGATGATCCGGCTGTCCTGAGTATCTACCTGGCCAATGATGTCCTGATCCGCATGCCATCAAGACTTTGCCATCTGCAACCGCCCTACTATGGGTTCGACGCAGAGGAGATGGATCTGGAAAGCATCTCACATCTGCGCCGTCTGGTGGAGCTGAATCTGGGGGACGAAATGCTACTGGAACGTGAGCTTGAGCAGATGTTCCCGCAGGAGGATGACCCTCAGGAAGAGAAGCCCTAGCAGATCGCGAGCAGCCTTCTCAGAGCTGATCCAGCGCTTCCGACAGGCTCTGAACCCCTATCACCTGGATATCACCGAGCCGCTCCTTGGGTACATTGGCCTTGGGAACGATAGCGCGTTTGAAGCCGTGTTTGGCCGCCTCGCGTATACGCTCCTGGCCATTCTGCACCGGCCTGATCTCGCCCGATAGCCCCACCTCACCGAATACGATCAGATCATGCGGCAGCACCTGATCACGAAAGCTCGACACCACCGCCAGCAGCAGCGCCAGATCGGCGCTGGTTTCCAGCACCTTGACACCACCGACAACGTTGACGAACACATCCTGATCTCCGGTCATCAACCCGCCATGGCGGTGCAACACCGCCAACAGCATCGCCAGACGATTATGATCCAGTCCGACCGCCACACGGCGCGGATTGGCCAGATGTGACTGATCCACCAGCGCCTGCAACTCTACCAGAAGCGGACGAGTCCCCTCCCAGAGCACCATCACGACGCTGCCCGAGCTGGCTTCCGAGCCACGATTGAGAAATATGGAGCTGGGATTACGCACCTCTTTGAGCCCGGTTTCGAGCATCGCAAACACCCCCAGCTCGTTCACTGCACCAAAACGATTCTTATGGCTGCGCAACGTGCGATAACGGCTGTCGGATGATCCCTCTAGCTGCAAAGAGCAGTCGATCATATGCTCCAGCACCTTCGGGCCAGCCAGCGACCCATCTTTGGTCACATGCCCGACCAGAAACAGCACGGTACCTGTCTGCTTGGCATAGCGGGTCAGAAAAGCGGCGCCTTCACGCACCTGAGCCACCGAGCCAGGGGCCGACTGCACATCGGCCACATGCATCACCTGGATAGAATCGATCACCAGTACCTTCGGTTTCAAATGCTGCGCCACATCACAGATGGTCTCGACCGACGTTTCCGACAACATCTTCATATTGTCGGCTTTCAGGCCCAAGCGAGCGGCACGCATCGCCACCTGCTGCAGGGACTCCTCACCAGTGACGTAGAGCACCGGCAGAGATTCCGCCAGATGACACAGCGTCTGCAGCAACAGCGTGCTTTTACCGGCACCGGGATGACCACCGATCAGTACAGCCGACCCGGGCACCAATCCACCGCCCAGCACACGATCCAGCTCACCCGTGCCAGTGGGAATCCGAGCCGTATCCTGCAGGTCCACCTCACTCAGGCTGATCACGCGCTTGTGCGCAGGGTCTGCATTTCCGGCGTAGCCTTCATAACGCGCCCCGCGTGAGCCGGATGCTGCCGAGAGACTGCCGAGGCGTACCTCACTCAGCGTATTCCAGGCACCACAGGCCGTACACTGGCCCTGCCATTTGCTGTACTCAGCACCGCAATCATTACAGACATAGGCGGATTTCGCTTTAGCCATCAACAGCTCCTTGGTAAAGTATCCGGATATCGACAAGGCACGTCGAACGGAAAGGGCGGTCACCCTGGCAATTGCTTTGTGGCGACAACCTATTAAAATCAATAAAATAACTCAAACAATAATTATAACAGCCTACCGGGGGGTACGCAGGATGCTGAAAAGTCTGATGGCAAAATTTCAACTGGCGTTGACGGTCGTCTTCGCTCTCATACTGGTGATCTCGATTGCCGGTCTTTTCTCGCTGCAACGCCTCACACAGCAGTACGACAACCTGCTGGAAACCGAGTTGACGCAGGAACGCACCATCTCCGCTATCGCGGTCGATTTCAACACCCAGGTACAGGCCTGGAACTATCTGATGATCAGGGGCTTTGACAACACCCTGCACGACCTCTACTGGCAGCAGTTCAATGATCTGCAGGCCAGTATCGAGCAGGATGCTCAGTCTCTTCTGTCCCGCACGACGTCGGAGCAGGAGCGTGCCGATCTGGAGCGCTTCATCAACAGCTATGCCACCATGATGGAGGGTTTCCATGCCGGTTACGAGCTCTATCAGCGTTTCGGCATGGATTTCATGTCCGGCGACAATGCGGTGCGGGAAATGGAGGTGGAACCTGCTAGCATCCTGCAGGATCTGGCCGCCCACTTTGCAGCCAATGCCGAACGTGGCTCCGCCGAGATACAAGCCAGTTCGGCTGCACGCTTTCAACTCACGATAATTCTGCTGGTTACCAGTGTGCTGCTGGTCTCCTTCATCAGTGCCTTTTTCGCCCGCCGCTACTTCATCAAACCGATGATGCAACTGATCAAAGAGATCAAACTACTGGCTCAAGGCAGTTTCAGCCATAGCATCCCTCATGCTGAAAGAGCAGACGAACTGGGTGACCTGGCACGTGCCGCCGTGGAGTTGCAGGGCCATCTGCTCCACTCGGTCAACAGCATGACGGCCGTTGTGGAAGGACTAAAGCATAACACTCAGGAGCTTGAGAGCGCCTCCGGTGAAATACAGCAGGGTGCGGGAATACAATCCGAACGCGCTGAACTGGTAGCCACCGCCATGCATGAGATGGCCGCAACAGTCCGTGAAATCGCTCAGAACACAGCGGCTGCTGCCAATGCTTCTGAAGTGTCTCGCCAGACTGCCACCAGCGGTGGTGAACAGATGGCGCTGGCCGCCGAAGGGATGCGCAATCTCGAACAACAGGTCAACAGTCTGTCTGAGAAGCTTGAGAATCTGATCAAGGAAACGGATCGAGTGGGCAGCGTAGTAGAGGTGATCGGCTCCATTGCTGAGCAGACCAACCTGCTGGCACTGAATGCCGCTATCGAATCAGCCCGTGCCGGTGAACATGGACGGGGCTTTGCCGTGGTCGCCGATGAAGTGCGCACCCTCGCGGGGCGCACCCAGGCCTCTACTCAGGAGATCTCCGAGATTATCGCCAGCGTACAGCGTGGAGCCAATGAGGTAATCGATGCGATGCATGCCAGCAAGCAGGAGACTACCGAGAGCGTGAGCCGCGTCGAACAGGGACATCATAGTCTCGGTGAAATCATCGAGTCAGTGAGTTCAATAAATGATATGACACTTCAGGTCGCAACCGGTGCCGAGGAGCAGGGACAGGTCGCTGAGGATATCAATCGCAATGTGCAGGAACTGGCCGATATCACCAGTACTACCCTGGCACAGTCCATTCGAGTTCGTGAAACTGTCCGAGAACTCAGTTCTCTGGCGGATGAGATAGATGCGGCGGTCAACTCACTGACCCGAACATCAAACTGACCACAAAAAAACAAAGGACACACAATGAAACTGGAAACCCTCGCCGTACATGCCGGCTACGCGCCTGACCCCACAACCAAGGCAGTCGCTGTACCCGTCTACCAGACCACCTCCTACGCCTTTGATAATGCGCAGCATGGTGCGGATCTGTTTGATCTTAAAGTTGCCGGTAATATCTATACCCGCATCATGAATCCGACCTCCGACGTACTGGAACAGCGCGTTGCTGCTCTCGAAGGCGGGATTGCGGGTCTGGCGGTCGCTTCAGGCATGGCTGCCATCACCTACACGATTCAAACGCTGGCAGAGGTCGGTGACAATATCATCTCCGTCAGCGAACTCTATGGTGGCACCTACAATCTGTTCGCCCACACTCTGCCTCGGCAGGGCATCGAGGTGCGTTTCGTTAACAAGGATGACTTTGCCGATATCGAAAGCAAGATCGACAACCGCACCAAAGGGCTGTATTGCGAGTCAATCGGCAACCCATCCGGCGGCATTGCCGATATCGAAAAGCTGGCCGAGATCGCCCATCGTCATGGTGTACCACTGATTGTGGATAACACCGTCCCAAGCCCCGCGTTGTGGCGCCCCATCGAACAGGGTGCCGACATCATCGTCACGGCCGCGACCAAGTATATCGGTGGACATGGTAACTCCATCGGCGGCGTAATCGTCGACTCCGGCAAGTTCCCCTGGGCCGATCACAAGGATCGCTTCCCGTTACTGAATGAGCCGGACCCCTCCTATCATGGCGTTGTTTATACTGATGCCTTCGGGCCAGCCGCCTTCATTGGTCGTGCCCGTGTTGTCCCACTGCGCAATATGGGTGCAGCGCTGTCACCGATGAATGCCTTTCTGTTGATTCAGGGCCTGGAAACCCTGCCCCTGCGTATGGAGCGTATCTGCAACAACACACAAAAGATCGCCGAGTACCTTGAGCAGCATGATGCAGTAGACTGGATCAACTATGCCGGCCTTCCTTCACACAAAGACCATGCCCTGGCTCAGAAGTATATGCAGGGACAGGCGTCAGGCATTCTCAGTTTTGGCCTCAAGGCTGGGCGCGAAGGCACACGTCGCTTCTATGATGCGCTGAATATTTTCCTGCGCCTGGTGAATATCGGTGACTGCAAATCCCTGGCATCCATTCCGGCCGAAACGACGCATCGCCAGTTGAATGATGCAGAGTTGAAATCAGCCGGTGTGGCACCTGAGATGGTCAGGCTGTCGATCGGTATCGAGCATATTGATGACCTGCTGGCAGATCTTGAACAGGCGCTGAGCAAGGCCTGATAACACACAAGCAGGGCAAGGTCTGTGACAGATCCCTGCCCTGCAGCAAAGACTAAACAGCGCTACGCACGCGCTCCACAGCCTGCTGGTACTCTGCTTCCACTTCATCCAACCCACCAGCACAGAAGCGCAGGTCGGTCAGCAAGCCATCTTTCAAACCGTATATCCAGGCATGCACCGTCACCTCCTGATCGCGTGCCCAGGCTTCTCGCAACACCGTGGTGTTACAGACATTCTCCGCCTGTTCGATAACGTTCAGCTCACACATCAGATCGAACTGCTTTGGCTCATCCTGCCATTCACCAATGATGTCACGATGCTTGGCATAGACATCCCGGATATGGCCCAGCCAGTTATCAATCAATCCATGCGGTCTGTCTTCAAGCGCCGCCCGAACGCCGCCACAGCCATAATGCCCCACTACCATGATATGTGTCACCTTCAACACCTGTACCGCATATTGCAGGACAGACAGGCAGTTCATATCAGTATGGATCACCAGGTTGGACACGTTGCGATGCACAAACAGCTCACCCGGCATCAGGTCCACTATCTCATTAGCTGGTACACGGCTGTCGGAACAACCGATCCAGAGATATTCAGGCGCCTGCTGCGACGCCAGGGTCGGGAAGAAATCAGGATCCTGCTGAGAAATGCGATCGGACCATTCACGGTTACTGTCGAATAGTGTATTAAGCCTTTTCATCGTGATACTTTGCGCTGAGTTCATGAACGGCTTCGATAAATACACCTGCATGCTCTGGGTCAACAAACTGGTGAATACCATGCCCGAGGTTGAAAACATGACCATTGCCCGCGCCATAGCGCGCCAGCAGGTCGGCCACTTCGGCACGAATACGCGCTGGTGGCGCATACAGTACACTCGGGTCCATATTGCCCTGCAGAGCTACCTGGCCGCCCACCCGCCGGCGGGCATCACCGAGGTCGGTCGTCCAATCCAGCCCCAAGGCATCCGCACCGGCTTCGAGCATGGTTTCGAGCCACTGACCGCCATTCTTGGTGAACAGTATCACCGGCACACGGCGACCTTCGTGCTCGCGTATCAGGCCTGACACTATCTGACTCATATACTTGAGCGAAAACTCCCGGTACATAGGGCCACTGAGCACACCACCCCAGGTATCAAAAATCTGCACTGCCTGAGCACCGGATCTGATCTGTTCGTTCAGATACGCCGTCACTGTCTGCGCCAGCTTATCCAGCAGCTCATGCAGCACCTCAGGGGTGGCATACATCATCTGCTTGATATGGCGAAAGTCCTTGCTTGAACCACCCTCCACCATGTAGGTGGCAAGTGTCCAGGGGCTGCCGGAAAAACCGATCAGCGGTACCCGGCCACCCAGCGCTGAGCGGATCTCCGTCACAGCGGCCATGACATAGTCGAGATCACTGGCGACATCGGGGATCGGCAGCGCTGCTACATCCGCCTCGGTGCGCATCACCTTACGAAAACGCGGACCCTCGCCCTCTTCAAAATAGAGCCCCAGCCCCATCGCATCAGGAATCGTCAGAATATCCGAGAAGAGTATCGCGGCATCCAGATCATAGCGCTCCAGCGGCTGCAGGGTCACCTCACAGGCCAGCTCACGGTTCTTGCACAGACTCAGAAAATCACCGGCTCTGGCACGCGTTGCCTTGTATTCGGGCAAATAACGCCCGGCCTGACGCATCATCCATACAGGCGTGACATCAACTGGTTCACGCAGCAGGGCGCGTAAAAAACGGTCATTCTTCAACTCAGCCATCGATACTGGATCCTGTTCGGTAAAATTAAATCTGCCCTATTGTACCTTTTTGCCACTGCGAATGCTTAGCGTTGGGCGCACATTGTGGAGACACATTGTTTGGGACATTAGTGAGCTGGATCAATTGCTGTGTTAGTATACAGAGGTTGGCCCCGAGAGGACCAACTCCAAGCATCTTGATGACACAGAACCCGAATATAGTGATCTGCAACATGGTTAAACAGGCAGAAGTGATCAGTTTACCTGAGAACGCCGAACATCATGATCACGATTATCACCAGCTTGTCTTCGGCCTGGACGGGAATACCGAGTTCAATATCGCCGGGGATGCGCAGCCACTGACAACCGGCAGGGGTTGCCTGCTGCCCTGCGCTACCGATCATGCCTTCTGGGGCATGGGCAAAAACCATATCGTCGTCATCAACCTGCCCACCTTCAGTAACGATCAACATCAGCAACGCCGCATAGAACAGCTCTTTCGCCAGTCCCAGTACATCAGTTGCAGCAGTGATCTGCAGATACTGATCACCGCACTGAGTCGGGAGATGCGCTACAACCCGAATGACAAACTCCTGCAGACCGCCTGCAGCAATACCGTGATCTGCGCGTTGCAGCGTCATATGGAGATGCTCGATCGCCAACCTTTGCCACGTTGGCAGGGGGGGATCAATATGGATATGATCGACAACTACATCGACCTGAATATCGAACGTCGTATCAATGTGGCTGAGCTCGCCGGACTTGTCTATCTCAGCAGCAGCCAGTTCTATGAACGCTTCCGTATGCAGGCAGGCACGACACCGCAGCAATATGTGCTTAAACGCCGTCTGGACGGCGTGCTCCAGGCACTCAAGCAGGGTCATGAATCGCTCGCACAGATCGCTTCGCGTTTCGGATTTTCCAACCAGAGTGCGCTGACTCGCGCCTTCACCGCCTACTTCAATATCTCTCCTGCCCGCTATCGGAAAGACTGGCAGCAGCCAGAGGATCAGTGAAAAACACCATAGCTTTGTGCAAGACGCTGCGCATCTTTTGTCTTTAAAGTGACCTCATTGTCGATCATCAGGCCTACACTTAACCCTGATGATCTGAAACATTTGAGGATAGCGATAATGTTCAAAGCGATCGACGTACTGGATCCGGCCTGGATCTCTCAACCCGAAGAGACACTCTGGCAGGCGATCTCTCCACTCTACAGCATTGATGAAGATATCTGGCTCAGGGAGTTGATGCCGCTGGCCGAACCGCGCTCGGGTGAGATTGAAAAGACCGAAAAGCTGGCGGCATCTCTGATCGAGCGCGTGCGCGCCGACGACGACGCGATCCATATGATCGATGCGCTGCTGCTCGAATACAGTCTGGATACCAAAGAGGGCATTCTGCTGATGTGCCTGGCAGAAGCACTGATGCGTATTCCCGATGCCGATACTGCCGATGCACTGATCCGCGACAAACTCAGCGTCGCTGACTGGAAAAAGCATCTGCGCAACTCCGAATCCCTGCTGGTCAATGCCTCCACCTGGGGCCTGTTGCTGACCGGCAAAGTGGTCACGATGGATGAGCGTGAAGATGGCTCACCCGCTGGCATCATCAACCGCTTGGTCAATCGCATGAGCGAGCCGGTGATCCGCAACGCTATGCAACAGGCGATGAAAGTGATGGGCCACCAGTTCGTACTGGGGCGCAGCATCAATGAAGCGCTGGATCGTGGCAGCAAGTTTCGTCAGAAAGGTTACACCTACTCCTTCGATATGCTTGGTGAGGCAGCACTGACCGCTGCTGATGCCAGCAAGTACTTCAATGACTACGCGCGCGCCATCGACGTTGTCGGCAACCACCAGGACAAGAAGGCCAAAGGCCCCAAGCCCAGCGTTTCCATCAAGCTGTCTGCACTGCACCCGCGCTATGAGTTTGCGCAGGAAGAGCGCGTACTGACCGAGCTGTATGAAACCGTTATCCGTCTGGTACGTCGTGCCCGTGCTCTGGATGTGGCCATCACCATTGACGCCGAAGAGATGGATCGGCTGGAGCTGTCACTGCGCCTGTTCAAGAAGCTTTACCAGCACGAATCCGTGCGTGGCTGGGGTGGCTTCGGACTGGTGGTACAGGCCTACTCCAAGCGCGCCCTGCCGGTACTGGCATGGCTGGCCGGACTGGCAAAACAGCAGGGCGACATGATTCCACTGCGCCTGGTAAAAGGTGCCTACTGGGACAGCGAAATCAAACTCTGCCAGCAACGCGGACTGTCTGGCTACCCGGTTTATACACGCAAGGAAGCCACCGACACCGCTTATCTGGCCTGCGCACGTTTTCTGCTAAGCGAACACCTGTGCGGCCTGATCTGGCCACAGTTTGCCAGCCATAATGCCCATACTGTTTCAGCGATCATGACCAAGGCCACCCATCGCCAGTTCGAGTTCCAGCGCCTGCATGGCATGGGTGATGCCCTGTACAACAAGGTGCTGGACGAAACCGGCGTGTCGGTGCGTATCTATGCGCCAGTCGGTAACCACAAGGATCTGCTGCCGTATCTGGTGCGTCGCCTGCTGGAAAACGGTGCCAACAGCTCATTTGTTCACCGTCTGGTGGATGCGCGCTGCCCGATCAGCGAACTGGTTCAGCACCCCTGGCAGGTACTGCGTGAGCGCCAGCCGCTGCACAATCCAAAAATCCCTCTGCCGATCGATATTTTCGGGGACTCACGGAAGAACTCCTTCAGCCCGAATATCGATATCGAATCCGAGTGGACGCCTTTCAGCGCCGAGATCAAATCGCATCTCAACCGCCAGTGGCAGGGACAGTCTCTGATTGATGGCAAGCCGGTGGCTGGGGCAGAGCCACACCCGGTGAAGGCACCTCACGACACCCGCATTCTGGTCGGCAGCGTTTCCTTTGCCAACAAGGCACTGGTTGAGCAGGCGATGGACGTGGCCACGCGGGGGTACACTGAGTGGCAGCAGACACCCGTTAAAACTCGTGCCGATGCACTGCGTCGCCTGGGCGATCTGCTTGAAGAGCACCTGGCTGAATTTGTGGCGTTGTGCCATATGGAAGCGGGCAAAACTATCCAAGACAGCATTGATGAAGTGCGTGAAGCGGTCGACTTCTGCCGTTTCTATGCCAATCAGGCTGAAGAGGATTGCGGCCATCCGTTCATGTTGCCGGATCTTCAGGGTACCGGACGCAACTGGGAAAGGCGCAGACGCGGCATTTTTGTCTGCATCAGCCCCTGGAACTTCCCGCTGGCTATTTTCCTCGGTCAGGTGACTGCAGCACTGGCTGCCGGTAACAGCGTTATTGCCAAACCTGCCGAACAGACCAGTCTGATCGCCTATCGCGCCATTGAATTGATGCTTGAGGCAGGCGTTCCGGGCAGCGCTATTCAACTGCTGCCAGGTGACGGTGCCAACGTCGGTGCACCGCTGACATCCGACACCCGCATCAATGGTGTAGCCTTCACCGGCTCTACGGAAACGGCACACCTGATCAATCGCGCCCTGTCACGTCGCGATGCCGCACCTGTGCCTCTTATCGCCGAAACAGGTGGTCAGAATGCGATGATCGTGGACTCAACCGCCCTGCCCGAGCAGGTGGTCACGGATGCGGTGTTGTCCGGTTTTGCCTCTGCCGGACAGCGCTGCTCTGCTCTGCGTATTCTGTGTGTGCAGACCGATATTGCCGATCGCATCATTGAGCTGCTGAAGGGCGCGATGGCCGAGCTGAAAGTCGGCGATCCACGCCTGCACAGCACTGACGTAGGCCCGGTAATCGATCAGGGCGCACAGCAGGGACTGCTGCAACATATCGAGAAGATGAAAGCTCAGTCCAGCCTGATTGCCCAGACAGCCATGCCGGCAGAAGCCAGCTACGGAACATTCGTGCCGCCGACCGCCTTCGAGATCAAGTCGATTGATCAACTCGGGCGTGAGCAGTTTGGCCCGATCATCCACCTGGTACGTTACAAGGCCAACGAACTGGACAAGCTGATCGACACCATCAATGCCACCGGATATGGTCTGACGCTGGGCGTTCACAGCCGTAACGAGCGCACTGCTGCACGCATTGAAGCTCGTGCCAAGGTTGGTAACGCCTATATCAACCGTAATCAGATCGGCGCTGTAGTCGGCGTTCAGCCCTTCGGTGGTCAGGGACTATCCGGTACTGGCCCCAAAGCGGGTGGCCCTCACTATCTGCAGCGTTTTACACGACTCATGCCTGTTCAGGAGGCCAACTGATGAACCCTGTTACTGGACACTCTGTTACTGGAGACTCTAATACTGGACAAGCTCTCACCTCGGCGCTGGCTGCCTGGGAGAACTGGAACAGCCTCGGCTTCAAAACACGCAGCGAGCGCCTGTCTGCCGCTCTGAGCAAACAGACACTGCCACGTGAAGCACAAAAGCTTCTGCAGCTGCTGCTGGAGCGCGCCGCACGACTGGAAAAGATTCACGAACTGCCGGGCCCTACAGGTGAATGCAATGAGCTGTACCTTAACGGCCGTGGCGTTGCCGTTGTTCATGGCACTGATCAAAGCCATCAGGTGGCATTTCTGGGTCAGCTCATCACTGCGCTGGTATGCGGTAACTGCGTCCTGGTCAGCCTGCCCAGCCAGACCGACTGGTGTGAGAGCATCTGCAAGCAGCTGCATGCTGCCGGTATATCCCAGGCAGTGCTGCAGCATCATCCGGCATTGAACACCTACAGCCTGTCGCAGTTGGAAGAGATAAGCCTGGTAGCGCCCGTGTGTACAGAAGAGGAACTGATCACACTGAACCGGCAACTGGCTGAGCGCAACGGCCTGCTGGTGCAGTTGATACCGGAAACAGACCCCATCGGTTGCACGCACCTGCTGCAACCAGATCACATGCTGCGCTTTGTCACTGAGAAAACCCGCTCCATCAACACCACTGCGGTCGGTGGCAACGCCACACTTCTTGAGCTCGGCAACGGCTGAGCCCTGTCCGCCGCTCATCGTACCTGCGATGAGCGGCATCCATCCCAAGCCAACAAAAACAACATGATAGCCCGTGAGGGCTTATGATGAGGAACTTCATGTCCGACAACATTTTTGCCGTTTACGCTACCTTTCTGGCGTATCTGATAATGATGGTGGTAATAGGTATCTATGCCTATAAACGTACTGCCAGCTCTTCAGATTATTTTCTGGGTGGCCGCTCTCTTGGGCCCTGGCCAGCAGCATTGTCTGCCGGCGCTTCCGATATGAGTGGATGGCTGCTGCTTGGCCTTCCCGGTTATGCTTATGCTGCCGGGATGGAGTCACTCTGGCTTGCAGGCGGTCTGTTACTCGGCACCTGGGCCAACTGGCAGTTTGTTGCCAAGCGCCTGCGCACTTACAGTATTGAAGCCAACGATGCACTGACGCTGCCGGAGTTTCTGGCCAACCGCTTCCGCGATCACAGCCGTCTGCTGCAGGTCACCTCGGCCTTCTTCGTACTGGTGTTCTTCCTGTTTTATACCAGCTCTGGCCTGGTTGCCGGTGGCAAACTGTTCGAGACAGTCTTTGGTTTTGACTACACCATCGCGGTCATCATCGGTACTGTCTGTGTTGTCTCCTACACACTGTTCGGTGGTTTTCTGGCCGTATCCTGGACCGATCTGGTACAGGGCCTGCTGATGGCTGCTGCACTGCTGATTGTGCCGATCATCGTGATTCAGGCTGATGGCGGCATGGGCGCCATGTTCACCTCGATCGAACAGATCAACCCGGAGTTGCTGACGCTATTCAATGGCACCGATGGTGAGGCACTGAGTCTGATTGCCATCATCTCTCTGGCTGCCTGGGGTCTGGGTTACTTCGGCCAGCCACACATCCTGGCGCGTTTTGCTGCCTGTCGCAGCAATGCCGACATTCCGACCGCACGTAATATCGCCGTTGGCTGGAGTGCACTGGCAATGGCGGGAGCTGTTTTTGTCGGTCTGTCCGGTCTGGTTTATGTCAACACGCATCTCGGTGGAGAGCTGGGAGATGGCGAAACCATCTTCATGGTACTGGTCAGCGCCCTGTTCCACCCGGTGATTGCAGGCATTCTGCTGGCAGCGATTCTGGCAGCCATCATGAGTACCGCCGACTCCCAGTTGCTGGTCAGCTCCTCCGCTCTGGCAGAAGATATCTACAAGAACCTCCTCAACAAGCAAGCGACCCAGAAGGAGATCGTACTGGTCGGCCGCCTGGCTGTTGTAGCGTTGTCGCTGGTTGCTCTGGCATTGGCATTTAACCCTGACAGCACAGTACTGGGGCTGGTTTCCTACGCCTGGGCAGGATTCGGTGCCGCCTTCGGCCCCGCCCTGCTCTTCAGCCTCTACTGGAAGCGCATGAATCGTCATGGCGCACTGGCGGGAGTTGTCGTCGGTGCAGTGACTGTGGTTATCTGGAAACCGCTGACCGGCGGCCTCTTCGACCTTTATGAGATCGTACCCGGTATGTTACTGGCTACTATCGCAATTGTAGTCGTGACACTGATGACTGAGGAGCCGGATGCCGAAATCAAGGCTCAGCATGAGCGAGTTTTAAAAGGGCTGTGATACTTCGACCTCCTAAATGCAAACATTGTTTGAATTTAGGAAAAAGTCCTATATTCATACCCACTCGTATCAACGAAAATAACGTCAGAGGTTGGCAAGGACGCCGATAAGCCTGATGGAGTTCAGCACCTCAAAAGTCCACTCAGGGATGGGATGGCGGTCGGCAAGGAAGTCGATGACGGGGCCCATTACGCAAGGATGCATAAGGGCCCCTTTTTTTTATTTTATGCATACCCTTTTCCTGCCCTCCACGGCCTTTGCTGCCATCTGTAAAATCCAGACAAAGTCATCCACTGCCCTGTCGCTGATAAGCCTGCTATAGTGTGATCTGTTACGTTTTACTTGACATGATATGCTTATCACCATGAAAAAGATTCCTGATCTTCAATCGTTACAAACGACCTTTCCAGATATTCGTCTGGCTGTTCTGTTTGGCTCCGTTGCACAGAGTCGAGCAACGCTCGACAGCGACATTGACTTCGCCGTCAAGCTTGATCAGCCACTGACTGTCTCACAACGAATGGCAATGACTGAAGAGATCACACTGATCACGGGCCGCCCGGTAGATCTGATTGATCTGCAAACAGTCGGTCAACCACTGCTGAATCAGATTGTCACGACCGGCATTAAAGTGATGGGTACCGAAGAGGAGATGGCGAAGCTGATGCTGCAAAATGTTATCGCCAATGCTGATTTTGTGCCTCTGCAAGAGCGCATGCTGAAAGAGAGGTTAGATGCATGGATCAACAACTGATCAGTCAGAAACTTGAATCACTGAGGCGCTGCGTACAAAGACTTGAATCTCGCTGCCCTGCCAGCGTTGCTGAGCTTGAGGAGGATCTCGATGCACAGGATATTCTATCACTCAACCTGACTCGCGCCGTTCAGCTCAGCGTTGATCTTGCCCTGCACTGGGCTGCGTCACACCCAGAGACCAGCGCACCCTCCACCATGGGTGAGGCCTTCAGTATGCTGTCAAATGCCGGAGTGATAGATGCTGATCTGGCCGGACGACTCCGCAAGGCCGTGGGTTTCAGAAATTTGGCAGTACATGCCTACGAGACGATCAACTGGGCAATCGTTCACTCATTATGCAAAACACGTCTGGACGACTTCCGCCAGTTTGCTCGTCAAATATCCAGACGCTGATTTATATGACCCAGATCTACAGCTTTCCACCCATTGAGCCCGAGAATGCCCGGATATTGATTCTTGGCAGCATGCCCGGTGTCGCCTCGCTGAAAGCACAGCAATACTATGCGCATCCTCGCAATGCATTCTGGCCGATTATGGGGGAGTTGTTTGGCGCCCATCCGGAGCTACCCTACCACGAGCGAGTGGAGATATTGAAAGCCGAGGGCATTGCTGTGTGGGATGTGCTGGAGTCCTGTGTGCGGGTCGGCAGTCTGGATGCCAGCATCGACAGCAGCTCTCTGAGGGTCAATGACTTTAGCAGTTTTTTCAGGCGCCACCCTCAGATCAGACATGTGTTCTTCAATGGCGCGAAAGCTGAACAGAGCTTTCGACGGCATGCGCTGCCAGAACTCAGGCTCGACTATCTCAGCTATACTCGCCTGCCATCAACAAGCCCGGCTCATGCGGCGATGAGCTTTGATAGTAAACTGAACAACTGGTCGAAAGCTCTGTTAAGATGATTACCTCAGTTCAACCCATCGCGAAATACTCAGCTCACTGGCCACACCTGATGGTAAATCCAGGTTACCAAAGTCATCGAACTGAGTGTAATTAAACCTCCCATTTCGAGTAATGTTCCCCCCAGCAACGATCGACCCGCCCAAGGTTGACGAGCCATTCTGAGTCAGGTTTCCATCCATCCAGAAGACGCCATAAGTGCTGTTGCTACCGTTTACTGTAATGTTCCCTCCGGCAATCATACTGACTGTTAATGTACTCCCAAGATCACCACCTAACTGAGCAGCGCCATTATGAACAATATTTCCTGTTGCCATAATTGTTACATTTGAAAAGTTACCACTGGTTGTCGCATTACCATTGCAGTAATAAACAGCGCCCCCAAGGTCACCCGAAGGAATGGAACAGCTATTAATAACGCCAGGGTTCCCACTATTTGTACTAATATATGCTGAAGCAGAAGGGATATCTCTAGCCGACGTATTGGATGTAACAGAACCTGCCGCTGCACCACTCATCGATGCACTACCCTGAGCCGATACCATAGAGGTGATGGTCACAGGATTTCCATCATCATCTACACCAGCTCTGTCATTCAAGCTGCTCCCCCCGCCCGTTACATTGAAATTACCATTCGCATGGGCACTGCCATTAAGGTTGGCATTCCCATTCACCTGAATATTACCTCCTGCCAGAAGGCCTGCCATGAAGGATGGATCAACACCACCAGCTATCGGCCTCATAAACACCAGCTGAAGACTCACCTGAGCCAGCGGTGCGGTATTTTCTCCTGTTTTGGCCCACCCATTGACGATGACCTCCACTCGATCATTCAGCCAATTGATATCACTTGCCGGATCTATCCAGTAATAACCGAATTCAGCTACAAAAGGCTCACCTGAAGAGGTTACAGGCAAGCTTTGTACATCCTGCCAGGAGTTTTGCCAGGATATGTTATCCCAATCCAAAGGAGCACTTGATAGCCAGTTCCAAAATTCACTTGCACCTGTTTCAGCCGCCAGAAAAGCTATCGCCTGATTATTCTGGTTGGACACCATGCGCTCTTGCATATTACTGCCGCGCATTGCCGTCACAGTCACAATACTGGCAACAAGCAACAGCAATAGGCTGATGACCAGAATGGCTCCTTTTTGCCTGGCCTTAAACAGTACTTTACTCATGAATACACCTGTTACCAGTTAGTAACTGTCTGATTTCCACAGTCAGCTGTCACCAGTGTTTCGCTGGGAGAGCCATGATTTCTTGTTAAACGCAGTTGCTCATCCTCTACAGCAGAAATACTGCACGTAAAGCTTCGGCTACTCTGTTGCTTATTCCCTATCGAGCACATGCCTGATGCTGAATTATCAATAGCAGATATCGTCATCACATTGACATTGTGATGAACAGTACCCGTTACGACACTCTGGCAAGTATTCGGTAGCCCATCACCATTCCCTTGATCATCGTCACCGCCGCCATTGTTACCGTCATCCCCATTTCCCGGATTGTCATCGCCATTATCGCTGCCATCACCCTCACCCGAACCGTCGCCTCCATCATTTCCACCGGGTGCCGTTCCGCCACCGCCGCTGCCATTGCCGCCACTGCCTCCTCCATGCTGTGCGACCAGTTTAGACCTCCCGGCAGTAACAAAGGTGCTTTCCAGTCCACTGCCCACCATTGCAAGCGTTACACGTACACTGGTTGTATTCATCCAGTCATCGCTGCTCATATCGGCTGCAAGCAGGAAGTCACCATCTTCCACCCACTGATCGATGCCCGGAACACCGTAGCGGATGGTCATATCTGCAACACCACTGACCAGCGTTGCTGTCTGACCTGTGCTGTTCTCACATCGGAGATTTTCGCCATCAAGGAAAAAACGATTGACCGCAGTGCCGGTACCCGTGATGGGTAACCCCAGGCAATCAGTCACGCCGGGAGCGATGGCAAAGCTGACGCTCAGCTCGTCATCTGTTGCCGCCGACAGCACCATTGGATCATCAGGATTATCGCCACCACCCAGCCGCACAATGCGCGAGATCGTAAAGGAGGCAAACCGAAAGGCCTCCTGCGCACTGTCAAGATTACGCTTGACCTGCGATGACTGCTGGTTTGCACTGAATACACTGAGCAGACCACCAACCAGAAAAAGGCTGATCAGCAATCCGACCAGTAACTCAACAAGCGAGAAGCCCTTCTGCGGCATCAAAGGCTTGTGTCTATACATAGCCACCATAGGATTCAGTCCTTAACATTCAACAGGGCAGCACAGGAATTCGTGCCATGTGTGTAAAGCTATGTGCAGTTTCTGTTGCGTCATCCAGATCGAAACGTACGCGTTCATCACTCCACTGCACTGTGATGGTATAAACCGGAGGATTGGCTGCAGTATCAACACTTGTGTCATCACCATCCCAGCCAGGCAGGCTCTGCGAATGCACGCTGACCCAGTCAGCATGAATGACCTCAAAACTATCCGGTAACGAACAGACGCCTGTCCACAGGCGCTCAACCAGATCATTCACCTGCATGACCGCCACAGATCGCTGATAGCTGGCCTGAGCAAACTGCATTGAACGTGCCTGCAGCAACACCAGAGAAAGTACGCCGACTGATACCACTACAATCGTGATCAGAATCTCAATCAGAGAAAAACCTCTATGCCGATCCGGCTGTTTGAGCAGGTATCGCTGTGTTCTCATGAGCATATCTCCTGCGAAACTGCTGCACGCCCACTGAGTTCCACGCAGACCCATCGCTGCTCCGAGCCGGCCTCCAACGCAAAAGTGGCGGCACTGCCGCTGCCAGCCGCTTGATAGGACATGAAAACAGGACCTTCAAGTGTAACCTGGCCAGGCAATGGTGGTGCGGACCTCAGCAGCGTGTCATCCCCGACATCGTAATCACCATTGCCATTGGCATCGACAAACAAAATCCAGCCACCAGCCCAGTCATCAACTGCTGCGCACTCTTCAGGCTCTGCCTCTGTCACAGGGCACAGTGTTACCACTCGCGCATGCCTGAGCGCTTCGCTACGTGCCAGTTGCAAGTGATACAGAAGATCATTAGCTGTCGAAGCAGCCCGATTCTGTGCAATCACCTGCTGAAAACCCGGTACTCCCACCAGCATCAAAACAGCCATGAGCACCAGAACCATCATCAGTTCTATCAGGGTAATACCAGACTGTTGTCTAGCTGGCATAAACATCTCTTTGTTGATTAATTCCAGCAATTCGCTGGAGTTCTCTGGCCCGTATGGGTCAAAGTAAGGTTGCCACAGGTTGTGCTGGCGGCAGGTGTTGCTGTCAGTGTGAAGCTTTGCGAATCGGGTAAATTAACCGTAATAGTGTAGTACGCAGTGCCACCATCCTTCGGAGCACTCTGCAAAGACGCAGGCAAGCTTGCAGGATATTGATTATTCGCAGTGTACTGCCGCTCCATGTACTGGGCTGCTTCGAGCAGTACACCCTTGGCATCCACAAGGCGGGAGTTCTCGATATAACGCTGATAGGATGGATACGCGACA
Organism: Nitrincola alkalilacustris; assembly: GCF_008973755.1. Classification (GTDB taxonomy): domain Bacteria; phylum Pseudomonadota; class Gammaproteobacteria; order Pseudomonadales; family Balneatricaceae; genus Nitrincola; species Nitrincola alkalilacustris. The sequence continues at coordinate 166,771 of NZ_WBOM01000008.1, read as the reverse complement.
GCGGCCAGAATGCCAACAATGGCAACCACGATCATCAGTTCGATCAGTGTAAAGCCTCTAAACCTATTCCAACGACTTATCATCTGCAGCATTTGAAACACTCATGTATCCATCTGTTTTTAAGTAGGATAACACTATAGCAGCGTTCAAAAATTGATCAACAGCAATGTTTCATCAAATACTGCAGATTACATGTGCGCCAGTTACCAGCACTCATTCACCGTTGCTGTGCCTGAAACCCCTCTGACACCAGCCTGATTCAGAGACAGACTCATGCAGTTGAATCGATCGGAGTCACCCTGAGTACCTACCGGTGTTGCCACTATCAGAAACGCGGCAGCTGCAGGATTAACCGGCAAGGCTGCTGTAACAGGGGTACTGAAGGTATAGCGCTGCGGCATATTTCCTTCGGTCGCACAGGACGCACCGGCAACGGCCGGAGCGCCGACATAGGTCATATTGGCAGTAAAATGACGCTCCATACCTTGCGCCAGTTCCATCAGGCACCCCGTTGCAGTCGTACGCCAGGATTTGACTACATGCTGCTGATAGCTCGGATAAGCAACTGCTGCGATGATGCCAATGATGGCAACCACTATCATCAGTTCCAACAGGGTAACACCCGCCTCTCTGTGCCTTAGATACATTTCCTGTTACTCGCTCATCTATTCTTAATCGGCACTGATTTAGCTGTATAAGTACTACACCAGTACAACACCAATAGTACACCAGCAACCACTATCTTAAATTAATGGTCGGATCGCTGCTCAGTATCCAGATTTCTCGAATCAATCCATTAGCATTCTGTACTGTTTCTGCCACATTGAAGCCAACCAACTGAGAGGGCTGCAGGGCATCTTCACTGCCATATACACGCAAGGCTGAAGATAGCATAAATTGGTCTTCCGATATTTCAATCACTCCCTGTGCTCGGTCAATACTGTCAATATGACCCACGTTGTCATATGGCAATTTCTGTTCCGCGAGAGCCGCTGCTGCATAAAGCAACAGCATCAACACTCCGATACCAGCCAGCCTGTTCATCGCAACTGCCTCCATGAGATTCTGTCTCGGTCACCACCACCTGAGCCGGGCTCCGTCACAGTTTCCATATTCCCACTGGAACCAGACAGAACCTTGAATTCCAACTCACCATCATCAATGATGGTGGGTGTATCGATGATACCTACATTCGATTGAATGCCACTGGGCGGCACAAGTTCGCCATTCACACTGATCATATCATCCTCGTTGAACTGCTGATCATCATTGATATCGAACACCGGATCCGGCAGTCGCCCTCCGGTTTTAGGATCGATCTCCATAAGCCAGCTGGTGCCACCGAAGTCACAGGGATCCTGTGATGGGATGATTGTTGCGAAGATAACACGCCCGAGATGAATCAGAGGCTGACTGACAATCCGCTCTCCCTGTCGGTTATTGTCATGCACAAGATCCATGAACCAGCCCTTGTCTATATCGAGCACTTCATTCTTTGTGACAACACGCAGATTATACTCACCGTTTGGTGAAGGCCCTTCCCAGATAATCTCCTGCTCAACCAGCGTACTGCGATCTGTCTCCTGAACCCTCTGCCCCAGGTCCTTAATGCCATAGATAGACTGTAGCGGTGGATTGCCGGATGTATCATTATCCCCCACTTCAAAAAACTTCCCAGTGCCGAAGATAACAATACGCCCACCCTCAGGAAGCCCACCAACAGCGGGCCGTGACGTGATGGGTTGCACATTCTCATCCGGGCTTGGGCCTAACGCCTTAAACAGAGGCAAGGAATTCTGCCCCTGCTTGAAGGCAACATCCCACTGATTGACGCCATTACCAGTGAAATCGAACTTCCACAAATTACCTTTGAGGTCTCCTGCGTAAGCCTCAGTGATAACACGCTCATTATTGGCAACCAGAGTAGGTGCTGAAAGGCCATTTCCGCCTTCATCATCCACTTCAATTTTCTTGATCAGCGAACCATCGTCCATATCCACTATATACAGCGCGGCCGTACGATCGTTGCTGTGATAACCATTCCCGAACACCGCCACCCATTTCCAGGCATTATTGGCGGTCTGCATGCGGGCAACTGTAGGCCGACCAAAGGTATAGCCCAGATCCGGGTCGGTGAACTCCCAGAGTACATTCGCATCGTTAAACGCCCCCGGCTCTGTTACATCCAGCGCGAAAATACTGTTTCCTCCCGCGCCAAGACCACCGACCAGAACCGTACGCCACTGCCCACCACGCTGAATATGACTGACATTGAACTCACCATCCACAAAGAAACGATGGCTGTAGTTCTGATCAGCCAGCTCCGGCATTGTCGGAATCACGGCATTGGGCACAAAGGCGAAATGCTCAACACCGGTATCGGCATCAAACGCATGTACCATGCCATCATTGGCGCCCACATAGATGGTGGCACGTCGACTGGTTTCTGCCAAAGCCTTGTTCTGCTCCAAAAAGGTAATGTAACTGGCTGCAAGATCATTATTGTTGGCATATCCGAAATTCAGCTCCTCACCCACGTATACGGGTGGCGAATTGATAATATCCCCGAGTGGACTGAGACGATCACGAAACGAGCCTCCGTTGCGTATCTCATCCTCATCACTGCCACGCAGATAGTTCACCAACTCTTCACTGATAAGGTGTGTGGCCTGATCGGCGGTGATACCATCACTCCATTCGAACTTAACGCCTGCATTGGTTGCAGGATTAATCGTGAAGATTTTCCGGTCATTAGGATCAGGAATATGATCAGCTGCATTCCACAGGAGTGAGAACTGCGCATCACCTGTCTGATAGGGATCAAACCCATAGGCCAGCAGCTCGCCACTCCAGTCGGCACTATTGAAGCGGCCCTGGTAAATACGCGTGCCAGTGGACAACTGAGTAGAGTTTGATGCCACCGCCACTGAAGAGGCCTCTGTACGCGCCACAACATCCTCAAGAATCCGGGTGAACTGCTTGGAAAACTCGTTAGGATCCTTGGCAGAGAAGAAGCCACCACGCGAATTGATCCCAGCATGTAACAGATCGTCCAGCTTCGCTGCAAAGGCAGAGAAGGGAGCAGGGTCCGGCCAGCTGATCGGATCGCCATCTATCACCGCCTGCCAGGCCACTTCCGGGTCAATACTGCCCTCGACACCAAGACCAACACCATAGGTGACCATATGCTGCCAGAAAGCTTCATTTCTGTTACTGGTAGGGACACGGTTATCAAGGCCTGTCGCTGTGCCTGCCGGACGAAGATCTCGATTCCAGTAATGCATTGCCACATCGGCCAACGTATTACTGCGGCTGTCCCGATAAGGGTCTGCTGCCGTATATTGATAAGTGCTGCCATCCGGAGCGGTAATTGTCGGGCCTGTGGTGTTATCCACGTTGCCAAGGCTCGGCCCACCACCATTCCAGTAACCGTCTGTCATCAGGATTGAATAACTCTGACGGCACTCGAGATGATCACTATCCACACCTTGGCCTGGTGACTCTGACCAGGGGCCATCGTTGTCACTGCGGCTGAAGTAAGTCCCAGCATCGTTCAGGGCGTTACGAAGTGGTGTGCCAGCAATCGGGACATCGCGATCGTAAAGCAGCCCAAAGAACTCATCACGATCCGAGCTGGCAAAACGTCTGACACCACGGATAATCGAAGACGTACTCAGACCATCCACATTGTTGCTGCCCTGGTTGATGGTACCAAAACCCACTCTGAGACTAGCCGGCAACTGAGAAAATGCTCGGCCAATCCCGCCGCGTGCAGCCAGAATGCGAGATCGGTGATAGCTGTACCAGTTGGCAAAATTTTGTATTTCTTCCTGATAAGTACAAGCCGTATGATCATCACAATCAAAGCGATCTTCGCTGCGCGCATAGGTATTGCCTGAACGAATTTCGACTCGGGTATAACTGCTCGCCTCTGTCAGGTCACCACTGTTGTACTGAAAATAGGTTGCTGGCCAGAAACTGAGATTGGCGGTATCACACAGGTTTGCATCAGAAGAGTTCTCTGTCGCATTATCGCGCACCCAGCAGGCACGTTGCGTGTTATCAATTGTCAGGTTGCGCCATCCTTTCTCAGGCAGCGAGGGATTATGCAGTGCCTGCTGAGGGTCAGCATTCGACCAGGAAGAGCCAAAAGCATCCACCCAGGGGAGATAAGTCACATCAGGATTGTAATAGACCGGATTGACATGGCTGGAGCGAAAATAGGCTGCCCAGCGGTTGTCCGCCTCAAAACGCGGCACAAGATGGAGGCGCGCAGCACGATAGGTGGATGATCGCCAGTAATCGCAACTGGTCGAAGTGCCACTGCTGTAAATACAATCCTGAAAAGAGACCCCAGCCGGTGTACCTGTCGTCTGATGATGTGGATACACATAGGGCACCATACGGCCCACCCAGGAACCAGTACCCTCGAAGGTATCTGTCAGCTCATCTCCGATGGTTTCAAAATGCATGGAACCGGAGTCATCGAGCAGGAACATCAGGTTGGCTTCAACCGGTGTGGTCAAAAACAGAGGGTTTTGCGAAACTTCACCACTGCCAGAAACAGCACAATCTGCCTCTAAACCAGTTATCGTAAAGGTGCCTCTGCAGCGATTACTGGTCCAGAAAGTATTTGGATCAGGATCCCCAAAACCATATCGGCTTACATTACAACTAGTTCCTGTTACCAACTGCACATTCAGAATTTCTGACAAGGTAGCAATTGTGTGGTTTTGCCTGGCCACAACATTGGCGCCGTAGAAAGTCGGACCAATAGTGATTTCACACTCTGACGCCTGCACACGGCTGGCTGTCGCTGACAAGAGCCCTATCAGCAGTAGCATCGACAGCATCCACTGCCAAAGGCGCAGTCCACTATTATGGGTCAAGCCTAGCTGCGCCGAACCGGAACACCTTATGCTCATGTTCTCTCTCCTGATTGACCGCTCAACGGCTGATTAAAGCAGATTGGTTTGCAAAATAACGACAGCCGCCTCGGTGCCACCTACCGCAAAAACCGTTACCCGGAACATGTTGGATGTGGTTTCGCTGACAGGCCCGAACTCTATATTCTCCACCACAGGCTCACCGCCAGCTGGAGCATTCGGCGCAACCAGTGTTTCCACAACATACATTGGCTGACTGAGTACACCTGCAAGATCACCACCATACTCTGTGACACGAAAATCCACATGAGTACTGGTATCTGTAAATATGCCTGCCCAGAATGCCGGATCACCAGAGTTGGTGACAATTTCACTACCCAATGGGATTGCCGATGCCGTTCCCTGACGAACCGCTCGCTCAGCCTCACGTAGAGCAGCCTCAGCAGCCTGGAAAGCCAGATTGCGATCACGCATATTGCCTGACATGCGCTCCTGCATGGATGTCCCCTGCATGGCACTGGTGCCGATCAAAGTCAGCAACAACAGTATCAGCAAACCGACAACCAGCACGGCACCCTGCTGATGACGATGTAGATGAGTTGTCTGTTTACGTTTCATCATCAGCCAACCCTCAAGGAAGACGGTTGCGGATTGCAACCGTCGTCGTGAATACCTGATACAGACGTCGATCCGGCGCAGGTGTCGTCACGCCATCACCAAAAGGGGGTGGCAGAAACTGTACCTGGCTAACGACATTTTCTTTAGCGGCACTGCCAACCAGAAGATTAATCCTGACTGCCAGCACATTAGCCATATCTGCCACCTGATCGGCCCTGACATAACGGTTAATGACACCATCATCGTCGGTGTCTTCGCCAAACAACAGCAACATACGACTGACGCCCTCAATCAATGGCGTATCGTTTCGGAAGAGCGTCAGTTCGTCATCTGCTCCAGAGTCCTCAGCCACATAGTACACAGTCCGCTGCAAGCGGCTAATTTCAGCGTCTACATAATTACGGCCCAGATGAGTCGTCCAGTTACCGGGAGAAGTACCCCCTCCGGTGTTATGCACAAGCGAACCAGATGTATTCGGATTGGCGTTGGTCACCTGAAAGATTGAGCCCGACTGACAGTCAGACACAAGCAATATATCACCTTGCACTATACCATTGCCGGCGGTTGTCTGAATATTCGCAGACCCCGGATTTGCGGGCGTACCGGGGTGTGCTGTAACTACCAGACCAGTATTCACAATGCTTGAAATAGCCAGAATATCACTGCCAGCCTGAGGACTCGTGATCAGAGAGGTTGTCGGAAGGGAGGGACTCCAGGTACCAGTAGCAGCATCGCCCTGATAGCCCACCAGACTGGCCGTGAAATCGACATCAAAGGCTGGAGCTGCAGGGGGGGTCGGATTCAGGGTATTTCGAATCAGGCCATTGGCAAGCGCACCATTGGTGCGCGGCGCTTCAGACGTATAACCACCTAGACATCCGAAGTATCCAGCTTCACGGATATCCCGGCTGAGCAGTTCAAGAGCAAAGCGCCCATTCTCCTGAACACGCCACAAACCCTCCTGTTGTCGATAGGTCTGCTGAGTGGTACTGAACAAGCTGATCATGCCCCCTATTACGAACAGGCCAATCAGCATTGCGATCATCAACTCGATCAGCGTAACACCTGACTGATACCTGATGGCTTTCAGGCTGCGTGGCTGGTGACGGACACTCATATCTCTGTCTCCATCGCAAAGGCCTGAGGAGCACTGCCATCGCGGCTGTCATCCCATCGAACAGTTATACGAAACTGATCCCCCACCAACCCCTCTACCTCTCCCTGCCCGGCAGGCAAAGCCAACTCAATGCAGTGCTTCCACTGATCAATGTCTACTGCAGATGTGAAAGGGTTGAGTGCAGCACCACACAAATTATTGCCCGTGGCAGCCGTGGCGAAAGGAGTATCATAGTCACCATTAAGCGCAGCGACCCGATTTACACGCATTCTGTCAGCCAGGTCATAGGCCAGACTCGTAGCCTGAGTACGAAAATAAGCGCTCTGATTCATTTTCGCGGAGTTGAACTGCAGCCCGGCCATGCCGAGCATACCGATTGAGAGCACGACAACAGCCACCAGCACCTCGACCAGGCTGACCCCCTGCTGTCGTTTAGATAATTTACTAACTTCCACAGTCAATCCTGCCCACGCTGATTCTCCCTGTCACACGGATATCCACCGCTCTGGCCTTGTCACCCTTGCACCCTTCATAGTAGGCATCAAAGGTGATGGCATCGCCAGTCAGACCACCCAACCCATTGAATACGACATCTGCCTGAGCCAGGCTGATCACTGCCCCGATCTGGGGACTGCTCCAACTGCGGATCACAGTGCCGTCAGGTGCCAGCACAATCCAGCCGACGGTCCAGTCATTTCCTGAGCAAGTCTCCTCATTCAGGCTGGGGCAGACGGTGATATCATCACCTCGACGCACTGCTTCGCTGCGAGCAAGATTGAAGGCATAAACAATCGCATTTGCCAAGGTGGTGGCACGGCTGTTCTGCACAGTCGAGACAAAACTCGGGGCGGCAACACCGAGAAGCACGGCCAGTACCGATACGGTTACCATCAACTCAACCAGTGTCAGGCCAGCCTGAGGATGTTTAATCATTGAGGTCAAACCCAGTTTATCAGTCGTCCCTGACTGCGCTCCCTGATATCAGATCCCTTGATATAGCAATACACCAGCTATCGGGAGCTATCTGGCCCCTTGGCTGAATCTCTTTAAATCAATCATTTAAACTGATAGTCATGTACTTGATACTTTCCCTGTAAAAAATTGTCTGGAAGCATCAACTCAATAATACACATTGAACAAATAATAACCTACTTCTATCTTTTACATATTGTCCAAAAGGACAATGAATGACAAGGTAGTATTATTACTTCATTAACAGGCACCCTTGACTCTACCTCACGCTAGAAATGAAAATCTGATCAACTCTCATTCAAGCGAATCAGATAGAAAGTATTAACATAACAAGCTCATAGGAAGTAACCAAATCACTGCTTTGAATACTCCTCTGCTGATAGGCCTAAAAGTACACAACCTTCTTAGGCTGGTTACTGCTCAGGTTAATACTCACTCATACCACTTATGCATGAAACATGACCATTCATCCCTTTCCCTCTGCACAGCCAGCTATGACATGTTATTAATTAAGCAGGGAGTCTGGGATCCTATCTTCCTAACTTAAATCATGGGCACTTTATGGAATCGCAGCGAGCAGGACTATGAACAAGATAAAAGGTTTCACCCTGATTGAAGTGATGATTGCTGTTGTGGTTGTCAGCATTCTGGTTGCCATAGCTTACCCCTCCTATCAGCAGTACCTGATTCGTGGAAACAGGGCCGAAGCGCAGTCTTTCCTTATGGACCTTGCTCAACGCCAACAGCAATTCCTGATAGACTCAAGGAGCTATGCGGATACTTTGGGAGCACTAAATGCACCTATTCCTGAAAATGTGAACCGCCATTACACAATTGCAGACCCTACAGTCCAAACCACCCCCCCGGCGTTTACCATCACGGCCACTCCAAGAGCAAACACAATGCAATCAGGCGATGGGGCACTAAGTATCAACCAAGCGGGTGAAAGACTTTGGAATGGCAACCCATGGTAATAAACCCAGAGTATTGCTAATGGCTATGATTCGCTCGAGCACCCGAGAAAAACACTCTCTACAAAACGGCTTTACATTGATAGAGAGCATGGTTGCAATCGCCATTGTTGCGATTCTAGTCATGGTTGCGATTCCAGGGTTTCAGACTCTGATAGCCGAACAGCAAGTCAGAGCTGCTGCGACTGATCTTCATACCAGCATGTTGATTGCAAGATCGGAAGCAATCAAGCGCAATCAAACTATTACCCTGAGACCGGCTTCAGGTGAAAGCTGGGCTGATGGCTGGCTTATCCCCAATCCCGCTACTCCCGGTTCAGACGATGACCCTGTCAATCGAGAACGCTTGACCAGTAGTGTCGCCATCAACAGTAGTGTATCGGCATTGAACTTCAGACCATCCGGCAGACTGACCATAGCGGGTGATGTTAATTTTGAGCTGGAGTCCTCCTTGAAATCGGATAGCAAGCGCTGTCTTATAATTGGCCTGGATGGGCGTGCGGCAATCACTAAAGGAGGCTGTTCATGACTCCTTACTCATCAAAAATCCAAGGATTTACATTACTGGAAGTTCTTATCACCCTGCTGGTGTTGGGTATTGGCTTACTCGGCTTGGCCGGCCTTCAGGCACGCATGCTGAATGCCGAACTTGAAGCCTATCAGCGAACTCATGCTGTTATGCTTGCTGAAGATATGGCCAGTCGCATTAAAGCTAACCCAACCGCAGCCAGAAATCTGGAGTACAGCAGTGAAACAGTCTATGGTACCGGCAGTGGTATTGGTGACAGCTGCGACCCATCCGACATGATCAGCTTCGATTTGTGCTCCTGGAGTGCAAACCTGCGCGGTACATCAACCACTCAGACTGGTGGAGAGAATGTTGGCGCCATGATTGGTGCACGTGGTTGCATAGAAGCCATAGGCGGGGACGCGACCTCTGAGGTAGAAATACGCGTAACCGTTGCATGGCAAGGCCTCAGCTCAACCGTCACGCCATCAGTTGACTGTGGCGCCGGAGAGTACGGCCCTGATGATAGTCTTCGCCGTGCAGTATCCATTACCGTGATGCTGGCTTATCTGGGAGTCTGATGATGATCATTCAGGATATTCAGAACACCCCCAGACCCCAGAGAGGCTTTACCATCGTTGAGGTGATGATTGCGCTGACAGCCGGTCTGATCATCATGTTGGCATTGACTGAAGTGTTTACCAACAACAGTAGAACCCGTGGCGAATTGGAGAAAACAAACCGCCAGATAGAAAATGGCCGATATGCCATGCTGCTGTTAACTAATGAACTCAGTAATGCGGGTTTTTTTGGTGAAGCGGGAAATCCAGACCCAAACATACCACCATTACCATCGTCACCAACTTTCACTAACAATAATCTTACCTGCCCAACTGATAACGACGAAATAGAGATTCTGCTCAATCTGCCTTTATTCGGTGAAAACAATACAACTTCAGCGCCCTCATGTTTGACCGGTTTCAAATCAGGTAACGACTTCCTCACAATAAGGCGCTCAAGCACTTGCGTTGCAGACTCAGGTGATGGCTGTGATCCTTTCCTTGCAAATGCCCACCACCTGCAAGTTTCGGCCTGCCAAACTGATGACCCCGGCTCAATCCAGATCGGTACCAGCCTTGCAGATATGACCTTGTTAGCAAGAGACTGCTCAAATCCTGCTCCCATTTATCGCTTGCTGAATCGAACTTATTTTATCACCAGCAACAATGTCCTGAGCAGAGCTGAATTAGGTGCCGGATCAACGTACACCGTTACCCCACTGGTTGATGGCATCGAGGCACTTCATTTTGAATATGGTATAGATAACAACGGCAATGGTGAACCCAATCTTTTCACCAACACACCGGCACTTACCGACCTATCTGACGTGGTCGCCCTACGTGTATGGATTTTGGTACGCAGCCTGGAACCATCCCCGGGACATCTGGACAACAGAACCTACACTCTGGGAGGAGAAACTCCCGTGACATTTAACGACAATATTAAACGCCAGTTGTACAGCACCACTGTCCGAATCAACAATATTGCAGGACGACGGGAGGAACCATGATAGCCACTCTTCCTATATCATCCCAAAAGCAGCGGGGTGCGGTGCTTGCCATCGCTTTGATCATGCTCTTGTTGATCACCCTAATGGCCGTCACGAGCTTCAATATGTCCAGAAGCAACCTTCAGGTCACTGCCAATCTGGAAAACCGAACTCAGGCCATCATGATGGCAGATGCTGCGCTTGAAGAAGCAATAAGTACGACTCTGTTTTTCAATAACCCGAACAATGTGTTTATCAACTCATGCGAAACCAACAACACCAAATGCTATGACATCAATGCAGATGGCAATAATGATATTACCGTTACGGTTCAACCTCCTCAGTGCATCATTGTGGCACCCATTACCAACTCTGATCTCAACATAGAGGACCCAAACGACGTTGGCTGCCTGATTGAAACCGGTGCCAATTCTTTATGTGCTGACTCAATCTGGGATCTACAAGCCGTAGCTGTGGACAATCTGACTGCAGCGCAAGCGACGGTTCGCCAAGGTGTCGGCGTCCGAGTTTCTTTAAATAATGTTGCGGCAGCCTGCCCATAACAGGGGAAAGTCATGAAAACCTTACGCAGATTACTCAACTTCATTCTAATCAGTATGATGACCCTTTTTATCCCTCATCTGGCATACGCTGAAGATATTGACATTTTTGTGGGCGGCACAGGCACCAGTGGTGGATTACCCAATATCCTGATTGTACTGGATAACACATCCAACTGGTCCAGACAAAGTCAACAGTGGCCGGGAGGTCTTACCCAGGGGCAGTCAGAAGTAAGAGCTATCAAGAACTCACTGGCTGGCTTAACCGGAAAAGTCAATGTCGGGCTTCTCGAATTCACAACTCAGGGTAACGCAAACCAGAATGGTGCTTTTGTACGCTTCGCTCTTCAGGAGCTCACTGCCAGCAGCCAGATAACTCTCAACAACAGGCTGGATACAATTTTTAACAATATCAACAGTCCAGCAGAGCGCCGCAACTCAAATGAAGAGTACGGCTTTCTGATGTACGATATATATAACTATCTGACCGGCTCAAACCAGTCCTATGCCGGAGCTGGGACACCTGAATCTTTGGCAGATCCAGACGGATATGTCACTAACTTCAGCCAATTCAAGTCACCACTGGTTGATGAGGACATGTGTACTCAGACATATGTCATTTTTATCGGCAACCCGAACAACAGTGGACCATCAAGCGATGACTCTGCCAATAGCCAGATACTCAGAGAGTTGTATAACGAAGCTGGAGGTACGGCTGCAAGGCTTGCCACAGAAAATAGCGGCACTCCCCTGCCCATTCCCCTTTTCACCACCACCACTGAAACAATCGTTACCTCGGTCACTCAACCTGATAACCCTGCACATGTTGATTACTCAGCCGCCTGTTATCAAACCAACAACCCTGGTGTGAGCGCCTGTACTACAGCTGAAAATAATGCGGGTGGGCTCTGCTTCGGCAAAGCCAACTGTGCCTGCTCCACCAGCTCACTGGATGGCAGTAGCTGTGCGCAGAACAACCACTATCGTCTGGCTGTTCAGATAACCGATGAGGTCACAACTGTGACGCCGACAGGTCAGACAGATAACACTAAAGGACGTGACTGGAACTTCGATGACTGGGCACGATTCTTCTACGTTCATGGTATCCCCATCGACTATCTTGATGTAGACAATACTCCCCAAGTCTATCGTGCCCCTGTAATCACCTATACGATTGATGTGTTTAACAAGCAGCAAAATGCTGACCATACCGGCCTGATGCTAAGCGCCGCTAATGTTGGTGGTGGCCGTTACTTCGCAGCAAGAAATGAGGAGTCTATCCAAGCTGCAATTGACTCCATAATTTCAGATATTCTATCAGTCAACTCTACTTTCGCAGCTGTTGCTCTGCCGTTGAGCGCCACAAACCGCGCCCAAAATGAGAATCAGGTATTTATCGGAATGTTCAGACCTGATCAGTTTGCCGCCCCGCGCTGGTTCGGCAATCTCAAGCAGTATCAGGTCGGCATATTCGGCGGTACCGTTCAGTTGGCGGATGCACGTACTCCTGCACAACCCGCAGTGAACCCGCTCACCAATTTCGCTTCAGAATGTGCCGAAAGCTTCTGGAGTGAAGACTCTGCAGGTTTCTGGCAAGACAAGGGGGTCACCCCACCACCCAGAAGTGTCTGTACAACATTGCCTGCTGGCGATGAAGATGCCCCATGGTCTGACCTGCCTGATGGACCATTCGTTGAAAAAGGCGGTGCTGCCCAACAAGCACGTGGAATCGCGACAAGCGCTGATCGTGTCGTATATACCGTCAGTAGTAATAGCCTGACGCCGCTCAGCTCTACTTTCAATGACAGCCTTGGTGGAAACAATGTTCGCCAATACACTCGTGGTTTCAATACTTCTGGTGATACAGCACGCATTCACATTCATGGGGACGTGGTGCACTCTCGTCCACTACCGATCAACTATGGTGACAATATTGGAACAACTGTTTTCTATGGTGCTAATGACGGGCTATTCCGCGCTATCTCCGCACAAACTGGAGAGGAGAGGTGGTCGCTGCTGGCACCTGAACACTTCAGCCAGATGCAGCGTTTGTATGATAATGAACCACTCGTAGCCTTTCCGAATCAGGACCCATCAGCCAATCCAGAGCCAAAGGATTATTTTTTCGACGGGTCAACCGGACAACTGGTCATCTATAACAATGACAACGAAGTGGATCTGGCTTATATTTACCCGACTATGCGCCGTGGAGGCCGTATGGTGTATGCCCTTGATGTGTCCAACCCTGTTTCGCCGTCTCTGCTATGGCGTATTGGTTGTCCCAACACGAGCAATGATAGCGGCTGTACCAGTAGTGACTTTACGAGCCTGGGGCAGACCTGGTCACTTCCTCAACCAGCGCATGTTGGCGGCTACCCTCTAGCAACAGAGCCACTTGAGCAGTGGCCAGAGCCATTAAGAAGTCCAACGCCACCCATTTTGATCTTCGGTGCTGGTTACGACAACTGTGAAGATACTGATGCGCCGATCACAACCTGCGATGCCAGTTCAAAAGGTCGCGGGATCTATATTGTCGATGCATATACGGGTGACTTGATCAGGCACTTTGAAACCGACGGAGCGGTGGCAGCTGATATCAAAGTAGTTGATACTGACTACGATGGGCTGGTCGACTTTGCCTATGCTGTCGATTTAAGTGGTAATGTCTGGCGTATCAACTTTGTAAACCCGGTTACCAAAGATGCCCTGGCACCTGCCGATTGGAGCATCCACAAGATAGCCTACACTGCCGATTCACGTAAGTTGTTTAATGCCCCTTCAGTACTGCCATACAAGAATACTGTGTACCTTGCATTTGGCAGTGGTAACAGAGAACGTCCTCTGGAAACAAACTACCCCTATGAAGAAGATATTGACGATCGCTTCTTTGTCTTCCTTGATTATCCAACGGATAATACTGCCATCGACCTGGACGGCATTCTGATCACTAACTACTCAGTTCCGACTGATTGTGATGCTCAGGGTATTTATCCAACAAGCAGTCAGCGTGGATGGTTTATGAGCTTACCTGGCCAGGGTGAGCAAGTTGTTACCACCTCTGCAATTGCAGCGGGCTCAGTATTCTTCAACACCTACCGACCCGGTGGTGCAACTGCTGGAATGTGTACCCTGCCGCTGGGTATAAGTACTGCGTACCGTGTAAATCTCTTCACCGCTTCTGGCATGATTGGTGTAAACAATGTCTGTGGTGGTGATAGATCAGTAGAAATCCCAGGTGGCGGCATGCCGATTGCTCCAGTTATTGGTACTGTTGTGCCAACCAACCCTGGCTGTGTAGGAGATAACTGTGCAGATGAGCCTCCGGTAACTTTCTGCATAGGTTGTGAAGGACTGGAGCCAGTTGAGTTGTCTCCGGTTATTCAGCAGACACGGTCACGTATCTACTGGAACGTCGACACTGACCGATGATAACCAGCAAGGCTGGTAGAAAATAACGAGTTTATGGTGAAGGGGAAGAGATCAAGACCCCCTTCACCTCACTCACATGGCGTCGGCTCACATCAAATTGTAGAGTAGTCCCTCGCATCTTCACTATGTGACAACCTGACAGTGTCACCAGACTTTCCAGTCGGCTGCGATTCACCAGCGCATTACGATGCACACGCAATAAACTCTCACCATACTCCTCTTCCAACTGTTTGAGGCTCTTCTCAATCAATGCCTCACCCGAATCAAACACCAGGCGCACATACTTCCCATCCGCCTGACAGGCGATTAAGGTTGAAAAGGGTACACGGCGTAAAGCGCCACCTATCTGATAGCTGATCCACTCCTGCTGCTCGCGGCTAGCCTCCAGTTGGGCCCGATTGCGAACACTGAGTCTTTGCAACGCCTGTGCCAGGCGATCCTCCGAGACCGGCTTGAGCAGATAATCGGATGGCCCTACCTGATAGGCATCCAGCGCATGCTCCGGATGTGCCGTGAGGAAGATAATCGCTGGTGGCGGGGTACTACGGGACAGAGTAGCCGCTACCTCCAATCCACTCATGCCGGGCATTTCGATATCCAGCATGACCAACTCCGGCTGCAGCTGTTGCGCCAGCTCCAGTGCCTGCATGCCATTGACTGCCTCACCAACGCAATTGAAGCCCTCATGGCTCGCCAGTAAGCGCCTTATGCGGCTGCGCGCCAACGGCTCATCATCCACTATCAGCACTTTCATCTCATACACCTTTATCCTCGGAAAGTGGCAATACAATCTTCAATCGATAGAGCCCGTCAACAGGGCCGTGAGTGACTTTAGCCTGCTCGCCATACACCAATTCCAGACGGCGCTGTATGTTGCGGATCGCGACACCGTTACCTGCTGATGAAGTAGCTGAACGGCCAACCGGATTTTCGATCAGCAGAGTGAGCCAATCCTTACTGCGGTGCAGCTTCATGATAATGCGCCCCCCTTCGGGAAGCACTTCCACTCCATGATGCACGGCGTTTTCCAACAGCGGCTGCAGCGTCAGTACCGGCAAGGTCAGGGCGGGCAGCTGCTCAGGCAGATCCCAACTTATTTTCAATCTATCGCCAAGTCGCCACTGTTCCAGCTCAATATACTGTCGCGACAGTTGCAGCTCCTCTTCAAGTGTTGACTGTTCTCCGGCATTCAGTGCAGCACGAAACAGGCCTGACAGGTTGAGCAGAGCACGTTCGGCACCAACCGGGTCCTCTCGCGTCAGCTCGGCTATCATGTTCAGACAGTTGAACAGGAAGTGGGGGCGTATTTTGGCCTGCAGTGCATCCAGCTCCGCACGAGACTGGGCGGTAATGCGTTCACTGCGTTCATAATGCATGACAAACAACTGGATACACATCGCACCGACTACCAGCGCAATCGCCAGGTTATTGATGACGAAACTGCCCAGCCCTTCACGGGTCACCCAGCCCCAGTTAGCCAACACATGATAGGCCAGAATACTCACCAACAGGGTTACCAACAGCAGAATCAACAGCGAAGCCGGAATCAGCAGCTTCGGCTTCAGTCGGCGCATCATGCGCTGAAACAGGCACAACAGTAGTATGCTCAGTAACGCCACCCACTGCACAAACAGGGTGGTAAAGCCCAGGCGCACCCAGCGATCCTCAACCACACCGGGCGCCAGCGCCAGCAAGATCGCCACAGCCTGCGCCAGTACTATTACCCGCAGTACCATGCTCTCCTGACAGAACACCGGTAGATAGGGACGACCCACAACCTCCTGCTGCCTGCGCATTTGCCCTTACTCCAGATATGGCTGATCAAAGTTTAAGAATAGTTCATCCAACAGCAGAAACAGAGACCTGGATCAGGGATTCAGTCGATAGGTCTGGCAAGCCCACCTGAAACAGGCAACAAAAAAGCCGACACCCGTCTGCACGCATGTCGGCTTTTCATCTCAGAGCCAGATTCAGACCTCGAGATAGTCCAGAATCCCTTCGGCAGCACGACGACCTTCATCAATCGCGGTCACGACCAGATCGGAACCACGCACCATATCACCACCGGCAAACACTTTCGGGTTGCTGGTCTGGAAGGCGAACTTTCCTACCTGATCAGGCGTACCGCTGGTATGAATACGGCCATCTTCGTGCATATCGATACCAAACTCGGTAAACCAGGGTGCAGGGCTCGGGCGGAAGCCAAAGGCGATCAGTACGGCATCGGCCTTGAGGATCTCTTCAGACCCTTCGACCACTTCTGCACGCTGACGGCCATTCTCATCCGGCTCACCCATGCGGGTAGTAACCACCTTGATGCCTACTACCTTGCCATTCTCACCGACCACTTCGACAGGCTGACGGTTAAAGGCAAACTTAACGCCCTCTTCCCGTGCATTGACCACCTCGTTGCGAGAACCCGGCATGTTGGCCTCGTCGCGGCGATAAACGCAGGTCACCGACTTGGCACCCTGGCGAATCGATGTGCGGTTACAGTCCATCGCTGTATCACCACCACCAAGCACGACAACACGCTTGCCATTGAGGTTGATGAACTCCTCGGGGCTCTTCTCGAAGCCCAGGCAGTGGTTGACGTTGGAGATCAGGAACGGCAGTGCATCATACACGCCATCCAGATCTTCACCGGGGAAGCCACCTTTCATATAAGTATAGGTGCCCATACCAAGGAAGACTGCGTCGTACTGCTCCAGCAGTTTTTCCATGCTGATGTCTTTGCCGACTTCGGTATTGAGGCGGAACTCAACGCCCATGCCTTCAAACACCTTGCGACGACGCACCATGACATCTTTTTCCAGCTTGAACTCCGGTATACCAAAGGTCAGCAGGCCACCGATCTCGGGATAGCGATCAAACACTACCGGACGCACGCCATTGCGCACCAGAATATCGGCACAGCCAAGACCGGCAGGACCGGCACCAATCACGGCGACTTTCTTGTCGGTCCAGACCACGTGGCTCATATCCGGACGCCAGCCCATCGCAAACGCGGTGTCGGTGATATATTTCTCAACCGAACCGATGGTCACGGCACCGAAGCCATCATTCAGGGTACAAGCCCCTTCACACAGACGATCCTGCGGACAGACACGGCCACAGACTTCTGGCAGGGTGTTGGTCTGATGGCTCAGCTCCACCGCTTCCATGATGTTGCCTTCTGTGACCAGCTTCAGCCAATTGGGGATGAAGTTGTGTACCGGGCATTTCCACTCACAATAGGGGTTACCGCACTCCAGGCAACGATGTGACTGGCTGGCAGCATCTTTGGGCCGGAAAGGCTCATAGATTTCGGCGAACTGTTTTTTACGCACAGATGCCGTGATTTTCTTGGGCCCCTTACGGCCCACATCCATAAACTGGAAGTCATTACTCAGACGTTCAGCCATTTTAATACCTCTTCAGGAGACCTGACCCACTCTGGAGCCAGGTGCTGCCGATAATCATACCCTGGCATGCTTATTCCGGGCGCTTGCGAATGCTGTTCAGCAGTTCATTGAGCCCGGTTGCATAGGGCTTGACCAGCCAGAACTTACCAATCAGATCATCGAAATTGTCGAGGATCTCACGCCCCCAGGCGCTGCCTGTTTCACGGGTAAACTCGATAATGACTGAGCGCAGGTGGTTGCGATACGCCTCCATCTGCTCAGGCGCGACACGGTGGATATCCACCAGTTCGTGGTTGTACTTATCCACAAAGCTGTTGTCCAGATCCAGCACATAGGCAAAGCCTCCGGTCATACCTGCACCGAAGTTGTAGCCGGTTTTGCCCAGTACCGTCACCATACCGCCCGTCATGTATTCGCAGCAGTGATCACCTGCCCCTTCAATCACAGCATGGCAACCTGAGTTGCGCACCGCGAAACGCTCACCGGCATGACCCGCTGCAAACAGCTTTCCGCCGGTTGCGCCATAAAGACAGGTGTTGCCCATGATGGCGGTTTCGTGCGTTTTAAAGGTAACACCGCTGAACGGGCGCAACACGATCTTGCCGCTGGACATCCCTTTGCCGACATAGTCGTTGGCATCACCTTCCAGATAGAGGTGTTGACCACCGGCGTTCCAGACCCCGAAAGATTGCCCGGCATGACCACGGAAATTGAATATCACCGGCTGATCACTCATACCCAGATTGCCGTGATGGTTGGCAATGAACCCGGAGGTGCGTGCGCCGACGGAGCGATCGCAGCTGGTGATTTTGAGCTCCCACTCACCGCCGCTCTTGCCTTCGATCGCATCCCTGGCCAGCTCCAGCATCCTGTCGTTCAGGCTACCCGGATCATATGGCTGGTTTCTCTCCTGCTGACAGGTCTGCGGATACTCATCCGGCACGCCCGCCTTGCTCAGAATCGGCGTCAGATCAAGGCAACGCTGCTTGTCTGATTCACCTTCAAGAATCTCCAGCAGTTCGGTACGACCCACCAGTTCATCCATGGTGCGAACACCCAGTTGAGCCATCAGTACACGAGTCTCTTCTGCGATAAAGCGGAAGAAATTCTTGACCATCTCGACCGTGCCACGAAAATGCTCTTCACGCAGATCAGCACGTTGCGTCGCGACACCGGTTGCACAGTTGTTGAGATGGCAGATACGCAGGTACTTACAGCCCAGCGCGACCATCGGCATGGTACCAAAGCCGAAGCTTTCCGCACCCAACATTGCAGCCTTGACGACATCAAGACCGGTTTTCAGACCGCCATCAGTCTGCAGGCGGATCTTACCGCGCAACTGGTTGGCACGTAGCGCCTGATGCGCATCCGCCAGTCCCAGCTCCCAGGGTGAACCGGCATAGTGAATGGAGGTCAGCGGGGATGCCGCCGTGCCGCCGTCATAGCCAGAGATGGTGATCAGGTCGGCATAGGCCTTGGCCACACCACAGGCGATCGTGCCGACACCCGGACGCGATACCAGCTTGACCGATACCAGCCCCTCAGGATTGATCTGCTTGAGATCAAAAATCAGCTGCGCCAGATCCTCGATCGAGTAGATATCGTGATGCGGTGGTGGCGAGATCAGGGTCACACCTGGTACTGAGTAACGCAGACGAGCGATCAGCTCATTTACCTTACCACCCGGCAACTGACCACCCTCACCCGGCTTCGCACCCTGCGCGACCTTGATCTGCATCACATCAGCACTCATCAGGTATTCCGGTGTAACACCGAAACGCCCCGAGGCAATCTGCTTGATCTTGGAACGCTTGATAGTGCCATGCCGTGCCGGATCTTCGCCACCCTCACCTGAGTTGGAACGACCACCCAGCTCGTTCATCGCCACTGCCAGCGCTTCATGCGCCTCTGGCGACAGCGCACCGAGTGACATGGCTGCGGTATCAAAACGTGGGAACAGCTTCTCAGCCGACTCAACCTGATCCAGCGGGATCGGCTTGATATCCTTGCGAATTGCAAACAGATCACGGATCGTCGCCACGCCGCGCTTGTTCACCAGATCGGCATAGCGCTGGTAAGCCTTGGCATCTCCCGTGGCAACGGCCTGATGGATCGATGTGACCACATCCGGGTTGTAGGCGTGATACTCACCACCATGCACATATTTGAGCAGACCGCCCTGCTGAATCGGCTTACGAGCGCTCCAGGCTTCCTTCGCCAGCAGATCCTGCTCGAACTGGAAGTGCTCAAAGCGAGCACCCTCAATACGGCTGGCGACACCGGTAAAGCACAGGTTGACGATTTCACTCGACAGACCGACCGCCTCAAACAGCTGCGCACCGCGATAGGACGCGATGGTGGAAATCCCCATTTTGGAGAGGATCTTCATCAGGCCCTTGTTGATCCCCTTGCGATAGTTTTCATGCGCACGCAGTGGATCATTGGTCAGTTCGTTGGTACGACACAGATCGTTCAGAACACGATACGCCAGATAAGGGTAAACCGCCGTGGCACCAAAACCGAAGAGTACCGCAAAGTGATGCGGATCACGCACTGTGCCGGTTTCGACCACAATATTGGTGTTGGTTCTGAGCCCCTTGCCCACCAGATGGTGATGCACGGCACCGGTTGCCATCGCTGCATGAATCGGCAATTTGCCGCGCTGCAAGTAGGCATCAGTCAGGATCAGAATCACCTTGTTATCCAGCACCGCTTTCTCGGCCTTGTCACACAGATCACGAATCGCCTGTTCCAGACCTATAGCCGGATCGTACTGCAG
Source organism: Nitrincola alkalilacustris (assembly GCF_008973755.1). Taxonomy (GTDB): domain Bacteria; phylum Pseudomonadota; class Gammaproteobacteria; order Pseudomonadales; family Balneatricaceae; genus Nitrincola; species Nitrincola alkalilacustris. The sequence goes on along the minus strand of NZ_WBOM01000008.1, from coordinate 145,978 downwards.
ATCAAGATCTATCGAGTCAAAGTCACCGACCGTGTTGTTACGCAGTCTGCGGAACTTGCTGGCAGACAGAACAGGTGAGCTCAGGATCACACGACGTGCATGCTGAGGGCTCTCCTCAAACACGTTGCGCTCAACACCGATACAGGTTTCGAGCGACATGACGATCGCTTCACGCAGCGGATCGATCGGCGGGTTGGTAACCTGCGCGAACTGCTGACGGAAGTAATCGTAAGGCGAGCGGATACGCTTGGACAAGACTGCCATCGGCTTATCGTCGCCCATGGAGCCTACCGCTTCCATACCACTCTCACCCAGAGGACGGATCACCTGATCTCGCTCTTCGAAGGTGACCTGGAACATCTTCATGTGGATCTTGATCTCTTCCGTCGCCATCTCACGGAAAGACTGTGATTCCTCCACAAAGCTCATGGTCTGCTCAAGACGCATGGCGTTCTCTTTCAGCCACTTACGATAGGGCTGACGGCTTTTCAGCTTGGCATCGATATCCGGTGTATGCAGCACTTCGCCTGTTTCGGTGTCGATGGTCAGTATCTGACCCGGTCCGACACGACCCTGTGCCACGATATCTTCGGGTTTGTAGTCGAACACACCGATCTCGGACGCGGTGCAGATATAGCCCTGCTTCAGCATCACCCAGCGAGAGGGACGCAGGCCGTTACGATCCAGCATGCAGACCGCATAGCGGCCATCGGTCATGACCATACCGGCCGGACCATCCCAGGGTTCCATATGCATGGAGTTGTATTCGTAGAAGGCACGCAGATTGGAGTCCATTGTCTCCACGTTCTGCCACGCCGGTGGCACGATCATGCGCACGGCACGGTAGATATCCATGCCCCCTACCAGCAGAAACTCCAGCATGTTGTCCATGCTGGATGAGTCTGAGCCGGTGGTGTTCACGATAGGCTGCAGTTCTTCCACATTGGGCAGGTACGGGGTGGCGAATTTATTGCTGCGCGCTCTGGCCCAGTTCCGGTTGCCATCGATAGTATTGATCTCGCCATTGTGGGCAAGAAAGCGAAAAGGTTGTGCCAGCGGCCAACGCGGCGCTGTATTGGTTGAGAAACGTTGGTGATAGGTACAGATAGCTGTTTCCAACCTTGCATCACCCAGATCTTTGTAAAAACTGGGAAGATCCACAGGCATCATCAATCCTTTGTAGGAGATGACTTTATCCGAGAGACTACAGATATAGAAGTCCGGATCTGACTCCAGGCCTTGTTCGGCCTTGCGACGTGCGACAAACAGACTGGTTACAAATTCACGTTCCGTTTTACTCTTCGCATCAATAAAAACCTGCTCAATGGCAGGTAAGGTATCTTTGGCAATCGGCCCCAGGCAGCTGTTATCGGTTGGAACCACACGCCAGCCTTGCACGGCCAGCCCCTGTGCTTCCAACTCGCTGTTCAGGCGCTGACGAGCTGCGTCTGCAAGTCCAGGCTCCCTGGACAGAAACACCATCCCTACAGCATAGTGAGCTCCCAGCTCAACCTGCAGCTCCTCTTTGGCGACGGCACGCAGAAACGCATCCGGTTTCTGCATCAACAGACCACAACCATCACCGGTTTTGCCATCCGCCGCGATACCACCGCGGTGCGTCATGCAAGCCAGTGCTTCAATTGCTTTCTGCAGCAGTTCATGACTGGCATGACCCTGCATGTGTGCCATCAGGCCAAAGCCACAGTTGTCTTTAAACTCACCGTGGCGATACAGACCATTGCTCATAAGCCAATCTCACTAAAAAGTTCTTTTACATCAATGAGTTAATATCGTATATACGACCTCAATGCGTGTGTAACAGGCGAAAAGGGGAATCGATTTTACACCTCATGCGGCTCCGGGACAAATTTTAGACAGCACAGATCCTGATTCAGATCAGTCTGGAACCCGAATCAGGCATTAAATAAGCAGGAGATTTATTATAGGTATTTGTTATATATAGGTATTATTGTTTCTTGCCAATATCGGCCTTGACACCTGAAATACTGCGCGCCCAAGGCTGCAAAGACTGTAATTCGCTGGGCAAAGTCGATACAGCGGACATCGCAGCAGCACGAGTCGGGTATTGACCATATACGATCACATGCCAGGGTTGCTCTCGGAAAATAGTCCTGAAGTAATAGAATCTGTGCTTCTCCTGCTGAGATTCGATGAATCTCACGACACTCTGCTCTGACCGAGCACCCAGCATCTGCAAGGTATAACCGGAATCCGGCCATCCCATCAACTCTTTCTCACGCAACAGTGGGTGCTGTGAAGAGGAGCTGGCAGTCTGTGCTGCAGAAGCTGGGGCAGGTGGTGGCGCTGGTGGTGGCGAGGGGGCCGCCGCTACACTGGGCTCTGGTGCTGGTGCTGGTGCTGGTGCTGGTGCTGGTGCTGGTGCTGGTGCTGGTGCTGGTGCAGGTGCAGGTGCAGGTGCAGGTGCAGGTGCAGGTGCAGGTGATATTGCCTGTGGCTGACTTACACGTCCAGGGGGGGCCTGCTGTCCAGCTGACTGGGCCACTGCCGATGAAGGTACAGGGGGTGACTCAGGAGCAGCCTGTGGCGCAGAAACCGGTGCTGCATCCACGGGTTCCGGCTCGGGCATTATCACTTCATCACTATCCTGGTCTGCCTCTTCTTCGACAATCGGATTAAGCTCAGCGAGCTCGGTCAGAGGTATGCCGCCTGATGTCAGATCGATGGAAACAGCATCTTCCTGTAACCTCGCCTCCTGCTCTGCCAGTCGTTGTGCCAGATCATCACGCACAGCGGGTTCGGGCGTTGTGACAATCGGGCCAGAGAGAGACGACACCTCAAGGGGGATCGACAAACGTTGCGTATCACTGGTTACGGCAGGTTCTGAAGGCAGGAACTGCCACACTGCCACTCCGGTAATCGCCACCAGTACCAGCGCAATACCCGCCAGATGGACTGGTGGCAGCGGAAAAGCCTTAACTCCGGATGTAATGCCTGCTGATGTCATCCCTGCTGCAACCCCTGATTTTACTCTGGATGCAACTCCGGGTTTGACCACCCCGCCCTTTTTCAACAAATCAGACACACCGGCTCGCAGACTTCCGGGATTGCCTTCACTCCTGTCGATCAGTTGCCTGAGCAGTCGTGGCTTGATATCGACTCCCTCAGGCAGCAAGGCTGCCACAAACGCTTCTGCCTCTTCGGGCTCAAACGGATGCAGAATCTGTACATGCTGGTATCCATCCAGGCGCTGCGTAACACCCAATTCAAGCAGCCTCTGCTCAAATGGGGGTTGAGCGGTCATCAGAAGATGCGGGGCACCACGCTCTATCTGGGTAAAGCCGGTCAGCAACTCCAGCGCATTGTCTGTCAGGAGGTCAGCGTCATCAACAAAGATCTGCAACGTAATCTCAAGCTCAGCCAGTGCCTTGGCCTGCCTGTGAACCTCTGTCAGCCGTTCACGGTTATCTGCCGTTGCCGAACACTCCAACTCCATGGCCGATACCAGCTCTATCAGCAGCGTTGTGACATCGGTAGGCTTGGTGAGCGCTACCTGAACGATCCGCTGCGACGTATCCTCTTCCTGCGGCAGCAGCTGCTGAAGGAGGGTCGTTCTGCCACTGCCGACATCACCGAGCAGCAAAATGACAAAATCTGAAAAACGAGCCATATGGCGCAGCTTATCGGTAAGCTGCATGCGCGACGGTGGTTCAACATACAGTGAATGAGACAGCGCCATAGAACAACCTGATCAAGTGTTTGAAAGCTGGCCCAGGTATTTACCTGCACTCAGAGTCTGATGCAACAGTGCGGCCGGAAACTGGTCGGTAACTGTAGCTTCGCCGATCGATTTAAGCAGTACCAGGCGCAACTGTCCATCAAGTACTTTCTTATCGACAGCCATCAGTTCGCAGAAACGCTGCGCTGACATCTCTTCCGGTGGCAAAACCGGTAGACCTGCCGCAATCAGAATTGCCCGTACCCGCTCAACATCCTCCTGCTTGAGCCAGCCCAAACGCATTGACAGGTCAGCCGCCATCATGGTTCCCGCCCCTACGGCCTCGCCATGCAACCAGTTGCCATAACCCATCTCGGTTTCTATGGCGTGCCCGAAGGTATGACCCAGATTCAGCCAGGCACGTATCCCTGTTTCATGTTCATCCTCGGCCACCACCTCTGCCTTTATCTCACAGGAGCGATGAATGGCCTGGGCCAGTAACTGCTCATCACCTGAGCGCAGGCGCACCATATGCTGCTCCAGCCACTCGAAAAAGCTGGCATCATAGATCAAACCATACTTGATCACTTCAGCCAGACCGGCTGACAGCTCACGCGCCGGCAAGGAGCTCAGCACTGAAGTGTCTGCAATGACAGCCTGGGGCTGATAAAAGGCACCAATCATGTTTTTGCCCATCGGATGATTCACGCCGGTCTTGCCACCAACCGAAGAGTCCACCTGAGACAGAAGTGTGGTCGGAACCTGAATGAACGCCACCCCTCGCTGATAGCAGGCTGCAGCAAAACCCGTCATGTCGCCGACAACACCACCCCCCAATGCTATCAGCGTTGTAGTACGGTTATGCCGGTGAGACAGCAGAGCACTGAAGATAAGATCAAGATGCTCAAGATCCTTGAACTGCTCACCATCCGGCAAGGTCACAACATCCACCTGATGACCGACCAGACCCTGCTTCAATTGCTCAAGGTACAAGGGCGCAACGGTTTCGTTGGTCACGACCATCACCTGTCTGGCCTTGATATGCGTGGGCAGAAGCGACTGAGAGATCAGTCCGCTGCCGATATAGATAGGATAGCTACGCTCAGCCAGCGCAACAGTCAGCTTTTGCATCTGAGGCTCACTCCAGGAGTTTGCTGTATTCAAGAGGGCGCCAGTTGTTTAACCAGCTTGATGATCTCATTGGCAACCGTTCGCGGATGCCGGCGATCGGTTCTGACGACCAAATCCGAGCATGCTTTATATAGTGGTTCACGCTCTTCCAGTAGTTTAATGAGAACCGCACGCGGATTGTCAGTCTGCAGCAAGGGACGATTACGGTCTTTCGATGTCCGCTCCAGCTGCTGCTCGATTGAGGTACTCAGAAATACGACCAATCCACGGCTTTGCAGGTGCTGCCGATTGATCTCTCGCAACACTGCACCACCACCCGTTGCCAGTATGATGTTGTCATGCTGAGTCAATTCATCAATGACAGCGGTCTCGCGATCCCTGAACCCCTGCTCACCCTCTACATCGAAGATCCAGGGAATATTAGCGCCCGAACGTTCTTCTATTACCTTGTCCGTGTCGTAAAACTCAGTCTTGAGTTCCTGAGCCAGCAAACGGCCAATGGTGCTTTTGCCAGCACCCATTGGCCCGATTAAATATATGTTCAACGGGTTTCCTCTACTGTGAAGCCAAGGCATCCCGAATCATTTTAGGCGTGATGAAGATCAGCAGTTCACGCTTACTTTCAGCCTTTTCTGTTTGCCTGAACAGGTGGCCCAGAACGGGAAGGTCGCCAAGAAGGGGCGTTTTGGAAACCTGATTGAAAGTTTCATTCCTGAACACGCCACCCAGCACTATGGTATCACCATCGCGCACCACGACAGAAGTTCTAACCTCATTGGTGTTGATGGATACTTCACCGTTTGGCAGCACCTGACCCACAGAATCCTGATTCACCTTAAGATCCAGAGTCAGGCGATCACCCGGATTGATCTGCGGCGTCACCTCCAGACTCAGTGCAACATCCTTGAATTCGATCGTTACAGTACCGTCTTCTATCTTCTGATAGGGAATCTGCTGTCCGGCCTTGATCATCGCCGTCTGGCCATTGGTTGTAATAACCTTGGGCTGTGAGATGATCTCAGCTTTACCGTCACTTTCCAGCGCCGTCAGCTCTGCCGAGAGCAGGAAGTTGCTCGCCAGATAGCCTATTGCGATAGAGGATTGCGGTGTAACACCCAGATCCACCATCAGATTACTTGGAATACCACGCGTCTGGGTTGTGGAACTGCTTGATGTACCACTACTGGTATTGCTACCGGTACTGGAAGAAGTATTGGAGCCTGTTGTACCGGATGAGGAACCAATATTAATAACAGTATCGCCCACAGTCACCGTTGTAGCACTGCCGGTATTGGTTGACTGGTTACTACCCTGAGTGGAGCCCTGGTTGAAACCCTGGTTAAAGCCCTGGTTAAAGCTGGAAGAGGTTGTCGTCAGAGGCGCAGTAAAAGGTGTGCCAGGTGAATTCGGTGAACCGCCGATCTGCCAGCGGTCATTCATGAACCCAGCCCCCCAGCGAATACCCAGCGCCTTGGAAAAGTCCGTTGAAGCATTAACGATACGAGCTTCAACCAGCACCTGTGCTACTTCAATATCAAAGCGGCGAAGAGTGCGCCGGATCTCCTCCATCTGCCTGGCTGTTTCGCGTATCATCAGTACGTTGGTCTGATCATCGGCCAGAATAAAGCCACGTTCGGACACCATGCGCGCATCCTCAAGCCGCGTTTTCATATCTGTCGCACGCCGGAAGTCCACCTGTATATACTCAGTGATCAAGGGTGCCAGTTGCTGAACCTGCTGCTGACTTTCAAGCTCCATCTGTTCACGAGCGCTGATTTCAGCAGCCGTACCTACCATCAGGACATTGCCGGATTCACGCTTATCCAGATTCTTGGTTTTGAGTATGATATCCAGCGCCTGATCCCAGGGTACATTCTTCAGCCTTAGGGTAACCGTACCACCCACCTGATCACTGACAACAAGGTTCATTTCAGCCACTTCAGCCAGTATTTGCAATACTGTGCGGACCTCTACATTCTGGAAATTCAGATCGATGCGTTCACCCGAATAGGGGAACTGAGATCTGGACAGCTCCTCCTGCTCCTGAAAAGTCAAAGGCTTGAAGTCCAGAAACAGCTGGTTACCTGTTTGATAGGCCATGAAGTCATAAGGTTCGGCAGAAGGCTTGACGAGAATCATGGTGTTTTCACCACTGACCATCGCATCAATGAACATCACAGGCGTGGCAAAGTCCATGACATCAAGGCGGGATTCCAGCGCATCTGACAAGCTGGCACCCACAAGATTAATGATGACGTTATTACCCTCTTCAAAAATATCAAGGCCAGCACGATCATCACTCATCGTCACCGTTACACGGCCTCTATTGCCCTCAACCCGCTGAAAATCGATACCGCGAATACGCGTTCTGTCATCAGCCGCTGCAGGCATTCTTGCCCCTTCAATCGGGGTTGGCGCAGCAACTCTGGAAACACCAGCACCAATACCACTGTCTTCAAACACCATGAAAAGACTGTTGTTTTCGGCCAACATCGTATACTCGGCCTTGACATTCAGGTTAGCCACAACACGCAAGCGCCCTTCCACTTGTGCAAAATTGAGGCTGTCGACAAGGTTGGTTTTGAGATCCAGCTGGCGCTGCCCCAGCTCATTGGTAACACCAAAGAAATCCATCACCAACCGAGGTGGGTTGTCAATCATATAGGCGTTGGGAACCGGCGGCGGCGAATCAAAATCCAGTCTCACTTCGATTTTCTGACCCGGCAGTGCCACAAAATTGGCGTCCTTAAGCTGAACTTCCTGCGCAGCGACAACACTTGAGAGCAGTGTTGTAAGCAGGGCCAACATCCAGAGCCACATCGGCAGTGCCGCACTGGGCTGCATAACGCATCTAGTATTGTTTTTTGATGTATTCACGATCTGCATCCCTATTTCGGCTCGGGGAGAACAATATTACGCGGACGCTTCATCCAACCGCCACGACCATTTGACACTATCTCAACAAGACGGATTTCACGTTCATCTATCGACTGTACCTGTCCATGATCAAGACCCATATAGTCACCTACAGTTACTCGATGAACTTCACCTTTCGTATCTCTTACCAAAGCCCATAAGCCTTCGTCGTTGAGATTACTGATTGTTCCCACCATCGCAAGGTTATCGACTCCATAGTTTTCAAGGTAATCCTTGATACGATCCTCTTCCGGCCTGATCCCCGTATCCGCATCCATTATCTGCACCACCTCAGCCACCTGAGGCCGAAATGGATCCCGCAGAGCAGAGCCTTCATAAACAAAGGCTTCATAGGGCTTATATTCAGGCAAAGGCGGTATCTGCCCAGAAGGACGCGCACGCTGTTCTGCCACAAACTGCTGCAGGTCAGAGGTATCCTCTACCCAGATACAGCCCTGCAGGATAATCACAGTCAACAGCAGACCAGCCCACTTGATATGGATGCCTGCCGCGTTCTGCCAGCTACTCTTATTCCTGATCATAGCGGTATGTCTTCGCATTGATGGTCATCGCCAAATTATTACCGGAACCTGAGCGGATAGAGTAGTCATGCAGCGTCACAATCCTTTCAATGGCCGATACACCACTGACGAACTCACCCATCTGGTGAAAGGTGCCGGTAACCTGAATATTTATCGGCAACTCCACATAAAACTCTGCCTTGCGCTCTGCCTGGAGAGCAATCACTTCTATCTGAAGTCCTGCACCACGTCCGATGTCGCTCAACTCTTCAAGCAGGCCCGGCACTTCGCGCTCAGTCGGCAACTGCTTCAGCAGCTCGGAAAAACGCTCTTCAACATCTTCCATCTGCTTGCGAAGAGGTACCAGATTAGCCACCTGAAAGGATTTTGACCGCACCTGCTCCCTGAGCTCTGGCTCTCTGGCGATCTCTCGCTCCAGACCAGACTGCTTATCCGCTATGATGAAATAATAGCCCGCACCACACATTGCTGCGATCACGATGATATAGGCAATGATCTTGATGCCTATCGGCCAGTTACCCGCCGTATTGAAGTCGACGCTATTGGGGTCAAAACCACGAAAGGCATTTTTCAGACCATCCATCTTCATTATTCAGCCTCCTCAGCCCGCGGGCTGCGCATGGGCACAGAGAGATTAAACTGCCGTTGTGCCCCGGAGGCACTGACCCGGGAAAGTGTTGGCTCACCGAACCAGATGGAAGACTCCAGGTTACGCATCAGGTTTGATACGTCACGGTTTTGCTCCGAAAAACCATCTATCGTGATGCGCTGACCACTTCTGACCACTGAATTATAATAAAGCCCATCAGGTATCACTCTGACCAGCTCATCAAAATTTCTGACAATCACAGGACGGGTTCCCTGTAACTGTTCAATCGCCTCAAGCCGTTCCAGCAGTTGTGCCCTGCGCCGGTTCAGCTCCTGGATCTCACGGATTTCCCGATCAAGCCTCGCGCTTTCGGCGCGCAGATATTCGTTTCGAGCCTGCTGCCTCTCTATCTGCATATTGAAGTAGTAGGTTACCCCGAATACCAGCACAACACCGATCAACGCAGAAATCACGAGATTGATGATAAACTGCTTCTGCAACGCTACATTTCGTTCTTCGCGCCAAGGCCGCAGGTTAATTCGAGCCATATCTCACATCCTATTGATCGAAGCTGCGAAGCGCCAGGCCACAGGCCTTGACCAGCATTGGAGCATCGCGCCTGAGACGTTCTGCATTAAGTTTAGAGCCCGCTTTCGTGACTGACATCAGATCAAGCTGGCGCACCGGTATTTCAAGTTCCTCTTCCATCTGAGGACAAAGCTCTTCAAGGCTGGAAACACCACCGCACAGATACAGAGTGGACAGCTCACCCTGAATTCCGGATGAGTAAAAGAACTGCAGCGCGCGTGATAACTGCTGCACGACGGTATTGCTGAATGGACGCACCAGATTTTCATAGACCTCTTCGCCCAGAGACCCTTCGCGTAAAGCATACTCAACAGCATCCTGCTCCATACCTTCTCGCTGATGGATCAGGTTGGTCAGCTCATTCCCCCCAAAAGCCTGCTCTCGGTTGTATATTATCTCGCCGCCCCTGAACACGTTCAGGGCAAGGGTTGAGGCACCAATATCAGCAATAGCGACCAGCTTGCCATCAGAGCCATCCCCCATGAGAGCCAACACTCGCTCCATTGCATAGGTATCAACATCGATGATGCCGCACTTGAGGCCTGCGGAGTTTACTGCGTCCTCACGTAACTCGGCACCCTCCTTACGGCAGGCAACCAGAAGAATGTCATTTAATTCGGGCGCAGTGGGAACCGGACCCAGCACTTCGAAGTCCAATGCCACTTCATCAAGTGGATATGGGATGAACTGGTCAGCTTCAACCTTGACCTGATCCTCAAGATCCAGACCAATGAACAGGTTGCTCAATTGAAGTTTTTTGGTAATGACAAAAGAGGATGGGACTGCAACGACAGCCTGAGCATAACGGCCACCGCAGATTTTGAGGCCACGCTCGATTGCATCCGATACTTCAGCAACCACCTCGACATTGCCATCAACCACAGCTGTAGGGGGCAAAGGAACAACAGCATAGGCATCGAGTTGAATATCACGCCCATGCCTGGACAAGGATACAAGTTTGACCGATGAGGAACCGATATCTATTCCTACCCAGCCAGCGGATTTACCTGAGAATAAGCTGACCACTGCACATATCCTTCCAATGTTGAGTAATCCCACTTTCTATGAGCACTTTAACGCTTAATTCCATTAATTAAAACTGCTGTCCACTAGAGAGTAAAGGCCTATGACCGATATAATGTCATTTATACAACCCGATTACTAATATACAGGTTAGCATGCGATTATTGTTCCTGCTTCTAAAAACAGTCATAGCCCTTACATTTACTGGAGTTTTAGTGGCAGGAGGTGCATTTGCCTTTGCCTGGTACTACTTTAGTCCTGACCTGCCGGATGTGCAGGAGCTGCGTGAGGTAAAGTTCCAGACGCCATTAAGAGTGTTGTCTGATGATGGTTTGCTGATTGCTGAGTTTGGCGAGCAGCGCAGGACACCCATCAGTTATGAGCAGATACCCCAGCACTTTATTCACGCTCTCCAGGCCGCTGAAGACAGCCGTTTCTTTGAACACCAGGGCATAGATATCAAGGGACTGTCACGTGCAGCACTGCAACTGGTACAGAGTGGTCAGATCCAGACCGGTGGATCGACCATTACCATGCAGGTTGCGAAAAACTTCTTCCTGACGCGTGACAGAACCTTCGAGCGTAAATTCATCGAGATACTACTGGCTCTGCGCATAGAGCAGGAGCTGACCAAAGAAGAGATTCTTGAACTCTACATCAATAAGATATATCTGGGCCAGCGTGCCTATGGCATTCAGGCTGCAGCAAATGTCTATTATGGCAAAGATATCAGCGAACTGAGTCTGGCACAGCTGGCCATGATTGCCGGCCTTCCAAAAGCCCCTTCTGCATCAAACCCGATTACCAACCCTCAGCGCTCCACCGAGCGCCGTAACTGGATACTCGGTCGCATGCTGGCTCTGGGTTATATTGACCAGGAAAACTATCGTGCGGCTGTAAGTGAGCCTGAGATTGCACGCTACCACAGCAGCGAGATCCAACTCTCAGCTCCTTATGTAGCGGAGATGGTGCGCCAGGAACTGTTCAGTCAGTATGGTGAAGCAGCCTATACCGATGGCTATACAGTCATCACCACTCTCGACAGCACTATGCAACTGGCTGCGGACCGTGCTCTGAGACAAGGTCTTCGCGATTATAATGAACGACATGGCTATCATGGAGCAGAATCCACCCTCGAAATCAGCACACTGACCACCAGCGAGCGCCTGGCAGAGCTTCGCCGCGTCCCTGTTTATGCCCACCTGCTACCTGCACTGGTCACAGACGTTCAGGAACAGAGTGCGAGCATATTATTGCGTGATGGCAGCGAAGCTACTCTGGATTGGAGCGCCATGAGCTGGGCACGCATGTTTCGCACTGTAAACTCAATGGGGCCAACCCCCTCTCGCGCTGCTGACATCCTCAAGACCGGTGATGTTGTACGTGTATCCTCCAGCGATAATCAAACATGGCACCTCGAACAGATTCCGCGAGTACAGGGTGCACTAGTTGCACTTGACCCGCATGATGGTGCGATAAAGGCACTGTCGGGTGGCTTCAGCTTCGCCCATAACAATTTCAATCGGGCTGTTCAGGCGTACAGACAGCCCGGCTCTACATTGAAGCCCTTTATCTATACCACAGCCCTTGAAGAGGGCTTCTCGCCCGGAACCATTGTCAATGACTCCCCGATAGTTTTCCATGATGTCAGCCTTGACGGAGACTGGCGACCCGAGAACTACACACGCGACTTTGATGGACCGATAAGACTGCGTGAGGCGCTTTATCGATCACGCAACCTGGTGACCATTAGGGTGCTGCGTGACCTGGGCGTTGAACGTACACGCGATGAACTGCTCAAGTTCGGGTTTGAGGCCAGCCGCACACCCGCTGCCCTTTCACTGGCCCTGGGAACATCTGATACTACACCCTTGCAAATGGCCGCTGGTTTTGCTGCATTTGCAAACAGTGGATACCGTGTTGACCCCTACTTCATCACCGAAATCCGCAATCAGGAAGGCAGTGTCATTTTCGATGCGAGTCCCTTTACAATCTGCAGAGAAAACTGTGATTCAGAAGCCGCCATTCTTGCAGACCTGCAAAACGCCAGCGAGCTGGCTGATCGGCGCATCATGAGCGAAACAACCGCATTTCTGATGAATGACATGTTGCAGGATGTTATCAGGAGGGGCACCGGTCGACGCGCACAGATTATAAGCAGAGGCGATCTTGCCGGCAAAACCGGTACCACTAATGAAAACAGGGATGCATGGTTTACAGGCTACAATCGCAACCTGGTAGCCACCGTCTGGATAGGGTACGACCAGCCTGAATCACTGGGACGCAATGAATTTGGCAGCACTGCCGCGCTACCCGTCTGGATAGACTTCATAAGCACAGCTCTGAAGGACGCACCTGAAGCAGGTTTTGAACCACCACCGGGGATAGTGCAGGTGCGCATAGATCCGACTACCGGCGAATTGGCTTACCCCGGCCAGAGCAACGCCATGCTGGAGTACTATCGTGAAGGCACGGTCCCAGCCGCTACTGCCAGCACACCTGAACAGCGCGACTCAGGCTCGGTCATCGAGTCCATCTTCGGCTACTGATCAAGAGCATGACTGAGGTAACTCAGTCATGGCATGAATTTCCAGAGCTATCACTCAGTCAGATGTACAAATTACAGGCAAAAAAAACCCCGGCAGTCCGGGGTTTTTTATCAGCACCTGCAGATCAATCTTCTGACGTATCAGTAACTGCTTCTGCGTTAGCTGGGCGATCTACCAACTCAACATACGCCATAGGCGCGTTGTCACCCTTGCGGAATCCACATTTAAGAATGCGAACATAACCACCAGGACGATTGGCGTAGCGTGGACCCAGTTCATTGAAGAGCTTGGCCACAGCTTCATCGCTGCGTGTACGGGCAAAGGCCAGACGACGGTTAGCAACCGAGTCATTTTTAGCCAGTGTGATCAGTGGCTCAGCCACACGACGAAGTTCTTTAGCTTTTGGCAGAGTCGTCTTGATCAGTTCATGTTCGAACAGAGACACTGACATATTCTTGAACATCGCCTTGCGGTGTGCACTTGTACGATTTAAGTGACGACCAGATTTACGATGACGCATTTTCTAAATCCTTAACAACTTTAGCGAAAGAAGGCCAACTCAGGAAGCTGCTTTATCGTCGTTTCTGAGGCTGGCGGGTGGCCAGTTCTCAAGACGCATACCCAGTGACAGACCTTTGGATGCCAAAACATCCTTAATCTCGGTCAGCGACTTCTTGCCCAAGTTAGGAGTCTTTAGCAGTTCTACTTCAGTGCGCTGAATCAGGTCACCGATATAATAGATCTGCTCTGCTTTAAGACAGTTAGCCGAGCGAACTGTCAATTCAAGATCATCTACCGGACGTAACAACACCGGATCGATCTCAGGATCTTCTTTTTCTGCACGTGACTGCTCACCTGCATCTTCCAGATCAACGAAGACAAGCAACTGCTGCTGCAGAATTGTCGCAGCACGGCGAATACACTCTTCAGGATCAATTGTACCATTCGACTCAATATCGATGATCAGCTTATCCAGATCGGTACGCTGTTCAACACGCGCACTTTCCACCAGATAGGAAACACGCAGTACCGGGCTGTAACTGGCATCCAGTTGCAGACGGCCAATAGCACGCGTTTCGTCATCATCACTTTGACGTGAATCAGCAGGTACGTAACCGCGTCCACGAGTGACCTTAAGCCGCATGTTCAGGCTGTTCTTGCCATTCAGGTGAGCAATTATATGCTCAGGATTGGCAATTTCAACATCCTGTGTAAGCTGAATATCAGCAGCTGTTACTACGCCTTGCTCTGATTTTGAAAGAGTCAGGACAGCTTCATCTCCGTGAAAGAGATTGACTGCTACGCCTTTCAGATTCAGAAGGATCTCAATGACATCCTCCTGAACACCTTCAATACTGCTGTATTCGTGCAGAACACCGTCGATTTCGACTTCGGTGATTGCACAACCAGGCATTGAAGAGAGCAAAATACGGCGCAGCGCATTGCCCAGAGTATGGCCAAATCCGCGCTCGAGTGGCTCAAGAGTCACTTTAGCGCGAGTTTTGCTAATCTCCTGTACGTCAATATGACGCGGACTAAGAAACTCGTTTACTGAACGCTGCATAGTTCCACCAGTCAAGAGTTCAAGAATTACTTCGAGTAAAGCTCGACAATCAGGTTTTCGTTGATGTCGGCTGACAGGTCGCTACGCTCTGGCAGGGCCTTGAAGACACCTTCCATTTTAGCGGCATCGACTTCGATCCACTCGACAGGTGCACGCTGTGCGGCCAGAGTCAGCGCGTGTTTGATGCGCAGCTGATTTCTGGATTTTTCGCGTACTGCCACCACATCACCAGCTTGTACCTGGTAAGAGGGAACATTGACAACCTGACCGTTTACTGTGATCTGGCGGTGAGATACAACCTGACGCGCTTCTGCGCGGGTTGAACCGTAACCCATGCGATACACAACATTGTCCAGACGACCTTCCAGAAGCTGCAGCAGGTTTTCACCTGTAGCGCCCTTACGGCGAGCAGCTTCCTTATAGTAGCTCCGGAATTGACGCTCGAGCACACCATAGATGCGACGAACTTTCTGTTTTTCACGAAGCTGCAATCCGTAATCGGAGAGACGAGCACGACGTGCTCCGTGCACTCCAGGTGCAACTTCAGCTTTGCACTTGCTATCAAGCGCGCGTACACCACTCTTCAGGAAGAGATCAGTGCCTTCGCGACGCGACAGCTTGCACTTTGGTCCAAGATAACGAGCCATTTTACCGTCTCCTGATTAAACTCGACGTTTCTTCGGCGGACGACAACCATTGTGTGGAATCGGTGTCACGTCCGTAATGTTTGTAATTTTGTAGCCACAGCCGTTCAGGGCACGAACAGCAGACTCACGACCAGGACCTGGGCCCTTTACAAACACGTCGAGGTTTTTCAGTCCGTATTCCAGAGCTGCTTGTCCAGCACGTTCAGCTGCTACCTGCGCAGCAAAAGGCGTGCTCTTACGCGAACCACGGAATCCAGAGCCACCGGAGGTCGCCCAGGAAAGAGCATTTCCCTGACGATCGGTAATAGTGATTATCGTGTTGTTAAATGAAGCATGGATGTGGGCGAGCCCATCAGCCACCTGCTTTTTAACCTTTTTACGTGTGCGATTACCTGGCTTAGCCATATTCGGGAATTCCTATCGCTTACTTACGGATCGGCTTACGCGGCCCTTTACGGGTACGTGCGTTTGTTTTACTGCGCTGGCCGCGAACCGGTAGGTTACGACGATGACGCAGTCCACGGAAACAGCCCAGGTCCATAAGACGCTTGATGTTCATGCTGACTTCGCGACGAAGATCGCCTTCAACAGTCAACTTGGCAATTTCACCACGAACATTATCGAGCTGCTCTTCCGACAGATCACCGATCTTGACAGTCGGTGCTATACCAGCCGCATCGCAGATTTGCTTTGCAGATGTGCGGCCAATCCCGTAAATGTAAGTCAGAGAAATTACCGCATGCTTATTGTCAGGAATATTGACGCCAGCTATACGGGCCATTCAATCTACTCCATATTATGCTTCGCCCATTAGCGAAGACTTATCAATCATAGTTCGTGGAAGGCGCGCAATAATACACCTTGATTAAAAATAAATCAAGCCTGCGGCCTGCCACGGCATAATGTGTGGTTTAACCCTGGCGCTGTTTGTGCCTGGGTTCCACTTTGCAGATCACGCGCACGGAACCGTTGCGTCGTACGATCTTGCAATTACGGCATATCTTTTTAACAGATGCGCGTACTTTCATGATCCACCTACCTTATTGGGACGTTTAACGCAGAAGACCTGCGCCGCCCTTAAGATTCGATTTTTTCATCAGAGACTCATACTGGTGAGACATCAGATGCGATTGAACCTGCGCCATAAAATCCATCGTTACAACAACAACGATCAGCAGGGATGTTCCACCGAAGTAGAAGGGTATATTCCAGGCCACCACCAGAAACTGTGGCATCAAGGAAACCGCTGTAATGTAGAGTGCGCCAAACAGAGTCAGACGACTTAACACTGTATCGATGTAACGGGCGGATTGCTCACCAGGACGAATGCCTGGGATAAATGCGCCTGATTTTTTCAGGTTGTCTGCTACATCTTTTGGATTGAAAACAATCGCAGTGTAGAAATAGCAGAAGAAAATAATAGCTATTGCAAACAGCAGTATGTGCAGCGGCTGACCCGGACCAAGCGCCAGTGCAATATCCTGCATCCAGCCCATTCCTTCACCCTGACCGAACCACTGCCCCATAGAGGCCGGGAACAGCAGGATACTGGAAGCGAAAATGGGAGGTATAACACCTGCCATATTCACCTTCAGCGGAAGGTGACTGGACTGAGCAGCAAACACACGACGACCTTGCTGCCGCTTCGCGTAATTTATGGTGATACGGCGTTGGCCGCGCTCCATGAATACAACGAAGGCAACGGTGGCCATTGCCATTACCGCAATCAACAGCAACGCCAGGATATTCAAATCCCCCTGGCGCGCCGCTTCAAAGGACTGACCAATCGCACTTGGCAGACCGGCCACAATACCAGCAAAGATCAGGATCGAGATACCGTTACCGATACCACGCTCTGTCACCTGCTCACCCAGCCACATCAGGAAGACTGCGCCGGAAACAAATGTGACAACAGCAACGAAGTAGAAGTTCGCGTTCGCAACGAATGCCACTCCCTGATTCGCAAGGCCAACAGCCATGCCAATCGCCTGAATCGTTGCCAGAACCACCGTACCATAACGGGTATATTGGTTTATCTTGCGACGTCCAGCTTCGCCCTCTTTCTTCAACTGCTCGAGCTGGGGGCTGACAGCCGTCATCAACTGCATGATGATAGATGCAGAGATGTAAGGCATGACACCCAGAGCGAGAATACTCATACGCTCCAGAGCACCACCAGAGAACATGTTGAACAAACTCAGGATGGTTCCCTGATTCTGGTCAAACAGCGCGGCAAGGCGATCTGGATTGATACCAGGTACCGGGATGTGAGCCCCGATACGGTAAACAATGATCGCGATGAGTACAAAACGGAGACGTGACCAGAGTTCACTCAGTCCGCTCTGTCTTCCCGCTGGTATTTGTCCTTGCTTAGCCATTTATGCCTCGACTTTACCGCCAGCAGCTTCAATTGCAGCCTGAGCGCCTTTGGTCACTTTAAGACCTTTAAGGGTAACAGGCTTATTGATTTCACCAGACAGGATTACACGTACTACCTTGATTTCCTGTTTGATGACATCAGCTGTTTTCAGTGCGTCCAGATCGATTGTGTCGATCCCCATGCTGCTCAGTTCGCCAAGACGAACCTCTGCAACATAACGCGATACACGCGAAGTAAAACCGAATTTTGGCAGACGACGCTGAATTGGCATCTGACCGCCTTCAAAACCCGGATTTACTGAACCGCCGGAGCGGGATTTCAAACCCTTGTGACCGCGACCACAAGTTTTACCCAGACCGGAGCCGATACCACGACCAACACGCTTTGGAGCATGCTTGGAACCGGCACCCGGGCGCAAAGTATTCAAACGCATTGGGTGACTCCTTTTACTCGCCGACTACATTAACCATGTAGTGAACTTTGTTGATCATTCCGCGTACCGCTGGCGTGTCTTCAACTTCGACAACATGTCCGATGCGGCGCAGACCAAGACCTTTGACACAGAGTTTATGATTCGGCAGAGTGCCAATCGTACTGCGTACCAGGGTTACCTTGATTGTTTTAGCCATATCTTAGTTCCCCAGGATATCGTCAACAGTCTTACCACGCTTGGCAGCAATGTCGTCAGGAGACTTCATGGCAGACAGGCCTTTGACTGTTGCGCGGACAACGTTTACCGGATTGGTGGAGCCGTAGCACTTGGCGAGTACGTTCTGGACACCTGCCAGTTCCAATACTGCACGCATTGCACCACCGGCGATTACACCAGTACCTTCCGAAGCGGGCTGCATGTAAACCTTGGCTGAGCCGTGACGGGCTTTCAGCGGGTACTGCAGCGTGTGACCGTTCAGCTGAACCTTGATCATGTTACGGCGCGCCTGTTCCATTGCTTTTTGAATAGCAACAGGAACTTCACGTGCCTTTCCACGACCAAAGCCAACCCGACCATTACCATCACCAACAACTGTCAGCGCAGTGAAGCCGAAAATACGACCACCCTTGACAACTTTGGCGACACGGTTTACCTGAACCAGTTTTTCCTGGAGTTCACCGTCTTTCTGTTCGTGATTTGCCATAATAGAAACCTTTAGAATTCCAGGCCGCCTTCACGGGCCGCATCTGCCAGGGCCTGCACTCGACCATGGTATTTATAACCAGCGCGGTCAAAAGCCACCTTAGTTACACCTGCCTCTTTGGCACGCTCAGCTATCAGCGCACCCACTTTGCGAGCGGCCTCTACATTACCAGTAGAACCCTGGCGCAGATCCTTCTCGACAGTTGAAGCAGCTACCAGAACGTTTGCACCATCCGCAGAAATGATCTGCGCATAGATGTGACGCGGTGTGCGATTCACACACAGACGTACAGCACCGAGCTCACGCATTTTGAGGCGAGTACGACGTGCACGACGAATTCGAGCTTGATTTTTAACGTTCATGACCCTGCCTTACTTCTTCTTCGCCTCTTTACGGCGTACATATTCATCAGCGTAACGAACACCTTTGCCCTTGTATGGCTCTGGTGGACGGAATGCACGAATTTCTGCAGCCACTTGTCCAACGCGCTGTTTGTCAGCACCTGTCACCACAATAGTGGTGTTATTGGGAGTGTCTGCTGTAATACCTTCGGGCAACTCATAATCGATGGGGTGTGAAAAACCAAGCGTCAGGTTCAATACCTTGCCCTTGGCTGCTGCACGGTAACCTACACCCTGCAACTGAAGTGTTTTAGTAAACCCTTCGTTCACGCCTACTATCATGTTATTTACCAGTGAGCGCAGTGTACCGGACAGCGCTACGGATTGTTTTGCACCATCGCGTGGTACAAATGTGATCTGGCCTTCAGCCTGCTCAACAACTACAGAAGGATGAACATCCAGGTTTAGCTGGCCGTTTTTACCTTTAGCTGTGATCTGCTGTCCGCTGATCTTTACTTCTACGCCTGCCGGTACAACTACGGGTTTCTTCGCAACTCGTGACATTGGAATACCTCTTAGAATACCGTGCAGATAACTTCGCCACCGATACCCGCTTCACGGGCAGCCCGGTCAGTCATCAAACCTTTGCTGGTCGAGATAATTGCAATACCCAGACCGTCGCTGACTTTCGGCAGCTTGGAAACGTGTCTGTAGATCCGCAAACCAGGGCGGCTGACGCGCTTGATTTCTTCAATAACAGGCTTACCTTCAAAGTATTTCAACTCAATACTCAGAATGGGTTTAGCGCCCTCTTCTACGCTGTAACCAGCGATATAGCCTTCACTCTGCAGCAGTTTTGCAATCGCAACCTTCTGCTTGGAGGATGGCATGGCAACGACGCTTTTCTCAGCCATATGCCCATTGCGGATACGTGTGAACATATCTGCCAGGGTATCTTGCATACTCATGCTTTATACTTCCTCGATTGTGCAGCGCGGTGCGGTAGCAGCAAGCTGCCCTGACCACCGTGCTTACCGTTTGACAAGCTTACCAGCTTGCCTTCTTCAGACCCGGTACGTCTCCGCGCATCGCTGCTTCACGTAACTGGTTACGGCAAAGACCGAACTTGCGGTAAACCGCATGTGGACGCCCAGTTATCTGACAACGACGCACCTGACGGACAGGGCTAGAGTCACGCGGCAGTTTCTGCAGCGCAACCTGTGCTTCCCAGCGCTCTTCATCAGAAGAGGCAGAGCTTAAAATAACCGCTTTCAGCTGAGCGCGCTTGGCAGCAAACTTATCTGCCAGAGCGGTGCGCTTGTGCTCGCGGTTCTTCATAGAAGTCTTGGCCATATTATCTATCCCAGTCTTATTTACGGAACGGCAACTGCAGAGCGGTCAGCAAAGCGCGACCCTCATCATTGCTTTTCGCAGTGGTGGTGATAGTGATATCCAAACCACGCATCTTGTCGACTTTGTCGTACTCGATCTCAGGGAAGATGATCTGCTCTTTGACACCCATGCTGTAGTTGCCACGTCCATCAAAGGACTTGGGGTTCAGACCACGGAAATCGCGAACACGCGGAATAGCAACGTCGACCAGGCGATCAAGGAATTCCCACATACGCTCACCGCGCAGGGTCACCTTGCAGCCGATCGGCCAGCCTTCACGCACTTTAAAGCCAGCAATTGACTTGCGCGCGTTAGTAACAACCGGTTTCTGACCAGCAATGGCAGTCAGATCAACGACAGCGTTATCAAGCTGTTTCTTATCACCAATAGCTTCGCCCACACCCATGTTCAAGGTGATCTTGGTGATACGTGGTACCGCCATGACATTCGGGCTGTTCAGCTCTTCTTTGAGCTTCTGTTTCAATTCTGTTTCGTACAGGGCTTTCAATCTGGACATTGCACCAACCTCTCTTACTTATCACCAACGACAGTTTCGCCGTTGGACTTGTAGAAGCGTACCTTGGTGCCGTCTTCGAGTTGTTTGAAGCCAACACGATCACCCTTGCCGGTAGCTGGGTTAAAGATGGCCACGTTAGAAGTCGCAATTGATGCTTCCTTCTCAACGATTCCACCCTGACGCCCGGCCATTGGGTTTGGTTTCTGGTGCTTCTTGATCATGTTGATGCCAGATACGATCAGGCGATCATTCGCCAGCACGCGCATGACTTTGCCACGCTTGCCTTTATCTTTACCTGCGATAACGATTATTTCATCGTTACGACGAATTTTACGCATTGCTATACCTATGTCCTTTCCTGCTACCCTCTCATGCTTAAAACGCCAAACCCTTTCGAGCTTGGCGTTTTACGTAGACTTGCTCAATAAAAAGCCTAGTCTTTACAGCACTTCAGGCGCCAGGGAAATGATCTTCATGAACTTCTCAGTACGAAGCTCACGCGTTACTGGGCCGAAGATACGTGTTCCGATAGGGGCATCGTTGTTGTTCAACAGAACCGCTGAGTTTGTATCAAAGCGGATCAGTGAACCATCAGGACGACGAACACCTTTACGGGTACGTACTACGACTGCTTTAAGAACCTGGCCTTTCTTTACCTTGCCACGAGGAATCGCTTCCTTGACGGTGACTTTAATAATGTCTCCGACACGTGCGTAGCGGCGGTGAGAACCACCCAGGACCTTAATACACATCACGCGCTTGGCACCGCTGTTGTCAGCGACATCAAGCATCGATTCAGTCTGAATCATGGTCTACTCCAAATACTGTTTTACCTGCCAGCGCTACATTTTCGAACTGACAGGGCAAATGGAGCGAAGGTGCAGTATATTACACCTTCGCTGCGCGCTCTTCAATGCGTATCAGTGCCCAAGTCTTGGTTTTTGATAACGGACGCGTTTCAGCGATCGTTACCAGGTCACCTGAATGGCACTCATTCTTTTCGTCATGAGCGTGCAGCTTGGTTGAACGCTTAACAAATTTCCCATAAATAGGATGCTTCACTTTACGCTCAACCAGCACTGTGATGGTTTTGTCCATCTTGTCACTGATAACCTTGCCGGTCACAGTACGGGTACGTTTTTCAGCGCTCATTTATGCACCTGCCTTCTGTCTGAGTACAGTTTTAACGCGTGCAATATCGCGACGAACCTGACTCATCAGGTGGTTCTGAGCCAGTTGCCCAGTCGCTCTTTGCATCCGCAGATTAAACTGGTCTTTCAGAAGACCCAGCAGCGCCTGCTGAAGCTCTTCTGCGGACTTATCGCGCAGTTCGGTTGCTTTCATCACATCACCGTCCGCTTAACAATAGTTGTAGTCACAGGCAGCTTGGCGGCGGCCAGACCAAAGGCTTCGTTAACGAGTTCTTCGTTGACACCGCTGATTTCAAACAGGACTTTACCCGGCTGAATCTGCGCTACCCAGTACTCGACGTTACCCTTACCCTTACCCATACGGACTTCAAGTGGCTTGGTCGTAATTGGCTTATCCGGAAAAACACGGATCCAGATCTTACCACCACGCTTAACATGACGAGTCATGGTACGACGTGCAGCTTCGATCTGACGCGCTGTAATACGACCGCGACCAGTCGCTTTCAGCGCATACTCGCCAAAGCTGACCTTGTTGCCACGCTGCGCCAGGCCGCGGTTACGGCCTTTCATTACCTTGCGGTATTTCAGTCGTTTTGGTTGCAGCATTGACGTTTACCTCACTTAGTTCCTTTCTTCTTAGGAGCATTCTTCTCGGCACGTACCTGTTCGATACCACCAAGAACTTCTCCCTTGAAGACCCAGACTTTAACGCCAATCACACCGTAAGTTGTGTGCGCTTCATAGGTAGCGTAATCGATGTCCGCACGCAGGGTATGCAGAGGTACACGACCTTCACGATACCACTCAGTACGGGCAATCTCAGCACCACCAAGACGACCACCTACCTGAATCTTGATACCCTTGGCACCAAGACGCATCGCATTCTGCACTGCACGCTTCATTGCGCGGCGGAACATGACACGACGCTCCAGCTGATTGGCAACACTCTGCGCAACCAGTTTGGCGTCAAGATCAGGCTTACGAACCTCTTCGATGTTGATGTGCACAGGCACACCCATCATTTCAGACACAGCGTTACGCAGCGTCTCTACATCCTCACCTTTCTTGCCGATAACAATACCGGGACGAGCAGTGTGGATGGTGATTTTTGCGTTCTGAGCCGGACGCTCAATATCAATTCGGCTCACAGACGCATTTTTCAGCCGCTGCTCCAGGTACTTGCGCACCTGAAGATCGTTCAGCAGCTTACTGGCATAGCTGGATTTGTCAGCGTACCACACAGAAGTGTGTTCTTTGACAATCCCAAGCCGTATACCGGTCGGATGTACTTTCTGACCCATAACGATCTCCTAGCAGTCAGCTCTTAATCGGCCACCTTGACGGTGATATGTGACGAACGCTTAAGGATGCGATCAGCGCGCCCTTTAGCTCGTGGCCGGATGCGTTTCATGGTCATGCCTTCATCGACGAAAATTGCGGAAACACGCAACTCATCAACATCAGCGCCTTCATTATGCTCCGCGTTAGCGATAGCGGAATCCAGCACCTTCTTGACCAGAACAGCAGCTTTTTTGTTGCTGAACGCCAGAATATCCAGAGCTTCACCCACAGACTTTCCACGAATCTGATCAGCAACCAGACGGGCCTTCTGAGGGGAGATGCGGGCACCTTTGTGCTTGGCAACTACTTCCATCACCATACTCCCTTACTTCTTCTTGGCCTTCTTGTCAGCTGCATGTCCGCGGAACGTACGTGTAGCAGCAAACTCACCCAGTTTATGACCAACCATATCTTCAGTGATAAACACTGGAACATGCTGGCGGCCGTTATGTACCGCAATCGTCAAACCCACAAAGTGCGGAAAGACTGTGGAACGACGTGACCAGGTTTTAATTGGACGACGATCGTTTGCATCGACTGCAGCTTCTACCTTTTTCAGCAGGTGAAGGTCGATAAATGGACCTTTCTTCAGTGAACGTGGCACAGCTGTATCCTCTTACTTAGCGCTTCGACGGCGTACAATAAGCTTATTGGTACGCTTGTTCTTGCGGGTTTTATGACCTTTGGTCGGAACACCCCAGGGAGTAACCGGATGACGGCCACCTGAAGTACGTCCTTCACCACCACCATGCGGGTGATCGACCGGGTTCATCGCAACACCACGAACGGTCGGGCGCACACCACGCCAACGTTTTGCACCAGCTTTACCCAGCTGACGCAGAGAGTGTTCAGCATTGCTGACCTCGCCCAACGTAGCACGGCATTCAGCCAGAACCTTGCGCACTTCACCAGAACGCAGACGGAGCGTTACGTACGCGCCATCACGCGCCACCAACTGAGCGGATGCACCAGCAGAACGCGCCATCTGCGCACCCTTACCCGGCTTCAGCTCGATACAGTGGATAGTACTACCCAGCGGGACATTACGCAGAGGCATGGTGTTACCCACTTTAATATCCGGGTTTTCACCTGAGATAACCTGTGCGCCGGCCTGCAGACCTTTCGGTGCAATGATGTAACGACGCTCACCGTCGAGATACTTCACCAGTGCGATATGTGCAGTACGGTTTGGATCATATTCCAGGCGCTCGATGATGCCAGGGATACCATCTTTGTTCCGACGGAAGTCAATGACGCGATACAGCTGCTTATGACCACCACCGATATGACGAGTAGTGATACGACCATTATGGTTACGTCCACCCGTCTTGCTTTTCTTCTCTACCAGAGAGGATAAAGGTCTGCCCTTATGCAGGTCAGCCCCTACCACCTTGATGACGTGACGACGTCCGGCAGAGGTAGGCTTTGCTTTAATAATTGCCATGATTCAACCCCTTATTCGCCAGCCAGGAAATCAATTTCTGAGCCATCAGCGAGGCGAACATATGCCTTACGCACATCAGAGCGTTTACCCAGACCACGCACGGTGCGCTTGGTCTTGCCCTTAGTGGTCAGCACGTTCACGCCATCAACTTTAACATTGAAAAGCTCTTCAACTGCTTTCTTGATTTCAGGCTTGGTAGCATCTTTGGCTACTCGAAAAACAACCTGTTGTGAGCCATCTGCAACGATCGTCGCTTTCTCAGAGATGTGAGGCCCCAACAACACTTTGTAGATGCGTTCCGGATTCATGCCAACACCTCGTCAATTTTCTTAAGAGCAGACGCTGTCACAACAACCTTGTCAAAGCCAACCAGACTGACCGGGTCAATCGCCGCAACATCACGCACATCAACATGCGGGACATTACGCGCTGCCAGATACAGATTCACTTCTACTTCTTCTGTAATCAGCAGAGCATTAGAAAGCTCAAGCTCTTTCATTCGTGCAACAAACTGTTTGGTTTTTGGCTCAGCCATATTGAGAGACTCAACAACAACCAAACGATCCTGACGTACCAATTCAGACAGAATGCAGCGCATGGCAGCACGGTACATCTTCTTGTTCACTTTCTGCGCATAGTCACGTGGTGATGCAGCGAAGGTCACACCACCTGAACGCCACAGAGGCGAACGGATAGTACCTGCACGGGCACGACCTGTACCTTTCTGACGGAAAGGCTTGGCGCCACCACCAGATACAGCAGAACGATTCTTCTGAGCCTTGCTACCCTGACGGCCACCTGCCAGATAGGCAGTGACAACCTGGTGAACCAGAGACTCGTTAAACTCTTTGCCAAAAATCAGCTCGGATACTTCGACCGAACCGTTGGCTCCTGTCAGATTCAAATTCATGATAAACCCCTTCAGCCGCGTGCTTTAACAGCAGGTTTAACGATGACGTCACCGCCAGTAGCGCCAGGAACGGCACCTTTTACCAGCAGCAGGTTACGTTCAGCGTCTACGCGCACCACTTCAAGTGTCTGCACAGTACAACGCTCTGCACCCATATGACCGGCCATCTTTTTACCCTTGAACACACGTCCCGGAGTCTGACACTGACCAATGGAACCCGGAGCACGGTGAGACAGTGAGTTACCGTGAGTCGCATCCTGAGTACGGAAGTTCCAGCGCTTAACACCGCCCTGAAAGCCCTTACCTTTGGATTGACCGGTAACATCAATTTTCTGACCTGCTTCGAAGCGCTCAACTGTCAGCGAATCGCCAACGTTGATTTCTTCATCACCTGTGAGGCGGAACTCCCACAAACCACGTCCTGCTTCAACGCCTGCTTTAGCAAAGTTGCCAGCTGCTGCCTTGGAAAGGCGATTTGCCTTTTTAGCACCAGTGGTAACCTGTACAGCAGCATAACCATCAGTATCGACAGTTTTGACGCAAGTCACGCGGTTCGGATCAACCTCGATGACGGTGACTGGCACGGACACGCCATCTTCTGTGAAGACACGGGTCATACCCGCTTTACGTCCGATAAGTCCTACAGACATATTTATACCTCTTGCCAGTTGTGTACGGGGCTGTCACCCACTACGGCTGCCCTTTGCAGAGCATTCCACAAATAGCGCTTCATTAAAGTAATTAATTCTGCGCAGTACTCTATTAGCCCAGGCTAATCTGCACTTCAACACCCGCTGCAAGATCCAGCTTCATCAAAGCATCAACCGTTTTTTCGGTTGGCTCGACGATATCCAGAACGCGCTTGTGAGTACGAATCTCATACTGATCGCGCGCATCTTTATTGACATGCGGTGAAACCAGGATGGTGAAACGTTCTTTGCGAGTAGGAAGTGGGATCGGACCATGCACCTGCGCACCCGTCCGCTTTGCAGTTTCAACAATCTCCTGCGCGGATGAGTCGATCAGGCGATGATCAAACGCCTTCAGACGAATTCTGATTTTTTGGTTCTGCATTCTGATCACGCAATTCCAGTTAGTTTCATAACGGCAATAGCCGACCTCCCCTTACAAGAAGGGACGCAAATTTTACTCAGCCCCTGCCCCAGCGTCAAGAATAAATGGTTTATTTTTAACCAGATCGCCTGATGTGGAGAATAAACTGCCCTTTCTACCATTTGATATGCCATTGAGGTATAAAAAAACCCTCCGGAGAGGGTTTTTTGAATTTCTCTGGCTAATCAGATGATCAGTCGAGGATTTTCGCTACAACACCAGCACCTACTGTACGACCGCCTTCACGGATCGCAAAGCGCAGACCTTCTTCCATCGCGATCGGTGCAATCAGGGTAACGGACATCTGTACGTTATCTCCTGGCATAACCATCTCAACGCCTTCTGGCAGCTCACAAGCACCTGTCACGTCAGTTGTACGGAAGTAGAACTGTGGACGGTAGCCCTTGAAGAATGGCGTGTGACGACCACCCTCTTCCTTGCTCAGAATGTACACTTCGCCTTCAAACTTGGTGTGCGGAGTGATTGAACCCGGCTTGGCCAGAACCTGACCACGCTCAACGTCGTCACGCTTGGTGCCACGCAGCAGCGCACCGATGTTCTCACCTGCACGACCTTCGTCCAGCAGCTTACGGAACATCTCTACACCTGTAACAGTCGTCTTGGTCGTTGGGCGAATACCCACGATCTCAACTTCGTTACCTGTGTTGACGATACCACGCTCAACACGACCGGTAACAACCGTACCACGACCAGAGATTGAGAACACGTCTTCAATCGGCATCAGGAATGGCTTGTCGATTGCACGCTCTGGCTGAGGAATGTACTGGTCAAGAGTCTCAACCAGCTTCTTCACAGCAGTAGTGCCCATGCCATTGTCATCCTGGCCATTCAGCGCCATCAGCGCAGAACCAACGATGATCGGCGTGTCGTCGCCCGGGAACTCGTACTGATCCAGAAGCTCACGCACTTCCATCTCAACCAGTTCCAGCAGCTCTTCGTCGTCAACCATGTCCGCTTTGTTCATGAACACAACGATGTAAGGTACACCAACCTGACGTGACAGCAGGATGTGCTCACGCGTCTGTGGCATCGGGCCATCAGCAGCGGAACAAACCAGAATCGCGCCATCCATCTGCGCAGCACCGGTGATCATGTTTTTCACATAGTCAGCGTGGCCTGGGCAGTCAACGTGCGCGTAGTGACGCACTTCTGATTCATACTCAACGTGGGATGTGGAGATGGTGATACCACGCTCACGCTCTTCCGGTGCGTTGTCGATACCGTCAAATGCTACGGCAGCGCCACCCCACACTTCTGAACAAACGCGCGTCAGCGCAGCAGTCAGAGTTGTCTTACCGTGGTCAACGTGACCAATGGTTCCTACGTTGACGTGCGGCTTGTTACGTTCAAATGCTTTCTTAGCCACGGCTAAATCCTCTTAATCAGAATTAGTAAGTTAATCAGTTATGCTTCATTACAGCTTCAGCGATGTTGTTAGGCGCCTCTGCGTAGCATTCGAACTCCATAGAGTAAGTCGCCCGCCCCTGCGAAGCTGATCGCAGATCGGTTGCATAACCAAACATCTCACCCAGCGGAACCTGAGCTGTGATGACCTTGCCGGAAATGGTATCTTCCATACCCTGAACAAGACCACGACGACGGTTAAGGTCGCCCATCACGTCACCCATGTATTCCTCAGGCGTTACCACTTCAACCTTCATCATTGGCTCAAGCAGACACGGACTAGCTTCCATCGCGTATTTTTTCAGAGCTTGAGAGGCTGCAATCTTAAACGCCATCTCGCTGGAGTCAACCTCATGGAAGGAACCATCATACAGACGCGCCTTCAGGCCGATGAGCGGATAACCGGCAATAACGCCGTTTTTCATCTGCTCTTCAATACCCTTCTCAACCGCCGGGATATATTCCTTTGGAATCGTACCACCAACGATCTCGTTCAGGAACTCAAGACCCTCTTCATCACTCGGGCTGAACTCGACGACGACGTGACCATACTGCCCACGACCACCGGATTGACGCGCAAATTTATGGTTAGCTACAACCGGCTTGCGAATCTTCTCACGGTAGGCAACCTGAGGTTTCCCGATGTTGGCTTCAACCTTGAATTCACGGCGCATACGATCGACGATGATATCCAGGTGCAGCTCACCCATGCCGGAGATGATGGTCTGACCACTCTCTTCGTCGGTATGAACACGGAAAGAGGGATCTTCCTGAGCCAACTTGCCCAGTGCTATACCCATTTTTTCCTGATCCGCTTTGGATTTCGGCTCAACAGCAACCGAGATAACTGGCTCAGGAAATTCCATGCGCTCCAGAACTATCTTGTTATCCAGATCACACAGCGTATCACCAGTGGAAACATCTTTCAGACCGATAACGGCGGCGATGTCACCAGCACGAACCTCTTTGATCTCTTCACGGGAGTTGGCGTGCATCTGCACCATACGCCCAACGCGCTCTTTCTTCTCTTTAACAGAGTTGTAAACACTGTCACCCGAGTTGAGCACGCCAGAGTAGACGCGGATAAATGTCAACGTACCAACAAACGGATCGGTCGCTATTTTGAAGGCCAGCGCAGCAAATGGAGCAGAGTCATCTGCCTCACGTGTTGCCAGAGTTTCCGCCTTGTCGTCCAGAGTACCTTCAATCGCCTTGACCTCTGTCGGAGACGGCAGGTATTCAATGACAGCATCAAGAACAGCCTGTACACCCTTATTCTTGAATGCTGAACCACACAGCATCAGAACGATCTCGTTGCTCAGTGTGCGCTTGCGCAGACCGAACTTGATCTCTTCAAGTGTCAGCTCACCTGTTTCCAGGTACTTATCCATCAGCTCTTCTGTTGCTTCAGCCGCCGCTTCAGTCAACTGCTCACGCAGCTCTTCGGCTTTACCCTGAAGCTCAGCAGGAATCTCTTCCAACTGGAACGTCATACCCTGATCGGCTTCATTCCAGATGATGGACTTCATCGCGAGCAGATCAACAACACCTGTAAAGTTATCTTCGGCACCAATCGGGAAATTGATTGGCACGGTAGTAACATTCAGACGCTTATTCAGCTGATCCTCAACTCGGAAGAAGTCCGCGCCTGCACGGTCCATCTTGTTGACGAATACCATGCGGGGCACTTCATATTTATTGGCCTGACGCCAGACGGTCTCAGTCTGAGGCTGAACGCCCGATGATGCACACAGCACGACAACAGCGCCATCGAGAACACGCAGCGAACGCTCGACTTCGATAGTGAAGTCGACGTGGCCCGGGGTATCGATGATATTGATACGGTGCTCTTCAAACTGCTTGGCCATACCACTCCAGAAAGTGGTGATCGCAGCAGAGGTGATAGTTATACCACGCTCCTGCTCCTGTTCCATCCAGTCAGTTGTAGCTGCACCATCGTGCACCTCACCGATCTTGTGAGACAGACCTGTATAGAAAAGCACACGTTCAGTAGTCGTTGTCTTACCAGCATCAACGTGTGCGCAGATACCGATATTGCGGTATCTGTTAAGCGGCGTTTTACGAGCCACGACACAACCCCCTGAAGATTAGAAGCGATAGTGAGCAAAGGCCTTGTTGGCTTCCGCCATACGGTGCACGTCTTCACGCTTCTTGACGGCAGCGCCGCGGCCTTCGGCAGCATCAGCCAGCTCGCCAGCCAGACGCAATGCCATGGTCTTCTCACCACGCTTACGCGCAGCATCTACCAGCCAGCGCATGGCCAGAGCCAGGCGGCGAGATGGACGAACCTCTACAGGCACCTGATAAGTGGCACCACCAACACGACGAGATTTAACCTCGACAACGGGCTGAACGGTTTCCAGCGCCTTGTCAAACAGATCTACTGGATCCTGCTTGGTACGCTCCTGGATCTTGTCCATTGCACCATACACAATCCGCTCAGCAACAGATTTTTTACCACTGACCATCAAATGGTTGATGAATTTAGCCAGTGTGACATTTCCGAATTTAGGATCCGGCAGTATTTCACGCTTTGCAGCAACGCGTCTTCTAGGCATGATAAGCCCTCAAATAATTTTAAAAAGGTCTTCAGGTTAGTCAGGATGTCAACGACACCTGTCCTTACTCTTATCGTCCTTCGGCCCAGCGGACAGTATGACCCGTAGGTGCAAAACTGGTTCACTTCGCCTCAGGAGCAACGAATCAGGACTTAGGACGCTTGGTACCGTACTTGGAACGAGCCTGTTTACGGTCATTCACGCCTGAGCAGTCCAGGGAACCACGGACGGTGTGGTAACGCACACCTGGCAGATCCTTTACACGACCACCACGAATCAGGACCACGGAGTGTTCCTGCAGGTTATGTCCTTCACCACCGATGTATGAAGAAACTTCGTAGCCGTTGGTCAGTCGCACACGGCAGACTTTACGCAGCGCCGAGTTCGGCTTCTTCGGTGTTGTAGTATAAACACGGGTACACACGCCACGACGTTGTGGACATGCCTGCAGAGCGCGTACATCACTTGGCTGTACTTTGCGCTTGCGCGGCTTGCGTACCAACTGGTTAATTGTTGCCATTCAGCAAACTCCACCTTTGGTTATTAAGCACCATATAATAAAAAACCGGATAATTTTCTACCCAGCCTACAAGAGGGCCGGAATTTTAAACAATTCCGGCCCCTCACGTCAAATGTTGTCTGTTTTTTAGTCAGAGCTGGACATCGCCGAGTTCAAAGCCTCGGTCAACGCCTGCTGGACCTCTTCAGCACTAACACCGCCGCCTTCCTGACCCATCTTGCGCTTGCGCTTGCGCTCGCTGTGATAAGCCAGACCTGTTCCGGCCGGGATCAGACGACCCACGACCACGTTCTCTTTCAATCCGCGCAGGGCATCACTGCGACCATTGACCGCACCTTCCGTCAGTACACGCGTAGTTTCCTGGAA
Source organism: Nitrincola alkalilacustris (assembly GCF_008973755.1). GTDB lineage: Bacteria > Pseudomonadota > Gammaproteobacteria > Pseudomonadales > Balneatricaceae > Nitrincola > Nitrincola alkalilacustris. The sequence goes on along the minus strand of NZ_WBOM01000008.1, from coordinate 114,117 downwards.
GGAAGCTGCTGAGATGAAGGACTCTGTTGCCAGAGATGCCTTGGTAATACCCAACAGTACGCGTTCGTATTTGGCAGGGAATTTACCCTCAGCCAGCAAACGCTCGTTCTCAAGACGTACGGCGATATACTCAACCTGATCGCCCTGAATAAAGTTGGAGTCACCCGATTCGGCAATCTCAACCTTACGCACCATCTGGCGAACGATCACTTCGATGTGCTTATCGTTGATGGTTACACCCTGCAGGCGATAAACGTCCTGAATCTCACTGACGATATAGCGCGCCAGTGCATTCACGCCGAGGATCCGCAGTATATCGTGCGGATTGGATGGGCCATCGGAGATAACCTCGCCCTTCTCGACTGATTCACCTTCGAATACGTTCAGGTTACGCCACTTCTGGATCATGATCTCGACTGGATCAGTACCATCGTGCGGTGTAATCAGGACACGACGCTTACCCTTGGTTTCACGACCAAAGGAAACGGTACCGGAGATCTCTGCCAGAATCGCATACTCTTTCGGCTTACGCGCCTCGAAGAGGTCGGCAACACGTGGCAGACCACCGGTGATATCCTTGTTGACCGTACCTTCCTGTGGAATACGCGCCAGTACGTCACCGAGCTGCACTTCTGCGCCATCTCCCAGGTTGACGATAGCCTTGGGTGGCAACAGATACTGCGCAGGCATTTCGGTACCCGGGTAGCACAGGTCTTTACCTGCGTGATCCACCAGCTTGATCATCGGACGGATCTCTTTACCCGCCTGTGGACGATCCTTGGCATCAAGGACCTCAACAGTGGACAGACCCGTCAGATCATCTGTCTGACGCTTGACGGTGATACCATCATCCAGTCCGACAAATACGATCTTACCTTTCACCTCAGAGATGATCGGGTGGGTATGCGGATCCCAGCTTGCTACGATAGCGCCAGGTTCTACAACACTGCCTTCCTTCACTTTAAGAATCGCACCGTAAGGCAGCTTGTAACGCTCGCGCTCACGACCGTGCTCGTCCGTAACACCCAGCTCACCAGAGCGGGATGTGGCCACCAGGTTGCCATCCGTACGTTCAACGAACTTCAGGTTATGCAGGCGTATCTCACCACCTGACTTGATCTGAATGCTGTCGACGGCTGCTGCCCGCGATGCCGCACCACCGATGTGGAAGGTACGCATGGTCAGCTGTGTGCCCGGCTCACCGATAGACTGGGCAGCGATAACACCGATCGCCTCGCCACGGTTGACCAGATGACCACGAGCCAGATCACGGCCATAGCAGCTTGAACAGATACCATACGTGGCATCACAGGTGATCGGCGAGCGGACATACATCTCATCGATCGCACTGTAGCGCTCATCATTCTCAAGACGGTGTACCCAGGCTTCATCGATCAGCGTACCGCGCTCGATCAGGACTTCCGAATCGGTCGGATCCATGACATCGCGGGCGACGACACGACCCAGAATACGTTCACCCAGACTGACGATAACGTCGCCGCCTTCGATCATGGCCTGAACCATGACACCGTGCAGAGTACCGCAATCGTCATCGGTGATGACCAGATCCTGCGCCACGTCAACCAGACGACGCGTCAGATAACCGGAGTTAGCTGTTTTAAGAGCGGTATCCGCAAGACCCTTACGCGCACCGTGAGTCGAGATGAAGTACTGCAGTACGTTCAGACCTTCACGGAAGTTTGCCACGATCGGCGTCTCGATGATCGAGCCATCCGGCTTCGCCATCAGACCACGCATACCAGCCAACTGACGAATCTGAGCGGCTGAGCCTCGCGCACCTGAGTCGGCCATGATGTAAACGGAGTTGAATGACTCCTGCTCTACCTCATTACCCTCGGCGTCCGCAACCATATCGGTTCTCAGATTATCCATCATGCGCTTGGCCAGCACTTCGTTGGCACGCGACCAGATATCCACAACCTTGTTGTATTTCTCGCCATGCGTCACCAGACCATCGGCAAACTGACGCTCGATCTCTTTTACTTCATCATCCGCTTTGGCAATGATTTCAGCCTTCTCATCCGGGATAACGAAGTCGTTGACACCGATGGAGGCACCAGACATGGTCGCCTGACGGAAACCCATGTACATCAGCTGGTCGGCAAATATAACGGTATCCTTCAGACCACAGCGACGATAGGCTTCGTTGAGCAGGCGTGAGATTGCCTTTTTCTTCATCGCCTGGTTGACCAGCTCAAACGGCAGGCCATCAGGAACGATATCAAACAGCATGGCACGACCGGCTGTCGTTTCACGAATCGCCGTGATCTCTTCGACATTGCCTTCGATATCACGAATCACTTCGCGGATGCGGACCTTGATACGCGCATGCAGATGCAGCTCACCGGCACCGTGCGCACGTTGTACTTCCTGGATATTCGCGAAAGCCATGCCCTCACCCGGAGCCGCCACACGATCACGCGTCATGTAGTACAGACCCAGTACAACGTCCTGAGAAGGTACGATGATCGGCTCACCGTTCGCAGGTGACAGGATGTTGTTGGTCGACATCATCAGGGCACGCGCTTCAAGCTGAGCTTCAATCGTCAGCGGCACGTGCACGGCCATCTGGTCACCGTCGAAGTCGGCGTTGTATGCCGCACAGACCAGCGGGTGCAGCTGTATTGCCTTACCTTCGATCAGAACCGGCTCAAAAGCCTGAATACCCAGACGGTGAAGGGTCGGTGCACGGTTCAGCAGCACCGGATGCTCGCGGATCACTTCGTCCAGGATATCCCATACGAGCGGCTCTTCACGCTCAACCATCTTCTTGGCAGCCTTGATCGTGGTCGCATGACCGCGCAGCTCCAGCTTGGAGAAGATGAAAGGCTTGAACAGCTCGAGCGCCATTTTCTTCGGCAGACCACACTGATGCAGACGCAGCGCAGGACCTACCACGATAACGGAGCGGCCAGAGTAGTCGACACGCTTACCCAGCAGGTTCTGACGGAAACGACCCTGCTTACCCTTGATCATGTCAGCCAGGGATTTCAGAGGACGCTTGTTGGAGCCAGTGATGGCACGACCGCGACGGCCGTTATCCAGCAATGCATCAACGGATTCCTGCAGCATGCGTTTCTCGTTGCGCACGATGATATCAGGCGCATTCAGATCCAGCAGACGCTTCAAACGGTTGTTACGGTTGATCACGCGGCGATACAGGTCGTTCAGATCCGACGTCGCGAAACGACCACCATCCAGCGGTACCAGCGGACGCAAATCAGGCGGCAGCACCGGCAGCACACGCAGGATCATCCACTCCGGACGGTTGCCTGACTTGAGGAAGGCCTCCATCAGTTTCAGACGCTTGGACAGCTTCTTCAGCTTGGTCTCGGAGTTGGTCTGAGGAATCTCTTCGCGCAGTGACTTGCACTCGGTTTCCAGGTCGATCGAACCCAGCAACTCATGCACCGCTTCAGCACCCATACGGGCATCGAACTCGTCACCGTACTCTTCCAGCGCATCAAAATACTGCTCATCGTTCAGCAATTGACCACGCTCAAGCGTCGTCATGCCTGGATCGATCACCACAAAGGATTCGAAATACAGTACACGCTCGATATCGCGCAGTGTCATATCCAGCATCAGACCGATACGTGACGGCAGAGACTTGAGGAACCAGATGTGCGCAACAGGTGATGCCAGCTCAATGTGACCCATGCGCTCACGACGTACTTTGGTCATGGTCACTTCAACGCCGCACTTCTCGCAGATCACACCACGGTGCTTCATGCGCTTGTACTTGCCGCACAGGCACTCATAATCCTTGATCGGACCAAAGATTTTCGCGCAGAACAGGCCATCACGCTCAGGCTTGAACGTACGATAGTTGATCGTCTCAGGTTTTTTCACTTCGCCGAAAGACCAGGAACGGATCATCTCGGGCGATGCCAGAGTGATGCGAATCGAGTCGAACTCTTCAGATTTTCCCTGGGTCTTCAGCAGATTCAGCAGATCTTTCATTCTATATAGCTCCTCGCAGAGTTCTCTGCGGCGGGGCACAGGGCCCCGACCTGGTGATCAGTTAAGGTCTTAATCGCTCTCCAGCTCGATATCAATACCGAGCGAGCGAATCTCCTTGATCAATACGTTGAACGACTCAGGCATGCCTGGCTCCATACGATGATCACCATCCACGATGTTTTTATACATCTTGGTACGACCATTCACATCGTCCGACTTCACGGTCAGCATCTCCTGCAGAGTATAGGCGGCACCATAAGCTTCCAGTGCCCATACCTCCATCTCACCGAAGCGCTGGCCACCGAACTGCGCCTTACCACCCAGCGGCTGCTGTGTGACCAGACTGTAGGAACCAGTGGAGCGTGCGTGCATCTTGTCATCAACCAGATGGTTCAACTTCAGCATGTACATGTAACCAACGGTGACAGGGCGATCAAAGATCAATCCGGTACGACCGTCGTACAGCCTCATCTGGCCACTGTCATCAAGTCCACCCAAACGCAGCAGCGCCTTGATTTCAGACTCCTTCGCACCATCAAATACCGGCGAAGCAAGCGGCACACCGCCTCTGAGGTTATTTGCCAGATCCAACAGCTCCTTATCGGTGAAGCTGTCCAGATCTTCCTTACGTCCAACACTCAGACCACCATGGTCTTCGTTATAGATTTTGCCCAGGAAATCACGCAGTTCGCTGATCGTCTCAGCCTTCTCGCGCTCCTGCTCCAGCATGCCGTTGATCTTGCGACCAAGGCCTTTAGCTGCGGCTCCCAGATGGGTTTCAAGGATCTGACCGACGTTCATACGCGATGGTACACCCAGCGGGTTCAGAACGATATCGATCGGCTCACCGTTGTCGTCGTAGGGCATATCCTCGACCGGCATGATAACGGAGATGACACCCTTGTTACCGTGACGACCCGCCATCTTGTCACCCGGCTGCACTCGGCGCTTGGTGGCAACATAGACCTTGACGATTTTGAGTACGCCAGGTGCCAGATCATCGCCCGCCTGGAGTTTGCGCTTCTTGTCCTCAAAGCGCTTGTCCATGCTCTCGCGACGCTCTTCGAGCTGATGCTGAGCATGTTCCAGCGTATCCTGGACTTCATTGTCCGCGACTCGAATCTGGAACCACTCAACACGACGCAGTCCGGACAGGTACTCAGCTGTGATTTCATCACCTTTCTTCAGTGCTGGACCACCTTCGGCTTTCAATCCGGTCAGGACCTTGGCCAGACGCTCAAACGTGGCATCTTCTACAATACGGTACTCGTCATTGAGGTCTTTGCGGATATTATCCAGCTCTTCCTTCTCAATGGAGCGCGCACGTGAGTCCTTCTCAACGCCATCACGTGTGAAGACCTGTACATCGATAACCTTACCGACAGTACCACCCTTGACACGCAGGGATGTATCTTTGACATCGGATGCCTTCTCACCGAAGATCGCACGCAGCAGCTTCTCTTCTGGCGTCAGCTGAGTCTCGCCTTTCGGCGTGACCTTACCGACCAGGATATCACCCGGGCCAACTTCGGCACCGATGTGAACGATCCCTGACTCATCCAGCTTGGACAGTGCTGATTCACCGACGTTTGGAATATCGGAGGTGATCTCTTCAGGCCCCAGCTTGGTATCACGCGCCACACAGGTCAGTTCCTGAATGTGGATAGTCGTGAAGCGATCTTCCTGAACGACACGCTCAGAGATCAGGATGGAGTCCTCGAAGTTGTAACCGTTCCAGGGCATGAATGCGATGCGCATGTTCTGACCCAGAGCCAACTCACCCAGGTCGACGGACGGGCCGTCAGCCATGATGTCACCACGTGCCACAAGATCGCCCGGGCGTACAATCGGACGCTGGTTGATACAGGTGTTCTGGTTGGAGCGGACATATTTGGTCAGGTTGTAGATATCAACACCGGCATCACCTGCCTCTGTCTCATCATCATTGGCACGTACCACGATACGACCAGCATCAACTGACTCAATCATGCCACCGCGCTTGGCAACCACGCAGACACCTGAGTCATGAGCTACGTTACGCTCAATACCAGTACCTACCAGTGGCTTTTCGGCACGCAGGGTCGGTACAGCCTGACGCTGCATGTTGGAGCCCATCAAGGCACGGTTGGCGTCGTCGTGCTCAAGGAAGGGGATCAGGGCAGCAGCAACGGATACGATCTGACGAGCAGACACGTCCATGTACTGAACCTTGTCTTTCGGCATGACCGTGAATTCGTTCTGATGACGCACCGCCACGAGATCTTCAACCAGCTGATTCTGCTCATCCATCAAGGCAGATGCCTGAGCGATAACGTAGTTGTTCTCTTCTATCGCTGACAGGTAATCGATCTCATCGGTGACCTTGCCATTGATAACCTGGCGATAAGGTGTTTCCAGGAAGCCATAATCATTGGTTCTGGCAAACACGGCAAGCGAGTTGATCAGACCGATGTTCGGACCTTCCGGCGTCTCGATCGGGCAGACACGACCGTAATGCGTAGGATGTACGTCACGCACTTCGAAGCCTGCACGCTCACGGGTCAGGCCGCCCGGACCAAGCGCAGAGACACGACGCTTGTGCGTGATCTCTGACAGCGGATTGTTCTGATCCATGAACTGGGACAGCTGGCTGGAGCCAAAGAACTCCTTGACAGCCGCAGCAACCGGCTTGGCATTGATCAGATCCTGAGGCATCAGGTTATCGGACTCTGCCATGCTCAGACGTTCGCGCACGGCACGTTCTACACGCACCAGACCGACGCGGAACTGGTTTTCTGCCATCTCACCGACAGAACGGATGCGACGGTTACCCAGGTGGTCGATATCATCGACGTGGCCTTTACCGTTACGGATATCGATCAGGGTTTTCATGACATCCAGGATGTCATCCTTACCCAGAATCGCAGAACCCGTCTCTTCAGAACGACCCAGACGACGGTTGAATTTCATGCGGCCAACCGCAGACAGATCATAACGCTCTTCTGAGAAGAAGAGGTTCTCAAACAGAGACTCCGCAGATTCCTTGGTAGGTGGCTCACCAGGGCGCATCATGCGGTAGATTTCGACCAGAGCTTCAAGCTGGTTACGCGTGCTGTCTATGCGCAGCGTATCAGAGATATAAGGACCACAATCCAGCTCATTGGTGTACAGCGTTTCGAATCGAGTGATGCCAGCCACATGCAGCTTGGCAATCAGGTCTTCTGTCAGCTCAGTATTCGCCGTTGCCATCAGCTCACCGCTGGATGGATCAGCCACATCATGCGCCAGCACTTTGCCCGCCAGATATTCGGAAGGCACTTTCAACTGTGTCATGCCCGCCTGAGCCATCAGACGCGTGTGACGCGGCGTGATACGACGACCGGCTTCAACGATTACATTGTCTTGTGGATCGCGGATTTCGAAGGACATGGTTTCGCCACGCAGGCGCTCAGGTACCAGATCCATCCAGATCACATCTTTCTCGAGTGTCCAGCCGGTGTTATCGAAGAAGATATCCAACACTTCTTCAGTGGAATAACCCAGCGCGCGCAGCAGCACTGATGCCGGCAGCTTACGACGACGGTCGATACGGACAAACAGGGCATCCTTGGGATCAAACTCGAAATCCAGCCAGGAACCACGGTAAGGAATAATACGGGCAGAATAGAGCAGCTTGCCGGATGAGTGTGTTTTACCTTTGTCATGATCAAAGAACACGCCGGGTGAGCGGTGCAGCTGCGATACGATAACACGCTCAGTACCATTGACAACAAAGGTACCATTATCTGTCATCAGGGGCATTTCACCCATGAAGACTTCCTGTTCCTTGATATCCTTGACCGCTTTTGTGGATGAATCGCGATCATAGATAATCAGACGTACCTTGACACGCAGAGGCGCGGCGTAGGTTGTACCCCTCAGCTGGCACTCCTTGACGTCAAAAGCGGGTTCACCGAGGCGGTAACCAACGTACTCCAGCGCCGCGTTTCCGGAATAGGATACAATCGGAAAAACGGAATTAAACGCAGCATGGAGACCCATGTCCGTGCGAGTATCCGCATCGGCTCCCTGCTGCAGAAACTTGCGATAGGAACCCAACTGGGTCGCGAGCAGGTATGGAATATCCATAACTTGCGGCAACTTGCTAAAGTCCTTACGAATACGTTTCTTCTCAGTATATGAATAAGCCATCAGTGTTCCCCAGCATGTGCACCAAGTTGAGAAGCCAGTCAGGAAGCAGATCTTCCAGCCTGTTAAACCGTTATTAAATTGCTGTCACTTAATAACGGAAAAAGGCCGGTGGCACCTGGCCACCAGCCACACGCTAATTCAGCAGTTTACGCTGCCTGCAGCGCATAGAAGCAATTACTTGAGCTCAACAGTCGCGCCGGCTTCTTCCAGTGCTTTCTTGAGTTCTTCAGCTTCTTCTTTAGAAACGCCTTCCTTAACAGTTGCAGGTGCACCGTCAACCAGGTCTTTTGCTTCTTTCAGACCCAGGCCAGTTGCGCCACGAACTGCTTTAATGACGTTGACTTTCTTTTCACCGGCTGCAGCCAGGATAACGTTGAATTCAGTCTGCTCTTCAGCCGCTTCAGCAGCGCCTGCAGGGCCAGCAACAACAGCAGAAGCTGCAGTTACGCCGAATTTTTCTTCCATTGCTTCAATCAGAGTGACAACGTCCTTTACAGACATTTCAGCTACTGCATTGATGATATCTTCGTGAGTCAGAGACATGTTCAATTTCCTGATAATCTAGTGTGAGCCCAAGCTCATTGAATCGATAACCAAAGCGCCGTTAATGGATCAGGCGGCTTGCTCTTTCTGGTCGCGAATGGCTGCCAGTGTACGTACCAGCTTGCCGGCTGAAGCTTCTTTCATGACGCTCATCAGCTTGGCGATCGCTTCGTCGTAAGTCGGCAGGCTAGCCAGCAGGTCAATATTGACCGGTTCGCCTTCGAAGGCTGCTGCTTTCAGCTCGAACTTGTCATTTCCCTTGGCGAAATCTTTCAGAATTCGCGCACCGGCACCTGGGTGCTCGTTGGAGAATGCAATAATGCTCGGGCCAACGAATGCGTCCTTCAGACACTCATAAGCTGTGCCTTCAACTGCACGACGTGCAAGTGTGTTACGTACGACTTTCAGCCATACGCCATTCTCGCGCGCCTGCTTACGCAGTGCAGTCATGCTTTCTACTGTTACGCCACGTGAATCGGCAACAACAGCGGAAAGAGCAGAGGCGGCAGCTTGCTGGACTTCAGCGACGATCGCTTTTTTGTCTTCAAGTCCTAATGCCACAATTTACTCCTGGATTGAGTCTTTCGACTATTTACCAACCACCCTGAACTGTTGCCCAGGGCTATGAGTACGGTGGTACTGATTCAATCTGAATCTCACCGTCTGCGCAGGCTTTAACTATTAAGACGGAACAGCCCTGAAGCTGCTCCGTCGCCTGCGGTCTTTGACGGCCTTCGTCTCTGTCTGACAGGTCACGAAGACCCTCAAAAAACCTTCAGCAGGGATCAGGCGCTCAAAGAGGACTGATCAACTGCCAGACCCGGTCCCATAGTGGTGGACAGGGTTACTTTCTTCACATAGACGCCTTTAGCGGAAGCAGGCTTCAGCTTTTTCAGGTCAGCGACCAGGGCCTCAATGTTTTCTTTGATCGATACACCGGTAAAGCCGACTTTGCCGACTGAACAGTGAATGATACCATTTTTGTCAGTACGGAAACGTACCTGACCGGCTTTGGCATTTTTAACCGCGGTAGCAACATCAGCGGTAACCGTGCCAACCTTCGGGTTAGGCATCAGACCACGTGGACCCAGAACCTGGCCCAACTGACCGACAACACGCATCGCATCCGGAGTTGCGATGACAACGTCAAAGTTCAGATTACCACCCTTGATCTGCTCTGCCAGATCCTCAAAACCAACAATGTCAGCACCAGCTTCTTTAGCTTTCTCTGCATTGTCGCCCTGAGCGAAGACAGCAACACGAACATCCTTACCAGTACCATGTGGCAGAACAGTAGAGCCACGAACGACCTGATCGGATTTACGTGGATCAACACCCAGGTTGACCGCAACATCGATGGATTCAGTAAACTTGACTTTAGACACGTCTGCCAGCAGCGCAACCGCTTCCTGGATCTCATACTGCTTGGACGCGTCTATTTTTTCACGAATCGCCTTCTGGCGCTTACTCAGCTTGGCCATTATTCATCACCCTCCACGATAAGACCCATTGCACGTGCACTACCGGCGATGGTACGAACCGCTGCATCCATGTCAGACGCAGTAAGATCCGGCATTTTAACCGTAGCGATCTCTTCGAGCTGAGCACGGGTTACTGTACCGACCTTTTCAGTGTTAGGACGGGCAGAACCGCTCTTCAGACCCATGGACTTCTTCAGCAGCACTGCCGCCGGAGGAGTTTTGGTGATGAAACTGAAGCTGCGATCACTGTAGACAGTGATAACGACAGGCGTTGGCAGACCTGGCTCCATACCCTGGGTCTGTGCGTTGAACGCTTTACAGAACTCCATGATATTGACACCGTGCTGACCCAGAGCCGGACCTACCGGTGGACTCGGGTTAGCCTGGCCAGCTTTGACCTGCAGCTTGATATAAGCATTAATTTTCTTAGCCATTTAAGCTACTCCTTGTGGGTTCAAACGCCTCACGGCTCCCCGTTGTTGCAATAAAAAACCCGCTCGCAAGCGGTTTCAACAAAAAACTGATCAGACCTTCTCGACCTGACGGAATTCCAGCTCTACCGGAGTGGAACGTCCAAATATCAGAACAGCCACCTGCAGACGGTTCTTCTCGTAATTGACCTCTTCGACGACTCCATTGAAGTCGGCAAAAGGGCCGTCACATACGCGAACCATCTCACCAGGCTCAAATACAGTCTTCGGACGCGGCTTATCAACACCACTCTCGACACGCTGCAGAATTTCGTCTGCTTCCTTCTGAGTGATTGGCGCCGGCTTGTCTGCCGTACCACCGATAAAACCAAGTACACGAGGGGTACTTTTCACCAGATGCCACGTCTCATCATTCATGGCCATCTGCACCAGGACATAACCTGGATAAAACTTGCGTTCCGATTTGCGCTTCTTGCCATCGCGCATCTCGACAACTTCTTCTGTCGGCACCAGCACATCACCAAAGAAGTCCTGCATGCCATGCATCTCAATACGCTCTTTCAGCGCATTCATGACCCGCTTTTCGTAACCAGAGTATGCATGAACCACATACCAGCGCTTCTTTTCCGTATCCATGCTCTACCTCTAACCTATTACTCCGGATACTATCCAGCCAAGCAGTGAGTCAAGACCCCACAACATCAGCGCCACAACCAGAACAGCAGCCAACACCATGAGCGTTGTCTGCAGAGTTTCCTGACGCGTCGGCCATACAACCCGGCGAATCTCGCCACGGGCTTCCTTGAACAATCGGGACCAGGTCTTACCTTTAGCCGTCTGCAGGACGATGAAACCAGCCACTGCAGCCAGAACCAGAAGCGCCAATACACGGTAAAGCAGTGATTCGCCGGAGAAAAATGAATTCCCGACCACACCTACGGTAACGATTACAGCAACGATAGCCCACTTCAGGCCATCGAGTTTTGATCCTTCAGATGTTTCTTTAGAATTCACGCTAGCAGCCTCGGCTTATCATAGAAAGCGTACGCTTGTGATGCCAATTCCGACTGGAATTGGCAGGCCAGGAGGGAATCGAACCCCCAACCTGCGGTTTTGGAGACCGCTGCTCTGCCAATTGAGCTACTGGCCTACTGCATAACAGGGAGGCGCATTATATACACCACCCTGTCTTTTCGCAACCTAAACTGATAAAAAAATCAGTCGAGGATTTTCGCTACAACACCAGCACCTACTGTACGACCGCCTTCACGGATCGCAAAGCGCAGACCTTCTTCCATCGCGATCGGTGCAATCAGGGTAACGGACATCTGTACGTTATCTCCTGGCATAACCATCTCAACGCCTTCTGGCAGCTCACAAGCACCTGTCACGTCAGTTGTACGGAAGTAGAACTGTGGACGGTAGCCCTTGAAGAATGGCGTGTGACGACCACCCTCTTCCTTGCTCAGAATGTACACTTCGCCTTCAAACTTGGTGTGCGGAGTGATTGAACCCGGCTTGGCCAGAACCTGACCACGCTCAACGTCGTCACGCTTGGTGCCACGCAGCAGCGCACCGATGTTCTCACCTGCACGACCTTCGTCCAGCAGCTTACGGAACATCTCTACACCTGTAACAGTCGTCTTGGTCGTTGGGCGAATACCCACGATCTCAACTTCGTTACCTGTGTTGACGATACCACGCTCAACACGACCGGTAACAACCGTACCACGACCAGAGATTGAGAACACGTCTTCAATCGGCATCAGGAATGGCTTGTCGATTGCACGCTCTGGCTGAGGAATGTACTGGTCAAGAGTCTCAACCAGCTTCTTCACAGCAGTAGTGCCCATGCCATTGTCATCCTGGCCATTCAGCGCCATCAGCGCAGAACCAACGATGATCGGCGTGTCGTCGCCCGGGAACTCGTACTGATCCAGAAGCTCACGCACTTCCATCTCAACCAGTTCCAGCAGCTCTTCGTCGTCAACCATGTCCGCTTTGTTCATGAACACAACGATGTAAGGTACACCAACCTGACGTGACAGCAGGATGTGCTCACGCGTCTGTGGCATCGGGCCATCAGCAGCGGAACAAACCAGAATCGCGCCATCCATCTGCGCAGCACCGGTGATCATGTTTTTCACATAGTCAGCGTGGCCTGGGCAGTCAACGTGCGCGTAGTGACGCACTTCTGATTCATACTCAACGTGGGATGTGGAGATGGTGATACCACGCTCACGCTCTTCCGGTGCGTTGTCGATACCGTCAAATGCTACGGCAGCGCCACCCCACACTTCTGAACAAACGCGCGTCAGCGCAGCAGTCAGAGTTGTCTTACCGTGGTCAACGTGACCAATGGTTCCTACGTTGACGTGCGGCTTGTTACGTTCAAAAGCTTTCTTAGCCATCTTGAGTTCCCAAATTAATCCAGCCGACTAGCGGTCGCCAAATACAAAAAAAGGCAGACATATCACTATATCTACCCTTTACAACAAAACTATGGAGCTCATGGGCGGAATTGAACCGCCGACCTCACCCTTACCAAGGGTGTGCTCTACCCCTGAGCTACATGAGCCGATCAGTGGAGCGGGTAGCGGGAATCGAACCCGCCTCTTCAGCTTGGAAGGCTGAGGTAATAGCCACTATACCATACCCGCCGATAAAGCCGATTGAGGATGGTGGTGGGAGGTGGATTCGAACCACCGAAGCTCTCGCGTCAGATTTACAGTCTGATCCCTTTGGCCACTCGGGAATCCCACCTCAGCCACACTTCACAACTTAATGGTGCCGGCACCAGGAGTCGAACCCGGGACCTACTGATTACAAGTCAGTTGCTCTACCAACTGAGCTATACCGGCATGCTGCGAAGTGGTGCGTATCTTACTGATACCAATGACACCTTGCAACCCCTGACAACACTTTTTTTCACATTTTATCTGTGCAGTCAGGATTGCGGCCCACTGGGTGGCAGTTCATGCAGCAACTCAAGCTCAGATGGTTGCACCGGCACCTGATACTGTACCTGCGCCCTGTGCTGCTGGGCATACCAGAAAAACGCCAGCGCATTAGCCAGCAGCAAGAGTAAGAAGACCCAGCGTAACATTCAGCTCACCACCCATTGCAATCCATCCAGAACCAGATCCGGGCAGTACTCCCCGACCCCACCCAGTGCCACGAAGCGCTCACCATCACCACCGGTGACGTAAACACATTTCCCCTTTACCGGCAAACTGGCACCCAGTGCATGAAAGAGATAGTTCAAGCCATTATGCACAGCCGCCGTGGTATGCATGCCTGGCAGCATATCCAGCTCTGCCGATTCCGACCCAACCCCGACACGTGCGGTATTGCCCAGCAGGCTCTCGCGCATCAACCTCAACCCCGGCAGAATATAGCCACCCTCATGCTGGCCGACGCTGTCCACAAAGTCGATGGTGATGGCGCTACCACAATCCACAACACAAAAAGCAGAGCGCTCACGCTGCCACAAAGCCACCATGGCCAGCCAGCGATCAACCCCCATGCGCAAAGGCTCAGCATAACTGTTGATCAAGCCATTATTTCTGCTCTGCGACACCGCATGAACCGGCTCCAGCCCCCAGCACCTGCGTGCCAACTCACTCATCCGACTGCTGACACCTTCACCTGCCACTGATGCAAGGTGCACAGCCTCAATATCCTCCAGTCTTGCCAACTCCCCTGCCAGGGCCTCAACGTCCGCCACAGGGCAGCGCTGTGCATCCGTGACAATACCGTCCAACTGGCGCATGCGCCACTTGATGAAGGTGTTACCTATGTCCATTTCCAGTATCACGACTGCAGCCTCAGACTGACTTCACCACCATGCACCGTTTCCATGCCCCGATCGGTTTCGAGCAGCAAAGCACCTGTCTCGTTCACACCACGACAGATACCTGATAGCCTTGTGGATGCCGCATGAATTTCCACTGCCCGGCCATAGTAGGCATCCACCTGCGCCCAACGCTCATGCAGCGCCGAAAAGCCCTGTTGTTCAAAGCTGTTCAACATCGGAATCAGCCTGTTCACCAATGCAGCCAGTATCAGATTGCGCGATGGCGGGTTTGCCATTTGACTGTGCAGATCAGTCCAGGGCTGATCTATCTGCTGAGCCGATTGCTCTGGCATACCGACATTAAGCCCTATCCCCAGAATCAACTGGCACTGATCCGCCGTATCGCCATTCACCTCAATCAGAACACCCGCCAGCTTCTGCCCTTTACACAGAAGATCGTTCGGCCACTTGAGCATCACATCAGGCACCCCCAGATCTGTCAAAGCATCACGCAGCGCTATCCCGACCGCCAGACTCAACCCCTCAAGCGCAGCTACCCCTCGCTCAAGACGCCAGCCGATTGAGAAGTAGATGTTGGCACCAAACGGACTGATCCAGCTACGACCTCTGCGTCCACGCCCCGCCGTCTGCCGTTCGGCGACAAAAATGCCGGACCCGATCCCCTCGGCCAGTGCAGCAGATGCCAGATGGTTGGTGGAGGTGACTTCCAGTGAAAAGCTCTGCAGATCCAGTTGATCCCTGACATCTGCCGTCAAGGCCGCATCAAAAAGCGCCTGATCCATCAGATCCAGACCACGAGGAATGCGATAGCCTCGTCCTCTGACGCTGTAGACTTCGATATCCAGCGCCGCAAGACTCTGCACCTGCTTCCATACGGCACTGCGACTGATGCCCAGCCGCTCACCCAGCTCACGCCCGGAATGAAAGGTGCCATCAGCCAGGATACTCAACAGATCTTTAATGACCACACTGCCACTCCAGAGGTTGATTTCTTTTCAGACGCGATCCAGCACAACAAAGCTGTAATCATAGGGATTTGGCTCCTGCGCAGGAAAATCTTCCCGCAGCATCTCCTGCCAATGTGTTTTGTCCAGCTCCGGGAACCAGGCATCGCCCTCCAGTTCGGTGTGCACCTCGGTCAGATAGAGTCTGTCTACCCGTGTCAGCGCCTGTGCATATATCTCGGCACCACCGATAACCAGCGCCTCTTCCACTCCATCTATCAGTGCGATATCGCTGGCCAGCTCGATCGCCTCTTCCAGACCATGCACCACGCGCACACCCTCGGCCTGCCACTGCTCATCCCGTGTAATTACTATATTAGCTCGCCCCGGCAGCGGACGCCCGATCGACTCAAAGGTTTTGCGCCCCATGATGATCGGTTTACCCTGAGTAATACGCTTGAAGTACTTCAGATCTTCCGGCAGATACCAGGGGAGCTTATTACCGATTCCGATCACACGATTGCTGGAGTGGGCCACTATAATTGCCAGATGCACAAAACCTCCTCAGATCGCGATGGGTGCGCGAATGGCTGGATAAGGGTCATAACCCTCGATGACAAAGTCTTCAAACTCATATTCAAACAGGCTCGCGGGCTTGCGCAGTATTTTCAACTGCGGCAACTGCCTGGGAGTCCGTGATAGCTGCTCAGACACTATGGCAGGGTCAGACAGATGATTACTGTAGAGATGCAGATCACCGAAGGTCAGCACAAACTCTCCGACATCCAGATCACACTGTTGCGCCAGCATATGCGTCAGCAGCGCATAGGAGGCAATATTGAACGGCACGCCCAGAAAATAATCGGCGCTGCGCTGGTACAGCTGACAGCTGAGCCGCCCCTGGGCAACATAAAACTGGAACAGCGTATGACACGGCGGCAGCGCCGCCTTACCCTTGCGCACATTCTCCTGCGGACTGATCGATTCATCCGGCAGATCAGCCGGATTCCAGGCACTGACGATCAAGCGACGTGAGTTGGGGTTACGGCGAATCTGTCTGACCAGCTCCTCCATCTGATCCAGTGTGCGCCCATCCGGGCAGGCCCAGGAACGCCACTGCTTGCCATAGACAGGTCCAAGATCGCCATCAGGCAGGGCCCACTCGTCCCAGATGGTCACGCCGCGCTCATTCAGCCACTGATTATTGGTATTACCAGCCAGGAACCAGAGCAGTTCATAGATGATGGAGCGCAGATGCACCTTCTTTGTCGTCAGCAGCGGAAAGCCCTTCTGCAGATCAAACCTCAACTGTCGACCAAACAGGGAACGGGTGCCAGTGCCGGTACGATCTCCCTTGTCGACACCCTCCCGCACTATCTCTTCCATCAGATCCAGATACTGCTGCATTGTCTCTTTTCTCTCCAGTCATGCATTCAGTCATGCATTTTCAGTCAACCACATCGCATGATACTGCACTGAACGCCCAGCGTCAGCCTGAGATCAGCCCCGAGCCTTACCGCGATATGCCAGTAATAACAGGAGCCCACCCAACACCAGCATCGGCAGCGACAGCAACTGACCCATCGACAGCCAGTCAAACGCCACCAGCCCCAGATGCGCATCCGGCTCGCGGAAAAACTCTACGATAATGCGGAAGACGCCATAAAGCAGCACAAACAGGCCGGAGACCGCCATCGCCGGGCGCGGACGTGAAGAGAACCACCAGAGCACCGCAAACAGCAGAACGCCCTCCAGCAGCATCTGATAGAGCTGAGACGGGTGGCGTGCCAGACCATCACCCGCAGCGGGAAAGATCACGCCCCAGGTCTGGTCCGTGACACGGCCCCAGAGCTCGCCGCCAATGAAATTACCCAGGCGACCGGCACCCAGACCGATCGGAATCAGCGGCGCAATGAAGTCTGCCAGGGCAAAGAAGGATTTCCCATGCCTGCGCGCAAAGAGCCACAGAACCAGTACCACACCGAGGAAGCCGCCATGAAAGGACATGCCACCCTCCCATACTGCAAACAGCCACAGAGGGTTCTGCAGGAAGTAGTCAAAGTGGTAAAAGAGGACATAGCCCATTCTCCCCCCGGCAATGACACCCACCGCACCCCAGAAGATCAGATCCGACACCTGCTGCTCATTCCAGCCAGAACCGGGTTTGCGGGCACGCACCACGCCGAGCCACCAGGCGGCACCAAAGCCGATGATATACATCAGGCCATACCAGTGAATCTGCAGCGGACCCAACTGCAGGGCAACCGGGTCAATATCGTGTAACCACATGGGTAATATCTATCCTCAGAAAAGGTTCGTGACCAGAAAGCGAATACCTACCAGCAGCAGAAAAACGGCAAATATTCGCTTCAGCATTACCTGTGACAGCGCATGTGCCAGCTTTGCTCCCAGCTTGGCAAAAACAGAACTGGTAATGACAATACCGACAAACGCCGGCAGGTAGACATAACCGAGACTCCACTCAGGTCTTGCTGGAGCATCCCAGCCGACCCAGATATTGGTCACGGCCCCCATCAGGGCGATCGGCAATCCACAGGCGGCCGACGTCGCCACAGCCTGCTGCATCGTAATCCGACGCCAGCTCAGGTAGGGCACGGTCAGCGTACCGCCACCGATACCGAAGATCGCGGACACCCAGCCAACACCCGTACCCGCCGCTCCCAGCTCCCACTTTCCGGACACAGGGTCACCCGCGGAAGGTTTCAGATTCAGTGCCATCTGGAAGGCAACCAGTATGACAAAACAACCCAGCGCAATCTGCAGCACATTACCCGGCAGCATCACGGCCGTATTCACGCCCAGCATTGCGCCAAACAGAATACCCACCGCCAGCAGCCGGAAAACCGGCCAGTTCACTGCACCACGCTTGTGGTGAGCAAGAATCGAACTGATCGAGGTCACGACAATAGTCGCCAGCGAGGTAGCGATCGCCATATGCGTCAAGACCGCAGGGCTCACTCCCTGCAGCTCGAAGGAGAAGATCAGCACAGGTACTATCAACAGACCACCGCCTATGCCAAACAGGCCTGCCGTCAGACCGGCAGCAGCACCAAGAACCAGATAGAGTAGCAAGGTCATCAACATCGCAGAATCCTGTCAAGGAAATGTGTTTGTCCCGGTCCTGCAACCGGGTCTAATATGTAACCTGTTTCACAATCAGGAAAGACCAAGCCATGTGCCTGATCACCCTTGCTTACCGCCAGTCAACCCAGTGGCCACTGCTGCTGGTCGCAAATCGTGATGAATTCTACCAGCGCCCGACACTTCCCGTACACCATTGGGAGGACAAGCCGATACTGGCAGGCCGTGATCTGACTCAGGGCGGAACCTGGCTGGGCATCTCGGATGATGGTCGCATGGCTGCACTGACCAACTATCGCGATGGTCGCGCCAGCCAGTCAGCACTCTTCTCACGTGGGGAGCTGATCAGTCACTATCTTGCCAACCCCGTGAGCGCTCTGGATTACGCTCGAGAGATCAGCTTTGAAGCTTATGGCGGATTCAATCTGCTGCTACTGGACCGAACAGGGCTTTACTACCTCGGCACCCATCACCAGACACCGACCCGCTTACAGCCCGGCATCCACACACTGAGTAATGCTCTGCTGAATACCCCCTGGCCGAAGACTGAGCTGGCACGCCAGCAGATGCAACAGTATCTGAACGAGCTGACAGCACCCAGAGCGGATCAGCTGTTGTCGCTGCTATCCAGTCGCGATAAGGCACAGGACGAACTTCTGCCCGACACAGGTATCAGCCAGGAGTGGGAAAGCATGCTGTCCAGCTGTTTTATCGAGAGTGACAAGTATGGTACCCGCTCCAGCACAACGCTGATACTGAGTGCAGACGGAGAACTTGAGCTGACTGAGTTCACTCACCTGCAGCCGCAGACACCTCACCCCTTGACCACCCGTTTCAACCTGCGTGCCATAGTACCGGATTGAGTGAAGGCTTTTATTCGTCCTCAGGCATGGAGGGGCGGGTAAGCTGGCTGAGGCCGAAGCTTTTCAACGCCTGACGCAGCAGTTGGTGTATCTCTTCGGCATCGTCCATGACACGCACCTTGGTCAGCAACTGACGGGCACGGAACATGCTGACACCACGCACCGCAAATTTGATCCGTGGCAGGTTATTGGCATTGACCGACAGCACGTCGTAGCCCATTGCCATCAGCAGCAGAGCGCCACCCGGATCTGCTGCCATCTCGCCACAGATGGAAACCTGCTTGCGCTCCTTGTGCGTCTCCTGAACGATAAAGTCCAGCGCCTTGAGCACTGCCGGATGGTAGGGTGCGTAGAGATCAGCAACGCGCGGATTGTTGCGATCTACAGCCAGCAGATACTGGGTCAGATCATTAGAGCCCACCGAAATGAAATCCACCATGCGCGCAAAGCGCCGCACCTGATAAACGGCTGCCGGGACCTCGATCATCACCCCGATGGGCGGACGCTTGACCGCAAACCCCTCCTCCCAGAGTTCGGCCAGTGCACGATCTATCTGCCGCACAGCCTCCTCCACCTCATTCACACTGGTCACCATCGGCAGCATGATGCGCAGATTATCCAGCCCCTCGGAAGCGCGCAGCATCGCCCTGACCTGAACCATGAAGATTTCGGGATGATCCAGCGTGACACGGATACCACGCCAGCCCAGAAAGGGGTTCTCTTCACTGATCGGGAAGTAAGGCAGGGCCTTATCGCCCCCGATATCCAGCGTTCGCATCGTCACCGGACGCGGCGCAAAAGCCTCGAGCTGAGCACGATAGCTCTCTATCTGCTCCTGCTCACTCGGGAAACAGTCGCGAATCATGAATGGGATCTCTGTACGATACAGCCCGATCCCTTCGGCACCCCGTTCCAGCGCCCGACTGACGTCAGCAGCCAGACCTGTGTTGACCCACAGAGGGATGCGGTAGCCATCAGGCGTAATGGCCGACAGGTCGCGCAGCCCCTCCAGTTCATCCGTAACCGCCTGCACCTCGTTCAATATCTGCAGAAAGGCATACTTGAGCTTATCGGATGGATTGACATAAACACGCCCGGTATAGCCATCCAGCACCACCTCTCGACCCTCAAGGCGACGATAGGGGATGTCGACCACACCCATGATGGTGGGTATCCCCATGGAACGCGCCAGAATTGCTGCATGAGAGTTGCCCGAACCACTGACCGAGATCAGGCCGACCAGTTTGTCTTCCGGTACCATACCGAGCATCGCCGGCGTCAACTCATCTGCCAGCAGTATTGCCTTATCGGGATACTCCACCGGTTCGGATTCACTCTCCTCCTGCAGATAACTCAGAATACGACGGCCGAGATCCTTGATATCCGTGGCACGCTCACGCAGATAGGAATCTTCCATCGCCGAGAACTCGCGCACATGCTCACTGATCACTTCACGCAGCGCACCCTGCGCCCAGTTGCCCTCATTAATCCTGGCGATGATTTCCGCCGCCAGCGCATTGTCATCCAGCATTCTGAGATAGACATCGAACAATGCCCGCTCATCGCTGCTGAGTCTTTGCGACAGCACGCTGGCAACACTGCGGATGTCCACCCTGACAGCTTCAAGCGCCTGCTGAAAGTGCTCAATTTCACGGGCAATATCTTTTGCAGCCTTATCCGGAACCGTATCCAGATCAGCCGGCAGTGACGCCACAACCACCTGCCCTATGGCAATACCGGGAGAGCCTGCCACACCATCAAAACGGCGATCCTGCAGGCTCCCGCCACTCTTGTCATCAAATTTGGCAACTGAACCACTGAGACCTGCATGCGCAATGATACCGGCCAGCTGCGCCGACAGCGTCACCAGAAACGCTTCCTCACTCTCATCAAAGCGGCGCTTCTCATGCTGCTGCACCACCAGCACGCCCAACACCTTGCGATGGTGGATAATCGGCACCCCGAGAAACGCGTGGAAACGCTCCTCACCTGTGATCTGAAGATAGTGAAAAGCGGGATGAATAGAGGCATCCTCAAGATTGATCGGCTCGGCGCGCTGAGCCACCACGCCGACAATACCTTCGGTGGAGGCGAGACTGACCTGACCGACCGCTTCGGGATTCAACCCCTGAGTAGCCATCAGCACATAGCGATCCTGCACCTCATCCAGCAGAAACACGGAACAGACCTGAGTATCCATGGCGCGCTGTATCCGGCTCACGATCAGCGCAAGCACGGATGCCAGGTCGGGCGCGGTACTGACCTCCTGAACGATCTTGCGAAGCACACTCAGTATACTCATGCCTGATTCCCTGCTGATGAAAAAATTAACTATCCATAAACCAGCCTGGACAGTTTCGGCGCCAGTTCCTTCATGGCTTTGCGGTACACTTCCCTTTTAAAAGATACCACTTGCCTGAGAGGATACCAGTAACTGACCCACTGCCACCCATCAAATTCCGGCGAATCCGAATGATCAATCCTCACAGCACTGTCATGGCTGAGCATTTTTAACAAAAACCACTTCTGCTTCTGCCCCACACACATAGGCTGGGAATGACGACGAATCATCCGTTTTGGCAAACGATAACGCAGCCAACCCCGCGTCACGGCCAGTACCTCCACATCCTGTGGTGTCAGCCCTATCTCCTCTTTCAACTCTCTGAACATCGCCTGTTCCGGCGTTTCGCTATCCTGAATACCACCCTGGGGAAACTGCCAGGCATCTTGCCCGATACGCTTCGCCCAGAGGACCTGACCCAGCGAGTTCACCAGAATGATGCCGACGTTCGGTCGGAAGCCCTCTGAATCAATCACAATGTTGTTCCCGATTTACAATTCTATTGTCGGTTATTGTTCCACAGATATGGTTTCAGGCAAATAGCATGCCTGCATTTGCGCAAAACAGCATCACGCTCTATCCTTGCAGTCCAACTATCAGTTTTAACCGGAGTTAGTCTGTGAGACTGGCGATTTTTGATCTGGACAACACCCTGCTCGGTGGCGACAGCGACCATGCCTGGGGTGAATTTCTGTGCCGTATCGGAGCCGTGGACGAGTCAGCCTATCAGGCTGCCAATGATCGTTTCTACCGGCAGTATCAGCAAGGCACCCTGGATATCAACGAGTTTCTGGCCTTTGCTCTGCGACCACTGAGTCAGCACTCACTGACACAACTTGAGCTGTGGCATCAACAGTTCATGCAGGAGTGTATCGAACCACTGATGCTGCCAGCGGCACAGGATCTGATTGAGCAACATCGCAAACAGGGTGATCTGCCGATGATCATCACGGCAACCAATGCTTTCGTGACACGCCCGATTGCCTCACGCCTGGGCATAGATGTATTGCTGGCAACCGAGCCTGAGCTGCTGGATGGCCGCTATACAGGCCGGCTTCAGGGCACTCCCTGCTTTCAGGAAGGCAAGGTCACACGCCTGCAGCAATGGCTGGAAGAAAGGGGCCACTCCCTGTCAGGCAGTTACTTCTACAGCGACTCACGAAACGATCTGCCACTGCTGGAGCAGGTAGACCATCCGGTTGCTGTCAATCCGGATGAGACGCTGGCCAGCATTGCCCGTGAGCGCAACTGGCCGATTCTGGATCTGCGTCAGGGTTGAACTTTTTCAGCAATCAGGGACTGGGGTTGGGATAGCGGCGATGTATCGCCTCTATCTCCTCCAGCAGATCATTGCTGAGCGTGACCTGCAGCGACGCGATATTCTGCTTCAACTGATCCATCTTTGTGGCGCCAATGATATTGCTGCCCAGAAAAGAGCGACTGTTGACGAATGCCAGCGCCATCTGAGCCGGATCCAGACCTGCTGACCTGGCCAGATTGACATAGGCAGCGGTGGCATCTTCAGCCTGCTCACCTATGTAGCGCTTATATTCAGGAAAGAGCGCGAGACGAGATCCAGCCGGTCGACGCCCCTGCAGATACTTGCCACTGAGGACACCAAAGCCCAGCGGTGAGTATGCCAGCAGACCCACCTGCTCGCGCAGCAACACCTCAGCCAACCCAACCTCCAGAGAGCGATTCAGCAGGCTGTAGGGATTCTGCACCGACACCACCAAAGGCAGATCATGCGCTTTTGCCAGTTGCAGAAAAGTCATGACGCCCCAGGGGGTTTCATTGGACAGACCGATGTAACGGATCTTGCCCTCTGCCACCAGCTCAGACAGAGCCTGCAGGGTTTCCAGCGGTGGCGTGCCATCCTTCTCAGGCTCATGACGATAATTGAGCTGGCCAAAGAAGTTGGTCTGCCTATCCGGCCAGTGCAGTTGATAAAGATCGATATAATCTGTCTGCAGTCGCTGCAGGCTTCCCTCAACCGCTGCTCGGATATTACGCCGATCCAGATGCAGATCAGGACGCAGGTAACCAACCATCGCACCAGGCCCGACCACCTTGGTTGCCAGAATCAACTCCTGCCGGTTCTGGCGCTGTTTCATCCAGTTGCCGATATAGGTTTCGGTCAGCCCCTGCGTTTCGGCCTGAGTGGGGATCGGATACATCTCGGCAGCATCGAGCAGGTTGACGCCCTGAGAAACCGCATAATCCAACTGTTCAAAGGCATCGGACTCACTGTTCTGACGCCCGAAGGTCATGGTGCCGAGACAGATCCGACTGACATTCAGATCGCTGTTGCCAAGTGGTTGATACTGCATGCATGACTCCTGTTTCCATGGATGGTTATTGACGAACAAGGCGCTGTGTACGCAAAAAAGCAGCTGGTGGAGCTCGCATCAGCTGCTGGGCAGCACTCTCAGAAAGCAGGCCTTGAGATAGTCTGTTTCCGGAATGGCCGGATGGACCGGATGATCGGCCCCCTGATGCCCACGTGCAAAAATCTGCGCATTGCGATCCAGTTCACGGCTGTTGCCACGTAGCAGATCGATCAGTTGCTCCCACCCCAGATGCATGGAGCAGGAACCGGAGATCAGCACCGCATCACGCTCAAGCAGGCGCATCGCCAGATTGTTGATCCGGGCATAGGCGCGCTCACCGTTGCGCAGATCCTTGCGTTTCTGAATAAACGCAGGAGGGTCTACTATGATCAGGTCAAACCGCTCCTTCTCAGCCGTCAGCTCCTTGCAGATATCAAAGGCATCGCCCTTGAGGCCTCTGAAGCGGGTTTCGCCACCATTGATGCGCGCATTTTCTGCAGCCACATCCAGTGCGGTCTGCGACGCATCCACACAGATCACCTCAGAGGCACCGGCTGCGAGCGCCTGAGCACCCCAGCCACCGACGTAGCTGAACAGGTCCAGCACACGTTTGCCCTTGACCATCTGCTGCATGCGTGCGCGATTCTCACGGTGGTCATAGAACCACCCGGTTTTCTGGCCATCCAGTATCGGCGCCAGCAGATTGACACCGTTCTCAACCAGGGGTGCCAGCTCCGGCACTTCTCCCTGAGCCACTTCGATATAGCTGTCGAGACCTTCCAGCGCACGCATCTTGCCATCATTGCGGAACACAATCGCCGCCGGCATGAACACCTTGTTCAGCGCATCGATAATCGCATCCTTGTGCAACTCCATTCCGGCGGTGGATATCTGCACAACAAAAATATCAAAATAGCGATCAATCACCAGCCCCGGAAGACCATCGGATTCTCCGAAGACCAGACGATAGCAGGGTGCATCGAACTGCTGCTCGCGCAATGCCAATGCAATATTGAGGCGGTGAACCAGCAGCGAGCGATCCAGATGGTATTTCTGATCACGACTGATCAGTCGGCCGCAGATCAGTGTATTGGGGTTGATATAGGCGATACCGAGGGACTTGCCACGCGCATCCTGCACCACCACCTGTTCACCCGCTTCAAATCCTTTCAGAGGAGATGCCTTGGCATCCACTTCATTGCTGTAAATCCACAGATGGCCTGCCCTGAGACGCTTTTCGGCGCCGGCATTAAGGATAAGAGGTTTC
The DNA here is from genome assembly GCF_008973755.1 of Nitrincola alkalilacustris. GTDB lineage: Bacteria > Pseudomonadota > Gammaproteobacteria > Pseudomonadales > Balneatricaceae > Nitrincola > Nitrincola alkalilacustris. The sequence continues at coordinate 88,844 of NZ_WBOM01000008.1, read as the reverse complement.
AAGTTCATGGTGATCGCTTTGTATTAAATGACTGTCCCGGCACACGGCCGGGACGATCAATGGAGGAGGTGTACTGCGTATCAGCAAAGACCGTTGATCAGCCTTCAGACTCACAGTGCTCGGCATAGGCTTCGGCATCCAGCAGGTCATCCAGCTCGGCCGGATCACTCAGCTTAAGGCGGAAGAACCAGCCATCGCCATAAGGGTCACTGTTGACCATTTCAGGAGAGTCTTCCAGGTCTTCATTGATCTCAATCACTTCTCCTGACAGAGGAGCATAGATATCCGAAGCGGCCTTGACCGACTCAACCACACCACAATCATCGCCCGCTGATACCTCATCGCCGACATCCGGCAATTCAACGAAAACGACATCACCCAAAAGATCCTGCGCATGGTCAGTGACACCGATCGACACCACACCATTGCCCTCGTCACGAATCCACTCATGACTGGCAACATATTTCAGCTCGCTAGGGATATTACTCATTTCTCGCCCCACCCCTTTAAATTCAGGAATATAACTCTGGATACTGCTTTGTAATACAATTCAGGAATAAACCTTGGTGCCATTGCGAACAAAAGGCGGTTTAACCACTTTGACTTTAACCGGTTTTCCACGCATTTCAACTTCTGCTGCATCCGCCGTTGCATAGGGAACGCGTGCCATGGCTATTGAGTAGCCCAGTGTCGGCGAAAAACTGCCACTGGTGACCACACCTTCGCCGATACCTTCAACCAGCACCTTCTGCCCCGGGCGCAACACACCACGCGCTTCAAGCACCAGTCCGACCAGCTTTGTGGCTGGCTTGTCGAGGCGCTGCTGCTCCAGCACAGCGCGACCGGCAAACTGGCGATCCTGCGGCTCCCAGGCCACTGTCCAGCCCATATTGGACTCAAGCGGCGTGACAGACTCATCCATATCCTGACCGTAAAGATTCATCCCCGCCTCCAGCCGCAGCGTATCGCGTGCGCCCAGACCACAGGGAGCAACACCGGCATCGGCAAGCGCCTGCCAGAAAGCCGCTGCTTCATCTTCAGGCAGCATGATTTCGAGGCCATCTTCACCAGTGTAGCCGGTTCTTGCGATAAACCAACCTTCCGATTCCTGCCCTTGAAACAGGACCAGTTCATCGATCAGTCTGCCGCGGAACTCACTCACCACACTCTTGACACGACTGATCGCATTGGGTCCCTGAATCGCAATCATGGACAGTTCCGGCTGCTCTGTCAGCGCCACATCCATTTTGGCCGTGTGCTCAGCCATCCAGCGCAGATCCTTGACCCGTGTGGCACAATTCACCACAACCCGGAACCACTCACCCGTCACACCCGGCTCGGTCATCAGATAGACGATCAGGTCATCTATCACACCACCCTGATTGTTGAGCATGCCGCTGTAAAGCGCCTTGCCCTTGGTGTTCAGTCGCGAAACATCATTCGCCAGCAGCAGGCGCAGATATTCCTTGGCATCAGAGCCGGTGACATCGACGATAGTCATGTGCGAGACATCAAACATGCCGGCATCACGCCTGACCTGATGATGCTCATCGAGCTGTGAGCCGTAATGAAGCGGCATATCCCAGCCACCAAAGTCCACTACCTTGGCGGCCATGGCCAGATGTTTGTCGTAGAGTGCTGTTCTATTGCCCATCGGAAAGCCCATCTTTGGCAGTGTTCTGGCAGTCGAACCCAGCGTTTTTGCCGGTCGATTGCGAAAAAAGGGAAGTTAATGTATCGGTAAACGCACCTCAGTTCAATTACCCATTGCAGATTTATCCGCTCGCAGCCTGCGCTTAGCCAGAGAAGGTACATCCTGCGACAGACCCATGGCCCTGTGGACAAGATGCTGCTTGATGGGACCACAACGATCGGCAAGATTCATCCCCAGACTGCGCACCAGTCTGACCAGTGGTGGTTGCTCGGCAAACAGTCGGCGAAAACCCTCCATACCTGCTGACATCAGCAGATTGTCACTTCTGCGCATGCGCTGATAACGCCTCAAGACCCGCTCTGAAGCCAGGGACTCACCTGCCGCATGCGCGGCCAGCAAAACCTCTGCAAGCGCAGCCGCGTCCAGAAATCCGAGATTGACACCCTGTCCGGCCAGCGGATGAATAGTGTGCGCGGCATCACCTATCAATGCCAGGCCCGGTGCAACATAGCGATGCGCATGGCGCTGGCGTAAAGGGAATACAAAGCGCTTTTCAGGCTGCGAGAAATGTCCCAGCCGAGCATCAAAGGCACGCTCAAGCGCAACGCAGAAATCCTCATCACTCAGCGCCATCAACTGGCTGGCATGATCAGGTGAGGTCGACCAGACCAGCGATGACCAGTGAGGATCATCAAGCGGCAGCAGAGCCAGCGGACCATCTTCAGTGAAGCGCTGCCGACAGGTCGCACGATGTGGCAGCTCACTGTATACCGATGTCACGAGAGCATGGTGTCCATAGTCCCACTCTGTCGCCGCCATCCCGGTCAGTTGTCGCACTTTCGACAAGGCACCATCAGCACCCACCAGCAAGGGTGCACGGATCATTTCTCCGTTTTTCAGGGTCAGCAGACGTGTGCCGGCTGCATCCGGAGCCGAAACACTGGCCAGTTCAGCGCCTGGCAGAAATTCGATGGATGCCTGCTCCAGCATCCTCTGATACAGGGCCGCAAGCGTGACACGGTTTTCAACAATATGACCCAGGCAGGGTTCATGCAGCTCGGCGGCACTGAAACCTATCTCACCTGTACCGCTGCCATCCCACACCTCCATATCGGTATAGGCGGAAACACGCTGCTGCTGCATCAAAGGCCAGGCCCCGACATGACTCAGAAACTGTTGCGAGGCACAGGTCAGCGCACTGACACGCGAGTCATAGCCCAGAGCCTGCCATGCGGGCAGATCAGAGATAAAGGCCTCTGCCGAACGTGGCTGCTGCTCCAGAATCAGGATACGCAGACCCGAGGGTGACAGCGCACAGGCCAGTGCCACACCGACCATACCGCCGCCGACAATCACCAGATCGACATCTCTGCTCTGCCCTTCATTCGCCATCATCTTTCCTCAGTTGTTGATCATCAAGGCAACCGCATGGCGGGCATATCAAGCCCCATTGCGGCACGGGCAAACAGGGTTTTTGCAGACGGACAGATATCCATGAACTGCAAACCAGCCGTTCTGCCCAGTCGCAGCAGACTGTTTTGACTAGTGAACAGTTTCATGGTTCGGTCGCTGAACTCTATGGTGCGAAACTGATCCTTGCGTCGTTTCTGCTCATAAGCCTGTAACGCAGCCAGATCACCCAGCGCACCACCCTGCTCGCTCTGCATGGCGATCATCTCTGCAAGCCCTACCACCCCACGCAGTGCCAGGTTATACCCCTGCCCCGCAATCGGATGCAGCGCATGCGCGGCATTACCCAATACCACCAGCCCCCGCCTGACCTGTTCTTCGGCCTGCACCAGCTTTAACGGATAGTGATGCCGGGCGCCGACACGAATAAAGCGCCCCGCGCGATAACCGAAATGTTCCTGCAGCTGTTTCAGGAAGGCGCCGTCACTCAATTCAGTGACCGCCGCCAGCTCATCATCGGGCAGCGTCCAGACCAGCGCACAACGATGTTCACCTGCCACAGATTCACCCGGCAGCAGCGCAATAGGGCCGGTAGCGGTAAAGCGCTCATAGGCAATATTCCGATGTGGTCGATCCAGGCTCAGGTTAGCGACGATTGCATACTGACCGTAAGGCTGCTCCGTGTACCCTATCCCCATACGGTTGCGCAGCGCTGATCGCCCACCATCGGCCATCACCACCAGCCGAGCCCCGATGCGCTGCGATTCCGGCGCAGACAACTCCACCTCATAGCCTGTTTCGCAGGGTTGCATATCAACCACTTCGGCAGGACATATGAAGTCGATCAGATCACTGCCCTGCTCACGTATATGCTGCAGCAGCACCTGACCCAGCCATCTGTTCTCGACCACATAGCCCAGCGCTTCGACCTGCTCCTGCTCTGCATTCAGCCTAGTGGCGCCGAACTGTCCTTTATCCGAGACATGGATACGATCGATCGCGGTCAGATGGCGACTCAGCTCAGCCCAGATCCCCAACTGTTCGTAAAAAGTACGCGCACCATAGGCCAGTGCAGTCGATCGGGCATCATAGCTCGGCTGATACACACTGCTGCCGGCATCCGGCAGGGGCATCGCCTCCACCAGAGCAATGCTGAGCTGATAACGACGCGCCAGCGGCAGCAAGGCACAGGCCAGACTGGCCCCCACCATCCCACCACCCACAATCAGCAGGTCATATTCGGTTTTCATCCCGTCACTGCGCCTCCCGCATCAAGCGCTCAATTGCCTCTACCGACTTCGGAGCCGCAGCCGTCAATACAGTATGGCCTTCGGGTGTCACCAGCACATCATCCTCGATACGTATCCCGATACCTCGCCAGTGAGGTTCAACCGCTTCATTATCAGGTGCAACATAGATACCCGGTTCGACCGTCAGCACCATTCCGGGCTCCAGTGGTCGCCACTCGCCCTGCTGCTTATAGCTGCCAACATCATGTACATCCATACCCAGCCAGTGACCGCTGCGATGCATATAAAAAGGACGATAAGCCTCGGAAGCGATCAGCTCATCCAGATCCCCGCTAAGCAGACCGAGCCTGATCAGACCTGCGGTGATGACCCTTACCGACAGATCATGAATATCATTCCAGGGTACGCCGGGCCGGATCGCTTCAATACACTGCAGTTGAGTGTCCAGCACCAGCTCATACAGGGCGCGCTGCTGCTCATTGAATCGGCCGTTGACCGGGAAGGTACGCGTGATGTCGCTGGCATAGCAGTCGAGTTCGCAGCCAGCATCTATCAGCACCAGATCGCCATCGCAAAGGGGAGCACTGTTCTCAATATAGTGCAGAATACAGCCATTTTCGCCGCCGCCCACGATCGGAGAATAGGCCTGGAAACGCGCACCCTGCATGGCACAATGATGCATGATGCAGGCTTCGAGCATGTACTCCATCATACCAGGACGGCACTGCTGCATCGCCTTCACATGCGCTGCGGCTGAAATATCGGCAGCTGCACTCATCACCGCCACCTCCTCGTCATCCTTGATCAGCCGCATCTCATGCAGCAGGCTATCTATCTGCAGCAGGGCCTCAGGTGGTTCACAACCCTGACGGACGCGTTTGCGCAGTGTAGCGAGCCAAGCCTGCACCCGCTGATCAAAGGCCGTGCTTTGTCCCATCGGATAGTAGAGGCTGCGACGCCCATCAAGCAGTTCCGGCAGCTTTTCATCTGCCTCACCCAGCACAAACGCCTGATCAGCACCGTATACTTCGCAACAGCCTTCAGGGCCGGCACGATAGCCGGTCCAGACCTCCATCGCCGGATCACGCGGCTGGCAGATCAGGATATACTCGCCCTCAGGTCGCCCCGGCAGCAGCAACAGCAAACCATCCGGCTCATTGAATCCGGTCAGGTAATAGAAATCACTATTCTGTCGAAAGGGATATTCCGCATCCGCATTGCGATGCAGATGCGTGGCAGCAGGCAACACTACCACGCTGTCAGATGGCAATTGCTGCAACAACCTTGTACGTCTGGCCTTGTACTGCGACTGGGAAATCTTCAACTTCAGCATCCTCTTACCTGAATCCGTGATGTCAGGGCATTTCGACAGACAACGCTATCGATCTGTGAAAAAGTGATCAGTAAAAAAGCGATCAGTGAAGCAGGGGCTGCTTCTCGTCGGTATCATCCGGCTCAGGATTACACTCTGTAAACACCAGCAGCGCCGCCATTCTGACATACTCATAGACTTCCATCAGGTCCGCCTCATCCTCATCACCTGCCGCTTCACTTTCAGCAGCTATCTGCGCGATCTGCGCCAGGTCATGCAGTGTTTCCGTGACCTCTTCACTGAGTTTGGCATGTCGTGCAGCATAGAGGCCGAAGCCAGACAGAAAACCGCTGCACCAGCCACCCAGAGCATCTGCACGCTGTTCCAATTGGTGGACATCATCCGGCATCAGGAGTTGCAGCGAAAACTCTGTCGACTGCAACTGCGCCAGCGTGGTCTGGTAGAGTTCCAGCAAAATCAGTTTGATATTTTCCCCGTTGAGGATATCCAGATCCATCAGCTCAGCAACTACACGCAGCAGTGTATCCGGGTCAAAACGAGCGCCGGCAGCAAGCTGGCCAGACAGCATGCCATGCAGTTCGGAGGGGGCTACCGTCAGCACGCCCTCCTCAATAAGGCTGTTTGCCAGCGTATCAAAGTCGGGCAACTGCCCTATCGTACTCTTGTCATCAGTCATATATGAATTATTTCGGATCAGATTGAAGGTATGCCAACAGCGTGTATGCTAGCATCTGCAGCAAGTTTGAATAACCCCCTCAGTCACATGGGGAACTGCCTCCCCAGGCCTATACTTTCCGACTGCCAGCCAAGGTATGCCGATTGACCCCCAAACGCTGGCTGTTTATATTGCTGCAATCAGCCATCGGAGCCGGAAATGACCGAACACTACTTTAACGCCCTTGAACAGAAAATCGACCGCCTGATCCATAAAATTGATGATCTGGAGCGGGAAAACCGGCGCCTGAAAGATCAGGAAAGCAAGCTGCGCGAGGAGCGTGCACAGCTCATCCAGCTCAGCAACCAGACTCAAGGCAAGGTCGAGGCGATGATTCAGCGCCTGAAATCTCTGGAGCAAAGCTCATGAACAACAGTGCGCGCAGTGTCACCGTAAAACTTCTGGGAAAGGAATACACCATCAGCTGTCCGGATGGAGCTGAAGCAGAGCTGCTGGCCTCCGCCGACTTTCTCAATCAGAAAATGAAAGAGATACATAACAGTGGCAAGGTGGTTGGGCTGGAACGGATTGCGATCATGGCTGCCCTCAATACATCACATGAGCTGATCAAGAGCAAGGAGGAGCAGCGACAGATAGTAGAGGGTCACCTGCGCAGAATCAGCGGCAAGATCGATCAGTCACTGGCGCGGATGGAGGCCACAGGGGATAAGGAGTAGCGCATCGCCGCTGAAACCCAGCCGCAGGTCGCATACAGGCAGGCTGAAAATAATTCATGCGTTATATTCGGTTTTCGTATCAGTGGGATAGCAACCCCTAGCAGATTATCAGTTTTTTACAAGACCTGACATCGAATGCTTTTCCAGTATAATGAAGGTGTCTCCTGAGGTGTTCGCGAGTTGGTTACGTCCCTCGAGCCTATATCCAAATCTCAGGCAGCAACCGTTCGATGCTGTGAGCATGTCCGCTGACGGAAAGCCTGATGCATCAAGCGTTGCTACCACTCTGAACCTTACGGTTCAGGGCCACAATCAATAACGGCACCCCGGGAGACCCCATCAAAATGGATGCGCGACGAGAGCTGCGCAAGCAGATGCGCGCCAAGCGCAGAAATCTGACCCCTCAGCAACAACTCAGAGCAAGTGAGCGCGCCATGCGCACACTTCAGAATCAGCTCTGGTTCCGCCAGGCACAACATATAGCGCTTTATCTGCCTAATGACGGCGAAATCGACCCCACCGCCATGATCAAGCTCTGCTGGAAGCTCCGCAAGACAGTCCTCCTGCCAGTGCTGCACCCTATTTCACACAACTGTCTGTGGTTTCTACCCTATAAGCCATCAACACGCATGCGCCGCAACAGCTACAAGATTCTGGAACCCGTGGTTACGCGCGCAAGACGCAGGCCTGCCTGGGCACTGGATCTGGTCATGATGCCACTGGTCGCATTTGACCCTCAGGGTGGGAGGCTGGGTATGGGAGGAGGCTACTACGACAGAACCTTCAGCTTCAAATTCAACCATAAAGGCATGAAGGGACCACGCCTGATCGGGTTGGCTCATGATTTTCAGAAGGTGGAAAAATTACCGACTGCAGCCTGGGATGTACCGCTGCAGGGTATTCTGACGGACGGTGAATTCTACCCCGTCAGCGGATAGCCAGTTCGTGCCTATAGTCAGTTGACAGTCAGCTATTGAAGACCTGCTGCACCAGAGATGCCAACTCGAAGCCGCTCTGGGAAAAACCGGTCATTACAGTACCGACAATAAACACCAGGATCAGAATCAGTATCAGATCGGGACCCTTTTTCATTCTTTGTCTCTTCTAAGTTATGGATTGCGCACTTTACAAGCAAACGTTTGTTTGCTCCATTGTTATTATTACAGTCTTTCATATTGACAAAAAAATGCAATAGAAATTCTGATAATATCTCAATTTTTCCTGAGTTTAACTCTGACTATTAAGACAAGCACTCAGATTTCAACCACCTCCTCATGAAAAGACAGTCTTTTTCCGAGTTATTAACGGCACCTAACCCAGCAGATGCAGTATCAACGGCATGCTCAACATCGACAGGAGTGTCTGCCCGGTAATGATCGCAGCCATCAGGGGCGCATCACCCTGCAGCTGACGCGCCAGGATATAGGCAGAGGTTGCGGTCGGAACAGCGGCGAACAGCAGGAACACGCCAGTTGCCTCAGCACTGAGTTGCAGTAACTGCGCCAACCCCCAGGCCAGCAGAGGAAAGGCGAGCAGCTTGATCGCAGACGCCGCTGCAAACGCCCGCCCTGCATGCCTCAACGCCGGCAGCGAAAGCCCCGCCCCCACCGCCAGCAAACCGAGCGGAAGTGCCATCTGCCCCAGCAGATCAAAAACCGGCACCACCAGCACCGGTAAGCCGCCGAGAGTGACATTGATCAGCAGCCCCAGCAGGCAAGCCAGAATAAGCGGGTTGGTCAAAAGTGTTTTCAACACGCCGGACCAGGAGGGTGACGCAGCTGTATAACGGGCAAAGACCAGAATACAGAGCAGGTTCAACAGCGGAATCATTACTGCCGCTATCACGGCGGCCAAGGCAAGGCCGGAGTCGGAATAAAGTGCAGCCGATGCCGCCAATGCAACGAAGGTATTGAAGCGCATCCCACCCTGATAAAAAGAGGTAAAGGCTGCAGGCTGCAATTTCAGCAGCGGACGCAACAGAAAGCACAACAACGTACCCAGCGCCAGCAACAGCACAACCGCCAGCACCAGCGCCATCGACTCGTCGCCCGACAGGCTGGCATCACTGAGCCTGCGCACCAGCAGTGCGGGAAACAGAATATAATAGGTCGCTCGCTCTGCCGGTTGCCAGAAGGACTCGCCGGGAAAACGAAAGACACGCGCCAGATAACCCAGCATCAGCAGGGCAAACACCGGCCACAGGGCACTCAGGATCTGTTGCATCGATTCTTCAGTCGCTAAAAAGGCTGCAATGGCTTACTCTAAAAGCAAGCGAAAATGTGTTTATCAATATGTGTATCAGGAGCTAGAACATGATGACTTCATTGGTTCTGACCGTCATCGGACCGGACAGACCCGGCCTCGTCGAGGCGCTTTCACGTACCATCGCTGAACATCAGGGCAACTGGCTGGAATCAGGCATGTCACGCCTGGCGGGCAAGTTTGCCGGCATCATGATCGCTCAGGTGCCGTCGGACCAGAGCAAAGCGCTGATCGCGGCACTCCAGGCACTTGAAAGCAAGGGCCTGAAGGTCACCGTCGAAGCCGGCGAGGAGAGCACAACCGAAACATCTCGCCGCGCCATTTCACTGGCACTGATTGGACACGACCGTCCCGGCATCGTCAAGGAGATTTCGCAGGCCCTGGCTGCGCGTCAGGTCAATGTCGAACGCCTGACCACACTACTGGTGTCCGGCTCCATGTCAGGAGAACAGCTGTTCCAGGCCGATGCTCAACTCAGTGTTCCGGATGATCTGGATCTGGATGAACTTCAGGAAGCGCTGGAAAGTCTGGCAAACGATCTGATGGTTGATATAAGCCTGCGCTGATAAACCGATCAGACCCCCGCCCACTTGATCGCAGGGCGGGGTCTGATCAGCGATTCACAACAGTTTATTCACGTCCGGCAAGCAATTCACGCCCACGGATAACCGCCTGCCTGACCTGCTGGGGCGCAGTTCCACCGATGTGGTTACGAGCCGCCACTGAGCCTTCCAGCGTGAGGACTTCAAATACATCCGCTTCAATCACGTCCGAGAACTGCTGCAGCTCCTCCAGCGTCATCTCACCCAGATCCTGACTGGTCTTGATACCATAGGCAACCGACAGCCCGACAATTTCATGCGCATCACGGAAAGCCACACCTTTGCGAACCAGATAATCAGCCAGATCGGTTGCGGTTGAGAAGCCACGCAGCGCTGCTTCGCGCATCACCATCTTGCGTGACTCCAGTGCCGGAACCATGTCGCCGAAAGCGCGCAGACATCCCTTGACGGTATCCACTGTGTCAAACAGGGGCTCCTTATCTTCCTGATTATCCTTGTTATAGGCCAGCGGCTGAGACTTCATCAGTGTCAGCAGTGACATCAGATGGCCATAGACACGCCCGCTTTTGCCACGAACCAGCTCAGGCACATCGGGGTTTTTCTTCTGCGGCATGATCGATGAGCCGGTGCAGAAACGATCCGGCAGGTTGATGAAGCCGAACTGCGCCGAGGTCCAGAGCACCAACTCTTCCGACATGCGCGTCATATGCATCAGCAGCAGGCTGGATGCGGCACAGAATTCAATTGCAAAGTCGCGATCCGACACCGCATCCAGCGAATTGTTGGCAGGTGCGGTAAACGCCATCAGTTCGGCACTGTAATGCCGATCAATGGGATAAGTGGTCCCCGCCAGTGCAGCCGCCCCCAGTGGCATGATATTGATCCGCTTGCGGCAATCAGCAAAGCGTTCGTAGTCGCGACTGAGCATCTCGAACCAGGCCAGCAGATGGTGGCCGAAGGTCACGGGCTGCGCTGTTTGCAGATGGGTAAAGCCGGGCATGATGGTATCGGCCTCGCGCTCCGCCAGATCCAGCAAGCCCTGTTGCAGGCGGCTGATCTCATCCAGAATCAGATCCGTCTCTTCACGCAGATAAAGACGAATATCGGTCGCAACCTGATCATTACGCGAACGACCGGTATGCAGCTTTTTGCCGGTGATACCGATCTTGCGCGTCAATGCCGCTTCGATGTTCATATGTACATCTTCCAGCTCGATCGACCATTCAAATTCACCGCGTTCGATCTCGATGCGAATTTCGCCCAGACCACGCAGAATATCATCACGCTCCTGCTCAGTGAGCACGCCGACTTTTGCCAGCATGCGCGCATGCGCTATCGAACCCTGGATATCATGCTTGTACAGGCGCTTGTCGAACTCGACAGAGGCGGTGAAGCGCGCGACAAAGGCATCGGTAGGCTCAGTGAAGCGACCACCCCACTGCTGGTTGGTTTTGTTGCTCATGTTCGAAATCTCCAGGAATAGAAGCCAGGCAAATATGCGCCGATTATATCAGGCTTACCCGACGATGGGGGCCTTGTAATAAAACAGCCCGTGATAAAACGCAGCAGGGATCTGTTACAATGAACACCATTTTTCGACTCTTTATTTCAGTACAGGTCATCGGCCTGCAGACAGGACCCTGATAAGCCATGAGCAGAACCATCCGCATCGCCACCCGTCGCAGCCTGCTTGCCCTCTGGCAGGCGGAATATGTAAAGGCCGAACTTGAGCGCCACCATCCGGACCTGACCATTGAGCTGGTCACCATGGTCACCCAGGGTGACAAGATACTGGATACGCCACTGGCCAAGATCGGCGGCAAGGGACTGTTCGTCAAGGAATTGGAAACTGCGATGCTGGAGGATCGTGCCGATATTGCTGTGCATTCTATGAAGGATGTACCGATGGAGTTCCCACCTGGACTTGGGCTGGCAGTGATCTGCCCGCGGGAAAATCCAACCGATGCCTTTGTCAGCAATCATTACGCCAATCTGGATGATCTGCCACAAGGCGCCTGTGTCGGCACCTCCTCGCTGCGTCGTGAGGTACAGGTACGCGAACGGCGACCCGATCTGGTAGTGCGCAGTCTGCGCGGTAATGTTCAGACCCGTCTGGGCAAGCTGGATGCAGGCGAATACGACGCCATCATTCTGGCCACCGCCGGACTGCTGCGCCTGGAGCTGGATGAGCGTATTCGCTATCAGATGCCTCCCGAGGAAAGCCTTCCTGCTGGCGGACAGGGTGCCGTGGGTATCGAATGTCGCACGGATGACCATGAGCTGCACCAACTGCTGACACCGCTGCATCACAGCGCCACGGCCCTTCAGGTAGAAGCCGAGCGAGCGCTGAACAGAAGGCTTGAAGGTGGCTGCCAGGTCCCGATCGGCTGCTTCGCCGTGCTCAGCGATGACCAGTCACAACTCTGGTTACGTGGCCTTGTCGGCCGCCCTGACGGCACACTGGTGCTGCGCGATGAGATTCGCGGCGCATCTGCCGATGCCCAGGCATTGGGTATCGAGCTGGCAGATCGCCTGCTGGCAGCGGGTGCTGACAAGATCCTGAAAGAGGTTTACAGCGAGCGTGGTTAAAAAATCACCTGAGGCAGCGCCCCTGCGGGGGCAACTGGTGCTGGTGACCCGACCCGCGCATCAGTCACAGGGACAGACAGACCTGATCACCTCACTCGGGGGGCAGGTGCTGTCGCTGCCACTGCTGCAGATTGAGCCTGTGTGCGAAACAGACACCGCTGATTTTCAGCAGTTGAAGCGTTGCATTCTTGATCTTGACCTCTATACCGGCGTGATCTTTGTCAGCGCCAATGCCGCACGTCAGGGAGCTGCCTGGATCGATGCCTACTGGCCCCAGCTGCCACTGGGCGTAGACTGGATCGGAATAGGTCGCCAGACCTGCGACACACTCATGACGCTGGGATTCGAGGCATGGCATCAACCCGGTGGATTTGATTCGGAAGCACTGCTGCAGGCCAACTCCCTGCAACAGATCACAGACCAACGCTTTCTGATCCTGCGTGGTGACAGTGGTCGCGAGCTGCTATACGACACACTCAGCGCCCGAGGTGCCCGCGTCGACTGTGCAACCGTTTACTACCGCCGCTGTCCTCGCTATCCTCAGGCTATTGTCCAAAGTACTATTTATGATCAGCCAATATCCGCTATGCTGGTCACAAGCGGAGATGGACTGAGTAACCTGATGCAGATCACCGATCAGGCATCAGACGCTCAACGTAAGCAACTGCTTGAGACACGACTGATCCTGCCCAGCCCACGCATTGCCAGACTGGCAGAGCAGCTTGGCTTCACACAGATCACTATCGCGCAGGGACCTGATGACCAATCAATGGTTCAGGCTTTAATACCAGCCAACAAACTGGAAAAACCGGCATGAAAGAAACCCCAGACAACCAGGTCAAGCAAGACAGCAAGGCAGATACAGCGACTGAAAAAACCACACCAGTCGATGCTGCAAAGCCGACATCAGCAACAGCAACAAGCACGATAGCTGGCAGGAGCACAGCCTGGCCAGGCATTATCGCATTGATACTGGCGATCATCGCACTGCTGCTCAGTGGCTATCTGATCTGGGAAAATCTGAAACTGCAGCAACAGGCACAGAACCTGGAAAGCAACCTGCTCAGCCAGGTCGAATCAAGCCTTGCGGGTAGTCGCGCCGATGTATCCCAGAACCTGAGCAGCATCAATCAGCAACTGGGACAGATTCAGGCCAGTGCCGAAACCGGACAACGCAATGTCGATGAGCTGCATGAAAGGCTGACCCGCAGCATCCAGCAGGTCACTGCTCAGCAACGCACCTCCGACAAGGACTGGCTGCTGGCCGAGACCGAATATCTGCTGCGCCTTGCCAACCAGCGCGTACTGATGGAGCAGACCGCCAGTGGAGCACTGACTCTACTCAAATCTGCTGATGAGATACTGCTTGAAGCCGACGACGTATCCCTCTACCCCGTCAGGGAAGCGCTGGCGTCTGATATCGCCGCCCTCGAAGCGGTACCTCAGGTGGATACGGAGGGAGTATTCCTGCGTCTGAGCGCAATGAAGCAGCAGACATCGCAGCTGCGCCAGATTCCCGTGACCGACAGACGTCAGTTGCCCAACCTGCTGGAGGAGATGACACCCGACAGCCTCAAGGAGAGCTGGGGCAGCGGGGCAAAGGCGGCGATGAATCGTGCCATGGACAAGTTTGAGCAGCTGGTTGTGATCCAACGCCACAATGAGCCGATCGAACCGCTGCTGTCACCTGAACAGGCCTATTATCTGAAGCAGAACCTGGAGCTGATGTTCGAGCAGGCGCAACTATCGCTGCTGCAGCGCCAGCAGGCCGCCTATGACGACAGCCTGAGCAAGGCCGCTGATTGGATCAACACCTACTTTGAACCCCAGGACAGCACTACACAGGCTCTGCTGCGAGGCATCAGTGAGCTTGAAACCCTGAATGTCGCACCAGAAATCCCTGCGATATCCGGCTCACTGCAGGCACTGCAGGCTCACCTGGCGGAACTGAGACGACTCAAGCTGGAGAGGGCTCGCTCATGAAGAAACTCTTTCTCCTGCTGCTCATACTGCTGCTGGCCGGAGCCTGGCTCGGTCAGTTGATGATACAGGATGCCGGTTATGTCCTGCTGGCGTATCAACACACGACAGTCGAAACCAGCATCTGGGTGATGCTGGTGATACTGCTGGTTGCCTTTATAGTCATGCACCTGTTGCTCAACCTGATCAGCAGCATGGGTCTGCCAACAGGCCGCATCAAAGAGTGGCGCCTGAAGCGACGCCAGCAGGCTGCACGCAAAGCCACCCTGAAAGGGATGCTGGCAATGTCGGAAGGCAACTGGCTCAAGGCCAGGCGTGAACTGGTCAGATCTGCCGACGACGCCTCCGTACCCCTGATCAACCTGCTGGCAGCGGCCAAGGCCGCACACGAGTCCGGCGACAAGGCGGGTGCAGATGAACTGCTCAGCAAGGCTCTGAAAGCCGAACCCGATGCCGAAACAGCAGTGACACTGGCCCAGACTCAGATTCAGCTGGCCAGAGGTCAGAGTCGTGAAGCACTCGACAACCTGTTGAACCTGCGCAAGCTTGCTCCCAAAAACACTCAGGTAATGCTGCTGCTCAAGGACGCCTATCTGCAGTTGCAGGACTGGCAAGGGCTATCCGAGCTGCTGCCGGTGCTCAGACGTCATCGTGCACTGACGGAGGAGCAGCAACTCGCACTGGAACAGCAGTGCTATCTCATTCAACTGGAGCAGATACTGAGCCAGGCAGATGATTCGACGAATGAAGCCGGCGTGAAAGCACTGCAGTCCTTCTGGCAGAAATTGCCAACACCCGCCACGTCGCAGGAGGCACTGGTCAGTCGCTATGCCGAGCTACTGGGGAAGCTGGATGCGGGAAGCAAGGCCGAGGCCCTGCTGCGCGACAGTCTGAATCAGCACTGGAGCAACAAGCTGGTAATACAGTATGGCTGTATCAACAGTGGCAAACCGAAAAAACAGCTCGACACAGCCAGACAATGGCTGGAACAACAGGGTGAAAGTGCAGAACTGATGCTGACACTGGGCCGCCTGTCGTTGCTGAATCATAACTGGGGTGGGGCCGTGGAGTATTTTGAATCCAGTCTGAGACTGCAGCCCACAGCCGAAGCCTATGGCGAACTGAGCCGTCTTTATCACCATCTGGGCGATAAGGAGCAGGCACAACAGATGGTTGGACGTGCCGTGGAGGTCAGTGGACAGGGACTGCCATCACTGCCCATGCCACAGCCTGCTCTGGCCGGTAGCGCGACCCCGGCCTGAAGCAACGCATCGCTGGCAACTGCTCCTGAAATGGGTCATGAAAAGGTGAAAAGAAAAGGGGTCAGGTACATTTACGGCTCACCGTAAATGTACCTGACCCCTTTTCTGCACCGTAAATGTACCTGACCCCTTTTCCACCGTAAATGTACCTGACCCCTTTTCTGTGACCCCTTTTCTGTAAATGTACCTGACCCCTTTTCTTTGGGCATAAAAGAAGTAGGCGTTTAACGGTCGGCTTCTTGTTTCAATACTTCGCCACAATCAGGGCCTTGGCGCATAGGCAAAAACATCGGAGTGAATCTGCTGCGGCTTCAGCCCACGAGCCTCAAACCTGTCCAGCAGCGCATAGACCATTGCTGGCGAACCACTGGCAAAAAGCTGGACATTATCGACAGAGGTCAGATCTTCACTGATTGCATCCGGCAACAAACCTGTACGGCCCGTCCAGCCAGGGCTTTTGGACGGCTCGCTTACAACCGGTATGAACCTGAGATTGGCATGGCGTTCGGCCCACTGCTTTGCCAGATTTTCAAGATACATATCCTCCTCTACCCGCGCGCCCCAGTAAACATCAATCGGATTGCTGATGCCATTGGCCAGCAGATGTTCGACCATGCTCTTGGTCTGGGCAAAGCCGGTACTGGCCGCGGCAAATACCAGATGCGCACTCTCATCAGCGATGTCGCAGGCCTTTAGAAAACAGCTCCCCATGGGCAGGGTGATCTCCACCTGCTGCTGTGTCTGCAGATGGTCCAGAATGCCTTCATTAATGACACTGCCCGGCATATGCCGGATATGCAACTCCAGTGTTCGCCCGAGATCCGGGGCCGAAGCGATGGAGAAAGAGGCTTTCTTGCCATCCGGCAATGAAAGATCGAGATACTGACCTGCACAAAAATCCAGACTGTCGGTATCAGAAGCCACCAGAGAGAGCGTTATCCTGAACACATCCCGGTTCAACCGCTCAACCGCCACAATATCAGTCAGACGTTTATTCACTTAGCTTTCCTTCCGATCCTTTCGATCCGTTTCAGGGATGCCCAGCTCATCCCAGATCTCATCAATTCGTTGTTTGACCGCTGCATCCATGACAATGGGCTCTCCCCACTCTCGCGTGCTTTCACCCGGCCACTTGTTGGTCGCATCCATCCCCATCTTCGATCCCAGCCCGGAGACCGGGGAAGCAAAATCGAGATAGTCGATCGGCGTGTTCTCGATCATCACGGTATCGCGCTTCGGATCCATACGCGTAGTGATGGCCCAGATCACATCCTTCCAGTCACGGGCATTGATATCATCATCGCAGACAATCACAAATTTGGTATACATGAACTGACGCAAAAAAGACCACACACCGAGCATCACCCGCTTGGCATGCCCTGGGTACTGTTTTTTCATCGTCACTATCGCCATCCGGTAGGAACAGCCTTCGGGTGGCAGATAGAAGTCGACTATCTCGGGGAACTGCTTTTGCAGAATCGGAATGAATACTTCGTTCAGCGCGACACCCAGCACAGCGGGTTCATCCGGTGGACGCCCGGTATAGGTACTGTGATAGATCGGACTATTACGATGCGTGATGCGCTCAACGGTAAACACCGGAAAACGATCCACCTCATTATAATAACCGGTATGGTCACCGAAGGGCCCTTCGTCGGCCATCTCATCCGGGTTGATATAGCCTTCGAGAATAAACTCGGCACTTGCCGGCACCTGCAGATCACTGCCGATACACTTGATCACCTCCGTTTTGCCGCCACGCAACAAACCGGCAAACGCATATTCCGATAGAGTATCCGGTACGGGTGTCACCGCACCCAGAATCGTCGCAGGGTCGGCACCCAGAGCCACGGCTACGGGAAAAGGTTCACCCGGGCGCTGCTGCTTCCACTCACGGAAATCCAGCGCACCTCCACGATGCGCCAGCCAGCGCATGATTAGCTTGTTGCGCCCGATCAACTGCTGCCGATAGATACCCAGATTCTGTCGTGGCTTGTTCGGCCCACGTGTGATCACCAACGGCCAGGTCACCAGAGGACCGGCATCACCGGGCCAGCAGGTCTGAATCGGCAACTGATACAGGTCGACATCATCGCCTTCGATGACATGCGTCTGACAGGGTGCCGATTTGAGGAGTTTGGGCCCCATGTTCAGCACCTGACGAAACACCGGGAGTTTCTCCCAGGCATCCTTCAGCCCTTTCGGCGGCTCAGGCTCTTTCAGCTGCGCCAGCAGATGCCCGACATCACGCAGTGCCGTGACCGATTCAGCCCCCATACCCAACGCCACCCGCTCGGGCGTACCGAACAGGTTAGCGAGGACCGGGAAGCGGTAACCGACAGGGTTTTCAAACAGCAGTGCCGGACCACCGGCACGCAGGGTGCGGTCCGCTATTTCCGTCATTTCCAGATGCGGGCTGACAGGAAAACTGATGCGTTTAAGTTCACCGCGAGATTCCAGCAGCGCCATGAAATCGCGCAGATCTTTGTATTTGGGAGTCGACATGATTCAAGCTTGTCTGATCTGAGATAAGGAAGCAACAACCCATTCATAATCCGAATGGTCGGCCACACTATCAGAGGATACGGGAGCCAGAATTTACGCTGGCTCCCGTGGATTGGATCTTTTTTACTTACGCTTCATCGACTGGAAGAACTCTTCATTGGTCTTGAAGTCCTTCAGTTTATCGATAACGAATTCAGTCGCAGCGGAATCATCCATCGGGTCGAGCAGTTTACGCAGAATCCACATGCGCTGCAGCTCATCCTCGGTGGTCAGCAGATCTTCACGACGTGTACCGGAGCGACGAATATTGATAGCCGGGAACACGCGCTTCTCGGCAATACGACGATCCAGGTGCACTTCGGCATTACCGGTACCCTTGAACTCTTCGTAGATCACTTCATCCATCTTGGAGCCGGTATCTACCAGCGCCGTGGCGATGATAGTCAGACTGCCACCCTCTTCGATATTACGTGCTGCACCAAAGAAACGCTTCGGGCGTTCCAGAGCATGCGCATCCACACCACCGGTCAGTACTTTACCGGATGAGGGGATAACCGTGTTATAGGCACGTGCCAGACGCGTGATGGAGTCGAGCAGAATCACGACATCCTTTTTGTGCTCAGTCAGGCGCTTGGCTTTTTCCAGCACCATTTCGGCAACCTGCACATGGCGTGATGGCGGCTCGTCGAAGGTGGAGGCAACCACTTCGCCACGCACGGTGCGCTGCATGTCGGTCACTTCCTCAGGACGCTCATCTATCAGCAGGACAATCAGGTAGCAATCAGGGCTGTTACGCGTGATGCTGTTGGCAATATTCTGCAGCATCAGCGTCTTACCCGCTTTTGGCGGCGACACGATCAGCGCACGCTGCCCCTTACCCATCGGCGATACCAGATCGATAACACGCGCAGTGATATCTTCGGTACTGCCGTTACCCACTTCCATACGGATACGGGACTGAGCAAAGAGAGGGGTAAGGTTTTCAAACAGGATTTTGTTCTTGGCGTTTTCTGGACGATCAAAATTGATCTCGTCGACTTTCAACAGCGCGAAGTAGCGTTCGCTGTCCTTCGGGGGGCGTATCTTCCCGGAAATCGTATCGCCTGTACGCAGGTTGAAACGGCGTATCTGGCTCGGTGATACATAAATGTCATCGGGCCCGGCCAGGTAAGAACAGTCGGCTGAGCGAAGAAACCCAAAACCGTCCTGGAGAATTTCGAGAACGCCATCACCATGAATATCCTCGCCGCTCTTGGCGTGCTTTTTGAGGATCGCAAAGATGACATCCTGCTTACGGGAACGGGCCATGTTTTCGAGGCCCATGGTGTTCGCAATTTCCAGAAGGTCTGGAACACTTTTAAGTTTTAATTCGCTAAGATTCATAGTGTCTTTAGGTGCAGCCGCTAGGGACTGAAATATGAATGGAAATGAGGAGGTTAGTTGGAAAGATTCGGTTCTGATCAACTACAGTTATGATCAACTACGTGCGCAGGACAAAGATGAAAAAGTGCACGTAACTTCAATATAAAGGCTTTATTTTGCCATGTCCAGCACTTACCGAGAGAAAACGTGACCTGGCTCAACATAGTCACGCTTTCCACGGCAGCAGGCATCACAGATTGGCGTCGATGAACGCAGACAGCTGTGATTTTGACAGAGCACCGACCTTGGTGGCTTCAACATTACCGCCCTTGAACAGCATCAGAGTCGGGATACCGCGAATACCGAACTTGGGTGGTGTTTCATTGTTTTCGTCGATATTCAGTTTGCAGACCTTCAATTTTCCGGCGTACTCTCTGGAGATCTCTTCCAGAACAGGCGCAATCATCTTGCATGGACCACACCATTCAGCCCAGTAATCAACCAGTACGGGACCTTCGGCCTTTACCACTTCGTCTTCGAAAGTCGCATCGGTGACATTAACGATGTTTTCACTCATGAGATACTCTCTCCACAGCACCAGCTGCTCTTTATTCGACAATAAGAAAGGGATGATAACACCTGCATCAAATCTTTGTGAACACCTGCTGATCGAATCAATTGCAGGATTAATTGATATTCGCGCTTCTTTAGCCCTCTCGCCTCTGGCAAAATGCCTTGACCTTAAATCGCTTGGCTACACTCGGAAGAAAGGACATCGCACTCATGTACGATCAGGAAAGCACACCGGATCAGACAGAAAGAGGCTCACTGCTGGCGGCAGTTGATATGGGCTCCAACAGTTTCTATATGGTAGTTGCCCGGCTGGTGGACGGACAGCTCAAGCCGATAGATGTGATGTCTGAGAAGGTGCAGCTGGCTGCAGGACTCGACTCATCTGGCCTGCTCAGCGAAGCCTCACAACAGGTTGGACTTGAGTGTCTGAGTCGTTTTGCTCAACGCCTGACCGACCTCCCGCGCAAGTCGATTCGCGCCGTGGGTACCAATGCGCTTCGCGAATCATTGAACAGCGATGAGTTCATTGAGCGTGCCAGTCAGATTCTCGGCATTCCGGTACAGATCATTGCCGGTCGCGAGGAAGCCCGCCTGATTTATCTTGGTGTTTCCCATACGCTTGCTCATGACAGTGGCAGGCGCCTGGTGATCGATATCGGTGGTGGCAGCACCGAGTGCGTTATCGGTGAGCGCTTCGAGCCCCGCTTGCTGGAAAGCCTGCAGATGGGCTGTGTCAGTTTTACCAAACAGTTTTTTTACGGCGGCCAGATCAGCGAATCCGCTTTCGCCAAGGCGGAAACAGCAGCACAGCAGGAGTTACTGTCACTTCGGCGCGACTATCGCAGGCTCGGCTGGAGTAGCTGCGCAGGCTCATCTGGCACCATCAAGGCGATCAAGCAGGCCTGCGAAGCACTGGGCTATTGTGAAATCAGCCTGACTGCGACCGCCATTCGTAAACTGAAGGACTATCTGCTTAAACAGGGTCATGTGGAAAAGATCAGCTTTGATAATATCAAGCCTGAGCGTGTTGCCGTATTGCCGGCAGGTCTTGCTATTCTGACAGCCGCCTTCAACTCCCTTGGCATCAGGGAGATGGAGTACTCAGATGGCGCACTGCGCGAGGGTGTACTTTACGACATGGCAGGCAGGCTGCGCCATGAAGATGTCCGTGAGCGAACCATTATTGCATTGATGCGCCGTTATCATGTTGATACCAAACATGCAGCTGCTGTCGAGGCCACGGCACTGATAGCACTGGCTCAGATAAAGGACAAGTGGAACCTCGGCGATCCTGAGTATCACGATATGCTGTGCTGGTCTGCCCGCAGTCATGAAATAGGCCTGACCATCTCTCACTCGCGTTTTCATCGCCACAGTGCTTATCTGCTGCAGCATTCCGACCTGCCCGGTTTCAGCAACCTTGATCAGCTGCTGCTGGCATTTCTGGTACGCGGCCATCGGCGCAAGATTCCAAAGGATGACCTTCGTGCGCTGCCTAAACAGAAGCAGGATGCCTATCTGAAGCTGTGCCTGATCCTGCGCCTGGCAATCATTTTGCACCGCAGTCGCAGCAAGGCTCGTCTGCCCGCATTCAATCTGCGTGTCGAGGATCAGAAAATACATCTGAGTTTTCCACCGGGCTGGCTGACACAGCATCCACTGACGCAGGCGGATCTTGAACAGGAGATCGAATTCCTGCGGGCTATCGACTATAAGTTGAAGCTGGACTGACACCAGATGCCTGACAGCGTCGCGAACAAAGATCTCCGGCGGCGCTCTCAGGCACATGACAATAATTGCCAGGCGCATACTTACAGCCACAACTGATCAGGAGAAAAACTGATGTGGGAAAGGATGCCACTGCGGCTCAAGGGCTATCTGATTACCGGCACGGGCGTTCTGATGCTTTCTCCCGATGCCCTGTTCGTCAAGGACACTGAGACGGACGTCGCCACCTTCATGTTCTGGCGAGCACTGCTGCTTGGCAGCGTGCTGTTGCTGGTAGCCCTGCTGCGTTACCGTACCGAATTGCCACAGGCGATAAAACGCTGCGGCCTGGCCGCCTGGATCTGCCCGGTAGCGATCGCCTGTGGTGCCTGGAGCTTTGTGGCAGCCAATCGTCTTACCGCTGCCGGTAATGTATTGGTGATACAGAATATGGCACCCTTGATTGCCGGTATCATCGGACTGATCTTCTTTTCGCAGAAACTGCGATTGCAGACCTGGATCGTGATAATCCTGTGCGTATTAGGCGCAATCCTGATGGTGGCTGGCGAAATCGGGGCCGGCAATCCAATTGGCCTGGTCGTGGCACTGGCACTACCCGTCGCGATGGCCCTCAATACAACCGTCGCCAGTGCTCAGCGAGGTGTTGATACCACTGTGATTCTGCCTTTGGCCTGCGCCCTGATGCTGATACCTGCACTGTTGATGGGTGGCGCCAGCCTGCCAGAGTGGAGTGATATGAAACGCCTGCTGCTGCTCAGCCTGTTTTTCCTGCCCTGTGCCTATTTTCTGATCCAGAGCGGACCGCGCTATCTGCCGGGAGCTGAGGTCAGCCTGATGATTCTACTGGAAACAATCCTCGGTACACTGCTGGTATGGTGGTGGATTGGCGAGCTGCCTACTACTCTGGCCTTTATCGGTGGTGGACTGATACTCTCGGTATTGGCAGGCAGTGCACTGCTGGATCTTTATCGCATGAATCATAAAGCGGCCCGTGGTGCACCTGATCCAAGAGATATCCCTCGCTCACCAGACTGACAGGTTGTTGAATATAGGTTGTTAAATATAATCTGGATAGAGCTGCGCAATCCCCGACGCTCCTACCATATCACCCAGCAACCAGATCTGCTCAAACGGATGCTCTGGCGGCACACTGACTTTATCCAGGTTTTCCAGCAGCTCGCCGCGGGTCCACAGAGGATTGGCGTTACGAATCACCAGCCAGACTCTCTCGGAGTGATAGCGCTTGAGTGACTTGCTTTGCAGTATGGTATTCAGCGCCATCAACAGACGATGATCAGGCTCTGTCTGCAGCAGATGCTGCAGTGCAATGCGAGTTTCATCACTGAGCTCCCTGCCCAGCACCAGCATCGCCTCCTCCTCACTGCCATAAAGGTGTGCAATCTCGAGGTCGAGACGTACCTTATCCAGATAACAGGAGACATCAGGCTTTCGCGGCTCATTGTGCCAGATATGCCGCATCGGTACATGAAAGCTACGCTCATACTGACGCATGAAAACACGGGCGGCCTCATGCTCAATTCTGATCTTCTCCTGCTGACTGCTGGTCATCATGCCACTTCCTCTTCCTGACTGTCAGCCTAGCACTTACTCTTGAAAGAACAAAAAACAGACTACTGCAACCGCACCCCGAACACTGACTCCCGTACCACCTCAGAAGAGTGACAGCTGCTGTACGGTAAGCTGGTGCTCACTATCCGATTCAAGGCGATAACCAACTCCAAGCAGTCTGACCGGCCGCTCACCGCGCCGCCAGGCCTGCACCATCAGTGTCTGATAGAGCTCCCGTGTCGGCTGCAGGCAACCGGACTCGACCGTGGTCTGGGTGAAGTCATGAAACTTCATCTTCACCAGTATTCCCCGAATATGATAGCCACGCAGCTTGACATAGCGTTGCTGCAGATCTTCCAGCAATTCATCCAGATGAGACAGACAAGCCTCAAGATCCGGCAGATCACGCGCATAGGTATGTTCGGTGCTGATAGACTTGCGCACCCAGCTGGTTTTGACAGGTCGCTCATCTACCCCCCAGGCCAACTGGCTCAGGCGCTGACCGAAACGACCAAAATGACGCATCAGAAACTCAAGCGGTTGCCGGCGCAGATCGGCACAGGTATAGATCTGCAACTGATGCAGCTTTTCTGCGGTCTTGGTACCGACACCGTGAAGCTTTTCAATCTTCAACTCACTGACAAACTGATCCACCTGATCTGGCAGAATGACAAACAAGCCATCCGGCTTGTGCCAATCACTGGCGATCTTGGCCAGAAACTTACTCGGAGCAACACCTATGGACACCGTTACGCCAACCTCTTCGCGGACCCTCTGGCGTATCTCCTGTGCAATCAATGTGGCACTGCCACGGCAGACCTCTGAATCCGTTACATCCAGAAATGCTTCATCCAGTGACAGAGGCTCGATCAGATCCGTGTAATCCTGATAGATTGCCATGATCTGGCGCGACGTCGCCTTGTACGCCTCCATCCGGCCAGATACCAGGGTCAGGGTCGGACATAACTGCAGCGCACGGGCCGTCGACATCGCCGAGCGCACGCCATAATGTCGTGCTTCATAATTGCAGGTGGCAATCACACCGCGGCGATCCGAGGCACCACCAACAGCCATGGGTATACCGCGCAGGGCGGGGTTGTCTCGCATCTCAACCGCTGCATAAAAGCAGTCGCAATCGCTATGAAGGATCTTTCTCATAGGCTGATTGTAAGCGCAGCCTGCTCCGCCCGCTATCCATCAGCACTCATAAATCATGGGCGCTCGAACTGACTGACAATTCCATTCAACTGCTGACCCAGTCGTGCCATATCCTGACTGGCTTCGGACGAATGGAGAGCAGACGTGGCACACTCTTCGGCGATATGCCGGATACGATCAACACTCTGTGTAATCTCCTGAGACACCAGACTCTGCTCCTCAGCAGCGCTTGCAATCTGCGTGTTCATATCCTTGATCGCCAACACTCGGGTAGTGATGGTGTTCAGCAACTCATTGGCTGAACCTGCCTTTTCCACCGTCATCTCACTCGATTTCTGGCAATCCTGCATCTTCTGTACGACCCGCTCGGTTCCCCTTTGCACATTATCCACAAAGGACTGCACCTGCACGGTGGAATCCAGTGTGCGCTGTGCCAGTGTACGAACCTCATCGGCCACCACAGCAAAACCGCGTCCACTTTCACCGGCACGTGCGGCTTCTATTGCCGCGTTCAGAGCAAGGAGGTTGGTCTGATCCGAGATTCCCTTGATCACATCAAGCACCTGACCAATGGATGCCGTATGCTGCCCAAGCTCCGTGATGCCTTGCGCCATCTCCTGCAACTGACCTGCCAGATCACGGATACTGTCGATCATCAGAGTAACCATCTGCTTGCCTTCACCGGCATCATGATCTGTCTGCTCGGCCAGCGCCTGAGCTTCGGCCGCACTTTTCGCAATATCTGTAACCGTACTGACCATCTCCTCCATGGCCGTCGCAACTTCTACCGTCTCATTTTTCTGTCGCTGAGTACCATCACTGGTCTGTTGTGATACATCAGACAGCTTGTCAGAGGCGCTGAGCAATTGCTGCGAGCTGCTGCGGAACTGCTCAATCACCTCCTGTAGTGTCGCAAAGAACTCATTGGTATTACCCGCCAGTACACCCACCTCATCACGTGTTGTGACTGGCAATCTTTTACCCAGATTGCACTGCCTGTCTCGCAGATCCTGAACCATATCCTCGATCACATGACTGGCGGACAGCATCGGCCTGACCACACTGCGGGTAATCAAGTAAGCGATGGCTGCTCCCAGTAGAGCAGCTGCGACCACCAGCGTGATCATGATCAGACTGGCTGTGCTGATCTGCTGCTGAGTCTCATCACCGACCTGCTCCAGGCTGCTGAAAACATGCAGCTGAAGAGCATGTGCTGCATCTGTCAGTTCAGGCCCCTCCGGCAGGATGTGCTCTGCAAGAATCTGCTGATAACGATCTGTCAGCTCCGTCAGTTGAGTGAATGCCTGCTCATAGCTTTCCCAGGTTCGGGCCAGGTCCGCAATAATCACCTGAGTCTCCAGTCCGGCGATCTCTTCAAAATCACTGATCGTGAAGCGCGCATCATCAATCAGAAATCCCGCTTCACGGCGAGCCGCGTTATCCATGGTGACAGAGAAAAGACCGACCTGCGTACTGGCATTCAGCACCTGTCCCTGTGCCGCAACAGCAACACGCACTTCGGTCAAACGTCCACTGACCAACGCAGTTTCAACCAGACGTTCAATTTCACGTCGCGCCGCCGGACCAAGATCATTCAGCAAGCGCTCTCTGATCTCGTTGATTTCTGTATGAAGAGGTACCAACTCTTCGCTGAAGCGGCGCCCAAAAGCACCATGCCGGGATGCCAGCGCATTGATCATCTGCTGTCGCTGCTCATCATTGAAATGCTCACCAGCATCCTGTATCAAGCCCTGGCTCTGATTGCGATAGCTGGTGAAGGCTGCGGCATCTTCCACAGAGCCACTTATTCTGAAGTTGAACATCGCCAGCCGCTCGTCATAGATGGAGCGCATGATTTCGGTCGCGCGACCGGTGTTGGGAACCATATTGCCGGTAATGACAGTAGTTGTCTGGCTGACACTGCCCAGATTCAGCACTGCAATGGTACCCACCAGTATGATGACCACCAATAGAAAAGCCGGTGCGACCAGGGATTTACCCAGTACACCCAGCGACCTGACGTTGCTCTTATTATTATTCACCCTGCTCTCCCACTTCATCAACCGGTTCAGTGCCAATACAGAGTGACAGCAAGCTGCAGATTGCTGTCCTTACACTGAATTTTAGTTCATTAACAGCAAGGGAGATGCCACAAAATAATAACTTATTTGAAATCAGTCAGATGAGCTTTTTTCAGTATCAGGGAGAGGCGCCGGAGCAACATAAATGTGCGGAAATCCACCCATTGAAAGAACTATCGGGGTGGTTATCCGACAACCAGGGAAGGAAGAGATACAGAGGCGGCCAGCAATCTGGCCGCCTCTGCCTGTGACTTAAAGCTGAGGACCTGCAGCGATGATAGCTGCAGAGACACCATCGAACTTCTTGAAGTTTTCGACAAATTTACCGATCAACTCAGCCGCTGCGGCATCATAAGCAGCCTTGTCCTGCCAGGTCTCACGTGGATTGAGCAGGCTGGCATCAACACCAGGTACACTGACGGGAACTGAGAGATTGATACCGGGCAATGCCACCGTCTCGCAATCCTTCAGCGCACCGCTCTGAATCGCACTGATGATGCCACGTGTTGTTGGTATGCTGAAACGCGTTCCCGTGCCGTAAGAGCCGCCTGTCCAGCCAGTATTAACCAGGTAAACACGCGAGCCGAAGGCTTCAATACGCTTCATCAGCAGGTCGGCATACACATGTGCCGGGCGCGGGAAGAAAGGCGCACCAAAGCAGGTGGAGAAGGTAGACTTGATACCGCCGCCAGAGCCCATTTCTGTCGAACCCACCAGCGCCGTGTAACCGGACAGGAAGTGATAGGCTGCCGCTTCCTTGGTCATCACCGATACGGGAGGCAGAACACCGGTCAGGTCGCAAGTGAGGAATACAATCGCATCAGGCTCAGCCCCCATGTTGGTCTCGGTGCGCTTCTCGACATGCTGCAGTGGGTAAGCACAACGACCGTTTTCGGTCAGCGAGGTGTTGCAGTAGTCAGCCTTGCGATTCTCATCCAGTGTGACGTTTTCAACGATGGCGCCAAAGCGGATAGCATCCCAGATGATTGGCTCATTTTTCTGGCTCAGGTTGATGGTCTTGGCATAGCAGCCACCTTCGAGGTTAAACACAACCCCTTCACCCCAGCCATGCTCGTCGTCACCGATCAGGTAACGATCAGGATCAGCTGACAGGGTGGTTTTTCCGGTGCCCGACAAACCGAAGAACAGCGTAGTGGAACCATCATCTCCAACGTTGGCAGAACAGTGCATCGGCAGCACATCATGCGCCGGCAGCAGGAAGTTCTGCACTGAAAACATCGCTTTTTTCATCTCACCGGCGTAACGCATACCGGCAATCAGCACTTTGCGCTGTGCAAAGTTCAGAATCACACAACCATCGCTGTTGGTGCCATCACGCTCGGGCACGCATTCGAAACCGGCAGCATTAAGTACCTGCCACTCACCCTTGCCAGCCGGGTTATAGGTTTCCGGGCGGATAAACAGATTCAGACCGAACAGGTTCTGCCAGGCCGTCTCTGTCGACATGACAACAGGAAGATAGTGACTGGGATCTGCGCCCACATGAACCTGCGCAACAAAGTGCTCGCGGTCTGCCAGATGAGCTTCAACCCGCGCCCAGAGTGCATCAAATTTATCTGTATCGAACGGGCGATTGATACCACCCCAATCTATGTCGTCAGCCGTTGATGACTCTTTGACAATATAGCGATCCAGCGGAGAGCGGCCGGTACGTTTACCGGTGGTCACCACCAGGGCACCACTGTCTGCCAGCACACCTTCGTTTCGCCGGACAGCGAACTCCACCAGTTCGGCGGGGCTCAGGTTCTGGTGTGCGTTATTAGCGGTCTGTTCAGTCATTACAGAATTCCCTTGGCTATGAGCCAATGATTACCTGGAGAGCAAACATCACCCCCGGTCACAAATCAGCGCGACCGAAAGCAGATTCTGCCGTTTCTATTGCCTGATCCCAGGTCTGGGTGTCAGAGCTCATTGTTCAATCTTATTATGGGGTCGAGCATTATTACATAAAAAAAAGCGCAATGGGATCACTCGGGTTATCCCTTAGCCACCGACGCATATAAGAAACAACTAAAGTATAATTCCAGTCTGCAGACGCTGCCGGTGCTGATCTTCTGATCACTACCGGATCAATGCAACTGCTCCTGATTACCCAGGTGACCACCCTCAGCATAGAGCGCGGTGATGTCTGTAGTGTCGAATCCGTAGCGCTCATTACAGAACTGGCAGTCCACCTCTATCAGCCCACCCTGCTCCAGCAGCATCTCATTCAACTCCTGTTCGGTCATGAACTTGAGCGCCTGAGCACAACGCTCACGACTGCAGTCGCAATGGAAACGTATGGCTTTAGCTTCAAACAGACGACAGGTCTCCTGATGATATAACCGATACAGCAGCTCCTCATTGTTCAAGGACAACAGCTCTTCCGGTGTCAGGGTCTGTGCCAGCATTTCAACTCTGTGCCAATCCTCCTTCACCTCTTCGACACCCGGCAATATCTGCAACATGAGTCCTGCTGCATGTTGACCATCCGCTGCCAACTGGATATGAGTAGACAGTTGTTCAGACTGCATGAAATAGTCCTGCAGACAGGAGGCCAGGCTTCCCCCCTCAAGCGGAACCATACCCTGGTAGCGCTGCCCATTGGCAGGCTCTATGGTCAGCGCCAGATGCCCTTTACCCAGCAGGCTGGCCAGAGAAGTGTCTTCCGGTAACTCATCGTTGAGTCTGGCGATGGCACGCAGCTCATTCTGATGGTTACACTCGGCCATCAGCAGACGCACACTCCCGTCACCCTGTGCCTGAAGCAGCAGACGCCCTTCAAACTTTAGCGTGGAGCTGAGCAGACTGACTGCTGCCAGCATTTCACCCAGCAGATTCTGTACGGCAGCAGGATAGGCATTTCGGCTCAGCACTTCCTGATAGCTCTGCTCCAACCCGGCCACCACACCCCGCACATCCAGGTCATCAAACAGAAAGCGTTGAATTGTATCAGCTGTACTCATCCTGGTTTTCCAATATATGCCATTGACCTCTGACAGACTGAGCGTGCATCTCGGCACACAACCTTCTGTTTGCCAGACAGGCAATTAATTCAAATTATCAAGAAACGATTATGGAGCGGGCCCGATCGCACTGCTACCATAAGGGTTCGATTTTAACATATTTGATCCTGTGAGTAGCCATGACACGGACCCGCCCTGTTTTTTCTGATACGTGGCAGTTTCTGCCGCTGATCACCCTGCATCTGGTTGCACTGCTGCTGTTCCTGAGTTTTATCCTGCCGGCAGGATTCGAACTCTGGCGAGTACTGGATCGACAGGTGTTTTTTGCCCTGAATGGTACTCTGGCAGACGGCGGCGACTGGGCGCTTTTCTGGGCCTGGGCAAATACGCGGGAAAAGGATCTTGTTCTGGCGGTGATCATGCTGCTGTTTCTGGTTTTTCCGCGCCTGTGCTTTCATCGCCTGCAGTTACAGCAAGCGCTGGTGGGCTTTCTCGCACTGATGCTGTTGCTGCTGCCCTTTCGCTACGGCTTTTATGAGTTGGCAAAGGTGATGGATCTGACCGGCCCAAGCCCCTCGCGCGAGCTGACACCCTCCATTATGCTGACTGAGCTTTTCCCACATATCAACGCCAAGGACTCTGCAGGGCGGAGCTTCCCGGGGGATCATGCTACCGTGATGCTGCTGTGGTTCGGCTTCCTGTTATGGAATCGCCGCTCTTTAGGCACGCTACTGGCCGGTGTGCTGACAGTGCTAGCGATCCTGCCACGCATGGTCGGTGGTGCGCACTGGTTCAGTGATGTTGCAGTCGGCGGGCTGGTGGTCGCGCTGCCGGTGCTGGCCTGGGCCTGCTACACCCCGATAACCCTGTGGCTAACTCACAAGTTGGAAAAAGCCTTTTTACCTCTGTTTGATCTGTTCAGCTGGATTCCGCTACTGGGGCGCCTGCCCTTTTTCGCCGCCAGCCACGCAAGACGTCAACAGAAAGCTGAGGCTAATCCCAGCTCCCCTTGACGCGCAGCAACTCGCGCCGGCTTTTCTTGTCAGGCTTCGCATCAGGGGCGGAGCCGTGCATCTTGCGCTGCGAGGCCTTCTCCGCACGCTGAGTCTGACTGTCCTCTGTTTCCCGATACAGCAGTTGCGCCTCAGCCGCTCCGCGTCGTTGGCCCGACAGCGCCAGCACGATCACGGTTTTTTCCTCATTACCCTGACGGATCTGGATATGCGCCCCTAGCTCAACGGCCTTGCTGCATTTGCTGCGTTGGCCGTCATAGTGGACCTTACCCCCTTCAATCATCTGCTTGGCAATGGCGCGGGTCTTGTAAAAGCGTGCGGCCCAGAGCCATTTATCCAGACGGATTCGCTCATCTTGTTCAACTTGGTTCATCGGATTGGCATCACTTCATCAAAATGGTCTATTGCCGGAAACTCAGTAATGGAGCGTCTGGGTCCCTGGCTGTCAGGCTGCCTGATGCTGAGCAGATGGTGGATACCATACTCACGTGCCGAATGCAGCACTGCCAGCGAATCATCAATCAGCAGGGTACGCCGCGGATCGAAAGGCTCCAATGTCTGCAGACGTTGCCAGAAAAGCTGCTCCTCCTTGGCTGCCTTCAGGTCATGTGAGCAGATCACGCGGTCCACCAACTGATCCAGTCGCGTCAGCTCCACCTTCAGTGTCAGGCTGCCCTGATGCGCATTGGTAACGATCACAGCGCGCAACTTCTGCTTTTTGAGCTCCTGCAAAAACACCTCGACATGGGGCCGGAATGCGATACGGTCAGCCACCTCACGCTTTAGCTCAGCCACAGGCAGTTGCAGTTCGCGTGTCCAGTAGTCAAGGCAGTACCAGTTCAGGGTCCCCTGCTCACGCACGATGCGCTCATGCAACCAGGCTCTGGCCTGCTCAGGATCCATCTGATGAAACTCAGCATAACGAAGCGGAAGAAACTCCAGCCAGAAATGGGAGTCGAAATGTAGGTCAAGCAGGGTGCCATCCATATCCAGAAGTACGGTATCTATGGCTTGCCAATCAAGCATAATCAGTTAACACTTCAGTTCTATAAAGGGTTCAGTAACGGGTTCAGTAACAGGCTGGCTCTAGTATGCCCCCGGCTGTAGTGATTTAGAAGAGTGATTTAGAAGAGCGATTTAGAAGAGCGACTCAGGAGAGCAGATGACAATTACCCCGGAACTGACACAGTCACTTCTTCAACTCAGCGAACAGGCCGGAGAGGCCATTCTCGAGATCTACCATGATGTCGACAGATGGCAGGAGAATACCAAGTCAGACGACTCACCGGTCACGGCGGCAGATATCGCCGCACATCACCTGTTGTTGCAGGGGTTGCAGCGCATCACACCCGATATACCGATTCTCAGTGAGGAATCTGCCGAGATACCCTGGTCAATCCGGCAGAGCTGGGGTCGTTACTGGTTGCTGGATCCTCTGGATGGTACACGGGAGTTTCTGCAGCGTAATGATGAGTTCACGGTCAACCTGGCCCTGATCGAGCAGGGCAAGCCCATATTCGGTATCGTCTATGCGCCTGTATCGAAACACCTCTACTGGGGTGGCGATGGTAAAGCCTGGCAACGGGTAGCTGATCACACCAGCCGGATCCATACTCGCACTGCCGGCAGAAAAATCACACTGCTTACCAGTCGTCGTCACGGTAAGGCTGAAGCTGAGGCCTTTGCCGATAAACTCGCCTCCTGCTGCGACGAAGTAGATACACTGGCTTATGGCAGCTCCATCAAGCTGTGCCTGATTGCGGCTGGCGAAGCGGATCTCTATCCACGACTGGCACCCACCAGCGAGTGGGATACCGGCGCAGGACAAGCGATACTGGAGGCAGCAGGTGGAGCACTTTACAACCTGGATACTCACAACATTTTACATTACAACTGTAAGGAATCCCTGTTGAATCCTCCTTTCGTCGCCTGTGGTGATCCTGAGCTGCTGCAGCTGCTGCTGGAAAAAAGCACAACACTGGAAAGCCACTGACCTTGATTTCCACAGTGCCGTCCCCATCAACTAATGGAGAAAGGGCTGAATGTCGCTTTGCTGCAGCCAACTCACCGGCTGCAGCAGCTTGACCCCCTCGAATACCACACATTTTGTGCCATGATACCGCCCATATTAAGTGCTATGATCATGACACTGCGGATGCCTGCATCCATCGATAACAATCAGTTTTATGCTAGAACACTGTCAAATCAATAAGGTGAATCACGATGAGTTTTGAACTGCCAGCACTGCCCTATGCCAAAGACGCTCTGCAACCACACATCTCTGCCGAAACCCTTGAGTATCACCACGGCAAGCACCACAAAACCTATGTAGACAAGCTGAATGGTCTGCTCCCAGGCTCTGAATACGAAGGCAAGACACTGGAAGAGATCATCACTTCCGCACCGGCTGGCGGCGTTTTCAACAATGCTGCACAGATCTGGAACCACACGTTTTACTGGCACTGCCTGTCACCCAACGGTGGCGGCGCACCGACTGGCCCGATTGCTGATGCGATCAATGCCAAGTGGGGCTCTTTCGAAGCCTTCCAGACCGAGTTGAACGACAAGGCTGTGAACAACTTCGGCTCCAGCTGGACCTGGCTGGTCAAGAATGCCGATGGCTCTCTGGAGATCGTCAACACCAGCAACGCCGGCACACCAATGACCAGTGGCCAGACCGCGCTGCTGACAGTCGACCTGTGGGAACATGCTTACTACATCGACTACCGCAACGTGCGTCCAAACTACCTGAATGCCTTCTGGGCGCTGGTAAACTGGGACTTCGTGAACGAAAACTTCGCCAAGTAAGGCCCCTGAAGGATCTGCTCCGCTGGAGCAGATCTGCCGCTGACTCTGATGTGTCAGCGGCCGCTTATACCATGACAAAGATCACCTCTACAGACACCCACCCCGAAGGTAATTCTCGCCCGGTCACCTCACGTCAGAGTGATATCCATCCTGGCCTTTCGGCACTCGCTGAGCGCTATCGTGATCTACACTTTCGCAAGCCCGTGGCCGATTTCAACCAGCTTGCCTTTGATCAGGCCAGTGAACTTCTGTCTGCGCATGGTGGGCCACTGATTCTGGACTCAGGCTGCGGGGTCGGTGACAGTACTCGCGTTATCGCCCGCACCTACCCGGATCATCTGGTACTGGGATTGGATCGCTCCGAAGATCGTCTGGTACGCCAGCGACAGGAGCCTCTGCCGGACAATGCACGACTGATCAGAACCGACCTGATCGACTTCTGGCGCCTGGCTGCGACTGCCGGCTGGAAGCCGGAACATCACTTTCTACTCTACCCGAACCCCTATCCCAAGCCACAGCAGCTGCAACGCCGTTTTCATGGGCACCCCGTATTCCCTGACTTCGTCAGGCTGGGCGGCACCATCCATTGTCGCAGCAACTGGCTGATCTATCTGAAAGAGCTGGCCCTTGCGCTAGAGTTGTATGGTATCAACTCGCACATCACACCAGTGCCCGACGAGCCGTCCATGACACCTTTCGAGCAGAAATATCGCAACAGTGGACAGGCTGTATGGAAGTTGCTCAGCGTACCGCCACCTGATCCAGGCGACGCGAAATAACCTCTATACGATCTTTAGTCACGGCGATAAACGTCGCACCGGCATGGTAAACACCCAGATCACCGCCGTCATAACGATGGAATGAACTGGTTGCCTGTGTCATGCGCATATCCAGCCACTGGTTCTGCTCTTCAACCTCCCGGAAACGAGCCTGCTCAGGCAGATAATCCAGCAGATCATGAAACAATACGTAAAGCTGGGCATCATAAAGATGGGAAATATTGGAGATGGTCCGATTCAGATCAGCCTGGTCGGTGGCCTCGGTCAGCACCTCCTCCAGTTGGCGAATCGGCCTCGAAAAGCTCGGGCTCCATTCCAGCGTAGTGATGATGGGTGTGATCTCCGGCTCTGCCGGTACTGGTTCTGCAACCACAGGTATTGACCGTGTATCAGACGCCGAGGACGACGTCAGATAAGGGATGGATATATCATCCAGGGTACCACAGGCTGAAAGCAGCAGTAGTGACGGCAACAGCAGGCCTGCACCGAGCAGTTTAGTGAATTTCATCTCATATTCCCGCAGTGTTATCAGAAAAACGCTATTTTAGCGTATTAATGGCTCCAGATGTTGCCAGATGGTATCCAGAATCAACGGCTGTGCCTGGGCATTGGGATGAATACCGTCATCCTGCATCAGATCCCAGTCCAGCGCGACACCTTCGAGCATGAACGGAACTCTTTCTACCCTGTACTGGTCTGCTATATCGGCATAGAGTTCGAAGAAGGAGTCACCGTAACGAGCTCCATAATTGGGCGGCAGACGTATACCTATCAGTAACACCTGAGCCCCGGCATCCAGTGGAAGCTCCACTAGTTGGCTCAGGTTTTTGCGGATGACCGGCAGAGGCAGGCCCCGCAGACCATCATTGCCACCCAGCTCCACCAGCACCCAGTCAGGCTGATGCCGCTCCAGCAGGGCCGGCAACCGATTAAGGCCACCACTGGTTGTTTCACCGCTGCTGCTGGCGTTGACGACGGAATAAGCATAGCCTTGATCCTGCAGGCGTTTTTCCAGCAGACTGACCCAGCCCTGTTGCTGGGGTATACCATAAGCGGCGGACAGGCTGTCGCCCAGCACCAGAATCGTACCGGCGTGCAATGGCATGGCCAGAAATATGACCATTAACAGGGATAAGACAATACGCATGGCTAACCTCAATTCAGCTGATAACATCCTTGAGGCACACAATGTCGCAAAATGGTTCCCGACACAAGGCGGCCGTGTGACCCTCTTCAGCGACCTTAATCTGACTATAGGCAAGGGTGAAAGCATCGCGATCATTGGCCGCTCCGGTGCCGGCAAGTCAACCCTGCTCAGCCTGCTGGCTGGTCTGGATACACCCAGTCAGGGCAGTATCAGCTTTGACGGCAAAGCTCTGGAGACACTTGATGATGAAGCCAGGGCACAACTGCGCGCCCACCACATCAGCTTTATTTTCCAGTCTTTTCATCTCCTGCCCGAACTTAATGCATTGGATAATGTACGCCTGCCACTGGAAATCAGAGGCGACAAGGATCCTGATGCAATTGCAAAGCACTGGTTATCTCAGGTTGGTCTGGCAGAGCGTCTGGATCATTTCCCATCGCAACTGTCCGGTGGCGAGCAGCAGCGTGTGGCTATAGCCCGTGCGTTTGCCACCAGCCCGGGCTTGCTGTTTGCCGATGAACCCACCGGCAACCTTGATGAGGAAACAGGCCACCAGATTATCGACCAGCTGTTCCGGCTGAATGCACAGGAGGGCGCTACGCTGGTGCTGATCACACACGATACCGAGCTGGCTGCCCGCTGCCAGCGCCGTCTGAGCCTGCATAACGGACAGCTGCATGAGGTGAGCGCATGACAGGCACCATCGGGCTGGCCTGGCGCCAGCTGCGCAATCAGTTGCGCACCACTGAATGGCGTGCGCTGCTGCTCGCCTGCTGGATCGCCATAGCCATCGCCACCCCTCTTGCATTACTGGCCGACCGCCTGGAACGCGGACTGTTGCAGGAAAGTGCAGCTCTGCTGGGTGCTGACCTGATTCTTTCCGGCCAACGGCCGATCAGCCCTGAACGCCTTGATGACGCCGAAGCCGCTGGTCTGGTGGCGACACAGGTGACTCAGTTTCCCAGTATGCTGGCGCTGGATGATGAGATGATGCTGGTCTCTGTCCGGGCAGCCCAGCTTCCCTACCCTCTGCGAGGACAAATAGTCACAACTCCCCCGCAGGAGGGCGACCTGCCTGAGTCCGGTCAGATCTGGGCCGAGCAGCGTGTCTTTACACAGCTGGGGTTGAATCTTGGAGACAGCGTTCAACTGGGCTATGCAGATTTCGAGGTCACGGCGGTGCTGCAGAGTTCGCCTGATCGGGGCTCCGGCTTTCGCAGCTTCAGTCCGCATGTGATCATCAATGCAGCAGACCTGGAAGCCAGCGGCATTCTTGCACCGGGCAGTCGAGCCGAGTTTCGTCTGCTGCTGGCGGGTGATGAAGAGTCGATCATCCAACTTGATGCACTCTGGCGACAGGATCTGCGCAGTGATGAGCGCTTGTTCAGCCTGCGTAATGATCAACCCATGACGGGAGCTGCACTGGGCAACGGGCTGCGCTACCTCAAACTCACGGCACTGATTGCACTGCTACTGGCAGCACTGACCATCACCCTGAGCCTGCGCCGTTTCAGCAATGGACAATATACACGCTGCGCATTGCTGCTGAGCCTGGGCATGCCGCCGCGTCAACTGATCAGGCTCTACCTGCTGCAACTGCTGATGGCCTGGGCCATAGTGGCCCTCTTCGGCACGGCCACCGGACTGCTGCTCGAGCAACTGGTCGTCGGGTGGCTGGAGGACCTTTTGCCTCAGGCACTGCCTGCAGCGGCACCTCTGCGCTACTTCAGCGGCGCCGCACTGGGGCTGGCACTGCTGGTACTTCTGGGCCTGCCACCGATTCTGCAGCTCGCGCGTGTTCCCGTATCACATCTGTTTCGTGGTGATGGCGCCCCTCAGGACAGGCGCGCCAACCTGCTCTACCTTATCTGCCTGATACTGCTGGGTGTTGTGCTGCTCAGCTTTCTGGAGGAGTACCTGGCCGCTGTTGCGCTGCTGTTACTGCTGCTGGCAGGAGGCGCAATATTTGGAGTCATCACCCAGCAGGCGCTACTGTTGCTGACACGCCCTCTCGCCAAGCGTTTATTGCTGGGACGACTGTTATCGATGCGCCTGCGTCAGCAACGACGCTGGCATCGCCTGCAATCAGCCGTACTGGTACTGCTGCTGACCCTGCTGAGTGTCGTCTGGATCAGCCGCACCGATCTGCTGGAGTCCTGGCAGGCGCAGTTGCCAGTGGATACGCCGAACTATTTCGTCGTCAATATTCAGCCCTGGCAGAAAGATGAGCTGGATGATTTTTTCGCCACCCACGAGATCGGCAGTATTCTCTACCCCATGGTACGAGGACGCATCAATGCACTCAATGGCGAGCCCATTCGCCCACAGATGAACGAGGTGCAACTGGAGCACAACACGCTCAATCGTGAGCTGAACCTGAGCTGGGCTGCGCAGGCACCGGACAACAACCCGCTGACGGCAGGCATCTGGTGGTCACAAGGCGCCACTGAGCCCGAAATATCGGTCGAGCAGGAGATGGCCGATGAGCTGGGACTCTCTCTGGGCGACACGCTGGGGTTCGATATCGGAGGACTGCCTTTAGAGGCACGCATCACCAGCCTGAGGCAGGTGGAGTGGGGGTCTTTCCAGCCGAACTTCTACGTTATCTTCAATCAGGAAGCTCTGGAGGCCTTCCCGGCGACCTTTATCACCAGCTTTCATCTGGAGACTGACAAGCAGCATCTGGTTAACGATATGCTGCGCGCCTTTCCCTCCCTGACACTGATCGATATCGATCAGTTACTGCAACAGGCGGCGCTCTGGCTCAAACGCCTGGGTGACAGTTCGGCACTGATTCTGGCAATGAGTCTGATCTGCGGGGGATTGCTGCTGATCGTCACGTTGCTGCAGGCACTTGAGCAACGCCGTTATGAAGTGGCGCTGCTACAGACCCTGGGTGCAACGGCTAAACAGACGCGCCAGCTCGACCTGCTGGAGTTTTTGCTGCTGGGGCTGGTCGGAGGCTTACTGGCCAGTCTGGCAACAGAGCTGACGCTGGGAGCACTGCACCTGACACTGCTGAAAATCCCGGTACAGCTGCACTGGCAGCTCTGGGTCGTGCTGCCACTGGGCGCAGCGCTGTTCTTCTGCCTCAGCGGTATCGTCATGCGACGCCCTCTGCTGCTGGAGCAGTGCTACCGATTGCTGCGCAGCGCTACCTGATGTTCAAGACGCCTTGAAGGTTTTCACGCCTTCGGGCGTCGACATCAACACCAGATCCGCACCGCGCAAGGCAAACAGGCCATTGCAGACGACACCCGGCAGATTGTTCAGGTGTCTTTCCAGTGCTTTCGGATCAACGATCTCCATATCATGCACATCCAGAATCAGATTGCCGTTATCGGTCACGAAGCCTTCGCGATAGACAGGCTGTCCCCCAAGCTTGGCCAGCTCACGTCCGATCAGTGAGCGCGCCATCGGAATCACCTCAACCGGTAATGGAAAGTTGCCGAGCAGATCCACCTGCTTGCTCTGATCCACGATACAGACAAATTCACGCGAAGCCGCCGCAACGATTTTTTCACGTGTCAGTGCGCCACCGCCGCCCTTGATCAAATTAAGATGAGGGTCAAACTCATCCGCGCCATCCACATAGACATCGATCCCGCCGACCGAATTCAGGTCAAGTACTTCAATACCGTGCCCTCGCAGGCGCTCGGCTGTCGCTTCTGAGCTGGCAACCGTAGCGGCAAAACGGTCCCGATGAGCAGCCAGAGCATCTATGAAGCAGTTCGCCGTGGAACCTGTGCCTACACCGACAATGCTGTCTCGTTCCAGTTTTTTCAGAATATGCTCCACTGCCGCCTGTGCAACAGCACGTTTCATCTCATCCTGTGTCATTTTGTCCCGCCTGGTTATGCCATCAAAGGTTAAATGCTCGGTTTCATACTTCATTATAGATTTTCTGGCCCGTAATTGGGTAAAAATCATCCCTTGAGCCTCAGCTTTATAGACGATGGCTGGCTGAGCCGATACCATCACTGATCCTGTATTAACCACCAACTCTGATGAACAGTCTCTGATATGGCACACCGATACATCAAAAAGATTCTTGAAGCGCGTGTCTACGACGTCGCGGTTGAAACACCGCTGGATCCTGCACCCGCACTCTCCATCCGCCTGAACAACCGCGTGCTGCTCAAGCGCGAGGATATGCAGCCGGTATTTTCATTCAAACTGCGCGGTGCCTATAACCGCATGGCGCAGCTGTCTGAAGAGGAGCGTCGAATCGGTGTGATTACCGCCTCTGCCGGCAACCATGCTCAAGGGCTGGCGATGTCGGCACATGCACTGGGTGTCAAGGCAACGATTGTCATGCCAAAAACCACCCCCGAGATCAAGGTCAACAATGTCCGAGCACGTGGCGGCAAGGTTGTGCTGCATGGGGATACTTTTGATGAAGCTCAGGCACATGCGCAGAAACTGGTGAGCGAAAAGGGATTCATCTACATCCCGCCTTTTGATGACCCGGATGTAATTGCCGGTCAGGGCACCATCGCGATGGAGATACTGCGTCAGGAAAGCGGCCCGATCAACGCCGTATTCGTTCCTGTCGGCGGCGGCGGCCTGATTGCCGGCATCTCGGTCTATATCAAATACCTGCGCCCCGACGTCAAGGTTATCGGTGTTGAGCCCGAGGATGCGGCTTGCCTCAAGGCCGCACTGGAAGCCGGCTCACGTGTGGTTCTGCCGCAAGTCGGTCTGTTTGCTGATGGCGTGGCCGTGGCTCAGATAGGTGAGCACACGTTTGACCTGGCACGCCAGTTTGTGGATGAAGTGATCACCGTTACCACCGATGAGATCTGTGCCGCGGTTAAGGATATCTTTGACGATACCCGCTCCGTCTGCGAACCCGCAGGCGCTCTGGGTGTTGCCGGTCTGAAGAAGTATGTCGAACGCGAAAAGTGCAGCGATCAAACCCTGATCGCCATAGACTCAGGTGCCAATGTCAACTTCGATCGCCTGCGTCATATCGCCGAGCGCTCTGAGCTGGGTGAAAAGCGTGAGGCGATCATCGCCACACGGATTCCCGAACGCCCCGGCAGTTTCAAGCAGTTCTGTACTGCACTGGGCCGGCGCAATATCACCGAGTTCAACTATCGCTACAGTGATGACAAGGAAGCGATCATCTTTGTTGGTGTTCAGATCAAGCCGGAAAACAACGGCCGCCAGGAGCTGATAGACCTGCTGACCGAGCAGGGCCATCAAGTGGTGGACCTGACCGACAATGAGATCGCCAAGATCCATGTGCGTTACATGGTGGGTGGCCACGCGCCAGCCAGTGTGGATAACGAAGTGATTTTCCGCTTCGAGTTTCCGGAAAGACCCGGTGCATTGATGACCTTCCTGAGCAAACTGGGTGGGCGCTGGAACATCTCCATGTTCCACTATCGCAACCATGGCGCTGCCTATGGCCGCGTACTGGTCGGTATGCAGGTACCTCCTGAAGATCGTCAACTGGTTGCGCAGTTCCTGGAGGATATCGGTTACAACTACTGGGATGAAACCGATAACGAGGCATACAAGCTGTTTCTTGCCTGATCCGGTTATCGTACCGTATCAGGCATCTCCGGCACATGCTCAAACTCACGACTGACAAAGGCGCTGACGGTGAAGATCAGCAGAGTGATCACACCCCAGCCAAGTCCGAGCACCACTCCAGCATCTATGATGCCACGCCAGGGCTGTGGCATCAGATGCACCACCTGAACCACCAGAACAATTGCAACTATCAGGGTCAGGGTGATCATCTGACGTTTGCGCTCAACATCAAACAAGCCCAAACAGAAAGCAGGCGCCAGTAGCAGACGCAGAGGAGTCGGGTTCTGTGTCAGATAGTAGATACGGGATGCCACACGCGGCGAAAAGCCCTTCTGAAATCCTCGGTAACCTTCAGAAAAGCCCATGAAAACCAGACTGGCAAACAGAGCCAGCCAGTGCCACCCGCTCATCGGATAGCTGAACATTTCCAGACTGATCAGACCGAGCCTGTAAATAGCTGAACCGAGCAGCAGCAAAATAGCACCGAGCCCCCAGAAAATAGCTATCAGATAAGACACATCAACCTCACCGGAAAAAATCAACGCGTTATTATAACGTGACTGACGTGCAGTTACAGTGTCGAAGAGGTGGGATTACAGACGAGAAGTATGCTGAGGCCAGCACTCTGGGATGGGATGTACAGAGGTTCCAGGATGAAGAATCTGATTGCAGAGAGCGTGGGGTAGTAAGGCTAAGGCTGGCAGCAGCAGATGCTGCCGCCAGCTGAATCTGACGAAACAGAATTACTTCTGTGCGTCGGTCAGTTCCTTGCCATGCTCAGCCCAGAACTTCTGAGCACCCGCATGAACAGGTGTCACGATACCGTCAAGGCCAGACTCGATTGTCATCGCTTTTGCAGCGCCGGCAACAGAGTACATGAACTCAAGACCTTCAGTTGAATAAACCTCTTTCAGAGCATTGTAGACAACGTCTTCTGAAAGATGACGGCCTGCAGTCCACAGAGCAGAGTCCTGAATTGTCACGACATCATAGTCCACACCTGGGTAGGTGCCGGCAGGAATGGTGACTGGAGTGTAGTAAGGGTGATCCTGTCCCAGAGTACCCTGCTGAGCCGCTTCATTAACCTGCAGCATACGGATGCGGTTGCTGGTGGCAGCCTGAATAACAGAGGCATTCGGGAAGCCTGCAAAGACCCACAGTGCGTCGATCTGACGGTCACCTATGGCAGAAGCACCCTGGCTGTAGCCAATGTACTGTGGGCTGATTTTATCCCACAGACCCAGGCTTTCAAAGAAGCGCTGAGCAGACGCCGCCGCACCGGAACCAGCTGGTCCTACTGCAACGCGCTTGCCTTCCAGTTGAGCAACATCAGTGATACCTGCATTTTCCAGCACGATCAGATGCGCTGGTGCACCGAACAGATAAGACACGGCATGCACGTTACGATAGTTACGTGTGTCGTTGGTCAACTGACCATTGGCACCCAGGAACAGATCACCTGAATAGGTAATACCGAAGTCGGCATCACGGGAGTTCACGCGGCGCAGGTTTTCAACAGAACCGGCTGATGCCATGTTGGAGACATCGATCCCATCCAAGGCACGGGACAGACGCGTGGACATACCGTTAGAGAAGTACTGGAAAGTACCGCCATCAGGGCCACCGGAGAATGCCAGACGCTCAGTGGCAACCGCTGTAACACTCAGGGTCAGTGCTGCAACAGCTGCTGCGGCGATACCCGCAATTGATGCCGTTTTAGTGAATCGCATTTTTTTCAACATCGATGTTTCCTCTTTATTATCATTTATTGAGTGTTGCAATCGTCGTCCTGGTGAAAAACCAGACGATGAAATTCGTTAATAATCAGATTCGAACTGTCAGTACCGGAACCTTCGAGTCACGCACAACCCGCTCGGCAGTTGATCCCACCAGCACCTTTTCGATACCGGTACGACCATGTGTTCCCAGCACTATCAGATCCGCATTCACCTTCGCTGCCTGGCGCAGTATCTCCTCCTCACTACGCCCGATCACCACATCACTGGTAACCTTGACCTCTCCGACTTTGTCTGCCGACAGATAACGGC
The DNA here is from genome assembly GCF_008973755.1 of Nitrincola alkalilacustris. Classification (GTDB taxonomy): domain Bacteria; phylum Pseudomonadota; class Gammaproteobacteria; order Pseudomonadales; family Balneatricaceae; genus Nitrincola; species Nitrincola alkalilacustris. Next base: position 45,871 of record NZ_WBOM01000008.1, on the reverse strand, counting down.
GGCAGAACTCGTTAATATCTTCAACCGCGTGGGTTTCAACTTCGCGGGTGAAGATCTCAATCACCTCTGCCGGCAAGCGCCTTCTGCGCTTATCGACCAACTCGGTGATCACATGCAGTACATGCAGCCTGGCCCCAGCCATCGAGGCTATCGTCAACGCATGCTCACAGGCTTTTTCGGATGAATCGGAAAAATCGGTCGCAAACAGAATACAGTCGTACTTGATCATCGTGATAACTCCTTATTGGCTGACTGTTGCCGGTTTCATTGGCTGCGCATCACGCTGAAGCCAGTAAACAACCGCAATCAGTGCCAGACCTATAGCATCAGATATCAGCGTTGGCCAGAACAGGGCAACCGTACCGGCACCCAGAATGATCCATTCGATGATGCTGGTTTTGCGTCTCATGAAGCCCATGGCAAATGAACTGAAGGCAACGGTACCCATGATGGCAGAGCTGTAAGCCACCAGAATTTCGGTAACCGTGCCATCCATCAGGATCGCCGGAACATAGGCGAACAGCAGAGGAACGACATACAGCATCTTGGCGAACTTGAACGAGGTCCAACCGGTTTTCCAGGGATCGGCACCGGCAATAGCAGCCCCGGCATAAGCGGCGACGCAGACAGGTGGCGTTATGTTGGAATCCTGCGACAGCCAGTAAACGATCATATGGGCGGCAATCACGGCAACACCCAACTCACCCAGGGCCGGAACAGCCAGAACAGCAACAATCAGATAAGCAGCAGTCACCGGTACACCCATACCGAGTACGAGAGAGGCGATCGCCACCAGACCCAGCGCCAGCAGCAGGTTACCACCCGCCATGGAGATCACCAGATCAGAGAACTTGAGGCCCATACCTGTGAGGGAGATGGTGCCGACTATCACACCGATCACACCGATAGTCGCACCCACGATCAGGGTATTCTTGGCACCCAACTGAATCGCTTCCCAGATCTCCAGCGGCCCCATACGCGTCTCTTTTTTGACCCAACTCACGGCGATACAGGAGATGGTAGCCCAGAATGCTGCGTTACCGGCCGAGCGTCCCATCAGCAGCATTACCGTGATGATGACCAGTGGCAGAGCAAAGTACCAGCCATCCTTCAACACCACTCGCCACTCAGGCAGCACCTCACCTGGCGTACCCACCAGACCGTTACGCTTGGCATAGAAGTGAACCATCATGAAGATCGACAGGAAGTAGAGGAAAGCCGGCCCAATCGACAACAGCATGATCGTGGAATAAGGTGTACCCGTCAGCTCGGCCATCAGGAAGCCACCTGCACCCATGATCGGTGGCAGGAACATCCCGCCGATGGAGGCAGCCGGCTCAATCGCCCCTGCGACATGAGGTTTGAACCCGGCACGTTTCATCATCGGGATGGTAAAGGCGCCTGAAGACACCGTATTGGCAATCGCACTGCCGGAAACCGAACCAAACAGCGCCGATGACATGACCGCCACCTTTGCCGGGCCACCAACAGAGCGACCGGCAACCGCCAGCGGCAGTTCGATGAAGAACTTGCCGGCCCCGGACTTCTGCAGAAACGCGCCAAAGAAGATAAACAGAATGACATAGGTGGCCAGTACACTTGCCATGACACCAAATACACCATTGGTGGTCAGGAAGAGTGAGGTGGCAAGACGCTCAAAGCGGAAGCCTCGATGCGCGAACAGTTCAGGCAGATAGGGTCCGAACAGCGCAAAGCAGATCATGCCGATACCGATCAGCGTGATCGACCAGCCCAGCACTCGACGACACACTTCCAGCGACAACACCAGACCTATGATACTGATCAGCATATCCAGCTCATGCTCAGCGCCAGCACGATAGTTCAACGCTTCAAACTGACTCATCCAGTAAAGAACTGTGCCGGATACCACGATACAGAACAGCACATCGGTCACTGTAGGACAATGACTGGTGCGCCTGACTATCCGGCGATCCAACACTATCAGAACTATGGCAAAAGGGATGGTCATCAACACGAAATAGAGAAGATTACCCAGATCCTGCTGCCACGCCACAACCAGCCCATCATAGCCCCAGGTTTCAGTAAACATCTGAACCTGCTGATAAAAGGCATAGGGTGATTCAAAAAACAGATAGCTGCTGATTGCACAGGAGATCAATGCTCCACCGATAACCCCCAGCCCGATACTGACTCGATTGCTACCGGCCGGATACAGCAGAAACACCAGTGCAAAAGTGATCAATACATAAACACCCAGATGATACTGGGTGCTCAGGACACTGATACCTGAGCCATAAAAATAGATCAGGACCATGGCGCCGCCCAGCAGTGCAACCAGCCACTTCCAGAACCCCTCCAGACGACGCTCCGTCTTCGCATCCTTCTCCATCAACTCCTGAAGCTTTTTACGCTCTTCGGGGCTCATGCCCTCTAATGATTTTTCAGCGTCAGACATCTCAAACCTCTGTATGCGGGCTTTGCAGACTTCAAACCTGCCTGGCCATGATGATTCTTATGTTGTTATGTTGATGCTGAGACACTCCAGTTTACTCAGCACCCGGGGCCATGATGGCTCTTAACTAACTTTAGACGATTTTCTATTTACTGCATTACACAGCGTCTTCTCATCTCAGTTCGGTATAAGCACTTATCGTGCCAACACTCCGAGAGCCTCAAAAAACACTGATAAATGAATAAATTATTTTTATGATGCCTTGTCACTTGGAAAAGGTATTGATCTGTATCAGCGTAAATTCACCCACATTGAGTCTAAAATGGGTGAATTATCGCCAATCCTGATCGAGGAGTGGCCAGATGTTTACTAAACAGCGCATGGTTGATACAACACCTGTAGTGTTTTTTTCCAAAAAAATCCCATAAGCTATGAGTGGCCATACTCATATAACAACTTATCAAGCTGCGAGTCCCGTGCATGTCGATTAAAACAAAAGTGAATCTGTCTCTGATTGTTGTATTCCTCATTGTGCTGATAGGCTCCCTGACTGCGATCTATCGCAGCGAAACCGCTCTGATCCGTCAGGTGGCTACCACCAGTACGATCGACACAGCTGACTCCTATTTCGACAGCATCAACATACTCATGCTCAGTGGCGCCATGGCCAACCGCAGCGCCCTGCAGGACAAGATCCTGAGCAATGACGCCATCGTTGAAGCACGCATCCTTCGCAGCCAGGAATTGAACGCCGTATATGGACCCGGCTCAGCCGACTCCAGCGTGCGTGATGAGCTTGATCGCCGTGCCATGGCAGGTGAGAAAGTAATTGAAGAGATTCGTGACAAGGATGGGCATCGCCTCACAGTGATCATGCCGATGAAAGCAGTTCCGGATTATAAGGGCACCAACTGCATGCTATGTCATCAGCACGCCGAGGGCACCGTACTGGGCGCCGTGCGTGTCACCTACTCACTGGAAGCGATGAATCAGGCGATACGTACCAACATGTTTAATGTAGCACTGATAGAACTGCTGCTGTTCATCGCTGGTATTATCGCTATCAGCCTGTTGTTAAACCGCATTGTTATTCGCCCACTGAACGATTTTGCCGATACCATCCATGACATTGAACGCAATCGTGATTTCAATCTGCGCCTGGACTCCCGTGGCGATGATGAGATAGGCCGCATGTCAGTGGCTTTCAACTCGCTGTTGCAGAGTGTGCATGACAGCCTGCGCCAGGTCAGCCAGACAGTTCTGCGCCTGTCATCCTCCAGCACCCGGATAAATGATATCGCCAACCAGACCAGCAAGGCTGTGAACCTGCAACAGGCACAGACAACCTCTGTCACGGCAGCCATGGAACAGATGGAGGCATCCACCCGCAGTGTCGCCGCCAGTGCGGAGAATACCGTCACGGCATCTGATCTGGCACTGCAGGAGAGCCTTGAGGGTAATCGCATCACCGGCACGGCAATAGTTGCCATTGAGGAGTTGCGCCAGAACATTGAGCAGGCCACCACGGTGATTCAGCAACTGGACGATCAGAGTCAGACAGTCGGCACAGTACTGGAAGTGATTCAGAAGATCGCTGAGCAGACCAACCTGCTGGCCCTGAATGCGGCAATTGAAGCAGCCCGTGCTGGTGAACAGGGACGTGGTTTTGCGGTTGTGGCGGATGAGGTCAGGACACTGGCCAGCCGCACTCACAGCTCAACAGTCGAGATCAATGCGATCATCAGCACTCTGCAGTCCAACGCTCAGAATGCCGTCACCGTGATGCAGCGCTCACTCTCCAGCGCATCCGAAGGTGTGGAGCAGGTTCAGAACACCTCCCGCGCGCTGGCTAACATTGCTGAAGAGATCAAGGTGATCAATGATATGAACCATGAGGTTGCCAACGCAGTGCGTGAGCAAAGCGAGGTGACCGGCAGCGTCGAGCGCAGTGTCAGCGAGATTCACGCCAGCGCCTCTGATACCGCAGCGCACGCTCAGCATCTGACACGCGTTTCGAGTGAATTGACTGAACTGTCGAGCCAACTGGAAGAGATGTTGCGCCGCTTCAAGCTCTGATTTTCGGATACCAGCAAGATCCTGTACGCAAAAAAAACCTCTGGTACGAGGTGTCTCACAAGGGTTGACCGGATGCACCGGTTCAGCTCTTGTAATCACCCTTATCCAGACCGTACTTCTTCATTTTGTCATACAGGGTCTTTCTCGGCAGCCCCAGGGATACGAGGGTATCCTTGATGGAGCCACCATGACGCGCCAGCTCGGTGTGCAGCAGCATCTTTTCAAAGCGATCTATCTGTTCCGGCAGGGTCATGCCACTGCCGTTGTCAGACTGGGTGATGGGACGATTATCAAAATCAAAGATGCAGGATTCACCCAGCAAGACATAGCGCTCTGCCAGATTACGCAGCTCCCGCACATTTCCCGGCCAGCCATGAGTCATCAGACTGTGCATCCGTTCGGCGGGCAGCGGCAGCACCTCGCGCCCATACTGAGCTGAAGCCACCAGCGCAAAGTGATGAAACAGCAAAGGTATATCATCACGCCGCTCACGCAGCGGCGGGATATCCACGCGCAGCACATTGAGCCGATAGTAGAGATCCTCGCGAAAACCGCCCTCCTCGCACAGCTTGCGCAGATCAACCTTGGTGGCCGCCACAATGCGCAGATCCAGTGGAATCAACTTGTTTGAACCCAGACGCTCGATTGCCCGCTCCTCCAGCACTCGCAGCAGCTTGATCTGCAGCGGCATCGGCATGCTCTCGATTTCGTCGAGAAAGAGTGTGCCGCCGTTGGCATGTTCAAACTTGCCGATGCGGCGCGCTTTGGCATCGGTAAAAGCACCTGCCTCATGGCCGAACAGCTCACTCTCGATCAGGCTTTCCGGAACGGCACCACAGTTGATCGCTACAAAGTTCTTCTCACAGCGGATACTGTGCTCATGAATAAATCGCGCCAACAGGTCCTTTCCTGAGCCGGTCTCGGCCGTGATCAGAATATCGGCGGGGGTGTCTGCAATGGCTCGGATCAACCGACGCAGCTGCTGAATCTGAGGGGTATTACCGATAATTCGCGGCCCCGGTGCACTCTGTGTTTCCAGTTCTATGCGCAGACGACGGTTTTCCAGGGTGAGACGGCGCTTATCCATCGCACGCCTGACCACATCCAGCAACAGCTCTGAAGCAAAGGGTTTTTCGATGAAGTCATAGGCGCCATCACGTATGGCACTGACAGCCATCGAGATATCGCCATGCCCGGAGATCAGAATCACCGGCAGATCGGCATCAATCGCCATCACCCGCCGCATCAGTTCCAGACCATCGATACCCGGCATATTGATATCCGTGACCACCACGCCCGGCCACTCATCATTCAGCAGGGGCAGCGCTGCTTCGGCACTGGTCAGGGGGGTGACATCATAGCCTGCCAGCTCCAGTGTCTGACCGGCCGCCAGACGGATGTGACGCTCATCATCTACCAGCAGTACCTGACTGACCAAGGGCTCTGAACTCATGTGTATTTCCTTATGAACAACTGAATGTGGGCTAACTGCCGGTTTTATCCAACGCTTCATCTGCCGCATGAACCTGTGCCCTTGGCAGCTCCAGCGTAAAAACAGCCCCGCCATCCGGGTGGTTACCGGCACTGAGCCGCCCCTGCAGTGACTCGATGATACGATGTGAAATCGACAGTCCCAAGCCTAATCCCTGCCCGGCCTTCTTGGTGGTATAGAAGGGTTCAAAAACCTTGCCCGGCTCCTCAAGGCCCGGCCCCAGATCCCGCAACGTCAGGGTCACGCGATCCTGAGTCAGGCTGGCGTCTATCTCGATACGTTTTTCGGCCTGCCCGGTCATCGCCTGCAGTGCATTGCTGAGCAGATTCACAAACACCTGTTCAAGGCGCAGCGTATCACCCCGGACATACAGCTCATCCAGGTTCTGCGGCCATACAACGGTAACCTCTTCTTTATCCAGGCGCCCATACATCACCGACATCGCGCCATCACGCACGGCACGGATGGAAACGATCTCTATCTGGCCAGAGCTTTTGCGCGCGAACTCCTTCAACGGATGAATGATTTTAGCCATTCGCTCGGTCAGACCACTGATCTCATGCAGATTGCTCGCCACCACGTCATATTTGCTGCGCTGCAAAAAAGCACTGGCATTATCGGCATAATTGCGAATGGCGGTCAATGGCTGATTCAGTTCATGGTTGATCCCTGCTGAGAGCTGGCCCAGAACTGCCAGCTTGGCGGTCTGGATCAACTCGTTCTGAGTGCGGCTATGCAGCGCCATCTCTTCCAGCAGCTTACTGTTGGCACGACTCAGGTCCGCCGTTCGCTCCTGCACTCTGAACTCCAGATCCTCCCGCGCATTCTTGAGTTGCTGCTCATACTCCTTGCGCTCGGTGATATCATGAATCGTCACCAGAAACTGCTGCTGTGAGTCAACATTCATGGTGCCGATGGTCAGCTCGATAGGAAACACGCTGTGATCCTTACGGCGCCCACTGGCCTCCACCATCAATTCAGACTCACGCTCCTCCGGCGCCATGATATGATGCCAGCAGACAGCTCTGTCCTCCTCCGCCAGCAACTGACTGAAATACTGCCCACAGATCTCCTGAGCATTGAAACCGAACAGTTTCTCGGCCGTAGGGTTCAGTGATGCAATACAGCCTTTGGTATCCAGTGTGATCAGACCGGCATGCGTATTATCGATAATGGCGCGGACTCTCGCTTCGCTCTCCTCCAGTGCACTGTGCTCACGCGTCTGGAACTCGGTGCGCTCACGCTTGATCCTGTGCCGTGCCACCAGCACCAGAATCAGCAGCACCAGCGCCACATAGATAAACGCCACCAGCATCAGCGCTGTGATCATGCGCTGCTCAACCGGCTTCAGGCTCGCCAGCACCGATGCATGCAACCCAGTATCGGGTATTGCCTTGGAGAGCAGCAGATACTGTTTCGAGCGCACCTGCTCCGCAACCTCGCCCCCATGCTTTCGCTCCTGATCAAGCAGTGTGATTACCTGGGAGCCACTGGATAGCGGCTCCCGATTGATAATATCCAGGGGTATCAGCGCGGAATCACCATAGCGCAGACTCTGCACCACCCTTTGCTGATCTTCCGGGGGTAGCGGTCTGAGCGTGCGGAACATCCATTCAGGGCGGGTAGAGATGAAGATCACGTCATCCGCATCCGTGACCAGAATATCCAGCAGCGGATCTGCCCAGTGCTCCTCTACATCGTTCAGATCGATCTTGACCACCACGACTCCCACAACCTGCTGCTTGTCGAAAACAGGGTAGGAGAAGAAATATCCACGCTGCAGTGAGGTCGTACCCAGCGCAAAGTAGCGCCCTGCCTGGCCTCTGATAGCATCCTGAAAGTAGGGCCTGAAGCGGAAATTGCCTCCGACGAAAGGTCTCTCGGACGCCCAGTTACTCGCGGCCACCGTGAGGCCTTCGGCATTCATCAGGTAGGTATCGGAAGCGCCGATGGTTTCATTCACCTGCTCCAGATAGCGGTTAACCCGCAGGGTTTCTGTCTCGTTCTCCGGCACAGGCAAAACAGCATATAACTCTGAATGCGTAGACAGCAGTTTAGGTAGGTCCTTGAAGCGATCCAGCTTCTGCTCAACACTGAGGATATAGCGGTTGAGATCCGCTTCAGTCTTACGTTCAAGCTCATCCAGTGTCTGCTGTCGGCTCAATAGCGCAGTCTGAATCATGATCAGGGCAAACACACTGAACACCAACACAATCAGTGCCGGCCGGTTATTCAGCCATCCGTGGTATGAAGCTCCCAGGATGTTGTGACTCATTGGACAGAATTCCTGCGCATCGGGATAAGATAAAAGCCCCAACGCGTCTATTTGAGTGAGGAGATACAGGAGCCCCAGAATACCAAGAACTCGGCGGATAAAAAAGCAACAGATACTGGTTCAAGCCTTCTGGATTGCAAACAATGCCGGTATCATTCAGCGCTACTGATACACAGGGCCAAAAGCTCAGGTGTATGTGCTACTCAGCGTTTTAAGGACAGAAAGCATGTCAATTACCCAGCAGCTGGCCACCGAACTGGGTGCCAGACCGAACCAGATCGAGGCCACCATCGCCCTCATGGATGGCGGCGCCACCGTGCCCTTCATCGCCCGCTACCGCAAGGAGATCACCGGTGGGCTGGACGATATTCAGCTGCGTACCCTGCACCAGCGACTCGCATATCTGCGCGATCTGGAGCAGCGCCGCCAGAGCATACTGGAGCAACTGAAGAGCCAGGGCAATCTGACGCCCGAACTGGAGTCAGCGCTGCGTAATGCCGACAACAAGGCCCGTCTGGAGGATCTTTACCTCCCCTTCAAACCCAAGCGCCGCAACAAGGCCCAGGAAGCAAGGGAAGCAGGTCTGCAGCCACTGGCTGACAAACTGCTGCAGCCTGGCTCTGACCCGCTGAAACTGGCATCCGGCTACCTCAATCCCGAAGCCGGTATCAATGATACCGAAGCAGCACTCGAGGGTGCCCGCTTTATCCTGCTGGAACAGTTGACCGAGTCTGCAGATCTGATTGGACAACTGCGTACACTGCTTTGGAAGCAGGGAGAGCTGCAGGTCAGAGCCGCCCGCGGTAAAGCGGACCCAGACAGCAAGTTTCGTGACTATTTCGAGTACAGCGAAGCAATTGCCAAAATACCCTCGCATCGTGCGCTGGCAATACTGCGCGGGCATCAGGAGGGGGTACTGAAATATGCCCTGCAGTTGCCTGAAAACACCCGACAGAACCCGGCTGAGCTGATTGCCGACCACTGGCGTCTGCGCTTTGCATCCTCTTCAGCCTGGTTACAGACGACTCTGCAGCTGTGTTGGGACAAGAAACTCCGCCCACAGCTTGAGACAGATCTGATACGCCAGTTACAGGAGCAGGCCAGTGATGCGGCCATCTCCGTTTTCGGTCGCAACCTGCGTGATCTGCTGCTGGCACCACCGGCAGGTGCCAGAGCAACACTGGGTCTGGACCCTGGTCTGCGCACCGGCGTTAAAGTGGCAGTGGTTGATCCCACCGGTAAGCTACTTGAATGTGCCACCATCTACCCCCATGTACCCCATAAGCGCTGGAGGGATTCGCTGGATACCCTGTCGACCCTGTGCCGTCGTTACAAGGTCAGCCTGATCGCAGTGGGCAATGGCACCGCCTCGCGTGAAACAGAACAACTGGCTAAAGAGCTTGCTACGCGTGAGAAGGATCTGCAGATGCAGACTCTGCTGGTCAGTGAAGCGGGTGCCTCGGTATATTCGGCATCCGCCCTCGCCGCAGAGGAGTTTCCGGAGCTGGATGTCAGCCTGCGCAGCGGCATATCGATTGCGCGCCGGCTGCAGGACCCTCTGCCCGAGCTGGTGAAGATAGATCCGCGCTCCATCGGAGTCGGCCAGTATCAGCATGATGTGGATCAGACTGCACTGGCACAATCGCTCGACAGTGTGGTCGAGGATTGCGTCAACCATGTCGGTGTGGACCTGAACACCGCTTCACGTGAGCTGCTGTCCCGTGTTGCCGGATTGAACCGCACCACAGCAGAGAATATTGTGCAGTATCGTGAACAGCACGGGCGTTTTGAGGATCGTCAGCAACTGCTGAAAGTCCCTCGACTCGGTCCCAAGGCATTTGAACAGTGTGCGGGCTTTTTGCGTATCCGTGATGGCCGCAACCCGCTGGATAATTCAGCCGTGCATCCCGAGTCCTATGCTCTGGTGCGACGTATTGCGCAGCAGCTTGGATGCCAGCCTGACCAGTTGCTGGGCAACGCTGAACGACTGAGCAAGGTGGATGTCGAAGCGCTGATTACACCTGAGTATGGGCGTTTCACGATCATCGATGTGCTGCGCGAGCTGGAAAAACCCGGTCGAGATCCGCGCCCGGCCTTCCGCTCGGTCAACTTCGATGAGCAGGTCCAGACACTGAATGATCTGCAGCCAGGCATGCAGTTGGAAGGCGTCGTGACCAACGTCACCAACTTTGGTGCCTTTGTGGATATCGGCGTGCATCAGGATGGTCTGGTACATATATCACAGCTGGCAGATCGCTTTGTCAGCGACCCGCACGAAGTGGTTCAGAGCGGTGCCATCGTGCAGGTTCGTGTGGTGGAGGTGGATGTCGCCCGCCGCAGGATTGCCCTGTCGATGAAGTCGGCACCAGAGGCTGGAAAGACTGCTGCGACACCTGATAAGTCGATGCGGCAGAGCAAGCCAGAACTACAGAAACCAGAGCCACAGAAAACCGTGGAAGGAAGTCTTGCCGATAAACTGAGAGCAGCCGGCCTGGTCAAGGGTCGCTGAACAGATGGACGCTTTGAGGACACTGCAAACCAGTGCTCCTGGTTTATAATGGTGTCTACCCATAAAAAGTCCGAGCAGAGATCAGAGCTTTGTCAGTCACTCTAGAGCATCACCTGAACCAGCTTGTCAAACATGGCCACAGCGGTCTGCTGACACAACTTCAACATGGCATAGAGAAAGAGGGGTTGCGCGTTGACCTGCAAGGCAGACTTGCCCAGACACCGCATCCACGATCACTGGGGTCTACACTGACCCACAGCCAGATCACCACGGACTACTCTGAGGCACTGATGGAGTTCATCACGCCGGTATTCCAGCGCCCGGATCTGATGCTGCAACATCTGGAAGATCTGCACCGTTTCAGCTACGCCAGACTGGAGCAGGAGTTGATCTGGTGTGCCAGCATGCCTTGCAATATCTTTTCGGAAGAGGAGATACCGATCGCCGAGTATGGCCACTCCAACATCGGACGGCTCAAGCATATCTACCGTGTTGGCCTGCAGCACCGCTACGGCAAGATGATGCAGACCATTGCCGGCATTCATTATAATTTCTCGCTGCCTGAACAGCTCTGGCCCGTCTGGCAGGAGATGTCCGGCAACCTCGACAGCATGACGGCGTTTCGTTCCGCCAGCTACTTCACCCTGATCCGCAACTTCAGGCGTTACAGCTGGCTGCTGCTCTATCTCTTCGGTGCTTCACCGGCCCTGTCGAGCAGCTTCCTTCAGGGACGTGATCATCAGCTCGACACACTGAACCAGGACACCCTTTACCTGCCCTGGGCTACTTCACTGCGCATGAGTGATCTGGGGTACTCTAACCGCGCGCAGTCTGCACTGAACATCTGTTTCAATCAGCTCGGCAGCTATACTGACTCCTTGCAACAGGCTATTCGCACACCTCATCCGCAGTATGAAAAGCTCGGCGTGAAGGTCAATGGCAGTTATCAGCAGTTGAACAGCAATATCCTGCAGATTGAAAACGAATACTACAGCGATATCCGTCCGAAACGCGTGGCAGAGTCAGGAGAAAAACCGATTCATGCACTGCGCGAGCGCGGCATTCAATATGTAGAGGTGCGTAACACGGATATCAATCCACTGCTGTCGGTCGGTATCAGCCTGGAGCAGGCGCATTTCATGGATGCATTTCTGGTCACTTGTCTCTATTGCAACGACGCCATCATCAGCGATGACGAGTGCGCGCTGCTGGCGCAGAACCACAATCGCATTGTCAATCGTGGCCGGGAACCGGGACTGCTACTGCTCAGCAATGAAGGAGAGGTACCGCGGGAAGTGCTGGGTGCCAGAATTCTGCAGCAGGTGGATATGACTGCTCAACTGCTGGATCAGGCTGCAGGCACCCGGCATTATCGACAGGCAGTCGCGGCACAACAGGCCAAGCTGGAGAACAGTGCTCTGACGCCTTCAGCGCAAGTGCTTGCCTCTTTACAGGCCTCTGGCACCAGTCATCATGAGTGGGTTCTGGCACTGTCAAAGCAGCACAGGGATGAGATCATGGCCACACCCCTGCCACCTGAGCTGCTGAAGCAAATGGCCTGCGAAGCCAACGCGTCCTTGCTTGAGCAGAGCAGTATTGAGGCCAGCGATACTCAGGACTTCGATACCTTTCTGGCACAGTTCAACGCACAGTAAGCGGGTCGGGCACTGTGCCCGACCCGGCCTCATACCGACCTTTTACTGAGCTCTCGATTACTGAGCTCTCGTTTACTGAGCTTTCTTTTACTGGATCACCAGACTGGTGAAAAACAGATCATTGACCTGGGGCCTGCCGGTCTCCTCTATCAGCAGGCTCTGCACCACAATCAACGCCCTCTGAGCCAGAATCGCCTGGGCTTCAATCGTCGCCAGATCAGACTCCTGCTGCTCATTAAACAGGAACACCAGATCATTACGGATCTGTGGTATGTGTTTGCTGACATCACTGTGTGAGCCATTTTCCGCCAGTTGCAGCGTCACCTCCGCCTTCATGAAGCGCATCGGACCCGTATTCGGGCCAAAATTGGTCACAAAGGACTTCAGCTCGATATAGTTAAGATAATCCGGCTGCTGTGCTATCACAGAGGCCGACTTGGCCAACAAGGCCAGACAGAGTATCAAAAACAGAAAATGGTTCTTTACGCGCATCTTTAATCTCCCGATCTGATGCAGCCTGTAGGATCAACCCGCCGAGTATACACCAGATTAGCATCAGTCTCAGTTGCATGGAGTTTGAGTCTGGCATTACTATTGGAGCTCACAACTGACAACTCAGTTCCAGCGTAGTGACGGCAAGCGTGTTATAACTGCTGACTGCCGTAAGTGTATGGAGAAGTAACCATGTTAGAGAAATGCCGGAACGCCAAGGAAAGATGGGGTGGCGTCAGCAAGATCATTGATCAGTGGCTGGAGCAGCGACAGCAGCTTATCAGCACCTTCATCAACTTACCCGAAGCCCGGGTCGGCGAAGAGCTGAATCTGGAGCTGGACAAGTTCTGCAGCCTGCTGATGGATTACCTTTCATCCGGACACTTTGAGGTATATGAGCAACTGCTGCGCGAGGGCAGTGACTTTGCCGATGGCAGTGTTGAAAAAGCCCAACTACTGCTGCCGAAAATTCAGCCCTCGACTGATGTAGCACTGGACTTCAACGACTCATTTAACGGCTTTGATCTGCCGACACTCAGTGAACTGCGCGAATTTACAGCCGCACTGTCTCACCTGGGAGAGGAGCTGGAAGAGCGTTTCGAGATAGAAGATCAGTTGATCGAGGTGCTACACAACGCGCACCGAAGCCAGGTTACTGAGGCCTGACCTTGAAACGTCTCCGGCTCGCACTGCCTCTGCTGCTGTTGCTGCTGACCGGCTGCGATGGTGGCAAGCCCGAGCGCTGGGCCAGCTACACAGTTCAGGGGGCGTTTGATGCCAGCCTGTCCCATGATGGCCATTATGCGCTGATAGGCTCCATCGCCCATGGCGGCAGCCTGTGGGATACGCGTACAGATGAACGCCTGTATGACTGGAATCATCATCAGGGCGAGTTCACCAACATCAGCCAGAGTGGCTTTTCGCCAGAAGGCGACTATGCCATCACTGCCAACCCCCAGGATCTGGTGTTGTGGAGTGTGCAGTCGGGTGAGCCGGTCTGGTTCTGGAGCTCTCCCGGCGAGATTCTTGATCTGGCACTATCCAGCAATGGTGACTATGCCCTGTTGGGACTGGCCAACCATGAAGCTGTCTATTTCGATGTCAAGAACGGTGGCATCGTTCAGAGTCTCAGACATCCGGCACGGGTCAGGAGTGTCGCCCTGAGCCTGGATAACCGCTATGCCCTGACAGGCAGTGACGATTACATCACACGGCTGTGGGATCTTGCCAGTGGCGAGCTGCTGCACCAGGTCACCCTGGGTAATATTGTCGATACGGTTGCACTGTCACCGGATAATCGCATCGCTTTCAGCTCAGCAACACTGGATCAGGCGGTCCTGTGGGATCTGCAAACCGGTGAGATACTGCACCATCTGAGCGGGAACGAATCACTGATAAAGCGCCGCACAACCTATCTCAGCGCCCGTTTTTCCTCCAACTCTGAACAACTGCTGACCGGCACTGCAGCGGGTGCAGTGATACTCTGGAATACCGCAGACGGAAAACAGCTCCAACGCTGGCAGGCACACAAACTAAAGGCCTATGGCCCGACAAGTACGGGAATCTATGCTGTCAGCTTCGGCAGGGATGGGCGCTATTATGCGCTGGGATCAAACGGCGTACTTAACGTGTTGCGCTGAGCACTTTGCGCTGAACACCGAAAAGCAAGAGTTCACCGGTAGCCGGAGCTACCGGTTTTCGTAGGGCTAAGCCCGAGGATCAGGGATTGATCTGCAACAGCTCGACTTCAAAAACCAGTGTTTCGTTCGGGCCGATGGCATTTCCCATACCACCTTCACCATAGGCCAGTTCAGCCGGAATCACGAGACGGCTTTTGGCCCCCTCCTTCATCATCTGCAGACCTTCGGTCCAGCCGGGAATCACACCGTTAAGCGGGAAGGACACTGGATCATTACGCGAGTAGGAGCTGTCAAACTCGGTACCATCGATCAACTGGCCACGATAGTGAACCTTGACTGTATCTGCAGCGGTAGGAGACGCGCCAGAACCGGCTTCCAACTCTTCATACTGCAGGCCGCTGTCGGTAGTGGTGACACCCTTACGCTTGGCATTTTCAGCCAGATAATCCTGACCTTTCTTGAGATTTTCCTGAGACAGCACCTCAAACGCCTGACGACGCTCATCAGCAACGCGCTTCTGGTAGGCTTGCATCACCTCAGCGACTTCCTCGCGCGACAGCAAAGGCTCGCCCTCGGCATAGATGGTCTCGATACCTTCACGAAACGCATCCATATTCAGCACTTCGAAATCCTGCTTCAGACTGTCGCCCAGAATCAGCCCCAGACTGTAGCTCAGCTTCTGCTCTTCATCAGTCAGATCCACCGCATGTACCGCTGGCACTGCCATCATCGTTCCAGCGAGCATCAGCGCCAGTGTCGTTTTTCTCATCTTCACGTCCTTAAAACCTGTTGGATAAACTCATCGTTATGCTTAGTGAGACATTCAGGGTGAAAGTTCAGTCTGATCTGCCTCCGGTGGCCTATCATCGCAGTCTGCGACAGGAAAAGCGAGTCCCAGCAGGCACTGTACCTCTGCCAGACACTCTCCACCCGGCACTTGCTCCAACTGCGCCAGATAGATGTCGATATTCTCCCGTGCCAACATCAGGGGCTCTGACTCCTTATCTGCTGTCGACCAATGCATGCAACCTTGCCATAACCGCTGCAGCTCGACCTGTTCAGCCGCCAGCTCTGCCTGTTTAAGCTGCTGATAGCACTCATCCAGATCCGCATCATCACGCATCGATCTGACCCGATAACGCAACGTACGCAGTGGCTCCAGAACCGACTCCCGCCACTGATCAGCCTCTGTCAACTGATCAGGCTGAAGCCGACGGCCTGTTTGCCCCAGCCAGCAGCACAGCAGCAGACGATTGACACTCAATCCCCGCGCCTGGAGTGCAAGAGCTGAATCCTCAACGCCGGGCCGTTGATAAAGTGCGATGGCATAGCACCAAAGAGGGTTGTGAATGGACATCCTGTGTTAAAATCCCCGCATGATCAGACTACAGAACCTTAGCATACATCGTGGCGCTCAGCGCCTGCTTGAACAAGCCAATCTGACACTGCATAACGGCTGGAAAGTCGGCATAGTCGGCGCCAATGGCGTGGGTAAATCAAGCCTCTTCAAACTGCTGCTTGGCGAGCTGCATGCCGATGCCGGTGATCTGGAGATGCCATCCGGCATCACTATCGCGCACATGGCACAGGAGGTGGCCGAAACCAGCCGCACAGCGATCGATTATATACTGGATGGTGACCAGCGCCTGCGCCGGATTCAACAACAGCTCGCAGTGGCCGAAGAGGAACATCAGGCAAGCCGTATTGCAGAACTGCACGCAGAGCTCGAATCGGCTGACGGTTACCGTGCCGAATCCCGTGGGCACCAGCTGTTGGCAGGACTGGGCTTTGCTCCGTCGGATGCCGCACGGCGTGTCGGAGAGTTTTCCGGCGGCTGGCGCATACGACTCAACCTGGCCCGCGCACTGATGTCCCGTTCCGACCTGCTGCTGCTCGACGAACCGACCAACCATCTGGATCTGGACGCCATCATGTGGCTGGAGCAGTGGCTGCGCAGCTATCCGGGAACGCTGCTGCTGATCTCGCATGACCGTGACTTCCTCGACAATGTGATGGGCCATATCGTGCACATGTCGGCTGAACAGCTCACGCTGTATAAGGGTAACTACAGCGCCTTCGAACATATTCGTGCCGAGCGCCTGTCACAACAGCAACTCTCCTATGAGAAGCAGCAGGAACGGGTAGCACAGATAGAACAGTTCGTGCGCCGCTTTCGTGCCAAGGCGACCAAAGCCAAACAGGCGCAAAGCCGCCTGAAAGAGCTTGAACGCATGGAGCAGATAGCACCGGCACATGTCGACAGCCCCTTCAGTTTCAGCTTCGAATGCAGCAGCAAACTCTCCTTCCCTCTGCTGTCGATGCATAAAGCGGATCTCGGTTATCCCGACAAGATCATTCTCAGACAGGTCAGCCTGAATCTGGCACCGGGAGAGCGTATCGGCCTGCTCGGCCCGAATGGTGCAGGTAAATCGACCCTGATCAAGACACTCGTTGGCCTGATCTCACAGCAGAGCGGTGAGCGCCAGCAGGGTGAGCATCTGAAGATAGGCTACTTTGCACAGCATCAACTGGAAGCTCTGGATATGCATGCGTCCGCGATGCTGCACCTGCAGCGCCTGTCGCCGGATGCCAGTGAGCAGGAGCTGCGCAACTTTCTTGGCAGTTTCGGCTTTATCGGCGATGACGCACTGGATGCCATCGGCCGCTTTTCCGGGGGCGAGAAAGCACGCCTGGCGCTGGCCCTGATCGCCTGGCAGAAGCCCAACCTGCTGCTGCTCGACGAACCGACCAACCATCTTGACCTTGAGGTGCGCCATGCCCTGACGCTGGCACTGCAGTCCTTTGAAGGCGCCCTGATTCTGGTGTCACATGACCGACACCTGCTGCGAAACACGGTGGATCAGTTCATGCTGGTGGCAGACGGAGAGGTGACGGAGTTCAAGGGGGATCTGGACGATTACCACAAATGGCTGAGCCAGCGGGCCAAAGCACAGCAGCCGTCAGCGCAGCGCGACACTCAACCCTCCGAGAACCGCTCACTGAACGCGGTTGAGCGCAAGGAGCTGAAGCGGATTCAGGCTGAGCAGCGCGCTCGCCTCAGGCCGCTGAAGCAAAAAGTTCAGCAGCTGGAAAAGCAGATGGAGAGCATCAGTGCCAGGCTGAGAGAGTTGGAGTCGGCCCTGAGCGACCCCACTCTCTATGACAGCAGCAACAAGGATAAGCTGAAGCTGTTACTGGCTGATCAGGCGGAGCAGACGCGCCAGTCGGAGCAGGTCGAAATACAGTGGCTGGAACAGCTTGAAGCACTGGAGGAACTGGAACAGACACTGACTGAAGCCGAAAGCTGACAGTCAGTGCCGCTGCAGCAACTCAGTCAGCTCCATGATCCCTTCCTGATTGGCGATCAGATCACTGAGACAAGTATCAACTGCACTGGGCTTGAGCTGTAACAGCTCAAGCAAGGTCGGATCGAGCTCCATCAGAGGTCCATCACACAAGCCTTTCTGGCGCAGCAGACAGTTGGCCAGATGCAGCAACCTGGCATATACCGCAGCATCGCCCTCTATCTCGGGGTGGTTCTGATAGCGGACGGCAAAACAGACCTCTGACGGGATCGACCAGCTCTCCAACAACCAGGCACCTACCTGCTCGCGCGTCAGATTCAACACCTGCTGCTCCACCAACTCATAAGGCATATGTGGATTGGCTTCAATATAGCGCGTCAGGGTGGCAAACTGTGGCGGGAACAGATGCGCCAGCAGCAGATAACCAAAGTTATTCAGCAAACCCGACAGATAAACCAGGCCCGGCTTGGGTCTGATGGCAGCAGGCATACTCTTGGCAAGACGCTCAGCCAGAGTGGCCATGGTGACGGACTGTAACCAGAAAGGTGTTGCGCCACGAACGGAGTTGCCCGGTATCTGCATCACCTTACCCATCGCAACACCCAGTGCAAGGTTGACCACCAGATCAAAACCCAGCACGCGGATCACCGCATCATCCACCGACTCAAGTCTGCCAGGAGCCGCATAATAGGGCGACACAGCCCAACTCATCACCTGCGCGGACAGACTCGGATCAACCCGAATGACCGACAGCAGACGATCAACATCCGCCGAAGGATCGGAACGCAGCAACAGCAGCTTCTGTGTTGTCTGAGAAAAAGCCGGCAGGCCCAGAGTGTCCTCAAGGCGTTGTTTTACACGCAGTGCAGTAAAGCGCTCAACCGCATGGGTGATCGCCTCGGCACCGGCGTGTGGAGAGTGCTGCGCCTGCAGCATCTCACTGCTGAGCCCGAGGGGTCCCTGATACTCCGGCCTGGACAGCCAACCCGCCTGCAGCGTGAAGCGCAACTCACTGTGAGGCTCCCACAGCTCGATATCCTGATCCGGCAGGTAGTGCTCATCCAACACCAGAGGCATCTTCAGCAACTCTCGCTGACCTGCAGTAGTGCTCAATGCCTTCTGACCGAAGAATTTTGCGGCATCAACAGCGCTGGCTGGTTGCAACTGCCGACCGGTAAGACGCCAGACAACGGAGAGACTGAGCAGCGCGTGAGCCGGCAGTATCACCAGATGTTTACCGGCACTGTCATGCAGCAGCACCAAACGAGCAACGCCCCGCTCAGAGGGATCCAGTGGTTTGACTCCTACTGACAATTTATTACCTCCTGCCAATTATTTACGCTGAGACAATACAAATAGCCTCGCTGCAGTTTAGCAGAAGAAAGATCGAAGCTGATCAATTTTAAATGTCTGACCTCTGCGAAACCTGAGTGAGCCACGCCTGAGGATGCAGGACGAAGAAAGCGCTAGGGGCGGGTAATGCGGGTAACCGGACGCAGGCGACGCAGCTTGCGGATGACTCGTGCCAGATGCACACGATCCGCCACCAGCAGCTCCATCTCGACCTTATACATCTGGCCTTCACGCTCGCCACTGTCAATCTTGATGATATTGGCGGAAGCGCTGGATACAGCGGATGCCAGATTGGCAATAATACCGCGCTGGGATTCCACCTCGATATTCAGGCTGACGGCATACTCCTCCTCTCCTGACTGAGACCAGTCCAGGAAGATACACTTCTGTGGATCATCACGCAGCGAGCCAAGATTCCGGCAATCGGTCCGGTGCACAACCATGCCTCGACCGCTGCTGATATGACCCACAATCGTATCACCGGGAATCGGATGACAGCACTTGGCATACTGCAGCACCATCCCCTCTGCCCCTTGAATCGCAAGCGGCCTGCCACGTGGGGAAGAGGTATCAGTGGCCTCGTCATCCAACGCATCGGGCTTCAACTGTCTGGCAACAACATAGGCCATCCGATTGCCCATGCCGATATCTTCCAGAAGATCCTGCTGAGACGCCAGATTGGAGTCCTTGAGTACCTGCGCCATCTTATCCGGATCTATCGAATCCAGCGAACTGCCATAGTTGCCGAGGAACTGATTCAGCAACCGGCGGCCCAGCTCAACCGACTCATGCCGTTGCTGGTTTTTCAGAAAGTGACGGATACTTGATCTCGCCTTGCCGGTCACGACAAAGTTCAGCCAGGCCATGTTTGGCTGCGCACGTGGTGTTGTCACCACCTCGACCGTCTGACCACTCTGCAACGGCTGAGACAGGGGGGCCAGGCGCTTGTTGATACGACAGGAAACACAGGAGTTGCCGATATCCGTATGCACGGCATAGGCAAAGTCTATCGGTGTGGCACCATTGGGCAGTTCCAGAATCCGCCCCTTGGGGGTGAAGACATAGACCTCGTCCGGGAACAGGTCCTTTTTCACATGATCGATGAACTCCATCGAATCACCGGCTCGCTGTTGCATCTCCAGCAGTCCCTGCACCCATTTGCGGGCGCGGTTATAGGAACCGACGGCGCTGTCGGAATCGCCATACATCTTATAATGGCTGTGCTCAGCAATCCCCTGGCTGGCCACCGCATCCATCTCTCTGGTGCGGATCTGTACCTCAATGGTGATATCTCTGGCACCAAACAGGTCGGTATGCAATGACTGATAGCCATTGGCCTTGGGAATCGCGATATAGTCCTTGAAACGCCCGGGAACCGGCTTGTAGAGATTATGAACGGCTCCCAGAATACGGTAACACTCATCCACCGACTCGGTGACGACACGGAAGGCAAACACATCCATGATATCGACGAATGCCTTACGCTGAGACTTCATTTTGCGGTAGATGCTGTAAAGATGCTTTTCGCGACCTGAAACGATCCCCTTCAACCCTTCCATCGACAGGCGAGTCCGGATTGACTCCTCTATCTGGGTGATGATGTCCCGGCGCTGGCCTCGCGCTTTGACCACGGCACGTCGAATATACTTGGCCCGCATCGGATGGTGCGCCTGAAACGCGAGATCTTCCAGCTCAACCTGCAGATCCCTCATCCCCAGCCGGGCAGCAACCGGCGCATAGATATCCAGCGTTTCGCGTGCAATACGACGCTGCTTCGGAGCAGGCATCGCGCCCAGAGTGCGCATGTTGTGCAGTCGATCTGCCAGTTTGACGATAATGACACGGATATCCGTGGCCATCGCCAGCACCATCTTCTGAAAATTCTCGGCCTGAGCTTCCGCCCGGGTTTCAAACTCCAGATGGGTCAGTTTCGATACACCCTCAACGATCGTAGCGACCGCCTTGCCGAACTGTTCCTCGATTCCGCTGTAGGTGATCTCGGTATCTTCGATCACATCATGCAGCATGGCCGACATCAGACTTTGATGGTCCATATGCATGGCTGAGAGAATAGAAGCGACCGCCAGCGGATGAGTGACATAGGGTTCGCCACTCTTGCGCCGCTGGCCATCGTGCGCCTGTTCGGCATAGAAATAGGCACGACGAACCTGTCGAACCTGTTCAGGTTCGAGGTACTCCGTCAAACGGTGTGACAGTTCGTCGATGGTTGGCATCAATCCTCCGGTAGCACTGGCAATTCCGAGTGCTGTCCTGCTAAGGGGCTGTTAACCTTGATGATGCCGCATATACGAGCAGAGGAAAAGAGGAGATCAGATATCTTCGATACCATCCAGAATCGTTCTGTCTATAAAGCCTTCGCTGATTTCACGCAGCGCAACAACTGTCGGCTTGTCGTTTTCCCAGTCTACCTTGGCATCCTTACCGCCTGTTGCCAGCTGACGGGCACGCTTGGAGGCCACCATCACCAGCTCAAACCGGTTATCAACATTATCCAGACAATCTTCAACGGTTACACGAGCCATTTCGTACCCCAAAAACAGATAAACAGATTGAAATCAGAAGAACCGCGTAGTCTACGGGTTGATCAATGTGTAGACAAGAGATCTGTCAATAAGTTTTGATGGCGTCGCTGCTGGACCTCCTGTCGCAGGCGGCGTCCGCGGAACAGACTGGTCATATCGGCCAGAGCTTCCTCGAAGTCGTCATTGATGATCAGATAGTCGAACTCGGGATAGTGGCTCATTTCGCTGACTGCCTGTTCCATACGCCCCGCGATCACCTCTGCCGAGTCCTGCCCTCTGCCGGTCAGGCGCTGCAGCAGTGCGTCACGACTCGGTGGCAGAATGAAAACCGACATCATTTCAGGCATCAGGCGTCTGACCTGCTGCGCGCCCTGCCAGTCGATCTCCAGGATCACATCCCGTCCCGCCTGAAGCTGCTCCCGGACCCAGACCTGTGAGGTGCCATAAAGATTGCCGAACACCTCGGCATATTCCAGAAAGACGCCTTCCCCCACCATCGCAATAAATGCTTCTCGTGTTGTGAAGTTATAGTCCTTGCCGTCTGTCTCGCCAGGCCTGATCGCACGGGTGGTATGGGATACCGATACGACTATCTGCTCGTCACGCTCGAGCAGCGCCTTGACCAGACTGGTCTTGCCGGCACCCGACGGGGCAGATATCACATAAAGGGTTCCTAAGCTCATGGCGGACTCACTCTTACTGGTCTTGATACAGGGACACAAGGCTGAATATTCAATAGCGAATTATGCCTTACCCTGCAGTACAGATCTATTGATATGCCTCGCACCATTTTGAAACACCTGTCGCCCGGGACAATTTTATCTATCCCACAATGGTGCATCTCACCGCCGGACTGCTGCATATTTTGTACGCAGAAACCACACCAGACCGTATCCAACTGCAAAGTGGCACAGCCTTTGCTCAACCTCTTTCAATCGCCTGAGCCCAAGACGGGAAGCGACAGTGAAAAACAATTTAACGGGAAAGCACGCATGATTAAGCATGTCCGCAGCGCACACCACTTCAAAGGGATAAGAAAACTGCTGGCGATCGCAGGTCTGGCTCTGTTGCCTGCTGCAGTCACACTGAGCAGCAGTGCCGCAGCCAGTACAGCCATCAATTTCACACTGGACTGGCGCTTTGAAGGCCCCTCCGCCCCCTTCCTGATGGCGCTGGATAAGGGTTACTTTACGGAAGAGGGCCTGACGGTCACCATCGACTCTGGTAATGGTTCGGCAGGTGCCGTCACGCGTGTTGCCACCGGTGCCTATGATATGGGATTTGCTGATTTCAATGCGCTGGTCGAGCACAGCGCAGGCAATCCGGACAGCCGTATTCAGGCGGTCTATATGGTATACAACTCTACACCGGCTGCAGTTTTCGCACTGAAGGAGTCAGGTATCAGCAGCCCGGCAGATCTGGTGGGCAAAACACTCGCAGCACCGGTCTTCGATGGTGGACGTAAAGCCTGGCCCTCCTTTGCCGGGCATAACGATCTGGCGGTAGATTCGGTCACCTGGCAGAGCGTTGAACCGGCATTGCGTGAAACCCTGCTGGCACGCAAGCAGGTGGACGCGATCACTGGCTTCTACTTCACCAGCCTGCTGAACCTCGAAGCGCGTGGCGTCAGCCCTGAAGATATTGTTATCCTGCCCTACTCCGATCATGGCGTGCAGCTGTATGGCAATGCGATCATCGCAAGCGAGCGCTTACTCAACGACAACCCCGATGCCGTCGCTGCATTTAACAGAGCCTTTAACCGCGCACTGGTCGAAACCCTGGAAGACCCTGCCACCGCTGTCACCTATGTAAAAAAACGTGATGCGCTGGTGAACGAAGAGCTCGAGCTGAGGCGTCTGAAGCTCGCGCTGGATGCACAGGTTGTGACCGGCGAGACGCTGGCCGAAGGGCTGGGTGCTGTCACACCGGAGCGCCTGGAACTGGCTATAGATGAAGCGGTTGTATCCTTCGGTCTGACCAACCGCCCGGACGCAGCGCAACTGTTCAACTTCGCCCTGCTGCCTGAGCGGGCCTCTCGCTCCGTGCCACAGATGTAAGGGTCTGAACATGTCGTTTGTAAGCTTTGACAGGGTCAGCCTCGCTTATGATGAAGGCGGCCCTCTGGCCATTGAGGATGTCAGCCTGACGGTTGATGCCAACGAATTCGTCGCTGTAGTCGGCCCATCAGGGTGTGGCAAATCCACCCTGATGAAACTGGTCTCCGGACTCAGCAAGCCTTCACAGGGGGTTGTCTACCTCAGCGGGGAGCAGGTCAAGGGGCCGCAGAAATCGATCGGCATGGCGTTTCAGGCCTCCAATCTCCTGCCTTGGCGAACTACGCTGCAGAACATCCTGTTGCCTCTTGAGATAGTTCAGCCCTATCGCTCACAGATGCGCCGTAATCGTCGCGAGTTTGAGGAGCAGGCTCGGGCACTGCTGGCACGGGTCGGTCTGGCAGGCTGCGAAGACAAGTTCCCCTGGGAGCTGTCTGGCGGCATGCAGCAGCGCGCCTCCATCTGCCGTGCACTTATCCACAAGCCTCGTCTGTTGATGCTGGATGAGCCCTTCGGTGCACTGGATGCCTTCACCCGTGAAGAACTCTGGTGCATGTTGCAGGATCTGTGGCAGGAGTCGCCCTTTACAGTGGTATTGGTCACCCATGACCTGCGCGAAGCGGTCTTTCTCGCAGACACCGTCTATGTGATGAGCAAAGGGCCCGGGCGCATTCTGGTCCGCAAACCAATCGACCTGCCCCGTCCACGCACCCTGGAAGACACCTATACCGATAGTTTTGCCAGCCAGGTGCATGAGCTGCGAGAGCATATCGGTCGCATCAGACAGACCTGAACAGGACATCCGCATGAAACCCCGTTACCAGAAGTTTCTTATCACCCACGCCTCCTGGATACTGCTGCTGTCATTGCTGCTGATCTGGGAGATTATCTGCTCCAGCCTCAAGGTTCCGGAATATCTATTCCCTGCCCCATCAGCCATCTGGTCGGCCGGTGTAGCACGTTGGGAGGTGATCCTGCAGCACGCACTGCAGACCTTCTTCACCACGCTGGCCGGATTTGCCATCGCTGTTGCCGTGGGGTTACTGCTGGGTATTGCCGTCGGCACCTACCCGGTCGTGTATCGCGCCCTCTACCCTCTGCTGGTGGGGTTCAACAGCATCCCTAAGGTGGCTTTTGTTCCCGTACTGGTCGTCTGGTTCGGCATAGGCACAGTGCCAGCTATCCTGACCGCCTTTCTGATCTCATTTTTCCCGGTACTGGTCAATGTCGCCACCGGGCTGGCAACACTGGAGCCGGAACTGGAAGATGTGTTGAGATCACTCGGCGCCTCGAAGATGGACATACTGCGCAAAGTAGGCCTGCCCAGAGCGCTGCCCTACTTCTTTGCCTCCCTGAAGGTCGCCATCACCCTGGCGTTTGTCGGCTCTGTCATCTCCGAAACCGTTGCCTCCAATCTCGGTATAGGTTATCTGATGATGGCCGCCAGCTCATCCATGGATATGGCGCTGGTTTTCGCTGGGCTGTTCGTGATCGGCGCCATGGGTGTCGGCATGTATGAGCTGTTTGCCTTTTTCGAGAAACGCTTCACCGGCTGGGCACATCGCAGCCCGGGTGGCGCCTTCTGATTGACCGGCCATGGGCGACAGAGGCTTGCAAGCTGCGGCCTGAGCCAGCATCATGCATGCAGTTTGTTATCAGGAAGGGTTTATCGTGCCAGCCAACAACTCATCTGCGCCCAATATTCTGCCACTGCAGCTGCACCCGGCCCGTGAGGCGCTCTATCATGAGCTGCATGCCCGCCCCTTTCCGGTGATAGCCAGCCCGGTGCGTATTTCGCACCTGGCACTACTGCTGACAGATGAGGACCGTGAGCGGGACTTTCAGCACCTGCGTCATCTATGCATTCGTTATGGTGTCAACCCACCGGCCGACCATGAAACCAGTTTTCATCAGCGTTTTGGTGAGTTTGAGGTGCGCTGGGAGCGGCATCTGGAGTTTGTGACCTATACCTTTCTGCGTCCGGGCACCAACAGTCTGCCGTTCAGCCATCCGACGCTGTCGATGTTGCCAACCGACTGGCTGCAAGAGATCCCGGGACAGCTGGTGGTCGCGTTGCATCTTGAGGTTGTCAGTCCCGAAGCTGAACAACTGGACCGCGAAGCGCTTGCTGAGTGTTTCGAGGGGCAGAGACTGGTCAGCGGTCGCCTGCTGGAGGGCTCAGCAACCTTGTGGAGCGCTTTTCGCCTGCATGGGGATGGTGCCGGGCGCATCCTGCTGCAGAACCACGGCCTGAATGACAACCAGACGGGACGCTTGATCCTGCGGGTGCTGGAACTGGAAACCTATCGCCTGATGGCGCTGTTGGGCGCACAACCGGCACGCGATCTGGCCCCGGAGCTGGGCCGACTCGATCAACGCCTGGCCGATATGATCACCCACCTATCCGATACCGAAGGGCTTGAAGAGGAGCGACAGCTACTGCGCCAGCTCACCACCATGGCCGCGCAGATCGAACGCTACCGCGCCAACACCATGTCACGCTTTGCCGCCACTCAGGCCTATTACCAACTGGTGATGAAACGACTGGAAGAGCTGAAGGAGCTGGATGCTGGTCCCAACTTCACCCTGGCCGCCTTCTTCAGCCGCCGTCTGACACCGGCTGCCAGCACCTGCGAATCGGTCGGCAGCCGGTTGGAGGACCTGGCACGCCGTATCGAACGTGCCGGCGACCTGATCCGCACCCGCGTTGATCTGAAGCTTGAAGAGCAGAACCGCGGCCTCCTGGCCTCCATGAACCGTCGCTCGAAAGTGCAGCTACGCATGCAGGAAACAGTAGAGGGCCTCTCCATTGCCGCCATCAGCTATTACGGCATCAGCCTGATCCGCTATCTGCTCGGTGCACTGGAACCTCTGGGCATCGACATCAACAAGGATGTCGGTACCGCCATTGCCGTTCCCTTTGTTGTGGGCACGGTCTGGTGGCTGACCCACCGCATCAAGAAGATCATTCTGCAGGACGAGCAGACAGAGACAGCAAGCAGCGAGTCTCAAGACCCTCGCTAATTGATTAAGATCAATACCACCACCTGATCGCACTGGTATTCTGGCCAGCCACACTATATATTAGATTTATTTAATTTAATGGATGTTTGCCATGAGTCAGACCAAAACAGTTGCCGTTACGGCCTCTCTGAACGATAGCTTTGTTGTCGAAGCCCAGATAGGCGAACACCGATTACTGATAGACCAGCCAGTGGCTGCGCGTGGCACAGGCCAAGGACCTACGCCACTTGAGTATTACATGTTTGCGATGGCGGGCTGCATAGGCACCATCGGTCGCATTGTAGCGATGCAGCAGAAGATCACGTTGCGCGGCATGACAATCTGGGTAGAGGGCGACTACAACCCTGCCGGGCTGCTCGGCAAGCCGACCGATGACCGTACCGGTTTTCAGCAGATCAGAATCCGTGCCGAGATCGACGCCGACCTGAGTCATGAAGAGAAAAAGGCGTTTCTGGATCAGGTCTGTGAGCGCTGCCCGCTGCATGACAATACGCGTCTGGAAACCGATGTACTGCACAACCTGGCCTGATATGATTCGTGTTTTGACTGAATGGAATCGTTATGTCTGCCATCCCTGCCGACCTGTGCTCATTGGAAGATTATCAGCATCGCGCTCAAACACTGCTGCCAGCCGACATCTGGGCTTATATCTCAGGCGCCTCAATGGATGGCTTCACGCAGCAGCGTAACCGATCCCGACTCGATGCCTTGCTACTGCAACAAAGGATACTCGTGAATGGCCTCGGCCAGGGTGACTGCCATACAGAGCTGTTCGGCCAGACACTTACCCTACCCCTGCTGATAGCTCCTCTGGCTTATCAGAAACTGGCCCATCCGATGGGTGAACTGGCCAGTGTTCAAGCTGCTGCCGCGCAGGGAGTTGGCTTCTGCCTATCCACACTGGCCAGCTCAACACTGGAGGAGGTTGCCCAGATAGCGCCAGATGCCGCGCGCTGGTTCCAGCTCTATTGCCAACCAGACCCCAACGCTACGCTAAACCTGATTCGCCGCGCAGAGGCAGCCGGTTATCGTGCGCTGGTCGTGACAGCAGATGCTCCCATCAACGGCGTTCGCAACGCCGAGCAGCGCAGCGGTTTCCGCCTGCCCGATACGGTGGCTGCGGTCAATCTGCAGGGACTGCCCAAGCCCGAAGCCGGGGACTCTGTCTTTGCCTGCTGGATGCGACAGGCGCCAAACTGGAACACTCTCGCTGAGATCATCCGCCAGACTCACCTCCCTGTTATTCTCAAAGGCGTCATGCACCCGGCTGATGCGCAGCAGGCTGTCGAGCTGGGTGTAGAGGGGATTATCGTGTCCAATCACGGAGGCCGTGTTCTGGACAGTCAGCCGTCTACAATTGAGGTGTTGCCTGCGATTCGACGATCTGTCCCGGCAGAGATACCTGTCCTGCTGGACAGCGGTATCCGGCGTGGCAGCGATATTTTCAAGGCGTTGGCCTCAGGTGCGGATGCCGTATTACTGGGGCGCTCGGTTTTTTATGCACTCGCCGTTGCCGGCCCGTTCGGCGTTGCGCATATCCTGCGCATTCTTCGCGACGAACTGGAGGCCACCATGGCGCTGTGTGGCTGTGCCAGACTGGCGGATATCAAATCATCCTGCCTCTATCTGCCTCTATCTGACTGAGAGCGCCTGAGAGTGCCTGGCGCTAGTTGGTCTGACTCCACTGGCGCAGCAGGTTGTGATACACACCGATCAGGCGTTCGATATGCTCAGCGTCTGCCTGAGCATCCTCTATCCGGTTACGTCGTAAGCCCTGAATGCTCTGATCCAGTTGATAGAGCGTGCGCCGCTGCTCATTATCCCGCACCAGGCTCTGCAACCAGAAGAAAGCGCTGATCCGCTGCCCTTTTGTTACAGGCGTCACTCGATGCAGACTACTGGAGGGGTACAAAACCATGTCTCCGGCCGCGAGCTTTATACATTGTGTTCCAAATGTATCCTCAATAACCAGCTCCCCACCTTCGTAATCCTGAGGTTTGCTGAGAAACAGTGTCATTGACAGATCAGTACGAATCTTGACCGGCGTTCCCGGCACCTGCCGGATCGCGTTATCGATGTGATATCCGAACTCACCACCATCGCAGTAGCAATTGAACATGGGCGGATAAATTTTGGCCGGTAAGGCCGCGGCCATGAAATCCTCACGCCCACCCAGTATTTGCAAAAGAGCGTTACCTAACTCAACCGCCAGTGGTGAGCGTTCATCCAGCTGTAAGTTGCTCTTTTGCTGACGCGCCGCATGGCCAGCAGTCAGCTTGCCATCCTGCCAGTCCGATGCCTGGAGTGCCGTGCGGATCTCCCTGACCTGTACCGGGCTCAGAATTTGCTTCAAATGCAGCAACATAAGTATCTACTCCCGTTCTATATGACGCTATCCTGGCACTGATATAACAAAAATGGCCCTGCACTGAGGCAGGGCCGGTTAAACAGCAGGCTTAGAAGTTGTAGGTCATGCTCAGCCTGACATTACGCGGATTGCCCGGCCTGAAATGGCCTCGAGCACTGTAGTCCGTGACGTAATGTTCATCGGTGAGATTGCTGATATTCAACTGAGCAGAAAGCTGATCGGTGAAGGTATAGTTAGCCATCGCATTCACCAGTGTGACACTGCCTGTTTCATAAAACGCCCGTTGCTGGCGCCAGAAAGTGTTACCGCTGTTGTACTCAGCTCCTGCACCCAGCACCAGCGGGCCCGTCGTGTAGGTCAGCCACAGGCTGGCAGAGTTATCCGGCGCGGCTGTCAGCCCATTACCTTCAGCCGTTGCACCCGAAGAGCTCGGCGCATCTTCAGTCACTTTGCCATTCTGCCTGGTATAGGTCGCAATCATATTGATCTGATCAGTCAGACGGCCGGTCGCACTGAGTTCCAGTCCGCGATTACGTTGCTGGCCGGAGGTGGTGATCACATCACCAACCGTATCGTAGACATCCTTGGTGGTCTCAAATACGGCAGCTCCCAGCAGCAGCCGTTCATCCAGCAGCATCCATTTGGTGCCAATCTCCTTGGTCACTGATTCCAACGGATCCAGTCTGGCATAGGTATCTATAGTCGTCGCGTTGCCCTGCAGAACCAGATTGGTGGCGTTGGGCTCCTGAGAGTTGGAGATAGAGGCATAAATACTGCCATTCTGAGCCGGTTTGTAGTTGATACCCGCCTGCCAACTTATCAGATCAGACCGGGTTCGCGCATGCACCTTTTCATCACGGGATGTTTTATAGCCTTTCGCATCAAAATCTTCATAGCGCAGGCCACCACTGACCTGCCACGATTCATTCAAAGTGGTGGTATTGATCAGGTAGGTCGCCAGGCCTTTGGCTGTTGTATCGGAGGTGTAGCCATCCTTATGCCAACGCCCACTGGCCGTCACCAATGCGGGATTGAACAGGTCAACCGTCTCTGATGACAAGTCCAAACCCGAGGTATTAATACCGGGTGTTTTACTGTTTTCACGGTATAGTTCGGCACCCACAACCAGGTCATGCTTGATACTGCCGGTGTGGATCTCGCCGATTGCATCCAACTGCGTGACGAACAGTTTATTCTCGCTGAACTCAGATAGAGCGGATGACAGGTTCACACTGCCGTCGTAAACAGGATCGTTACGGGTTCCGGTATTATGCAATGCAGGACGTGATGTCATCGCCTGACGCTCGTTTTTTCCTACCCGTGTCTGACTACGCAAACGCCAGGCATCACTCATCTGGTGATTAACGACAGCGGTCAGGGTCGTCACATCGACCTTCTCAAAGTCACGTCCTTTCACACCGTAGTAGTTGTCCCAGTATTGATCTGCAATCGGGCCCGCCGGAATGTTCAACTGCTCAGCCGCCACATCGTTGACGAAAGGAAGACCCAGAACCGGCGTATTATCCTGTCGCATGTGGAACAGATTAAGCGTGAGATCAGTCTGTTCACTCAGCTGCATGAAATAGGAAGGTGCAATTGCAAGCGTCTGATAATCCTCTTCACCATTATCCCAGTAGTCTCCTCCCTTTTGCGCCAGCAGGTTCAGACGCAGTGCGCTGTTATCTGACAGCACTCTGTTGATATCACCCGTGAGTCGCCCAAGCTGCCCCTGATCATAGGCGATTGAGAAAGCATTCATATCCTCATCGGTTTGGGCACTCTTGGTGACCAGATTCACACTCCCTCCTGCCGAGCCCTTACCAAACAGACTACCTGCAGAACCCTTAGCCACCTCGATCTGCTCGGTATTGAAGAGATCACGACTGTAACCGGCAACATCCCGGATGCCGTCAGCATAGATGCTACCATTCACATCAAAGCCACGAATGGTGATGGTATCGCCGGTAGTGACATGACCGCCGCCGCCCTCACCGGCACCAAAGGTAGAAACCCCGGATACATTTCGCAACGCATCCTGCAGACTGGTCACGCCCTGATCCTGCAGCAGCGCTTCGTTTACTACCGTGATGGTTTTGGGTGTATCTACCAGGTCCTGTGTGAATCGGACACTGGAAGGCTTCTCGACGTTGTAGCTCTGCTCGACCTGACCCGATATTTCCAGCTCAGGCAGATGAATACTGTCGGACTGAGCGTGTGACTGAGTCACCATGAATGCCAGTGCTGACGCTATCGCAACAGCCAGAGGGTTCAGTTTGGGTATCGCACGAGGGTGATCTGAATGAAGGGACATGTGAATTTCTTTCCTTTGAAATTTCTTGAGTTTGTTTACTTGTGTTGGGTTTACTTCAGTTAGGTTTCATTACCTGGATCAGTATTAATTCTTAAAACTAAGACTAATGATTATCATTTTATTATCGTAATCTCCTCGAATAGTAGATTAACGCTATCCTGCCAAGGTGCAGGCTTACGCTCTATCAGTGCATAAGATAAACAATCACAAAAAACAGGCCCCCACCGATAGCGACCCACGATCCGGCTGTCACTCTCTGCATCCTGTTTACACACACCAGCCACAGACCGGTCAGGCAGAAAACCAACATGAATATGGCAGACAGGTCTGAGAACAGTCGCCAGATATCACTGACCTGCTTACCACGATGCAGGTTATTCAGCATCGCCATCAGCGGTAACGAAAGTGCGAAAACCTCCACCTCGCCCTCATCCGGTAACACTTCAACCGTCTGGGTGGTGCTCGGTCCTTCCAGAGTGATGATCAGCAACTCATCATCCTCCCACTCAACCTCCATCTTGACGCCACGGATCCCCTGCTCCCTGTCAAGCCACTGCAGCACGCCCAGCGTGAATATCGATGGGCTCGCCTGCCAGTCGATACTGGCAAGCTCATCAGGCAAGATCAGGGACAACTCATGTGCTCTGGTCTGCCCTGGTGACCAGTCAGGATGATTCAGAAAAAAACCGGTCACGGCAAAAAAAATCATAGAGATCAACACCGGAACGGCGCTGTAGATATGTAACCAGCGCATCCAGCGGTTGACGGGGCCTGACGTAGAATTCATGAATGATTATCAATAATCTATGTGAAATTTCGCATATGATGCTCGCATCCCGCCGGTAATGTCAATATAATACGAATCATTCTCACTATTATATTCGGTACCATTGTGCAGAAATTTGCAACGTTTACAGCCGACCATCTGGCACGCATCGCCATCTTTATGCTGGTGTCAGGCATTTTCCTGAATGGTCTGCTCCTGTTACTCCTCAGCGAAACACGACTGAGCCTGCCGTTCGCCACTCAGCCCGGCCTCAATTCCGTGCTGATGTTTGGTCAGCAATGGCTGGCTCTGCAACCCGGGCAGATTATCAGTGGTCAGGAGCAGTCCATCACACACCTGTTCACGCAACCAGAAGTGATGGTGATTCGAAGTCTGCTCCTGACTCTGTGGACTGGTATGGCAACACTACTCTCTGCAACGATCTTTCTGGCTCTGCAAGATCGGCAACGCTATCGCTGGCACCTCGTATTTGGCATCGTTCTATGCGTCATGCTGTTCAGTGCAGAACTTCCCTATCTGCTCACGCATGGGGTCTCACAGCCACTGCTGGAGCTGGTAAAGCTGAGCGTATTACTGCTTTGCACACTGCTGATCAACCGTGCACTTGCCATGCGCCCCAGTGCCACCAACCGTAACAGTCTGATCGCGTATGCCAGCCAGACCGGCAGCGCCATGCAACTGGCACAACAACTGCACCGCTCTGCCAACCACGCCCTCGACCTGCGCTGCCTGTCCCGACTGACACCAGCCTGTCTGAGCCAGTATGATCAGGTCCTGTTCGTTGTCAGTACCCAAGGGGATGGACAAGCCCCCGACAGTGCAAACCGGTTTATCAAAGCACTGCAAGCAGAGCCCTCCCTGCCGGGACAACCCAGATTCAGCATTCTTGCCCTGGGTGATCGTCATTATCAGTCCTTCTGTGCCTTCGGCCATCATCTCTACAAGCTATTGCAAAGCAAGGGTCTGCAGAGTTTTGTCCCCACTGTTGAGGTCGACAGGATGGACATGGGTGCCGTGAACCACTGGTGGCAGCATGTCTCGACCGCTTTCGGACAGGTGTCATCTCCTCAGGCGATGCCGTACGAGGTGCTGACCGTGATGGAAAACCGATGCCTCAACCCTGAGCAAACACATCGCCACGCACATCATCTTCGCCTGTTCAAAGCGGGTACACACTATCAGGCGGGAGATCTGCTGGCCGTCAAACCACACATCCAACCTGAACAGATCGAGCAGCGCCTGGCGCAACTCGGTTGGTCTGCACATGAGACGGTGCGCTATCAGAACGAAGCCCGAACACTGCTGGAGCTGCTGCAGACGCTGGAGTGGATCGATGAGCAGGCAGACAGCCCCCAGGCGCTGGTGGATCAACTGAAACCGATACATGAGCGTCTCTACTCCATTGCATCCTGCCAGGCTGATCATCTTGATCTGCTGGTGCGCCGTCATCTGCGTCAGGATCATAGTATCGGCCATGCATCCGGCTATCTGTGTGGGCTTAAAGTGGGGGACCAGATTGAAGCCAGTGTTCGCACCCATGCGACCTTCCACCTCCCGGGAGATGTTCCTTTGATCATGATTAGTGCCGGCACGGGCCTTGCGCCGTTTATGGGGTTTCTGCAACAAAAGCAGTCCTGGCGCGCAACAACACCCAACTGGCTTCTGTTTGGCGAGCAGTACAAAGCGCAGGATGCTTATTTTGCCGAACGGCTGGAGCATTTTCAGCAGTTGGGTGTACTGACTCGGCTCGACTGCGTCTGGTCACGCGATGATAACGAATATGTGCAGGACAGACTCGCACAGCTGAGCGTAACACTGCTTGAATGGGTTGAGGAGCACGGAGCCCACATCTTCGTGTGTGGCAGTCGCGAGGGTTTTGGCGAGTCGGTGTTGGGCACTTTGGAAGTGCTGCTGGACCGGGATCTGCTTATTGCCCGGCTGCATACTGACCTGTATTGAAGCAGATCCCATGGCAGGCGCGTTCTACTCTATAATAATACTATTCGACAAAGATCCTGACCTTACGAGTAAGCCCATGCCTGAAAACCGTTCAGTTCGACCAACCAGAAGCCCCTCTCAAAGCCGCAAGGTAGAGACCCATGCCAGCGCGCTGCATATCCTTGTCAAGGAGGAAAGCCTGGCACTGGCCCTTCTGGAAAAACTGAAAAAAGGGGACGACTTCGGAAAACTGGCACGTGCTCATTCAACCTGCCCATCCAAGAAGCGCGGCGGAGATCTGGGAGAGTTTCGTCGCGGTGATATGGTGGCAGCCTTCGACAAGGCGGTATTCTCAGGCCCTGCAACAGGCCTGAGAGGACCGATAAAAACCCGCTTCGGCTTCCACCTTATCAAGGTGCTGTATCGCAGATAATGCTCAGTGCTGAGGATACCTGACGTCAGGTTCTAACGCTGTCAGGTTCACGACTCAGATAGAGATAAACACCCAGGCCTGCCAGCATCGCAACTGCTGCCATCGACATCCAGACCGCACCTATCAACTCGGTACCCGCGATGCTGCTCGCCACAACATAAGGGCGGCTACTGCGATCACTGCCCTGGCCCAGAGAACGCCGTTTGCGTTAACTGACATTCGGGGCATAGGCGGAATCCATGCGCTGAACTCCCTTTGAGTCCAGGCTGTACATCAGCTCAACGAAAGGATAAGCACGGCTGAGATGCTCGACAGTCTGCAGTTGAGCGCTCCGATCGAAAATCAGCTCCCGGACGTTCAGACGGGTCATCATCGATTCCATCAATAAATGGATTGTCTGCTCGTGCTGCTGGTAGCGCTGTAACAGGTGGATCTGATTGGACGTGCTCACGGTGTCGGGTACCTGAGGGAGCTGGTTATGAAAGTAAGACAACTTAACAAACCAACCCCGCGCATACACTTTAGTCTAATGAATTTTTCAGGAAAAAATTCACGCGCTACCGAGTCCATGCCCACAACGATTGATGAGGTGCTGAAAGGTGAGTTTTAAACCTATTCAAAAGCTTATCATCAGCCGGACTTTATCAACTGGGTTTTGAAGCCCAAACCCTATTTGATAAGTCCCTTACTGACGAACTGGATGGTCAAACACAGGAAGTTCTCGCAACCTTGGTCGCGGTTGGCAGTTCTGGTGGTGCCAGACCAAAAGCCCAAGTGTTTATGAGTGCAGGCAACCTGGAGCAGTGCCGCACCTATGCAGAACCTGAAGACGAAGCCTGGTTGGTGAAATTTACTTCCAGGAATCTGGCACTTGGTCATGAGGAGGGGCTTTGTGAAGCGGTTTATTTACAAATGGCAGCGCAAGCCAATTGCCAGCCACCATCCTGGCAACTGATCCCGGCAGCCCAACATAAGAGCAAGCAAAGTGGTGCCCTTGCCTGGCTGGCCGTAAAGCGCTTTGATTATCTTCCTGTTGAGCATGATGCCAGAAAACCCAACACCAAAATGGTAATGCCCGGACGGCTGCACATGCACAGTGCCTGTGGCTTATTAGATGCGGATTTTCGTACGACAAGTCTAGATTATGTTGACCTGATTAAAGCCAGTCGGCAATTATGCAAAGCGCCGAGTGTTGGCCAACTGCAATTTCGTCGAGCGGTGTTTAATCTGTTCGCCGCTAACCAGGACGATCACAGTAAGAACTGGCTGTCAGCGCGGGTTTCGCATCCTGGAGTGAAGCGAGGCAGAGTATTCACGAAGTCGTTGATGCGCTCGGTGATTTTTCAAATCTTGCAAGAGATCAAGATATTAAAAAAACCACTCTGAGTGCTATTCAAAAAATCTTAGATCAGCGCAGAAAAGAGAATAGCGATTTACTCTAAACCCCATACTTCAGCGAACAGCTGCCCTTGTTTTGGCGGGTAGAAAACTTATTCGATATTCTGAATCTGCTCCCGCATCTGCTCAATCAGCACCTTCAGCTCCACCGCCCGCTGGGTGGTGGCTACCACGATCGATTTCGATGACAGGGTATTTGCTTCACGGTTCAGCTCCTGCATCAGGAAATCCAGACGGCGCCCGACCGAGGCTTTATCCTTCATCACTCGGCCGACCTCCTGCACATGGGTTTCCAGCCGGTCCAGCTCCTCGGCAACATCGGCTTTCTGTGCCAGCAGAACCAGCTCCTGCTCCAGCCGCGCGGGATCAAGATCGGACTTCAGCTCAGCGAGACGATTACGCAGCATCTGCGCCTGGTTATTCAGAATCTCGGGCATCAGTTGTCGAACCTCAGCCACTATCTGGCTGATCATATCCAGGCGCTGGCGGATCATCTGTTGCAGCTCGGTGCCTTCACGTTCACGACCGGTGATCAGATCCTGCAGCGCCTTGTCGAACAGTGCCAATGAGGTTTTCGAGAGTTGCTCGATATCCGGCTGAGCCTCTTTCATGACGCCGGGCCAGCGTAAAACATCCATGATGTCCAGGCTACCCGGCTGCGGCAACAGTGCCCTGACTTTTTCCGCGGCGCTGATCACTTCAGCGGCCAGCGCCGCGTCAATATCCAGTGACTGCTGTGTCTGCTCGGTATGCAAGCGCAGCGTGCATTCAACCTTGCCCCTGCTGAGCTGTTTGCGCAGCCTGTCGCGCAGGGCCGTTTCAAGATGTCGTAACGATTCCGGCAGACGTAACTGATACTCCAGATAGCGATGATTGACGGAACGGATCTCCCAGACCAGGGTCCCACCCTCATATTGTTGCTCCTGACGGGCAAAAGCAGTCATGCTTCGTGTCATAATAGATCGATCTCGATTAAAATCGTTGTCCTGATGCACCATTCTAACAGCCCGGCAATCGATCCACTATTTTTTGCCGGTACAGTCACAAGGTAACCAGTATGAGCTCTACCCTTTCACAGCAACTTCAGACTCTTGGACTGAACAAGATACGTCCCGGCGGAAGGCAGCCGGATCAGATGCGGGAAGTACGCATTACCCGCAATTTCACCAAGCATGCAGAAGGGTCTGTACTGGTTGAGTTTGGCGATACCAAGGTGATCTGCACCGCCAGCGTCGAACGGGGCGTTCCCCGCTTCCTGCGTGGTTCAGGTTCGGGATGGGTCACGGCCGAATATGGCATGCTGCCGCGCTCTACCAACACGCGAAATGACCGCGAAGCAGCACGTGGCAAACAAAGCGGTCGCACCACCGAAATCCAGCGTCTGATCGGCCGTTCTCTGCGCGCTGCACTTGATCTGAAAAAACTGGGTGAGAACACCATCACCATCGACTGCGATGTGATTCAGGCTGATGGCGGCACCCGCACAGCAGCCATCACGGGTGCCTGCGTAGCATTGATGGACGCCATCGCCTTCCTGAAGAAAGACAAGAACGGTGCCATGAAAGGTGACCCGGTCAAATACATGATCGCCGCGGTATCAGTTGGTGTCTGCAAAGGGCAGCCGGTACTGGATCTGAACTATGAAGAGGATTCAGTCGCCGAAACCGACATGAACGTGATCATGACGGATCAGGGCGGATTCATTGAAATTCAGGGTACGGCAGAAGCAGCACCCTATACTCAGGAAGAGCTGAATGCGATGCTGGAGCTGGCCCGCAAAGGGATTACAGAGCTGGTGGAACATCAGAAAGCGGCGCTGAACGCATAAGCCGGGCTCTCAGGGCAGGTCGCAAGACACTGCCCTGAGCAGAACTTACATCGGTATATCGTAATCGATGATCAGCGGCGCATGATCAGAGAAGCGCTGCTCACGATAAATATACACATTCTTGACACTCTTACGCAGGTTGGGCGTTGTGATCTGATAATCCAGCCGTGCACCCTCATTCAATGACCAGGCACGGTTGTAATCTGGCCACCAGGTATACTGCCGATCCGCCTTGTTGATCTGACGAAACGCATCCACATACCCCAGATCCTTGAACACCTCTTCCAGCCAGGCACGCTCTTCTGCCAAAAAGCCGGATACACGCTGGTTCACATACCAGTTGCTCAGATCGATCGATTTGTGTGCAATATGCAGCGTACCGGTGAAGATGAAATCACGGCGCTTGCGCAGTGTCTTTTTCAGATGCCCCATGAACAGACCCAGATACTCCATCTTGGCGGCCTGTGCTTCATCGCTTCTGAGGCCTGATGGAACCGTCAGTGATGAGATACTGACCTTATCAAAATCTGCCTGAATGAAGCGACCATGAAAGTCACACTGCTCGAAGCCCAGCCCGGTCATGATCGCCTTGGGCACATGTCGGGTGTATATGGCCACACCACTGACCCCATCTTCGAAGGCATCAAAAAAATAGGCGTGATAGCCCTCTGGGTGGTAACGATCGCCATCCAGTTGATACTCTTTTGCACGAAGATTCTGCAGACAGATTACGTCCGCATCCTGGCGAACCATCCAGTCAAAAAAACCTCTGTCTGCGGCTTGTTCAATACCTTGTGTATTGAAGGTGATGACGCGCATATCTCTCCAGCTCCATTGAGCGTGTGTGAATTATTCTTTAGTTGATATTAAACGGAAATTGTATAGGTATGCAGCACAAATTGAAATTTATCTGTATCCCTTTCATGGAAGCGCTGCCAAAGGCACGTTATCATTAGCTTCCCGGACATGATACACGTGGATAACAGCAGATGCAGGATTACCAACGCGCTTTCATAGACTTCGCCATCAACCGAAAAGTTCTTCGATTTGGTGAATTTACCCTCAAATCAGGACGAAAAAGTCCGTATTTTTTCAACGCGGGCCTGTTCAACACGGGCGAAGCGCTGGCTCGCCTGGGCAAGTTCTATGCCGCCGCCATCGTCGATGCGGGCATCCCCTACGATCTGCTGCTGGGTCCTGCCTACAAGGGCATACCACTTGCGACTGCAACTGCGGTGGCTCTGTTCAACGACCACCAACTGGATGTGCCCTACGTGTTCAACCGAAAGGAAGCCAAGGACCACGGTGAAGGTGGCAACCTGGTCGGCGCCCCGCTTGAAGGCAAGGCACTGATCATTGATGATGTGATCACAGCAGGTACAGCCATCCGTGAAGTGATGAGCATCATTGATCAGGCTGGAGCCTCTCCCGCTGGTGTTGTGATCGCTCTGGACCGACAGGAGCGCGGCACCGGCGAACTGTCTGCCATTCAGGAGGTCGAGCGTGACTACAGCATCTCTGTGATCAGCATCATCAGCCTCGCCGATCTGATTGAATATCTTGAAGAGCAGGGCAATATGAAGCAGGAGCTGGACTCAATTCGAGACTACCGCCACAACTACGGTATCTGATCATCTCCCTGCAGGAGTACACTTGACTAACAGTCTGTTTTCCGGTGTAATCCTGCATCTTCCTTGCCCGGATAGCTCAGTCGGTAGAGCAGAGGATTGAAAATCCTCGTGTCGGTGGTTCGATTCCGCCTCCGGGCACCATTACCATGCTTCCCCCCTCCGCATGCTTTTCCATCAGCCACTCCCGCTGAAATAATGACAATCACACCTGAATGCTTCTAAACTCAAGCCATATGGGATTGATCTCAGGTTTGAACCTTATGAGCAGGTAACGATGAGTACAACGCAGCAAACCCACACGCAGGATCAGTACTACCAGCGCCTATTGTCGATTCTGAATAAGGTTCATCACTCACGCAGTTTCGAGGATGCTTATCCTGCTGTTGAAAAATCAATCCTGCGCCTGTTTCATGCCGAGCGTCTGACCATCTACCAACGTAATCGGGCCAGCAACGATATTGTCTCCCGCTTCAAGACCGGCGATGACGTCAGTGAGATCCGCGTACCAGTCAGCACCACATCCATTGCCGGCTATGTTGCCTTCAGTCGGCGACCACTGCTGATCAATGATGTGCGTGATGCTGAGGAGCTTAAGCAACTGCACCCCAACCTGCATTTCAACCCGGCCTTCGAGGAGCCGACCGATTTCAGAAGCGAATCAATGCTGGTGGTACCGATTGCTAATAATGAGGTATTGCTGGGCGTCCTGCAGATCATAAACCGCTCGGATGGGACGCGTTTCAGCGAAGAGGATATGCGCAGAGCCTGCGAGTTGGCGTCACTGATCGGACAGAAGTTCCGCTATGACTTCGGTTGTACTCAGGCACCCTATGAATATCTTATCCAGAAAGGCCTGCTCAAGCAGTCAGATCTCGATAAGGCCAGCAAAGACAAGCCACAGGTGCCCGTGACCCGGATTCTGACGGAGCTGTTCAAGATTCCCAAAGCAGAAATCGGGCAATCGCTGGAGGCCTTCTATCAGGTGCCTTTTATCAGCTATCTGCCTGATCGCTATTTTGCTCACCCTATCTGCAATAAGATCAACAAAGCCTATCTGAAGAACAATAATCTTGCGCTGCTGAGCAACGGCAAGGATGACAGCAAGGTTCTGATCCTGATAGATAACCCCAATGATGCCAGACGCATCATGGAGGTTGAGAATATTCTCGGCACTCGTGAAGCACTGATCTGTGTCGGGCTGCTGGAGGATATTCATCAGTATCTCGGCTATATGAGTCCCGATGTCAGTGATTCATCTAACCTCAATAGTCTGCTGGATGAGCTGGAGGTGGCTGATGCCTCCTCTGCCGAAGAGGAGCAATCGGATGATGAACAGATCTCTGATCAGGATTCAGCCATCGTCAAACTGGTCAATCGCATCCTGATCGACTGTAAGCGACTGAATGCGTCAGACATCCACATCGAGCCAGGCAAGGGTCAGAAACCCACCTCAGTGCGCATGCGTATAGATGGCGTCTGTCAGGAGATCATTCAGATACCTGCCAGCCATGCCAAGGCGGCCATATCCCGCATCAAGATCATCTCAAGGCTGGATATTTCGGAGCGGCGCCTGCCTCAGGATGGCAAATTCAGTGTCCGTCTGATGGGGCAGACGCTGGAAGTGCGTGTTGCCACCATCCCGACCGTTAACGGCGAAGGCGTGGTGATGCGCCTGTTGCAGACAGGCGAGCCGATCCCTTTCGATCAGCTCAATCTGGCACCCGCCACGCAGCAATCAATAGAAGGTCTGCTGGCACATCCGCACGGAATATTTCTGGTGGTCGGCCCGACAGGCTCGGGTAAAACCACCACGCTGCATGCTGTACTGGCTTGCCTGAATACTCCGGACAGAAAGATCTGGACCGCTGAAGACCCTGTCGAGATCACTCAGCCGGGGCTTCAACAGGTTCAGGTACAACCGAAAATCGGTTTTGACTTTACTGCTGCGCTGCGAGCCTTCCTGCGTGCCGATCCTGATGTGATACTGATTGGTGAGATGAGGGACAAAGAGACGGCTCATGCAGCCGTAGAGGCCTCGCTAACGGGACATCTGGTCTTCTCCACCCTGCACACCAACTCAGCACCCGAAACCATTACACGCCTGCTGGATCTCGGTATAGACCCCATCAGCTTCTCCGACGCGTTGCTTGGCATTCTTGCTCAGCGTCTGGTCAGAACCCTGTGTGGCCAATGCAAAGCGCCTTATGCTGCCAGTGAAGAGGAGGTGGAAGTGCTCAAGCGACACTACGGGCCTCAGCATGAGAAGGACCTGCAGCTGAAGCCCGGCATGACGCTATACAAACCCACCGGATGCGACACCTGTAACCATACAGGCTACAGAGGCAGAACGGGGCTGCATGAGCTGCTCATCTCCTCGGCCCCGATGCGAGAGATGATCTATAAACAGAGCAGTGTCGCCGCAATCAAACAGATCGCAATCAAAGAGGGGATGCGGACACTACTGCAGGATGGCATCTATAAAGTGGTAAAGGGGGATACGGATTTCGTGCAGGTCAGAAAGGTCGCCGTCGAGTAACCTTCCTGCCCTATCCTATCTATCCACGGCTCTCTAACCACGGCTCTCTAACCACGATAATAGCGCTGCTTGACGAAAGGCATGGATGCCACTTTCATCGGCAGCGCCTTGCCACGCACAAGAGCATATACCTCGGTATCCAGTGCGGCATACTCGCGCGCAATGTATCCCATAGCAACCGGACTACCGACAGAAGGGCCAAAGCTGCCGCTGGTGACTTCACCTATTTTGACCCCTTCGATATTCACCAACTCAGTACCCTCGCGTACAGGTGCTTTGCCGGTAGCTATCAGGCCGACGCGTTTCTGGCGCAGCTCATCACTGTTGCGCATCTGCTCAAAAATTCTATCCGCACCCGGAAAACCACCCGCACGCTCACCATCAACACGGCGTACCTTACTGATCGCCCACAGCAGACTGGCCTCCACGGGGGTCGTCTGCGTCGTGATGTCATGACCATAGAGGCACAGTCCAGACTCCAGACGCAACGAGTCACGTGCCCCCAACCCAATCAACGCCACTTCAGGCTGCTGCAGCAACAGGCGACAGAAGCGCTCAGCCTGATCTCCCGGCAGAGAGATTTCATAGCCGTCTTCACCCGTGTAGCCGGAACGACTGACCAGGCAGGACATGCCCTCGATCTCCACCTGACGAACATCCATGAACAGCATCAATTTCAGCTCAGGCTGGATTCTGGCCAGCACCTGTGCAGCCAGAGGCCCCTGCAGTGCTATCAGTGCACGATCATCCAGTACTTCAAGCTCAACATCAGCACCGAGACAAGCCCGCATATGGGCAATATCCTGCTCCTTGCATGCCGCATTAACGACGACATAGATAAAGTCGCCATAATTAGCCACCATCAAATCATCCAGCACACCACCCTGCTCATTGGTAAAGAATGCATAGCGCTGTTTGCCAACTGGAAGGTCCAGAATATCAACCGGCACCAGTTGCTCCAGTGCTGCCGCTGCACCTTCACCACGCAGTACAACCTGGCCCATGTGCGAGACATCAAACAGGCCTGCCTGATCACGTGTGTGCAGATGCTCCTTCATCACCCCGGCTGGATACTGCACCGGCATGCTGTAACCGGCAAAAGGCACCATCTTCGCACCCGTTTCGACATGCAGATCATGGAGTGGTGTTTTCAGCAGTTCGGACATAGTTCTCTCCCATTGAGCAGGCTACAGTACAATTTATGAACAGAAATGATTATCGCATGAGTGCGCAAAGTTTCCAATAGGAAATATTTGGTTGATTTTGGAAAACTCACTTGATAACCTTGGCCCTACTATAGGATGCCTTTGCCTGTCATGAAGGCTGCGCCCTGGACTGATAAAAAGTGAGATGACCTGATGTCATTAAGTATATTTGATCTGTTTAAAATCGGAGTGGGTCCTTCCAGCTCACATACTGTCGGCCCCATGGTCGCCGCCAACCGGTTCGTTGAACAGCTCTGCAGCAGACATCTGCTGACCCAGATAGCCGGTGTGCGGGTAGGTCTGTACGGCTCATTGGCCATGACGGGCAAAGGACACGCAACAGATACTGCTGTATTGCTGGGCCTGCAAGGGGAGAGGCCGGATATGGTCGACCCGCAGAGGGTGAGTGATTATCTGCAGGAGATCCGTACAAGTGGCAGCCTCAAGCTGGGCGGCCTGAGACATATCGCCTTCACCGAAGCCGAGCATCTGCGCTTTTACTTTACCGAAACCCTGCCGAGGCATCCGAACGGGATGCGTTTTCAGGCCATTGATGCAGCAGGCATCATTCTGCAGGAAAACATCTACTACTCAGTAGGGGGTGGTTTTGTCCTCAGTGATGAAGAGTTTACACAACCAGCTTCCGCGAACAGCAGGCCAGAACCGCGCTATCCCTTCAATAATGGAGCCGAACTGGTCGCAACAGCAGAAAAAGCCGGGCTCAGCATCGCACAACTGCAACTCGCCAATGAGCTTTCATGGCAGACACAGGAAGAGCTGGAGCGTGGACTGTTGAAAATATGGGACACCTTCCAGGAGTGTATAGAGGCGGGATGTAATGCCACAGGACTCCTCCCCGGTGAATTGAAAATCAGACGGCGTGCAAATCAGTTGCTCACTACACTGAACAAAAGCACTGACGGCACTCTGCACGATCAACTTATCGTGTTGGACTGGGTCAACCTGTTTGCCATGGCAGTCAATGAAGAAAACGCTGCAGGGGGGCGGGTCGTCACCGCACCGACAAATGGTGCTGCAGGCGTTATCCCTGCAGTACTCGCCTACTACCACCGCTTCATACCCAGCGCCAGCCGACAGGGTATTTTCGAATTCCTGGCCACTGCTGCTGCAATCGGCACCCTCTACAAGAAAAATGCCTCCATATCCGCCGCCGAAGTTGGATGTCAGGGAGAGATCGGCGTTGCCTGCTCCATGGCTGCAGGTGCACTGTGTGCAGTACTCGGCGGTACCAACCAGCAAGTTGAGAACGCAGCCGAGATAGGCATGGAGCACAACCTTGGTCTGACGTGTGATCCGATTGCCGGCCTCGTACAGGTACCCTGTATCGAGCGCAACACCATGGGAGCTATTAAAGCGATCAAT
Organism: Nitrincola alkalilacustris; assembly: GCF_008973755.1. Lineage (GTDB taxonomy): Bacteria > Pseudomonadota > Gammaproteobacteria > Pseudomonadales > Balneatricaceae > Nitrincola > Nitrincola alkalilacustris. The sequence continues at coordinate 1,201 of NZ_WBOM01000008.1, read as the reverse complement.
GCTGCACGCCTGGCGCTTCACGGTGATGGGCAACACCATGTATCACTGGACAGCGTTATCGAGACCATGCGCCAGACGGGTATGGATATGCAGGACAAGTACAAGGAAACCTCAACCGGTGGCCTGGCTGTCAACGTTGTTGCCTGCTGAGTCTGCCAGACCCGAAAAAAGAACATCCAAACCAGCTTACAAAAGGAAAGATCAATGAGCACAACACCTGCCAATCTGCGTTATACCAAGAGTCATGAATGGGTACTGGATAATGGCGATGAAACGGTCACGATCGGTATTACCAGCCATGCCCAGGAACTGCTGGGTGATGTGGTATTTGTTGAACTGCCGGAACTGGAGCGCACTGTTGAAGCAGGCGAAGAGTTTGCACTGGTAGAGTCCGTGAAAGCAGCATCCGATATCTACTCACCGCTTTCAGGAGTCGTGATAGCCGTTAATGACACACTGAGTGATGCGCCCGAAACCGTCAACAGCGATCCCTATGGCGATGGCTGGATGGTCAAGTTGCATCTGAATGATGCTGGCGATCTGAACAACCTGCTTGATGCTGCTGCCTATTCAGCGATGATCGCAGACGCCTGATACAGGATCAGCTCTTTCCGGTAGCTGCAGCTTTTCATTCAGATGCTGCAGCTGCCAGGTTACGCTACAGATACACCCGCCACACACTTCATCTCTTGCTGCATCTATCCCTGCAATCCTGTTACCAATAGCCTGCCACCACCCTGCTACTGCAACTCAGAGCACTACCGGGGTACCCTGCTATGAGGGCAAATATCCATAACGCAAAAACCCCCGATCTCGAAGAGATCGGGGGCTGCGGTATTAAGTGCCTGGCGATGACCTACTCTCGCATGGGGAGACCCCACACTACCATCGGCGATGACGCGTTTCACTTCTGAGTTCGGTATGGGATCAGGTGGTGCCACGTCTCTATGGTCGCCAGACAAAACTGGAACAACCGGGATCTGAAGTCTGTACTTGATGCGTCTTTTGTTTAGTACTTGTCGTAACACTTGCTACAACCTGTCCACAACACAAGCTCAATCTACTGTCTCTACAATCAATCTCTAGCATTCAACCAAACGCCTTGGGCGTTATATGGTCAAGCCTCACGAGCCATTAGTACAGGTTAGCTCAACGCCTTACAACGCTTACACACCCTGCCTATCAACGTCCTGGTCTCGGA
>NZ_WBOM01000007.1 GCF_008973755.1 Nitrincola alkalilacustris | reverse complement strand
TCCGCAAACCGCAGCGGGATCATCTTGGTTTGGTTGTAATCGTAGTGTTTATACCGCGCCATCCCTTGCCACCTGTGAGGTAAAGTTCTGTTACCTGATTCTAGCCTTTGTCTGTCGCGTCAGCCAAGGGCTGTGGGACTTTTCCGACAGCCTCAACGCCCGCAGCATGCGCGGCTTTGGAATGGAGGCGAAGCCGCAATGTAAAAGACGTCGCCGTGCCTGCGATTGTTAGCATTACTTTCGGCTCTTTCTTTCATCCCAAGTCTCCAATACGAATAACGCTATTGTATGGGCAGAATGAATAGCCAGTCGTGCATGTCTTGGCTTTAAGTTGTATATTTTCCGACCCTGCCCATGGGCAGAGCTTGCATGAGTTCTAAAAGCACCAATACCGTCAACTACGGACAGCACCCCAGACAGAATCTTTTTTAGATCGTCATCTTCCAGCGCCCCTGGATTAAACCCTAGGTCAGAACGAACTACTTTCCATACGTTTTGGAGATCTTGCTTCTGCGGCATCTCCAGTTTTTCATCAGTTATATATGTCTTGAAAATAGACTCAAGAATATTGCACGCAGCCGATACCGCCTCTCTGGGCTCTGAGTTTACATTGGCAAGTGCTCGGTTGAACTCTGCGTCAATGGAGGGAATATCTCGACCTTTAATTAACTCTGCTAATGATCGACTCGGCGCGGAACTACCATCAGAAATTATCCCCCCCGTGAGATATGTAAGATTACACCGAGAAAGAATTGCTTCAAGCTTGGCTTTGAACTCTTTTTTTACATCTACAGTCGGGACGCCAGACCAAGTAGATGTGGCATCTTCTATATCAGGCAACTCCATATAACATTCAATAAGCCGCCCTAGAACAACCAATGGGTGACCCGATTCTTTGTTGACTCGTCGAAGCCATGCTTGAACCTTAACGGGCTTCGAACCTTCGGGTGGCTCGCCAGGCGCTTCAGCATACGAAAAAAGGTTATCCAAGCTAGCGTGTGTTTCGACAACAGGCATATTCTCTGACAGTACAGCTATGATCGGAGCTGGAATTTCTTTTCTCATCGCTTACTCGTATCTCTCATGAAATGCTAACATTTTTTATTCTGAGCATGCTCAAATTGTCAAGCCCGCCATGTTCACAATAATTATTTAAGCATCTGATATTAAAATAAAATATCTTTCTACTACGTTTGATCCATCTGTCAAAATGCGCATGCGCAACTTTCAGCCAGTCCATGCGCTGTATTTCAGACGCATTTGAAAATTATTCATTTAAACTCAATGAGTTGAGATTATATCTATCGACAAAACGAGCAACTTTCGCAGAGTTAACAAGCATGCTCATTTTTCCAGCACGCAATAACAGCATCTATCGGTAACACTAAAGCGAGGATATGGGATGGTTGGGGCAGGCTTTTGATAAACACGCTACCGCCCCGATGGTGCTCCATCACACTTGACTACATCCTGTTTGTTATCTGAATCTAATCCATCCTTTTTGTGTGTGCAAACTTTTCGCTCTACTTTACTCATAGCCTTTGGTCCATATGCCACCTGCAACAGAGCGGGGTCAGCAATAACGGCTGCGGGCCTTTCCTTACAGATACCGACCACCCGCACCGACCACCACCACAATCAGCCCAAGAATCAGGTTAATGCCCACCAGCTTGCGGATCTGCCCCACCTGGCGACCGCCTTCCTGAGGGTCCTGGTTGGCAACGGCATGCTTCAGTCTCCTGAAGGGGACAAAAAAGACGTGGAAATAGATCAGGATCATCACAATCCCCACACCCTGCATCAAGTGAATATGCCAGCCGACACCAGACATGCCACCGAACACACTGAAGATCATCCAGTAACCGGTCACCGGTAACAGGATCACGGCCGCCCATACCCACTGAAAAAAGCGCGACAGGGTGCGACACCAGAGTAAGCCTCGCTGCGATGCGTCAATCACCTCCACCACCGCCGGTCGCATGGCCATATAGGCGAAAAACATGCCGCCAACCCAGATCATGGCAGAGAGAACATGCAGTGCGATTGCCAGACTCATAAAACGACTCCCGAAAAGAAATGTGTGTTGGTTCAATACTTGGTATTGCAATAGTCGGGCTGATACAAGTGAAGCGCTTTATTGGCTGCTTTGATACTCTTCCACTCGATTGCGACCATTGCGTTTGGCACGATAGAGTGCTGAATCGGCTTTTGCTATCAGTTGCTCTACACTGTCCCCTGCCTCATGTAGCGCAACGCCAAAACTGGCGGTTTTATGTTCTACCGCGGGGAAGGACTGGCCCTCAATGGCTTTTCTGAGCTTCTCTGCCAATAGCAGCAGCCCATCCATATCCGTTTCTGCACAAAGAATCAGAAACTCCTCACCTCCCCATCGCCCTGTCACGTCTGTAGCTCGTGTATTTTCTTGGAGTATCTGAGCTATAGCGACAAGCACCTCATCACCAACCTGATGCCCGTAGATATCATTGACGCTTTTGAATGCATCAATATCAAGCATGATTACCCCAAACGGATGCGAGTAGCGCTCGGTTCTTTGCACCTCTTCTGCCAGCAAACTATCGAGTTTGTGACGATTAAAAAGTCCTGTCAGCCTATCGGTTATATAGAGGCGCTCCAGTTCCTCATTTTTTATCGCCAGTTCTCTGGTGCGCTCCATCACCTTGTTTTCAAGCTCGGCATTCAGTTTCTCATACTGCGCATTCAGCGACTCAGCACGCTCTTTCTCTTCGCGCATCCGCCGTTCGGCCCATTTCAGGTCTTTGATACTCCTGGATACCCCAGCAATGTACTCAACCCTTCCGTCTTCCTCAACCAAGGGCACCAGCAAGGTGGACCAGTAGTCATCGTTAAAGCCCGGCTCTTCGTAGCTCATGGGCAGGCGAGTGGCGATGCACTGCTCGTAGCGTGTCTTTATGACACCATACAGTTCCGGTGGCAGGAGCTCATCAAGCGCCTGGCGAAGATCCAGCCCTTCCGGGAATGCCCTTTCCTGAGCTGGATTATAGTAATCCAGATAAAAACGGCCTGATCGGGCCTGAATGATAAACATCGTATCTGGCGAGTGATGCCAAAGTAGTCGCAGACATTCCAATGAAACTTTAGATAAAGGATAGGTCATAGAAACTATTCACCCAGCACAGCGAGTGCTGTTGGCTAATGATTGCCTGTTGCGAAGCATGCAGCCAGCTTTTAATACACTCTATTATAGTCTCACTGACAAGTAACCCGCTTTTTTAACAGAACAGAAGCGGTGAGGGCAACCTGCAAGCAGCAACCCAGCCTGGCAGTAATCAACACCCACATTGAGTGTCGAGAACCGTGTCTTGTTAGGGTCTTTGAATCGGGCTAGTACAGTTATATCGCTACTCTCGGAGGTACCATGACTACCGAAACATTAAACCACCTGCGTTCACAGATTTATGCTCTCTCCGAGTCGGAACGTGCAGAGTTGGCTCGCGAACTCATAATGAGCCTGGGCGGCCCTCGTGACGACGCTGCCGGACAAGCCTGGAATGATGAAATCATTCGTCGTGTCGCCAAGGTCAAAAGCGGTAAGGCCACACTGCTCAGCCGCGAAGAGTTTCGGACAAAGATGCGAGCGAGGATAGGCTAGCAACAGCGAGAGCGGTAAGGATACTGGCGGGAACGCAGCAAACCCTGACATTTTTATTATTGCCTGTTAATCCCATGCTTCCTTGAGATGTCATTAATTGCTGGCACGTTGTTTGTGCCAGCGCTGGCCAACGCCACTATCGCACTTCAGCTATTCAAGGAGGATGTTGCTGAAATCGACAATTTCTCCACATCGGCACACCTGCGTTTAATCTCCAGCGCGCTATCAAAGGCAGTTCGATTTTCAAGCATTTCCAGTGTTCTTGGGTCTGGCAAACAGTTGTCGGTGATGAATGCCGCCAGTTCAGGAGCCGGATCACAAAACAGTATATCCAGTGCCAAGCGATTCATGCCGTATAGTCCTCGATGAATCATATTGGCACTGAACACCAGCAGGTCACCTGCGTTTAAGGCAACTCTTACACCAGCAGGCAGATCCTCATGGTTCTTACGCCCCTTCTGCTCCAGGCGTACATCAAGCTCTTCGCTGCTATCCCAGCGCCGGTGGGTTCCGGGTATCAGCTCCAGACCGGGTTCATCAACCAAGGGAACTCGAAAATGGAGAACATCCGGACCTGCCAGCGCGTCCTTCTGCTCTTCAACAGACAGATGGTACTGAGGATCTCGGTGCCAATAGCTTCTTTGGGCAGCATTCACGGGATCAAAAAACAATTGGGTATTCATAAAGGCTGTGTGGCTGCCCATGATAGATGTCACCACATCCATCAGTTTGGCTGAACCGATGAACTTGAACAGTACCTCCCTATCAGAACCTTTCAGGTGTTTTTTAGCAGTCAGATAAGCGGAGTTTATCGCTTTTTCGGCGTAGAACTCGGCGTTTTCTTCTACCCACGACTGATGGAACCGGTCAACCACCTGCCGCAGCGCCTGGAGCTCACGCTCTTCAAAGATGTTTTTAAGAACGAGGTACCCGTTCTGGTCGTAATCATTTTTCATGGGTATACCAATAGTACTGCACACCGCGATCGGCGCGAAGAAGGAACGTTGAGTACTGTAACTCGCTGGGCAGCATTAGTCTCCACCGCCATGTCCGCTGTCACCTCCCAAGCCACAAGTATTGACTGTGCAGAACAGTTGCCAATTCCATGTGTGCAATCCATCCTCGGCTTTTATCCGTATCTTATGTACATGCCGATTACCGGTGAAACAGGGATTGATAGGGGCCGATGAAAACGAGATTTCTCTATCTGATACTGGGTGATCAGCTCAGTCATGATTATCTGACATGGGCCGGTTTCGACCCCGAGCAGGATCAGGTCCTGATGGCCGAAGTGCTGGATGAATCCCGCTCCACGCTGTCCAGCAAGCAACGCACGGTGCTTTTTTTGTCTGCGATGCGCCATTTTGCACAGGAGTTGCGAGCATCCGGCATCCGTCTGACCTATATCGACCTGGCTCAGCAGTGTGATTCTTTCAGCAGTGCGCTGGAGATGGCTCTGACTATGGATCTAAATAGGGCTCACACCAAGCCCGAAGTGCTGCGCTGCGTATTACCGGGGGATCATCGCGTGTTGCGGCAGATCCGTTTGTGGTGCCAAGAGCATCAAGTCTCACTGGAGCTGCTGCCCGATAGCCACTTCATCACACAACAGGGTGAGTTCACTCAGTGGATGGCACAGCGCAAACAGCCACGCATGGAGTACTGGTATCGCCACCTGCGCAAGACCCGACAATGGTTGATGGATAACGATGGCAAGCCACAAGGCGGACAGTGGAACTACGACAAGGATAACCGTGGCACTTTCACCAAGCAGGGGCCAGACCCTTTACCGCCGCTGCCTTCCTTCTCACCAGACAGCATGACTCTTGCGGTGATGGCCGACGTTGAGCAATATCTGCCGGGACTGCCGGGCGCTGTGGATAACTTTAACTGGCCAGTCACGCGCGAGCAGGCGTTAATGGCGCTTGATGATTTCATCACTCATCGCTTGCCACGCTTCGGTGATTATCAGGACGCCATGTGGACAGATCAGCCGTGGTTGTATCACTCGCTGCTGTCATCCAGTCTGAATCTGAAGCTGCTCAACCCGGTTGAGGTGATAGAAGCGGCAGAGAAAGCCTGGCTTGACGGCAGAGCCCCCCTGAATGCGGTGGAAGGTTTTATTCGCCAGATACTGGGTTGGCGGGAATATATCCGTGGCATCTACTGGCATCATCGTGATCAGTGGGACAGCTTCAACTTTCTGCAGTCTGAGCGCAGCCTGCCTGATCTCTACTGGAGTGCCGATACGGATATGCAGTGCCTGAAGCAGTCGGTTTCGCAGGTGTTGCAGCATGGCTATGGTCATCATATCCAGCGCCTGATGGTCACCGGTTTGTTTGCACTATTGTGGGAAACCAAGCCGCAGCTGGTACATGAGTGGTATCTGGCGATGTATGTGGATGCCGTCGCCTGGGTCGAGGTGCCCAACACCCTGGGCATGAGCCAGTATGCCGACGGCGGTATTGTCGGCTCCAAGCCATATATCGCCAGCGGGGCTTATATCAAACGGATGTCGAACTACTGCCGGCACTGCCCCTACAAGCCTGAACAGGCCAATGGCGACAACGCCTGCCCTTTTACCACCCTCTACTGGCACTTCATCGCGAAGCACCGCTCATGGCTGCAACACAACCCAAGGCTGGGGATGCAGGTGAAAAACTGGGACAGGAAAGATGCGCAGGAGCAGCAGGCGATAGAGCAGAGAGCGCAGTGGTTGTTTGAGAATCTGGAGGGGGCTGACATCGAATCAGTAAGCTGAAATGCCTTACATCAATCAATTGCAAATATAAAGGTAGACGCTAATGGTTCTTATTTTGTAACATGTAAGCGCTTTGAGCACATGTGCCACTTAGTCAGTCACCCCTGAATGGGGATCACTAGAGGTCAATCGTCCATGGATGGGACAAAAAAACCTTCTTCAAGAGTTCGTAAATTTATTGCAAAAGAGTCCAGTATTGTTGCCATATTGGCACTAGGGTCTTTTTCATGCTAACGACCTCTATAATCAATATTTCTTCGGGCAACTACGCATATGGCTTATTATGCGCTGGATTCGCTTTAACACTTATGGGTGGAATTAAAAAGCCAGAAATATTTAACAAGAGTGCACGGCTATTGCTTCGTGAAGAGCTGGAGACAGGATGTAGAGGAAGTTTTCTTGAGCATTTAGGATTTCTGCTTATCATTTTTTCAGTATTTACTTTCTTATTAGAAATATAAAATAATGATGATCATATTATGAAATACATTCAATTCTCATCTGCATTCTATGTGATTTTTCTCGGAACAATTATTTTTGTAACTCGAGATAATTCGCTGACTCTAATTGAGAGATCTATTTTCGTTAGCATATTTTTTTGTCTTGGATCTATACCAATAACTTTATTTTTATATACAAACAAATCCAAGATACAAACGCATTCAAAAAAACCAGAACTCAATATTATCTGGTCAATAATTTTCGGGGATGACAGATATATGAAAAAACGCTCGACAAGAGATGAAAATGATTAAAAAACATGGCTTTACATATCTCTCGCTAGTGCTATGGTTACTGATCGCTTCTACATATATGGCAGCTGTATAGAAGGACACAGCACTGTTGCTGACAAAACCTGGGTACAAGAGTTATTGCAGACCAGCTGGCTACCTGAGCTGGCTATCTTTGCTGCCACGGCGATTGATGCCACTGGAGTTAACTTCCTTCTTTTCCAGTGCTGACTGACACGCAATGCAAAGCCTGACTCCAGGAATCGCTTTGCGGCGCTTTTCTGGAATAACACAGTCACACTCGTCACAATTGACGGCGCTCTCACCGTTGGCCAATTTACTTCGAGCGCGCTGCACAGCATCTTCAACGCTTGCATCAATTTGATCCTGAACGGCTCCATCCCGTGACCAACCACCTGCCATTACGTTCTCTCTGAGTCAGACTGATAGTGCCACTGTAGTACCGCTCTTAGAGCAAAGCAATGGTAGCTGACACCGCCGACTGGGTGGAAAATGGCCTTTCGGATAAACGTGAAAAAGCCGCCTGGCCTCAAAAGAGGTCAAGCGGCCTGATCAGGGTTTACATCCCCAGGTAGGCTTCGCGCACTTTTTCGTTGCTCAGCAGTTCGCGGCCGGTTCCCTGCAGCACCACTTCGCCGGTTTCCAGCACATAGCCACGGTCGGCCAGTGCCAGTGCCTGGGACGCGTTCTGCTCGACCAGAAAGATGGTGATCCCCTCTTTCTTCAGTTCGCGCACGATATTGAAGATCTCTTCAACAATCAGCGGTGCCAGACCCATGCTGGGCTCATCCAGCAACAGCAGTCTTGGTTTGGCCATCAGGGCACGCCCCATTGCCAGCATCTGCTGCTGACCGCCCGAGAGCTCTCCAGCCAGATCATGGCGCTTCTGGCGCAGAATCGGGAAGCGGTCGTAGATCTTCTCCAGATCCTGTTTAACTTCAGGGCCGCTGCCACGCGTATAGGCACCCAGCAACAGGTTGTCCTGTACGGTCATGTCCTTGAACACCTGGCGCCCTTCCGGTACCTGTACGATGCCGTTGGAGACGCGCTTGTCGGAAGACATCTTGCGCATATCCTTGCCTTCAAACATCATCTCGCCGCGGTCAATCGGCTGCAGGCCAGACAGGGTCATCAGCAGCGTGCTCTTGCCCGCGCCGTTGGCGCCCACCAGTGAGACGATCTCACCGGCGTTGATGCTGATATCCACATTGTGCAGCACTTCGATCTGGCCATAGGAGCTGTAAAGCCCCTTGATGCTGAGCATCTCACGGCCGGTCTGGGCACTGGCACTGGTTTTTTCAGTGTGCAGCAGGCCAAGCCCACCAAGGCGCTCAGGTGTCAGGCTGACGATCTTGTGGCGCAGTTCGCGGAACTCATCGCGTACCATCTCACCGAACAGCGGATCATTGTGCTGATCCTTGGCATCGATGATCTGATCCCAGTCATCAGCCGAGAGCACTTCACGTGCACGGGGAATTACGACCCCTTCCTCTTTCTTGATGTGCTTGCGCAGCGCCTGGGTGAAGCGGGTCAGGGCATGGCTGAAGGCTTCGCGCCCTTCCGGCCATTGCTGCATGCAACTGGTCAGCAGCTCTCGCAGTTCGGCCAGTGCTTTGTGCCCAACGACATAGCCCTTTTCCAGCTTGTCGATCAGCGGCCCTGATTCAGGTGATTTCTCGCGCAGCAGCTTGTACAGCAGCACCTCTTCGGGCTGGCTGTGTACGCGGTGCGAGAAATGCTCGATATAGTCGAATATCGTGGTCAGCAGCAGCTCATCCGGCTTGTTACCGCGCAGGTTCATATCCTGCTGCAGGCTGTCGAGCAGGTCGATGATGCGCCACAGGCCCAGATGCTCCTGAACGATGATGCTGACCGCCTGTTCGGCGCGATTCTGAGCTGAGGGGCTCGTTGTATTGGTTGTTGTCATTCCGGTTCTCCTCGCTCAACCGCCCAGATAGGCAGCGATAACATCAGGGTTGTTGCGGATCTGTTCCGGAGTACCTTCCGCCAGTTTACGGCCATAGTTGAGCACCAGCAGGTAATCGGAGATCCCCATCACCAGCTTCATATCATGCTCCACCAGTACCACTGTAATACCCTGCTGTGCCACTTTACGGATCAGATCCTCCAGCGCTGCGGTTTCTGTGCCGTTAAGGCCAGCCGCGGGCTCATCCAGCAGGATCACCTTGGGATCTGCCGCCAGTGCGCGGGCAATCTCAAGACGCTTCAGCGCGCCGTAAGACATGGCCGAGGCTTCGGTGTTCACATACTGTCCACAGCCGACAAACTCCATCAGCTCGATGGCGCGTTCGCGACAGGCCGCTTCGTCGCGCAGCATCGATGGCAGGCGAAACAGCGTCGACAGGAAGTTACTCTTGAGCTGCAGATGCCGCCCCAGCATGACGTTTTCCAGCGCCGTCATATTCATGCAGATCTGCAGGTTCTGGAAGGTTCTGCACATGCCACGCTCGGCGAGCTGGTTAGGCTCCAGCCCCACGACAGACTCGCCGCGCAGCTTGATTTCACCTTTGGTCGGCGTGTAGATACCGGTGATCAGGTTGAACAGAGTGGTCTTGCCAGCGCCGTTCGGGCCGATCACTGAATAGACCTGGCCTGCATTAACGCTGAAGCTCAGGCCTTCAACCGCATTCACACCACCGAAGGCTTTATCCAGACCGGTGACTTCGATCAGAGCGCTCATACTCCCTCCTCCGGCTTCTTGCGCAGATATTTACGCGCCAGTCCCTGCAGGGTTGGCAACAGACCTTTCGGCATGAAGATCATGGTCAGCATCAGGATCAGACCGAACATCATCATCTCCAGCTCCTGAAAATCAGCCAGTACCTGAGGCAGCAGCTTCAGCACAACCACACCGAGAATAACACCCAGTGTGGAAGCCATACCACCGAGCACCACCATGGTGATCAGCACGATGGAGTGCTCGAAGGAGGCGATCTGGGGCGTGATAAAGCCGGTGTAATGGGCATAAAAGCTACCCATGATGCTGGCATACACAGCGGAGATCACGAACACCAGACTCTTGAAGCGGGCAGTATCAACACCGACCACACGCGCAGCAACTTCGGAACCATGTACAGAACGCAGAGCACGGCCGATTGGTGAATCGATGATGTTCTGCGCAATCCAGACCGCCAACAGCAGCAACACACCGGCCAGCACATACCACAGGAAGGTGCCGCTCAGGGTCATGCCCAGTATCTGGTAGTCATTGAAGACATTCAGCTCTGCGCCGAAGATCGACAGCGAGGGCACGGAGATGCCGTCGGGGCCACCGGTGATCCTGCGCTCATTGTTGATGATGATGTAGATGATAAAACCCACCGCCAGCGTCGCCATGGACAGATAATGCCCCTTAAGACGCAGGATCGGACGGCCGACCACAAAGGCGATGATTCCGACCACCACTGCAGCAAACAGCAACACTGGAATGGGTGACCAGCCATAGGTGCCGGTCAGGATCGCACTCATGTAAGCGCCAACACCAAAGAAGGCGGCGTGGCCGAGACTGATCTGGCCGGCAAAGCCTACCAGCAGATTAAGACCCACGACGGTGGCGGCAATCAGCCCCATCTGGATCGCGATATCATAGTGAAAGTCGTTCTGCAGTCCGAAGGGCAGCACAATGATGATCAGTGCCAGCACCAGCAAACCGAACTGTCGTGACTGAAAAAGAGAATTCAACATCAGACACGCTCCACGACACGGCTGCCGAACATCCCTCTGGGCATGAAGAACAGCACCAGCAGGATCATCGAGAAGGCAACAGCGTCCTTATAATCAGAAGAGATGTAACCGGCTGTCATCGCCTCGACGATGCCCAGCGTGATACCACCTACTACGGCGCCTACGCCACTGCCCAGGCCGCCCATCGCAGCCGCGACAAAGCCTTTCAGGCCCAGCATGATGCCTATGTCGTAAGAGGTGAAGGTGATCGGAGCCACGGCAATACCGGCCATTGATCCGATCAGTGCCGACAGCATGAACGCAAGCATCAGCACCAGTTGAGTACGAATACCCACCAGACGTGCTGCGTCCTTGTTCATGGAGGTCGCGAGAATCGCCTTGCCTATCAACGTGCGTGTAAAGAAGAGCACCAGCAGCACTACCAGAATCGAGGCAATCAGCAACACCCAGATACTCTGGCTGTGCATGACGGCACCACCGATACGCACCGGCTGGTCACTGCCGAAACTCGGCATGACATGATACTCCTTACCCCAGACGAGCTGTGCGACGCCACGGATAAAGATTGATGCACCAATAGTGATGATGATCAGAGTCACAACACTGGCCTGACGTGCAGGCGCAATGGCAAGGCGCTGCAGGGCAACACCCAGAATCCCGGCCAGAATGACGGCCAGAATAATGGCGATTGGCATGGGCAGGCCCATCCCCATCAGTGAAACAGTGGCCATGCCACCGATCATCAGGAACTCGCCCTGTGCGAAGTTGATCACATGGCTGGCGTTATAGATCAGGGTAAATCCCAGAGCAACCAGGGCATAGGTCGCCCCGATAGTGATACCGGTAAACAGGTATTGGAGGAATTCAGCAAGCATGGCAATGGCCCCATCAGGGTCAACCAGACCCCGTCAGAACATCAGTGTTCCGGGGGTCTGATCTATTTTGTTACAAGGATTAGTCGATCAGGTTCCACTGACCGTCTTTGACTTCAAGGATGCGGAAGGAGTCAGCAGTCAGACCCATGTGATCTTCCGGTGACAGGTTGTAGATACCGGTCACACCCACATAGCCCTGGATATTCTCCAGCGCTGAACGCACCGCTTCACGATCGGTACTACCCGCCTGCTCGATCGCCATGACAGCCAGCATCAGACCGTCATACGCGTAGGCACCAAAGGTGGACACCTGAGTGTTCCAGCGCGCTTCGTACTCGGCTTTGTAGTTCTGAACCACGGCTTTTTGAGGATCGGCATCATCCAGTGAATCCGGAACCAGCAGTGGAGACGCAGGCAGACGCAGTCCTTCAGCCGCAGTACCGGCCAGTTCCAGGAAGCGATCAGATGCGACACCATGAGACTGGTAGAAAGGCAGATCGATACCCAGCTGCGCGTAGTTACGCGTTACCAGAGCAGGACCCTGACCGAAGCCGAAGTTGAATACGGCTTCGACACCGGCATTACGGATGCGGGTCAGCTGTGCGGTCATATCGGTATCGGATGGGCCGTAGGTTTCATCGGCCAGAATTTCGATACCATAGTTAGCAGCCACTTCCAGCGTCTGGGTGCGACCTGAGCTACCGAAACCACCGGTATCGGAGATCAGACCCACTTTGGTGATACCGCGTGACTGCATGTCACCGAGTACACGTTCAGCGGCCATACGGTCAGACTGAGGTGTTTTGAAGACCCAGGGCTTGACCGGCTCGGTAATGACGATGGCACCAGCCAGAGAGATGAACGGCGTGCGTGCCTGTTCGATCAGTGGCGCGGCCGACATAGTGGTACCGGTGGTGCTGCCACCAATAATGATATCCACACGGTCATTACGCACCAGACGGCTGGCGAAGTTACGCGCCTGAGAGGCATCACCGGCATCATCATAATGGATCAACTGCAGCTGACGGCCCAGAACACCACCATCGGCATTGATTTTTTCAACGTACATTTCGAGGGTTTTCAGCTCAGGATCACCCAGAAACGATGCTGGTCCAGTTGCAGACAGGAAGGAACCGATCTTGATCGGATCGCTTGCCTGAACAGAGGTTGCGAAGATTCCGGCAGCCAGGGTCGCTGCCAGAAAACCGGCACGGCGGAAGATTTTCTTAGACATTATTTTTGTTCTCCAAAATCGGGGCAGTGTCTGCCCTCGTTTATTGTTACATGCAATGTTCGTTCGCTTTCTTGCGCCTGCTCAACATCCTGTCCAGGGCTTCAAGGTGATCATAAAGTGACACACCAGATAAACAATATTAGAAACTATTGTATCAATACATCCATGTCAACTAGTAATTTAGGAGCATACTCAGCACTAGCGGTATATAGACCAATGATTTATGCATTGAAAAACAATGATTTGTAACGCCATTTGATCAATAACGGCATTAAGCGATACAAAAAATTAAAAATATTTTGTTGATGAGTATCAAATATTGGATATACTCGTGACATCCGGATTCAACCGCAGGCCGCCTGTACAACCGGCATATAAAGATGAGATCAGCCTTGAATCAATGCTCAAGCTTAGTCTGTCCAGCGGGATCCAACAAACTTAGAAGCTGAAATGTTTGGAACTAAACTATTATTTCAAACTACACTAGTTGAATGCTGAGTTGCTTCATTGAGGGGTCCTGCCTGTTGGCAGCTGGCCTTTCATAACTAATAAGATAAAGCGGGTTGCCCAATGTCGCAGAACCTTCTCGTGCAGGGACCGGTAAAAGGTGTTCGCATCCTTACCCTGCACCGCCCCGAAGCGCTGAATGCGCTGAATACCGCCCTGCTGGGTGAAATCTCTCTGGCACTGGACGAGGCAGAAGCCGACAGTGCCACCGGCGCCGTTGTGATCACCGGCGATGACCGTGCCTTTGCGGCCGGTGCCGATATCAATGAAATGGCCAGCCGTGATCTGGTTGGCATTCTGGAAGATCCCCGTCAGGCTCATTGGGCCCGTATCGCCCGTTTCAGCAAACCACTGATTGCAGCCATTAATGGTTTTGCACTCGGCGGTGGCTGCGAGCTGGCAATGCATGCCGACATCCTGATTGCCGGCGAAAATGCCCGCTTTGGTCAACCCGAAATCAATCTTGGCATCATGCCCGGGGCTGGTGGCACGCAGCGTTTATTGCGCGCCGTTGGACAATCGATGGCGATGCAGATGGTACTGACCGGCGAGCAGATCAGCGCGAAACGCGCACTGGAAGCCGGGTTGATCAGTGAGATCTGCGTCCCCGAGCTGACCCTGGAAAGAGCCATAGCCATCGCGCAGATCATCGCTGCCAAGGCTCCCCTTGCTGTGCGCCTTGCCAAAGAAGCGATCCATAAAGCGGCTGATGCCGATCTTGCGACAGGCCTGCGCTTTGAGCGCCACGCCTTCACCATTCTGGCAGGCACCGAGGACCGCAAAGAGGGGTTGGCGGCTTTTCAGGAGAAGCGCAAGCCGGTCTTTACTGGCAAGTAGCACCGGTAAATAGTACTGGTAAGTAGTAGCTGCCATCACAGATTACGCGCCGTAAGTTTTACCAATGCGGCCAATGAATAACAGAAAGATAACAAGGATTCAGCCATGAGCGAACAGACCATTCTTCTGGAGATCGAGCAGGGTGTTGCACTGCTCACTCTTAACCGCCCCGGTAGCCTGAACAGCTTCAATGCTGATATGCACGCCGAGATGCGCAGTGCGATCAGCCAGATCAGAAAGAACCCCGAAGTCCGCGCACTGCTGATCACCGGCGCTGGTCGTGGTTTCTGTGCCGGGCAGGATCTGTCTGACCGTAATGTCGCCCCGGGTGCCGAAGTGCCTGATCTGGGTGAGTCAATCGAGAAGCGTTACAACCCGCTGCTGCGCAGCCTGCGCGATCTGCCGATGCCCGTGATCTGCGCCGTGAATGGTGTGGCAGCAGGTGCCGGAGCCAATATCGCACTGGCTTGCGACATCACACTGGCAGCCCGCTCTGCCAGCTTTATTCAGGCGTTTTGCAAGATCGGTCTGATCCCTGACTCCGGTGGCACCTGGAGCCTGCCTCGCCTGGTCGGCATGGCGCGTGCCAAGGCGCTGGCGATGATGGGCGATAAGATCAGCGCCGAACAGGCCGCAGCCTGGGGCATGATCTGGCAGTGTGTGGATGATGAACAACTGATGGACGAAGCCCTGAAACTGGCACGCCATCTGGCCAGCCAGCCCACTGCTGGTCTGGCACTGATCAAGCGCGCGCTGAATGCCAGCATGAACAACAGCTTTGACGAGCAGTTGGATCTGGAGCGTGACCTGCAACGTCTGGCCGGGCGCACTGAAGATTATCGCGAAGGCGTTGCCGCTTTCATTGAGAAACGCAAACCGGAATTCAAGGGGCGCTGAGATGAAAGCACTGGATAAGAACATTGTAGTTGCCGTGATCGGTGCCGGAGCCATGGGCTCGGGTATTGCACAGATAGCCGCTCAGTCGGGCCATCAGGTATTTCTGCAGGATCAGCGCGCGGGCGCTGCCGAACAGGGCAAGGCTGGCGTTGCCGCTCAACTGCAAAAGCGCGTCGATAAGGGCAAGATGGACGCCGCCGAACTCCAGGCACTGCTGGATCGCATCCACCCGGTTGACAGCCTGGGCGAAGTGGCTTCGGCGGGTCTGGTGATCGAAGCGATCATTGAAGATCTGTCGATCAAGCAGCAGTTACTCGCACAACTGGAGGAGCTGTGTGAAGACGATACGATTCTGGCCACCAACACCTCATCCATCTCGGTGACGGCGCTGGCTGCAAAAATGCGCCTGCCTGAGCGACTGGTCGGCATGCACTTTTTCAACCCGGCGCCTCTGATGGCTCTGGTTGAGGTGGTATCCGGTCTGGCTACCAGCAAAGCCGTTGCCGATACTATTTATGCCACCTCTATCGCCTGGGGCAAGAAGCCGGTTTACACCACTTCCACACCCGGCTTCATCGTTAACCGTGTTGCTCGCCCCTTCTATGCAGAGGCTTTGCGCCTGCTGCAGGAAGGCGCGGCGGATGCTGCGACGATCGATGCCATCGTACGCGAAGCCGGTGGCTTCCGCATGGGCCCCTTCGAACTGATGGACCTGATTGGCCACGACGTTAACTACGCCGTCACCAACTCCGTGTTCGACGCCTACTATGGCGACCCACGCTTTCAACCATCCCTGATCCAGAAAGGTCTTGTGGATGCCGGTCATCTCGGACGCAAGAGCGGTCGTGGTTTCTACAACTATGCCGAGGCTGCCGAGAAACCCCAGCCCTCCACGGTAACCGCCAGCGGTGAAGGCGATGCCGTACTGGTGGTCGAGGGTGATATTGGCCCAGCGAGTGCACTGATCGACCGCCTTCAAGCCTGTGGTATTCAAGTTGCACAGCGTGAAGGCACCGGCTTGCTGCGCTTCGGCGAAGCGACGCTGGCCCTGACCGATGGTCGCATGGCTACCGAGCGCGCCAGAGACTCCGGTATTCGTGATCTGGTGCTGTTCGATCTGGCGTTGAACTACGCAACAGCCAGCCGACTGGCCCTCAGCGTCAGTCTGTCTGCGTCCGACAACGCGCGTGATGATGCCATACGCCTGTTCCAGAGCGCGGGTATCAGTATCAGCCTGATCGAAGATGCTCCAGGCATGGTGGTGATGCGCACCCTTGCGATGCTGGCAAATGAGGCCGCGGATGCCGTGCTGCAGGGTGTGTGCAGTGTTGCCGATGTCAATCTGGCAATGTGCGCAGGCGTTAACTATCCCGAGGGGCCGTTAAGCTGGGCCACTCGACTGGGCAAGGGGCGCATCTATCAGGTGCTGCAGCATATTCAGGCCAGCTATGCCGAGGATCGTTATCGTCCCTCGTTACTGCTGCGTCGTGACTACTACAGCCCGCACAGCCTGATCGGATAATCCGTGTCAGTGCTGAATGCTCAACCCCTAACCTGTTTTGAGGAATTTATGAGCGAACTATCTCCACAGCAGCTGGCCGAGGCCTGTGCCGAAGCGATGTATTCACGTGACCTGGCCAGCCAGAAACTGGGCATGAAGATTGAATCAGTCGGCCCCGGACGTGCCGTTCTGAGCATGAAAATCACCGATGAGATGATTCAGGGGCATGACTCCTGCCACGGTGGCTATATTTTCACGCTGGCAGATTCAACGTTCGCCTTTGCCTGCAACACCTATGATGAAGCCACCGTTGCATCCGGTTGCAGTATCGAATATCTGGCTCCCGGCAAATCCGGCGACCTGCTCACCGCCATTGGCGAAGAGCGCAGCCGCAGTGGCCGTACCGGCGTTTATGACATCACGGTTCAGAATCAGCACGGCAAGACCGTCGCGCTGTTCCGTGGTAAGTCTTACAAAGTGCGCGGCAGTGTTCGCCGCCTGGAGGAAACCGCATGACCACCCTGTTACAAGATGCCTATATCATCGATGCCGTGCGTACACCGGTTGGCCGCTACGGCGGTGCTCTGTCGAGTGTCCGTGCCGACGATCTCGGTGCTGTTCCGATCAAGGCACTGATGGCACGCCACCCGGATCTGGATTGGTCAAAAGTGGATGATGTGCTCTATGGCTGCGCCAACCAGGCCGGTGAAGACAACCGTGACGTGGCACGCATGTCCGCCCTGCTGGCGGGACTGCCGGTCGATGTACCAGGTGGCACCATCAACCGCCTGTGCGGTTCGGGTATGGATGCTGTTGGCACCGCCGCCCGCGCTCTGCGCAGCGGTGAAACCGATCTGATCATTGCCGGTGGCGTCGAGTCCATGTCGCGTGCGCCGTTTGTCATGGGTAAAGCGGATCAGGCGTTCAGCCGCCAGGCCGAGATCTTCGACACCACCATCGGCTGGCGTTTCATCAATCCGTTGATGAAGCAGCAGTATGGCGTCGACTCCATGCCCGAAACAGCTGAAAACGTCGCCGCAGATTTCAATATTTCGCGTGAAGACCAGGACGCCTTCGCTTTGCGCAGCCAGCAGCGTACCGCCGTTGCACAGAAGAATGGCCGCCTGGCTCAGGAGATCACTCCTGTCACCATCCCGCGTCGCAAGCAGGACCCTCTGGTAGTTGACAAGGATGAGCACCCGCGTGAAACCACACTGGAGCAGCTGGCAAAACTGCCGACACCTTTCCGTGCCGGTGGCAGCGTCACTCCGGGTAACGCTTCTGGCGTCAATGACGGTGCCTGTGCACTGCTGATGGCCAGCGCCGAAGGCGTCAAGCGCTTTGGCCTGAAGCCTCGCGCACGCGTGGTGGCCATGGCAACGGCAGGTGTGGAGCCTCGCATCATGGGTATCGGGCCGGCGCCAGCCAGCCGCAAGGTACTGGAAAAAGCGGGTCTGACCCTGGCTGATATGGATGTGATCGAACTCAACGAAGCCTTTGCCGCACAGGCACTGGCCGTACTGCGCGATCTCGGCTTGCCGGATGATGCCGAGCACGTCAATCCGAACGGTGGTGCCATCGCCCTGGGACACCCTCTGGGAATGAGCGGCGCAAGACTGATCACGACCGCGCTGCATGAGCTTGAACAACGTCAGGGACGATATGCACTGTGCACCATGTGCATCGGTGTCGGTCAGGGTATCGCACTGATCATTGAACGCGTCTGAAAATAATAAGTGGCATCTCACAAAACGGTCACGAACGGCCAGCTGTTGAGATGCCCCATGACTGACAGGAACCATAGCATGACTACGCCATCCAAATTCCAGGGAGCCCTCGACCCACTGGAAACCGCCAGCCTTGATGAACTGCGCCATGTTCAGTTGCAGCGTCTGCGCCGCACTCTGGCTCATGCCTACAAGAACGTGCCTTTCTACCGCAAGGCTTTTGATGACAAGGGCCTGCACCCGCTGGATATCCACTCACTGGAAGATCTGGCCAAAGTGCCCTTCACCACTAAAACTGATCTGCGCGACAACTACCCGTTCGGCATGTTTGCCACGCCGATGAGTGACGTGGTGCGCGTACATGCGTCCAGCGGTACCACTGGCAAGCCGACGGTGGTCGGTTACACGCAGAACGATATCGATACCTGGGCTTCTGTTGTCGCACGCTCAATCCGTGCTGCCGGTGGCTCCAAAGGTGACAAGGTGCATGTCGCTTATGGCTATGGCCTGTTTACCGGTGGTCTTGGCGCACACTATGGCGCTGAGCGCCTGGGCTGCACCGTTATCCCGATGTCAGGTGGTCAGACTGAGAAGCAGGTGCAACTGATCCGTGACTTCGAGCCGGATATCATCATGGTAACCCCCTCTTACATGCTGAACATCGCTGATGAGATGGATCGTCAGGGTCTGGACCCGCACAAACTGGCTTTGCGTATCGGTATCTTCGGTGCCGAACCCTGGACCGGCAGCATGCGCAAGGAGCTGGAAGAGCGCCTGGGCATCGATGCACTGGATATTTATGGCCTGTCTGAAGTGATGGGGCCTGGCGTTGGCCAGGAGTGTATCGAAACCAAGGATGGCCCGACCATCTGGGAAGATCACTTCTATCCTGAAATCATCGACCCCAACACTGGCGAAGTACTGCCCGACGGCGAGTATGGCGAACTGGTGTTCACCTCACTGACCAAGGAAGCCCTGCCAATTCTGCGCTACCGTACACGCGACCTGACCCGTCTGCTGCCGGGTACCGCGCGTCCGATGCGCCGCATCGACAAGATTACCGGCCGCAGCGATGACATGCTGATTATCCGCGGGGTCAATGTCTTCCCGACTCAGGTGGAAGAGCAGATCCTTAAAATGTCACAACTTGCGCCACACTATGAGATAGAAGTGTATCGCGATGGACATATGGACAGCGTGATCGTGCGGGTCGAGCTGAAGTCTGAAGCCTCTCCTGACGATGACGATCTGCGCAACCAGGTCAGCACTGAACTGCGCCATCATATCAAGTCCTACATCGGGATCAGCACCAAGATTGAGGTTTTGAATCCTGGCAGCATTGCCCGTTCAGAGGGCAAGGCAAAGCGCGTATTTGACCGTAGAAAGCAGCAATAACAGGTTGCCGTAGCTTTTCTTTATCCGGAAAGGATGCCCTTTCGACCCCGCCAACCGGCGGGGTTTTTTTATGCCTGACAGTCGCTCAGAAGTGTCTTTTCCCATCCCGCCTTGTGGCTGAAAAAGCATCAGTAGATACAGCCTCTTTTCTGGTGCAAAACTGATCCAGATCAACAAAATTTTATGATACATCTTTTATTATTTATTTAATTATTTATGTGTCATAAATAAGAACAACCTACGCCTTCGGGCCAACTTAATAAGAAACAGAGGATCCAGACATGGCTAAAAATGAAAAGCTTGCCAAAACCATGGAGTTCCCACCCGAAACGCCCCAGCCTAATATCTACCCACTCTCCTGGCACGCCAAAACCGGCAAAATGGAAGAGATCTGGGATGCCGCACAGCGCGAAAACTGGGATCCAAAAGACCTCCCTTGGGACACGCTGGATGTCGAGTCCTACAGCTGGGAAGAGCGTGAAGCGATCGCCTACTGGTGGACACTGTTATCTGTTTTTGATGCCTCAGCACCCCCTGTGTTTGCTGAAGCCTTCATCAAGACCTATGAAGATCACGAGGAAGACCCTGTCCGTCGCTGCTTCTTCTCCGTTACCCGTGACGAGCAGAACCATGAGCAGATGTGCGGCCTGGCGATCACCAAATTCCTGGGCCATACCGATCCTCTGACTTATGAGCCGAAAACAGAACTCGGCAAGCGTCTGCAGAAAAATGCCAAGTGGCTCTACTACAACGGCGGCCGTTACTGGAATGGTTACAAGGAAGCGGTGCCCAAGTACTCTCTGGCAGTACTGTTCAGCTCCTTCCTGATGGGCGAGATCGCTGCAGCAACCATCTTCAAGCAGATGCACGACAACTCCCACGAACTGGTATTCAAGGAAGCTTTCCGCAATATCGGCCGTGACGAAGGACGCCACATGGCGATCTGCATGGCACTGATGGAGCGCGACTATCCTGGCCTGACCACCGAAAACCGTGCAATGGTTACCAAACAGATTCGTGCCGGTTATCTGTTCCTGTCTGCCGTGCTGTTCGAACCACCCATGGAGTTCTGGGACCTGCCGGAAGATTTCATCAGCAATCAGCGCGAAGGCGAAGAGGTAGCACGTGGTGCCGGCTTCGGTATCCCGAGCTATGAAGCGAAAAAAGAGAACTGGCGTAATGCGATGCTGAACCTGAAAGGGGTTCTGGATCGTTACGACATCCCCTTCCCTGCTATCCCTGAAGTGGGTATCAGCGGCGAAGAGGTCAACGATGTTGATCTGGAAAACATCATTCCAGTTTTCTGATCCCAATCCTCTCTGAAACACTTTCTCTGAAACACAGGTACGCTATCCGTCAACCGGCGGATAGCCTCCTCAACCTGATAGCTGAGGCTGTTCATGCAGAAAATCCGTCTACATCCATCCGGCAGGGAGGTCGAATACCAGCAGGGCGATACCGTCCTCGGCGCGCTGGAAAAAGCAGGTTACGCCCTGCCCAATAACTGCCGTGCCGGCGCCTGTGGCGAATGCAAGGTCAAGGTGATCTCCGGTCAGTTTGATCAGGGCATGGTGCTGGACATGGCACTCAGCCAGGAGGAGCGCCGCGAGGGCTATGGCCTGATGTGCATGGCCAAATCCCTGTCTGATGAATTGACTATCGAGTGGGGCACTGAAGATGCCAAACCGAAACTCTTCCCACCACGTGAAAACCAGCGCTATCTGATCACCGATCGGATCCAGCGCACACCCCGCATCATGGAGTTGCGGCTGCGTCCGCTTGGTCAGATCATGCGTTACTGGCCCGGCCAGTATGTCACGCTGGGTAACCCGTCTGCCGGTATTCCCACCCGTTGCTATTCGATCGCCAACGCACCCCGCCCAGACGGCGAGATCACCCTGCAGATCACTCAGGTGGAAGATGGCAAGACCAGCAACTGGGTACACAACGATCTGTCTGTCGGCGATATGGTCGCGCTTGCAGGCCCCTATGGCACGTTTATCGGTGATCTTGCACTGCAGACCCCGGTACTGTGTCTCGCAGCCGGGTCCGGTCTGGCTCCGATCCTGTCACTGACAGAGGCCGCCATGCGCCGTGATTACCGCAAGCCGGTGACGCTGATGTTCTCTGCCCGTCATGAAGCTGATCTTTACGATGTCGGGATGATGCGCTTCTGGCAAACCAAGCATCGCAATTTCCGCTTCAAGCCCACCCTGACCGGTGAACAGGTCGATGGCTACCTGCATGGTCGCCTGCCGAAAGTGCTGCCGGAAGTGTTTGATGACCTGTCGGCACACAGTGTGTTCATAGCCGGAAGCCCCGAATTCGTGCAGCAGTGTACCGAGGCGGTCAAGGCACTCGGTGCGCAGGAGGATATGATCTATACCGAGGGTTATTTTGATCAGGCATTGCCACAGACGGCGCCAGCCAGTCATCTGATCTCCTGAACCACTCCAACACCTCTATCTCAGACCCCGAGCCTGAATCGGGGTCTGATCTCTCGCAACCAGCAGACCTCCTGTTTTATCTGACCTCTGTTTTATCTGACCTTCTGCGCGCCTGCCTGCGCAGGCCGCGAAACCAGATCCCGGAGTGCTGGCTTCTGAGGCATGGCAACACGAAACATTAGTGATAACAAATATTCATATTAATGTATCACTAACTACTATAATACCCATATGACGCTCACTGAACAGCAAGTGTTTAGCATCTGTTTTACATGGATAAATTTCCGTTTTCTGTTGATTCAGGCGCAATCCCTTCATTTCTTGAGGCCTGTATCAAGCCTCCATAAACGCGATACATAAAATCATTTCTTGATATTATTTAAGTATCATATTACATTAATCACATTGATGGCCCCGCAAAACTGGGCTATATACAAGTAACTGCAAATAAAAATACGACAAACGTTTCACTGGAGAGCAGACCATGTACGCCCAACTTGTCGAAACCGGAAGCAAACGTCTCAAGACCCTGGAAGAGATGGGACCTGAAGAGCGCGCTTTTCAGGAAAAGATCGATGCCGAAATCAAGATCGAACCCAAGAACTGGATGCCGGAAAGCTATCGCAAAACACTGATCCGCCAGATCTCCCAGCACGCGCATTCCGAAATCGTCGGCATGCTGCCCGAGGGCAACTGGGTGACACGTGCACCAAGCCTCAAGCGCAAGCTGCAACTGATGGCCAAGATCCAGGATGAAGCGGGACATGGTCTTTATCTGTACAGCGCCATGGAGACCCTCGGGGCCGACCGTGATGAAGAGGTTGAGAAGCTGCATACTGGCAAGGCCAAGTACTCCAGTATCTTCAACTACCCAACGCTGAACTGGGCTGATATCGGCGTGGTTGGCTGGCTGGTCGACGGTGCTGCGATTGTCAATCAGGTACCCCTGCAGCGCACCTCTTATGGCCCCTATGCGCGTGCCATGGTGCGAGTCTGCAAAGAGGAAAGCTTCCATCAGCGTCAGGGATACGAGATCCTGCTGACCATGATGCAGAAGGGTAACGATGCACAGAAAGCGATGGTTCAGGATGCGATCAATCGCCTCTGGTGGCCAGCACTGATGATGTTCGGGCCACGTGATGATGACTCCCCCAACTCGGCTCAGTCGATGGCGTGGAAGATCAAACGTCACACCAATGACGAACTGCGTCAGCGCTTCATCGATCAGACTGTGCCACAGCTTGAACTGCTCGGCTGCACCGCACCTGATCCGGAACTGAAATTCAACGAAGAAACCGGTCATTACGACCACGGTGATATCGAGTGGCAGGAGTTCTACGACGTGATTCAGGGCAATGGCCCCTGCAACCGTGACCGTATCGCCACACGTAAAAAAGCTATTGATGATGGTGCCTGGGTGCGTGAAGCCGCAGCCGCCTATGCCGAAAAGCAGAAACAGCAGCATCAAGCCGCATAATTGTCAGGAGAATAAGAAATGTCAGTCTGGTCACTCTATGAAGTTTTCGTGCGCAGCAAGCACGGCCTGAACCACAAGCATGTCGGCAGCGTTCATGCAGCAGATGCCGAAATGGCGCTTGAGAATGCTCGCGAGCTGTATACCCGCCGCAGTGAAGGCGTCAGCATCTGGGTTGTACCCTCCAACAACATCACCGCGTCATCCCCGGATGACAAGGAAGCGCTGTTCGACCCATCCGACGACAAGGTTTACCGTCATGCCAGCTTCTACAAGCTGCCTGACGAAGTCGGCCACATGTGAGGAGACAGCCTGTGACACAGCAAGAAGCACTGCAACAGTACCTGCTGCGCCTCGCAGACAGCGACATGGTCCTTGGCCAGCGTCTGTGCGAGCTCTGCGGCCATGCACCGGCCCTCGAAGAGGAGCTGGCCCTGATGAACCTGGGTCTGGATCTGATCGGTCAGGCACGCAACTGGTACGAATACGCCGCTGAACTAGAAGGCAAGGGTAACGATGCCGATTATCTGGCCTTCCGCCGGGATGCCGGTGAGTTTCGTAACCTGCTGCTCGTCGAGCAACCCAATGGCGACTATGCCATGACCATGGCACGCCAGTTTTTCTTTGATGCCTGGCACTACCAGACCCTGCAGGCACTGGTGAACTCCTCCGATGAGCGTATCGCTCAGGTGGCCGGCAAGGCGATCAAAGAGGTGACCTATCATCTGCGTCGCTCCATCGAATGGATGAAGCGTCTGGGTAACGGTACCGAAGAGAGCCACCAGCGTATGGAAGTGGCGGTCGAAGAGCTGTGGCGCTTCACCGGTGAACTGATCGAAGCGGATGAGGTGGATCTGATGATGGCTGAAGCCGGCATCGGTGCTGACCCGGAAGCGGTGAAAAGCGCCTGGAAGCAGATGGTGACCGATGTGATGACCGAAGCAACACTGACGCTGCAGGATGAAAATGCCTGGATGCATGTGGGTGGCAAGCGCGGCATCCATACCGAGCACCTGGGCTTCCTGCTTGCCGAAATGCAGTTCCTGCCACGAGCTTACCCCGATGCTGTCTGGTAAGCACCCGATGGACAGTCTGATCGCCAGCGATCGGATCCCAGCTAACGCCTCGGGCGAGCGCCTCAGCATTGAGCAGCTCTGGCAGTTGCTCGATGAGGTAAAGGACCCGGAAGTGCCGGCGATCAGCGTTGTCGAACTGGGCGTGGTGCGCAGTATCGAATGGCAGGATGACACCCTGCACGTCTGCGTCACTCCGACCTACTCGGGTTGCCCGGCAACCGAGCTGATCGAGCAGATGATTCAGTCTGCGCTGGAGCAGGCAGGACTCAGACAGTTCCAGCTGGAAACCCGGCTGGCACCTGCCTGGACGACCGACTGGATCACGCCGGCAGGCCGTGAAAAGCTGCGCGAGTTCGGTATCGCTCCCCCGCAGGGCAGTGCCAGCAAGCTGAGCCTGATGGGGCATTCCGAGATCATCGAATGTCCGCATTGTGGCAGTCAGCAGACGGAGCAGGTCAGCGAGTTCGGCTCCACCGCCTGCAAGGCTCTGTATCGTTGCAGAGACTGCCTCGAACCCTTTGATTATTTCAAGTGCATCTGAGCCGAAGCCGCATGACACCTGTCGATCATGCTCCAGTGAACCAGAGCAATAAGAATTCAGAAGAGAAATCCGCATGAGCCAATTTCACGCTTTAACGATTCGGGAAGTCAAACCCGAAACCCGCGACGCTGTCTCCATCTCCTTTGATGTGCCGGCAGAGCTGCAGGACGCCTTTCGTTTTACGCAGGGCCAGCATCTGACGATTCGCACCCACCTCGAAGGTGAAGAGGTCCGCCGCTCCTACTCCATCTGCGCCGCCGTTGATGAAGGTGAGCTGCGTGTGGCCGTCAAGCGCGTGGCTGGCGGATTGTTTTCCAACTATGCCAATGATGATCTGAAGGCTGGACAAACACTGGATGTGATGCCGCCGACCGGCCACTTCTATGTTGATCTGGACACTGCACGCGCAGGTGATTATCTTGCCGTTGCGGCAGGCAGCGGGATCACACCGATTCTGTCGATCATCGCTACCACCCTGAAAACAGAGCCGCAAAGCAAGGTGACCCTGTTTTATGGCAACCGCTCCACCAACAGTACGCTGTTCCGTGAAAAGCTCGAAGACCTGAAGAACCGCTATATGGGCCGCTTCAACCTGGTATTCGTCTTCAGCCGCGAGCAGCAGGATATCGATCTGTATAACGGTCGCATCACGGCTGAGAAGTGTGACGCGCTGTTTGATCGCTGGGTCAAGGTGGATAACCTGACTGGCGCGTTCATCTGTGGCCCTCAGGAGATGACCGAAGTGGTCAGCGACTCCCTGATCCGCCACGGTCTGGCGAAGGAAAAGGTACATTTTGAGCTCTTCACACCGGCTGGTGGTGCACCAAAATCCCGTCAGGAACGTGCTGATATCCAGATAGATCCGGCCGCTGTCAGTGAGATCACCGTCATTGCCGATGGTCGTCAGATCAGCTTTGAACTGACCCGCAACACCAAGAGCATTCTCGATGCCGGTAATGAGTCTGGCGCTGATCTGCCCTATTCCTGCAAGGCTGGTGTCTGCTCAACCTGCCGCGCCAAGGTCGTGGAAGGTGAAGTGGAGATGGATGCCAACTTCGCGCTGGAAGACTATGAAGTGGCCGCTGGCTATGTTCTGTCATGCCAGTGCTACCCGGTGACCGACAAGGTCGTGCTCGACTACGATCACTGATCCCCCTGTGCGGGTGGGACGCCATTTTCAGCGCCCTACCCGCCCCTTTTCTTTGCCAGCATAATTGTCATGGTGGCAAAACTCTTACATCAGATTCCACTCAAGCAGCAAGTGCCGTTATACAATGGCTCTGAAGTACGACTATGCTGTTATTTTTCCCATTTCATCCGGTTCCAATATGACTCCTGTTTCGACTCAGACCCGCCTCGACCTCAAGGGTACCTGGCTGGGCTTCAAACGTCTGTTGCCTCTGTCACTGTTTGTGATCGCCTTTGGCCTGGCCTTCGGTATGGCCGCCACGCAGAACGGCCTGAGCACCTTCGAAGCGATGCTGATGAGCGCACTGGTGTTTGCCGGTGCCTCACAGTTCGGCGCATTGGATCTCTGGGGCCCTCAGGTGCCTGTGGTGGCGCTGATGATCACGACCTTTGCGATCAACGCCAGACACCTGCTGATGGGCGCGTCGCTCTACCCCTGGCTGCGTGAACTGCCGACCGGCCGCCGCTACGCCATTCTGACCGTGATCAGTGATGCCAACTGGGCGATGGCTGCGCAGGATTATCAACGCGGTGAGCGCAACCTGGGCATCCTTCTGGGAGGAGGCCTGGCGCTCTGGTCAACCTGGATGATCGGCACACTGATCGGCATGCTGTTCAGTACCGGTATCACTGACCCCTACAGTCTGGGTCTGGATATGGTCCTGGGCTGCTTTCTGCTGTCGATGGCGCTGGGCGGCAACAAGAACCCCAGAACACTGGTGATCTGGTGTGTGGCTGCCCTCACCTCTCTGGCGGCATTCATCTGGCTGCCACCCAACTCACATGTCATCGTCGGC
The DNA here is from genome assembly GCF_008973755.1 of Nitrincola alkalilacustris. Taxonomy (GTDB): domain Bacteria; phylum Pseudomonadota; class Gammaproteobacteria; order Pseudomonadales; family Balneatricaceae; genus Nitrincola; species Nitrincola alkalilacustris. The sequence goes on along the minus strand of NZ_WBOM01000007.1, from coordinate 182,283 downwards.
GCCCTGTGTGGCGGGCTGGTCGGCGCTTTCTGGCTGGATCGCAATGATGCCACAGGAGCCGCAGATGCTGACCATTGAAACCACTGCAACCGGTACCCTGCTGCTGATCGTTATCATGGGGCTGGTGACACTGCTGACCCGTGTCGGTGGTGTGCTGGTCATGTCTTTTGTACCGATCAACCAGCGTGTCGAAGGCTTCATCAACGGCATGTCCGGATCGGTGCTGATCGCCATACTGGTACCGATGGCTTGGCAGGGGGATACCGGCGCACGCATGGCGCTGCTGGTAACCTGTGTGATGATGTTTCTGATCAAAAAGCCGCTGCCAGCGATTACGGCGGGCATAGCAACGGCTGCTGCGTGGCGCTTTTTCTTCTGACGTGTGTCAGATGGTGAAGCGTTTCACCAGTTGCTCGAGCTGACTGGCGGTCTGGTTCAGGTTTTCACTGGCCGACACGTTGGCATCGACGGCAACATTCGCCTGGTTGGATTGCTCACGCACACTGATGATCCCCTGATTGATCGCCTGTAATTGCTCCAGCTGCGTCTGGGTCACGGCACCTATCTCCAGATTCAGTCGGCTGATGGTGGCAACACTTTCGATCACTGAATCCAGTGCCGTCGCAACTGTCTGGGTTGCTTCCACATTCTTGTCTACCTGCGACAGACCGCTCTTGATCGCATCAGCCCCACGATCGGCACTGTTCTGCAACTGTTCGATCAGCCCCTGAATCTCGACAGTAGCCTCACCTGTGCGTTGTGCCAGCTGACGAACCTCATCAGCCACCACAGCAAAGCCACGACCATGATCACCCGCCCTGGCTGCCTCAATCGCGGCATTGAGCGCCAGCAGGTTGGTCTGCTCGGAGATACTGCGAATCACCTCCAACACTGTGCCGATATTGTCACTGTCCTTCTTCAACGACAGGATCGCGGAGTTGGCCTTGGTGACGGTTTCAGACAGGTGGCCCATCTCTGTCTTGGCAAAGGCAACTCCCTGCTGACTGAGCTTGATCGACTCATCTGCCGTTTTCGCCGTGTCTGCTGCAAAGGAGCCACTGTCGGCCACTGACTGCACCATCTCGGCCAGCGAAGAGGTCGATTCCTCTATCGCATGCTCACTTCGCTGCTGCTCCATCAAGGCTTGTCGGGTCTTGACCGAGGTTTCCTTCATCACCTGCGCACTGTCGGTGATCTGACGGCCGGCACGGGTCATATCCATCACATTCTGGCGCAGACTGTCGATCAACTCATTAACCGACTGGATCACATCGCGCAGCTCGCCGACGGCGCCGGTCTGATCCACCGAGGTGCGCAGATCATTCTGAGTCACGCGACGCACACCCGATACGAAGTGGGACAGGGGCTTGACGATCAGTCGCTGCAGAAGCAGGCCCGCCAGCAGACTCGCAAGCAGTGCGATGATGCAGAGCGTCAGCAGCACCACCGGTATGATTTCGGCATTACGTCTGGCCGCCTCGGCACGGCTGTCGGCCTCACCCAGGCGCTCGATCTGATCACCCGAAACCGCGCGCTGCATGGTACTGACCGATTGTTCGATACGCTGCTCAACGCGGGGGATCACTTCCAAAGAGGTGGTCAGCTCCATCACCGTGGCAGACAGCTCAGAAGTCATGGTGACAGATGCCTCGGTGGAGCTGTTCACCAGCTCCAGTGCCGATGCCAGTACACGGGCAGACTCCACACTTGCCTCCTGCTGTGCATGGGCGGCGGCCTGGGTCTGAATTGCCAGCTGATTGGCTTCTTCCGCCGTGCGGTTAGCGAGTTCCAGGCTGCCGGTCTGAATCTGATCTGCCAGCGCTATGATCTCTTCCAGTGACTGGATAATATCGCGTCCGAGCCGATCACGCGCAAATGAGGGCTCCATCTGTGAATAGTTTCTGACCTGCCCACGGAAGGGACGCAACATACGCCGCATCGTGACCAGATGCTGGCGAGTATCATCCGTGGCATCGACATTGAACAACGCACTGGTGATCGACGCCAGCCCGCGATTGATATACTGGACATGCTCTTCAATCGCTTCGAAGGCATCGGCATCACCCTGACCAAGCTTGTAAAAGTCGATCAGAGTCATCAGTGCGCGCTGGTTGATCAGTTGCGACGAGGTGATCATTGAGTGCATCGGCCCTGAAACCAGTTCCAGATTGGACGCGATCTGTCCGGTAACCTGGCTGATGGCTGCAACACTCTCATTCTGCTTCTCAGCCACCGCCTGCAGCTCCTGCAGCCCTGCATCGATCTGCTCGCTGGCCTGACTGCCCTCAGCAAGTCGGCTCTCCAGCTGATTCAGCCGTTGCAGTGAGGACTGCGCCTCGGATAGCTGCCCGATCTGCTGTTCGATATCACCGAGCACCGTGATCGATTGCCGCATATTCTCGGCGACACTTTCGGTTTCGCTCCTGAGAAAGGTCAGATCGTCACTGAGCTGATTGGTGCTGAACAGGGCAAAGATGCCGGTGACCAGCAGCAAAAAAAGCACTGCGCCAAACAGGGCGTTTATAACAAAACGAATCGACAGGCTGGATAACATAGGCATGAGATCTCTGATGCTATGGTTCATCTGACTATAGCATAATCAGTGAGTTGTACTATTTCTGAATACGACACATCTGATTGCAGTACTTCCTGTTAACACTATAGCGCATGTTGAGATCAGCGCTGCAAGCCTGACTGCCGACCTCACCTTCACTCTAAGGAGAATCGGCACAGCCAGTCTTGCAGTATCCTATGCCTTTCTTTACTTTTCCTCTGATTGTCGGCTGCTGACAGGTCTTAATGACCGATCATGACAGCCAAGTCACTCCAGATCCGGCAACTGGCGTCTGCGTTTCTCTTCCGAACGCCGCATCAGATACCAGGCGATGAAAGCCGCCAGAGAGACCGCCAGTATGATCAGGGTCGCCAGCGCATTGATCTTGGGCGACACCCCCAGCCTGACGGACGAGAACACCAGCATGGGCAAGGTGGTCGCCCCCGGGCCCGATACGAAGCTGGCGATAACCAGATCATCCAGCGACAGAGTGAAGGCCAGTAACCAGCCGGACACCAGTGCCGGTGCAATCATCGGCAGAGTGATCAGGAAGAAGGTCTTGAAAGGCGTGGCACCCAGATCCATCGCCGCTTCCTCGATCGACAGATCCACTTCACGCAACCTCGATGAGACCACCACGGCAACATAGGCGCTGCAGAAGGTGGTATGCGCTATCCAGATGGTCGCTATGCCACGATCGGCCGGCCAGCCGATGATCTGTGCCATATGCACGAACAGCAACAGAAGCGACAGACCGGTGATCACCTCGGGCATTACCAGCGGCGCCGTGATCATGCTGGACAACGCTGTACGCCCACGGAACCGCCGGAACCGTGTCATCACAAATGCCGCCAGAGTACCGATACAGACCGCCATGCTTGCAGAGTAGAAGGCGATCTTGAGACTGGTCCAGATAGCCGACAACAGCTGCTGATCGCGGAACAACTCGAAATACCAGCGCGTCGAGAAACCGGCCCAGACCGTAACCAGACGCGAGGCATTGAAGGAGTAGAACACCAGAATGAACATGGGCACATAGAGAAACAGCAGCCCCAGCACCAGCATCACGGTAGAGAAATGTGGTTTTTTCATATTATTCACTCTTCTCCAGTTCACGCGACTGATAACGATGGAACAGGGTGATCGGAATGATCAGAATCCCGAGCATCACGATCGCCAGTGCCGATGCGACAGGCCAGTCACGATTGTTGAAGAACTCCTCCCACAGCACCTTACCGATCATCAGGGTATCCGGCCCACCCAGCAGTTCGGGTATCACGAATTCACCCACTGCTGGAATAAACACCAGCATGGAGCCTGCAATCACCCCACCCTTGGACAGCGGCAGAGTCACCTTCCAGAAGGTGTTGATTGAACGCGAACCCAGATCGGACGCTGCTTCCAGCAGACTTCTATCCAGTTTCACCAGGTTGGCATAGAGTGGCAGTATCATGAAGGGCAGATAGGCATAAACGATGCCGATTATCACCGCTATATTGGTGTTCATGATTCTGAGCGGCTCTTTGATCACCCCCAGCCAGAGCAGAAAGTTATTCAGCAACCCCTGATTACTCAGTATCCCCATCCAGGCATAAACCCTGATCAGGAAGGAGGTCCAGGAGGGCAACATCACCAGCAACAGCAGCACTACCTGTGTCTGTACCGGCATACGGGCGATGGCATAGGCCATGGGATAGCCGATCAGCAGACACACCAGGGTCGAGATGAAGGCGATCTTCAGTGAGCCCCAGTAAGCCGATACATAGAGTGAGTCGGTTGCCAGAAACAGGAAGTTGCCGAAGTTCATCACCAGCGTCAGCGTATCACTGGCGTACTGAATCACCGGTTGATAGGGCGGGATGGATATTGCCGCAGATGAAAAACTGATCTTCAGCACCAGCGCGAAAGGCAGCAGGAAAAAGAGCAGCAACCAGACAAAGGGAATGGCAAATACCAGCGTTCGCCCCTTCGGTACGAGCTTAGTGAGTTTATGTGCCAGTTTACTCATCAGAGACCGTCCCTTTTTATTGCCAGAGTACAACTGGACTGGTTGATTCCCAACTGATGAACACCTTGTCTTCCCAGGTGGGCCGATCTCCGCGGCGCGCAATATTCGCCATGCTGGCCTGCACGACCATGCCACTGTCGAGCCGCACATAGTAAACAGAGACGCCGCCAAGATAGGCGATATCATGCACGACACCGGATGACCAGTTATGTGGCTCCTTCGGCTGATGGCGCGTGATCATGGTTTTTTCAGGTCGGATTGCGAGCCACACCTCACGATCCTGCGCAGCCGTACTGATGCCGTGACTGATATAGACCGGTGTGCTGAGCTCATCACTCATCAGTGTGCAGCTGTCGGCCTCATCCTCGGTGATCCGCGCCTCAAACACATTCACCGATCCTATGAATTCTGCAATCATGCGGCTGTTCGGGCTTTCATAGATATCCATGGGCGAACCGACCTGCGCAATCCAGCCATCAGACATGATCGCGATACGCCCTGCCATGGTCATCGCCTCTTCCTGATCATGCGTGACCAGCACACAGGTAACGCCGACCTTTTCCAGAATATCGACCACCTCCAGCTGCATCTGTGTCTTCAGCTTCTTGTCCAGCGCCCCCATCGGCTCATCCAGCAACAGCAGTTTGGGACGTTTGGCCAGAGAACGAGCCAGTGCCACACGCTGACGCTGACCACCGGACAACTGCATGGGTTTACGCTTGGCAAACTTTTCCATCTTGACCAGCCTGAGCATTTCCGCGACACGCTCACTGATCTCACCTTTGCTCATGCGATCCTGTTTCAGGCCGAAAGCGATGTTCTGCTCCACCGTCATATGCGGAAACAGAGCATAGGACTGAAACATCATATTGATCGGGCGCTCGTAGGGAGGCAGGTCGGTGATATCCTTGCCATCCAGCAGAATACGGCCCTGAGTGGGTTTTTCGAAGCCTGCCAGCATCCTGAGCAGTGTCGACTTGCCCGAACCGGAACCGCCGAGCAGCGCAAAGATCTCACCGCGCGGGATATCCAGGCTGACATTATCGACCGCCAGCGTTTCATCAAACTGCTTGCTGACACCCTCGATTCTCAACAGCACTTCAGCAGTTGCTGCCTTGGCCGTTGGCTTTTTAATCTCACTAACTGCTTCTGCCATCAGCAAAAACTCCCGTCATGGAGACACCGACTTGAACATCTCGACATGAACACACGACATGAAAAAAAGGTAACCCGACCCGGCCGACAACCCATGGTTGCCGCCGGGCCCTTATGGCTAATCAACGTCCGGATTTGACTCGGTTCCAGGTACGTGTAATCACGCGCTGGGTGTCCAGAGGACGCTCCTTGGCGATATACAGCTTGGCGATCACTTCCTCAGTCGGATAGATAGAGGGATCAGACAGCACGCCCGGATCAACCAGTGAGTCAGCTGCACTGTTGGGGTTGGCGTACATCACATAGTTGGTGATATCGGCGATGATCTCCGGCTGCAGCAGGAAGTTGATCAGCTTATGCGCATTTTCCTTATTCGGTGCATCATTCGGGATCGCCAGCATATCAAACCACAGTGCAGCACCCTCTTTTGGAATGGTGTAGATGATCACATTGCCGTTTTCTGCCTCTTCCGCACGATCAGCCGCCTGGAAGACATCACCGGAATAACCGGCACCGACACAGATATCTCCATTGGCCAGATCAGAGATATAGCGTGAGGAGTGGAAGTAGGTAATATGTGGTCTGACTGCTGTGATCACCTCTGCTGCCTTGGCAAAGTCATCGGCCTCGTTGCTGTTCGGGTCCAGTCCCAGATAAGCCATCGCCGCCGGCAGCATCTCATCGCCGGAATCAAGCATGGAGATACCGCAACCTGCAGCGGCCAGCTTGGCAGTGATCTCCGGGTCGAACATCAGTGCCCAGGAATCGACTGGTGCATCATCGCCCAGAATTTCCAGCACCCGCCCCTCATTATAACCAAAGCCATTGGTACCCCACAGATAAGGTACTGAATACTGGCTACCTGGATCGACAGATACCAGCTGCGCCATCAGGTCCGGATCCAGGTTGACCATATTCGGCAACAAGGCGTGATCCAGCTTGGCAAAAGCGCCAGCACTGATCTGCTTGGTCAGATAGTGATTGGATGGCACCACCAGATCATAGCCTGAGCGACCCGACAGCAGGGCTGCTTCCAGCACCTCATTGCTGTCAAACACATCGTAGGTGACACGAATACCGGTTGCGGCAGTGAATTTCTCCAGTGTGTCCTCGGCAATGTAGTCAGACCAGTTGTACATCCTGACTTCGTTGGCATGAGCAGCTCCGGCACCCAGTGCCAGTGCCATGGAGGTGGTCAGTAAAGCCTTCTTGAAATGTCGGATCATATTGCTACCTCTCAGCATAAGGGTCAAAAACGGCGGGGCATTTTCAACATTTTTTGTTGTTTTTAAAATAGCCGGAATACAAAAAAAGGAAAGGTCGCCCTTTCCTTTCATACCTATACCGACAGCAGGAGGAATTCACGCTCCCAAGAGCTGATCACCTGCTTGAAATTCTCATTTTCCACTCGTTTCACGGCGATAAAGCCCTGCACGAACTTGCTGCCCAGGTACTCTTCCAGCACCTTGCAGTTTTCCATCCTCTCCAGCGCACTCTCCAGAGTGAAAGGCAGACGCAGATTACGACGCTGATAAGCACGCCCCTGCACCGGAGCCGATGGGTTGATCTGCTGTGTCATGCCGATATAACCACACAACAGGCTGGCGGCTATCGCAATATAGGCGTTGGCATCCGCGCCCGGCAGACGGTTCTCGATACGGCGGTTCTGCGGATCGGAATCCGGTACGCGCAGACCGCAGGTACGGTTCTCCAGGCCCCACTCCACATTCACCGGCGCCGAGGTATCGGGCAGGAAACGGCGGAAAGAGTTCACATTCGGCGCCATCAGTGGCAGCACTTCCGGAATATACTTCTGCAGGCCACCAATGTGGTGCAGGAAGAGCTGGCTCATGGTGCCATCAGCATTGGAGAAAATAGTCTTGCCGGTCTTTTTGTCGACAACACTCTGATGCAGATGCATTGCACTGCCCGGTTCATTGGTGATCGGCTTGGCCATGAAGGTCGCAGCGACATCATGCTTCAGGGCCGCTTCGCGCAATGTGCGCTTGAATACAAAGACCTGGTCAGCCAGCTCCAGTGGATCACCATGACGGAAGTTGATCTCCATCTGGGCTGTGCCTTCCTCATGGATCAGGGTATCGATATCCAGACCCTGCAGCTCGCACCAGTCGTACATATCCTCAAACAGCGGATCAAACTCGTTGGCGGCATCAATGGAAAAAGACTGACGGCCTGTTTCCTGCAGCCCTGAACGGCCGATCGGCGGTTGCAGAGGTAGATCGGGATCAGCGCAACGCTTGGTCAGATAGAACTCCATCTCCGGCGATACGATCGGCTTCCAGCCCTTGTCATCATAAAGCTTGAGTACCCGCTTCAACACATTACGTGCCGAGAGTTCGATAGGGTTACCCATCTTGTCATAGCACTCATGGATGATCTGTGCCGTCGGCTCCAGCGCCCAGGGAATCAGGAAAATAGCGGAGGGGTCCGGGTGGCAGATCATGTCGATATCGGCCGGATCAAGCAGGGAGTAGTAGATATCATCTTCAACATAATCGCCGGTAACGGTCTGCAGCAGTATGCTTTCGGGCAGGCGCATCCCTTTCTCGGCGATGAATTTGGACACAGGGCTTATCTTGCCCCGGGCTATACCGGTGATGTCACTGACAACACACTCGATTTCAGTGATCTTGTTCTCGGTCAACCAACTCTCAAGATCTTTCATAATCAACTCACAGGGTAATTATTGTAACATTATCATAGACTAACGCAGCGCTGCTGACGACGGGCGCGACACGCTTCGCCAAAGGCGGCCAGTATGGCACGATAAAAAGGAAAGTCATCCACGCCTTCGCCCGGGTGCCATTGCCACTCCGGGTGCCATTGAACCGCCAGGGCGAAGGCACTGGCCTCAGTTACGGAAAAGGCCTCCACCAGCCCATCAGGCGCCCTGGCTTCGACCCGCAGGCCCGGCGCCAGTTGATCGACACCCTGCGTATGGATTGAGTTGACCCCGGCATCCGCTTCCGGCCAGATAGTGGAAAGCAGGCCTCCCGGCGCTATCTCAACTCGATGTGCCAGATGGCCATACTGGCGCGCGATCGGGTCATCCTTGTTCTCACGGTGTTCAATATAATGACCAACCTCATGCAGTTTCTGGTGAAGGCTTCCACCCAGAGCAACGTTCATCTCCTGGAAGCCGCGACAGATACCCAGCAAAGGCACTCCGGCATCCAGCGCCGCCCGGATCAGCGGCAGGTTGGTGGCATCACGTTTGGGGTCATGAGCGGTACCCGGATCGCTGGGAGAACCGGCATAATGGTGAGGCTCAATATTCGACGGTGAGCCGGTCAGCAGTAAGCCGTCGATGTTCGCCAGCAACTGCTCGATCGGCAGATCATCGCCCAGTGCAGGGATCACCCAGGGCAACCCGCCTGCGCCCTGAAGAACGGATCTGACATATTTTTCACCGACTATGAAGAAAGGGTGCTGACCTGGTAACTGCTGACTGCAGGCATTAACGCCGATGATCGGGCGTTGTGGCTGAGCAGCCATCTGACTGTTCATGGTTAATAACTCTGTTAATAGGTGGAAGGTATATAACGTCTCGGCAAACTCAAGAGACATGCCATCAATTTTTAGCCTGCCACACAGGACATGGCAAGCTTTTATTTTCCATCTCTGTTATGGAATACTTAACATTCAGTTGTAAACTGTTCAAACATAAAGCAGGCTGACACACCCTATGATGTAATCTCAGCCTTATTGACAGCTAACGAGTAATAGAATCTACTCATCCTGATATAAACAACGAAAAGGTTACCCTATGAGCTCTGGTTTATCACAAGCAGAGGCTTTCCTTCGCGAACACCCCGAACTTCAGTTTGTTGATCTGTTGATCGCCGATATGAACGGTATCGTACGTGGCAAGCGCGTCGATCCCTCCGCTCTCACCAAGGTATTTGAAAAGGGCATAGCCCTGCCGGCCTCCATCTTTGCCCTTAATATTCAGGGCACTACGGTAGAGGAGACAGGACTGGGTCTGGATATCGGTGAGGCAGACCGCATCTGCATGCCCGTACCCGATACGCTGTCCATGGAACCCTGGCAGAAACGGCCTACCGCCCAACTGCTGATGACCATGTTCGAGCTGGACCGAGAGACGCCCTTCTTTGCCGACCCACGCGTGGTATTGCAGCGTGTGATCAGTCGCTTCGATGAGCTGGGGCTGACGCCTGTCACCGCTTTTGAGCTGGAGTTTTACCTGATCGATCAGGAGAACCTCAGCGGCCGACCACAACCGCCGAAATCACCCATTTCAGGCAAGCGTCCGGCAAGCGTGCAGGTCTACTCGATTGATGATCTGGATGAATATGCCGAGTTTCTGGCTGATGTGCTCGATGCCGCGCATGAGCAGTCCCTGCCGGCCGATGCACTGGTGGCAGAATCGGCACCGGGCCAGTTCGAGGTCAACCTGCACCATGTCGACAACCCGATGTACTCCTGTGATCACGCCACACTGCTCAAGCGCCTGATCAAGAACATGGCCTATGACCATGAGATGGACACCACCTTCATGGCCAAGCCCTATCACGACCAGTCAGGTAGCGGTATGCACCTGCATATCAGTCTGGTGGATGAAAAGGGTCACAATATCTTTGCCGGTGATCCCGAACAGCCGAATGATATGCTGCGCTGGGCAGTCGGCGGCCTGCTGGCCACGATGAATGACGCGATGGCCCTGCTGTGCCCGAACATCAACTCCTACCGCCGTTTCAGCCCGGACTTTTACGTATCCAGCGCACCCACCTGGGGACTGGATAACCGTACCACTGCGCTGCGCATCCCGGGTGGCGACCCGGAAGCGGTCCGTATCGAGCATCGCGTGGCAGGTGCCGATGCCAACCCCTATCTGCTGATGGCCGCTCTGCTTGCCGGTATCCATTATGGCATCACGCATAAGATTGAGCCGCCTCCCATTACTGAGGGCAATGCGCATGAGCAGCATGAGCCATCGCTGGTCAATAACCTGCGCGATGCCTTGCGTAATCTGGAAAGCTCTGAAGTCATGCGTGAATATCTGGGCGAGAACTTTCTGAATATCTTCGTCGCCTGTAAGGAGAATGAGTTACATGAGTTTGAGCATACCATCTCCGATCTGGAGTACCTCTGGTACCTGCACACGGTTTAACTGACAAGCACAGAGTCTTTATGTCACCTTCAAACAACCGGCATGCCCCCTCCTGGTATGCCGCCACCTGCAACAGCGCCCTTGAGTTTCCTGAACTGAAGGGTGAGCACCAGGCCGATATCTGTGTACTGGGCGGCGGATTCACCGGCGTCAACACCGCCATCGAGCTGTCGCAACGCGGCTACTCCGTTATTCTGCTGGAAGCCAACCGGATCGGCTGGGGGGCATCCGGCAGAAACGGTGGCGAGCTGATCCGCGGTATCGGTCATGGTCTGGACCAGTTTCGCCATCAGATCGGTGACGAAGGTGTCCACCAACTGAAGCTGATGGGCATTGAAGCGCTTGAGATCGTCAAGCAGCGGATTGCCGATCATGATATCGCCTGTGACCTCACGCTGGGCTACAGTGATCTGGCTACGCGACCGCGGCATATGAAAGCGCTGGAGGAGGATTTTGAGGAACTGCAATCTCTGCACTATCCGCATGCGCTGAAGTTTGTGGATAAGGCGGGCCTGAAGGAGGAGGTGGTCAACTCTGACTTTTATCTCGGCGGCATGATTGACGAGGGCAGTGGTCATCTGCACCCCCTTAATCTGGTACTGGGTGAAGCGGCAGTTGCCCAGTCACTCGGTGCGCGTCTGTATGAAAACTCAGCTGTCACCCAGGTTATCAAGGGTGATCGGCCTCAGGTAATGACTGCCTCTGGTCGCGTGACCTGTGACCAGTTGGTGATGGCCGCAAATGGATACCTGCCTTCACGCCTTGAGCCCTGGCTGGGTGGCAAGATACTGCCGGCAGGCAGCTATATAGTGGTTACAGAACCGCTGGGTGACGAGGTATGCCGTAATCTGATGCCACGCAATATGGCTGTGGCAGATCTGCGCATCGAGTTGGATTATTATCGTATCACTGCCGACAAGCGCTTACTGTTCGGCGGGCTGTGCACCTACACGGGTAAGGACCCGAAGAATATTGCCTCTGCTCTGCAGCCGAATATCCGCAAGGTGTTTCCGCAACTCGGCGATGTGCGCATCGATTACCAATGGGGCGGCATGCTTGGCATAGGTGCGAACCGACTGCCACAGATAGGCCAGTTGCCGGATTGCCCATCAATCTATTTTGCCCAGGCATATGCCGGACACGGCCTGAATGCAAGCCACCTGGCGGCGAAGGTTGTGGGCGAAGCGATCAGCGGCGAACGTGATCGCTTCAATCTGTTTGCCCGTGTTCCACATATGACCTTTCCGGGCGGCGACAGACTGCGCTCACCACTGCTGGCCACCGGTATGCTCTGGTACAAGTTCAAGGATCTGTTCTGAGAAAAGGTGTGCACCTACTGCCCGGCCAACACCCTGGCCAGCTCGGCATTCAGTTTCGGTACCAGCTCCTGCATGCGGGCAGAGAGAACAAACTGATACTTAAGGGGAGAAGAGTGAACCACCCAGTCTGACAACTCGACTTTATCCGCCAGCTGCGGGTCTTCATTGATCAGCCAGCGCACCACTTCGGCATTCAGCACCGCAACGCGCGGCTCCTCAGTATCCTCTCGAAGCAGGGCTGGCAGGATATCACGCGTAAAGGCAAAATCCACTCGCCTGGCCTGCTCCTGATCAAACAGCTCGTGCAGAGTCGGGTAGTGGTAGCCCAGCCCGACCAGAACCACCATACCCCTGAGATCTTCAACCCTCTTGATCTGTAAACCCGCATCGCGGCGGTAAATCAGAATATCGTCGGCGATCAGAATTGGATCACTCCACAGATAGTTTTCCGGATCGGCAACCCAGTCTGGTGATTTGAAGCGAACATCAATCTCATGCTGTTGCAGCATCAGATCAGCACGCTTGGTCGGCAAGGGTATCAGCAACAGCTCAAGCCCCAGACGCTCGGCAGCGATGCGCAAGGGGTCCACCATCAGACCGGTGATACTGTCACCTTCGATAATCACATAGGGTGGGTAGTCGGCAGCGGGAACATGGAAGCGCAGCGCTTCATCATGATCAGCAACGAGCGGCAGTGGGATCAGCAGCATCCACAGAATGTACAGAAACGATTTTACGGCTGGTTTGAGCATATTAAGGTCTCTTGATGAACCCTGAGTCCAGCGTCATTGGTTACCCTCAGATGAGTTTAGCACAGCTGGCTGACGTCAACTCCCGCAGACAGAATTTACTGCCCTTGCAATGCAGGATGACAAACCCTGCATCAGGCTTTACTCTAGTAGCCTGCCTGACTTGGCACTGATCTACTGCGGGAAAGCCAGACAGGCTCCCAACCAGTGCATTCATGACTTTCTGGACTCGATGTGAACAATCCGAAACCACGCTTTCTGCAGATCAAGCAATATCTGCTTGAGGAGATACACTCCGGTCGTTTTGCCGTGCATCACAAGATCCCGCCGGAGGAGCAGCTGGCCCGAGACTTCGGTGTCAGCCGCATGACCGCCAACAAGGCGATACGCGATCTGGTACAGGAGGGCTATCTGGTGCGACAGCCCGGGCTCGGTACTTTTGTCACCGACCAGAAATCGGAGTCGCCACTGTCCGAGATCAACAACATCGCTGAGGAGGTTCGCAGTCGCGGACACCTCTACAGCAATCGTGTGCTGTTGTGCGAAGAGCTCAATGCCGATGATGAGATAGCCCTGAGGTTGGGTGTTCGGGTCGGCAGCAAGGTGTTTCACAGCATCATCGTGCACCGCGAAAATGACATCGCGATCCAGCTCGAGAACCGCTATGTCAATCCACGCTGGGTGCCAAACTATCTGGACACGGACTTTTCACGCCAGACACCTAACGAAGTGCTGGTAGCCGCCTGCCCGATCACCGACCTTGAGCATGTCGTGGAAGCGATGCTGCCGGATGCACAGTCGGCCTCCTGGCTCGAAACCGAGATCAATCAGCCCTGCCTGAGCATGATCCGGCGCACCTGGTCCGGCGATCACCTGATCAGCTACGCACGCCTGCTGCATCCGGGTAACCGCTACAAGCTTCGCTCCTCCGTCAGGCGCCAGCAAAACCACCGGAATCAGAACTGACGCCGGTGGTCATGATAATGGTGGTTTAAAGACTCAGCCAGCCATCCAGACGGCAAACCAGGCTGCCGGCACTGCCAGAAACAGGCTCAGCGCCACACGGATAAACCAGACAGCCAGGATTCTGGGTACCGACAGGGGGATGCTGGTAGACAGAATGCAGGGAATCGACGCAGAGAAAAACAGGATCGACGATACCGATACGATCGCTGCTGCAAAGCGCGCCACCAGCTCAGCCTCACGCATCAGCAACGCCGGCAGGAACATCTCGGCCAGTCCTGCAGCCGCTGCACGCGACAGCTCCAGCGCCTCAGGCAGGCCCCATACCGCAACAAAGGGATAGAAGATCAACCCCAGCCAGTCGAAGAAGGGGGTGTGATTCGCCACCAGCAGACCGATCAGGCCGACCGACATGATGGAGGGCAGTATGCTGATCGCCATGATCAGACCCTCACGCACATTCAACAACACTCCCTGCGCCAATGAGGGCGCACGTGACGCTGCCTCAAGCCCTGCCTTCCAGGCAGCCGGAATACGCTCACGCGCCGGGATAGTATCGTCAACCCGTTCACACTGATCATCCATACCTCGCAGTGGTGGCAGGCGTACCGTGATAGCCGTGACGATAAAGGTGATCAGCAGCGTCAGCCAGAAGTAGAGGTTCCACATACTCATCAGATCCAGCGTGCGCGCCACCACCAGCATGAAGGTGGCGGAAACGGTCGAGAAACCGGTCGCGATGATGGCGGCCTCCTTGGCGGAGTACTGCCGAGCGGTATAAACGCGGTTGGTGATCAGCAGGCCGATCGAGTAGCTGCCGACAAAGGATGCCACGGCATCGATAGCCGAGCGGCCAGGTGTTCTGAACAGCGGGCGCATGAAGGGCTGACACATCACACCGACAAATTCCAGCAAACCATAACTGATCAGAAGAGCGAGAAATATCGCCCCCAGCGGAACGATCAACCCGACCGACACCACCAGCGTATTGAACAGGAAGGGCAGCATGTTCGGTGCCTGCAATACGGCAGGCCCCCAACCACTGATCGCCAGGATTGCCGCCAGCACACCGAACAGCTTGAGCAGGGTGAAGATCTTCTCTGTCAGGCTCTCTTTCCATTTACCGGTGATCAGCGGATAGAGGGCGCCAGCCACAATCATCGCCAGTGCATACCAGGCCGTGCCCGACCCCAGCAGAGTTCGCAGCCCCGTGACCATATGATCCAGCGGAATCGTGGTTCGACCGTTAATGGTCAGAGGTACGAAAAAGATAAAGATACCCAGCAGGCTGGGAAGCAGCATTTTCATGATCAGCTTCCAGTCTGACCCTGACGCGGGTACAGCAGATTCGGAAAGATGATTCTGATCGGACATGGCGGTTACCTCATGTTTGTTTTTGTTGGGCTAAGGTTTTCAGGTAAAGGCTTCGGATTACAGGCTTCATAAATGTATATACATTAACAGACAAAATCCTGTCAACCTTTCCTGTACAAAAAACACACACAAGCTACAGATGAAGAATTCGGTGAGTCTTAGCATAGATAAGGGATCAGGACTATAATTACGCTTCATGACCACATGACCAAAAGCAATATCACATGTTGAGTGGTCGAATTTTTTTCAGGGCAGGGCTTGACATTGATCCTGAAATTGTTAAATGTATATACAAATACAAACATAACGGAGCACGCCATGATCAACAGACAAGACACCACCCGCCTGTGGCGTGATGCCATCCTGTTTGATGGTCGGCAAACCAGTGACGAGAAGATGGCACTGCTTGTCGTCGGCAATGAGATAGTCCAGCTCTGCCCAATGAGTGAGCTGTCTGATGAACTGATAGAGAATGCAGAAACGACCCATAGTGGCGGGGTGATTACGCCAGGCCTGATCGATTGCCATACCCATCTGATATTCGGTGGCTCACGTGCCGATGAGTTCGAACAGCGACTCGAAGGGGTCAGCTACGAAGAGATCGCCCGTCGTGACGGTGGCATCATCAGCACCGTGCGTGCAACCCGCGCGTCCAGCGAAGAGGAGCTGTACCAGGCCGCACTGCCCCGACTGCAGGCGCTGATCCAGGATGGCGTGACAACTGTTGAGATCAAATCCGGCTATGGCCTGACTCTTAAGGATGAGTTGAAAATGCTGCGCGTAGCCCGCCGTCTGGGCGATGAGCAGCCTGTCAACGTGGTCACAACCCTGCTCGCGGCACATGCGCTGCCGCCCGAGTTCAAGGACAACGCAGACGGCTATATCGATCTGATCTGCAACGAGATCATCCCGGCGGCAGCAGCAGAAAAACTGGCCGATGCGGTGGATGTCTTCTGCGAAGGGATCGGCTTCAGTGTCGCGCAGTGTGAACGCGTCTTTCAGGCAGCTCAGGAGCATGATCTGCGCGTGAAAGCCCATGCCGAGCAGCTCTCCAATCTGGGCGGCTCTGCACTGGCAGCGCGCTATCAGGCGCTTTCGGCGGATCATATCGAATGGCTGGATGAGGACGGCATCAAGGCGATGGCCGCTTCCGGTACCGTTGCCACATTACTTCCCGGCGCTTTTTATACGCTGCGCGATACGCGTGTGCCGCCGATCGATCTGCTGCGCCAATATCAGGTGCCCATGGCGCTTGCCACTGATGGCAACCCTGGCTCGTCGCCAATTTTTCAGCTCAGCCTGATGTTGAATATGGCCTGCACACTGTTTCGCCTGACTCCTACCGAGGCCCTTCAGGGTGTCACCAGCCATGCGGCACGCGCCCTTGGATTGTCTGGACAGGCCGGGACACTAGCCATCGGACGCCAGGCTGACTTCTGCGTCTGGGATATCCACAGCCCGTCTGAACTGGCCTATGCGATTCAGCCAGGCCGCCTCAAGCAACGTATATTTCAAGGGGAGATCAGCTGATGACCGATCAGATCAATTGGCTGGGAGCAGAATCCCAGATGGCAAGCTGGACCGGTCGGGTCGATCCCGAAGCCAACAGTCGGCGCTGGCATCAGCTGATTCAGCCGATCTCTCTCGGCGCTCCTTCCAACAGCTCTCATGACAACTCTCCCGGCATTGCCCTGCTCGGATTTGCCAGCGATGCCGGCGTGCGGCGCAATCAGGGTCGCACCGGAGCTGCCGAAGGCCCTCTTGCACTGCGTCGTGCACTGGCCAGTCTGCCGGTACATCATGATGCACCGCTGTATGAGTGCGGTACCGTGGTCTGCCTGGATGATGCGCTGGAAGCAGCGCAGCAACAGCTGGCTGAAACGGTCGGCAAGCTGCTGGATCAGGGCCACCTGCCGGTGGTACTGGGAGGTGGTCATGAGATCGCGTTCGGTAGCTGGTCCGGGCTGGCCCTGCATCTTGCCAGACAGCCCATGGCACATGCTCCGCGCGTCGGCATCATCAATTTCGATGCCCATTTTGATCTGCGCGACCATAACAGCCAACGCCCGTCTTCCGGCACGCCTTTCAGCCAGATTGCACAACGCAGCCAAGACCTGGGATGGCCGTTCATCTATGCCTGCCTGGGCGTCAGCCGCATGAGCAACACGCCTGCGCTATTTCAGCGTGCCGAATCGCTGCGAGTGATGGTGCGTGAAGATCTGCAGATGACACAGAACGACCTGCCGGACCTGCGTCAGGCACTGCATGACTTTATCAGCAGCTGCGATCTGATCTATCTGACGATCGATATGGATGTATTCCCGGCGGCCACAGCCCCCGGTGTCAGCGCTCCGGCCGCGCGAGGCGTATCGCTTGAAGTGATCGAGCCGCTGCTGATCATGATCCGTAACAGCGGCAAGCTGCGCCTGGTCGATCTCGCCGAGCTCAACCCGGCCTACGATACCGATTCACATACAGCCCGACTGGGTGCCCGTCTGATTCATCAGATCACCCAGGGCTACTCGCTCAACGGACTACAGCACCACTCAAACGCAACCTGAACAGCCAACTATCTGGCATTAGCTATTCTGGCAACAACTGCCTATCCGGCCACAACCCTTGCCGGACAAGACTGAACATAAGAAAGACGAGGATAACGACATGACCGCAACAAGCCCCATCCATACCGGTAACCGCCACGATCCAAGCCGTGTCATCAAAGCGCCCACTGGCAGCGAGCTGAGCTGCAAGAACTGGCTGACAGAAGCGGCCATGCGCATGCTGATGAACAACCTGCACCCGGATGTCGCCGAGCGCCCGGAAGATCTCGTGGTCTATGGTGGTATCGGCCGTGCCGCACGTGACTGGCAGTGTTTTGACAAGATCGTTGAGGTGCTCAAGCGTCTGGAAAACGATGAAACCCTGCTGGTGCAGTCCGGTAAGCCGGTCGGCGTGTTCAAGACCCATCCAGACTCACCACGCGTACTGATCGCCAACTCCAACCTGGTCCCGCACTGGGCCAACTGGGAGCATTTCAACGAGCTGGATCGCAAGGGTCTGATGATGTACGGCCAGATGACGGCCGGTTCCTGGATCTATATCGGCTCACAGGGCATCGTGCAGGGTACCTACGAAACCTTCGTTGAAGCGGGTCGTCAGCACTATGACGGCAGCCTGAAAGGCCGCTGGATTCTGACCGCTGGCTTGGGTGGCATGGGCGGCGCACAGCCTCTGGCCGCCACACTGGCCGGTGCCTGTTCACTGAATATCGAATGCCAGCAGACCAGCATCGATTTCCGCCTGCGTACCCGCTATCTGGACGAGCAGGCCACTGATCTCGACGATGCCCTGGCACGCATCAAGCGTTACACCGAAGAGTGTAAGGCTGTGTCGATCGGTCTGTGCGGTAACGCTGCCGATATCCTGCCGGAGCTGGTCCGCCGCGGTATTCGCCCGGATATGGTGACCGACCAGACCAGCGCACACGATCCGCTGCACGGCTACCTGCCATCCGGCTGGACCTGGGACGAATATGTGGCGCGCGGCAAAACCGAGCCAGAAGTCGTGGTCAAAGCGGCCAAACAGTCCATGGCTGTGCATGTGCAGGCGATGCTGGCGTTCCAGCAGCAGGGCATTCCTACCTTCGACTATGGCAACAACATCCGTCAGATGGCCAAGGAGGAGGGTGTCAGCAATGCCTTCGATTTCCCCGGCTTTGTACCGGCCTATATCCGTCCGCTCTTCTGCCAGGGGATCGGTCCCTTCCGCTGGGCGGCGCTGTCGGGTGATCCGGAAGATATCTACAAGACAGATGCCAAGGTCAAGGAGCTGATCCCCGACAACCCACACCTGCACAACTGGCTGGATATGGCACGTGAGCGCATCAGCTTTCAGGGACTGCCGGCGCGTATCTGCTGGGTCGGTCTGAAGGATCGCGTGCGTCTGGGTCAGGCGTTCAACGAGATGGTGAAGAACGGCGAGCTGAAAGCGCCGGTTGTAATCGGTCGTGACCATCTGGATTCTGGCTCCGTCGCCAGCCCCAACCGTGAAACCGAAAGCATGCGTGATGGCTCCGATGCTGTCTCCGACTGGCCGCTGCTGAACGCCCTGCTGAACACTGCAGGCGGCGCCACCTGGGTTTCGCTGCACCATGGCGGCGGTGTCGGCATGGGCTTCTCACAGCACTCAGGTGTCGTGATCGTGGCTGATGGTACCGATGCTGCTCATGCGCGTCTGGGACGCGTACTGCGCAATGACCCCGGCACAGGAGTGATGCGTCATGCCGACGCGGGTTATGATATCGCGATCGATTGTGCCAGAGAGAATGGACTGGATCTGCCGATGATCGCTACAGGAGAAACAAAATGAGTAAGCTGGTTATCCAACCAGGACAGATGACCCTGGCGCAGCTGCGCCAGGTGTACAGCAGCCCTGTCAGCATTGAAATACCAACGAGCGCCAATACGGCTATCGAGGCATCGGTAAGCTGCGTGAATCAGGTGGTTGCTGAAGATCGCACCGTATACGGCATCAACACGGGCTTTGGCCTGCTGGCACAGACCCGGATCAAGCATGAGGATCTGGAAAGCCTGCAGCGCTCACTGGTGCTGTCACACGCGACCGGTATCGGTGCAGCCATCTCCGATGATCTGGTGCGCCTGATCATGGTGCTCAAGGTCAACAGCCTGGCACGTGGCTTCTCTGGCATTCGCCGTAAGGTGATCGATGCACTGATCACCCTGATCAATGCCGAGATCTACCCCTGCATTCCGGTGAAGGGTTCTGTCGGTGCATCCGGCGACCTGGCGCCGCTCGCACATATGAGCGCCGTACTGCTCGGCGAAGGCAAGGCTCGCTATCGTGGTGAGTGGCTCAGCGCCAGCGAAGCGCTGCTGGTGGCAGGTCTGGAGCCGCTGGCTCTGGCTCCGAAAGAGGGTCTGGCACTGCTGAACGGCACCCAGGTGTCCACCGCCTATGCCCTGCGTGGCCTGTTTGAGGCTGAAGATCTGTACGCCGCAGCAACCGTGTGCGGCTCACTGACCGTCGAAGCCACACTCAGCTCGCGCAGCCCCTTTGATGCCCGTATCCACGCTATCCGTGGACAGCAGGGCCAGATAGATGCCGCTGCAGGCTATCGCCACCTGCTACAGGAGCGCAGCGAGATCAGCGACTCACACAGTCACTGCGACAAGGTACAGGACCCCTACTCACTGCGCTGCCAGCCTCAGGTGATGGGCGCCTGTCTGACGCAGATACGCCAGGCTGCCGAGGTGCTGCTGGTGGAATCCAACGCAGTGTCCGACAACCCACTGGTGTTTGCGGAAGAGGGAGACATCATCTCCGGCGGTAACTTCCATGCCGAACCGGTTGCCATGGCTGCGGATAACCTCGCTCTGGCGATCGCCGAGATAGGCTCGCTGACCGAGCGTCGCATTTCGCTGATGATGGACAAGCACATGTCGCAGTTGCCACCTTTTCTGGTCGAAAATGGCGGGGTCAACTCCGGCTTCATGATCGCGCAGGTCACGGCAGCCGCCCTTGCCAGCGAAAACAAGGCACTCGCGCATCCGCACAGCGTCGACAGTCTGCCCACGTCTGCCAACCAGGAAGACCATGTTTCCATGGCCCCTGCCGCGGGCAAGCGCCTGTGGGAGATGGCCGACAATACGCGCGCCGTGCTGGCGATCGAATGGCTCGCCGCCTGCCAGGGTCTGGACTTCCGCAATGGAATGAAAACCACAGCCCCGCTGGAACAGGCGCGCCAGTGGCTGCGTGAGAAGGTGGACTACTACGATAAGGATCGCTTCTTCGCACCGGATATCCAGGCCGCGATAGAACTGCTGGAAAGCCGCCGCCTCAGCGAGCTGGTGCAAAAGCCGCTGTTGCCGAGCATCAACAGTTGATCCCATGCCGCTGATCCGGAACAGCTGATCAGCGATTACATTCTGTCACGACTGATATCTGCGCATATGCAGATGTCAGTCTGCATATGTCTTCCTACTATCACCCAAGCCAGTCTCCGCTGCCAGCAAGCGCTCCTCCCGCACCCATGTAGTTGGGATTCTGCAGTCACATCAATCATGCATTCAGGACATTCTGCACCATCTTCTTGACGCACTATTTTGTTTTGTATATTTTATACAATATACATTGATTGTATGAAAGATGAATACTCTATCTTGGTTACAACCTTGCGTTTTCGCCGAGACTGCCGCCAGGCAGCAGAAAATAACAATAACAGGGGAGACAAACATGATACTGAATACATCCAAACTCAAGGGTCCGGCTGCCGCCATTGCAATGACCCTGATGGCACTGTCACCAATTGGCAGCGCCAGCCCACTGGGCAATGATCCTATCCGTCTGGTCATTCCTTTCGGCCCGGGCGGCGGCAGCGATATCACCGCCCGCGTCCTGTCAGCGACCGCACCTGAATTCTGCGGCCCAAGGATCGACGTCGTCAGCATGTCCGGTGCGGCAGGTCTTGAGGCAGTCAACTTCGTCCGCAATGCACCCGCCAATGGTCACACTCTGCTGGTCTCGGATTACGGTCCAGTAGTCACATCTGGTTTTGTTGACAGCGTCAGCTGGAACCACGATGACTGGCAACCGGTCATGAACTTCACTGAGTGGCTGCCGACTGTCTACACGCGCCCCGATCATCCGATCCAGAGCATCGAGGACTGGGTGGCTGCAGCCCGTGCCAACCCTGGCACCGTCACTTTTGGCCATGCTGCACCGCTCGGACTGGTTCACCTCCCGCTGATCCTGTTTGAGGCTGAAACCGGCCTAGAAAATATTCATGTGCCGACATCAGGTGGCGGTGAAACCCGCAGCTTGATCATGGGCGGACACCTCGATCTCGGCATGACACTGCCGGCCAGCATCGCCGCTGAAGTGGCTTCCGGCCAGCTGACCGCCATCGGCGTTTTCTCGGATGAGCGTTCATCCGTTCTGCCTGATACACCGACCTTTCGTGAAGCCGGATATGAGGTATCCCTGCCTGCCTGGCTGATGGTTTTCGCAACCAGAGATGTGCCTAAAGAGACCATCGAGCACCTGCAGGACTGCTTCATGGAAGCGCTGGCCTCACCCACGGCAATCGCCATGAGTAACCGTATCAATGCCGGTATCACGCCACTGAATTCGGCCGACTCCACTGTGCTCTATCAGGCAACCGTCGAGTCAATCGGAACGATCCTCCGCAGTATCGGTGAGATCAACTGATCTCGACTCAGGCCCCTGCCGTGTGCTGATGCAGGGGCCTTTACTCATCTGTGCAGCAGCAACCAGCCCCATCAACACATATTTAAACACTCAGGAGGCCCTGCAAGATGCTGGACGCCTTTATCAACGCACTCTACCTCGCCTTCAGCCCCGAAGTAATCCTGTATGTCGCCATCGGTGTTCTCATGGGGATCACACTCGGTGCAATCCCCGGCCTGAGCGGTGACATGGCGATCGCCATACTTCTGCCTATCGTTTTCTTTCTTGAGCCTGCTGCGGCTCTCGGGCTACTGACGGGCATCTACAAAGGAGGGATGTTCGGCGGCTCGATATCGGCAATCTCATTCGGGGTACCGGGCACACCCGGTTCCGCTGCAACAGCGATCGACGGTTATCAGGCCAAGCTCAAGGGCTATCCCAACAAAGCCCTGAACACGGCGCTGTATTCTTCTGTCATCGGCGATACCTCAAGCGATTTTGTCCTGATCTTTTTGGCACTGCCACTGGCTATTTTGGCGCTTACATTCGGACCGGTCGAGTTTTTTGCGCTCTATGCGTTTTCACTCCTGCTGATATCTGCTCTGACCAAGGGGCGGGTGGCCAAGGGGGTCGCCATGGCCGCGCTTGGCATTCTGCTGGCGATGATCGGCCGCGACCCGATCGGTGGATCAATCCGGCTGACATTCGGCATCCCCGAACTGGCAGGCGGCTTGGCACTGATCCCGGTACTGGTAGGCATTTTTGCCGTGTCGGAGCTGATCATTCAGCTTGCCAAGGCCTGGATGGAGCGGACGCAGCGCATCATGGATGCTGCCAGAATGCAGGCGCAGTCACTACTAGGTGATTACGATGCCAGCCAGGACAAGCTGACCTTCAGAGAGTTTCGCGCCACGATGAAAGCCACCTGGATCGGCACAACGATGGGTACACTGATCGGCGCCTTGCCAGGTGCAGGGTCGTCACTGGCGGCCTTTATCAGCTATGGTCTGGCACAGCGCTTTTCACGCAATCGCGATGCGTTCGGCAAAGGCTCGCTTGAAGGTGTCGCTGCGGCAGAAGCAGGTAACAGTGCGACCTCAGGATCTACACTCATTCCGCTCTTTGCCTTTGGCATTCCAGGCAGCGCTACTGCTGCGCTATTTGGTGCAGCCTTCATCCTGATGGGCATGACACCCGGCCCGCGACTGATATATGACCATACAGAGGTCATCTATGCGCTGTTTCTGATCCTGATCTATGCCAATGTGATCAACCTTGCACTGTCATATTTCCTGCTCCCTCTCTATTCCAAGATCGCAATGATCCAGTCGCGCATATTGCTACCCATCGTCTGTGTGCTGGCAATTCTCGGCACCTTTGCTGCCGGCAATTCTGTGATTGATGTCTGGGTACTGCTGTTTGCAGGGCTGTTGGGCGTTGTGCTGCGCATCTATCACTTCCCCTTGGCTCCATTGATCCTTGGCTTCATCGTTGCACCCGGGGCAGAACGGGCGCTGCGCCAGTCACTGCTGATCGGGCGCGGTGAGTGGAGTCATTTACTGTCAAGCCCCATCGCCATCGGACTATACGCGACCGCCGCGATCATGATCTTGACCTTCACCGTCATCATGCGTGAACGCAAATGACCACCAGTCCACAAAAGGTACCGAATATGAGGAACATCTTTTCAACTGCCTTTACCCGTCAGGATTTCTACACTGGGCTGATCTCCATACTGCTAGGTACTGTCGGCCTGCTGGACATAGCCTTCGGCAACTGGCGACCGGGGCCAGGTCTGGGGCCGCATGCATTTCCCCAGATTGCATATATCACGCTGATCTGTGCGGGATTAGCGATCTGGGTCGATGTTCTTCGCGGCAAATCCGACGAACGCCCCCAGAGCCTGCGCGCGATTTTAACCACAGGGGTCGGGTTGGTTGTGATCGGCATAGGTATGTTCTGGCTGATCGGCAAGCTCGGTCTCGCCGTGACGGTAGCCACCACCCTCATCGGAGCAAGCTTCCTGCTGACACGAGACCCGTTGCGGCACTGGCCCAGCACGATTGTAGTGCCCATCATTACCACAGCGGTAATCTGGCTGTTATTTGTCTACTTTATCAACATACCCCTGCCACAAGGGCTTTTATTCTGACACAATTTAATGCATCACAGGGTGATGGGCACAGCTGAACCTGAATGATCCCCATCTTTGCCTGAGTAGCTGTCTAGAGAAAATAGTTCTCAGGTACGCGGTTACCCTTGAGCAGTATGCCATCTGCTAACAAACGTTTGCGCTGCTCAACCGCTCCATCATGATCAGCAAGCTGTCCATCACTGCGAATCACTCTGTGCCAGGGTAAAGCGGAACCCGCAGGCAGATTGGACATTGCACGCGCCACCATACGGGCACTCACACCATCCAACTGCTTCGCCAGCCCACCATAGCTGACCACCCTGTCACGCGGCAGGGCAGCCAACAAGGTGTACAATTGTACCTTCCAGTCGACTAATGCATCACTCATGCTTCATGGCGTCCAGAGATGGTAAGCGCTTGCATACCTGATACTTCTTTACTCAAGCAGCAGCCAGGTGGCCTTTAACTCGGTATATTTGTCGAAAGCATGCAGTGACTTGTCACGCCCATTGCCCGATTGCTTGAAGCCACCAAAGGGTGCTGTCATATCACCACCGTCATAGTGGTTGATCCAGACACTTCCGGCACGCAGCGCCTTGGCCACCTTGTGCGCCTTGTTGATATCCGCACTCCAGACAGCCGCAGCAAGACCATAGATGGTATCGTTGGCGATTTCGATCGCCTCTTCAGGTGTATTGAAGGTGATGACAGAGAGAACAGGTCCGAAGATCTCTTCGCTGGCGATCCGCATCTGGTTCTGCACCTGATCGAAGATGGTCGGCTCAACAAACATGCCACCTGTCTCCTGCATCACACGCTTGCCGCCCTGCACCAGCTTAGCCCCCTCCTGCTGTCCCGCTTCGATATAGCCGATCACTCGCTCCAGTTGCTGCTGATCGACTATCGCGCCACTTACGGTATTCGGGTCCAGCGGATGGCCCGGCTCCCAGGCCAGCATCTCCTGCTTGACCAGCTCTACAAACTGATCCTTGATACCTGCCTCTACCAACAAGCGAGTGCCCGCCGTGCACACTTCACCCTGATTGAACGCCAGGGCTGATGCTGCGGCCTTTGCAGCAACCTTGAGATCCGGCGCATCGGCAAAAACGATATTTGGGCTCTTGCCACCTGCTTCAAGCCAGACGCGTTTCATATTGGACTGCCCGGCATAGATCATCAGTTGCTTGGCAATGCCGGTTGAGCCGGTGAATACCAGGCAATCAACATCCATATGCAGGGCCAGCGCCTTACCCACTGTATGTCCGTAACCCGGCAGCACATTGAATACGCCGTCCGGTATTCCGGCCTCTTTTGCCAGAATGGCGATACGGATGGCCGTCAGAGGTGATTTTTCGGAGGGCTTCAGAATAACCGAGTTGCCGGTTGCCAGAGCCGGTGCAATTTTCCAGGCAGCCATGATCAGCGGAAAGTTCCAAGGCACTATCGCGGCGACCACGCCGATCGGCTCACGCGTGATCATGCCGATCTCGTTATGCGCAGTTGGCGCCAGCTCATCATAGTGCTTGTCGATCGCTTCTGCGGTCCAGCGAATCGCCCGTTCGGCAGCCGGAATATCGCCGCGCAACGCAAAACGTATCGGTTTGCCCATATCCAGGGTTTCCAGCAACGCCAGCTCCTCGCGATTGTCACGGATCAGATCCGCAAACTTCAGCAGAATCTGTTTGCGCTTCGCAGGTGCCATTCTGGACCAGACACCAGATTCGAAAGACTCACGCGCCGCCTGAACCGCGATTTCAGCATCATCTTCGTCACAGCTCGCCACCTCGCCGAGCTGGCGTCCATCCACAGGGCTGATGCAGGTAAAGGTTTCGCCCTTGTGCGCCGAGACATACTGGCCATTTATAAAAGCCTTACCATTGATACTCAGACCCGCAGCCCGAGCTTCCCAATCTTCATATGTGGCTGGTGCAGACATAACAACCTCAAGTTCTGTTATTGTGTGTTCAGTTAATCATATCGGTCTCACTGCAAAAAATCCTGCTTTGCAGTTTCTTTTCTGTGGCATAGACTGATGCATCATCAAGACATACTTTCGTCTAAGAAATGAGGTGCTTATGACCGATTATCCACCTGTACCCTCCTACTACGCCGCATCAGCCAATCCGGCACCCCCGCGGCCCTTTCTGAAAGAAAGGATCGAGGCGGATGTCTGCGTCGTCGGGGCAGGCTATACCGGCCTTTCCACCGCCTTGTTCCTCGCGGAAGCAGGCTTCAAGGTCGTTGTGCTGGAAGCCGCTACCGTCGGCTGGGGTGCTTCTGGCCGAAATGGCGGCCAGATCGTCAACAGCTACAGCCGTGACCTGGATGTGATCGAAAAGCAGACCAGTGCCGACAATGCGCGCTTGCTGGGCGAGATGGCATTTGAGGGTGGCCGTATCATCCGCCAGCGCGTGAAAGAATACGATATAGCCTGCGATCTGAAAGAGGGCGGCGTCTTTGCCGCGCTGGCACCCGGGCAGATGGAGCATCTGGAGAGCCAGAAGCAGCTCTGGGAGCGCTATGGCCACCCAGGCCTTGAGATGCTGGATAAAGACGCCATACAGGGCGTCGTCGACAGTAAACGCTATATCGGCGGCATGCTGGACCCGACCGGTGGACATATTCACCCCCTGAACCTGGCTCTGGGTGAAGCTGCGGCGCTGGAGTCTCTGGGGGGTACCATCTATGAGAATTCAGCCGTCACCGCGATTCATCATGGCGCACGGCCCGAGGTGGTCACCGATGATGGCTCTGTACTGGCTCGCTTTGTGGTGATTGCAGGCAACGCCTATCTGGGCACTCTGATCCCGGAACTGGCGGCCAAGTCGATGCCCTGCGGGACTCAGGTTATTGCCACCGAGCCTCTATCAGAAGAACAGGCCGCAAAGCTACTGCCACAGGACTATTGCGTTGAAGACTGCAACTTCCTGCTCGATTACTATCGCCTGTCCGGTGATCGGCGCCTGATCTATGGTGGGGGAGTGATCTACGGAGCACGTGACCCGGCCAACATCATCAACATGATCCAGCCCAACCTGCTGAAGACTTTTCCTCAGCTCGCCGGCGTGAAGATCGACTATGCCTGGACCGGCAACTTCCTGCTGACCCTGTCACGACTGCCACAGATGGGCCGACTGGAAGATAATGTCTATTACTCTCAGGGTTGTTCAGGCCATGGTGTCACTTTTACCCATGTTGCCGGCAAGGCGCTCGCAATGGCAATCCAGGGTCAGGCCGAGCGCTTCGACGCCTTTGCCAGCCTGCGCCACTACCCCTTCCCGGGCGGACGTCTGTTCCGTGTTCCGCTGACGGCCATGGGGGCCTGGTACTATAATATGCGAGATAAGCTGGGTGTTTAGTCCCGAGCCAACACAACATAACGAGCGTGAGGAAACTGTAAGATGCGCCAGGTAACGGTTGCTGCCACCCAGATCAGCTGTGGCTGGGATGTTGATGAAAATATCCAAAAAGCAGAACAGAAGGTGCGTGAAGCTCATGCAGCCGGTGCTCAGATCATCCTGATCCAGGAGCTGTTTGAGCGCTGTTACTTCTGTCAGAAGCAGCGCTATGACTACCTCTCCTTCGCCACACCGCTGGAGGAGAACCCGGCCGTGGCTCACTTCAGTGCGCTGGCAGCAGAGCTGCAGGTGGTATTGCCTGTGAGTTTCTATGAGCGGGCCAACAACGCTTACTACAACAGCATCGCGATCATCGATGCCGATGGCAGCCTGCTCGGGGTGTATCGAAAAGCCCACATACCTGATGGACCGGGTTATTCAGAGAAATTCTACTTCACTCCGGGGGATACAGGTTTTCGCGTCTGGGATACCGCCTATGGCCGTATCGGTGTCGGTATCTGCTGGGATCAGTGGTTCCCTGAGTGTGCCCGTGCCATGGCACTGATGGGGGCTGAGTTGCTCTTTTATCCAACTGCGATCGGCAGCGAGCCGCAGGATAGCGGACTCGACTCGCGTGATCACTGGCACAATGCGCAATGTGGCCACGCAGCCGCCAACCTGGTGCCCTTGATTGCCAGCAACCGCACCGGGGTTGAAACCGAGGGAGATTCCAGCATCACTTTCTATGGCTCCTCCTTTATTGCGGATGAAACAGGCAAGCGTGTTGCAGAACTGGGCCGTGATGAAGAGGGCATTCTGGTCCATACCTTCGATCTCGATGCCCTGGCCAACAAGCGCCACAGCTGGGGGGTGTTCCGCGACCGTCGCACCGAACTCTATGATGTACTGCTGACAAAAGACGGCAAGGAGTATGGCGCATGAGCCTCCTGCTGCAGAGCACGCCACGTGCTGATGGCTTTCATATGCCTGCCGAGTGGCTGACGCACCAACAGACATGGATGGTCTGGCCTGAGCGCTGCGATAACTGGCGACTCGGGGCTAAACCGGCACAGCAGGCATTCGTAGATGTCGCCAGAGCCATCGCCCGCTTTGAACCGGTGACCGTCGGCGTTTCTGCCGCCCAGTATGAGCACGCCGCTACCCGACTCGCCCACAGCCGCGATGGCAGCAAAAGCCACGATATACGGGTTATCGAGCTGTCCAGCAATGATGCCTGGATGCGCGATACCGGCCCGACCTTTGTCATCAATGGTCTGGGTGAAGTGCGTGGTATCGACTGGATCTTCAACGCCTGGGGTGGGTTGAATGGCGGTCTTTACTTCCCTTGGGATCAGGATGAACTGGTGGCTCGTAAAGTGCTGCAGATTGAGCGCAAGGACCGCTATCGTGCCGACTTCATCCTTGAGGGCGGCGCCATTCATGTGGATGGTGAAGGCACCCTGCTTACCACCGAGGCCTGCCTGCTCAACCCGAATCGAAACCCGCACCTGTCGCGGCAGGAGATAGAGGCGCGCCTCGGTGAGTATCTGGGCATCGACAAGGTACTCTGGCTGCCGCGAGGCATCCATGAAGATGAAACCGACGAGCATATCGATAACGTGGCCTGCTTTATTCGTCCCGGTGAAGTGTTGCTGGCCTGGACCGATGACCGCGAAGACCCGCAGTATGCGTTATCCAGCGCTGCCTTTGATTATCTGAGCCAACAGACGGATGCCCGTGGGCGGCCTCTGACCATACACAAACTGCCACTGCCCGCACCTATGTATATCACTGAAGAGGAGGCTGCGGCCGTAGATCCCTCAGAGGGCGCACAGCCACGTCTTGCCGGTCAGCGCATGGCGGCCAGCTATATCAACTTCCTGATCTGCAACGGTGGCATTGTGATGCCGGCATTTGATGACCCGATGGATAACGTTGCCGCCGAGATGATTGCCAGACTGATGCCCGACCACGAAGTGGTTCAGGTACCGGGGCGGGAGATACTGCTCGGTGGTGGCAATATTCACTGCATCACTCAGCAGCAGCCGCTTAGCCGCTGAGTGATCGCTTTGATTAGGCTTCAGACCTGACCACAGAATCTCATGCTAACTATTTCACTACTGTCCGTTACAGGCCGCTGCAGTCCACGGCAGGCCCACAACCGCCGCTTAGCTCAAAAGGAGTCTTGTGCATGCTGATCACCCCTTTTTCACTCAGCCGTCTGCCACAGATACATTTCGGTGCAGGCAGCCTGTCCAGACTGACGCCATGCATGCTGCAGCATGGTCGCACAGCACTGGTGATCACCGGTCGTCAGTCATTTATTCAGACTCCTCTCTGGCAAACCCTGCAGCAGGAGTGGGCAGCGGCAGGCATGACATGGCATCTGCTGCACGTGAGCGGTGAGCCGTCACCACAGTGGGTGGATCAGGCAGTCGCTGACTATCGAGACTCACAGATAGATATAGTCGTGGGTATTGGTGGAGGCAGTGCTCTGGATGCGGCCAAAGCCGTGGCAGGGCTGCTGCCGAGCGGTCACTCGGTGATGGATTATCTTGAAGGCGTCGGCAAGGGGCTTGAATATACAGGACCGGCAACACCTCTGATTGCGGTCCCGACCACCGCAGGCACAGGCAGCGAGGCGACCAAAAATGCCGTCCTGAGTATTCAGGGCGCCGAAGGTTTCAAGAAATCCTTTCGCCATGATGCGCTCGTGCCGCATACAGCGATTGTCGATCCTGACCTGCTGCGCGATTGCCCCAAATCGCTGATCGCGGCGAATGGTATGGATGCTTTCACACAACTGCTGGAATCCTATGTGTCTAGCAATGCCAGCGTACTGACCGACGCACTGGCATGGTCCGGTATGCAAGCGTTCTGCGCGGGCTTCTGGTCGGCATGGGAGACAGAACACCCTCAGGCAGGTCACCCTCAGGCAGAGAGCGGCTTCAGTCAGCTTGCCTATGCCTCAATGATGTCGGGCATCACTCTGGCTCAGGCGGGCCTGGGCTCTGTTCATGGCCTGGCTTCTCCACTTGGTGCATTCTTTCCTATCCCACACGGCGTGGTTTGTGGAACACTGCTGGCGGAAGCTACGGCGATCAATATCGCCGCCCTGCAGGCACGCACAGCTGACAGCGCTGCACTGACAAAATACGCCCGGGTCGGCAGGCTGCTGGCAGATAACGAAACCCTCAGTGACAACCAGGCCCTTGAAGGACTGGTAACTCAATTGAGAGACTGGGTTGACCGGCTGAACCTGCCTCGTTTGCACGCGTTTGGAATGACAGAAGGGGATTTCGCACGTGTAGTGGCCAATGCACGAGGCGGCAGTATGAAAACAAACCCTATCCTGCTTACGGATAGAGAGCTGCAAGCAATTTTATCGGCAAGGCTCTGATACGAGAACGCCCAAACTTGAGATACTGAAAAGCAATTTTCCGGAAGTTTTGAAAAAGTGTTTGACATCAACAAGGCTTTCCTTTTAAATACGCGCCTCAGGTTGCCCGGATAGCTCAGTCGGTAGAGCAGAGGATTGAAAATCCTCGTGTCGGTGGTTCGATTCCGCCTCCGGGCACCACTTATATTTGAAAGATATTTCAAAGCCTTGCAGTGATGCAGGGCTTTTTGCGTTATGGCTGCCTGGCGTAATCGGCGTAACGCTCATCTCACTGAATAATCTCCAGAGCCCGCAAAACATCCCTGAGCATCTCTTCCTGCGCCTCAAGAAAACTATCCAGATCATCACCCATCAACACAAAATCACTCCAGCCATAGCGTGCCAGAACCTCTTTCCAGGCATTCGTCATGGCCAACTGACCCAGCAGCTCACGATAGGCAGCATACACATCATCTGAATGACCTGCCCGCGCAAAAAAGCCTCGCCAATTCACCAGCACCACATCATAGCCCTGCTCACGAAACGTCGGAACCGGAATATCAGCCACCGGCTCAGGGCTGGCAATACCAAGCACCCGCAACTCTCCCGAGGCCAACTCATTGGCAACCTGATCATAACCAGTAACGAGTGCCGAGCCGAGCCCCTGCCTGAATCGGCGCAAGGCATCTGCACCCGCATCACTGGGTGCATAGCGGACATCTCCCGCCGTCAAGCCTGCCTGGGTGAGCAACAGCACCGCCGTGATATGGTCCAGGCTACCCGGAGCTGAACCGCCCACCACAGCATGAGCCACAGGGTCTGATTGCACCGCTGCGAGCCACTCAGCCGTTGTTGAATGACCATCCTCTTCCCGGACCACCACAACCTGATGGGCACCAATCATCAGTGCAATCGGCTGAATATCTCGAAAGCCAACATCAAAAACACCAGTCAGATTTCGCAGCAGCAGAGGAAGAGATTGCACCATCAGCGTTGATTCCGGTTGCTCACCCTCTATAAGGCTGAGAAGCGCTTGCCCGCCACCAGCACCCGCCAGATTAGTCAGCACCACCTCTTCGACCAAACCCTCACCCTGCAGCACCCGTGCAACTTCACGTGCGGTTGTATCCCAGCCACCACCCGGCCCACTGGGTATCAGCAGATGAAGAGGAGCAGCAGACAGCAGCGGACTGAACAGTACAAGTGCATACACGAAAAATCTGCGCAAAAACGTGTAATGACGAGAGAGCATATTGAACTCCTGTGCAGTTAAACCACCCTGGTTCAGTTTTATTAGGTATCTTCCATATACCTTAGACTACTCACCCAGATTGCGCGCCATAGCCAAAACCAGCACCTCCAGACAGGCAGCGCCTTGAACTTTCGGCCCCAAGCTGGCTCAATAGTGTTTATGAGATTCTTGGATAGCACCATGAGAAACAGGCTTCGCCGCTTGACCAGCCTTCTGCTGACATTCAGTCTGCTGCTGATGCTGTTGCCATCTCATGCGCTCGCCAACACCTATCAAATCAGCTCGTTTCAGGATAAGGCACACCACAAGTCCCATCAGAGCCTGTCACATCACAGCAGATCACATTCAGCATTGCAGACAACCACTGCTCATTCAGAACACACCCATCAGCAGGCAACTGCTGCCATGGTTGCTGACATACAGAACCACAGCGATGATTGCCCACAGTGGCCTCAGGCCAGCTGCATCGCCTGCTGCATCTGGCCTGCGCTGAGTACACAGGCCACTCTGATCCTGCATGCACACCCGCCAACTCCGGCCTCCATCACTCGAGTAGTATCTGAACGCATGAAGGAGCGCCTGGAGCGACCGCCACGGAACCTGTTTCAGATAACCTGATCTGTTCGCTGCTTTGCAGCCTCTATCTATCTGAAGAAGGATTACATCATGCAACGTCGTCAATTCTTGCGCCTGGGTGCGCTTGGCCTGCTTACAGTCCCGGTTGCCGGATGGCTGCTGCACAGCCGGGGGGTCAACACCGCCACAGCAAGCGCTTCAACACTGATGCCAGCCATAGGCCAGCCACTGCGCCCCTTGCCACGACTGATCAATCAGGCCAACGGCGCAGGCTTCCATCACGCCCTCACAACGGCTCCTCACGGTGTTGAGCTGATTCCAGGCAAGCAGACCGAGCTATGGCTATATAATAATCTGCTGACACCCCTGATTGAGGTGACCGAAGGCGAGGAGGTCAGCATTCCGGTCAGCAATCAGCTTCGCCAGCCCACCACCGTTCACTGGCACGGCCTGATGGTTCCGGGTGATCAGGATGGTGGACCGCATCACGCGATTCTTCCCGACTCGACGCTGCACTATCGCTTTACCGTTCCCGAAGGTAATGCCGGCATGCACTGGTTCCATCCGCACCCGCATGACCATACCGCTGAACAGATAGCCCACTCCCTGGCGGGCGCTTTTATGGTCAGACCCAAAACACCGGAGCTGCCGGATGGGATTGAGGAACACCTCCTGATGGTGACCGACCTGCGTCTGGATGATCAGGCACAGGTGGCACCGCATACCCCGGCAGACTGGATGAACGGACGCGAAGGCGAGTTGCTGCTGGTGAACGGGCAGTATCAGCCTGTGCTGGAGGTCGATCCGGGCAGCACGCTGCGCCTGCGTCTGATCAACGCCTGTTCCGGGCGCTATCTCAAGCTGAACCTTGAGGGACATCAGTTGATGCTGATCGGCACGGATGGCGGCCTGATTGAGCAACCGGAGGTTGTGGATAACTATCTACTGGTTCCGGGTCAGCGCTGCGACCTCATCGTACGCATCAGCGAAAACCCCGGCACCCGCTTTGAATTGACCAGCCAGCCGTATGATCGTGACTGGATGGGACCCGAACCCGCCCATTATCGACAACCGGGACAGCTACTGAGCCTGCAGACCCGCCAGAGCGCCGTGCGCCCGGCCATCCAGCTTCCTTCCACCCTGCGAAGCCTGCCCGTGCTGGGCGAAGCCAGTGTGGTGCGACTGATCGAGCTGAGCGAAGAGATGCCCGGCATGGCCGGTATGGCTCATGGTGCAAATGAGAAGCATCAGGGCCATATGGGACATGAAGGTCATCAGGAGCACCAGGGGCACCAGGGGCACCAGGGTCATCAGGGTCATCAGGGTCATCAGGGTCATCAGGGTCATCAGGGTCATGATCGACACGCCGGTCATGATCAGCATGCAACTGACAGCTCTGGCATGGCTACAGCCATGGAGAAGCCTCCAATCCTCTTTCTGATCAATGGGCAGCAGTTCTCCATGGACTCGCCACCGATGTTTGAAGGCAAGCGAGGCGAGGTGGAAGAGTGGGTCGTGCATAACCTCTCACATATGGATCACCCTTTTCATGTGCATGGCACACATTTCCAGGTTGAAGCCTCTCGCGAGGGGGAGGGTGACTGGCAGCCAGTGCACAGACGCGCCTGGCAGGATACCGTTAACCTTGCACCTAACCAGAGCCTGAAGCTTAAGCTGGTATTTCACAATCCGGGCGACTGGATGTTCCATTGCCATATTATTGAGCATGAAGAACTGGGCATGATGGCAAGCATCAGGATCACCTGATCATATCAGGTATTGGCTGGAGTTCTGGCGGCCGACAGAGGTCGGTCGCTGGCACGCAGCCGAAAACCATGCAAAAGGCGCCTGCAGTAAAAAACGTAAGAGAAAAAGTGAGAAAAAACCATGTAATGAGCGGCCGATGACCCTGTAAGAGGGAAAGGCGTTTTGTGGTATCTGGAAGGATTTTCAGGTTGGTGCAGATGGGGAGACTCGAACTCCCACGCCCGTGAAGGCACTAGCACCTGAAGCTAGCGTGTCTACCAATTCCACCACATCTGCGTTTGGGTTGCGCTTTTGATCCGCGCCGGATTTTCACTGTTACGCCGCTGAGCTGCATCACCTTCCTTGAGGAAGAGTGGTGCAGATGGGGAGACTCGAACTCCCACGCCCGTGAAGGCACTAGCACCTGAAGCTAGCGTGTCTACCAATTCCACCACATCTGCGTAAAGTGGGGCGCATTATATCGGCCCCTATACCTCTTGTGAAGCCCCGATTGCACTTTTTTTCAAGGAATACAGGGGATCACTGTTTTTTTCCTGGTTCAGGTAACCTGTTCAGCTACCCAGGCAGTCGCTGAAGCTATCTGCCAGCTGCTGCAGATAAACCTGATAGGCGCCTGGAGCGACAGCAATATCACTGGCCAAGGGGTCCAACACACCATGTCGGATCTCTATCCCACGCACCACGGACTCAACTACTGCAGGCGTAAACTGAGGTTCACTGAATACACAGACCGCCTCTCCTGCCTCAAGGGCGCTGCGAATATCAGCAAGATGGCGCGCACCTGGCTGGCGTGATGGATCCAGAGTGAAATATCCCAGTTGATTCAGTCCGTAATGCTCAACAAAGTGACCATAGGCATCATGAAATACGAAAAACCCTTTATCTGAGAGTTCAGACAGCTGAGTTTTCAATGTACTGTCCAGGTTCTGAGTTTCTTCCTTGAACCGCTGCAGGTTTTCAGCGATACGACCCGCATGCTCCGGCTTCAATTCAGTCATCGCTGCGGCCATTGTCTCGGCAATACGAATCCCATTTATCGGATCGAGCCAGATATGGGCATCATGGTCATGGCCGTCGTGTTCGTGTCCATCATGCTTATGACCATGATCATCGTGCTTATGCTCATCATGCTTGTGGCCATGATCATCGTGCTTGTGCTCATCATGCTTATGACCATGATCATCGTGCTTGTGCTC
The DNA here is from genome assembly GCF_008973755.1 of Nitrincola alkalilacustris. Lineage (GTDB taxonomy): Bacteria > Pseudomonadota > Gammaproteobacteria > Pseudomonadales > Balneatricaceae > Nitrincola > Nitrincola alkalilacustris. Next base: position 146,161 of record NZ_WBOM01000007.1, on the reverse strand, counting down.
GTCATGCTTATGGCCATGATCATCATGCTTGTGCTCATCATGCTTATGACCATGATCATCGTGCTTGTGGTCATGGTCATCGTGCTTGTGCTCATCATGCTTGTGGTCATGGTCATCGTGCTTGTGCTCATCATGCTTATGACCATGACCTTCACTTTCGTGTTTATGGTCGTCATGTCCTGCATCAGCCATATAGAGCTGCACGACTCGGGCATTGGTGCGCTGCAAAGGCCGTGACAGTGACTGCTCCAGATCCGGACCGACCCAGAAGATCAACTCAGCCTCGGTCAATCTCTGCATATCGGAAGGACGCAGAGTAAAGCTGTGAGGCGATGCGTTTTCCGGCAATAACAGCTCCGGTTCCGTCACGCCATCACCTATCGCACTGGCTATCAACTGCAGAGGCTTTATACTGGTCACTACCTGAGTGGCGTTGACTGAGCCGGCAAAAAGAACACTGGCCGCAAGCGGCAGTACGCGGGTAAGAGAAGCAAGCTTTGGCATCACGGTTTAATCCTGACGATTTCTGAAATAGTAAGTTATAATATAACATAAATGTTTTGATGTGCGGTTACCATGCTCAGACACGACACAGTTTTCACTGAAAAACACAACCATCAGACCTGTATAGACGAGGCTCTGGCACGTGCCAAAGCCCTGTGCCGGAAGAAACAGCTGCGTTTCACACCGATCAGAGAGCTGGTGTTGCGCCTGATCTGGCAGAGCCACAAGCCACTGGGAGCCTATGATCTGCTGCCCGCGCTCGCAGAAGCCGGCTTCAACTCTGCGCCCCCCACTGTATATCGCGCACTGGAGTTTCTGCAGGAGCAGGGGCTGGTGCATCGCCTGGCATCACTGAACGCCTTTATCGGCTGCTCACAGCCTGATGCCGAGCATACCGGCTATTTTTTCATCTGCCGCGAGTGCCATCAGACACTTGAGGTCAAGTCGGACCCTGTCCACAGCGCCCTCAACCGCCAGGCAAACAATATGGGCTTCAGTATCGACCAGGAGACGGTTGAGGTGCTTGGCACCTGCCCCAGCTGCAAACGGAATCCAGACCAGCATGCATGAACAACACCAGGATCTGGTACGACTGGATCAGATTAATGTCGATTTCGGGCGGCAACAGGCGCTGAAGTCAGTATCCATTGCTCTGCATGACAACTGCATCACCACCCTGATAGGCCCTAACGGGGCAGGCAAGACAACCCTGGTCAGAGTAGTGCTGGGCCTGATCGCACCCACCAGCGGTTCAGTCTGGCGACAACCTGGGCTGCAGCTCGGCTATATGCCGCAAAAGCTCCAGATAGACCGCACCATGCCGCTCAGTGTCGAGCGTTTTCTCAGAATAGGGATCAAATCTGACCCTGCGGCCCTGTCCAGAGCCCTGGATGATGTCGGAGCAGTCCATCTGCTCAAGCACAGCTTTCATGACCTGTCAGGAGGTGAGTCACAGCGCGTCATGCTGGCCCGAGCCTTGCTGCGTAATCCCAGGCTACTGGTACTGGACGAGCCGGTCCAGGGTGTGGATGTAAACGGACAGGTGGAGCTGTACAAGCTCATCTCCAGCATTCGCGAACAGCGTAAATGCGGTATCCTGATGATCTCACATGACCTGCATCTGGTCATGTCGGCCACTGATCATGTGATCTGCATAAACCAGCACATCTGCTGTTCAGGCCATCCGGAGCTGGTCAGCAACGATCCCTCCTTCATCGAGCTGTTCGGGCGATCGCAGGCTGATGCCTTTGCTCTGTATAATCATCAGCACGATCACCATCATGATATTCATGGTGAGGTGATCATTGATCATCCCGAGCCACCCGGCGACGCGGATACATGCAGCCACCACAAACCTCATCAGGTCAGCCAGTAGTCAGGGAGATTATCAGTGCCGGATTTTCTGTTATTTGCCTTGCTGGGAGGTATCGGAGTTGCTGCCATTGCAGGCCCTCTGGGTGCCTTTGTCGTCTGGCGGCGTATGGCCTACTTTGGCGACACGCTGGCGCACTCAGCGCTGATGGGCGTGGCCCTGGGGTTCCTGTTCAGTATCAACCTCAATCTGGCGGTTGTTGTCTGCTGTATTCTGCTGGCTGTCATGCTCGTCGCAATGCAACGGCAGAAGTTTGTCGCCACCGATACGCTGCTCGGTATCATGGCCCATAGTACGCTGTCGATCGGCCTGGTTGCGGTCTCCTTTCTCGATAATATTCGTATCGACCTGATGGAGTATCTGTTCGGTGATCTGCTGGCCATCTCCCCACAGGACCTCTACTGGGTTTATGGCGGCGGACTACTGGTGCTGGCACTGCTTTGGCGCTTATGGGACTCACTGCTCGCCATCACAATCAACGAGGAGCTGGCGCAGGTTGAAGGTGTGCCTGTCACGCGCGTCCGGCTGGCACTGATGGTGATGATCGCCATCGTTATTGCGGTGGCGATGAAACTGGTTGGTATACTGCTGATCACCTCGTTACTGATCATTCCTGCCGCTGCGGCTCGAAGGCTATCCAGCACGCCGGAGCAGATGGCAGTTTTTGCCTCTCTGCTCGGCATGTTCGCGGTAGTCGGCGGCATCTGGCTTTCCTGGACCTTTGACACACCTGCCGGCCCCTCTGTTGTCGTCGTGGCCTTGATGGAGTTCCTGCTGCTTTACAGCCTGCCACAGCGCCGACGCGCGGCATGAGGCCCTCGGTATGCCCGGCATGATCGCCCGATACGCCTACTGGCCCGAGCGGCAGACACACCGACGAGTCTGGGCACTGGCCTGGCCGATGATGCTATCGAACATCACGGTCCCTCTGCTCGGTCTGGTGGATACCGCGGTAATGGGACACCTGCCAGAGCCTCACTACCTGGGCGCCATCGCTATCGGCGGCATGCTCTTTTCCATATTGTACTGGACCTTCGGTTTTCTGCGCATGGGCACCACCGGCCTGGTGGCTCAGGCACATGGCCGTGATGATGGCAGCGCAATACGCACTTACCTGGGGCAGTCGCTGGTGATTGGATTAGTCATCGGCGGCATGATCATTCTCCTGCGCAGCCCACTGACGGAGGCAGCTCTGCATCTGGCCGGTGCAGCAGAGGATGTCACCTCGCAGGCTCGCCTGTATGCCGAAATCCGCGCCTGGAGCGCGCCAGCCGTGTTATGCAACTTTGCGCTGCTGGGCTGGTTTGTCGGAAATCAGAACACCCGCATCCCTTTGCTGCTGCTGACAGTGACCAATCTGGTCAATATTCTGCTTAATCTTCTGTTTGTGTTCGGCTTCGGCATGCGGGCCGATGGTGTAGCGCTGGGAACCGTCTGCGCCGAATATTTTTCCCTGGCGATCGGCATATGGTTCTGCAGACGCATACTGCTGCAAACCTCGGGCGAGTTCATGATGCGCCAGTTACTGCGCTTTAAGGACTATGCCGCGCTGTTTCAGGTGAATCGTTATCTGTTTGTACGCACCGTTGTGCTGTTGATGGCATTCGCTTTCTTCACCGCACAGGGTGCACGGCAGGGGACAGATATACTGTCGGCCAATGCCGTACTGCTGAACTTTCTGGTGCTGATCTCAAACGCGCTGGATGGGTTTGCTCACGCGATAGAGGCATTGACCGGACGCAGCCTGGGTAAAAAGGATCGGCGGCATTTTTATCAGGTGATTACATCGGCCGCTATCTGGTCACTGGTCAGCGCGCTGCTGATGACGCTGTTTTTCTGGAGCGGCGGCAATCTGATCATCTCCATGCTCACTGACATACCACAGATCAGATATGAAGCAAGCACTTACTTACCCTGGCTGATTGCTCTGCCGTTAATCGGCGTGTGGAGCTTTCTGCTGGATGGCATATTTATCGGTACGACACAGGTCAAGGCGATGCAAAACACCATGCTGCTCTCGGTATTTGCCGTTTTTCTGCCTGCCTGGTGGCTGAGCCAGTCTCTGGGCAATCATGGCCTCTGGCTCGCGTTCTGCTCACTGTTCTTTGCCCGCGGTGCTACAGGAGCATACGTTTACTGGCGACTATGCCAGCACGACAGATGGTGGTAAAGCGGGTGGATGTAACACAGCGACACGGCTAAAACGCTATTCCAGCACCTGCATCAACACAGATCTGATGCCTTGGACAGGTCACCACGTGATCATTTACTAACCCGATAGCCTGCATGAATGCGTATGCGATGGTCGGACCAAAGAACTTCACCCCCTCCTTCTTCAAAGCCTTGGATAGCTGTATCGAAAGCTCGGTTTCAGCCGGAACTTCCTTCATCTGCTCCCAGTTGCCGACCAGAGGACGTCCATCAACAAACTGCCAGAGCCATCGCGCAAAGCTGCCATGTTTAGCCTGCATATCCAGTACGATGCGGGCGGTACCAATTGAGGACTCAAGCTTGCCGCGATGACGGATCAACCCGGGGTCTGCCAGCATTCGACTGATATCGGACTCGTCGAACGCGGCGACTTGCTGCAAGTCAAAGTTCCGATAATGAGCCCTGTAGGCATCCCGCTTCTGCAGCACGGTATTCCAGCTCAGACCCGCTTGCGCGGCCTCCAGCACAAGAAACTCAAACAGCACCTGATCATCCGTCTGCGGCATGCCCCATTCGGTATCATGGTAATGAAGTTCCAACGGGCTGTGCATGGCCCAGCCACAGGGCTGGCTGACGGAGTCGGGCAGATGCATGTTATTTATCCTTGCGCTTTGCTGGCATAACAAATTTTATCGGCTGAGCCTGCTCTGTCTCAACTGGCTGGGCAGGCCGTGTCACGCGGGTTTCAACCTCTTTAGGCTCAGGCCTGCCATCCAGCCTGAGGGAGTCCTCGAAGCCGCATTTTACGCACTCGCGGTACTCCCGAACCTCATCCCGATACATGCGTATCGCATCCATGGCGGCACAGCGCGGACAGACCGCGCCGGCAACAAAACGTTTTGTGACTGTCATGTTCTCATGCTCTTCCAGTAATGCCTGAATGGCGCAGCAGTGGCTCAACACTGGGCTCCCGCCCCCTGAAGGCAACAAACAACTCCATCGGCTCCGCTGAGCCGCCTTTTTCCAGAATGTTTTCGCGAAAATCACGGCCAGTTGTCGGGTTCAGCACACCCTCCTCCTCAAATCGCGAGAAAGCATCTGCCGACAGTACCTCAGCCCATTTGTAGCTGTAGTAGCCAGCGGCGTAGCCACCTGCAAAAATATGACTGAAGCTGTGCTGGAAGCGATTCTCGGCTGGAGGCTGGATAACCGATACCTCGTCACGTACCTGATTCAACAGCGCCTGGATATCGGTCACACCCGGCTGAAATTCATGGTGCAGGCGAAAATCGAACAACGAAAACTCTATCTGTCGCACCATCATCATGCCTGCCTGAAAGTGCTTGGCGGCCAGCATTTTGTCGAGCAGCGCCTGCGGCAGTGGCTCACCCGTTTCATGATGGGCCGACATCAACGCCAGACCCTCAGGTTCCCAGCACCAGTTTTCCAGAAATTGACTGGGCAATTCGACCGCATCCCACGCCACACCGTTTATCCCGCTGATATCGGCATACTCGATACGCGTCAGCATATGGTGCAGACCATGACCGAATTCATGAAACAGGGTGGTTACTTCGTCATGGGTCAGCAGCGCCGGTTTGCCATTCAGTGGCGGCGTGAAGTTACACACCAGATAAGCCACCGGCAGTTGCAGCTTGCCATCCACACAGCGACGACGCACCCGACAGCCATCCATCCAGGCGCCACCACGCTTGTTACTGCGCGCAAAGGGGTCCAGGTAGCAGTAAGCCAGTGTTTCACCGTCTCTGCTCAGCTCAAACATGCGCACATCGTCATGCCAGCTGTCGAAGCTGTCCATCTCACGAATCTGCACACCGAACAGCTTATCCACCAGCGCAATAAGGCCATCCAGTACCTTAGGCAGAGGGAAATAGGGGCGCAACATCTGCTGCGACACCTCATAGCGCTGCTGCTTCAGTTTTTCGGCATAGTAGCTGACATCCCAGGGCATCAGCTCAGCAGTGCCATCAAGCTCTGCGGCAAAATCACTCAGCTCTTGCAGTTCCTGCTGCGCCACCGGCTTGCTCTTCTCGGCCAGATCACGCAGGAAACCCAGCACCTGTTCCGGCGATTCAGCCATTTTGGTCGCCAGCGAGTAGTCGGCATAACTGCTGAAACCCAGCAGGGCAGCCAGTTCATGGCGTAATTCAAGAATCTCTTGCATCACACCACTATTGTCCCATTTACCGGCATTCGGTCCCTGATCAGACGCCCGTGTACTGTAGGCACGATACAACTGTTCACGCAGCCCACGATTATCCGCGTAGGTCAGGACCGCGTAGTAGGCGGGGAAATCCAGGGTGATCACCCAGCCCTGCAGCTCCCGAGTGCTGGCTGCCTGAGCGGCAGCTGCGATCGCATGCTCCGGCATCCCCTGCAGATCGGCTTCATTCTGCGTGTGATGGAACCAGCCCTGTGTGGCATCCAGGACGTTTTCAGAGAAGCCTGTGGTCAGTGCCGAGAGTTTCTTTCTCAGCTCGGCATAGCGCTGTTGCTGCTCTACCGGCAGATTGATGCCCGACAGCTTGAAATCGCGCAGGGCATTATCGATAACCTTGCGCTGCTCCGGCGACATCCGCTGATAACCTTCACCTTCAGAGAGCGCCTGGTAAGCCTTGAACAGCGCCTGATTCTGCCCCAGCTCAGTCCAGTACTCCGACAGCTTAGGCAGACAGCGATTATAAGCCTCGCGCAGCTCATCGGAATTCATCACCGCATTCAGGTGCGAAGCGGGTGACCAGGCCCTGGAGAGCTCATCATTCAACTCATCCAGTTGCAATACCAGCGTCTCCCAGCTCAGCACAGACGGGTCCGCCGTCAGTTGCTCAATCCTGCTGCGATTACGCGCCAGCAGTTGATCGATCGCAGGCTCGATATGCTCTGCCTTGATACGACTGAACTCTGGCAGAAGGTGCTGTTCTAGCAGCGGGTTGGTCATGATATAGCCTCCGATGATGCGGGAATCTGATCTGCGGCCTGCAGATAGGGCCGCGCTTTGTTATACAATGTGGGCAGAGAGTGTGTTTTTCAAATAAACTGCCAAACTAACAGCCAAACTAACAGCCAAACTAACAGCCAAACTAACAGCCAAACCACGTCACACCTAAACTACAGGATAATCAGTATGACGCTGCGTCAGTATCAGGGCCAGACCCCTCGACTGGGAAAAAAAGTATTCATCGACCCAAGCGCCATCGTACTGGGTGATGTCGAGATAGGCGATGATAGCTCAGTCTGGCCGCTGGTCGTGATCCGTGGCGACATGCACCGCATCCGTATAGGTCAGTATACCAGCATCCAGGATGGCTCGGTGCTGCATATCACACATGCAGGGCCCTACAACCCGGATGGCTTTCCGCTGATTATCGGTGATCATGTCACGGTCGGACATCAGGCGATGCTGCATGGCTGCACACTTGGCAGTCGTATTCTGGTCGGCATGGGCGCCATGGTGATGGATGGTGCAGTGGTGGAGGACGAGGTGATTATCGGTGCCGGAAGTCTGGTGCCGCCAGGCAAAACGCTGAAGAGCGGGTATCTCTATGTAGGAAGGCCAGTCAAGCAGATGCGAGAACTGACGGACAAGGAGCGCTCATTTTTTGTGTATACCGCAGAGAACTATGCGCGCCTCAAGGACAAGCATCTGGCAGAGGACTGGGCCTCCTGAGAGGCCCGTCATACGGCTTATCCAGCCTGATCATGGTTTGGCTTTGGCAACTTCGCGCAAACGTTTCACCACTTCCGCATTGATACTGCGCTGAGTGAAGTGGCCATCCGCCTTCAGCGCTCCAGCGTTGCGCCCCATCAGGATCTCCATACACTCATCCACCGTACTGACTGCATAGACCTTGAACTGACCATTGCTGACCGCATCAACCACTTCACGCTTGAGCATCAGGTTACGCACATTGGCCCGCGGAATCACAACCCCCTGAGACCCACTCAGACCGCGTGTTTTACAGAGTTTGAAGAAGCCTTCTATCTTTTCATTCACGCCTCCGATCGCCTGCACCTCACCATACTGGTTGATTGACCCGGTGATCGCGTATTGCTGACTGATCGGGATACCGGTCAGTGCTGATACCAACGTACAGACCTCCGCCAGCGAGGCACTGTCGCCATCGATATAACCATAGGATTGCTCCAGCGCAATACTGGCCGACAGGGTAAGCGGGAAGTCCCGCGCATACTTATGCCCGAGATAGCCGGTCAGGATCAGAACGCCTTTGGAGTGGATCGGCTGTCCCAGAGTCACCTCACGCTCGATATCCACTATTCCGCGATTACCCGGATTCACCGTGGCTGTGATCCTGGCCGGTGTACCAAAAGCGACATCCCCGACCTGCAACACCGTAAGACCATTTGAGCGACCAACGGCCTCACCCTCGGTATCAATGAGCACTGTGCGGTTGAGTATGCCATCCAGAATTTTCTGCGCCAGGCGTCCCGTGCGCTTTTCCTTTGCCTGCAGCGCGCGCTCGACATGATCCGCGGTGATCAGCGTTTCCCCTCGCTGCCGGCGATGGTAGTCCGCTTCACACAGCAGATCCACCAGCTCACCTATGTGGGCAGACAGCAGCTCCTGATCCTCAGCCATGCGTGAGCTGTGCTCTACAAGGCGAGCAACCGCTTCGCGCTTGAGTGCTGCCAACCCCTCTTCAACGGAAAGGGTTTTCATCAGACGGGCATAGTTTCGGATAGAAGATGGCTCTCTGCTCACATCCTCATCAAAGTCCACCACGACTCGGAACATCTTTTCGAAGTCGTGATCCAGCTCCTGCAGCAGATAATAGGTATCCCGTTCACCTACCAGCACCACCTTGACCTTCAGCTTTACCGGCTGCGGATTAAGCGAGATGGTACTGATGCCGGTATATTCATTGACCGGGTTTTCAATACGTATCTCGTGAGCCTTGAGGGCACGCTTCAGAGCGTTGTAAACGAAAGGCTGCTCAAGCAGTTTTTCGGCCTCCATCACCAGATAACCGCCGTTGGCGCGATGCAGGGCACCCGGGCGAATCAGCGTATAGTTGGTCTGCAGCGAGCCCATTTCGCTGAGATACTCTATCTTGCCAAATAGATTTTCATAACTGGGATGTGCCTCATAGACCACCGGGGCACCCTTGGTTTTATGGTTATCCACCAACAAATTGATGCCGTAGTTCTCTTCCAGATAATTGCTGCGCTGCTGGTCACTCTTGCTTTCCAGCGGCCTGTCGTCATTCACTATCTCTGCAGCATTCTTGATCAGATCACGCTCTATATGTGCCAGGTAACTGACCACGCTGGGCAGATTGATATAGCGCTCGCGCAATGCATTGAACAGTGGCGCCAGCGCACGCTGTGCGGTTTCACGATCCAGCGCTTTCATCTGCTGAGCCGCTTCACGGCGCCACTTCGGCAACTCGGCCAGCGCCTCATTCAACTGCTCTTCCAGCATTGAGATGTTCTTCTGGAACGCATCACGCTCCTCTTCAGGCAGCTGTGAGAACACCGCTTCATCCATCGCCTGACCCGCTGCAACCGGTGTGAACCCAATCGTGCCGGCATCGCGGTACACGGCAATACTGCATTCACGCGCCTTGCGCTCAACCTGATCAATCGCCTGGTCATAACGGCGGTTGAAATCACGCTCGATACGGCTGTTCATGCGCTGATAACCAGGGCTTTCAAATGCGGCTGGCAGCTCCGTCATGATGCTTTCAAGCAACCCACCGATATCACGCTTGAGCGGCCCCGCCTTGCCGGAGGGCAGCTCAAGTACGACGGGATATCGCGAGTCTGACAGGTTGTTCAGATAGCACCAGTCGCTGGGTTTAGCTTCTTTCTTCGCCCCGCTTTTGAGGCTTTCCATGGAGAAGGAGAAGCGCCCGGTATGGGGGTTCCCCATAACAAACATATTATAGCCTGGACGCTGCATGCCTACGCCGAAGCTCATAGCCTCAACCGCACGCTCCTGGCCAAAGAAGCCGTTGAAGGGCTCCAGTGTTTCAGTTGTCAGGAAAGGCAGATCCTGATGATCGCAACGCTTGTATAGTTGCTCGGCGCTCAGTGAAACATGTTCAGGCATGTTATTGATCCAGAAGGTGGGTTCTATTCAGTTATAGCGTTTCACTGATGCGTTTGACAAGCCTTGAGGCTTTATTGCTGACCCAGGCTCTGGCGCAAAGCATCAATAACAGGGGCCGTATCCGGCTTGATACCACGCCAGATCAGGAAAGACTCTGCTGCCTGCTCCACCAGCATACCCAGCCCGTCAAGAGACTTGCTGGCTTGATGCTGACGAGCCCAGCGGCAGAAAGGGGTTTCGCTTGCCCCATATAACATGTCATAGCAGATAGTGTGCTCAGCCATGAGGTGTGCCGGCAGATCCGGGGTTTCGCCACCCAGGCCTGCGGAGGTTGCGTTGATAATCAGATCAAAGCTGCCATTCGGGAGTCCCTGAAAATCGCAAGCGCTGATTGTCTGAGTATCCTGCTGGCTGGACTCATCAGTGAAAGAGAAAACTGATACCAGCAACTGTGCTTTAGACAGGGTCCTGTTAGCAATTACTAACTCCGAAATGCCCGCATCAAGAAGTGGTTTTATAACACCACGTGCAGCACCTCCCGCACCCAAAAGCAAAACACGACAATTGACGAGCCGAATCCGGTGATTACAGGTAAGATCAACAACCAGCCCGGCACCATCGGTATTATCGCCACAGATCAGACCTGACTCATCACGCCAGAGGGTGTTAACCGCCCCAGCAAGTTCTGCACGCTCTGTTCGCAGCCCAGCCAATGCCCAGGCACGCTCCTTGAAGGGAACAGTGATATTCAGCCCTTTGCCGGAACCTTGCAGAAATGAATCAACCTGCTGCTCAAACTCTGCTTCGGCAACATCAACCGCCATGTATTCCAGTTTTTGATCCAATTGCGCGGCAAACATGCCATGTATCAGCGGAGATTTACTATGGCTGATTGGATGACCAAAGACAGCATATTTATCAATCATTTAATTTCACCCAACCAGTCTTTTGGCTGAAGATAATGCTCATATAGACGCGCTTCTGCCGAGCCAGGCTCAACCTGCCAGTCATAACTCCAGCGCACTTCAGGCGGCAGGGACATTAAAATCGACTCGGTGCGTCCACCCGACTGCAGACCAAAAAGAGTGCCCCGGTCGTACACCAGGTTAAACTCGACATAGCGGCCACGGCGATGCAACTGGAAGTTTCGCTCACGCTCACCGTAGGGCACGTCTCGACGCTTCTGTACAATAGGGAGGTATGCCTTGATATAGGCATCCCCGATCGCCCGCATCAGTGCAAAACTGGTATCGAAGTCCGGCTCGTTCAGGTCATCGAAGAATAGGCCGCCGATTCCGCGCGGCTCATTACGGTGTTTAAGATAGAAGTAATCATCACACCACTTTTTGAAGCGCGGATAAATATCCTCACCAAAGGGCTCACAGGCATCATGCGCCACCTGATGCCAATGGATGCAATCCTCATCCACACCGTAATAGGGTGTCAGATCGAAACCACCACCAAACCACCAGACAGGTGCTTCATTTTCCTTCTCGGCAACGAAGCATCGGACATTCGCATGAGAAGTCGGAACATGCGGATTATGAGGATGAATCACCAGGGATACGCCCATCGCCTGAAAATGACGGCCCGCCAATTCCGGCCGGTGAGCCGTAGCAGATGCAGGAAGTTTATCGCCATGCACGTGTGAAAAATTAACTCCTCCCTTTTCGATGACAGAGCCCTGACTCAACACGCGAGTTCTGCCACCACCACCTGCCTCACGCACCCAGCTATCTTCAATAAATTGTTTATTATCAATCTGTTGGAGTTTTTCGCAAATACTATCCTGAAGTCCGAGCAGGTAATTCTTAACAGCGTTGATATCAGGCACAGACATGTAAAACTCCAGTAGTAAATACTTACTTACGTTCTGATAATTGAAAAATCGGTGATTGACCTTATCTCACTTGGACGATCTCTACCACCCAAGGCTCCATCCAATATAAAATCGAGTCCAGAGCCGAAGTAAGTCTTAACTCGCAGATTGGTTTTGGCAGGAGGAGCTGCAGATGGGTTGGCAGATGTCGATACCAACGGGCCTCCCCAGGCCTCACATAACTGCTTCACCAGAGGATGGGCACTGACCCGGATGGCAACACTGTCATGGCGTCCCTTGACCCATTCAGGGATCAAATTCGCCGGGTCAGGGATCAGCCAGGTGACAGGCCCGGGCCAGGTATCAGAAACACTCTGACGCTGTTCCGGCGTCAAGGGCGCAAGCAGTGGCTGCACCTGCTCAACCGAGGAGGCCACCAATATAAGCCCCTTGTCGACGGGTCTGCGTTTCAGCCGCAACAGTTTCATCACTGCAGCCTCATTCCAGGGGTCACAACCCAATCCCCAGACAGCTTCAGTAGGATAGGCCATGACGCCGCCCTGCCGCAGGACTCTGACTGCTCGATTCAAATGCCAGGCGCTCACATCAGCTCTCCACAAAAGTCAGTGGTTACATACCAGGAAAAACTCTTGATTACACTAGATAAAGCTAAAACATGCTTCGGGAGCACCAGGCAATAAGCCTCTGGCACGATCCACCAGCTTGAGCAGATCCTCATAACTGTCTGCCACCAGATTGACATGACCAAGCTTTCGCCCGACACGCTCCTCTTTACCATAGAGGTGGAGATGCGCCCCTTCGATTTCAAGTAAGCCTGAAAGATCACCATGTTCGCCGATGATATTGATCATGCAGGTCAGACCACGCGCCACTGTCGATCCCAGTGGAACGCCCTGCACCGCACGCAGATGGTTTTCAAACTGGCTGGTGATCGCGCCATTTTGCGTCCAGTGCCCGGAATTATGCACTCTGGGGGCCATCTCATTGGCCAGCAGCCTGCCGTCACGCGTCTGAAACAGCTCCAGCGTCAGCACACCGACATAGTCCAATGCATCCAGCAACTGGTGAATATACCCCTCAGCCTGTGCTTGTAACTGCTCAGATACATCCGGCAGGGGTGCCATCGAGTAGCGCAGGATACCTTCGCTGTGATAATTCTCAGCGATTGGATAGAAAACCACCTGCGCATCGCGCCCGCGGACTGCAATGATCGACACCTCTCGTACAAAGTCGACAAAGGACTCTACAATCAGTTGCGGGTGTCCGATCTTCTGCCAGGCATCACCTGCCTCGGCAGGGTTGCGCAATACCGCCTGCCCCTTGCCGTCATACCCTTCGGTCAGAGACTTGGCAACAACAGGAATCTTCTGTACTCCGCCGAGCTCAGTTGTTGCCGCCGCCAGCTCTTGTGCTGACGACACCAGTCGATAGTCAGCAACCGGAATACCAAGACGTGTAAAGAGAGCCTTCTCCTCGGCACGATTCTGACACACGCGTATCGCTTCACTGCCCGGATAGAGGGGCTTACGCTCCTCGACAGCCTTTACCAGCGCAAGGGGCAGGTGCTCGAATTCATAGGTGACGCAATCAACCTGCTGCAGAAACTGATCCAGCGATTGCTCCGCCTGATCCATCACAACCGTACCAATATCAGCACTGGGGCTGCCACTGGTATCCAGGAAGACGAATCGGTTGCCCAGCGGATAACCGGCAAGCGCCATCATCTGCCCCAACTGACCCGCTCCAAGTATGCCTATACGCATCTTTCGACCTTGCCTCTACTTAAGCTTTGTACATCAAGCGTCCGACCATGCGAGCGTTCAATCTCGCGGATCAGGATTATCCAGCACTTTCTGCGTCTGCTCAGCACGGAACCTTTCCAGTGCCTGCCTGATCTCTGCATCCTGCAGCCCCAGTATCTGTGCTGCCAGGATGCCTGCATTGGTTGCGCCGGCCTTGCCGATCGCCAGTGTCGCCACAGGAATACCACCCGGCATCTGAACGATTGACAACAGAGAGTCCATTCCACTGAGAGCCTTGGATTCCACAGGAACTCCCAGTACCGGCAGCGTGGTCTGTGCGGCCACCATACCCGGCAGATGCGCGGCGCCACCGGCCCCGGCAATGATCACCTGCAGACCACGATCGACTGCGGTCTTGGCATACTCAACCAGCAGATCAGGAGTGCGGTGAGCAGACACTACGCGTGTTTCGTAAGTGACACCGAGTTGCTCAAGCATCTGCACCGCATGTTCCATGGTCGGCCAGTCCGACTTGGAACCCATTATAACGCCTACTTTTGGTTGCATAGTATACATCCCATTTTGATTCAGGCCTGCAAATCATGACCAACAGTTTACAGAAAACCGTGCAGGATACCCTTAAACGCCAGCGGGGAAAAGAGTAAGCACCGAATAGAGCGGCGCACTATCGGCAACGCCTGACACCGCTGCCGACAGCCTCTATCCAGCCGGATAGCTGAAGCTGCATCACCCCCTGCTGCAACTGGCTGAAATCGCCACCTGCCAAAGCAGACAACTGATCCATATCTATCAGCTCATAGGGGATCTGCTGCAACAGTTTCGCCTGCGAGGAGGGGAGTGTGTCAGAAGCAGCCAGACCCTGAGAAGCCGAGTCTGAGGAGATCAGACCATCACGCTCCCTTTCCTCCGGAGGCAACAGTGATCCCAGCAAGGCGCCCAACTGCTCAATGATATGCCGGGCATTTTCAACCAGCACCGCACCTTCGCGAATCAGTGCATGACAACCTCTACTTAACGGATTGGCGATAGCGCCGGGTATGGCGAACACTTCACGGCCCTGCTCGAGCGCCTCTCTGGCAGTAATCAGCGAGCCACTCTTTAGCGCAGCCTCAACCACCAGCGTCCCCACCGACAAGCCGCTGATGATTCTGTTGCGGCGGGGAAAATGTGCGGCAAGGGGTGGAGAACCGGGCGGCAGCTCCGATATCAGGCACCCTCCCTGAGCCACTATCTGCTCGGCCAGTCCGCGGTTACGCCTGGGGTAGACATGCTCGATACTGGTCCCCATCACGGCTATCGTTGGAAGCTTCTGCTCAACAGCCCCGCGGTGCGCCTCGCTGTCGATCCCCAGCGCCAGCCCGCTGGTAACAACCAGGCCACAGCGCGACAGATAGGATGAAAAGTCATAGGCACTGCGCAGACCACCTCTTGAGGCATGCCGACTGCCAACCATCGCAATCTGAGGCTGCGTAAGTACTGAAGCATCCCCCTTTACCCACAGCAGTGGAGGCGGGTCATAGATCGACGCCAGCAGCGGAGGATAGTCGTCCGCATCCAGGGTCAGTATTGTGATCCCTTCGCTCTCGGCCCAGTCATACAGCTCACAGGCCTTCAGCCTCAACCTGCGGCGGGTTTCCAGGCAGGCCAGTGCAGCTCGGGTATCACTTCGCAACGTGACACCCAAAGGTGGTGAACGACTGAACAGATCGGAAGGTTTACAGTTTTGCTGGAACAGTCTGCCAAGCGTTACCGGACCCATGCCCGGTAGCAGGCTGACTGCGATCCATTCCCTTGGATCGCTCGGCATTGATAGACTCCTTGTCGCTATCAGGTATCGCAGATATCAGGTATCAGGTATCAGGTATTCAGGGAGTTCTGATCTCATCCCCGATCGAAATCACATTGGTTGCACGCATCACCAGGCCATAGCTGACACGATCAAATGAACGGAACACCATCAGCACGCCGGCTTCTTCAGCCGGTAACTGTATCGATTCGCCTGTCAGTGGGTCCCGCAGCACCTCACCCTGAGAATAAATGGCAAAAACGTCACCGGGTTCGACACGATCACGTCTACCGACACTCAGCACAACCGGGTCATACTGGCCGATTTTATCAACACCATCCTTTAGAATGTCGATCACCAGGCCACCTTCGGTATAGGGAGCCGGCTTGGGATAAAACATGGACTGAATGCGACTCTCGCCACCGGGCAGGACTCGGTACTCGGATCGAACCTCCTCGCGGGTACGGCGCAACTCGAGCGTTACGATATCATCCTGCTGCGCTGCAATCGCCGTATCGGCGACCTTGAACAGCTCATAACCCAGAAACTCGCCGGTTTCGGGGTGTACATACTCCCGTACGGGTCTGTAAATACCCTGCAGACGATCAGGACCCAGCAACTCACCACGGGCATAGATACGATCACCTGCGCCGGAAATGATACGCTTGTTTTCAGCACCTACGACATAGGGCGCATTTTGCAGCGCGTCATACTCAAGTACCCGGTTATCATTGAGGAAACTCATGATGTCACGCAGGGGAATCGCCGGAACCGCCCGCTCCAGCGGCTGGACTCGCACCTGAGGGCTTAACCTGCGTACGCCATCGCTGTCACCCCCACGTAACCCCAGCCTGGGGCGTCCGTCCACCCAGGTCAGATATACCACATCGCCCGGATAGATCAGGTGGGGATTATCTATCTGCGGATTGACTCCCCAGACCTCCGGCCACAGCCATGGGCTGTCAAGGAACCTTGCCGAAATATCCCAGAGGGTATCGCCCGACACCACTACATATTCGGTAGGGTGTCCGTCGCGCAGTTTAATCTGATCCTGTCTGACATCCGCGGTAGCAACGCCAACACTCAACAAGCCTGCCACCAGCAGTCCGCAAAGCAGATGTTTCATATTCAGTTCCCTGTGATCCGGACACCTCAGGCCAGCGGGGCCTGCTTGTGCCATTCATAATGTTCTTAACCCGCGCATTTCATGAACTGCTCACATATTCATGAAACATCCGGCTTAACAATGCATTGCAAATCATATTCAGTATAATAGGCTGAAACTGAGATGTCGCCTTCAAGCGTTCAAAATCTAACTGCCGAAAGACCTATACCCATGGCTATACTGACTATTCTAGAATTTCCAGATCCTCGCCTGCGTACTATCGCAGAGCCGGTGGATGTTGTCGATGACTCTATTCGCACCCTTGTTGATGACATGTTCGAGACCATGAACGACGCCTCTGGCATCGGCCTGGCTGCCACGCAGGTCAATGTGCATAAGCAGGTTGTTGTGATGGATGTCTCGGATGAGGGCGATCAACCTCTGGTGCTGATCAATCCGAGCTTCGAGGTGATTGAGCCTGAGCTGGAAGAGGGTCAGGAAGGCTGCCTGTCTGTGCCGGGCTACTACGAGAGTGTAAAGCGTCCACGCAAGATTCGCGTCAAGTGCCTGAACAGGGAAGGCGAGCCAACCGAATTCGAAGCAGAAGGACTGCTCGCGGTATGCATTCAGCACGAACTGGATCACCTGAACGGCAAGCTGTTTGTGGATTATCTGTCCAACCTCAAGCGCAGCCGGATCAGAAGCAAGCTGGAAAAAAAGCACAAGCTCGAGCAGCAGTCCGCGGTCTGAGGCAGGGCGCGATTGAGCACTATAATCCTTAATACCTGACTGGATAGAGTGATGAACACGGCTCCACTTCGCATTGTCTTCGCTGGCACCCCCGATTTTGCCGCCACCTGTCTGGACAAGCTGCTGAGTCATGGCTATCCGATCAGCGCTGTATATACCCAGCCAGACCGCCCGGCGGGACGAGGCCGCAAACTCGTACCTGGCCCGGTCAAACAGTTGGCGATCCAGCATCAGCTGCCTGTTTACCAGCCACTGAGCCTGCGTACGGCAGAGGCTCAGGCTGAACTGGCGGCACTCAGACCCGACCTGATGATCGTTGTTGCTTACGGCCTGCTGCTGCCTCAGGAAGTGCTCGACATCCCGCGCCTTGGCTGCATCAATGTTCACGCTTCCATTCTGCCTCGCTGGCGTGGTGCTGCTCCGATCGAGAGAGCCCTGCTGGCCGGAGATACCGAAACCGGTATCACCATCATGCAGATGGATAAAGGACTGGATACCGGCGATATGCTGAGTATCAGCCGCTGCCCGATTCTCGCAGATGACACCAGCGCCACCCTGCATGACCGCCTGGCCGGTCTGGGTGCTTCAGCTCTGCTTGAGATACTGCCCTTACTTGCCGATGGCAAGGTAGACCCTCAGCCTCAGGATGACGCGCTGGCCTGCTATGCCAGCAAGCTGACCAAGGAAGAGGGGCTTATTGACTGGAACCTGAGCGCTGCCGAACTGGCCATCAGAATTCGCGGACTCAACCCCAGACCTATCGCCTATACCCGGCTCGGTGAGGATACTCTGCGCGTATGGCAGGCCCGCACAACCGACCAGCAACAGACGCAACCGCCCGGAACAATCTGCTCCGTGAGTAAAAAAGGCCTCGAGGTCGCTACCGGTGCAGGCACATTGCTACTCGAACAACTGCAGTTACCGGGCGGCAAGGCACAACCTCTGGCGTCACTGCTCAACGGTAATCCACAACGTTTCACAGTCGGTCAGAGGTTCCATTGACACGCTATCTCGCGGTTTCCATCCTCACATCACTCCTGACGCATCATGGCTCTCTGAGCACACTGGTGCCGCCAGCCGCCAGCCGCCTGTCAGCACGCGACAAAGGCTTGCTGATGCAGCTCTGCTACGGCGTCACACGAGATTTTTTCAGGCTGCAGACGATTGCTAACACACTATTGAAACGCCCGATGCAGGATAAGGATCAGGATCTGCTGGCAGTCATTCTGCTTGGCATCTATCAACTGCGCGATACCCGTATTCCCGCCCATGCCGCCATCGGCGAAACAGTTGCAGTGGCGGATGATCTGTCTAAACCCTGGGCAAAAGGCCTGATCAATGCCGTGCTTCGGCGTTATCAACGCGAACGAGAAGAGATAGATGCCAGCCTGAGTGATGATGAGCAGTATCTCTGGAACCATCCAGACTGGATGCTGGCAAAGCTGCGCAATAACTGGCCCGATCATTGGCAGTCGATACTCAGTGGCAATGATGTAAAAGGCCCTCTCTGCCTCAGAGTTAATAAGCGCTCACTTACAAGAGATGAGCTGATCAATGAATTTCGTATATTTGATATTGACGCGACTCCTGGCCTGATCAGCAGTCAAGCCATCTATCTGCAACAAGCACAGGATGTTCAGGAACTGCCCGGTTTTGACGAGGGCTGGTTCAGTGTTCAGGATGAGGCGGCCCAGCTCGCAGCAGAGCTGCTTGAGCTCGAACCCGGCCAGCATCTGCTTGATGCCTGCGCAGCTCCCGGCGGCAAGCTCTGCCACCTGATTGAGCAGGCCGAGGACCCGGCCAGCATTACAGCGATAGAGATCAGCGAATCACGTGCTGAACGCATCCACGACAACCTGCATAGGCTGGGTTTTGAAGATGCCTGTAACCTGCTCGTAGCCGATGCCAGCGACACCGACTGGTGGAATGGCCAGCTCTACGACCGCATCCTGATTGACGCGCCCTGCAGCGGCACCGGTGTTATCCGCCGCCATCCCGATATCAAGCTGCTGCGTCGCAATGAGGATCTTAAGCTGCTGGCAGACCTGCAACTGAGGATACTGAACAATTTATGGCCTATGCTGAAGCCTGGCGGCAGACTGGTGTACGCCACCTGCTCAGTCTTCACTCAGGAGAACGAGCGCGTCATGGAACGCTTCCTGAATATGACAACCGACGCCCTGCATCAGCCCATAGAGGCCTCCTGGGGGATGGAGCGGCCTTATGGCAGACAGCTCTTCCCACAGCCTGATGGTCATGATGGTTTCTATTATGCATGCCTCAGCAAGGCTGTCCTGCCAGTGTCAGAATCTGATCAAGAGGAAAGTGCAGAAGCATGAAAATCATAATCCTCGGCGCAGGGCAGGTAGGTGGCACACTGGCAGAGAACCTTGCCAATGAAGCCAATGATATCACTGTCATCGACACAAACTCTGCCCGCCTGCGCGAGCTGCAGGACAGGCTGGACATTCGCACGCTGGATGGCCCGGCCTCGCACCCCTCCATGCTGGCTCAGGCCGGTGCCAAGGATGCCGATATGCTGGTTGCCGTCACCAACAGCGATGAAGTCAACATGATCGCCTGCCAGGTGGCACATACACTGTTCAAGATACCCACCAAGATTGCACGTGTGCGTGAGCACGACTACCTCTATCAGGACAAACTGCTGTTTGCCGACAAATCCATGCCGGTCGACGTTCTGATCAGCCCTGAAGAGCTGGTGACAAAGCATATCCGGAAAATGATCCAGCACCCGGGAGCACTCCAGGTACTGGACTTTGCCGAAGGCAGAGCACAGCTGGTTGCTGTACGTGCCTACTACGGCGGTCCTCTGGTTGGCCGTGAAATATCCTTCCTGCGCTCCCATATGCCGAACGTGGATACCCGTGTTGCTGCCATATTCAGACAGGATCGCCCGATCATTCCCAAGGGGGATACGATCATAGAGGCGGATGATGAGGTCTTCTTCATCGCGGCCAAACATGATATCCGTTCTGTAATGAGCGAACTGCGCCGGCTGGATAACCCTTATAAGCGAATCATCATCGCCGGCGGTGGTAATATCGGTGCACGCCTGGCCGAAAGCCTTGAAAACGAGGTTCAGGTCAAGATCATTGAGCGCGATCTGCGCCGCGCCAATCTGCTTGCACAACGCCTGAACAGGACTATCGTCCTGCATGGCAGCGCCTCCGATCGCGACCTGTTGCTGGAAGAAAACATTGAAGATACTGATGTTTTCTGTGCACTGACCAACGATGACGAAGCCAATATAATGGCCTCGATGCTGGCCAAGCGCCTCGGTGCCAGAACTGTCATGACCCTGATCAATAACCCGGCTTATGTCGATCTTGTGCAGGGAGGCGTGATAGATATCGCCATTTCACCTCAGCAGACCACAATCAGCTCGCTTCTCACACACGTTCGCCGAGGCGACATAGTAGCCGTTCACTCTCTCAGAAGAGGGGCTGCAGAAGCGCTTGAGGCGATAGCACATGGCGACAAGAAATCATCCAAAGTGGTCGGCAGAACCATTGAAGAGATAGATCTGCCACCCGGCACCACCATCGGTGCCATAGTGCGTAACAATAAAGTACTGATCGCACATGATGACACTGTCATCGAGAATGACGACCATGTCATTCTGTTCCTGGTCGACAAGAAACGTATTGTTGAGGTAGAGCGGCTGTTCCAGGTGGGGTTGGCATTCTTCTAACCTCTGATTCAATACGCTCAACCTGACACGCGCAATTAAATAAGTTCTGATTCATAGGCTCTGATTTCATAGGCACTGAGGACAGCACATGCACTTCAAGGTGATTCTGCGCATACTGGGCATACTGGGCATACTGCTGATGATATTCAGCCTGACCCAGCTTCCTCCCGTATTTATTTCCAACTACTATGACGATGGCGCAAGTGTCGCGTTCATCTCGGCCTTTTTCATCACCCTTATTGCCGGCTTCATCATCTGGGTGCCTGTCTATCGGGTCAAAGAGGAGCTGCGTACCCGTGATGGCTTCCTGATTACAGTGCTCTTCTGGACGATTCTGGGGCTTTTCGGTGCCATTCCCTTATGGCTGTCCAGCGAGCCGGATCTATCTCTTGTTGATGCCGTTTTTGAGTCCATGTCGGGGTTGACCACGACAGGGGCGACAGTCATTACAGGGCTTGATCATCTGCCAAAGTCGATTCTCTATTACCGTCAGCAGCTGCAGTGGCTTGGTGGCATGGGGATCATCGTTCTGGCCGTCGCCATACTGCCAATGCTCGGTATCGGGGGTATGCAGCTGTTCCGTGCCGAAACTCCCGGCCCGGTAAAGGATGCCAAACTCACACCGCGCATCACCGAAACGGCCAAAGCGCTCTGGTATATCTACCTGTCCCTGACCATCGCCTGTGCAACCGCATACTGGCTCGCTGGCATGTCCGTGTTTGATGCCATAGGGCACAGTTTTTCCACCGTCGCCATCGGCGGCTTTTCCACCTACGATGCCAGCATCGGCCACTTCAACAGCCCTGTGATCGAGATGATCTGCATGGTATTTTTGATCCTGTCCGGCATCAGCTTTGCGCTGCATTTCTTTGCCTGGCGCCAACGCTCAATCATTCACTACTTCACCGACAGCGAAGTGCGCTTTTATTTCGGCATTCTTGCACTCACTGTACTGGTCACACTGTTCGCACTGCTGATAAGCCAGACCTACGCACCGGTTGATGCCCTGCGTAAAGCGAGTTTCATGGTCGTATCCATCGCTACTACCGCAGGCTTTGCCACGGCTGATTTCGCAAGCTGGCCGGTCATGCTGCCATTCATGCTGATGGTTGCGTCCTTTGCCGGTGGTTGTGCTGCATCAACGGGTGGCGGTATGAAAGTGGTAAGGCTGCTGCTGATATTCAAACAGGGGCATCGTGAGCTCAAGCGACTGGTTCATCCCAATGCCGTGATACCGATCAAGCTGGGACGCAGACCTATCTCCGACAGAGTCATGGAAGCTGTGTGGGGGTTTTTCTCGGTGTACCTGCTGATGTTTGTCATCATGATGGTGATTCTGCTCGGCACAGGATTAGACCAGGTAACGGCCTGGTCTGCAGTGGCTGCCACACTTAACAACCTGGGTCCAGGGCTTGGTGGTGTCGCCAGCCATTATGGCGATATCAACTCCACTGCCAAATGGGTACTGTGCTTTGCGATGCTGCTGGGACGCCTGGAGGTGTTCACATTACTGGTCTTGTT
This sequence comes from Nitrincola alkalilacustris, assembly GCF_008973755.1. Lineage (GTDB taxonomy): Bacteria > Pseudomonadota > Gammaproteobacteria > Pseudomonadales > Balneatricaceae > Nitrincola > Nitrincola alkalilacustris. The sequence continues at coordinate 123,566 of NZ_WBOM01000007.1, read as the reverse complement.
CACACCGGTATTCTGGCGCCGATGAAGAGCGTCTGTCTTTGGCGGGCTCTCATCAGGAGACTCTCTAACCAGGATTCTCTCTATCAGAAGACTCTCTATCAGTAATATCGGAGCTTCAATATATTGGAGGTTCGCCCTCAGGCCGGGTATAAAAGCGCTTGTACTCCCATTGGTACTGCTCGGGCGCCAGCGCCACACAACTCTCTATTGCCTGATTCATCTCTGTTGCAGCCAGTTCAACATCCCGACTGTGGATATTGCCACCCACCTCCGAGAAGTGTATCGAAAAGCCATCTCCATTTGACAAGCGCAGTGCAAAACCACACACCACCATCGCCCCGGATTGTGCTGCAAGCTGTGGCAGTAACTTCATGGTAAGGGCCTGCTTACCAAAGAAGGGAGCAAACACACCACCCTCAGGTTCCGGCTCTTGATCAGGCAAGATACCGACCACTTCGCCACGCTTCAGGGCCTTCAATAACGCACGCACACCCTTGAGATTGGCTGGCACCAGATTGGCCCCGAGTCGCTCCCTTTTGCGCCTGACCATCCGTTCAAGCAACTCAAGCCTTGGGGGTTTATACATTGCCGTAAGCGGGTAGTGTGCCGACAGATACAACCCCAGCACCTCCCAATTTCCCAGATGCGGTCCCAGCACGATAATACCTTTACCGCGTTCCAACCCCTTTTTCAGCAACCCTTCATTTTCGATATACTGAACTCGGGACAATGTTCGCCTGGCCGACCACATCAAGGCCATACCCATCTCTGCTCCTACAGCACCCGTTTCCACAAGGCTGGCTTCCACCAGACGCTCTCTGGCTGCCTCGGGCATCTCAGGAAAACAGGCTTCGATATTCTGACGTGTCGTGCGGCAAACCTTATGCTTATCACCACTCCGATAAAGATAACGCCCCAACTTGCGGCCGAGATTGCGTGCAGTATCAAGAGGAAGCAGTGACAACAAGCCTAGCAGCATGATAACCAGGAGCGCTTTGAACTTTTTCACTGGAAACTTACCATCCTTTGAAGAGGCTATATGAGGGTTCGCTATTATAACGCCATGTGCTGTTCAGGGTAATATGGTGACACATCCGTACCTTATCTCATTTATCCCGGCTTCTGTTATCAGGAGTTAGCCGCAACCCTGATCATTATCCTGCCTGATCATGTATAATCCAGCGTTTATTTTGAACATTTCAACAGCTATGGTGATTTAAGTGACTGACAAGGCATCTCCAGACGTTAGCACATTTCAGGGGCTGATCCTCGCATTACAACAGTACTGGGCTGAGCAGGGCTGCGTTCTGGTCCAACCGCTTGATCTTGAAGTAGGCGCCGGCACCTTTCATCCCGCTACTTTTCTGCGCGCTATAGGCCCTGAATACTGGCGTTCAGCCTATGTTCAACCCAGCAGACGGCCAACCGATGGCCGCTACGGCGAAAACCCCAACCGCCTGCAGCACTACTACCAGTTCCAGGTTGTGCTCAAGCCGTCGCCAGATAACCTGCAGGAGCTTTTCCTGGGTTCTCTTGCACATATTGGACTCGACCCGCTGATCCATGATATCCGCTTTGTTGAAGACAACTGGGAGTCACCGACACTCGGTGCCTGGGGTCTTGGCTGGGAGATATGGTTGAACGGCATGGAGGTGACTCAGTTTACCTACTTCCAGCAGGCAGGTGGACTTGAGTGCTACCCAGTCACTGGAGAGCTGACTTACGGCCTGGAGCGCATGGCAATGTATATCCAGAACGTCGACAGTGTCTATGACCTGGTATGGGCCAGACAACCCGACGGCAGCGTTGTCACCTATGGCGATGTTTACCATCAGAACGAAGTAGAGATGTCAGCCTACAATTTCGAGCATGCAGACATCCCCACGCTCTTCAGCAACTTTGATCACTACGAATCCGAGTGCAGCAAGCTGCTGGAAGCCTCCTTGCCACTGCCGGCCTATGAGATGGTGCTCAAGGCATCCCATACCTTCAACCTGCTGGATGCCCGCAAGGCAATCTCTGTGACCGAACGACAGCGCTATATTCTGCGCGTACGCACCCTCGCTCGCAATGTTGCTCACGCCTATTTCAATGCCCGCCGCAGCCTGGGCTTCCCCCTCGCACCCGAGGCACTGCGCAACGAAGTTCTCTCTGCTTCTGAAGAGGTCAAATAATGTCCAAACATGATTTTCTGGTAGAGCTTGGCACAGAAGAGCTACCACCAACCGCGCTGAAATCCCTTGCCGAATCTTTCCGTGATGGTATTGAACAGGGGCTTCAGAATGCCGGCCTAGGCTTTTCATCGATCAGATACTTTGCGTCTCCACGCCGCCTGGCCGTTTCCGTAACCGGCCTTGACTCTTGCCAGGCTGATCGCAGCTTCGAGAAGCGCGGTCCTGCACTGAAGGCACCTGAACAGGCGGTCGCTGGATTTGCCCGCTCCTGTGGTGTTGAGCTTTCTGACCTTGAGCAGATAGAAACAGACAAGGGCAGCTACTTCGTTTATCGCGGTACAGAACAGGGCAAGCAGACACCAGAACTGCTGCCGGAGATTGTCAGCCAGTCGCTGCACCAGCTGCCGATTCCCAAGCGCATGCGCTGGGGAGCGAGCCGAACTGAATTTGTTCGTCCTGCCCACTGGCTGGTCATGCTCTTCGGTGATGAGGTGGTTGATTGCTCCCTGCTGGGACTCAAAGCGGGTCGTAAAACACGTGGCCATCGCTACCACTACAACCATGACATTGAGTTAATCAGCCCAGGTGATTACGAGCTGCAGCTTCTGAATACCGGTAAGGTAATCGCAGATTTCAGCAAGCGCTGCGAGCGTATTCGCGAACTGATTCTTGCAGAGAGTGACAAACTTTCTGGCCAGGTAGAAATAGATGAGGAACTGCTCGAAGAAGTTGCCGCACTGAATGAGTGGCCTGTAGCGCTGACCGGACGTTTTGAGGAACGCTTCCTGGAAGTCCCACCTGAGGCCCTGATCTCATCCATGAAAGCCAACCAGAAGTACTTCCACCTGCTGGACAGCCAGGGCAAGCTTCTTCCTTACTTCATCACGGTTGCCAACATAGAATCACGAGATCCTGCACAGGTAATCAGCGGTAACGAAAAGGTCATTCGTCCACGCCTTGCCGATGCCGCCTTCTTTTATGAAAAGGATCGCAAGACCCCGCTCGCCAGTCGCATCGACAACCTCAAGAATATCATTTTCCAGAATGAGCTGGGCACCCTGTTTGACAAGTCCGAGCGTGTCGCTCGCCTCACAGTAGAAATTGCCAGACGCATTGATGGCAACCCCGAGTTTGCTGCGCGTGCTGCCAACCTGTCAAAGTGCGACCTTATGACAGACATGGTATTCGAGTTTACCGAACTTCAGGGGTTAATGGGTCTTTACTATGCCCGCCATGATGGAGAAGCTGAAGAAGTTGCTCAGGCATTGAATGAGCAATACATGCCACGCTATTCAGGTGACGAGCTACCTGTTACTGCCACCGGTAAAGCTCTGGCTATTGCAGACAGGCTTGACACCCTGGTTGGTCTTTTCGGCATCAATCAGCCACCAACCGGCTCGAAGGACCCCTTCGCATTGCGTCGTCAGTCATTGGGTATTCTGCGCATCATTATTGAGAGCAATCTCAACCTCGACCTGCAGGAGCTTACACAGATTGCCGCTAACAACTACGGCTCGCTTCCAGCGCAGAATGAAGTGGTTGTTCGTGTCGTTGATTTCATGCTGGATCGCTTCCGTGCCTGGTATGACGAGAAAGGCATATCCCCTGAAATCTACCTGGCGGTCCATGCTTTGCGCCCGACCAATCCTCTCGATTTTGACAAGCGTATCCGTGCAGTGTCTCAGTTCCAGTCACTGCCTCAGGCATCTGCTCTGGCTGCTGCCAATAAGCGTGTATCCAACATCCTGGCCAAACAAGTCTCTGGCGCAGGTAATGTCGATGCAGCACTATTGACTGAAGCTGCAGAGCAGGAGCTTGCTGCACTGGTTCTGTCACTGCAGAGCAAGCTGGCTCCTCTGTTTGAGGCTGGTGACTATGAACAGGCATTGACTCTTCTGGCTGAGCTGGAAACACCAGTCAACCAATTCTTTGATGATGTGATGGTCATGGCTGAGGATGAAGCCGTGCGTAACAACCGCATTGCTCTTCTTGGTAATCTGCGCCAGCTATTCCTGGGCACTGCGGACATCTCACTTCTCTAATCCATAGCCTGGACTGTCTAGTACCACTGACGCAGCTTCAGCAATCGACATTCCAACCCCGCTTCGGCGGGGTTTTTTATGTTCCACGTGGAACATCCTTCCTGACTTCTCTAATTCCATTTCTCAAGATAAGTTCCACACCAAACCACTGTCACAACGGATACACATACAACCTGACAACTCAGCCAGGTGTTAACTACTAATTGCCAAGACCTAACTGCAAGCCAACTAGCTAAGCTGACACCTGAGAACCTGATAACCTGAGAACCTGAGAACCTGAGAACCTGAGAACCTGAGAACACAGTGTGTGTTATACATTCACTAAGCTATATTTCGAGACTAGAAATCCAGTCTATAAATCAAAATATACGAGCAGAAAGGTAAGATGTTCCACGTGGAACATAACTTCAGTAGCATGGAGGGGATGTAAAAGTAGGATACAAATGCAGATGCAAGCAAAATAGCGCTATCAGCCAACACTGAAAACAGAAAACCAAAATCCTAACCGAGAGACAAAAAAAAGCGCGATACGTGCTAACGATATCGCGCTTTATGAGAGAGCTGTCAGATATCAGACATCGAGATTGGACACATTCAACGCATTCAACTCAATAAAGGCGCGACGCGGTTCGACATCATCCCCCATCAGCGTACTGAAGAGTTGATCGGCAGCAATGGCGTCATCAATAGTCACCTGAAGCATGCGGCGCGCATCAGGGTCCATCGTAGTTTCCCACAACTGATCCGGGTTCATCTCACCCAGCCCTTTGTAGCGCTGAACAGTATTACCCCGACGTGACTGATCCAGCAACCAGGCGATCCCTTCACCAAGGTTCGTCAGCATGAATTTGCGCTCACCCCGCTGCAGATAGGCACCGTCATCAAACAGTGACTGCAACTCTTCGCCAAGCAGCGAGATCGCCGCATAGTCTTTAGAGCGAATAAACTCCTGATCGAAGGTATAGAAGGTATCGATCCCATGCTGGGTGAATTTGATCTGCGGCAGATACTGACTATGCTCGCGGTCTTCGATCAGCAGACACTCATACCAGGCAGAGTTGGACGCAACATTCAGCGCCAGATACTCAGACAACTGGGTCGTCCAGGCTTGCACTGTTTCGCGTGATTTCAGATCAGTCAGGCTCAGCTGCGGCAAATGGAACAGCTGGTAAAGGACTGATGCAGGATAGACACGACTGATACGCTGTATCAGAGCCTGAGCATGTCTGTAGCGCCCGATAAGGCCCTCCAGAGCCTCTCCCGAAATCGCGGGAGCATCTGGGCCAGGATAAAGACTTGTGCCGTCCAGCGCACCCTGTAACAGGTACTGTTCCAGTGCATCCTCATCCTTCAGATACTGCTCCTGCTTACCCTTCTTGACCTTGTACAGAGGCGGCTGAGCAATGTAGATATAACCACGCTCAATCAATACCGGCATCTGGCGGAAGAAGAAGGTCAACAGCAGCGTACGAATATGCGAACCGTCGACGTCAGCATCCGTCATGATGATGATGCGATGATAACGCAGCTTATCCGGATTAAACTCATCACGGCCGATACCACAGCCCAGAGCGGTAATCAGGGTGCCAACTTCAACCGAGGTCAGCATCTTGTCAAAGCGCGCCTTCTCGACGTTAAGGATTTTACCCTTCAACGGCAGTATTGCCTGAGTTCTGCGATCACGCCCCTGCTTGGCAGAGCCACCCGCAGAATCACCCTCGACGAGGTAGAGTTCAGACAGCGCAGGGTCCTTCTCCTGGCAATCAGCAAGTTTACCCGGCAAACCAGCAACGTCCAGCACACCTTTACGGCGCGTCATTTCGCGCGCCTTACGCGCTGCTTCTCGTGCACGTGCTGCATCAATCATCTTGGACACTATCGCTTTGGCATCCTGAGGACGCTCAAGCAGATAGTCCAGCAGATGCTGGGCCATAAGCTGTTCAACCGCAGTTTTTACTTCGGATGATACGAGCTTATCCTTGGTCTGAGACGAGAACTTGGGATCAGGTACCTTGACGGAAATGATCGCATTCAAGCCTTCACGACTGTCATCACCGGTGGTGGCAACCTTGCCATTCTTGTTCAACTGCTCGTTATCGATATAGTTATTCAGGCAGCGCGTGAGGGCAGAACGGAACCCTGACAGATGGGTACCGCCATCACGCTGTGGAATGTTATTGGTAAAGCAGTGGATGCTTTCCTGATAACCATCATTCCACTGCATCGCCACCTCTACGGTGACTTCATTCTCATGCGTTGCCGTAAAGTGAAAAATCGAGTTGATGGTGGTCTTCTTCTGATTCACATACTCAACAAATGATGCCAGACCGCCCTCATACTCAAACACCTCTTCACGGCCGCTGCGCTCATCTTTAAGACGAATACGCACACCGGAGTTGAGGAAGGAGAGCTCACGCAGACGCTTGGCCAGAATATCGTACTGGAAAGAGATATTGGAAAAAGTCTCTTCAGAGGCTTTAAAGCGAACAATGGTGCCTGTGGACTGAGTCTCACCCACTACCGTCAGCGGTGTCTGAGGCACACCATGACGATACACCTGCTCATGCACCTTGCCTTCACGGCGAATGGTCAGATACAGCTCAGCAGACAGCGCATTTACAACCGATACACCGACACCGTGCAAGCCGCCAGAAACCTTGTAGGAGTTGTCATCGAATTTACCACCGGCATGCAGTACCGTCATGATAACTTCGGCAGCAGAAACACCCTCTTCCTTATGTATATCGGTGGGAATACCACGACCGTTATCAGATACGGTAACGCTCTCATCAGGATGGATAATGACGCCAACCTCACTGCAGTAGCCGGCCAGCGCCTCATCCACGCAGTTATCGACCAGCTCGAACACCATATGGTGCAAACCACTGCCGTCATCAGTATCGCCGATATACATACCGGGACGCTTGCGAACAGCGTCCAGGCCCTTGAGGACCTTGATATTGGTTGAATCATAAACCGGAACTTCACCAACCGGGGTTTCACTAACCGGAGTTTCACCACTCATTTTTTTCTCCTAGCGCATCCTGTGCGATAACGTACCTGATTCGATCTGAAACAGCGCCAGATCTGTATCCGGAGCCCAGCATGTAATTAAGGTGTCTGGATCGACACAAGTGATAAAGCACTGATCGCTGCTCTCCTCAAGAAAGCGACAGAAAAGCCTGCAATGCTTTTCATCAAGTTCTGACGGAAGATCATCGATCAGATAGATACAGGGACGACTGGTCAGACGATGAAACAGCGCTCCCTGAGCCAGTTTCAAAGCGCTGACAACCAGTTTTTTCTGTCCGCGAGACAGAAGGTCTGCTGCATTCTGCCCCTCAACCCTGAAGCGGATATCCGCACGCTGCGGTCCACTCTGGGTAAAGCCAAGTCGACTGTCGCGCTCCAGGCTTTCAATCAGGACCTGCTCAAGTGAGCGCTTGCTGTCCCAGCCTGAAGAGAAGTGCAGCGACACAACATAGCCCTCAAGCAGGCCGGACAGGATGCGTTCAAACTCAGGAATCAGCTGCTCAAGATAGTCGCTTCGCAGCTGCGTCAGCAGCTCACCCGACTGTACGAACTCCTGATTCCATACCTGTATCTGTTCAGGGTCGATTTTACCACATTTCAGCAGGGAATTTCTCTGTTTGAGCGCACGCCTAAAGCGACGCCAAAGGCCGATAAACTGGCGCTCACCATGAAAGCAGCCCCAGTCGACAAACTGACGGCGGATAGATGGACTGCCATCAAGCAGTTGAAAAGTATCGGCATGTATCACCTGCAACGGCAATAACTGAGCCAGCTCAGCGGAATCGAGATCCTTTCCGTCGAAACGGGCCTTTACAGCCCCTTCAAGCGACCTTTCCACACCCAGCGGGAAAAGCTGCTCGTGATCAACAAAAGGCGCCAGACGGGCAAATACGAGGGCAGAGTCGCACCCATGTGTCAGCAGGTGGCGAAACTGCAGTGTCCTGAAGGAACGGGTCACCCCAAGAAAATGGATCGCCTCGAGAATACTGGTCTTGCCACTGCCGTTCGCACCATGAATGATGTTGATGCGCGGCGAGGGCTCAAAACTGACACTCTCGAGGTTACGGATACGAGCAATCTGAAGTGTGCGTATAGACATCAAAGATCGGTGAGGAGCAATGCTCCCCACCCCTTACATACGCATTGGCATGACGACGTAGAGAGCGTCTTCTTCATCGAACCCCTGCACCAGCGCACTGCTGTTGGAGTCGGAGAGCACGAAACGCACAACATCGGAATTGAGAATAGAGAGCACATCAAGCAGGTAGTTGACATTAAAGCCGATCTCCAGCGATTCGCCTTCGTAATCGACTGCAACCGTCTCTTCCGCTTCCTCCTGCTCAGGGTTGTTCGCCATCACTTGCAGCATACCGTTACCCAGTGTCAGACGAACACCGCGATATTTCTCGTTGGACAGGATCGCGATACGGCTGAACACCTGACGCAACTCCTGGCGATCACCCAGCATCACCTTCTCACCATTACGCGGAATAACACGACGGTAATCGGGGAATTTGCCATCCACCAGCTTGGAGGTAAAGGTAAAGTCGCCAACATTGGCACGGATATGACTGGCACCTATCACCAACTCAACCGGATTATCACCGCCCTGCAGCAAACGAGCCAGCTCCAGAATACCCTTGCGCGGCACGATGATCTGATGATCAGAACCAGGCAGCACCTCAACCGGAGCCTTACAGGTCGCCAGGCGATGGCCATCGGTGGAAACCGCACGCAGCTCCTGCTCCTTGACCTCCAGCAGCATGCCGTTCAAATAATAACGAACATCCTGCTGAGCCATGGAGAAGCCTGTTTTCTCGATCAGATGGCGCAGCGACGACTGCGGCAAGCTCAGCGTCAGGGCTTCGGGGCTGTCCTCTACATTCGGGAAGTCGGATGCCGGCAGCGTGGTCAGCGAGAACTTGCTTCGGCCAGACTTGATCTGTGCCTTGCCCTGCTCACCGGCAGAGATCTCGATCATCGCATCATCCGACAAGGATTTGCAGATATCCATCAGCTTGCGCGCAGGCACAGTGATTGAGCCGGTTTCAGGCGCCTCAAGCAACTGAACATGAGCGACCAACTCGACCTCAAGATCGGTACCGGTCATGGAGAGCCGACCCTCCTCAACCACCAGCAGTATGTTGGATAGCACCGGCAAAGTCTGACGGCGCTCTACAACACCCGCCACCAGCAAGAGTGGTTTAATCAGGGCTTCACGGGAAATAACGAATCTCATGGCTGTCTACCTTAGTCAGGATCCGGTGCTACGCAGTCAAATGACGCAGCAGGTTTTTGTAATCTTCATGAATATCGGCATCAGTGTCACGAAGCTCTTTAATCTTACGGCAGGCGTGCAGCACTGTCGTGTGGTCACGCCCACCGAACGCACTGCCGACCTCCGGCAAACTGTGATTAGTCAACTCTTTGGATAAACACATGGCAACCTGTCTTGGTCTGGCGACTGAGCGACTGCGGCGCTTGGAGTGCAGATCCGCAATCTTGATTTTGTAGTAATCCGCAACCACACGCTGAATATTATCAATACTAACCTGTTTATCCTGTAAAGCCAGCAGGTCTTTCAGCGACTCCTTGATAAAAGGGGTCGTGATGGCGCTTCCGGTGAAGTGCGCATTGGCAATGACTCGCTTCAGGGCACCTTCAAGCTCACGGACGTTGGAACGTATCTTCTGAGCCAGGAAGAAGGCAGCATCATCCGGCAATATCACCCGCGCCTCTTCGGCCTTTTTCATCAGAATCGCCACACGGGTCTCCAGCTCTGGCGGCTCAATGGCCACCGTAAGCCCCCAACCAAAACGAGACTTGAGGCGCTCCTCAACCCCTGAGATCTCCTTGGGATAGCGATCACTGGTCAGAATCATCTGCTGACCACCCTCAAGAAGCGCATTAAAGGTATGGAAAAACTCCTCCTGCGAGCGCTCCTTACCGGCAAAAAACTGAATATCATCAATCAACAGCGCATCCACGGAGCGGTAATAGCGCTTGAAGTCATTGATCGCATTGAGCTGCAGCGCTTTAACCATATCAGCCACAAAGCGCTCGGAGTGCAGATACACGATACGCGCATTGGGATTATGCTTGAGCATCTGTGCACCGACCGCATGCATCAGATGCGTTTTACCCAAGCCTACACCGCCATAGATAAAGAGCGGGTTATAGCCACCGCCCGGATTATCGCCGACCTGCTGCGCCGCAGCCAGCGCGAGCTGGTTCGACTTACCCTGTACAAAGGATTGAAAAGTAAAGGCCGGATTAAGGTTCGACTGGTGTTTAAGACTGCCCTCAACATTCACTTTACGGGGACGCTGACGCTGCTCATCTACCGGCTGCGGCATTTCAAACTCGAGTTGAGGCTCTGGAGATACGGCATCAACACCGGGAGATGAATACCCGCCACCATGAACCGACCCATTATGCTGAGACGGCTGATGAACATTAAAATCATTCACTGGCTGAACAGGGTTTTGTTCAGGAGACAGCATCACTGACTGATTGCCCGGGTGCTGAGGGTACAAACCCTGTGGAACAGGCTCTCGATCAGGCGCCATCATGGACGCGGCGGTGTTCATCATGGTGGCAGGAGCAGGCGCTGGCGGAACCTGAGTGGCAAAACGCTCCTGATGGAGCCCTGCCCGCAAAGGTGCAGCCGGGGCTTGCACTTCGAGCCTGACATCCGCACTGACACTGCCCACCACATCGCTGAAAACCTGACGGATACGGGCCAGATACTTGTCATTAACCCAATCTTTGACAAAACGATTGGGTGCGAACAGAACCAGCAACTCAGTGTGAATTTCGGCAAGACGCAGCGGGCGAATCCAGGTATTGAACTGTTGAGCAGGAAACTCCTCCCGTAGACTGGAAAGGCAACGCTCCCATAACTCTTCAGACATCCTGTAACCCCCTGTGCACGGCTGAAAAAGGTGCAGCCGAATCAAAGCAAAATAAACTGTTGGCTATTCTATAACGTCAGGAGCAAGTTATCCACAAAGTGAAGTGGTTTTTTGCCACCTTTGATCGAATAAATAGACAATGATATTTAACAACAAACGCTTAAACCCAAAGCAGCTAAAAAAGACCACAGCTTATATACAACAAAAGCAAACCACAGGAGCATGATTTAAAGAAATTATAGAGAGTTATACACAGGAAGGCACATCAACCCCTGTTGATATGTAGAGCAGCCAGACCCTCTACCTCACACTGTGCCTGCATAATAATTGGCAATATCGCGCTGAAACCATTTGCATCGAACGCGCTTGTCTCCTATAATTTCGCGTCTGATTTTTATCGTGGATTTACTAACCACATTCACGGACTAAACGCAAAGCAGGACGGGGCAATGAAAAGAACTTTCCAACCAAGCGTATTAAAACGCGCTCGTACACACGGTTTCCGTGCTCGCATGGCAACCAAAAACGGCCGCCAGGTCCTTAACCGTCGTCGTGCCAAAGGCCGTCACGAGCTGGCTGTATAATACAGCTCTAAGGTTAATCGACTGAATGGCCGATTTCGGATACCCCCGCCAGTTAAGACTCTTGACTGGCGGGGACTTCAAACGAGTATTCGACGGAGCCGTTTTCAAGGTCTCTGAACAGCCCCTGTTGATACTGGCCTCACCCAATGACCTCGACCATCCCCGGATAGGTTTCGTCATATCCAAAAAAAATATCCGTCGGGCTGTCAAACGTAACCGCGTTCGGCGTATCATTCGCGAGTCTTTTCGCCTCAATCAGCATAATCTACCCAATATTGATATGGTGATCCTTGCACGAAAGGATCTGGACAAGCTTGATAATGTTGCACTTTTTCAACTGATGAATCGCAACTGGTCCCGATTGAGTAAGAAAGCGTCGAAAATCCAATCAAATTAACTAATGGTTCTATCGCGATGGATGTACAGCGAGTCATATTAATTTCAGCCCTGGCCCTGATCACCTACCTGATCGTTCTGCAGTGGAATAATGACTATAACCAGCCGCCGCAGATTCAGACAGAGCAGGCCACCATCTCTGCATACAGTGGTTCTCCTCAATCCGAAATTCCGCAGATCGACAGCACACAAGCCAGTGGCGATGTTCCCACCTCTGTATCTGAAACAGCTGTGCCGACTCCAGCTGCCCAGACAGAGCAGACACAGTTCATCAACATCAGAACAGATGTACTGGATCTGACTGTAGACGCCCGCGGTGGTGACATCATCCGCGCAGCCCTGCTGAAGCACAAGGCACAGATCGACTCGGATTCACCATTTGTACTCCTGGAACAGACCACCAGCCGTGTCTATGTCGCACAGAGTGGTCTGGTTGGCCGTGATGGCCCTGATGCCAACCCGGAAGGTCGCCCGCTCTTCTCAAGCCAGCAGAGCAGCTATGAGATGGGAGACCAGGACAGGCTGGTTGTTGACCTGACCTACGTAGACGACAAGGGCATTGAGTTCATCAAGCGCTTCTCCTTTACGCGTGGCAGCTACAATATCGAGATGGACTATCTGGTCAACAACCAGAGCGATGCCCCCTTCCAGGGTATCCTCTTCGGCCAGCTGAAGCGTGACAACACCTCAGATCCGACCTCATCCTCCGCACTTGCAATGTCCTCCTATCTGGGAGCTGTCTTCTCAACAGCCGACAGCAAGTACCAGAAGGTCACCTTCAAGGACATGGATAAAGGTGCCTTCCGCGAAGTCAGCCCTGATGGCTGGGTTGCCATGCTGCAGCACTACTTCCTGAGTGCCTGGATACCCTCACCGGGTGCGGATTACACCTACCTGACACGTAAGGTCAATAATCAGTATATCGCCGGCTTCCTGTCACCTTCATTTGAGGTGATGCCGGGGCAATCAACCGAAGTAAGCGCCAACTTATTTGTTGGTCCGAAAGATCAGGAACAGCTTGAAGCCACAGCACAGCATCTTAAACTGACTGTGGACTACGGATGGCTCTGGTGGATCGCCTATCCACTCTACTGGCTGCTGACCTTCATTCAGGGCATAGTCGGTAACTGGGGTCTGGCTATCATCGGCATCACCGTTGTGGTCAAGCTCGCGCTGTTCCATCTGAATGCCAAAGCCTTCCGCTCCATGGCCAAAATGCGCAAATTCGGCCCCGAGATGATGCGCATGAAAGAACTCTATGGTGATGATCGCCAGAAGATGTCACAGGAGATGATGAAGCTCTACCAGCGCGAGAAGATCAACCCACTGGGGGGCTGTCTGCCGATTCTGGCTCAGATGCCGGTCTTCATTGCACTCTACTGGGTATTGATGGAGTCGGTCGAGCTACGCCACGCACCCTTCTTCGGCTATATCCAGGATCTATCGGTGATGGACCCCTACTTCATCCTGCCGATTCTGATGGGTATCACCATGTTCCTGCAGCAGAAGCTGAACCCGACACCACCGGACCCGATGCAGGCCAAGATCATGAAGATGCTGCCGATCATCTTCACCTTCTTCTTCCTCTGGTTCCCGGCAGGTCTGGTTCTGTACTGGCTGGTCAACAACGTACTGTCGATCGCACAGCAGTATGTGATCACCAAACAGATCGAAAAAGAAGACACCAAACCAGCCAAGGCCTGATCGGTGCCAGGCTAAACAGAAAAGGGCTCCTTCGGGAGCCCTTTTCAATTACGGGCCCAAGCACTTATGCTAAAGCCACTGTACCTGGCCCCTAAGGCTTAGCAGATACCGTCTATCGAGCGAGATTCAGATGACACTCTATCAACAGGATACCATTGCCGCTCAGGCCACACCTCCCGGACGCGGTGGCGTCGGCATCGTACGCGTCTCAGGGCCGCTGTCTGAAACGATAGCGCACCAGGTGCTCAAGCAGCTACCCCGGCCACGCTTTGCTCACTACGGGCCTTTCCATGGCGCTGAATCCGATATCATCGATGAAGGCATTGCCATCTACTTCCCGGGTCCCAACTCCTTCACCGGCGAAGATGTACTCGAACTACAGGCCCACGGTGGCCCGGTGATCATCGATTTCCTCCTCAAACGAGTCATGGAGCTGGGTGCCCGTGCAGCACGCCCCGGAGAGTTCTCGGAGCGCGCCTTCCTGAATGACAAGCTGGACCTGACTCAGGCCGAAGCGATAGCCGACCTGATCGACAGCACCTCGGAGCAGGCAGCACGCTGCGCCATGCGCTCACTGCAAGGGGAGTTTTCGCGCCGCATACATGCACTGACAGAACAACTCATCCAGCTTCGCATCTATGTCGAAGCGGCAATTGACTTTCCGGAAGAAGAGATCGATTTCCTTACTGATGGAAAGGTCTTAGGTGACCTGAAGCAAGTACTCACTGACTTGAAAAAAGTACAAGCTGAAGCACGACAAGGCAGCATTATTCGTGAAGGAATGAGCGTGGTCATCGCCGGAAAACCCAATGCCGGGAAATCCAGCCTGCTCAATGCGCTGGCCGGGCGCGAAACAGCCATCGTCACGGATATTGCCGGCACCACGCGTGATGTGCTGCGTGAGCATATCCATATCGACGGCATGCCTCTGCATATCATTGATACTGCAGGACTTCGTGATGCCCCGGATGCAGTCGAAAAGATCGGGATAGACCGAGCCTGGCAGGAGATTCACAAGGCTGACAGAATCCTGCTGGTAGTCGACAGCAGCGAAAACCCGGCAGAAGACCCTGCCATACTCTGGCCTGAGTTTGTTGAACGACTGGGGCACCCCAACAACATCACCGTGATCAGAAACAAGATCGATCTGCAGCAGGAATCACCCTCAATCATAGATAGAAGTGAATACTCACTTCTATCTATCTCAGCGAAGAATTCCGATGGAATTGAGCTGCTCAGAGAGCACCTGAAGCGCTGTATCGGTTTCAACACCACCACCGAGGGTGGCTTTATGGCGCGCAGGCGTCATCTGGATGCACTGGAGAGAGCGTATCAGCAACTGATAACGGGGCTGGAGCAACTACAGGGCGCAGGGGCTGGTGAGTTGCTGGCAGAGGATCTGCGTCAGGCTCAGCAGAGCCTGAGCGAGATCACCGGCGAATTCACCTCTGATGATCTGCTGGGCAGGATATTCAGTTCGTTCTGTATCGGGAAATAGACACGGGCAGAATCTGCACCCCGTACCACAACTGGATAAACAACACCTGCAGATATACACTTTGATATTACCAACAAGCCAAGAAATCTGACGCCATGGTTGCAACTGTAGAGCATTACACCAATCCACGTTACCAAACACAGCCAGGTGAAGGCTTTGATGGGGTTGTACGGGTCAGTAATGGTAGTTTTTATGGCACAGGAACCCTGCTGTTCGACGGCAGGGCTATTTTAACAGCTGCCCATATCTTTCGTGATGATGCCCCCTCATCCATCACCGTTCATTTTGATACAATTGCCGGTAAGCAATCCAGATCGGCAAACCATCTGCTGCTTCACCCAGAGTATGACGCAGCCAATGGCAACCATGACCTTGCACTGGTCTGGCTGACCAATCCAGCACCAAAGGAAGCACAGCGTCATGAGATCTACAGAGACGATGATGAAATAGGACAGGTATTCAACTTCAGCGGCTATGGTATTCCCGGCACTGGCAACAATGGCGAAGACTCTGGCTATTCAGGTCCACTGTTAAGGCTGCAGGCTTTTAACCGCTTTGATGCCGATGCCAGCGCACTGAAAGTCAAATTCGGCAGCGGCATGGGCTGGACGCCCTTCCCCGGTAGTCAACTGATTGCAGATTTTGATAATGGCCAGCTTGCCCAGGATGCGCTGGGACGATTACTGAACATCAACGACACAGGGCTGGGGCTAGACGAAGGCATGATCACACGTGGCGACAGCGGTGGCCCTGCCTTTATCAACAACCAGGTGGCCGGCATTGCCAGCTATATATCGAGCTTATCAACAAGCACTGTTCGACCCGATATCGATAACATCCTGAACAGCAGCTTCGGTGAAGTGGGTTTCTGGCAGCGAGCCAGCTTTTACCAGCAATGGGTGGATCAGAGCCTGCGTGAAAAATATCCGGACGCACCCACATCACCCGACGAAGTCGAAACCTCGATTCTGGAAGGCGACAGCGGCGACATCACCTATACTTACTTCCTGCTCCAGTTTACCGGTATGCGCGAGCACCCCCAGCAATGGCTCAGCGTTGACTACTCCACACGCGATGGAACGGCAACAGCGGGTGAGGATTATGTCGCGGTCAGTGGCACATTAATCCTGTACCCAGGTGAAAATCAGGCCGTTATCGTGGTAGAGATCCTTGGGGATGATATTCCTGAACCGGACGAAACCTTCTATCTTGATATCTTCAATCCGGTCGGAGGAAGCTTTGGCGATGGGGTGGAGATGCTATCAGCCATGAGAACCATCATTGATGATGATGGCTTCTTTCTATAGATCGGTTCTCATAAAAAAGCCCGCCCCTGAGGGGGGCGGGCGATAAATATCTAAGGGGACACTCTTACTTGGATGCTACATACTTGGATATTTACTAAATTGCTACACAACAAAGACTAGCATATCCTGCCACATACAACTAGTGGATACAGACAGATTCTGCTGAGCAATGATACCCAGCGAGCTTCAGGTCAGCTGGCGTCTGAAAGCCAGCGCTTCAAGGTCGCTGGCTGGCGTGAAAGATGCGCCGCCATATCACTCAAAATACCCTGTGACTCGCTCTCCTGAGCCAGATACTGGCGTGCTTTGTTGATATCATCATGACGTTTTCTACTCTTGAGCTCATCGGCTGTTACACTGTATTTCCGACAAGCATCCATCAACAACAATTCAACAGCACCGCTCATATCACCAGAAGCGGCAACAGCCTCCAGCGTCGGCTCTTCAGGCACGCTGTTCTGCTCAAGAACCGCCATCAGCGGAGACAGACTTTGCAGATGCAAATGAAGCAACCGCCTCAAACGCGGAGAGATCGTACGATGCTGCTTATATAACACTTTATCTACAATCAGGGCATTCAATTGCTGCTGCTTATCGCCGGCCTTGAATGTCAGCCCCATCGGCTTGAGAAGATCCAGCCCCTTGAGCTCCTCCAGTAGCAGGGCAGTTTCATCAAAAGCAGCCTGAACGGGCTGTAAATGCGAAAGAATCGAACGCATCCGCTGGGTCGGCTTGTGTCTGGATGTTACCAGCTTTTCACCTTTGCCCTTAAAGTGCGGAGCATTATGATAAACAGCAAGCTTGGATTCGCTGCCCTGCTTTACCCAGGTAAAAGGATAAAAGCGCAACTTAGCCGGCGTGTACTTCAAGACCCAACGCCCCTGAGGGTTGATCGGAGAGCTTTTGGTATCATGCAGCAACACGACAAGATGCAGCCTGCCTGATCCATCACGCAGGAAAAGCAGCGGGAGATCACCGGCCAGCAAAGCAGCCTCACGATGATGAATCGTGACACTTGGCCACTCGCGCGCATAATTAAAAGAGGTCTCAATATGAAAGCGAAGATCCGCATGCTTATCAGTTGAAAAAAGCTGCACAGACTGCTCAGAGAACGTGACCAGATTCATATCGTATCGTTATCAGCCGGTTGTATATAAAACAGCCAATTATAGGGCATCATCCTTTCCAACACTACAATTGCACATAGAAAATACGACATTGCCACACAGCCTGCATCCGAAGCAAGGCTAATGGGTCTGACTCGTTAACACCGCCCCTTTAGGGCCGGGGCCGCTATCCATCCATGGCAGGTTAACAGGCAGGTGCCAATGAGCATCCTGAGCCTTGCTGATCAGCAGCTCAAGCAGCTGATGAACATGCTCAACCTGCAGTGGCGTCGCAAGAACCGGCTCATGGGCACAAGGGTGAGTCATGGCCTGGGGGATCGGTAACCCTTTAAAGGCAAGATACAACTCCTTATCCTGGTGCCTGAGTGACAGCTCGGTTGCAAGATAAAGAGGGGGGCTGTCGGGCATAGCTGATTTATCAGTGTCAGATGTGTGAGTGGCAGGTTCAGTCTGCGTAGATGTGGTCTCAGGCGAGCCGGATGCTGCCTCTCTGGCTGTCTCATCGTTCTCCCGCTTGGAATCCATTGCCTGCTGATGCGACATTTTCAGCACATCCTGCCAGTACTGGCTGGGCGTTTTATCCAGATCGGACATCTCTGGCAGCTTATTCAGCAACTGCTGTAAAACCAACATCACCATCCGGCGCGTCAACAACAGACAAAGCCGGCCATGTGGCCCGCGATCAGCCTGCAGAATCAAGCGATCCTCATAAGGGCTGAAGGTGATGTTAAGTTGTTTGCTGACCGGGTAGGTGGTCTCTGCAGTATCATCTGCCATGTTCATAGTGCCCCTGTTACAGACCATCCATTCATTATGGCCTGTTCGTTTAGTCATTAATGAGTAGATCGGGGCAACAACGCTTATTTCAACCACCCCATCAGTTGAAGGTCAGGGTATCGCTCTTGTTCAGGAAATCGAGATTCAGCTCTTCATCCCTGGTGATATCAGCATGACTGCGTACTCTGGCCAGCTCAGCCAGCATGTTCAGGTGCTGCATCGACAACAACTGACAGTAAGTAATCACTAACGCTCCGGCGTCGCGTACTTCAGCCAACGCGTCTGGGGACAGAGCGCTCAATACCGTTTCATTAATTCTGAACAACCCTTCAACCTTCTGCTCTTTATCGCCATCTTTAAGCGTAATTGGCCAAGGCTCGAAAAGGTCATGCTTCTGCAATACCTGGCAAATGCGCGAGGTAGCCAACCGGCTTGCATGAGTCTGCTTCAGAAACTCCAGCACATCACTGACACTTTTGGATGGCGCATCACCTTCAAAAAACGGCTCACCCTCGGTGCCATCCACCACCAGACCGGAGTCCTGATCGACACACAGCACCATCTGTCCATCTTCGGCGGTGGCCAGTTGGAAGGGATAGCTGCGATAGAGTGAAGGAGTATAGCCAGCCAACCAGCGCCCGTCCGGAGCCACCAGCAGATTCTTACCCGGCGCCAACCCCTGGAGCGCTACCGGCACAAACTCTTCACCCTGCGCAATAAACGCAATCGGCAAATGAACGGCAGCACGCGACATCTCAGCCACCACCAGAGGAGCCACAGCATCCCCGGCGGCAAACTGATAATCAGCATAGCGATTCCAGCACTTATTCAGATGTTCAACCTTTGAAACAGCAACCAACAACGTCATCAATAATACCCATGTAAATAGAGTTTGAGAGTTTGGGGTCAGAGTCACAACTCCTCTGCAAACTGCAGCCGCACTACACAACACTACATAACACTACAGCCAGAAATCGCCACCGACTTCATGGATTGCAGCCCCGCCTGATATCTCAACCAGACCGACAGTATCGAAATGTTCATCATCGGTCCATGCCGGATCGTCATCATTATCCTGAAATTGCAGGATCACCGCAGACAGTAACTCAGACTCAACCAGTGGGGGTGAGTTCAATATGTCGATAACAGAGTCGAGCACCCGTGCATAAATTTCTTCAGATGTTCCCGTATCGGTTATCAGCGGACGGATAAGTGCAAAGGTATCACGCAGATTCGTGCCATTCAGCGCCAGATTATCCGACACCTGCTCAAGCGTTTCGACGCTGTACAAAGTGTCCAGCCCCTGCCTGGACAGCGCGCTCTGAGTCAGGAACCACAGCTCAAAACCGGCAGGGCTCAGCTCTGGGCTCCAGTCTGGGTCATAGGGCAGTGGATCAGAGAATGCTGCGAAATGCTGCCACAACTCGGTAAGATCGATCGTGTCAACCGGCGTGTCTTGATTGACCGCCTGTAGCAGTGCCACCGCAGCAGGTATTTGCAGATCACCATACCCCAGCCCCTGCTGCTCAGCCGCATCAGTAAACCGCTGTGCCATCGACAGGCGCTGCTCAACCACAGCCAGATCCTGATTTTGCGCACCTTCAAGGATCGCCAGCGCCAATTGACCAATACTCACCGCACCGCTTTGCAACTGGCCCACCCAATAGCTGAGGCCGGCCTCTTCGGCATCACGACCGAACGCCTGGCGGTAAAGATTGCTCACCAGCGTTTCGGTATCCAGTTGCTCAAAGCGCATGGCATATTCAACAGAATTGGCAAAAGCATCAATGATCCGCTGCAGACTACCCTGTGCCGTATCAAGCTGCTGAGCCCAATAGACCTGACCTGCCGGATCAGCCGGGCGGCCATAGAAGGCAACATAGAGTTTCTGAATCTGGGTGAGAGATGTTGTATTTGGCATGTGTGAGTTCACTCCTTTGATGCTAACGGTCAGTGGGGTCAGAGATTGAAAGATTGGGGTCAGAGTCTGCGACTCTGACCCCAATCTTTCAATCTCTTGTGAGGTTTTTTGATCCTGCTCATACTTATATAGAGCCAAGTGATATAGCATTGCGTATATTAAGAATAACCTAATTTATTCACCTAGAGTGAAATCAGGCTCTGTCATCTGCTTTACTCAGGGGTGATCTGCCAGCCTAAATGGAGTCCTTCTATGTCTTTGTTCGATGGAAAGTTCGGTGCAGCACAGGCTTTCGATGTACAACGTAACCCTGCCTACCCTGAAGCAGACGGTCTGTTCGATCTCACCAACTTCCAGAACATTTTTCTGGCCAATGAGGTGGGACCACTACAAAATGTCGACTGGGGTACTGACAATGACCGCTATGTGATGTTTGTTGACACTGCATCGGCCCCCTCAGTCAATAACCCGAGCGGCCACACGGTTCGCCTTGATCTGTTTGAAGCCGATGGCACCTTTGTCCGTAGTGTGTCTGACTGGGGAACGGTATGGGCACTCGATGATCAGGGCTTCTTTTATGAAGGGCATGACGAGTTAGGTTACTTCATATCCAATGCTGCCGGTTACAATTACGGCGACTCATTTAGCTACGTGCCAGATAATGCATTGGTGACTGATGTAGCTGACCTGCAGGCCTACCCCGCCACCACCATGCCCCTCGCCGCCGGTGAAAGCTGGCCTCTGCTCGCCTACAGCAGCAGCGTCTTCGAGGAGAGCGCCGATAATGATGGCTCGATCGATACCGTTATCACTCTCACCCTGCTGGGCGATACCTTCACCGGTACAAACGGTGACGATTGGTCAGGGCTTGTAAGTAATGTCCCTGCTGGCCTGACAGCCGTATTGATCCGCACCAGCGATACCACAGCAACCCTGACGCTGACTGGCAATGCAACTAATCATGCCGATGCTGACGACATCAGTAACCTGACCGTTGCCTTCACTGACTCCTATTTCACCGACACTGTAGCAGCCGATGTACTTGGCGCGGTCAGAAACAATCTTGTGATCGACTTCAATGATCCAGCCAACAACCTGCCCGGCTTCGGGGCGCCTGAGACAATAACCCAGGTGTCCATATTCAGCCAGCCAAACATGAACGGCAACGATGCCACCCCCGGCAACGGTAATGAAAGCGCTAACCTGGCCAGCATCATCCAGTATCAGATCAATAACAATGCCGACTATACGCTGGATACCTCGATCCAGAACTTCACCGATGCCGATTTTGCCGACAAGCTGGACGCCAGTGGCTTCTTCTTCATGACCGATATGGAGGCTGGTTTTGCCAACCCGGCGGATGAGGACTTTCTGCCGATCAGTGCCCGGGATTCGCTGAAGGACTGGGTCAATAGCGGCGGTGTCATGATGATGACCGGCACTGCCGGGAGCAAAGATACCGAATTCCTTAACCTGATATTCAACTGGGACCTGACCACCGAGTACGGCAGCAGTTGGGATTTCAATGCAGCCAACGCTGCAGGCACTCCCTTTGCCGATGGCCCGGCCTCTTTGCCTAACCTGAGTGCCACCGATGCGATCGGACGTGGCAGCGTTGCCAACTTTACCCCCATCTACGGTACGGACGAAAACGCTACCGTCGCCGTTATCCAGTATGGTGGTGGCTATGTAATCTTCCTTGGCTATGACTTCTATGATGCCGGTATCGCCGGTACCGGATTTACCGCCACAGCCACTCAGTATGGCGCCGATGTCACAAACGGCAGTCAGCGTAACAGTGACTGGGTGCAGAGCATCGTCCCCGGTGCAATGGAGTACTCGGCCAACCTCTCCTCCAGCTTTATCATGACCGAAACTGATGCCGGTCTCACCAGCAGTGGCAGCATGCCGCTGACCGATGACGACGAAGCGGATGAAGTCAGCGTATCCGTGACATCACTGGACGTGACCTATAAGGACTCAGACAACAGCGACCTGCCTGCTCACCCGGATCAGCCTGAGCTGGCCGACCTGCAAGCGATGCTCAGTCTGTCTGGCAACCCGGTGATTAATAGCAGCTCCACCACCGGCACGCTGAACTGGACCTTTAACTCCGGCAGTGAAGCCTTCAACTACCTTGGCGCAGGGCAAAAGCTGGTATTCGAATACACCCTGACCGCCAGCGATGGCAAAGGCAGCGTGGATCAAACACTCACGCTGACCATCAATGGCACCAATGATGCGCCAGTCATCAGCCAGTTGGATGGTGACAGCGGCAGCGGCAGGACCGGCCAGACACTGCTGTTGGATCAGGGCAGTGACGCAGCCGTGGCCGACGTCGACTCCCCCAACTTCAACAATGGCACGCTCACTGCCACGACTCAGTCCGGTACTGCCGATGGCAACTTCCTGTTTGGCGGCAGCAGTATCAAATCGGGTGTCGATGCCGGCAGTGCTGATACCGCAATTAAGGCTGACGACAAGGTGTTCCACAATGGCACCGAGATCGGCAGCGTCAGCGCCACTGATGACGGTCAGGGTGGACACAATCTAGTCATCACGCTGAATGAGGATGCAACACCAGCCATCGCCAGCGTGCTGCTACAGAGCCTGGCCTATCGCACCACAACGGCAGGCCAGCGCAGCTTTGAGCTGGAACTGACCGATGGGCAGGGTGGTAAAGCCACGAGCACAGTGACACTTCAGATCAGCAATCCTCCCAGCTCTCCCGAACCGGAGCCGGAAGTAATCCCCGTCCCCAATCCGGATGGTAGTGGTGTTGGCGATGGCAACGGTGATGGTATTCCGGATCATCTGCAGCAATCGGTTGCCTCCGTGCCCTTCCTCTTCACCCCGACCCCTTCGACAGAACCCATGGCTCCATCTGTGTTCATCACACTGGTTGGTGGCGGTAATGAGGGCAAGGTGAGCAACGATACGGTACAGTTCAGTAATGTATTGCAGCTGGATAAACCCTTTGATGCTCCGGATAACCTGAAAATGTCGGTTGGTATGATCTCGTTTGATGCTCAGGTCAACGCACCAGGCATAACTGAGAACTTTTCCCTATATGTTGAAGGCAAGGTGAGTACCAACGGCTATTTCAAGCAGAATAACCTGAACGAGTGGGTCAATCTGGCCAGCAAGGAGCATGGCGGTCGTGTAGTGCTGGAGGGTGACAAGATTCGTCTGGACTTCAGCCTGACCGATGGTGGCGAGTTCGACGCTAGCGGCAGCGCCAATGGCATGATCTTGGACCCCGGTGCGCCGGCCTTTCTCAGCAACGGCCAGCAAGACCTTATCCAGACGCTCTACATGGCTTATTACCAGCGCCCGGCAGATGCGCCAGGGTTGACTTACTGGATGCAGCACCTGGATGCAGCGGATGGCAACCCTCGCGCCATCATCGAAGCCTTTGCCGGATCGGAAGAGTCTCTGCGCCTGTATGGCGAGATCACGGCAGACAATATTGAGCCGTTTATCGACAATATCTACTTTGCACTTTTTGGCCGCGAAGCCGAGAGCGGAGGCAAGCAGTTCTATGCCGATGCCTTCACGCAGGGAGCCTATCCCGACGGCCGCCCGAGCAGCGCCGCCACTATCATGCTGGATATACTGCTCGGTGCCCAGAATGAGGATCAGGCTGTGATCGGCGCCAAACTGGATGCTGCCCGCCTCTTTACCTGGCTGCAGGACCCCATGAGTGACGGAAATCTGCTGGTGACCTACGATGCGGCGGACGAATCCTTTGCCCGCGACTGGTTGAACGACATCACCACCACAAATGACCTGCCCGGTATGCGCGACCTGTATGAGCTTATGCTGCAGGAGATCTCCAACGAGGGCGACACCATCCAGTTGCTCGGCAGTGGAGCCAGCATAGAGTTGGCGTTCTAGATAGATTGGTATAGATTGGGGTCAGAGTCGCAGACTCTGACCCCAATCTATCTGACCCCAATCTCTAACCACTCAATCTATCTCAGATAAACAGGCCATCAAGGCTGCTCAGCTGCACACCAACCAGTTGCAGGAAAATATCGCTGCTCTGGATACCCGCTTGTCCATCTCCCCGGAAAATAAAAGTATCACCGTCATAAATGAAGGCTGCAATCGTGCTATCGGTCGCGATCAGATCAGCAACCGCATAGGCGCGCTCGGCAAAGCTGAGATTCTCATCAAGGGTGATGATGCCCTGGTTATCAATAAGAGTAGTACCCAGTACCAGCTTGTCATCGTTGATGTTGAAGTGATGGATGATATCCCAGGTTCCGCCCTCAAGGCTGAAAAAGGAGTCTGCCAGAGTCCACTCTGTGGCGTTCAACAGCTCTGTCGTATCGTTGTCACCATTTTCGTCATATGTATTGAGGGTCAGCTGAATAGTGGCAGCAAGCACTCCACCCTTGATCACTATCTCATCCCGGATATCCTGGCCATGATATAAGAAGAGGGTATCAGCCCCCAACCCGGCTTCAATGACATTGGTCTGATAAACATTACTGTAGTGGCTCAGATCAATCGACTGGTCGCCATCAGAGCCGACGATCGCCAGGGCTGCAGTGCCCGAAAGCTTCAGTGATGCCGCTTGCGCAGCGGTCAGAATGACTTGATGCTGCCCACCCATATTACTCGAGGTTTGCAGGCTCGTGGCCTGCAGCTGCTCTGCCTTGATCAGCGAAAAATCGACTGTTCCATTCGTCTGAATGCTTGAACCATCCTTGTTAAGAAAAATTCGGCTGGTATCCGAGAAGATCAGGGTTCCGCTGTTAGCTTCATTAGAGATATACAGACTTCTCAGCCCCTCAATATTAACCTGCATAAACAGGGACTGCTCATCTGCACCCGCAATCAATATCAGTTCGCCAGCCCCTTTGACCAAACGCCCCTGAATCACACCGGGATTCAGGGCAATGATCATGTTGTTAGCATTGATCTCCCATACCGCCTGCCCGAAATCGTGCTCAGACTCACCATAATGCATAAACGTAAACTGATTCAAAGCACCATCGCCGAAGTGCGCAACAACCTGCTGTGTTTTCAGGCCAGAAAGATCAAGCGACTGGTGGTAATCAAACAGACCAGCCCCCGTTGCTGCAACTGAGCCAGTACCACTGACCAGCATGCCGTTCAGCAGTGCAATATTGCCAGACAGCTCAATATCATTCACAACCAGACTGCTGATCTTGCTTTTTTCCACCAAGACAGGTGAGCCAGTGGCAGGGGTAAAGATGTAAACAGCTGTACCCTTTTCCACCCCCTCACTCAGCACAACCTTGCCAAAAGTGGTTGCAACCATCCAGACACCAGATTGATTGCTGCTCTCGGTTACACTGAAACTCACAGGCAGCGGCAGCGGCGGTGCCGGTGTCGGTGCAGGAGATGGCTCATCAGTACCTTCAATAAATTCGATCTGCTCACTCAGATCATTACCGATCTGCGAAAAGAGATCTGGATCGGATGAGGCTTTATTGGCGGCCTGGGTATAGATCTCCACTTTTGCCAGTAGTGTACTCAGGGTACTGTCTGTCAGATTATTGGCCGATACCTGATCCAGCAGCACACGAGCCACAGCAGCAGCCTGAGGTGTGTTATAGACCAAGCCCTCATCGGCCACCCTTTGTGTGAACGCATTGGCAACCTGAAGCTTGATATTGATCACCTCAGCATCTATGCCCTGCGCGCCTTCGAGGATTACCAGAGCAATACTCTGCAGGCTGCGCTCACCACTGGACAGCTGAGCGCTCCAGAAAGCCAGTCCCTCGGCCTCAGGTGCGCGGCCAAACAGGTTCAGATAGATAGCGACTACCTGATCATCCGCGGTCGGGATATTACCAAAGAGCAACAGAGACTCAGCCGACGTGGCAAAGGCATCCAGCATCAGAGTCAGGTCACCATCAGCCTGATCAAGACGATCGGCCCAAAAGAGCAAGCCTGCAGGATCAGCAGGACGGCCATAATACGCAATATATAGACTCTGAATAGTATCGTGATAAATTGCAGACATGGCTCATCCTTGGATGATTGTTAAAGAGCGGGATCGGACAGAAAAGTGCCTGAGCAATGTATGAGTATGCGACCAGACTAATTGAATAGATATAAATGAAAATAATAATTATTTATATCAAATTGAATGCGGAGATTGGGGGGGGATTGGAGATTAGATTGGTAGATAGATTGGGGTCAGAGTCGCTGACTCTGACCCCAATCTATCTACCCAAAATCAGTGCCTGGCCTCAGCCCGCAAGACTTTAACTTCTGCTTCGCTCAAGCCAGAGGCCTGAGCAATCTGAGCATCGGTCAGCACATTCATTGTAGCCGGTATAGGGAATATTGCTTTCGACGCTCCTATCCTGCAACATAATGGCTATCTGCTCCAGCACAAAGGAATAAGCATGACTGACAAGGATGTTGGCACTGCAACCAATGATTTCGATTCACCCTGGAAAGAAGCCCTTTCGTTACTCTTTCAGGATTTTCTGGCTCTACTCTTTCCCCAGGTTCATGACGGCATTGATTGGCAACAGCCAGTGACCTTTCTCGATACCGAGCTGCAGAAGATTGTCCGCGACGCCGGCTCCGGCAAAAAGCGTGTGGATAAACTGGTGCAGGTCTATACAAAGGAACACACGGAAACCTGGCTGCTGATCCATATCGAAATACAGGGGCGCGCCAGTGTGCGGTTCAACCAGCGCATGTTTCGCTATTTCTACCGCTTGCAGGATGCCTATCCGGACCGGGAGATTGTCAACCTGGCGGTACTCACACATCAACAGCTTACCCATAAACTGGGCCGGTATCAGCAGCAACGCTGGGGCAGCGGTATCTCGTTTCAGTACCCGCTGGTCTGCCTGCAAGACTGGGCAGACAAGGAAGAGGAACTGCTTCACTCGGACAACCCCTTTGCCTGCGTGGTGCTGGCGCAACTGATTGCACACCGCACCCGCCCGAATGAGCAGCGCATGGTGGAAAAGGCAGCCTTGATGCGCCGACTGTTACGTAGCGGTTACAGTACCGAAAGGGTCTATGAGCTACTGCGTTTTATCGACTGGCTGCTTCACCTGCCGGAAACTTTAAGTGTACAATTAATGAACAGGATCAATCCCTACGAGGACGACACAATGCGTTATGTTGCTCATTTTGAACGAGTGCCTTATAACAAGGGGCTGGATGAAGGCATTCACCAAGGTGTAGAAGCCACCTTGCGCAAACAGATCACCCTTAAATTCGGCGCTTTGCCCGACTGGGCTGAAGAACGCTTGCATGCAGCCAGTGATGAGCAGTTAGATCGTTGGGTGACTCATATCCTGTCGGCAGAAAGCCTGGAGCAACTGCTGAGTTCGTGAGATAGAGATGGATGGATTGGGGTCAGTAGATTGGGGTCAGAGTCTGCGACTCTGACCCCAATCTACTGACCCCAATCTAACCGAAACTATATAATTCTGTAGCCGCCCGTTAAGGAGGTTCAAACATGCAAGCCCATACAGCCAAACAAGAAGCCCTGGACGCCATCCAGCGACTGCCCGACAACGCCAACACCGAAGAAATCATGTACCGGCTGTACGTACTGGAGAACATCCGCCGCGGCCAGCAAGACGCCGCCGAAGGCAAAACCCAACCGGCTGAAGAGGTGCTCAAGGAAATTCAAACATGGTGAAGTGGACGGCTCACGCCAAAGACCAACTTCGTCATATTCACGATTACATCGCCGAGGATTCACCGCTTTACGCCAAGCGCGTCAGTGAAGAACTGGTGCAAACAACTATTGACCTGGATGAACTGCCCCGCAAGGGACACAAGGTGCCGGAACTGAACGAGGACGCTGTACGCGAACTGGGCCTTTACTCCTACCGGATTATTTACGAGATCAAACCGGATCACCTGATCAATGTGCTGGCAGTGATTCATAAACGGCGGCATGTGGAGCCAGAAGATATTCCGAGGGAACAGTAATGAACAAGCCCGTCGAAGCGGGCTTTGTCTCATTCCGTGTAATCTTCAAATACCCACTACCTTAACCGTGATACTTTCTCCGCAACTTCATTCCAGTTTTCATACCAGAACAATACTTCGCTGTCTGCTGGATACCATCAAGCAGTTTGGCAAACCACAGATCATCCGCACCGATAATGAAGCGGTCTTTACCAGCAGGGAAATTTTACTCTGACCCTAAATTCCCTAAATTCCAGTCAGCGGAAAGCCTGGATCAACTGCTGAGTTCGTAGATAGATTGGGGTCATAGATTACCTGAAATTGTTACTCTGACCCCAATCTCTCCCCACCAATCTATCCGATATGCAGTGCTTTAAGGACTGGCAGGCGCTGTTCCAGAAACTCTTCGGCCTGGGTGGTCAGTTCTGCGAGGTTTTCTTCTGCACTGTCCAGCGCCTTGCCCTCTTTAATCAGGCGCTGCCCCTGAGCGTTGAGGATATTCCAGGTGAACTCCGCCAGCTCAGTGGCTTTTTTGTGCCCCTGTAGTCTGGCCAGCAGAAACAGCTGCT
The DNA here is from genome assembly GCF_008973755.1 of Nitrincola alkalilacustris. Lineage (GTDB taxonomy): Bacteria > Pseudomonadota > Gammaproteobacteria > Pseudomonadales > Balneatricaceae > Nitrincola > Nitrincola alkalilacustris. Next base: position 94,594 of record NZ_WBOM01000007.1, on the reverse strand, counting down.
GGAAACGTGGCACCGTAATACCGCCACCGGTTACCGGGCTGGCAAGGGCTGTGATATCACCTACGCTGCGAGCCTTATTCAGCAGATGCAAGTTGAGCGCATCTGTACGTTTTTTCAGCTTGCTGATCTGGCTATCCTCCTGCACTGAGGCAAGGGTACCAGTGCCGGCCAGCACCATAGTGGCCTGCAACAGCTGTACAAAGCTGATCGATTGTGGCTGCAGCTCGGCCTCCAGTTGTCCGAGGGTTTTCGGTTTATGATCTGCCAGCTTATCCAGGATCGGCTGATACACAGACTCCTGCATCGTCGCTTCGCCGAGACTGCCGGTCACCTTGAGAGACACACTATTGTGGGGCACACACAGCATCACGCGTACTGCTCGCAGCGCTTCGGCCTGTTCCAGCGGAGTCAGTCGGCGCTCGCCTTTCACCCAGTAGTCGCGGCGGAACTGCTGGTTAACACAGAAATCTCTGACCGCTTCACGGAAAATAGTATCGGGGATCTGATTCAGCAATGCCTGTTGCTCAGTAGACAGGTTGATCGCATCTATGGCATCAAGATAGTGGGCAGAGCAGGCGTATTCGAGTTTGGCAGGTTCCAGAAAGACCGCCATTTTACTGATGCTCATGGGTGCCCAGTCACGGTTGAAATACTCATGGGCAACGTAATTGCGGTTCTGTTCCTTTATTTTATTGATGCGCTCGGCAATCTGCGGATTGGCTCTGGCGTATCCAGGATTTACAGCCATTAACTGATCGGCAAATGTCAGTGCACCATCAATACGGCTGACAATGCCCGCACCATCCGCCCCCAAGACTTCAGCATGCTCGGTCAAAAGATCACGCATGGGCACCATGGCCGCCCAGCCGGGTTGTGTGTTGTAACTGATATACAGCACGCCACCCACCTTGAGCTTACGACAGATAAAATCGACGATCACTGCGCGGTTCTCATCCGAGATCCAGCTCCAGATACCATGCAGCGCTATAAAATCGAAATCAGGCAAGTCAGACCGCTGGGCAAACTGGTCGAAAGCTTCATCATAAAGCGCGGCACCGGAGGTTGAGATAGACGCCTGTTCCTGCGCAAAACCAGCCTGACTGGGGTTGAAGTCGGTACCCGACCAGTGGGTGACAGAGGCTGCCGCATGAAGATTGGTACTTCAAGCAACTAAATAAGGAGAGGTAGATAGATTGGGGTCATAGATTACCTGAAATTGTTACTCTGACCCCGATCTGAAAATCAGTGCCTGGCCTCTGCCCGCAGGGCTTTAACTTCTGCTTCGCTCAAGCCAGAGGCCTGCGCTATCTGAGCATCGGTAAGTACATTCATTGTAATCAGGTTGCGGGCAGTCGCTCGCATGGTTTCCATTCGGCCTTTCTGAAGCCCTATCTGCTCGCCTTCTTGCCGCCCCTCTTTTCGTTCTTTCTTAGCCCAGCTCTCTAAGTTTTCTGCCAACATATCTTTATCCTCAACTAAACTATGCACCTGATCCAGACTGACATCTGCACCCAGTCGCTGCAGATGGCGTTTCAGCCAGCGGGTGATGATTGTATCAATTCGACCCTTGTGTGGATCAGCCTTGATAAGGCTCACTATCCGATCCACGGCCCGCTGCAATCCCGCCCTGTCTGCAGAGGCTTTTTCGATACTGAACACACCGCTCAAGGGTGTTCGTCGCAGCCCCAACTCCTCATCAGTATAACGCCCTTCGTCTATCAGGTAATAGCGCAGGTGCGGCTGATAGATTCGCAGGAAGGCCGGGGGTTCCGGTTTCACCATCTCGTAAATATCCTGTCGCGCTCGCCAGCGCCTGGAGCCATTATACAGCACTATCGGCAGGATCGGCGGCAGGCCCTGCCTGGGGGTTGTTTCCCTGGTTTTCAACAGATGATCATAGAAGCAGGCGACATAGTGCATCAGCCGGATAGGCATACTGTGGTCAATCCGAGACTGAAATTCCAGCAGGATATACAGAAAAACCCGCTGCCGGCTCCTTTGCCAGTTAACCTCGGCAGACCAGACCACATCCTCGAACTTCTCTTCAAACAGCGGGGTAATGTAGTTGCCGCTGTGATTCCTGAGGGTGGAGAAGTCCATGATCTGTGCGATTTCTGATGGTGCGAAACCTTCAATCAGTTGCTGAACGAATTCAGGATGACTGAACAGCTCCTTGTAGCCGGTATCGTGATGCTGGCTTGCCATGCAACCTCCTTGTTGCTTGGTTATTTGGTACTTTTGGTGGGGTCTTAGATTGGGGTCATAGATTACCTGAAATTGTTACTCTGACCCCGATCTTCACCGATCTTCAGTGCCTGGCTTCGGCGCGGAGCTCTGTAACCATCTCAACAGACAACCCCGATATATCAGCTATCATGGCGTCGTCCATTTCGGTACGAATAATCAAGTTGCGGGCGGTCTCTCGCATGGTTTCCATCCGGCCTTTCTGAATCCCTTTCTGAAGCCCTATCTGCTCGCCTTCTTGCCGTCCCTCTTTTCGTTCTTTTTTAGCCCAGCTCTCTAAGTTTTCTGCCAACATATCTTTATCCTCGACTAAACTATGCACCTGATCCAGACTGACATCTGCACCCAGTCGCTGCAGATGGCGTTTCAGCCAGCGGGTGATGATTGTATCAATTCGACCCTTGTGTGGATCAGCCTTGATAAGGCTCACTATCCGATCCACGGCCCGCTGCAATCCCGCCCTGTCTGCAGAGGCTTTTTCGATACTGAACACACCGCTCAAGGGTGTTCGTCGCTGCCCCAACTCCTCATCAGTATAACGCCCTTCGTCTATCAGGTAATAGCGCAGGTGCGGCTGATAGACTCGCAGGAAGGCCGGGGGTTCCGGTTTCACCATCTCGTAAATATCCTGTCGCGCTCGCCAGCGCCTGGAGCCATTATACAGCACTATCGGCAAGATCGGCGGCAGGCCCTGCCTGGGGGTTGTTTCCCTGGTTTTCAGCAGATGCTCATAGAAGCAGGCGACATAGTGCATCAGCCGGATAGGCATACTGTGGTCAATCCGAGACTGAAATTCCAGCAGGATATACAGAAAAACCCGCTGCCGGCTCCCTTGCCAGTTGACCTCGGCGGACCAGACCACATCCTCGAACTTCTCTTCGAACAGCGGGGTAATATAGTTTCCGCTGTGATTCCTGAGGGTGGAGAAGTCCATGATCTGTGCGATTTCTGATGGTGCGAAGCCTTCAATCAGTTGCTGCACGAATTCAGGATGACTGAACAGCTCCTTGTAGCCGGTATCGTGATGTTGGCTTGCCATGCAACCTCCTTGTTGCTTGGTGATTTGGTACTTTTGGTTGAGGACTTAGATTGGGGTCATAGATTACCTGAAATTGTTACTCTGACCCCGATCTCACGAAAGCCATTATGCTCAGCAATACTGACCAGCTCAAGCAAAGAGGCATGTGATCAAATCCAGAGTTATGACTCTGACCCCGATCTCAGGAAGACTTTGATCGGGTGCGCTCGGTACCGGGTATCGGGAAGGTACTGGGGATGACCGTGTTATTGGAAATCGGCAACATCAGCAGGTTTGACTCAGTAGGCGACTTCTCCTCCTATGCCCGGTGTGTGGAAAGCAAGTGTATCAGCAACAACAAAAAGAAAGGCCAGAACAATCGCAAATGTGGCAATCGCTACCTGTCCTGGGCCTTTCATGAAGCAGCGCACCATAGTCTGGCGCATTACCCGCCAATCAAGGTTTTCTATGAGCGTAAGAAGCGTAAAACCAATGGCATGATTGCCATCCGAGCGGTGGCCCACAAACTGCCGCGGGCCTGTTTCCATGTGTTGAAAAAAAGAGAAGCGTTTAATATGGCTCTGGCATTTCAATAAGTTCAGGAAGGGCCAAGCCAGTAATGGGGTTGTTCAACAACCAATACTCTGAATGGATGGCCCTTCCGCCTGTGTTATCCTGTTCGCCCCTGAGCTGAGCCACTAAGGGTTGGACGCAGTTTGAGCCACAGCATCTGTTAATGTTTATCAGATGGACAGGTCAGGGTACCGGAAATTTTTTGGAACGCATAAGCGTTAGGGGCTCATTCGCAGTATGAATGTCGCCTTGATCCAGATGGGTGACTGGTGCGAACGGAGTCGACACCAGACGACGAAAAAACGAAGCGAAACGGATCCCCCAGGCGGAGATCACTCTTCAAACATCTCGATATCATTAAAATATCGGAATGGGTATTGTTGTTTACTTGACACGGCTGATTAATGGGTGACCCCGATCTCGACTGGACTGGACTAGAGATTGGGGTCAGAGTCGCAGACTCTGACCCCAATCTCTTCAATCTCTTCAATCTCTTAATCTATCAAGTGATTGCCAGCAGGCGAGTGTTCAGTTCGCGATCTTCGACAGCTCTTCTGTCAGCGCGCGCCCGTAGGCGGCCTTGGCGGTCTCGACGATGGCGATCTGGGCCTTCAATCGCTGCAGCTCGGCGTCGCACACGCGCAAATTGGTCAGTTGGGCTTTGGCATCTTCCGAGAGGTCAGCCAGTTTGTATTCCTTGTCGTTGATCTTGACGGTGTCTTTGGTTTCCATGGTATTTCCTTTGTTCAATTGAATCGAATTGTGTCGTTTGCCAGCATCTCGGACCACAGCTCTTGCGTCTGCTGGGCGAGTTGTGGGTATTTGCCAGCGATGGCGCCTTGTCTGAGGTTGGCCATGGAGAGCAGGTGCGCGTAGATCAGCGGCAAGGCGCCCTGATCTCGCAGCTTGGCAAAGTCTTCGTGCGTGAGGTTGTTGAGCTTCTCCTCACTGACCACCAGCATCCCGCCCAGGGAGGTGCCCTCCTGTCCGGGTTGGTTGACGTTGATGAAGCGTTCGATCAACACACCTGCGTCGGCGATTACGGTAACAAGCCTGGCGGTGACCTGCTCGGCTGCGCGGGTCTTCTTGAGTTGTTCCATGCGCGTGTTGAGGTAGACGCTGGGCTGCCCTGCTTCAAACAGACGATAGCCGGTATTTTTATGCAGTTGCGGCGCTGAACTGTCGATGCCGATTACAAATTCATGGGGATTATCTGGAATTGGTGACAGCGTCAGCGGATAGGCCCGGATCTTGGCGGGGATGTAAGTTGAAAGCCAACGGCCTGTGTCATCCACGTAGGCGTTGCGGCCTTGTTCCACACCCAGTAAGGCAAAAGGTAGATGCTTGCCTTTAAGGAAGACAAGGGGGTACTCGCGGGCCACATCGGCGATTTCGCTGTAGACGATGGGTACGACCATTTCGGCCGACGCAAAACGCCAGTCGTCGGTCTCAGTGAGCTTCAGCTCCCCGTGCTGCGTGGCGTTGAGCGGAACAGGTTTCTTGTACATGTGGCCACCTTTCGCGTTCTGTAAAAAAAGAGGGGGCTGTAAACAGCCCCCTCCGAGTGTATCACTTCAGTTCAGGCCCTCGAGTGAGGGCGTGAATCAGAAGATGAAGTTAAATGCGTCAGACGACACATCCGCACCAATAACCGTGATCTCGCCTTCGAAAGCTGTGGAAGTAATGACTGTATCAGCTCCAGCCAACACGATTACCAGGTCGTCCAGACTGTTTACGCCTGCAAAGGCGCTGAAGTCCAGACGGTCGCCGTTACTACCGACACCAACGGTGAAGTTGCTGATATCGACAGTACCGATATCGTCACCCACGAACTTGATGATTTCACGAGCAGTACCATCGCCCTCGGCGATGTAATCCAGATCAGCAGCACTGATCATAATGGTTACGGCTTGAGCAAAGGCAGCAAATTCAGCGTAGACTTCGATATAGCCATTCTCGTTGGCACCACCGTCGTCGTTACCCGTCAGGCCGCTCAGGTCAATCAGGGTGACCTTCGGAGTATCATTCAGTTCAAGGTAGTTGTTGCCATTATCGTCCCCCGCCACCACGGTAACCGTGGTCAGCTTGGCAGCGTCCTGGATGACCGCATACACTTCATCACCTGCTGTCAGTGATACGGTCAGCAGTTCGGGTGCACCGTCGAGGTCCAGATTGACAGAGCCGTTGTTCTCGTTGTCTGCATCAGCAACGATGGTCAGGTTCTTCAGCATGGCCAGGTCGTAGATGTTGGCATCCACACTGCCTTCTGCAGAGGTGATGGTGACATTCTCAAGCACATCGTTGTAGCCGTTGTTGGCATCATCCAACTGGACATCGATGTAGTCTTCAGCCGACAGGTTCAGCGTGCTGACGGCATCGAGATACAGATACACATCATCAAACGTGTCCTTGGACTCGATGTTCAAGGTTGCCTGTGCATTGTCGATCTGGAACTCCCATCCAGCACCAATGAGGTCGGCAACTACCAGCTTGGAGATGTTACCTACGCCTTCAAGGTCAAGGGTAGCATCGCCAGTCAAGGTGATAGAGTCGGCAAACTCCAGCGCACCGACACCTGAGAGGGTGACGTCGGAGAAGTCCAGATCAGCTAGGTCAGTCTGATTACTTACATCACTGATACCCAGCGTGTTGAAGCCCGTACCCAGGGCTACGACCAGCTCACTGTCAGCAACGAAGTAGTCGTTATCCAGCACGATACGGTCATCACCGGAACCAGTGGTGACGGACACCAAGTCACTGGTTCCGAAAGTGATGTCGATGTTACCGGTCGCAGTGCCAGCATTCACTGTCAGCTCGCTTGAACCGTCGTCGAGGCTATCGATCGTCAGATTACCAGAGCCCATAATGTTGAAAGAAGTGGTGCTGTCGTTCGCATCCGACAGATCCCACCAATCAACCTGCAGATCGGCATTCAGGGTCACGTTCACAACAGCAGCAGCACCAGCAAAAGCAGACGAGCTGTAGTTCCTGATATCCAGACCCGAAGAGTCACCATTCACAACAACGTTCAACTCGAGTGCAGCGCCTTCGTCGTCAAGGTCCAGCTCAACATCCTTCACGTTATCCAGGTTAACCGTGTAGGAGCCTGCAGCCTTGTCGTCAGTGTGATTGAACTCAACATTGACATCACCATTCTCAACGTTGGTCAGCGACAAGGAGTTGTTAATCGCAGCACTACCGGCATACGAGATCGTCAGGGTGTTACCATCCAGGTCAACGTTCTTGACTTCAAGTGCCGTAGAACGGTTGACGCTCAGCACGTCAACGCTGTCATTATGCTCCATACCATTGAAGTCAAGCGTTGCCTTGGTGAAGGCGTTATTGGCGAGGTTCAGCGTGTCGAAACCGTCATCACGGATGTCGGCAATAAACTTCTCGACATTGCTGATGGTAGCAATGCCCAGGTTCAGCGCGCCCTGGTCAGTGGTGATCTTCAGGGTGTCGGTACCGGCACCGCCATTGATCACATCGCCCAGAGTGAAGGTGTTGTTGGCACCATCCACTATGCCGAGGATGGTGTCATCGTCAGCAGTACCCTGGATGTTGTCCTGACCGGTCGTCAGTACAAACGTCTGACCTGGTACGCCGGGAACATCATCTTTCAACTGCTGAATAGTCGTGGCAATATCAAACGCGTCAGTGTCAGTCGCGTCATCGACATTGGCCAGCATTGCGCGTGCAGTTGCGGCAGCAGCATCACCGTCATATGCCGCATTGGCATCAACATCAGCTTCCAGCGCTGCGGTGAAGCGAACAGCTACAGCCAGTTTGTTGTTGATGGTGGTCAGGTCTTCGTTCTGAGCGCCATCCAGAATCATCAGAGCAATTTTACCCAGGAAGCCTGGCTCACCGGCATTTTCAGCCAGCAGATCAACGTAGAACTGCTTGCCTGCTGCATCCGGTGCACGATTGAACAACTGCTGATACAGAGAATCAATCTGATCTTCAGGGTCCATGGTGCCGAACAGTGCCTGAGATTCAGCAGAGTTGGCGAACGCCTGGATGATTTCGTCCAGATTTCCTTCTACGCCTTCCAGCTGATCAACCCAGAATGCCAGACCAGCTGGGTCTGCAGGGCGACCGTAGTAAGCGATGTATGCTTTTTGTACATCATCAGAGAATGCCATCTTTTGTAGCTCCTTTCGTAGTATCCAAGTCACTCGGTCATTTATATGACAAAGCGTAGCTGCTTTGTTATGCAGAAGCGCATGGCCAATACACACTTCTGATTGCGGAAAGTTTATCCGCAAAATGTTACAGGCACAAGGCAAGCGCCTTATGGCCTGCCGAAATTGCTAGTAATGGTCAAGCGCCGCCGCATAGTGGCCTGATAAGTGTAGGCAAAAAGCCGGCTAAGTGAACAGACCAGCCGCCGTTTTTAACAGACACCTCTGCTTATACGGGCTTAACACACATGATCCTACTATAACTGTTTGATATGTTAAAGCCCGTTCGTCGGTAATATGCAACCTTTCATGCATTGCAGCATGAAAATTTAGTAAATGGTTAATATTTGACCAGTTCTAGCAGCGGTCTGGCGCATACCGACCAGTCATAGTCTGCCTCGGTGCGCAGCCTGGCATTACGCAGGCGCTCGTTGCGCTGATCATCCGGCAACGCCAGCAGGGCTTCTATCGCCGGGCCGAAGCGTTCGATCGGTGCCACGCTGATCTCGTGCTCGTGCACAAACTCGATACCACGGTTGCCGAAGGGGGTGGAGATGATCTCCAGGCCGCAGGCGGCGTAGTCCAGCATCTTGAGGTTGGTGCCCGATCCCGACAGCATCGGGTTCAGGGCGATGCTGGCGGTGGCCATCACCTGCTGCTTGTCTGCCTCTGGCAGAGCGCCCAGCAGCAGTACATTGGGCGGTGGCGGTGGTATATCGGGATGGTCGCACAGGCTACCGAGCAGCCAGAACTGCCACTGCGGGTATTTGCAGGCGAGTTCGATGGTGATCAGAGCGGCTTCTATATTGGGGCCATGCCAGCTGCCCATGAACAGGATCACCTCCTGATTGATCCCCATGCGCTGGCGCTGGTGCCGTCGTGTCTGCAGATCGGTAAAGGGGGTGAGTTGTGTATCCACACCGTTGGGCACCACCGCGCAGGGGGTTTCGCGCTCGCCATACAGCTGCAGCAGGCGGTCGGCATCGCGGGCGCTGCAGCTGACGGCCCAGCGGCTGTCGTGCAGGCAGTGGCGCTCGATCCAGCGCACCTTATCGAGCCAGACTTCGCCGCCCGGGCGTCCGCCGAGGATCGATTCCTTCACGTCGGCCTCGACATCCTGAGCGTCGTATCCCACCGCCCCCTGCCACACGGCACGGATCGCCTTATAGAAGAAGGGGTGCGAGGAGATGATCAGATCGCTGTTATCGGCCAGTGCTTTCAGGGTGTTCATATAAGCTGGGTTAAGGAACACGCTGTCGATCACCAGAATATCGCTGATATCGGTTTGCACCTTGCCCGACAGCTCGCCGTTTACCCGGCGCTGCGCTTCGTTATAGGGGATGCAGATCTCGCTCAGCCCTGCGGTCAGTTGCAGCTCGTGCCCCTGCTGGCCAAAAGAGAGGATGGTGACATCATGCTCACGCGCCACCTCTCTGTATAGATGATACAAGCGGCTCTGCCCGCCACCGTGCGGCGGCCAGGCGGGAAAGGTGGAGGTGACCACGATGCGCTTGCGCGGGCTTGGCAGGCCGGTTTGTCTGTTTGGTGTTTGTGCTGGCATTGGCGTTAGCGCTTCTCCAAGCAGCGGGGTCATGGTCGCTTGCCAGCTGATATGGCGGCTGATTCGTGACTGCGCCTCGCGCCCCATGCGGGCGGTGTCCTCCGGCTGGCGGATCAGTTGCGCCATGGCATCGCGCAGGGCGCTTTCATCCGGCGCCACACTCAGGCCGGTTTCGCCATTCACGACAAACTCATTCACGCCACCGGCATCGGTAGTGGTCAGCACCGCTTTTCCTGCCTGCATCGCTTCGATGGTGATCAGACCGTAGTCCTCATCGTAGGGGATGAAGGGCACAAAAAGCGCATCGGCGTAGTAGTCGATGATCTGACTATCGGTGATTCGGCCCAGAAACTTGATACGCGGGTCATCTTTTGCCAGTTCATGCAGCAACGCTTCCTGCGGGCCGGTGCCGGCAATCAGGAAGTCGATCTGATCCGGCAGCTGCAGGAAAGCCCGCACCAGCAGCTCGATCCGCTTGGGCTGATCCAGCCGACTGGCGGTGAACAGGTAGCGGTAGTCACCACTGCGTATCCCCTTCAGATCCGAGGGGTGGTGCATCACCAGCACCTCGGCATCTGCGGGGAAGTAATCACGTCGCCGCCGAACCGTATGGGAGATCGCCGCATAGCGCTGGATCGCGCCGGGGCGCTGCGCGATGCGATCCAGATGGTGCACGATGGCGCGGGTCAGCGGGCCGGGAAAGGCAAAATGGCTGTCATGCGCGGGATCTGCCATCAGGGTTTGCACCTGAGCGAACAGCGGTTGAAGCTGTTCGCGTGCAGGCGTGGCCTTGAGCAGTGCCAGCAGCGGGACGAAGGCGTCCGGCAGTGCCGGGAGCGACTCGGGCTGGCCACAGAAGTGGTAGGTGTCGTATAGCCCGCGCAGTGTGTGCTGCAGGTAGCAGATATGGTTGGGGTGATCGATCATCCAGGCGGGATATTTGGTGCTGATCACGCAGTCAAAATGGCTCAGGTCCATGCGGCTGAAGGCTTCGTAGCTCTGGATCACTTCGCGGAAGTTGCGCTCCGGCGAGGGGATCTTGATCAGTTCGGCCTGATGGGAGGTCTGCTGATTCAGATAATCGAGCATGCCCCACCAGAGCTTTTCGGCGCCGCCGATGGTATAGGGAACGGGGCTGGGGGCCAGTATTGCGATTTTCACCTTCTATCTCACTCCTGCAACAGGGTTTCAACCACGTGGGACCAGCGGATATTCATGGCGCGGTAGTGGTGGCGTGCATTGTGTCCCATCTCGGTGCTGTATCGACGCTGGCTGTGCAGGCTGTCGATCGCTTCGGCAATTGCCTGGGGTTCGGGTGGGCAGATCAGGCCGGTCTCGCCATTTTTGACAAACTCCAGCGGGCCGCCTGAGTCGGTGCAGGTGATTACCGGTTTGCCCGAAAGCATCGCTTCGAGTGTGATATAGCCGTAGTCCTCCTCATAGGGGCCGAAGAACACCGCCAGTGAGCGGGCATAGAGGGCGTATTTTTCTTCATCGGAGAAGCGCCCGATCAGGTGCACGCGATCCCCCACGCCGGCCTGCTCTATTTCACGCGCATAATTCTCCTGCTGACCACCCACACCACCGATCAGTATCTGTACCGGCGATCTCATGTAACGTGCGGCCTGAATCAGCAGTGACTGGCGCTTGAGCGTTTCCAGCCGGCTCGGGTAAAAGATGTAGGGATAGGGGTCGGCGTGGTAAAAGTGCGACTCGCCATAGGGCGGATGATAAAGCGGCGGCGCGATCAGGTTGTTGTGCGTCTGCAGGCGCTTGGCGACGGTATGCGATTCGGCAAAGAGCTTGGTGGCACGGCTAAAGGCGGCCAGGTCGTAGGCTTCTATCTCCTGCTTGAGTGCTTTCAGCTCAGGGCTGGCCTGCTCGGCATCGAACAGGTCATACACGGCGCGATGCTGATGCATCACCCACACGCGGTGGTCATCGTGCTGCACCCCATAACCGGGAAACTGCAGGCTGACCACCTTGTCGATCTGTACGCCATTGGGCAGGTTCATATCCAGCCCCTCGCAGTGCCGCATCAGATCGCTGATGGCGGTTTCCGGGCTGAAGCGGAAGGGAAAGCGCAGCAGCTCAACCTGATGACCGGCGTCCTTGAATGCCTGCACCAGACCATGGATCTGATGATCGGCGCCACCGTGCAGAAAGGGGGTATGGCTGGCCGTGACCAAAATCTTCATGGGTGAACCTTCATGGGTGAACCTTCATGGTTAAATCTCCTGTTGCATCGACTTGCGGGCGATCAGGGCATAATCCTGATGGCCACAGAGCATCCCGTTCAGGCGCTCACTGACCGGATCATTGCCGGGCAGACGAGCACTCTCGGGATAGGGGTGCAGACGTTTGATCTGGTGATCGATAAAGCCGCTGTATTCCGCCAGAAAGGTGACCAGCGTGGGGGTGACCGGGTTGCGATGGGTAGGGTCGTGATAAAAGGTATGGCTGCCCACCAGCAGGTTTTCCGGGTTGGGGGTTTCGTAGATCAGCACACCGCCGGGGATCAGCACACGGTAGGCTTCCACCGTGGTACGCATCAGCAGATCGAAGGGGATATGCTCGATCACATGAAACGCCGTGATCGCATTCAGGCTGGCATCCGGCTGTCGGCGCAGCCAGTCGAGCATGTCGGTGTTGAGCACCGCCAGCCCCTGCTCGTTGGAGGTGCTGACCATGACCTGATTGATATCGATGCCGGTGACATCATAGCCCTGCTCCTTGAGCAGCATCAGCCACTCGCCCCGACCGCAGCCGATATCCACAACGCGGTTATGGTTCTGTGCAGGGGCCGGAATATAGGGCAGGTATGCCGAGAGTTTTTCTGTGATCTGTTCGCGTGTGCCGCGACAGGCATCCTCGAAGGCAACGTAGAAGGCGTCTACGTCATCCTGCAGGTGCCGTTGGGCCAGTTCGGTCAGGGCTGGTGTTTTTTTTTTGCTGCCGCGGGGGCAGTCACTGACTGGCTGGCACGCGTGCCGGCACTTTCGGCGCGTGTCGGGCCGGTTGCCTCTTGTGGTTGGGACTGGGGCTGGGGCTGGGACTGGGACTGGGATTGCGGCTGTACCGCTGCCGGTGTGGCATCATTGGCATTGGCCAGGCTGCTCAGCAGCAAGTTCATCTGCTGATGGCTGTAGGCAATCTTGTGATTCACATTCTCCAACGCCTGGCGCACCTGTTCCTGCCGCTCCGAGATTGGGGTCAGAGTGCTATCTACCTGCTCCAGTCTGGATTCAACAGAGGACTGCAACTGCTCTGCCTGAGCCTGCTGATCATCCATTCGGGTCTGCAGCTGCTCCAGGGTGTCGTGCTGGGCGGCGAGTGCAGTTTCCAGCGCTGCAATCTGCGCGGTTGCGTGATTTATCTCGTCCTGTGTGGTGGCGTGCAGCATCTCCAGCTGTTGCTCAAGCTGGCGGATGCGATTCTGCGCCATGTACTGTTCACTGCCCTGCGCCAGCAGCAGTTGATTCATCTCGTCCATTGTCTGACGGAAGGTTTCGGCCAGAAACTGGGTTTCGGAAGAGACCCTGGCGGGAGTACTGCGCTGCTGCAGGTAGCTGATCAGACTCAGCAGGGGCTTGATGAGCCAGACCAGACGCGTTTTCATCGCCAGTTTGAACAGGCCAAGACCTCTGACTCTGACCCCGATCTTTGCCCCTTCCGGAGAGAGGAGGAGTTGGCACAGGATCAGTTGCTTAAGCTCGCCCTGAGACAGTTTTGCCATGAAGGTTTGCATTCCGCCTGCGTCTGCATCGCGATGCAGCACGCCGCGGTAGGCGTTACGGATAAAGGCTTCGCCTTCGAAGCGCAGAAAATCCTGAATCGGGTAGGCAGGCTGAAACGGCAGACGCAATTCCAGATCAAATGCCGACATTTCTATACGCGAAGGCAGGATCGGCTGTACGTCCGGAGCCGGTGTTGCATCCTTGCGCGATGCAGCCTCTGCTCTGATCGCGGCCAGAATATCCTCTTTGCTGGCGGGTATACTCATGTGCAGGTGTTCTCTTCTGACTGGCACTCGATATCAAGAGTGGTAGGTATGTAGGTGATTCCGGAGAAGAGCGGAACATGGCTACCTGCCACTTCAAACTGGAGGTAGTTATCGCACCAATGATAGCAGCGTTCCAGGTGGTTTTCATCACTGTGCAGCGCCAGGGTGATAGTGTATTTGCCCACGGCTATGTTCATCGGCAACACAAAACGTGCCTGATAGCGTTGGCCCGGCTGCATCGGTATTTCGCGCTTGAGCAGACAGCTGTTGGTTCCGAAGATATCCTGGCCGAAGCGATCACGTATCATGAACCCCAAAGACACGGATTCCAGCTCGACGGTGGATTCGAAGGTAACACACAGCTCGGCCTGCTCACCACTGCTGACAACATGGCTGCGTGAGTGGCTGCCGGTCAGGCTGGCATCACGGATCATCGCTTCGCCTGTGCCGTAGTGATTCTCTTCGCGCACACGCGCAGCGATTCTGGCTTCCTGCTTGTCGAGCTTGGCCATGATCTGGTTGTAGTGATTAACGGCACCTTCTGAGGAGCCTTGAAACACGACTTCGCCCTGATCCAGCACGATGGCGCGATCACAGATCATCTTGACTGCGTTCAGGTCATGCGAAACGAATATGATGGAGCCGCCGCTCTCGCGGAACTGTTTGATGCGCTTGATACATTTCTGCTGAAAGTGTCCATCACCCACCGAGAGGGCTTCGTCGATCAGGAAGCAGCGCGGATCAGCGTGAATGGCGATAGAGAAAGCCAGGCGCATCAGCATGCCTGAGGAGTAGGTGCGCAGCGGCTCATGGATGAAGTCGCCCAGCTCCGAGAACTCGATGATCTTCTGCTCGCGCTCGACGATCTCCTGTTCTGTCATGCCGATCAGCAGGCCGTTGGTACGGATGTTGTGGGTGCCACTGAGTGCAGAATCAAATCCGGTGCCCAGCTCCAGCAGGCCGGTGACGCGCCCGGCGATGTTGATCTCGCCGGCATCCGGCAGCAGCACACCACTGAGCAGCTTGAGCAGGGTGGATTTGCCTGCGCCGTTCTGTCCCAGAATACCGAGGGTTTCGCCATTTTCAACGCGGAAGGATACGTCGTTCAGTGCATGATAATTGGTGTGAAACGGACGACGCAGCAAGATCTCTTTCAGGCGATCTGCCGGTTTGGTGTAGAGCTTGAAGCGTTTGTGCAGGTGCTTGACGTCTATCATGATTCAGGGCCCGATCAGAGGAAGTCGCGAATATCGCGTTCCAGTCGACGCCCGACATAGAGGGCAGCAAAGAGTATCAGTAACGCGATGACGGCTATGCTGAACAGCGGCCAGAAAGCAGGGGCTTCTCCGACCAGCAACGCGGTGCGCAGCGCATCAATCAGATGGTAGTAGGGGTTGAGCTGAAACATCGGCAGCCATTTTTCGGGCAGGATGGTGATGACGTATACAATCGGTGTCATCCAGAACCAGAGCTGCACGACTATCGTGACCACTTCGCGGATATCACGCAGAAACACGCCGAGAATGGCGCAACCCAGCCCTATCGCATAGGCAAGCAGTTGCTGGACCGCAAAGATCACCGGCCACCAGAGCCAGTGGATGCTCCATTGAAAATCTATTATAAGCAGAAACACCATGAAAAAAGACATGGAGATCAGATAGATAACTGTTTCGCTGAGTAGAATATAGAGCGGCAGGGAGAAAAGTGAGATGTGTACCTTGCCGATCAGCGGTGCTTTTTCCTGAAACACCTGGGTGGTGCGCGTCAGGGTTCCGGCGAAGCAGTTCCAGGCCAGCAGTGCGGATACAAGATAGACGCTGTAGCCGAATCGCCCGAGGTGATCCATCCCCATATCCGTCAGTTTGATCGCCATGATGTTGGAAAACACCAGAGTGAAGATCAGGATGTTGGCCAGTGGCAGCAGAAATGTCCAGAACGCGCCCAGCATGGAGGATGCGTGGCGATCGATCAGATCCTGGCGGGTAAATTGGAGTAATAATGCTGGCTTCATGCCCGGTGCTTCTCCGGCGTGCATTCTGGCTGTGTAAAGTCGGGCTGCAATATATCACAAGGCCGGTCGCTGAAACAGCTTAACCGGGGAAGGGAAATGGGGGTCAGAGTAAAAACTCCACGGAATTTTTACTCTGACCCCCATTTCCCGGAATTTTTACTCTGACCCCCATTTCCCTAACTCTGACCCCCATTTTCTGACTGTTGTGGTAATATCATCGCCATTTTTCGCATGTTGGATTATTTGTGAGAACCATCTATATCGATTGCAGCTATCTGGCAGATCATGTCGACCTGAATACGGGTATTCAGCGCGTGGTCAGACAGGTGGTGCAGCATTTTTATCAATTTGGTGATGAGCAGGGGTTTCGCGTTCAGCCGGTGCTGATCAGTCATGGTCGCTTTGAGTTGCTGACCCAGGCGATGCTCTACCCTGCCCACACCGACGACACAGATGGCGGCACGCTGCGCAAGCCTCGCGTCAGCTTTCGTCATGCGCTGATCAGTTATCTGAAGGGTGTTTATCATGCTGGCCGCGAGATGCTGTCGGCTCTGGCGGGCCATCACTCCGGTGTACGCCGCTTTCTCTATGCTCCCAGGCAGCAGTTCGGCCTGAACAGGATCATCGAGCTGTCGCTGCTGTCCCCTGCTCGCTGGTGCCTTGGCAAGCTGTCGGCCAGAAAATCCGTTAAAGCCGACAGTGGTGCATTCAGTGTGATCCGAGAGGGCGATCTGTTACTGCTGCTGGACTCCTCCTGGTACTGCAATATCTGGCCAAGCGTGGCACAGGCCAGAGCACAAGGTGCGTCGGTTACGGCTGTGATCTATGATCTGATTCCCATCACGCATCGCCAGTTCTGTGATGATTTTCTGGCCCAGGTGTTTGCACGCTGGTTCACCGAGTCACTTGAGCATGTGGAGCGCTACGTCGCTATCTCACGCACGGTGCGGGATGATCTTCAGGCCTATATGCGCAAGGAGCATGGCAGTCGGGTGGATAATAAGCAATTCGAGTATTTTTTGCTCGGGGCCGACTTTGGCTATGAGTCCCCCTCGGATGAGTCTGTCCGCCCGGAACTGAAAGAAGCCCTGGCCGAGCGCCATACGTATCTGATGGTATCCACCATCGAGCCGCGCAAGAATCACGCGTTTGTGCTGGATGCGTTTGATGAGCTGTGGTCTGAGGGCAGGAATGTGAATCTGCTGCTGGCAGGACGCCCCGGCTGGAAGGTGGAAGCCCTGCTGGAGCGCATCCGCTACCATCCGGCGCTCAACAAGCGCCTTTTCTGCTGGCATGATCTCTCCGACAGCGAGCTGGATTATTGCTACCGCCATGCGCGCATGCTGATCTTCCCATCAGTGGTGGAGGGCTTTGGCCTGCCAATCATCGAAAGCCTGCACCATCGCCTGCCGGTTCTGGCCAGTGATACACCGGTGCACCGTGAAGTGGGTGGCGAGCAGATAGGCTATTTCAGCCTGGAACATCATCTGGCGCTGGTTGAGTGGATACAACGCATTGAGCACGATGGCGTCCCTGAACAGCTGCAGGTCAGTGATCATTTCAAATGGCTGAGCTGGCGAGAAAGCAGCCAGATGTTGCTGTCCAAGCTTTGATTGCGATAGAGCGGATAGATTGGGGTCAGAGTCGCTGACTCTGACCCCAATCTATCTCTACATTATATCGTCTGAAAACAAGCCATTAACACCAGCATGACTGCCAACGAGTATAATCTCTGTGGATAGTGGCTCATGAGCTTCTGTCAGAACAAATGCTGAACTGTCGCCCGGCATCGGCTGTGGTTCGAGGATCTGAAACAGGTATCCCGACCAAGTGATCATTGCATCGAAAAGCACTGCATAACTCATGGTTCCATCTGAGTAGGACAGGAGGTCCGGCGAGAGTTCTGCAAAGATCTCATCCAGATCATAACCGACAAATTGATTAACAATCGCCACCACCTCTTCCGGCGAAGCTGACAGCCCCTGAATCGTGCCATTTTCAGCCATCGCTTTGAAGTAAGCTATCCACTGCTGGAACTCGTTTGCATCAAACTGGGTAAACAGATCGTTTTCAGCTGGGGTAGAGGGCAAGGCTGATGGAAAATCATTCAGCAGTTCCGCCAGGTTAATGGCGTTTATGTCAGTGTTGGCAGTCACCGTATCCAGAAGCGACTTTGCCAGCGGAATCTGCTCCAGCCCATAGGATTTACCCAGCGACTCCAGAGAGAAGGTGATCTGATCAGCCAAGGCGCGCTTATTGTTGATCACACTCAGATCGTTGCCTTGCGCTCCATCCAGAATCACCAGTGCAAGCTCACCCAAGGTGATGGCACCTGATGAAATCTGGCCTAGCCAATACTCCAACCCTGCAGGCTCTGCTGAGCGTCCGAAAGACTGCAGATAAAGATTATTGATTAAAGATGAGTCATCAAGACTGCCAAAACGTGACTGGTATTCCTCTGAATTTGCAAAAGCATTGATGATGTTTTGAACAACCCCATTCGCATTATCAAGCTGCGTCGCCCAGAAATCCAGGCCCAGCGGATCTGCAGGGCGGCCATAGAATGAGATGTATAACTTTTGAACTGCGTTCAGTGATGAATTGGATGGCACGTCAGACTCCCTCTGATTGAGCATATTTTATACATGAATTGATGCTAATGTTACGCTGGGTTCAAGTCAATCATCAGACCTCGGCTATTCAAGCCAAAAAACTAAAGTGACAGAGCCAACAACACGCTTGCAGCAGCTCTGCCAATCAAGAGGGCTTATATCAAAAGACTAGACTCATCCTGCAACCCAGTGGTCTCGCCTACAATCACGACCTCCTGGTAGCCTGGCTCCATGGCGCCGCTGCTCATGACGTTGAAATCAATACTGTTCGGGTCGAGCAGTCCTCCAGACTGAATCAGCGATAAGACCATATTGAAAAAGTCAGTGTAGCTGATCAGACCACCTTCGCCGGTATTCAAACCGCCGGAGATAAGGCTGAACACTTCATTCAAATCGATGCCTTCCAGTTCTGCCAATGCAGTTCGTATCTCATTTGCATCAAAGCCTGGCAAACTCCCACTATCTGCCAGTTGCAGAATAGTATTCACCCATTCATAAAAGGCATTGGCATCAAACTCAACAAACATCTCATCCGTCACAGGCGTTCCAGACTGTGGAAAGGATTGAAGGAATGCATTGATATCAAATGAGCTGACATCGAATGCCGCTGTGACTGCATCAAGAATAGATTTTGCAAGCGGTACCTGGTCCAGCCCATAGTCACGGCCCTGCGCTTGCAGCGCATTTGTGAACAGCTCTGCCAGGGTTTTCTTGTTATTGATGACAGCGAGGTCATCATTTTGAGCGCCATCAAGTATAGTAAGCGCCAACTCACCAAGTGTTATTGCACCATTGCTGATCTGATCAACCCAGTAATCAAGGCCCGCTTGCTCGGCTGGTCTGCCAAAAGCTTGCTGATACAGGTTGTTGACTAAAGCATCATCCGGGAGGCTACCAAAGCGCTCTTGGTACTCGGTTGAGTTCGCAAACGAGTTAATGATGGTTTGAATAACACCATTTGCCTCATCGAGCCGACCTGCCCAGAACTGCAATCCACCCGGATCGGCGGGTCTGCCATAGAATGCGATGTATAGCTTTTGAACGGCTTCAAGTGACTGTGCGCTGGCCATAGCCAATCTCCCTTTGATGTGTAGGTTTAACTGCTGCTAATGTTTTATAGCAGTAGATCCCATGAAAAGGTAGTTAACTTCCATAGCGACGGCGCAGGGTGAATAGATTGGAATAGATTGGGGTCAGAGTCGCTGACTCTGACCCCAATCTATTCCAATCTATTCACCCAATCTATCTCGATCTATCTTCTAACTCTTCTTTGGTCCAGGCTTGAGTACTGACATCCTTCTATTAGTTAGATGTTCAAGCTCTTCCCTGAAGCGGTCATTTCCGAAAGCCAGCCCTTTGTTAACAGTGCTTCTGATTTCATTCATGAGCTCATCGCTTATCGCTGTGCGGAACAAGTCTCTGTACCTGTACAGCCTGGATTGCTGAGTATCTCCCAGTTTCAGATAGCATTCATGAGGTGTCCAAAGCTCTGCCTGAACACCACGCCCGTTAGAGCAATAGCTGGACCAATGGTACTCCGCAGGATCACGCACCATACCAGCACGAACTGGGTTGAGTTCTATGTAGCGTTGGCATGTTAAGAAATAGTTGTCGGTCTCGACCTGGCAAGACTTGAAACGGCCCTCCCAGAGAGTACCTGTTCTGGAGTAGGTGTCATTAAAATAGCGGACATACTTCCTCCCAACCGATTGCATCATGCGAGAGATGCTATCTTCAGCGGCAGGGGTCGCAAGAAGATGGACATGGTTAGTCATGAATACCCATGCATGTACCTCTACCCCATACTTCCTGGATGCCTCCAGCAAGCAGTTTGCATAGGTACTGAAATCGTTTTCGGTCACGAAACAGGCTTGGCGATTATTGCCACGTTGAATGATGTGCTGGGGTATCCCTGGCACACATATGCGATTCAGTCGTGCCATTTTCTCCTCCTTGAGTTATGGCTTTAAATAACTGGAGATTGGGGTCTGTAGATTGGGGTCAGAGTCTGCGACTCTGACCCCAATCTACAGACCCCAAATCTATCCATAGCGACGGCGCAGGGCAAGGAAGGGTTTTTCTATGGTGTCGTAGCTGAGGCAGGCGACCCACCAGGTGATCAGGTACAGCAGCACAGACACAATCAAGCCATCCAGCAGGATCTTGCCAGTCAGGTGGATGGGGCCTACCAGTTGAAAGCTGAGGAATATGATCAGTCCATGCAGCAGATAGAAGGAGTAGCTGATTTCGCCGCCTTTTTGCAGCAGACGATCCAGCCAGCGCGGCAGGTTAATCGCCGCCGATGCCCAGAAGAGTATGAACAGCCCCCAACCGAGTGCTTCCTGCATTGACCAGGTCACCCAGAAGGCATGCCAGGGTTCTGCCATGAAGTAACTGGCATAGCGTGCTTGAATCCCACTGTTGAGCAGAACGAGTAATCCGGCTCCGATTACCCATAACCACCCGCGGCGCGACAGCCATTCATGGTGTTGTGTATAAAGCAGCGCAAACAGCATGCCGATCAGAAATTGGTCAAATCGGCCCAGCAGGGTTGAGTAGTACATATGCATCGGATTGCCGGCGACGCCATAGGCCGCCATCTTGAACAGCAGCATCAGCAGTATCAACCGAATCAGATATCCTGTGCCTCGCTCTTTTGCAAAACGCCCCAGAAAAGGGAATACAAGGTAGAAGGTAAACTCGATGGAGATGGTCCAGGCGGCGCCGGTGATGAAACTGCCCGAGGTAGGGGCTTCACCGAGGTTGGAGAAGAACATATAGCCCCAGTCAGCCGCGCGGAACTGATCTCGACTCACCGAGATGGCGATGAAGAAGATCACCAGAAACAGCGGGAAGATGCGCAGAAAACGGTTGGTGATGAAGTTACGGTAGCTGATCTGGTCGTTATTCAGGGCGATCAGCATGAACAGAAAACCGGACAGGGTAAAAAACAGCCCGACACCCGTGTGACCTTCGCTGATAATACCAAACCAGGGTTTGCTTTCGACTGGTTGCCATTTCAGAAAGTAGTAATGGTAGGTGTGGAACAGAAATACTATCGCAGCAGCCAGGCAACGCAGGTGGTCAAGGCGCGGATTATGGGCAATATTCTGTGATTTCATATGTCAGCCTGTGAGTTGCCGATAGAGCTGAAGGGTCTGGTCTGCGGTTCTTGCCCAGGTGAAGGGTTCCACCCGTGCCAGACCTTTGGCAGCATAACTGGATCTCAATGTTTCGTCATGTAGGATCTGGCGCATCGCTGCTGCGATTTCTGCCGGGGTTTCCGGGTCAAACAGGATGGCGGCATCGCCGGCAACTTCAGGCAATGAGGTGGTGTTGGAGCAGAGCACGGGTTTGCCGGCGGCAAAGCCCTCCAGCACCGGTAAGCCGAACCCTTCGTGTAGTGAGGGCACGACGACAGCTGTTGCCGAAAGATAGAGCGCCGTTATCTGTTTATCCTCAAGATATCCACAATATCTGATCCCCAGGGAGTCTGCCTGTGCCGCCGCAACCACGGCAGCTGATTTCCAACCGCCTCCGCCTGCAATTACAAGCGGAAATGCCTGTCGTTCATCACGTGTAAGTTGTTGATGTGCAGCGATAAGACGTAAAAGGTTCTTACGCGGTTGCAAGGTCCCTACAAAGAGAAAGTAACCCTCACTCTGGCCAAGCCCGCATGGCAACTCCAAATGGCCGTAATCCTGACTGAAACGGAACTTATCAACAGCCAGTGGGATCACGCTGATTCGGTCAGGTTTTATGCCCCAGAAATGGGCAATCTCTTCGGCAGCGTAGTCAGAGGCACAGATAACCCTGTCGGCCCATTGGGCTGATCTGCGCATCAGGGTGTTCTTGAGCTTTCGCAGTCGACTTCTGGCCCAGTGTGGATAGGCCAGAGGAACAGCGTCGAAGATGGTGGCAACAACGGGTGTGTCTTTCAAGCGGGGGATACGATTATCCGTTGCGTGATAGAGATCCAGTTCGCTGATGAGATCATCTGGCAGGCTGTTGAAGCCGGCCTGAGAACGCAGCGTTGCCAATGCAAAGCTGTACCCCTGCCGTACAGGTGTCTTCAGCCATTCTGCCTTGAGTTGCTCACCGGCATGCAGCAGTGGGACCACACAGGATCTGGTGCTCATTTCTCGATAAAGTTCGCGGCTGTAGTGCGCTATTCCATCGGCCTTGCGCCCTGCCGCCAGTGAGCTGAGCCCCATGCCTATTTTAAGGTCCGCCCTCTGCCCCTCCCTCATGACGAGGTTGCGGAACGCCAGTAATCGAGCACATCCGACATCAGTTGCTCGAAGGTGATGGCGGGTACCCAACCTGTTCGGGTTGAGAGGCGGGTGTTGTCGCCCACGGCAAAAGGTATATCACTGGGTCGCATCCGTGCCGGGTCCTGTTTGACGACCACTCGTACACTTGCCAGTTGCAACAGTTGATCCAGTACCTGCTGCACGGAAACAGGCCTGCCTGATGAGATGTTCACACACTCACCGGATTCAAAACGCCCGGCCTGAGACAGCAGTGTCGTGTAAGCACTGACGACATCCTGAACGTGCAGAAAGTCGCGCTGGGCCGAGAGGTCGCCCACATTGATCTCATCCAGCTCACCACGCTCTGCACGCGCCATCTGTGCGGCAAAGGCACTCACGACAAAGGCTTCACTCTGGCCCGGGCCGGTATGGTTGAAGGGGCGCGCACGTATCACCCTGATATCACTGGTCTGAGAGAGTTCATAGGCGGCCAGATCTGCCGCCGCCTTGCTGGCCGCGTAAGGGTTCAGGGGCTGCAACAGGTGTTGCTCTGTTACCGCTCCCCCCTGTTTGAAGCTTGTGCCGTACATGTCTGATGACCCAATCTGCAGCAGAAGCGATCGGGGCGCGTGCTCTCGCAAGGCCGCAAAAAGATTCAGACTACCCTGAAGGTTGATCTGCCAGGTGCGCTCAGGCTCTCTGAAACTCTGGGGCACATTCGACTGTGCCGCCATATGAATGACGGCATCCGGCTTAAGCTGTTCAATCAGGTGGCTGACGGCACGCGGGTCGGTGATATCCAGCTCCTTGAAAGCAACCTTGCCATTACCATCTGCAGGACTATCCCCATCCACACGGCTATGACCTGTCGCTGTCAGTACGGCCTGTGGATAAGCTGACTGCAACGCCGGCAACAGGTGTTGTCCAACAAACCCGCTGGCACCGGTAATCAGTATTCTGCTGGGGTCTGACATGGCCATCTCCTGTTTATGACTTCCTGTGTGTCAGCCAAGGCGTGCGCCTTCAGCCGCGTGTCAGCCTCTGGAGATCCACTTCCACCATCTCGGTAATCATGCTCTCGAGACTGGTTTCGGCTTCCCAGCCCAATACTTCTTTAGCTTTGGCAGGGTTACCCAGAAGAATTTCCACTTCAGCAGGACGGAAGAACTGTGGATCTATCACCAGATGATCATCCATGTTCAGGCCAACAACATCAAAAGCGATCTTGCACATGTCACGTACGGTTGTCGTGAGGCCGGTCGCAATGACAAAATCATCCGGGGTGTCCTGCTGCAGCATGAGCCACATCGCCTTGACGTAGTCTCTAGCATGACCCCAATCGCGCTTGGCATCGATATTACCCAGGCGCAGTTCGGTTTCCATGCCCAGTTTGATGCGGGCAACACCGTCGGTGACCTTGCGGGTGACAAACTCCAGCCCACGCAGTGGCGACTCGTGATTGAAGAGGATGCCGCTGCAGGCAAACATATCAAAGCTTTCGCGGTAGTTGACCGTCATCCAGTGTGCATAGAGCTTGGCTGCGGCATAGGGTGAGCGCGGGTAAAAGGGTGTCTGCTCACTCTGCATCGGTTCCTGAATCAGGCCATACATTTCAGACGTGGACGCCTGATAGTAGCGGGCATCCGGCTTGATCAGGCGAATCGCTTCCAGCACGTTGACGGCACCGATACCCGTCACCTGCCCGGTCAGCAGGGGCTGATCCCATGAGGTTTTAACAAAGGACTGAGCCCCCAGGTTGTAGACCTCATCCGGCTGTACCTTCTGCATGATGCGTATCAGACTGGACAGGTCGGTGAGGTCACCATCGATCAGATGAACCTTGTCATCCACTCCCAGCCACTCCAGACGATTCAGATTGACCTCTGATGTACTTCTGCGCGGGAGCAAACCATATACGGTATAGTTTTTTTCCAGCAGCAGTTGCGACAGGTATGCGCCATCCTGACCTGTAATGCCGGTAATCAATGCAATTTTCTTGTTCATCTCTGTTCCAGTTTTTACTTCAGCCACCAGGTGGCTTTTGATAGGGATAATGTAAAAGGGCGTTCGCTGACAATGGTCACCTGCTCAGGGCGGGCATCGACCGTACATATCCTCAAAGCGGACAATATCATCTTCACCCAGATAGTTACCTGACTGCACCTCGATCAGTTCCAGCGGGACTTTGCCCGGGTTTTCGAGGCTATGCTTCACGCCCAACGGAATATAGGTTGACTGGTTTTCTGTCAGGATCTGCTCTTTATCGCCACAGACAACACGCGCGGTACCGGATACCACGATCCAGTGCTCTGCTCTGTGATAGTGAAGTTGCAAAGACAGGCGCTGCCCGGGATTAACGGTGATCCGCTTGACCTGATAGCGATCGCCCGAGTCGATGGTGTCGAACTCACCCCAGGGCCGTGGAACATGTGGATGAGTAATATACTCTGAGCGCTGAGCCGATTTAAGCTGATCCACAATCGCCTTCACATTTTGACTCTGACCCTTATCTGCGACGAGGACGGCGTCTTTGGTTTCGACGACGATCAGGTCCTGTACACCCAGGGTGGTGACAAGGCGGTGTTGGGCACTGATGAAAGAGCCGTGGCTGTCTACAGTGATAACATCGCCCTGGCATACATTGTCGTTCTCGTCCTTTTCGTTGACTTCCCACAGAGCCTGCCAGCTGCCGACGTCGCTCCATCCGGCATCCAGTTCGACAACCGCTGCTGCATCGGTTTTTTCCATCACGGCATAGTCGATTGAGTCATCCGGGGAGGCCGCAAACAGATCGTGGTCCAGGCGCACGAAGTCGAGATCTCTGGTTGCACTGCCGATCGCCTGCTCGCAGGCGGTGAGTATCTCGGGATGATGCTTCTGCAACTCTTCCAGGTATCGGGAAGCACGGAACATGAACATGCCGCTGTTCCAGAGATAGTTTCCTGAGCTGACATAGTCTGTTGCTGTGGCAAGGTCCGGTTTTTCGACAAATCGATCTATTCGATGGCCTGCCTCAGACAGTGCCTCACCACGATGAATATAGCCAAATCCGGTTTCTGGACGTGTCGGCTTGATCCCGAAGGTGACCATGAGCCCCTGCTCTGCCAGCTGCATGCCTTTATTGATGGCTTCTATCAGCGCAGCTGGATTTTCAAAGTGATGATCTGCAGCCAGTACCAGCAGCACCGGGTCGGTTTCGCGCTTCGCAGCAATCGCTGCCAGCGCAACGGCTGGTGCGGTGTTGCGGGAAACCGGCTCAAGGATGATATCGTGCGCAGTGACACTGATCTCTCTGAGCTGCTCAGCCACCAGAAAGCGGTGCTCGCTGTTCGTGACGATGATGGGGGAGCCGTGCTGCAAGGGTCTGAGCCTTTCGATGGTCTGCTGCAGCAGACTGTCATCACCCGTCAGCGAGAGAAATTGTTTTGGGGTACTGTGTCGCGACATGGGCCAGAGACGGCTTCCATTGCCTCCGGCCATTATGACGGGTATGAGCATTATCAATCCTGAATATCTGGAAGTGGTGACGTTGTGCAGTTTTTGAGCCGCTAATTATCCACCAACTCAGGACATGAGTCCACATCAGTGCAGGAATGATAGTTGACAAACCATGGAATTTGATCTTATCAACGTGATACAATCGCTGCCTTTATTGAACGCGTAGAGCATTTATCCCTCTAATCAAAACACTGACAGGACACGCCTGTCGCTTGATGAGCGGGGCAACCTGAATAATGTCTTACCCACATTTTTGATGCTGATGCCTGTAACAAACCCCTTCCCACACGGAGCCTGTTATGCAGAAAAAGCGAACGGATCTTGAAGCCGTTCTGGACGCTTGCCGATCCAGCTTTATGAATGTTGGTTTTTTCAGCATGTTTGTCAACCTGCTGATGCTGGTACCGGCTTTGTATATGCTGCAGCTTTATGATCGTGTCATTACCAGCGGCAGTGTTTCAACACTGGTCATGCTGACCCTGGTGATGCTGCTGCTGATGACCACCATGGGTGGGCTGGAGTGGGTTCGTTCCCGGATCATGGTGCGCGTCAGCACACGGATCGATACGCTGCTGGGCGGTCGCCTCTATGATGTCAGCTTCAAACAGGCGCTGCATACCGGCGGCATGCAGGCTTCAGCACAACCGCTGATGGATCTTACCGGGCTGCGTCAGTTCATCACCGGCAATGGCCTTTTTGCATTTTTCGACTCCCCCTGGGTACCCATCTATATCGCGATCATGTTCATGTTCCACCCCTGGTTTGGCTGGATGGCGGTGTTCAGCGTGATTGTTCTCACGACGCTGGCGATCATCAACGAGAAAGTCACCAGTAAGGCACTGGGTGAAGCCAACAGAGAAAACACCTCTGCGATGAACTTTACAACCAAGAATCTTAGAAATGCCGAAGTGGTTGAGTCCATGGGCATGCTGGAGCGCATCCGTGAGCGCTGGCAGCTGAAGAATCGCAAGGTACTGGCGCTGCAGAGTATTGCCAGTGATCGCTCAGGGGTTCTGACCTCTTTGTCCAAGACATTGCGCTTGATATTTCAGTCGCTGGTGCTCGGCATAGGCGCCTATCTGGCGGTGCAGCAGCAGATCACGCCCGGGCTGATGATTGCCGGTTCCATCCTGCTCGGCAGGGCATTGGCCCCCATTGATCAGATGATCGGCGTATGGAAGCAGTTTGTAACTGCACGTGCGCAGTACGGGCGTCTTAATGAGATGCTCGAGAAGGTGGAAGCCGACCCTGAGCGTATGGCACTACCGGCCCCCAAGGGTCATATTCAGGCAGAAAATGTCATTGTGGCAGCGCCAGGCTCGCGTACTCCCATCATCAAAGGGGTCAGTTTTCAGGTGAATGCCGGCGAAATGGTTGGCATTATCGGCCCGAGTGCGGCAGGCAAGTCCACGCTGGCACGAGCGCTGTTGGGCATCTGGCCCAGCATGGGCGGCAAGATCAGGCTCGATGGTGCCGATATCTACAGTTGGGACCGCACCGCTCTGGGTCCTTATATCGGTTATCTGCCTCAGGATATTGAGCTGTTTGAAGGCACCATCAGTGAGAATATTGCCCGTTTTGGTGATATAGACCCTGACGCGGTCGTCAAGGCAGCCACGCTTGCCGGTGTGCATGAGATGGTACTGCGACTGCCCGAAGGTTATGACACGGTGATAGGTGCTACCGGCGGCGCTCTGTCGGGCGGTCAGCGCCAGCGTATCGGCCTGGCCCGTGCGGTTTACGGTGACCCCTGCCTGATCGTGCTGGATGAACCCAATTCGAATCTGGATGATCAGGGCGAGGCCGCATTGGCCCAGGCATTGACCAACCTCAAGCAATCGGGTGCGACGGTCTTTATCATCACTCATCGAATCAATGTGCTGTCTCAGGTGCAGAAGCTGATGCTGCTGAAAGAGGGCGTGATGACCATGTTTGGTGACCGGGACAAGGTGCTGGCTGAACTGAACAGTGCTGCACGCGCAGCACAGGCAACGGTCAGCCCCATCAAGCCAACTGTCAGCGGCTCAGGCCAGGCGTGAGTAGAGGTATTCAATGAGTAAAGAGGCGCTACAGGCAATTCGTGAGGGAGACTTCACGCTGGATGTTTCGGACAAAGCCCCCCGGATCATCGGTATGATTATTCTGTTTATCACCTTTGGCATGTTCGGAACCTGGGCAGCCGTTGCACCGCTCGACAGTGCAGCTCTGGCGCAGGGCGTTGTGACCGTGAAGAGCTATCGTAAAACCGTGCAACATCTCGAAGGTGGCATCGTGCGCACCATTGAGGTGCGCGACGGAGATCTGGTCACCGTCGGCGATGTGCTGCTGACAATCGATGATACACAGCCGCGTGCAGAGCTTGAGATGACGCGCAGCCAGATGATCGCCATGCGCGCGCTGGAAGCCCGCTTGCGCGCTGAGCGAGATCAACTCGAAGAGGTTGTCTACCCGGAAGATTTTGACCTGATGGACCTGCGTGTCATCGAGTCGATGCAGAGCGAAAATCAGGTGTTTACCGCACGCATGAACGCTCACCGCGGTGAAGTCGGTGTTCTGGAGCAACGCATCTCGCAACTGACGGAGCAGATCAGTGGCCTGCAATCGATCATCAGCAGCAAGCAGGAACTGATGACCTCGTATGAGTCTGAGATGAAAGATCTCTCTGAGTTGTTGTCCGATGGTTTTGTAGACAAGCAGCGCCTGCGTGAGCTGGAGCGCAACCTTTCTCAGCTCAAGGGCGAGATTGCCGAGTATCAATCAACCATCGCTCGAACCAGGATACAGCAGGGTGAAACTCGTCTGCAGATTTTACAGCTGCAAAAAGAGTTTCATACGCAGGTGGTAAACCAACTCTCTGAAATTCAGACTCGGAATTTCGATCTGCGCGAACGTGCCGGCGCACTGCTGGATCGCGTGAACCGTACTGTGATCACGGCACCGGATACCGGGATGGTGCTCGGTATGAAAGTGCATACAATCGGTGGTGTCGTGCAGTCGGGCACACCTATTCTGGATATAGTGCCCGCATCGGAAGAGCTGATAGTGGAGGCTCAGATATCCCCCATCGATATCGATCGGGTTGATGTCGGGAAGCTGGCAGATGTGCGCTTCAGTGCCTTCAAGAGTGCGACAACACCCGTGATTGAAGGCCGTGTCACCCATATTTCGGCGGATCGCCTGATTAATGAACAGACAGGTATGCCCTACTATCTGAGCCGAATAGAGCTGACCGATACAGGGCGCAGAACACTTGGTGATCTGATGCTGGTTCCCGGCATGCCTGCGGAAGTGCTGATCAATACTGGTGAGCGCACAATGCTGCAGTACCTCGTTCAGCCGGCAACCAATGCCTTTGCACGTTCGATGATTGAAGACTAAAGGATCGGCATGAAACGATTAAGCACGCTGACGCTGGCTTTGCTGCTGACATTTAATCAGACTCAGGCAGATGAACAACAACCTGTAACCGAGTCGGGTTACTATTCTGATTTGCTGACACTGTATCAGCAGGCACAGTCTGCTGATCCGCGGATCATCTCTGCCGAGGCGAGTACACGCCTTGGCGAGTATCGTGAGCGTGAAGCATTCGGGTCGCTGCTGCCGCAGATCTCGGCTGATGCCCGCATCACGCAGACTCACTATCGCTCCGGGCAGACAGAGACCGACTATGCTGGAGAACGTTTCTCCATCTCTCTGAATCAGATCGTGTTCGACCGCGCTGTCTGGCAAAGCTACCAGCGTTACCGTGCCATTGCCGAGCAGCAGTCAGCAGAGGGTGTGGATAACATTCAACATGCCACTATTGATCTGATACAGCGCTATTTTGAAGTGCTTGCCGCTGAAGACAGCCTGGCCCTGATCAGTGCCGAAAAAGAGGTTGTGGCTCAGAACCTGTCACGTATAAATTCCCTGTTTGAGCGTCAGTTGGTCCCGATTACCGATCAACTGGATGTGGCAGCACGGCTCGACAGGCTCATCTCGGACGAGATAAGTGCTGATAATCAGGTTCAGGTAGCCCGTGAGCGTCTGACCGAAATCCTCGGCCGTCCGGTTGATGAGAAACTGAAAAGGCTGCCTGAAAAGCCCGATCTCGGTGAAAGGTTTCAACTCAGTGATTTGGACTACTGGCGAGACCAGGCGCTCGCAAACAATCATCAGTTGATCGCAAGAATGGCAGCCCTGAATGCACAACGTGCAGCACAACGTGAGGCTTTCAGTGGCCATCTTCCACGTGTTACAGCCTCGTTAAGTGCTCAGCAAACCAATATCGGGTTCGAAAATGCCCAGTCTGGCCGCACGGAGTCAGGTGTGGCAGCGCTTAACTTCCAGATACCCCTCTTTTCCGGTGGTTCGGTATCGGCAAGAAATCAGGCTGCCTATGAGGGTATTACACTGGCCCAGCAGGATCTTGAAACAGTGCGCCGCCAGGTGATGAGAGAAACCCGTGTTGCTTACTTGAACAGCAAGGCGTCCATCTCCAAAATTCACGCAGCACTTGTTGCTCTCGAGTCGGCCTCAAAAGCGAGAGAAGCAGCAGAGCGAAGCTTCAGCTTTGGCATAACCAACGTGGTGGATGTGCTGGATAGAACCCGAGCTGAGTTCAGTGCCAATCGTGACTTGCTCGAGTCTCAGTATAATTTCATCATGAGCTACATGGTTCTTAAACGCTGGAGTGGCACCCTGGATGAGAGTGACATTATCCAGGTTAATGAACTGTTGAGCGTAAGATCTGATGCTGCAGAGGGCTGAGCGGCCCATCCGCGTTCTACATCTTTACAAGACGGCGCCACCTGAGGATATAGGCGGTGTTGGTGTCTGCATAGCCAATATAACAGCCACTACTGCACCCCAGGGGGTGCAGCACCGTGTGCTGGTCACCACGCGCGAGTCCTCGTCTCGTATCGAGCGCTGGGCGTGCGGCACAGAGGTTTTCTTCTGCCCTCAGAATTTCAGTTTTGCGTCCCTGCCTTTCAGCCTGGAGATGCTGCGCCAGTTCCGACGCCTGTCGGAGTGGGCCGATATCGTGCAATTTCATCACCCTTTCCCTGTACAGGACTTGTTACACCTGTTCCAGCGCAAACGCCGCTATCGATCCATCGTCACGTATCACAGTGATGTTGTAAGACAGAAGATTACTGGTGCGGTCTACGCGCTGTTGAACCGTCCTTTTCTGCAAAGTGTGGATCGAGTGGTTGCCACTTCGCAGAACTATATCGACAGCAGTCCGGTGCTCCAGCGCTTTTTGACTAAAACCCAGGTGATTCATCTGGGTCTGAATCCGGAAGGTCTCGAACACGTTCCAAGCCAGCGCATGACTGACCTGGAAGCAAAGCTGGGTAGAGGGTTTTTCCTTTTTCTTGGTGCATTGCGCTACTATAAGGGCCTGACGTTTCTGGTGGATGCCGCGAGGCAGACCGGTTTGCCGCTCGTCATCGCAGGCAAGGGTGAACTTGAGGGCGAGTTAAGGGCGCAGGCAGCAGGTGCCAGCAATATCCGTTTTATCACTGATGTGGATGAAGTTGATAAATGGGCATTGTTGTCATTGGCCAGTGTGTTTGTTTTTCCTTCCCACCTGCGATCAGAAGCCTTTGGCATCAGTTTGCTGGAGGCTCAGATTGCTAAGCTTCCTTTAATCACTTGCGAACTGGGCACCGGTACAAGTTTCGTCAATAGCGACCGACAGACGGGCCTTGTCATCCCACCAGCAAACAGTAAAGCACTTGCACAGAGCATGCTTGACCTGGCAGACAACCCTACTCAGAGGAAGATCTTCGGGGAAGCAGGACATCAACGTTTTCATGAACTGTTTACATCCAGAGTCATGGGGGAAGCCTATTTGAAGCTTTATTCAGACTTAGCTGGCAAGTTGCTCTCATGAAAAGCATGATTTATACACTGCGACTGAAAATGGGCCAGCATTTACTGGAGCACGACAAACGTCAGCACCTGGTGTACAGCCTGATACTGACACTGTTTTTTGGCTGGCTACTGGGTCTGACGGCAGGGATCAGCATTGCCTTGCTGATCGGGCTGGCAAAAGAGGTATGGGATCACTATCGTGGTTCAGGTTTCTGCTGGATAGATATGATCGCCAACATCCTGGGTATCCTGCTGGCAGCACTCTGCCTATCGCTTTGGTAAAGAGGCTGGAGATAGATTGGGGATAGATTGGGGTCGATAGATTGGGGTCAGAGTCAGCGACTCTGACCCCAATCTATCCTATCTAATCTATCGACCCCAACCTATCACTACTGGTTATATTCCGACCAGACTTCTGGTGCTTGCCCGGACTGGTCAAACGCAAACACTCTGTAATGATCCAGACGCCCTGTTTCCATGCCAGGTGAGCCATGAGGCATGCCAGGTACTGACAGCCCCTTGATCACTGGCTTCTCTTTTAACAGACGCAGGATATCATCAGCGGGAACATGTCCTTCAATCAGGTAACCATCAATCACACCTGTATGACAGGAGGCCAGTTCCTGTGGCAGGCCCAACTCTGCCTTCTTGCCATAAATGTCATCAATATTAACAGCTTCAACCTTGATGCCGGCAGACTCAACATGAGTGATCCAGTCGTTGCAGCAGCCGCAATATTCGCTTTTGTATACCTGCATGATGGAGTCAGCATGTGCACTGCTGCTGAACATAGCACCGCTGAGCACTGCTGTCAGGAGAATTGTACGTGATAGCATTGTAATTCTCTGGAGGTCGGAAAATGGTTAATCATAAGACAGTTGGAAGCGATACAGGTTCTGTCAGTGCAGAAACTTCTGCACATACCAGCAGGTGGCCGTGATTTGATAGCCATTGTCTCTGGCCCACTTCAATCCGGCTCTGACCAGTTTTTCTGCCAGCCCATGGTTGCGCAGTTCAGGTGGCACGTAGGTGCTGCTGAAGTTGATCCGGTCATCTGAAATCTGGTACTCAAGCACACAATCATGACCATCCTGAGAGAGCACAAAGCGGTTATACTCCATCTGGTGTTCGACCATTTGTTCGTTCATTGCAACCTCGACAGACTAAAGCAGACAAGACAAACGTTGATGTTAGCACAGCAAACAGACCGCTGTGGTAATTACTCAGGCATTTGAAACAGACTTTTCCGCACAAGGAGTGGCCATGAAATTGAATCGTGATCTGCTGACACAGGCCAGTCATCAAGACATTATCACTGAGGAACAGGCACAGGCACTCTGGACGTTTCTGAAAGAGGCTTCTCAGGACACGCCCGGGTTTCGCTTTACCCATATACTCTATTATCTGGGAGGCATGCTCGCCATAGGTGCCATGACCCTGTTCATGACGCTGGGCTGGGAAAGCTTCGGTGGCTGGGGGCTGCTCTTTATCGCGCTGGCCTATGCCGTAGCCGGTCTGTGGCTGACTGAGTATCTGCTGTATGGCAAGCGCTTACCGATCCCGGCCGGTATCACGGCCACTTTTGTGCTGGTGCTGACGCCTCTGGCTATCTATGGTTTGCAAAATGGCCTTGGCCTGTGGGCAGAGGGGCGCTTCTATCGCGATCTGCACCACTGGATAGACTGGCGTTGGTTGATCATGGAGCTGGCAACACTGGCGGTCGGTGCCATCCTGCTCTGGCGCTATCGCCTGCCATTTCTGGTGATGCCGATTGCTGTCACGCTCTGGTACATGAGCATGGATCTGGTACCTTTTCTGTTTAACGATCTGGACTACAACTGGGAGCTGCGCAAGTTGACTTCTATCTGGTTCGGACTGCTGATGACACTGCTGGCCTTCTGGATCGATATCCGCACCAGCAGTCGTCAGGATTTTGCCTTCTGGCTCTATCTGTTTGGCGTGATCACTTTCTGGAGTGGCATGACACTGCTCTCATCCGACAGTGAGCTGAACAAGTTTGTCTACTTCTGTATCAATCTGGGCATGATTCTGATCGGGGCAGTGCTGTCGCGCCGTGTGTTCGTGGTTTTCGGTGCTCTGGGCGCTGCAACCTATCTCGGGCATCTGGCCTATAACGTCTTCCAGGACAGTATTCTGTTTCCATTCATACTGACTATGATCGGTCTCGGCATTATCTGGCTGGGTATACTCTGGCAAAGGCATGAAGAACGCATCAACCACAGAATTCAGAACCTGCTGCCAAAACGGCTACAGATGCTGCTGGCAAGGCGCCATTAGCGGAGAGATATAAAAGGAGAATGTGCCCGTTACCGGGCACTTTTTCTGATCAGGCTGAAGCTTCAGCGCTCTTCAGCATCGCAAAGAGCTGGTCTTTCAGGTTGAGTCGCTGCTTTTTCAGGTTTTCGATATATTCGTCGCTGCTCACTTCAGCACCGTTCTCGATGCGACGTACTTCGTGATCGTGCTGATGATACTCATCAAACAGCTTGGCAAAGTGTGCATTGTCCATTTTCATCTGGTGAATCTGCTCACGAAACTCAGGCAGTTCATGGATCAGGTCGTGTTTTTCTACCATTTTTCGGCTTCCTTGTGTATCAGATTAGGCTCAGTATCATCCTATACCTTTATCAGCCACATAGCATTGATTCAGCGCAAGGAGTCAACCTGACACTGCGACCAGAGACTCCATAATCGTTTACAGTGAAGCCGCGGAGCGAGCCGCCTGGTCGTACAGGCCGGATATGGCGCGCAGTGCGTTGGCGATCTGGTGCATATCTTCGCGGGCAATACCAATCGATGCCAGAGATTCGATCAGACAGGCCTCACGAATCTCAGCATAGCTGGTACACACCCGACGCCCCTCTTCCGTGGTCTTGAAGAAGGACTCCTT
Organism: Nitrincola alkalilacustris; assembly: GCF_008973755.1. GTDB lineage: Bacteria > Pseudomonadota > Gammaproteobacteria > Pseudomonadales > Balneatricaceae > Nitrincola > Nitrincola alkalilacustris. The sequence continues at coordinate 59,864 of NZ_WBOM01000007.1, read as the reverse complement.
GCCCATTTTCTCTCCCTCTATCAAATCCAGCTTGGTCAGTTTCTTCAGCGCATAGCTGACGGTATGGCTGTCTTCGACATTCAGTACCAGACAGATATCCGACAGGCGCTTGGCCCGCTCGCGATGGTTGATGCTGTGCAGCACCAGAATATCCAGCGAGCCAAGCTCGGGAAAGCCAACTGCCGTCATGCAGCGCACCATCCAGCGATTGAATGCATGGCTGGATATGATCAGACCAAATTCAAACTCCGACAACTCCTGTGCACTGCGTGACAGATGTTCCGAGGAGACAATCGGGCCGCGTGGGTCGGCCACGCGACGGCTGTTTTTTTCCTGTGTCATCAACGATTACCCATGGCTTCTGGCAGATAGGTGACTATCTGCGGGAACAAGCTGATCAGGATAACACCCAGAAGCATCAGGAAGAAGAAGGGCAAGGCTGCTTTGGCGATATGCAGGATATTCTTCCCTGTCATCCCCTGCAGCACGAACAGGTTGAACCCGACCGGCGGCGTGATCTGCGACATCTCGACCACGATCACCAGATAGATGCCGAACCAGATCAGATCAATTCCGGCCGCCTCGACCATCGGCAGCATGATGGAGGTGGTCAGCACCACTACGGAGATCCCATCCAGAAAACATCCCAGCACGATAAAGAACAGCGTCAGCACCGCCAGCAGCATGAAGGGTGACAGATCCATCGTCGCAATCAGGGATGCCAGCTCACTCGGCATGCGGGTGAAGCCCATCGCTGCCGTCAGGAAGGAGGCACCTGCCAGAATGAAGGCGATCATGCAGGAGGTTTTGACTGCTCCCAGTGCCGCTTCCATGAAGGTATTCCAGCTCAGCGCACCATTACAGGCAGCCAGCACCAGTGACAGTACCACGCCTATGGCGGCGGCTTCGGTCGGTGATGCAAAGCCGGCGTAGATGGAGCCGATAACACCTATGATCAATGCCATCATCGGTATCAGGCGACGTGAGCGATAGAGTTTTTCCCGAAAAGGGATTACCGGATCAGCCGGCGGTACCTTGTCTGGATAACGCCAGGACCAGATCATCAGATAGGTGGCAAACAGCGCGATCAGCATCAGGCCGGGGAAAATACCGGCGACGAAAAGGCGCGCTATGGATTGATCGGTTGCCACGGCAAAAACGATCAGAATGATTGATGGTGGAATCAACAAACCCAGGGTTGCAGAACCTGCCAGCGTTCCCAGCACCAGCTTATCATCGTAGCCTCGGCGCTTGAGTTCGGGGATGGTCATCTTGCCCATGGTCGCACAGGTCGCGGCAGAGGAGCCGGATACGGCCGCAAACAGACCACAACCGATCACGTTTGTATGCAGCAGGCGGCCCGGGATACGCTGCATCCAGGGTGACAGACCGGTGAACATGTCCTCGGCCAGGCGCGAACGGAACAGAATTTCGCCCATCCAGATAAACATCGGCAGGGCAGTCAGCTCCCAGCTGTAGCTCGCACTCCAGATATCCGACGCCATCATATCGCCGACCGGGATCGAGGTGAACTGGCTGATACCCAGCCAACCAAGCCCCAGCAGAGCAAAGGCAACCCAGACACCCGTCCCCAGCAGAACAAACAGTGCTACAGTCAGCACCAGCATCATGAATAACATAATCAGTCTCCGCTCTTATTCGTGGCCACTGTCATCAATGATGAACTCAGTGGGTCGGGTAAAGGCCGTGATGGCAACCTGAAGCCAGGCTTCAAACAGCGCCACACAGAACAGCAGTATGCCCAGCATCATGCCGCTTTGCGGAATCCACAGAGGTATCCGGAGTATGCCGTAGGAAACTTCATTGAACGCGATACTGTCCTCCACCAGCCAGAAGGTGTACCAGGCCAGGTAGCTGCAGAGTGCCAATGCCAGAGTCAGACACCAGAGTTCCAGATAAACCCTGATTCTGGGAGAGAGATGGCTGATCAGCAGTGTGACACGAATATGCCCACCATTAACGAAGGTGTAGGCCAGACCAAGAAAGCTGGCCCCAACCAGCAGAAACCCGGAGATTTCCGACAGACCGGGGATCGCTAGCCCCAGGCTGTCCTGTCCGATCCAGACCATGAATTTGTCTGCCATGCGACCCAGAATCTGGGTCGTGATCATCCCACAGATCAGGCAGAGGCAGATAACCGAGCCATAGGCACCGGCTTTGTACAGAGGAGTCAGTCGATAACGCATGGTGATTCACCGTAGCTGGCAGCAATCGCCCCCGGCTTCCAGCTGATACCGGGGGCTATTCACAGTTGAGAAGAATCAGTTCTGCATGATGTAGTTCTGCAGGATCTGACGCCCCTGCTCACCCGCCTGCTCGACCCACTCATCTGCCATGGTCTTGCCGATATCTTTCAGCGCGTCCGACAGTGCAGGAGAGGGATCGGATACGATGATGCCATTTTCCTTCAATACAGCCAGTGCCTGTTCGGTCTCCTGCTTGCTCATCTCCCAGCCACGACGCTCCGCCTCTTCTGCTGCATCCAGCACTGCCTGCTGCACGGCAGGATCAAGACGCGAGAAAGCCTGGTCATTCACGATCACCATGTTCTTCGGCAACCACAGCTGAGTGTGGTTGAAGTGGGTCAGATAATCCCATGCCTTGGTATCGGCACCGGTGGCAGGAGAGGTCATCATTGCATCAACACGGCCGGTGCTGAAAGCGGTTGGAATATCAGGCACTTCGATCTGAGTAGGGACCGCGTTGACCAGTTGCGAGAAGCGCTCGCTGGAGGTGTTATAGGCACGCATTTTCAGGTTGCGCAGATCATTCAGCTCAGTGATCTCTTTCTGGGTATACAGACCCTGTGGTGGCCAGGGCACGGCAAACAACAGACGCAGACGCTGCTTGCTCAGCTCTTCGGAGATGATCTCGCGCGATGCCTCCCACAGAGACCAGGCATCGTCATAGTTGGAAGCCAGATAGGGAACGGAGTCGACATCAAAGATGGGGTTTTCATTCGCCAGACGAGACATGATCAGCTCGCCCATCGGCACGATACCACGACGAACGGAGTTCTTGATCTCAGCATGACCGATCAGTGAACCGTTGGAGTGTACATTGATCTTCAGCTCGCCATCGGTACGCTCGGCTACATCGTCAGCAAATGCGCGTATATTAACAGTATGGAAGGTTCGATCGCCGTATGGCGTCGGCATGTCCCACTCGGTGGATGCAACCGCAGTGGTGGTCAGTCCAGTTGCTACGACAGCAGCCAGAACAGCCTTCAGAAAAGGTTTGCCAGACATCATGAGATTCCTCATTTGTTGTTATTGATCTTTTTGTTATTGAGCTTTTTGTTATTGAGCACTGCGTCAGTTTTAGCCCGAAGGCGATAAAATGCCAACGCATGGTTAAAGATTAGGCAACCTAAGAGACATACGTCAACATTTTTTTTACTTTTTATTGATAATTTATTTGCAAATCGTATTTGTTTTGATAGATTCAAGGCATAAAAAAACAATCAGGAGGTATCTCCATGCCCTCACTACTCCTCAATGCGGATATGGGCGAAAGCGTCGGACCCTGGAAAATGGGACTGGATGCCGATGTCATGCCGCATGTTGATCTGGCCAATATCGCCTGTGGTTTCCACGCATCAGATCCTGACATCATGCGCTACACCGTGCGCCTGGCCAAAGAGCATGGCGTGCGTATAGGCGCACACCCCGGATATCCCGACCTGATTGGTTTTGGCCGCCGCTCCATGGCCTGCTCCGCGCAGGAGATAGAGAATCTGGTGCTGTATCAGACAGGCGCACTGGCCGCTTTCTGTCGTGCAGAAAACACACAGCTGAGCTATATCAAGCCGCATGGTGCGCTCTACAACGATATGAGCCGGGATACGGAAAAGCTCGAAGCCGTGATGCGTGCAGTGGCCGCCTACGATCCACAACTGCCTCTGATGGTGATGGCTACCCGTGATCAGGAGCCGGCACGCGCCCTCGCAGCCAGGCATGGCATTACGCTCTGGTTCGAAGCCTTTGCCGATCGCGCCTATGACCCTCAGGGGTTCCTGGTATCGCGACGCGAACCTGGTGCCGTGCATCATGATCCGCAACTGATTCTTGAGCAGGCAACACGCATAGCACAGCGCCAGCCACTGACCGCCAGTGACGGTAGTGAGCTGTTGCTGCAGGCGGATACGCTGTGCGTACATGGTGACAATCCGGAGTCGATCGCAGCCGTCAAGGCGATCCGACAGGCACTCAGGGCATGCGAAAAGCCGGTATGAAAGATCACGGTGAAACCCTATCTGCAGGCTCAACCCTGCCACGCCTGGAAAATGCCGGTATCGATGCCTGGATCATTCGCCTGTTCGACAGCATAGAAGAGTCGAACATGAACTGGATCACGGCCCTGATGCGTGAGTGTGAGGCTGCACTCGGTGATGATCTGATCGACCTGGTGCCCTCCTACACCACTGTTCTGGTGCACTATGACTGCCAGCAACGTGATGCGCTGCAGATTCGCGCCCTGCTATCCTCTATTCTGAGCCGTCTGCAGCCGGATGAGGCAGCCGAGAATCTGCCGATACATGAACTTCCGGTCTGGTATGACATCAGCGTCGGACCAGAGCTGGAGCGCCTCTCGCAGGTGAGCAACCTTGGTTATCCACAAGTTATTCAGATTCACAGTGAGCATCTTTATCGCGTTTTTGCGCTCGGCTTTGCACCGGGCTTCGCCTTTATGGGATCGCTGCCAGAGGCGCTGGAGCTGCCCCGGCTGGAAACCCCGAGAACACGGGTACCTGCCGGCAGCGTGGCGATTGCCGGACGCCAGACCTCAGCTTATCCACAAGCTTCACCTGGTGGCTGGAACCTTATCGGTCGTACACCTGTTCGCCTGTTCGATCGGGATCGTGATGGCATGAGCCTGCTGCAGGTTGGTGATGCCGTGCGTTTCATACCTGTCAGTAAAGAGGAGTTTATTCGCCTCGGTGGTGATCCCACTCCTGTTGTACGGGATAGGGTACAAGGGGGAGTTCAGTAGTCATGACAACCACTCACACATCCGGCCATCTGAACATACTGCGAGCGGGCCCACTGGCACTGCTGCAGGATAGCGGGCGCTTTGGTGTTCGTCGTCTGGGCATTACTCAGGGCGGGCCGGCAGATCTGCATGCCTGGGCCTGGGCCAACCGTCTGCTGGACAATCCCTGGGGCAACAGTGTGCTTGAAATCACCCTCGGAGGGCTCGAACTGCAGGCTGAGCATGACTGCCAGATCGCAATATGTGGAGGTGATCTCGGTGCAACGATTGACCAGCAGCCAGCCCCCCTATGGCAAACCATCATCCTGAGGCGCCATCAGATCCTGCGCTTCAGATTGCCGATCAGTGGTGTACGCGCCTATCTGGCAGTGAAGGGTGGTTTTGATGCAGCAATGATTCTGGGCAGTAGATCATGTGTCACGCGAGATGGGCTGGGTGGTCACAAGGGCGATGGCAGCAAAATAGGGCAGGATGACAAACTCTACTTTGCAGCACATACGCCAGACTCACTACCGGCAAGACAACTGCCGGAATCTGAGCATCCCGATTACAGCCAGCAGGCCCTGCTGGATCTGATTCCAGGCGCTCAGATAGCAGAGTTTCGCGGTGACAGTCTGTATCAGACCTTTAATCATGGCTGGCAGGTTGACACGCGGGCCGATCGCATGGGCATTCGCCTCAAGGGGCCGGTCTTACAGTGTCATATGAAAACCATGATTTCGGAAGGGATCAGTCTGGGTGCCGTACAGGTGCCACCCGATGGTCAGCCGATAGTATTGCTCAATGATCGCCAGACCATCGGCGGCTATCCGAGGCTGGGGACCCTGACACCTCTGGCCTGCGCCAGGCTCGCCCAGTGTCCGCCGGGCCACTCTGTCCGCTTCAGAGCAACCGGGCTGCTGGCTGCTCAGGCTGAACAACGGCGCTTCAGATCTGGCTTCTGATCAGATCTGAAGCATCACTCAGCTTTTCTTCTTGCTCTTGAGTCGGATACGCGGCTTCATATCCAGGTTTTTCTTGTAGGCTTCAAGCTGTTCCGGGGTTTCCAGACCGCTGTACAGTCGATGGGTTTCAGGATCGTAACGCTCTTTCAGCTCATCCTTGACTGTCCCCTCCCAAAGCGGCACACCAACGAAATAACCGGCGCGGCCGATCGCATGCGCCGCCACCGGGGCGGTGATCAGAATAAAGAGTATGACTGCAATCGACTTGGCCACCACCACACCATCAGCAAAGTGCAGGCTCACTGCAAACATCACCAGTATCGCGCCCAGTGCACCGGCCTTGGTGCTGGCATGCATGCGTGTCGGCAGATCCGGCAGGCGCAGAATCCCCAGTGCTGCCAGCAGCATGAACAGGGCACTGCCGAGCATGGTGATCATGGTCAGGATCTCAATCATGACGCGGCCCTCCTCGTTCCAGAAAGCGTGCAAAGCCTATTGCGGCCAGAAACGCCGTCAGAGCCAGCACTATCGCAACATCAATAAAGCTGGCTTTATCCGTAGATATCGCATGTACCCCGATAAAACCCACCATGATGGAAGCGACCAGCTCAAGCGCCACGACACGATCGGGCAGCGTTGGCCCCTTGACCAGACGAACAAACACCACCAGGATCGCCAGGCCCATAATGGCGAAGGTGATCTTGATTACGATATCCACAGATACTCTCCTGCAACAGGTCGTTGACAGATTCGGCCCACAGGCACTCTGTCAGCGAAGAATTTCAAGGGCACGACGCTCCATCTCCTTCAGCTCTTTCAACAACGCCTCCTCGTTTTCCATGAACATGGCATGGATAAACAGGACACGGCGGTCATCTGATACGTCCAGACTCAGCGTACCCGGTGTCAGTGAGATCAGATTGGCGACCATGGTGATCTCCATTTCCGTCCTGGCTTCCAGCGGCATGGCGATAACACCCGGACGCATATACCAGATCGGGGTCACGACATCGAAGGCCACCTTGAAATTGGCTTTCATCAGTTCGACAAAGAAAAAAACGATAAACCGCAGCAAGCGTGGAAAACGGCTGGTATAGCCATGCAGCAACGGCACATGGCGCTGCATCACTGCAAGTACCATGTAGCCGAAGATCAGGCCGACCAGAAAGTTGTAGCCGGTGAAGCTGCCTGTCAGCACGACCCAGATCAGAGCCAGCGTCAGGTTCCACATGAAGGCCATCATGGTTGCACCCCCAGCACCGCTTCAATATACATCTTTGGATCAAGCAACTGCGCGGCAGATGTCTGTGCCAGCTCATAGATCGGCTGGCCATTCAGACCGATGAACAGCGTACACAGGGCCAGCAGAATGATCGGCAGATACATGAACACCAACTGCCGATCCGGCTTTTCACCTCTGAGCACACTCAGATCAGCACCTTCAGGCGTTGCCTTCCAGAAGGCTTCGGCCCAGATCTTGATCATCGAATAGAGCGTCAGCAGCCCAACCAGCAGCGCAACCGCCGTGATGACCCATGCCTCAACTTCTATTGCGGCACGGATAATGATGAACTTGGCAAAGAAACCGGACAGAGGCGGCAGACCGGCCAGCGACAAGGCCGGGACCAGGAACAGAAAGGCCAGAAAAGGGCGCTCTTTATAAAGGCCACCGAGCTTCTTCAGATCATAGGTTCCCAATAGACGATGCGCGACACCACTGATCAGAAACAGGTTGGTTTTGACGATGATATGGTGGGTGATGTAGAACACACCACCAATGATTGCCAGAGGCGTATAGAGCGCCAGCCCCATGATCATGTAGCCGATCTGGCTGACGATATGAAACGACAGAATACGTCTGAACTCAAACTGGGCCGCTGCGCCGAGTACCCCGGTGATCATGGTGAAGGCGGCCGCCCAGAGCAACAGGCTATGGGTGAATTCAGGGCTCTGATTGAAGATCAGCGTGAAGACTCTGTACAGCGCATAGACACCGACCTTGGTCAGCAGACCGGCAAACAGCGCAGACACCGCCACCGGAGGCGTATGATAGGAGGCCGGCAACCAGAAAAAGAGCGGGAAGGCCGCCGCCTTGATGCCAAAGGCGATCATGAACATCACCGCCAGCACATCCACCAGTCCGGTCTCCTCCACCTGACCCAGCTTGAGCGCGATATCAGCCATGTTCAGGGTACCGACCAGTCCGTAGAGCAGGCCGATAGCGGTGAGGAAGATCGCCGATGACAGCAGGTTGAGGGTCACATACTTGATCGCACCCTCCATCTGAGAACGTTCACCACCCAGCACCAGCAGGGCGAAGGAGGCGATCAGCATCACCTCGAACCAGACATAGAGGTTGAAGATATCCCCGGTCAGGAAGGAGCCGGCGACCCCTGCCAGCAGCAGATGCATCAGCGGGTAATAGCCGAAACGCTCATGACTGCGACCGGTGGTGGCAAGTGAATAGACGGCAATACAAAAACCCATCAGACCGGTCAGCAGTACCATGATCGCACTGAGCAGATCCGCTACCAGCGAGATCCCGAACGGGGCCGCCCAGTTGCCCATCTGCATGACCAGAATACCCGACTGCCAGACACTGTAAAGCAGCCAGATGCTGGTCAGCAGCAGTGCGAAGGTACCCAGCACCGCAATCACTCTCTGTGACAGATGCGAACGCCAGAAAACCAGCGACAACGCACCACAGAACAGGGGAATCAGTATCGGAAGCGCAACCTCTGGTCTCACGTGTCGGTATCCTTCATCTTATCCAGGTCATCCGCGTTCACGACTTCATACGCACGGTGAATCAGTACCACGGCAAACGCAAGTACACCGAAGGCGATGACAATTGCGGTCAGAATCAGTGCCTGAGGCAGGGGGTCGGCTACCAGCCCCTCCGGTTGCATCGCACCTATGGGGATCAGGGGTGGTGCTCCTCGTTGCACACCGGCTGCAGCAAAAATCAGCAGATTCGCGGCGTTGGACAGCAGCATCAACCCAATCACCAGTTTGACGATGCTGCGTCTGAGCATCATGTAGATAGCGGAGGCATAGAGAATGCCCACCACTATGGCCAGTATCGGTTCCATAATTACTCCTCCGCCTCGACCAGGGCGATGACCGCCGTCATGACAGATCCCAGCACCGTCAGGTAGACACCTATATCAAAAATCAACGGTGTGGATAACTTCAACTCAACGCCTCCCGGCAACATCAGTGGCCACCACTGCGCTGTCAGAAATGGTTCACCATGTATCAGTGCCGGCAGGGTCGAGACCAGGCCCAGAATCAATCCGGTTCCGATCAGATCCCGTGGATCAACCCTCATCAGATCACGGGTCATCACAGATCCAAAGGAGAAGAGATAGAGACTGAACGCTGCAGCCGCCACCAGACCGGCAATAAAGCCACCGCCTGGTTCATCATGCCCACGCAACAGCAGAAACAGCGAAAACAGGAGTTGCAGCGGGATCAGAAAGCGCGCAGCAGCGTGCAGAATCAGCGTGCCCGGCTTCATATTCATCGGTTTCATGCTCATGCATCACCTCGCCGGGTTTCATCCTCAGAGGATGCAGAATCACCTGTATCCATCCTGTCCTGCAGCTCCAGATCCTGATTACCATTCACATCCTTACGCTGGGGCGGCAACACTTTCGGTGGCAGAATCAGCGTACCAGCCAGCTTGTTGGCACCGGGATCTGTTTCCGGATGGAACTTGATCATCGCATAAACGCCCATGGCCGCGAGTGCCAGTACAAAGATCTCACCCAGTGTATCCAGGGCGCGGTAGTCGACCAGAATCACGTTCACGATATTACGGCCATAGGCCAGCGGCTGGCTGTTCTCGATCATGTAGCCGGAGATGCTTGGGAAGAACTGTACATCGATGGTGATCATCACCAGCAGCGTCATCAGAATGCCGGTAATACCCGCCACCAGCACATCCCTGAAGCGCTCGCCCGGTGAAGAGAGGCTGACGAATCCCGGTAGTCTGAACAGCACCAGCACCAGCAGAATGACTGTCAGTGTCTCAACCAGAATCTGTGTAATTCCCAGATCAGGAGCGCTGAACAGGATAAACATCAGTGCCACCGAAAAACCTACAACCCCCATGGATGCGACAGCTCCCAGACGCGAACGGGTAAAGCAGGCCACCAGCGCCGATGCCACCAGCAGGAAGGCAATGATCAGCTCATGCAGTTGAACATCCAGACTCCAGTGCCACTGCAGCTCGTAGCGGGCTATCAGGGTATAACCGGTCAGGGCGACAAATGTCAGCAGAATCACACGCAGATAGTGGCGCATTGAGCCATCCTGCAGAATCCGTGTCTGCCAGTCGGCAAACCACACCAGGCCATCCATCATTTTGAAATAACCCGCTTCCGGACCTTTTGCAATCATCGGGTCCAGCGGCTGCAGGCGCGAGCGGAAGCTGTCCCAGTAATGATAGATCGCAGCACCCACCAGCAGACTGATGAAAGACATCAACAGCGGCAGGTTGAAGCCATGCCAGAGTGACAGGCTGACCTCTATCGGATAGCCGCCGACCGCAGATGCTCCGGCCTGAACCAGTGCAGAGCCTGCAAACCAGGGCAGCAGACCAAACATCAGAGACAGCGTCGCCAGCACCACGGGACCGGCCAGCATAGACAGAGGAGCCTCATGCGGCGCTTTCGGAGTTGCCTTGAGTGGACCGATAAACGGCTTGAGTGCAACAATCGCCGCCACCGCAATCACCATCATGGAGGCCGTCAGTGCCAGCAGAATCACCAGCCAGCGCAAGGCAGGTGCCGCAATCACCGCTTCAAACATCAGCTCTTTGGCAACAAACCCGAACAGCGGCGGCACACCCGCCAGCGACAGACCGGCTATCAGGGACACCAGCGCGGTCACCGGCATCTTCCTGCGCAAACCGCCCAGCACCGTCACATCCTTGGTACCGGTTTCATGATCCAGCGCACCGGCCAACATGAACAGCGCGCCTTTATAAAGAGAGTGCGCGAGCAAAAATGCAGCAAATGCCATCATCGCTTTTTCAGTGCCGATACCCAGCAGCATCGTCAGGGTACCCAGCGCCATGACAGTCGAATAGGCGAGCAGTTTTTTGATATTGGTGCTGCGAATCGCCATAAAAGCACCGACAAACATGGTCACGGCACCAAACAGCGACAGAATCAGTATCCAGGCCTCTGTTCCTCCCAGGCCGGGATGAAGGCGCGCCATCAGATAAACACCTGCCTTGACCATGGTGGCCGAATGCAGATAGGCGCTGACCGGCGTCGGTGCGGCCATCGCATTAGGCAACCAGAAGTGGAACGGGAACTGCGCGGATTTGGTGAAAGTACCAGCCAGGATGCAGAGCAGCATCGGCAGATAGAGCCCGTGCTCACGGATCAGATCACCCTCTTGCAGCAGCTCCTGAATCGAATAGCTGCCGCCGATGCCGGCCAGCATCACCATGCCGGCCAGCAGCGCCAGACCACCACCGACCGTCACGATCAAGCCCTGCAGCGCCGCCTTGCGCGCATCCGCACTGGTATGATTGAAGCCGATCAGCATATAGGAGGTGATACTGGTCAGCTCCCAGAAGACAAACAGCGTGATCAGGTTATCACTCAGTACCAGACCAAGCATCGACACCATGAACGACAGCATGATCACATAGAAGCGCCCGAGATCGGGATGCCCCTGCAGATAGCCACCGGCATAAATGAGGATGAAAGTACCTATACCGCTGATCAGCAGTGCGAACAGCAGCGACAGACCATCAATGAAGAAGGTCAGGGAGATATCCATCCCCGGTATCCAGGCGTATTCGAATACCGCAGTGGAGCCTGCCATCACCTCCGGCAGATAACCAAGAAACATCACGGTAAGGCTGGCTGGAAACAGAGCCAGCAGCCACCCGATCCTGTGCTGAAAGATCCCGGACAACCAGGGTGTCAGGGCTGCCAGCAGGAAGCCTGACAAAACGGCAAACTGCATAATCTAGCGTGTCCTCTGGTGTTCGTTGAGTGACAGAAAATGCCACTCAACGAATAAAAATTCCCGTAACATGACATGTCTGATGCAAGCAAAGTGGAACGATACTAGAGCAAATAGTTCAATTCTGGCAAGTTTTTTGCTGTGAAAAAATCTGGAGATATGCTGTTTATAGTCATGAATTCTTGATATTTTTCAATATATTGGATAGCACACAGCACCACTGTTCATGGCACCCCATCTGCTCCAACTCCTGCATCCCCTGAGCCGTATACGTCCCGGGTGAACCGATTCGATCAGCAATCTGAGCCGGTGTCTGGTCGGGATGAGATGAGATCAACACAGATACATCGGCATGATTGGCCATCAGCAGGGCTCTGGCCTGTTCCTTTGCCATACCTGTCTCGCTGTGCATCCAGTTGATCATCTGATCCAGTTGCGCAAGCCACCAGGCATTGGCGCAGACAGCCAGAATGGAAGCATCAAAACTGAGCTCATCATCAAAATTGACCACTGTGACACAGGCTGGAGACAGCAGGTCCATCGCCACGTCGTCACTGGGATAAATACTGATCGCGCTGTGTCCTTCAGCCACTGCAAGACCCGCCATGACACGGGTGACTCTGGCAGGATGAAAAATCTTTTCAAGTTGCTCATGAGTAACACCGGCGGCCAGTATTAAGAGATGATGCGAAGGTGTCAGCGTCAGTTCGGCGGCCAGATCTGCCAACTGACCAGGGCGAACACCAATCAACAGTGTCTGGCATTGATCAGCCACCAACTGATTGGTATCCAGACGTATCAGTCTTTCAGCTTCATCCACTTGGTTATCAGACGCCGATGCAGATAGTTCAGAAATCGGCATGCCTCTGGGGGAAAGATAGAACCGACCCACAGCTCCGGACACTCCCAGCGCTCTGATAAATGCTCCTGCCAGTTCACCTGCGCCGATCACACCCAAAACTTTTTTCATATCCATCAACCCTTAATGTAATCAGCCTTCAATGTAATCAATTGGGCCTGATCACACTAAAGCTAGCACATTAATCACACACCTTGATGGCTGGAAAACGACGCAGCTGTTCAGATACGACCTTAAAAGAGATCACTTATTGATGCAAAAATAAAATGCATGAATTATATTTATGCAAATATATTTTCTTACTGGTCACCATCAACATGCATCAATCCACTACACCATCTGAACAGGTCTTCAGGGAACCGCCCTCTGTCCCCGACTCCATGGACGCCCTGAGAGCTCTGTCGCTATCCATCAGCAAGGGGAATTCACGCATCAAACTCGGCCCCAAGGCCAGACAGGTCCTGGCACGGTTGATTGAGCTGCGCGGCGATAAAGCGCTGCTGTCGATCTCTTCACTGGCGCAGAGATTGCAGGTCAATCCCTCCACCATTTCACGTCTGGCTCGCACTCTCGGTTATCAGAGTTTCGGAGATCTGCAGCAGGTTCTCCTCAGTGAGAGTTTCGCAGCTGCCGGCTCCTTCTATATAGAACATGCACAGGCAGCGCTGACGGCAGATACCTCTGCCCTGACACAACAGGCCAGCCGTCTGTGTCACGAGCAGCAAGCCAATATCGAGCGACTGATTGAATCACTGGAGAGATCCTCCTTTGAGCAGTGCACAAAAATACTGGCCAGCGCCAATCGAGTTCGTATTCATGGTGCCAGACAGTTTCATGCCTACTGCGCTTTTATCAGCTATGGACTGGCGACTCTTCGCTCGGATGTTTCATTGCTTGAGCAGTCACTGCAGGGCGCGGCCGAAGGTCTTGCGGCGCTGGATAAGGGTGATTTACTGGTCATCGCCAGCTGCGAACCTTATACCAGCAGCGTTATCCGCGTGGCAGAAGCAGCAAAAGCAGCGGGTATTCAGGTGATCGCCATAACAGATCGATCCAGCTCTCCATTGGTAGCCCACTCGGATCTCGCACTGTTTGTTCCGCATGAGACCAGTTATCTGTCGAATAGTATGACCGCCTTTTTTTCATTGGCTGAGTGCCTGATCAATGCCTGTGCTTCGCAGCTGAAAGAGAGTGCTTTGCAGGCAATCAAGCGCCGTGATGCCTTTATCCAGTCACTGAAAATAGAGAGCTGAGGATAGAAACATGATTCCCGAGCTGCAAGGCTACCAGGGCTTTCTATACTCATATAATCAATCCATCCCTGACCGACACCCATATTCAGATCAAAGATTAAATTAAAGGATCGACCCATGAGTCATGTACTGCACCGTAGCCTAACCCAATCTTACCCGACAGCCGTCAGAGGCGAAGGAGCCTATCTGTTCGATGCTGAGGGAAAATCCTATCTTGATGCCTGTGGCGGCGCGGCGGTCTCCTGCCTGGGTCACAGCAATCAGGCAGTGATACAGGCGATCCAGCAGCAGGTGGGTACCCTGGCCTATGCGCACTCCTCCTTCTTTACCACCGAGCCGATGGAAGCACTGGCTGATTTTCTGGCCGAGCGCTCCCCGGAATCACTGGATTATGTCTACTTCGTATCGGGTGGCTCGGAAGCGGTGGAAGCAGCGCTGAAGCTGGCACGCCAGTATTTTGTTGAACGTGGCGAGCCACAGCGCAGACATATCATTGCACGCCGCCAGAGCTATCATGGCAACACGCTGGGTGCTCTGGCAACTGGCGGCAACGCCTGGAGACGCCAGCAGTTCCAGCCGTTATTGATCGATATCAGTCATGTCAGCCCCTGTTACGCCTATCGCGATATGCACGATGGTGAAACCGAAACCCAGTATGCCGAGCGTCTGGCTCAGGAGCTGGAGGCCGAGATAAACCGTCTGGGTGCTGACCAGGTGATGGCTTTCATAGCCGAGCCGGTTGTCGGGGCAACCATGGGTGCCGTCCCTGCCGTGGCAAGCTACTTCACGCGTGTGCGTGAGATCTGTGATCGCCATGGCATTCTGTTGATCTGTGATGAGGTGATGTGCGGCATGGGTCGGACCGGTTCCCTGTTTGCATCCGTTCAGGAGCAGATAGTGCCGGATATGCTCTGCATCGCCAAAGGTCTGGGTGCCGGCTATCAACCGATCGGCGCCACACTGGTCAGCAACGAGATTGTCGAGACACTGCGCGCTGGCTCCGGCTTCTTTCAGCATGGACACACCTATATAGGACATGCCACCGCCTGCGCCGCAGCACTGGCTGTACAACACTATATTGATGAGAACAAGCTGCTGCCACAGGTGGTCACTCTTGGCGACAGGCTCCAGCAGGCGCTGGTCAATGCCCTGGGTGATCATCCTCATGTCGGTGATATCCGTGGCAAGGGTCTGTTCCGTGGTATCGAGCTGGTCCGGGATAAAGGCAGCAAGATTCCCTTTGATCCTTCGCTGAAGGTACATGCCGCGATAAAAGCAGCAGCCATGAATAATGGCCTGATGTGCTACCCAATGGGCGGCACACTGAACGGACGGGATGGTGACCATATCCTGCTGGCACCTCCCTTCATTATTCAGGATCAGCAGATAGATGAGCTGGTGGATAAGCTGACACTATCGATCAACAGTGTGACCTCATCACTGTCGTAACCTTCAACCGGAGATACCATGAAATCACGATTGACCCCCTTGAACGAAGAGCAGATCTCTTCTGAGCAGAGGCAGGTACTGGATGCCATTCTTCAGGGCCCGCGAGGTAATCTGGATGGCCCTTTTCTGGCCTGGATTCACAGCCCGGCACTGGCTGATCATGCCCAGCAACTCGGCGCCTTCTGCCGCTACAAAACCCGCCTGCCACTGCGCCTGAGCGAGTTGGCGATACTGGTGACCGCTCAGGCCTGGCAATCCCAGGCCGAATGGCAGATACATGAACCCATCGCACTGGAAAACGGGCTCGATCCAGTCCAGATTGAAGCGATCAGATGCGGCGATACCCCTGTATTCAGTCGCGAGGATGAACGCCTTGTTTATGAAGTGGCGCGTGTCATGTATCAGAGCAAACGCATACCTGATGCGCTTTATCAATCATCTGTGGATCATTTCGGTGAACCGGCAATGGTCGAACTGATAGGCATCCTTGGCTATTACTCACTGGTGGCGATGACGCTGAATGCCTTTGAGGTAGACAGAGAGAGTGACAAGCCCCTGCCTTTCGCAGAAAATTGAGCCTGAAGTGAAAATAATTTCAGGTTATTGATTATTAAAGTTTAATTTTTTTTGATCCCAGCTTGTTGTCAGCCTGTACACCTCAGGCTGACAGCTTGCTCACAGCTTATAGTTATTCACACAAACCTGTGGTTTAAATGTATAACTCTAAAGGGATAAACTGGGGTGGAGTCTGTGGATAAATATACCTGTTGATAACCAGCCTTTTCATCCACAACCTGTCTACATCCGCCTACCATCTGCGACCCCCTCCCCCACACAGGGTTAAAAACCTTCCAATAGACTGTTTTTAAAGATTAAAAAATGTTTAACCACACAAAACGGCCTCTATTAACACAATAGACATAACTAAACTCTCTTCTTTAAAACATAAAATCTTATTAAATATTACTTAAAACCAAAACTGATCATTTTTTGAGCATTTCTTATCCGAGGATAGAAAGGTATACTTGGCACCCTTGAAAATCAGGCTCAGCAGTCGAACGCAATTGCCAGAGCCCTAACCAGTTAAACGATGAGGCCTACAGTGGATTTTCCTGACCACTTTGATGTAATTGTAGTTGGCGGTGGCCATGCCGGAACGGAAGCCGCGCTAGCTGCAGCCAGAACCGGTGCACGTACTTTGCTGCTGACGCATAACATTGAAACGCTCGGTCAGATGTCCTGTAATCCAGCCATCGGTGGTATCGGGAAAAGCCATCTGGTCAAGGAGATCGATGCACTCGATGGTGCTATGGCCAGAGCAACCGACAAGGCAGGGATTCAGTTTCGTGTTCTGAATGCTCGCAAGGGTCCAGCCGTTCGTGCCACTCGTGCTCAGGCAGACCGAATCCTTTACAAGGCTGCCATTCGCGAAATACTGGAAAACCAGGCAGGCCTGCAGATATTTCAGCAGGCAGTCGATGATCTGATTCTGGAAAACGACACAGTCCGGGGAGTTGTCACCCAGACAGGTCTTCGTTTCTTTGCCAACTCGGTCGTTCTCACTGCCGGTACCTTCTTAGGTGGTGTTATCCATATCGGCCTGGAAAACCACCAGGGTGGTCGAGCCGGTGATCCGCCATCCAATCGTCTGGCGCAGCGCCTGCGCGAAATGCCTTTTCGGGTTGAACGCCTGAAAACAGGCACTCCGCCCAGAATTGATGCCCGCAGTGTCGATTTTTCGGTGATGCAGCCTCAGCCAGGTGATACGCCGGTACCGGTGATGTCATTCATAGGTTCGGTGGCTGATCATCCGCAGCAGATCAACTGCTTCATCACCCATACCAATGAACAGACGCACGAGATTATTCGTGGTGGACTGGATCGATCACCGATGTACAGCGGTATTATTGAAGGCGTCGGCCCACGTTACTGCCCGTCGATCGAAGACAAGATCATCCGCTTTGCCGACAAGAATCATCATCAGATATTTGTCGAGCCGGAAGGGCTGACCACTCATGAGCTGTATCCGAACGGCATTTCTACCAGTCTGCCCTTTGATGTACAGCTGGCGCTGGTGCGTTCAATCAAGGGATTTGAGCAGGCGCATATCACCCGCCCCGGTTATGCGATTGAATATGACTTCTTCAATCCTCAGGATCTGCGTCATACACTTGAAACCCGTTTTATTTCAGGACTGTATTTTGCAGGGCAGATCAACGGCACCACCGGTTATGAAGAAGCCGGTGCTCAGGGGCTGTTGGCAGGATTGAATGCCGCCCGGCGTGCTCTGGGTCAGGAGCAGTGGTATCCGCGCCGTGATGAAGCCTATATCGGAGTACTGGTCGATGACCTGATCACGCTGGGTACTTCCGAGCCCTATCGCATGTTTACCAGTCGTGCTGAATATCGTCTGATACTGCGCGAAGATAATGCCGATCTTCGTCTCACTGCCAAGGGGCGCGAGCTGGGGCTGGTCGGTGATGAGCGCTGGCAGAAATTCGAGACCAAGCGCGAATCTATCGAACTGGAAATACAGCGGCTGAAAAGCATATGGATCCAGCCGGACAGCCCTGAAGCGATGCAGTTGCAAGGAAAACTGAGCTCTCCAATGGGTCGTGAGTACTCACTTGCTGATCTGATCAAACGCCCTGAGCTGAGCTATTCGGATGTTTCTTCACTCAAGGGTGAACCGGTCAGCGACCCGGCGGTTGCCGAACAGGTTGAGGTACAGTTCAAGTATTCCGGGTATATTGATCGTCAGCGTGATGAAATAGAGCAGATGCGTCGTCAGGAAAATACACCTCTGCCGGCAGATCTCGACTATGATACGGTCGGTGGGCTGTCGAACGAGCTGAAATCGAAGCTGATACAGCAGCGCCCGGATAATATTGCCCAGGCATCACGTATTCAGGGCATGACCCCCGCAGCCATTTCACTGCTGCTGGTGCATATCAAAAAACGTCAACTGGTTCGAAAACAGGCGCAGGAAGCAAGTTAATGCAGGAATATCGCTCGCTGTTATCCTCCCGGTGCAAGAATCTGGGACTGGATCTGAGCAGTCAGCAGCAGGAACAGTTGCTGAACTATCTCACATTGCTGGTGAAATGGAACAAGGCGTTCAATCTCACTGCGATCCGTGAGCCTGAACAGATGATTGATCGTCATCTGGTCGACAGCCTCAGCGTCATGCCGCATGTACCAGCCGGTCGCTTGCTGGATGTAGGCAGTGGTGCCGGATTGCCGGGGATTCCACTGGCGATCTGCCGCCCGGATCTGCAGGTGACAACGCTGGACAGCAACGGCAAGAAATCCCGTTTTCAGTTGCAGGTAAAAGCTGAGCTGAAGCTGGATAATCTCGAGGTGGTCAACAGTCGCGTTGAGCAGTATCGGGTCGAACCCTTTGACAGCATTGTGTCACGCGCCTTTGCCTCCTTGCGTGATATGCTGGAGTGGACTGGCCATCTGTGTGCTGAATCAGGTGTTTTCCTGGCCATGAAAGGGCTGTATCCTGAGCAGGAGTTGAATGACCTGCCTGCAGGTTATGTATTGAAGGACAGTTACCGGCTGGATGTCCCCGGGACTGAAGGTGAACGTCATCTGTTGATCTTAGGGAGAGCCTGAGCGTGGCCAAAATCCTCACGATCACCAACCAGAAGGGTGGTGTTGGCAAGACCACAACCTGTGTCAATCTGTCGGCTTCACTCGCTGCGACACGCAAGCGGGTGTTGATGATCGATCTTGATCCTCAGGGCAATGCCACCATGGGCAGCGGCATAGATAAACACCAGATAGAGAGCTCCTCCTATGAGGTGCTGATCGGCGACAAAACTGCCGAGGAAAGCATCATCAAGACGGAGTGCGGCTATGATCTGATCGGTGCCAATGGTGACCTGACGGCTGCCGAAGTCGAGTTGCTGCAACTGCCCCGTCGCGAATTCCGCCTGAAGATGGCGCTGCTGCCGATCCAGGATCGCTACGATTTCATTCTGATCGACAATCCACCCTCGCTGAACCTGCTGACCGTGAATGCCCTGTCGGCATCGGCAGGTGTGATCATACCCATGCAGTGTGAATACTATGCACTGGAGGGGATCAGCTCTCTGGTTGGTACTATCGAAAAGATCAATAAGCGCCTCAATCCCATGCTGAGAATCGAGGGGATTCTGCGCACCATGTTTGACCCGCGCATGAGTCTGACCAAGGATGTATCCACCCATCTGGTCGAATACTTCGGGGACAAGGTTTATCGCACCGTGATTCCACGCAATGTGCGCCTTGCCGAAGCGCCCAGTCATGGTTTGCCGGCCCTTCAGTATGATAAAAGCTCCCGCGGATCTCTGGCCTATCTTGCACTGGCCGGCGAATTGATCAGACGCACCGAGCAGGAGCAGCGTGATAAGAAGAATGATCAGAAAACGGAACAGGAATCAGTCTGATGGTAGTCAAGAAACGTGGTCTCGGCCGAGGCCTGGATGCCTTGTTGTCTGGCATGAACGAGGATACCGAGAGCAGCGTTCCTGTTGTTGCACCTGATAGTGCAGCACCTGAAATCGCTGAACCCCATTCCGAGAAAACTCACACTGACGGACAGCTAAGTTATCTGGGTCTTGATCAGATCATCAGTGGCCGTTTTCAGCCACGTCGTGATATCGAACCCCAGGCGCTGGAGGAGTTGGCCGAATCGATCCGCTCTCAGGGGGTGATGCAGCCGATCGTTGTGCGCCTGATTGAATCCGGCGAGTTTGAAATCATAGCCGGTGAGAGACGCTGGCGCGCATCGCGTATGGCTGGTCTGCAGCAGATACCGGCAATCATTCGTGATGTGCCCGATGAAGCGGCCATTGCGATGGCGCTGATCGAGAATATCCAGCGTGAAAATCTCAATCCTATTGAAGAAGCCTATGCCCTGCACCGCCTGCAAAACGAGTTTCACCTGACTCAGCAGCAGGTTGCCGAAGCCGTGGGTAAATCCCGCTCCACCATCACCAACCTGCTGCGGCTGATGAATCTGACCGATGAGGTCAAGCGCATGCTGGAGTATGGTGATATCGAGATGGGTCACGCCCGTGCCCTGCTGGCACTGAGTGATGAGCTGCAGATTCAGGCGGCATCTGAAGTGGTCGCGGCTGGTCTGTCGGTGCGCCAGACTGAACAGCTGGTGAAAAAACTCCAGGAAGGCGACCCATTGCCCAGGCCCAGACCTGAAAAACATGAAGCCCTGGCCGCTCTTTCGTCAAAACTGACACAGAAATTTTCCATGCCGGTCAATGTGACCGGAAATCCTCAGGGTAAAGGAAAAATAAGTATCGCTTTCAGCTCTCCCGAACAGCTTGAAAAGCTGCTCAATCTGTTGGAACAGACCCCTAACTGATTGTTTTTAATGTGCTGCAGTGCACCAGTATGGTTCATCCTTTAGTCTCAGGCCTGCCATATCCGGTCATACATTAGTGCTAAATATAGTCGGATTATGTTGAGTAACGAGGGTTAAGCACCTATAATCCCACGCTGTTTAGCGTTGTGAGATTGGGAAGCAGGCCGGAATTTGGAGAATCACGAAGAATCAAGGCAGGTTGTTCATGGAACTGTGCATGGTGTGCGATCCACATCAGCAGATAAGCAGAACAAGCGACTGGCCCTGCAGTTTTTTCGTATCCTCTTCATCCAGACAGCCATGGTATCACTGCTGTCGATTCTGGGACTGTTGAACAGTCTGGTAACAGCCTACTCCATCCTTCTCGGAGGTATGCTGTATCTGTTACCCAACATCTATTTCACGGCCAGAGCGTTGCTCGGAAAGCAGCTGCATGAGCCGAAACAGATATTGGCACGCATCTATGTAAGTGAACTAGGGAAAATGCTGCTGGCGGTTGCATTGTTCAGTGTAACCTTTATGCTGGTTCATCCTTTGAGCCCATTTTCCCTATTTGGCACATACATTCTGTTGCAGATCAGTGGTTGGTATCTGCAGTTCGGGCTGAATAACCGATTTCAAAAACTTTGACTGAGAGACGCTGAGAATGGCAAGCGAAAATCCTACATCCTCAGAATACATATCCCATCACCTCAGTAACCTGACGTTTGGCAATCATCCTGTTAATGGATGGTCATTTGCCGGCGGTGAAAAGGCTGCTGAGATGGGATTCTGGGCGATCAATGTCGATACCATGTTCTTTTCTATCCTCACTGGCGTATTTTTTCTGTGGCTGTTCAAGAAGGTTGCAGATAACGTCGTTGTCGGTGTTCCGAACAATCTGCAAAACTTCATCGAAGTGGTGGTGGAGTTTGTTCAGGACAACGTGAAGAGCATTTTTCATCACAATAATCCGACAATAGCGCCTCTGGCACTGACAGTGTTTGTCTGGATATTCCTGATGAACCTGTTGAAACTGATTCCGGTGGACTTCATTCCGCGCATCGCGACGGAACTGGGTATTCCCTACTGGAAAATCGTACCCACTACAGATATCAATGCCACCCTGGGCATGAGCTTCAGCGTGTTTGCACTGATCATCTACTACAGTATCAAGGTCAAAGGCATCAAAGGTTTTGCTGCTGAACTGTCCCTGCAGCCGCTGGGCAAATTCTTTATTCCTTTCAACCTTTTCCTTGAGATTGTAAACCTGCTGGCGAAGCCGGTATCGCTTGGTCTGCGTCTGTTCGGAAACATGTATGCCGGTGAGATCATCTTTATCCTCATCGCGCTGCTGCCGTTCTGGATTCAGTGGGTACTGTCTGTGCCCTGGGCGATCTTCCACATTCTGGTCATCGTGCTGCAGGCGTTCATCTTCATGGTGCTGACTATTGTCTACATGGCAATGGCGCATGATGAGCATGATCACTGACGATACCCGTGTGGTCGGGTAAATAGTTTTCTTTAAAATTAACTTTAACCTTTAGAAATGTTGGAGAAAAAAAATGGCTGAACTGCTGTTTGTTGCTGTGGCACTGCTGCTGGGTCTGTCTGCACTGGCTGGTGCTCTGGGCGTAAGTTTGCTGGGTGGTAAGTTCCTCGAAGGTGCTGCTCGTCAGCCTGAGCTGGTTCCTCTGCTGCGTAGCCAGTTCTTCATCGTGGTCGGTCTGGTTGACGCGATTCCGATGATCGGCGTAGGTATGGCTCTGTACATGCTGTTCGCAGGTTGATGGCTGGTTCTGGTAAACACTGGGACTGACCCGAAAGGGTTACAACCATATTAATCAACCGCGAGAGGTAATGGCGTGAATTTAAATCTCACCATCATTGGTCAGGCCATCGCATTCGCCATTTTTGTTGTTTTCTGCATGAAGTACGTATGGCCACCTATCACTGGTGCCATGGCAGAACGCAAGAAGAAGATTGCCGAAGGTTTGGATGCAGCCGATCGTGCTGAGCGTGATCTGAGGCTGGCTCAGGAAAAAGCCGCCGATGATATGCGTGAAAGCAAAGAGCAGGCTGCTGCCATCATTGAACAGGCCAACAAGCGGGCAAACCAGATAGTTGAAGAGGCAAAAGACCAGGCGCGTCAGGAAGCTGAACGCATCAAGGTATCTGCCCTTTCTGAAATTGATCAGGAAGTCAACCGGGCTAAGGAAGAACTCCGTGCTCAGGTGGCTGTGCTGGCATTTGCCGGCGCTGAGAAAATTCTGGAAGCCTCTGTTGACCAGAAAGCACATGCCAAGCTGGTTGATAAACTGGCAGCTGAGCTTTAAGCGAGGTTTATGATGGCTGAACTCAACACAGTAGCTCGACCTTACACTAAAGCAGCGTTCGAATTTGCGCTGAGCAAAGACGCCCTCGAGCAATGGTCGGATATGCTGGCTGCTGCTTCTCTGGTCGTAAAAGACAGTGAAATGGTACGAGTACTTGGTAGCCTGTCTTTGACCTGGAAGCAAAAAGCAGAGTTGCTGATATCTGTCTGTGAGAAACAGATGGACGATGCCCGCAGTAATTTCATTTATCTGCTGGCGGAAAAACAGCGACTGCCTCTGTTGCCTGAAATTGCACTGCAGTTTGCGCAGCTGAAAGCGAATCATGAGAAGTCTGTCGATATCACCATCACGACAGCCTTTGCACTGGAAGACGCGCAGCAGGAGCAACTGGTTCAGGCATTACGCTCCAGACTCGGGCGGGAAGTGAAAATGACATCAACAGTGGATCAGTCCATTATTGGTGGCGTTGTCATCCGCTCAAACGACCTTGTGATCGACGGTTCCGTTCGTGCTCGACTGGCGAAACTGGCCGAAGCGATGAATTCCTGAGTAATGGGGAATAACAATGCAGCAACTGAATCCATCTGAGATCAGCGAGATTCTCAAGAAGCGCATCGAAAAACTTGATGTGTCTTCTGAAGCCCGTAATGAGGGCACAATCGTAAGCGTATCCGATGGTATCATCCTGATTCACGGTCTTGCCGATGTTATGTACGGCGAAATGATCGAGCTTCCCGGTGGTATCTACGGAATGGCACTGAACCTCGAGCGCGACTCTGTCGGCGCCGTGGTTCTGGGTGACTACAAGGACCTGGTAGAGGGCATGACTGCTCGTTGTACCGGTCGTATTCTTGAAGTTCCTGTGGGTCCTGAACTCCTCGGGCGTGTTGTTGACGCTCTGGGTAATCCGATTGACGGTAAAGGCCCAATCACTACATCCATCACTGAGCCGCTTGAAAAAGTGGCACCTGGTGTAATTGAACGTAAATCGGTTGATCAGCCTGTCCAGACAGGTCTGAAAGCGATCGATGCGATGGTTCCAATCGGCCGTGGCCAGCGTGAGCTGATCATCGGTGACCGTCAGGTTGGTAAATCAGCTATCGCTATCGATGCGATCATCAACCAGAAAGGTACTGGCATCAAGTGTATCTATGTTGCGATCGGACAGAAGCAGTCCACCATCGCCAACGTTGTACGCAAGCTGGAAGAACATGGCGCGATGGATCACACCATCGTTGTGGCAGCCGGCGCGTCCGATCCTGCTCCCATGCTGTTCCTGGCACCTTATGCCGGCTGCACCATGGGTGAATACTTCCGCGACCGCGGTGAAGATGCACTGATCATCTATGATGATTTGACCAAGCAGGCCTGGGCTTATCGCCAGATCTCCCTGCTGCTGCGTCGTCCACCAGGACGTGAAGCCTACCCAGGCGACGTATTCTATCTGCACTCCCGTCTGCTTGAGCGTGCGGCGCGTGTTAACGCTGAATATGTTGAAAAATTCACCAATGGTGAAGTGAAAGGTAAAACCGGTTCTCTGACAGCTCTGCCTATAATTGAAACCCAGGGTGGCGACGTATCTGCGTTCGTACCAACCAACGTGATCTCGATTACCGATGGTCAGATCTTCCTTGAATCAGATCTGTTCAACTCCGGTATCCGTCCTGCGATCAACGCAGGTCTGTCGGTTTCTCGTGTCGGTGGTGCAGCTCAGACCAAGATCGTCAAGAAACTGGGTGGTGGTGTACGTCTGGCACTGGCACAGTATCGTGAACTTGCTGCTTTCGCACAGTTTGCTTCTGATCTTGATGAAGCGACCCGTTCCCAGCTGGAGCATGGACAGCGTGTAACTGAGCTGATGAAACAGCACCAGTACTCACCAATGTCTGTCGCAGAAATGGGTCTGAGTCTTTACGCTGCCAACGAAGGCTACCTGAAAGATGTAGAGCTGAACAAAATTGGTGCCTTCGAGGCTGCTCTGATCTCTTACTTCAACAGCGAGTGTGCTGATCTGATGAAGAAGATCAACGATTCCGGCGACTATAACGACGAAATCGCAGCACAGCTCAAGGCTGGCATCGAGAAGTTCAAATCTACCCAGACTTGGTAATTACTCGTCAGAGTACAGGGTCTGCGGACATTGTCCGGCAGACCATGCACTGAGTTAGGAATAGAGGCGAAACTATGGCAGTCGGAAAAGAGATTAAGACAAAGATTGCGAGTATCGGCAGCACGCGCAAGATCACCAGTGCCATGGAAATGGTTGCTGCGTCGAAAATGCGTAAGGCTCAGGATCGCATGAGGTCCTCACGTCCATATGCCAACGGCATCCGTGGAGTTATTCAGCATCTGGCCAAGGCCAACCCTGAATACAACCACCTCTACATGCAGGAACGGGAAGTCAAACGCGTCGGTTTCATCATCGTCGCAACTGACCGTGGCCTGTGTGGCGGTCTGAACGTTAACCTGTTCAAGGCGGCTGTTGGAAGAATGAAGGAATACCACGACCAGAATGTCGAGATTGACATCTGTGCGCTGGGTTCCAAGGCGATCAGCTTCTTCAAGAGCTTTGGCGGCAATGTTGTTGCTGCACGCGGTGGTCTGGGCGATCAGCCTGAACTCGCCGACCTGATAGGCTCTGTCAAGACGATGCTGAGTGCCTTCGAAGAGGGCCGAGTGGACAAGGTATTTGTCGTTTCGAATGAATTCGTCAATACCATGACACAGCAACCTAATGTAGAGCAGCTGTTGCCATTGCGCGCAGTCGAAAGCGATGACACTCCCACTCATAACTGGGACTACATCTATGAGCCGGATGCGAGACAGGTGCTTGAAGCCCTGCTGATCCGCTACATAGAGTCGATAGTCTACCAGGCTGTGATTGAGAATCTTGCCTGTGAACAGGCAGCAAGAATGCTGGCGATGAAAAACGCGTCTGATAACGCTGCTGACCTCATCGATGAGCTTCAGATGGTTTATAACAAGGCTCGTCAGGCGGCAATCACTCAGGAAATTTCTGAAATTGTCAGTGGTGCTGCTGCTGTTTAATGCAGTGAACAGGTTTAAATGTTAAGAGGATCCGAACATGAGTAGCGGACGTATTGTTCAGATTATCGGCGCGGTCGTTGACGTGGAGTTCCCACGTGACGCCATTCCGAAAATTTACGACGCTTTGCACGTCGCAAAAACAGGCCTGACACTGGAAGTTCAGCAGCAGCTGGGCGATGGTGTTGTAAGGGCTATTGCTATGGGTCAGACTGAAGGCGTCAGCCGTGGTCTGGAAGTATCCAACACCGGTTCACCTATCTCTGTACCTGTCGGTACGGCGACTCTGGGTCGAATCATGGATGTACTGGGTAACCCAATTGATGAAGCGGGCCCTATTGGTGAAGAAGAGCGTATGCCTATTCACCGTGCGGCGCCAAGCTTTGCTGATCAGTCAGCTTCCAATGAACTGCTCGAAACCGGCATCAAGGTCATCGACCTGGTTTGCCCGTTTGCCAAGGGTGGTAAGGTTGGTCTATTCGGTGGTGCGGGTGTTGGTAAAACCGTCAACATGATGGAACTGATCCGTAACATCGCTATCGAGCACTCTGGTTTCTCGGTTTTCGCTGGTGTAGGTGAGCGTACTCGTGAGGGTAACGACTTCTACCACGAAATGAAGGACTCCAACGTACTGGATAAAGTATCCCTGGTTTATGGACAGATGAACGAGCCGCCGGGTAACCGTCTGCGCGTTGCTCTGACCGGTCTGACCATGGCTGAGAAATTCCGTGATGAAGGTCGTGACGTTCTGCTGTTCGTCGACAACATCTACCGCTACACCCTGGCGGGTACCGAAGTATCTGCTCTGCTGGGTCGTATGCCTTCTGCAGTAGGTTATCAGCCTACACTGGCAGAAGAGATGGGTGTACTGCAGGAGCGTATCACCTCCACTAAAGTGGGCTCCATCACGTCTATCCAGGCCGTATACGTACCAGCGGATGACTTGACTGACCCATCACCTGCAACCACCTTCTCGCATCTTGATGCGACAGTCGTACTGTCTCGTCAGATCGCGGAGCTGGGTATCTATCCTGCGGTTGACCCTCTGGATTCGACTTCACGTCAGCTGGATCCTCTGGTTATCGGTCAGGAACACTATGATGTTGCGCGTAATGTTCAGGGTGTACTGCAGCGCTACAAAGAGCTGAAGGACATCATTGCGATTCTGGGTATGGACGAGCTGTCTGAAGAAGACAAGCAGATTGTATCCCGTGCGCGTAAGATTCAGCGATTCCTGTCGCAGCCGTTCTTCGTTGCGGAAGTCTTCACCGGTTCACCGGGCAAGTACGTTCCGCTGAAGGATACGATCAGCAGCTTTAAAGGCATCCTGGAAGGTGAGTATGATCATCTGCCGGAGCAGGCCTTCTATATGGTTGGTGGTATCGAGGAAGCGATTGAAAAAGCCAAGGGCATGAAATAAGTTCTGGCTAAACCTTCCAAGAGGTAATCAGCATGGCTGTAACTGTACAATGTGAAATCGTCAGCGCCGAAGAGCAGATCTTCAGCGGTCTGGTCGAGTTCATTTCAGTGACAGGAAGCATGGGTGACCTGGGCATACTGCCCGGTCACACTCCGCTGTTGACGGAACTGAAACCCGGCCCTGTCGAGCTGCGCAAGGCAGGTGGTGAGGATGACGTATTTTACGTCTCCGGTGGATTTATCGAAATCCAGCCAAACAAGGTCATCGTACTGGCAGACACCGCTCTGCGTGCGAAGGATCTTGATGAAGCTGCAGCTGTAGAAGCTCAGAAACACGCGTCGCACGCACTCTCAGACAAGAGTGCAGAATTTGAATATTCACGTGCTGCCGGACAACTGGCTGAAGCCGCTGCGCAACTTCGTACCTTGCAGCAGATCAGGAAAAAACTCGGCAAGTAACCCCTTCTGGATGTTACTTACCAACAAAAAGCAGCCTTCGGGCTGTTTTTTTTATGCACAGGGATGTGCAGTATGCTGGCAACGCAGGAGCGGTTGCCAGTATTACAGAGGGATGAGCTGTACCCTGGCAACGCAGGAGCAATTGCCAGCTGGATCTTTCTCTCCACCTGTCTCTATCAGAAGCTCTTCCGGTTAAGGAAGGCCGCCATCGCCTGGTAGCTCAGAGCGCAGGCATCCGGTACCAGATCCTCCATATTCAGAAAGGCATGCAGCAGGTTGTCGAATGCCAGATGCTCAGTCTCAACCCCTAGCGCATCGAGACGTTGGAGGTAAACGGCTGCTTCATCCTTTAACGGACAGTAACCTGCGGTGATGATGAAGGTGGGTGGCAGTTGTGCGCTCATGGGCATATGCAGTGGGGAAGCGGCGACACGATCCTCGTTGTGCTGAAAATACTGTTCGTAATACCAGAGGATGCGGGCTTTCTCGAGCAGATAGCCTTCACTCAGTTGCTCAACCGATGGATGCGCCAGTGTGTAATCCAGATTGGGGTAGATCAGCAACTGGCGGCTGATAGGGTGAGGCTGTTCGGATTGCAGGGCGGCACAGACGGACGCAGCCAATGCACCACCGCCGGAGTCGCCAGCGATATTGAGCTGATCGGTGATGAGTCGCTGCTTCTCTTCCAGTACTGGCCGGATATGTCTGACAACACTGATGGCATCATTCAGCGCACAGGGATAGGGGCACTCTGGAGCCAGACGGTATTCGAGCGACACAACCAACTGGCCACTGGCTGCAGCCAGCTTGCGGCAGACAGGGTCATAGACACTGACGCTGCCGGCGAGATGTCCACCGCCATGCAGGTACAGACAGACAGGCTTGGCCTGTGTCGGGTCAGGATCGTATATTCTTACTGGCACACTGTATTCGCCACCCGACACCATCGCATCCCCGATCCAGGGCAGAGATGGCTTGCTCGTGACCAGTGAAGCGGTCAGATAGGACAGCCCCTCACGCACCGCAATCGGTGTCAGACTGGTGCCTGAGGCTCTCTGCTGTGCCAGGGCGCGATTGAAGGTCTCCAGCCAATCGGCAAGCCTGGGATCAAGGGGTGGCAGGCTGCTATTCATTAAACATATTCCTTTTCAGATATAGCCCCACAGGGTATCAAAAATAATCTTCTGGGCCATCGCCACCTCCTGAGAGTCTATCACTACAGCGGTCGGATAGTTGTCCGATGCCAGGGATATGATGGCACAGCGCGGTGGATAGATGGCGATATAGGCGGCATCGACCGGTCCTTCGGTCTTGATCCATTTACGTTCCGACAACTCGGCACTTTCACCACCATCGCCGATGGCTATTACTCGCACATGGATACCGCGCTGGATACGCTGTGCCGTGAAGGTCGGGAAGGGGCGATACAACAGGGGACGGATCGGTTTGGAGGAGAAAACCCGATACTGCTTGTCATCCTGTTGTGATACCTGAGACAGGATATCCCGCAGTACCTGCTCGATTCCGGCATCGCCTTCATAAAACTGGACATTGGCGGCACTGAAATCGGGTTTGAGATGATGCAGCTCGGGAATGATCCGAGTTTTCAACTGACTGATGGTCTGATCCAGCTGTGTCTTGCGCTCCTCAGCCAGTTGCAACAGCACCTCTGGCTCTCGGGCAGAAAAGTAGCGACGCTTGCCTTTGGGCAGATAGGCGACGATGCCCTGCTGCTGCATCTGCTTCAGCAGGTCATAGGTTGTGCCGCGATTGACACCGGAGCGCTCGGCAATAGTGCGTATTGGACTTGGTCCAAGCGACAGCAGGCTGCGATAGATGCTGACGGCGCGGATATCCAGGCCGAGTTGTGCAAAGATTTGATCATCCATTTGTCAATTTTTCTCTGACAAAACATATTGCTTGATTCTGACAATCCTGTAAATTCGGGTCAATACTTGGACAAACTATTTATCTCAGGGATTTTTTGCTTGGATATGAACATTGAAGTCGTGATTCTGGCGGCCGGTCAGGGCACGCGGATGAAATCTGCCTTACCCAAGGTGATGCACCCGTTGGCGGGCAAGCCGATGCTGCAGCATGTGATCGACAGTGCGTCACAGTTGCCGGAGGCGGCGATTCAGCTTGTCATAGGCCATGGTGCCGATCTGATCCGTCAGGCGATGGCTGATCAGTCACTGCGCTTTACGCTGCAGGAACAGCAACTGGGTACCGGGCATGCGGTGCTGCAGACCCTGCCGCACTGTGCCGATGATGCGATCATGCTGATTCTGTATGGTGATGTACCGCTGATCCAATACAAGACAATGGCACAGATGGTCGCGCTTGCCAGCCATCAGCAACTGGCCCTGTTGACGGTTAATCTGGACGATCCAACCGGCTATGGCCGCATTCTGCGCAATACTGCGCATGAGGTAGTCGCGATTGTTGAGCAGAAGGATGCCTCGTCAGAGCAGCTCAAGGTCACGGAAGTGAATACCGGTATCATGGCGCTGCAGGTATCAATGCTGCGCGAGTGGTTGCCGCAGTTGTCATCGAGCAATGCCCAGGGAGAATATTATCTGACCGATATCATCGCCATGGCCGCTAATGCCGGAGTGCCAATTGCCACGCTGCAGCCGGATGCTGAGCAGGAGGTGCAGGGCGTCAACAATCGGCAGCAACTGGCTTTGCTGGAGCGTTGGTATCAACTGCAGCAGGCGCAGCAACTGATGGCTGATGGCGTCACCCTGCCCGACCCGCAACGGATCGATATCCGTGGCCGCCTGCAGACCGGACGTGATCTGTTCATCGATGTGAACTGCGTGTTTGAAGGTGAGGTGGAGCTGGGCGATGGCGTGGTGATAGGTCCCAACTGCGTGATCCGCAACAGCCGTATCGGTGCACATACCCGAATTGAAGCCAACTCCATGCTGGATGGTGTGATCGTCGCTGACAATGCCAGTATTGGCCCCTTTGCTCGTCTGCGTCCCGGTACTGAGCTGGCGACAGGTGCACGTATCGGCAACTTTGTTGAAACCAAAAAGGCGCAGATCGGTGCCGGCAGCAAGGTCAATCATCTGAGCTACATTGGTGATGCCGAGGTTGGCGAACAGGTTAACATTGGTGCAGGAACGATTACCTGCAACTATGATGGCGTGAATAAATTCAAGACCGAGATCGGCAACGGTGCCTTTATCGGCTCCAATACATCATTGGTGGCACCGGTGAGTGTCGGTGATGGCGCCACGATCGGCGCTGGCTCAACCATCACCAAAACGGTTGGTGAGCAGCAGTTGGCAGTTGCGCGCGGTAAACAGATCAACCTGGACAGCTGGAAGCGGCCGACCAAAACCCGGTCCTGAGGAGAAGTATCATGTGTGGAATAGTAGGAGCAGTTTCAGTCAGACCGGTTGCGGGTATTTTGCTGGAAGGTCTGCATCGTCTGGAATATCGTGGCTATGACTCAGCTGGTATGGCGGTGATGGTAGATCAGCAGATAGGTCGTTTGCGCCGTGCCGGTAAGGTTCAGGCGTTGCAGGATGCACATGATGCACAACCCCTGTCCGGTTCGACCGGCATCGCGCATACCCGCTGGGCGACACACGGCAAACCGACTGAAGGCAATGCGCATCCGCATATGTCTGGCGACAGACTGGCACTGGTGCATAACGGAATCATCGAGAATTTCGAACCGATCAAGGCTGAACTGATGGCTGCCGGCTATCAGTTCAGTTCGGATACGGATACCGAAGTGGTGGCCCACCTGATCGATCAGGCTGTCAAACAGGGCCAGAGCCTGCTGCAGGCATTCAAAACTTCGGTTGCACGACTCAAGGGTGCCTTCTCACTGGGAGTGATCCATGCCGACTACCCGGAGCTATTGCTGGCGGCACGTAAAGGCAGCCCATTGGTGATCGGTGTAGGTATCGGAGAGCACTTCATCGCGTCGGATCAATTGGCACTGCTGCCGGTGACTGACCGCTTTATCTTTCTGGATGAGGGCGATGTTGCCTGTATCACCACTGGCAGCGTCACGATCTATAACGCAGCAGATGAGCAGGTGGAGCGTCCATCACACCTTTTTGAGCATGGCATCAGCTCGGCAGAGAAGGGGCAGTTCAAGCACTTCATGCTGAAGGAGATCTACGAACAACCAGCTGTCATGCAACAGGTGCTGGAAGGCCGCATCAGCGGTGATCATCTGCTGGAGCAGGCGTTCGGTATTGAGGCGGGTACCGTTTTTGATCAGGTACGCCAGGTGCAGATCGTCGCCTGCGGTACCAGTTTCCATGCAGGGTTAGTGGCGCGCTACTGGATCGAAGAGCTGGTTGGTATCCCCTGTTCGGTCGAGGTGGCAAGCGAGTTCCGCTACCGTCAGGTGGTGATACCCGAAGGCACGCTGCTGATCACCCTGTCGCAGTCAGGCGAAACGGCCGATACCCTGGCCGCACTGCGTGAAGTGAAATCACGCGTGCTCGCAAGTCTTGCGATCTGCAACGTGCCCGGCAGCTCACTGGTACGCGAGTCCGATCTGTGTCTGATGACCAATGCAGGCCCCGAGATCGGCGTCGCTTCGACCAAGGCGTTCACGTCGCAACTGGTGGCACTGATCCTGACAACTATTGCACTGGGCCGTCGTTTCGGTATGACGCCAGAGAAAGAAGCCGAGATCATCGGGCAACTCAAGCAACTGCCGGATCTGCTGCGTGATCTGCTGGCACTCGACAAGCCGGTGGCGCTGATGGCGGAAGCCTTCAACGAGAAGCACCATGCGCTGTTCCTGGGCCGCGGGCCGCTCTGCCCGATCGCCATGGAAGGAGCGCTGAAGCTCAAGGAGATCTCCTATATCCATGCTGAAGCCTATCCCGCCGGTGAACTCAAGCACGGCCCACTGGCACTGGTCGACAAGGATATGCCGGTGGTGACCATCGCCCCGCGCAATGAGATGCTGGATAAGCTCAAGGCTAACCTGCAGGAGGTCCGTGCCCGTGGCGGAGAGTTGTTTGTCTTCTCCGGCTGTGAGCAGAGCATTCGCCCGGAAGACGGTGTGCATGTGATCAGCCTGCCGGAAGTGCCGAGATTGCTGGAACCAATCGCCTACACCCTGCCGTTGCAGTTGCTGTCCTATTACGTAGCTGTGCTTAAAGGTACGGATGTCGACCAGCCTCGCAATCTGGCGAAGTCAGTCACGGTGGAGTAGGTGTAAACCCCCCAGTAAAAACTGTTGTAAGAGTATAATAAAGTTTGATAAATTATAATAAAATTTGATATTTTATAATAAAGTTTGATAATTATTGGCCTCCTGCTATGCTTGGCGCATATGGAGGCCTTTTTTATGTCAGATACCAATAAGCCTATCGACCCCAAGCACAAGAAATTACTTCTATCCCGAGGGAAGGGATACGGTCGTGACTATGAACCATTTATTAAGGTTCATGAGTTGAGTAGCCAAGGTGAAAGCGTCCGTATTCGCAGTGCAACGGTTGGTCGAGTTCATCACTTGCTGTCCGGTATCGAACTTCTCGCCTTTCTCATTTTTGACCAGCATGAGCAAACTATTGATATCAGGGAACAGTTTCCCATAGCTGTAGAAAATACATTGGATATCTGTTCACAGCTCGGGATTCGTCATCCTCAAGTTCGTGGAAAGCTGACAGTGGTTACTACTGATCTTTTGATCGACTTTTCAGGTGGATCAAAATTGGCCATAGCAGTCAAATCATCTTCGGAGCTGACTAAGCCGCGAGTCATAGAAAAGCTGCAAATCGAAAAATTTTACTGGGAGTCACGCAACACCGAGTGGAAAATTTTCACTGAAAGAGAGGTTTCCGACGGTCTTCGTGAAAATCTGCTTTGGATACAGCCCTATTTGAGTGAAGAAAACGGACTCCATCATCAGATCTCGATGGATGATGTTCAAGGACTTTTGAATAGGATAAGTGAGTATCCAAATATAAAGGTTACTCGATTGTGTGCAATGCTCGACGATAAGTACGGTGTGGAACCGGGATATCATTTAACTACTTTTCGGTATGCCTTAGCCAACCGATTTGTTTGTGCCCAGATGAACAAACCATTTCATAGCTGGACGTTAGAGGACCTGGTAATCAGGGATGCACGCTTAATCGGAGTATCTCACAATGCTTCTTAACCAGGTATTCAAAGACTCTCATACTGGACGACGCTACAGAGTGGTTCTTGAGCTGATCAATGACTTAATGTTGATCGATATCGATAGTGATAAAAGCTGGCCTTTTCCAATTACTGAAGAGGA
The DNA here is from genome assembly GCF_008973755.1 of Nitrincola alkalilacustris. Lineage (GTDB taxonomy): Bacteria > Pseudomonadota > Gammaproteobacteria > Pseudomonadales > Balneatricaceae > Nitrincola > Nitrincola alkalilacustris. The sequence continues at coordinate 25,475 of NZ_WBOM01000007.1, read as the reverse complement.
ACTGAAACAGGCTGAATTTGAACTGATATCTGATCCCTACCCCTTACCGAGTGTGGATGAAGGCAGCCCAGCAGCATTGAGGCGTGATGAAGCGTGGATGGTTATTGAACCGCTACTGAATAACTATACATCACTCTTTATAAAGGCAGAGCGAAACAAGCTCATAGGACAATTGCTATCTAGCATTGATAAACCAAGGCTTTATGTTACGAGGCAACTTCGTCGCTACTGGCAGCGTGGTATGGTGCCTAATGCATTAGCACCTGACTTTCAAAAATGTGGGGCAAAGGGCAGAAAACGGCGTGAAATCGAGAACAAGTTGGGTCGCAAACGCTCTGTATCGTCTGGAGTTGGAGTGCTGGTCACGGATGAGGTGGCTGAATTGTTCCAGTTGGTAATTGAGGGTTTTTTCCTTGTAAATGAGAAGCTCCCCCTGACTGCGGCGAAGGATAAGGCTGTTGGCCTGTACAAAGCGCGCTTTCCAAATGCGGATAAGTCATCTGTACCGACAATGGCTCAGTTCCGGTATTTCTATAGAACAAACTATTTACCCTCTGATGTTGCAAAAATAAGAACTCCCTCCCGGATCTATCAAAAAGACATACGTACTTTAACCAGCACATCGAGTAACCTGAATTTTGGTCCTGGAGCACGCTATGAAATCGATGCCACGATAGCTGATATCTACCTGGTATCAGACAGGGACCCGAGCGTGATTATTGGTCGGCCTGTCATTTACCTTGTAACGGACGTGTTCAGTCGTATGGTTGTTGGTATGTACGTTGGGTTGGAATACCCCTCGTGGGTTGCTGCAATGATGGCATTGGCTAATGCGTTCAGTGACAAAAAGACTTTTTGCCAAGAGTATGGGATCACAATCAGAAATGAGGATTGGCCAAGTGCAGGAATCCCTGCTGGAATCATGGCTGACCGCGGAGAGCTTCTTTATCGTCAGGCTGATGTGTTGGTGAACCGATTTGGGATACAACTAAGCAACTCTCGTGCATATCGTGGAGATGATAAGTCAGTCTGTGAGCGATACTTCAAAACAATACAGAGCCAATTTCGCCCTTATGTTGGTGGGATTGTTGAACCTGTTAACGGGAAAAAGCGCATAGGTTACCGATACGAACTGGATGCAGTCGTTAGTCTTACCGATTTTACTAAGATATTGATTAATATTGTAATTAACCACAATATGATACACGTTGTAAAGGGTTACGATTTTGCTCCAGACATGCCGGTAGACTTGCCGTCTATACCCAAAGAACTATGGAATTGGGGCATCCAGAATCGAACAGGTAAGCTGCGCCCCTGTGATGAAATGTTGTCTAGAATCAACTTGTTGCCTTACGAGACCGGCACCTTGTCAAATATGGGTATTACCTTTAAAGGGATGGTTTACACCTGTAGGGAAGCAGTAAAAGCAGGTTGGTTTGAGCGAATCAGACAAAATCGTCCTTCTAAAGTTGATATAGCCTTCGACCCACGACAGACCAATACCGTTTACTTGAGACCAGACAATTCGTTTGAGAACTATTGGGTGTGTGAACTATCAGACCGGAGTCGACGCTTTCGAGATATGAGCTTTGTTGAAGCCGCTGGTGTTCTGAAGGCAATGAGGCGTACCAATGCTCTGGCAAAGGAGGTTGAGGCGTATAAAAAGCCCGATGTAATAGCTGCTGTCGAAGAGATTGTTGCCGCGGCACAGAAAAGACAGAAGGAAAGCAAAACCTCTATGACAGATACGCAAAGGCTGAAGGGTATACGCCAGAATAGGGTTAAAGAGAAAGAGGCAGAAAGGAAGCGGAGTATTCATGGAGGGGCTAAACCTGAAAAATTTAACAAGCCAGCTGAAGTGATTCCGCTCAAAAAAAATTCAACGATCAATGACAAGCTTGACTACCCCGACATGGATAGCTTCCTGGAGGAAGAGGATGATTAAACTGCCCTTAGCTGAATACAGGACGGCTGAAATACAGGAGTATCAAGGGCATCCATTGATCAATGCTTTGCCGCCAATTAACTCGCCTCAGCAAACTGCTCAGTTGCTGTCACGCTTTCCAAGAGTAGATGAAGCTGAAAAATCACTGTCCGCCCATATCAGACGTCATGCGATGATGAGAATTCTGGACCAGTTCCTTTATCCGACTAAATCACATCTTCAGTTGGAGCAAATGATTTCCGGGATGCTTCGTCGAGGGTACTTGAGTAGAAATATAGCGGCAATTGATTACCAAAGAAATCTTGATGACGCGAGCCGGACAGACTTTGCAGCCATTGCCAGAAATGCCGGTAATGAAGCATTGGTTAGCTCTGTTATCGGATGCTCTGGAACTGGTAAATCAACAGCTGTTGAAGCCATATTAAAAGGTTATCCCCAGGCTATTTTTCATCCTGAGTACCAGCATGTGCAACTGGTGTGGTTGAAGGTGGAGTGTCCACATGATGGCTCAGTGAAAAACCTTTGTACAAATTTTTTCAGAGCTGTTGATGATGCGTTGAGTACAGATTACCAGCAGTTGTACGTGAAGAGTCGTTCCTCTGCTGAGTCAATGCTAGGAGATGTGGCTCGTGTTTCGGCTTTGCATTCATTGGGATTACTTGTCATAGATGAGATTCAGCACCTGGAAAAGTCTCGCTCTGGGGGAGCAGCCAAGATGTTGAATTTCTTCGTTACACTGACCAATGTCATCAAGGTCCCGGTTCTCTTTGTCGGAACTCCTAAAGCGCTGGAGCTATTTCAGCCGACAATGCGATCTGCTCGAAGGGCTGCTCAGTTTGGCAGTCTAGATTGGGGGCGATTTGCCCGGACAGATGTCGATGGAAGTGATGGCGAGTGGGAGCGTTTTATTAAGAGGCTCTGGAAGTTACAGTGGTTCAAGCATCCCACGCCACTCACGGAAGAGATGATGGAATTGTTCTGGCACTATACTCAAGGAGTTGCTCATATAGCTGTTTCGTTATTCTATCTTTGCCAAGCCAGAGCTGTAGTTGCTAATCGTGAGATCATCGATCGTGCTCTTGTTACAAAAGTGTACCAGGAAGAGCTGGCAATGATTCATCCGATGATTGCAGCGCTGCGAAGCGGTCGCGAGGAACAGATCCTGCAATATGATGATCTTGATTTGCCAAAGGAATCAATCCGAAATACCAGCTATTCAGCAGCACCAATCGCTCTGGTGCATGAACAGGCATCTGTCACCAAGCAAGAAGGCAGTATGCAGGAGCGATTGACTGCTCTACTGGTTCAGATAGGTATTGGTGATGATATTGCACCTATTATTGCAGAGCAGGCATTGGATGAAAGGCCCGATGAAAAGGATAATCTTCTGGGTTTGCTTGCCCACATCCAGAGTATGAACAGTAAGGTAGAAACAACTACCTCGACCACTAGTACCCAAAAACCAAAGAAACAGGTGTTAAACCCAGCATATGTGGATCATGACTTGAGATTAATGCGAGATGATGACTCAGAGCAGACCTATCAGAACCTCAAAAAGAAAGGTGTGGTGATTGATCTGCTTGAGTATATATAAATGCATGGGTAATTATTTGCATTTAAACGTAGCTTTGGACAATGTAGAAATTTTCTCTTATGGATAATCACGCTGAAAACTTCGCCTACTGGATAAAGCAGCTGCCTATCGGAAAAAAACTTCCAGACGCGGTATATTTACACAAATCAGCTCTTCAACATAGCGCGCCAATGCTACACGGATTCTGTGCTACTGTAGCAAAAGCCCTTAAAATTGAAGATACTGCTTGGGATCTTGTAAAGCTCCACCGCAAGGAGTTTAAGGTAGCCTTCCTCTCTTACCCCGATTTTTATACTGACTCATACCCCGCTTTAAAAAAGAGCACTCTTGTTGATTTATCTAAACTCTCTACCAAAGAAACTAACTACGAGGACTCGGAAAATCCGCCGATTTTGCACAGAAAAGAGCTTATGATCCTCGAAAGCGATCCTCATCATGCCCTTTTCAAAGAGATCACTGAGGAGGGCGAAAATGCGGGATTATACGAAAATCCATTCAAAATTGGGTTCCAACAGACTTGGCTACGATTAATCAGTGATAAGGGCTACTGCCTTATCGATGGACGCCTAGTGCGCAGTTCAAGTGTCGCTCTATTAGATGATATACAGCAAGTCCACAGACACCTTACTGCTATCACTCGCTATGAGCTTTCAACGCCACTCAAAAGTCTTGCTAAGCATGGATACCTAGATGGCAATCACACAATTTTTGACTATGGGTGCGGTAAAGGTGATGACCTTCGTGAGTTAGAAGCACATGGCTTATCGGCTATGGGGTGGGATCCAAACTTTAGGCCCGATGCTGATATTACCGAAGCTGATGTAGTAAATATTGGCTTCGTCATTAATGTTATTGAGGATATCGATGAGCGTATCGAAGCACTACAGAAAGCATATATCCTTGCTAACAAGATTTTAGTTGTTTCAGCTATGGTAGCTGGAGAAGCTACCATATCTAAATTCAAACCATACAAAGATGGTATTCTGACATCGAAGAATACTTTTCAGAAATATTACTCACAGTCAGAGTTACAAAGCTTTATCGAGCGCACGCTAGAAGTAGATGCCATTGCTGTGGCACCTGGAATTTTTTATGTCTTTAGAGACCCCATCGAGCAACAGAGCTATCTCTCAGAACGGCAGCGTCGTCATAGAGAGTGGAACCACTTATCTAACCGCGAGTCTCGTAGCAAGGCAGCGGCTGTAATCTTTGCTAAGCACCAACCACTACTTCAGTCTTTTTGGTCAACCTGCCTAGAGCTAGGTCGTCTACCTGCATTAGATGAGCTAGAAGATCCAAAGGCACTTGAAGAGGCTCTTGGTAGCCCTAGAAAGGCTTTACAGGTTCTCGAAGCAACCGCGGATATAGAAGATCTCAAACTAGCGAGTAGCCTCAGAACAGAAGATCTACTGGTCTACTTTGCTCTTGGTCTTTTTGGTAAACGTAAGCCATACACTCATATGGCCGAAGGCATGAAAAGGGATATTAAAGCTTTCTTTGGCACTTATCAAAACGCAATCGAAAATGCCAAGGAGGCGCTTTTCTCAGTATCTAATGTACAACTGATAAATGAACTCTGCGAAAAATCGGCAACAGAACTGCCAGCTTGTCAGCTCAATACCAACCACTCTCTTGTTTTCCATGAGCGCTATCTCAACCAGCTTGCACCAGAGCTTCGTATCTATGTTGGATGTGCAGCTCAGCTCGTTGGTGAACTGGAAGGCATTGACCTAGTCAAGATTCACATCACCTCAGGCAAAGTTAGCTTTATGGTGTATGAAGAGTTTGATAGCTCCCCCCTACCAAAGCTAGTTGAACGCATAAAAGTACGAATGCGCGACCAAGATGTCGATTTTTTCGACTACGTAGAACCCTACAAACCTCCGCTTCTGTATTGGAAAAGTCGCTACATCGATGAGAGCTTTGAGGATCATAAAAAACAGTTAAGTTTTGATAAAAAGCTCGCAGCGACAGGTATAATGAAGCCTGATAAAGAGTTTGGTCCGATGCGTTCTGAACTCGACTGGCAGCTACGCGAGCTAGGACTAGAGATCCGCGGATACCGCCTCTATAAGGTTTAATAACAGATAATATGATTTACTTCGACTCAGCAGCTTCTTATCCACTACTACCTGAGGCGTTAGATGAGCTACAGCGATGCTTCAAAGAGCATCCAGCTAACCCATCCTCCGCACATCTAGCTGGAGAAGCTGCTGCCAAAAAAATAGAGGATGCCCGAGAGCTCATTGCGGATGCTATTGGCGCTTTACCCAGCGAGATCGTATTCACTAGTGGTGCTACAGAATCAAATAATCTAGCCTTAAAAAGTCATTTCTATGAGCCAGCAAGTAAAGATAAACGACACCTTGTAATCTCCAGTATTGAACACAAGTGCGTCCATGCAGTCGCAGACTATCTCCAAAGAACCGCAAACGTTAACGTATCTCTAATACATCCAAACACCAAAGGCATTGTCACACCTGAAGCTTTAGAAAGGGTATTAGAAAATGACACCAGTCTAGTGTCGGTCATGCATCTCAATAACGAGCTTGGCACAGCAAATCCGATTGAAGAGATCGGTGCGCTATGCTTTGAGCGAGGTATAAAACTGCATACGGATGCCGCGCAGAGTTTTCTCAAGCTACCAATCGACGTTGATGACATGAATTTAGACTACCTGTCGTTATCTGCGCATAAGATTGGAGGGCCTAAAGGCATTGGAGCAGTCTACATTCGTGACCGCAGAGCTAGGGATATTGAGCCAGTCATTCATGGAGCTGGACAAGAAGAGGGGTTACGCGGTGGAACGTTAGCCACCCCGCTAATTACAAGTTTTGGAGCAGCAGTTAAACACTTTCCCGCTGCCTACCGGAAGCTTCAAGCACTTCAGCTGAAAAGCCACTTGCTAAATAGACTTGAAAGTTTAGGTGTTCCTTTCCAAATAAATGGAGAGTCTATTGATTCTCTATTCTCTATTACACTACCTAATACCGACGTATCAAGACTGTTACGTGAAACAGGACGGCAGTTCATACTAGCAACAGGCTCTGCTTGTTCATCGAAAGAGATCCAGGCTTCTCACGTGCTAATAGCTATAGGTATGCAGCGTAATATGGCAGAACGAACATTGCGAATTAGCTTTCACCATACTCTCGTACCCGACAATGTGGACCGACTAGCAGAGAGCATGGCTTTTTTTACGAGACGGTAACTATTTATAGCAAGTGATACAAGCTCCTCCTCCCTCAACAAGATCATATGCCTCATCGAGATCAGTAAGAGTACAGGCGATGATATTTTCATCCTCAAGAAGAGCATTTCGACGCTTCTTTTTATTGAATCGGGCTATTTTTTTCTCATGATTTTCGCGAATTATGGCTTGACGAATCGGATCTTCCAATGTTTCCAGCGGCTCACCTTGCCCCATCCAGTAGAAGCGCTCACCGACTGTTGAATTCTCATCATCTCCTTTCTCGAAGCGCTTAGCCTCCTCGAAAAGATCAGGATGATTCTCCATTAGCTTAAGCCATTCAATTTTCTGCTGGTAAAAACAAAATGTACAGCCCGAGCGAGAGCGCCATTTATAATATTCGGGCAGATCCAACCCATTACGACGCAATATATTGACAATGTCTGACTTAACAATACCGTCTTCCCGAAACGGCATTACAGTCTCAATGGGCTTTTCTATGGCCATAAATCCTGAACGATGGGGTTCATCAGCACGAATCCCCACGTAGTTCATGATTTTGTAGCCATCTGCTATAAAACCGTCAACCCACTTTTCAAAAGGCTTGAGCTTCAGCTCTACGGTACACCAGCGATCACGCTGAGATGGGAGGTAGTTGCCATTTTTCTTTAGTAGAGAATTAAATTCTAGCTCTCCACGTCCCTCAATTCCGTTTAGCGATTTAGCATTTAATCTGTGAATATGACCAAGCTTAGCTTCAAGCCGATCAATAAAATCGTTAGTTTCAGGAAGCTCATATCCCGTATCTGTGAAGAAGTACTCCACGTTGAGGTCAGGCCGAGTCTCTTTCACATATAACGCTAACGCACTACTGTCTTTGCCACCAGACAGCCCCAAAACGTGTTTTATTTTTTCCATCACTAGGCCTCGCAACCAACTGGCTTCATCTCTTTAGCTAGCAGTTCGACTAGCACACGAATTCGCTCAGCATCTGAAAAACTTTGTAGCTGAGACTCTATTACAGATCTTACCTCAGCAAGATGAGACCCTTCCGATTTACCTTCAGAAATAAACTGTTCTAGTTCGACCGCAAGACCTTCAGTATTCTCGAAGATAAGTGACACTGGTCGTGTACTTGAGCCACCTTTTTTGGATGCTCGTGTGAATGTCTCGTATCGTTTGAACTGGATACAAAGCTCGCGGACTTTATCATACCCTGCGCTAATGCGTTCATCTGTCCAGCTTTCCTTACGCACACCCACAACTAAAGAGATGAGCTCATCAAGTGCCGCTTGTGTTGGACTAATACTCCATTGTTTGACACGTTTTGCGAAATTTTCGATCTCAGGACGGCTTGCTGTGCGAGCAACAGCATCACAACGAGCACTCAAATTCTCACCAGGCTCATCATCAAGAAGCTGCGAAACCGTCACCTTAAACTGATTTGAAAGGACGGCATCTATCTCTAGCAACCCCTTCAGCGTCTGCCGAAGACCTTTTGTGAGATCTTTCGAATCACTGAAGATAGAAGGTATGTCTTCCAGAACCAATTTAAACGGGTCTTTTGCCGAGAGCACTTTGTCACGAAACCGCTTAGTTAGACCGTCTAGATGCTCTTCACCACCAACCTGGAATAGGTTCTTACCGGAAGTGCGCTTAACCCATGATGGAAGTGCATGCACCTGTCTTACTAGCGAGCGCGCGGTTGCAAGAATCGATTCTTGATCCACAGACTCGGACGCTTGCGCAATCTGATGCACCAACAACATATCCGTTTCTGCTAGTTCGTAGAAACGCACACCTGCTTCCGCAGGGTAGCGAATAAACTTTGTTACAAGCTCTTCATCTAGTTCAGGGATATAGATCCAATCCTTGGTAGAGTCAAAGTCATAGAACGCCAGATTAGCCTCCAAAGACTTAAGTAATGCCATCGCATATAGCTTACAAAGACCTAGCGGCAAGCCAAAAGGAGGAGCCATCCAATGTTCGTATAGTTCTTTGATAACTACTAGATCACCACGCACTTTAATGAAGTCGCATCCAGCGCGCCATAGCTCGAATACGTCGCGCTCTCTAGCGGGCAAACTTTCAGGGCTCTCACACTCTAACCAACCACTGGCGAAACAAGGATTACGACCTGGTGTATGCCACCCCTTCGCCTTCAAGCAGCTTAAATAAATACCTTTTTCAGGCGGGAAGGTATCTGCCGGCAAACCAAGCTGTTCCTCTCCATCATCAAACAGCATTGCTAACATTAACTTGTTCAGCGCTGAATTTGCTGTCCCTGACAGTTTCATTCGGTTAACTAGCTCATTGTGGACAGCGGGGCACTTTGAGTAGATCTCATCTGCAACCCGGCTTACCTTCGCAGTAAGCGATACGCCATCAAGTGGTGAGCCCATATAGCGCCATTGTGCTGCCTGAAAAATTTGGTCTAAAAGTTTAGTAATCCGGAGTCTTGCAAGCTTCTCCCGGCTCTCAATCTCTGTCCTGGCAATTGGATCTCGACTCAGTTTATCTGACTCTTCCTTGGCGATCTTCTCAAGTGCAATAAGCTCAACAGTAGATTGCTCAAGTTCCTCAATGCGTTCAGGCTTAGCGATAACCACATGACGTGAGTTATCGAACTGCATACAAAGCTCGGTATACAGCTCATTAGTTGTTGGAAGCACAAAGTTAGCAAAAGACGTACCGGCTAAACCGTTAGGTATCTGAACTTGTCCGACTCCACTCACGACCTGCGTTTCCACCCAACGCATAACCCCTTTTCGATGGTAGTGAGCATTTGCAAGAATTAACTTATCGCAGTTGCAGTAGGCAACCCAGTCAAAGCCATCCTTCACACGCTCGACCCAATCAAGTATCAAACGGTTAATATCTAAATCACTAGCTCTGAAGATTTGATAGCTATTTAGATTATGCCGATAGATAACTATTGATTTAGATTCCAACAAGGCTAGTGCATCAATTACATCTGCCTCGCTAAAATCGTACTCGGGTAGCGAAACAATATAGTCAACTATGAACTGTCGGGATGCAAAAAGCTTACTACTACGCCCCACCATCGATAGCAAAGAAACAAGCTTAGTGATGAAGCTATGGACACTCTCGCCAATTGTGCTGGCACGCTCAACAGCGTCACATGCTTCTAGCCAGGTTTTACTGTCTCCGGAAGCTGAGATGACATGTCCCAGGTTGTGGTACAAATAATCCCAAAGACTATCAATACGATATAGCGTATCGAACTTATAATCAGAAAGGGTTTGCTGACTGAGGTAGTCCCTAAAGCCATATCTCTCATGTGTCGCGATAAAGCTGAATAGGCTTCGTTCGTTCTGAGAGAAGCTGCGCTTAGAAATTGGCCCGAGCAAAAGCCCAACTACGGGATCTAAGGGTAAGACACCCTCTAAAATAGATGAATTACCAATAGGGAAATGCTGCTTTACTACCTCAAGTGTATCAGTTGCATGCTCTACTAGAGCTCTATGAAGTGAGGAGTCTACTACAAACGATTTGGAGACTAGGTAAAGAGATTCCTCAATACTAGGATTGAATCCAAAGTCCTTGTAGCGGCCTTGAACTTTGCCCCACTCATTTTGTGTGCGTGTATCGCGTCCCTTTGCATAAGCCGCAAAAGACTGGTGCAAAAATCCAAGCACTACAACGTTTTCATATTCTTGGACTAGGTCAGCAAAAGACTGGAAAAAGTGTAGATCCTTACCAGCGTTTGAGAGATAGTCTAAGGCCTTGCCTAGTTCATCAACAATAATTAATACGCCATCATGACGCCTAATAGACGCTGATAAAGCCTCTTCAATCTGAACTAAGCACTCATCCTCGGAAAGTGCCTCAACGGACTCTACTTCTTGGCCCGTAGCCTTCAGTATCGAGCTAGTGATTGCGTGAACTGGAGATGTGAGTGCACAGAGGTGCTTTACAACCAACCAACCTTTTTTATAAGCGAAATTAGACTTGAACTGTGCAAGTGAACTACTGCCAGCACCCATTGCGTTAAGCGCACTCATCCGAATGGCGTCAGCTTCCGATAACAAACAACTTAGATATAAGGCAAGCGTTGACTTTCCAGAGCCGTAGGGTCCGGTAACTGTAAATGTTCGCTGCCGTGAGCCCGCGATCTCTGCCCCCAGGTTATCAATTGTCTGAAGAACCGTGCCGTGAGCAACAAAACTCTTAAGGAATTCATTTGGCTCAAAATTCGTTTCCGTAACACGAGCTGACGATTTGAATTGATTGCTGATCTGTACAGGTTGCTTCATCGCTTGTATCCCCTGTAGTAGTCATCTAATAAGTCTTTTGGATTCTCTAGGAGGGTCGCATCGATAGCGACTTGTTTCAGACCAAGAGAGTCCACCCAAACAATGCTGCCGTTTGACTCAGATACAGCTTCGTCTATCAATCGTCCCAACTCAGATTCAGAGAGCTTGAAAATTCTTCCAGGAGACAACGGCTTAGTAAGTACATCCTCAAAACTAACCTGTCGAGATTGTGACTCTGCATTAGCAAATTTGAAGTACTCAACTAGCGCAAATGTAAAGATACTGAGTGGCAGGGATGGCCTATCGTCGAGGTCGCACTGGTAAAACCCCCTACCTAAATCTTTTACGAGTCCTAACTCAGTAAGTGGCGAGGCGAAATGATCCTCGTCGACAGTTTTATTCTTTGAGGCAGTACGATGCTTCTCAGCGTAGGTAGCCAAAAAACAGTCCACATCCTTCTTGACTGTAGCTTTGTTGACAGATGCCGAGCCAGTCAAGCGGACAAGATCATCCAATAAATCATTGATAAATTTATTCTTATCGAAGTAAATACTATTCGAGTAGTTGAAAAAATACCTGTATGCCGTTAGCTGTTCATCATCAAAGCAGAGTAGAAAATGAAGCAGCCACAATGTACCTACGTCCTCAAGATAGGGGTCTAAGCCAGTCTGTGGATCGAAGATATAGTTACCGAGTGACGTTACCGCTTGTACTGATGAACGATTAACCAGACGAGTTTCAACAACCTTAGAGACTTCTGCCCAGTATCTGATAGCATTCACCATATTCTTGCCCACACCCAATATTTCTATCGTGCGAGAAGCCTGATCACTATCAGATACAGAGAGTAATTCATTGTTTTTAATGATATCTATAGCTTTGAACAACCATCCGTGACGCAACGGAAAGGTATCATGCCCGGTAAATCTTGGTTTCATACATTGTTCCACTTCAATCCTGGAGACATCCTCCAGAATTGAAGTGTACTGTATTTTTATTCACTAGTGAAAGTGAGGCCAGCTCATTTTTCGAACCTAGAATGTTGGAAGTAACGCCAGATCGCCGCAAATGCTTTCAGCTGCGAATACTTACTATTTAGGAGTGTAATTACAGTGATCAACTGAAAACTGAAAGCCCCGCTAAACCAATACTCTTTCCTTAAGCGAATCTGCACCACTTTTTCATGAACATTCTAGCTCAGTACTCCTAGGCAACAGCAATGCATGTCAGCCTTTGCAATACGCTCTAGCTGACTCTTTGAAGCCAGCTGTATAGGAATTGCTTTTCTTCTGACTCATGTCACATCATTTGCAGGTAGGTGACCTTACTTGAAGCTGTGACCGGGACACTGTTCCCAGGTCACACAACGGAGCGGGAAAGTACCTAGTGGCAGCGTCTCTGCGAAAGTGCTGGGTTACACAGTCTGAAATGCTAGGAGGCTCTGACCTGCTACTGGGTGATGGCGCTATATCTATCAACAGTATCTGGTAGCAAGCTCTAACCGGCCTTGGGCACCAGGATGTTCTAACAGGCTCATTACACAGTGGCCGGCTGTAGAAGCTGTGATGATATTAATCTAGTCACCTTCTGCATATCTGAAAGATGTATTGAGCCGGCTACCGACACAGAGAAACACAGACATCGCTGAGCTGCTACCCTATAACTGGCAATCAACTAATGCTGACAAAGGGTAATGTCCGGACAGTGACTCCTGAACAACCGATAGAGTAGGTAATATCCACAATATTTACCCATTCTGGCTAAGTTGTTTTATCATGTGGCGTTACTTAGGGCTTAGCATGCCATCTCTCCTTTGAGCTTTAGTAACCTTGAAGGAAAGACTCTGGGGGGCAAGAGAAAAGCCTATGCTGATGATTTAGAGACTTTTGCATTGTTGCGTGTAATCGGGAAGAGGCGCCAACATACGTCTAGAAGAGCGCCTACAAGAGCGCCTACTGACCAAGCAGATGAGTACCAAATTTGACAATATCTCATTAATTAAAGCAGGATCTAAACTCACACTTTTGAGCTCTATGATAATGAACGTACCCATCAGAGACAAAAGTGCTATGGCAGAATGCCAAGTGAAACCTATCATGGTGGGCAACAGGTCTCGAAGGGAACATTCGTAAGCTGAATCAGACATGACAGTAGTCATCCTACACCACCCGCTGTCAGATCGAGATCTAGACTAATACAGATAAGGGAGTTTGCTGCTAGATGGACGATTTTACGGACTTACAATTGCCGCTCGATGGGGAGTATAGTTCAGACGATGGACCAATCCCTATTGACTTCTTCCTAAGTGTGCTACCTTACTCGCGTGAAGTCTACCTGAAACTTGGATACTTTAGCTCCTCGGCAATTCAGGTGTTGGCTTACGGATTCGCACAATTCGTAGCTAATGGCGGTTCTATGTCAATTGCGACTAATCACTTTCTCTATGAAAGAGATTTGGGTTTGCTACAGGATAGAAGTAATGATACTTCCGAGCTACCGAGTGGTAAGCAGCTTCATGATCCAGAATGGATTTATGAGCAGCTAACAGATCCTGGTCGGCACTTTCTCGATTGCCTAAAGTCTTTAGCAAAGGCCGGGCGGCTAACTATAGTGCCGGTAATGCTTAAGCCTGCAAGGATGGTGCACTACAAAGAAGGGGTATTTATAGATAAATTCGAAAACACGATAACTTTTACGGGTAGCTGTAACTTCACAGGAAATGGGTTGACCGAAAATGGCGAGTCCCTTTCCATTGCGAGATCATGGCTCAGTCAGTCAGATGAGGACAGATGCAATAAGAGGCTAAAGAATATTGCTTCCATAACTAACAAGGAAAATGATGCTTATACTTATCTGTCACCTGAGCAAGTTCTTGATGCAGCGTTGAGCTTAGGAAAGGAGCGGACGGTTGAAGAGTTACTTGAGCAAGAGCGTAGCTTAATACAGTCGGATCATTTGCTGCTCAATCCTATCTTGCGAAAGCATGAAAAGAGACTCGAAGAAGCGATCACTGTGTATCGTACCAGTCCAAGATTTCCATATACACAAGGCCCACGGGGATATCAATCCGAGGCTTATCAAGCTTGGTTGAAAAACGGTTCCTGTGGTATCTTTGCGATGGCTACTGGTACAGGGAAAACTATCACATCTCTTAATTGCCTTTTAAGAAACTATCAAGAATATGGTTTTTATCAAGCTGTCATCCTAGTTCCAACAAAAGCGCTGATCGTTCAATGGCAGTCAGAAGTTGCGGCTTTTAACTTTACCAACGTTTTCTCTGCGTACTCAGGAAATTCAAACTGGCCAGATGAGATAGGCCTGCTGAATACAAGCCTTTCTTTTGATTCAACGACTTCTTTTGTTCTGATATCTACATACGATACTTTTACATCTGAAAAGCTGTTAAAGCAAGTAGCTAAGTTCCCTAATACAACGCTGCTTATTGCTGATGAAGCTCACAACTTCGGACGGGATAGCATCAAAAAGAATTTGGAAATATTTCCTTTCGAAAAAAGACTAGCACTATCTGCTACCCCTAAAAGGAGGTTCGACGAAGAAGGGAATAAATTGATTGAGGAGTACTTTCGCGACTCAGAGCCATACGTTTATTCTTTTTCCATGGAGCGCGCAATAGACGAAGGAGTCTTGTGTCGCTATAGTTACTTTCCTCACATTGTCGAATTAACTCCAGAAGAGATGGCGCTATATGCAGAGATATCTGCAAAGCTGTCAAGGCTATTCAATCACAATGAAGGTACATTCTTCAACCCTGAGTTTGCAAAAATACTTTTGCTAGAGCGTAGAAGGGTCATTCATAAAGCAGTTAACAAACTGAATGCATTCAGCGAAATTATTGAAAACCTTGAGAAAAAAAATAAGCTTTCTTATTGTTTCGTTTATGCACCTGAGGGAGAGAATGCAGATGGGGTTAATCTTTTGATGTTATACATGAAAGCATTTAAAGAGAAGGCTCCTAATAGAAAAGCACATCATTACACATCTGAAACCGAAAATCGCGATGAAGTAATGAGCCAATTTGAGAACGAAAATATAGACACTTTATTTTCTATGAAATGTTTAGATGAGGGAGTTGATATACCTCGCGCTGAGACTGCAGTTTTTTGCTCAAGTACAGGAAATCCTCGGCAGTTTATCCAAAGGCGTGGACGTGTATTGCGACAACATCCTGATAAAGTCCACGCTGTCATTCACGATCTAATCGTAACACCAGATACAAATGGAATGAGCAATATAGATCAGGCGCTAGAGAATAAGTTAATAAGTGATGAGCTTTTGCGGGTCGTTTATTTTGCATCATTATCAAAAAACTACTACGATGTAATGAATTCGCTCACACAAGTTGCTGAGCGATACAATCTAAACATTTATGCACTTCAAAAAGAGTTAGCGGAGCAGTAACATGACTAAGAGAGACGATATGCTCAACAAGTTTCTTACAAATCCACTTACGCTTGAAATATGCAATCTTACTGCTGAAGAGTTAAGTAATGTATCTTTTTCGACAAAAACAAATGACCCGGTAATTGATGCATTAAAGCGTATGATTATAAGCTCAGTCGAAGAGCAGTCCCCAACTTCAACCATAAAGGCAGTAAACACAGTTTTGAAAAGTTATAGTTGAGGAGCAAGACATTGATTATAAACGGAATAAGTTTAAAAAATTTCCAGTGTTATTATGGTGAGCACCACGATAACAAAATGGATTTTTCTAGCGGCGTTAACTTAATTATAGGCAATAATGGTGGAGGAAAATCAAAGTTATTTGATGCATTTTACTGGGTGATATACAACCAGATTTTTCAATCTGATACGAGAGTATTTATTCCTACATCACAATATAAGGAAAAAATAATTTCAGACAAAGCTAAGTCTTTGACACAAGATGACAGTACAGCTAGAGCTGAAGTCACCTTACATGTAATCGATAGTCAGGAACGCGAATTTAGAATTACACGAATATACAAGGCTAAAAAAATCTCTGAGCGAGAGTGGTTAGGAAATAGAGATTCAGAGCTTTTAATTGAAGAGATAAAGAATAGTACTCCTCAAATTGTACGGTCTCATAATCACGAAAATATTCTCTCAAGAGTAATTCCAGGCCACTTAAAACCTTACATGTGGTTTCAGGGTGAGCAAGTTGATAGTTTGATGAATTTGTCTAACAAGTCTGCCTTGATGCAAACGATCAATTTACTTTCCGATATTAGCGACTATGATAAGCTTATCGAAATAGCAAAATCCGGGGCATTGAAAGCTAATAAAGATCTTAGTAAAGCGCGGAAAGATACAAGCAATAATCAAGCGGAGTCCGAACGACTGGCGCGACAAGAATCTGTTCATCGCACTGAAATACTAGGACTAGAGCGCGACATTGCAGACTACAAATTAGCAGTTCAAAGTGCTAAAGAGGGTGTTGAGCGATTAGTTGGTCAGCTCTCTGATGCAGAAAGAAAAATTCAGCTCAAACAAAAAAGGGATGCGGCAGAATCAGAGCGTAAAAAAGCTGAGGCTATTCTTGATCAACGTGTAAAAGCCTTAAATGGAAAGTTATTCAGTGATCTTTGGCTATTGAGAAATGTAGAGCCTTTCACTGAAAAATTCATTAGTAAATACAAAGAATACCATAACCAACATGGAGAAACGTTGACAGCTCTTAAGCTAACTAAACACAGGCTGCCTGTTGATATGCCACGCCCTGTTCATGTACAAGATATGCTAGATGCTCATGAGTGTTTCGTGTGTGGGCGCGAAGCGGCTGATGGTTCTGAAGCCTTCGAGCGTATAAAGTCACTTTTAAACCGAGAAAAACCGAACGTTAAGGATGCTTTCATAAACGATTGTAGTAAACTCTTTGAAACTCTGTATGAAAATACATTAGAACTCCGGCATTCAGTTAAAAAACTGAAAGAGAATATCCCTGAAGAATTCAAAAATATATATTCTCTACGTTCTAGCGTTAAATCAGCTAGTGAGACCGTGAAGTCGATTGACCAAGAGTTCGAAGAGCTTTTGAAAGATGATAGCTCTGATAATATTGTTGCTGAATTCAGACAGCATGAAGCGAATCGTACTAGGTATGAAAACTTACTCAAAGTTGCTGAGGCTAAGCTTCGAGATGTAAATATGGGCCTCGTAGATGCCCTTAATGAGCAAGCAAAACTATCTAAAGGAAAGGTCGATGCTTCTGTTGAACTAGCAGCTGAAGTTTGGGGTGCTTTACAACGTCTTACCTGCTCAACAAAAGAGTTCGTTTTTTCAGAGCTTGTTGCTGAACTTGAGAACTCTGCAAACAAGATATTTACAGAAATGACGGCACGTAATCGTTCTATAACCGGTAGGCTATGCTTGAATATTGTGTCTGACGAGATGGTGCGAGCTGAGATTGTTGATGGTGAGGGGTTTGCACTATCCGGCTCAAACGATTCGAATATCATTCTAGTAAAGCTCTCTTTGATGATGGCAATACTCAAATCTAAAGTGCTTTGGAGTAAGAATTACTCTATGGTGACTGATGCACCCACTTCGAAAATGGCTTCTGAGTATTCACAAGGCTTCTATGATGCTTTGAGTAATAATTTCACACAGTCAATTGTTATGACATACGACTTTCTCAATGACAGTGATATAAAAAAGTTGGAAGGTGTTAAGCTCGGTAAAATTTATAGACTCGATCCACAATACCCAGGTGGAAATCGTGAGGATCGAAGTGATCTATCAGTAAGAATTAACGAGGTTTTTGTATGAATATAGTAGAGAGTAAAATCTATAAGATGCGTCCTGGTTATCTCTCTAAATTTGACAGTCTTGTCAAAAGGTTCGCTCAGTTTGGAGGTGGTGCCGAAGAAAACAAATACATTGAAGGACATGGATTCTCAAGTGCATACCAGTTTTATACTTTTGCTTTTTTTATAGGGCTTTATGCAAACAGCCCTTTAGATTTATCACCCGATGATAAGTTAGTAGATTTTTGGGAAATTGAAAACTGGAAACCTCGACCCCTTATTAATCAGCTAATATCTTGTGCTTTAGCGGAGTCTGACTTCGATATGGTTGGCGTCGAGAATTTTGATGAATCGATGGTTACTCAAGAGGTGAAAAAAATTCGGATGACTATTGAACGATTTGCGAACGGAGGTTTTGAAATTATTCAAAATTCTATAGACGAGAATCCTGATGAAGTAGCAAATGATGATTTTTTTGTCAAAATGCTATCAAACGGTTCTGCTCACAGCACATCTAGCATAACTAGCTGAAAGAAGGAGGGTTATCTATTTTGATGGACGGTGACGAAACCAGTATCAATACAACTCACAGGTAACCCTTGATGCCATGCTAGAGCAGGCCTTATCGGTAAATATCGTTTAACACTATTGTTTCTGATGATGAAAGACCAATGGGGTGCTCTCATTCAATGATCGAATAACCCTAAATTCGTATTTGGTCAACGCCCCCAAGCGTACCGACTATTTAGTTCTGCATGTGCTTTTTCCATCGAAGAGCATAACCACTACATGTATCTCTATTAGTTTATGAGTCAGGTCATTCCACTGTGGGGAAAGACTAGGAATGCTTTGGATGGGATTCCCCTGCCCCTGCTGAGCCGGGTATTTGCGTGTAGCGACAAACTCGTTGCTTAACTGATCTATTGCTACCCGTACCTGTGACAGCAGGCCAAGCAAGTACTCCTCTGCCAGTACCATTTTCAGGGCAGTTGAACTATCCAGGGCAGGCAAACTACTTTTGAATGAAGGGTCAAACGACCGACGATAGGGCTTACGATCTTGAAAACTACCGCGCTACGAGAACGGCAAGACAAAGCCGCCGCTGGCTCTGGTCAATCTGCTGGATCGTCACCCCGATCTGCTCAACGAAGTTAGAACCTTCTGACGAAAGGAAACCTATCGGTTCCTGACAGTTGAGGCGGTGTAAATCTGGCTACTTGCCGGTTACTGCTCGTGATGTTGGAAGCGTCGCCCGCCAGGGCGGTGAGCAGTCATTCAATATGGCCCGGCGTCAAGCCCGTCAAACAAATGTTATAACAGGGTTGCAACACTGCCCATCAGCGATACTATGTTCATACAGCGTTATAACATTCGAGGTTAAAATGAGAACCACGATTCGAAAAATCGGCAACAGCGCGGGAGTAATCCTGCCAGCCGCAATTCGCGAAAAGCTGCACTTGAACGAAGGTGATAGTGTCGAGATTGATGTTCAGGGTGGTCAAATCGTTATCAAACCCTGCAAGGTTAAACCCAAGTACAAGCTCAGCGAACTGGTAGCGCAGTGCGACGAAAATGCACCCTACCCTGATAAGTTGCGTGAATGGGATGAAGCTCCAGCAGTTGGTCAGGAGGCTCTGTGAAGCGTCCTGTATTCCAGCGTGGCGATATTGTTCGCGTCAGCTTAGATCCAACCGTAGGGCGCGAACAGCAACTCGATTTTCGTCCCTGTCTGGTGATCTCGCCGGTCGAGTTCAACAAGCTCGGAACAGCTCTTGTTGCTCCTATAACTCAGGGCGGGAATTTTGCTCGGTTTCAAGGTTTCGCGGTGTCCCTGACTGGAGCCAGAACCGAAACACAGGGCGTTGTTCTTGTTAACGCAGTCAGATCTCTTGATCTTCATGGGCGGGGCGCAAAGAAGGTTGAGCGAGTGCCAGAGGAAATTATTGATGAAGTTCTGGCTCGCCTGGCAGCAATATTAGAAGACTGAATTCTCTCTATTTAAATGGGACTAATATGTAAAAATTGAGGAATCGATTGCTCTAACTCGCTGGGTTTCAGCGGACAATCGTGAGCTATGTCCTATGATAGTACTATCAAAGCAGGATGTGGTGATGATTCAACAATTCCCAATAGCCCATGAGGACGAGCTGCTTGGCAGTGTTATTGCCCGGTTCATCTATCGACAAGGTATCAAAGACGATAAGGTTGCCATTCAGCAACTGTTTGGCTCACGACTAATTACCTCTTCAGCCCTGTTCCAGGGGCACATTAACCAGCTATTGGGTCGTGTTGGGCACTTATGGAATGTCAGCCCACGTAGTGTAGTTGAGAAGCATACACTTCTGCCCCTTTTCAGGCCGTTCGTTGGTCGTCGTAGGTACGAGCAGCTTGTGGGTAACCTGGTAGGCAGGGCTGCTAATTGCATCCTGCTCAGGTCTGGTGTGAATGCATCAAGAGTAAAATGGCCTGATCTCTACAAAATTTGTCCTATCTGTTGGCAAGAGCAGCATCGTGAGCATGGGTATAGTTATTGGCAACGTCTCTTTCAATGTGCCGGTATAGAGTGCTGTCCAAAGCATCAATGCCTGTTGTTGGAGACAGATTTATCATTACACTCTATACATCAGCACCGATTTGTTGGTGCTCAGTTGCTTTTGCAACCAAGGCCGTTGGTGGTCAGGAGCGCTAGTAGTAAACAGTTGGTATTAGCCAAACGATGTCAGGAGTTGCTTACCTCGATATGTCTTTCTCCTGACTTCTCTTTGCATGATAACTGGACACACTTTTACCATCGGCAGGCGGCAGAGAAGGGATTCACACAAGGTAACTCGGTAAGGCACGCAGATATCACAGAAGTGATTCTCAGCTATTGGGGAACTGATTGGTTAGAAAAGTACGGGTTGGGCCTGAATAAAGATGAGCATTGGTTGAAAGGAATATTCCGAAAACATAGGCGCCCATATAGCTACCTTGAACACCTTGTGTGCTGGTGTGCTTTAGCGCCTGATCATGAAAGTACTGAGGCTATTATCAGGCGAGCTTCGAAACGGGGCAATGTATCACGTTTTACCCTGGCAGATGTTCCACATAAGGATGGCTCAAAATGCAGTGAGTATCGTCGAGGATGGCGTGAGCTAGTGAGTCAGTGTTCTTCATTAAAAAGCATCAGGGCTCAGCGGGAGGGCGCTAGGGTATATATCTGGTTGTATAAACATGATCGCAGTTGGCTGAAGGAAAACCTTCCACCCAGACTGAAAGTTTCAAGAGGGATGAGGGTGGACTGGGCAAGGCGTGATCGGTCTTTGGTTCGCGAGATGATCAAGCTTGAACGATCATATCAATCTGATTGTGCTGGGCCAAGGCGATCAAAGTCCTGGTATGGCAATCAACTGAATTGCTCCAGCTTGTTTGATAAAAAATTGGCCTTGTTACCTTTGTGCGCTACATTCTTGATCCGCTATTCAGAAACCGTTGAAGAGTATCAAGCAAGGCGCTTGGCACATACTATGATCAAGTTGATTGAAGAAGGAAGACAGTGGGTTCCAACATATGAAATCGAGCGCATGGCTGGCATCCGCAATGAAACATGCCGAGCAGCTGCTAGAAAAATTCTCCGAGATGAAGTCAAACATTGGCAGCACTCTGAAAAAATTTCCTGCAGGAGTCTCCCTCAGAGAAGTTGATGGGCTCACTCAAAAAAAGTCCATTTTTGGAAATAAGATACTGATCAGTGTACATTTTGATGGGCAACCAGTAAGTGCAGTGCCTGTGGCGCTGATACCATCTCTTGTTGTGGGAGGGCAGTATGAGAGCGCAAAGCTGATACCGCCACGCCATTCATGTGAGCGTACAGTCGTAATTTCTACCCCCCCTACCTTCTATCAGGATCAGCAATCGGGTGCTCATTGGATCTGCTTGCAGGGCGAGGATGGCACTTTGGTCAAGGTCCGACATCTGGAGCTGGCGAGAGTCCTGTTTCTACGTGATAGTCACATTACCCGGACAGCGTTCCGACCTGATGGACTGGCAGGGTTGGCTACGGTAACGAAAGAAAATGGTTTGAGCCAAATACGTTTTCATCTATTGGCAGATTACCCTCCTTCAAATCTGCGTACTCGCAGTAGCCGGGCTCATATAGCATGGTTACTGCTAGATGATGATGCTCGAAAAAGTTTCAGCTCAATTTATTCACTCTGGCAAGAAAGCCGCGAAGACTACTGGCTCTTCAATTTTATCCCACCCAACTTGATTGGTTGGAAGGTAAGTGGAGCCGGTCAGTTAAAAGATGAGCATGGCAGAAATGTTCTGTATGCGGATGAGATTACCAGTATCCACAATCCCCGCTTTGTGCCGCCTGAACAAGTGATGATATTTCACCCTCGATATAGTATTCGTAAGCCAGTCGGTTCTGGTAACGGTAAGAGTGCTGTTATCCCACCCTCAGATCCTGATCCTGAGCTGAACTTGCATGGAGTTCCAAAACTCGGCAAGCGCTTGAATCGAATTGAGAATGAGGGGGGTACATTTACCTTTGGCCGTGTAGTGAATACAGAGCTTGTTGACGGAAAAAGTGTCCCTCAGACCTCTGCGAGAGTAGATCATGATCAACCTGTAAAGAAGGAGGAGACTTCAGTCGGCCATGCTCAGCAGGATGGCATGGGGCTGGAGTTAGATCTTGGAGTGAGAGTTGATGATGGGGAGGATGAGGTACCAACAGAGCTACGTGAGGTGGCACCCACCGATAAATTCAACACCTTTAAACGAGTAGTCGAGCGGCTGGGCCAGGAATCAAATTTCCAGTGCGAGCACACTCACTGTTATGAGTTACCCTCTCCAAGAAGTGGTAGCCAGGCTGCGTATAGAACCACCACATCCCATCGAGTACTTTGCTTTGTTGCAATTGTTTACTACAAGGAGCTGCCCTTTATTTTTATTGAAATTGATACTGAACGCATGGAAAAGCCTAAGGCCCTATCGACACTGATGGTAGGTTTTGAAGAGGACAGTAAATTGGGAGTCCGTAGGATTTTGCAGTCATGTTCAGACCATGGTGTAAGGTGGAGCAGAGAGGAAATCAAGGGATTAAGCAGCTTTGCAATTTATTGTAAGCACCCGACGAGAACGAAAAAAAGAGGTCTAGGCAATGTGGTGCGAGAAGAGGACGAGTACCTTGGTGCATGGTATCAAGCCCTGAAGAAGCAGATTCAAACCAACTACCTGCGGCTTAATAGAAAGCCGTAAGTGGAGAGCTGGCTTTTTGTCAGGAGAGAGCTAGGATAGTACTGATGACGGTCATCAAGAGTTGATGGTTTATCTAGTCCGCTGACCGTCAGCATAGACCGAGAGTAACACTGGAAAAAAGCCTCATTGCTTTTGAATGTACACGGACAGTAATAAAAGAACGCTGTTCGAGTATCTATTGTGGAGGCATTTTGGGCCGTTTTACTCAGAAAGGCGATGTTTACCTGAGTGCAAAAGAGGTGGCACTTTTGTTGAAGGTTCGTGAGGGTCAAGTGTTGTATGCACTGCAAACCACTCAGAAGATCGGGAATGTGGTATTGCCAACCCCCCGTACAATCAATGGCAGCTGCTACTTTCTATATAGTGAGGTAAATGCTGCCATCAAAGAGTCGACCTGATGCACCTTGGTGCTTCAATGTATTGACCTGACTGTTTGCTCAGGCCACAGATTGCAAGGTGTAGATGATGATTGATCGAATTATGGGAACAACAGAGGCGTGGGAGACCGGCCGGTTGGGTCAAGATGAGCAATATGCTCAAGTTGCGGATATTGATACATCCGAGCTGGATGCAGCGCTGGGGTTACAGCCCATTACGCTGCGGATGAGTCAGGACCTGATTGCCGACTTGGAGGATCTCGCTGTTCTGCATGGTTTGAAAGGGTCTCAGCCTCTCATCAGAAGGGTGCTTTCTGATTATGTACTTGAGGAGAAGGGGCGGCTTCAGAACGTTAGTGCAGACGAAAGTGATGATTGAACGGCTCACCCATTAATCTGTAGGACCTGATCTTTCTTAAAGCTCGATGGTTTCATTTCGTGGTTATGAGAAGCGCTCGACACTGCATTTTTTCATGCTCAATTAGCCAGCGTTTACGTGCTAAACGTAACCGTCTGGACATTACACCTTGTCAGCAGTAGCTGGTCATCCGCTTCCTTCATCGCCTGGAGAGGCTTGTGTTTCACCATCCAAGCGGTGCCATAGTTCACACCCAATTGGCGCTTCAATTCCATCGCCGAGATGCCTGTTTTGCTTTGGGTCGACTGATGCAGCAGCTGATTGCAGCACTCTTGGACGACTTTTCAGCCGGCAATGCGCATCTTGTTGCCAAACTCATGGCAAACAAAACCCAGTGGGTAGAGCCAAGCCAGCAGCGTTTGCAATTCTTGAAGCGCTGAATCAGTGGCTGTTGCCAGATCAGTAAGAAGGGGCTAACTTATCACTAGGTATTACCATGTGATGAGAAGCCCACTATGGCAACATCTCTCAAGATCGATGACACGCTGAAAAATCGCGTCCAGCACCTCGGCAGCCAGCGCGGCCGCTCGTCGTACTGGATCATGCTCGAAGCCATCCAGCAGTACACGTCGAGCGCGAGTAAGTCTTGGCCTCCTGAACGGCCAGGAAGTGCGCACGTGCTTGAACACTTGGGGCACCGATGACGAAAGGGCGGTGCCTGCGCGCCATAAGTAATTGTCACCGAAGGCGCAGCGGAGGGATTGAAACAGTGCCGGCGGTTCCTGGCCGTCAAGGCCCCGGAAGCAGTCAGGCCATCGAGCGGCAATTCTTGCTGCTGGGAACATCCCCCAACATTGTCCGGCAGTTTCCTGAAATGCCCGAGCTGCGCGAGTTGGTGATTGCCTTCTGGGACTCCGGTTATGTGGCCCTGTGCCGCCACGAGCTGGCCGACGATGTGGTGTATGTTCTGACCTTCCGACACCTGAAAGAGGCGAGCTACTAATGAAGAACTCGCGCCTTGAACGTTTGCGCCGCAAGATGCGTGAATACCACCGGCACCACCCATGGAGACTCGATGGCGGCTTGTTCATTCCTCATGAGTATCCAGAGGCCGAAGTAAAACCGCTCTCTTGGTGGGACGACGTTGGATTCATTCTCAACGGTCGCCGCGTGATCGTGAGGTGGCTGTTAATGGCCAACTAAACTGACCCACCTCTGGCCATTAATTTTGACCCACCCTCAGGGTGGCTTTGGCCACCAAAACCAGTACTTTCCCCTCATGATGACGAACAAGGGGAAGGGTTTTGAAGGAGTGGGTTGTGATTCATAAAATCAAAGCACTGCACGATAGCGGCCAGGGACTTTCGGTCCGAGCCATCAGCAAACAGCTATCGATCTCTCGCAATACCGTACGTAAATACCTGCGCTTATCCGAAGAGGTTATTCAGGCGCAGCAGTCTGATCCTTGCCGTACTAAAAAGCTGGATGAGTACCGCAGCTATCTGGTGTATCTGTTGGGCGAGTTTCCTGAACTCAGTGCGGTTAAAGTGGCCCGTAAACTGCGCACCAAGTATGGTTCCATTCCAGCGTCGGATCGTAGCTTACGACGCTATATCCAGCAGTTGCGCCAAGAGGTGTCGATTGCTCAGGTGCGCTACTTTGAGCCCATCATTGATGATGTACCCGGTGTTCAGTGTCAGGTTGATCCTGGCGAGCTGCGTGGGGTTCGGGTGGGTGATCAGGAGGTCAC
>NZ_WBOM01000006.1 GCF_008973755.1 Nitrincola alkalilacustris | reverse complement strand
CAAAAGAGATCATCACAGAGCTGCGTGAAAGCGGTGATGCTCTGACCAAGAAGACCACTGAGCACTTCCTGCAGTCACTGAACGTTCTGCGTACCCGTACCGAAACGGTTGACCAGGCCTTCCTGGCGGCACGTCAGAAGTTCTTCCATATGACCTGATGGGTTCCGCGCGGCAACTCAGATCGGCTGCCGCGCAACCTCCAACACTGGCCGGTACACCCCGGCCGGTGTTATCCAGCCGGTTTAATTCAGTCTCTCTGTTTTACCCAAGCTCCCAGCATCCTCCTTGCATCAGTTGCTTATTAAGACTAACTGACAGCTTGTCATATAAGGGGAAATACGTATGCTGACAGCAGAGACAGGGATAAATACCGGAGAATAAAATGAATAAGCACAATCTCTATGCACTGGGTCTTGAGCAGAACCAGGCCAACTATACCCCGCTGACCCCTTTAAGCTTCATTACCCGTGCCGCAGATGTCTACCCGAACAGAACAGCAGTAGTGCATCAGAGCCTGCGCCGCACCTGGGCTGAGACCTATCGCCGCTGCTGCCAGCTGGCAAGCGCCTTGCACAAACGAGGTATCGGCAAGGGGGATACCGTAGCCGTCATGGCCCCCAACCTGCCCGAAACCTTCGAAGCCCATTTCGCCGTGCCCATGGCTGGTGCTGTGCTGAATGCACTCAACATCCGTCTGGATGCCGAAGCGATCAGCTTTATCCTGCAACATGGCGAAGCCAAAGTGGTCATTGTGGATCGCGAATTCTCCGAAGTGATTCAGCGCGCCGTTAGGATGATGGCCAACAAGCCTCTGGTAATCGATATCGACGACCCCTTCTACGAAGGTGGAGAACTGATCGGCGAAAAAGACTATGAAGCGCTACTGAGCGAAGGCGATCCCGACTTTGCCTGGCAGATGCCCGAGGATGAATGGGAAGCGATCACCCTCAACTACACCTCCGGCACTACCGGTGACCCCAAAGGTGTTGTTTATCACCATCGTGGCGCCTATCTGAATGCCATGAGCAATATTGTCTCCTGGGATATGGGCCACCATCCGGTCTATCTCTGGACCCTGCCGATGTTCCACTGCAATGGCTGGTGCTTCCCCTGGGCAATTGCCGCTTCTGCCGGTGTCAGTGTCTGCCTGCGCCATGTGCGTGCCGACCATATCTATGATGCAATCAAGCTGGAAAAGGTCAACCACTTCTGCGGCGCCCCAATCGTACTTAACATGCTGAACAATGCCCCGGATGAGATGAAAACGGGCATCCAGCACGAGGTCAAGGTGATGACCGCAGGTGCCGCACCACCGGCCTCCGTCATCGAAGGGATGGAACAGATGGGGTTCCGCGTAACACACGTCTATGGCCTGACCGAAACCTATGGTCCGAGCGTCGTCTGCGCCTGGCATGATGAGTGGGATGAAAAAACCGCTACCGAGAAGGCCCGCCTCAAGTCACGCCAAGGGGTACGCGCCCCGATGCTGGAAGGGCTGATGGTCGCCAACCCCGAAACGCTGGAACCGGTACCACAGGATGGCAAAACCATCGGCGAGATCTTCATGCGCGGCAACCTGGTCATGAAGGGTTATCTGAAGAACCCCGGCACCACCGATAAATCCTTTGCCGGTGGCTGGTTCCACTCCGGTGATCTGGCGGTCTGGCATGCCGATGGCTATGTCGAGATCAAGGACCGCTCCAAAGATATCATCATCTCCGGTGGCGAGAATATCTCATCCATCGAGGTGGAGGATGTGCTGTATCGTCACCCAGCTGTACTGGAGGCCGCCGTGGTAGCAATGCACGATGAGAAATGGGGCGAAGTGCCCTGTGCATTCATCGCTTTGAAACCCAGCGCCGGCAACGTCAGTGAAGAAACGATCATCAACTTCTGTCGCGATAACATGGCACGATTCAAGGCCCCGAAAAAAGTGATCTTCTGCGACCTGCCGAAAACCTCGACCGGCAAAATTCAGAAGTTCGTACTGCGGGACCAGGCCAACAGCAAAAGCTGATTTCCAATAACCTGATTGCGTTGCAGGCATCGCTGCATCATAATACAGGTACTGTATAAATGAACAGTATCTGTATAGGTGCCACGATGTCTGTAACGTTTCTGGGCGCAGCCGCCCCTTTTCCCCGTCTGCACATGCCGCTGTTTCTTGATGTGGTGATCGCCGGTTTCCCATCACCGGCACAGGATTTTATCGAACGGACGCTGGATCTGAACGAACTGTGCATCCAGAAACCCGCAGCCACTTTTTTCGTGCGCGCTCAGGGGGACTCCATGATCGATGCCGGGATTTTCCCCGGTGATATCCTCGTGGTGGATCGCTCACTGCAGGCCGAACATGGCGATATCGTCATCGCCGGTTTCAATGCCGAACTGACGGTCAAGAAATTACAGCTGCGCCCACACCCTCGCCTGCTGGCGATGAACCCAGCTTACCCACCCATCGACATTCCCGAAGAGACAGAGCTGGAGATATTCGGTGTGGTGATTCATGTGATCCACTCACTGAAACGCTCATGACGCCCGTCTTTGCGCTGGTCGACTGCAACAACTTCTACGCCAGTTGCGAGAAGCTGTTCCGGCCGGACCTTAAACACCGCCCAGTGGTTGTGCTGTCCAACAACGACGGCTGCATCATCGCCCGTTCTGCCGAAGCCAAGGCGCTCGGTGTGCCGATGGGTGCCCCGCTGTTTCAGGTACAACAACTGATACGCCAGCATCAGATCGTAGTATTCTCATCCAACTACCCGCTCTATGGCGATATCTCTGCGCGAGTCATGCAAGTACTGGAGGAGTTGGCCCCACGGGTAGAGGTCTACTCGATCGATGAAGCCTTTCTGGATCTGACCGGCGTGCGTAACTGTCTGTCTTTGCAGGATTTCGGCCTGCAGATACGCGATACCCTGCAACGTTGGCTGGGCATCAGCGTCAGTGTTGGCATGGCACCGAGTAAAACACTCGCCAAACTGGCCAATCAAGCGGCAAAGCGCTACCCGGCCACCGGCGGCATAGTGGACCTGAGCTGCACAACACGTCAGAAAAAACTGATGTCATTGATGTCGGTCGGTGATGTCTGGGGGGTTGGTCGGCGCCTGAGCAAGCACCTTGAAGCAATGGGGATCGACAGCGCATTAAAGCTGGCACAGACCGATCCACGCATGATGCGCAAGCGCTTCTCCGTCACGCTGGAGCGAACCATCAATGAGCTGAACGGCATCCCCTGTTTCGGGCTGGACGAAAGCCCCGCAACCAAGCAGCAGATACTCTGCTCGCGTTCCTTCGGTGAGCGTATCACCACGCTGCAACCGATGCGTGAAGCGATCGCCACCTATGCAGGTCGAGCCGCCGAAAAGCTGCGTCTGGAACAGCGCTACGCACGCAGAATAGGCATCTTTATCCGCACCAGCTCCTTCACACCCGGGCAACCCTTCTATGCGCAATCGGCCAGCCTGGAGCTGGACCTGCCCAGTGACGATACCCGCATTCTGCTCGACAGTTGCATGAAGCTGCTTGATCAGATCTGGCGCGATGGTTACGACTACGCCAAAGCTGGCGTCATGCTGGGTGACTTCTTTGCCCCCGGCACCTATCAGCCGGATCTGTTTAAAAGCAAGAGCACCCTACCCGCCAACAGCAAAGCACTGATGACCGTGCTCGATCGGATCAACCTCAGCGGCAGAGGCCGTATCCACTTCGCGCGTCAGGGCTGCCAGCAACCCTGGCGGATGAAACAGGAACACCGCTCCCCGGCTTATACGACCCGCTGGACGGACCTGCCTGGTGTGAGGTGAGCAACTAAAAATCAGTTCATTCAAACACGAACATCAGTAGAGTCACTGATCGTTTAAGTTACTGTACTTACTTTGATTTACTCTACGCTGCATATTGAAGAGACCAAGCTCTCTGGGCCTCATGCCTGATGCAAAATGCCATCGCTGTGCAAAGACGTCTCTGTTTCTCTGCGGGGAGCAATCATTTACATAAAACGTCCGTTCAGTCAGGTTCACAGTGTCGCTCTCCAGCCTCACCCAAACATTCTGAACCTGCTGTTTCAGAAGCTTTTTCTGATCTGATTCCACAAGATGATTTGAAGCGAGGAAGTCCACAACATATGCAGCCTTGGCGGCCACCTCTGGATTACTCAAGCGATCCAGTTCGGGTACAAAGTGACAAAACCAGACATGCTCAGCAACCTTGCACAGGCGCTCCCTGGAGTTTTCCAAGGTATCCAAAGGACTAGAAAACGCTAGTTCAAAATAATACTGTAACTGCTTGTCTGCATTCATTTTTCAATACCACCTAAAAACCGCGCTCCTTGAGCAAGTCAAACATGTAGAGCACATTACTCTCCAGCCGAGAACGCGAGCCTACCCCATAAGAAGCGACGCTCATACCAACCGACCTGAGCTGCTCAGCATCTATCCTCCCTATCCTTGCCAGTTCCAATATATCATTCTGATCATCTTCAGCCAATCTGTCCAATTTATGAACAGCCAAGTGCAATGGGGGAACCAGAACCTTTTTCTGACAACTTGATAGTTATCCGCTACATGGCAGTTACCCGCCTGAATCTCTCAGTTTGATAGGGTGCAGGTAGTCGGTAACAAAGATACGGTTATAGTGGTTACCAGGTAGGTGTGATGGTCACCTGAACGTGCGGTGGGTATGCCCATGAAACTCTCCTTGTTAAAATACCCCATACTGATCAGAGTATGGGCCTGCCTGTTTCCTGAATGGCAGCGGCCGGACTATAACGCGATTTAAATTGTTTACCAAATACTCAGATGGCCAAATTGTCTCTGAATGAAGTCAGTGCTCGACAGGTCAGTACGACAAAACTACGTCCCCTGCTCACGTGAGCGAGCCAGAATCACCAGCGCGATGCCACCAAGGATCGCCACCGATGCCAGCACCAGGCGCAATGACAGACTCTCGCCCAGAAAGACAATTCCGCCCAGTGCAGCAATGACCGGCACACTGAGCTGAATCGTCGCAGCGCTGGTGGCCCTCAAGGCAGGCAGGGCCGTATACCAGATCGCATAACCGATTCCAGACGCCAGCGCACCGGACGCCACGCCATACCAGAACCCGGCCATATCCACAGAATAACGGCTCAACATCAGCAGACTCAAACCTGCAGCAATCGGCGCTGCACGCAGAAAATTACCCGCTGTAACGCGCGTGGGATCACCACCACCCTTACCGCGCAGAGAATAGACACCCCAAGCGACTCCTGCCCCGAGCATCAACAGAGAACCCGCCAGAGGTGGTGCCGATAATCCCGGTAACAGCAGCCCTACCAACCCAGCAAGAGCCAGCAAAAAGCCAACCAACTGAAGGGCTGACAGACGCTCTCCCTTCCAGAAGCCACAGCTGATCATCGTCGCCTGAACAGCACCAAACAGCAGCAGCGCACCGGTCGCAGCTGTCAGACTGATGTAGGCAAATGAAAAGCCTGCCGCATACACAAACAGTGCCAATGCCGATAACCAGTTACCACCTCCAGTCCGTTCACCTTCACGCATACGAACAATCAGCCACAGCGTGACTGCGCCAGACACCAATCGAATAGTGGTAAAACTGGCCGCATCAATATCGGTCTGTAAAAGCGCCACACGGCACAGCAGCGAGTTTCCCGCAAATGCGATCATGGCCAGCGAGGTCAGAAGGATCAAGCGCAAATATGGCATGGAGTTCAGCACCTGAATATCACAGATGGAAGAAAATTATTCACGCCCCTCTCCATAAGCGGGCAGCTTATCAGCGATGTGATGCCAGCATGCCTTGTAGTTTGTATAAATATGGGCATCCACTTCAACGGGGATATCTTCATCAAACGCGGATATAGCTATCTCAATCGCCGATAGCGGTTCATTTCTGCCACGAAAGCCCAAGCTCGAGCCACACTCCGAACAGAAGCTTCTGACCGTTCCATTGCCAGCCGTATAATGCTTCAGCAGAGATTCGCCAGACACCCATCTCAGGCCACTGACGCTCACCAGGGTCGCGAAGGCTGCACCATGAAATTTACGGCACATCGAACAGTGGCAGTTTGCAACTTTCGAGCTGAACCCCTCAACGACAAATCGAACCTGACTACATAAACAGCTGCCACTGTACATTGCGTCCATTACTGCCTCCTGATTATGTTAATTTTTCACTCCAAACATACTGCTACTCACAATGCAGATACAGGCTTGATCGCCCAAACTGCACACCAAGCCTTTCGGCTCAAGTCTATACCCTTATTACCCGAGCAACCGCTTCAATCTCTAGCAGCGTGTCTGGAGACGCCAGTGAGCTGACTCCTACACCGGTCACCGCCGGGCGCGTAGTGCCGAAAGTTTCCACCATGATCGGAATGATCTTCTCCATGTGATCATCCAACTCACCGCGCACATAAACACGTAATTGGAGGACATGGCTGATATCAGAGCCGGCTTCGGCCAACACCTTTTTCAGGTTATTAATGGCATTACGGGTCTGCTCGCCTATGTTGTCACTCTTGACCTGATAGTCTGGTGTCCAGTCAACCTGACCTGAAATGAAAACCAGCCCCGATACTTCATCTACCACAGCATGTGACAGACCATGAGGGGCCCCATCATAAAGCGATTGCGGGTTGATTTTAGTAATACTCATGATGACCTCGTTGTTTTGATAAACAGTCCAGTCAGTCTAAGAGCATCAGCACCCCTTGCCCATCAAGCCATACTTGTAGCCACTACAAGTTGCAGTTGTTCCATCAGCCAGTTCAACACCGGATCTTGCCCTGCATTGGGATGCCAGGCCATTACCACCTCGAAGCCAGGCGGATACTTCTGAAGCGGAACCTCGAAAAGGCCCGGCACCGGCAGCATCCTTTCAGGGATAAACGCTACCAGCTCTGTCTGCCTGAGCAGCTCCAGGGTCATTAAAAAAGACGGTGAAGAAATGACCACATGACGTGGATATCCTTGTTGCTCAAACCAGTCTGCTGCCGAACCACACAGACCCGCTGTACCGGGAGACGTTACAACAAAATCATACTCCACTAGTTGCTGGAGCGTCAGAGGTTCGGCACGGCGAAGCGTCTCGTTGGCAGTGACGCAAAGATAGCGTTCGACAAACAACGGGCGGGACAGCAGCCCATCTGGAACATACCCAGCCGTCGTCAGTGCAAGATCTATCTCACCGAGTTGCATTCTCCGAGTCAGGCCTGCACTTTCGATAGGGATCACCAACAGCTTAAGCTTGGGTGCGAAGCGCCTGATCGCCTGCAGTTGGCTCGCCAGCACAACTTTTTGAGCATGATCTGTTGCCGAAATCACCACGCTGCGCGAGACACTGCGTGGATCGATATCTGCAGGGAGAGGCAGTTGCTGCAACTGCTGCAACACAGAATCAATTATTGGCTGAATACTGCGGGCATAAGGACTTGGCGCCATGCCCTGCCCCGTAGCAGAGAACAAGGGATCACCCAGGATCAACCGGAGCTTTTTCAGTTGCTGACTGACCGCCTGCTGGGAAAGACCCAGTTGCTCAGCCGCAGTCGATAGCGTGCCATATTTAAAGAGAGTACTCAGGGTACGCAGGTGATGAATTTCCAGCTGACTAATCATTTGATGCCACCCCAGTTAGACTTAACCGCTGAGCGGTGACGCAAGTCACTTGCCACGCTCACCCTATGCAGGGTCATTTGCAACAGGATTATGCGAGTTTGCCACCATCCTGCTTACCCGCTCAAAACCATGCTCAGTCCAGATGCCTGTTAATCTCATTCACACACTCGCCCTGCTCACTCAGCGCCTGAAGGTTGCTTAGTGTAATTTCGGCGATCTGAGTCAGGGCCTCCTCAGTAAAGAACCCTTGATGCCCCGTGATCAAAACATTCGGGAAGGTCATCAAACGCGAAAGATCATCATCAGACATGATCTCATCCGACAAATCACGGAAGAAAAACTCACTCTCCTGCTCATACACATCCAGTGCCAGATAACCTATCTGGCCCGACTTCAACGCCAGAATTGCAGACCGAGTATCCACCAACCCACCGCGCGACGTATTCACCAGCATCACGCCCGGCTTCATCGCCGCAATCGCCGCCCCATTGATCAGGTGGTGATTCTCTAGCGATAGCGGACAGTGCAGGCTGATGATATCTGACTGGGCATAAATCTCATCCAGCGTTACATAAGAGCCTCCCAGCGCCTCAAAATCAGCCGATGGATAAGGATCAAATGCCAACAGATGACAACCAAAGCCACGCAGAATACGCGCCGTTGCCAAACCGATCTGGCCTGTGCCGATAAGCCCCACCGTTTTGCCATGCAGATTAAAACCGAGCAACCCGTTGAGCTGGAAATTACTTTCCCGCACCCGATTATAAGCACGATGTGTATGACGATTCAGCGTCAGGATCAACGCCAGCGTATGCTCAGCCACCGCCTCCGGCGAATAGCCCGGCACCCTGACCACACGGATACCCAACTCGGCAGCAGCCTCCAGATCAACCTGATTGAACCCGGCACAACGCAACGCCACCCACATAACCCCTTGCTGCTTGAGCGCATACAGACACGCCTCATCCAGCGTATCGTTCACAAACGCACACACCGCCTGCGCCCCTGCCGCAAGACTGGCTGTTTTGGCACTCAAAGGGGTATCGAGATAGCTCAACGCAAAACCAAAGTGCTGGTTCGCCTTATCGAAAAAGGTGCGATCGTAGGATTGAGCGCTGTAGAACTGGATTTTCATATTTGTCTCTTCCTGAGTTCAGTCATTTGCATAGGATACAGTAACGCATCACAAGTGTAGGTCAACGCTTTCCTGAACCAGGTCTAGCTGGCATCATACATGTGCCCATACAAAGAAGGATGATCACGAATGACGCTGAATCGTTGGACAGAAGAACAGGTCAAGCTCGCCTTCTACCTCTACTGCCAGCTACCTTTTGGCAAGTTGCATCAAGGAAATCCCGATATAATCGCACTTGCTGCTCTCATTCAACGCACACCCTCAGCCGTTGCGTTTAAGCTTAGTAATCTGGCTAGCCTCGATCCGGCTATCAGAAACTCGGGGCGAAAAGGTATGGGGAATGTTTCAAAACTCGACAAACAGGTCTGGGATGAATTTCATGCTGACTGGGAGGGACTAGCAGACGAGTGTATTACGATACGAGCCCACTTGAGCAAGGAGACGGCGCAGAGCACGCCAGATATACCCACTACTGATGGTCCCGATGATAAGACGGAGGACTTCACTGGTGAGACGCGCCAAGTGGTTACTCAACAACGGATCAAGCAGAACTTTTTCCGCAAAGCTGTATTATCAAGCTACAACAACCGATGCTGTATCACAGGTCTATCTCACCCTAGCCTGCTGATTGCCAGCCATATCGTGCCCTGGAGTAAAGATAAAGCCAACCGCCTCAACCCCAGCAATGGTCTTTGCCTATCAGCACTGCATGACCGAGCATTTGATCAAGGCTTGATTACCCTTGATCAGGAGTGGCGAGTCGTACTGTCTAGTGAGATAAAACGACAAACAGAACCAGTATTCGATACAGCCTTTTTCACCTATGAGGGCCAACAAGTCGAACTACCCTGGCGATTTGCACCTGATGAGGTGTTTATGGAGCGCCATCGTGCAGAGGTTTTTATTGGCTAGCTCCGTAATTAATTTAGCTGCCAAACAACACTCATCGGCTGACTACCTTCATGACTCAAGTAGCTCACCTCTCCATAGAAATGAAAAGGCGCGGCTTTGCCATTTCTCAGCTTATGCTCTCGCACAAATAGATAAACCTTTAGGCCCAATGCTCGATGGTCAATAATTTGCTGGCCACGTTTACTGGTCGGGCTGGTGCTGTTCTGTGATTGCCAGTGGAACTGCTTCGAGTTGATGAAGTAGTCATGGTAACGATGGTCTTCAGATTTACCCTGCTTGTTCAGCGTGACCAATAAAATCTGTGCCCGTTGCTCATTAAGAACAACATGGCCTGACTGCCAATTTCCTGGGTTAAACTCAACATCGAAAAGTACCGGAATATCTTCACGCATAAACTCCTGCCCAACGAATAACTCCAGCGGATCAACTTTGCCCTTGAGGCGAGCAAACGTTACCATATTTTCATCAGCGATCAGGTCAGGATATTCTGGATTCTGTGCCCTTAGCGTGTAGCTACCATCGGCATTTTTAAGCACTCTACGCAATAAGTATTGGTTGTCACCAGCCTCATCCTGTCGCTCAATCGCTACTGCCTGATTGCTGATGCTGCCAGCATTGCCCGAGGTAATCTGCTCCAGGAGCAAATAATCGCCATCAAGTATGGGCGATTTGCCACCATTCATTGAATTACCTGAAGCCCGCGCCACGAAGTGACGCTCAGATGTCAGCGCTCCGAAACCACTTGGGGCAGCGACAAACTCTTGAACATCGGCATGACCTGTTTTGAAGTGACCACAAGCTATTTTGATATTGGGAAAGAAGGGTATCTGCACTGGTTCATCGATATGAGTAACCAGCGCTGTACTCGGTTCTGGTTTAACGCTTTCAAGGCGTGATACGCCATACTGAGCTAGCCGCCAATCGAGTAGCTGCTGTGTCATCTCACTAAAGACAGGTAGTTCTGCAGCTGTAAGACTCTGCTGGAAGGTGAACTGCACTCCATCTTGGGCAAACCAGGTTATCTGCGAACCTTGCTCTGGCGTGCACCAGAAGGTGATCGGATTGGTTCGCCAATGATTGAACCACTCGCGATCACTTAATGTTGCCAGAGACTGCTTACTGTCTGGCAAGTCGGCAACCCACTCCACATGGCTCAGATACCACTCTTTAGCCCATAGCGCTAATTGCCGTTGTTCAACTGATTGGCTCATCGCTTGATGATCAAGAAGCGTCTGAAGCAATACAAGCTTGTATGAGCGGGAAAGCTTTGTCGTCGTAAAATCACGAAACCACTGGGCATGCCTTTCCAAGACTGACAGTTCTTCAGCAGCGGCATCCCCCTGCTCATCAATAAACTCCCACCAGCTACCATACTGTTGGCGTAAGCGGTTAAGGCTTGCGCCGCTGTTCCAGAATTCAGCCAATGTCGGGCGGCGCTTCAGATTTAGTTTTAGCTTTTCATACTGGGTTTCGAGTTGCTCACTGATCAGGCTTTCCAGAAAGTCGATAAAACCGATGTCATAATTAATATAACATCCATCCGGTAGCAGGCTGTTGCTGTCTTTAGCGGCATCCACTAACTGTTTGCGTGTTGGTTTACGCTCAAAAACCGATCCCAGCAGCATCTCTGGACGATTCAGGAAACTATGATGATTTCCAACAAAGTCCAGCACCACCAATTTCTCTTTACCATCACTCAACCGCAGCCCGCGCCCAAACTGCTGGAGAAATAAAATTTTGGACTCAGTCGGCCTGAGCATCATCACCGTATCTATCTGTGGTAGATCAACACCCTCATTAAACAGATCAACAGAGAACAAAACCTGTAACTGACCATTACCAAGCTGATCCAGAGCCTCTGATCGAGTGAGGTTAGATTCAGTGTGCACACTCGCAGCACGAACACCTTGCTTATTGAAAAAATCAGCCATGTAATCAGCATGTTTTTGTGACGCACAAAAGGCTAAGGTGCGACTCTGGCATTTAGCTCGCCACTCTCTGAGCGCATGCTTTGCTCTTCCACGTGTCGCTAACTGGGTAGAGAGCTTATTTGGATCAAATCGACCATTCCGCCAAGGGATATGTTCGTAGTTCACCTCGGTATCGAAGATGCCATAGTAATGAAAAGGACATAGTTGCTGATTGACGATACCATCAAATAAATCTTGCCTGTAAATCAAATTGTTATCACACAGCCGCAGAATATCAGAGCGATCTGTACGATCCGGCGTAGCCGTAAGGCCGAGCATGAAATCAGGTGTAAAGTATTCAATCAAACGCTGATAGCTACTGGCCGCTGCATGGTGAAACTCATCAACAATGATGTAGTCGAAATGACCAGCAGAAAAACGATCCAGATGAGCTGACCGGCCTAACGTCTGAACTGAAGCAAATAGCAGATCACACTCTGTATCTTTCTGCTTACCTGTATAGCGCCCAACCCTCTTGTGTGGCATCACTGCTAAAAAGCTTTCCTCAGCCTGCAGCAAAATTTCCTCTCGATGCGCCACAAACAGTACGCGCACAGCTTCGGTCTGAGCAGCATCGAAAGCTGAGAGATAGGTCTTGCCCATACCTGTCGCCAAGACGACCAAGCCCTTGCGTATACCACGCTGGCGAGCAGTAACCAGCGCTTGAAGCGCCTCTTCCTGATGAGGTTTGGGTAAGGGTATCTCAGGTTCTGGTTCATCGGCACCAGGCATGGCGGAGGTGATGGCGACAACCTTCCGAGCATTGTCATAGCGTAACTGGTACTGCTCTATCCACTCAAAAGAGATGGGCATAACTTGTGGCAGCATCAGCAAGCATTGGAACTGATGCCGAACTTCATCAATGCGCTTTGCCGCTAATGAGTCAGCTTCATTTGGGTAATCAAGGTGGTAGTTCCACTCCAAACCATCAGTCAGTGCTGGACGGCTTAGATTGCTGGAACCTATGAACGCGTCAGCCGACTGGATATGACCCTGTTCAGAGCGCACAAAAATATAGGCTTTCAGATGGAAACTAGTATCAGAACCAGCTTCAAAAATACGGATATCAGCACCACGTTCTGCCAGTAGCATCAGCTTACGCAAGGCTCTTGGGTCAGTCACACAGAGATAATCGCTGGTTAACAGCGTCAGCTTTACCTGTCTCTGCGATTGAAGTGTGTCCTCAATATCCTTAAAAATCAGTTCTAAACCGGAGTATTTTATAAACGATACCGCAATCTCAATTTCAGTAGCATGTCGTAAAGCGCGGCGCAAAGCTGGCAGAAGTTGCTGCCCTGACCCACCGGTTAAGAGATATCCACTTTGACTACTCATTACCCAACTCCACCGCACGAGCCAGAGCGACCGTAGTCCATGTCACATCTGCTCTTTGCAGTTTATCTGAAGAATGCTGGGTGTTGAATTCAACAAGACTCACTCCATACTTAGCAGCAAGTACAATAAGCTCATCGAGACTGACTGGATACATAGGCCGTTCGGGGTCTGATGGCCCAAAGCGGAGCGTAATGATCACTGTGCCACTGGGTGATAAGAGATCGAGTATCCTTTTAAAGCTGGCTGGACGGTAATTCTGAGGCACATGCATCCAGATGGCAGACAGGAGAATGAGGTCAAAACCATCACCAGGTGCATTAACACCAACGAGATCGGGTAACCTAGCATCTACCCACTTAATCGCAGCGTGAGTGTGGTTTTGCGCTATTTCACGCAGCTTACTGGCCGGCTCTACGGCTGTGACTTCCCAGCCAAGATCAGCCAACCACTGTGCATCACGACCACTCCCCGCCCCAACATCCAACGCGCTTCCTACGCTTAGCTCATCCAGTAGATCTTTCCAATCAGCGTGAACATCTGCTGCTGCAATAGAATCGTACTGCGCTTGGTAGCGTTCCGCATGAAGATGGTAATGGGTGACTGTCTGTTCTGTTGTCGCTGCAGAACAGGAGTGTGCGGATTCCGATGAGGAGTGCGAATTAATATTCGATGGACTGGAGGGCACAGTAATTCCTTTAACTGTTTTAGCAACGTGCTGTTTATCTGGTCAATAACTAGCCACATCCGGCGGCATATCAGGTAGTTAATCACCTGCCAGCAGTCCATTGCTTCGCCTCACCCTTCCTTTTTACCGAGTATGGTGCACTTTGGCAACTCACACCTGCCCCTTTTTGTCACCCAATTCAGCCGAT
This sequence comes from Nitrincola alkalilacustris, assembly GCF_008973755.1. Classification (GTDB taxonomy): domain Bacteria; phylum Pseudomonadota; class Gammaproteobacteria; order Pseudomonadales; family Balneatricaceae; genus Nitrincola; species Nitrincola alkalilacustris. The sequence continues at coordinate 286,894 of NZ_WBOM01000006.1, read as the reverse complement.
ATTGTCATTGTTCCTTGCCGCCTGAGGGGCGACAGTAGCGGTGACTTTTTCTCCTTCAACGTAGCGTTTCAAATACTCAAACAACAATAACAATGGATGTCACATGCTGAAAAAAACCTTACTCCCGTTGGCAGCGGCCGTGATGTTGGCACAGGGCGCGCAGGCCAGTAGCTTTTCCAACACGCTTTTCTTTGGCGATAGCCTGACCGATTCCGGTTCCTTTGGCTTTCAGTTCTCCACTAATCCCGGCCCTGTGTGGGCGCAGAATATCGCTGCCAGCTATGGCATTGATCTGTTACCGGCTAACCAGGGCGGCAGTAACTATGCCGAGGGTGGTGCGCGGCTTACCGGGTTACCGGGTATCGGGGCTGGCCCCGCTTTAACGGCCACTCCGGTGCTGCAGCAGGTGCAGAGTTACCTGGCCAGCACTGGTGGCAAGGCGGACCCGAATGCGCTTTATGCGCTGTGGGCGGGTGCAAATGATATTTTCTGGCTGGCAGGTGGTAATGAGGCGGATATTCCCGCTTATGTCAGTAAGACCATCGGCGAGCATGTAACAGCGATCGGTATGCTGCGTGCTGCCGGTGCGCAGTATGTTGTGGTGCCTCTGATTCCGGATATCGGCACCTCTCCCTTTGGTATGTCGCAGGGGCCTGCAGGCTCTGCAGGGCTGACACAGCTGACCGAGAGCTATAACAGCAACCTGATGCTGGCACTGCAGGTGCAGGGTATCTCTGTGATTCCGGCTGATACTTTCAGCCTGTTGCAAGAAGTTCAGGCTGATCCTGGTGCCTATGGGTTTGACAATGTCACGCTGCCGGTATGTGGTACGACACCCTCACCCATGTGTATGACCGGAGTAAACTTCCCCGAAGGGCTGGAGAACACCTTCCTCTTTGCTGATGGTGTGCACCCAACCACTGGCGGGCATCAGGCAGTGTCTGATTATGTTCAAAGCCTGCTGGATGCACCGGCCTTCCCTGCTCATGCAGGTAGAGTGGCATTACAGGAGCAGCGTGCAGTATCAATGGAGCTGGATCAACAGTCCCGTTCGGCGCTGCAGGGTGATGGCCCTGAGTCCCGCTTCTGGGTTTCCGGATCATCGGGTGATCAGAGCCGTAACAGCACGCTGGGTGCTGGCGGCTCCCCTTATCGGCTGGGCGTGGGTATCGATAAACGTGTGAGTGATGATGCGGTGATAGGTTTTGCGCTGCATCAGGGCCGTAACAAAGCCAGCCTGTCCACTGGACGGGTCGAGCATGAGAGCACCGGGTTCAGTATCTATGGTGCACGCAGTGTCGATAACTGGCTGCTCAACGCCAGTGTGAGTGTTGCCAAGGGCAGCTATGATCTGACTCGTGTGGTCAATATCGGGCCTGCAACGCGGCAGATGACAGCCAGCACGGACGGTTTCCAGTTGGGTGCTCAGGTGGCGGCACAGTATCGCTTTGAGGCGGATCGTATCACCCATGGGCCACTCTTTGGCTTGCGCCTGCAGCAATTGTCGATGGACAGCTACACCGAGCAGTCTTTGGCGGGATCATCAACAGCGCTTCATGTTGATCCGGCATCTCAGCGTGACACCACAGGCTTTATCGGCTGGCACGCCAGTGCGGATTACTCAGGCTGGACACCCTATGCAAGCCTGGTGCTGGAAAGCCGCCTGAACAGCAAGTCTGGTGCTGCCAACGTATCTCTGGTAAATATTCCAGGACAGCGTTTCAGCACGCCGGCTGGCGAGCCGGATAAGCATTATGCTGCTTTCACGCTGGGCAGTGATTTTGCGCTGGATAGTGGTGTGCGTCTGGGCGTAAGCCTTAATCACCTGTTTGATAATGCCGATCTGGACGAAACCCGGATCAACCTGACTGCGTCTTTCTCTTTCTGAGCCGCGTACAGGAGGCTAGTCTGGCTGCCGTCGAGTGCTAACAGCACTGCCGATGGCAGCCACTTCATATCTGTTTCGGTTTGCGCCTGACCAGCGCCAGCACTCCGGCAAAGCAGATCAGCAGCATCCCGCCCCAGGTCATCAGATTCAGCGTTTCATTCCAGATCAACCAACCAGCTACAGCCGCAATCATCACCGATGAATAGGTGAAAGGCGACAGAAAACCAGCCGGTGCCAGAAGGTATGCCCTGCTCAGCAGCAGTTGCGCCAGTGTCGAGCTGACAGCAAGACCCAACAGCCAGGGCAGATGCACCAGCGTTGGTGTCACCCAGTTCATGGCCGCAGGGAGCGCCGCAAAGCATGAGCCAAACAGAGCAAAGTAGAATACGATCCGGATGGCTGACTCGGTATCCCCCATGCGCCGAATCACTACCTTGGCCAGTGACCCCAGCATGGCTCCGCCCAGACCAACCAGCACCGCTATATTCAACATCCCCTCCTGCGGCTGCAACACCAGCAATACGCCACTGAAACCAAGCAGAATGGCCCATTTCACCATCGGTGCAATGCGCTCGCCCAGCCAGAAGAAAGCAAAGATCGGGATAAAGAAGGGTGCAGTTTGTTTAAGTAGGGCCGCTTGTGCCAGTGGCAGATTTGCCCAGGCGTAAAACAGACAGCTCATGGCTGCTACGCCCAGCAGAGAGCGCACCAGATGCAATCTGATCCTGTCGGTTTTGAGTGTTGTGATTCCGGCATGAAAGATCAACGGCAGCAGCACAACCAGCCCCAGCAGATTTCGCATCAGTACCGTGACTTCAGTCGGCAGATCAGCGCTGACCTGCCGGATGAAGATACCGCTGGAGACCAGACAGAATTCGGAGGCGATGATCAGCAACGCCCCCTTCAGCAGTGGATTCAATGAGTCTGCTCGTCAGATTTCGATGCGCTCATAGATATCCGGCAGTGCAGCTGCGGCCTTGCTATTGGTCACAACTGCCACACTGGCATGATCCTGCTTGAGCCAGGTGGATGCGACACGTTTGATATCATCGAGTGTCACCTGCAGGATCTGACTGCGAAATGCCTGACGCTGCTCCGGTGTCCGTCCGAACAGGCTGGAGTGGAAGGTCTGCTTGGCATCGCCGGCTGGTGAACCGGGTTTGTCGATGGAGCTGACCACGCCAAGAATCGCCTCCTCCAGTTTGGCTGGATCATGATCGGTCTGCTGCAACCACTGTGCGGCCTGTTCGAAGTCTTTCAGTGTGCCTTCGATACGCGGGTCACGGTAGGAGAAGAAACGGAACACGGCATCGCCACTGTCCTGACCGGCACCGGCACCATAGGCGCCGCCCTGCTCACGAATCGCCCGGTGCAGATAGCCGTTACGCAAAAACTCACCCAATACTGTCAAGGGCGCTGCATCAGGGTGTGCGCTGGTAACCGTCGGGAACGCCACCGCACAGAAGTTGACCTGCGTACTGGTCAGCCACAGCTGCTGAACCGGTTCGCGTGTAAGCGGAAGCGCCAGTGGCTGGAACTGATCACTCACCGGCAGCGCTTCCCACACAGAAGCCAGACGCTCGGCATAGGCTGTTTTATACTCCTCTTCCGCCACCATCAGGAACTGGCGTGGTGCAGCTGCAACCCTCTGGTGCAGTGCCTGCAGGCGCTGAGCAAGATCAGCCAGTGCTGCAGGGTCATCCAGTTGCTTGTCCAGTTGCTTGGTGCTGCGCACCGCTTCCAACCCTTTGGTCAGATGGTTAAGGCGTGCTGCCGGACTGAACCCGGCACAGGCCGCCGCCATCGCCAGGCCATGTCCACGACCGGTGATGGAGCGCTCCTTGCGTGAACGCTGCTGCGCAACGATCTCTCGGATACGTGGCAGTTCATCAAAACGGACCTTCTGCAGGGTTTCGGCCATCAACTCAGACAGCGCATCACGATGAACCGCCAGGGCTTTGCCCGACATCACCAGATAGCCCGACACATCCTGCTCACTCTCCACGGTGCCACGCACAGTGAAATAGGCGCCCAGCCCGCCAGTGATCTCGCTCTGATAGGCCTGATTTTCACGATAATCGCGCTCACCACACCCCAGCTCGGTCAGGCAGTAGGCATAAAGTGGCAGCAGCGCCTGTTCAGACTCATCCAGATCCGGCAGCGCTGCAATCATCTGCTGATATACCAGCCCATTGGTGCCAGCCGAGTACCAGGTGGAGTTGAGGGAACCAGAAGCCAATGCCTCAGCATTTGGCAGGTGCAGTGCCAGTGGTACATCGTCCAGGGTGACACGCGGCAGGATGGAGTCGTCGTCTACCTGCTGCTGACGCTGTTCCAGTGCCTGCGCCTGACGGATCACAGCCTGCTTCTCATCATCCGACATGGCGGCCTTCATGGCGGCCAGCCGCTGTGCTTCTGCTACATCACGCAGGGTACTGATCTTGTTATCCGGGCGCAGTGTCAGACGCACACGATGCGGATTATCGAGCAACCAGGTGCGCACCATGGAAGGGATAAAGTCTGGGTTCTGAACCGCTTCGCGCAGCTTCTCAAGTGCCGGGTCGATATTCAGTGCTGCAATCGGATCACCACGGTGAATGGCTGCCGGCATGGCAGACAGGATCAATTGCAGACCAAAGGGGTAGCCATCACCGGTAATTTCACGCTGGCTCAGCTCCAACTGGTGCAGCTGTGCCTCCACCATGCGCTGATCGACACCCTTCTCGGCTACCTGTTGCAGCGTGTCCAGCACCAGTTGCTCGAAAGCATCGGCCTTGTCTGGCTCACTGCCCTCAATGCCACACATGAAGCTCATCTCACGGTTGGAGTCCTCAAGGCCGCACAGAGGTGACGGCGCACTGCCCAGACCACTGGATTCCAGTGCAGAGCGCAAGGGTGAGCTGGCATTATCCAGCAGTACGCGGCTGAGCAGGTGTGCCTGCATCAGCTCATCGATATTAATCGAGTGAGGCAGCAGCCACCCCATCACATGATGGGTATGATCGGCCAGTTCCTCCTCATCCAGTGCATAGGCCTCTTCCACCTTCATCGGTGCGAAGTAGCGCTTCTCATCCGGTACACTCAGCACCAGCTCACTGCGTTCAAAGCGTGACAGCGCAGCCTCATCAAAACGAGCCTGCAGCTCTGCCGCTGGTATATCGCCAAAGGTCATGAATACTGCGTTGCTGGGGTGGTAATGGCTCTTGTAGAAAGCCAACAGATCGTCATAGCTCAGATCGGGGATACAGGACGGTTCACCACCACTGTTATGGTGATAGGTGGTTTCGGGGAACAGGTGCTTGCTCAGGGTCTGCCAGAGAATCGACACGGGCGAACTCATGGCACCCTTCATTTCGTTATACACGACCCCTTTATAGACCAGGTCGGTATCAGGGTTATCGCGCTCTTCAAACTCGACTCGATGGCCCTCCTGCGCAAAATCCAGCGGATCAAGACGTGAGAAAAACGCTGCATCCAGATACACATCGAGCAGGTTGAAGAAGTCCTTGCGGTTAAGGCTGGCAAAGGGATAGGCGGTCCAGTCGCTGCTGGTGAAGGCGTTCATGAAGGTGTTCAGTGAGCGGCGTGTCATCATGAAAAAAGGGTCGCGCACCGGAAAACGCTCACTGCCGCACAGTGCTGTATGCTCCAGAATATGGGCCACACCGGTTGAGTCCTCGGGCACCGTCCGAAACGCCACCAGAAAGACATTCTCATCACGATCTGCCGCGATGTGGTAATGCTTTGCTCCCGTCACTTTATGTTCGAATTCGTTTATCTCGACATTCAGGGAGTGGATCTTCTGGCTGCGCAGAAACGTGAAACTCGGGTGTGCTTGCATATGTGGATCTTACCTGTCTGAAAACGTTTGCGAAAAGATAGCATGATTGCGCAATGGCTGCATTTTTACTATATCTGATATACGCCGTTAGCTGATAAAACCGATTACCGGATCAGTTTTTGATGGCCTATTAACGCTTCTTCAAAAAAGAGCTTCGGGGACATGGATAAAGACAATCGGGACACCCTTTCGTTCAGCACCACCTCAAAGTCACCACCCGAAAGCCTGTTGAGTTCACTGATAAATAATGAGGGCCGTTTGCAGGTCGAGGTTGGCAACACCCATATCTCAACCAAAATGCAGTTTGCCTATAATCAGTTGCAGTATCTGAGCAACTCGACACGCTTTGCCGATATAAAGGCCGCAGCCCTGGCAGGTGTGATTGGCACACTGATCGGTATTCTGGTGAATGAGGTGGCAAGCGGTCGATTCGCCATGAATGTTCTGTTGATTCTGGCGGGCGGTCTACTGGTTGTCGGGCTGGTGATGGCGCTGGATGTAGTGTTTCCAAGACGCGTTGCCAAGCAGCAGAAAGGGATTCTTTATTGGGAGGCGGTTCAGTGCCACAGCGCCGAGGAGTACCTTGAGCTGATGATCACCCTACCCAGATCCGAGCTGCTGGAAAAGTTACTCCATCATAATTATCTGCTGTCTGGAATTGTGACTAGCAAGTACCGTATGCTGCACCGCGCATTCATGACCTCCGCTGCCGGTCTTATCTGTCTGATGCTGGCTTATATTCTGAACCAATTCATCTGATTGCAGTCCCTGTCATAACGACGAAATATCGTAGTGTCATATTGCAGTGTCATATTGAGTATGCAGCTGGTTGACTGCTGAAAGTGTCTTTTTGTGCATTGCAGCATAAATCACTTGACAGTCTATTTTTTAACCGACTATAGTGTACACATTGGTGCACTGCACAAAAACTTTAAAAGACACAACCTCATCGCCCTGTAGGAGAGATTCCATGACTGACCCAATCAAAGATTTTCAGGAAGCCCTGAAGCCTGTTACTGAAATGTCTGAAAACCTGTTGAAAGACATGGAAGAGAAACTTCAGCCAGTTAAAGAAAAGATGCAGCCTGCTCTGGATATGGCAGAGATCAACAAGACTGCTGCTGAGCGTCTGATTGCTCTGCAGTCTGAATATATGGCTGATTTCTTCAACTCCAGCCTGGCTCAGTTTAAAGCCCTGACTGAAGTTCGCGAGCCACAGGATGCACTGAAGCTGCAGGTCGAGTTCTTCAAGACTCTGGACGCCAAGTTCACTGATATCGCTGAAAAAGAGCTGGCCGTTCTGACCAGCGCTAAAGATCAGCTGACTGACCTGATCGAAAAAAGTTTTTCTGAACTGGGTGACGCACCTTTCCTGTCTGAGCTGAGCAAACTGGATATGACCAAGTTTGATCTGAGCAAATTCGACATGACCAGCTACATCCCAGGCGCTGACGCTAAAAAGCCTGCAGCCAAGCCTGCAACTGCTCGCAAGGCAGCTCCAGTAAAATCTACACCTGCTGCCTGAACCATTCAGGGATCATGAAAAAAGGCCGCTAAGCGGCCTTTTTTATTGGCTTGACCCACTAGATCACTGAGCTTGTTGATACAGCGACTGGATACCCTTGTAGTTGTCCAATACAGGCCGTATCTCACCTGTCACCAGCTGATTGCGATTACGAATCTCTGGTGCAAGGCGCTCCGAACTGATCGGCAATCCCAGACTGGAAAGTACCTGGCTGATCGCCACCTCAGCCATCTCCATCGAGCCGGAGTCGATTTTCAGCGCGACACCCAGTTTCAACTCTGGTACTGCAGCAATATAAACACCTTCAGCGCCTACCTTGAGAAACACCCGTCCTTTAAGCTCAGCCATCACGTCGGAACAATAGCGTTGTGTACCCGCCACGTAGAAGGGGTGCTTCGTGCACGCCTGATACAGGCGCGCTGCGGCCACTCGATAGGACTCTGGAAGCTGTTCCGGGTCGGCAAAGCGAGCAAACCCCAGCGCAAGACGATCAAGAGCCATCGCCCAGGTAGGTGCCGTGCAGCCATCAGGTGCAACTGGCATGCCCTGCAAAGTGGTACTGCAGCACAACTCAATGCAACGACGAATCTCCTGCTGAACCGGATGATCGGTAGAGACATAGCCTTGAAGCTCGCAGCCGAGATGCCGTCCCAGCGCCAGCATACCGGCATGTTTGCCGGAGCAGTTGTTATGGCAGGCCGACGGTTTTTCATGCGCCCAGGCCAGATCAATGGTCGCCTGCGGCGCCATCGGCCAATGTTTACCACACTCAAGATCCGGTTCCGCCAGTGACATTTTCTGCAGCATGCGATCGACTGTCTGAGTATGCTCAACCTCACCATTGTGCGATGCACAGGTCAGGGCCAGCTCTTCATCCGTAAACCCGAAGTGATCCGCAGCGCCACTGGCAACCATCGGCAAGGATTGAAATGCCTTGATCGCGGAGCGGGGATAGGTGAGCTCATTGACATCACCTACTGCCCATATCCGCTCCCCGCTGCTGGACATGATTACGATACGCCCTCGGTGGCGGCTTTCAACCACCCCGCCACGCATGACATTAACTAGAACAGGATTAGATTCAAACATGTTTGGCTAACTCCGGTAGAGGACCTTCCAGCCCCATCGCCAGCTTGATCACATGAGGCTTGGCAATCGGCAGTTTGTCTGCCACCGCAAGACCTGCGTTGCGCAGCCATTTAAGTGGCAGAATATCATTACTGAATACGCGATAGAAAAGATCCATCGCCTGCATCATCAGCAGATTATGGTTACGACGCTCCTGCTCATAACGCTGCAGACAGCCTTTCAGATAAAAGGATTTATCCTCTTCCGGAAGATCCAGTAATACACCCGCCAGGGATGCTGCATCCAGAAATCCGATATTAACGCCCTGCCCGGCCAGCGGATGAATCATATGCGCCGCATCGCCTACCAGAACAACACCATCCGCCACATACTGCTGAGCATGCTGCCGCCGCAGCGGGAAATAGCCCCGTTCCAGCAGTTGATCCACTTCGCCCAGACAGTCAGGGAACTCATTATGCACCGCTTGCAGGAACGCCTCATCCGACAAGGCCATCAGGCGCTTGGTGTTATCCGGCGTGTTGTACCAGACCAGCGAAGCATGATTGCCAGACAGCGGCAGAAACGCCAGTGGCCCGGTCGGGGTGAACTGCTGCCAGGTGATGTCCTGTTGCGGATAGGTGGTCTTGACTGATGCTACCAGTGCGTACTGGTCGTAATCCCATTTGGTGACACCGATACCGGCTGCCGAGCGCACTCGGGATTCGCCACCATCAGCAGCTATCAGCAGGCGCGCCAGCAGCTCACGCCCGTCAGACAGACGTACCAGACTTGATCCAGGTGAAAAGTCGATGGACTCGGTCACTGCCGGACAGATCAGATCGACATTATCGAAGGTTTTCAATCGCTCCAGCAGTGCCAGTTGAATCACGCGATTCTCGACAATATTACCCAGATAAGGCTGCTCGATAGTCGCCGAGTTGAACTCAGTAGCCGCGTGCTCGGCATCGCTCTCCCAGACCTTCATGCGCTGATAGGGGCAAGCGCGCCGGGAGGTGATTCCCTCCCAGGCACCGATATTGCGCAACAGATTCTCGGACGCCACGCTGAGCGCCGAAACTCTGAGATCATGCGGCTGATCCGGCTCGAAGGCTGCCGGATACTGCTGCTCCAGTACTGCTATGGAGTAGTGGCTGTTACCCAGTGCACAGGCGATGGCCGCTCCGACCATACCCCCACCCACAATAACCAGATCGTAATGCGCTTGCATACTTCGTTCCCTCGGCTGTGGCAGGTTTGATACGTCAGATCAGAGCTGCGTGACACCGCCCATATAAGGCTGCAGCACTTCAGGTACATTGATACGACCGTCTGCCGTCTGGTAGTTTTCGAGCACCGCCACCAGGGTACGACCAATCGCCAGACCCGAACCGTTCAGCGTGTGCACCAGTTCCGGTTTGCCACTTTCAGGATTGCGCCAGCGAGCCAGCATACGACGCGCCTGGAAATCGGTCATGTTGGAGCAGGATGAGATCTCACGATACTTGCTCTGTCCTGGCAGCCAGACTTCGATGTCATAGGTTTTCGCCGCACCAAAGCCCATATCACCACCACACAGGGTAATGACTCGATATGGCAGGTTCAGCAGTTGCAGGATGCGCTCGGCATTGGCTGTCAGTTGTTCCAGAGCGGCGAAGGATTTCTCCGGCTCCACAATATGTACCAGCTCCACCTTCTCGAACTGATGCTGGCGGATCATGCCGCGTGTATCCTTGCCGGAGGCACCCGCCTCGGAACGGAAGCAAGGGGTATGTGCCACAAACTGCATCGGCATCTGATCTGCCTCGACTATCTGATCGCGCACAAAGTTGGTGACAGGCACTTCTGCCGTGGGGATCAGGTAGTAGTCACGCTCACCGAAAGGTATCTTGAACAGATCCTCTTCAAACTTCGGCAGTTGGCCGGTGCCACGCAGAGAATCGGCATTGACCATATAGGGCACATTGACCTCAGTGTAGCCATGATCAGCCGTGTGCGTGTTGAGCATGAACTGAATCAGCGCCCGATGCAGACGCGCCAGATCGCCCTTCAGCACGGCAAAGCGAGAGCCGGTCAACTTGGCTGCGGTTTCAAAATCCAGCCCCACGCGCTCACCCAGCGATACATGATCCTGAGGCTCAAAATCAAATTCAACCGGTGTGCCCCAGCGGCGCACTTCGACGTTGTCATCTTCATCCTTACCTTCGGGTACGGATTCATCCGGCAGATTCGGTACGCCCATCAACAGGTCATCCAGTGCCTGCTGCACCTCCTGCAGCTCCTGCTTGGCCTGATCCAGTTGATCACCCAGGCTTTTCACCTCATCCATCAGTGGCTGAATATCCTGCCCGGATGCCTTGGCCTGACCGATACTCTTGGAGCGGGTGTTACGCTCATTCTGCAGCGACTCGGCCTGCACCTGCACACTGCGGCGCTTCTCTTCCAGCGCTGCAAACTCGGCAACAGGAAATACATAGCCCTTTTTCTTCAGCAGACGGGCAACTTCTTCAGGATTGGCACGGACAAATTTAGGATCCAGCATGGAAGAACACTAACCTCGGATTTTCTGAAAGACGTATCGTTAACGGCAGCACGGTATTGCGCACTGCACCACGGACAATAACGCTCAATAATATATAAATCAGCGCCACGGATACATGCCCAAGGCACAACAAACGCATGATTTCAGTGAAAAGTGGTTAAAAAGGAGGAAAAAAAAGGCTACTTCTTATGGCGCTACTTTTTATAGCACTACTTTTTATAACGTTGCCGAGGACTCATCTGATCCTGAGATTTAAGATGCTTGAGTTTTTCGCCTATCTTGATCTCCAGCCCTCGTGGTTCAGGCTGGTAGTAGCGCCGATCCGCGATTACCTCAGGCAGATAGGACTCACCCGCCGCATAGGCATCCGGCTCGTTGTGTGCATAGCGGTACTCATCACCATAACCGAGAGACTTCATCAGCGAAGTTGGCGCATTGCGCAGATGTTCGGGTACCGGATGGCTGGCATCCTTCTTCACATCTGCCAGACATTGATTGAACGCCTGATACAGCGCATTACTCTTCGGTGCACAGGCACAGTAGACCGCTGCCTGCGCGATGGCCCTCTCTCCCTCTGCCGGGCCTACCCGTTCAAACGCATCCCAGGCAGCCAGCGCCACCTGCATTGCTCTCGGATCGGCATTACCGATATCTTCAGACGCAATCGCCACCAGACGGCGTGCAACATAGAGTGGATCGCAGCCACCATCCAGCATGCGGCAGTACCAGTAGAGCGCACCATCGGGCGAGGAGCCGCGCACCGATTTGTGGAAGGCCGAAATCATGTCATAGAAGATATCGCCTCCCTTGTCGAAACGTCGCCCACCAGCGCTGAGCACCTCCTCCATTTCGCTCAGCCTGACCAGCTCACGCTCACCGTCAGGCAGCGCCAGATCGGCCGCTATCTCCAACAGATTCAGCACGCGCCGGGCATCTCCATCGGCTGCTGCGATCAACTGCTCCAGCACGCCCTCTTCAAACTGGATGTTACGCTGCCCAAAGCCTCTCTCGGGATCACTGAGCGCCTGCTCAACGACCTGCTGGATATCCGCTTGCTCCAGCGAACGCAGCAGATAGACTCTGGCACGCGACAACAGTGCGTTGTTCAGTTCAAAGGATGGGTTCTCGGTGGTGGCACCGATAAAGATCACCGTGCCATCCTCTACATAGGGTAGAAAGGCGTCCTGCTGAGATTTGTTAAAGCGGTGTACCTCGTCCACAAACAGGATGGTCTTGCGACCATTCTGCGCTCTGAGCTGGCGCGCCTCTTCAACCGCCTGACGGATATCCTTGACCCCCGCCAGCACGGCAGACAGGGTGATGAAATGAGCATCCACCTGATGCGCAACCAGCTTCGCCAGTGTGGTTTTACCCACACCAGGCGGCCCCCAGAGTATCATCGAGTGAATAACACCCTGCTCAAGCGCCTGACGCAGCGGTTTGCCGGGCGCCAGCAGGTGCTGCTGCCCGACATACTGGTTCAGTTTGACCGGCCGCATACGCGCTGCCAGAGGCTGGTAGCCGGCCGCGGCCGTTACACTCTCCTTCACACGCTGCCCTGCAGGGCCACCTCCGGATGGCGACTGGTCAAAAAGGTCATTCATCAGAAACCGCTATCCATAATCACATCCACTCCTTCAGGTGGTACGAATACGAAAAGATCAGGGCTCAGCTCAGGATTGACCTGAACATCGTCCAGCACGATGGTGGAGCTTTGGCCCAGACTGTCATCCATGGCCAGCTCAGCCAGAATGCTGTCCCTGAAGAGCAAGCGTACCGAGGAGAAAAGGTTGTTCTGCTCTGAACGCGGAACCAGTTCAAATATCTGGGTGTTCTCGTAAGACTGGATCAGCATGATCTGAAACTGCTCATTCAGCTCATCCACACGCCCATTCAGAATCAAAGCCGGTGCGCTACCCCCACCCGCTTCTACCAACTTACGGGTAGCCTGCTCCAGATCGGGATCATAGACCCAGATATACTCACCATCGGAGATGATCTGCTGTGGAAACGGCGTTTCTGTTTCCCAGATAAAGCGATCCGGGCGCTCAACAGCAAAGAAGCCGGTTGAGGTTTCCCGCTTATTGCCCTGATCACCGGTACTGTACTGCTCGAACCTGGCACTGAAACGCTCCTGCCCCTGCAGCATCGATGCCAGCTTGTCAGCCGGCAACTCATCTGCCTGCAATGGCAAGGCAAACAACACGATCAGAGTGCACAGAGTAGTACCCAGAATGTTACGCATATTGATCATCTTCCTCGCATCAGTCTCGCGGCGGTGCCGGAGCCATCACTTCACGTTGCCCATTGCTGCCAGCAGGTGTCACCACCCCGGAAGCCTCCATGGTTTCGATCATGCGCGCCGCTCGGTTATAGCCTATCTTGAGCTTGCGCTGCACGGCTGAGATAGACGCCTTGCGGGTTTCTGTGACAAAGGCAACAGCCTCGTCATAGAGCGGGTCCTGTTCATCATCAAACAGACCACCACCGCCGCCACCCGACGCCATCTCATCAGAACCATCAGACAGAAGGTTATCAATATAGTTCGGCGCACCGAGTTGCTTCCAGGCCTCGACCGAGCGGTGTACTTCGTCATCACTGACAAACGCACCATGCACACGATTCGGGATGCTGGTGCCGGCTGGCAGGTAGAGCATGTCGCCGTTACCAAGCAGGTTTTCGGCACCCGACTGATCAAGAATAGTGCGTGAGTCGATCTTGGTGGATACCTGGAAGGCGATACGCGTGGGTACGTTGGCCTTGATCAGGCCGGTGATCACATCCACAGACGGGCGCTGCGTTGCCAGAATCAGGTGAATACCGGCCGCCCTCGCCTTCTGTGCAATACGTGCAATCAGCTCCTCTACCTTTTTACCTACCACCATCATCATGTCGGCAAACTCGTCGATCACCACCACGATATAAGGCAGACTTTCGAGCAGCGGCGCAGGCTCACCGGCAGGCAGTCCATAATCCTCGGCGCGCCACAAAGGATCACGCAACGGCGTTCCCTGGGCTTCGGCCTGCACCAGCTTTTCGTTAAAGCCGGCGATGTTACGCACTCCCATTTTTGCCATCAGACGATAGCGGCGCTCCATCTCGTTCACACACCAGCGAAGACCTGCCGCAGCTTCCTTCATATCGGTGATGACGGGCGTCAGCAGATGGGGTATCCCTTCATAGATCGCGAGCTCAAGCATTTTCGGGTCGATCAGCAGCAGGCGCACTTCATCCGGCGTCGCCTTGAACAGCAGGCTCAGCAGCATCGCATTGATACCCACTGACTTACCTGAGCCGGTAGTACCCGCCACCAGCAGATGCGGCATCTTGGCCAGGTTCGCCACGACAGGGTTACCGGCAATATCGTTGCCCAGCGCCAGCGTCAATCGGGATGGCGCCTCCAGGAAGGGTTTGGAGTTAAGCACTTCGCTAAGATGTACCACTTCTCGCGATTCATTGGGTATCTCGATACCGACTACCGACTTACCGGGAATCACCTCCACCACACGCACACTGCGCACCAGCATCGAGCGTGCCAGATCCTGTGACAGGTTACTGATCTTGCTCGCCTTCACACCTGGTGCAGGCTGCAGTTCGAAACGGGTGATAACCGGGCCAGGGTTGACCTCGACCACCTCTGCAACAACACCGAATTCACTCAGTTTGGTTTCCAGCAGGCGCGACATGCTTTCCAGTTGCTCTTCAGTGTAGCCCTGATCATGTTTCAGCTCGGGGGGATCGAGCAGATCCAGTGACGGTATCTGACGCTTCGCCGGCTTGCGCATGGTTTCTTTAGTCGGTGTACCCAGCTCAAGATCGGTTTCCTGCATCGGCTGATGCGCCTCAGACAAAGGCACGATTTTCAGACTTTTGCGGGCAGCAGGATCACTGCTCTGTGCTGACGGAGCGGCTGTAGCAGAAGGCTCGCCGGAGAAAGAAGCTCGGTTGATCACAGGCTGTCCGAATGACGGTTCATCATCCAACTGGTCATCAAGAGACAAAGCGCTGAGCATCGGCTCCTGTCGCTCACCAGCAGATGCCTTCTTCTGGGCGACAGGTCTTGCGACTGGCCCTTTGGCAACCTGTCGTGGCTCAACCGGCATGGAGATCTCCAGATCCTCATCATCCTCAGGATCACGACGCGACAGACGGATGCCACTCAACTTGTCACTGATATTGCCACTGAGTCTGCTGCTGAGCTTTTCACTGAATCTCTCTTTCAGGCCTTCTCCGGGTGTGTCATCCATCAGTGGATCGACTTTTTTGGCAGTCTTTTCAGTAGACGGTGCATTGTCACGGGTGGATGGCAGCAACTTGCCGCTGCCTGCAAAAATCGACAGCAAGGCACCACCTATCGCTTCCAGTACACGCTGCCACGACAGCTCCATGTACAGGGTCAGGCCAAACAGCATCAGGGTCCAGAAAATAACGGAGCTGCCCAGAACACTGAGCCAGACCACGCTCAGATCAGAGATCGCCTGGCCTGAGAGCCCGCCAGCGGTAAACGGATAGCCCAGCGTTTCATTGGAGATATGGATCGATGCCAGCGTACACAAGCCCAGCACAAACATCACGGCTCCCGTCACGCGCAGCATCAGATAGGGAATGGCATCCAGCATGCCGACTCTACGACGCATCAGAAAACGCAGCGTCGGCAGCATCAGCATCGGCGGCAGCAGATAGGCCGTAATACCAAAAAATGAGATCGCCAGATCTGCAATCCAGGCACCCGTCACCCCGACCAGGTTTCTGACATCCGGCTGGTATCCGGCATGCGACCAGCCAGGGTCACGCGGATCATAGCTCCATACGGCCAGTAGCAGAAAAACACTCAACCCGATCAGAACAACCAGCCCCGCCTCCTTGAACACACGGGCAAAGTGATCATTCAGGGTCATCTGGGGTGTAAAACCTTTGTCACTCAAGTCTAAATCCCTTGTCATTTCGTATTAATGCGCATCGCTGTCGTGAATATTGTGTCAGGCAGAGTATTCATAGAATGCCCGACATGGAGTAGTCTATTGTGCCACAAACCTGCCAAGACTCAGCAGTGTGTAGTTTATAATGTTGAAATATTATCAGCAGCCCCCATTGAGTTTCTTTAACGTGTCCATTGGCATGAGTCTTATCAACGACTTTTCAAGCACAGGAATTTTTTGATCATGAGTGACGTCCAGCATCATCGCCTTATTATTCTCGGTTCAGGTCCTGCCGGCTATACCGCTGCCGTCTACGCAGCGCGCGCTAACCTCAACCCCGTCGTCATCACCGGCATGCAGGCAGGCGGACAGCTGACCACCACTACCGATGTCGACAACTGGCCCGGCGATGCCGAAGGCGTTCAGGGCCCTGAGCTGATGCAGCGCATGCAGGCTCATGCCGAGCGCTTCAACACACAGGTTATTTTCGATCACATCAACGAAACCGATCTGAAGACCCGCCCTTTCCGCCTGAAAGGCGATTCTGCTACCTATACCTGCGACGCACTGATCATCGCCACCGGTGCCTCTGCTCAATACCTTGGCCTGCCGTCTGAAGAGGCCTTCATGGGCAAAGGTGTCAGTGCCTGTGCAACCTGCGACGGTTTCTTCTACCGCGGCCAGAAAGTGGCAGTGGTCGGTGGTGGTAACACAGCGGTTGAGGAGGCACTTTACCTGTCCAACATTGCTGCCGAGGTCACACTGATCCATCGTCGTGACAGCCTGCGCGCAGAAAAAATCCTCCAGGATAAGCTGTTTGAGCGTGCCGAAAACGGCAATATCAATATTATCTGGAACCATGAACTGGATGAGGTACTGGGCGACAATACAGGTGTGACTGGCCTGCGCATCCGCAGCAAGCTCGACAGCACCACTCAGGAGCTTGATCTGGCAGGCGTATTCATTGCCATTGGCCACAAGCCCAACACTGATCTGTTTGAGGATCAACTGGATATGCACGACGGTTACCTGGTGATCCGTTCAGGCCTGAACGGCAATGCCACTCAGACCAGCATCGAAGGTGTCTTTGCTGCCGGTGACGTAGCTGATCACGTGTATCGCCAGGCCGTGACATCTGCCGGTTTCGGCTGCATGGCGGCGCTGGATGCAGAGCGCTACCTGGACGATCTGAATGCCTGATCTGCTTTTGCGCCAGCCATGATTCCCTGGCTGGCCGCCAATAACACCCGATTTCCTCCTGTCGAGCGCGCTCTGGATGACCCCAACGGTCTGCTCGCGGCAGGAGGAGACCTATCCCCCGACCGGCTTGTGGCAGCCTATCGCCAGGGTATTTTTCCCTGGTTCAATCCAGGTGAGCCGATTCTGTGGTGGAGCCCCGACCCTCGCTGTGTACTCTTCCCTGCAGACCTCTATCTGTCTCGCAGTCTGCGCAAACGACTGAGACGCCGGGATTATCAGGTGACTTTTGATCAAGCGTTTGATGAGGTGATTCAGGCATGTGCCGATATTCGATCAGAAAAAGGTGGCACCTGGATCAGTGAGCCGATGCAGATCGCCTATAATAAGTTACATGGACGCGGCGTGGCTCACTCCGTGGAGGTATGGATCGATGGTGAGCTGGCAGGCGGGCTGTACGGCCTGGCAATGGGGCGCATGTTTTTCGGTGAGTCGATGTTCAGTCGTCAGCGTGATGCTTCGAAGATCGCTTTCAGCCACCTTGCCGTACAACTGCAACGCTGGGGGTTCAACCTGATCGACTGTCAGGTGTACAATCCGCACCTCGCGTCTTTGGGTGCAACGGTTATTCCGCGCAAGGCCTTTTCTCGCCTGTTGCATGAAAACACCGACCAACCCGAGCAGACCCGCTGGCAGTTTGATATCGATGCAGATGCAGTAACAGGGGATAACAATGACTGACATGAAAACGCTGCGCTTTTATGCGACGCCTACGCATGACTGCAGCTATCTCTATGCGCATCAGGCAAAGACGCTCTTCGTCGACCCTCAGGCCAGCGTCGACAGCGCACTTTACAGTCAGCTCTCGGAGCTGGGCTTCAGGCGCAGCGGTAACCATATCTATCGACCTCACTGCGACTTCTGCCAGGCCTGCGTGTCGGTACGCATACCCGTTGATATATTCAAGCCAGGTAAAACCCAACGCCGGCTGATGAATATCAACAAGGATCTTTCTGTTACAAGAAAGACACCACGACTGACGCGTGAGTACTATCGTCTTTATGAGCGCTACATCAACGAGCGCCACTCAGATGGTGACATGTATCCACCGACATCAGAGCAGTTTCATAACTTTCTGGTAGAGGGAAATCAGAACACGTTTTTTTATGAATTCCGCGATCCGGATGGAACGCTGGTCGCTGTGGCAGTCACGGATTATCTGCAACATGCTACCTCTGCACTTTATACCTTTTACGACCCGGAACTGCCATCACGCAGCCTGGGTAGCTACGCCATCCTGTGGCAGATCAAGGAAACCCGAAGGCTCGGACTACCTCATCTTTATCTGGGCTACTGGGTAAAAGAGTGTCGAAAAATGAATTACAAGCTCGCTTACAAGCCTCTGGAAATGCTTATTGACGGCCATTGGTCACGTATTAAGTAATATTCATTTTGAATCAAACACATTTTAGGGTAGAATTTCGGCCTTTCCAACCGGACCAGGTTATAGAAACCAGTCTTAGAGGTAACGATTAGAATGGCAAAAGAAGAAGCTTTTGAAATGGATGGCACTGTCATCGACACGCTCCCCAACACAATGTTCCGTGTTGAGCTTGAGAACGGTCATGTTGTGACAGCCCACATTTCTGGCAAAATGCGCAAGCACTATATCCGTATACTGACCGGTGACAAGGTCAAGGTTGAGCTGACTCCGTACGACCTGAGCAAAGGCCGCATCACCTATCGCGCCCGTTAGGATTCTAACAGGCGCCTGGTTGCCCCGTCCCTGGGATCAGTAGCAGGCTCGAGTCAGGCTGTTACTGCCTCAACAGACAGCCTGATATCACCATCCTTCTCTTCAATCCTGACATCACCACCCGCTTCGGCAAGCTCTCCGAACAGTATCATTTCGGCCAACGGCTTCTTGATCTTGTCCTGGATAAGGCGCTGCATCGGGCGTGCACCCATCTTCTCGTCATAGCCATGCTCAGCCAGCCATGCACGGGCAGACTCCTCGACCTGAAGCACAACATGCTTCTCGTCCAGTTGCGCCTGAAGCTCGGTCAGGAACTTGTCGACAACGCCCTTGATGATCTCCGGCGTCAGCGACTTGAACTGTATCACGGCATCCAGTCGGTTACGGAACTCCGGCGTGAACATGCGCTTGATCGCTTCTGATCCATCCGAGCTGTGATCCTGATGGGTGAAACCGATCGATGGACGACTCATCGCCTCGGCACCGGCATTGGTAGTCATCACCAGAATCACATTGCGGAAGTCCGCTTTACGACCATTGTTATCGGTCAGCGTACCGTTATCCATCACCTGCAGCAGGATATTGAACACTTCCGGGTGCGCCTTCTCGATCTCATCCAGCAGCAGTACGCAGTGAGGTGATTTGGTGATCGCCTCTGTCAGCAAACCACCCTGATCAAATCCGACATAGCCCGGAGGTGCACCGATCAGGCGCGACACGGTATGACGCTCCATATACTCCGACATATCGAAGCGAACCAGTTCAATACCCATCTGGCGAGCCAACTGCATGGTCACCTCTGTTTTACCGACACCAGTCGGGCCGGAGAAGAGGAAGGATCCAACTGGTTTATTCGGCTCTTTCAGGCCTGCACGCGACAGCTTGATGGCAGCAGCCAGCGCATCTATCGCCTGATCCTGCCCCAGCACCACCATTTTCAGATTGGTATCGAGCTTGCGCAGCAGGTCCTTATCGGAAGCCGAGACGCTTTTTGGTGGAATACGGGCGATCTTGGCCACGACCGCTTCGATCTCTGGCACATCAATGATCGTCTTGCGGATCTCGATCGGCAGCAGGCGCTGATAAGCTCCGCACTCATCAATGACATCAATTGCCTTATCAGGCATATGCTTGTCATTGATATAGCGATCAGCCAGCTCTGAGGCCGCCTTGAGCGCTGGGTCGGTATACTCGACATTATGGTGCGCTTCAAAACGGGATTTGAGCCCCTTCAGTATCTGATAGGTATCCTGGACGCTTGGCTCCAGAATATCGACCTTCTGGAAACGACGCGCCAGTGCACGATCCTTCTCAAAGATGCCGCGAAACTCCTGGAAGGTTGTCGAGCCTATGCAGCGAATCTCACCCGAGCTGAGCATAGGTTTAAGCAGGTTGGACGCATCCATCGAACCACCAGACGCTGCACCTGCTCCGATTATGGTATGTATCTCATCAATGAACAGTATCGCCTGTGGCTGCTGGCGTATCTCGTTCAGCAGTGATTTGAGGCGCTTCTCAAAATCACCACGATATTTGGTGCCGGCCAGCAGCGCACCCAGATCCAGCGAGTAGACGATGCTGTTGGAGATGATATCGGGCACCTTGTCCTCAATGATCAGCTTCGCCAGACCTTCCGCTATGGCGGTTTTACCGACACCTGCCTCACCTACCAACAGTGGATTGTTCTTGCGACGGCGCGACAGGATCTGCACCACGCGCTCCACTTCCGCATCACGACCCACCAGAGGGTCGATACGACCAAGCGCTGCCTGCTGATTCAGGTTAACGGCAAACTGAGCCAGTGCGCTCTTGCCTTTTTCGCCACCCTCTCCTGCATCAAGCCCCTCTTCCTGCTCCGTGTGAGACTCGTTGTCGGCAATCTTGGAGATACCGTGCGAGATGAAGTTCACGACATCAATACGCTCGATACCCTGCTGGTTCAGCACGAATACGGCATGACTCTCCTGCTCACTGAAAATCGCTACCAGCACATTGGCACCGCTGACATCCGTTTTGCCGGATGACTGAACATGAAAAACCGCTCGCTGAAGCACGCGCTGAAATCCAAGTGTCGGCTGGGTCTCCAGGTTGGGGATGTTATCCGGAAGAATCGGGGTGGTTTCGTCAATAAAACTGGCCAACTGGCTGCGCATGCGATCAAAATCCACACCACAGGCCAGCAGGACTTCCGCTGCTTCGCGGTTATCCAGCAGGGCCAGCAACAGGTGTTCTACCGTCATATACTCATGACGCTTCTCTCTGGCTGCCCGGAAGGCAGCGCTCAAGGTATCTTCTAGCTCACGATTTAACATGGCTGCAACCCCTCTCTATACCGGCTCAATTTCGCAAAGCAATGGGTGTCGGTTGTGTCTGGCATATTGATTCACTTGAGCAGCTTTAGTTTCAGCCACATCACGAGTATAGACGCCACAGACGCCTTTCCCTTGAGTATGGACTGCCAACATCACCTGCGTCGCCTTCTCCCTGTGCAGGTTGAAAAAAATCATCAGCACCTCAATTACAAAATCCATGGGCGTATAGTCGTCGTTCAACAGAACCACTCTGTACATCGGCGGCTTCTTGATCTCCGGCCTGGTCTCGGCGGTGGCAAGATTACCGTCTTTCTGGCCCTCGTGCTCATCGTCTTTGGAGCTCATTCTGATGATGGCACCCCTTCTATCTATCAGCATAGTCGTATCAGCGTCGTTGTCGAACATTAGAAATACATTTATATAGGTTGTGATATGGGGCTTAAGTAATATAATTTAAACCGTGGGAGTGATAACTAAAGTATCTGCAGTCCCTGCAAGGATGTAAAGCAACACGCCGGATGTTACGTAATTTTTTCTGACGTGGAGCATGAGTGGTCGGGCCTGTCTGCTTGCGACAGGCTTTCAGGCAAGGGAAACATGGGAGTGACCGATGCACACTGGAAAAGTCAAGTGGTTCAATAACGCCAAGGGCTATGGTTTCATCCTGTCTGAGGCGAGTGAAGAGGAGCTCTTCGCTCATTTTTCAGCGATCATTGCCGAAGGGTATAAAAGCCTTCGCGCTGGTCAGGCAGTTCAATTTGAAACCCAGGAAGGCCCCAAGGGACTGCACGCAGTCAACATCCGCCCCCTGGAGTAACACACATCGTAAAAAGCCAGCTGTTGCTGGCTTTTTCAGCTCTCTACAGAGCGCTCTACAGAGAGTGTCCGACACCCTCTGCATGCGGACTATTACATCTTGTTGATGATAGCCTGACCGAACTCGGAAGACTTCAGCAGGGTAGCACCCTCCATCAGACGTTCAAAATCATAGGTCACTGTCTTGGCGGAAATCGCACCATCCATACCCTTGATGATCAGATCAGCCGCCTCGATCCAGCCCATATGACGCAGCATCATTTCGGCAGACAGGATAACAGAACCAGGGTTAACCTGATCCTTGCCAGCGTACTTGGGTGCTGTACCGTGAGTTGCTTCGAAAATCGCAACGTTGTCTGAGAGGTTGGCACCCGGAGCGATACCGATACCACCGACTTCTGCAGCCAGAGCATCAGACAGGTAGTCACCGTTCAGGTTCAGCGTCGCAACCACGTCGTACTCGGCAGGGCGCAGCAGGATCTGCTGCAACATCGCATCAGCGATCACGTCTTTAACAACGATCTCCTTGCCGGTTTTCGGGCTCTTGAAAGTCATCCACGGGCCGCCGTCCAGCAACTGAGCACCAAACTCCTCTGCAGCCAGCTCATAACCCCAATCCTTGAAGGCACCTTCGGTGAACTTCATGATGTTGCCTTTATGAACCAGCGTCACAGAACGACGGTCGTTATCGACAGCATACTGCAGGGCCTTGCGAACCAGGCGCTTGGTACCTGCTTCAGAAACCGGCTTGATACCGATACCGCACATATCGGTGAAACGGATCTTGGTAACGCCCATCTCTTCGGTCAGGAACTTGATCACTTTTGTGGCTTCTGGAGAACCCGCTTTCCACTCGACACCTGCATAGATATCTTCGGAGTTTTCGCGGTAGATCACCATGTCAACGTCACCTGGCTTTTTAACCGGGCTTGGCACGCCTTCGAACCAGCGAACAGGGCGCTGACAAACGTACAGATCCAGCTCCTGACGCAGCGCAACGTTGAGTGAACGAATACCACCGCCAACGGGAGTCGTCAGAGGCCCTTTGATGCCAACAACAAATTCTTTGAAGGCTGCCAGAGTTTCTTCCGGGAGCCAGGTATCCTGGTCATAAACCTGCGTTGCTTTCTCGCCCGCGTAGACTTCCATCCACGCGATTTTACGCTCGCCGCCATATGCCTTTTCAACAGCCGCATCAACAACGTTAATCATCACAGGGGAAACATCTACCCCGATTCCATCCCCTTCGATATAGGGTATGATCGGATTGTTTGGGACATTCAGGGAAAAGTCCGCATTAACGGTAATCTTTTCACCCTCTGCCGGTACCTGAATATTCTGATATCCCATTCTTTACTCCACTAGTAGTATTCGTAGAATTATCGTCTGCGGCGGTAATTATACACTAAGGGTAGCCCCCTGTTACTGAAAATAGACCCATGCAACCGGCCCTCAGACCAATGTCGAACATACTGCTTTTCAACAAACCCTTCCGTGTAATGAGCGTTTTCACTGATAACGAGGGCCGCAGCACGCTTGCCGATTATATCCGCGAGCCGGGGTTTTATGCTGCCGGGCGCCTGGATTACGACTCAGAGGGACTACTGATTCTGACTGACGACGGACAGGTTCAGCACCGACTGGCCAACCCAAAGTTCAAGCTGGAAAAAACCTACTGGGCTCAGGTCGATGGTGAAATATCGGATGAAGCGATTGAGCAACTGCAAAGCGGTGTTTTGCTCAATGATGGACCCACTCGCCCGGCCAAGGCACGCAGAATGGAGGAACCCGACATCTGGCCACGCACGCCACCGATTCGCACACGCCTTTCGCAGCCTACCAGTTGGCTGGAGCTGAGAATAAGTGAAGGGCGCAATCGGCAGGTCAGGCGCATGACTGCTGCCGTCGGCTACCCTACTCTGCGCCTGATCCGCTATGCGATCGGTAACTGGACACTGGACAATCTAGCACCGGGCGAAACGCGCCGGGAACAGATTCACCTACCCAAGGCTCCAACCAACACTGGGTCCACCAAAGCTGGCACCAGATCGGTTGCGAAAAACACCAGGTCCAGAACCAGAGCAGCGCCCAGACAACAACGCTAAAGCCCTGACTCAGCAGCTCGATACATGCTAATATTGCGCCCGGTTTTATATAGCGACTTATTTAGCAACCCATTATTTTACAGTCAATCAATCACAGGCCAGATCCAGTAACGTTATCATGACAGATCCTTCAAACCAGAAAGTTATCGTCGGCATGTCCGGCGGTGTCGATTCCTCAGTCTCTGCACTGCTGTTGATGCAGCAGGGCTATCAGGTCGAAGGCCTGTTCATGAAAAACTGGGAGGAGGATGACGGCACAGAGTACTGCACCGCGATGCAGGATCTGGCCGACGCTCAGGCCGTCTGTGACAAGCTGGGCATCAAACTGCACACCGCCAACTTTGCTGCTGAGTACTGGGACAATGTATTCGAACACTTTCTGACCGAGTACAAGGCTGGCCGAACCCCCAATCCTGATATCCTGTGTAATCGTGAGATCAAGTTCAAAGCCTTTCTCGACTATGCAAAGGTGCTTGGTGCTGACCTGATCGCCACCGGACACTATGTTCGCAGAGGTGAGCGGGATGGGCACACCTGCCTGCTCAAGGGGCTGGATCAGAACAAGGATCAGAGCTATTTTCTGCACCAGGTCGGTGAAGAGCAACTGCAACAGACCCTTTTCCCAGTCGGCGAGCTGGAAAAACCCGCCGTGCGCACGCTGGCTGAAGAGCATGATCTGGTCACACATGACAAGAAGGACAGCACCGGCATCTGCTTTATCGGTGAACGGCGCTTTCGCGACTTTCTGCAGCAGTACCTGCCCGCTCAGCCGGGCAAGATCGAAACCCCTGATGGCGATGTGATCGGCGACCATCAGGGTTTAATGTACTATACAATCGGCCAGCGTCAGGGGCTGGGCATTGGCGGCCTGAAAAACTATCCCGAAGAACCCTGGTTCTCGGCCGAAAAGGATCTGGAGCGAAATGTTCTGATCGCTGTTCAGGGCCAGCAGCACCCGATGCTGTATTCCGAATGGTTGAGCCTGAGCGATATTTTCTGGATCAATGAGCCGCCGCAACTGCCACTGACATGCAAGGCTAAGGTTCGCTACCGGCAGCCTGACCAGGCCTGCCGGGTGGAGATGCATCCTGAGCTGGGCTATATCGTGCACTTTGACACACCACAACGTGCCGTCACGCCCGGTCAGTCTGTCGTTTTTTATCGTGATGATCAGTGCCTGGGTGGTGGTGTGATTGAACACACCAGCCCAAAGAATCGATAATCTGGAGTTTTGATGTCAAGACAACAAGATGAACAAACGATTGCGCTGGCCGGGATCTTCCAGGCAGCCAGTCTCGTGGAGCAGATCGCCAAGCGCGGCATGATTCCGCAGAACAGTTTTGAAACCTGCATTCAGAGCCTTTTCATCAACTCTCCTGAGGTAACTGAAGATGTTTTCGGCGGTGTTAAAGACCTGCCATACAACCTCAGCCTTGGCCTGAGAAATCTTCAGGATCTTGTTGAAAAGAAAAAGAATCAACACAATGCAGATGTGATGCGCTATGCCCTGAGCGCCCTGCACCTGGAGCGCAAGCTGAGCGCCAACCCCGAGATGATGAAAACTATCGGGCAGCGCATGGATCAGCTGGAGCAGAAAGCTCGTTACTTCAATCCCGACCATTCGGAAGAGGGTCAGGCGCACCCCAACCCGACCATCTATACACACAGCAATGTGATTGCAGGCCTGGCCGGACTGTATCAGGATACCATCAGTACTTTCAGCTTCAGAATTCAGGTAAGCGGTGATCCGCGCCACCTGCAGAACTCCGAGAACGCCGCCAAGATCCGCGCCCTGCTGCTGGCATCGATCCGCTCCGCCTTGCTCTGGCGCCAAGTCGGCGGCAAACGCTGGCACATGTTTCTCTTCAAGACCCGCGTGCGCCCATCCCTGCAACGGATTATGGCTCGCCGCTGAACAACTGATCCTCGCCTCCGAACGACCCTGTCGATCCCTTCACAGACAATCGCAGCGTTATTCGGAGGCTTCCTTGGCCCATCCGCGGGCTTTTCAGTTATAATACCCGCCTTCTGACACAACAGCTAAAGTGAGATTGTTACATGGAGCTTTCTGCCCTCACCGCCGTATCCCCAATCGACGGACGCTATGGCAGCAAAACAGCCGATCTGCGCCCAGTATTCAGCGAATTCGGATTGATCCGTTTTCGTGTGGAAGTCGAGATTCGCTGGCTGCAGCAGCTGGCTGCTCATCCGCAGATCAATGAAGTCCCCGCACTGAGCCAGGAAGCCGATGCCGCCCTGAACCGTATCGTGAGCGATTTCTCTCCCCAGCATGCCGAGCGCATCAAGGAGATTGAGCGCACCACCAACCACGACGTAAAAGCGGTTGAATATTTCATCAAGGAGCAGTTCAGGGATAACGCCGAACTCCAGGCGATCTCCGAGTTCGTGCACTTTGCCTGCACCTCCGAAGATATCAACAATCTCTCTCATGCACTGATGCTCAAGCATGGTCTTGACGTGATCACCCAGCCGATGCGCGAGCTCTGCGATGCCATCGCCGCACTGGCAACCGAGCATGCAGCTCAGCCGATGCTGTCACGCACCCATGGCCAGACCGCCTCCCCCACAACTGTCGGCAAGGAGATGGCAAACGTGGCCTATCGCCTGCAGCGCCAGTTCAGACAGATCGCTCAGATCGATATTCTGGGTAAGATCAATGGTGCAGTCGGCAACTACAATGCCCACATCAGCGCCTATCCTGAAGTGGACTGGGAAGCCAATGCCCGCAGCTTCGTGGAGTCGCTTGGTATCAGCTGGAACCCCTACACCACACAGATCGAGCCGCATGACTATATCGCCGAACTGTTTGATGTGATCTGCCGTTTCAACACCATCCTGATCGATTTTGATCGCGATATCTGGGGCTATATCTCCCAGGGTTACTTCAAGCAGAAAACCATCGCCGGAGAAGTCGGCTCATCGACCATGCCACACAAGGTCAACCCGATAGACTTCGAAAACTCCGAGGGCAACCTTGGCATCGCCAATGCGATCATGCAGCACCTGGCGCAGAAACTGCCGATCTCACGCTGGCAGCGCGACCTGACCGACTCAACTGTACTGCGCAACCTCGGTGTCGGCTTTGCACACAGCCTGCTGGCCTATCAGGCAAGCCTGAAAGGCATATCCAAACTGGAGTTGAACAAAGAGCGCCTGGATGCCGATCTTGAATCCTCTTGGGAAGTGTTGGCAGAGCCGATTCAGACCGTGATGCGTCGCTATGGCATAGAAGAGCCTTACGAGAAGCTCAAGGCACTGACGCGCGGCAATGTGATGAACAAGCAGACACTGCACACCTTTATTGACACGCTGGTCCTGCCAGAGAGTGTCAAGGAAGAGATGAAGCAGATGACGCCGCATAACTATATCGGCAACGCAGTTGCTCAGGCTAAACGGATCTGATCGACCATGCTCAGCAACGTCCGTATTGTTCTGATCAACACCTTTCATCCGGGCAATATCGGAGCTGCTGCCAGAGCGATGAAAAACATGGGGTTATCTCAACTTGTTCTGGTTGAACCTCGTATTTTTCCCGATCCGGAAGCCACCTCACGTGCTGCCGGCGCCAAGGATCTGCTGGAGCAGGCACAGGTGGTCGGCACCCTTGAGGAAGCGATAGCCGATTGCCATCTGGTGATCGGCACCAGTGCTCGCGAGAGAACCTTCGATCTGCCTCTGCTCGATATTGAATCGGCAGCCGCCAGTATTGTCGAAGAGAGCCACGGCGGTCAGATAGCGATCCTGTTCGGCCGCGAAACCACGGGGCTGAACAATCAGGAGATGCTCGCCTGTAATCGCCACCTGTATATCGATGCCAACCCGGACTATCCGGTACTCAACATTGCCCAGGCTGTGCAACTGATCTGTTATGAGATTTATCGCCATGCACGCAAGACTGACAGCAGCAGCAAAGGTAAATCCTCACCCGATGCGCCCCATGCGATTCAGTCCGAGATGACCATGTTTTACGAGCATCTCGAAACAGTACTGCGCAAAACCAGCTTTATCATTCCTCAGCATGAAGGCCGTGTTCTGGATAAGCTGAAGCGATACTTCAATCGCTCACGCCCTGAACGTGGCGAACTTGGCATACTGCGCGGTATCCTCAATGCAGTTGAAGAAAGCCTTGTACGCGAGCGCCAGATTGGTCGTGATGAAGCGCAGGCCAAAAGCGAATCAAGGCAAGGCATAGAGACACCCTACCAGTCCTGAAAGAAGGTAAATGGCTATGGAAAACACCTTTCACACCCTGGCTGAACAAGCCGGAAAGCTACAACAGGAACTGCAAGCCATCGCAGACAACCAGACACGCGTCGGTTACAACCTGTCCAGCCTGCAGGAGTGCGCTGCTGAGATTCAGCGCCTGGTAAACCTGGTTGGAAATGATCGAACAGCAGCCCTGTCCAGCAAAGATGTTCGCAAAGTGATGGCAGAACTGCAGGACAGAGCCGATCAACTGCAGGAGCTGGTAGGCCAGTGAATATAACCTTCCCGCTTGGCGATATCAGTGCAGAAGTGTTTCTGCGTGATTACTGGCAGAAAAAACCCCTGCTGATTCGCAACGCCATCCCCGGATTTGTTTCGCCAGTAGGCGCCGATGAGCTCGCTGGCCTGGCCTGTGAAGAGGAGGTCGAATCGCGACTGATCCGCTTTGATGCCGACAAGGACGAGTGGCAGATGATGCAGGGCCCACTGGACGAAGCGGTGTTCAGCGAACTACCGCCGAGCAACTGGACACTGCTGATTCAGGCCGTGGACCACTGGGCCCCTCAGGCACATGAGCTGCTGCGCCGTTTCAGCTTTATTCCCAACTGGCGCATCGATGACCTGATGATCAGCTATGCCGTGGATGGCGGTGGCGTTGGCCCCCACTATGACAACTACGATGTTTTCCTGCTGCAGGCCAGCGGCAAACGTCGCTGGGAGATCGGCGGCACCTATGACGAGCACGCACCCAGGCGGGAAGATGCACCGGTGATGATTCTGCCCGAGTGGCAAGCCGAAGAGAGCTGGGTGCTGGAACCCGGCGACATGCTCTATCTGCCACCCCGGATCGGCCATAACGGTGTTGCCGTTGGTGATGACTGCATCACCTGCTCTATTGGATTCCGCGCCCCGGCTCATCACGAGATGCTGCGCGGCTTTTCCGACTTTGCCGGTGAGCGGCTCGGGCACGATGCCCGCTACAGCGATCCCGACCTGCCACTGCAGCAGGACCCGGGCGAGATCACCGCTGCAGCGCTCGACAAGGCCAGACAGGAGCTGCTGGATATTCTGCAGAACCGTGAGCTGTTTGCTGCCTGGTTTGGGGAGTTTGTTACCGAACCGAAATATCCTGAGCTGGCTGCCGAGCCGGGTGATTCCGTCTCTGAGGAGGAGCTGTTGGCGTTCCTGAATGATGGTGGCTGCCTCTACCCAAGCGAAGGCTGTCGCCTTGCGTGGATGGATCAGAGCTTTCCAGATCAGAGCTTTCCAGATCAGAATCAGACACGCCTGCTGTTTGCCGACGGTCAGTGCTACCCACTGACCTCCAATGCCGCCAAAGTACTGGCTTCCCATCTTGGACACTATCTCAGCATCAGCCTTGAAGATCTCGATGATGTTGCAGATGCACAATCACTTCATCTGATATGCGAACTGCTCAAGCGCGGTTTACTGCATGCCGGTGACGATGAAGAAGCTGACTCGGCGTTCGAGTAACATTTTCGTTCATGGAAAATAACAATTCGGGTCTGGCATCCATCAGACCCGTTCATTTTTCTCCCCCGCCCTCCTCGGCTCAAAGCGTCTTTTTCAGCTTGGCACAACTGCAAACCCGTTGAAATTAGTATCTTCCACGTATTTCCCCAGTTTTGTAGTCACTTTTATTAAGATTTAATTGGAATAAAAATATTGTTTTATATTCCTGTAGTTTTTGAAAAAAACACATGGCTTAATTTATAAACCAAAGTCTAACCTATGACCCCTTCTTCGCTATAAGTACCGATTTCACTCACTTTAAGAATCAGAGCAGCTCCTGAAAGGTTGTAATAAAATTACACCCGAACTGCAAACCGCTGTGTAGTCTGACTACATCCATGCTGCTCTGCACAAAAAGTGCTTTGACTCCACTGTGCCAACACCGCATTATTCATCCAGCACAACGCCACTGACCATCGTCTGCACAGCGGCGGGAATGAAGATTCCACAGTACATGACCACAGTTACTCCACTAGTAAGCTTGAGAAGGAAAAACCATGTCTACTCTCAATAAAGATATCGACGCCATCGCAACACTGGCAAATGAGTTTGGTCCTGCATTCGAAGGGATCAACCCTGAATATGCTGCCCGTATGCGTGCTCAGAACCGCTTCAGAACCGGTCTGGATATCGCCAGATACACTGCCGACATCATGCGTAAAGATATGGCTGAGTACGACGCCAACAGCGCTGCTTACACTCAGTCTCTGGGTTGCTGGCATGGTTTCATCGGACAGCAGAAGCTGATCGCGATCAAAAAACACTTCGGCACCACAAAAAAACGCTACCTGTACCTGTCCGGCTGGATGATTGCAGCCCTGCGTTCAGATTTCGGCCCGCTGCCTGATCAGTCCATGCATGAGAAAACCTCTGTACCTGCACTGATCGAAGAGCTCTACACCTTCCTGCGCCAGGCAGATGCCCGTGAAATGGGTGGCCTGTTCCGCCAGCTGGACGCAGCCCGTGCTGCCGGTGATGCTGCTCAGGAAAAAGAGATTCAGAGCAAGATCGACAACTTCGAAACGCACGTAGTACCGATCATTGCCGATATCGATGCCGGTTTCGGTAACGAAGAAGCGACATACCTGCTGGCGAAGAAGATGATCGAAGCGGGTGCCTGCGCGATCCAGATCGAGAACCAGGTATCTGACGAGAAGCAGTGCGGCCATCAGGATGGTAAAGTCACCGTTCCTCACGCCGACTTCCTGGCCAAGATCCGTGCGGTTCGCTACGCGTTCCTGGAGCTGGGCGTTGATAACGGTATCATCGTAGCTCGTACCGACTCTCTGGGTGCTGGCCTGACCAAGCAGATCGCCGTTACCAACGAACCTGGCGACTTGGGTGACAAGTACAACAGCTTCCTGGATGGTGACTACATCAACAGTGCAGACGATATCGCCAACGGTGATGTGGTCGTGAAAGCCAACGGCAAACTGCTCAAGCCAAAGCGTCTGGCATCTGGCCTGTTCCAGTTCAAGAAAGACTCAGGCGTTGACCGTGTTGTACTGGACTGTGTTACCTCTTTGCAGAATGGCGCCGACCTGCTCTGGATCGAAACCGAGAAGCCGCACGTTGGCCAGATCGCAGAGATGGTTAACCGCATCCGCGAAGAAGTACCGAATGCCAAGCTGGTATACAACAACAGCCCATCATTCAACTGGACTCTTAACTTCCGCCAGCAGGTATTCGATGCCATGGCTGAAGCCGGTAAGGACGTATCTGCCTACGACCGCGCTAACCTGATGAATGTCGAGTACGACAACACCGAGTTGGCCATTGAGGCAGATAACCGCATCCGCACCTTCCAGGCTGATGCATCACGTGAAGCAGGTATTTTCCATCACCTGATCACACTGCCGACCTACCACACCGCTGCGCTGTCTACCGACAACCTGGCTAAAGAGTACTTCGGTGATGCCGGTATGCTGGGTTACGTTGAAGGCGTACAACGCAAGGAGATCCGTCAGGGTATCGCCTGCGTCAAGCACCAGAACATGGCTGGCTCCGACATGGGCGACGATCACAAAGAGTACTTCTCTGGTGATGCCGCACTGAAGGCCTCCGGTAAAGACAACACGATGAACCAGTTCTAAGTTTTCATCTCCCCCACTAGGCTAGTTCTGCCAGGGTCGCGCAAGCGGCCCTTTTTTTATGTCTAGACAGTATGTCTGGCAATGCAGGAGCTATAGTCAGTGGTACCTGTCTCTTGCCGCCTGTCCTATCTCTATTCACATCACACAGCAGCCAACTGATACCAATATTTGATAATATTCCTATTTAAGGACATTAAGCCCAATAAACATATTTAAGTGCAATTTGGGTAACTTTAAAACATGAAACATAATATTACTCGCATTATGTGCTACTATGGTAACTTAAACATCAGTTAATGGTTTAATATCCGATAAAAGGTACGTTATGATAGCCAGCATAAAGTCCCCTGCTGCCATCGCTGAAGAACTGGGCGAGCGGCTTAAACACGCCCGCCTGAACCGAGACCTGACTCAGGTCGAAGTGGCCGAGCGTGCAGGTGTTTCGCGCAAAGTGGTGCTCAATGCCGAGAAAGGCAAAGTCCATCTGGAAGCCTTTGTAGCCATTCTCAGCGCACTGAACCTGACAGATCAGCTCGACAAATTCCTGCCGGTACAAACCATCTCACCCGTTCAGCTGTCAAAACTGCAAGGCAAGGTACGCCAGCGGGCTTCAGGCCAGCGCAAGGCTTCAGATGAGGAGGCACCTGAATGGTAATGCAGGTAATCCGGGTCATCTACAGGGATCTTGAGGCGGGTGCAGTAAGCTTTAACACCGAGACAGGGCTGGGCGCTTTTGAGTACACCTCATCATTTATCGACCAGGGCATTGAGTTATCTCCCCTGAAGATGCCACTGGCCAAGCAGATCTACTCCTTTCCCGAACTTGGCTTTGAAACTTACAAGGGCCTGCCCGGCCTGGTGGCCGACTCCCTACCAGATGACTTCGGCAATGCCGTACTCAATGCCTGGGTCGCCAGTCAGGGCAAACAGCCGCATGAGATCACGCCACTGCAGCGGCTTCAATACACCGGGAAACGCGGCATGGGCGCTCTTGAGTATGCACCCGCAACCCGACTGAAGAACCTGAACGCCTCACACGCCGTTGAGATAGACGCTCTGGTGGAGATCGCTCAGGAGGTGCTGGACAACCGGACAGGCTTTACCATCGAATTGAACAAAGCAGGTCACGAAGACAGAGAAGCGATGATGGCACTGCTGTCGGTCGGCATGAGCGCAGGCGGCGCACGACCCAAAGCGGTACTGGCATTCAATGACGACTTCACCCAGGTGCGATCAGGCCAGAGCAACGTACCCGAAGGCTTCACGCACTACCTGATGAAATTTGACGGTGTCAGCGAACATAGCCGAACCCGAGAAACGTTTGGCGACCCGATGGGGTATGGCGCCATGGAGTATGTGTATCACCTGATGGCCACAGGCTGTGGTATAGAGATGATGCCCTGCCGACTGCTGGATGAAGGCAATCGCCGCCACTTCATCACCCAGCGCTTTGATCGGGTCGGCAACCGGAAGATCCATATCCAGACCCTGAATGGATTGGCCCATGTGGATTACAAAATGCCAGGCAGCTTCTCCTATGCAGAGTTATTCGGTGTCGCACGCGCCCTTAAACTGCCTCCCACCGCAGCAGAGCAACTGTTAAAACGCATGGTATTCAACATCGTTGCACGCAACCATGATGACCACGCCAAAAACTTCGCCTTCATGCTACGCAACGACCAATGGACACTGGCCCCCGCTTACGACCTGGCCTACAGCTACAAACCGGGCAGTCGCTGGGTCAACAGTCACTGGATGACACTTAACGGCAAGCGGGACCACTTCACCCGCAGCGATTTCTACACGCTGGAAAAGATCAGCCCCCTGTTCTCCCGGGAGAAAATCAACCGCGTGCTGGACGAGACCATCAGCCAGGTAGCGCAGTGGCGAACACTGGCAAGGGATCATCAGGTACCTGAATCATTGCTTGATGAGGTTGAAGGTAATCTAAGGCTCTCCTTGTGAGCTGACAGACAAACGGGACATGAGAGGGAGTTGCTTATGTGGAGCCCTAGCCTATGAGGTTACCGCTCTGGATAAGCCGATTCTGTACTGTTTGTTAGGCTCAGCTATGCGGCACATCGAGCAAGCCTAGCGCTTCGTCTGTCGCACTGTGTTCGTATTTGTTGTGAGGCGGCCAGGGCCGGTTGCGCCAATCTGGCTCAAGCGAAAAAGATGATTTACTACGACCTGGTAGCAAAGCGCCATTTCCCGCACCCTTGGCGTAATCGTAGTAAAGCTTGACGATTTCCTCTCTTGTAACCTGCCCTGCAGCGGGGTGCGAGAGGCAAGCATCCCGCCAACTGCGTACACGTGCGTACTGCTCCTCATCAGGCAACTCAAACCCTTCGTAATACTCCAGAAACCAAAAGCGCATGAAGAGCGGCGCGAACACAGTCTCAGCCCACCCAAAATCTTCAAAAAGAAACGGGCCGGCTGGTATCCGTGCATCGGTCAAAATCAGCACAAATCGAGCCATTATATCAAGTGTCGTAAGGAGCCGGGGTGTGATGCAGCAGACTGGGTCAGGCACCTTTATCTCGAGTCACACCATAAGTACGAAGTGCTGACTGGATTTGCGACTCTTCCGTCGTCTCTGAAGGATAAAGTCGGTAGCTAGGCGCAACTATCGGTTCAGCAGCGATAGCGCTTACAACGAATACGCTGTGTATCGGATAGCGATCCCCTGCCATCGTCAACAGTGGAGCGACCCAGTGAGAATACTCGGGCTCTGACCGCTTAACTTCGGTTGCCGTGCCAATAATCTTGAAGCCCTTCTGGACAAAAACATCAACGAAGCTCAGGCATATTTTCTGGTTTACCCTGATATTCCTGGCTGAGCGAGGTGACGCTATGTTTGCAACGACGATATTCTGACTATCCGCAACAGCAAAGACCTCCTTCGGCGATACATTCGGCTGTCCGTTTTCATCAGTCGTCGCTAACCAGCAGAGCACGCTTCGCTCCACGGAGTCACGAATTTCACTAGTGATGATTTCTGGCACTGTATTCTCCTTGGATGCCTGATCTCCGGCTTTATGGCTGTCGTAAATCACTATCCGAAGCTGCCGCCAATGGAGCAGTCAGGGACTGGCAGGGTCAGACATACTGCCCAGCACAATACCCCGATGCCCAGGCCCACTGGAAGTTGTGCCCTCCCAGGTGCCCAGTCACATCGATGCATTCGCCGATGAAATAAAGATGCGGTACTTTATTTGCTTCGAAGGTGCGCGAAGAGATCTCCTGCGTATCGACACCGCCAATAGTCACCTCAGCGGTGCGGTAGCCTTCAGTGCCGGCTGGTTTGACCACCCAGTGATGGAAGTGTCGTGCCACCTGCTGCAGGCGCTCGTTACTGGCGTCACCGATAATGCCTTGAATACCCCAGAGTTCGCACAGCACCTGCGCGGTGCGTTTGCTCATATGGGCAGACAGCAGGGTTTTAAGCTCTGCTTTCGGACGTTCAGTGCGTTGCTGTTTGAGCCATTCGAACAGGTCCATATCCGGCAGCAGGTTGATCACGACCTCGGCACCCGGCTCCCAGTAGGAAGAGATCTGCAGAATGGCGGGGCCGCTCAATCCACGATGCGTGAACAGCATCTCCTCTTTGAAGGACATGCCACCACAACTGACTGTGACCGGTTGTGACACGCCGGCCAGCACCTTGAGCGGCTCCAGCAGCTGTGGCTGCAGTGTGAAAGGTACCAGTGCAGCCCTGCACTCGGTGACGGCCAGGCCAAACTGTCTTGCAAGGTCGTAGGCAAAGCTGGTCGCACCACCATTGGGGATCGACAGGCCACCGGTAGCGATCACCAGCGAGGAGGCTTCGATCTGTCCGGAACTCGTGTTCACAACAAAGCCTTCGCCCTGCTGCGCGACACCATCCACGGTAACGCCGGTCATCACCTCGACACCGGCCCACTCGCACTCGGTCAGCAGTACACGCACGATCTCACGGCTGGATTCGTTGCAGAACAGCTGACCCGGTGTTTTCTCGTGATACTCCACACCATGCCGCTCAACCAGCTCGACAAAATCGGCTGCCTTGTAACGACTCAGCGCGGATTTGCAGAAATGTGCATTATCCGACAGAAAGTTGGCAGGCGAGGTATGCAGATGGGTGAAGTTACTGCGCCCACCACCCGACATCAGGATTTTACGCCCTATCTTGCTGGTGTGCTCAATCACCAGCACAGAGCGCCCCCGATAGCCGGCGGTTGCAGCACACATCAGGCCGGAGGCGCCACCGCCTATGACTACAACATCGAATTTCAACGGGTCACCTGTTACTGCTGCTCAGTGGTATCGTCTTCAACCTGAGCTTCCACAGCTTCAGTAGGCTCCGCTTCAGTAGACATGGCTTCAGTAGAATCGGCCTCAGCTGATGCGGCTTTTTTAGCTTCAGCAGCTTCCTGCTTTTTCTTCTTGGCATTCATTTTGCGAATCTTGTCTGCCAGAGGACCCAGGGCACGGCCGCCACGACGACCTGCCTCGGCATCACGCTCTTCACGTGTTTTCTGTTCCTGCGCTTTCTGGAAAACCGATTTATGCTTCTTGCGCTTGACCAGCGCTTTCAGTTTGCGGCTCTCATAACTGTCTGGATCGGCCAGGCGTTCTTTTTTCTTCGGCGTCTTGTCCAGCACAATCAGGTTGGCGGCGCGGCGCTGTTTTTTAATACGGGTCATTCATCTTTCTCCTGAGCAGAACTGGCAGCTGCTTCTTCTGCTGCGGCCTGTTCAGCTGCAATACGTTTTTGTTCCCACTCAACCACGGTTTCAAAGGTGATACGACCAATCTTGCCCGACCTGAGTTCATTCAAAAGGATATCGGCAGCCTTGAAGTGATCAACATGGCCACCGGGGCGCAGACAGCCTCGCTTTCGCCCTAGCGCATCAAACAGCTCATCAGCGTTATCCGGCAGTCGATCCAGCTTATAGCGCTGCATCAAAATGAGCGGGTATTCATCTATCAGAAACTGGCCGGCATAGCCCGCCACCAGATCCTGTTCAATCGCAGTGTCCTTGATCGCTCCACTGGCAGCCAGGCGGTAGCCGGAGTCTTGATCCTCAATCTTCGGCCAGAGGATACCGGGCGTATCCGACAGCGCCAGACCATTGTGCACACTGTAGCGCTTCTGGTGCCGAGTCACGGCTGGCTCATTACCTACCTTGGCGATACGGCGGCCCAGCAGTGAATTGATCAATGTCGATTTACCGACGTTGGGAATACCCATGATCATCGCCCGAACCGGCCTGCCGGAACGCACTCTTGAAGCAGCAAAGCTCTTGCAGATATCGGGGATCTGCTTGATCAGTTTGAGCTGTGTCTGATCCATCGCAATCGCCTGGATATCCGGCTGGTCATTGAAGTAGTCCAGCCAGTCATCAGTCTTGCCCGGATCTGCCAGATCTTGCTTATTCAGCAGTTTCAGTACAGGCTTGTTACGGCGCAACTGATTGATCAGCGGATTTTCACTGGAATGGGGCAGCCGGGCGTCAAGCACCTCGATCACCAAGTCAATTTCATCCATGACCTCGGCGATCTCTTTGCGAGCCTTGTGCATATGCCCGGGGAACCAGTTGATTCGTGTCATAAAAAACTCAGGTTTATTGCAGGAAGATTTTTCATCAAAAAATAGCGGATGCCAAAATCGGAGAACCATTATACACTTCATTTGAGAGAATGATTCAGCCGGAGAAGCGGAATCGCATCTATGAGTCCATCTATGAGCACCCAAGGACAGCTTTTACTCGCTCGACAGCCGATTTTCGACCGAAATCAGCGTGTCATTGCCTATGAACTGCTCTACCGTTCGGATGAGTTGGAGACGCTGATCCGCAAGGATGGCGATACAGGCCACTCCTCTGCCATGATTATTGAGGCCTACACCAGCATTTCGGACGAGGGCGAAGTGAAGCGTGTACCCGCCCTGCTCAGCCTCTCCTCCCGTGTGATACTCGAAGAGCAGATACCGTCACTACCGAAAAAACAGGTACTGATTGAGGTCAGTATCGCAGATGCTCCCAGAGAAACAGTTGCCAGGGCATTGAAGTCACTGAGTCACAGTGGTTATCGATCGGCCCTGAATCTGGATACTTACAAGACCGAGTACGACCCCCTGATACGCCTGACGGATATCGCCAAGATCAGCGTTCGTGGCCTTGATAAGAATCAGATTCGTCAGATCACGAATCATATCAAGACGCTGAAAACCACCCTGATGGCCGCCGAAATCGACGACTACAATCAGTTGGAGCTGTGTATCGAGTGCGACTTCAAGCTTTTTCAGGGCAATTTCCTGAGTAAACCCAGACTGGTCAAGGGCCAGAAGATCAAGGCCAACCATGTCGCCCTGATGCAACTGATTCAGGAGCTGCAGAAACCGACCGCCTCACCGGAAAAGCTGGAGATGATGATCATCCGTGATCCGGCCCTCACCTATAAACTGCTCAGGGTCGTTAACTCGGCCGCCTATTCCCTGGTACGCAAGGTGGAATCGGTGGCCCAGGCGGTGGTTTTACTGGGTCTGGAACAGATCAAGAAATGGTCCACCCTGATTGCGCTTGACAGCCACAAGGAGAAGCCGGAGGAGCTTACCCGCATCCTGCTGGTGCGCGGGCGCATGTGTGAACTGATCGCGATGGAGATGAAGCTCCCCAACCCTTCCTCCTACCTGATTGCAGGATTGATGTCCGGGATTCATCTGCTGCTGGATATGGAGCAAGAAACCTTGTTGCAACAGGTCCCACTGGGTGATGAGATCATGCTGGGAATCCAGTCCCATGAAGGTGATATTGGCAAGGTACTGAAACAGGTGATGGCATATGAGTCTGGCGACTGGGATAACCTGCCGCCGGACTTTGATGCCGGTCTTTACGAGATTGCTTATCGGGAAAGCCTGAAATGGACCAAGGAGTCGATGCAGGTGATGTATGAGAACACCTGACGGATGCCGGGAAGCTTCCATACAAAACACAAAAGCGGCCTGAGCCGCTTTTAATGGTTGTAGCCGATAGCTCCTGTTTGATCAGTCGTCAGGAACAGCTTTTTTCGCTGCACTCTTGGACTGTCGGTCACTGTTCTCATAGATCAGGATCGGCTCGGAGGTACCTTCGATCACTCCTTCGTCGATCACGACTTTAGAAACATTCTCCATCGACGGCAGCTGATACATGATATCCAGCAGGGTCGCTTCCAGAATGGATCGCAGACCACGCGCACCTGTGCGACGCTCAAGCGCCTTGTGCGCAATGCTCAGTAATGCTTCTTCACGGAAATCCACTTCAGCACCTTCCATCTCGAACAGCGCGGCATACTGCTTGGTCAGGCTGTTCTTCGGTGCGGTCAGTATCTCGATCAGTGCGGCTTCGTCCAGCTCGGAGAGTGTTGCAATCATCGGCAGACGACCGACAAACTCCGGAATCAGACCAAACTTGACCAGATCCTCCGCTTCGACATCATGCAGGATCTCAGTGTTACGACTCTCATCCTTGCTCTTGACGATAGCGTTGAAGCCGATAGAACTCTTTTCGCTACGGTCACGGATGATCTTCTCAAGGCCCGAGAAGGCACCGCCACAGATAAACAGAATGTTGGAAGTATCGACCTGCAGGAACTCCTGCTGTGGATGCTTACGGCCACCCTGAGGCGGTACAGAGGCTACTGTACCCTCAATCAGTTTCAGCAGCGCCTGCTGAACACCCTCACCCGATACATCGCGAGTGATGGAGGGGTTATCTGATTTGCGCGAAATCTTGTCGATCTCGTCAATATAGACAATACCCAGCTGAGCTTTTTCGACATCATAGTCACACTTCTGCAGCAGCTTCTGGATGATGTTCTCGACATCTTCACCCACATAGCCCGCTTCCGTCAGCGTGGTGGCATCGGCAATCGTAAAGGGTACATTCAGCAGTCTGGCCAGTGTCTGGGCCAACAGCGTCTTACCACTGCCGGTTGGGCCGATCAGCAGAATATTACTCTTGCTCAGTTCTATGTCGTTGCCCTTTCTTTCCTGAAAGCGCAAACGCTTGTAGTGGTTGTAAACAGCAACCGCAAGTACCTTCTTGGCCCGCTCCTGACCGATGACATAGTCATCCAGAGTGGACTTGATCTCAGCGGGAGTCGGCAACTGCTCGCCCGACTCGCTTGCTGCAGAATCCTGGATCTCTTCCCGAATAATATCGTTACAGAGATCAACACATTCATCGCAGATAAAGACTGATGGTCCGGCAATCAGCTTGCGTACTTCATCCTGGCTCTTGCCACAGAATGAGCAGTACAGCTTGCCTGCATCATCTTTACCAGTGATCTGATCCGACATCGTGTTACCTCAAAAACCTGTTCGTTTTAGGCCAGTGTTGGTTAACACAGGCCTCCCCGCCAGGGAAAGTTCTTTCACTTTTACCCAACAACAGCGCGTTTGTCGAGTACCTGATCGATCAGACCGTACTCCAGAGCCGCCTGAGGGTTCATGAAATTATCACGTTCCGTATCACGCTCGATCACTTCAATCGGCTGGCCGGTATGCTCTGCCAGTATCCGATTCAGCTTGGCTCTGATCGACAGAATCTCACGCGTGTGGATCTCGATGTCAGTCGCCTGACCCTGATAACCACCC
This sequence comes from Nitrincola alkalilacustris, assembly GCF_008973755.1. Taxonomy (GTDB): domain Bacteria; phylum Pseudomonadota; class Gammaproteobacteria; order Pseudomonadales; family Balneatricaceae; genus Nitrincola; species Nitrincola alkalilacustris. Next base: position 246,455 of record NZ_WBOM01000006.1, on the reverse strand, counting down.
AGCGGCTGATGAATCATCACGCGTGCATTCGGCAGCGCAAAGCGCTTGCCCTTGGCACCACCAGACAGCAGGAAAGCGCCCATGCTGGCCGCCTGACCAATACACATGGTGCTGACATTGGGCTGAATGAACTGCATGGTGTCATAGATTGCCATGCCTGCAGTCACAGATCCGCCCGGTGAATTGATATAAAGATGAATATCCTTTTCCGGGTTTTCTGCTTCCAGGAACAACAACTGAGCAACAATCAGGTTGGCCATATGGTCTTCGACCTGGCCGACCAGAAAAATCACACGCTCTTTGAGCAGGCGTGAATAGATATCGTAAGCACGTTCACCGCGCGCGCTCTGCTCGACTACCATCGGCACCAGGCCACCCGCATTGGTAATTTCACTGGAACGTCTGGTAAGGAAATCCGACATGCATTTTGCTCCTAAGCCTGTAAAGCGAAAAAACGACAGTCAGCACCGGCCAACTGTCGCTTTATAAAATATCTCTACCTGAGATAGCAAATCAAAGGTTTTATGAACCTTTACGCTGAAGCGCTTTCTTCTGCTTCAGCAGGCGCCTGCTGAGCCGGCTTGATTGCATCCTGGTAGCTGACCTGTTTATCAGTGACCTTGGCTGAAGATACCAGCAACTCGATAACCTGATCTTCCAGCACCAGGCTCTGAATCTGGCTCAGTACCTGATTATTGCTGTAGTACCAGTCAATCACTTCCTGAGGATTCTGGTAGGTTTCGGCCATTTCAGTAATGGTGGCACGAACCTGTTCTTCATCAGGTTTGATATCGTTGGCACGGATCAGTTCCTGAACCAGCAGACCGACAGTTACACGACGCTTGGCCTGATCTGTGAACATCTCTTTCGGCAGAGTGTTCGGGTCGATCTTGGAATCAGGACCACCAAACTGCTGAACAGCCTGACGACGCAGGTTATCGATTTCTGAATCGATCAATGACTGTGGTACGTCAATCTGATTCAGTTCGATCAGTTTGCCGAATACTTTATCCTTCAGCTTACCTTTAAGAGCCTGCTTCAGTTCACGCTGCATGTTCTTGCGAACTTCAGTGCGGAAACCTTCAACTGTCTGATCTTCGATACCGAAACGTGAGAAGAACTCTTCGTTCAGTTCTGGCAGCTCCTGAGCGGAAACGCTCTGCACTTTGACCTTGAACAGTGCAGGCTTGCCTTTCAGGTTTTCAGCATGGTATTCAGCCGGGAAAGTCACGTTCACTTCCAGCTCATCACCTGCAGACGCGCCAGTGATGCCCGCCTCAAAACCCGGGATCATGGTGTTGGAACCCAGTACCAGGTCCATGCCTTCGGCCTTGCCGCCTTCAAACGCTTCACCATCGATAAAGCCTTCGAAATCGATCTTGACCTGATCGCCTTCTGCAGAGGCGCGCTCTACTACAGCCCAGCTACCCTGCTGCTTACGCAGTGTATCGATCATTTCATCCAGATCAGCGTCGGTAACCTCAGCGCTGAGTTTTTCGATTTCAGCCTGAGAGAAATCAGCCAGAGCTATCTCCGGATATACTTCGAAGGTCGCTACATATTTGAAATCCTGACCCTCTTCGTCATTGCGGAAGTCGATGGATGGGCCACCGGCAGGCTTCAGCTTCTCCTGCTCAACCGCTTCATAGAAAGTTTCCTGCACTACACGGCTGATCACATCCTGACGGATCGCCTTGCCAAACATGCGCTTGATGACTGTGACAGGGACTTTACCGGGGCGGAAACCATCCAACCGACGAGTACGTGCCTGCTGCTGAGCCTGCCTGTCTACATCCTGGTCGATGCGCTCAGCAGGAACGGTGACAGTGATCTGGCGCTCAAGACCGGAAGTCGTTTCAACAGAAACTTGCATGAAGATCCTCACAAATAGATTGCAGCATAAGTTTGCGACCTGCATCCCGAACGTTTCCACCCTCTGCTTCCACCTTTTGTGCATTATCCTGCACAGGAAGCTAGAGAACTGAAGCTCGGTCTACAAAGCCTGAATTCTAAAGGGCAAAATTTTCCGCGAATAGGATGCATTAGTCAAGTTAGAGAGGTGTAAAACCTGCATTCATGGACATATTAGTCCGCAAAGTACTCAAACAGGGTATGGATAGGAGAAAAACCGAGATGTAACGGTTATCAGTATCAAAAATTGAGCTGAACAGAAAGTATTGAGAACCCCTGACGAAAAGGGGAATGGGGTGGACGATGGGGCTTGAACCCACGACCGCCGGAATCACAATCCGGAGCTCTGCCAACTGAGCTACGCCCACCACAGCGTATTTAACAATCGTCTAACAATGGTGCGGAAGGAGAGACTCGAACTCTCACGCCTTGCGGCACTGGAACCTAAATCCAGCGTGTATACCAATTTCACCACTTCCGCGTTGATCAGAATGGGGTGGACGATGGGGCTTGAACCCACGACCGCCGGAATCACAATCCGGAGCTCTGCCAACTGAGCTACGCCCACCATTGTCTCTGATCTTGCCGAATATAAAGCTACTGGCGCGCCCGGCAGGACTCGAACCTGCGACCTACGGCTTAGAAGGCCGTTGCTCTATCCGGTTGAGCTACGAGCGCTCATTACTTTACTCCTCACTAGACTTTGCCGTTGGCTCAGCTCAGCGAAGAGGTGCGTATCCTAAGGGAGCAGGCATGGCTCGTCAAGACTCCTGCACCATTTTTTAATAAAAACAACTATCAACCAGCAAAAACACTTTGCAAGTGATTAAGAAGTGTACAGCATCAGTCGAGATTCACAACTGCAGGAGCCGACATGCTTGGCCGGAAGAGCCTATCCATGCGAAAATACTGCCTTTGAAAATTCTCTCCCAAGGATCAGCATCCAACAATGAGCGCAAACATCATCGATGGTAAAGAGATTGCCAGGCAGGTTCGTCAGACGGTTAAAGCCGCTATTGCCACACGAGTGGAACAGGGCAAACGCAGACCTTCTCTGGCTGTCGTTCTTGTGGGCCAGGACCCCGCTTCCCAGATCTATGTTCACCACAAAAAGGAAGCCTGCAGGGAGGTTGGCATAGAGTCAAAAGCTTATGATCTGCCAGCCTCAACCAGTCAGGAAGACCTGATCCAGTTGATCAAGTCCCTGAACGAAGACTCAACCGTTGATGGCATCCTGGTTCAACTCCCCCTCCCCCCCGATTTTGACAGCTCAGCCATTCTCGAAGAGATCAGACCCGATAAGGATGTGGATGGTTTCCATGCCTTCAACCTGGGCCGCCTGGTACAGCGCATGCCGGTTCTGCGCCCCTGCACACCCAAAGGCATCATGACTCTGCTGAAATACAGCGATCTTGATGCCCGTGGCAAAGAGGCGGTGATTGTCGGTGCATCCAACATTGTCGGCCGCCCGATGATGCTTGAAATGCTCCTGGCCGGCAGCACGACCACTATCTGCCACCGCTTCACTCAGAACCTGGCCGAACATGTCGCACGCGCAGATATCCTTGTAGTCGGCGTCGGCAAACCAGGACTGGTCAAGGGCGAATGGATCAAGCCGGGCGCTGTTGTGATTGATGTCGGGATCAACCGCCTGGAAGATGGCACTCTGGTAGGTGATGTGGATTTTGAAACAGCCGCCGAACGGGCAGGCTGGATAACCCCCGTACCCGGTGGTGTCGGCCCGATGACGGTGGCAAGCCTGATGGAAAACACCCTGGAAGCCGCCGAACGCTTTCACGACAAGTAAACATGAATCGCTGGCAATCGCTCCTGCATTGCCAGCATACTGCACATCCCTGTACAGAAAAGGCCGGACTTTCTAACATCCGGCCTTGTTCAGATCAGCTGTTGACCAGCACTCAGCGTGCTATCAACCCTCGCGATACCAACTGGTTCCCTCGCGACTATCCTTGAGAATTATCCCTTGCGCCGCCAGCTCGTCCCGGATACGGTCTGATTCGGCGTAATCCTTGTTACGCTTGGCTTCTATACGCTGCTGAATCATCGCCTCGATGGCATCGTGACTCAGGCCATCCGCACGCTCTTCCCCTTTCAGGAACTGATCAGGGTCCTGTTGCAGCAAGCCCACCACACCAGCCAGACGCTTCAACTCAGCAGCCAGTTTTGAGGCAAGCACAGGATCACTGCGCTTGGCGGTATTCAGCTCATTCACCAACTCAAACAGCACTGCAAGTGCCTTGGGTGTGTTGAAGTCGTCATCCATTGCCTCACAGAAACGAACCTCATACTCACTGCCGGCCCACTGCTGGGTTTGATCAATGATATTGATCCCCTGCAGCGCCTGATAAAAGCGCTCCAGCGCACTGCGCGCCTCCTTGAGACTGTCTTCAGAGTAGTCAATGTAGCTGCGATAGTGCGCGCTGGTGAGGAAGTAACGCACGACCTCCGAGTTGTACTTTTCCAGCACATCACGAATGGTGAAGAAGTTATTCAATGATTTGGACATCTTCTCCTGATTCACACGCACGGCACCGGCATGCATCCAGTAATTGGCGTAGGTACAGCCATTGGCCGCTTCTGACTGAGCGATCTCGTTTTCATGGTGCGGGAAAGGCAGATCCGGGCCACCACCATGAATATCAAGCGTATGGCCGATGCAGGACTTGGACATGGCCGAGCATTCGATATGCCAGCCGGGACGCCCCTCACCCCAGGGAGAAGCCCAGCTGACTTCACCCGGCTTGGCTGCTTTCCAGAGTACGAAGTCCAGAGGACTCTCCTTCGCCTCTTCCACCTCGACTCGCGAACCGGAGCGCAGCTCATCGACATTCTGATTACTCAGACGACCATAGGTCTCGAACTTCTCGACCCGATAATAGATATCGCCATTGCTCGCCAGATAAGCGAAATCCTTATCCATCAGAGTACCGATGAACTCAATGATGTTATCCATATGCCCCGTCACACGTGGCTCATGATCAGGACGCAGCACCAGCAGGCACGTCTCATCCTCATGCATCGCTGCGATCATGCGCTCGGTCAGCGCATCAACGCTTTCACCATTTTCGGCCGCTCGGCGAATGATCTTGTCATCCACGTCTGTGATATTGCGAACATAGTTGACATCCCAGCCCCGCCAGCGCAGATAGCGCGTGATCACATCGAACGCAACCATGACCCGCGCATGACCGATATGACAGTAGTCATACACGGTGACCCCACACACATAGATGCCGATCTTACCCGGCTGGAGTGGCTCAAAAGGTGTCTTGGTCCGTGCTAACGTGCTGTATATCTGCAACATAATGTCCCGTGTGTCTTGGCAGAGATGAAAAAATTCGATGCCGCCTTTCACAGCATCGACCTTGAAAAAAGCGATTATAGCAAAATCATTCAGCGCTCAGGTAATGGCTCGACTCGAGGCTGGTCCATGCGGATGATCCCCAGTTGCGTGTCACCCAGGATGCTGCGCTCGCGAGTCAACAGCAGGTCGCCCTGCTGCCAGAGCACCGCCTCCCACTGCCCGGGTGGCTCGACTACATGATACTGAGCCACTTCCCAGTCAAAAGCTCCCTCATTGACCGGCACAGTCCAGACAAACGCACGACTGCTGAAGCGCCTTACCGTATACCCCAGCAATACGAGCATGCCTGTCTCGGCATCATAGTCTGCCGCGGTGATCAGCCCATGTACAGGATAGCGCCCCTGGCTGACCAGTTCCTGATCGGGCTTTTTCGGGTCCAGGATATAGTGGCGGGTATGTGTGTCGGCCCAGTTCTTGGTAAAGATCCAGATCTTGCCATCCACAACGGTCGCGGCTTCGCAGTCATTATCATGATCATGCAGCCTGACCACCCGCTCGGCATCGGCAAAGCGGAAATTGATACGCGTAGCTGGCACACTGGCGCCATCCGGTGCAGCATCGAGATCCTGCCAGCGCACGCTGTAAAGCTGCAACCAGTCACGATTACCTCTGTTATTGCCGCAATCGAGGATATGCAGATGCGTCTCATCCTGCGCCAGCGCTTCCCAGTCAACATTGATGGCACCCAGTGGGCGAATACGGCGATCTATCTCTCGACCATCTTCCGACAGGCGATAAAGTAATGGCCGGTTACCGCTGTCATTGATAGTCCAGAGGCGACCATGCCGCTCTGCCAGCCCAGAGGTTTCCATCACCTCCTCAGGCAGCAGCGCAATACGTTCCACCTCGAGAATACGCGACATCGCATCCGCCTGAGCAGGCGGAATGATCGGATCGCTACTGCATGCAGTCAGCAGCAGTAGCAACCCCAGCAGCCAACTTCGTGCTGTCAAATCAGCTACCCGCCTGGATCTTGGCCCAGGAATCGCGCAGGGTGACAGTACGATTGAAGATAAGCTTGTCAGCAGTGGAATCCTTGTCGACGCTGAAATAACCCATGCGCTCGAACTGGAAACGGCTTTCGGCCGCTGCCCCTTCAAGACCTGGCTCGACACGCGCATCGCTCAGCACAACAAGAGATTCAGGGTTGATGAAGCTCTGGAAGTCCTGCTCCTTGTCACCATCCGGATTGGCTTCAGTAAAGAGCCGATCATAGAGTCGCACCTCGCAGGGCACGGAGCGGTCGGAGTTTACCCAGTGAATAACACCATTGGCCTTATAGCCCTCGGGGTTTGCACCCTTGGTGGCCGGGTCATAGGTGCATTTCAGCTCAATAATCTGCCCGCTAGCATCCTTGATCACCTCTTCGCAGCGGATCACATAGCAGCCACGCAGGCGCACGGCATCGCCGGTAGCCAGCCGCTTCCACTTACGTGGTGCAACCTCTTCAAAATCCTCCTGTTCGATCAGCAGATTACGACCGAAAGAGACTCTGCGGCTGCCCATGGACTCATCCTTGGGGTGCGCCGGCAGATCGAACCACTCCTCTTCACCTTCCGGGAAGTTGGTGATTGTGACCTTCAATGGGCGTGTGACGCACATGGCGCGTGGCGCACTGGCATCCAGATCCTCACGAATGGCGGACTCCAGCATCGCCATATCAACAATACCATTAGAGCGGGTGACACCGATCATCTCGCAGAAGTTGCGGATGGATGCAGGCGTGTAACCACGACGACGCAGACCGGAGATGGTCGGCATGCGTGGATCATCCCACCCCTGCACAAACCCCTCCTCCACCAGCGCTTTCAGCTTGCGCTTACTGGTGACGGTGTAGTTGAGGTTGAGTCGTGCAAATTCATACTGCTTCGGCACGGCTGGCACCGGCAGATTTTCGATCAGCCACTCATACAGCGGACGATGATCTTCAAACTCCAGAGTGCAGATTGAATGGGTAACCCCTTCGATCGCATCCGACTGGCCATGAGCAAAGTCGTATGAGGGATAGATGCACCATTTATCGCCAGACTGGTGGTGATGCGCATGACGGATACGATAGATCACCGGGTCACGCATATTCATATTGGGCGATGCCATATCAATCCTGGCACGCAATGCGGCAGCACCTTCGGACAGTTCGCCGTTCTTCATCTTTTCGAACAGCGCCAGATTCTCCTCGACACTGCGATCGCGATACGGACTGTTACGACCAGGCTCCGTCAGAGTGCCACGATACTCGCGCATCTCATGTGCACTGAGATCATCGACGTAAGCCTTGCCCTCACGGATCAGATGCAGTGCGTAATCGTACAACTGATCAAAATAGCTGGAGGTGTAGCAGATATCACCCGCCCATTCAAACCCTAGCCAACGCACATCCTCGACGATGGAGTCGATATATTCCTGACTCTCTTTTTCAGGATTGGTATCGTCAAAACGCAGGTTACACTGGCCACCATATTTCTGCGCCGTTCCGAAATTCAGGCAGATGGATTTGGCATGACCAATATGCAGATAACCGTTTGGCTCCGGCGGAAAACGGGTAACGACCTTCCCGCCATTCACATTATTGCGGATATCCTGCTCAATGATCTGATGAATGAAATTTGTCGGTTTAGCGCTTTCCGTTTTGGTCATAGTGGCAACTTGTCGAGACTGAACATCATGGCGCTCCCGACCGGGAGCACCCCCTGAAAACTGATCGGCTATTATAAACTGACTTAACCCGACAAAGCACGGCTTCGCCTCGCTGCACGGCAGTGAGTTTCATCCCAGACCATCAAAGCGGGTGCAGCGACATCATACTTGAGTATAATATCCCCCTAAACAAAACTATCAGGAAAGCCCCCAATGATCATTTTGCACACTAATTTCGGCGATATCACTCTTGAACTCAACCATGAGAAAGCCCCTGTTACTGCTGCAAATTTCGAGCAGTATGTCAAAGATGGTTTCTATGATGGCGTTATCTTTCATCGCGTGATTGACGGCTTCATGATTCAGGGCGGTGGCTTTGAACCCGGCATGGCCTCCAAGAAGACACGTGATTCAATAGAGAACGAAGCAGACAACGGCCTGACCAACAGCGCCGGCACAATTGCGATGGCACGCACCATGGACCCACACTCGGCATCTGCCCAGTTTTTCATCAACGTGTCGGATAACACCTTCCTGAACCACACCGCCAAGACTCCGGATGGCTGGGGCTACGCCGTTTTCGGCAAAGTCGTTGACGGCATGGATGTTATCAATAAAATCAAGAAGGTAAAAACCACTTCTCGCGCAGGACATCAGGATGTCCCGGCTGAAGATGTGATTATCGAAAGCGCAGAAATCGTTGCAGAAGCTGCCAGCGAATAAGATGCGGCAGCTTTTCATATCCGATCTGCACCTGCAGCCTGAGCGGCCCGACATCACCACAGGACTGCTCTGGTTCCTTGAACATATTGCTCCCGGCAGCGATGAACTTTATCTGCTGGGCGATATTTTCGAATACTGGATAGGTGACGACGCGCCCCTGCCCGGGCTTGAACAGGTATTCGCCGGTCTGAAAAAAGTGAGTGCAGATGGCACTCGCCTCTATTTTCAGCACGGTAACCGCGACTTCCTGGTTGGCAACGCGTTTACTGATGCAATCGGTGCCGAACTACTGCCTGAGGCATATCTCATTGATGCAGCAGATGGCATAAAGAGCCTGCTGATGCATGGTGATCAACTCTGTACGGATGATGTCGAGTATCAGGCGTTTCGCAAGATGGTACGCCACCCAGCCTGGCAACAGACTGTACTGAGCAAGACAGTTGAGCAGCGCATTGCAATGGCACAGCGCCTGCGCAGCGAGAGCCAGATGCAGGGTAGCCAGAAGGCTGATGAGATCATGGATGTCAATACTGATGCCGTGCTTGAGACCCTGCGTTCACACGATGTCGGACGGCTGATTCATGGCCATACCCACCGCCCTGCCATCCATCAACTGGATCAGGGCAAGGCGCCGGCACAACGCATTGTGCTCGGCGACTGGAACAAGCAGGGATGGTATATCGAGATCACCGAGAGTGGACTGGATCTGCGCAGCTTCTCACTGAGCAGCAGCATGAACCCGATCAACTCGAACCCGATCAGCAGGCACTAGATCCCGCCCTTACTGCAGAACAGGCGGCCCGCTGTGAAAACGGAATTCACTGTCTGGCCGCTCTATTAATGAACGCTCAACCTCTGCAAAAAATGCAATGCGCTCATCAATCGGCTCGCCGGCATACTCACGCGCCAGAGTCAGATAGTCCTGATAATGACGCGCCTCGGACTTCAGCAGCGAACGATAGAATTTAGCCAGCTCATCATCCAGGTGCGGCGCCAGACAGGCAAAACGCTCACAGGAACGCGCCTCTATATAGGCACCGATGATCAGCAGATCGGTCAAGCGCCCCGGCTCGGAAGTCCTGACATGCTCACGCATCCCACCGGCATAGCGCGCCGAACTGAGATAGATATACTCGACATCACGCGCCTTCATCAACTCCAGCACCTGCTCGAAATGGATCAACTCCTCGCGCGCCAGACGTGACATTTTGTTCAGCAAATCCGTGCGTTCTACATAGCGAAACATCAAGGACATGGCAGTCGATGCCGCTTTTTTCTCACAGTGTGCGTGATCGATCAGCAGAATCGACTGATTCTCCTCCTTCAATGCCGCCTGCACCCAGGCATCAGGGGTAGGACAGGGCAAAAAGGCGTTAATCTCTTCTAGTGGGGTCATGCTGTCTCCTGGCCGATGCCATTTCGCACCTGGCTATTACTACGCGTAATCGAATGCGCGCGCATTATAGGCGATCCGGGATAGCATCAAAAGCGCTCAACTGACAGCAGCATCTCGGTACTGCTGATAAAGCACCTCATACTCACGCACCTTATCTCTGGACGGGCGCTTGCGAACCGAAGTATAGCCCTTGAGCTCACCATCGCGAATATTCGGCATGACTGTCGCCTTGACCCAGTAGTAACGCCCATCCTTGCGCAGGTTTTTCAGGTACCCCAGCCAGTTCCGGCCCTGCAGCAGAGTTTGCCACATCTCGGCAAACACCTCCTTCGGCATATCCGGATGCCGCAGAATCGCATGAGTAGACCCCATCAACTCCTCTCGGTCATACCCCGACATCTCGACAAAAGTATGGTTGGCGTGGGTTATGATCCCTTCAGGATCGGTGCGTGACACTATCAACCGCCCCTCAGGCCAGGCAACCTCCTGATCCACCACCCAGACCTCTCGCTGCGTGCCATCGAAATGCTGCAGTCGGACCCATCTACCTTCCAACGTTTCTGTTTCCATCCTCTTCAGCTCTGCAACAGGCACAAAATAACCCTCATCCATCATGATGTTAAATCGATCACGAGATCTCTTTACTGTGACCCATTAAAATGATTAGTAATTGAATTCATTACGCTATTGCAGCAAATTCAGTCGAAAAAAGCATTGATACGTATCAATTTTCGGCACTTTTTCTGCAATTATCCGGTACTTAACCCTCCTTTCTTGACCCAAAGTATAAGCTCAAGATTGTCGACAATACTTAACTTTACGGGCCTCTTGAGCTAGAATTCATCCGCCAATCACCACTAGGGGGCTGTCCGAGAATAGACTGACCTATTGCGGTCACCATTCTCGGACAGCCTCCTGGATACACATTCCAGGCGTCGTCGGTGACATTAGATCCGGCGTATGCTGTGACAACAGATGAGGGCTATATTGTGCTTGAAGCATATCGCAAACATGTCGAAGAACGCGCCGCTGAAGGCGTACCTCCCAAGCCTCTGGACCCAGAGCAAACGGCAGCACTGATTGAACTCCTGCAGAACCCACCCGCAGGTGAAGAAGCGTTTTTGCTTGATCTGTTGACTGAACGCGTACCAGCCGGTGTTGACCAGGCTGCTTATGTCAAAGCAGGCTTTCTGGCCGCCATCACCAAGGGCGAAGCCAGCTCACCACTGGTCAACAAGACCAAAGCCGTTGAGCTGCTCGGCACCATGCTGGGGGGATACAACATTCACCCGCTGGTTGACTGCCTGGATGACAACGAACTGGCACCAGTTGCTGCCAAGGCGCTCTCCACTACCCTGCTGATGTTTGATGCCTTCCACGATGTGAAGGACAAAATGGATGCCGGTAACCCGCATGCAAAACAGGTCATCGAGTCCTGGGCTGCCGGTGAGTGGTTCACCAACAAGCCTGCCGTCGCTGAAAAAATCACTGTTACCGTCTTCAAGGTACCGGGCGAAACCAACACCGACGACCTGTCACCAGCACCTGATGCCTGGTCACGCCCGGACATCCCTCTGCATGCAAATGCAATGCTGAAGATGGAGCGTGAAGGTATCGAGCCGGTCAACCCAGGTACAACCGGACCGCTGAAGCAGATCGAAGAAGTTAAAGCCAAAGGCTTCCCTGTTGCCTATGTCGGCGATGTGGTGGGTACCGGTTCTTCACGCAAGTCTGCCACCAACTCCGTACTCTGGTTCTTCGGTGATGACATCCCGAACGTGCCGAACAAGCGCGCTGGTGGCTACTGCTTCGGCAGCAAGATCGCTCCGATCTTCTACAACACCATGGAAGATGCCGGCGCACTGCCCATCGAAATGGATGTGTCCAAAATGAATATGGGCGATGTCATTGATGTCTACCCCTATGAAGGTGTTGCGAAAAACCACGAAACCGGTGAAGAGCTCTGCCGCTTTGAACTGAAAACCCAGGTTCTGCTTGATGAAGTACGTGCCGGTGGCCGTATTCCATTGATCATCGGCCGAGGTCTGACTGACAAGGCACGTGAAGCTCTGAAGCTGCCATCTGCTGACCTGTTCCGCGTACCTGAGCAGCCAGCCGATACCGGCAAAGGCTTCACCCTGGCGCAGAAGATGGTCGGCAAGGCATGTGGCCTCGAAGGTGTTCGCCCAGGCATGTACTGCGAACCCAAGATGACCACAGTCGGCTCTCAGGACACCACTGGCCCGATGACCCGTGACGAGCTGAAAGATCTGGCGTGTCTGGGCTTCTCTGCGGATCTGGTGATGCAGTCCTTCTGCCACACCGCCGCTTATCCCAAGCCGGTTGACGTCAACACACACCACACACTGCCAGACTTCATCATGAACCGCGGCGGCGTCTCTCTGCGCCCTGGTGATGGTGTTATCCACTCCTGGCTGAACCGCATGCTGCTGCCTGATACTGTCGGCACCGGTGGCGACTCCCACACCCGTTTCCCGCTGGGTATCTCCTTCCCTGCCGGCTCCGGTCTGGTCGCTTTCGCTGCAGCTACCGGCGTCATGCCACTGGATATGCCTGAGTCTGTTCTGGTTCGCTTCAAGGGCAAGCGCAACCCTGGCATCACCCTGCGTGATCTGGTTCATGCGATCCCTTACTACGCGATTCAGGAAGGTCACCTGACCGTTGCGAAATCCGGCAAGAAGAACATTTTCTCCGGTCGCATCCTGGAGATCGAAGGCCTTGAAGAGCTGACTGTCGAACAGGCGTTCGAGCTGTCTGACGCCTCTGCAGAGCGCTCTGCTGCCGGCTGCACCATCACCCTGTCTGAAGATTCGGTCGCAGAATACCTGCGCTCCAACATCGTCATGCTGAAGTGGATGCTGGCCGAAGGCTATGGCGATGTCCGTACCATTGAGCGTCGCATCAAGGGCATGGAAGAGTGGCTGGCGAATCCGCAGCTGATGCGTGCCGATAAGGATGCCGAGTACACAACCGTCATCGAAATCGACATGTCAGAGATCAATGAACCGATCCTGTGTGCGCCTAACGACCCTGACGATGCCCGCAAGCTGTCTGACGTTTCTGGCGACACCATCGATGAAGTGTTCATCGGTTCGTGCATGACCAACATCGGTCATTTCCGCGCGGCTGGTAAACTGCTGGAAGCCAGTGGCAAGACCATTCCGACGCGCATGTGGATCGCGCCACCAACCAAGATGGATGCCGCTCAATTGACAGAAGAGGGCTACTACAGCATCTTCGGTCGTGCCGGTGCGCGTCTTGAGATGCCGGGCTGTTCATTGTGCATGGGTAACCAGGCACGTGTTGCGGCGAAGTCTACGGTTGTGTCCACCTCAACCCGTAACTTCCCGAACCGTCTGGGTGATGGCGCTAACGTCTACCTGGCCTCAGCCGAACTGGCTGCCGTTGCCGCACTGATGGGCAAGCTGCCAACCGTTGCCGAGTACCAGGAGTACGCCAGCAAGATCGACAGCATGGCCGGTGAAGTCTATCGCTATCTGAACTTTGATCAGATGGATAGCTACATCAGCAAGGCATCCTCTGTCATTCCGACAGCAACTGTCTGAGAGATGAGCGTGTGATCTGACTGGATCACACTTCCCCATAAGCCCTGCACGGTAACGTGCGGGGCTTATCCGTTTAATAGCGACTGAATCGCCAGAATCAATAGCGAACACAGAAGATGAAAACAGTGATGCCCGATACTCCCCTCGACATAAAGGATGAAACCGCTCAGACCAAGAACGGATTTCTTGTTCTGGTATCTCGCCTGGTTTTTGATGAAAAGCTACCGGTACGCTTCATGTACAAAACCGTGCCCGAACATCTCAATGACACCGGGTGGCGACTGTTTACCGGCTATGAGTCAGACGAGTTTCTGGCAGACGAAGCCCTGAACCTGCTGCCCGTTCCAATGGAAAAAATACAACAGCTTGATCCGTCACTGACTGAGTTGCTGCAGTATAATGCTGGCACTGTCTGGGAGCGCACACCAGACTCACCCAAGTGGGAGCGTGTGTATGACTTCAAGATCCCTTCACCTCAGAGCGACGTCGCCATAACCAATGATGTTGATCAATTCGCCGACATCACTGGCAATAGCTCCTGCATTGCCAGCATACAGCCCATCCCTGGGCATAAAAAAGGGTGAATAATACCCCCCTTTCAAGATCTGCCAAAGGAGATCCTTCATGCCGTTAAGTGCCTATCTACTGAACCTGCTGGGAGTTGCCATCGTTATTCTGGGCCTGAACCTGAAACGAAAATGGCAGAAGACCGGGATCGCACTTGCAGTGGCGGGATTCCTGATCGGCACTTCACCTGTCTGGTATGTGATGATCAATCAACCCAGCGACGAAGAGATAATCGAATATCTGCAAGAGCAGCATGAGCGCCAGCTTAAAATTGAGCAGATGCGACAGGATAGAGAGCTGGAGCGCCCCTCCGGCTACTGATGCGACCTCAGATCCGGGCAGACTTATCGAAGAAAGATCGTGTTTCGAAAATACTCGTAGCAAAACGCTTGCCGTTGCTGCTCAGGTGCCTTTTCAGCGCCAGATCAAACAGCACAGGATTATGCCGTCGCAACTCGGTCATGAAAGCAACAGACGACATCTCCAGCACCCCCTGTCGCGCCAGCAACAAGGGCGATGTCAGCGGAAGAACGCCCGGTAGCGGGTAGTCTGAGCCAAACAGCAGACGCGAATGCCACTCATCCTGCTCCAGCAGTTCACGCAACACCTCATCCGAGCGGTTGCGCTGAGTGATGGCCGAGATATCACCAGAGAGCAGTTGCTCGTAGGGCTTTTCGCCCATCAAGCGCCTGAACAAAGAAAAACTCGATACTCGCCTGCCCTCAGGCCCCTGATCCAGATCTACATCTTCACCGGTGCTGGCACAGTGCGCCATCACCACCCGAACACCTCTATCCAGAGCGCGCCTGAGCCTGAGCGGATTCCCCCATATTGGCCGTCCTGCCCCCACCACCGCACGCTCCTCACCAACATGGGTAATCAACGGCATATCCAGTCTGACCAGGGCATCATAGAAGGCATCGCACTGGGCCGATGCAGGGTCGATGCCCATTGCCGGTGGCAACCATTTGACTGCCCTGGCACCCTGCCGACTTGCCTCTTCCAGCACTTCAATCGCATCCTCACGATACGGGTGTACAGAGCATACCCACTCAAACCAGTAAGGCGCTGCAAGAGCAACATTTCTCGCATAGTCGTTCGGTACATGAAAGGGGGTCAGGTCTGAGCGCGGCTGCCCATTACTGTCATGTGTGCGGTCGAATGCAAACAGCATCATCTTGAAGCCGAACGGCATGCCGGACACCAGATTGTGCAAGCGCGCAACATAGCTGCGATCAACACTTCCCTCGGCATCATGGACACATCCGGCATTGAGATAAAAAAGCCGCTGAACGTATTGTATGGGGTGTAACGGGCTGAGCATGCGTTCAGAGAGTTCTATGCCGCTGTCTGAGTCACCAACACCTACCAGATGCGCATGACAATCCCAGACCAGTTCAGGATCAATGCCCTCCCAGCAACTGAGCATCAGCTCATGATTTTGCAAGGAGTCCGGCAGTGTGGTGATACAGGGGTTGAACAGTCGAGGCTCACTGATCACAGGCCCCTTGCAACCACTGATAAACAGCGCACCAAGTCCTGCGGCAAGAAAACGACGACGTGAGTGTGAAACCAAAGCCTGCCCCCGCCTTACTTGCGATTGCCGACTACGTCACCCACACTGGCAATGAAATAGACAGGATCGAATGAAGGTGGCAGCCGGTCATTGATGATGAAATACATATACACAGCATGCAAGGCACCAAAGCGATAAAATACGCCACTGAAGATGCGTGACAGGAAAGAGGGTTGATGGCGCCTCAGGCGCAGCTTGCTTTTCGCTGCACCAAACAGATAACCGTAGGTTGCTCCGACAATCTGCTGATCAGCCCTCATCAACCCCTTTTCAACCTGTATCTTGGAAAATTTCACGGCATCACGAATAGAGTGCCCGATAGAGATTGCGAGTTGCCGACTTATCTTGTCCGCGGCCTGAGGCTTGGCGACAACGATGGTATATTTTTCAGCCAGAATCTCATGTGCTTTTGCAAGGTGTAAGGAGATATTGCCATTGATGGTTGGCCGGTAAAACACGTGCGGACTGAGGTAGGTGAACAACCGACGGCGTGTTACCAATTGTACGAAACGGTCAATCACATCCTTGAACGAGAAAAAGGGCATGGTCGCCAGCGGTATGGTGATCAACATGGTCACCAGCAGAGAATACTTGAAAGCCAGTTCACGACGATTAAATACCAGCCCCTCAAAGAGGGCATAGAGCACCGCCGACACTCCCGCCATCACCAGAAAGGCAAGCACGAGGATATTCACAAAGTATGAAAACAGGAAGGATCTGCCCTCTGAGCTGCCCACCACCGCAGAAAGGAAGCGTTTGGTCTCGCTCAGCCTGAAACCGACTTCAGAAATCATGCGCGGTTATCCTTTTTGTTGCCTATAGCTCAATGCTAATCATCAGATTGAATTACTGAACAGCATTATAACAATAATCGGGCAGGATTTCAGAAGGGTCTTGAAACATGAAATACGAGAGTCAGGCAGCTTTCATTCTTGCCTGCTCTCTTTGCAGCAGATTCAACAACTGCTCCGGACAGGTTTCTGTCCTGATCAGCTGAAAAAGATCTTTTGCCTGAGGATAATAGCGAGTCAGCATCTGTACCCATTGCTTGAGACGGCCATGCACATGACGAATCGACAGATCCCTCGTCACCCTTGAGTGAAAATCAGTCAGTAAGGGCAGAAGCTCAGGCCAGGTCTGCTCTGGCAGTACCAATGGCATATCTGCACTGAAGGATGCGTGTATCTGCCTTGCCAGAAACGGGCTGGCAACCAGCCCTCGTCCAATCATCACATCGGCACACTGACTGACTTCCTGGCAGCGGCGATAGTCATCAATCGTCCAGACTTCGCCATTTGCAATAACCTTAATACCGACCGCTTCCCGAATACGGGCAATCCACTCCCAGTGAGCCGGAGGTCGATAGCCTTCGGTTTTGGTTCGGGCATGCACGGTCAGTGTGCCGGCACCGGCAGACTCAATGGCACAGGCGTTCTCGATCGCCAGAGATTTATCCAGATAACCCAGGCGCATCTTGGCACTGACCGGCACCTCTGCCGGCACAGCACTGCGGACGGCTGATACGATCTGATAAATCACCTCAGGCTCATTCAGCAGAACCGCACCACCTCGGCTCTTGTTCACTGTTTTCGCAGGGCATCCGAAATTGAGATCTATGCCCGGTGCTCCCAACTCAACCGCACGCACGGCATTTTCAGCCATCAGGCCTGGCTCACTACCCAACAGCTGCAACAACACTGGCGTACCGGACAGAGTCCGTCCACCCTGCTGCAGTTCGGGTACCAGACGATGAAACACTGAGGCCGGTAACAGCGAGCCCGACACTCTGACAAACTCACTGACACAGACATCAATACCACCAATGCCAGTCAGCAGCTCGCGCAGTGTAAAATCCACCACGCCCTCCATGGGGGCCAGAAAGATTTTCATGGATTAAAGTGCCGCAAGACCCAGTTGAAGATCTCGCTTGAGATCTTCAACCGACTCCAGTCCGACTGAGAGTCTGATCAGGTTGTCATGAATACCCGCACTGGCGCGCTCCTCTGGGGTCATCCGGCCATGCGTGGTTGTACCTGGGTGGGTAATGGTTGTTTTCACATCTCCCAGATTTGCGGTAATGGAGATCATGCGCGTGGCATCTATAAAACGCCAGGCACCCTCTTTGCCACCCTTGACCTCGAAGGAGAGGACGCCACCAAAACCCTTCTGCTGACGACAGGCAAGCTCGTACTGAGGATGTTCCGGCAGACCGGAATAGAATACTCGCTCAATGCCCGACTGCTCTTTCAACCAGAGCGCCACTTCCAGCGCTTGCTCACTCTGTGCCTTGATTCTCAGCGATAGCGTCTCAAGCCCTTTAAGGAACACCCAGGCATTGAAAGGACTCAGGCAGGCACCACCGGTACGGATAAAGCCGAAGACCGCTTCCATCTCTTTCTCGCGACCAACCAGTACACCACCGACACAGCGCCCCTGACCATCCAGATACTTGGTGGCAGAGTGCATGACGATATCAGCACCGAGATCGAGCGGGCGCTGCAGTATAGGTGTCAGGAAGCAGTTGTCGACCACCAGGAGTGCATCATGCGCATGAGCAAGATCTGCTAACGCCTTGATATCACTCAGCTCTGATAATGGATTAGACGGCGTTTCAAGAAACAGCATACGCGTATTGGGCTGAATCGCGGCCTGCCAGGCCGACACATCTGTCGGATCAACAAAGGTACTGGTGATACCGGCACGCGTCAGATAACGATCAAACAGCGATACGGTCGAGCCAAACACACTGCGTGAGCACACGATATGATCGCCCTGCTGTAACAGTGCCAGACCGATACTCATGATCGCGGCCATTCCCGATGCTGTTGCAACAGCTCTTTCGCCACCTTCCAGCGCTGCTATACGAGACTCAAACGCCTGTACAGTCGGATTAGTGAAACGCGCATAGATATTACCCGGTTCATCACCGGCAAAGCGCGCTGCTGCCTCACGGGCACTTGAAAACACAAAGCTCGACGTTGTGAAGATGGGGTCGCCATGCTCTCCTTCTGCCGTGCGTTGCTGACCAGCCCGAACGGCCAGGGTTTCAAGATCATAATCCTGATCCTGAAACTGAATCCGTTCGGCCCGATCAAATTTTGACTGAGTCATACTGTCTTTTCTCCTGATTCAGTCCGCGTCAATGCAGGTATGAAGATCCGCTGAATCATCTGCATCTGCGTCCGCATCATCACTGCGCGATTTCGCGCCATCGTTACGACGAGCTTCCAGTCGGTCCAGGTAGGCTTTATCAACTGTACCGGTGACATAGGCACCATCGAACACGCAGGTATCAAACTCTTTGATCGCCGGATTGATCTCGGTGATGGACGCCTTGAGATCGTCAAGATCCTGATACAGCATCCAGTCACAGCCGATATACTCACCTACTTCATCAGCAGTACGGCCATGGGCAATCAGCTCACCCGCCGTTGGCATATCGATACCGTACACATTGGGGAAACGTACTTCCGGTGCAGCCGAGGCAAAATAAACCTTGCGCGCACCTGCTTCACGGGCCATCTGCACGATCTGCTTGGATGTCGTGCCACGCACAATGGAGTCATCCACCAGCATCACGACCTTGTCCTTGAACTCGGCCTGGATCGGATTGAGTTTCTGACGCACGGACTTCTTGCGCTGAGTCTGCCCCGGCATGATGAAGGTACGGCCGATATAGCGGTTCTTGATGAAGCCTTCGCGGAAGGTCACATCAAGGCGCTTGGCCATCTCCAGAGCCGCAGTGCGGCTGGTATCCGGAATCGGTATCACAACATCGATATCATGCTGCGGGCACTCCTTGAGTACCTTTTCCGCCAGTTTGACCCCCATCAGCATGCGCGACTGGTGCACTGAGATCTTATCCATGATGGAGTCGGGACGAGCCAGATAAACATATTCGAACAGACAGGGTGCCAGCTTGGTTATCTGTGCGCACTGGCGCTTGTGAAGCACGCCATCGGTATCGATGAAAACCGCTTCGCCAGGCAGAACGTCTGCCTCCAGTGTGAATCCGGAGGTGTCCAGTGCCACACTTTCGGAAGCCACCATGTACTCGACTCTGCCGTCAACCTCACGCTTGCCGTATACCAGCGGACGGATGCCATGCGGATCACGGAAAGCCAGAATGCCATAACCGGTAATCATTGCCACCACAGCATAGCCACCCTGACAGCGCGCATGCACCTGCTCGACAGCCTGGAAGATATCCTCAGCTGTCGGCTGCAACTTACCCAGACGCTGCAACTCATGTGCAAAGACGTTCAGCAGCACTTCAGAATCGGATGTGGTGTTGATATGGCGCAGGTCTGCCCTGAAGATATCATCTGCCAATTGCTCGGCATTGGTCAGGTTGCCATTATGTGCCAGCGCTATCCCATAGGGGGAGTTGACATAAAAGGGCTGAGCCTCGGCGGAGCTTGAGCTGCCAGCCGTTGGGTAGCGCACATGTCCGATTCCCATGTTGCCTTCCATACGCTTCATATGACGGGTTCTGAACACCTCATTGACCAGGCCATTATCCTTACGCATGAAAAAGCGATCACCGGCGCAGGTCACCATGCCGGCCGCATCCTGTCCTCTGTGCTGCAGAACAGTCAATGCATCATAAATGGTCTGATTTACAAAGCTAGTGGCAACTATGCCGACAATACCGCACATCTAATCAACCCCTAAGGAGATAGTTAATCTAAAAAACAGTGTCACACTCAGCTTCCGATGTTCCAGAGCATATGCCCCAGATCCTGAGCCATATCCCTCGACCAGGTTTCCAGTACCAGAAAATGCGGAATCAACTGGGATTCGCGCCACCACTGATCCTGCACTGCGGGTGTCATACCCAGCAGTACCAGCAGTATAACAACCACAAGCCCGCCACGCAGCGCCCCGAAGCCTATACCCAGAACACGATCCGTGGCCGACAGCCCTGTTGCATTGATCAGTGCCCCGATCACGAGGCCTATCAGGTGGCCAACAATCAGCGTTGCGATAAACAGGATCAGAAAAGCAATCAACAGATGTATTGATGGCGGCGTATCGACATATTGCGCCACCACTGTCGACAAGGGTACCGAAAAGATGCGCCCGACTATGAACGCAGCCACCCAGGTACACAGGGAGATCGCTTCTCTCGCAAAACCACGTCGCAGGCTCAGCAACGACGAGATGGCGATGATGCCAAGAATACTCCAATCAACCCAGTTCATATTCTGTAAAGCCCTGTCACCATCTGTTTATTCGGCATGGTTTATCAGCATCAGTGATCATTGCGTGGTAAAACGCACGATAATGCCATCCAGGCCATACTCCTGCTTTAACTGTGCCTGCAGCGCTTCGAGCCTTGAGCGCTGCATATCAGGCCCGACATAAACTCTCACCAGATCAGTCCCCTGGCGGATATAGACCTTATAGCCAGCCTCGATGAGTTTGTTTCTGAGGCCACGGGCATTCTCCTCCTGTTTGAAGCTCGCCAACTGCAAAGTCCAGGCAGCAGGAACCTGATCAGCATCCAGTACCGGTGTGTCTTCAACAGGGTTCAATGTCGGGGCCAGTTGCTCAAGTGGTTCGGCAATTTCAACAGCCGGCGCGGGCACGACAACTGCTTCTGCAGGAGGTGCCGGCGCTGCACTTTCAATAATAACCGGGTTGACCGGCTCAATCTGTACCAGCTCAGGGATAACAGGGGCTGGTGGAATGACCGGCTCCAGTTGACGCTCCTGATAGCCAGCTCCATCAAATACCAGTGGGAAAAAAACCAGCGCAATGATCAGAACTGCCACAGCACCGGCCAGACGTCGCTTAAGATTAACCGTCATACGTTCAACTCGTCTGCTTCAGGGTTTTGAGTGCATCAGCTACGGTAAAGAAAGATCCGGCGATCACCACTCGACCCCCCTCCTGTGTCCTCTCCAGTACCTGCCGGATAGCCGACTCAACACTGTCATGTCCATGTATGGTGGCTGCATCAACCTGCAGATTGGACAGTCGATTTACCAGATCATCCGACCGGGCGCCTCTGCCGACATTCAAGGTAACGGGGTACCAGTCACAGACAGACGATTGTAACAGGGCCAGCACCTGATCAATATCCTTATCGGCCAGCATGCCGATAATCAGATGGGTTATCTGTGCAGGCTCTGTACTGAGGCTTTGCGCCAGATAAGCAGCCGCCTCGGGATTATGTGCGACATCCAGTATGAAATGCCTGCCCTGCACCTCAAGACGCTGCATACGCCCAGTCATCCGTGCCGATTCAAGACCGTTGCGAATCGCTGCTTCGGAGATGGTAAAAGGCAAAAACTGTATCGCCTGCAGCACCGTCGCAGCATTTACAAGCGGCAGGACTGGCCTGGGCAGGTCGGTCAGTGTCAACTGCTCACCCAGTGAACTCAGACCCTGCCACTGCCAGGTCTGAACATGACCGGGCTGAACTGTGTCGAGCTCAGCGGAATAGTCCTTCTGGCGCAGCAACAAACCAGCCCCCAGATCACCTGCCACTTTCAACAGGCTTGCTGGCGGATCGATATCACCACAAAGTGCAGGTTTGCCAGCGCGGAAAATACCGGCTTTTTCACGCCCGATCGATTCACGATCCGGTCCCAGCCATTCGGTATGATCCAGCGCAATGGTGGTGACTATCGAGATATCAGCATCCACCAGATTGACCGCATCCAGCCGTCCGCCAAGCCCAACCTCCAGAATCACCACATCCGGTTTGGCTGCTG
Source organism: Nitrincola alkalilacustris (assembly GCF_008973755.1). Lineage (GTDB taxonomy): Bacteria > Pseudomonadota > Gammaproteobacteria > Pseudomonadales > Balneatricaceae > Nitrincola > Nitrincola alkalilacustris. The sequence goes on along the minus strand of NZ_WBOM01000006.1, from coordinate 223,951 downwards.
TAAACAATACCAGCGCCGCCAGTGCACCATACTCGAAATAGGTCAGCGAGATATCACCCCTGGCCTGCTCTATCGCGCTAAATGCATCACACAGCGCCTGATCACTGACCTCTTCGCCATTGATACAGATGCGCTCGTTGTAGCGCAGAAAATGGGGCGAGGTAAACGTGGCGCTGCTCAATCCCGCCTGACGCAGTATCTGATCAAGCATAGTGGTGGTTGAACCCTTGCCATTGGTGCCACCAACAACGATCTTGATACTGCCGTTAAGATCCGCTGGCAACCGCGCCGCCACCTTTCCGATACGCTCAAGGCCAAGATCAATCTCGTTCGGGTGACAGGCCTCAATCCTGGCAAGCCAGTCAGCCAGTGTAGCTGGATATGTAGTCGACATTAAGGCTCTACCGGATCAGGTGGGTTCTGTCTCGTCGACAAGGGTCTCTTCATCAACGGTTTCTACTTCGCCGACAAGCGTTTTCTGACCGCTCAATTTGCTCAGGATCGACGCCAGACGGGTACGCATCTCCTTCCGGCCAATGATCATATCTATCTGACCATGCTGCAGCAGAAACTCACTGCGCTGAAAACCTTCCGGCAGCTTCTCACGAACGGTCTGCTCAATAACACGTGGACCCGCAAAACCGATAAGTGCGTTCGGTTCAGCCACATTAAGATCACCCAACATAGCCAGACTGGCAGAAACACCACCATAAACAGGATCTGTCAGCACAGATATATAAGGCACACCGGCACGCTTCATTTTTTCAAGCGCCGCACTGGTTTTTGCCATCTGCATCAGTGAAAAAAGCGCTTCCTGCATACGCGCACCGCCAGAAGCGGAAAAACAGATCAGCGGAATACGCTCCTCCAACGCGATTTTGGCAGCTCGAACAAAACGTTCACCAACAACCGCGCCCATAGACCCACCCATGAAGCGGAACTCAAACGCCACCACTACAACAGGATTACCTTCGAGGTTACCACGCATGGCAACCAACGCATCCTCTTCGCCAGTCTCTTTCTGCGCCGCACTCAGACGATCCTTGTACTTCTTGGAGTCACGGAATTTGAGACGATCAACCGGCACCACGTCGGCACCTATCTCAGAGCGCCCTTCACGATCCAGAAACAGATCAAGGCGCTGACGCGCACCAATACGCATATGATGATCGCACTTGATGCAGACATTCAGGTTCTTTTCCAGCTCAGGGCGGTAAAGTACCGAGTCACATTTCGGACATTTCTCCCAGAGACCTTCCGGTACGTTGGTGCGTTTCTTTTCACTTCTAACCAGTGAAGGAACTATTTTATCCAGCCAGCTACTCATGTTTTAAAATCCTGCCAGTGAAAAGGTTAACGATCAGGCGTCCATCGCCTTGCGCATATCAGCAATCAGGGACGAGACGCTGGAAGCGATGGCATCCGGCTGCGTCACCAGCTCAGCAATTTTGCTGACCAGCACACTGCCGACTATCACACCATCTGCAATCTGACCGATAGCGCGGGCAGATTCAGGATCACGAATACCAAAACCAACTGCCAGCGGAAGATCAGTCATCTGTGCAACCTGTGACAGCTTGGCTGCCACTTCATCCACATTCAGTGCTGCAGAGCCTGTGACACCTTTCAGTGAAACATAGTAAAGATATCCGGTACCCAGATCGCAGATATGACGCAATCTGGCTTCGGAGGTAGTCGGTGAAATCAGATAGATGGTATCAAGACCATGAGCCGTTAGAATCGCGACAATCTCTTCTGACTCTTCGGGTGGCAGATCGACCGTCAGAACACCATCAACACCGGCATCCTTTGCGCGTTTGGCAAAGTTTTCATAACCGATCGCTTCCACCGGGTTCAGATAGCCCATCAGTACGACTGGCGTTGTCTGATCCTTCTGACGAAACTCCGCCACCATATCCAGAACATCCAGCAGACGGGTACCATGCAGCAGAGAACGCTCGCATGCGAGCTGAATCACCGGGCCATCCGCCATGGGATCAGAAAAAGGTATCCCCAGCTCAATGATATCGGCACCGGCCTGTACCATGGCGTGCATCAGACCGACAGTAATACCCGGAGCCGGATCACCTGCTGTCACAAAGGGGATCAACGCGGCACGGCCCGAGGCTTTGAGGTTGCTGAAACTGCTTTTAATTCGACTCATATCTGTGCATCTACCCTTCAGATCTCAATGCCGTCAAGTGCTGCAACGGTGTGTATATCCTTGTCGCCACGACCGGACAGGTTCACGATAATGCTCTGATCCGGACGCATCTGCGGAGCCAGTTTGATCGCGTGCGCTATGGCATGGCTGCTCTCAAGTGCCGGCATGATCCCCTCAACCTGGGTCAGAGTACGGAACGCCGCAAGAGCTTCATGATCGGTGATAGCGACATACTCTGCGCGCCCTGAGTCCTTGAGCCAGGCATGTTCTGGGCCAACGCCCGGGTAATCAAGACCCGCCGAGACAGAGTGTGTATCCAGAATCTGACCGGCATCATCTTCCATCAGATAGGTACGCATGCCGTGCAACACGCCAGGACGACCATCAGACAGAGGCGCTGCATGCTGACCGGTCTCCAGACCATAGCCACCCGCCTCGACACCGATCATTCTGACCGACTCATCCTCAATAAAGGGATGGAACAGGCCGATTGCATTGGAGCCACCGCCGACACAGGCGATAATTACATCCGGCAAGCGACCTGTCTGCTCCAGACACTGGGCTTTTGCTTCACGACCGATCACGCACTGGAAGTCGCGCACCAGTTTGGGATAAGGGTGTGGGCCTGCCGCCGTACCGATGATGTAGTAGGTATTGTCAACGTTGGTCACCCAGTCACGCATCGCTTCGTTCATCGCATCTTTCAACGTGCGCGTACCGGATGTGACCGGTATCACCTCGGCGCCGAGCAGGCGCATGCGATAGACGTTCAGTGACTGACGACGGACATCTTCAGCCCCCATGTAGACTTTACACTCAAGACCCAGACGCGCAGCAACCGTTGCTGAAGCAACGCCATGCTGACCGGCACCTGTTTCGGCGATCACACGGGGCTTGCCCATGAATTTTGCCAGCAGCGCCTGCCCGATGGTGTTATTCACCTTATGGGCACCGGTATGGTTGAGATCCTCACGCTTGAGATAGATCTTTGCACCGCCCAGTTCACGTGTCAGGCGCTCAGCCAGATAGAGCGGCGACGGGCGACCTACATAATGTGCCAGGTCGCGATCAAACTCTTCCTGAAAAGCGGGATCTTTGGACAGCTTGTCATACACCGCTTCGAGTTCTTCGAGGGCTGCAATGAGTGTCTCAGAAACGAAACGGCCGCCATAGGGGCCGAAATGTCCTCTGGAATCGGGTAGAGACTGCTTCGCAGTCTGTTCAGTCGTTGACACTTTTCACCTCATTTACAAAGCGCTTGATTTCATGAATATCCTTGATGCCTTTACGGGCTTCCACTCCGCCACTGACATCAACGGCCCAGGGTCTGATCTGCTGTATCGCTGCAGCGACATTATCAGCATCCAACCCTCCGGCCAGAATAATCCCGGGCCTCAGGGCCTCAGGAATCACTGACCAGTCAAAAACAGATCCGGTGCCACCCGGCACTCCGGAAACATACGTATCCAATAGTACGGCACGTGCTGCAGCGTATTGATCCACCATAGCGGTCAGATCCATACCCGGAGCCACGCGCAACGCCTTTATCCAGGCTCTTGCGAAGCTGTCGCAGAAAGCCGGTGACTCATTGCCATGAAACTGCAGCAGGTCAATCCGCGTTAAATCGATAGTGCGTTGCACCTCTGCAGCCGAAGCGTCCACAAAAAGACCTGTCATGGTCACAAATGGCGGCAAGGCAGCAATAATCTCTGCTGCCTGTTCAGGCGCAATATAACGAGGACTCGGCGGGTAAAAGACAAAACCCAGTGCATCCGCGCCAGCATCCATCGCAGCTCTGGCATCTTCCAGGCGCGTAATGCCGCAGATTTTAATCCGTGTTCTCATCTTTGCCTCTGAAAATTCAACAGCAGGGCGAATGATAGCAAAGCCAGCGTCTGCCGTCAGTCTGCACCTGACAGAAAATAGGGCCCAAGTGGCGATACCGGCAAATCAAACAGATCAGGATAGTCAACATCGACGAAATATAGTCCGAAAGGCGGTGCCGTGACACCACCCATGCGACGATCCCTCGCCTCCAGCACCTCACGTGCCCAACCGATCGAAGCCTCACCGCTGCCGATTTTCATCAGGACGCCAGCGATATTCCTGACCATGTGATGCAAAAAGGCATTTGCTCTCACATCAATCATGATCAGCCGCCCTCTTTGCGTCACCTCCAGCGACTGTATTGTGCGTACCGGGCTTTTGGCCTGGCATCCGACAGCGCGATAAGAGGTGAAGTCATGCTCACCCACCAGACTTTCAGCCGCACGCTGCATCGACTCCAGATCAAACGATTTGTGTGTCCAGGTAACACCTCGGCTCAGCAAGGCCGGCTTAACGGGTGAGCTGTAGATCAGATAGCGATAGCGTCGGGCACGAGCCGAAAACCGTGCATGAAACTCATGCGTGACAGATCTTGCCCATTGAATGGAGATATCATCCGGCAGATAGGTGTTGGTACCCAGCACCCAGGCGCGCAGATCACGCTCGACACAGGAATCAAAATGGATGATCTGCCAGGTCGCATGCACGCCTGCGTCTGTACGACCCGCACAGACAACCTGAACGGGATGATTGGCAACACGGGACAGAGCACGCTCTACTTCAGACTGCAGGCTGGGTACGTCGTCATCACTCTGTTTCTGCCAGCCACGATAGGCAGAACCATTGTACTCAACAGCCAATGCATAACGATAAGGGGCGATCGAAATCGCCCCCTGATTTTCGGTTTCACTCATAATGTGTCAGGACAATGATTTTAACAACTCTTCGGCTTCTTCACGCTGTTGATCATTCCCCTCACGCAGAATCTCACCCAGAATATCTCGTGCCCCTTCAACGTCATCCATTTCGATATAGGCACGGGCAAGATCAAGCTTCGTTTCATTTTCATCAGCACCATCCAGCAGTCCCAGACCTTCCAGAATATCATCTGAACCGGTATCGGACGCATCGGTCTCTTCAATTGCAATTTCATCATCTGTGCTATTCAGCAGATCATCCAGCTCGCTATCCAGCTCCAACTCCAGATCGTGAGCAATATTGGCGGTCAGCTCATCTTCAACCACCTCACCCGGTCTAGGCTTGCGCTGTACAGGCTCATCATCTTCAATACTTAGTGAGCTGAGCAGGGAATCGATATCATCTGCGTCCGGCACTTCTGTCTCGTTGGAAAGCGCTTCACTCACAGCCAGTGAGGCTTCATCCTGGTCTTCGATATCATCAAACTCAAAGGCTGTCAGGAAATCATCTTCTGTATCGGTCTCTTCCGTATCCTTGCTGTCAGTCAGATCTGAGCCGACATCATCCAGCTGCATAGCACCGGAGGCCGGCAGAGCTTCATCTTCTTCAAGGGTATCAGGTTCAGCATCAAGCTCCTGATCCAGCTCACTTTCAAGGTCATCCAGATCAAAATCCTCATCCAGAGACAATGAGTCTGTTTCAGTTTCAGCGGTTGATTCAGACGCAGAATCAGCATCATCCTCTGAGGTCTCCTGAAGAGATTCGGCATCTTCATCATCCATGCCTGCCAACAGACCTTCAAGGTCGGAGTCGAACTCATCGTCGCTGTCATCATCAGCAGCCAACGCGCCTGCAGCTGCAGTTGCTGCTGCGGCCGTACCAAGATCAGGCATTTCATTTTCATCAGAGAGTTCGCTATCAGATAGCTCGTCATCAGATAGCTCGTCATCAGAGAGTTCAATAGCTTCAAACTCATCTTCTGCATCTGCAGTGGCGCTATCATCCTCATCGAAATCCAGATCGAAGAGCGAGTCCACATCATCACTCAGTGGCTCCTCATCATCCAGATCCGCATCAGCTGTGTCGCCACCTGTAAACTCCAGATCTTCCAGATCGTCCTTATCTTCAAGACCAAGCCCTGAAATCAGATCCTCTTCATTACTGTCCTCACCGCTCTCTTCAATAGCAGTTTCAGACTCAGCGGATGCCACTTCTTCATTGACCGCATCCGGGCTGGACAGATCCAGCTCATCAAGATCATCAAAGTCATCCGCCGACAGATCAAACTCCTCATCAAGAACCCTTACCTCTTCTTCAGCCATTTCAGCCACGTCTGGGGTTTCAGGAATATCCAGATCCATATCCAGATCCAGGTCGGAGAGGTCATCGGCGCTATCCGCTGCTGCTGACAGCGGCTGATGCACTATTCGCTCCTCCTCCTGAGCAGGAGACTCCTCTGGCTCTTCTTGTGCCGCAGCGGCAGTCGCAGCCACTGCCGCAACAGGCGCCACTTTTGCAGCCGTATCGCCTGCATCAAGATCCTTAGGCGCCCGTATCAAGCCCGGATCTTCCTCTTTGGAGGAGGACTTACGCTTTCTGATGAACAACAGCGCCAGTAGCAAGGCCAGAATACCGCCCAGTATTGGCCCGATATAGGGGATGGAGGAAACCGAATTGATAAAACGCTCAACGCTTTCCATGAAGCCGCCGCCAGAAGCCGCAGGAGGTGGTGCCTCGCGCGCTGCCAACTGAGCCTGAAGCTCTGCTATCTGCTGGTCCTTGAGTTCCAGCAATCGGCTCTGCTGCTGAAACAGCTCCAGCAACTCATTAAAGTTTGATTGCAGCTCCTGAATATCACGGCGCTGCATATCGATCGTCTCTTCGGTCATCATCAGACGCGTATCGATCTGCTCAATACGCTGCTCCTGAACCTCCACCTGCTCTGTCATCTCTGCAGGAGCTTCACCATCGGCAACCGACTGCTCACCCGGATCAATCACATCTGGCGCAGACTGTTCGGTACTGACAGCGCGTTCCTCAGTGGCCGTTTCCTCCTGAGCGGGTGGAGTTACTATCTTAAGCTCACTGGGAACCTCTTCAGTCACCGCTTCAGACTGCGCCTCAGGCTTTCCCTCTTCACGACTCCCGTCAACTGCTGGAGCTGCTGCCACTTCCTGACGAGGTGCTGCACGCCCCTGACGCCAGAGTTCAGTCTGCCGGGCAAACTCTGCATTAGCCTGCTGAGCGCTTAACGCTCTGATTTCGCTGCTGCTGGGAATATCCATGACCGTCCCGGCCTTGAGCATATTCACATTGCCGGTCGGAAAGGAACCCGGATTCCTGCGCTGCAGCGCCAACATCATCTGCTGCGGGGTGATACTGGAGTCTGGCCGATGTTTGAGAGCAAGCTCCCACATGGTATCGCGAACATCGACATAGATCTGGGTCTGCGCATCTGCACGTGACTGCAGATTACTTGGGGCAGCGACTGCTGGTGCTGCCGCTACAGGAGCAGGGGCGGGAGCGGGTACTGGTGGTGACTGAACAGGAGAAGGCACCACGACAGCAGGCATGGGCGCGCTGGAAACCGCTGGCTGAACCGGTCGAGACACTGGTGCCGGGTCGAAAACCGGCGGATCAAGCAGCAGCGTATACTCTCTGACGAGACGCCCGCTGGGCCAGTTCACTTCAACCAGAAAGTTAAGGAAGGGCTCCCGAATAGGTTCGCTCGAGGTCATCCTGATGATCCCGGTGCCGTCAGGGAATACATTCACCTGAAAGCGTACATCACTGATGAAACGCGAGCGCGTCACGCCAGCCAGAGAGAAGTCATCAACATCGGCCATTCTGGGCTGAATCTGCATGGGTGACAGATCGCGCACCTGCAAGAGCCGGATTTCGGCCTCGAGCGGCTCATTCAGCGCAGATCTGATGTTAATCTCACCAAGCCCCAATGCATTCGCATTCGGTATACCCAGCACCCCGGCAATCGCAAGGCTTAAGGCAAGTTTTCTCAGCATCAGTTTTCCCTCTTGAGGAGCAGCTCTCGTTACAATAATCAGGATAAAACAGAGAGTTGCATATCCGAATTGTAACGCAAGTATTATTTATAAACTGCTGTTCGGTCAAGTCAGCCTTGAATGATTACCGACCGGCATCAGATCAGAGTATCGCTTTATATTATAAAGTGATTATCCAAGACGACCGATAAGACCTTCAGCTATCTGTACTGCGTTCAACGCCCCGCCCTTGCGCAGGTTATCGGTCAGGGCGCACAGGGAAAATCCATTAGCACTGTCGCGGTCTACACGGAGTCGGCTGATAAACACCTCATCCTTACCCGCTGCAGTCGAAACAGGCGTCAGGGGCTCTTCATCCAACCTGGCCAGATAGACCCCGGCGGCCTCCCCCAACAATTTGCGCATCTCATCCAGCTCAACACGGTGCTGGGTTTCTGCGTGTACAACCACCGCCTGACCATAAAACAGTGGCACCTGCAGCTCACTGACTGCTATTTCAAGCTGATCATCAGCCAACAGTTCTCGAAGCTGGTCTGCCAACAGCCACTCATTATGAGTATACCCACTCTCCTGAATTTCTCCGGTCTGAGGCAGCAGGTTGAACGCTACCTGGCGCGAAAAAAATTCGGGCTCGGCGTCACGACCATTCAGCAGCCTGGCTGTTTCACCTGCAAGCGCCTTGATGCCATCATGGCCAACACTGGCAACAGAGCTGAGACTGGTTATATTCAAGCGTAGAATCTGAAAACGACGATGCAGGGTTGCCAGCGCCACCGACGCTGCAACAACCGCCGCAGAGGGTGAACAGATCACGGCTCCTGATACAACAGACTCCAGCAGTTCGGGATTGACCTCGGGAACGGCACAGTATGCCTGTGAGCTCTCGGCCGAGGAGGTCAGATCTATCACAAAGCCACCCTGCGCCGACATCTGCGCCAGCAGGTCGGCATTCAATCCACCCGGCATACAGTTGAAGAGCATACCCACGCCCGCCAGATCAAGCTTGCTGAGTGTTGTGATGCGCACGGCATGCCCATTAAACATCACGCCACGCGCTTCTTTGTCATCGCTGTCGGCCAGCCGGACACTGCTGACGGGAAACTTTCGATCCCCCAGGATTTCCAGCAGATTTTCACCCAGAAGAGATGTGGCGCCCAGAACAGCAATTACAATCGACATGCTTTTAACCTTTATAGGAAATATATAAAAAAACAGCCCGGACAAGGCCGGGCTGTATTCTAGCACAGATGATAGTGGGCTTGATCAGCCTTGCAGCAGGATACGCAGCATTCTGCGCAGCGGCTCGGCCGCCCCCCAGAGCAACTGATCGCCAACACTGAACGCATTGAGATATTCAGGCCCCATCTTCATTTTGCGCAAACGACCGACCGGGATACTGAGGGTACCGGTCACCTTGGTGGGCGACAGCTCAGCCATGGTGATCTCACGCTCATTCGGAATCACCTTGACCCAGTCATTGGCGCCTGCGATCAGCGCCTCAATTTCGCTCAGCGGCAGATCACGCTTGAGCTTGATGGTGAACGCCTGGCTGTGGCAACGCATCGCACCGATACGCACACAGGTACCATCTATTGGCACAGGGCTTGAGGACTGACCGAGAATTTTGTTGGTTTCAACAAAACCCTTCCACTCCTCTTTGCTCTGCCCATCCTCTACAGCCTTATCGATCCAGGGTATCAAGGAGCCTGCCAGAGGAACACCGAATTTATCCGCCGGGAAGTCGCCACTGCGCATCGCTTCAGCTACTTTGCGATCGATATCCAGGATCGCGGATGCCGGATCGTCGAGCTCGGGCTTCACAGCCGCATTGATCGCACCCATCTGACTGATCAGCTCACGCATGTTCTGCGCACCGGCACCCGATGCAGCCTGATAGGTCATGGAGCTGACCCACTCAACCAGATCAGCCTTGAACAGACCACCCAGCGCCATCAACATCAGGGAAACGGTACAGTTGCCACCAACATAGGTTTTCACACCCTTGCTCAAGCCATCGCGAATAACATCCAGATTGACCGGATCCAGAATGATGATGCTATCATCCGCCATACGCAGAGAGGACGCCGCATCAATCCAGTAGCCATCCCATCCGGATGCACGCAGTTTGTCATACACCTCGCTGGTGTAATCACCGCCCTGACAGGAGATGATTGCATCCATCTGCTTCAGCTCATCAATATTACGAGCATCTTTCAGGGGAGGGGTTTCCTTACCGATATCGGGGCCAGACGCACCCGCCTGTGAGGTCGTGAAGAAGATCGGTTCCGCAATATGATCGAAATCACCCTCTTCCAACATCCTCTGCATCAGTACTGAGCCGACCATACCACGCCAGCCTACAAACCCTACACGTCTCATTCGTGCCCCCATATCAATTAGATTGCAAAACTTCTGAGGCCAGCTCTGCTACATGACGCGCTCTAGCGCTCATGCAGCAGAGCTCAACCTCTCAGCGGTTACGCAGCGCTTCCATGACTGCATCACCCATGACGGAGGTACTGACCTGCTGCATCCCCTCAGACATGATGTCTGCGGTACGCAACCCCTGATCCAGCACCTGACTGACAGCCTGTTCGATCCTGTCGGCCACTTCGCCACAACTCAAAGAGTAACGTAGCATCATAGCGGCTGAGAGGATCGTTGCCAACGGGTTGGCGATACCCTTTCCTGCGATATCGGGCGCAGAACCATGACATGGCTCATACATTCCCTTGTTATTCACATCCAGTGACGCCGATGGCAGCATTCCGATCGAACCGGTCAGCATAGCTGCTGCATCCGACAGAATATCGCCAAACATGTTGCCGGTCACAATGACGTCAAACTGCTTGGGTGCACGCACCAGCTGCATCGCCGCATTATCGACGTACATATGGCTCAGCTCGACATCCGGATACTCGGCAGACAGCTCATTCATCACCTCGCGCCAGAGCACCGTCACTTCGAGCACGTTAGCCTTGTCGACAGAGCAAAGCTTGCGATTGCGTGCACGGGCTGCCTCAAATGCCACACGCCCGATACGACGTATCTCATTTTCATCATAAACATAGGTGTTGTAGCCTTCGCGTACACCACCCTCTTTAGTGCGATAGCCACGTGGCTGGCCAAAATAGATGCCGCCAGTCAGCTCACGCACAATCAGGATATCCAGCCCGGATACCACCTCAGGCTTGAGCGTTGAGGCGTGCGCCAGCTGCGGATAGAGAATCGCCGGGCGCAGGTTGCCAAACAAGCCCAGTGCAGAGCGGATGCCCAGCAGGCCTTTTTCCGGACGGATCTGGAAATCGGGGATCGTATCCCACTTCGGACCACCCACCGCTCCCAGCAGAATGGCATCAGCATCTTTTGCCGCCTGCAGAGTTTCTTCGGGCAGAGGCACACCCGTGGCGTCGATGGCAGCACCACCGACCAGTGCTTCGCTCAGGTTCAGCGCCAGGCCATGCTGCTCATTAACCAGTTCCAGCACACGACGTGCTTCGTTGACTATCTCCGGGCCAATACCATCGCCAGGAAGGATCAGAATATTCTTTGACATCAGTTTCAAACCTTATGATAACTGTTGATTACTGCTTTGTTTTGATGACTGCTTTGTTTTGATGACTGCATGGTCGATCAACTGTTCTGCGCAAAAAGCCAGGGAGCTTCCTGTCGGCGGCGCTGCTCATAAACACTGATATCGTCGGCAAACTGCAGCGTCAGGCCAATATCATCCAGACCATTTAACAGGCAGTGCTTGCGGAACTCATCCACCTCGAACGGCAAGCGTGTACCATCGGCTTTTACAACCGCCTGACCCGGCAGGTCGATCGTCAGTTGATAGCCCTCATTCGCCTCTACTTCAGCAAACAGCTGATCAACACTGGCTTCATCCAGCACAATCGGCAACAGACCATTCTTGAAACAGTTGTTGTAAAAAATATCGGCAAAACTCGGTGCAATCACGGCCCGTATGCCGAAATCTTCCAACGCCCAGGGTGCATGCTCTCGGCTGGAACCACAACCGAAATTGCGACGCGCCAGCAGAATGCTGCAGCCTTTATATCGCGGTATGTTAAGAACAAAGTCCGGATTCAGAGGGCGTTTACTGCTGTCCTGGTCAGGTTGACCCTCATCCAGATAGCGCAGCTCATCAAACAGGTTGGGTCCAAAACCGGAACGCTTGATCGACTTCAAGAACTGTTTGGGGATGATCATGTCGGTATCAACATTGGCACGATCAAGAGGAGCCACGATACCCTGATGCTCTGTAAATTTTTTCATCTGTTTCTCCTCCGCTTACTGGGCTGCAAATTCGCGCACATCGACAAAGTGACCAGCAACCGCTGCTGCAGCCGCCATCGCAGGACTCACCAGATGGGTACGCCCACCAAAGCCCTGTCGTCCCTCGAAGTTGCGGTTGGATGTGGAGGCACAGTGTTCACCCGCCTCCAGCTTGTCCGGATTCATCGCCAGACACATGGAGCAACCGGGTTCACGCCATTCCAGGCCCGCCTCAATAAACACCTTGTCCAGCCCTTCCGCTTCGGCCTGAGCCTTGACCAGACCAGAACCCGGTACCACCATCGCCTGCTTGACGCTGGAAGCCACCTTACGCCCTTTCACCACGGCAGCCGCTTCACGAAGATCTTCGATGCGCGAATTGGTGCAGGAACCGATGAACACTCGATCCAGTTTGATGCTCTGGATAGATTGATTTGGCTGCAGCCCCATATACTTGAGTGCACGCTCAATCCCTTCACGCTTGCCGGCATCATCAGCCTGAGCCGGATCGGGCACCTGCCCACCTATGGCAACAACCATTTCAGGTGATGTACCCCAGGTCACCTGAGGCTCTATCTCCTCACCCTTGATCACAACCACCTGATCAAAGTAGGCATCCTCATCGGATACCAGCTCCCGCCAGGATGTCACAGCCTGCTCCCACAGATCAGCCTTGGGCGCATAGGGGCGACCCTTGACGTAATCAATGGTGGTCTGATCCACCGCAACCAGGCCCACACGCGCACCGGCCTCGATCGCCATATTACAGATGGTCATGCGACCTTCCATAGACAGGTTGCGAATCACCTCACCACCAAACTCAATCGCACAGCCCGTACCGCCGGCCGTTCCGATCACACCGATCACATGCAGCACGACATCCTTGGCTGTAACGCCTGCACCAAGCTTGCCATCAACACGCACCAGCATGTTTTTCATCTTTTTCGTGATCAGGCACTGTGTAGCCAGAACATGCTCCACTTCCGAGGTGCCGATACCATGCGCCAGCGCACCGAAAGCGCCATGTGTTGCCGTATGGGAATCACCGCAGACAACTGTCATACCCGGTAGAGTAGCGCCCTGCTCAGGACCTACGACATGCACGATACCCTGGCGCAGATCGTTCATTTTGAACTCGACAATGCCAAAAGCATCACAGTTATCATCCAGTGTCTTCACCTGAATCCGTGAAACAGGATCAACAATACCCTCAACTCCGGAAGAGCGATCCGTGGTCGGTACGTTGTGATCCGGTGTTGCCAGGTTGGTATCCAGACGCCAGGGCTTACGGCCTGCAAGACGCAGCCCCTCAAATGCCTGAGGTGACGTCACCTCGTGCAGCAGGTGCCGATCAATATAGATCAGTGCACTGCCATCCTCATTGGCGCGCACCAGATGGGTATCCCATAACTTATCGTAAAGTGTCTTGCCGGCCATTGGTTTTCTCCCGGGAAACTATTTTTTTCATTAACAGGTGACTTATCCTAATTCAGCAGGTCTCAATACACAAATTCATAATTTTTATCATATTCATTCCAAAACGGAATCAGTATACTGATCTTTTGAATATCAAACCTCCAGGAGCCTCCAGGTATGGATAGCGCCACACTGACTGCTTTTGTTTCTGTTGCCGATTGCCACTCATTTTCAGAAGCGGCTAACCGACTGTTTCTGACTCAGTCAGCCATCAGCAAGCGGGTTGCCCAGCTCGAAAGCCAGCTCGCCTGCAGATTATTTGACCGCATCGGGCGCCATGTGTCACTCACAGAAGCAGGCGTGCAACTATTGCCCAAGGCACGAGAGATTCTGCAATCACTGGAAGATGCTCAGCGAATGGTCAGCAACCTCTCCGGCAGAGTAAGTGGAAAATTATCCGTGGCTGCCAGCCACCACATCAGCCTGCACCGACTCCCTCCTGTCCTGAAAGACTATATTCAACGCTTTCCAGAAGTTGAGCTCGATCTGAAGTTTGATGAGTCAGAGCTGGCTTATGAAAGCGTGTTGCGCGGAGATCTGGAGCTGGCTTTGATCACTCTGTCGCCACATCAGGATGAACGGATCTGCGCCGAGGTGATATGGAAAGACAGGCTGCAATATGTTGTTTCATCCCAACACCCTCTGGCCAACAGCGCAGCCATTTCGCTGCAACAGCTCAACTGCCACCCTGCCATCCTGCCCCGCAGCAGCACCTTTACTCATGCACTGGTCCGTCAGCAACTGGCTGAGCATGGACTGGAGCCTCAGACAGGCATGAGCACCAACTACCTCGATACGCTACGCATGATGGTGCGCATCGGCCTGGGCTGGAGCCTGCTACCGGAAACCATGATAGATGAAGGACTCGTGTGCCTGGATGTGCAGTCAGCACCGGTTTATCGCGACCTGGGGTTTATTCACCATCGTGACCGCACACTGTCGAATGCCGCCAGAGAGTTGGTCACTCTGCTGCAACAGCAAAGCAACACCAATGACCGATAGTCAACCCGTTCGGGGTATATTAAGATCAACTGATCAGAACATTTGGAGAGTATTGTGGACAATGACCTGCTTGAGCTGATGCGACGCTGGCTCAACCGTCCAGCCGACGTTACAGCTGCAACTGATGATCCAGACCGGAAAGCAGAGCCAGAAGGTGATGCTGACTGGCAAACCCTGCTGCAGAAGCTGCAGTCACAGGGATGGAGTCAGCTACCTCAGCAGCAGGCGGAGGTACTCTCCTTACTGACCCGACAGTCGAGTGAGTTCACGCGATTTGCCGAGCAACTGCTGGCCAGTCTCAACGAAAAAAGTGCTGAATTAAGTTTTGCGCCTTTCTTCACTCAGTTCCATGACCATATCAGACGCCTGACCAATGAGTGGCTGGTTCAGCGATGGCAGCTGCCCGAGCAACTGGGCAGCCTGCTCAGAACCCATAGCTTTCAGGATGATCTGCTGTTTGACAACCCCTTTATCAATGGCTTGAAAAGCCTGCTGGAAAACCCGGTAGTCGGCACCACGCACCAGCAGCAAAGTGCGATCAAGAAAGGCGTTGCCCTGCTGCTGGAATATCAGCATGCGCTGTCTGATTACAGTCAGCATTACAGCCGCATCAATACCGAAGCACTTGAGCAGATGATGCATGAGGTCAATCAGAGCGACAGTGAAATCAGCACTCTTCACGAGCTGCACACGCTCTGGGTCAACTGCTATGAAAGCGTCTATGCCAAGGCGATCTCTGCCGATCAGTATCAGCGTGCCCACGGACGTATCAGCAATGCCGTCATGCAGTTGCGAAAATTCATGCAGGACCAGCGAGATGTGCAGCTCAATGCAGTTGGACTGGCAACCCGTCAGGGGTTGAATACCGCGCTCGAGAGGCAGCATAAGATGCGCAAGCAGATGAAACAGGTCAGGAAAGAGCTTAACGAACTGGCTGTTCTGCGAGAAGAGGTTGCACTACTCAGGAAGGAGGTGCAGCAATTGCGCAAGGATAAGAGCAGTAAACCTTCGACAGACCGGGATACCAGCGCATGAGCGGACTCAAGCTTGACCCACTCAAAGTGGCAGACGAACTGACGACGTTTAACCGTCGCCTGATAGACAGCTATATCACACTGAACAAGATTCATGAGATCGACACGGGCCAGACACCCTGTATCGAGATCTACCGCGAAGACAAGATGAAGCTGAACTACTACGCCCCGATCGGCAAGCCCAGCTGCAAGACCCCGTTGCTGATCTGCTATGCCCTGGTCAATCGCCCCTACATGATCGACCTGCAGCCTGACCGCTCACTGCTGCTGCGATTACTGGAGCTGGGTATACCTGTGTATCTGATCGATTGGGGCTACCCGGATCCGGCGGATCGCTACCTGGACCTGGATGACTATATCAATAGCTACATGAATGAGTGTGTCGATCAGGTCTGTCAGCATGCCGGCACTGAACAGGTCAACCTGCTGGGCATCTGTCAGGGCGGTACTTTCAGCCTCTGCTATACAGCGCTGCATCCTGAAAAAATTCGTAATCTGATCACGGTAGTGACACCGGTTGACTTCGGTACCGATGACTTCACACTGAGTAATCTGGCGCGCCATGTTGATGCAGACCTGGCCGTCGATACCTATGGCAATATCCCCGGTGAGATGCTGAATGACAGCTACAACTCGCTGATGCCTATGCGACTGAGTATGCAGAAAAATCTCGGCATGCCGCGGCAGCTCGAAAACCGCGAGTCTGCCCTGAATTTTCTGCGCATGGAGAAGTGGATCTACGACAGTCCAGACCAGGCCGGCGAAGCCTTCAGACAGTTTATCAAGGATTTTTTTCAGCAGAACCTGCTGATAAAGGGTGAGGTCTGTATCGGTGGACGCTCAGTCAAACTCAAGACGATCACTCAGCCGTTGTTGAATATTTATGGCAGTCAGGATCATCTCGTCCCCCCCTCCTCATCCAAGGCCCTCAAGGGGCTGACCGAAAGTGTGGACTATCAGGAGCTGGAAGTCAGAGCCGGCCATATCGGCCTGTTTGTCAGTGGTTCGGCACAGAAGGTCGTACCCGGAACGCTAGCACAGTGGCTGATAGAACGTGACAGCGCTGAGCGCAAAAAACCTTCTCGCCGGAGCTGAGATGTCCGGCGAGATTATTTCTCACTTACTCTGATACTCACTTCTTCTTGGTGGCTGGTTCAGCCTCGTCTGCCTTGTCACGCCCCTGAGTCGTGGCACCTGAAGCTGCCTTATCACCAGCCTCTTTACCACCTACAGGCGCAAACATATTCCACACAGCCATATTCTGATCCGCCAGGCGGTTCATCATGGTCAGAGGGTTCGTCGCGCCGATCATGTTCTGCATCTGATCGCGAATCCTGTCCTGATGCTCCAGAAAGGCCGCAATACTCTGTTCCAGATACTGGCTCATCATGCCCTGCATACTGTCGCCGTAAAAGCGTATCAACTGCTGTAACACCTGATTTGTCAGCAGAGTACCATGGCCTTCGGCTTCCTGTTCACTGATGATCTGCATCAGTATATTCCGGGTCAGATCATTTCCGGTCTTGGAATCCTGAACCTGAAACGCCTCACCTTTCAAAACAAGCAGTTTTACATCCTCCAGGGTGACATAACAGCTACGTGAAGTATCATACAAGCGCCGGTTGGTGTACTTACGAAGAATCCGCACATCAGACTCCTTAGGCTTTACACTCATCAGAAATTAATCCTTGCTGTCGGATGCAGAGCCTGAGCGCCCATATTGGCTCAGCATACCCATCATCATCTTCTGAAAACCTTCCATTGAGCCCAGTCCGGTCGCCATGAAAGGCTTGAACAGGGTCAGAGGGTCGTAGCCTTCTGCGCCTGCCTGCATGCGTTCACGAATCTGATTGATCATCTCCTCATGCAGGCCTGTTACATCCGGCAGCCCCAGGCTTTGTCGCAGCTCATCCGGTGTCATCTCTATATCGATCTTGAACTTCATATCGGACCCGCCCGTAGTTTAACCTGCTTGACTCAAGCATACCTTAAAAAAGCGCTTATGATCCAGTTGCTGCGCTTTTTCCGGATGTAAGAGGTTTTATGGCTGCATGATAGGGGCATTGGCTTTTACAGATCACGGCGAGACAAGTCCTCCAGTATCGGGCAATCCGGTTTATCATCACCGTGGCATTGGCTGATCAGCCCCTCCAGCAGCTGCTTCATCTTCTCCAGTTCAAGGATCTTATCCTGCAGCTCCTGAATATGATGCTGCGCCACCTCTCTGACCTCTGCGCTGGTACGCTCGGGGTTCTGCCACAGCTGAACAAGATGTTCGATCTGCGGCACAGAGAAACCCAGACGCCTTGCCCGGCGGATAAAAATCAGCGTTTGAACATTATCACCGGAATAGAGGCGATAGCCGTTATCGCTCCGTCGCACCTGCTGCAGTAAACCGATACTTTCATAGTAGCGCACCATCTTGGGGGACACACCTGATGCACTGGACGCTTCGCCGATGTTCATCATGTCGCTCACCTCACCTCTGCCAGCTTATCTGCAGCCGTTCCTTGTGTGATATCTGCCGCCATCTGCGCACGAAAACGCCTCAGGCGCAGCGCATTAGCCAACACGCAGATACTTGACGCCGCCATCGCCATCGCAGCAAACACCGGCGACAGCAGCAGGCCAAAGGCAGGATAAAGCACCCCTGCCGCAACAGGAATCAGACTGGTGTTGTAGGCAAATGCCCAGAACAGATTCTGACGGATATTATTCAGCGTGGCATGCGAAAGCCCGATGGCATTCGGCACATTACGCAGATCGCCCGACATCAACACCACCTCTGCCGACTCCATCGCAATATCGGTTCCGGTACCGATGGCGATACCGATATCTGCCTGTGCCAGTGCAGGAGCATCATTAATTCCGTCACCGACAAATGCCACGCGTTGCCCACTCGACTGCAGCTCTTTAATCGCATCGACTTTACCATCCGGCAACACTTCGGCAACCACATGAGTGATACCCAATGAATCGGCTATCGCCTGAGCGGTGCGTCGATTATCACCCGTGATCATCACCACATCGAGCCCCAGCGCCTGCAAGGCTCGGATAGCCTCTGGTGTACTTTCCTTGATGGGATCTGCAACAGCCACTATGGCTGCAAGCTCTCCATCCACAGCAGCATACAAGGGGGTTTTCCCCTCACTCGCCAGACGCATAGCCACCTCTTCAAAAGGTTGCGTATCCAATCCCAACTTGTGCATCAGACGATCCGCCCCCACGGCTATACGCTGCCCAGACACATCTGCCAGCACACCAAACCCGGGTTGAGCATCAAAAGCCGACACATCCATCAGTTCCAGACCACGAGCGCGGGCTTCCTCCACAATGGCCTCAGCGATGGGATGTTCGGACGAGGACTCCACGCTGGCTACAGATGCCAGCACCTGCTGCTCATCAAAGCCCGGCAACACCACAAGATCAGTCAGCTCAGGATGCCCCTTGGTCAGTGTGCCGGTCTTATCCAGAGCGATCACCCTGGCATCACGTAAAGACTGCAACGCCTCGCCACGTCGGAACAGAATACCCAGCTCAGCAGCCTTGCCGGTACCCACCATGATGGACGTTGGCGTGGCCAACCCCATCGCACAGGGGCAGGCGATAATCAGAACCGCCACCGCATTGACCAGCGCCAGTGGCAGAGCAGGCTCAGGACCGAAGATCAGCCAGACCAGAAAAGTCACAAGTGCTGCCGCCATGACGGCAGGTACAAAATAAAGAGTCACCTTATCGACCAGCGCCTGAATCGGCAACTTGTCTGACTGCGCCTCCTCCACCATGCGTACGATCTGCGCCAGCAGCGTATCGCGACCTATGCGTGTCGCCTTGAAGGTGAAGCTGCCGGTCTTGTTGATGGTGCCACCGATCACCTCATCGCCCACCTGCTTGGCAACAGGCACCGGCTCACCGGAGATCATCGCCTCATCAACATAGGAGTGACCGTCTACCAGCTCACCATCAACGGCTATCTTTTCGCCCGGCCGGACTCTGATGATATCGCCCAGTTGCAGTTGCTCAACCGGGAGTTCAAGCTCCTGATCCTGACGCACGACGCGCGCGGTTCTGGCCTGCATATTGAGCAGACGACTGATCGCCTGACTGGTCCTGCCGCGCGCCTTGGCTTCCAGAAAGCGCCCCAGCAGGATCAGCGTGATAATCACTGCAGAAGCTTCAAAATACACATGCACCGCTCCCGCCGGCAGCAGCGTCGGGAGGAAAGTCGCCACCACCGAATAGCCATAAGCGGCCGTGGTACCAAGCATCACCAGCGAGTTCATATCAGGTGCGGCACGCATCAGTGCAGGCCAGCCCTTGATATAGAACTGCAAGCCGGGGCCAAACTGCACCAGAGTGGCCAGTACGAATAACAGATAGAACAGATTCTGCTGCCCTATCAACCCATGCAGCCAGTGATGGAAGGCCGGAATCAGGTGCCCTCCCATATCCAGTATGAAGATCGGCAGTGTCAGTGCTGCTGCAAGCAGGGTACTGCGATGCAACCGGGATTGCTCCAGCTCCTGACGGTCTGCCGTACTTTCCTGCTCAGCACTCTCTTGTGTGATCAGATGCGCTTCGTAGCCAGCCTTTTTCACGGCACCCAGTACTGCCTGAATATCCAGATCCTCGGTCGTACTGCTGATATGGGCGCGGGCGGTAGCCAGATTCACGTTAGCCGAATCTATCGACGGGACTTTTAGCAGTACTCGCTCAACCCGGCCGACACAGGACGCGCAGGTCATCCCCTCTATAGCAATATCCAGATCAATTCTGTGCTGGTCGGATGAATGCTCAGTGCTGATGTTCATGCTATACCCCTGCAACGTTAACTCATCTGGATGTTATAAACCTTTCCATCATGTCAAGGTCAAGCGTTGAGTGCTATCATTTTTATCTTGACCTTACCATCATGGAAAGCTTTAGCATGTACAGGTTCACATCTGACAGGAGAAACCGAAATGCTGGAAGTCAATGTAAGTGGAATGAGTTGCGGACACTGTGTTAAAGCGGTCACTCAAGCCGTTCAGGAGCTGAACAGCGAGGCAGTGGTCGATATTGATCTGAGCAGCGGCAAGGTCAATATCACTGGCGTGAGTGATATGGCGGCAGTATCTCACGCCATTGAAGAAGCCGGGTTTGAGGTGACAGGGATCAATGCGACCGGGGCCTGAAACAGGCTCAGACAGAGGCTATCGAGTCCTGTATATACTGAGGTAATGCAAATGCACCCTGGTGAAGTTCCGGGGTGTAGTAGCGTGTGGTGATACCGCTCTGGCTGAAGCGCTCCTGCAGAACAGACACAGAAAGCTTGCGCAGACTGCTATTATCACTCCCCCACGCAAATGCCATGACGCCACCAATATAGGTCGGTACGGCAGCACAGTAGAAGGTCTGGTCGATAAAATAGGGGCCCAGACGCCTGCAAGTGGTCTGCAGCTCTTCAGACTGCATGAAGGGCACACCATTTTGCGCCACAAATACCCCTTCAGGATTCAGGCAGCGCTTGCATCCGGCATAAAATTCACTGCTGAACAGCACCTCACCCGGTCCCACCGGGTCGGTACAGTCTGAGATAATAATATCGAAGCGTTCAGAACAGCGCGCAACAAAATCGATACCATCGGCTATCACTATGCGGGCACGGGGATCGTCAAAAGCCCCCTGAGAGTGCTCCGGCAGATGCTGTCGACACAGATCAATCACCGCCTGATCTATCTCCACCTGGGTGACCTGCTCAACTGACTGGTGGCGCAACACCTCCCGCAGTATACCGCCGTCGCCACCGCCAATGATCAACACACGCTTGGCTTTGCCATGCGCAAACAGGGGCACATGAACCATCATTTCGTGATAAATGAATTCATCACGCTCGGTGGTTTGAATGATCCCATCGAGCGCCATGACACGACCAAAGTGGCGATTTCGGAAAATCAGCAGTTGCTGATGTCCAGTATTCATCTCGAACAGCACCTCGTCAACCGAGAACTGCTGAGCGTAGCCGGGGTAGATCTGCTCAGCGTACTGCGTCATCACTCTCGACCGTTACCTTTCCACGCAGAATCTCACTCACTAGAATCTCTTTCGGAGAGAAGGCAGCTTCCAGAACTGGAAGCGTATTTGCAGGCTCCGCATCACCGCACATGAACACATCGAATGCAGCAAAGTTGCGCTCCGGCCAGGTGTGAACACTGATATGAGACTCAGCGAGCACAGCCACACCGGAGATACCTCCATTGGGGGTAAAATGGTGCAGGTGGATATGCAACAGCGTCGCCTTGGCGGCCACTACGGCATCTCTGAGTGCATTTTCCATCACTTCCAGATTATCCAGATGCGAAGCACCCTTCAGATCGATGATCAGATGAGTGCCGGCATAACGCTGGCCATCACGTTCGATGAAAAAGTCCAGACGTTGCTCGCCGTCTTCCTTCTTGAAGGCAGGCCAGCGTGCAACCGGGGTTGTAAGGTTTTCTTCAGCCTCGGACATTACGCCAATAGCTTCTTGCATGGTGTTTGCTCCAGACAAGCGCGCTGTTGTGTGCGCATCCTAAACAAAAAAATCCAGCCTGATCAGTGCAGAATATCCGGCAAAGCCGAAACTCGCTTATTAACTTCTATAGACTGGCTCGATACAAAATCAGTGACCTTTATACAGTCTTGTGTAACAAATACAAGTTTTGTACAAGTATTCCCTTAAGGAATGCCTGTACAAATCACTGACCAAAATCTATCAAGTCCATTTGAATCAATACATTATCTCAAAACCGGTAGATCTGATCTGACATCGGCATTCTGCCCTCTGTGCCTGAGCAGATGATCCAGCAGCACTATCGCCATCATCGCTTCGGCAATCGGTGTAGCACGTATTCCAACACAGGGGTCGTGCCTGCCTTTGGTGATCAGATCCACAGCTTCACCCTTCGAGTTTATACTTCGACCCGGTAAGCGAATACTAGATGTTGGTTTAAGAGCGATATGCGCCACTATCTCCTGACCGGTCGATATCCCGCCAAGAATGCCGCCTGCGTGGTTGGACAGAAAGCCGTCCGGCGTCATCTCATCACGGTGCTCCGTCCCTTTCTGGCTAACAGCGGCAAAGCCATCACCTATCTCTACTCCTTTGACCGCATTAATGCTCATCAGTGCATGCGCAAGATCAGCATCCAGTCGATCAAAGACCGGTTCACCGAGTCCGACCGGCACACCAGAGGCCACCACCGAGATGCGCGCCCCGACAGAGTTGCCCTCTTTACGCAGCTGATCCATATATTCAGCCATCGCCTCTGCGGCCTGAGCATCCGGTGAGAAGAATGGATTGTTGCCCACTTCATCCCAGTTGAAACGGTCCTGATCTATGACAATAGGGCCCAGTTGTGACAAAAAGCCGCGTATCTCAACACCCTGAGCAGCCAGCACCTTCTTTGCCAGTGCCCCTGCGGCCACCCGCATCGCAGTTTCACGTGCTGATGAGCGTCCACCACCACGATAATCACGGAAGCCATATTTGTGGTTATAAACATAGTCAGCGTGCGCGGGCCTGAAGGTATCCTGAATATCGGAATAATCCTTCGAGCGCTGATCCGTGTTTTCGATGATCATGCCGATGGGTGTTCCGGTGGTACGCCCCTCGAACACACCTGACAGAATTTTCACCTCATCCGCCTCACGTCTTTGAGTCGTGTGACGTGACGTGCCGGGTTTGCGTCGATCAAGATCGATCTGCAGATCAGCTTCACTGATCTCGATTCCCGGTGGGCAACCATCTACGATACACCCGATTGCCGGACCGTGACTCTCACCAAAACTGGTGACTACAAATAGTTTTCCGATGCTGTTACCGGACATAGTTGAATCCTGTTTTCAAAACGACACTGACAAGGATGTCAGCCTTGAATTTACTTTGCATACTGACGCAGTTCGGCGGCGGTGATGACGAAAACACCATTACCCCCCTGCTCCAGCTCAACCCAGATCAATGGTACTTCAGGGAACTGTTCCATCAGATGAACTTCACTGTTACCGACCTCAACCACCAGAAGCCCATCCTCTGTGAGATAATCGGCTGCCTCACTCAGAATACGACGGGTAATATCGAGCCCATCATCCCCTGAACCCAGAGCAAGCTCAGGCTCATGCCGGTACTCGGCAGGCATCGCCGCGAGATCTGCAGCATCAACATAGGGCGGGTTGCTGATGATCAGATTATACTGTCGTCCTGTCAGTTCGTTAAACAGATCACTCTGAATCGCCGTAACACGATCCTGCAGCCCATGCCGGGCAATGTTCTTCTCGGCCACCTCAAGCGCATCGGGAGAGATATCTACCAGATCCACCTCAGCCTCCTCAAACACCAGTGCACTGGCTATACCGATACAGCCGCTACCGGTGCAGAGATCCAGGATATGCTCGATCGGCGTATCAGACAGCCAAGGGGAAAACTCGCTGCTGATCAGCTCAGCCGTCGGCGAGCGGGGAATGATCACTCGCTCGTCAACATGAAATGGCAGCCCCATGAACCAGGCTTCGCCCGTGATATAAGGCAAAGGCTTGCGATCAACGACGCGCTGACGAAGATAGTGTAGAATACGCCGCTTTTCAGTCATGGTCAGCCGCGCATCAAGCAATTCACGATGACTGTCCCATGGAAGGTGTACGGCATTGAATACCAGTTGGACCGCTTCGTCCCAGGCATTATCAGTGCCGTGACCGAAAAAAACCTCATGTTCATGGAATGCACTGAGGGCCCAGCGGATATAATCGCGCAGGGTATGCAACTCATCGCAAACGGATGCCTGATCTATCTTCATCAATAGCCTGATAAACTGAAATTAAGTTGCGCCAATCTTAAAGAAATAACACCTTGAATGCCATGATTGATGACCCGGAAATACCAAGCAGTGATGAGGATATCGACTTTGCCAAGGCAATTGGTGATGTCAAACCTATCCAGCATGATCGTGCCGACCTGACGCGCCGCCGCTCCCGCAAGGAACTCAACCTTGACCCCGGCCTCAACTACAGACGTGAAGCAGCATCCATTGAACCTGAGCGGTTCATTGACGGGCTATCATCGGAAGCGGCAGAGATTGTGGAGTCGGAAGATGACCTGCTGTTTGCCGTGCCGGGCGTGCAGATACGCCAGCTGAAACGCCTGCGTAAAGGCCATATCCCCTGGGAGCAGGGACTGGACCTGCATGGCTATACGGTTGAAGAGGCACGTGATCAGCTCAGTCGATTCATTCGATCCGCCCGCAGGGATAATGCACGCTGTGTGCTGATCGTTCACGGCAAGGCTTACAGTCAGCCGGGCCAGCCGGCACGACTGAAGTCTTCCGTGAACGACTGGTTGCGCCAGATCCCCGGTGTGCTGGCCTTCAGCTCAGCACAACCCAAGGATGGCGGTACAGGTGCCGTTTATGTTTTGCTGGCTAGTAGCTGATCACCACCAGCACCTGCTCACGACCGGCCAGAACGGAAGGTACAAGGGCTCCGACACCATAGGCCTGCAGCCGATCAGATAAACCATTACCCAGCACTACCTGATCACGCACACGCTCCGCCATCGTCTGAGCGGCAGTCAGTGACTGCTCGACATCAGTATCAGCCAGATGCACCACCAGCCTCAGATTGAGGTCAGCATCTGCTTCCAGCAGATTCTGCAAGGCTCTTATCGCAAGGGACTCCTGCCCCGGCCAGTCGGTCAGCTCGGCATAGCCCCTTGTATACAACAGCTCACTCCACTCCAGCGCTTCATCTTCAGTCACATCGGCCGATTCAGCGCGGTCGCTGTGAACGACATCAAGCTGCATATAGACACGGCCATTACCCCGGCGAATGGTATAAAGGGCAATATGCGCATCAGGATGCCTGGCAGCCAGGTAGGATTGACTTCTGTCAGCACCAAAAAGTGTTGCATAGCCGAATACATCATTGGCCCACAGATTGCTGGCACCGCAGCTTCTGGCATTACACTCAAAGAGTATTTCAGCACTGTTTTCAATCAATTGGCTGCGAATCATGTCAAACCCCTGCTCAGGTGTGTTACCCCCCAGCAGCTCATAGGTGTGGCGTGTGACATTACCACTCAGACGCAGCTCCCTGTCCATGCGCAAGAGCCCCTGGATACGGGTGACCTGCGATAGTGGTATAACATAATCCTCGGAATACACCTCTTTGCGGTCAACCAGTGTCGACAGAGGTACGGGGCTCAACCACTCAGGCAGCGCTGCCTGTGCAACCACACCCAACGGATTGATAGCCAGAGCGGTGATCAGCAGCGCTCTCATGATATATCTTTGCATGCATACTCCTGTTTGCCGGCCAGCGTCATCATGACACGACAGTATGTTGCCTACCCTATTGAAAGATAGAACCTGTTTATACGATCCGCCAGAGGCACCACAGGTTCCGGCTCAAGATGAAAATGGTGCGTTCCCGGAAACAGATCGGTTTGTATCCCTTGTACGCGCGTTGCGAGCGTTCCGGTCAATTCCGGATAAATCCCCTGTTCGGCCAGACATAAAAGTGATGGGCAGCGGATACGCTCAAGAAAGGCGCAGACCTGTTGCTCAGTCAGCCTGACCACCGAAGGTAATGTCACACTGGCATCCGTACGCCAGTGATAGCCATGCTCGGTCTTGATGATCGCGCGCCCGACAAGGCGCTCGGCAGCTTCTTCCGGAACAGGAAAACGCCCATTGATACGTGCGGTAACCGCCTCTTGCATTGTGCTGTAATACCGCGGAGAGCGATGCCTCAGGCGTGTACGTTTACGCAGCGCATCAGCCATTTTTTCCGGCAACTCAAGTGCGTCATAAACCAATGGTGCAAGGCCTTCAAGCAAAACCAGGCTGGCCACACGATCCGGAAAGGTGCCAGCCACAAGCGATGAAACAGCAGCGCCCATGGAGTGGCCGAGCAGATGGATCTGATCCAGCTCGAGCTCATCGGCAACGGTCAGCAGATCAGAGACATTATCCCAGATATAATAGGGCATACTGCTGGGACGGTGAGAGGTCAGGCCATGACCCATCATATCCAGGGCAATCAATCTCACACCCTTGAGAAGCGGCGCGAGCTGATAAAAGGTTTCGGCATTATCCAGCCAGCCATGCAAAGCCAGCACTGGCAGGCCATCTGATGGCCCCCACGCGATTGCCGCCATCTCCTGCCCCTGCACCTCAAACCGCAGCTCTTGTCGCATTGGATTGTGCGACGCTTTATTCTGCTCTTTATTCTGCTCATTATTCTGCATGGAGCACACTCCCTGACTCAGCTCACTCTAGCATAGACAACACAGATTCAACCGCTTGTGACAGTAAATGATCAATATAAACATCAAGCCGGATAGTAGCTGGCCAGCAAACGACCCATATTGCCTGCCGGCCAGTCAGTCTCGACAACAGCCAGTTGCGCTGTGGCCCAGGATAACTGCGACCTGTTGCCATCACATAGCCAGTTGACCCAGCAGCCGATCAACGGCTGATGCGTCACGATCAACAGGGGTTCGTTGGGGACATATGCCTCCAGCGCCTCACAGGCCAGAATCGGCGTGGAATCAGGAACCAGAGCATCCAGCGCTACTGACGGCACCTGCAGCCCCTCAGCCAGCAGCTCTGCTGTCTGCATAGCTCTGACATAAGGACTATGCAGCACCAGAGAGACGCTACTCAATAACTCAGGTATCTGCTCCCGAACACTGATCACCTCCTGACGCCCATTAGCTGACAGCTCGCGCCCGGCATCGCCGGAGGGAGACCAGGGCATCGCCTCACCATGACGTATCAGCAGCAGCCTCATCCTTCGTCCCTGGGCAGTACGAACTCAACGTCAGAATTCTGAACATTGAGCATCATACCCTTGACCACGGCTGTGACCGGCGCTCCATTGAACACCACTTCATACAGACCCGACACCAGAGGCATATAGATCTCCTTCTCCAGCGCCTTGTCTCGCACCTGGTGCAGAGTATTGACGCCCTCAGCCACTTCACCCAGCTCAGCAACTGCCTGATCCAGCGTTTTACCCGAACCCAGCGCATAACCGACGCGGAAGTTACGACTCAGAGGGGACGTACAGGTCACGATCAGATCACCGACACCGGCCAGGCCGAGGAAGGTCATGGGATTAGCCCCCATGGACACAGCAAAGCGGCTCATTTCGGCAAGGCTGCGCGTAATCAGCATGCTTTTGGTGTTTTCACCCATACCCAGTGCCACACTCAAACCGGCCGCAATGGCATAGATATTCTTCAGCGTACCACCCAGCTCCACACCATAGGTATCACTGCTGGCATAAACACGGAAATAGGCACTGCCCAGCAGGTCCTGAATCCGGTTGCGAAGTGCAGCATCAGTACTGGCCACGACACTGGCCGTTAATTGACGCTGTGCAATCTCCTTGGCAAGATTGGGTCCACTGAGCACACCCACAGCCGATGCCGGGCACACATCACAGATAATCTCGCTCATCAGGCTGAAGGTGCCCGCCTCGATCCCCTTGGTGGTACTGATCAGCAACTGATCCGGCTTCAGAAAAGGCTCCGCCTTCAGCATCACACTGCGAAACGCATTACTGGGCACCGACACGAATACAACTTCAGCACCGGTGATCGCCTCTTCGAGATCAGCGGTGGCATGCAGCGATGGAGATAGCGGATAATCGGGGATATAGCGCGTATTGAGACGGCTGCTGTTCACCTCGGCGGCACGCTTGGCGTCACGCATCCAGAAATGCACCGGAACCCCTTTTTCAGCCATCATATTGGCTATTACTGTGCCAAAGCTGCCGCCACCCAGCACTGCGACGTGTTTGACTGTTTTACTCACAACTTTCCACTCCGGAACTGACAGGTTGTTGAAAAACCATCTGCGCTTTCGCTGCCTCTATGCATGATCCAACAGCCTGTCGAACAATTTCAAACCAGTGATCAGCCCAGGTCGGAACCCACCACACCGGCATGCCTAATCACGCCTTTCAGTATCCATACTATCCAGCAGTTTATCTATCCCTTTGAAAACAATGAGAACAAAGCCCAGGCTGACTACAGCCAGCGCCAGAAACAACAACAGTTGCATGGGGTCGCCGGTACGCTGATATCCGGCAACCCCTACTACCGCAAAAAATGCGCTGATGGCTATCGCAAGCAGATTGCGAATGCGACGGGTATTATGTCGATCACTCATGACTGATTGACTGGTTTACTCTCTGATTCGTCTGAAGCCTCGGCTTCGGACTCTTCGGTTGATGTGACGACACTCTTTTCGGCAGACTCATCCTTTGGCAAATCACTGGCCTCATCCTTCGCAGCAGATTCGTCAGACTTTGCAGACTCATCCGCAGCAGACTCATTCGACTCTAGTTCATTAACGGCAGGTTCATTAACGGCAGGCTCATTCACGACAGTTTCATCTATCACAGGTGAGCTTTCCTCAGCTGCTTCAGTCCGCTCGGTTACCTCCTGCGCCGCTTCAGAGAGATCCAGCTCAGCAGGGGCTGTCTCTGGCTCGGATACCGGCTGAGGCAGATCGCTCAGCAGCTCGGCGTCCGGATGAATGCACTCAAGCTTCACGCCGGTTTCCGCTTCTATTTCGGGAATCAGGAAAGAGTCATTCTCACAGGCGAAACAGATCGAAGTCCCACTGGCACCGGCACGTCCGGTACGACCGATACGATGCACATAGTCATCAGCATCTTCCGGTAACTGATAGTTGATCACGTGAGTGACACCATCAATATGAATACCACGCCCTGCCACATCGGTTGCGACCAGCACCTGAATCCTGCCGTTGCGAAAATCATCCAGTGTCTTGACGCGCTTGTGCTGGGGGATTTCACCCGACATCAGCGATGCCTTGAGGCCATCGCGCTGGAGACGCTCGGCCAGTTTGCGAGTTTCACTGCGACGGTTACAGAACACAATCGCGCGATCAACACCATTGACCCTGAGGTAGTTGCGCAACAGGCGGTATTTATCAGATGCTGCCACCAGAAAAACCTTCTGGCTGATATTGTCGGTCGTGGCACCCTCTGATTCCATCTCAAACTGAACCGGATCAACCGTCCACTGACGCGCCAGGTTCATGATCTCATCCGAGAAGGTAGCACTGTAAAGCATCGTCTGGCGCTCAGGCCCCTTACGCGGGGTCTGCCGAATGATGGTTCTGACATCAGGAATGAATCCCATGCTCAGCATTCTGTCAGCCTCATCAAGGATAAGCACTTCGACATTGTAGAGATCGACATCCTTGGATCTGACAAAATCGATCAGTCGACCCGGGGTCGCAACCAGCAGGTCAACCGGCCCGCTGGCCAGGTCCTTACGCTGCTTGTCGAAATCCATACCGCCCACCAGCGATACGACCTTGAGATCACTGTATTTGATCAGCCCTTCGGCATCGGAAGCTATCTGCAACGCAAGTTCACGGGTCGGAGCCAGAATCAGTACGCGCGGCTCGGCCAGCTTGCGTTTACCCTCAAGAGGAAAGTCCAGCAGATCGGTGATGACACTGATCAGAAAAGCCGCTGTCTTGCCTGTTCCGGTCTGTGCCTTGGCTATCAGGTCCTTGCCTTCCAGGGCCTGCGCCAACGTCACAGACTGAATCGGCGTGCAGTACTCAAATCCGAGATCATGTATGGCATGCATCAGGTCATCCGGCAGATTGAGGTCCTGAAACCGGGTTTTGTCGGCCACGGCTGGCACTGTAATCTCAAGAGGTGACCAGGAGACCTTTTTGGTATCACGACGGCTGTCACGACGCTTGCGTCTTGGTTTTCTGTCGTTACTGGAAGAGTCGCCGGTAGAGCCTGCTGTATTTGCAACAGCATCTGCAGGTTTGTTATCAGCTTTTGAATTCAAAATATTGCCTTCCTGACTTAAGCATTAAAATTGACGGCGAAAAGGCGGCAGGGAGTCCAGCATCTGGCGCCCATAGCGTTTATTGACGATGCGCCGATCCAGAATAACGATACGGCCATGATCCTTTTCGGTTCTCAGCAATCTGCCAACCGCCTGGGTCAGCTTCATTGCTGTTGCGGGCACCATCCAGTCATTGAAAGGATTGCCACCCTGTTGTTCTATCCATTCTGCCATAGTCGCATCGACCGGGTCATCCGGCACGCTGAATGGCAGCTTGGCAATGATCACATCCGTTAAATAGTGTCCCGGCAGATCCACTCCCTCTGCAAAGGACGCCAGCCCGAAAATGATACTCGGCTGCCCCTCATCAAGCCGCTGGCGATGCTGCCGGAGAATCTCCCCCTTGGCCAACTGCCCCTGAGCCAGTACATTATTTTTCACGGAATCATCAAGCCGATCAAGCACTGTCAGCATCTGTTTCCAGGAGCTGAACAATACCAGTACTGCCTTGAGTTGGGCCAGTTCCCGATTCAGATACTCAGCCACCTCCTCGGTATGCTCCTGCGCTTGGCTCGGATCTGTGCGCATCTGAGGCACCTCCAGCACAGCTGCATTATAGTGATCAAAAGGGCTGAACAGCCGCTCACAGGTGGTATCTGCAGCCAGCCCCAGACTGCTGCAGATACGATCAAAGCGCCCAAGTGAAGTCAGGGTTGCAGAGGTCACAAGCGCACCAAAACATGACTGCCAAAGATGTTCACGCAAGGTATCCGCGACTGACACGGGGCTGCTGCGACACTCAAAATCCTGTGCATGACCGGCTTCAACTCTGATAATCCATCGCGCAACAGGGGTCGATCCCTCGGGGTCGGGCCGTGCGTAACTGCCAGCCAGCCAGCCCAGGTGCTGGATTCGACTCCAGAAAACACCTATCTGAGGATACCACAACTCGGCATCGGCACGCGCCACTTCGCTGCTCGCGCCCTCCATCCCCTCCTTGAGCAGATCGGATATCTGCTCAAGCAGTTGGCCCACTCTATCGCAGCAAAACGCAATCTCCTGTGCCGGAGCATACCAGCCTTCCGGCAAGACACCACCTGGAAAGCGATAGCGCGCTGATTGATTACGCTCATCGCTGAACTCAAGCAGCGATGCCAGCACCTCAAACTGCCCCAGAGCACGATACAGATCAGCACCGGGTTGCTGCATGCGACCGACGTAATCAGCAAGCTGAGTGGAGCCGGTTTCCTGAGCCAATTGATTGAGTTTTTTCTCGAGTATGCCGATCAGTTTCTGACTGGCACCGATGCGCATGGAGTAGGCAAAGTGATTGGAAGCCTTGTCGGAAAGGTGATGCCCCTCATCAAATATATAGAGGGTTTCAGCAGGTTCAGGCAGAATCGCACCACCGCCCAGCGCCAGATCAGCCAGCACCAGATCATGGTTGGCCACAATCAGATCTGCTTCGGCGATACGATCACGCGAGCGATAGAAGGGGCAGACACTGAAATTACTGCAGCGACGGTTGCTGCACTGCATATGATCACTGGTCAATGGCTGCCAGAGGTCATCTGCCACCTCCAGTTCCAGACGATCACGATCGCCATCCCACTCCCCTGCAGCATAACGCTCCATCAGCGTACGATAGAGTTGCAGCGAGGACTCAGGCAGACGCTCTTCAATCTCATCTTCGTACAGTGCAATCTGGCCAAGATTTTCCTGGCGCTCCAGGCAGTGCTCAACCTTGTTCAGGCACAGATAACGCCCTCGCCCCTTGGCAAGCGCAAAGCTGAAAACAAGTCCTGAGTGCTGGGCAAGCTCAGGCAGATCCTTACTGATCAGCTGCTCCTGCAGGGCAACCGTAGCGGTTGAGATC
Source organism: Nitrincola alkalilacustris (assembly GCF_008973755.1). Lineage (GTDB taxonomy): Bacteria > Pseudomonadota > Gammaproteobacteria > Pseudomonadales > Balneatricaceae > Nitrincola > Nitrincola alkalilacustris. Next base: position 191,493 of record NZ_WBOM01000006.1, on the reverse strand, counting down.
ACCAGCTTGAGCTCCCGCCGACGCGCAATCGGCAACGCAGCCATCAGATAGGCTACCGTTTTCCCAGTCCCTGTTCCGGCCTCTACCAGAGTGACATGATTTTCACCCAGACGCTCGCCCTTGTCTCCCTGACGAATTGCACCCAGCACACGAGCGACAGCACCGATCATCTGCTTCTGAGCAGGACGGGCACGCAGCTCCCTGCTTTCGAGAAAGCGTGTGTAAGCGGTCTGAATCTCTTTTTTGAGATCACTTTCGAGCAACAGCAGAACTCCATCAGAGTCGATTGGATGTGGATATTAACAAAATACTGGATATACAGACAGATTTTTACTTGACGAATACAGAATACTGTATAAAAATGCAGTGACTGTATAAAAAGACATATTATTATGAAACTGACAAAGCGCCAAAGTGAAGTACTCGCCTGCATCAGACGGCATATGGAAACCACCGGCTACCCACCGACAAGGGCCGAAATTGCTCGTGATCTGGGGTTCAAGTCAGCGAATGCCGCCGAAGAACATCTTCGTGCACTCGCCAACAAAGGCGCCATTGAAATGATCAAAGGCACCTCTCGTGGTATCCGATTGCCGGATTTCGAGCAGGATCAAGGACTCCCTGTCGTCGGGATGGTAGCGGCAGGGTCGCCCATACTGGCTCAGGAGCATATTGAGCAGCACTGTACTATCTCCTCGGATTTTTTCCATCCGCCGGCACATTATCTGCTGCGTGTGCGTGGAATGAGCATGAAGGACGTCGGTATTCTGGACGGAGATCTCCTGGCTGTGCATCAGACCCGAGAGGTCAAGAATGGTCAGATAGTTGTTGCCCGTATCGGAGAAGAGGTAACAGTGAAACGTTTTCAGCGCAACGGACATAAAGTCAGTCTGATTGCTGAAAATGAAGATTTTCCCGCCATCGAAGTGGACCTGAAGGAGCAGGATCTGGTGATCGAAGGACTCGGTGTAGGCGTTATTCGTCAGAGCAGTTAGCCAGACGCAGGAGAGACGTAATGTTTGCAATTGCCGCAGAAAGAGATGATTCGCATATCACAGGACAGCTCCCGCTGACTATAGAAGCCAGCGCCGATATCACTGTCGAGACGCGCCCTCAGCGCAAGTTGATGAGCTGTACTCAGAGTAGATTGAAAAACAGCACTCAGCCCAGCGATCAGAACCTCATCCAGAAAAAACCCAGCGACCCTCTGAGCGGTAAGATCACCGAGATAGTCCTTCACAGCGACCTGGTCTCATTACAACCCATGATTCTGCCGATGCTGTCACAGCTCAGCCATGGTGAGCGCTGGCTGGCGCTGGTTGCCCCTCCATCAGAACTGACCCGCAATCACCTGCTGCAGGCCGCCACCGATTTGAGCCGAACACTGACGCTTCGCTGTGAAACGGATAACGCCGTTGAACTGGCAGCCAAGGCGCTCTGTGCCGGCACCTGCCATACCGTGATTCTCTGGCACCCGGAGCTGACACAGCAGGAGTTACAACGACTTGAGAATGCCGCACTGGCTGGAGGCAGCCACTGCCTGGCGATTCATGGACATTCCTGGTAACAGGTTATGGCAACCAAACCACTGCAACCAAACCTTAGCAACCACCTGTAACGGTCCGATACTACCACTCCTGCATACCGCTGCGCTGGCGCTCCACCATATCACGCAGTGAACTGAGCCAGGTCTGATACTCGGCCATCACTTCAGGATCCTCTGCATGATCCGGATTGATCTGCATCACCTGTATCTCTGAGTGGCTTTTTGTCGGATCCGCACGCTCGCTCCTGTGATCAGTGGCTTGCCAACAGGCCTCATAAGCTGCCTGCAACTGACAAAGCCAACTCTGCTCACGGCTTTGCAAGGACTCCAGTTCCGATACTTCAGGTGACTCCTGACCCGACTGCTCAAAACAGCGGCACAGATCCTCAAGCGTATTGACTGATGCCGCATCAAAACTGTAACGCTCTGCAATCTCACGCAAAAACGCGACATAAGCAGCACTCAGATGAAACAGGATCGACTCCTGATACGACTCAATCAGCGCATGCTTGCTCCAACTGGTCGATTCATGGGCCGACTTCAAGGCATCCAGATGCAAACGAGCAAAGTTCAGTTTCTGGTTGGTGCGTATCAGATAAACATCACTCATGCTCTACCCCTATCTGCTCACTTGGTTTTGGTGGCTTTGGCCGGTTTCTTTTTGGCCGCTTCCACCTGCCATTTACCATTGGTGTAAAAAGCTCTCCAGCCGGTTGCCTTGCCTTCAGATTCAGACATTACGTACTGCTCCTGAGTTTTACGGCTGTAGCGAATCACGCTGGGATTACCCTCATCGTCCTGCTGTGGTGCCGAAAGCAGGAAATGATACTTGGGATCCAGTGCATCCTTATGCGGAATCAGCTCACTGACCAGAGGTGCTCTTGTTTCACGATTCTTGGGAAACTGACTGGCGGCCAGGAACAAGCCACTGGCACCATCACGCAGGATGTATGTGTCGTCGACTTTTTCACACTTCAGCTCAGGCATGGGTACCGGGTCCATTTTTGGCGGAGCAGCCTCACCACTTCGCAAGAGCTTGCGTGTATTCTTGCACTCACTGTTGGTACAGCCAAAAAACTTGCCAAAGCGACCCGTCTTTAACTGCATCTCAGAGCCGCATTTGTCACACTCGAGTACAGGGCCGTCATAACCCTTGATGCGAAAGGCACCCTTCTCCACCTCATAGCCTGGGCAGTCCGGGTTGTTACCACAGATATGCAGTTTGCGCTCTTCATCCACCAGGTACGAATCCATCGCCGTACCACAGAGTTTACAGCGGTGCTTGTTGCGAAGAATGCGGGACTCCTCCTCATCATCTCCGTCAACACTGACCACCTCATCACCCGGGATCAGGTTGATCGTGCACTTGCAACGCTCTTTGGGTGGCAGATTGTAGCCGGAGCAGCCCAGAAACACGCCGGTACTGCCGGTGCGAATCATCATATGACGGCCGCAGTCGGGACACTCGATATCAGTCGGTGTCGGCGTATTCGGACGCATGCCGTTTTCTGGGTTCTGCGCTGCCTCCAGAGATGTGACAAAGTTTTTATAGAATTTGTCCAGAAGCTCTCGCCAGTCCATCTTGCCCTGAGCTATTTCGTCTAGGTACTCCTCCATCCGGGCGGTAAAACCGTAATCCATCAGGTCAGAGAAGTTTTCACTCAGTCGCTCGCTGACGATGTCACCCATTTTCTGGGCATAGAAGCGACGCCCCTGAACCTCGACATAGCCACGTTCCTGAATCGTCGAGATAATCGCAGCATAAGTGGAAGGACGGCCGATACCCCGCTTTTCCAGCTCCTTGACCAGACTCGCTTCAGAATAGCGCGGTGCCGGTTTTGTAAAGTGCTGTTTGGATTCAAGATCAATCAATGACAGCACTTCACCCTTCTTCAGGTCGGGCAGGATAATATCCTCATCCCCTTTGCCACGACTTGGCAGAATACGCGTATAACCATCAAAGCGCAGAATGCGCCCTTTGGTCGCCAGTTCAAAGTCACCACCTGCCACGGTAAGACGTGTGCTGGTGTATTGTGCAGGCAGCATCTGGCAGGCGATAAACTGACGGCGAATCAGGTCATAGAGGCGCACGGCATCCGTTTCCATACCCACCAGATCATCCGGTGCAACTGAAACATCTGACGGCCTGATCGCCTCATGCGCTTCCTGAGCACCCTCTTTACTGCTGTAGCGTACCGGATCTGCGGGCAGGTATTTTTCACCGAATTTTGACTGAATATAGTCACGACAGGCTGCCACCGCATCTGCACTGAGATTGGTTGAGTCGGTACGCATATAGGTGATGTAACCCGCTTCATAAAGTCGCTGGGCCATCATCATGGTTTTCTTCACGCCATAACTCAGGCGTGTACTGGCTGCCTGCTGCAGCGTAGAGGTAATGAAAGGTGCAGATGGCTTGCTGCTGGTAGCCCTATCTTCACGGCTGACAACCGTGAGCTTTTCCTGACGCAGCTGTGCAGTCAGCTCTTCCGTCTGCTCGCTCGAAGTCGGCCTGAAGTTATCTGCGCCATAGCGCATCACCTGCAGCTTTACCTGATCATCTGCGCTGCTGCGAGCATCAGCAAACACTTCCCAATACTCTTCGGGAATAAAGGCACGAATTTCACGTTCGCGCTCCACTATGAGCTTGACCGCAACCGACTGCACACGACCTGCCGAAAGCCCCCGAGCGACTTTTTCCCAGAGCAGTGGCGAAACCATATAACCGACCACTCGGTCCAGAAAGCGCCTCGCCTGCTGAGCATTAACACGGCTCATATCCAGCTCACCCGGCTTTTCAAACGCCTGTTTGATCGCTTTTTTGGTGATTTCGTTGAACACGACACGTTTGTAGCGACTGCTGTCGCCGCCAATCGCCTCACGCAGATGCCAGGCGATAGCCTCTCCCTCGCGGTCAAGATCCGTTGCCAGATAAATCTCGTCAGCCGATTTTGCCAACTTCTTCAGCTCATCAACCACCTTCTCCTTACCAGGCAGTATCTCGTAATTCGCTTCCCAGCCATGCTCCGGATCGACACCCATACGTCGGATCAGCTGCTGTCGCCCCTTCTTGCGCTGATACTCCAGCTTGTCTTCGGGTGACATCTTGCGCGTCAACGCAGCCTGCTTTGCACGCTCCTTGGGATCAGACTTACTGGCCCCACCTGTCGGCAGGTCACGAATATGGCCGACACTCGACTTGACGACATACTGACTGCCGAGATACTTATTGATTGTCTTCGCCTTAGCCGGCGACTCGACAATGACCAGGGTTTTTCCCATTAAACTAAGTCCTTAATCCTGCAAGCAGCCAAAAACATGCGTGCATATATAAGTGCTGACACCTGAAGGGTCAAGCAACATACAGAAAATAATCTGTTTATCTTTGAAGGGCACTGGTCCTAAAATAGGTCCTGATGCAATGTTTACAATAAAATCTATAATGTTATCTGTTATACCAGAGTGCCAAACAGAATGCTCAGAGACAACCTGGTTTTTATAATTTTGATCGCTGTAGTGGGCGTTGCCGCTCTGCTGATCAACTATTTCATCAATATGCGAGAAAGCCAGCAGGAGTCTCGCAGCTCCCGCCTGCGCTGGCTCAAGGAGCAGGCTGAGCACACCCTTAACGCCCTGGCCATCCTCAAGGAGGCTGGTTGCCGTGAAGATATTACCGACAAACTCAATCAGCACGCACTGGCCCTGATCGAAGAGATTGGCGTTCTCGCACCCGATTCCGAGTTGATGACGGATGTCAGCCGCATGAAGGAAACCAGCGACAGAGCCCGTCCGACTCAGGGGGCCTTTGACAGCGATCGCGCCGTCAAGCGTGCTCAGATCTACATTACCTTCGCCGAAAAACTGCTGATCGATATGGCCAACAGAGGCAAGATGACACCTCAGCTGGCCATCAACTATCAACAGGATCTCTACTGGTTGAACATCTCACTGGTTGCAGATGCCCACCTGGCTCACTCGGCCAAGCTGGAGCAGAGCGGAGACAAGATAGGAGCCTTATCTCATCTCAAGCATGCGAAGGCGATTCTGGTACGCGCGAAAGTGACACAGCGCCAGAAACAACCCAAGCTTGATCAGGTGCAGGAGATCATCGATCGTATTCAGCCACCAAAGGACTTTGGCCCAGGCAAGCTGGCCGCAGCACTTGATGACTATCTCAAGGAGTAACCCCTCAAGGCGAGCATCAACCCTCAGGACTCTATGAGTGCAAACCTTGGGCACTGTGTGCCATCTTTCAGCACCACCTGCTCAGTAAACATTTCCAGCGGCCGAACCCAGAGCCCGAAGTCACCATAAAGTGCGCGGTAAATCACCAGCCACTCCTCCGTTTCGGAGTGCCTGGCAGTTCCAAACACCTCATACTCAAGCCCCTTGTAATGTCTGTAGCGACCTGGCAGAGGCTGTATCAGTGTTTTCATCAGCTTTCACCTGTGTTGTTCTTATCTTGTTGAATAGGCGCCTCAATCAGATCCGCGCATCCAGAATCGGCTGGATCTGCTCGCGCATACGATCAAGGGTAGCGAGATCGCCACGCTCACGCCAGTAAACCGTAAAGTGTACGGGTGATGATTCCAGTGCGATCACATCTGCCGGAAGCTGATCAATCAACTCTCGTATCAGGGTAAGTGCTGCTGCTGACAGCTTCCCCTCACCCTTTTTCCATGACCAACCGACCGGCAACCCCGAGTCAGCGACATTGTCCACCCTGAAAATCTGCCAGGAAACCCAGCGATCACGTAACTCCTGTGGAAGGTCGGCGCGAAGAATGCGATAAGCCGGGACCGATATTTTCTCAGCTTCCATCTCACCCTTTCCACGCGTGGTTTCTATTCTGGCGATCTGAACCATGAATCCAATTTGTTTGGCGTGCAGACGCATCGCAGCCTGCATCCTCTGGCGCGGCGTGGGCTTGATCCACATCAACGAACCCAGTAAAGAAAGCATCACAAGAGTGATGATTACCCATTGCATGATGCTATCCTTAAGTCAGGATAAATGGATTTCTCAAACCAAGACTGATAAACAGGTAATCCCATGAGTACATATTCCCGTATTTTGTTAGCGATTGATCTGACCGATGAATCCTCTCAGTTGATCTCCAAGGCTGATGAGATGGCTCGCCTCTATGGAGCAGAGCTGAACATCATTCATGTAGTTGAGCCTTTGACTTTTGCCTATGGTGGAGACGTACCAATGGACCTGTCCACCATTCAGGAACAACTGGATGATCATGCCAAACGCAAGATGGATACGCTGTGTGCGGCCATCTCCCAGCCGGTGAATCAGCAGTATATCGTCACCGGACATACCGAATCTGAAATTCATCGCATTGCCAACGAGACGGAAACTGATTTGATCATCGTCGGCAGTCATGGCCGGCATGGGCTTGCCCTGCTGCTGGGCTCAACAGCCAATGGCGTGCTACATGGCGCTCAGTGTGACGTACTAGCGGTACGTGTGAGGCAGAAAGAGGATTAATCCTCCCCTGCCTGCATCGCTTCCAGCTCGACCCAGCGCTCCATCAGCGCCTCAAGCTTGCGCTCCTGCTCGTGCAGCAGCGCAAGTCGCGCCGTAACATGAGTGTGGTCCTGCTGATAAAAATCAGCAGCCGCAGTTTCAGCAGCGAGTGCCTCAAGCTCTGCTTCTGCGGCTTCCAGCTCTGCCGGCAAGGCATCCAGCTCACGCTGCAACTTGTAGCTGAGTTTTTTTGGCGCCTTGTTTTTGCGCCCTTCATCACTTTGCACAGCAGCAACCGCTGATGAATCGATTACAGATGAACCACTTGCAGGAGCATTCTGAGATCTCTTATTAACTACTGGCTCTGATGGACGCTGCCTCAGCCAATCCTGATAGCCACCCACATATTCACTGATTCTGCCATCACCCTCGAATACCAGCGTGCTGGTCACGACATTATCCAGGAAGGCTCGGTCATGGCTTACCAGCAGCAGTGTACCGTCATACTCCAGCAGGATATCTTCCAGCAGCTCCAGAGTTTCGATATCCAGATCATTGGTCGGCTCATCGAGCACCAGCATATTGGCTGGTTTACTGAACAGGCGCGCCAGCAATACGCGATTACACTCACCACCCGAAAGCGCCTTGACCGGTGTTCTTGCGCGCTCTGCACTGAACAGGAAATCACCCAGGTAACTGATGATATGTCGATTGCGCCCATTGATCTCGATGAACTCACGCCCTCCTGAGACGTTATCAATCACGCTGCGCTCCAGATCCAACTGGTCACGCATCTGATCAAAGTAGGCCACTTCGATCTTGGTACCCTGCCTGACCTGCCCTGTATCTGGCTGAAGATCACCAAGCAGCACCTTCAACAATGTACTCTTTCCGATACCGTTAGGACCGATCAGGCCGATTCTGTCTCCTCTTTGCACACGCAGGTCCAGATCACGAATCAAAGCTGCACCGCCCAGAGACAAAGAAACAGCTTCCAGTTCAGCCACCAGCTTCCCTGACTGATTGGCCTGCTCAAGGCCAAACTTGGCAGAGCCCTGACGCTCACGACGCGCTGCACGCTCACGACGCATGCTCTCAAGTGCTCTGACACGACCTTCGTTGCGGGTACGTCGTGCCTTGATGCCCTGACGTATCCAACGCTCCTCCTGAGCCAATTTCTTATCAAACTCGGCCTGATGCCGCGCCTCCTCCTCCAGCAACAACTGCTTCTGCTCAAGGTAGCGACTGTAACTGCCTGGGAAACGGGTCAGGCGACCCCGATCCAGCTCAACTATCACCGTTGCCAGCTTCTCAACCAGCGCACGGTCATGCGAGATAAACAGCAGACCACCGCGAAAATCCATCAGCATCTGCTCCATCCACTCGATGGTTTCAATATCAAGATGGTTGGTAGGCTCATCCAGCAGCAACATATCTGGCTTCTGTACCAGTGCAGCACCGAGTGCTGCGCGTCGACGCCAGCCTCCAGAAAGCTCGGCCATGGTTTTATCGGCCGGCAACCCCAGGCGATCAATCACGGATTGAACCTGCTGTTCAAGATGCCAGCCATCAACCGCCTCCAGGCGCTGCTGCAGCTCTTCAAGTTCACGCATGGCCGCATCATCATGGCGTTGCGTCAGTTGATCGTACTGATTCCGCAGCGCCAGCACGTCCGACAGGCCCGCCGTCACCACATCCCACACTTTACGATCATCCGCAGCAGGCAGCATCTGCGGCAGATCCGCAATGCGGGCAGAAGGCGCTTTCCAGATCACGCCGCTATCCTGATGCTGAGTGCCATTGATCAGCTTCATCAGGGTAGACTTCCCTGCCCCGTTCATCCCCACCAGCGCAACCCGCTCACCTGCCTCTATCTGCAGATCAGCAACATCAAGAATAATCTGGTTACCAAACGCCAGTGATACCGCATCAAGCTTGATCAGTGTCATAAATCCCAATTACCTCGTTTATTCAGCGCGTCATTCTACCTGAAAAAGCGGAAATCTTTTTAATCTCTTCTCAAAACATATCAGGAACAGATAAACTGAAGAGGCAACAGCCTAGAAACGCGCTACAAAGAGAAGGGGAAGGTCGTGAGCATTACCAGAGCCCTCATGGGTCTATCGATCGGTTTTGTAATAGCCCTGCCCGTGCAGTCCTCTGCACAGGCATTGAACAAGCAACAGCAGTTATTTCTGGACACCCTTCAGGCAGCAGAAGCCGGGCGAAAAAATGACGTTTACAAGGGGCTGGAGCAGCTTCACAACTACCCTCTGACACCCTACATAGTCTTTGCAGAGCTTCGCGGGCGCATTGCCCATGCCAGCCAGGATGAGGTAGACCACTTTCTGACGACCCATGCCGATTCTCCGCTGGCTGGTCGCATGTTGTTTGCCTACACGACCCAACTGGGTCTGAAGAAGGACTGGGGCCGTTTTCAGACCTATTACAACAGACTGCAGCGACCCAATGCTCAGCAGCAATGCTTTGCCGGACTTGCCAGCCTGGCGCTGGGGGATCGCGAAGGTGCCTATCAGCAGGCTGCCCAACTCTGGCAGGTCGGTGCATCACAACATGATGCCTGTGACCCTCTGTTTGAGCGCTGGATTGCCTCCGGCGGCCTGCAATCAAACCACGCTCTTGAGCGCATGCTGCTGTCGCTGGAATCAGGTAATACCCGACTCGCGCGTTACGCCGAACGCTTCATCAAGGATGATACCACCAAGCAGCATGCTGCCACCGTCTGGCGGGTCTATAACAATCCGGAGCAACTGCGCCAGAACCCCGGCATCCTGAGCAAGCAAACGCCACAGCATCGACGCCTCGCCATGATGGCGGTCAATCGCCTGGCCGGCAGTGACCTTGAACTGGCATTGAACACCTGGATCGGTCTGGTACGACATCTGGATATACCGGCACCCGAGCAGGAACCACTGGCGACCCGCCTCGGCGTTCGCTATGCCAAACGCTTCCTGCCGGGCACCGAAGAGCTGCTGGCAAGGCTTGATCCCGACTTCAACTTCGGAGAACTGACCGAATGGCGTATCCGTCTTGCCCTGGTGGATCAGGCATGGCCTCAGGTAGCTTCGATGATTGAGAAGCTGCCAGATGAGCTCAGACAGAACCCCCGCTGGCAATACTGGACACATGTATCACACAAGCGCCTCGGAATTCCTTACACTCAGGATGCCCTTGAGCAGCTGGTCAGCGACCGGAGCTTCTACAGCTTTATCGCTGCCGAGCATAACAATCTACCCTTTGAGTTGAAAAACACACCAGCACCCTTCGATGCCGCCGCACTCAATGAGATAGCACAGTTGCCGGCATTCAGAAGAATGCATGAGCTGTATCAGATCAACCAGATCAACAATGCGCGCTCCGAGTGGAACCACGCCACCACATACCTGACCCAGGATCAACAGCATGCTGCTGCACACCTTGTGAAGAGCTGGGGCTGGTACTTCCAGGGCATTCGAGGCGCGATAGGCAGTGACCGCTGGGACGACCTTGAGCTGCGTTTCCCGACCCCCTATACAGACCTGTTCCATCACGCGTCGGGTAAATACTCGATAGAGCGCGCCTGGGCGATGGCTGTCACTCGACAGGAGAGTGCATTTCTGGAAGATGCCCGCTCTGGTGCCGGAGCCATGGGGCTGATGCAACTGATGCCGGCAACAGCCAGAGAGGTGGCGCAGCGCAACCGCATCGACCTCCCTGATCTCAGTCGCCTGTCGCAACCGGCGGTGAATATCGAACTCGGCTCAGCCTACCTGTCGCAGATGCAGCAGCGCTTCAATGGTAATCGTGTCTATGCCACAGCGGCCTATAATGCCGGCCCCGGACGCGTGCAACAGTGGCTGAATGCCCGCGGCCACCTGCCCCTGGATATCTGGATAGAGACCATCCCCTTTGACGAGACGCGCCTGTATGTGCAGAACGTGTTGTCCTATGGGGTCATCTATGACCACCTGACAGGCCAGAGACCCAGCATGATGAGCCAGTCTGAGCGTCAGTTGCTGGCACTGAATGATAGTCGATGAAGACTCTCAAGATTGTTGCGGGAGGCTCTCAAGGTTAAACGCGGAAGGCTCTAATCCTCCTCAGGGCAGGAGTTGATGAACTCCATGAGCAGATGCTGGTCGAAAGGCCAGTCCAGCTCCTGCCCACTCATCACATCACGCAGGACAGGGATACGCGTGGCATAGCGAGCCATCAGCTGGTCGTCATAAGCGATATCCACCAGATCCACCTCATGCAGATCTTCGCTCATTGCAACAACCAGAATCTGGGCAGCATCATCACACAGATGACACCCCAGCGTGGTCATTAATTCAAAACTACGCACATACATCTCCATAAAACGGTTTAATCTGTTACTTTAACAGGGCAATATTAATCTGGATGACTGATCCTCAAACCAAAGACGCATGAATTGAGTTCAAGACCATATTATGTGATCAACAAGCACATGGTATAAGATAGGGTCAGGAAAGCAACGCACTAGCAGCAGGCAGATATTTATGGATAAGAACAGCAAAATGGCAACTGATCCACAAGAATTCATCAATTATGTGAATCGGGAAACGAATAAGATTCTTGAGATGTACTCTGCCACCGGCGGTGATGATATTTTCAAGCAATTCACCACCTCCTGGACCGAGCTGGCGACACGCTCAATGGAAGATCCTACCTTATGGATCAAGGCGATTACCGAGTTTCAGCAGGCGCAAATGAGCCTGTGGCAGAACATGTTTACCGGTGCAGGCAACCCGGTTGTAGCGCCCAAGCCAGGCGATCGCCGCTTTCAGAATGAAGAGTGGTCAAAGAACCCTGTCTTTGATTATATCAAGCAGTCTTACCTGCTCAGCTCCAAGATGCTGACCGAGATGTCAGCGAATGCGAAGCTGTCGGATGCCGAGCAACAGAAGCTCGACTTTTATACCCAGCAGTTCATTGATGCCATGTCACCGACAAACTTTGCCGTGACCAACCCTGAAGTGCTGAACCAGGCGATCGAGTCTAAAGGCCAGAGCCTGATTGATGGTTTGAAGAACCTGCTTGGCGACATCGATAAAGGTCATATCTCCATGACCGATGAATCAGCCTTCGAACTGGGCAAAGACCTGGCCACCACAGAAGGCGCTGTGGTTTTTCAGAACGATATTTTCCAGCTGCTGCACTACAAGCCGCTGACTGAGCAGGTTCATGAAAAGCCATTGCTGATCGTACCACCCAGCATCAATAAATTTTATATTCTCGATCTGCAACCCCATAACTCCTATGTACGCTACTGCCTGGAGCAAGGCCACAATGTATTCCTTATCGCCTGGGTCAACCCCAGCAAGGAGATGCGTGACCTGACCTGGGATGACTACATAGAAGATGGCATCCTGAAAGCCACCGCCGTGACCAAAGAGATCACCGGAAGTGACAAGGTTAACGCTGTCGCCTGGTGCGTCGGCGGCACCATGATGGCCTCCGCACTGGCAATCATGACTAACCGCAAGGACACCAGCATCGCGTCAGCCACCTTCCTGACCACACTGACCGACTTCAGCGATCCGGGCGATCTGCGCGTATTCATCGATGAGTATCAGGTCAAGCAACTGGAGAGCAAGGTCAACAAGGAAGGTTTCCTGCACGGGCGCGAGCTGTCAACCTCATTCAACATGCTCAGAGCCAATGACCTGATCTGGTCTTATGTGGTCAACAACTACCTGAAAGGCCAGACACCTCCACCGTTCGACATTCTCTACTGGAACAGTGATCCAACCAATCTGCCTGCAGCCATGTACACCTTCTACATCAACAAGATGTATCTGGAAAACAAGCTGGTCGAGCCGAATGGGCTGACTATCTGTGGTGAGCCGATTGATCTGAGCAAAATCAAGACACCTTGCTATTTCCTCTCCACCATTGAGGATCATATCGCTCCGTGGAAAAGCACCTTTGCAGCCACCGAGAAGTTCACCGGCAGCATGGAGTTTGTACTTGGCGCCAGTGGACATGTTGCAGGTGTCATCAACCCGGCGTCCAAGAATCGTCGTCACTACTGGATCAAGGGCGAACTCGGTAAAGGGCCTGATCATTGGCTTGAAACTGCCGAGCAGCAGGAAGGCTCCTGGTGGAGTCACTGGTCTGAGTGGATCAAGCGTCGCGGTGGTAAAAAGGTCGATGCACCAGCCGACTATGGCAATGCTACCCACAAGGCCATCGAAGCCGCGCCGGGCAGCTATGTAAAAGCACGTCTTGACTGATTCTCGCAGTTATTGATTAATAGACGCTGACATAGGCGCTATGTATTGACACTAATGTTGATACTACAGGGGGCACTCAGGTGCCCCTTTTTCAATCATGGAAGAGTTGTATACCCTCGCTGACCGGACTGACCCTCGATGCATCTTATTAAAAACTCCCTGAGCAGAAAGCGAGAGGAGACACTGGCTATTCTTCATCTGGCATGGCCTATTGTGATTGCACAGCTCGCTCAGCACTCCATCGGCTTTGTGGATACGCTGATGGCGGCTCGCGCCGGTGCCGAAGATCTGGCTGCCATCGCTCTTGGCACCAGCATCTGGATCCCGGTTTTTCTGGCATTGAGTGGTATCCTGATGGCCACCACGCCTCTGGTTGCCCATCTGGTTGGCGCCAACAAGACGCAAGACACACCCAACACTCTTCATCAGGGGCTATGGATAGCTCTGGTACTGGGTTTGATTGCCCTGCTGATCCTCAACAATACAGACCCACTGCTCGCACTGTTGTCGCTGGAACCCAGCCTTCAGGACAAAACCCGACGCTATCTTGAAGCGATATCCCTGGGTTTTCCGGCCCTGCTGCTTTTTCAGGTCATCCGCAGCTATTGTGAAGGCTTCGGTAAAACCCGCCCGGTGATGAAGATCGCCATCATCGGCCTGCTATGCAATATCCCGCTCAACTATGTCCTGATATTCGGCAAGTTCGGCTTCCCGGAACTCGGCGGTGTCGGTTGTGGCTGGGCCAGCGCTATCGTCATGTGGATCATCCTGCTCTGCGGCTCGGGCTACCTGCATAAGAGTCCGTCATTTGCCCCTCTCAAGCTCTGGCAGCGCTGGCAGAAGCCTCAATTCGGCGCTGTACTGAGTTTTCTCAGGCTCGGAACCCCCATCGGCTTTGCGCTACTGATAGAGGCCAGCATGTTTTGCGTGATAGCCCTGCTGCTGGCAAAGCTTGGCGATATAGTACTCGCGGCGCATCAGATCACCATCAGCTTCACCGGCATGGTCTTCATGCTGCCTCTGAGTATTGCCATCTCACTGACCATCCGTGTCGGACAACTGTCGGGTGCCGGACAGGCTGCAGCAGCCAGATATGCAGCCTTTACAGGGATACAGATCACCCTCCTTTTTGCACTGATCTCCACCACTTTGACGCTACTCTTTGCAAGAGGCATCGCACGCCTGTATACCCCGGATATAGAAATTCTCGATCTGGCTGCCTCACTGCTCGTGATTGCCGCTCTGTTCCAGCTATCCGATGCGATACAGGTCAGTGCAGCCGGAGCCTTGCGTGGCTACAAGGATACTTCTATACCTTTAATACTGGTGTTCATCTCCTTCTGGGTGATAGGACTGCCAGTCGGCTATCTGCTGAGCCTGACCGACATACTGGTTCCAGCCATGGGGCCTGCCGGCTTCTGGTATGGACTGGTGATCGGCTTGAGTGCTGGTGCCGTATTGCTGATGACAAGGTTACATCTGGTGTCACGCCATGATCAAAGTCCATGAGGCCTGCCTGATATTACTGGCAGTCTTAACAGCAGGAACGATATCGGGATGCTCAGAACCCACGCCCGAAAAGATGATGCAAACCTATGCACAACGCCTCGGCAATGCGCTGGATCAACCCGTTGAATACTCTGCATCCACTTTGCAGCCACTCCCTAGCCAACCCCCAAGACGCCAACGTCTGCTACCGGTAACGGAGATCAGAGAAGGACTGTTTGATGTGCTAAACCTGCGCCATTGCAACCTGCTGCCTCTGGTTGCTCAACGCAACAGTTCGCTCGGACGTGTCATGCCCCCTTCTCAGCAACTGATCTATGAGTTGCAGTTTCTGCAGGCAATCGCTGAGTGCGAGGATCTGCTGCACGCCCTGATAACAAAGGACTTGGATCTGGAAGAGGAGTTTAAAGGGGTTCTGCAGCAGATCAGTGAAATTCATCGCATTAAACGTGATAATCTGCCAGCCGTGATCTGGAACAGCCTTTATACGGCACCCGAAATGGAAAAGCAGTTTGCCATCAACCAACCACCCCTGCCTCTGAATAACGCCGGACTTTTCGCCACCATTGAGCCCAGTCTGGAGATGTTTGCCAGAATCAGTAGCCAGACACAACCAGGCACCGACTTCATTGAGGCTGGTGCAGTCAAGGCGCTGGAGCAGGATTATGAACGCCTTTATCGAAGTGATTTCGGCGCACAATTGCTGAAGAGTCTTCTGCATCTGACACATCTGCTGGATGCGGCGGCAGATGCAATTGAAAGTCGGCTGGAGCGCCTGCCGGTCTGCTATAACGGCCGACCCAATCCACAGGCAGAGATCCTGCGCAATGTGTTCACACGCTTCTATGCCCAGGAGATACAAGGCTATCTTGCCACTGTGCATCAGCAGGGTATTCGCTGGCTGGAGTTACAGCAGCAGATCATGGCACCCCTACCGATACCGGACAGCACTGCACCCTACTACCGGCAAGTGGTCAGTACCGATTCACCGAACAGCCTCTGGCAAGCCTATACAGCAGCCAGAGACCGACACACATCGGCCTGGCAACAGCTTCTGGGCCAATGCGGCATGATGCCCGGACTGGATCAACAATCCGCTGACTGAGGATCAGCGGTTCTGATTCAGATTCAGCAACTGACTCAATTTATCGTTGAGACGCTCCTCTTTCTCTTTCAGCTTGGCCTGCTTCTCCTGCTCACGGATACGTTCCTTGCGCAGTTGATGGTAGGCCTTTAGCTGCGCTTTGGCATGTTCGGCTTCGGAGGCAGTCACCTGCCCCGCCGGCTCTCCATCCAGCCCGATGCGTGGCGCACCTTCCTGAATGCTGCGCAGATAGTTGGGGGAGCGCACATATGAGGCTAGCGCACGCTTGATACGGGTTTTGGACAGTTTATCATCCGCAATCAGATCTTCCTGTATGCCGATTTTCAGCGGTCTTACATTCTCCCGACTGAACACTGCCGGATAGGCTTGTGTCAGCTCCTGCAGTGCGGCCAGATTGGCGGCACGATTTTTAGTCCGATTACGGGAGCCGCTCTTTTCGCTGTCCACTTTCACTGAATCATTCACTGCTTTACTCTCAACTCGCTCAATTGAACTGTTCAAACGCCGCTCAGCGTACTCCAGTCGTTGCTCACACTCAACCAGCAATCGCTCGGTTGTGTGCCTTAACTGCTCCAGCTCAGACATCGCCTTTGCGGATGAAATACTCATAAATCATTTCCTGTTGCTTCTCACTCAGCAGCTCATGCCCCAGAAACCTGCAGAATCTGGGTATATCACGCTGAGTGGAAGGGTCTGTGGCGATCACATGCAGCACCTGATCGACCGCCATCTCCTGTATTTTGTTATGCAGCAGCATGACCGGTTCAGGGCACAACAGACCGGATGTATCCAGCAAGACATCTGCGTCGATCTTATCCATTACCTGCCACTCTTCTCTGTAAGGGCCACTATTGTCGCAAATATCCTACCTCAGAGAAACTGCATATACGCAGTTAACATGCCTCTGAGGAGCGACTATGCTTGAATCATGCTCAGAACACTTTTTGCAAACCATTAAGCACACCAATATCAGCAGAGGAAAGATGCCATGATTCGAGTACTGATAGAGCGCCATATTGCACTGGATCTGGACGAGCATTATGACCGCGTGGCCACTGAGACACTACAGAAAGCCATGTCTGCACACGGCTTCATATCGGGCGAAGCCCTCAAGGATATCGATGACCCCATGCATCGCCTGGTCATCGCCAATTTCAGAAATGCTCACGACTGGCAGATCTGGGCCCAGTCGGACGCTCGCAAAGAGATGATGAAAGAGATGAGTCTGCTGCTGGATCGGGAGGAAAAGATCACACTCTACGAGTACTGATCATTCACGGCGCAGATCAAGAAAGCAGGTAATCTCTTCACGATCATGATACAGATGCCGCGCCTCTATTCGGTGCGTCACACCCGCGGCATCCAGCTCGCTGCGGATAGTATCAAGACAGCTGACCACTTCACGATAGCGCTGCTTCATGGGAAGCTTGAGGTTGAACACGGCTTCGCGGCACCACCCCCTTTTCGCCCAGAGAACCACAAGATCAGCGATTCGTGAGGGTTTTTCGACCACATCGCACACCATCCAGTAAACCGGTTTGGAGGGCGCAAAGGAGAAGGCATCTTCACGCAGGTGGGTAACCTGACCACTCTCCATTAACTCTTCTCCCATCGGGCCATTATCTACAGCGGTTACGAACATCCCCTGCTGCACCAACTGCCAGGTCCAGCCACCGGGCGCAGCGCCCAGATCAACAGCTGTCTTGCCACCGCCAAGGCGCTGCTCCTGCTCCTGCCTGGACAGAAACCAGTGCCAGGCCTCCTCAAGCTTGAGTGTGGAACGGCTGGGGGCTGATGACGGAAACTTCAGGCGCAGAATACCCATCTCCCAGGGTGAACTGTTACGCCGTGGCGAAACACCCAGCCACAAGCACTTTCCCGACAGCACGAACAGATGCATCCGCCAGTCGGCTTTCTGCTTTCGCGGCAACAGTCGATTCTGCTTACGCATCTGCTGAACCAGTGCCGAACTGAATTTGCGTGCAAAGCCCTGAAGCTCACGCCCGGATGTTGTATCCGGCGTTTCGGCGAATAGCTCATTGCATAAGGGCAGTGCGGCAGCCTGCTCCAAAACAGGTGTCACACGATCATGCCCTGGCAGATCATCCATCATCGGCAGGCAGGCCACCCACTGGCGCACAAAAATGAGAGAACGAAACTCTATCTCCTCCATGACCTGTAGAGCAGCTCCCGGCTGATGAAGGTTGAAGATCACATAGGCTTCATCCCCTTTGTAAGAAGGATGTCCTGAGAAGCCAGCCATCGCTGCGCGCTCCGTGAACTCTGCTGCACATTCACGCTCAAATCCGGAACGGCAATAGAGTATCAGTGTGTCTAGAGTCTGCATCTGAGGTATTTCTCTCCTGCCTGCTGGCTTTAATTCAGGTACTTCGGCGCCCATCATACCTGAGTCGCAATCTTGATCCATATCAAATAAACATCATTTATCATGTCATTTGGACCAATACCAAAGTATCTATTATAACTACCAAGACTATCTAACACTGCTTTTCACAAGATGCTTCTGATCTGAAATGCAAGTATTTTTTTCTTTACAATCAGCAACTTAATTACAAAAATCACGACACCATATAACACTCCAGTCTGGCTGAACATGACGCCCTGCATCGTCTTGATGCAATGCAACAAACCTTTTCATTACATTGAAATACGGGGGTAATTCACTGATAATCCGCGCTGGTACTGTATTTAACTCTAACAGCTTGTTGATGAGAGCCTGACATGAGCATTGCAACTGATCACCCGACATACAACTACAAGGTGGTGCGTCAATTCGCCATCATGACTGTTGTCTGGGGTATTGTCGGTATGGGCGTGGGTGTCCTTATCGCGGCCCAGCTGGTCTGGCCGGCGCTAAACTTCGATCTTCCCTGGTTATCCTACGGACGCATCCGTCCGTTACACACCAACGCAGTTATTTTTGCGTTTGGTGGCTGCGCCCTTTTCGCAACCTCTTACTATGTTGTGCAACGGACCTGTCAGGCTCGCCTGATTTCTGACGGACTCGCCGCCTTCACCTTCTGGGGATGGCAGTTGGTAATCGTTGCAGCAGCCATTACACTGCCACTCGGCCTGACTTCTGCCAAGGAGTACGCTGAGCTGGAATGGCCCATCGACATTCTGATCACCCTGGTATGGGTCACCTATGCCGTTGTGTTCATCGGCACCATCATGAAGCGCAAAACCAAGCACATCTATGTGGCTAACTGGTTCTACATGGCCTTCATTCTGGTTATCGCTGTACTGCATGTCGTTAATAGTGCAGCCCTGCCGGTATCTCCATTCAAATCCTACTCTGCCTATGCCGGTACCATCGATGCGATGATACAGTGGTGGTATGGCCATAACGCGGTCGGCTTCTTCCTGACTGCAGGCTTCCTGGGCATGATGTACTACTTCGTTCCGAAGCAGGCGAATCGTCCGGTTTACTCCTATCGTCTGTCGATCGTTCACTTCTGGGCACTGATCGCCACCTACATGTGGGCCGGCGGCCACCACCTGCACTACTCAGCCCTGCCTGACTGGACACAGTCACTGGGGATGGTGATGTCTCTGATCCTGCTGGCACCCTCCTGGGGCGGTATGATCAACGGTATGATGACGCTGTCAGGTGCCTGGCATAAGCTGCGTACCGACCCAATTCTGCGCTTCCTGGTCGTGTCTCTCTCCTTCTACGGTATGTCCACCTTTGAAGGCCCGATGATGTCGATCAAGACCGTCAACGCCCTGTCGCACAACACTGACTGGACTGTCGGTCACGTTCACTCTGGCGCATTGGGCTGGGTAGCCATGATCTCCATCGGCGCTGTTTACCACATGATTCCGAAGCTCTTCGGTAAAGCCGACATGTACAGCACCAAACTGATCAACGTTCACTTCTGGCTGGCCACCGTCGGAACCGTGCTTTACATCGTCTCCATGTGGGTCAACGGTATTCTGCAGGGCCTGATGTGGCGCGCAGTAAACGAAGATGGAACACTGACCTATAGCTTCGTTGAAGCACTGGAAGCCAGCCATCCGGGTTACTTCGTCCGCTTCATCGGCGGCCTGATCTTCCTGTCCGGTATGTTCTTCATGGCCTACAACGTTTGGCAGACCGTCCGCTCTGGCAGCAGTGTCGCCAAGGCAGAACCTGAGCCAGCGGCCCAGACTGCGTGATTGAGACGAGGAGCATAGAGCAATGATCAAACACGAAACTATCGAGAAAAATACCGGCCTGATGGCAATTCTGATCATGATCGTGATCAGCGCCGGTGGTCTGGCCGAGATTGTGCCCCTGTTTTTCAAGGACTCAACCACCAAACCGATTGAAAACATGCGTACCTATACTGCACTGGAACTGGAAGGTCGGGATATCTACATCCGTGAAGGCTGCCATGTCTGCCACACACAGATGATTCGCCCCTTCCGCGCAGAAACTGAGCGTTATGGGCACTACTCGACAGCCAATGAGCATGTATGGGAGCACCCCTTCCTGTGGGGCTCCAAGCGCACAGGCCCGGACCTCGCCCGTGTTGGCGGTCGTTACTCTGACGACTGGCAGCGTGCTCACCTGTACAACCCGCGCGACGTAGTACCTGAGTCTATCATGCCATCCTACCCCTGGCTGTTTGACAACCAGATGGATGGAAGGCTGACTGCACGTAAAATGGAAGTGATGCGCACACTGGGAGTACCTTACACGGATGAACAGATTGCTGGTGCTCGTGCCGAAGTTGAAGGCAGATACGAGATTGATGCCATCGTTGCTTACCTGCAGGCGCTTGGCAGAACTCATGACAACTACACCCAAACACGGTAATCCTCAGTGAGTTATGATGTTTATGGCCCGTTCTTGCCACTGGTGATGTTGATCACCTTCCTGGGGCTTTTCATCTGGGTGCTCTTGCCTCAGAACAAGAAAAGCTTCGATGATGCCGCAAATCTTCCCTTTGCGGATGATGAGCAGGAAGCAGACAACAACAAGAGCAACGAACCAGCCCATGACAGGAGAGAAGAAAAATGAGTGCTTTCTGGAGCGCGTGGGTAACTGTCATTACCCTGGCAGTGATTTTTGGTTGTACCTGGCTGCTGTTTGCAACCCGCAGAAGCCAGCCTCATCAGGAATTGACCGAAGAAACCGTCGGTCACTCCTTTGATGGAATCGAAGAGCTGGACAACCCCATGCCCAAATGGTGGTTCCAGATGTTCGTGGCTACTGTAATTTTCGGACTTGGCTATCTGCTGCTCTATCCCGGTCTTGGCAACTTTGCAGGACTTCTGGGGTGGACATCAACCAAGCAGTGGCAGGAGGAGATGGCCTACGCTGAAGAGAACTATGCACCTATCTTTGCTCAGTATGCATCCCTCTCGATTGATGAGTTGCAGCTGTCTGAGAATGCTGCAGGCTTGCGTATCGGTCAGCGTCTTTATGCCAACAACTGCTCTCTGTGCCACGGCACAGCAGGCACCGGGGCTTATGGCTTTCCCAACCTGACCAATAATGACTGGCTGTATGGCGGCGATGAGACCGCCATCAAGCACAGCATTACTCAGGGGCGTATGGGTGCGATGCCGGGCTGGTTGCCGGTGCTGGGTGAAGAGGGTATACGTGATATGACTCACTACGTGCTGAAGCTCAGCGGTCGTGAGCATGATGCGGGCTCTGCTGATCGTGCAGAACCTCAGTATCAGGCACTGTGTGCCGCCTGCCATATGCCAGACGGCACAGGCATGTACGCACTCGGCGCACCTAACCTGACCAACGATATCTGGCTATATGGCGGTGAGTTCGGACAGATCGCACATACTCTGCGCGTTGGACGCAGCGGCGTGATGCCCTCTTTCCGCCACCTGCTGACGGATGATCAGATCCACCTGATCACTGCCTATGTGACAAGCCTGTCTCGGGACTGATCTCCCTAGATAAGTGACAGCGACATGATCTGCATCATGTCGCTTTTTTTTTGGTATATTAGAATCAGCTCAGAAACACCCTTCAGGTCTTACTCTACAACCCATCCAGACCAGGTGGCAGGTACATATGAACCAGATACCGGTTAAAGACATCACTCCCGCCAGAAAGAAAGAGGATCAGCAAACCTACGATCTTTATGCCAAGCGAGAGCATATCTACGTCAAGTATTACCGCGGCTTCTTCAAGAACCTGCGTACCGGTTCCAGCTTTATCATGCTGGCTCTTTTCTTTGGTGTCTCCTGGATACAGTGGGATGGACGCCAGGCAGTACTTTTTGATCTGCCCAATCGTCAGTTCCATATCTTCGATATGACCTTCTGGCCACAGGACTTTATTCTGCTTTCCTGGTTGCTGATCATTCTGGCCTTCGTGCTTTTTTTCGTCACTGTATTTGCCGGTCGACTCTGGTGTGGCTACTCCTGCCCACAGTTTGTCTGGACCTGGTTTTTCATCTGGGCCGAGCGAATCACCGAAGGGGATCGCAACAAACGTATGCGCCGTGACAAAGGCCCAGGCAGCACAGAAAGAACATTACGCAAAACTGCCAAGCACTCTCTCTGGCTGATTATATCTGTTGCAACCGCTATCGCTTTCGTGGGCTACTTCTCCCCTATCCGAGAGCTGCTGCCCAGTATCATCACCTTCGAACTCGGCCCCTGGGAGATGTGGTGGCTGGCATTCTTTACGGTTGCCACCTATGGCAATGCCGGCTGGCTGCGTGAGCAGGTCTGCATCTACATGTGTCCCTATGCCCGCTTCCAGGCGGTGATGTTCGACGAGGACACGCTGGTCATCTCCTATGATGAAAAGCGTGGCGAAAAGCGCGGCAAGCGCAAAAAAGGTGCTGATTACAAAGCCGAGGGGCTTGGCGACTGCATCGACTGCGACAACTGCGTGCATGTCTGCCCGGTCGGAATCGATATCCGCGATGGCCTGCAATACGAGTGCATAGCCTGTGGCGCCTGTATTGATGCCTGCGACGAGATCATGGACAAGATGGGTTATGACCGCGGTCTGGTGCGCTACACCACTGAACACGCCCTCAAGGGGAAGAAAACCAAGATATTGCGCCCAAGGCTGATCGGGTATTTTGCCGCCATGATGATCATGGTGCTCAGCTTCGGTTATGTGCTGGCCAATCGTGTCCCCATTCAGTTCGATGTCATCAGGGATCGTGGCGAACTCTACACCGAAGTACAGGGTGGCCTCGTTCAGAATGTCTATACCCTGAAGATCACCAACAAGGATCATGTGGATCAGACTTATCTGCTTACTGTATCCGGACTGGAGGGCCTTGAATTGCTGAGTGAACCGACTATCAGCATTGCTGCAGGCGATATGATTGATTACCCGGTCAGGCTGCAGACAAAACGCAGTCAGCTGTCTCAATCGAACTATCCGGTGGTTTTTCTGATCCAATCGACTGATAACCCGTCCAGCCAGGCACAGGTTGAAAGTCGTTTCATAGGGCCTGCTCCGCGCCGTTAATGGCGGAGACAGCCCTGTTAAGGTATAATCTGCGGCGTGCCATGCATGCCGTCCAACTTTTCAGGAGCACCAATGACTCAAGATACAGCCCCAGTAGCCCCCTGGTATAAACAGTTCTGGCTCTGGTTTGTTCTGACTCCGATTTTCTGCGTGATGATCTATGCCACCAGTTTTGCCGTCATCGCCGTCAAGACCAGTGATGGTATCGTGCGTGAAGATCACTTCCGCTATGCCCGTGGTACCTATGTAGATACCAGCAAGGAGATGCGAGCCGTCGAGCTGGATCTCAAGGGCGAGATGGTACTGGATAACGACAGTGGTCGTATTGAACTGGATCTCGGTGGACTGCTGCCAGAGGGAACTGAGCAGTTGAGCCTGAGTATCATTCATCCGACTCACCAGAAATTTGATCAACAGATCACTTTAACGGCGGCCAACCAGCCCAACCTTTTTGAGGGCACCTTGAGCAGCGCACTGCAGGGCAAGCGCTATTTCATTCTGGAACCGGAAAACGTTGAGTGGCGTCTGCGCACCGAGGCCTACCCTCCTTACGAAGCTCGCTCTCTGATCTTCTCCGCACTCTGATCGGTGGGGATTAGCGCTATATGAATGCAGCACACGGAAGCCCTGTGACAGGTTGTTATCACTGCGGGCTTCCTGTTCCGTCAGACAGCCACTTTTACACCGAGATCAAGGGTGAGGCGCAGAGAATGTGCTGCCCCGGCTGTCAGGCTGTCGCACAGACCATTGTCGATGGCGGTCTGGATAACTTTTACCAGCACCGCGGTAATGATCTTTCACCGGAAGTGGTTGATGCCGAGCGCCTGGATGAACTCAGCGCAGAACTGGCCCTTTACGACCGTCCGGAAGTGCAGAAAACATTTGTCCGACAAGTACAGGATGAGACTCTCGAAGCGATGCTGGTCATCGAAGGGATCAGTTGCGCAGCCTGTGTCTGGCTCATCGAGCAACACCTGTCACGCCAGCCCGGTATCAGCGATATCAAAGTCAACCTGACCAGTCATCGAGCGCGCCTGAGCTGGAAATCGGATGAGGTCAAACTCAGCACTATTCTCAAAGAGATCATTCGCATCGGCTATCAGGCACACCCCTACCACCCTGATCGTGAAGAACAGCGCCTGCAAAAAGAAAATCGCAAGTCTCTGACACGCATGGGCGTGGCTGGCATCGGCATGATGCAGGAGATGATGATGTCGGCAGCCCTGTTTGCCGGTTATATTCAGGGCGGCATGGATGAACCGCACATGATGATGCTGCGCTGGGCCAGTATGCTGATTGCCACTCCAGTGCTGTTCTATTCTGCCTACCCCTTCTTCGCCAATGCGATTCGAGACCTGCGTATCGGTCATCTGACCATGGATGTTCCGGTAGCGCTTGCGATAGGGCTGGCTTATGTAGCCAGCGTCTGGGCCACAGTATTCAACACCGGTGATGTCTATTTTGACTCCGTCACCATGTTTACCTTTTTCCTGCTGATCGGCCGCTATCTCGAGATGCGTGCCCGCCAGCGTACCGGAGCTGCCGGCAATGCTCTGCTCAACCTGATCCCCAGCAGCGCAACCCGGGTGCTCCAGGACGGAACCGAAGAGCTGGTACCTGCATCCGAACTGCAGCCAGGTGATCGTATCCGCATCCGTCCCGGCCAGACCATACCGGCCGACGGTGTGCTGCTCGGTGGCCACTCCTCAGTCGACGAATCAGCTCTGACAGGTGAGTATCTGCCGATCAGCAAACAGACAGGTTCCGTCGTTGTCGGCGGCACCATCAATGTCGAAAATCCGATAGAGGTAAAAGTGACGCAGGTGGGCGAGAACAGCCGCCTCTCCACCATCGTCAGACTCCTTGATCGCGCACAGAGCGAGAAGCCCTACATGGCGCGCCTGGCCGACAGAGTCGCCAGCTATTTTGTCAGCGCCGTGTTGGTAACAGCTGCGACAGTTTATACAGTGTGGCACTTTATCGAGCCATCCAGTGCCTTCTGGATTACGCTGTCAGTTCTTGTCGTCACCTGCCCCTGCGCTTTGTCACTGGCCACACCCACCGCACTGACCACGGCAACCGGCACCCTGCGCCAGCGTGGCTTGCTGATCACACGCGGCCATGTTCTGGAGAGTCTGTCCAAGGCTACCCATGTTGTATTTGATAAAACCGGCACCCTGACCGAAGGGCGGCTGGTCCTTCAGGACACCCAGGCTCTGACCTCGATCTCTCCCTTGCAACTGCGCCGGATTGCAGCGGCACTGGAAAGCCAGTCGGAACACCCTGTAGCGCGTGCGTTTGCACCCTGGTTTGAGCAGGATGCTGAGCGCGTAGACATCTCCGTCGGCAAGGGTGTCGAGGGCTGGGTAGATGGGCGCTGTTATCGTATCGGAAAACCCGAGTACAGCAGTGTACTGTGCATGTCCAGCCCACCCCCTCTGCCTGACAGCTCTCGTCATTGGCTGTTACTCTGCGATTCTGATCAGGCACTGGGCTGGTTTGCACTGGATGATCAGGTACGGCGCGAGAGCCAGTCTGTCATCAGCCAGCTCAAGGCGATGGGCCTGGAGATAGAGATGCTGACAGGAGACAGCTCACCTGCCGCTCATCGCGTGGCCGAGTCAGTAGGTATTGAGACAGTT
This sequence comes from Nitrincola alkalilacustris, assembly GCF_008973755.1. GTDB lineage: Bacteria > Pseudomonadota > Gammaproteobacteria > Pseudomonadales > Balneatricaceae > Nitrincola > Nitrincola alkalilacustris. The sequence goes on along the minus strand of NZ_WBOM01000006.1, from coordinate 165,497 downwards.
TACAGTGGTGTATCGCCCGAGGATAAACTGGCACGAATTTCAGCACTTCAGGAAACCGGCGCCAATGTTATCATGGTGGGTGATGGCATCAACGACATACCCGTCATGGCAGGCGCACAGACATCTATCTCCATGGGGGCGGCAACCGACCTGGCCAAAACCAATGCCGATGCCGTACTGATCAATAATCAATTGCAGACCCTGGCCGACGGTATTCAACTGTCGCGTAAAACCCGCCAGATTATTCGCCAGAACCTTGGCCTGTCACTGGCTTACAATGTGCTGGCACTGCCTGCGGCATCGATGGGGCTTATACCTCCCTATATAGCGGCACTGGGTATGACCGCCAGCTCTATCGTTGTAGTATGCAACGCTCTGCGACTGAGCATGCGTGAGCGTCGCCGTTCTCATGCCAATGCCCACGCAACAGCAGCAACGACTGCAACAACAGCTCAACCAGCTTCATCGGCCGGACAGGAGGTATAAGATGAACAGCATGCTGCTACTGATCCCGCTTGGGGTTCTGCTGGCCGGCGTAGCCATGTGGGCGTTTTTCTGGAGCGTCAACAACGGCCAGTATGATGATATGGATGCTCCAGCTCACAGCATTCTCTTCGATGATGATGACGATATGATTCCACCTGAGTCCCGGATCACGCCCGAAGACACTCCGACTGCCGACGACAACAGCCTCACCAAGCAAGCGCCGAAAGATGACTGACCCACTGGTCATCTCCACCGCCTTTATTATCGGACTGCTGGGCAGCACTCACTGCATCGGCATGTGTGGCGGTATTGCCGCCGCTGTCGCTATCAATACCCGTACCGACGGCTCACGCCCGATAATGCTGCTGGCGGGCTACAACATCGGTCGTATCAGCAGCTACATGCTGGCTGGAGCACTGCTTGGCCTGATTGGCTCCGCGGTAGCCACAGGGATTTCCGGACTGATCATGCGCACCTTTGCCGGCCTTCTGTTGATCGCCATGGGGCTGTACATCAGCCAGTGGTGGACTGGCCTGACGCGCCTTGAAAAACTCGGTGGTCATCTGTGGCGCCATATTCAACCACTGGCCAGCCGCCTGATGCCGGTCAAGACTCTCCCCCAATCACTCATGCTCGGCATGGCCTGGGGCTGGCTGCCCTGCGGTCTGGTCTACAGTACCCTGCTCTGGGCCTCTGCGGCAGGCAGCTGGCAGCAGAGCAGCCTGCTGATGCTGGGCTTTGGACTGGGCACACTGCCAGCAATGCTGGCAACCGGCCTGCTTGCCCAGCAGATCAGACAGTTCATGCAAAAGCGTTGGACGCGTCAGGTAGCAGGATTACTGGTAATAGCCTTTGGTATCTTTACACTGCCACTGATGGGCTTTTTTCACACTTTTCATTGATAGTCATCAACACTTCTCACCGCGAACTTCACTATACTCTCTCTGATTAATCCGGATACCGCACCTCAGGGGGACGTTACAGCGTGAACCAACATAACTCCATCGAATGGAACCTTGATCTGATCAGCCGCTATGACCTGTCGGGTCCGCGCTATACCTCCTATCCGACGGCCCTGCAGTTTCAGGGTGAAACCACACCGGAGCAGTTGATCGCTGCGGCCCGTGCCAGCACAGACAGCCAGAGCCCCCTGTCTCTGTATGTGCACATCCCCTTCTGCGCTCATGTCTGCTATTACTGTGCCTGCAACAAGGTGATCACGCGCAATCGAGATCGTGCTCAGCCATATCTGGACAGTGTCTATCGTGAAATGAAAACCCTGTCTGACTGGTATGGCAAAGATCGTCAGGTCAATCAGTTGCACTGGGGCGGCGGCACACCCACTTTCATCAGCGATGAGCAGATGCATGAGTTGATGGGCAATCTGCGTCAGCACTTTAATCTGCGTGATGATGATCAGGGCGACTACTCCATCGAGATTGACCCGCGTGAAGCCAGTCGCTCAACCATGGAGGTTCTGCGCGAAACCGGATTCAATCGCATCAGCCTGGGCGTACAGGATCTGGAACATCAGGTTCAGGAGGCCGTGAATCGCGTACAGCCGATAGAACAAACCCTCGCGGTACTGGAGCAGGCGCGCGAACTGGGGTTCACTTCGCTGAATATGGATCTGATCTATGGCCTGCCCCATCAGACGCCAGACAGCTTTGATCGCACTCTGGACAAAGTGATTGAGATGAGCCCCGATCGCCTGTCAGTGTTCAACTATGCCCATATGCCCGAGCGCTTTCGCTCGCAGCGCCATATCCAGAGCGAACACCTGCCCAGCGCTGAGGCCAAGCTGATCATCCTGCAAAATACCATCAGCAAACTGATGGAGGCGGGCTATCGCTATATCGGCATGGATCACTTCGCCAAACCCGATGACTCTCTGGCACAGGCTCAGCTCAATGGTCAGCTGCATCGTAATTTTCAGGGTTATACGACCCATGCAGACTGCGATCTGGTAGCCATGGGTGTGTCATCCATCAGCAAGATAGGCAATGTTTATTATCAGAATGAGCATGACCTGGGACTCTATACCCAATCTATCGAAGAGAAGCAGAATGCTGTTCGCCGCGGCATTACCCTGAGCCAGGATGACCTGATACGTGCCGCTGTGATCGAGCAACTGATCTGCCATTTCAGATTGGATACCCAAGCGATCGCATCTCTGTACAGCCTGGATTTCGACAGCTATTTTGCTGCAGAGATGCAGGAGTTACGCCAGTTTGAGCAGGATGGTCTGATTCATCTCAATGCCGGCATCATCACTGTGACACCTGCCGGTCGTCTGCTGATCAGACGCATCTGCATGGCTTTTGACGCCTACATTCCCAAGCTGCAACCCACCCGAGGTTATTCACGCATCATCTGATCCGCCCCAGCCAGATCTGTGCTGCCAATCTGGCAGCAGGTCTGGATGTCAGTCTATAAGCGCTTGCTGAACTTCACCCCGGGCGCTAAATGATACATAATGTCCTATAACTAGATTGGGCATGACGTAACTGACATTGCAGGACTTGAATGGGTGACAGATCGGATGGACGATAAAACCTCAGCTGGAAAGCTTCACAGCATCAAGCCATCACACTGCAACACCTGCAGTCTGAGCAGCCTGTGCCTGCCCGTTTCGCTCGACATGACCGAAATGGATCGGCTTGATAAAATCATCGACAAGAGTCGACCACTGAAAAAGGGTGAGCATCTGTTCAGGCAGGGCGACCCTTTTGGCAGCATCTACGCAATCCGAGCTGGCTCAGTAAAAAGCTACACCATCACTAATGATGGCGAAGAGCAGATCACCGGCTTCTATCTTCCCGGGGAGCTGGTCGGTCTCAGCGGCTATGACGCCAACCACTATCCTGTCTCGGTCAAGATTCTGGAAACCACAACTGTCTGCGAAATCCCATTTGAACGGCTGGATGATCTGTCTGGCCAACTCCCAGAGCTGCGTCGGCAGATTGTTCGCACCATGAGCAAGGAGATTCGGGATGAGCAACAGATGATGCTGCTGCTGTCGAAAAAAAATGCCGAACAGCGCGTCGCCACCTTCCTCATCAAACTGTCACAGCGTTTTCAGGAGCGACGCTACTCAGCCATGTCTTTCCGCCTATCCATGTCACGTAATGAGATCGGTAACTATCTGGGCCTGGCTGTTGAAACCATCAGCCGAATCTTTACCCGCTTTCAGAATCAGAACCTGATTCAGGTGGATGGCAAAGAGATCAGATTGATGGATCTGGATGAGATCTATCTGCTGTCTGGCGAATGCTCCGTCGAAGATTCCTCTGCTGCACAGAAAAAGAGTAGCTGATACAGACTGTTACTACCCACTGAGAAAAGCCGTGCCACAAATAAAAAAAACGCCTCAGATTTCCATCTGAGGCGCCCGAATGTCCCACAATGACGTCATCAGTTCATTGTGTAACCCAACGAGCTTATTAAACACCGCCTGATACCTGAAAACATTGAGCTGTATCAAGTTTGCTTCCTATTAAGGAGTTTCTGATGTCTTTTGACGAATATTACATAAAATCGGTGATCCGATCCTTGCCGGACTGGCCTGATCCAGGCGTTGTATTTCGGGATATCACTCCGGTTTTCAAAGACCCGAAAGCGATGCGCATGGTGTGCGATGCCTTTATTCAGCGTTATATCGGCAGTGATATCACACATATCGCAGGGATTGACGCGCGTGGCTTCCTGCTGGGGTCTGTTATTGCCTATCAACTGAATCTTCCACTGATTCTGGTGCGAAAAAAAGGCAAACTGCCGGGCGAGACCATCAGCCAGGAATACAAACTGGAGTATGGCACCGCTGCGGTTGAGTTGCAGACAGATGCCGTGTCGGCCGGAGATCGTGTACTGCTGCTTGATGATCTGATCGCCACAGGTGGTACCCTGCTGGCCAGCTGCAGCCTGATCAAACAACTGGGTGCGGATGTCACCGAGGTTGCCGCACTGATCGATCTGCCGGATCTGCAGGGATCTGCCCGCCTCCAGGAAAGTGGAATTCCTGTTTACTCTTTGCTTGCCTACGCCGGACACTGAAATGAATTGGTTTAAAAACGCTATCTGCTATCGCTTTGAACCCTCTGAAGACTGCACGGAAGAGCACCTCGAAAAAGTCCTGCAGGAAAAACCCTTTGTACCCTGTGGCCGCCATGAAGTCAGTCGCAGTGGCTGGACCTCGCCGACCGGTCCGTTGTCTGACTCCCCGATATTCAGCAGCAATGGCTATATCCTGATCAGCTATCTGGTTGAGGAAAAAATTCTGCCAACCAGCGTGATCCGTGACGAAATGGATGAGCGTATTCGTGTCATCGAAGAGAACGAAGCACGCAAGGTGTACCGCAAGGAACGCCAGCAGATGAAAGACGACATCACGCTTGAGCTTCTGCCACGCGCCTTCACGCGGCGTCATCGTACCCGTGCTCTGTTGATGCCTCAGCAAGGCTGGATTCTGGTCGATGTTGGCAGCTTTAAGCGCGCCGAAGACCTGCTCAGTGCCCTGCGTGAAGCTTTGGGATCGCTGATTGTAAGACCATTGGAGGTCAACCAGGCCCCCAGCAGCGTCATGACCGAGTGGCTACAGGACAAACGCCCTATTCCCTCCGTTATAGAGGTTGAAGATGAGAGCGAGCTGCGAGATCTCAGCGCAGAGGGTGGCGTCATTCGCGTCAAGGGGCAGGATCTGTTCAGCGATGAGATCCGCGCCCATCTGGACAATGGCATGCAGATCACGCGATTGGCAGTCAACTGGGAGGAGCAGATTCGCCTGGTGTTACATGCCGACATGAGTCTGCATCGCCTGAAACTGACCGATCAGTTCCGCGAGCAGATGGATAATGACAGCCCTGAAGATGAGCTGGCCTATTTTGATGCCCAATTGACGCAGATGGGGCTGGAGTTCAGCCGCTTTGTACCGGCACTGGTGGAAGCCTTTGGCGGGGAACCCGTCCGCTGAGGCAGCGTCATACTTTTTACTGAATAGCCTTTACTGAATAGCCCTTACTGTTTTTAACCTGATCCGGAGTTTACATGTACAGTGTCAAAGAGATGTTCTACACCCTGCAGGGTGAAGGCGCTCAAAGCGGTCGAGCGGCAGTTTTCTGCCGCTTCACCGGTTGCAATCTCTGGTCCGGTCGTGAGCAGGACAGGGATAGCTCCGTGTGCAAGTTCTGCGATACGGACTTCATCGGCACTGATGGCCAGAACGGCGGCAAGTTTGAAACAGCCAAGGCCCTGGCCAGTCGCATTCGCAGCTTCTGGCCAGCCGATGAAAAAGGTCAGCCTTATGTCGTCTGTACCGGGGGAGAGCCTGCACTGCAGCTGGATGACGAGCTGGTTGAAGCCCTGCATCAGGAAGGGTTCGAAATAGCAATTGAAACAAATGGCACCCGCCCCCTACCGACTGGCATTGACTGGATCTGTGTCAGCCCCAAGGCTGATGCAGAGCTGCTGATTACACAAGGTCATGAGCTGAAACTGGTCTATCCGCAACGCGAAAACCGCCCCGAACAGTTTCAGTCACTCGATTTTGAGCACTTTTACCTGCAACCACTCGATAGCCCGGAGCAGGCAACCAATACTGTCGCCTGCATCCGCTACTGCATGGATCACCCACAGTGGAAATTAAGCCTGCAGACACACAAGATTATTGGTATTGACTAGGCATACGGTCAGTCTGGTCAGAGTCAAGCAGCCCGACTGCGCCGAAACAGCAGCAGGGCTCGACGATTACGCCATCCGATAAGTGCAAACGCAGGAATCTGCATCAACACCCCATAAACCAGAGCACTCGCGGACATCTCAGCATTCTGCAGAATCGTGCTGGTCACCAGCAGCGCAGTACCAGCATTCTGCAACCCCACTTCAACCATGATTGATATCCGCTGTGGATCATTCAGCCCAGCCATCTTCGCCAGCAAAAATCCCAGCAGCATGGCCGCCAGCACCAGACAAAACACTGCAGGTGCCAACTGCACCAATAAGGCAGGCAGCAGATGCCAGTTGCCGCGCACCAGTAACACCACCATCAGCAGCAGCAGGCAGAGTGAAAAACGCCTGAAAGGCACTCTGATACGTGCCGCCAGAACAGGAAAGCGTGCACTGAATCCAACTCCTACCAGCACCGGTAGCAGTGTAATCATCACCATTTTCATGATCGATTCAATAATTGGAAAATCAATCACGGCCGTTGTTTGAAACCAATGCTGTAAAGCCAATGCGGTCAGCAAGGGTATAGTGAAAGGTGTCAGCAGGGTCACCAGCGCCGTGAGTGAAACAGAGAGTGCTGCATCACCTCGAGCCAGCAGCGTGATCGCATTGGATGTTGCTCCGCCGGGTGCAAAGGTGAGAATCATGATCCCCACCGCCAACACAGGTGGCAACTGAAACAGGGTAACCACTATCAGCCCCAGCAGGGGCAACAGCAGCATCTGAGCGCCGATACCCAGCAACAATGTTCTGGGCTCTCTGAGGACCTGAGCAAAATCCCTCATGCTCAGCGAAAGGCCCACCGCCAGCATAATGATCGCCAGCGCTGTGGGCAAAAAAATCTGAGAAACGATTGAGGCTTGCATTTTTTGTTCCTACCTGACTCAGCAGGCAACATCATATCGACCCGCATGAGTTCATACAATCTTAACGCAACTGCAGCATTTCTGGGCTATGCTGCCAGAACAGCAGATAAAAATTTTATCCACTCAGGGCAAACCCCACACACTCCGTGGGCTTGGAAAGCCTACCCACATTCTCTGTGGATAACATTGTGTGTAGTCGTTATAAAAACCCGTCATCCTCCCAAGGCTACATGCCTCCCTACAGATTGATCAAAAAATATACAGATATTTTTATCCATTATAATCAATATCTTAATTAGCCAAATAACAGTTTTTAAGTTGCACGAGTGGTTAATCAATGTACAAAAGCAATCCAGTTTTCTGTGCTGGTCGCTTAACACGGAGTCAAGGTTACACACAACCCTTTTAATGTTTATGCCAAAATCAAACTACAGAACCATGACAACACTGGTCTCGAACGACTCAGGCGGTTAGTATACCGATGCTGAAAATGGGGTATCGGAACTGACAATGCAGGAAGAACTGGATCAACGACGCAGGGCAGGACAGCGCATCACACTGATTGGCGCGTTGGTCGACAGCCTGTTGAGCGCAGCCAAGATTATTGTGGGTATATTGGCCAACTCAGCCGCGTTGATTGCCGATGGCCTGCACTCGCTGTCGGATGTCTTGACCGACTTCATGGTCGTGTTTCTTCTCAAGTTCTCGCATGAAAAGCCCGACGCCAACCACCCCTGGGGGCATGCACGCTTTGAAACCGTCGGCACCGTTGTGCTTGGCGCCATTCTCATGCTGGTCGGTGCCTTGATGGCCTATGAAAGCCTCAAGCTGCTGTTTGGCACGGATGTCCCTCCCCTGCCAGCCTGGCCCGCGCTTATCGTAGCGGGCGTATCCATATTGTCAAAAGAGATCCTTTATCACTACACCCACCGGGTCGGAAAAGCACTGAACTCGAACCTGATCATCGCCAACGCCTGGCACCATCGTACCGACTCGTTATCTTCCATTGTCGTTTTCGTCGCCATTGCCGGTGCCATGACCGGTGTCTGGTGGCTGGATGCCCTGGCCGCTGTACTCGTTGCTCTGCTGGTCGGCAAGATCGGCTGGGATCTGGTCGCCAAAAGCATTTCCGAACTGGTCGATACGGCGTTACCGGCAGAACGGGTCAAAAAACTCCGTGAAGCAGCCCTTTCAGTTGATGGGGTGATAAGTGTTCACAGCTTCAAAAGCCGCTCAATGGGCAGCCAGAGCCTGCTGGAGATGCATCTTCAGGTCGGCCCTCACCTGAGTTCAGCCGAGGGGCATTTTATTGGAGACTCGGTCACTTGCCTGCTGCGGGACAGGTTCGATGATATTGGCCATATCATCTACCACATCGACACCTATGATGATCACGACATGTCTGAAGAGACCTGCCCGGTCATGCCACCACGATCCGAGATACAGCAGCATCTGGACGCATCGATCAGTCGTATTCTGGGGGATACAGCGGATTATGAACTGATCATCTACTACGAGCCACGCTGCATCGATCTGGACATCAAGTTCAGCAGCGATATCCATCAGTTACTGAGTAACACGGGTATCGAAGCGCATGAGCTGGAAGCACAACTCGCTGAAGAGCTGAAAGGCCTGAACTGGTTCCGTCAGATCAATATCTGGCTGGCGCCTGAGTTTCGCATCTGAGCTTCGCAACTGATCAGTGCTCTCCCCTGATCGCTGCACGGCGAAAATAATCCAGCAGTAGTATCAACCAGCAACTGATTACGAAAGGTGCCGTCAGTGCAGGCAAACCTGCAGCCATCAACCCCGCTCCAGCTGTTGCAGCAAGGAGCATCCCGGCCAGTATCCAGCCCCAGCCAAGGCGATGGTGATACAATCCAATGGCCGCCAGTACCGGATTGAATCCGGCAATTCCAAACGCGAGAGAGCTGGGATCCAGCCCGAACAGGATGCCCGCCACAATACCGGCAAGACTCCCGCCAAGTGCCCAGAGCAGCAATGGAGCACCATGAAAAAGCAGAACCAGTGCCACCAGAATCGCAGCCACTGGATCTGATACAAAGAGTACCTGGCTGACACCTGACAGCAACGGGATAGGATCAACTGGCAGATCCAGCGGACTGGTCTGGGTCAGGTAGAGCCAGGGCAGCATGATTAGATTGAAGGGAGCTGTGAACAGCGGTATGGCCCACAGGGAGCGGAGCAACTGAAACAGCAGCGCGCTCGCAACGGCCCCTGATAGAATACCCAGCACCAACAGCAGGCTTGGCGAATAGCACAGGCTCAACAGCAAGCCAACCAGACCAGCATTGAAACCAAACAGCCCCTGCTGAATATCGGCAGTGGAAAAACCTGCCAGCCTGGCTGCCAGGTTCGCACTGATAACACCGAGCAACAAGCCTGCCGCCATCAGCGGTGAAGCCCAGAGCACAGCCAGCAGAAATACCAGGCCGCTCCAGGGATTACTCAGAAAGAAAATCTGGCTGATACCCGCCAGCGTTGCACGTAACCAGTTCACAGACTGACACCTACAGATGGGATTTAAAAGCTGACTTACAAGTCAGTTTGAAACCGCATTAGATCAGAAGTGAGCAGCCTGATCAACTGGATTGTACAGTTTAGTGTTTCGCTTTAAACGGTGATCCTTTACTGCTGAAGATGCTTATCGAACCGGCTCCCGCATTGTCACGAACTCTTCCGCCGCAGTTGGGTGAATACCGATGGTGCTGTCGAATACCGCCTTGGTTGCACCCGCCTTGAGTGCCACGGCAATGCCCTGAATAATCTCTCCGGCTTCAGCCCCGACCATATGAACTCCCAGCACGCGATCGGTTTCCTGATCCACCAGCATCTTCATCAGTGTGCGCTCCTGTGAACCACTGAGGGTATGCTTCATGGCGCGAAATTCCGAGCGATACACATCCACCTTGGCGAAACGCTCACGCGCCTGTTCTTCCGTCAGTCCTACCGTACCGATATTCGGCTGGCAGAAAACCGCGGTCGGTATCAAGTCATAATCAACCGTTTTCTCACCCTTGCCATAAAGGGCTCGAACAAGCGCCATGCCTTCGGCCAGCGCAACCGGCGTCAGCTGTACCCGATCAATCACATCGCCGATAGCATATATAGAGGGGATGGATGTCTGGAACTGGTCCGACACAACAACAGCGCCCGACTTATCAGTGGCAACACCGACCTCTTCAAGACCAAGCCCGGCTGTGTTGGGTACCCGCCCGGTTGCATACATGATCTGATCGGCTTCCTGTGTGGAGCCATCTTCAAACTCCGCAATCAATACGCCATCGTCGGCCTTTTTGATCGAGCGGATATTGGTGTTGAAGCGCAGCTTCACGCCCTTCTTCGCCACTTCCTGTGCGGTGAACTCCCGCACCTCCTGATCAAAACCACGCAGGAACAGATCGCCTCGATAAACCAGATCGGTTCTGGCCCCGAGTCCGGCAAAGATACCGGCAAACTCAACCGCGATATAACCCCCGCCAAGAACTATGACACGACGGGGAAAGGTCTCCAGATCAAACACCTCATTGGAGCTGATGACATGCTCACGACCCGGAATATCCGGCACATGCGGCCAGCCACCAGTTGCGATCAGGATTCGTTCGGCTGTAATACGCCGCCCATCGACACTGACCTCATTCGGACCCGTTACCGTGGCCCGCGCCTCGAACAGTTCACAACCACTGTTGATCAGCAGGTTACGATAGATGCCATTTAACCGGGTTATCTCGGTCGTCTTGTTGTCGCGCAGAGTCGGCCAGTCAAACGTCACGCCGCTGGCATGGAGGCCAAAGCCCGCTGCTTCATGAAAGGTTTCAGCATAGTGGGAGGCATACACATAGAGTTTCTTGGGTACACAACCGACATTCACACAGGTACCACCGAGATAGCGCTCCTCTGCCACCGCAACTCGCACCCCCATACCGGCGGCCATACGCGCTGCCCTGACGCCGCCCGAACCTGCCCCTATGACGAACAGATCATAGTCGTACTGACTTACCTGGTTCTCCTGACTCACGGCCGACTCCTGATTAACTAAACTGCTGATTAACAAAACTGCTGATTAACAAAACTATCGCTCGCACTATTTATCGTAGGATTCTGCTCAATCGACCAGCTGCTTCTGCATAAAGATGCTGTAAGGATCTTCACGATAATAGCCAAAAGGTGGTCTGGTTTGATAGCCATAGCGGGTGTAGAGTCCCAGCGCCTCTGGCTGACTGATCCCCACCTCAAGCCGCGCAAGCGCAACACCCTGCTCCTGCAGATGCGCTTCAAGCCTTTGCAGAATCGCCGATGACAAGCCTTTACCGCGCTGACGCTCATCCACAAACAGGCGTTTCACCTCGCCATAAAGTCCATCATCGCTCATCACTCTGACCGCACCACACCCTACCAGTTCATCACCGATGTAGCAGCCGAATAATGCGGCATTGGGTTTCTGCAGATCCTCGATACTTGCCAGATGGTTGCTTTCAGCCGGGTAGAGTTCGGCCAGATAGGCATCCGACAGGGATATCAACCTCGCCACCTCTGGCAGGTTTGGATCAATTTTTTCAATTCGGTGAGTGTCTGCCTGTTGCATCGTCATTTTCTCCAGACGGATTGGATGGCAAGTATCTGGTTTTCAAGCTTATGCACGCATGTTAATGCCTTTGGCAGGTGTGTAAAAGTGGCGGTAAAATATCTTTACACCCTGTGTCGAGCCACACATCCCTGGTGTATGATCATCCCAACGCACCGGTGCCGGCATATCAGGATGCCCGGCATGCCCAGGACGCGTTCACACTCATATCGCATTGAAAGGGTCTTTAAGCATTATGAACTGGATATTTCTGGGCATTGTCGTGATTGCTGCAGCGGTGGCAGGCTGGCGTGAACTGTTTCATATCCCAGTGGACGGTGAGCCCTCCCCGATGGAAGCCCTCTCATCCGGCATGGTGAGTTCGGCCGGTGGTGCCGTCGAGTTGGCGATTGGTCTGGTCGGGGTGATGACGCTGTTTCTGGGCCTGATGAAGGTCGCCGAAGCCGGTGGCCTACTGACCATCATCGCCAAACTGATTCGCCCGCTGATGACCCGCCTGTTTCCGGAAGTGCCGCCAGATCACCCCGCCATGGGGGCGATGATCCTGAATATGTCAGCCAATGCACTGGGGTTGGGCAACGCCGCCACCCCTTTCGGCATTCGTGCCATGCAGGAGTTGGATAAGCTCAACCAGCAACCGGGCACCGCCACCAACTCCATGGCCCTGTTTCTGGCGATCAACACCTCTAGCGTCACCCTGCTGCCCACCGGCGTGATTGCGATACGTGCCGCCGCAGGCTCTGCTGACCCGGCCGCCATCCTGCCCACCACCCTCTTTGCCACCATCTGTGCCACTATTGCCGCCATTTCTGCCGCGATGCTGTTCCGGCGCTTCTTTCCGGTGGTGCCCGACCCTGCTGCGATGAAGATTGAGCGTCCCTGGGTGAATGAAAACGACGCCGATGCCCGCACCTCCGATACCTCTGCCTATCCGGTCTGGGTATCAGTGCTGGCGCTGGGCAGTATCGTGGCGATGATTCCGCTGATGGTCGTGTACGGTCGTGCCGTATCGCCCTGGATCATGCCGGGGTTGATGGTCGGATTCCTGCTGTTTGGTGCACTGCGCGGGGTACGCATCTATGAGGTATTTGTCGAGGGTGCCAAGGAGGGGTTCCAGGTGGCGCTGCGTATCATCCCCTATCTGGTGGCGATACTGGTAGCCGTCGGTATGTTCCGCGCCAGTGGGGCAATGGATGTTATGGTCAATATGATAGGTGGTATCACTGCACGCTTTGGCCTACCCGCCGAGGCCCTGCCGATGGCACTGCTGCGACCGCTGTCCGGCTCCGGTGCTTATGGCATTATGGCCTCGATCATCAATGATCCGGCCATCGGGCCAGACAGCTATGTCGGGTATCTGGTAACCACCTTGCAGGGTTCAACAGAGACCACTTTTTATGTGCTGGCGGTCTACTTCGGTGCCGTGCAGATTCGCAGAATGCGCCATACCCTGGCAGCTGCTCTGACGGCCGATGTGGTTGCCGTTATCGCGGCTGTCGCGATCTGTTCCTACCTGTTCCTGTAAGTCTTTTCCTGAGGGCTGTCTATATAAGACAGCTCCTCAGGTTTCGATATCCATATACACCAGCTCCCAGATATGACCCTCCAGGTCCTCAAAGGCATGGCCATACATGAAGCCGAAGTCCTGCGGATCACGCGGCACACTACCACCGGCAGCCACGGCCTTAGCCACCAGCTCATCAACCTCCTCTCGTGATTCACAAGAGAGACAAACCAGCACCTCAGTGCATTGCCGGGCATCGCAGATCGTCTTGTTGATGAAGGTTTTAAAATAGTGCTCCACCAACAGCATCACGAAGATATTCTCACCCACCAGCATGCAGGCAGCATTTTCATTGGAGAACTTGGGGTCAAAGCCGAATCCCAGTGCGGTGAAAAACTGTCGCGATGTATCCAGATCGCGGACAGGCAGGTTAACGTAGATCTTTCTAGCCATCGTTTTATCCTGTTTCTGAATCATTTTTTAAACTTTCAGTCAGTGTAACACTCATTCAAGTGTAAGGATGTGGGCTGTTCAGCGACTCCGTACGTAACCAACCATGAAGTAAAACGCAGGTCGACGTGTCTAAGGCAAACGAGGTACAGAGTATGAAGCGTTCAATTATATTTGCCGGTGGACTGCTGCTCGCAGTAGCACTGATCGGCGTGCAGGTGGGAGCCAGCAGCCCTTCAGACCAGACCAGCCAGTATGCGCCGAATGACCCCTCGCTGGAGGTGGCCACCTTTGCCGGTGGATGTTTCTGGTGTGTGGAGGCCGGATTCGAAGTGATTCCTGGTGTCATAGAGGCGGTTTCAGGCTACACGGGCGGCCCGGAAGTCAACCCTACCTATCAGCAGGTCGCCGGTGGACGGACAGGGCATACCGAGGCGGTTCAGGTATATTACGACCCAGCGGTGATCACTTATGAGGGTTTGTTGCAGGGCTTGTGGCGCATGATGGACCCAACCGATGCCGATGGCCAGTTTGTGGATCGTGGCCGTCAGTATCGCCCTGGCATCTTCTATCACTCACCTGAGCAGCAGGCGATGGCTGAAGCAGCAAAACAGGCGCTGATCGCAGAGAATCGCTATCCAAACCCGGTCATCATCGAAATAGAGCCCTTCGAGGTGTTTTACGAGGCCGAGGACTACCATCAGGATTTCTACAAGACCAATCCTATCCGTTATAACGTTTACACCCGCAATTCAGGGCGCTACCAGTTTATCGATGCCATCTGGGGTGAAGAACGCCAGATTGACTTTGCTCTGTTCCGCCCTGCCGGCATGAACAGCAGTAAGGGTTTTGATCCAGACAGCTTCATAAAACCAGATGCTGAAACGCTGAAACAGCGTCTGACGCCGATCCAGTACAAAGTCACCCAGGAAGATGGCACAGAACGGGCCTACAGCAATGTTTACTGGGATGAGCAGCGTGAAGGGATCTATGTGGATATCGTATCCGGCGAGCCACTTTTCTCCTCGCGCGACAAATATGACTCCAGAACCGGCTGGCCCAGCTTCACTCAGCCAATCAAGCCGGATATTCTGGTTGAAAAAGAGGATAGAAAACTGTTTGCTGTCCGCACCGAGATACGCAGCCGCTTCGCAGACTCACATCTCGGCCATGTGTTCAATGACGGCCCAGCGCCCACCGGCCTGCGCTACTGCATGAACTCAGCGGCCATGCGCTTTATTCCAAAAGAGGAGATGGAAGCCGAGGGCTATGGTGAATATCTGGACCTTGTCGGGCCGCCTGTTTCATGACAGCGCCAAGCTATAGGTTAATAGTGGCCCGTTTTCAATAATTGTACATAACTGGCACGTTCATACAGGGTCGGATCGCCCGTGTGCAGGTGAGATAACACTCCTCTGGCCTGCTCAAGTGATTCATAGGGACTATCATCCAGCCAGCCACTTATGCCAGTTAATATTTGGCTAAGTGCACCAGGCCCTTGTTGGAGTAATACGCTGCACAAATGCGTTACATCCGCACCTGCCAGTAACATTTTGATGGCATCTTCCGCATTATGAATGCCCCCGGTCGCGGCGAGTGTAAGCCGGGTTTTACCGAAGAGTATGCCTAGCCAGCGCATGCTCAGCAGCGCATCCTCAGAACGGGACAGGTGGATATTTGCCTGGACACGCAATGTATCCGGGTCTATATCCGGCTGGTAGAAGCGATTAAATAAGGACACTCCGTTAATACCGGTGTCTTCGAGTTGCCGCACAAAATGCCCTAATGCACTGAAGTAGGGTGAGAGTTTAACCACAACCGGACAGCTGACGGCCTTGCGTAATTCACTGATCAGTTCAATATATGCCCTCTCCATAGCGCTGGCGCTTTGCATCGGATCAGCTGCAACTGTGTAGATATTCAATTCAAGTGCATCGGCGCCAGCATCGGCAAGGAGTTTGGCGTTATTGATCCAGCCATCGCGCGACGTACCATTAAGGCTCGCAATGATCGGAATAGCAAGGCGCTGTTTAAGCGTCTGAATCTGATCCAGGTATTGCTCCAACGCATGTGAAGATTCAGTTTGCAGGGGTAGAAAGTGCGACGCTTCGCTATGGCCTATCTCTCTGGATTCCAACAGATGTATCCGCCGCGCATACTGGCTATCCAGCTCTTCTTCAAACAGTGAGTACAATACCAGTGCACTGGCACCGGCATCCTCCAGTTGGCAGCATAGGCTGATATCACGACTGAGAGGAGAGGCTGAGGGCACCAGCGGGTTGTCCAGGGTCATCCCGAGATAGTTGGTTTGCAGATCCATGGCTTACTCCTTTTCATCACTGGAGGGCTTGATTGCAGCCAGTTGTGCATAGTGTTGATAGCGGCGCCGGGATTCCTGCTGCGAGGCATTCAGAAAACGCTCCGCATCGGCTTCATGGCTGCGCCAGAGCATACTGAAACGGGTTTCGCTACCGGTAAACTCTCGATAGTCCACCGAGGGTGGCTTGCTATCAAGCTGCAGCGGATTATTACCGGCCTCCAGGCGTCTGGGATCATAGCGCAGCAGCGGCCAGTGACCGCTGCGAATAGCCAGATCCTGCATCTGATGATTGTGTTTCAGGTCATTACCCCAGGCTATACAAGGCGAGTAAGCAATGATGAGTGAGGGACCATCAAAGGACTCGGCTTCCAGAAAGGCTTTCAGCGTTTGCTGATCTTTGGCACCGTAGGCGACCTGCGCAACATAGACATTTTCATAACTCATGGCGATCATGGCGAGGTCTTTTTTCGCTGTCGCCTTGCCGCCTGCGGAGAACTTGGCAACAGCACCACGGGGTGTCGCTTTGGAGGTTTGTCCACCTGTATTGGAATACACCTCGGTATCCAACACCAGGATATTCACGTTTTCACCGGATGCCAGCACATGGTCCAAACCACCAAAACCGATATCATACGCCCAACCATCCCCGCCGATAATCCAGACACTCTTTCTAACCAACTGGTCGGCCAGGGTTTCAAGTTCACGAGCCAGGGGTGACAAAGATTGGGACAGCTGCTGCCTCAACTCAGAGACGCGCTGACGCTGCTCATGTATCCCCGCCTCATCGCTTTGATCAGCCTGCAGCAGTGCATCAACCAATGAGCTATTCAGCTCAGGACGCAGTTGCTGCAACAACTGCTGAGCATAACGGGCCTGGTGGTCTACGGCCAGGCGCATGCCCAGGCCAAACTCCGCATTATCTTCAAACAGGGAGTTGTTCCAGGCAGGACCACGCCCGTCAGCATTTTTACACCAGGGGGTTGTGGGCAGGTTACCCCCATAGATGGAGGAGCAGCCGGTGGCGTTGGCTATCAACATACGATCACCAAACAGTTGGCTGGCCAGGCGCAAGTAAGGGGTTTCGCCACATCCGGCACAGGCACCAGAGAACTCAAACAGAGGCTGTGTCAGCATGGCCTCTTTAATCACCCCGGTGCGCAGTTTGCTGCGATCATACTCAGGCAATTCCAGAAAGAATGCCCAGTTGCGCTGCTCCTGTTGCAGTAAAGGTGCAAGAGGTTGCATGTTAAGGGCGCGGCGACCGGGCTGAGTTTTGTCCTTGATTGGACAGATATCCACACACAGTCCGCAGCCGGTACAGTCTTCCGGGGCAACCTGGTAGCTGATGTGATAGCCCTCAGGAAACTCTTTACCCTTGACCGGAACATGCAGAAAGCTTTCAGGAGCATCTTCGGTCAGTTCCGGTTCAAATATTTTACTGCGAATGGCACTGTGCGGACACACCAACGGGCACTTGCCGCAGTGAATGCACAGCTCGGTATCCCAGACAGGTATTTCCAGCGCGATATTGCGCTTTTCCCACTGTGCTGTAGCGGTTGGCCAGGTGCCATCGTCAGGTAGCTGACTGACAGGAATACGATCACCCTCTCCCGCAATCAGTCGAGCAGTGATCTTACGAACAAACTCAGGCGCGCTATCCGGAATTTTGCTGGCGACTTCGACTGTTTGATTCACCTTGTTCGGAATCGAAACCTGATGCAAGTGAGCAGGAGCCAGATCGATCGCTCGACAGTTGATTTCGGTAATCTGCCCTCCTTTGCTGCCGTAGGTTTCCTCTACGGCTGCCTTCATCGCTTGCAAGGCTATCTCAAGTGGTAATAACCGGGAGATGGCAAAGAAGCAGCTTTGCATGATGGTGTTGATGCGTCGTCCCATCTGCAACTGTTCAGCGAGTGCGTAGGCATCGATCACATAGAAGCTCAGTTGCTTATTAATGAGGCTCTGCTGAATAGCCAAGGGCAAGCTGTCCCAGACCTGTTCGGCTGGCGTTGAAGTATTCAGCAGGAACACGGCCTTGGGGGCTGCAGCTTTTAACAGGTCGTGGCGTTGCAGGAAAACGCTCTGGTGACAGGCGACGAATGCTGCTTCATTTTCCTGAATAAGATAGGCTGAACGGATAGGCTCGGGGCTGAAGCGCAGATGTGAAATGGTCATGGCACCGGATTTTTTTGAGTCATATACAAAATAACCCTGTACATGCAGTTCGGTCTGTTCACCAATGATTTTAATAGCATTTTTATTGGCGCTCACTGTGCCGTCTGCACCCAGTCCATAAAACAGTGCGCTGGTAGCCGTCTGGCTTGCCTGAGTACGGAAATCGCTATCCCAATCGAGTGAGGTATGGCACAGATCATCATCTATACCAATGGTGAACCCCTGTTTTAACTGAGGGGATTTAAGCATCTCAAAGATCGCTTTGACCATGCCCGGGGTAAACTCTTTGGATGATAAGCCATAGCGCCCGCCACAGATTTTTGGCAGTTGGGAGAAAGGCGCATTCCCTTGGCTCACGGCTTGAGCAATCAGTGTCACCACATCCTTATACAGTGGCTCACCATCGCTACCCGGCTCTTTGCAGCGATCCAGTACTGCAATGGACTGAATGCTTGCTGGCAGACACGCAAGCAGCAGTTCGGCATTCAGGGGCCGGTAAAGGCGTACGGCCAACACAGCCGTTCTCTCACCCTCCGCATTCAGATGATCTACGGTTTCCTGCAGGGTTTGTACTGCCGATCCCATCAGAATAATCAGCTGCCGGGCATCGTCTGCCCCATAGTATTCATAGGGTTGATAACGTCGTCCGGTGAGGTTACCAAATGCCTGCATCACCTCGGTCAGATGCTGACAGAACGCCTGATAGTAGGGATTAACGGATTCTCGTGCCTGAAAGTACACATCCGGATTCTGTGAGGTGCCGCGAATCACCGGATGATCAGGACTCATGGCTCGAACTCTGTGATTGTGAATACAGGCCTCATCCAGCAGTGAGCGCATCTGTTCATCACTGAGTGGGTCTATTTTGGCAATTTCATGTGAAGTACGAAAGCCATCAAAAAAATGCAGTACAGGTAAGCGGCTCCTGAGTGATACGGCCTGCGTGATCAGCGCCATATCCTGTACTTCCTGAACTGAATTTGAAGCCAGCAGAGCAAATCCGGTACCACGAGCAGCCATGACATCACTGTGATCACAAAAAATAGACAGGGCCTGAGCCGCAAGTGAGCGTGACGCTATGTGGAATACCGTTGGGGTCAGTTCACCAGCAATTTTGTACATGTTTGGTAACATCAGCAGTAAGCCCTGCGATGCAGTGAAGGTAGTGCAGAGTGAACCCGCTTGCAGTGCGCCGTGAATTGCTCCGGCTGCGCCCGCTTCACTTTGCATCTCAACAATTCTGGGGACGCAGCCCCAGAGGTTGGTGTGGCCTTCGGCCGACAGGGCATCTGCAACCTCACCCATCACCGAGGCTGGTGTGATGGGGTAAATTGCAATCACCTCATTGGTGGCGTGCGCAATGCGTGCCACCGCTTCATTGCCATCCAGAGTCAGCTGTTTCCGGCCCATTGTAAACTCCTGTCAATCAAGCCTTTTTCATAATCTTCAAGCTAGTCTGAAAAGACTTGATTATCCAGTGGATTAAACTATCTGCTGACTTCCGAACCGGGGTATAAGAAACATAAACCAACTACCCGTCAGGCTTATCTAATCTGCTTGACCAGAGAAGCCATCAGCCTTGCACCTCAGTTATCCTGTTCAGGGAAAGTTCTGCAGCTATCAAAGATCAACTGAAAAAACATCCCTGTAAGCATGGGCCAGGTATCAAGCCTTGTTACCTCTGGAATCACCGCGCAGCTCGGATAATCAATCGATATCCACTGCAGTACCGGCGACCACTATGCCGCCCTCACCTGGTACCGTTATCTGTAACCGGCTCGCTCGCCCCATCGCTTCACCCTGCCTTATCAGAAACTGACTCGGCCTATTGATCAGCCCGGCGCTGCGCAGATAGCCACCCAAAGCAGCGGCGGAGGCCCCTGTTGCCGGATCTTCCACCACACCACCCACCGGGAAAGGATTGCGCGAGTGAAACAGATCATCACGCTCACGATACACCAGTTGTACGGTGGTGAGATTTTCTCTCAGCATCAGCGACTTCAATCTGTCGAAATCATACTCAAGTTTGCTCAAGCGTTGCAGCGAATTGGCCGCCAACACCAGATGCCAGGCACCAGCATAGGCCAGGGCCGGAGGAATAGATGCGTCCAGTTCATCTGCTGACCACTGCAGCAGATCCAGCACCTCGTTCACCAGATCGGCTGAAGCGGGTTTCTGCGCGGGTTCAACCGAGGTTAATGCCGCCTGCAACTGACCATCAACCGACTGAACCGTTACCGGTACGCGCCCTACGGCCGTATCCAACTGATAGGTGCCAACACCACTCAATCGACCCAGCACCACAGCGCTGGCTATCGTGGCATGCCCACAGAAGCTGACCTCCGCCAAGGGACTGTAATAGCGGATGGTTCTGACTTCGCCACTGGCTGGTGCGACAAAGGCTGTTTCTGAATACCCCACCTCTGCAGCGATACGCTGCATGGTCGCTACATCCGGCAGCGCCTCACCAACCCAGACACCTGCCGGGTTGCCGCCAGCCGGATCGGCTGAAAATGCTGCCAGACGGTATAAGTGACCGCCTGCCTTCTGATCTTTTGGTTTATGGCCCATCGATAAATAACCACTCATGATGTTCTACTCCCGTGATGCTTCAACTGAATACAAACACCATTCTGGCATTAATAAAAATAATGAAAACTGCTTTATAATCACCCATAGACTTACTGATATTTAGCCATTGAGTACACCACCATGCCACCCACCATGCCACCGCTGAATACCCTTCGCGCTTTCGAGGCCGCCGCACGGCTGGGCAGCTTTGCCTCAGCCGCCCAGGAGCTCAACCTGACCGCTGCCGCCATCAGCCACCGTATCAAAGAGCTTGAAGGCCGGCTCGATATCCTGTTATTTGTACGCCAGCCACGCGGTGTACTGCTTACGGAAGCTGGCCGTCGCTACCATGAACGCCTGTCTGACATTTTCACTCAGATAGAACAGGCAACCAAGGCGCTCAGGCAACAGGGCATCGATGGTCCTCTGACACTGTCGGCGCCCCACTCCTTTATTCATCACTGGCTGATTCCGCGACTGAACCGTTTACAAAGCCGTTATCCAGGGCTGCAGCTGAAGCTACGTGCTGAAAGCCAGATGCTGAGCTTTCGTGACAATCTGGCCGATATCGGCATACGCTTTGGCACAGGACGCTACCCTGATCTGCATGTAGAGCCATTAATGGGAGATTACGTCTCAATACTTGCCCCATCAGCCCTGATCAACACCCTCAGCGACACCCGCCCTGCCAGCCTGCTGCATACACAGGTCCTGCTGGAAGACAGCAGCATCCACACCAGCGAGCCCTGGAACACCTGGCAGCCATGGTTTCGCGAAGCAGGCCTGACACTGGAGTCATCCCGACATATGATGAAGTTTTCAGACAGTGGCCTGGTACTGAAGGCCTGTGCCGATGGTCTGGGACTTTGCCTCTGTCGACACTCCATAGCCTGGAGACTTTTGCAGGAAAGAAAAGTGCAGGCGATCCTCCCCTGGCGCAGCCATGAGTTCGCCTACTATCTGGTATCACATCCGTCGGAGGTGAATAACCCGCGTATCAGGGCTTTCAAAGAGTGGTTTCGGGAGGAGGCCCAAGCTTTTGAGCAGCCTTGAGGTGCTAGTAGGGTAACTTATGGCCATCCCAGTTGATCAGGCAGCCAGTTTGCTCCTGCGTTAGTGTATTCATGACATTGATCAGGCGCAGTGCAGTATCTGTAGCAGTTTGCAGCTGCCCTGAGGGTACATTTTTTTGAAAGGGCGCCGACAACTCTGTTGCGGTAGTGCCAGGGTGCAGACTAATCAGGCTGGCCGTTTTGTTAACACGTGCCAATTCAATACTCGCACATTTGACCAGCATATTCAGCGCAGCTTTTGCCATACGGTAACTATACCAGCCACCTAACTGATTATCGGTAATACTACCAACCTTGGCACTCAACAGCGCAACCTTAACGCCAGCCTGTTTTTGTAAAAACGGTAGCATGCATTGCAGATACAAAGACGGATTAATCAAGTTGATTTCCAAGCTTTGTGTGAGTGCTGCACGGCTGAGTTGACGCAGGTTTTTTTCTGGTAACATACCACCTCCATGTAACCAGCCCTGACACAAAATCACTGCATCCACTTCAGTTGCAAAAATGGCAGAGAATATGTTGGCGGCTTCGGGTTGTTCTGCAGAAGACAACTTGTACCAACTAAGAGCTCCATCAGGCATGTTTGCAATAGAAGTGTGAGCTTCTTGCCTGCTGATAGCAGAGACATGATGCCCTTGAGCTAACAAGGTTTTCACCAATGCCAAGCCGATGCCGCCACTGGCACCGACAATCACCCAATGCTTAATCATTAATTTATCCACATGGAATTTGCCTTTATTACTTTAAAAACTCAGCTCGGGTATGAATATTACTCTTGAATACACCACCCAGTGCCGTCGTGGAGGTTCGCGAGTTGACATCCATGACCCCTCTCGACTTCACGCAATAATGTGTAGCTTCTATTGAAACGGCGACATTATCAGTCTCGAGCAAGGTTTGCAGTGCTATCAGGATCTGCTGTGTAAGACGCTCTTGAACTTGAGGTCTTTGTGAAAAAAATCTGACTAACCTATTGATCTTGGACAATCCAATAATCTTGTCACCCGGTATATAGGCTACTCTGGCTGAGCCGTCGATAGTAATAAAATGGTGTTCGCATGTGCTGGTCAGATTTATCTCAGAAACCTTGACCATTTCATCCACTTGCATCTTGTTTTCGATCAGCGACATGGTAGGAAAGTTGGCATAGTCAAGGCCAGAGAAAATCTCATACACATACATTTTGGCAATACGATGAGGCGTTTCGGCCAGGCTATCATCACCCAGATCCAGGCCGAGGGTCGCAACCACATCAGTCATGGATTTCTTGATTTTTTCATACTTTTCGTTTGCAGTTAAGCTATCCGCTGTAAGGGGTGTTTCCAGCCCACGATCAATAAGAACCTGACGAACGCGTGCGGCTTCCGTTGATATCATCCTGAGTGCTCCTGCGTGCTTTAGTTGTGATTCAGCACTTATCGTAATGAAGGGTTAAGGAGACAGAGTCTGCAAACCTCAATGCATGAGGCTTGTCGATTCGTACCTGGGCATGGGTCACTACATCCGGCTCTGCACAGATATTGAGCACATCAGATACCAGCTTCTCCAGTAAGAGAAACTGCCCGTCTTCAACATGTGCAATGATCTGTTTCGTAATACCCTTATAATCCAGCGCAGCGTCCACATGATCAGATAAACACCCACGATTAATCGGATAATGGATCTCCACATTAATCACTACATCTTGTTTTTTTTCACGCTCCTCGGGGTTGAATCCGATAAAGGTTCTGAGTCGCAGATTTGTAATCTTGATGATGGCATTGCTTAAAGGCATTTAATCAGTCTCCGGCCTGTGTTCAGTGAACTTACGCACTAAAGCTCGATAATGGAGCACTACAGGCAACAAAAAACCTAGCATTTTACTACAGTATTTATTTACCTCAATGCAATGCTTCGTTTCTCAGCATCATCGAAGGTTCTAAGGTAGCGACCGTGCAAGGGGATCAGGGCTTTTGAACGTCCTTGAATACATGAATTGACCAGTGATAACGGATCGCTCCCAGACGCAACAACAGTGTAGTGAGCATCGCCGCTGACATCGCAATCATCTGGTGCCATTCATAGAGCAGCACAAACACAATCGCACCAGCGATACAGGTGGTGGCATACAAATCACTTTTCAGCACCAGGGGTACATCACGTGCCATTACGTCTCGGATCAGCCCGCCGAATACTGCCGTCATGGTACCCAGAATGATCGCCGTAAAAGCGCTGACACCCATATCCAGGGCTTTACCGGCACCCAGAACAGTGAAGAACGCGATACCAAAGGCATCCGCAATCAGCAGATAGCGCAACTGACTATGGGGCCGAAATCTGAGCAGGATAATGCAGGCCACGGCTGATGCCAGAATCACGTAGAAATAGGTCGGATCATGAAGCCAGAACACCGGCACATCGAGAATCACATCCCGTGTCGTACCACCACCGACAGCCGTAACGGATGCCAATACAACAACGCCGAAGCCATCCATCTGCTTGCGAAACGCCAGCAATGTTCCGGAGATAGCGAATACCGCCACACCCAGCAGATCTGAAATATAAAACCAATCCAACATGATAGATGCTTCTCTGCCAACGATGGCATCAGCTTATATGCTTTGTCTGTGACATAAAAGTGAAAGCAGAACCAGAAAGCCGGGTTATGCAAACAGGCACAGTTGATCACCGCTGGCGGGTATGAAGCGGATACCGAAGCCCTGTGCAGACAAGGCAAGGCGGCGTAAACGCGCCAGTGCCTGTGAACGCTCAATGACAATCATGGTCATACTTGCCTATTATTTGTATTTCAAACGATACCCTTGAAACCATAATCACTCTACAGGGAATGAACATGAAACTCGTCAGTAATAGCCTGATACCAGACCAGCCGATTTCTGAGCAGTACGCCTTTGCCCGAATAGCAACAGAGAATCATATTACGCTGTCGGATAACATCAACCCTCATCTGGCCTGGAGCGAGGCACCAGAGGGCACTCAGTCCTTTGTGCTGATCTGCCATGATCCTGATGTACCGAGCAAGGGTGATGATGTGAATCAGGAAGGGCGCACAGTGCCGGCGTCACTGCCCCGAGTGGATTTTTACCACTGGCTACTTCTGGATATCCCGGCAACCACGACTGAGATTGCCGAGGGTAGCCACTGTCGGGGCGTAACCCCCAATGGCAAATCCGGTCCTGTAGCGCCGGATGGCATGCGCCACGGCATCAACGACTACACCGCCTGGTTCGCTGGCGATGAGAGGTTCGCTGGCGATGAGAACATGAAGGGTAACTATTTCGGATATGATGGCCCCTGCCCGCCCTGGAATGATGAGCGGTTGCATCACTATATTTTCACGCTCTACGCGCTGGATATTCAGACACTTCAAGTTCAGGGTGAGCTGACCGGTGGCAATATAGTGGCGGCACTGGAGGGTCACATTCTGGCCAGCGCTAGCATCAACACAACTTATACGCTTAATCCGGAGCTCTGAGGACCAGGCTTCATCTGGCAGGGGTACTCACCCTGCCAGTATGTTTATTCTCACGACTTTGCCGACGCCGCGAGTGCCAGAGCGAGGTACTCGCGAAAGTGCTTATCTGAAATATCCTGCTCCGAAAAGAGCTTGATGTGTCGGCGAAACTTCCCTTCTCCCTCCAGTACGCTGAACTTATCCGGGAGAGTTGCACCCTCGCTGAACTCCAGAGAAACATTCCTTGAAGTTACGGGAGATGAATTGGCCAAGTTATATTTCAAAATCAACCCCATCTGCCCGGAGCACTTCCTCAAATTCACGATAGCCATCCAGCTCCTTACACATAAATGAAGCCGACGCCGGGCATAGGCCCGCAAACTGAGCAGTACCCAATATGGAATCTGGTGCTTGCGATCGCGATACCTCCACATAACCATGCCGTGCAAAGAAATCAGAAGCGGTCGTGGTGAGGAGATATAGGGTTTTCATGCCATTCCTGCACGCCCAAGCTTCTGCCTGAGTGACCAATGCCTGACCGTAGCCACCCTTTCGATGGGTATCGATCACTACCAGTGAGCGTAACAAGCCGACAGCTCCATGCGACTCTATACCGATCAGGCCAATGATTTGGTCGTCCGAGCGCACTCCAAATAGCTGCAATTGGCCACTATTGCGAAGGTCAGCAACAGGGAGCCCCGCGCTGCTCAGTAGGCTTTCAACCTCATCAGTCACTTCAAGTGGTTCAATGTTCATAATCTTCGCCCGTTAACATGAAACCCGGTGAATGCATTGGCTTTGTTCTATTACTCCGAGCCTATGCACCACTGAGAATAGCCCAGGATCTTACTAGCCCTATTGCGTGTACTGCACCAAAGAATAGGCAGATGGTGGAACTCACCACCCAGAAGGTAGGACTATTTCCACCTGTCGCGACAAAAGCAAAGAAAAACCCCACGATTCCACGCAGCAGGTATATGGTTGTGATCGCGATCAACCTCCTTCTTTCGGAAGAGTCTGACTGAAATCAGACGAATACACCCTACCCTGTATGTGACGACAGCCATCCAGTAATTTGGCCCAATTTTTCCGATCAGCAAGAACTCTCAAGATCAAAAGACTTGCTATTGATATTTACCCTCTTCACTATCCGCTGCGATACCACGTAGCCAGCGATACCCCAGCCAGGCAGCAGCCAGCATATATGGCAATCCCCCCGGCACCCACATGAGCAAACCAGCCAGTTGCTGATCATCGAGCTGATGGCTGGGGTAATACAACAGGGTGTCGGCGAAGGTCAGAATAGCACCCAGAAAACCGGTGTGCATCAGGGTAAACAATAAGGCGAGCAGCGCCCAGCTACGTGTCCGCTCGGTACAGTGTAATACGGCCCACCACAACATGGCTGCGGTGAACGCAAAGCAGATATGCTCTACCAAGTGCCACCAGGGATGTTCCAGTGCCAGCACGTAAAAGCGCGGGGTATGCCAGAACCAGACGACAGCCGCATGCAGGTAGGCCAGGCTGAGCGGATAGGTTGCCAGCTTCAGCAGTGGTTGCCAGGCAACACGCCCCCAGCGACCGGTAACAGCTGCAAACTGCGGCAAGGGCAGGCTTAATGCCCACAAAGGGCCGATCACAACCATTAACAACATATGCTGCACCATATGCGCACTGGCGCTGGTTTCAGCCCAGGCATCCAGCGGCCCGATTACAGCAAACGCACAGATCAGACAGCCCGCATGAAACATCAGCGCACGCCATAACCGCGGCGGCCGCTTAATGCTGCCAAGTGCATACAACAGCCAGAATAGCGCCAGCATCATTGCCGCCAGCAGAGCGGCCCAGAAGCTGGCGCCTTCGCTTTGTAAGGGGTTATGCGCCTGTACCGGCAGACTGATACTGGCCAACACCAGCAAGCCTGGTAGCAGGTTTAGCCATTGCCGATGCTTTAGCTGCATGGTGATAAAACCAACACCGGCAAGCCCCCAGCCAAAGTGGCGACTGCGGCGATCAGATACAACACAGTGCTGACGTAGCCGACAAAGCGCTCAAACCCGACAGCATCATCGCTTTCCTTGTGCTTCGATGCACAGTAACGACCACTGCGCCATGCCAGAAACAACAGCAGCGCAAACACCAGCAGAGTAAACGCAATTAAACCGCCATTCAACCAGGTGAACGCGCCCTTCTCCACCTCAGGAGGTGCCAACTGGCAAGCCACGGATAAGCCGCCATACATGGCAATAAACCAGATGCTCCAGATAACAAAACCAATCACAATCTGAGCTGGATGGCCCGGCGCAAACCAGGTGAGCTTGCTCATTACGTTGTCCCCCACCCCAGTGGCAACATAAAGAATAGCGCGACACTGATCCAGTACACCGCCAGGTAATAGAACCACAGCGGCTTTATCACCTGCGGCTCATAGGGCAAGCTGGCACTGACGTAGCCGCGCGCAACTCTGAGCGCCTGCATGGCGGTTAACACTGTTGCCAGCCCAGCGTGGCCCAGCAGATACAGCAAAATAACCATCAGCACGGCATCATGAGCGCTTTTGGTATAATCCAGCGGCGCCATCATAAACAGCACCAGCAACATCAAAAAATGCAGCAACCCAAAACCGGCGCTCAACCACAACTGACGTTGCAACTGCAGAGCGTCGCCCACTGCCAGACGCTGGCACAGACGATGGAACAGCCACAAGGCGATACTGGCGGGCACCCCACACAGCAGCAACAGCCAAAGCGGCAAGGGGCCGTTGTCGGGTGCTGACCATTGCGGCGCGGCGGTCCATAGATAAAACCAACCGAACAGCAGCGACATATACAAAGCGCCATTGGCCAGCATTGTGACGATCATGCCCCAGCGCCCGGGGCCATCGAGGGTCCTGGACTCCAGCGGCAACTCATGCCCGGTACCCTTCTGCACTGGCCCCTTCTGCACTGAACCCTTCTGTACTGGCTCCTTCTGTACGGGAACCCTCTGCCCTGGATCCGAGGGTTGCAAGGGAGCCGCTGATGGATGGCCTCCATTTTCCCAGCTCCAGCGCAGCAACAAGCCAATTGTCAGCACAACGACCAGCAGGGCCAATATATACCAACGGCTCAGCAAACTGATGCACACCACCGCCAGAGTCATAGCACTGTATAGTGGCAGCCAGGAGTTTCCGGGCAGATGGAAAAGCCTCTCCCGCTGAGCAGAGATCGCAGAGGTGCCATAGGTTTCGCGCAGACCACTGTTGGCCTCGGTCAAGCCCTCTTGCCCGGCAGCAATCCGTTCAGCCAGTTGCGGATCATCCCAGAGCGGATGGCGGCTGCTGACAGTGGGCAAGCTGGCAAAGTTATACTGGGCCGGTGGCATATCCAGCGTCCACTCCAGCGTATCGGCCTTCCACGGATTAGCGCTGGCTCGCTGGCCAAACCAGAAATGCAGTAATAGATCCAGCAACACCAGCCCAATACCGATCGCCATGACAAAGCTGCCAATCGACGACAACAGATTTAAGCTATCCCAGCCTAATCCGGCTTCATAGGTGTAAACTCGCCGCGGCATACCGAGCAAACCGGTTAGATGCATCAATAAAAAGGTCAGGTTGAATCCACCAAAGGTCAGCCAGAAACCCCAGCGCCCGATCACTGGCGAGGGCATCCGGCCAGAGGCTAAAGGCAACCAGTAATACAGTCCGGCGATCAGTGGAAAAAACATCCCCCCTACCAGCACATAATGCATATGAGCGACCACAAAGTGGGTATCGTGCACCTGCCAGTTAAAGGGCACCAATGCCAGCATCACCCCGGTCAGGCCGCCGCAGACAAAGATGACCAGAAAACCACTGACCCAGAGCATCGGCAATTGAAAGTCCACCTTGCCGCGCCACAAGGTCGCCAGCCAGGCAAATACCTGAATGGCAGTCGGTATCGCCACCAGCATGCTGGCCACTGAAAAGAAGGCCTGCGCCAGTTGAGGAATGCCCACGGTGAACATATGGTGCACCCACAGCCCGAAGCTGATAAAGCCGGTGAGAATGACCGCGATAACGATCCAGCGATAACCGACAATAGGCCGACCACTGAACACCGGAATAAGGGTCGAGACGATACCGGCAGCAGGCAGAAAAATAATATAGACCTCAGGGTGGCCAAATAACCAGAACAGATGCTGCCACAACAGAGGATCGCCACCCGCCGCCACAGTAAAAAACGGCATACCGGCAGCACGTTCCAGCTCCAACAGAATACTGGCAAGAATTAATGGCGGAAAACCAAACACGATCATCAGCGCCATCACCAGAATGTACCAGCAAAACAGCGGCATCCGGCTGAGCGTCATCCCCTTGGCACGGCTACACAGGATGGACACCGTCAGCTCTATACCGGCAGCCATCGCCGAAATCTCAACAAAAGTGATACCCAGCAGCCAGAAATCGGAGCCCGGCCCGGGTGAAAACTCGCTGCTGCTCAGTGGCGTATACATAAACCAGCCGGAGTCTGGCGCTATACCCAGCAACAGGCTGGACATAATGATAATGCCGCCAAATAAGTAGCAGTAATAACCCAGCGAGCTGATCCGCGGAAAGACTAAATCACGGGCACCAATCATCTTCGGGATCAGGTAGATCGCCAGCCCTTCAAGCACCGGAATAGCAAACAGAAACATCATCACGCTGCCGTGCATGGTAAATAGCTGACCGTAGGTCTCGGCACTGACAATATTCTGCTCCGGCAGCGCCAACTGAGTGCGCAACAGCATCGCCAGCACGCCACCTACCAGGAAAAAAACCATCCCGGTAACCATAAAACGCAGACCAATAGTGCCATGATTTACCGCCGCTAAACTGCCCCAGCCCGGTAAATTGCCCCACACCCGGGCCAGATGGCTGACAGCCTCAGACTGCGATGATGCTGGCTTGGCGTCACTCATCTAGGGTTGCCTCATGCGCGGCTGGCTCATGCACGTCTGGTTTAAGTAAGTCTGGCTCATGTCGTTCCTGCTCCGTGGTATTGTGCTCGTTTAGCCAGTTGGCAAAGGCCGGTTCGTCATGTGCTGTTACCGTAAATTGCATATGCGCATGGCCCAGCCCGCAATATTCAGCGCACTGACCACGATAAACGCCCGCTGCCGAGGCTTCCAGACGCAACACATTGGTGCGACCGGGTAACATATCCAGCTTGACGCCAAGCCTTGGCACCCAGAAGGAATGGATCACATCGGCGCTGGTCAGGTGCAGGTGCACAGGGGTATTGATCGGTATATGCAGCTCATCAATCATCTGCAGGCCATGTTCAGGATAAGCGACCTGCCAGTACCATTGATGCCCCGTCACCTGAATTTGCAATGCGCTTTCATCAGGCAGCGGCATCATACGGTGCCCCACCGGCACGCCCACGATGAGTAAAACGATGATACTCACTGTCGGTAGCGCCAGCCCACCCCAGATAATCCATCGACTGGTACCTGTTGCGGGAACATGCTCAGCCCGACGCTTTATCGCGTAATGCCACAGCACCACAACCGCCAGCAGTACCAGCGTTGCAAAACCGAACATGCCCCACCATAACAGCGCCACCTCGGATGCTGCAGGCCCCTGGGGATCGAGTGCTGAATAGGGGCCAGTACAACCTGTTTGGCTCAACAGCAGGCCACAAGACCAGATCACTGCTACACTCTGGCGAAGTGGCTTCTTTACAGCAGCCGTAAACCGTCTTAGAGGTGTGATATGTCGATGGAACCGATTGCGAGCCAAATCCAGGTGTTTGGCCACCCTATCCACCCTGGGCTTATCCATTTCCCGGTGGCCGCTCTGATTGCTCTGATCGCATCCGATCTCGCATTTTTGTACACATCCGACCCCTTCTGGGCCAGAGCCAGCTTGTGGCTGGTCGGGGTTGGTGCTATCGGTGGTTGGATTGCCAGTGTCGCAGGATTGATGGATATGCTGCTGGTAAGCCAGATAAGACGCCTGATCACGGGCTGGTGCCATGCGATGCTCGCGGTGATGCTGCTGTCGCTGGCGACCTTCAACTGGTTGCTCCGCCTGCCTGATGCTGCCGCTCAGATCATGCCTCAAGGTCTTTATCTGTCGCTGCTCAGCGGCTTGTTGATTATTGCTACCGGTTATCTGGGTGGTCGGCTGGTCTATGAATATGCGGTCGGCGTCAACATCGACGATATGCTGCAGGACGACGCCAAATCCTGAGCTGGCAGCACGGCTGTTTACAAAAACCACAGCAAGGCCTCCTGCTCAGGCTTCAGCAATACCAATACGATAATGCTCAGCAGCAATAACAGGATGACGCTGAGCAATACAGTACATTTACCCGCCACACCACTGACCTTTGGCCGGCTGCCATACAGGATCAGCAGCCCAGCTGCCACATGGCAGATCACCAGACAGGTCACCAGAGTCAGCTTAAGCAACAGCCAACTGTTGAGGTTACCGTCAAGGGCAAAAACAGCCGTGCCGGAGACAATCGTCATCAAGCCCGCGGGACTCGCCAGGCGGGTAAACCACAGCCGCTCCAGACTATCGCCTTTGCTGGGGATATGCAGGCCAACAGAGGCAACACGCGAGATAAGCAGTAATAAAATACATAAGGACGCAGCCCAGATCACCAGGCTACATATATGCAGAAACAGCAACCAGACCATTAACATATTCCATTAGTTACAGGCAAAGTCAGCAGAACCGTAGGTAAAATGTTCATCCACTAAACATTCTAAACATTGATGTTAACTGTAGCAGGCAAAAGCAGAAGCGGGCGCCTCGCGGGCAAAAAAAGCTGCCCGCTGACGGATTAGTAGAGAGTTCGTGGAGAACAGCGGAGGGCTAGTAAGACATTATCATGCAGGCAGATAGGGCCGAATGTTCTCTAGTGCATTGGCAACAAACGTTTCTTTCTCCCCGACAGGTGCTACGTAATAAAGGGCTTTAGCCGCTGCATCCACCCCTTCGAACCGGGCAATGATCCACGCAGCCAGACAGGATGAGGCCAGGCACCCGCCAGCGGTGGCGATGTTGTTCTGAGCAAAGAAAGGTTGATTCAGAACCTCTACGCCAGCTTCCTGCACCCAGGGTTTTGTAATCAGATCGGTACATGCCGGAACAGCGCCTAATAATTCAAGCCTGGCCAGAATCAACGTACCTGAGCACTGTGCAGCAATATGCTGCCTGGCTGGATCAAGTGATAGCTGAGTCATCAAGACAGGGCTGCTGACAATCTCATGGGTTAGCATACCGCTGCCGACAATCACAGCATCGGCCGTGGCAACGTCCTCCAGCATCGACTGCGCGTGCACTGTCACGCCATTCAGAGTGAATTTACAACAGCGCATATTCTGCTAACCCCTCTTTACCTGATGACTGACGCTCCTTGCACTGCTCCATCTCCAGCTTGCTTCTTGGAATCAAATGCTGCTCGTTCAATATAACAATAAATGCTATGGTGAACGTTTAGTAGCCATCTCTTCCGTAGCCTCACGGAAGAGGGGCCAAAGTACAAAGGCGATTTGGAGAAGCAGTATAATGACAAATCCCGAGGGCTCTAATAAGCAGATGATCACGGAGATGATGACTGCTCACGAGCCTCAGGACACCCTAGTGCTGATCGTTGATGACGTAGCCACTAACATCCAGATTCTGGCTGACACACTCAAGGATAAGCACCACATCATCTTTGCCACCTCTGGAAGTGAGGCGCTGAAGATGGCCGCCAGGCACGAACCCGACCTGATCCTGCTGGATGTGATGATGCCCGACATTGACGGCTTCGCCGTCTGCAAGCAGCTTAAGGAAGATCCACGTCTGCAGGATATTCCAGTGATTTTTGTCACCGCTCTGAGCGAAGTGGAGGACGAGACGAAAGGCCTTGATCTGGGTGCAGTAGACTACATCACCAAGCCAGTGAGCCCGCCCATCGTCAGGGCCCGGGTACGCAACCACCTGCAACTCAAATATCAGCGTGACCTGTTGCGCCGTATCGCCCTGCTTGATGGACTTACCGGTATAGCCAATCGGCGCCACTTTGATGATGTTTACGAACGTGAATGGCGCCGAGCACAGCGCCAGGGCACTTCTCTGTCACTGGTGCTGGCCGATATCGATTTCTTCAAGGGATATAATGACCATTATGGACACCAGGCCGGAGACGCTTGTCTGCGTAATGTGGCCCGGGGGGTGTGTGAACAGATACACCGTCCCGCCGATCTGGCCGCCCGTTTCGGTGGCGAAGAGTTTATCTGCATGCTGCCTGATACCCCGACAGAGGGTGCTGAAGAGGTTGCCGAGCGCATTCGTGAGGCAGTAGAGGCGCTGGCCTTACCCCATGCAGCCTCAGCCATTGCTCCCCATGTCACCTTGAGCCTGGGTGTAGCGACGGCGCTGGAACCCGTCACGACATCCGCCGAGGCCCTGCTGAAACTGGCCGATGAGCAGCTCTATACTGCCAAAAAGGCTGGCCGCAATCAGGTTCGAACAGCCATTCTACCTGCAGGAAGCGTCACTTCATGAATCGTTTTACGCTGTTGAGCCTGGTGATGATTCTCTCTGTAACCGGTTTGATCGGGGCTGATATCTGGAGAGATCGGGTTAACACCCTGGAGGCAGCCTACCAGGAGCTTGAAAACCTGGCACGCATCGCCAGCAGCCAGATCAGCGGCAGTCTGCGGGCAGTGGATCTTAATCTGCAGGATATGGTGCGCGAAGCTAATCAAGCGCTCACGCCTGAGCTGGATAGAGAACTGTCGACCTTTCTGCGCGCTCGTGCCGAAGCATTTCCTGAGATCAATTACCTCTCGATCACCGACGAAAAGGGCGTCATCCAGTTCAGCTCATCGCCCGATCTCGTAGGCTATGATGCTTCCGACCGCCCCTATTATCAGCGCGCGCTGGAAGTTGGGGTCGACCGGATGATCACCACCCCCCCGGTGCGCTCTCTCACGGATCAGTTGGTAATCTTTGCTGCTCGCCCCCGTTCAACAGAAAGTGATCTCTGGAAAGGCGTCGTGGTGGCTTCCCTGTCACCAGAACACTTCTCCGGATACCTTGAGGCACTGCGAAACCGACCAACTGCCTTTGCTGCCCTGATCGGGCCTCAGGGACATCTGCTGGCTCGTGCACCACATGATGAAACACTGACAGGAAGGGACATCAGTCAGCGCTCCAGCATTATCCAGTATCAGGCCACATCAGATCTCGTCACTCGCCGCCACGAGGCCTCCTCCCTGGATGGTAAGGAGCGCCTGATGGTCATGCGTGATATCGGGGCTGAGAAGATGTTCGTAAACGTCAGTTGGAGCACCGACGATGTATTCGTCGAATGGCGTGGTAAGTCGATCGTCAAGGCGCTGACCGGCATGGCCTTTATCTCGCTGATGCTGTTTATCATCTCACGGCTGCGGCGCCGGGAGCGGCAACTCCTCAAGGCCAGGGACTTCGCAGAAAACCTGATCGAAGGTGCCAATGTGCTGATAGTGGGCCAGGATGCTCAGGGGCGGATAGGCATTTTCAACGAAGCAGCGGAGCAACTGACCGGCTACTCGCGCAAGGAGGTACTGGGAAAAAACTGGAATACGCTGGTACCCAGTGAAGATGCTGCCACTACCCACCAGCCTGAAGCCGCTCCACGGAGCGAACAAAGCACTTTGCAAACGAGGGATAAGCAACAGCGCATCATCTCCTGGCGCAACAGTCTGGTGGAAGGTGCTGACAATCTGGAGCATCCACTGGTCCTGGTCTCCTTCGGCATGGACATTACTGATCGTGTTGCCGCAGAGATCCAGCTTGAGAGAGTGTCCGAACGTCTGAAACTAGTCAACCGTTCTGCAGGCATGGGCGTATGGCAGTGGGAGATTCCATCCAATAATCTCTGGTGGGACGACAGAATGGCCGAGCTCTATCAGGAAAAAGGGGCTGGCTGGTACCACCTGGATACATGGAAACAGCGTGTCCATCCCGAAGACTACCCTCGCACCCAGGCAATGCTCGAAGCGATGCTGGCGGGAAAAGCCGAGTTCGATACCAACTTTCGAATTATCTGGCCCGATGGTGAAATTCGCCATATGCGGGCTGTTGCCACCGTGGAGTATGACGCTCACCGCGAAAAACGTTTGATCATCGGCATGAACTGGGACATCACCGAGCAGAAGCGTCTTGAAGACACACTGAGGGAAGCGCGTGAGGCTGCAGAAGCCGCCAGCAGGATGAAAAGCGAATTCGTTGCCAATATGAGTCACGAAATCCGGACCCCGATGACCGCAGTCATGGGCGTTGCCCATCTACTCGAACAGACCGAAATGACGCCCAAACAGCATGACTACGTGCAGAAGATCAACACGGCAGCACGCTCACTGCTGGCGATTCTCAACGATATTCTTGACTACTCCAAGGTGGAAGCCGGCAAGATGGAGCTATCCCCTCAGGACTTCAACCTCGATGAGCTGCTCAGTACCCTGGCCACCATGATCTCGGTAAAGGCCGAAGCCAACGACATTGAAGTGCTGTTCCGTATTGCACCCGATGTACCCGACTATCTCTGGGGAGATGACCTGCGCCTGCAACAGGTATTGATCAATCTGCTCGGTAATGCCATCAAGTTCACCGAGAAAGGCCAGGTCGTGCTTGAAGTTAACCGCACGGCGAGCAAAGAGCAGGATCTAGCGCTTGAGTTTCGGGTCACCGATACAGGTATCGGTATGAGCGAAGAGCATCAGAGCCGACTGTTTCAGGCCTTCCAGCAAGCCGACACCTCTACCACCCGCCGATATGGTGGCACCGGCCTGGGACTGACCATCAGCCATCGTCTGGTGCACCTGCTGGGCGGTGATATTCAGGTAAAGAGCGAAGAAGGCAAGGGCTCCTGCTTCACCTTCACGCTGCCCTTCAAGGAGGGAGAGAAGCCAGCTCATTCACCGCTGGTGGATAACTACCGGACACTGGTGGTGGACGACAACGAGGTAGCGCGCCAGACACTGGCAGAAATGTGCCAGCACCTGGGCTGGGAAGTCACCACTGCTGCCTCCGGTGAAGAGGCCCTTACCCTGCACAAAGCCGCTTATGAAGCCGGCAAGCCCTTCGAGCTTGTGCTCATGGATTGGCGCATGCCGGGAATCGACGGCCTTGAGGCCGCAACACGCCTGCGCTCAAATCAATCCACTGAGGAACCGATGATCGTGTTGGTAGTGACAGCCTTCAGCCGCGAGATGATTCTTTCCCAGGCCGATGAAAGTATCTTTGACGGCATCATCTCCAAGCCTGCCACCCCCTCGCTTCTGCGCGCTGCCCTGGCCACTCGCCTGCCGTCCATCGCTAGTAGCAGAGAGACCTCGTCACAGCCGCTGGCGGGCATGAGACTGCTGGTAACCGAGGATAATCCAATCAATCAGGAGGTCGCTCGGGATATTCTGAAGCAGAAAGGAGCAGATGTGATACTTGCCTCCACCGGCCGAGAGGCTCTGGATATTCTCACCACTCAGACAAACCTGCCGGATCTGGTGCTGATGGATGTACAGATGCCGGAGATGGACGGTCTGGAAGCTACGCGCAGATTGCGGCAGGATCCGCGTTTCAGTGAACTCCCCATTGTCGCCATGACCGCCAACGTATTGAAGTCTGATCGTGACGACTGCCTGCGAGCGGGAATGAACGATCATATTGCCAAGCCACTCGACGTGGATGAAATGATCTCAAAGCTGTTGCGGCTGACCAAAGGGGTCGAGCAGGCAGAGAGGTTGGTAAAAGCTGACAGAGATGATATCGATATCAGCGCATTCCCGGTACTGCCCGGCATTGACACCCGGGCAGCGCTCAAGCGACTTGACGGCAAGATGCCGCTGCTGTGGAGGCTGCTCGGGAACCTGACGACTGAGTTTGCTGAAGTGGACCGGGAGCTCGCAGACGACCTGAATGCCGGCCAGCGCGAGCAGGCCGCACATCGACTTCACGCCCTGCGTGGTGCCGCCGCCAACCTCGGTGCTCAGGATATAGCCGAGGCGGCTGCTACTCTGGAAGCTGCCATAAAGGATGCACCTCTGGAGGCCTTAATGACACAACTTGCAACGCTCAAAGAAGCGCTCGAAGCCACCTTCTCCACCATCCGAGCTCATCTGGATGAGATGCCTGAGAAGGAAGGCCTTGCTCCCGATATTTCGCAGCAGGAGATTACCAGGCTTCAGGAACTGCTGGCGGAAAACGACTTTGCAGCCGTTGATCTGTTCAGCAGCCAACGCCCGGCGCTGGCCAGTCGGCTCAACGCTATGCAGCTGATCCAGCTTGATGCAGCCATGGCACGCCTCGACTTCCCTCTAGCCAGCCGGATCCTTGATGTCGCAAAAGACGCCACCTGAACCTGACCGGCACAGAGGGAATCAGCTGATACCACATACAAAAAAGCCCCATTTTACAGGGGCCTTTCACTATCTGATCTCGATACTGATGGTAATCCGTCGCTTCACATAGGACGCAGGTTGATCTCGACCCGACGATTCTGCGCACGACCCGCCTCGTTGGCGTTGCTGGCGATAGGTTGATTAGGCCCAACTCCGTAAGAGGATATCCTCGACGCAGCTACACCATTGGAAGCCAGATAAGAGGCGACACTCTGCGCACGGCGATTCGACAGGTTCTGATTAAGCTCCATCGAACCTGTGCTATCGGTATGCCCGACAATGTCGATCCCGTTCTGATCAAACTCATTGAACACCGAGACCATAGAGTTGAGGGTCTGGTAGAAGCTGCTGGAAATATCTGACGAGTTGGTTGCGAAAGTGATGTTACCGGGCATGATCAGCCTCAGGTCATCACCATTGCGTTGTACATCCACGCCAGTACCCTGCAGGGTCTCGCGCAATTTTGCCTCCTGGGTGTCAACGTAGTAACCATAACCACCACCTGCTGCGGCACCCACTGCAGCACCGATTGCTGCTCCTTTGGCTCGGTCCTCCTTACTCGAAGTAGCCGCCCCGATCACAGCGCCAGCCACTGCACCAACACCACCATATACCCCTGCTTTACTGGCTTCACGCTCGCCAGTGTAGGGGTTAGTGGTACAACCCGCCAGAAGAGTAATGCCAATTGCAGCAAATGCGAGATTGCGCCATTTAGTCATGCTCGTGCCTATATTTTTTGTTGTTAAAACAGAAATTTATCTAATAATTAGACACCATGCCGAAAGATAAGTTTTATGGACTCTCATCTTGCCTACCCAAGGCGCATCAGATGCGTAATGCACTACTTTCATATTGCCTCAACACAGTTCTTTGCGGCGGTTTTGGAGGAGCGAACCAACGGATAAACCGTACGACAACAGCCACTGGTTAGCTGATGAACTAGGCCATATCACGGTACTGCGCTCCTTCTCCGGCCTCCGGACCGGCTTTGACACCGGCCCGATTCCTCTCTGGCTGATTCTGACTTGCTTTCAGCTTACCTATCAGAGTTTCGATTTTGATCTCTCAACAGGCTCCACACGGCTGACTAGTGCGACTTTGCCCGCTTTCATTTCTTTTACAGATTGAAGCAGCTTGTTTTACGCGTTGTCGGTAAATTACGATGCGCTTACTGCTCAATGCGGATTGGTGTTCCGTTAGGCACAGCACGCCAAATCTCTTCCATAGCTACATTAGTAACTGCTATACACCTTCCGGGATCCTTTGATCCCCCTCTTCTTGCTTGTGGCCAACTGAAACCGTCGCTGTGCCTCCTGATGAGGCACAAGACTACCACCACGTCTCGACCTTTATGAGGCCCCGCCAGATAACCCCAGTATGCCAACTCTTTGTTGATCCCGAGCCAAATTAAAGCCGCTGTGGGAACAGAAAAAAACAGAGATGCGAGCGGCCGATCAACCTTGATTCAATTGGCCCGCTTTGGTTGCTATTCCTTGCCATGTTCAGTGACTACTCCTTGTGTTTAACCTCGAATAGCCAAAACCAACCGCTGTGGAACCAACTCAAGCTGGCGGCCAGGCATCAGGTGGTGCCACCAGGGTGGAATTCGATCAGTGAGCACCACAACGGCAGCGGATTGTTCCACTGACCAAGCCGCTATGCTGTGTTGGCCAAAAGTACCTCCGCTGTGCCAAGCGGCCATGCCGTGCGGCTTAATCGGGCTCAGCAACCAACCCAGACCAACCTGCGTGTCTTGGCTGATTTTCGCATATGGCTGCGTGGTCGTTTTGGCCAATGAATCCCACGGGCTACCGTAGAAGCCCATTTGAGCGCCTAGAAAAGTCATCATGTCATTGCCGGTCGATCGCCATACACCAGCCGCCTCCATGCCTTTCCACCTAAAGGGCGGCACCGGTCTGCCACTTGCATCATGCCCATCGATCAAACGCTCTGGATCATAGTGCGATGGGTCAAGATGCGTGTCATACATTCCCAGTGGCTGTAAAATCAAATCCTGCACAGCCTCGCCATACGACTTCCCATATACATCACCGAGAATACGACCCAGCAGAGCCATACCGACGTTGGAATAGCGCGCATTGCCACCCGCCTTTAGCGTTGCCGGCAACTGCTGGAGAAAAACCATCAGGTCATCCGCCTGAAATGCTTCAGCTAACTGGCGCCCTCGCCTCATCATCTGCCACTGACTGAAAGGATTGGCCGGAAGACCCGATGTATGGCTGGCAAGCTGTTGCAAAGTAACCTGTCTACCCCATGGCAGTTTCGGATAGAAGCGCTCCACCGTGTCTGAGAGACTTACCTGCTGGCGCTCAAGTAAAAGTGCCAGCAGTGTTGAAGTAAAGGTCTTGCCGATCGAGCCAATCTCGAACACCGGGGATTGCACATGCTCGGCGTTACCATGTCGCCAGAGCCATGTCTCATCGTTAAGTACGAGCTGAACCTCAACTGACGTTCGAGGTGAACGGTTAAGGAACTCATGCATCACAGTAACAGCACTATCTGTATTCATTCGAACTCTGTATTTACACACCCTGCTCCAGAATCAGGCTGACATTGCCTTTCTTGCGCCCTGTATCGACGTAACGGTGCGCCTCGACAAACTGTTCAAATGGATAGCGTCGATCCATGACTGGTTTGAATTGCCCTGCCTCAGCCAGCTCTGCCAGAAAATGCAAATCCTCTAACCGCACGGTTGCAGGCCCAGCGATGATCTTTTTGCTACTCGTGATCAACACCCACGGAACTTGCAGCATGTCGGGCAAATCTGCCAAAACCATCAAAAGGCGTCCCTTATTGGCCAGAGAGTTTTTGGTACGCGAAAACGGTGCGTTACCCACAGTATCTACAATGACATCATAGGTTTTACCGTTTTTCGTGAAGTCCTCTTTTGTGTAGTCAATGAGATGATCGGCGCCCAGAGACGCGACCAGATCCTGATTCGCCGTACTGCACACCCCCGTTACATCTGCCCCAAAGTGCTTAGCGAGCTGCACAGCGGCAGTACCAACTCCACCGGAAGCGCCATTGATCAGTATCTTTTCACCGCTTTGCAGCTTCCCTCTTCTCAAGAAATCCAACGCGGTAGTCCCGCCGAAGGACAGCGCTGCAGCTTCATCAAAGGACAAACTGGACGGTTTAAGCGACACCATGCCATCTTCCGGCATGCACTTGTATTCAACATGACAACCCATGCCGGTATCATTGAACACGAAAACCTGATCGCCGATTTTGAAATTCCTGACCGCTTTGCCGACCGACTCAACGACCCCGGCCAGCTCCGTACCAAGTACAGGTTGCCTGGGTTTCGAGATACCAAATGCGAGTCGAATGATGAGCCCGAAGCCGGTAGGAACATTCAGGCTCCGCACCCTCCAGTCGCCTGATGTGATCGTTGTGGCATAAGTCTTTATCAGGACTTCGTTGTCTTTTGGAATCGGTTTTTCGATATCCCTCAACTGAAGCACTTCTGGCGGACCATATCTCTCATAGATAATTGCTTTCATTGTGTTTTTTCCAGCACGGCTCTTCATCTATGATACTGAGTCAAGGGGTTATCAGACGAATACTACGCTTGGTTACGAATCATGTTCAAGCCGCTTACCCAACCCAACGACATTATCATTGCCGTACCCGATAGCAGAATAGAACTCAATGACAGCCTTGTTAGACGAGCGAACTTGCAGATTTATTTTTGGGCAGCCTTTCTGCCTGATGAGCGTTTCAACAGCCTGCATGATGGATTGACCATAGCCCTTGCGTTGCTGCGAAGGTTTCACTGCCAAATAATTAATCCAGCCTCGATGTCCATCGTAGCCACCCATTACTGTCGCTATGACCGTTTCATCGACAAGCCCAATAAGAAAAAGATCAGGATCCACTTTCAGCTTTCTCTCAATATCCTTGGCTGGATCATTCTGAGGGGCAACCAGACCACACTCCCTCCAAAGCTCAATCACATCATCCTTGTATCTATCTTCAAATGCTTTTATTTCCATTCTGTGTCAGTTGTCCCTATATAGAGTGTTAACAAGCCTGTCGGATCTAATACTGTGAATATCAAAATCCCCGGTATCAACAGCCCGCCCTTGATTCAAATGATTACTCACAGATCAAGCAGACGCGATCACTCACCCAAATAAGGCTGAATGTTCTTCAGCGCATTGGCCACAAATGACTCCTTTTCACCAACAGGTGCAACGTAATCCAGCGCGGCAGCTGCGGCGTCCAGCCCTTCCAGTCTGGCGATAACCCACGCGGCCAGATAGGATGAAGCCAGGCACCCGCCTGCAGTTGCGATATTACCCTTGGCAAAAAACGGCTGATTCAGAACCTCTACGCCTGCTTCCTGCACCCATGGTTTTGTAATCAGATCGGTACATGCCGGTACAGCGCCTAACAATTCAAGCTTGGCCAGAATCAGCGTACCCGAGCATTGTGCGGCAATCAGTTGTTTGGTGGGATCAAGTGACAGACGACCCATTAAATCAGGATTACTGACGATGTCACGAGTTTGCATACCGCTGCCGACAATCACAGCATCTGCCGTGGCCGCCTCCTCAAGCATCGACTGCGCGTGTACGGTGACACCGTTCATCGACATCACCTCTGCATCGGGGCAACAGAGCGTCACTCGCCAGTCTGGTTTCTTGATACGGTTCAACACCCCCAGCGCAATCAGTGAGTCGAGCTCGTTGAACCCCTGAAAAGTAAGAATCGCTATATGCATGGTC
This sequence comes from Nitrincola alkalilacustris, assembly GCF_008973755.1. Taxonomy (GTDB): domain Bacteria; phylum Pseudomonadota; class Gammaproteobacteria; order Pseudomonadales; family Balneatricaceae; genus Nitrincola; species Nitrincola alkalilacustris. The sequence goes on along the minus strand of NZ_WBOM01000006.1, from coordinate 123,136 downwards.
GGTACACCTTATGAGGGGGCAAAATGACGTGCCTTGTTACAAGGCATTGCTATACACGCGTTGGTAATGCTCCACATCAGGGAACGGATCATAGAAATGATGGTCTGGTGAAAAATCACCGAAGCTGTAATTGTGATGATACACATTTTGCGTGATGACCACAGTCCATTGCTCGCTGACATTATGCCGCCCCCCCACCTATGCTCCATCACAGCAGGTCGACACATCCAGATTGTTCAACTGAACTTAGCCCATACAGTCTGTGTGATCAATGCATGCTCCGCTGAATTTGCTCCAGCCCCCATCGCTGACTAGAATAGACCGCCTTGCACACGAACTTTTAAAGGCAGACGTCACCATGAGACTGGTTTCATTCAATACCAACAGTATCCGCATGCGGATGCACCAGCTGGAAGCGCTGATCAATACTCACCAACCGGATGTGATCGGTATTCAGGAAACCAAGGTGACCGATGAAGATTTCCCGCTTGCGGATATCGAGGCGCTTGGCTACCACGCGCACTTTCATGGCCAAAAAACCCATTACGGCGTTTGTCTGCTGTCTAAACAGCCGCCTGTCAAGGTTGAGAAAGGGTTTGTAACCGATGCTGATGATGCACAGCGCCGCCTGATTCTGGGTGAGTTTGTCAGCCCCAAGGGCAATCCTTATATTCTGATCAACGGTTACTTCCCACAGGGTGAGAGCATTACGCACGAAATCAAATTCCCGGCCAAGCGCAAGTTCTATGCGGATCTGCAGCAGATGCTGGAGACACGTTTCAGCCCGGATCAGGCGATTGTGGTGATGGGGGACCTGAACATTTCCGGTGAGGATTGCGATATCGGTATTGGTGAGGCGAACCGCCTTCGCTGGCTCAAGACCGGCAAGACCAGTTTCCAGCCGGAGGAGCGTGAGTGGCTGCAGCGGATGAAGGACTGGGGGCTGCAGGACAGCTATCGGGCGCTTTATCCTGGGCGTGATGACCTGTTCAGCTGGTTTGATTATCGCAGCAAGGGGTTTGAGGCGGAGCCGAAGCGTGGCCTGCGGATCGATGCAATAATGGCAACTGCACCGCTGATTGAGTGCTGTGTCGATAGTGGTATCGATTATGCGGTAAGAGGAATGGAGAAACCGTCGGACCATGCGCCTGTGTGGACTGAGTTCGACTTCTGATACTTAGCTGCTGACACTACCGACACACAAGCCGGTCAAGACACCGGCTTTTTTACGACCATGATGTCGCATGGCAGTGAGTCCAGCATCCGCTCGACGCTGCTGCCGATCAGCAAGCGGTCGATAAAGCCGCGTGCGAAGAATCCCATCACCATAATGTCTATCCGCTCCTCTTCGGCAAAACGTGGCAGTACCTTGTGTGTTTCCCCTTCCAGCAGGTGGATACAGCTCGGTTCCAGATCGGGATCGAACTCGGTGATGATCTGATGCAGGCGATCCTTATGGCGCTCGCTGACCTTCTCCTGCAAGCCGCGGTAGTCCGCTACTCCTCCCTCTTCGATAATCGCCGATTGCGGCAGCACATTGAATGCATGCACAACGTGCAGCTCACCACCCAGCAGGGTTGCCAGCATCTCGGCGGTATCCAGTATCTGGTTATCCAGCGAGCCCTCTTCATCATGCAGATGGAAGGGGTCTATCGCGGCAGCAATGCGCAGATGTTCAGGCCAGGGGTTATCTTTGGTCAGCAGCAGTGGTAAGGGGCATTCACGCAGGATCTGCCAGTCCTGAGGGGCCAGCAGGTAATGTAAAAGGTAGGGATGCTGTGCGAGTTGGTGCAGCACCAGATCCGGTGCGTAGCGCTCCACCTTGGTGATCACCCCTTCGGCCTGATGGCGCGACCAGGTCACGTCGGTATCTGTCGCGATGCCGCTGCGATTGAGCCGCTTGGCCAGTAGATCCAGATGCGCTTCGGTACGTTGCATCTGTTGGTGCTGCACACTCTCGCGCGCTTCACTTTTCAGCAGGTTGAGCGAGCTCAGCGCGGCGTTATAGCAGCACTGAAACAGTTCGATATGTGAGCCGGTCATTGCTGCCAGGATTTTCGACTTATGCAGCAGCACATCATGGTCTGCCTCGTCGCTGAGGTTGACCAGCAGCCGGGTAATCGTGTCCATGGTGCACCTCTATCAGCCTGGAAGCTGTCTGATGGTTCTATTCTCGCTCTCGCAAAATAGTGAAGGCTGTATATTGGTCATCCCACTCCTGCAGTGTCGAGACCACTTCGGCTACATTGGCCAGTTCTGGCCCTTTGTTGAGCCAGGCCTCGACATGGCGAACACTTTTCTCCTCGCCACAGAGCAGCGCTTCTACGCTGCCATCCGGTCGGTTGCGTACCCAGCCAGTCACCTGATTGGCCTCGGCCTGCTCCTGTGTGAAACGACGGAACCAGACGCCCTGAACGCGGCCCGTCACTATGGCATGCAAACAGATCTTAGCCATCTATTAGCCCTCTGATATAAGCCCCCGGCTATCCTCAACTGATATTAGCCCCTGCTGATTAAAAAGATATTATCATTTAGCTTAGTCCAACCCATGCTGGCGGGTAGTCAAGCGGCTCATCAGGAGAGCCCCAGAATATTCCCCTCTTCATCCAGACTGATCTGCTCTGCTGAGGGCTTACGTGGCAGCCCCGGCATGGTCATGATATCGCCGCACACCACCACTAAAAACTCTGCCCCACCCGACAGGCGCACTTCCCGAATCGGCACCTCGTGGCCATAGGGCGCGCCCTTGAGGTTGGGATCGGTGGAGAAGCTGTACTGCGTTTTGGCCATGCAGATCGGGAAGTGTCCATAGCCGGCCTGCTGGTAGTCGGTGATCTGCTGGCGTACCTTTTTGTCGGCCATGATGTCGTGTGCGCCGTAGAGCGTGGTGGCGATCACTTTGATCTTGTCCCACAACGGCAGGTTGCTGTCGTATAGGGGCGCAAACTGGCTGGTGCCGCTTTCGGCGATATGCACTACTTTCTGTGCCAACTCCTCTGCACCTGCACCACCCTCGGCCCAATGGTTGCAGATCGATACTTCGGCTCCGTGCTCCTGCACCTCCGCCAGCACAGCATCCAGCTCCGCCTGCGTGTCGCCGGTAAAGCGGTTGATCGCCACCACAACCGGCACACCAAAGGCTTTTACGTTGCGGATATGCCGGGTGAGGTTGGCACAGCCCTTAGCGACCGCTTCGACGTTTTCTGCAGCCAGGTCTGCCAGTGCCACGCCGCCGTGCATCTTCAGCGCCCGCACGGTGGCCACCACAACAGCTACCGAAGGTTTGAGCCCGGCTTTGCGGCATTTGATATTGAAGAACTTCTCAGCACCGAGATCTGCCCCGAAACCGGCCTCCGTGACCACATATTCACCAAGCTTGAGCGCGGTGGTGGTTGCCACCACAGAGTTGCAGCCATGCGCGATATTCGCAAACGGGCCGCCATGCACAAAGGCAGGCGTGTTCTCCAGCGTCTGTACCAGGTTGGGTGAGAAGGCATCCTTGAGCAGCACGGTCATGGCACCATTGGCTTTAAGGTCCGCAGCCGTGATCGCGTCGCCCTCGCGGTTGCGCGCGACGATGATTTTACCCAGCCGCTCATTCAACTCGATCAGATCCCGCGACAGGCAGAAGATCGCCATCACTTCGGATGCGACTGTGATATCAAAACCATCCTCGCGCACAAAGCCATTACCCACGCCACCCATTCCGTTGACGATATGGCGCAGAGCACGGTCATTCATATCCATGACACGGCGGATCGCCACGCGCCGCTGATCGATGCCGAGCTCATTGCCCCAATGAATATGGTTGTCCAGCATCGCGGCCAGCAGGTTGTTGGCGCTGGTGATGGCATGAAAATCACCGGTGAAATGCAGGTTGATATCCTCCATCGGCACTACCTGGGCATAGCCACCACCGGCCGCACCACCCTTGATACCGAAACAGGGTCCGAGGCTTGGCTCGCGCAGGCAGATCACGGTTTTGTGGCCCAGCCGCTTCAGTGCGTCACCCAGCCCCACAGTCGTGGTGGTTTTGCCCTCACCAGCGGGGGTCGGGGTCATGGCAGTGACCAGTATCAGTTTGCCATCTTCCCGGTTGTGCAGATCACGGATGAAGGCATTACTCAGTTTGGCTTTGTAGGGGCCATACTGCAGCAGTGCTTCAGCCGGTATCGTCAGACTGTCGGCAACCTGGTTGATCGGTTGCATCTTCGCCGCACGGGCGATCTCAAGATCGGAGGGGACTTGAGGCATGGATAGACTCCCTTCAGGTCGTGCCTGATTGTTGTTTTTTATTAGGTTTTATTATTCGGTTTTAAGCGGATCATCCTGCTTGGCGAAGCCTGTTTTGATGGAGGCTGAATCGGCCTGTTCGGCTTCTTTGAGCATGGATTCCTCCTGCTCTGTTTCTTCCTGCTCTGTTTCTACCTGTTTTGACTCTTCCTGCGCAGACTCATCGAGTTCAGAATGATCTGATAAATGATCTGGCTCAGACTCGCAGGAAAAAAGCTTCTGCAGCGGCAGGTCCAGCATATTGGTGCGCGTATCACGCACACGACTCAGACGCTCGCTGACATCTGTACACCAACCCGGTGCAGGTGACGCCATCTGATCCGGCAGTGGCCAGGGCAGCAGCGTCTGTAACTGATCAATCGTGAAGCTGCTCAGATCGCGCGAGAGTAAATAACTCCCCTCCTCTGTACGTCTGATCACGCCGCCTTCGGTCAGCAGTTGTACATAACGATCCCAGCGCCCTTGATCCAGGCTTTCGGTACGTTTGAGCAGTGTGCTGTCTTGCAGTGGCACCCCACGTTGTTGCGCCTGCCAGAGCTGGTATAAAACAGACAGCACGGTATACAGATGTGGCTCACGCTTCTCGTTGCTGGCTTTGTGATAGATGGTCAGATAGCGCGTGAGTTCGGCTCCGAGCAGAATGATTACCCAGCAGATGAATATCCAGGCCAGAAACAGCGGCACGGCGGCAAAGGCGCCATAGATCAGCTGATAGGAGGGGAACTGTGTAACAAAAAAGGCAAACCCGCGCTTGGCCAGTTCGAAGGAGATCGCCGCTAAAACCCCTCCGATCAATGCATTCAGGACAGGTACCCGACAATTGGGAACAGCCGCATACAACAGAGTGAAGGCAACGGCAGACAGCAGCATGGGAACAACCGACAGCACGCGCCCCCTGCCCACCACTTCGGTGGCACTGGTGTAAAACGGCAGTGCCGTGATATAGGAGGTCAACAGAATACCCAGCCCCAGCAGCAGTGGCCCCAGGCTCAATACCGCCCAGTAGAGGAGAAAGCTGGATACGCCCTTGCGCGGTTCGGTCACACGCCAGATGCGATTGAACGCAGCCTCGATATTTTTCATCATCATGATCGAGGTAACGACCAGAAACACGACCCCGATTGAGGTCAGCGCCCGCGCATGCGTGGTGAAATCGCGCATATAGTCATACACCACCTCGCCGGTCGCCGGCACGAAATTATTGAATACCCACTGCTGCATCGTATCGCCGACGCCCTGAAAGGTCGGAATCGCAGACAACATCGCATAGGACACAGTGAGCAGCGGCACCACTGCAAACAGCGTGGTATAGGTCAGCGCGGCTGCGTTGAGCACCCCCTGGTTGTCACGAAACTGCCGTGCCAGATCGATCAGAAATTGCAGGGCCGGCGGTATCGACCAGTTTTTAACAGCTACCGACCAGTCTTTAAAACTCACATATCTCTCCTGTCTGCCACTCACCCTTAACTCAGTAGTATTGATGTGAGTGAGGTTCCTTTATCAACGCTTCCTCTGAGGTATACAATAGGCCGCTTTGAAACTCAACGAAAGAGGCATCCGTCTGACATGATCCTGTATCACAATCCACGCTGTTCCAAATCCCGTCAGACCCTTGAACTGTTGCAGAGCAAGGGCGTTGAGCCAGAGGTGCGTGAATATCTGAAAGATGTTCCCAGTGTTGATGAGCTCAAGCAGGTATTGAAAGCTCTGGAGATCGCCCCACGAGATCTGCTGCGTCGCAAAGAGGATGAGTACAAGATAGCAGGTCTTGAGGATATGAGCCTGAGTGATGAGGATGTGATCGAAGCGATGACGCGCTATCCCAAGCTGATTGAGCGCCCGATTCTGATCAACGGTGACAAAGCACGTATCGGCCGCCCACCTGAAGCAGTACTGGAGATCCTCGCGTGAGTGATCCCTATCTGCTGATTCTCTATTACAGCCGCCATGGTGCAACGCGCAGCATGGCGCAACAGATGGCACGCGGGGTCGAAATGGCAGGGATTGAGGCACGTCTGCGCACGGTGCCGCCTGTATCAGCCACTTGCGAGGCGACGGCTCCAGCCATTCCTGAATCCGGCGCGCCTTATTGCACCCACGATGATCTGAAACACTGCGCCGGTCTGTTACTCGGCAGCCCTACCCGTTTTGGCAATATGGCGGCGCCGCTGAAATACTTTATCGATTCCACCAGCAGCCTGTGGCTCTCCGGCGCGATGATCGACAAACCGGCCGGGGCTTTTACGTCCAGCTCCAGCCTGCATGGTGGACAGGAAACCACGCTGATGACGATGCTGCTGCCGTTATTGCACCACGGCATGGTGATTGCAGGCATTCCCTACAGCCAGGATGAATTGTTCCAGACCACCGCAGGCGGTACGCCTTACGGTGCCAGCCATCTGGCCGGTGAGGATAGCAATCGTGAACTGGACTCGCGCGAAATAGCGCTGTGTCAGGCTCAAGGTAAGCGAATCGGCACACTGGCACTGAAACTGTTAAAGGACAGAACATGACACTGGCACAGAAAACCACCCTCAGCCGCGCACTCACTCAGATCAGTTACTGGGGTTTGCTATTGCTGTTCACGCTCTGGTTCATGTGGATCAGCCCGGCAGCCAGCGATAACCCCTGGGTGATCTGGCTGATTCATGTGCTGCCTATCGCGGCCTTTGCCGGTGTGATCATCAAGGGCACACCTCGCGGGCACGCCTGGCTCTGCTTTGTCATACTGGTTTACTTTATGGAAGCGGTGCTTGCGGCACTGACACCCCATACGCAGATCTTCGGTATTCTGTATGTCGTGCTGGTAACAACGCTGTTTATCAGCGCCATGCTCTATGCACGCTGGTATAGCCAGTGGCAGCGCAGCCTGAATCAGCCAGCCGCCGACTGACACCCTCTCGCCAGAACCCAGCGCCAGAACCCAGCGTTATTCAGGAGTTACACTTAATGTCCGTCAGCCAGTTTATTGTTCACAACATCGACAAGACCGATATCACCCGCGCCGCTGAGGTGATCTGTCGCACGGAAGAGAACCCGACAGAGCCCTATGGCCTGTCGATTCTGAGCGAGTTCAAGCGTATTCAGTCTGGCCGTGCCAATCGTCAGTATGGCGCTTTCAACGATGAGTCTAATGCTTTCAAGGCGCTGGTGCTGCAGTGGCGCGAGGGTCAGATCCCGTTCAACGGTTTTGCCGAACGCGTCAGCCGCCAGTTGGGCCTGCTGCTGGATAATCAGGAGCAACTGGTCAGCGGCAACCTCTTCTTCCTGCTCGAGAAGCTGGATCGTGGTGATCGCCTGTTCATCTTCATTCTGCGCCAGACCGGCGCTCTGACCCTGAACAATGCGCTGGAGCTGAGCCGCATCGAGTATCTTGATTTCAGCGAAGTCGGCTTTGGAGTCTGTATCGATCTGACCGAAATGGAGGCGGATGCCCCCAAATACCTGACCGTCAGTTTCGGACGTGGCGATCGCGGCCTGCAGCCAGTGCTGATGGAGTGGCTGGGCTATATTGATAAGGTCGATAAAAAGGCCGAGACCGAGCAGTTCCTGAAGCTGGTCGATGCCTACTGCGAAAGCCTGCCGGTAGATGAGGTCGCGCCGATCAAGGAGAAGGTGATCGATTTTTGTGTCGAGCAGGACAAAGCGGGCGAAGCGGTGGTATACAAGGATCTGTCGGCGCAGGTGGATGAGAAGGCTCCGGAGCGTTTCGAGGCTTATCTCCGCGACAATCAGCCGGTAAAGAAGGAGGAGCTGATTCCGGATCGTCGTCAGTTGCGCCAGTATATTCGCCTCAGTGGCCGCAGTGGTGATCTGTCGATCAGCTTCGGCACGGGAAGCCTGGGCAAGGGCGTGCAATTCAATCCGGATAATGAGACGCTGATCATATCCAGCCTGCCCCCTTCGCTGCTGAAACAACTGAAAAAGCTGCAGGAAGGTTGATCAGGCCAGCACAAGAGCTACACAGAAGGGCTGGGCAGGAGCATCCGTGACAAAACGAGGAGAAGCAGCCGATGGATTTCAACTTTCTGAGCCGTAACTGGAAGCGTATCGTTCAGACAGTGCTGTATCCCTCTCCTGATTCAGCACAGCCTGATTCAGCGTCTGCTTCCGGGTCTGGCATGAAGGACGACTCAGAAGCCATAGCGCTTCTGGCTGATCCGACCCGTATTGATGCACCAGTGCTCTGGCTGCTCGGCAAGGTGCAATCGGGTAAAACCTCGATCATTCATGCCATCACCCGCCACCCGGAAGCAGAGATAGGTGCCGGCTTCAAACCCTGCACCCGCCATGCACGGCAGTTTGAGTTCCCGCCTGAGCTACCCCTGGTGCGCTTTATTGATACACGTGGGCTGGATGAGATGGGCTATGATCCTGAAAAGAGTTCTGAAGAGAGTCCCGAAAACGAGCTGACCGAGATCGAGCAACAGGCGGACGCGCTTCTGGTGGTGGTGCGTGCGCTTGATCCACAGCAGGAGCGTGTTCTGCAGCATCTGATTCAGATCCGCAAACGCCACCCCGACTGGCCCGTGATACTGGTACAGACTCGACTGCATGATGCCTATAAGGATGATCGGGACCATCCCGATTATGATCAACTTCATACCACGCCCGATCTGATCGATCTGCAACGTGCACTGAAAGCACAAGTAGAGGCTTTCAGTAACCTGCCGGGCAAAGGTCCTTTTCTGTCGGTCGCCGTTGACCTGACCAAGCCGGAGGATCAGTTCACACAGCCGGACTATGGCCTGGATGCGCTGCTGGATGCGCTGCTGGATGCGCTGGATCAGGTTCTGAGTGAAACGAAACGACAACAACTCAAAGACCTGTTACTCCGTGAAGGTGATCAGCGCCTGCAACAGATTCACCCACACCTGATAGGCTATGCCACAGCTGCGGGTATCACCGATATGATTCCTGTCGCCGGTTTTATCACCGTGCCCACCCTGCAGGGCAAGATGCTGCATTCCATTGCCAGTATTTACCAATGCGAGTGGGATAAGCGCACCCTGACCGAGTTTGCCACCTCACTCGGTTCCGGCACCCTGCTCGGCATAGGTGCCAGCTTCGGGGCGCGCCAGCTGGGCAAGCTGGTACCGGTTTACGGGCAGTCGATCGGTGCCGTGGCAGCAGGCACTGCCAGCGCGGCTGTCACCTATGCACTGGGCAGAGCCGCCTGCTACTATCTGGAGCAGAAGCTGCTTGGCCGAAGTGATCCGGGCGGAGTGGCGCGCGCCTATCAGGGCTCACTGAAGGAGGCTTATCAGATGTTCCACGATCGGCTCAAGCGGCAGAATAAAGATCATGAGTAAGCGCCCAACCCGACGGCAGACGCTGCTGTTGAGCGCCATGGTACTGTTACTGATCACCCTGCCTGCACTGCTACTGCTGCCTGCTGGCCTGATCTGGCTGTGGCAGACAGAGCTGATCTACCCCTGGCTGGCAATGCTGGCGTTACTGACCCTGAGCGGTTATCTGATCGCTGTCTGGATGCAGCGCCGCCTGGCACCGGATCAGCCCCCTGCCTCACCCGATCCAGCCGAGACACTGCAGCCCGCCATCACGCCCCCAAGTGATGACTGGTCACCACAGGACCTGGCCGCCTGGCAGGAGGTGCAGCGGTTGGCTCAATCCACCGACAAGAACATCCTCGGCAGCAAAACACTGCTGCAACGCAGTGCTCGCGAGGTGATTGAAAAGGTGGCCCGTCACTACTACCCGGATCACCGTGACCCGATCTGGAACTTCACCCTGCCAGAAGCACTCCTGTTGAGCGAGCGCGTCAGTCAGCAACTGCGCCTGGTACTGCTGGATCAGGTGCCGGCTGCGCATATGATTCAGGTGGGTCAGGTGCTTCGCTTGTGGGAATATCGTGAGGGCAGCATGAAACTGTATCGGGGCGCGACGCTGGCTTACCGGCTGGTGCGACTGGTCAACCCGATATCGGCACTTCTGGCAGAAGCCCGCGAGCGGATACTCGGCGTTGCCTTTGATGAAACCAGCGACTATCTGAAGCAACGCGGTGCCCGCATCTGGGTTGAGGAGATCGGCCGCGCCGCAATCGATCTCTACTCAGGCAAGCTGCAGGTGAATACAGAACAACTCTCAAATCTGGCGGCAAGTGACAGGGCCATCCAGCCACCGCCTGGCCCGGTCCAGGTGCTGATTGCGGGACAGGTCAATACCGGTAAATCCAGCCTGACCAATGCGCTGCTGAAAGATACTCAGGCAGCTGTGGATCTGCTGCCCATGACAGAGGGCAGCAGCCGTTATCAACTCAAGCAGAATGACGAAACACTGGCGGTGCTGATTGACACTCCCGGCATCGACGATGACGCCTCCCTTGAGCGACTGGCCGCACAGTGCGCCGATGTCGACTGCATCCTCTGGGTCATTGCTGCCAACCGCGCAGACCGTGAACTGGACGCTCGCGCACTGGAGGTCATACGTGACTGGTTCCGTGCCAACCCCAGACGCAGCATGCCACCGCTGGTGCTGGTCGTCAGCCATGTTGATCGTCTGTCGCCGGCACGCGAATGGTCGCCGCCTTACACACTGACTCCCCCGACCCGCCCCAAGGCGATCGCCATATACGAAGCGTTGCAACATATCGCGCAGGATCTGAAGGTGCCGGATGCCGATCTGATCCCGGTTCGGCTGGATCAGGGGCCAGATGGCTATAACATCGACCTGCTCTGGGCGCTGCTGCAGGAACGGCTGGAGCTGGCAAAAAAAGGCCGCTCACAGAGGTTACAACTGCTGGCCCGCAAGGCCGACTGGAAAAAACTCCTGCAACAGGCAAGAGGCACAGGCCGGTTGATTAAAAATGTGCTGAAGCGCTGATTCTTTGCTTGACTCAACCTTAGATTGTGATAGCGTACTAGTACACGAATACATACTACCCCGATGAACAGCATAGATATGAACAGCCTTGATACCATGAGCACCGAAACAACCGACCAGCACACCCGTGACCTGCTCGATTATCTTCTGACCGTGAACAGCCATATCGAAATGCTGCATGTTCTGGAAAGCCTGTTGACTCCAGCCGAGTTGAGCGAGATCACCAAGCGCTTGCAGATCTTCCGCATGCTGGAGGCAGGTGTACCACAACGCAAGATCGCTGAGCAGCTGGGCGTCGGTATTGCAACCGTATCGCGGGGATCACGTGCCTTGAAACAACCCGCCCATGAGTAGCCGGCTCTGAGCAGTCAGCTATTTCAACACTCATACCGTACACAAACAGATTACAAGCAGAGTCAGATATGACGACCGATAAGCAATCAGATAAACCAACCAAGCCCCGCAAGATAGAACTGCCGCGCAAGCCGCACTATGTCACCCTTGCGGCCGACTGCGACTTCTTCAACCTGTTTCAGAAGATCGAGAAGCGTTACGACACCTGCTTCATGTTGGAATCACTCGGCGAAGACAGCCATATTTCGCGCTATTCGATCATCGGCTTCGACCCGGAGCTGATCATCTCGGCAGCAGAACGCACCCTGACCATCACCCAGCGCGATGGCAGCAGCGACAGTTACGAGAGTGACAATCCCTACTATCTGCTGCGCGAGATCATGCCGCAGAACATCATCTCGCGTAAGTATGCCGGTGGCCTGACCGGCTACCTGGGCTATGATTGCATGCAGTATTTCGAGCCAACGCTGTCGCTCAAGAGTAACGACTACTTCGATGCCTTCCGCTTCGGCCTGTATAAAGATGGCCTGATTCTGGACAAGATGACCGGCGAGATCATCTACTTCTACTACACCGTAAACCGTATGGACCTGGTCAATGAACTGATCAACGCCGAATACGAGGGTAACGGCCCGCTCAGCATCACCTTCACCGGCGAAACCATGTCACGCGAGGAGCACGCCAAAGCGGTCATGAAGGTGAAGCAGGATATTATCGATGGCAAGGTGTTCCAGTGCGAAGTCGGGTTCAAGAAGCATCTTAAACTGCAGGGCGACACCATCAGCATCTACGAACAGTTGCGCGAGGTGAATCCTTCCCCGCAGATGTACTACATCAAGTTCGGCGATCAGAAGATCATCGGCGCCAGCCCCGAGCTGTTGTTCCGCCTGCGCCAGGGTGAGATGGAAACCTTTCCGCTGGCCGGCACCACACGCCGTGGCAAGGATGCGACCGAAGATACCCAGTTCGCCCGCGCCCTGCTCAATGACCCTAAAGAGATCGCCGAGCACAATATGATCGTCGACCTGCACCGCAACGATATCGGCCGTGTTGCTCGCTTCGGTACCGTAAAAGTGCGCAGCCTGATGGATATCAAACGCTTCAGCCATGTGCAGCATATATCGAGTGAGATCGTCGGCATCATTGATGAGTCCGAAGATATGTTCTCAGCACTGGCCAGCAACTTCCCTGCCGGCACCCTGACCGGTGCACCGAAGATCGAAGCGATGAAGATCATTGATGAGCTGGAAGTGGATGGTCGCGGCCCTTATGGCGGTGCAGTCGGTAACTTCTCCTTCAATGGCGACTGCACCTTTGCAATCCCGATCCGTACCGTGTTTGCCAAGGGTGAGAACGCCTATGTTCAGACCTGTGGCGGCAATGTGTACGACTCCAATCCGGAAGATGAATACGAAGAGATCCAGCGCAAGTTTGCCGGTACGCGCAAGGCACTGGAGCGATTTACCGCAGCGGCTGAACAGGAGTCCGCCCAGTGAAAGTTCTGATTATCGATAACTACGATTCGTTTACCTACAACCTCTATCAGTTCATCGGCGAGGTGTTGACCAGCGCCCGATTGAAAGAGGAGATCGACGACTTCAATATCATCGTCAAGCGTAACGATGAGGTGACGTTGGAAGAGATCCGCGCACTCAAGCCCAACCGCATCATCATCTCCCCCGGCCCCGGCTCACCGGATGATGAATCCTACTTCGGCGTATGCGCCGACGTGATCCGCGAACTCGGCCCGGAGATCCCGTTGCTGGGCGTCTGCCTTGGTATGCAGGGTATCGTACATGTGTTCGGCGGCAAGATCGTCAAGGCCAACCTGCCGATGCATGGCAAGATCAGTCCGATCAGCCACAACGGCCGCGATATCTTCCGCGACATCCCGGATCAGCTCGAAGTGATGCGCTACCACTCTCTGATGGCCGAAGCCGCCAGCTTCCCCGCCAACCTGGAGATCACCGCACTGGTCGGCGAAGCGGATCTGAGCGCGCTGAGCGATACCGAAAAAGTACGCGCAGGCGGCCCGTTCGAAATCATGGGCGTGCGCCACCGCCACCTGCCGATCCAGGGCATCCAGTTCCACCCTGAATCCTTCGCCACCGAAGGCGGCAAAGAACTGATCCAGAACTTCCTCTTCAGCTAATCGCGCTTCGGAAAAGAGGAAAAGGGGTCAGGTACATTTACGGCGTGCCGTAAATGTACCTGACCCCTTTTCCTGACCCCTTTTCTTTTCTTCCTCTTTTGACAAAACGCCATTCGTTAACTTAGCTCAATAGCAGAATGCGACTTCCGGGATCCATCCTTGGTATTTGGGTCGTAGGAGGTATGAATAAACACAGGAGCGTTATCATGCGTGTTAACAAAGCTGCCGGCACTGTGCTCGGCACCCTGCTCTTCTCATCCATCGCTCAGGGTGGGATCACGACCATGTCTCATGTCTATGAAGTGAACGGTGTCGCTTATGAGGGCTATGTCGCCTATAACAGCAACGTTGAACAGACGCGCGGAACAGTGATAATCATCCATGACTGGAATGGCGTGGATGGCTATGAAATTCGCCGTGCCGAGATGCTGGCCGCCGAGGGGTATACCGCTTTTGCGGTGGATCTGTTCGGCCAGGGCAATCAGCCACAGTCGATGGAGGAGAACCGTCAGCGCACTGGCGAGTTATATGCCGACCGTGAGGAGTTCCGGGCACGGCTGATGGGATCTCTGGATCAGACGAGCGAGATACCCGGTGCCACCGACAAGGTGGTGGTGATGGGTTATTGCTTTGGTGGTGCAGCGGTACTGGAGATGGCCCGCGCGGGTGCAGACACCCAGGGTTTTGTCTCCTTCCATGGTGGGCTGGGATTGCCGGAGGGTCAGAATTACGACTCAGTTACCGCGCCGGTACTGATCCTGCATGGCTCTGCTGACCCTGTGTCTGGCATGCAGGATCTGGCCAGTCTGCTGGATGCACTACAGGAAGCCGGTATCGAGCACCATGCTCAGGTGTATGGCGGCGCTCGGCACTCCTATACTGTATTTGGCAGCGGTGATTATGACCTTGGCGCAGATCGCGCGTCCTGGTCTGCCTTACAGACATTTCTGAGCAAACAGCTGGATTAACGGCTCAGTCCTCCGGGTTGCTGTAGCCGCGAATATGCAGCGGCCCATTCTCCTTGAGCGTATCCATCACCACATGCGAGGCTATCTCACGGATACCCTCAACACTCCCGACGATACGTGACAGAAAATGAGACAAGGCAGGCATGCTCTCCACCTTCACCTTGACGATAAAGTCATAATTCCCAGTAATGGTATGACAGTCGATCACCTCATCCCGTGTCAGCAGAAACGCCATCGCTTCTGCAGGTGACAGCATCAGTTTCTTCTCAAACGAGACGAAGATAAATGCCGTGATCTGCAGATCCAGTGCCGGCGCTGACAGGTTCAGGGGGTAGCCCTGGATCACTCCCTCCTGCTCCATACGGCTGATGCGACGGGAGCACTGGCTGATCGACAGACACACCTCTTCAGCCAGAGCGCCCAGTGTCATGCGCGAATCCTGCTGCAGCAGATGCAGTAGATGCAGGTCAAACTTGTCCAGCGTCACAACCTTTCCTCCTCTACTCGATATTACGTAGTGCATGACAACTCTAGCGGTTTGCCATCAGCACCATCTACACATGGATCATGAGCACTGCTTAGGTTGATAGCGGAGCGTTATGCAAATATTTTGCATATTAATATCATTATTAATATTTAATTTGTAGTTATAACTGATCATTCACAAATATACGCAAGCACTTCTCATCCACTTTGTCGTAATATTTCAGGCATAAAGCAACATATCGGGAGAGAGAGATGTCAGTCGCACTTGAGTTGTTTAAAGAGTCAGTCAAGGAGTTGGATCGCCAGGATCCGCTTGCAGGTTTCAAGTCACGTTTTGCCCTGCCCGAAGAGATGATCTACCTGGATGGCAACTCTCTCGGCGCACAACCGATTGCCAGCCATCAGGCGGTTGAGGGTACTCTTACACAGTGGCGCAATGAACTTATCAAAGGGTGGAATCAGGGTTGGTTTGATGCCCCTGAGCGCCTGGGTAACCTGCTCGCCCCGCTGATCGGAGCGCATGATGATGAAGTAGTGGTCACCGATAACATCACCCTGAATATCTACAAACTGATCGGCTACATCACCGAATCCCAGTCTCGCAAGCGTCCGGTTATTCTCAGTGAAGGGGGTAACTTTCCCACTGATGGCTACATTGCTCAGGGGTTCTGTCATTTCACCGGGTTCGAGCACCGATTCATACCGGTGGGTGGTCGAGTAGAGGATTATCTGGATGATCAGGTTGCCGTCGTTATCCTCAGCCATGTGCATTATCGCACCGGTCAGGTACGTGACATGGCAGAGATCACGCGTAAAGTACACGCCTGTGGTGCCGAGATCATCTGGGATCTGGCCCACTCAGCCGGTGCGCTGGAGGTGGATCTGCATACACATGATGTGCGCTTTGCCGTCGGTTGCACCTACAAATACTTGAACGGTGGCCCGGGTGCCCCTGGTTTTCTGTATGTCAGCAAGACACATCAGGATAATGCCTGGCAACCGCTGACCGGTTGGCATGGGCATGCGGCGCCTTTCGCCTTTGATGGCGATTATGCCCCCGCCTCCGGTATGACACGCTTCAGAACAGGCACCCATTCAGCACTGATCTACAGTGCGCTGGAAGCCTCACTGGCACTATGGCAAGAGGTCAATATGGCTGACCTGCGAGCCAAGAGCCTGAAGATGACTGAGCTGTTTCGCGAGTGCATTGCCGACACACTGCAGCGCCACTCGATTGAAGATATCACGCCACCAGCAGATGAGCGCGGCAGCCAGGTCTCATTGATCGATCAACAACATGGATACGCCATCGTACAGGCGCTGATCGAACGCGGCGTGATCGGCGACTATCGCGAACCGGGCCTGCTGCGCTTCGGCTTCACTCCCCTTTACCTCAGCTATGAGGATGTCTGGCAGGCCGCCCGACACTTCTGTGAAGTGGTGGAAAGCGGCGAGTATCAAGCACCGCGCTTTCAGGTTCGCGCCTCTGTGACCTGATTCAGACTCTCTTTGCAGCTCAGCCTTTCAGCTGAGCTTTCCAACCGGGTTTCCAACAACCCAACCGAGTAACTGGAAGTGAACTTTCACTTCCAGAGGATCACTTTTATTCAAAATTCAGGATAAACCTCGATGATAAAAATAAGATCAGAGTTTGCATCACGATTCGGTTTTTTGATGGCTGCTGCCGGAGCAGCCGTAGGCCTCGGCAATGTCTGGGGCTTCCCATCCATGGCTGCCAATAATGGTGGTGGAGCATTCTTGCTGGTATATCTGGTGATGTCACTGGTGTTGGCCTACCCCGCCTTGATGGCCGAACTGACCCTCGGTCGTTACGCCCAGAGTGGTGTCGTCAATGCCCTGGCTGAAGCCGGCGGCACAGGTACACGCAGGCGGATCGGGAAAACAATAGGATTCTATTCCGTCTTCATTGCAGCCATCGGCCTGACCTTCTACTCCATCGTTACAGGCTGGTTGATCAGCCAGACCTGGCAACCAGTTGCACGAGTGCTCGAACTCGACAGCGCATATGCCTGGCTGACCCACTCAGGTATAGTGCGCGACCTCCCCTCATCCATACTTGCGATAGTGCTGTCTGCTGCCGTGGTGATCGCAGGCGTCAACAAGGGGATCGAGCGCTGGTCAAAACGTCTGATGCCAATGCTGGTACTGATGATGCTGGGATTGATCATGATCATCATGACCTACCCGGGTGCCCTGGATGGCCTCAAACTCTATCTGATACCGGATCTGACAAAAATCACGCCCAAACTGATGCTCGATGCAATGGGCCAGGCATTCTTCTCCATGTCGATCGGCATTGGTGCCATGGTGATCTATGGCTCATATCTTAACCGCTCAGCCAATCTGCCCATCACCGGAGCGCAGGTGATGTTCATCGATATGGGGATCGCATTTATTGCTGGCTTGCTGATCATTCCCGCCATGTTTGTCGCTCAGAATCTCGGGGTGAATATCTACAAAGCCAGTGGCGAGCTGGAAAGCTCAGCTACGCTGCTGTTCAATGTGATGCCGTCAATGTTTGGCCATATGGGTGGGATGGGCTTGTTTCTGGAGTTTCTCTTTTTTGGTCTACTTTCCATTGCAGCCCTGACATCCATGTTCCCTGCGCTGGAGGTACCCGTGTCGGCTCTTGAAGAAGCAGGTGTCATGCAACGCCGCCCTGCCACTCTGGTGGTAGCTGCACTGATTCTGATAGTCACAACCATCATCATCCTGAACTTCGATGCCATCTTCGGTACAGTGATCAGCTTTACTATCAACAGCATGCCTCTGATCGGCGCCATGACCTGTCTGTTTGTCGGCTGGATGCTGTCACGGAATGCCAAACTCGAAGAGTTGCGTAAAGGCTACCCGGAGATACAGCATACTCTGTTCTGGAAAATCTGGCCCTGGTATATCCGTTTTGTCTGCCCGGCCCTGCCTTTAATCGTCCTCATCCGTAGCCTGACCTGATCCTCCTGAATCACACAAGAATGGGTGCAAGCACCCATCCTTTTGCGACCCCCTGTTTCATATTCGCGTCAGCCATTTGTGAAACAGGGCTGCAGTTATTTCCAATATGACCCACTCTGTGCCAGCATTAAGAGATCGACTCAGCGCATGAAAGGATAGGCAGATGGGCATCACCACACGAGATCTGATAGCGGACTACTATACGGCCTTCAAC
This sequence comes from Nitrincola alkalilacustris, assembly GCF_008973755.1. Classification (GTDB taxonomy): domain Bacteria; phylum Pseudomonadota; class Gammaproteobacteria; order Pseudomonadales; family Balneatricaceae; genus Nitrincola; species Nitrincola alkalilacustris. The sequence goes on along the minus strand of NZ_WBOM01000006.1, from coordinate 104,853 downwards.
GCCGGTGACACGGAGGATATGATCGCCATGGTCAGCGATGATATTCGCCATGATGTGAACCAGGGAGAACGACGTGTCGGCAAGGCCGCATTCATCGAATTCAATGCGCACATGACCCGTTGCTACAAGGAGCAGCTGACCGATATCGTGATCATGATAGATGAAGAGGAACCTTCACGCGCCAGCGCTGAATTTATAGTCAATGGCCAGTATATCGCGACCGATGATGGGCTGCCCGAAGCCAAGGGGCAGACCTACCGCCTGCCTGCCGGCACCTTCTTTGAGCTGGATAAGGGTAAGATCACCCGTATCACAACCTATTACAATCTTCAGGACTGGATTGCTCAGGTTGCAGGTTAATGTCTGATATACGCATCAAAACACTGGATCATCAGGCGATAGAGGAATCGCTTGATGCATTGGCAGTGCTGCGCATCCAGGTGTTCTACGACTACCCCTATCTGTACAAGGGGGATCTGGATTACGAGCGTGAGTACCTGTCGCACTATCTGAATGATACGGCAGTGTTTGTCGGGGCCTATGATGGCGATCGACTGGTCGGAGTGGCGACGGCCAGCGCGGCTAACGAGCATGCCGAGGCTTTCAGCCGAAGCCTTGAATCGGCCGGATATGATCCTGGCCAGCTACTCTACTGCGGTGAATCGGTGCTGCTGCCTGAGTATCGTGGCAGGGGTATCGGTCATCGTTTTTTTGATGAGCGGGAAAATCATGGCCGTTTCCTTGGCCTGGCCTACAGCTGTTTTTCAGCCGTGGTGCGCCCGGATGATCACCCCTTGAAGCCAAAAGATTATCAGCCACTGGACAGCTTCTGGCGCAAGCGCGGATACCAGCGCCTGGACAATGTCATCGCGCATTTCAGCTGGCAAGATATTGATCAGCCAGCTGAAACCGAAAAACCGATGCAGTTCTGGCTGAAACCGCTTTAGAAACAGGGCCCATGCCAGATCACCCATACTATAATGCGAAAACAGCACAAAAAGGATTCGCAGGCTGGGATGGATCTGAGCCTGCGCTCAGTTTACAACCGTCACCGGACAATGGGCATGATGTACCAGATACTGGCTGATACTACCGAGAAACATTTCTCCGATGCTGGACAGCCCTCGACGCCCGACAAGGATCATCGGATTTTCACGCTCTTTTGCATAAGCGATAATGGCCTCACGTGGCTGGCCTGATAACAGCACTTCCTGCACGTTTTCCTGAAGGCTTGGCTCGAGAAGTGCGCGCGCCTCATCAAACACTTTGCGCGCTGACTCATCACGCAGAACCTGAAAGTTATCAGGATTCAGATATTTGAACTGTTCATGGGGCATGCCTTCACCCGGCGGTCCAAACAGCTCAGCCGCACTGTTCGGAAATGCATAGAGGAGTTGAATACTGACTCCCATGCGTTGCGCCAAGTCACCTGCCAGGCTGACCGCCTGCTGCGAACCTTTCGAACCATCTACCGCTACTAGTAATACATCTACCTGCGATCCAGACATATAATCTCTCCATAAGTTTACCGACTTTCAATTAAGTATAGATTACCAGAGGCGTACATAATCCTGCGGCTGATTTATCAGGCGATACAGTTGCCAGAATAGTTCTATCACTCTCCCGCAACCAGATTAACAGAGAGCAAAGTCTACTTCGAGTCACTGCATGCGCTATGATTGGCAGATGATGTCTTCAGTGATGTATCATGCGCTACATATGGATTAACCATATATGAAAGGGATACATCACATGTTCAGTTTAGAAGTCACCGGGCTGCTTGGCCTGATTGTTCTGGCTTTCAACATCTATGCCATCATCAAAATCGTTCAGAGCCGCGCCGGTACTGGTGTCAAGGTTCTCTGGGTACTGCTGATCCTCTTCCTGCCGGTAGTGGGCCTGATACTCTGGTTTCTGCTGGGCCCAAAATAAGCATTTAATCCAGAATATTTCCAATAAGACCCTGGAGTGATATGAGTCACGAACAACCCGATAATCCACTGCATGGCGTGACGCTCGAAGCAGTGGTTGTAAAGCTGGTGGAGCACTATGGCTGGAACGCGCTGGCAGAGGAGATCAATATCAACTGCTTCAAGAATGATCCTTCGGTCAAATCCAGCCTGAAGTTTCTGCGGCGTACCCCCTGGGCGAGAACGCAGGTCGAAAACCTCTATATTTCGACCTTTTCAAGCCAGAAATGATTCAGATGTACTGATTGCCAATCCGGTGAGATAACAGTGGTTGCTGATGAGTTGGCATTATCTGCAACTGCCGCTAATATGACGAACCGGATTGCATTAGAGAAGCATCATGCGCGCTAAAGGAAAAATCACCTCCTGGAATGAGGATAAGGGTTTCGGTTTTATTACTCCCTTTGAAGGGGGTAAAGATCTGTTTATCCATATAAACGCTTTTATCAACCGATCACATACGCCTCAGCCAGGCCAAGTTGTCACCTATACTATTTCGACTGACAAACAAGGTCGCCCCTGCGCAATGAAAGCCAGTTTGCCCGGTGATGCGATACGAGAACGCCCCAAGCCGTCACGATCCGGAAAGCCGCAACTGCTCTTGGCCGCATGTTTCATGTTTTTTGTCATGCTGAGTGCTGTATTCTCCCTGATACCTGTAAAGCTGCTCGTGATTTACCTGCTGATCAGCCTGATCACCCTGCTCGTCTACTGGATGGATAAGACTGCAGCTAAAGCGGATAGGCGTCGTGTATCAGAGAAGAATCTGCATCTTCTGGCATTGGCCGGAGGGTGGCCTGGTGCAGCACTGGCACAGCAGTTATTAAGGCACAAAACTACCAAACAGTCTTTCCGCTCGATGTTCTGGGTCACCGTCACGGTGAATGCTGGTCTGTTTGTCTGGTTTCTGACACCGAGTGGAAATCAGCAACTGAACACTTTACTGGGCTTTTTCTGATAAAAAGATGTTTACAACCTTCAGCGCTGCCGCTCATACACACTGAGATTCACCGCCGTTGCCAGATTGAGTGATTCGATCTGGCCGGCACCCGGTATGGTGAACGGCTGCGCATTCAATGCCTGCAACTGATCACGTGGCACGCCGCGCGCCTCATTCCCGAACAGATAGCAATCACAGGTCTTGAAGGCAGGTGAGCTCAAGGGCTCGCCCTGCATATCAAGGCAGGCGATACGCGAAAAACGCTGTGACAGTGATTCGATAGGCACATCCAGCTCTATTGGCACATGGAATAATGCCCCCATGCTGGAGCGGATCACTTTGGGATTGAAGGGATCAACACTGCCGGGGCTGAGCAGGCAGCGGAAGCCGCCAAACCAGGCCAGCGTGCGCAGAATGGTGCCGAGATTACCCGGGTCCTGAATCTGATGCAGATACACAGCGGCACCCGCTGAGGATGCCGTCGGGTGGATCGCAGCAGTAGGCAACACCGCCAGGATGCCCTGCGGCGTTTTGGTGTCGGCTATTGCCGCCATTTGTCGATCGCTGACCTCATGCTTGTCAAAGCGGCTTGGCCAGTCGCGATAAGCCGCCGTGACATACAACTGCGCAGATTGCAGCGCAGGCTGAGTAGCCGCGGCCTTTTCCAGTTCCAGTACCAGGTGCTCGCCCTCGATCAGGCAATGGCCCAGTTCATGGCGATACTTTTTCTGGTGGAGTTTTTTGATATCGTCGAGTTTCATGCTGAGGCTGCACCCTGCTCCTGCAACATTGCCAGTGCAACCGCCTCGGCAACCTTGATGCCATCAATGCCTGCCGACAGAATTCCACCGGCATAGCCAGCCCCCTCTCCCGCCGGATAGAGCCCACGGGTATTCAGGCTCTGGAAACTCTCGGCATCACGGGTGATACGGATCGGTGATGAGGTGCGTGACTCGATGCCGGTCAGGATCGCATCGTCCCGATCGAAACCGCGGATCTTCTTGCCGAATGCCGGCAGCGCCTCGCGCACTGCGTCGATGACATAATCAGGTAGCGCGTCGGCCAGATCACAAAGCAGAACCCCTGGCTTGTATGAGGGCTCGACCTCACCCAACTCAGTGGAGGGCTGGCCGCGCAGGAAATCACCCACCAGCTGTGCCGGTGCACGATAATCACAGCCGCCGAGCTTGTACGCGATCTCTTCCAGACGCTCCTGAAGCTCAATTCCGGCCAGTGGCCCACCGGGATAATCCTGTTCGGGGTTGATACCCACTACGATACCCGAGTTGGCATTACGCTCATTGCGTGAATACTGGCTCATGCCGTTGGTCACCACGCGCCCCTCCTCCGAGGTTGCCGCCACCACTGTGCCACCGGGACACATGCAGAAGCTGTAAACGGCACGACCATTTTTGGCATGGTGGATCAGCTTGTAATCCGCTGCCCCCAGCTCAGGATGACCGGCATATTTGCCCAACCTTGCCCGATCAATCAGTGACTGCGGATGCTCGATCCGAAAGCCGATGGCAAAAGGTTTCGGCTCAATGAACACCTCATGACGATGCAGCATACGGAAGGTATCCCGCGCACTGTGGCCAAGCGCCAGCACGACATGGCGGCTCAACATCTCGGTGCCATCTGCCAGCACTACACCACGCACTGACTGATTATCCAGCAGCAGATCGGTGACTCGGGATTCAAAGCGTATCTCGCCACCCAGTTCGATGATCTCTTCGCGCATTTTTGCGACGATACCCGTCAGGCGGAAGGTGCCGATATGAGGCTTGTTAACGAAGAGGATCTCGTCAGGAGCACCGGCACGCACAAACTCCTGCATCACCTTGCGACCGTAAAACTTCGGATCCTTGATCTGGCTGTAGAGCTTGCCATCGGAAAACAGCCCGGCTCCACCCTCACCAAACTGCACATTGGACTCGGTATTCAGTGTGTTCTGACGCCACAGCGCCCAGGTATCCTTGGTGCGCTGACGGACATCGCGCCCACGCTCCAGCACGATCGGCTTGAATCCCATCTGCGCCAGTGTCAGCGCTGCAAACAAGCCGCAGGGACCAAAACCAACCACCAGCGGGCGCTCAGTCAGATCAGCCGGGGCCTGTGCCACAGGATAATAAGCCGTATCAGGTGCTGCCTTGATATGAGTGTCATCGGCAAAGCGCGCCAGCACGGCTTCATTGTCGCGGGTGTCGAGGTCGATGATATAGACAAAGGTGATCTCAGTATTTTTCTTGCGCGCATCATAGCTGCGCTTGAACACTGCAAAGTCGAGCAGCTCATCATCCGCCAGCTTGAGGCGTTTCAGAATAGCCTCGCGAAGCGCCGATTCGGGGTGATCAAGAGGCAGTGACAGTTCAGTTATGCGAATCATGGTGAGGGTTCCGGCCGATATTTTCGGCAAAGGATGACAGTAACGCAGAATTATACCTGCCATGCTGTGATAAGTCAGCGCACCTGCTCCTACACCAAGCTGCACGCCATCCTGTCAGACAGTCTGTAGCATGCGCCTTTGCTGATCCGCACCAGGCAGGTACAATAGCGCCTTTCTCTCGGCGGTATCAGTAAGGCGGTATCTGTAAATTATGACCCGATCCAAAAGCAATAACCGTTGGATGGATGAACATGTCAACGACCCTTTCGTCAAACAGGCTCAGATTGATGGCTATCGTTCACGCGCGAGCTACAAGCTGCTGGCGATCAACGAGAAGGACAAGCTGATCAAGCCGGGCATGCTGGTGATGGATCTGGGTTCAGCGCCGGGTGGCTGGTCGCAGGTGGCCTCGAAACTGGTCGGTGCGAAGGGCAAGGTTATCGCTTCGGATATTCTGCCGATGAACTCCTTGGCCGATGTTGAATTCATTCAGGGTGACTTCACCGAGCAGAGCGTTTTCGATGAGATCATGGCGGCCGTGAATGGTGTGCCGGTGGATGTGGTGATCTCGGATATGGCGCCCAATATCAGCGGTGTGTCGACAGCAGATCAGGCCTCTTCCATCTATCTGGTGGAACTGGCGCTCGATATGGCCAGCCAGGTACTCAAGCCCAAAGGCACTTTTGTGGCAAAAGTGTTCCATGGCGAAGGCTATGAGGAGTTTGTCAAAGCGGTGAGAGTTCATTTTGATTCAGTCGTGGTGCGCAAACCTGAGGCCTCCCGCCCCCGCTCCCGCGAAGTCTACCTTGTCGGCAAGGGATTTCGGGGATGAATTTCAAAACCTCAACGCGCATCAATAAATACATCAGCGAAAGCGGCCTGTGCTCAAGGCGCGAAGCGGATCGCTATATTGATCAGGGCAACGTGTACATCAACGGCAAGCGCGCCACAACGGGTGATCAGGTTTTTCCCGGGGATATGGTCAGGGTCAATGGCCAGGCGATCGATCCTCAGGAAGAGGATGATCTGATCTTTATCGCCCTGAACAAACCCGTCGGCATTGTCAGCACAACTGAATCCAGTGAGCGTGGCAATATTGTCGATTTCGTCAATCATGGCGCCCGCATCTTCCCGATCGGTCGTCTGGATAAAGACTCACAGGGTCTGATTTTTCTGACCAATAACGGTGATCTGGTCAACAAGATACTGCGCGCCAGCAACAATCACGAAAAAGAGTATCTGGTGACAGTCAATAAACCGATCACCGACGCCTTCATCAATGGCATGAGTAACGGCGTGCCGATACTTGGCCGTGTCACCAAAAAATGCAAGATCGTGAAAGAGTCGACCTTTGTCTTCAACATCACCCTGATTCAGGGGCTTAACCGCCAGATCAGACGCATGTGCGAACACTTCGGTTATGAGGTCACCCGGCTTGAGCGAGTCAGAATCATGAACGTGTCGCTGAAAGGGCTGGCACTGGGCGACTGGCGCGATCTGACCGAAAAAGAGATCAAGACGATCGCAGCGCTGACGGAGCAGTCCTCTTCTGATGCTGCACCCGCTGGTGCGCAGGAACCTCGCAAGCCGAAGGCTGGCAATCGTTCAGGTGCCAGAGCTGGTGCTAAAACTGATCGACGCTCAGATAAACCGGGCAGACCAGCAGGCAAGGGCTCATCCAAACCTGCAGTAAAAGGACGTGGCGACTCAGGTAAAGCAAAGCCAGGTGGAAAACCGCAGCCAGGCAGCCGCTCCGGCAGCAGCGGTAAAACGCAGAAACCCAGTACGGGGCAAAAGTCAGGCGGAGCTCAACGACCCGGTACTACCAACAAGCCCAGAAGCAATCCCGGATTTGCACAAAAGCCCAAGGCTGGTAACCGAAAAAGTGGTCCGAAGCGGCCTTGAGCCCTGCTCACCTTAAACTGATTTCAGATAGTAGTCAGTCTCAGTTGATTCACTCTCAGGTGCTCCGGCAGCATTTCTGCCGGCATGGGCTTGGCGATATGAAAACCCTGCAGCACATCGCACCCCATCACCTGAAGCTTGATGATCTGCATCGGCCCTTCTATCCCTTCTGCCACTATTTCAAGATTGATCGACTTGGCCATCGCAATGATCGCCTTGATCACTGCAGAGGATTTCACATCGTCCATATGACTGACGAAATAGCGATCAATCTTGATCACATCGATCGGGCAGTCTATCAGACGCTTCAGCGATGAGTACTCTGTTCCGAAGTCATCTATCGCGATCATAATACCCATCTGCCGCAACTCGACCAGATTGGCAATCGCCATATCGCTATTGGCCAGTATGGCACGTTCAGTAATTTCCAGCTCTAGTCGATCTGCCGGCAAGCCACTGGATGCCAGCACATTGAGAATGCGCGCCACAAAATTAGGGTGGGCAATCTCACTAGGTGACAGATTGACCGCAACACGACCGCACTCAAGCCCCTGATCCAACCACTCTCTAGCCTGATGGCAGGCAGTAGTGATGACATATTCATCAATGGCAGCGAGCAACCCGCAGCGACCGGCAATATCCAGAAACGCCTCTGGCAGCAGAAGCCCCTGAGTCGGGTGCTGCCACCTGACCAGAGCTTCAACGCCAGAGACACCTCGCCTGTGGCAGTAGTGCCGGGGCTGATAATGTACAGTCAGTTGCTGCTCCTGCAGCGCGATCTTAAGTTCAGACTCTCTGAGTTTGCGCTGTTTGACCTCATCGTGCATGGTCTTGATGAAGAAATGATAGGCGCTGCCTCCCTCCTCTTTGGCCTGATACATGGCAAGGTCAGCATGTAGTAACAGCTCTTCGGGGTCCTGAGTATCACCGGGGCAGGTCGTAATGCCAATGCTGGTACCGGTCTGAATCAGATGGTCGGCAATCTGAATCGGCTGACTCAGCATATCGATCACTTTCTGGGCAGCCACAGCCGCACTTTCAGGCTCCTTCAAATCATTCAGTATGATGGCAAACTCGTCTCCACCCAGTCGTGCCACCACATCCGTATCACGAACAACTTCTCTCAGCATGCCGGCTACCGCTATCAGCAGCTCATCACCCACACCATGACCATAGTGATCATTAACCGCCTTAAACTTATCGAGATCAAAAAAGAGCAAGGCACAGCAACGCCCTTTTCTGGTCGCAAACCTTACTGCATCGAGCAGACGCTCATTAAATTCGAATCGATTGGCGAGGCCGGTCAACGCATCATGTCCAGCCAGGTAGTGTGCCTTCTCCTGAGCAGCTCTGCGTTCGACGATCTCACCCTTCATTCGATCGTTCGCCTCGGTAAGCTCCCGGGTTCGCTCTGCCACGACGTCTTCAAGGTTGGCCTTGACGGCAAGCAGTTCAGCCTCGGTCTCGCGGCGCTGAGTCACCTCTTCCTCAAGCCGCAGTAGATTTTTACCGACAGCATCGGCCATCTCATTGAATGAAACGGCGAGATCGCCCAACTCATCACGACTGACTCCTCTGAATCGAAATGAGCGATCACCACGCCTGAATCGCGATATGCCTGTCACCAGCCAACTGATTCGTCCGGACATATAGGAAGCCATCCAGATCGCAATCAATACAACCAGGACGATCATCACCATTGTGGAAATAGTGAGACTTCTGGCTGTCTCGCCGAGATTCTGATCAATCGCAGCCTGGGTGGCATGGCTCAGTTGCGCCATCTGCCCATCAGCACGCATCACTATCTGATCAAGTCGCTCCCTGGACTCATTTGCCGGCTTATGAAACTCATCCACATTGGCGCCGATCGTCACGAATCCGAAACCTCGCGGTGTGTCTCCGTACTGCCCGGTATAGTAGGGGATTGCTGCTGCCGTGGTTAATTTCCATAGACCGCTCCACAGGATCATGAAAGAACCGGAACCTCCATGCTGCGTCAGGTTATGCCAGCCGACACACTGCGGAGCAAAATTCAGATAGCGGCAATCCAGTCCGATCTGCCCGGCGCGCATCTGATCCAGAGAAGGTTTTTTGGTAATGCTTTGTGCTGAAAACTCCGGGACCTGCTGAAGATACTCCTCATATGCCAGACCGCTGGCCTGCCAGGCTTCGTAGTGAGCATCCTCAAGCCAGGCAGGAGCAGGACGACCGGTTTCAGGATCATACCCAACAATAGAATGGTGCCGGGGATGCGCGATGCTGCGCGCTTTATGATCCCAGATGAAGGCATAGTTACCGGATGAGGCGTCCGTGATATCCGTGTAACGCTCGGGTGTTGGCACAATGAAATCGGTAAAGGCCATGATATGATCATGATCCAGCGCCAGTGTTACCCAGCCTATGATCTCCCCCTCCTGCACCACGGGTGTGGCCCAGCGTACCAGTCCTTCAAAGCGCCTTCCGAGAGGATTCTCCTTTCCGGCATAGGCACTCTCATGTGGGGCGAACTCGACACCCGCCCTGGCTGCGCTTTCCGGAGTATAAGGGCCGATCACAGAGGTACCGACATAGGCGCCAATCACATCCGACACATGGATATCACCAGGCTCAAGCTGTTGCAGTTCTGAAAAATAGCGTTCCGCCTTGATGTAGGTGTTCTGTGGATCAGAGATGTCCCGAAGCTGGTGGCTGACGCGATCAGAAGTGGTGATTTTGATCTGCTCCTGCCCCAGGAGATCGATAAAAGTCATCTCCAGATACAGTGGCGCCCTGACCTGAGTAAAGGTATAGGGAGGCTGGTAATTGAAGGCTCTGGCATTATCATCACTGCCCCAGTCGACATCAGCTGACTGAGGCATGTTTTTTTCCAGCGGCTCCCAGGCGCTGTTGTCATCGGCAAGCTGCCACTCGCCATGACGTGTCAGATTGCGTGCTCGTGCGCTGAGGAACTGCTCATATACCAGTGGATCAGCGGGAAGGGTTGCAGCCAGCAGAAGGTCGCTGTCTCGCTCATATAGAAAGGTCGCAATAGCCTGCGCCACATCGGTTGTCTGGCGTTCAATATCATCTCTGGCCCGTGCGTCCAGCGCTTCCACGGCATCGGCAATTGCCACCCGACCCACCTCATTGACCGAGCGGGTTGCTGTACCGAGCAGCTGCTCTACACCCGTTGCCAGTTGCTGCCCGAGATTACCTGCCTGTGTCCAGGCCAGCCAGCCAAGCAGCAGCAATGGAATTACCTTGATTGCAACAAATAACAGGACGAGCTTGCCCCGAATACCTATTTGCATGCCGTTTCTACTCTTTATTATTGGCTTCAGTGTCTGCTGCACTTGTTTGAATATGATTAAAAAACGATGAACAATTCCCCTTATACCAACAGAAATCAAGTTAACATTGCAAGTACTTTGTTTGATTTTATAGCTCACCGTGGATTAAATAGACATTTGTTGATCCAGGTCTGCATAATAACTTCCAGCATTGTGTAGCCTAGCGCGTCCCGTAATCACGGCAATAATCACGACATGAATGGCAGTGTCAAGGATGTATAAGGCCAGCAGTCGCTGCTGAACACTCAGCCGCGTGGAGTTAATATGTTAAAAAAAACCAGTATCAAGGTTGTCCTGTTCAGCCTGTTGATCAGCACCTTGTTGATGCTGCCGATCTCTCATGGCACCGTGCGGGCTAACGAGCAACTGCTGTCCTCCCTGTTCAGCCAGCACTCCACCGTGATGCTGTTTATAGACCCAGCCACCGGCGCGATCATCGATGCCAATCAGGCAGCAGCTCGCTTTTACGGTTTCAGCATTGAAGAGCTCAAGACCATGTCCATTCAGGATTTCAATATTCTGGATGCTGAGGAGGTTGCCAAAGAGCGAGAGCGTGCTCAAAAAGAGGAGCGCAGTTACTTTGTATTTCCTCACCGCAGTGCCAATAGAATCATTCGCACCGTAGAGGTTCACTCCTCGCCACTGAAGCTGACCGATGGCCGCGAGATACTTTTTTCAGTGATACATGACATCACCGGCAAAGCAATTGCCGAAGAGGAACTGCTGACCTACCAGAACCGCCTGCAGGAGCTGGTTCAGCAACGCACACAGCAGTTGCAGGCCAGTCAACAACAGCAAAGATACATACTGCTGGGTGCGATTATATTGCAGATGCTCGTGATCGTAGTACTGCTGTTCAATATACGTAAACGCAAGGAGATCAGTGATGCGCTGCGCAGGGAGCAATCAGCACTCCTGGACAGCCGCGCCTATAACCGACTGCTGTTCGATGACTCACACCTGCCGCTGGTCGTGATGGACCCCATCAACCTGAGCTTTCTGGACTGCAACGAAGCAGCCGTCGACATTTACGGTGCAAAAACCCGCGAAGAGCTGCTGTCCTGGAAACCCGGAACAGTATCCCCTCCTTTTCAGCATGATGGCACCTCATCCGGAAGGCTGGGTTATGAGTTGATCAAGGAGTGCCTGAACAAGGGGTCACTGGTATTTGAATGGCTGCATCAGCGCCCCAGTGGTGAGTTGTGGGATGCCGAGATCAGACTGGTCAGATTTCAGCATCAGGATAAAACGCTGCTGCAATTCAGTGTTCAGGATATCACTGAGCGTAAGCGCTCAGACCATGAGATACGTAAACTCTCCCAGGCCGTCGAACAGAGCCCGGACAGTATTCTGATCACTGATCTTGAAGGCCGCATTGAATATGTCAATGATGCATTTCTGAATAATACAGGCTATACGCGAGAGGAGATTCAGGGTGAAAATCCACGCCTGCTGCAATCAGGCCTGACACCGAATGAAACCTATGAAGCCATGTGGTCCACACTGCAAAGAGGCGAAACCTGGCGTGGGGAGCTGTATAACCAGCGTAAGAATGGCTCGGAGATGGTGGAGTTTGTTACCATCGCGCCAGTACGAGATACGGCTGGAAATGTCAGCCACTATCTGGCAATCAAACAGGATATCAGCGACAAGAAACAGGCTGCAGCACAGATTCATCGCCTGTCATTCTTTGATCCACTGACAGGTCTGCCTAACCGTACTCTGTTGATGGATCGTCTGGAGCAGGCTTGCGCTTCGGGCCGACACCAGCACTATCAGGAGGCACTGCTTCTGCTGAATATTGACCGCTTCAAACTGATCAACGATGCCCACAGTCTGGTTACCGGTGACGCCCTGCTGCGCGCCTTTGCCAACAGAATCGCAGGCCTGTTACGCGAAAGTGATACGGTTGCCCGAGTAGCCGGTGATGAGTTTGCCATTCTACTGCCGGACCCAAACAAGGGGCATGGACAAGCTAACAGGCGTGCGCTTTCGGTCGCAGAAAAAATTCATCAGTTGTTGCTGCAACCGATCAATATTGATGGGGAGATGTTTTCAGTCACCACCAGTATCGGGATAACAACCTTTCCGGAAAAGGCAAATGAGACACCGGCAAACATCATGCGGCGTGCCGATACCGCGCTGCACCGTGCCAAGGCGGGAGGTGGTAACCAAACCTCCTTCTTTGAAATCGGTATGGGCGAGGAAGCTGAACGCAGTTTCAGAACCGAGCGAGAGTTGCGCCATGGTATAACTGTTGGTGAGCTGAGGCTCTATCTGCAGCCACAGGTTAATTCGAAACGAGAAGTAGTGGGGGCTGAAGTACTGGTACGCTGGCAACACCCAGCCCAGGGCCTGCTGCCACCAGCCGTGTTCATCCCGATCGCTGAGGAATCTGATCTGATCATTGAGCTGGGTACATGGGTACTGACGGAGTCCTGTCGCCTGATAGCCAAACAGGCTCAACTGGGTCACCCTTTGCACCTGTCGGTCAATCTGAGCCCGCGCCATTTCCGCCAGGGTAACTTTGTTGCCACGGTAAGGCAGATACTGTCAGCCACCGGTGCCGACCCCACCAGCCTGACTCTTGAGATCACAGAGGGCCTGGTGATCGATAACATTGATGATGTCGTCGCCAAAATGAGCGCTCTGGCCGAGCTGGGTATACATTTTTCCGTGGATGATTTCGGCACTGGCTATTCGTCTCTTGCCTATCTGAAACGTCTGCCAATCGATGAGCTCAAGATTGACCGTACTTTTGTTCAGGACGCTCCCAACGATCCTAATGATGCAGCGCTGGTGGAAACCATTCTGGCTGTTGCCTCGCATATGCACCTGAAAGTAGTGGCCGAAGGGGTCGAAACCGAAGAGCAGGCTGCCTTCCTGAATGCACGTGGCAATGTGATACATCAAGGCTATCTGTTCGGCAAACCAGGCCCTGCAGAAGAGTGGATTGCTCACTGGAGATCGACAGGACCAGTCCGGCAGTAGAGCCTGTTCAAATCAGTCATAACAAAGGATACACTTATAACAACAATAAAAAACATAATGTAAGGTTTGCTCATGCGATCCCATTCCTGCACCACACAGGTGGCTGACCCTTATCGTGCCGGCATTGACCTTGGTGAACAGCTCCGTACACTGACTCCCGAAGTGGTGTTTCTCTTCTGTGCCGTCCACTACCCCGATCCTGAAGAGCTACTGCAAGGACTGTATGATGCTCTGGAAAATGACAAGGTCATCCTGATAGGAAACAGTGGGGATGGATTTTACGAAACAAGGATAGCCGCGGATTATGGCGCTGTGGCGCTGGGCCTGAACTCAGAAGGACGGATACGCTGGCAGATCAGTGCTCAGACTGGTGCCGCCAGCGCACCCGCCGAGACAACCCGTGCTGCGCTGCAGGACCTCACCTCTGGCGAGCAGCCGGCACTGATGTTTATCAGTGTCGATTTTCATGCCGATGCCAGCGAAGTCGAAAAGGTCCTGTTCCATGAATGCCCCACTCCCGTGGTCGGCGGGTTGGCTACGGATGACAACCGCATAGATACCTGTCTGCTGTTCTGCAATCGCAGATTGATTCGTGACGGTATCGTGATGCTCGCTGCTTATGGTGAGTTTCCCTTTTCGATTCATATCAGCAATACCCTGCAACCGGTCGGCAAACCGGGCAAGGTCGATGCTGCAGTGGGTGCACTGCTGCAGCAGGTTGATGGCATTGCCGCAGCCGACTTCGTTGCCCGTGAAACAGGAAAACCGGTGCTGGAGAGCGACCGTGGAATCGTCACCCTGCGCGTCACCAATCCTGACCAGCCAGAGCAGACACGGCTGCGCTCAATCATTCCTGATGCGAGCAACCCTGAGGGTACACTCGGTTTATATGGTGGTATTGAGCCCGGCCGTCTGATCCAGGTCTGTGTGGCACACCCGGATGAGCTGATACGTGAAGTGTATCAACTGGCCAGTGACAGTGTCCGAGCAGATTTTGTGGCCAAAGCTGCTCTGGTGGTCAGTTGTGCAGGACGCAAGTGGCTTCTTGGTGGTCAGATCCACAATGAGGTGAAAGCGATGTCCGACGCCTACCCTGCTGGATTGCCGATGGCGGGTTTTCCTTCATCCGGAGAGTTCGGCCCGATGCGCCAGGGCAAGGGCTATACACGCAACATGTTCCACAATATGACTTATGTGCTCTTGCTGCTGGGTGATGAGGAATGAGCTCATTGCCACGTTATCATGTGTCACTGCAAGCCACACCACCGGATGGATTTATCCATTGTGACATTACCAGGCGCATTCTTACCGGCGGCCTGATCGCCCTCCACGCCGCCAGTCTTGATCAACTGGAAGCTCTGGTAGCACAGGCGGGAGAAAGAATGCATGGTGTTCTGCTGTTGCCCGGTTTGAACCTGAATATCAAACAGCGCACCAGCCTCCTGTGGGAGGTTCGCTACCCTCCCGCTCTGGAGCAGGAGATCCAGACACTGGCTGATGCACTACTCACCCTGATAGAGCAACTGTTTAACCAGATCGATCGCAATCGCGAGTCTGACTACTATGGTCAGCGAATCAGCCGGGAGGTTGAAGCGATCCGAACCGACTACAATCATGTCACCAATACTCTTTTGAAGCAGGTCAGCGACCTGCAGAATGCGCAGGCTGCATTACAGGAGGTTAATGAAGCGCTTGAAGCGCGTGTGGATGAGCGAACACGGGAGCTGACCCAGGCGAATGAAGAACTGCATCGTGCCATCACCCAATTGGCTCAGGTCGAAAAACTGGCTTCGCTTGGCCGTCTTGTGGCTGGAATCTCCCATGAGCTCAACACCCCATTGGGAAATATTGTCACCGTCGGAACCACGCTGGAATCATCTGTTCAGCTGCTGAAAAACGCTCTGGAATCCAACACCCCTCTGAAACGCAGCCAACTGCTGGCATCACTGGATACACTGAGCAGTGGTCTGGGTATGATCAGCCATAACGCCGAACGCGGCGCAGCACTGATACAACACTTCAAGCAGATTTCCACCGATCAGACCAGTATGCGTCGGCGTGAGTTTGAGTTTGGTGCCTTGATTAATGAGGTATTGATCACCCTTGCACATCAGCTGAAACCCAGTCCGTTCTCTGTTCAGACTCAGATGGAATACAAGCTGATGCTGAACAGCTATCCCGGCGCGCTGGAGCAGATCATCACTCTGTTGATCAATAATACCCTGCTGCATGGTTTTGCTAAACGTGACAAGGGCAACATCCTGATGACAGCCAGAAGGCTGGATAATGGCTGGATTGAGTTCATCTACAGTGATGATGGCGTCGGCATGGATGCCGAGACGATGAAGCATGCTTTTGAGCCCTTCTATACATGCCGACTGGGTCAGGGTGGCAGCGGCCTTGGGCTGTCGATAGTGCATAACCTGATCAGCGGCCCACTGAGCGGACATGTAGAGCTATCGAGCACACCCGGCAAAGGTGTCACCTTTACCTTTACATTACCCTGTTCACCAGAATAAAAAACAGACTTGGCAAGGTGCCAAAGCTTTGTTAAAGTCACCCCATAAGACCGCTGATTTAAGAGCAACTTGCAGGCGGTATACAAATGTAGCTAAAGCGCAGTGTTGTAACAGCCTTCAAGCGTATCAGCCTTCCCGCGTATTAGTCTCCAAACGTATACCCTCTCTACAGTTCATCTATCAGCTTCAACCCACCCGGATGAGGAATGGATCATTGTGGAACAGCTTAACCTGACTTTTTTTTCCGAGCTGCAAGGCCAGCCTACACATAGTCTCAGTGCTGACTATCGTGTATTCATGCGTGCATATCTGAAAGCAGGTTACAGCGCCCCGATGCAAAGCCTGAGAAGTGAAGTGTTGATCGGATTACCCGAACTTGAGGCCCTGTGCTATCAACAACACCTGGAACCCCTGATCCGCCGTTATACAGTGCTGCTGGAGCAAAAGTACTCAGTCAAGGTTAAAACCATCGACATAGAGTTGCAGTATTACCCGCACTTCGGCACACAGGGTAAAAAAGAGGAGCACGCAGCCTGAGCAGATGCTGTGTCAGCTGTAAATTGAAGGGGCCGACTGACGGCCCCTGTACCAAAGAGGTTAGGCCTCTTCGTTAAGCTGAAGTGTCGCGAGCGTTCTTTCTCTGATCGACTTCAGCAGTGCCGGATCATCGGCCAGCGAATGACCGTAAGACGGTATCATTTCGCAAAGCCTGGCCTGCCAACCCTCAGAATTAAACCGCTCTTTGAAGCAGCGCTCAATAATATTCACCATTGTCTGAGCGGCTGTTGACGCGCCAGGTGAAGCCCCCAGCAGAGCCGCGAGCGATCCATCCGCAGAGGTGATCACCTCTGTGCCGAACTCCAGCTTCCCACCCTTCTCTGCATCTTTCTTGATGATCTGGACACGCTGACCGGCAATCGAGAGCTTCCAGTCATCGGCTTTGACATCCGGGTAGAAATCCTTCAGCGACGCAACACGATCGCCATGGGACTGCATCACTTCGCTGATCAGATAGCGCGTCAGATCCATATTATCCCTGGCCACCGACAGCATCGGCTTGAGGTTGCCCAGGTTGACCGACTTCGGTAGATCCAGGAAAGAGCCCTGCTTCAGGAATTTGGTAGTGAAGCCAGCAAAAGGACCAAACAGCAGTGCCTTCTTGCCATTGATGATACGCGTATCCAGATGCGGAACAGACATCGGCGGCGCACCCAGTGGTGGCTTGCCATATACCTTGGCATGATGCTGCTCAACAACTTCCGGCGTGGTACATACCAGCCACTGGCCGCTGACAGGGAAGCCACCATAGCCTTCACGCTCTGGTATGCCCGACTTCTGCAACAGCGGCAAAGAACCACCACCCGCACCGAGGAAAACAAAACCGGCATCGATCTGATATGACTTGTCATCCGCTTCATTGCGGACCTTGACGACCCAGCGCCCATTCACCTGCTGAAGATCTTTTACGGCATGACTGGTCAGCAATTCAAAAGAAGGATGCTGCTGCAGATGCTCAACCAGATAGCGGGTCAGTGCACCAAAATCTACATCAGAGCCATAGCTGACGCGTGTACCGGCAACTTTCTGATTAGGATCACGGTTCTGCATCACCAGCGGCATCCACTGGCGCAGCTGCTCTGGATCTTCACTGTATTGCATATCAGCAAACAGCGGATGAGCGCTCAGAGTTTCATGGCGCTTGCGCAGAAAGGCAACGTTCTCCTCACCCCAGACGAAACTCTGGTGAGGGGCCTGATTGATGAAAGCCTTGGGGGCCGGCAGCATTTTCTGCTCAACCAGCCAGGACCAGAACTGCAGACTGACTTCAAACGCCGTGTTGATCGCAAAGGCCTTGCGGGTATCGATCGTGCCATCCGCCAACTGTGGCGTGTAGTTCAACTCGCAATAGGCTGCATGGCCTGTACCGGCATTGTTCCAGCCACTGGTACTTTCCAGTGCAACCTGGTCCAGACGCTCGATCATTGCAATTTTCAAACCGGGATCAAGCTGTTTAAGCAACATCCCCAGGCTGGCGCTCATAGCGCCCGCCCCTACCAATAAGATATCGACTGTTTTCAAGGTCATTAAAATCGTCGCCATTTGAAAATAAAACGCGATTATATAGACCTGAGAATTGTTAACAATTATTCGTTGGTGTAATTGGCAAAACTTTTTTGCACCTGCACAACAATAATTACGCTTCAGGCCTCTCCATTAGTGGCGGTAGCGGACAATCAAGACTATCAGCCACCGCTCGCAATAATTCTGCTTCAGTGATGGTAATTTCACCATCATCCTCAATACAGACTGCCAGAGCCTTTAAAAGTGCCGGTTTTTGCAGAGGCTTCAGTTGCGCCAGTTTGCCAAGAGCCTTATCCAGCTCATTGAGGCTGACCGACTCACGGCTGCCAATGGCCGGAAGGGGCATGGCCAGGGTCGCAACCGCTGCCTGATAAGCCTGCGTGGCCTGCTCCATATTCTGGTTACCGGCATGCGCCACCATGGTCAGCAGTTGGGCGACCTCCTCACTGCACTGATTCAGGTCAAAACGCTGCCGCCCACGACCCACTCCTTCAATATTGCGAGTCACGATTCTGAACAGAGCCCACTCCATCAGGCTGACTCTGTTATCGGCACGAATCAGCAACGTCAGACAGCGTTTGAAGATCATGTACTGGTCATCTGTCAGTTGCTTCAACGCAGGCAGCGACAGCTCCACCAGTGGCAGTCTCAGGTGAGGATCCAGCGCTACCAGCTTATTCAGCAGGCGCTGCAGCTCACTGAACACATCAGGCAAGGCATTTAGCTGCAAGCTGTCGAGTTGCTGTTGACGGATATCCGGCTGCTCACTCAACAACAGACCATAGATCACAGCTCGGGCAGAGTAAGGCTCATGGGCGGCTTGATAAAGCTGCTCATCAAGACGCTCCAGCACCGACTGCGCATAGGCCAGGTGGCGACTCCCGGGTTGACCGATGGCTGCGATCGACTCCTGAGCTGCATGTTGCGGCATTCCGCCAGCGACACCGCCAGACATACCGCCAGATGTGGCAGCTGTGGCGGCCGTCCCGGCCAGAATACCCGTCAAGAGCTGTTCTCTTTTACGCTGCATCTCATCGGTGGCATCCTGCGAAGCCTCGGTGCGTGAGGCTGCCTCTTCAAGACTGACTCTTACAAAGCGTCCATCCCAGTTAGGCTCTACACGCCGGATACGCTCATTCAACGGTGGGTGAGTGGCCATCAGCGAACTGAAGGCCATCTTGACCCCTTGTCCGAAAAACATATGACTGAATTCAGCAGCATTGGAAGCACTGAGCTGAGAACCGTGACTATAGCCACCGATTTTTTTCAGGGCACCTGCGATACCCTCTGGTTCGCGGGTAAACTGAACAGCCGAAGAGTCTGCCAGATACTCACGCTGACGGCTCACAGCCGCCTTGATCAGATTACCAAAGAAGGTTCCGGCATAGCCGACCACTGCCAGGCAGGCCCCAAGAGCCAGCACAACAGGCACGGTGTTGTTCTTGCGTGATGAGCCTACTCTTTGATAACGCACACTTCGCAGCAGAAAATAACCGATCAGGCCGATCACCAGTATTCCATTCAGCAAGGATACCAAACGAATATTCAAACGCATGTCACCATGCAGAATATGGCTGAACTCATGCGCAACCACGCCTTGTAACTCGGTTCGGTTGAGCAGTCGTATACAGCCTCTCGTGATACCGATCACGGCATCCTGGGGCGTATAACCGGCGGCAAAAGCATTGATCGCGTCGTCTTCCATGATATAGACAGGTGGTACCGGCATACCGGAGGCAATTGCCATCTCCTCAACTATGTTCAGGATGCGCTTTTCATCCGCATCCTGTGTCGAGATATTAACCAGCCGCCCCCCCATCGCTTCGGCAACAGCCACACCGCCACTGCTCAGCTGCATGCGCTTGAACAGGCTCCCCAGCAGCACAACAGCAATCACGGCCGCCGCCACACCGCTGAGCAGTGCCCAGTTATCAACCGACAGCGCACGTGACAGCTGCTCACCACTCAGCGCGCCACCGGACATGGAAGCTGTATCCACCCCGGTCATGATATGCAGCACAATACCGACTGCCAATGTTGTGATGACAATCAGACTGATAATCGCCAGCCCGAAAAACAGCACCAGCATTTTGGTGTTGCGTCGGGCCTGATCCTGATGCTCAAAAAAATTCATCTGCGTCCCTGATGTAAGGCTAAAATTTCAGTTATCCGATCAGAAGGAGATTTTCGGAGCCGCCTGTATTGCAGCACTATCCTCAAACTCGAGCAGCGAGGCATCAGGCCCATGACCGAAAGTGGGTGCCAGAACCACCTGAGGGAAGCTTTGCTTATAGGTGTTATAAGCCATCACGGCATCGTTGAAGGCCTGACGAGAGAACGCCACTTTATTCTCGGTCGAAGTCAGCTCCTCAGACAGCTGCTGCATATTCTCAGACGCCTTGAGATCAGGGTAGGCCTCCATCACCACGCTCAGGCGCCCCAGCGCGCTGGTCAAAGCACCTTCGGCCCCTGCCAGTTGAGCCATGGCACCGGCAGCACCAGGGTCAGCAGCAGCGGCTTTCAAGCCCGCCATTGCGGTATTACGGGCATTGGTGACAGCTTCCAGTGTTTCACGCTCATGCTTGAGATAACCCTTGGCGGTTTCAACCAGATTGGGTATCAGGTCGTAGCGACGCTTGAGCTGTACTTCAATCTGGGCAAAGGCGTTCTGAAAGCGGTTTTTCAGTGCCACCAATCGGTTATAGATGCCGATGACAAAAAATACCAGTCCGGCCAGGACAGCCAGTATGACAATCGTTGTAATTTCCATATTCATTCCTTGTGCTAGAGTTGATCTGCTTTACACATATTAGCACGCTCATCCGGAGGTGAAAGTAGATTGAAACTTGTGTTTAATTTCTGAGTCAAATCGTAACATCTGCCGTTAACATGCAAGGAGTTGGTCATGTATAGAATGAAACAGACATTTGGGGCGTTACTGCTGAGCCTGGCACTGATCCCTTCAGCGCAGGCAGTGGAGTACTGGACAGGCGGCATAGGTTCGGAATCACGTCAGGAAGCACCTGCCCATAACACGAAAGTGGAATTTTTTGCTCGTGATGGCGCTTTTCTGGCCGACATAGATTTCACCCTGAGCCGTGAATCAGGAGAGGTATTGGTACAGGGTGTGGCGGATGGCCCCTGGTTGATTGTCGACCTGCCTGATGGCAGTTATCGCCTGACCGGTGTCCTGCAGAGCACCCAGGAGGTTCAGACAATCACCTTCCGTGTCAGTGGCCAGTCAAGACAGACGCTGGGGCTGAGGTTTAATCCCTAGATGGCAAACGCCCCGGCTCTACCGGGGCGTTTTGTATTCTGACTCTTCCTCAATCGATTTCCTCAATCGCCCATCGGCAACGAGCGTTGTTCACGCACTGACTTCAGCGAGAACCAGCCAAAGAAAGCAGCCATCACCAGATAGCCGAAGGTGAAGTCCTGCGCCGCGTTCAGCATCATCTGCGGGGCGTGCATCAATCCGACAAAGGAGCAGGCGGCCGCGATCAGCGCATAAATAGCCGCCTGACGGAATTTGAGATCAATCACCGATACGGTCATGGCCCCCAGCAGAATGGCGGTGAACATCGCTCCCTGCCCCAGTACGACTATCGCACTGGAGATATTATCCACGACATCACCGGCCCCCCGATTGAAGCGGGTCATCACGTAGTTGGCAAAATAGGGCAACATCGCCAGCGCAATCGCCGGATAGTAGCGCGTCTCGTTGGTCTGGAAAGCGGTCGCTATCATCGACATGCCGACAAACACCAGGATCGGTGCCACAACAGATACAGGGATGATCGCGGCCAGTGCTGCAATCAGACCAAACATCGTGGCGATACCATATACAGCTCCATTGAGGATACTGTATCCACGACCAGCCCCCATCCATTTCGCACCCACAGTCGCGATATAGACAGTGGTCGGGAATACACCGCCAAATACAGCACCCAGCATGGTACCTACACCGTCAACCGCCTGACACTCACGGACATCATATTTGTCACCGGCCGCTTCCATCGCTTCAACGTTGTTCATGGTTTCTATCGCGTTGTAGAGCGTGATCGGCAGTACGACTGTCAGAATCGCCAGCATGGTGGTGAACAGCAGTCCCAGCCCTTCATACCAGGCTAGGCCCGGCAGCAGTGGATAAAAACCGATATGCGTGAAGGCATCGGAAAACTTGGCACCATCCGCTGCGCCAATCAGGTAGGCCATAGCCGTTCCTATGACGATGGCAAAGAGCGAAGCCGGCATGCGAAAGGGCATCGCCACTCGCGCTACCAGCCCCACAATGATGATGGCCAACACCAGCAGACCAACTACGGGAATCTCCAGTGTTTTGAACAGCATTTCACCAGCGATGAAGGTCAGGGCAACACCGGCGACGGCACCGAGCATCGCTGCCCGAGGCAGATGCGACTGCACCCAGCGGCCAATCAGACTGATGGCCACTTCGATGGCACCGCTGAGAAAACAGGCTGCAACGGCAATTTTCCAGGCCAGCACCTCATCGCCTGTCAGTGCCTTGGCAGGCAACAGCACACCAAACAGAAAGACAAACATGACCGGTGTGCTGATACCGTAAGATAGTGCTGTGACATCCGCTCTGTTTTCCTTGCGCGCAAGACGGGCGGCACTCCAGGCGTAGTAGAAGTTACCCACCATGACCGCAACGGCAGCTCCCGGGAGCACCTGACCAAATACTATGGCAGGCGAAAAGCCCATGCCCAGCATACTGATCGCAATAATGACGAAATTCGCAATGTTATTCTGGAACAGGGCAAAGAAAGCATCAGTATCTTCCTTCTTATACCAGGGATAATGGACAGGTTGAGTGGCCATGGGCATTCCTTATTATTCTTTTGTTAGTTGGGTGTGCGGATCTTTATATGGTGAGAGGAGTTTAGCAACGTTTTTCAAATTTGACTATATAGTCAGCTTTATGTCATAAAACTTCTAATCTATTCCGACTTCAGACCTGATATGCTCAGCACTATCAAAGCCCTCAGCTGCCTCGACACCGCAGATGTCCAGCACTGATATCCAATCATCGAGGCAGGGCTGAAGTCGGCAAGCTGACCTGACACAACATCCGGGTGCTTATCCCCCGCCATCGATCAGGCAGCGCACAGGTTTCACTATCTGCAAGAGCATAAAACAATGCATATCATAGTAGTTGGAGGCGGAGCCGGCGGTCTGGAGCTGGCTACCCGACTCGGGCGCAAGCTCGGTCGGCGTAAAAAAGCTGAAATAACCCTGGTTGATCGCAACCAGACCCATATCTGGAAACCCTTGCTGCATGAGGTAGCCACCGGATCACTGGACACAGGAACCGACGAGATCAGTTACCGTGCCCATGCTCACAACCACCACTTCCGGTTCGTATTGGGTAGTCTGAGTCAGGTTGACCGCGAAGCCAGAACCATCACACTGTCGGCGCTGACCAGCAGTGAAGGCCAGGAGATACTGCCCGAGCGCACACTCAGCTATGACTATCTGGTGCTGGCAATCGGATCTGTGTCGAATGATTTCGGTATTGAGGGTATAGCCCAGCACTGCATGTATCTGGACAGTCCACAACAGGCCGAGCGGTTCAGGCAACGTCTGGTGAATGGTTTTCTGCGCCTTAATCAGCAACTGGAAACCGATCCACAAGCGCGCCTGCGCATTGCGATTGTCGGCGGTGGCGCTACAGGGGTAGAACTGGCTGCCGAGCTGTTCAATGCGGCGGAGCTGTTCAAGGTGTATGGGCTGGAAAAGGTGACGCTTGACCATCTCCAGATCACGCTGCTGGAAGCCGGCACGCGTATTCTGCCTGCTCTGCCCCCCAGAATCGCTGCATCAGCCCGTGATGAGCTGGCCAAGCTGGGCGTAGATATCAGAGAGGGAGCACAGATCGTCAAGGCTGAGAAAGGGGTGATGCATACGCAGACATGTGATCAGATTCATGCTGATCTGATGGTCTGGGCAGCAGGTATCAAGGCTCCGGATTTTCTGCGTGATATTGAGGGGCTGGAGCTGAGCCGTAACAACCAGATAGTCGTGACACCCTCGCTCCAGGTAAGCAATGACCCTCATCTGTATGTATTGGGTGACTGTGCTGCCTGCCCGCTACCTGATGGTGGCTGGGTGCCACCCAGGGCACAGTCAGCGCACCAGATGGCGACGCTGGTGTACAAGAACCTGGTCGCCTGCCTGAGCGGGAAACCACAAAAGCCCTTCAAGTACAAAGACCATGGTTCATTGATCTCACTGAGCCACTACAGCACCGTCGGTAGTCTTATGGGCAACCTGACCCGCGGCAGTATGATGATCGAGGGCAGGATTGCGCGGGTGGTTTACATCTCACTCTACCGCATGCACCAGCTGGCGCTGCATGGCTGGATCAGAACCATCCTGATGACCGTTGTGGAAAGGGTCAACCGGATTCTAAAACCCCGCCTGAAGCTGCACTGATGCCCGTCAGAGCGTCAGTCCGCCGGGACTGTTCGCTCTGCTGCCCAGCGCCGCAGCGCCTCGATTTTTTCAGCCATCACGACTGACAAAGGTCGCGTGCGCCGCAGTTCATGCAGCAGCATATTTGCATTCACAGGCTGGCCTGTTCCGTAGGATTCATAGAGCGCAGATACCACTGCCTGCTCCAGCTCCGCACCCGAAAATCCTTCCGACGCCGACACCAGCAGTGTCAGATCAAAGCTGGCCGGGTCAAGGTTACGGCGTTTCAGATGCACCTCGAGAATGGTCAGCCTGGCTGCAGCATCGGGCAGATCAACAAAAAAGATCTCATCAAAGCGGCCCTTACGCACCAGCTCCGGTGGCAAGGCTGCAATATCATTGGCCGTCGCGACCATAAATACCTGATCGGTACGCTCAGCCATCCAGGTCAGCAGCGCCCCCAGTACACGTCTGGAGGGTCCCGAACCTTCGCTGCTGTCAGTGCCTATCCCCTTTTCTATCTCATCCATCCAGAGCACACAGGGCGCCATCACCTCTGCCGTGCGCAAGGCATCACGCAGGTTACGCTCAGTTTCACCATGGTATTTGTTGTACAGGGTGCCGAAATCAAGTCTCAACAGGGGCACGCCAAAACTGCCTGCAACGGACTTCGCCGCGAGGCTTTTGCCACACCCCTGTACACCCAGCAACAAGATGCCTTTGGGTGGCTCCAGCCCCGGCGGTGGAGATCCACTGAAAGAGGCAGCGCGACGCTGCAACCACGACTTGAGGTGTTTCATACCGCCCAGATCGGAAAAACGCGCAGTATCATATTCAAATGACAGTGCCCCATCACCCTCCAGCAGGCGGTACTTGGCCTGCATCACGGCAGGAATATCCTCCTGCGTGATGGCGCCGTCCAGATAGATCGCATTACGTATCAGCCGACGAGCATCCAGCAGCGGCAGCCCTGCCAGATTGCGCACCAGCATATCCACCGCTGCGGCATCGGCACGCACACGCTTGCCGACGTTCTGTGCGCCCCACTCTCGGGCCACCTCATTGATGATGCGCCGCAGTGCATCCGGACCAGGAAGTGAGAGCTCAAACCGGGCACTGTAGCGTGTCAGCTCTCCCGGCAGCTGTATCTCGTGACTGAGCAGAATGATCGTTGCACCCCACTGCTCGCACTCCAGTGCAATATCCTTGAGCATGCGTACATTGATCGGATCACTCAGATAGGGATGAAAGTCCAGCAGTACATAAAGCCCCGCTGTCTTTGCACTGCGAATATGACCCAGCACGGCGGCGGGTTCAATATTGTGCCGTTGTGCTGCCATATCCTTGTCCAGTCGGCGCAATCCTTCGGTCACCGACCAGCGATAGAGCTGCGCCATCATGCGCTGAGAAAGGCCCAGCAGCAGTTCCAGTACGCGGGCCTCTTCATGGGTTTCGACCACCACCAATGGTGTGCGCGAACGCAATATCAGCTCCAGATCCCTGCTATCGTCCAAAACTCTGTCCTCATGTCATGCTGATGGACAGTTTCCGATCCATCAGGTTTTGAATGCTTTGACGAGACTATCCAATTGTTGGGACAATCTTGCAAGTGATGTCGAGGTGTCCCTGACCTGCTCCGACATTTCATTCACTCGCTGTGCATCACCATTGACCTCTGCAATATGGCGATTGATCTCTTCAGCCACCTGATGCTGCTCTTCTGCCGCTGCCGCGATCTGAGTATTCATATCGCGGATCATATCCACGGAAGTTCTGACACGATCAAAGCTTTCACTTACCGCCTGGATGCTGGCAACCGTTTTTTCTGTTGCCTGCTGGCTGGCAGACATGCGCTGACTCACGTGGGTAGTACGCGTATTAAGCTTGTTAAGCAGAGCATTGATCTCCTCGGTGGACTGAGCCGTCCTTTGTGCAAGTCCACGCACCTCATCTGCCACGACGGCAAACCCTCTGCCATGATCACCAGCACGAGCCGCCTCAATAGCCGCATTGAGCGCCAACAGATTGGTCTGTTCGGCCACACCACGAATGGTATCCAGTATCAGGTTGATATTTCGGGAGTCCTCCTCCAGTTGCACAATCGCACTGACGGAATCTTCAATCTCAGTGCTGAGTCGGCCCACTTCAGTCACAGCCATATTGATGCTGGCCTGGCCATCCTGCGCTTCATGATAGCCCGTATCAGCTGCCTGGGCCGCATTGCTGCAGGACTTGGCCACCTCATTCGCTGTGGCCACCATTTCATGAAACGCAGTTGAAACCATATCAACAGAGTGCCCCTGCCGCCCGGCAGTATCTGTCATATCATGCGACAATTTGGTTGATTCTGCAGAGGACATCTTCAACCCTTCTGCACTTTTCGTAATCTCAGATACCAGATTACGGATAGTCTTCAGGAAGAGGTTAAACCAGTTCGCCAGCTCAGCCAGCTCATCCTTGCCCTTGACCGACAACTCACGGGTCAGATCCCCCTCGCCCTGAGCGATCTCCTTGAGACTGGCAGAAACTGCCCGGATCGGCCGGACAATCACATCTGCCGTCAGCTTACCGATGAGCGAAAAGAGCAGCACCATTGCCAGAACTATCAGCGACAGAAAGCCTATCATCCGATTAGCAGGTGCCATCACTTCACCATGCTCAATCAGACCGATATAGCGCCAACCCAGTCCCGGAGACTCATAGACTGCCACCATATAATCCTTGCCCGACAAGCGGATACGCTCGCCCCCTTCTGCGGCTTCAAACAATGACCGATAATCTGCTGAAAGCTCCTGAATATTCTTGAAGTTATGCTCCGGGTTAGCTGCATCGACCAGAATATTGCCACTGGCCTCAAGCAGCATCAGGTAACCGGTTTCACCCAACTTGATATCACGCACCATCGCAGTCAGTTGCCCCAGCGACACATCCAGACCTATTGCTCCGCCCTGTCTGCCCAACTGATTGGCCGTGCTCATGACAGTACTGACAATCACGGCATCGTCTGGCTCCCAGTAATAGGCTGAGGTTCTGACGGGCACATCGGGTTGTGCCATCGCGGCCTGATACCATGGACGCTGACGTGGATCGTAACGTGCTGATACGCTGCCGAGAGGCCACTGGATGTATGATCCCTCCACCGTACCCATATACACATACGCCAGGCCTGGATGAGTGGCCGCAAAATGGTTGAAAAGCTCAAACACCTCCTGCTCTATCCCCCCGGCCTTATCAGGCGCCATGACCATCTCGGCGCTTGTCAGATAATTGGTGATACCTGAATCGACCTGGGCCACCAGCGGATGACTGGCGAGGAAATGGACACTTTTATCGATGGCATCAAAATAGACCTGCATTGCATTGTCTATCTGACGGATTTCGCGTGTTGTACTGGTTTGGAAAACTTCCTCAGCCTGCATACGCAGGTTGGTAACCACCACAACAGATATGATCACAATAGGCAGTACCGCCAATGCGATAAAAGCCAGAATCAATTTTGTTCTTATTTTCACTGTATGAGCCTCACCAGTAAATCGAATTTCATCACTATAGCTCTTACTGGAGTATTTGCAGTTATCCCATACGTCTTGCTGCTAACTCAGTACGACAGCACAGCTCTTCTTGCTGCCTGATAGCATCAAGGGCTGAACATACCGGCCGATAGCCTGATAAGCTGGTCAGTTGAAGGCAACTGAATCAATCAGGGAACCGGCTATCAGAAGCCGGGATGATACGGTCCAGATGCACAGCTCGCCCGACCTCGGGATCAAACCGGAAGCGCCCCTCCACCTCAACAGCCTGACCCAGAAAGGGTGCGGCCAGCTCTTTTGGAAAGAGCTCAACACGATTGTAGCGCTCATCCTCGATCCAGTAGTGCAAGGGATCGGGATGATGACGCAACACCCCCTGTGTTCTGACAAGGCGATGCTGCCAGGCACTTTGTTGCGCAACCAGATTTTCCAGTGTCAGATCCAGATAGGCACGAGCTCGGATCAGTGCTGAGAAATTGTTTTCCCTTGGATCATGCTGCTGTGCGATCCTGCTCTCGGAGCGCAGTTGATCAAGCGCAATATCCTGCGCAAGCCACCCCTTGTCCTGCGCAAACCCGTCACCAAAGCCAGGCAGCAATACCCTGTAATCAAACAGGTGCCGCCAGACCCGGTAATCCGGATCATGGCGCAGAAGGCTCGTGACACAGTTGTGCAGGAGAGTATTGTAGAAAGCAGGTGTATGGCTGAGACTGGCGGCATCGCTCATCATGCCGCGAAACAGATGCTGTTGCTGCTCAGGCGTCAGCGTCATCTCATACAGATGAACCCGCTCACCCCGTACATGACTGCGCAGACCGATGATATCTGCCTCCGTACCCAACACGATCATGCGATTGTACTGGCGCAATAAGCCGGCAAAGGGGCTGTACTGCTGATCTGGACGCAGTCTCGCCTCAACGGAAGCAACCAGAAAATCCGCTTCCTGCTCCGGATCTTCATTGGCAAATTCAAAGCTGAGAAATGCGTGTGCAAAGCCATGATCAGAAAAGTGAGACAGCCCAAACCAGACGCGCTGCAGCTGCTCGGTGTTGTAACTGTGATCGAAATAATCGGCAGAAGCCGGCATGTCATCAGCCTGATAGCGAAAGTTACGAATATCACGGATGAGGTAATCATCGCCCTGCTGCGCTATAACAGGCAACCGGGTCTGTAAGGGGTGCCATTCTCCCTCCTGTTGCGGCTGCTGAACCAGCAGCCACAGGGTCAGTAACACGAGAGGAGAAATAAGAAGAATAATACGGCGTAGCATGTGACCTTTTTCCCTGGCTGTTTACACAACTGTCATTACGGCAAAGTTGCCGCCAAGGCCACATGCTAAAGGCAAATCTACTCCTTGTCTTTACCCTTGCACTCCTCCTTGAGCTGCTTCACACGATCAAGACCCTTCAAGCGCTGGGCATAAATCACATCCAGTTTGATGCGGATATCATCCGCATCCTCACGATCAGGACGCTTATCGAGCTTTTCCTTCAGATCGCGCTCTTTCTGCTTCAGTTTTTTCAGCAGTTCACGGATCGATTTAATCTCTTTCTGCTGCGTTTTGGTATCCGCATCCAGAAATCGGGTCAAGCGTGACAGTAGGTTCTTGGTTTTCATGAGCGCGATTCACCTGATTGATCCTGAGGCTGCTTGTCTGGTTGCACTGCTGACGCCATACTCTGAATTTCATGTTCGTCCAGAGATAGCAGATCGTCAACATTTGACGTGGCCGATGAGAACAACACCTGCGCTGCGTCAATCAAATTCTGACAAACATCATGCGCATAGGCCTCATCATTCATGATCGAAGTCGCAACACTGGCTGTAAAGCGCCGATGGCGGATCATCTCATCTATCTCATCCATCAGCGAGCGACTGGATTTTTGCAGAGAAACCCTCAGCGCGTCCAATGACAAATTTGTGACATCCTCAGGTTCTGCTTTACGTAACTGGCGTAACTCACGCAATAACCTCGCCACTACCAGGCGCATGGAGTCGTAGCGTTCACGAATGGCAGGGTTTGGAGACATGCCATATCGACTCAGGTTCTTATGCAGATGCTTCATCGCCTTGATCGCTTCGACAATATCACGGCTAGCCTGGCGCAACCGATACAGCTCCTCAGAACTAACCTGAGTCGTCTCACGCGACTGAGCCTCACCGATGAAGGAGACGATGTCGCTGTGCAGGCTTTTGATTTTCTGCTCATAGAGATCATCCACATCCAATGACATGATACGGCGCGTGTATTTCACCGCTTCGGACAGCGAGTCCTCCGAGTCGATCACACTGCGCCGCAGACTAAGGCCATGTGCCAGCAATCCCCAGGCATTATCAAACAGGTGCTCGACCTCCTTGCGCACGGCGGCAACAGCAGTGCTCGGCGTATCCAGAGCATCAGGGTAGAGATAAAGCGGCTTCTCGGATCCGGATGGGGTGAAGGTGACATAGTGCATCAGCAACTGCTCGAACTGCTTCACCACCGGCAGAATCAGGAGCACACCAACCAGATTGAACAGGGTGTGGAACAGTGCCAGTTTAAGCATGTGATCCTGTTCAGCAATACCTATCAGCGCAGCAACATGATCCACCAGCCAGGCAAGCTGATTGATGAAGAGAATGCCCACAGCCGCAGTCATCAGATTGAACCCCAGGTGTGCAAACGCAAGTCGCTTGCCACCCAGGTTTGCAGCCATCCCACCCAGTGCCGTCGTGATGGCGCTACCAAGGTTGGCGCCTATCGCCAGAGCCAAAGCATTCTCATAACTCACCTGCCCTGCCGCCAGGGCCGTGAGAATCACCAGCAGCGTGGCATGACTCGACTGCATGATCACGGTGATCAGCATGCCGATCAGCGTGAAAAGAAGCACCCCGGCATAACCGGATACAGCAAAGGCAGAGAGATCAAAGCCCTGTTGCAGCGCCTCAAACCCCTCCTTCATGAAGTGGATACCAAGGAACAGGAAACCCACTCCCAGCAGCAGATAACCCACCCCTTTGAGGCTTTTGCTTTTCTGCAACATGAAGATGACGCCAAACACCAGCATCGGCATGGCATAGCCACCGATATCGATACGCAGCCCCAGACCCGCAATCAGCCAAGCGCCGGTGGTGGTGCCAAGGTTGGCACCGATGATGATACCAATGCCGCCTGCTAGCGTTATCATCTCGGCACTGACGAAAGAGATGGTCACCAGCGATACCAGCGTACTTGACTGCATCAGGGCTGTACTACCAATACCAAAGGCAAGGCTCTTCCAGAGCCGGTCGGTGGATTTACGCAACAGCACTTCGAGTGTGCCGCCGGTAAAGGCCTTGAACCCCTCCTCCAGACACATCATGCCAAACAGAAATAAAGCGACCCCAGCTGCCACCTCCTTGAACTCTGAACTGGCCCAGAAGCCATAGGCCAGTACCAACAGCACCAGTGGCAATACAAAACGTCTCAACATCTCGGATTAACTCCCTGAACCCAACAAGACTTTTACTGCGCTCCAACAGCGCCAGACGAATAACCAGAATTGGATACACTATGACACAGCTGACGCAACAGCACAGCTTATAGGAAGGTAACAAGAGGGGAAAGTGATTGTATTCAACCAGGGCTCTCTGAAAAGAGCAGCCCTGATAGGTTACTGAGGTGTTACTGAGGTTTGATTACGTGGTCTGAGCTTAGTCTACAAATGCACGCTCAATCACATACTCGCCATGAACACCCTGGCGTGTTTCCTTGAAGCCCCAATCGTCGAGTACGGATGTTGTATCCTTCAGCATCGCTGGGCTGCCACAGATCATGAAGCGATCATCCTGCAGGTTTGGCGCAGGAATACCCAGATCTTCAAACAGCTTGCCGGAGCGCATCAGATCGGTCAGGCGGCCCTGGTTCACATAAGGCTCACGGGTCACCGTAGGATAGTAGTGCAATTGGTTCTGGATATACTCACCAAAGAACTCATTGTTTGGCAGTACTTCCGTAATATCCTTCTGGTATGCCAGCTCTGAGACGAAGCGCACGCCATGGACCAGAATCACCTTCTCATAAGCTTCATAAACCTCAGGGTCCTTGATGATGCTCATGAAGGGTGCAAGACCGGTTCCGGTGGCCAGCAGATACAGATTTTTGCCAGGTAGCAGGAAATCGGTCAGCAGCGTGCCGGTCGGTTTGCGACTGATAAAGATCTCATCACCGGGCTGGATCTGCTGCAGGCGTGAGGTCAACGGGCCATCGGCTACCTTGATGCTGAAGAACTCGAGTTCCTCTTCATAGTTCGCGCTGGCAATACTGTAGGCACGCAGCAGAGGTTTGCCATCGACTTCCAGCCCCAGCATCGTGAAGTGGCCGTTTTTGAAACGGAAACCGGGATCACGTGTTGTCTTGAAGCTGAACAGTGTGTCATTCCAGTGCTGTACATCCAGCACTCGCTCTTTGTGCAGATTAGCCATTCGTCAAACCCCTTGTCTCGCGCTGTAAAGTTGTACGCGCCGAAATTAGTACTTGCACATAGTTTAAACACTTATCTATTATTTAAAAAATGAGTAATTTGAATAATCCATATCGATTTTATAACTATGAAATTTACCCTGCGCCAACTGGATGTCTTTATCGAAACCGCCCGCACCGCCAACGTCAGTCGAGCAGCCGAACAGCTCAATCTCTCGCAGTCGGCTGCGAGTAATGCGCTCAAGGAGCTGGAGAACCAGTACGAAATCCAGCTCTTTGATCGCGTCGGCAAACGACTGGTGCTGAATGACCTTGGCCGCGCTATCCGCCCTCTGGCTGAAGCACTGCTCGATCAGGCGCGTGAACTGGAGCAGCACCTGCAACAACGCTCTGCTCTAGGCTCACTCAATATCGGTGCCACCCTGACCATAGGCAACTATCTTGCCGTCGGCATTCTGACCCGATACCGAGCCGCCTACCCTCAGGCCAGTGTACGCCTGCAGGTTGCCAATACTGCCAGTATTATTGAAAAAGTCGCTAATTTCGAGCTGGATCTGGGCATGATCGAGGGTGAACTGAATCACCCGGATCTGACACTGACCCCCTGGACCAAGGATGAGCTGGTGGTATTCTGCGCACCAGATCACCCTCTGGCAGGTAAGGAGTCACTGTCAGATGAGGAGATTCTCGCGGCCGACTGGATATTGCGCGAACCCGGATCAGGCACGCGCCAGACATTTGATCGCGCCATGCATGGCCTGATCGCCGAGCTCAAGCCACCGCTTGAGCTGCAACATACTGAAGCGATCAAGCGCGCCGTTGAATCAGGGCTGGGGCTGGGATGCCTGTCCCGTCTGTCTGTGGAGGACAATATCCGCCGCGGAGCACTTGTACCGCTGGAACTGCCCCACCGTCCGCTGGACAGGCAGTTCTATCTGGTACAGCATCAACACAAGTTTCTCAGTAAGGCACTGCAGGAGTGGATCAACTTCTGCGAGGTATAGTCCTGCTCTCCTTAAAGGCGCCGTAAAGGCGCCCTAAAGGCACCCTAAAGAGTATTGCCCGGCACCCTGACCCACCCTTCCATCAGCACACGTGCACTGCGGCTCATGACCGCCTTGGTGGCAGTCCATTCGCCATCCACCTGCGTGGCAGCTGCACCGACACGCAGCGTTCCGGATGGATGGCCGAAGGTGACGGCATCACGCTCAGCGCCACCAGCAGCCAGATTCACCAGCGTACCGGGTACCGCTGCCGCCGTGGCAATCGCCACAGATGCTGTACCCATCATCGCATGGTGCAGCTTGCCCATCGACAGTGCCCGCACGCAGAGATCTATCTCGTTGGCAGCAATCGCCTTGCCACTTGATGCGGTATAGTCGGTAGCCGGGGCAACAAATGCGATCTTCGGTATATGCTGACGATCAGCCGCTTCGGCAATCTCCTTTATCAGCCCCATCTTCACGGCACCATAAGCACGCATGGTTTCAAAACGCGCCAGCGCTTCTGCATCCCCATTGATATCCTTCTGCAGCTCAGTACCCGTGTAGCCGATATCAGCTGCATTGAAGAAGATGGTCGGAATACCGGCGTTGATCATCGTCACCTTGAAGTTGCCGATACCAGGCACGTCCAGATCATCCACCACATTACCGGTTGGCAGCATGGAGCCTTCGCCATCGGCAGGATCCATGAACTCAATCACCACCTCTGCCGCGGGAAAGGTCACGCCATCCAGTTCAAAATCACCGGTTTCCTGTACTTCACCGTTGGTGATGGGTACATGGGCAATGATGGTTTTACTGATGTTTTTCTGCCAGATGCGCACCGTGCAGATGCCGTTTTCCGGAATACGCGAGGCATCCACCAGCCCCTTGCTGATCGCAAAGGCCCCCACGGCAGCGGTCAGGTTGCCGCAGTTGCCGGTCCAGTCGACAAATGCCTTGTTGATGGCGACCTGCCCAAACAGATAATCCACATCGTGATCCGGCTGCTCGCTTTTCGCCAGAATCACGGTTTTGGAGGTGCTGGAAGTCGCACCACCCATACCGTCTATCTGCTGCCCATAGGGGTCGGGGCTGCCGATCACACGCATCAGGACTCTGTCACGCGCTGCACCTGGCACCTGCGCAGCTTCAGGCAGATCACTCAGGCTGAAAAAGACCCCCTTGGAGGTGCCGCCACGCATATAGGTGGCGGGAATTTTGATCTGTGGTGCTGTAGACATATCAGACACTCCCCTCAAGGAAGTCCTGGGCAAAGCGCTGCAATACACCGCCTGCCTTATAGACATGCACTTCAGCCGCCGTATCCAGACGACACAGCATCGGCACTTTAACCTGCTCACCACTCTTGCGATTGATCACCAGAGTCATGGTGCCGCGTGGCTTCAGCTCACCTTCCACATCGTAGGTCTCTGTGCCGTCCAGACCCAGGGTTTTACGTGTGGTACCGACTTCGAACTGCAGCGGCAGCACACCCATGCCGATCAGGTTGGTGCGATGGATGCGTTCAAAACCTTCAGCAGCAATCACTTCCACACCGGCCAGACGCACACCCTTCGCCGCCCAGTCACGTGAAGAACCCTGACCATAATCGGCACCGGCCACGATAATCAGCGGCTGTTTGCGCTCCATATAGGTCTCGATCGCTTCCCACATGCGCATCACTTTACCTTCCGGCTCAACACGCGCCAGGGAACCTTGCTTGACCTGACCATCCACCACGGCCATTTCATTGATCAGTTTCGGGTTAGCAAAGGTGGCACGCTGAGCGGTCAAGTGATCACCACGGTGAGTGGCATAAGAGTTAAAGTCCTCTTCCGGCACACCCATCTTGTGCAGATATTCACCTGCGGCGCTGTCCATCATGATCGCATTGGATGGCGACAGGTGGTCGGTGGTGATGTTGTCAGGCAACACTGCCAGCGGGCGCATCCCCTTCATGGTACGCTCACCTGCCAAAGCACCCTCCCAGTAAGGCGGACGGCGGATATAGGTGGACATCGGGCGCCAGTCATACAGTGGGCTTTTGGCAGCTTCGCCACGATCCAGGTCAAACATCGGGATGTAGATCTGCTGGAACTGCTCCGGCTTGACACTGGTTTTGACCAGTGCATCAATCTCTTCGTCTGACGGCCAGATATCCTTCAGCGTAATCGGGTTGCCGCTCTTGTCGGTGCCCAATACGTCTTTTTCGATATCAAAACGGATGGTACCAGCAATGGCGTAGGCAACGACCAGCGGCGGTGAAGCCAGAAACGCTTGCTTCGCGTAAGGATGGATACGACCATCAAAGTTACGGTTACCGGACAGCACCGCTGTGGCGTACAGATCACGCTCGATGATCTCCTGCTGGATTTTCGGATCCAGTGCACCGGACATGCCGTTACAGGTGGTGCAGGCATAAGCCACGATACCAAAACCAAGCTTTTCCAACTCGCTCAGCAGACCGGCCTCTTCCAGATAGAGTTTGGCAACCTTGGAGCCCGGTGCAAAAGAGGATTTGACCCAGGGCTTGCGGATCAGGCCCAGCTCATTGGCTTTTTTCGCCAACAGGCCAGCCGCCACTACATTGCGTGGGTTGGAGGTATTGGTACAGCTGGTGATAGCAGCGATAATCACCGCGCCATCGGGCATTTCGCCCGCTTTCTCTTCCCATTTACCGGCAATGCCCTTGGCCGCCAGATCACTGGTGGAGACACGAGCATGCGGGTTGGAGGGGCCAGCCATGGTACGCACCACACTGGATAGATCAAACTTCAGCACTCGTGGGTATACGGCTTTTGCAAGCGTGTCAGCCCAGAGGCCAGTGGTCTTGGCGTAGTTTTCCACCAGCGCCACCTGCTCAGGCTCACGGCCGGTCAGCTTCAGGTAGTCGATAGTCTGTTCATCTATGTAGAACATGCCAGCGGTGGCACCGTATTCCGGCGTCATGTTGGAGATAGTGGCACGATCACCAATCGTCAGGCTGGACGCCCCTTCACCGAAGAATTCCAGATAGGCACCCACGACACGCTCTTTGCGCAGGAACTCGGTCAACGCCAGCACGATATCGGTGGCAGTGATACCGGGCTGACGCTTGCCAACCAGCTCGACACCTACGATATCGGGCAGACGCATCATGGATGGCAGACCCAACATCACGGTTTCGGCTTCAAGGCCACCGACACCAATAGCGATAACACCCAATGCATCCACGTGCGGAGTATGGGAATCGGTACCAACACAGGTATCCGGGAAAGCCACAGACTTTCCGTTTGCATCCGGGCGCACCTGAATCACCGGAGACATCTTCTCCAGGTTGATCTGGTGCATGATGCCGTTTCCGGCGGGGATCACATCGACGTTTTCAAAAGCCGTTTTGGTCCACTCAATGAAGTGAAAACGATCTTCGTTACGGCGATCTTCAATGGCACGGTTTTTTTCAAAGGCATCCGGATCAAAACCCGCGGCTTCGACTGCCAATGAGTGGTCAACGATCAACTGAGTCGGCACCACCGGGTTCACCTTGGACGGATCACCACCCATATCGGCGATAGCGTCACGCAGGCCAGCCAGATCTACCAGAGCGGTCTGACCCAGAATGTCATGGCATACTACGCGCGCCGGATACCAGGGAAAATCCAGCTCCTGCTTGCGCTCGATCAACTGCCTGAGTGAATCCGTCAGATCCTGTGGCTCGCAGCGGCGCACCAGCTGCTCAGCCAGTACACGAGAGGTATAGGGTAACTGATCATACGCGCCAGGCTGGATCGCATCGACAGCAGCACGAGTATCAAAGTAGTCCAGCGAGGTGCCGGGCAGAGGTTTGCGGTATTCAGTATTCATGGCGTCGGAACTCACTCGAATTGGTTTTGACAGGCCAGATCTGGAGGAGCAGCAGTTAGCCGACTCCTCCTTGTTATGTTCCCGAATCAGTCACGCTCAGACATGGGTGGTACGGGACGTTGCTCTGGCCCTGTGTAGTCGGCACTCGGACGAATAATGCGGTTATTTTCACGCTGTTCGATCACATGTGCCGTCCAGCCAGTCACTCGCGAGCAGACGAAGATCGGTGTGAAGAGTTCGGTCGGGATACCCATGAAGTGATACGCAGAAGCATGGAAGAAGTCCGCGTTGCAGAACAGCTTCTTCTCGCGCCACATCACCGCCTCAACACGTTCAGAGACAGGGTACAGAACGCTATCACCTACCTGCTCAGACAGTTTTTTAGACCAGCCCTTGATGATCTCGTTGCGTGGATCGGAGTCACGATAGATCGCATGACCAAAGCCCATGATCTTCTCTTTACGCTCCAGCATCCCCATGATGTTGGCTTCAGCCTCTTCCGGGGATTTCCAGTCTTGTATCATCGCCATTGCCGCTTCATTGGCACCGCCATGGAGCGGCCCACGCAGCGTGCCGATAGCACCGGTCACACAACTGTGAATGTCTGACAAGGTAGATGCACAAACACGTGCAGCAAAGGTAGACGCGTTAAACTCATGCTCAGCATAGAGAATCAGCGACGCATGCATCACTTTGACATGCAGCGGGTCAGGCTTCTTGCCATGCAGAGTCCAGAGGAAGTGCTCACCAATGGAGTTGGCATCGGGTTCAACATTGATCCTTTCTCCCTTATGGGAGAAGTTGTACCAGTAGTTGATGATCGATGGGAAGATACCCAGCATGCGATCGATCTTGTCATACTGCTCGCTGAAATCCTTCTCCTGCTCCAGATTACCCAGCATTGAGCAACCGGTACGCATCACATCCATCGGATGCGCATCAGCCGGAATCTGCTCCAGCACGGTTTTCAGCGCTTCTGGCAGGCCACGCAGCGACTTGAGCTTAGCCTTGTAGGCATCCAGCTCAGCCTGATTCGGTAATTTGCCATACACCAGCAGATAGGCGACCTCTTCAAACTCGGCCTTGTCTGCCAGCTCTTTCATATCATAGCCACGGTAGGTCAGGCCCGCACCAGTCTGGCCTACAGTACACAGAGCCGTAGCACCCGCGGACTGACCACGCAGGCCAGCACCACCGAGTTGTTTTGCTTCAGCCATTGTTCTCTCCTCTTGTATAAGGGTTACCCCTGCAGCAGTTTTTGCCTGCTTTACTTATTTTTACCCTGGGCAAACAGCTCATCAAGCTTCTGCTCAAAATCGTGATAGTTAAGAAAATCATAGAGTTCCATGCGGGTCTGCATGGTATCGATCACTGCTTTCTGATCACCATCCTTCAGGATATGCTCAAACACATTCAGTGCAGCCTTGTTAGCGGCACGGAAGGCCGACAGCGGATACAGCACCATGGTGGCACCCTGCTCCGCCAGCTCAGCCTTATTGAACAGTGGCGTGGCACCGAACTCGGTGATATTGGCCAGCAGATGGCGACCATTGATACCGGTCGAAAACGCCTTGTAATCCTCGAGGGTGTGCACCGCCTCGGCGAAGATGCCATCGGCACCCGCTTCAAGGCACGCCTGGGCGCGTTCGACTGCAGCATCCAGCCCTTCCATCTGGAAAGCATCGGTACGGGCGATGATGAAGAAGTCGTCATCGGTTCTGGCATCCACTGCTGCCTTGATACGATCCACCATCTCGGCCTGAGAAACGATCTCCTTATTAGGGCGATGACCACAGCGCTTCTGCGCCACCTGATCCTCGATATGCACCGCCGCCGCACCCGCCTTGATCATGTCTCGAACGGTACGGGCGATATTGAATGCGCCACCCCAGCCGGTATCAATATCCACCAATAGTGGCGTTTCGACCGCGCCGGTGATGCGACGAACATCTTCCAGTACATCGTTCAAGGTTGTCATGCCCAGATCAGGCAGGCCATAGGACGCGTTGGCGACCCCGCCACCCGACAGATAGATCGCCTGGTGCCCGGTCCTGGTTGCCATCATTGCGTGGTAAGCATTGATGGTGCCAACAATCTGCAGTGGCTGGTTCTCAGCCAGCGCCTTACGAAAGCGCCCACCCGCAGTCAGTTTCTCAGCCATTTTTATCCCCTTTGGTTTCATTCACAGTGTTCAGTTTGCTTTCGATATTCCGGCGTGCAGAGCTGATATGACGACGCATCAGCAACTCAGCCAGCTCAGGATCCCTGGCCTCGATTGCATCGATAATCTGACGATGCTCCTTGAGTGCACGCTTGGGTCTGGAACTCGACACACTGAACTGATAGCGGTACATGCGTACCAGGTGATACAGGTCAGCGCCCAGCAACTCCAGCAGCTTGGCATTCTTACTGCCCTGTACAATTCGGTAATGAAAATCGAGGTCGCCCTCTTTCTGAAAATAGGAGCTCCACTCGCGCTGCTCGACCGATTTTTCATGCAGATCGAGCAGATCTTTAATGCTTTGCACCTCTTCATCAGACATATGAGTTGCAGCCAGACGACAGGCCATCCCTTCCAGCGCTTCACGCACATGGTAGATCTCAATCAGTTCGCGTGCAGAAAGCTGCACGACACGAGCACCGATATGAGGCTTGCGTTCAACCAGTCGCAACCCCTCCAACCGACGGATCGCCTCACGCAGGGGCCCACGGCTGATACCGTAGGTACGCGCCAGTTCCGGTTCGCTTATCTTGTAGCCCGGTGGCAATTCACCCTTGACGATAGCTGTCACGATCTGATGGCAGACTCTATCTGCCAGCGTTCTCGTCAGCGGCTCGAGCGGTAACACATTGCTGGTCTCTGACATGCTTTGCCTCGCTAAGATTGTCGACAATCTTTATTTAAACCAACGATACCGGCCATAAAAGAGGCCGTCAACCGTCTTTTTAAGAAAAGTTGTCTACATCATACGAAGGTCTAGGGGATTTCCCGAGTATGCAACCCGAGACAGGAGAAGAGGCCTTATTTACCTCTAAATAGAGGAATCAGAGCGCTCAGGTCAGTGCCTTTTTCTCACTCAGAACACGTCGGAATGCCCGCCTCAACTCAACAGCACCATCGGTTTGATACCAGCGACCATGTGCCAAGACTATCCGTTCCGGTTTCCAGGCGATCATCGTGTCAACCAGCTCCTGCAAATGCTCCGGACGCCGTCGAAAACTGGCTGCCATATCGCGCGGCATCCCACCATCAGGATCACAAACCCTGCCTACCCTGAGGATGGGACGAGCCCACCAGGGAACCTTGTGGGGTTCAAAGTTTTCTATCAGGTCAGTCAACACCAGCGTTTTACTCGCATGATGAAAGAACACCACCTCACGATGCACACTCGAGTCTGCCAGGCGCTGATCGATATCGGCAGCCCACTGTACGGGCGGTTGATTGCCCAGAAGATGATCAAAACTCAGTTGCAGCCCCCTGCTCGAAGCGCGATCGACGACCCCGGGACTGACCCATGTGGTCGCTTCCTGAAAGCGCGTCTGCCATGCGGGCAGCCAGGCATAATGTATCCAGTTGGGCGCGATCAGGTGACGTACAGGTCCAAGCGCAGCAACCGCATCAGCAAGCCCATTGAGATCAGCAATCGGCGAGTGCACCCAGATAGCACCATCAGACAGTCTGATCACCGTCATCCGTGTTGGAAAAGGCAGACCATAAAAGCGGATCCACCCACCGTCGGCAATCCAGACATTCGGGGCAATCTGCTTTAGCTGATAAAGTGGTTCGTAGCCGGTTGCTCTGTCCTTGAACATGAAAAATCCTCATTAAAGACTGATCAAGCGTTAAAGTTGATTGATAGCTTCAAGTAACTGATCAGGTATTGATTCAAGTTGGCGACTGCTCATGAGGTGATGCCACCAGGGAGGAGAGCGATCGGTCAACAGCGCCACCGCTGTGGGATGCTTCACCGCAAAGGCCACCATACTGTGCTGGCCGCATCAGCCGTTGTTCATCGTATTGCTGCATAGGTTCATCCTGCTATTAACCCTCATCAAGCACGACCTCGATGCTTTTCAGCTAGGCAACCCAGAATGTTGAGCTTGCATCCATATGGCGAGCAGCTTTAATGCAATTGCTGTGACCTGTCGTGTAGCCATGTTTTGCCTTCCAATATCAACCTGCCGGCTTCCCGGCAGGGTCGAATACTCCTCAAAAGCCTACTGGCCAGTGTATTCAAGCGACGAATGGTGCACGACTATACGCATCTGGCCGGCATCATCCTTAACAAAGGTCCAGGTTTTATCCACCGTTGTAACCTGTCCGTCCTTGTCAGTAAAGTGAACCTTACCCATCGTGTTGGCACTCCTGCCACCGATGAAAATCCCAGCATTGTCGACCTCGCACTTCGTCCAGTTTTTCAGCGCAAAGCCTGTATCGGTCGGGTAGTCCTGATCACCACCAACAAAGTAAGACAATGCACCGGCACGCGTGGTACGGAAAGTCTGCGGGTTAACAGTGAGTGTAGGCTTGAATAAAACGGCACCTATCTGATAGCCATAGGCAGCATCAATCACCTCTTCAGCCATGGCTTTAGCTGCATCCAGACCATTTTCAGAATAAGTGCTGCTGATATTGACCAGTGCTTCACACCAGCCATTCTGGGCGTTCAGCACTTCACTCTCGCTAATGCCTTGGTTGACAACCTCTGCCAGCGCTGGGGAGGCGATAGCGGCGAGTGTTAATACCATTGTGTTAGCTATTTTCATTGAGCTCTCCTAGTCATGCCCCGAAAAAAACGTCTGACTCAGGGCAGGCAACCTTATGATATTTATGTTTTCTTTAAGAACGCACCCGACAGCCATTGGATGCAGGTTTAATGACCTCGCAATAACAATTGAAGTTCACTCAAACCCTGGTCTAAAAAAAGCTATCCGATCAGCATACATCTTTCCACTTCCTCATAGCTTGAACTACAGAACAACATATGCCAGTTTATGACTCCCTACCCGTCATAAACCGAACCATCTCCTCATTCATGATCCGTGCAATCTGGCGCGGCTTCTGGAAGGGGAGTGAGTGGTCAGTGCCGGTAATCAGGAAGTAGTGCCAGTTGGGCATCTGATCGGCCAGATCCCTGTGCAACTGATGCATGGCATGCACGCTGTTACCTCCGATAAAGCTGGTGACATCACCCTGTGCTGCCAGCAACTGATCACGATCAAGATGATGAATAGCCTGGGTGACAGCATCCAGCGCATGGGCAAAGCCAATCGGACGCTGACCCAGACGACTGATGGTGAGATCTTCTGCCTTGGCCGCGGTTTTACGCTGCGGGGAGATGGTATCAAGAAAGGCGCGGATCCCCTGCTCCGTATCCGTCGAGCGCAGATGCTCAGCCGCTTCAGAATAGCGCTCTCGAAGCAGTACCGTCTCATGCATACTTGGCCGATCCAGCAGTGCAGACTCCAGAAGAAACTGTTTTTCGATGCGTGCACCAAGCTGCTGCTTGAGCCGAAGAGATACCAGTCCACCCAGCGAATAGCCTCCCAGATCGAAGTGATCCCATTGCAGCGTATTCAGCAACGCGCCCAGATCACCGACCAACTGGCCGAGGACGAAGCCATGCTCTACCCCATCCGGGTAACGCGTATCGCCGGTACCACGCATATCCGGGACGACTATTTCATGCCAGTGTGCAAGAAAAGCCAGTAACATCTCCCAGGTATCCCGCCCGGCTACACCCGCGCCATGCACCAGCAGTAAACGACGCCCTGGCTCAATAGCAGGATTGGTATAGCGGTACCAGGTCAGATGCTGGTCGGGCAGTGTCAGCAGATGTGTCTCGCGCTGGAAGGGGTGCTTCATCGCTCAATTGACTCCATGGCAGCAAAAAAAGAGGTTCAAGGCGATGAATTATAACCGCTGACCAACAGGATGCTCGCCTGTCTGGCAGGATAGGTTTAGAATTCCGCTTTTGCCTGAGAGATTTCTGTTTGATTCGCCGCCTGCAACTACCCGACACCCTCTCTACACCAGAGGTCTTCAACCGTATCAGAGCGCTCGGCAATGCCGTGTTGCTGGACAGTTGTGGCCTGCAAAATCGGTTTGGTCGCTTTGATATTCTGAGTGCGGCACCGGACGCGATTTTGCGTCTCAACAGAGGGCACCTGACACTGACCCAGCACAATCAGGAGATGATACTGCATCAAGACCCTTTCGAGGTCATGCGCAGCCTGATGGCCGAGATGGACAGATCGAAGACTGATGACCTTCCCTTCTGTGGTGGTCTGATAGGACACTTCGGCTATGATCTGGGGCGCTATATTGAGCGTTTGCCATCACAGGCACAGGATGATATCGATTTTCCGGAGCTGCGCGTCGGGCGCTATCGCTGGGCAGTGATTCGCGATAATCGCTTGAACACACTGGAGTTGATTGCTGATAACAGCATCAGCGAGAACCAGCTTGAAGCGCTCAGGGCTCGTATTCTGCAGCCCGTCCATACTGAAGCGCCGACATTCACACTGAATACACCTTTTATAAGCAATCTGACCGAAACTGACTATCACACAGCACTAACCCGTATTGATGAATATATCCACGCCGGGGACTGTTATCAGATCAACTTTGCGCAGCGCTTCACCGCACAGGCCAGTGGCGATAGCTGGCAGGCATATCAACACCTGCGCAAGGTCGCTACGACACCCTTTGCCGCCTATCTTGAAAGCCAGGATGGGGCTGTCCTGTCCCTGTCTCCTGAGCGTTTTCTCCGCTGCGAGCCTGATGGACATATTGAAACGCGCCCGATCAAGGGAACTCGCCCGCGAGGAAAGACGCCAGAGGAAGACCAGCAACTGGCAGACGAGCTGATCAACTCAACAAAGGATCGAGCCGAGAATGTCATGATAGTTGATCTCCTGCGCAACGATCTGAGCAAAGTGGCAGCTACCGGCAGCGTCAAGGTACCCGAGCTCTTTGCATTGGAGAGTTACCCGAATGTTCATCATCTGGTCAGTTCAGTGACGGCACGCCTGGCAGAAAACAAGGACGCTATCGATCTGCTCAAAGACTGTTTTCCGGGTGGCTCAATCACCGGCGCGCCCAAGATCAGAGCAATGGAGATCATTGACGAACTGGAACCCCACAGGCGCAGCATCTATTGCGGCAGTATCGGTTATATCAGTGCCTGTGGCCGTATGGATACCAATATTACGATCAGGACCCTGTTACATCATCAGAACCGGATCTATTGCTGGGGCGGTGGGGGTATAGTCGCCGATTCGGAAATCGACTCCGAA
The DNA here is from genome assembly GCF_008973755.1 of Nitrincola alkalilacustris. Lineage (GTDB taxonomy): Bacteria > Pseudomonadota > Gammaproteobacteria > Pseudomonadales > Balneatricaceae > Nitrincola > Nitrincola alkalilacustris. Next base: position 60,197 of record NZ_WBOM01000006.1, on the reverse strand, counting down.
TATCAGGAAACATTCAACAAAGTGAATAACCTGCTGCGCAGCCTCGAGCTCACACTAAAGACTGGCTCGCAATAGAAGCGACGCCTGAGGAATATTTTTTTGAAATAATCGGGCTTTTTTAGATGGCATACTATAATTGACTTAAATAGTTCTTTTTCATTAATTTTCATTCAGGGCTGTACAGACTCTAACATACAAAGAATAATACTTTAGTATAAGCAGGACGATAAAAAACACGGATAGTCAAAAAGCCTCATGGCATGCAATCCAACAAAATCCGGCAAAAGGTTCTGATTATGCAACTGAGTTTTCAGCAAAAAATACTCTGCTCCATGCTCGCACTACTCGCTGTAGCACTGCTCGCTCTGGGCATGCTGGCGGCACAACTGCTACGCACCGAAGTCAACCAGGCGATACACAGTGAGCTGGACAATACGTTGCGCACTGCCCGTACCTTCGCTCAGGACTGGGTCACGGCAAAATCAGATGTCATAGAAGCACTGGCTAATCAACTACCCACCAATGAGGCCGATGCCACAGCCCCCTTGACACTTGGCCGCGAAGCCGGACGATTTGATCTGGTTTATGCGGGTACCGCCGATGGCGGCATGTGGCAGTCATCCCCTGCAGCGGATCTACCGGGTGATTATGACCCTCGCACACGCCCCTGGTATCAGCAGGCGCTGCAAGCCAATGGCATGGTCGTTACACCGCCCTATATCGATGCCGGTAGCGGTGACCTGATCATCTCCTTCGCCACGCCGCTGAAAAACAGCATGCGCGGAGTTCTGGGTACGGATATCAGCATTAACGCCGTTATAGACGAGCTGCTGAAGCTGGAGTCCCGCTGGACATCAGAGCTGTGGATGCTGGATGGTGAATCCAGGCTGATCGCCCACCCTAATCCCCAGCAAGTTCAGAAACCACTGAACGAACTGCTACCCGGTGTGACCCTGCCAAGGCCAGGCCAGATGGTTGAAGTCAGCTATCTCGGGGAGCGCTGGCTGATGTCACCCACACGTGTAGACGATGCCAACTGGACCTTTGTATTGCTGGTTAAACGCAGCGAAGCGGTTGCAGCACTGAATGCACTGGCTTGGCGCCTGCTGACACTGAGTGTACTGGTATTGCTGGTAGCCGGCGCTTTGCTGCTGCTCCTCGTCAAATATCTGCTGCGCCCATTGAAGAAGCTTGCTGTCGCACTGGATGATGTATCCCAGGGCGAGGGCGACCTGACTCACCGCCTTGAGGTGAACAGTCAGGATGAATTTGGCCGCATGAGCCAGGCGTTCAACAAATTCATAGAGCGCCTGCAGGTCACCATAACGGAAGTGATTCAACTGACCGGACGCCTGCATGAAGATGCCAAGGTGAGTGCTGAGCAGGTCAAGATGAATCTTGATCAACTGGCCATGCAACAGGGTGAACTGACCCAGTTGGCTGCAGCTGCACAGGAGATGTCGTCAGCAACCAGCGAGATCGCGCGCAATGCCGAACAGACAGCAGCGGCTGCACAGAATGCTGCAGACTCGACCCAACAGGGACTGGGCGTTGTCAGCGATAACCGCAAACGCATTGCAAATCTGGCAGAGCAGATTGCTCAGGGCACAACAACCATCTCCGAGGTGAACACCCATGTTCAGAATATCACCGGCATTCTGGCGACCATCCAGAGCATCGCAGAGCAGACCAATCTGCTGGCACTGAATGCGGCGATAGAGGCTGCACGCGCTGGTGAGCAGGGTCGAGGCTTCGCCGTGGTGGCCGACGAAGTGCGTACTCTGTCACAACGCAGTCACAAAGCAACGGAAGAGATCCAGCAGATGATCACCCAATTGCAAGGGTCAACCTCCAAGGCAGTCAATATGATGAGTGATAGTCAGGAGCAGGCACTCAACAGTGTCTCCAACGCCGAACAGGCCGCTGAGAGATTACAGATGATCGATAGTGCAAGCCGCAATATCAGCGACATGGCCGTACAGATTGCCAGCGCCGTTGAACAGCAGAACGCAGTGACAACCGAGATAAGCGGCAACACTGAGCAGATCAAGCAGGTCGCTGACACATTGGCCGAACAAGCCAATATCACACGTGAAAGAACAGCTGATCTGAATCAGGTGGTAGGCTCACTGAAAAAGCTGACCGATAACTTCAAGGTCTGATCACACACTCGCATTAAAAAGGGCTGCCCAGTTAATCTGGCCAGCCCTTTTCTTTGCAGCTACAGTTTTGCAGCTATAGTTATGTTGTTTTTAAAGCGTCAGCGGGCGATTACTGGCAGTGACAAAGGCACGCTTCAGATCACCATAGGTCTGCACCGCAGGGAACTGTGGAAACTCGCTGATGACATTATCCGGTGCATGAAACAGAATACCGGCCTCAGCCTGCGTCAGCATGGTGGTATCGTTGTAGGAGTCACCAGTCGCAATCACTCGATAATTCAGCAACTGAAAAGCCCTGACTGACTGGCGCTTGGGATCACGCTGCCTGAGGGTATACCCCACAATGCGCCCCGCCTCATCCACTTCCAGCTTATGACAAAGCAGCGCCGGGAAACCCAACTGACGCATCAATGGCTGAGCAAACTCATAGAAAGTATCCGACAGGATTACTACCTGAAACCGTTCTCGCAACCAATCCAGGAACTCTGCTGCGCCCTCCAGCGGCGTCAGACGACTGATCGTGTCCTGTATCTGGGGCAACGTCAGACCATGCTGATCCAGCAAACGCAGACGCTGTTTCATCAGCACATCGTAATCGGGAATATCACGCGTTGTTGCCTTGAGTTCCTCAATTCCGGTTTCCTCTGCAAACGCAATCCAGATTTCGGGAATCAGCACCCCTTCCAGATCCAGACAAGCCAGTTCCACATACCCTCCTCAGCATGCCGCAAAGCGGCATGAGTGATCATTGATAAATTAACGATACAGTCGGATATCCACCTCAATGATGAGGAAGATCATAGCCACTGAACATCTCTTCCACTTCGTGACGGTTTGCACATGCCTGAACCTTCTGTACCACTTCGGGCGTAAGATGCGGCGCAAACAGCTTGATGAAATCGTACATGTAGCCACGCAGAAAAGTCCCTTTGCGAAAGCCGATACGGGTTGTGCTGGCCTCGAACAGATGACTGGCATCCAGCGCTACCAGATCACTGTCCTGCTCCGCCTCAAAAGCCATTGTCGCCACAATACCCACACCAAGACCGAGGCGTACATAGGTTTTGATAACATCAGAGTCCACTGCAGTGAAAACCACTCGTGGCGTCAGGCCTCGGTCACGAAATGCATCATCCAGCTTTGAGCGGCCGGTAAAACCAAATACATAAGTGACGATAGGGTAACGTGCCAGCTCTTCGAGCGTCAGCTTGGAGACCTGAGCCAACGGGTGGTCCTTGGGTACCACCACCGAACGATTCCAGTGATAGCAGGGCATCATGATCAGGTCAGAAAAATGCGACATGGCTTCTGTGGCAATGGCAAAATCCACCTCGCCATCGGCAGCCATTTCCGAAATCTGCATCGGCGTTCCCTGCTGCATATGCAAAGAGACATCCGGATACATCTTGATAAACTCATTGATCGCCGGGGGCAAGGCATAGCGAGCCTGGGTATGAGTCGTGGCGATACTCAGCGTGCCCTTTTTCTCGTCACTGAACTCCTGAGCAACCTGGCGGATGCTGTCAACCTTTTGCAGAATATCACCCACTATCTGCAGAATGGCTTCACCTGCGGGCGTCACTCGTGTCAGATGCTTGCCGCTGCGGGCAAACACCTCAACACCCAGCTCGTCTTCAAGCAAACGAACCTGTTTACTGATACCCGGCTGAGAGGTGTAAAGACTCTGAGCCGTGGCAGATACATTCAGATCGTGCCTGGAAACTTCCCAGATATAACGCAATTGCTGCAGTTTCATCTTGATATCCTGATTACATAAACAAACTCAAATATAACACCATGATATAACTAAATTCAAAAAAGAACAGGTATTGATATTAACTGTATCACTTTATACTGAGTTATCAGCCATCAGATCAACTAAATACGTGAGCTAAGGCGCCTGACTTCCTCTTCATAGCTGATCATCCGCTTCTCCAGCGAATTGACCTTGGCCTCTGCTCTGATCAAGTTATCCTCTTTATCCTTCAGCTGCAGACGCAATGCATTTTCGCGCTTGGCACTCTCATTGGACTGGGAGAGCAATTTCTGATTGGTTCGACGCGACTCTTCCTGCAGCTCTCTGACCTTCTGTTCAAGACGCTTGGTTTTATTCAACTCAGCCAGCAGTTGATTATTCAGTTTGGACAACTCGCGCTGCTGAGAAGCCGCCTCCTGCTTGAACTTCTGCAGCTCCGCTTCCATTCCCTTGGTCTGAGACTTCAGCGTGTCAACATTGACATCACGTCTGGCCAGGCGCGTCTGCAGATCGTGCGCCTCTCGGGTAAACTCAGACTCTCTCTTACTGGCCTCCTCCCGCGCTTTTTCCAGTGCATTACGATAGAAGCGGGTTTCGACCTCCTCCTTCGCCAGCGCTTCAAGCATATGACGCTGCTCTTCCTTGATGCGCTGATCAAAGACGCGCTTGGCATCATCATGCACTTTTCTCAGCTGAGCCAGCTCATGCTCAAGGGTAGAGCGTTTCTGCTCTTCTTTTTTACGATGGTTGGTCTCGTTAGCCAGATTACCCTTCAGAACCGTCAACTCAGCATCAAGCACACGGGATTGCTCACGACTCTCCTCAAGCTTGAGCTGCAGATCCCGGTAACGAGCTTCCAGTTCAACATAAAGATTATGCGATTTCTGTACCGCGTCATCATTGACCCGCCGATCCTCTTCCTCGCCGACATCAAGCTTCTTCCGGGAAAGAATGACATGTGACTGCGCCTCCTGAACCGCCTGCTGCCATACGCGCGTGAAGGCTTGTGCCAGAACATCCGGCATTCCGGGTATTTCGAAGTGGTGATCGCCTTTGATGTTTACCCGCTCAGGCAACGCCTTCCACCACTCATCCAGACTCTGAGTTATCTCTTCCGGCGAAATGCGCAGCCTGGAGGCGATCACTGCAACGTCTGGGTACTGACCTGACAATAACAACTGGTCAGCCACCTCAAACACTTGAACTCTGATAGTTTCAATATCCATTTACACACTAAACCACTGACTTGAAAAACGAAAAAAAACAAAACCACAAATCTGCAACACGCCCGCAAAAGCCCAACCTGCGTAGCATACCCTATGCTTCGTAGCTTTTGACAGTGCTGGAATCAATGAAATTAAAGCACTGGATCGGTGCAGCAATATCTGGACATAGCCCCTTTCTGGTGCATACTTTATCTGCATCAGGCAGATCTGTAACAGAACAACAATACAATCAGAATGGATCTGAACCTGCAGCAAACAGGATTTCTCCAGAGTAGGCAGATGTTCTGCATGCAGAATCAGCCTGCCTCAGGAGAGCTGATACTTCATAAAAGGAAAAAGGGACTGATTATGAAAAACCTGACTGTTCGAAAGCTGTTTTTCCTCCTTGCATTTGCCGTTGCCTCTCTCATGATACTCCTTGCACTAGCCACAGTTCGCCAGCTTGGACTGGGGCAGGAGCTGGCTGAATCCAGTCATAACCGCTATCAATCCTACCTGTTGGCAGACGAATTACGTCAAAGTTCCGATGAGTTGACTCGCCTGGCGCGTACCTATGCCGTGACCGGGGATCCAAAATGGGAAAAACAATACTTTGATATTCTCGCCATCCGCAACGGAGAAAAACCTCGCCCGCAAAACTATCACCGCATCTACTGGGACTTTGTCGCTGCCGGAGAGCCGGCCCCTCAGCCTCCGGGAGAAACGATTGCGCTGACACAACTGATGCGCCAGGCAGGTTTCAGCCATGAAGAGCTTGCGAAACTGACCGAAGCACAGCAGAACTCGGATGCCCTCGTCGCACTTGAAACCAAAGCCATGAATGCGGTTAAGGGCCTGTTTGCCGACAGCAACGGCGCTTATACCCTGAGAGGAGAACCGGATCTGGAGCTGGCCCGCGGCCTAATGCACAGCGATGACTATCACCGCTTTAAAGCCCAGATCATGAAGCCTGTGGATGATTTTTTCGAACTCCTTGATCAACGCACACTGGCAGCGGTCACCGAGGCGAACCATCAGGCCACTGCGTGGCTCACTCTTCTGATCGGCATTGTTTTCATCATTCTGCTGGTATTGCTGGGCGGACTCTACTTCAGCTATGTATTCCTCAAGCGAACAATAGGTGGCGAGCCGGTCATAGTTGCAAGAGCCTTGCAGGATATTGCCGAGGGTGACATTTCCAACACCCTGCCAAGCGCCACTCATGGCAGCATCATGGCCAGCGCTGAAGCGATGCGCAGTAGTCTGGTGCATGTTATTGCGGCCACCCGCAAAGCAGCAGAGTCAATCACGGGAGCGGCAGCGACACTTCACCATAACAGTGAGCAGGCCAGTGAGCGCGTTGATCATCAGCAGAAAGAGGCCGAACAGGTAGCGGCGGCCATGACTGAGATGGTGGCAACTGTGCAGGATGTTGCGCTCAGTGTTTCCAAGGTGGCAGAACTGAGTAAAGCGACAGATGCTCATGCAAGGGATGGCCTGGGTATCATGACGGAAAGTGCAGATGCCATCGGCACGCTGGCAAGTGAAATCGAGGAGATCGCCAGAGTGATCGAAGCCGTCAGGGCCGACAGCCAGGCGATATTTCAGGTGGTGGATGTCATCAATGGTATTGCCGAGCAGACCAATCTGCTGGCACTGAATGCTGCCATAGAGGCCGCACGTGCTGGTGAGCAGGGTCGAGGATTTGCAGTAGTTGCTGACGAGGTCCGCACGCTGGCAAGCAGAACCCAGGGATCCACCAATGAGATCCACTCCATGATTGAACGGTTGCAGTTGAGTGCATCAAACGCCGTCACTGCGATGACCGAAGGGTGCAACCGGGCAAGGCGCAATGTTCAACTTTCAGCCTCCGCCAGCGCAGCCTTCAATACCATCTCCTCATCGGTCAATGAGTTGAATGATATGAATGTCATGAGCGCCACTGCAGCCGAGCAGCAGGAAGCTGTCGCTGAGCAGATCAACGTCAATCTCAATAACATCAGCAACTCTGTCACCGAAACCGCCCTGTCAGCAAGACAGCTTGCCGAATCGGCAGCCTCCCTGACAAATCTGACAGATGAGATGATGATCAGCATCAGTCACTTTCAGCTACCACAACAAAGCTGAACCTTTACCCGCCCCTTACAGAGTAATGTATAGGGGCGGGTCGCTTTAGCCAGAAACACTGTCCGATATATGTTCTGACAGCAAATCAGCAAGATCCAGATCCATCTCTGCCTTCACAACCAACATCTCACCGTCAGGCAACCTCGCCCTGACTTCCGCCGCATGAAGCATCAAGCGATGGATACCATAGGCCTTCATACGCTGATTCATGCTCTCATCGCCATATTTCGAGTCACCAATAATCGGGTGACCGGCATACTGGCAATGAACACGAATCTGATGTGTGCGCCCCGTCAAGGGGCTGGCTTCAACCAGCGTTGCCAGATCACCGAAACGGCGCAGCAGCCTGAAATCCGTTATCGAGCTCTTGCCGCTGTTATCAACACGAACCATGCGCTCACCTGACTGCAACTCATTACGCAGCAAAGGTGCATCGATACGCTGCTGACGCTTATCCCAGCGCCCGACAACCAGGGCCTGATAGATTTTCTTGATCTGACGCTCACGGAGTCCTTCATGCAAGTGGCGCAGCATACTGCGCTTCTTGGCAATCATCAGGCAGCCGGAGGTATCACGATCTATGCGATGAACCAGTTCGAGAAAACGTGCATCCGGTCTCATCTGCCTGACCGCTTCAATCAGGCCGCTGGTGATCCCGCTGCCACCATGTACGGCAAGCCCGGATGGTTTATTGATCACCATTAGCGCATCGGTTTCGTACAGGATGGCCGACTCCAGGCGATCCAGAAATCCCCGACCGATAATATCAGGCGCATTCGGCTCGGATACCCTGACAGGCGGAATTCTCACCTCATCACCCGATACCAGCTTGTAATCCGGTTTGGCCCGTTTCTTGTTGACCCTGATCTCCCCTTTCCGCAATACCCTGTAGATCAGCGTCTTGGGTACACCCTTGAGTTGTGTGCGCAAAAAGTTATCGATTCGCTGCCCCTCCTGTTCCGGCTCGACAGTGACATAACGAACCTGAGGACGCGACTTCGCATCTGAATTTGTCATAGTAAGTTGTTTAACACCCGATTGATGCTCAATGGCTTTACTGTTATATTCTAGCGTTGCCGAGGACGGTTGGCTTTATTAATTTTGCAAAACCGCACGACCAGTCAATTTACTCTGAATACGATCTCTTTACTGGCGTAGTCCGGCCTGTGGCAAACATGCTATATCAAACGATATAAACCCGAATTTGAAGTAACGCTTCCACCACCTTCGCCAGTGCGAGGGTCCAGTTGGAGGTGGAGATGCACGCTGACCCGGAACCTGCCTTAGACAGCAGCCACAGCCATAGAAAATAACGACATTGGTCATCGTTTCCTCCACTGCCGACACCAAGGTAGCCAGAAGCTACCCAGGCGATTGCATGCCAGATGCAGCAATCGGTCACAAAGACTGGACACTGACACACCAGACACATTGGTTGACTGGAGTGGAATGCGTTGCGTTTGCTGAGAACGCATAACAACATGAAAAGAATGCTGATTAACGCAACTCAACCCGAAGAGGTGCGTGTCGCGCTTGTCGATGGACAGCGCTTGTTTGATCTCGATATGGAGTCAGACAGCCGGGAACAGAAAAAAGCCAACATCTATAAGGGTAAAATCACCCGCGTTGAGCCCAGCCTGGAAGCCGCCTTCGTTGATTACGGTGCTGATCGACACGGTTTTCTCCCCCTCAAAGAGATTGCCAAGGAATATTTTTCCAAGCAGCCGGAACGTGGCCAGCGCCCGAACATCCGCGATGTGATCCGTGAAGGGACTGAAGTCTTCGTTCAGGTCGATAAAGAGGAGCGTGGAAACAAGGGTGCAGCCCTGACCACCTTCATCAGCCTGGCCGGACGTTATCTGGTGCTGATGCCCAACAACCCGCGTGCCGGTGGCATCTCCCGCCGGATTGAGGGCGAGGATCGCAACCAGCTCAAGGAAGCCCTCAGCGGCGTCAAGATCTCTGACCAGATGGGCGTCATCATCCGCACGGCCGGTATCGGTCGCAGTTCCGAAGAACTGCAGTGGGATCTGGACTACCTGACCACCCTCTGGGATGCGATGCAGGCGGTCAAGGATCGCCCGGCCCCCTTCCTGGTCTATCAGGAAAGCAACGTCGTCATTCGCGCCATCCGTGACTATCTGCGTGCCGATATCGGCGAAGTGCTGATTGATCACCCTGCTGTGTATGAGCAGGCGATGCAGTTTGTACGTCAGGTGATCCCGACGTTTGAGAATCGCGTCAAGCTCTACAAGGAATCCACACCGCTTTTCAATCGTTTCCAGATTGAGAGCCAGATCGAAACCGCGTTTGAGCGCGAAGTCCAGCTCCCATCTGGTGGTTCGATTGTCATCGACCCGACCGAAGCGCTGGTTTCCATCGATATCAACTCGGCACGCGCAACCCGTGGTGGCGATATCGAAGAAACGGCACTGAATACCAACCTTGAAGCAGCCGATGAAATTGCTCGACAGCTCAGACTGCGTGATATCGGCGGCCTGATTGTCATCGATTTTATCGATATGACGCCGATTAAAAACCAGCGTGAGGTGGAAAATCGCCTGCGCGATGCCCTCAAGCTGGATCGCGCACGCGTGCAGATGGGCCGCATTTCCCGCTTTGGTCTGCTGGAGATGTCACGCCAGCGCCTGCGTCCATCACTCAGCGAAACCCGTGGCAGTGTCTGCCCTCGCTGCAGTGGTACAGGTGTCATTCGCGACACAGGATCACTCGCTCTGTCGATCATGCGCCTGATCGAAGAGGAGTCCTCGAAAGATCGTACCGCACAGATTCGTGCGATCCTGCCTGTCAGCGTGGCAACCTTCCTGCTCAACGAAAAGCGCAATGAAGTCCATGCGATTGAAGAGCGCCACAAGGTTCGAGTTGTCATCGTTCCAAACCCCAATATGGAAACACCACACTATGAGGTGGTCAGGCTGCGCGATGATCACACCGTTGCCACCATTGATGACCTGAGCTACGCCATTCAGCCTGAAACCGCTCCCGAAGAGCCCTCGACAGTTACTCGCCCACCCAAACGCGAAGAAGCTGCCGTCAAGGCTATTGCACCACCGACACGGGTTGCACCACAGCCTGTTGCCGAAGTGGTAAGCAAAACCAACGAAGACGCCTCCGACCTGGCCAGCAAGCCAAAGGCGGAAGCTCAGGCATCCGCACCTTATCACCATATGCCGAAGGCCGTCGAAGCACCATCCTTTGCAAAGAGGGTTATCTCCTCTCTGCGCTCACTGTTTGCCGGTACTCCCGCCAAACCTGAGCCAGCCCCTGAAAAGCCACCTGTTGCAAAAGCGCCGGCACCAGCACCAGCGCGCAGCAGTGAAAGCCGCTCATCAAACAGCCGAGGTGGTGATAAACGCCGCGGTGGTCGCAGCAAGCCACGTGATAGTGATTCCCGGCGCAGAGACAGCCGTGATGAGCGCCAGGACGAGATCATCACGATTGAGCCGGAACACAACCTGCCACCAATTGGAGAAAAATCCACCGACAAGCGTGAGGAAGGTGCTGAAGGCGGGCGCACGCGCCGTCGCCGTCGCGGGGATCGCAAACGTGGCGAAAAGAGTGACAAGCCAGCATCAACTGCTGCTGAGGATACAAATGAGAGCAGCACCTCTGCTCAACCTGACACTGTAGAAATCGATACAGACAAGCTGAATGAGGCGGATCAGGAGCAGAGCCGTCGCCGTGGACGTCGTCGTCGCGGTGGTGAGCGTACCGCCAAGCGGACACTGATGCCAGGCATGGAAGAGCAGGACAGTAACCAGGCGCAGGGAACCGAGGGCAGCAAACCTGAGGCTGAGGCAGATGTACCTGAAAAGGCGGCAGAGATGCAGATGCCAACTTCTGACGCTACAGAACAGCGCACAGAGGCCAGTCCTGAACAGCCCCCTGTTCAATCGAATGTATCTGCAGATGATGCCCCTCAGTTCACGGCAAATGCTGATACTTCCGTAACCGATGCTTCTGACGCTGACAGCACCGTGGCTGATACAGCCCTCGAAGCCACAACTGATGCTCAAGCGGAAGCAGTATCCACAACAGAGACAGATGCTGCGCCCGTTGAAAAACCAGCAAGGTCTCGCCGTGGTAACCAGCGTCAGAGATCAGGCAGACGTGCACCGGAGCAATCCAGCATTGAGTTTGATCAAGCGGAAGCAACAGATTTGTCCTCCGCTCCCCTTGGCGAGAGTACAGAGCCTGAAAGCGAATCCGAAACAGGCAGCGATGCTGTGACAAAGGTCAGCACTGTTTCCGGGCAAACTGATGAGCCAACACAACTGGTTCAACAGGATCTGATTCGTGAAATGGATGCCGAAGCTGTTACACCCTCTCATTCACCTGCAGAGCCTACTGAAGTGGCTGAAGTGGTTGAAGAAAGCGTAACAGCAGAGAAGCCGGGAGCAGAAACCACCGCCAACGCAGCATCTGAAGCCACTGTTTCAGGTGCCGATGTCGATGACAAAGAGCCTGCAGAAGAACCGGCAACATCAGTAGCAGAGGATGATATCGCCCGACAGGATAACAGCCTGGTCGAGGAGACTGAAGATACGCCCGCTGCAGAGGAGCCAACACAACCTCTGGAGCAGCCTCAGCAGTCCGAACCCGAACAACCCCGTGCAAGACGTCGTGCACCGAATGATCCGCGACTGAAGCGCGATAAAGCCCAGTAAAGGATTAAATCTGCAACATACCCGAAAAGCAGGCCATGAACGGCCTGCTTTTTTGTATCAACAATACCCTCATCATCCCCTCCCTTTTCTTGTCGCAAAAAATGCTTGCCTGCAGCAATCTTCAAGGAGACTATACTCCAGTAAGGATGTGATCGAAAATCCTCATATGTGTGATCCATCATATACTTAGCTGCATTCATCCAGTATTGGATCAAGTCAAGGAGCGAAGATGGATGAGCGATAATCCAGCCCTGAAATCACTTAACCTGCTATTGGTTGATGATGAAGACAACATCCTGAAAAGCATCAGGCGTGCTTTACTGCGCGAGCCCTACAAGATATTGACGGCCAGACGTGGTGAAGAAGCTCTGGAAATACTGGAACACAATCTGATCGACCTGGTGATATCTGATGCGCGCATGCCAGGCATGGATGGTGCCACCCTGCTGGCAGAAGTCCAGAAGCGCTGGCCCGGCTGCATGCGCATTTTGATGACCGGCTATGCAGACCTGGCCACAACAGTCAAAGCGATCAACGAAGGCAAAATTTATCGCTATATCAGTAAGCCCTGGGATGACGATGAACTGCGCCTGACAATCCGACAGGCGATGGAGTTTCATACCTCTGAACTGGAGCGCAAGCGCCTCGAACGCCTGACACAGGAGCAGAACCGGAACCTGCATGAGCTCAACCGGACACTGGAGCAGCGTGTTAAAGAGCGTACCGCCGAACTTGAACAAACCGCCGAGATGGTTGAGGCCGCTTATCAGGAACTATCACAAAGTTACGTCAAGACAACCATGGTGTTCTCATCCCTGATCGACCTGCGCTTACCTTCTGATCGCCACAGCAACAGCCAGGTTATAGCCATCATCAAGCGTTTTTGTCAGCACTATCAGTTGGATGCCGACCTGACCCGCAACCTGAGCATGGCCGCATCACTCTATAATCTGGGTAAGCTTACCTGGGATGATGAAATGCTGCGGCAGTCATCAAATCAGTTGCACAAGCACTATAAAGATATTTATCGCCAGTATCCTGCGATCGGTGAGTCGTTGCTGATGGCCCTTGAACCCATGCAGGGGGCAGCAAAGCTGATACGCCACCATCAGGAGCGTTGGGCGGGTGGCGGCTTTCCAGACGGAATCAAGGGCAAGGCTATTCCAGCAGGTGCACGCATTCTCCGTCTGGCAGTCGATTTTGTAGAGCTGCACCAAGGTGTTACACTCAATAAACCGATGGCCCATGAGGATATACTGGCCATGATGACAAAGTATTCCGGCCAGCTGTATGAACCCCACCTCTGCGGGCAGTTCATCCGTTTGATGGAGCTGTGCAAGCAGGAAGGTGATCACGAAAAAAACAATGTGCTTCTGCTGCGTACAGATCAGTTGAAGCCCGGGATGCGACTGGCCCGCAACCTCTATTCGGATAAAGGGACATTGATCATCTATGAGGACAAGATACTGAATAGCATGCTGATCGATAAACTCAGAGAGTTTGAAGCATCTGAACAATCTCAGTTTGAGCTGGCCATACATGCCGCTCAGCGGCAGGACTTCATGGAATGAATGCACAGAATACCGACACTGACACGCTCAAAAGTCTGGACCCTCACGCTACCGCTGTAAGGCACTCAGCCCACCTGCTGCAGCGCTGTCTCGAGTCCTGCTATAACGGCATTCTGATAGTGGATGCACAGCAGCAGGATATGCCGATCATTTATGTCAACGCGGCTTTTGAAAAAATTACCGGTTACACTGCCGCCGAAGCACTGGGTCGCAACTGCCGTTTTCTGCAAGGCAGTGATGTGGATCAGGATGCTGTAGCCGAAATTCGACAACACCTGCAGGAGAAAAAAGAGGTTCATGTCGTACTGCGCAATTACCGCAAGGATGGCCGCGCTTTCTGGAATGATCTCTACATTGCTCCGGTTCCTGACGATCAAGGGCGTATCACTCACTTTGTCGGTGTTCAGAATGACATCTCCGAGCAGAAACACTATGAAACACGCCTGGCCTACAATGCCAACCACGATGTTCTGACCGGCCTGCCGAACCGAGCAGCAATTGAGGAGCGACTGGATCAGATCTGTCGCGTTGCGCGCCGCAGTGGACACAAGCTTGCCGTCATGTTCATCGACCTCGATGGTTTCAAGGCAATTAATGATGCCATGGGCCATAAGGTAGGTGACAAGGTTCTGATAGAGATCGCCAATCGGATGAAAATGCAGATACGTCCCGGCGATATCCTGGCTCATTTCGGTGGTGATGAGTTCGTACTGGTTCTGCCGGACCTGGTCCACGAAGAGCATGTCATGACCGTTGCAGACCGTGTTCTGGAAAGCCTTTCCGACCCAATGCGGATGGAAGGCATAGATCTGCACATCACGGCCAGTATGGGTATCAGAATCAGCGATGGCAGCATAGATCAACCCATGCAACTGATTCAGCAGGCCGACATAGCCATGTATAAGGCCAAACAGAAAGGCCACAATACCTATCATTTTTTCACTGAGGATCTGAACCAGAAGATCAGCCATCTGTTTCTTCTGCGCAATGAGATGCAGAAAGCGATTGAGAATGAAGATTTTCAGGTTTACTACCAGCCTCAGTTTGACTCGCGAACTGGCCGTATCACCGGAATAGAGGCCCTGCTGCGTTGGCATCATCCTGATCTGGGACACATCTCACCAGATGAATTCATCACGGTAGCCGAAAATACTGGCCAGATCATCCCATTGGGTGAGTGGGTTCTGAAGCAGGCGTGTCAGGACAACAAACTGATTTATGATATGGGCTATATCGGTAATCGCGTCTCGATCAATGTGTCTGCAATACAGTTTCAGCGTGGAAATTTTGTCAAAAGCATGCTCAGAGCACTGCAGTCATCAAAGATCCCCCCGGAGCTGGTGGACATTGAAATTACGGAATCCCTGCTGGTAGATAACACGGATCGAACACTGAACATGCTCAATGAGCTCAAGGCATTCGGAATCAGCATTTCGATCGATGACTTCGGAACCGGTTTTTCCGGCTTGAGCTACCTGAAGAATATCCCTGTAGACAAGATCAAGATCGACCGCTCCTTTGTCAGGGATATCATCAGCAATCAGAATGATGCCGCTATCACCAAAGGGATCATCTCAATGGCACACCATCTGGGGCTGAAGGTCGTGGCAGAAGGTATAGAAACCAAGGCCCAGGCGAGCTTTCTGAACCAGCACCTCTGCGATGAGTTCCAGGGCTACTTCTTTGCCCGCCCCATGCCATTTGACGAGTTGATCACGTTTTTCAAGCAACACAAAATACAGCAGCTGTTCAACTCCAGGGAATCAGAAGCAGACAAAACTCAGACATTACTGCTACTGGATGATGAACCCAACATTCTGAATGCGCTGAAGAGAGTGCTGCGCCAGGATGGCTATAAGATTCTGACCGCCAGTAATGCCCAGACCGCCTTTGAATTACTGGCCACCAACCCGGTTCAGGTCGTGATATCCGACCAGCGCATGCCCGATATGAGCGGTATAGAGTTCCTGAAGAGGGTCAAGAGTATTCATCCGAACACTATTCGTATTCTGCTGTCGGGTTATACCGACCTCAAAACCGTCACAGAAGCGATCAATCAAGGCTGTGCCTATAAATTCTTCACCAAACCCTGGGTGGATGATGAGCTGCGAGCCAATATTCGCCGCGCCTTCAGGCACCACTCCGCAATGCTGTCACAACCTAATGAGGAAGATACCTGACCAGAGTTAACCCGGCTTCTCAGGTTAAATGGCAAGCAGTATGCACTGCAGGATAAAAGCGCGGTTCCGGCTCCAGCCAGACTCCGAAACGTTGCTGAACCGATCGCTGGATTTTTGTCATCAGAACCTCCAGCTGCGCACGTGTCCCACCGCCGGCATTGTACAGCACCAGAGCCTGCCGTTCATACACACCCATCTGCCCCTCTCGCTTGCCTTTCCAGCCGCAACGATCAATCATCCAGCCGGCTGCCAGCTTGAACTGCCCCTGATCTGGATAGGCAACCAGATCGGGAAAGTGTTGTTTCAGTTGCTGAAGCTGCTCAGCAGAAACAATTGGATTCTTGAAAAAACTGCCGGCATTTCCCAGCACTTTCGGATCCGGTAATTTACTGCTTCGAATGGAGCATACCTGATCAAACACATCACGAGCGGTCAGATCAGCCTTGTCTGTCAGTTCATGCAAGCCACTGTATGCCAGGACTGGTTTAAACTGATGCTGAAGCACAAAGGTCACTGCCGTAATGATATAACGCTCCGCTTCAATCGATTTAAAGACACTGTCACGATAACTGAAGTGGCAGTCTGAGCAGCTCAAACTGGAAAAACACGCCTGCGTTCGATCATACACCTCAACCTCCAGCAGCCGGTCCTTGAGCTCGACTCCATAGGCACCGATATTCTGTACCGGCGCCGCCCCCACCGTACCGGGAATCAGAGCCAGATTCTCGAGGCCGAACAATCCCTCTTCCAGCATTCTGTCTACCGCTGCGTGCCAGTTCTCCCCTGCTGCGATACGCAGCTGGCTCCTGTCATCATCCAGTCGGGTTGTCTCCCAGCCTTTTAAATCAATCTGTGCCACCATACCGAAGACACTATCGCCCAGTACCAGATTACTCCCGCCACCCAGCAGCAGCAGCTCTAGCTCATGCTCTTTGCAATACTCACAAAGCAGCGGCAACTGAGCCACCTCTGTAATACGGGTGAAGTACTCGGCAGTGGCTGAAAATCCCATGGTGTTAAGCGTATCAAGCGCAACATTTCGTTGAATTGACAGCATTAACCGGCATGCCTCGCCCTGATATGACGGATCAGTCCCGCAGACGCATCCTCTATCATATCGACCACCAGCTCAAACCCCTTGTCACCATCGGTATAGTAGGGATCAGGCACTTCACGCGCGTCCACTGAGTCCGCAAAATCAAGAAACAGACTCAGATGCCCCGTGAAGTTGACCGGTGCCATCGCCTTAAGAAAGTTCAGGTTCTGCTGATCCATCGCCAGAATATAGTGGTACTGCTCGAAATCAGCGCCTTCGACCGCACGGGCACGCAAGGGGCTCAGGTCATAACCACGACGCGCCGCAACCATGGTACTGCGGGGATCTGGAGGATTACCCACGTGATATGCAGCCGTTCCAGCAGAGTCCACCTCGACCTGATGTTGCAAGCCTTCATCAGCGAGGCACTTCAAAAAAACACCATGCGCTGTGGGTGATCGGCAGATATTACCCAAACAGACAAAAAGAACACTCACAGGAAACTGTTTTGACATAACCGTATCAATCATTGTATTGCCACTTGTTCAACATACTTGCAGCACCGGCATGGCTTATTGCTGCGCCAGCCACGCCCTGACTCTCTCCAGATCTTCAGGAGTATCAACACCCGCCGGTGGCGCTTCATCTGCTGCTGCGACATGGATGCGAACCCCCATCCACAAGGCACGCAACTGTTCCAGTGACTCTGTCTGCTCCAAGGGTGCAGGTGGCCAGGTAACATACTCATTCAGCAGTCGTACACGGTAGGCATACAGGCCGATATGACGCTGCCAACTGAAACCTGTCGGTATGCTGTCGGGTTTATTCTTCCCGGCAAAGGCATCCCGTGGCCAGGGAATAGTCGCACGACTGAAATAGAGTGCCATACCCTTACAATCAGTTACCACCTTGACGACGTTCGGATTAAGGAGGGCATCCAGCTCTTCAATCGGCTCCGAAAGGGTTGCTATCCCCGCCTCGGTCATCGCAATCAGGTTATGCGCCACCTGATTGATGATACGTGGCGGTATCAAGGGCTCATCCCCCTGAACATTCACCACGATATCATCCGCATAGAATCCAAGGCGCTTCACAACCTCCTGCAAGCGATCGGTACCGGATGGGTGATCCGGTGATGTCATGCACACCTCGGCACCGAACGCCGATGCCACATCAGCGATCTGCTGATTATCAGTCGCGACGATAACCCTACTGGCCTCACTCTCGCACGCGCGCTCATATACATGCTGCAGCATCGGCTTACCGGCCAGATCAGCCAGAGGCTTGCCGGGAAAGCGTGTAGAAGCAAAACGAGCCGGAATGACAACTGAAAAACTCATTATTTTTTCTCTTTCAGACGTTCTTCAGCCGACAGGGTGCGAGCCTCACTCTCCAGCATCACAGGAATGTCATCCCGAATGGGGTAGGCCAGCCCACTGGTCCGACAGATCAGCTCGTTGGTCTCTTTATTCCACTCCAATGGTGCCTTGGATACGGGACACACCAGTATATCAAGCAGTTTCTGATCCATTCTCAAGTCCTGTTCTGTAAATTGATACGCTGCGTCAACTGCAGCAGTCGCTCTTCAAACTCCTGCGCAAGCCCGGCCTCAACCTGCAAAGCCCAGCAATCAACCGGCAACGGGTTGTGAAATTTCACCGCATCCTTCTCGGTCATGATGACAGGTAACTCATCCTTGAATTCAATATCGTCCGGATGGTAATGATGATGATCCGGAAATGGGTGTTCTATCGGTTGCAACCCGATTTTTTCCAGGGTTTCGAAAAAGCGCGACGGATTACCGATCCCAGCCACCGCATGAACCCTGCCGTCCTTTCCGGCACGCCACGCATCAATACTGTAACTGGCTCCTGAACGCAGATGTCGCAGCGAAGTCGGCACTATATCCATCCGGAATGCGCCGGGCCATTTATGTGCCTGACCACTGTTAACAACCACCATATCCACTTGCTGCAGGCGACTCACAGGCTCACGCAAAGGACCTTCCGGCAGACAGCGTTCATTACCCAGGCCCCGCTGACCATCAATCACCGCAATCTCGATATCCCTGGCCAGGCGATAGTGTTGCAAGCCGTCATCACTGATGATGATATCGCAATCTGTCTCTGCCAGCAGCCATTTAGCCGCCGCCACTCTGTCCGGATCCACCACCAGTGGGACACCAGTATGGCGAACAATCAACAGTGGCTCATCACCTGACTCAGTTGGACTGGCGTTTGAAGTCACATGAAAAGGATAGTGAGGTGGTTTCCCGCCATACCCCCTACTGACCACACCCGGTCTGAAACCCTGGGCACGATACAGCGCTATCAGAGCGATCACCAGTGGTGTTTTACCCGTGCCACCGACACTTATATTCCCTACCACCACAACCGGGACTGAAGCTCGCCACTGATGCTCGGGGTATCTGAGGTAACGCGCTCTACGGCGTGTTACCAGAAGTTCGAATACCCAGGACAGAGGCCTGAGCAGGGGGCTCCATACAGCCTTCTGATACCAACTCCTCTCAAGCAGGCGCATTATTCACGCCCCGACTCCCGTGTTGTGATGCTGAGTCTGGCAAATCCCAGTTGGCCTGCCACATCCATTGCGGTCACCACCGCCTGATGCGGTGTTTCCCCATCGGCGGTAATAACAAATGGGATATCACGCGCATCACCGGCCTCCTCCATGATTGCCCTGCGCAGTGTCAGCGCCTGAGCATTCACCAGCGGCTTGCCATTGACGCTGTATAGACCCTCGGAGGAGATAACAACATCGATGGCGACTCTTTCGGTTATCGCAGCGGCTGAAGATGTGGCTTCCGGCAGATTGATCTCCAGGTGAGACTCGCGAGTAAAGGTGGTGGAAACCATAAAGAAGATCAGCAGCAGAAACACCACATCGATCAAAGGCGTCAGATTGACACTCACTTCATCCTGGCGCTGGCGGGGAAACTTCACAGCAGCCGTCCACCCTTACTCATAATTGACATCACGCTCGCCATGAATCACTTCCACCAGTTTCACGGCTTCCTGCTCCATGATCACCACCAGCGTATCGATCCGACGCTGAAAATAGCGATGCATCACCAATGTGGGGATTGCAATGGAAAGCCCTGCGGCTGTCGTGATGAGTGCTTCTGATATACCTCCGGCCAGTACGCCGACGTTACCGGTTCCCTGAATCATGATTTCGGTGAACACCTTGATCATGCCGATGACAGTACCCAACAGCCCCAGCAAAGGAGTGATCGCGGCAATGGATCCAAGACTGCTCAGGTAACGCTCCAGGTCGTGTATCACATGACTGGCGGCTTCCTGAATACTCTCTTTCATGATCTCCCGACCATGTTTGGCATTATTCAACCCGGCAACGATAATGCTGCCCAGAGGGCTGCCCTGCTTGATCTGACGCATATGTTCAGGCGTCATGTTGCCACCGCGCACCAGTTCCCAGACATCGCCCAGCAACCCGGCGGGGATAACATGTCTCTTTTTAAGAAACCATAAGCGTTCAATGCAGATAGCCAGCGAAACAACAGAGCAGGCCAGTATCGGTATCATCAACCAGCCGCCCGCTTTAATCAGTTCAAACACTCAGTGAGCCTCCTTTTTCCTGCCACAACTTTATCATAGCCCTGTCATGGAAAGTAGATTGTTTCTCTTACACTTTATGGCACGAATCACCGAGAGTGCCAGTAACGACGGCGCTCTTCGCGCCAGCTTCGTGTCTCGCACCCGCCTTTCTTTGCGTGCAAGACGATTGCGCCATCAGTAGCTGTATTCCTGGCATTGACGCCAAACCTGTCAAATCGCAAAACAACATCGTCATGCGGGTGTCCGAAGCGGTTATTGTATCCGGCGGTATAGATGACGTACTCAGGTTGCAGATGTTCAATGAAAACCTGTGATGATGAACTGCGGCTGCCATGATGGCCAGCCACTAGCCAGGTCACAGGCCGCAACTGGCCCGTGCGCACCAGTCCGAACTCAACAGGCAAACCGGCATCACCCGGTAAAAGCAGGCTGCAGGCTCCGTTTCTGACCTCCAGCACGCAGGATTGCTCATTCCGGCTCCACTCCGGCTGCGGAGCTGGTGTCAGGTATCGAAAATGTACGCCGCCATACACCCACTCCTGTCGCTCATGGCAACTCTGAAATCCCAGACTGATCAGATCCTCGCTACCCCCCTCTTTCAGCCCTATCGACATCATCTGTTTCAGCGACGGATAGCCACCGGCATGATCAAAGTCGCCATGACTGATTACCAGGTGTTCCATATGATTAACATTCTGCGCCCGAAGCAGCGGCGCTATGGTAAATGGCAGTGCACTTCCACCACCAACGAAGCCGGGGCCTGTATCATATAGCAGACGATGCTGATGAGTCTCGACCAATACCGCCAACCCCTGTCCGACATCAAATACCACAGCATGGAATTCGCCAGGCGGCACCTCTGACGATCGAGGCCACAGCAATGGTAAAAGAGCCATCACACTCACCCACCTCCAATGCAACGGAAGCGGCATCAGAAGCCAGAAGCAGGCCATACTTGCGATCGCTACCACGATGGGATCCGGACGTGCCAAGAGCATGAACACACCCGGAATATCTGCACTCCATTGCAATCCTGACCAGAAATAATCAAGAAACTGAGCAACGCCCCAGACCACCGATTCAGATCCCGCCAATGATACCGGTATCAGCAACGGCAACAGGGTAATCAACAACGAAAACAGCGGCACGGCAATCAGATTAACCACTGGTGCCAGCAGTCCAAATTGATTGAACAGCAGTGCCATCAAGGGCAACATGCCGACAAATATCGCCCATTGCGCCTGTCCAGCGAGCCGCCAGGCAGAAGTATCCGGCCTTTTGCATGTCTGCGCGAGCCACAAGAGAACAGCCACAGCACTGAATGAGAGCCAGGCCCCCGGCTGCAACAACGCGAGTGGCTGGCAGGTCAGAATAGCAGCCAGCGCCCAGCGCCACCTTGCCCACCCACTGACCTGCTTCAAGAACCACTCGGCCATCAGGAAAATAGTCACCATGATCAGGGCACGCTGTACCGGCAAACCCAGCCCGGCTATACAGGCGTAGGACACGGCCAGCAGTAATGCCAGCAGCAGAGGGATACGCCTCAACCAGACAGATGTAAAACCGCAGAGCAGAACTCCAGCCATCAACAGCCTACCCAGCAGCAAGCCTGCTCCTGCTGCAACACCGATATGCAAGCCGCTGACGACCAGCAGGTGAGCCGTCCCTGTTCTGCGCAATACCTCCCAGTGCTCAGCGCTCATATCCAGGCGACTACCCAGCACTATCGCCTGTAGCAGCCAGGAGGAATGCCCCTCACTGAAGCGAAGATGCAGTCGGTCCGACAGCTCCTGCCGAAATCCCGGCAGAGACCAGCCGGTGACATCACTCTGAAGATACAGTTGCCGAACATAGCCGGTGGCATCAAGACGATTCTGCAGATAGTAAAGCTCCCTGTCACTCGCATAGGGGTTCATCAAACTGCGCGGCGATCGCAAACGCACTTCCAGTTCAAGATATTGCCCTGCCTTAATGATCTGTTCAGGTTGATACAGAGACAATTGCACCCGACGCAAACGCTTCAATGAGGGCTCTTCCGTCAATACCTGATCAACAGCCAGCTCGAACCTGACTCTTTGATCACTGTGCTGTGGCAGGTCCAGAACAACACCGCCAAGGCGAACATCCGTGCCATCAAGAGCCAGTGGCAGCCGATGGTGCAACTGCCAGGCACCATAAAGCGTCGCCACAAGCACACCCAGACAATAGAGTAGAGCACGATATCGTAGAAACGGATGCAGCAGGAGCATCAATACGGGAAAGATGTAATAAACAGAAGATAGACTGGGCAAGAGCGCAACAGTCAGTAGTCCGGCGAGATAATAGATCATCCTTGATCCTTATAATCACGTTGTAATCACCTTGTAATCACTTATGTCTTGTTGGCTTGAATCCATTCAGGCGGCATAATGAGCAGCCCTTAGTGTAAAGTAACGTTAATGCCACGCAAGCTTCTGAAAAAATACATGCCGGACCCCCACTGGGTGAGAAACCACCAGCATTTACGCTGGATGGGGCGCTATATTCAGAACCCCAACCTCTGGCATCTGTCGCACCGTTCAGTATCACTGGCATTTCTGGTAGGTATCTTCTGCGCCTTTCTGCCGATGCCCTTCCAGATGGTGGTGGCTGCTGTCATTGCTGTATTGGTTGGCAGTAACCTGCCCGTATCCATCGGACTGGTCTGGATATCCAACCCCATTACCATGCCAGCCATGCTCTACTTTTGCTATCGAATCGGTCTGTTGATTCTGGGTTCCGACCCGGAGGCCCCCAGGATGGCATGGACTCTCGACAGTATTTACGACAACTTCAAGCTGATCTGGCAACCACTGCTGCTGGGATCTGTCTTATGCGGCATCATTGCCGGAATAATGGGCTTCATTACAGTACGCATAGTCTGGCTGATACATGTACGCCGGAGCTGGATCAAACGCGGCAAGGCACGAGCCCAGCGCCGCAACCAGACAGATAACAAACCGTCAGACTGAGAAGGGCTCCAGTCGACCATTGGTCAATTGAAGCGCCCGCCCCATACTTCCGGCCAGCTCCAGATTATGCGTCACAACCACAAACGCAATATCCAACTCCTTATTCAACCGATTTAGATACTGCTGTACTTCATCAGCCGTGACGTGATCAAGATTGCCGGTGGGCTCATCCATCAAAACACAGGCTGGCGAGGTCACCAGGGCACGCGCAATAGCCACACGCTGCCGCTCACCACCACTGAGCTGTCCCGGCTTGTGACCGGCACGATCAGACAGCCCTACCTGAGCCAACAGCTCATTTGCTGCACTACTTGCAGCAGCAACGCTATCACCCCGAATCAACAAAGGCATGGCTATATTCTCAAGCGCCGTGAACTCGTTAAGCAGGTGATGGAACTGATACACAAAACCGAGCATGCGATTACGCATGGTACAGCGCTGTAACTCGGCCACATCATAGATAGAGTCATTGAGCAGGCTTACCGAGCCGCTGGTAGGCTTTTCCAGCCCACCCAGAATATTCAACAGCGTCGTCTTGCCACTGCCCGAGCTACCGACTATGGCAACACGCTCACCTTTTTGAACGGTAAAATTGAGTGCATCCAGCACCACGAGATCGTGGCCCACTTCTTTATAGACATGCGTGATCTCACGCGCTTCCAATACTGCACTACTCATAGCGAAGCGCCTCTGCCGGCTGTGTTCTTGAAGCCTTCCAGGCAGGATAGAGTGTCGCCAGGAAGCTGATGCTGAAAGCGGTCGCGGTAATGAGCAACAGATCATTCAACTGCAACTGCGATGGAAGATAACTGATGAAATAAACGTCAGCCGACAAGAACTGGATACCCAGCGCTCGTTCAACCCAGGCAACCAGATCGCTGACCGTCAGAGCCAGAATAATCCCGAGAATCAATCCCAGTGTTGTTCCGATAAAACCTATTACCGTACCCTGCACCATGAAAATACGCATGATGCCACCGGGCGTAGCGCCCATGGTACGCAGAATCGCAATATCATTGCGCTTGTCCGTCACGACCATGACCAGTGTTGAAACGATATTGAAGGCTGCAACAAATACGATCAGAAACAGCAGCAGGCCAATCATGCGCTTTTCCAGCTGAATCGCCTGAAACAGATTGCCATGTGTGCGTGTCCAGTCAGACACATACAGCGGGCGATCAAAAGACTCTGCGAGTGAGCGTATCAGTCGTGGAGCAGCGAAAAGGTCGTCAAACTTGACGCGCACACCATCCACCTCGCCCGGTAAAAGTCGCTTAAGACGCGCCGCATCTTCAATATGAACATAAGCCAGACTCGCATCCAGTTCTGCGCCAACCGAGAAGATGCCCACCACATCGAAACGCTTCAACCGCGGCACTATGCCGGCAATACTGACGGATGCCTCAGGCAGAACCAGTGTGACCTTATCACCGACACCGGCACCGATAAATCGCGCCAGGAGCTCACCGAGAACGATGCCATACTCACCCGGTGCGAGATTATCCAGAGAGCCGTATGTAAAGTGGTTCGCAATGATGGAAACGTCGGTTTCAAAGTCGGGGTCGATGCCGTTAACCAGCACGCCATGAACCCTGCCGGCATTGGTCAGCATCCCCTGCGCCTGCACGAAGGGTGCCGCAGCCTCAACCTGATCGGAGAGCACAAGACGCTCGGCAACCGATGGCCAATCTCTCATTGAGGTGCCATATTCGCTGATGGTGGCATGAGGTACCATGCCGAGTATGCGCTGCTTGAGTTCACGGTCAAAGCCGTTCATCACAGACAACACGACAATCAACGCGGCAACACCAAGCATAAGGCCCAGCATCGATACCAGCGAGATAAAGGATATGAAATGGTTGCCGCGTTTAGCTGCCGTGTAGCGCAGTCCGACAAATAGAGATAAGGGTCTGAACATGGGGTTGAATTAAATCACAGTTAGGTTTCTATCTCTAACAGATCTGCTGTTTTTTTCGCTATACTTGAGCGAAGCAAATCTGACTCAGGGAGAAACAGTTTGGAAAGTGAACGACGCCAATTCTATCGCATTGACCACCCGGTAGCATTAGAGTTCACGATAATTCCTGAACCGGATAATCTTGACTCGCTGCAACCATCACACTTCAAGGTTTCGCCCTACTTCATGCTGCAGAGTCAATTACAGGAACTGGATCAGGAGGCCACTACCAAGCTGAACCAACTGGGCCGATCTATGCCGATTCTGACATCCTACCTGCAGCTCATGAGCAAGAAGATCGACCTGATCGCTCAGACCCTTTCTGCCAACCAACTGATGGGGGATGAGATCAAGACCGAGATAGTCAATCTCAGTGAAGGCGGTCTCTCATTTCACAATCAGCGCACTATCGAACTTAACAGCCTGATGGCGGTAAAGCTGGTTTTCCCTGAGGGAGAGATGGGGCTACTGCTTTATGCCAGAGTGCAACGCTGCACACCGGCCAGTGATGGTGCCGAAATCGGTATCGAATTTCTGAAAATGCCGGAAAGTTGCCGTATGCAACTGGCCAGACTGATCATCGAAACCCAGGCCAAAGAGCGTAAACAATACCTCAATGACTGAACAACAATCCAAAACCCTGCACCACCTTGCTACGGCTGCAGGCTTTCTGTTCCTTATTTTATGGTTCTACACCGGCCGTCGACTGGGATTTCTTGACTGGTTTGTCACGCTGGGACCCATGAGTCATGCCGGCGCAACGCTGACCATTGGCATCATGCTGATGATGCTGCCTGCTTTTCTGATCTGGAAGTACTGCAATCGCTGGATAGAAAAGCGCCTGAAAATCACTGGCCGCTTTTTTGAAGATGAGGTTTATCAGAAACCTGACAACCAAGCAGATCATCAAGGCCAGGATAAGGAAAACAGGCAGAAGCAGGCGGATGAGTAGCGACCCGCCTCTGCCAGTTGTCTCTTACAGATTAATCACACGGTTCAAGCCGGCTATTGCAGCCACACGATAGGCTTCAGCCATGGTTGGATAGTTGAAGGTGGTGTTGACAAAGTACTTGATGGTATTGGCAGCACCTTCCTGACGCATGATCGCCTGACCGATATGAATGATCTCGGACGCCTGGTCACCAAAGCAGTGAATACCGAGAATTTCAAAGGTATCGCGATGGAACAGAATCTTCAGCATACCTACCGGCTCACCTGAAATCTGGGCACGGGCCGTATCCTTGAAGAAAGCCTGGCCGACCTCATAGGGTACACGCTCCTCGGTCAACTCCTCTTCGGTTTTACCGACAGAGCTGATCTCCGGAATGGTATAGATCCCCGTCGGCACCTCATTGATATAGCGGAAATCATCGCCGCTGAGCAGATCTGACGACGCTGCCCTGCCCTGATCCAACGCTGCAGATGCCAGGCTGGGCCAGCCGATCACGTCACCAACGGCGTAAACACCCTCGGCACTGGTACGGTAATGATCATCTACCTCAAGCTGACCACGGCTGTTCGCAGACAAACCGATATTCTCAAGACCGAGCCCTTTGGTATTACCAGAGCGACCGGCACACCACAGGAAAGCATCCGCACGGATACGCTTGCCCGATTTAAGCTCCATCATCACGCCCTTATCATCACCCACAACAGAGGCATACTCCTCGTTGTGGCGGATTTTCACAGCATTATTACGCAGATGGTAGCTCAGAGAATCCGAAATTTCGACGTCGAGGAAGGAGAGCAGGCGATCACGGTTATCAATCAGATCCACCTTGACACCCAATCCACTGAAGATGGACGCATACTCACAACCGATAACACCGGCACCGTAAATCACCATGGTGCGTGGCGTATGGTTCAATTTCAGGATGGAGTCGGAGTTATAGATTCGCGGATGCTTGAAGTCAATATCATCCGGACACCAGGGGCTTGAACCTGTTGCAATGATCACGTTTTTACCACGAAGATGCTCCGGCTCACCCTTGGTACTTTTAACCTGAACAACACCCTTCTCTACAAATGTTGCCCGACCGAAGAAAACATCGATACGGTTACGCGCGTAAAAATTGGTCCTCAGCATGACCTGATTGGAGATGACCTTCTCGGCACGGCGCAGTACCTTGGGAAAGGAGAACCAACGGGGTTCACCGATATCCCTGAACATGGGGTTGGTATTGAACTCAATGATCTGCTTGACTGAATGGCGCAGCGCCTTGGATGGGATAGTACCTTTGTGCGTACAGTTACCGCCAACGGTATCCTGCTCTTCGATCACAGCCACTCTGCGGCCGTTCTTCGCGGCATTGAGTGCAGCACCCTCTCCAGCAGGCCCAGAACCTATCACAATGACATCGTAGTCATATTCAGCCATTCGTTTCCCCTTCAGATCATTTAGTTTAAATGCAGACAGCTTTGATTCCGGTAATGCCCAACTTGAAAAAGTGCTCCAGCCAAAATAAAATTCCAGTAAACAGGCAATCTAACTTATTGAACCAGAAATACAATTATCTTTTAGCCTTAGCCTCATACGCCAGCTCATGGCTTGCATCTTCTCGCATGGATTTATTCTTTTCCTGCTCCTCGTCACAGATATCCTTATCGCCATGGCAGATATCGCAGGCCGTATCCATACCCACCGCACTCATGCCACCACAAGAGCCGGCTATCGGCTTGCGTCCCATCATGACACCAACGGACATGCCGACAACCAGAAGCGTCAGTACAACAAAAGTCAGAATCATGACTTCCATAATTTGTCCCCCTATTAGTTTTTCAAGAGATCAGATCTGTAAAGCATCTGAAAACAAACTCTGATAACAGTTCACCTTATTGCGTGAATGCTATGAGGCCGCCATAATCGCTGGCAATTGCTCCTGCATTGCCAGCATACTGCACATCCCTGTGCATAAAAACGGCCAGTAGTGTTGGCTACTGGCCGTTTACGATTACAGCAAAACACCCTTCATGGCATCAGCCACCGAAGTCATCAAGCAGAATGTTATCCGGCTCTACACCAAGATCGTGCAGCAGTTTGATCACGGCTGCGTTCATCATTGGTGGTCCGCACATGTAGTACTCACAGTCTTCAGGCGCTTCATGCTCCTTCAGATAGTGTTCATACAGTACGTTATGGATAAATCCTGTGTAGCCTGTCCAGTTATCCTCCGGCAGAGGATCAGACAGCGCCAGATGCCAGGTGAAGTTATCATGCTCTTCAGCCAGCTTGTCGAACTCTTCCACATAAAAGGCTTCGCGCAGTGAGCGGGCACCATACCAGAAGGTGATCTTACGCTTGGAGTTCAAACGCATCAGCTGGTCAAAAATGTGTGACCGCATGGGTGCCATACCGGCACCACCACCGACAAATACCATCTCGTTGTCGGTGTCCTTGGCAAAGAACTCACCAAACGGACCATAAACATCTATCGTGTCACCCGGTTTCAGGTTGAACACATAGGATGACATGATACCCGGTGGGAAGTTGGTTCCCGGTGGGGGTGATGCGATACGGATGTTGAATTTGACGACACCCTTCTCTTCCGGATAGTTAGCCATGGAGTAGGCACGAATAGTGGTCTCTGGGACTTTGGATACAAAGCGCCACATATCGAACTTGTCCCAGTCGCCACGGTACTCTTCCTGGATATCAAAATCCTTGTAGTTAACCGTGTGCGGTGGGCACTCCAGCTGTACATAGCCACCCGCGCGGAAGTCAACGTTTTCACCTTCAGGCAGACGCAGCGTCAGCTCCTTGATGAACGTCGCAACGTTGGGGTTCGAGTCAACCGTACAGGTCCACTTCTTCACGCCGAAGACATCATCTTCGACCTGAATTTTCATGTTCTGTTTGACCGGTACCTGACAGGAAAGACGCCAGCCCTCTTTCGCTTCACGCAGTGTGAAGTGAGATTCTTCGGTTGGTAGCATGGAGCCACCACCTTCATGAACCTCACACTTGCACTGCGCACAGGTACCACCGCCACCACAGGCAGAGGCCAGGAAAACGCCCTGATCGGACAATGCGCCCAGCAGTTTACCACCTGCAGGAACCGTAATCGTTTTCTCCGGATCACCATTGATTTCAATGGTGACGTTACCGGAACTCACCAGTTTTGAGCGTGCCACAAGGATTACCGCCACCATCGCCAGTACGACGGCAGTAAACATCACGACGCCCAGAATAATTTCTGCATTCATCAGCTTATTCCACCCTTCTACAGTTGTTCCAGTGGATTAAAGCGATACGCCGGAGAACGACATAAAGCCAAGAGACATCAGACCGACAATAATGAAGGTGATACCCAGACCACGTAGCCCTGCAGGTACATCGCTGTACTTCAGCTTTTCACGGATACCGGCCAAAGCAGTGATCGCCAATGCCCAACCGATACCGGCGCCCGCACCATACACCACACTTTCACCGAAGGTGTAATCACGTTCCACCATGAACAGTGCTGCACCCAGGATCGCACAGTTCACTGTAATCAGCGGCAGGAACACACCAAGGGCGTTGTAGAGCACCGGCACATACTTATCCAGGAACATTTCCAGGATCTGCACCATCGCAGCGATAATACCGATATAGGAGATGAAGCCCAGGAAGCTGAGATCCACATCAGGATAACCGGCCCAACTCAGTGCGCCTTCACGCAGCAGATAATTGTAGATCAGGTTATTGATCGGTGTAGTGATCAGCAGGACCACGACAACCGCAACGCCCAGACCGAAAGAGGTCTGAATCTTCTTGGAGATCGCCAGAAACGTACACATCCCCAGGAAGAAGGCCAGCGCCATGTTTTCAACGAAAATAGCACGTACAGCAAGACTGATATACTGTTCCATGACTTACACAGCCTCCTTACTGGTGTTCGGAGCGATAACAAACTCTGGTTTTTCGACCTGCTCGGGGTATTTGGTACGAATCAGCCAGATCATGATACCGATCAGGAAGAACGCACTTGGCGGCAGCAGAAGCATACCATTGCTGTAGTACCACCCTCCGTTAGTCACCAGCGGCAGGATCTCAAAACCAAACAAGGTGCCTGAGCCAAACAGTTCACGGAAAAACGCTACGAACAGCAGCACGACACCATAACCAAGACCGTTACCGACGCCGTCTATAAAGCTCGGAATCGGAGGGTTCTTCATGGCAAAGGCTTCCGCACGGCCCAGTATGATGCAGTTGGTAATGATCAAACCTACAAACACTGACAGCTGTTTGGAAATATCATACACCACCGCCTTCAGCACCTGATCCACGACAATAACCAGTGATGCAATGATGGTCATCTGCACGATAATGCGGATATTGCTTGGAATGTGATGGCGAATAGCGGATATGAACATGTTGGACAATGCTGCCACGGCGATAACCGCCAGCGTCATCACCACTGCGTTGTTCATGGTTGTGGTCACCGCCAGTGCAGAGCAGACACCCAATACCTGAAGAGCAATCGGGTTGTTCTTGAACAGTGGCGATACTACGATCTCTTTAGTACTCGACATAATTACACCTCATCCACTTCAAGCACGTCGGCATCTGCATCTGACTCGACCTGATCAGCAGAACCGGTTTCACTCGCAGCACGCAGGTTAGCGATAAACGGACCAAAACCCGAATCACCCATCCAGAAGCTGATCATGTTGGACACACCATTCGCTGTCAGGGTAGCACCTGCCAGCCCGTCGATACGATGTTGCGCACCCTGCTGAGACGGATCAACAGATCCCTTGATTACGCGTAAGCTGGGTTCGGTCGTAGCGCTATCGGCATAGACCTTCTTACCGATCCAGGATGCACGCCAAGAGGGGTTATCTATCTCACCACCCAACCCCGGTGTTTCTGCATGCTCGTAGAAACCAAGGCCGGCAACTGTGTTCAGATCGCCCTCCAGCGCCAGGAATCCATACATGGTAGACCACAACCCATAGGCATGAACCGGAAGAATCAGTGTATCAATGGAGCCATCTTCCGCTTCAACGATATACACAGGCATTTGCAGCGGCTGACGCTTGATGGATGCCACATCTTCCTGTCGACTCAGTGAGCGTGACTGAGAAGGATCATTCGCGGCACGGCGGAAGTTTTCCGCTTCAGGAGAAAACTCCTCAGCGAACTGACCGCTTTCCATATCCACGATGCGCGTGGTGATCTGTTCAAACAGTTCATCAACGCTCTTGGCTGGGTCAATAATGCCCGCTGCACGCAGGATGTTGGACTTGCGGTCCTGATCCATATTGTATTGCTGCATCGGTTTCAGCATGACTGCTGCGGTGGAAACCACCACGGAGCAGACCACGCAGAGCACCAACGCAACTGTAACTGTTTTTCCAATAGAGTCTTTATTAGATGACATTGCGCATCATCCTCCGTTTGATGTTCGCCTGAACAACAAAGTTGTCAATCAAAGGCGCAAACAGGTTGGCAAACAGGATTGCCAGCATCATACCTTCCGGGAAAGCCGGGTTGACAACCCTGATCAGAATAACCATGACACCGATCAGTGCACCAAATACCCATTTACCGGTATTGGTCATCGATGCGGAAACAGGGTCGGTAGCCATGAAGAACATACCGAACGCGAACCCACCCAGTACGAAGTGCCACCAGAAAGGCATGGCAAACAACGGGTTGGTGTCAGAGCCGATCATATTGAACAGAAGCGTGGTCGCAATCATGCCAACCATGACACCCGCCACGATTCGCCATGCCGCGATTTTGGCGAACATGATGATACAGCCACCGATAATCAGTGCCAGCGTCGATACCTCACCCACCGAGCCCTGAATATGTCCGACAAATGCATCAAACCATGTAACATTGGCAGCCAGAATCGCTTGCACACCACCCTCAGCAGCCAGACCCAGAGGCGTTGCACCGGAGAAACCATCCACCGCTGTCCAGACCGAATCACCCGACATCTGAGCCGGATAGGCGAAAAACAGGAAGGCACGACCAGTCAGTGCCGGGTTCAGGAAGTTCTTTCCTGTGCCGCCGAACACCTCTTTGCCGATCACGACACCAAAGGAGATACCAAGAGCAACCTGCCACAGAGGAATATCAGGGGGCAGGATCAGCGCGAAGAGCACAGAAGTAACAAAGAAACCTTCGTTGACTTCATGCCCACGCTTCATCGCAAACAGCACTTCCCAGAAACCACCTACCACAAAGGTAACGAAGTAGATCGGCAGCCAGTAGACAGCACCGTAAATCAGGTTATCCCAGATACTGTTGGGGTTATAACTGCTCAGTGCAGAGATGATGGTTCCACGCCAGCCGGGAGCTGAGCTGATGCCCATATCGGCCATCGCAAGGTTTGCCTGCAGACCAACGTTGTACAGACCCAGAAAAATAGCGGGAAAAGTACACAGCCAGACCAGGATCATCATACGCTTGAGGTCAACACCATCACGTACATGCGCACCGGTGCGAGTGACACTGCCAGGCGTATAGAAAATAGTATCTACCGCTTCAAAGAGGGCATACCATTTTTCATATTTGCCGCCTTTATGAAAGTGCGGCTCAATTTTGTCCAGAACGGTTCTTAAACTCATGCCAGCCTCTCTTACGCCTCTTTCTCAATGCGTGTCAGGTTGTCGCGGAGAATGGGACCGTACTCATACTTGCCAGTACAGGCAAAAGTACACAGTGCGAGGTCCTCTTCATCCAGCTCCAGACAGCCCAGCTGCATCGCTGTGACTATGTCACCGGTAGCCAGTGCTCTAAGCAGCTGGGTCGGCAGGATATCAAGTGGCATCAGATCTTCAAACTGACCAACCGGTACCATCGCTCGTTCAGAGCCATTGGTCGTGGTTGTGAAGTTGAATCGCTTGCCGGCATTGAAGGTTGACAGGAACATGTTCAGCACGGAGAACTTCTCCTTGCCAGGTACGATCCAACCCAACAGCTCGCGCTGATTACCTTCCAGCAGAACGCTGATCTGACTGGCATAACGCCCAAGGTAGCCCAAAGGCCCTCTGGCTGCCAGGCCATTCCAGACAGAACCACTGATAACCCTGTTGTTACCAGTACGCAACAGTCCTGCTGTCAGGTCATTCAGATTGGCACCAATGCGTGTACGCAGAAGCTGGGGCTTCTCAACCTGAGGGCCGGCCAGTGCAACCACCCGATCAACAGGCAGTTTGCCTTCAGTAAACAGCTTGGCAAAAGCGATAACATCCTGATACCCGATCTGCCAGACAGTTTTCTTCTGGGAGACCGGATCAAGGAAGTGAATATGAGTACTGGGGTTACCCGCAGGGTGAGGTCCATCAAACTCTTCGCTGGTGATACCATCGATCGAAGGGATGGAAGCCCCTGGTGCTTTGCAGAGGAACACCTTGCCATTAGTCAGTTTGGTCAGCAGTGCAAGACCCTGCTTGAACGCGTCTGCCTGATCGGCAATCACAACCTGCGGATCTGCCGCAAGTGGATTGGTATCCATGGCTGTAACAAAGATGGAGTTTGGCACGCTGCCTGGCTGCGGTACCTTGCTGAAAGGACGTGTCCTCAACGCAGTCCAGAGGCCGGACTGAACAAGGCTTTCCTGAATCTGCTCTCGCGTGAGCGATGAGAGCTGCGCAGCATCATATTTATTGAACTCAACGGCCTCTTCCTGATCATCCAGTTCGATGACAACAGACTGAAGCACACGGCGCTCACCACGATTGATCTCGCTGACCACTCCGCCACCGGGAGCTGTGTAGACCACACCTTCATTCTTCTTATCGGAAAAGATTATCTGGCCGAGTTTGACCCGGTCACCAACCTTGACCGCCATTGTTGGTTTGAGACCAACATAATCATAGCCCACCACGGCAACCGAACGCACTTTAGCCGCATCCGAGATGCGCTGCTCCGGTTCGCCAGTGATAGGTAGATCCAGACCCTTATTGATCTTGATCATCTGCCTCACCCATTTACCCAAAAATGTCCAGAATCCTGTTTACTTTCCGGCAAGCAGCAGCACATCACCCATTCAGGCACAGCACAGACGTTTCTTGCGGCCAGTTTTACAAAATCCCACCAAAAAACTGCGCTATTGTACCTGATATGGATGTAGTTTTTCTACCGAAGTATCCGAAAACGACGCACTCAATCATGCCTGCACTTCTGCCGATCAAAAAAAAAGAGCCGCAAATGCGACCCTTTCTTCTCTTATCAAACCATCCGCTTAATCAGTGCCTCTTCGGGAAGGCTCTGAGCGTACAGTTGGACATATGCTGAGCCATGCGAACCACCTGGCAGCTGTATCCAAACTCATTGTCGTACCAGACATACAGCACGCAACGCTTATCTTCTGCGATGGTAGCCAAGGCATCAACAACACCCGCAGCTCGCGATCCGACAAAGTCAGACGATACGGCTTCAGGGGAGTTGCTGAAATCAACCTGCTTCTGCAGATCTGAATAAAGAGCGATCTCACGCAGGTAGTTGTTCAACTCTTCCTTCTCAACACCCTTTTCCAGGTTCAGGTTCAGAATAGCCATGGATACATTCGGCGTAGGTACACGGATGGCATTACCGGTCAGCTTGCCTTCAAGCTCAGGCAACGCCTTGGAAACCGCCTTGGCCGCACCTGTTTCCGTGATAACCATGTTCAACGCAGCCGCACGACCACGACGACTGCCCTTGTGGTAGTTATCGATCAGGTTCTGGTCATTGGTATAGGAGTGAACGGTTTCAACATGACCGTTAATGACGCCATAGCGGTCATTCATGGCCTTCAGCACAGGCACAATCGCGTTAGTGGTGCAGGAAGCAGCAGACAACACACGATCTTCGTCAGTGATATCAGTGTGATTGACACCCATGACGATGTTTTTCATGCCCTTGCCCGGCGCCGTCAGCAGTGCACGAGAAGCACCTTTGCACTTCAGGTGACGTGACAGACCTTCATGATCACGCCACATACCGGTATTATCGATAATCAGCGCGTCATTGATGCCATATTCGGTGTAATCGATCTCTTCCGGCGAATCAGCAAAGATCACCTTGATCATGACACCGTTGGCAACGATCGCCTGATTGACTTCATCTACCTGAATCGTACCCTTGAAAGAGCCGTGCACAGAGTCACGACGTAACAGGCTGGCACGCTTTTCCAGATCGTTATCTGCCTTGCCTTTGCGAACGACAATGGCACGCAGACGCATCGTATGCCCGACACCTGCACGATCGACCAGCAGCCGCGTCAACAGTCGGCCGATACGACCAAAGCCATAGAGTACGACATCAGTAGGCTGGCGATCATCTGCCGGACCAACCGCTTCAGCAAGCTCTTCCGTAACGAAATCCTGCAGTGATTTTCCACCAGCATTCTTTCGGAAACTGACCGCCAGTTTACCGATATCGATGTGCGCATTGTGCACATCCAGATCATTTACGGCTTCCAGTACGGGGAAGGTATCGATAACCGATAGCTCTTCTCCTTCAACCTGACGCACGAAACGGTGTGCTTTCAGGATATCGATTACTGAACGCTTGACGATCAGACGCCCAAAAATAGAGATTTCAACGTTGCGATCGCGATACAGATGCCCAACCAGTGGGACCATCGCTTCAGCAATGGATTCTCTCGCTTTCCAATCGGCAAATATCAGGTCTTGGCTCACGGGATACTCCGAAATTGTGATGGCTCAATTTGCGTGCGGTATTATCTCTTTTTCATCGCCCGGTAGCAAATCACAAGCGGTAGACTTTTGGGTAAAACACTTCTCGCCCTGTTTTAAGGCTGCTCATGCACAATCTGAATGACAATTGCATAATATAGTTATACATTAGTGATTATCTACAATCACCATCTCTCTGACACACCCCAAAACATGCGAGCACCTGACATCAGCGCTTTCAAGAGCGCGGTTCAACACCACCTCTCCAACAGTCGTCAGAGTACCGGTTTCCTGTTTGCCTTTTTCCTGATGTTTGCCCTGCTGGCCGGACAGCAACTGGGGTTACAACATGTAAAATCTGCGGTACACAAAAGCCCCGCCACAGCTGATTTCCAGCAAGGTCTTGCGCCTGTACTGCTGCAGGAAACCTTTGGATTATCCAGAGTACTTCCTGGATCGATACCCGGAACACCTCACCCCGAGCGAGATAATCACAGCTCTGACCCTGTTCAGGATCTGCTTGATCACCTGGCTCTGAGCCATCAACTCAGTCAATCGGCTCAAACAACCACCCGCCTGTTGACCCTGACCCACCGGCCAGACAGACGCGACACTCCGTTTCTGTCGACCCTGACGGCCCGCGCCCCTCCTCTGTTCATCTGATCTTCTGTCAGCTTCGGCTGAAATCATTACATCTATTAATTTCGATGAACATGTTAAGTCATAAGCTTTGCTCGCTGCCTTAACAGAGGATATATCATGCGTCACTATCGACTGAAGGCACTGGCGTGCATCGCCATTGTCATTTTTGGCATTCTTTCTGCACTGCCTGGCCTGCTGCCATCGACACTTCTGCAGGCCACACCCAACTGGTACTCCGAACACAAGCCGACTCTCGGGTTGGATCTTCGCGGTGGCTCGCACCTGCTGTTGCGCGTCGAAACCGACGAGCTGTTCCGCGAACAATCGCTTCGCTTAACCGACACCAGCGCACAGACGCGCAAAGACTTTAAAGATGATGTGATTGAGCGCACCCTGGAAGTCGTTCGCAGGCGCATGGACGAGACCGGCGTGGTTGAGCCCCTGATCACTCGTCAGGGTGCTGACGGCATACTGGTTCAGCTCCCCGGCGTGGAGGACCCGGCACGCATTAAGGAGCTTCTGGGCAGAACCGCCCGGCTGACATTTCATCTGGTGGCACAGGCAGGCAATGAACCCGGCTCCCTGATTCAGGTGCCGGGCAGCCAGGAGGGCGAAGTCTATCCACTGGAAAAAAACCCGCTGCTCGAGGGTGGAGATCTCAGCGATGCGCGCCTGGGGTTCGACGCCACCAGCCAGGAGCCCGTTGTCAATTTCACCCTGAATGGTAAGGGTGCAGAGACCTTCGCAAACATCACTCGTCACAATATCGGCCGTGCATTTGCCATCGTACTGGATGATACCGTGATCACCGCACCTGTGATCCGCAGTGCTATCAGTGGCGGCTCCGGGCAGATAAGTGGTAGCTTCACAGCACGCGAAGCGGGTGATCTTGCGCTGTTGATGAGAGCGGGCTCCCTGCCAGCCCCGCTGAGCGTGGTGGAGGAGCGTACTGTCGGGCCTGAACTGGGTCAGGCCGCCATCGATATGGGGATCACCACAGGATTGCTGGGTGCGCTGCTGGTATTGGGTTTCATGCTGCTCGCTTATGGTTCCTGGGGATTGATCGCCAATCTCTCGCTGCTGGTATATATCTCGCTGGTGATGGCCGTACTGGCTGCGATGGGTGCAACCTTGACGCTACCGGGTATTGCGGGGTTGATCCTCAGCCTTGGCATGGCGGTGGATGCCAATATATTGATCAATGAGCGTATCCGAGAGGAGAGCAAGCATGGCGTCAGTGGCATGTATGCCCTGCATCTGGGCTTTCAACGTGCATTCGGCACCATACTTGATTCCAATATCACCACCTTGATCGCTGTAGGTCTGTTGTTCATGTTCGGTGCCGGTCCTGTGCGCGGGTTTGCTGTCACCATGGCTGTCGGGCTTGTGGTATCAATGTTCACCTCGATTACCGTCACACGACTGGTCATGGAGTGGCGTGTGCGCAAACTGGGCCGCCAACCCTTGAATCCAGGTGGTCTGTCCCTGTTTGATAAACTCAGGAATACCCGCACGCTGGCGTTCATGAAAGTGCGTGCCGTCGGTATCCTGCTGTCTATCGTCCTCTCTGCCGGTTCTCTGGCCCTGCTCGTCACTCCCGGACTGAACACCGGCATCGACTTCAAGGGCGGCACACTGGTAGAGGTTCATACCAGTGAAGAGACAGATGCCGAACAGATCCGCCACGCCATATCCATGACCGCTGTTGGCGATGCGGCCGTGCAATCTTTTGGTGATGAGGGGCAATATCTGGTGCGCCTGCCGCAGCTGAAAAACGCCCCAGACAACTCATCTGACAACTCATCTGACACCTCGTCAGGCATTCAAACGGTCAAAGAGGCCGTACTGAGTATTGCACCGCAGGCGGAGTTTCCACGGGTTGAGATGGTGGGGCCCAGTGTCAGCAACCAGTTCTTTGAAACCAGCATGCTGGCTGTCCTGCTTGCCGGTGTGGGGATGCTGGGCTATCTCTGGTTCAGATTTGAGCACCACTTTGCCACGGCGATCATGGCAACCCTGGCGCTTGATCTGAGCAAGACACTGGGCTTCTTTGTGCTGGCCGGCATTGAGTTCAATCTCACCGCGATTGCCGCACTATTAGCGCTGATCGGTTACTCAGTAAATGACAAGGTGGTCATTTTTGATCGCATACGTGAGAGCCTTCGCCAGACCCCGGATATGCCGTTCAAAGAGCTGATAAATCAGAGCCTGACCTCGACTCTGACACGCACCCTGTTCACATCAGTGACTACCTTTCTGGCTATTTTGCCCATGGGGATCGCCGGAGGGGATGCAGTGGCCAGCTTTGCACTGCCGATGCTGTTCGGAATAGTTGCCGGCACCAGCTCATCCCTTTTCATTGCTGCCCCGATTCTTCAGAGGCTGCACGAGCGAGCCATCAGAAAAGGCTGGACTCAAACTCAGACTCAGACTCAGGCTGCCGCCTGACATTACAGCGGCCAGACGAGGAGGAGCATGGGGATACTGACCAGAACAACCAGCAGCTCCATCGGCAGGCCGAGTCGCCAGTAATCCGAGAAGCGAAAGCCACCGGGCCCCAGGATCAGAGTATTGTTCTGGTGCCCGATCGGTGTGAGAAAAGCGCAGGATGCACCGATCGCAACCGCCATCAGAAAGCTGTCCGGACTCACGCCCAATTGCACTGAAATGCTCAGCGCAATTGGGCACATTACCGCAGCAGTAGCCGCATTGTTCATGAAATCCGACAGCGTCATGGTGATCACCAGTACCATCGCCAGGGCAATAACAGGATGCCCCTGAGCCACCTGATCCAGCAGTGTCCCCGCCAGCAGGTCTGCCGCACCGGTTTCGGACATCGCAACCGCTATCGGCATCAATGCCCCCAGCAATACGATGATTGGCCAATCGATGGCTTCGTAGATTCTTCTCAGCGCTATCACGCTGGTCAGCATGTAGCCCAGCACACCCAGAGTGAAGGCAATGGCTGCAGGCAACACACCGGTCGCAGCTAGAATGACGGCAATAAACATAATGCCCAGTGCTGTATAAGCCTTACGTTTGTCTGGAATCATGATGGAGCGCTGTGCAAGTGGAATGCAGTTATACAATGAACTGAAGCCATGAATCGCCTCCTGCGTACCCTGCATCAACAACACATCTCCAGCCTCCAGATCTGTCTGGCGCAAGCGCCGAATGGAGCGACGCCCCTGGCGGGATATCGCCAGCAGATTGATACCAAAGCGGCTGCGGATATCCAGGGTCGTCGCATTCTGTGAGATCAGATGGCTACTCGGCTGAACCACCAGTTCAAGCAAAACCACCTCACCATCAGACTTTTCTTCGCTTTTACTGATCTCTTCGGTGGGACCTGACGACTCTGACGCCTCACCTGCAGACTCCTCAACAACAGCCCCCTGATCTGTTTCGTCACGCTGATCGGCATCGGTAGCCTTATCATCAGACTCATCGACCTCAGGCTCCTCTCTTTCAGACTCATCCGTTTCAGCCTCATCTGATTCAGACTCGGCGCTGCCCGCCTCCTCCAGGCGCAACCCCAGTCTGGATAAGGCAGAACCCAGGGACTCAGGCTCGGCCTCGATCACCAGAATGTCCCCTGCCTGAATGATACGCCCGGCCAGCGGCGTCATGACACGAAACTCATTGCGCACCATGCCGACTATCTGAACATCCTCGTCATCCAACAGCGACTCAATATCACGTAATCGTTTGCCAACCACTTTCGCTTTGTCGTCCACCCTGATCTCTGTAAGGTAGGTGCCGGTATCAAAACTCTCGGCATCCTGCTTTTCACGTGTCGGCACCAGCCAGCGTCCGGCAAGAACCGCAAACACGATGCCAATCAGAGCAACGGCAATACCCACAGCAGTGAAGTCAAACATAGAGAAGCCGCTGCCTGTTTCGACAGCCCTGAAGTCGGAAACGATCAGGTTGGGGGGCGTACCGATCAAGGTGGTCATGCCACCGAGAATCGTACCGAACGCCAGAGGCATCAGCACTTTGCCGGGAGGAATGCCCTTACGCTGAGCCATCTGTATCGCAATTGGCATCAACAGTGCCATCGCACCGACGTTATTCATGAAGGCAGACAGCGTGGCGCCCAACAGAACGAGCACAGCAATACCCAGAAGCACGCCACCATTTCGTGGCAAGACTTTCTGCGCCAAGGTTTCAACCGCGCCGGTGGTTTGCAGGCCGTAGCTGAGGATAAGGACGGCAGCGACTGTGATCACCGCTGGCTGCGCAAACCCGTTGAAAGCCTGCTGGTGAGGAATCAAACCCGTCAGTACACAGGCCAGCAAGGCCATCAGCGCTACAACATCATGCCGCAGCTTGCCAGACAGGAACAGCGTGATGGATGCTCCAAGTATCAGAAAAACAGCCAGCTGATCCAGATTCATGCAGTGCTTTTCACAGAGGATCTGAATGACATGATTGATGTATCCCGTTCATTCATGTGGCTCTCCTTGAGTG
Organism: Nitrincola alkalilacustris; assembly: GCF_008973755.1. Taxonomy (GTDB): domain Bacteria; phylum Pseudomonadota; class Gammaproteobacteria; order Pseudomonadales; family Balneatricaceae; genus Nitrincola; species Nitrincola alkalilacustris. The sequence goes on along the minus strand of NZ_WBOM01000006.1, from coordinate 19,194 downwards.
CTGATCAGACCAGAGCGGCTAACCTTCCCGACTGATTATGTCACGATTTCTGTCACCACTTCAGTTTTAACCGAATTCGCAATAAAGCATAGCTCATGTGATTCATGGTGCATCTGCTCCAGTAGTTCAATTTCGGGCTGATGCTCACCCGAAAAGGTGATCCTCGGACGGAGAGTCACGCGTGTCATCGCGACCTTGCCATCATCCCCTTTCGCCATGATACCCACGGCATTATCAATATACTCATCCACCTGGAATTTGCGTTTGGCTGCAATTGCCAGAAAAAACAACATATGGCAGCTTGAGAGAGAGGCAATGAACGCCTCCTCAGGATCGACGTTCTCTTCAACGGAATAGGGTAAAGGCACGACGTGAGGCGATGAGGAAGCAGGTACCGTGACGCCACCATCAAACATCCACAGATGACCGCGACTGTACTTGTTGTCCGTGAAGTGCTCCCCTGCTTTGCGCGTCCAGACAACCCTGGCAAAATAATCCGACATACATCCCTCCCGAACACCTATTGGCTGTGAATAGCACGGAAATTCTGTTGTTCCTGCTGATGACACAAGGAACCTTTCAGCGCCGATACTAGTTCCAGCCGACCAGCCAGGCAAACACCATCACAAACGCTTAAGCGCTAGTATTAGAATAAGTGATAGTGGAACGGGACAAGGCGATCTGAGCAACTACACTGTGAGTAGAGATATCAATTATCTGACTCCACTGTTCGACTCGCACCGGAAACCTTCACTTCTGCAGCAGAGTGGACATGGAGTCTCAATTGTGGGGATATGGAGGCACTCATGAAGGGCAACACACTCACGCCGGATACCCTTCTCGACGCTGCGCTCATGTTGGCTGCAGATCGGCACTGGGAAGCGGTGCGCCTATACGATGTGGCACGCCATTTGAATATCAGCCTTGCTGAGGTGCATGAGCTGATAAGCGAAAAGGAAAACCTGATTGACCTCCTCTGGGACAGAGCAGACGCGCATATGCTTGCAACCTGCCGGGGCACAGAGTTTGATGCACTCGATTTTCCTGCTCAGTACGAGCAGTGTGTGATGAGCTGGCTGGCCTGTCTGGCGCCACACAGACGAACCGTCAGGCAGATGCTGCAGGTTCGACTTGAGCCGGGGCATCTGCATATACAGCTACCGACACTGTTACGCATCAGCCGCACCGTCCAGTGGATGCGTGAACTCTGCGGGCGTGAAGCCACCTTCCTGAAACGCGCCTCCGAAGAGATTGCACTCTCCACGATCTTTGTCACCAGTGCCGCCGGCTGGATCAATGATGACAGTGAGGATGCCCGTCGCACTCGACACAATCTGGCCTTTGCCATCCGCCAGGCCGTCAGACTGGGGCGCCTGTGGCCTGATAGCACTGTCGATAACAGTTCTGATAACAGATGACCCACCCATGGATCTCATAACACATGCGCTCAGTGGTGCCGTTGCCTGTCATTTAGTGTCGCCCAAACACCCCGGCCCACAACAGTTCACTCATCATGAGCGCCTGTTGCTGGGGGCCGGTGCCGCCATGTTCCCGGACAGTGACTGGCTCACCCGTCCCTTTGTTGACACGCTGGTGTTTCTTGAGCTGCATCAGGGGATCACACACTCCATCATCATGCTCCCCATCTGGGCGCTGATACTGAGCTGGATCATCACGCCACTGTGGAAACATAAGCGAGACTGGCGCGACGCTGCCTGCATCATCGCCATAGGTATCGGCATGCATATCGCCGGTGATCTGATCACCAACTACGGCACCCGTATCCTGTCGCCGCTGTCGGATGCCAGGTACTCCTTCCCAGTTGTCTTTCTGGTTGATCCCTGGATAACGGCCATCCTGCTGGCTGGTGTGATCTCTGCCTGGCTCAGCAGCAGTCGAACCGGAGCGAGTATCAGCCTGGGTGCGGTAGCAGTTGTCATCTTGTTTTATGGTGTCATCCATCTGCATGTACTGGATATTGGCAAGGCGGCAGCAAAAAGTCTCAGCAAACCAGCCAGACAGGTACAGATATTGCCCGCCCCCATCAACCCCTTACACAGGCGGATCATCATCACCACCGACACCACGCAACTGGAGGCACATGTTGGACTTTTTCGCGGCACAGGTGAGAAACCCACATCAGCCAATCCGGTTTTAAGGCACTGGCAGGCATTTCGGCCACCCGACAGTCTTCACTGGCAGGCATACCCGCGCTATGGTGACGACTCACAATCAGCCTTCGTGCAGGAGGCCTGGTTGCAACCCGAGCTCAAACAGTTTCGTGACTTCGCAACCCTGCCCTACCTCTGGCAGCTGCAGCAACAGGATGGAAACCCATGCGCGCTGTTCAGCGACCTGCGCTTCAGAACAGAGGGCTTCGATGCCCCTCCGTTTCGATTCGGCATCTGCCGTGATCCCAGCGGGCACTGGTACGACACACGCGCCGGATTCTGGTAGTTAGCGTATTACGAAGCTGCACCAGCTCCTCGCCCGATACAGGCTCTGACAAATGCCGTCACCAGAGGCGATACTTCATCGCCTTTCAGCGCCTGTCGCTCAGGCTGAAACAGAGTGGCTGCAAAAAAGGGATGATTATCCAACTCGATGGCTCGGACTTCGCCTGTCTTATCATCTGCACTGGCCCTCATGGGCCCTTTCAGCAGCGCCTGCCGGAAGTCGGGATTCAAGCCATAGCGGCAACGGTAGCCTTCCAGTATCTCAGATACCCCATACTCTCTGAATATCATCGTATCCGGAAACAGACTCACTGACTCGGTGGTTTCGACCAGTGCACAAGATAGTGGTGCTATCACAGCGCGGGTTGCACCGGGATTGGATTCAGCATGATCCGCATCCTCCCAGCCCAGCACATGGCGGGCAAACTCGACAATTGCATGCTGAAAGCCGCCACAGGTGCCCAGAAACGGAATATGTCGTTCCCTGGCCCAGTTTATCGCCAGCAATGCACCTTCCATGTTTTGATAGGGTGTAACCGGCGTGCACCAGATACCATCATAGGCACAAAGGCGTTTAACAGTGGTGATTTCTGTCGTGGGCACCCATTCATAACGAACGACTTTACCCAGTTTTTTCGATGCTCGCTCGAGCGAGGGCGGGATGCCTTGATGAGCGGGTATTGTGGGATCAAACTCCCCTATCAGTCCTATGGCACAGCTCATATATGCTCCTTGATATGCGCTGAAGATCATTCCTTTAATGTATGAGTATGATCTTTAATTTGTAAATCGCCATAGACATACATCAAAAAGTCATATTTCCTGGTAGGCACTTTTAAACAAAAAAATAATTGAAATACTGGATTGACCAGTAGAATACTGCGTGCTAACTTCGATGCCTAACTTATACAGTATCTCTGATACTACATATCTGATTCAGGATTGTTACGTGAACTACACCGTCAACACCAAAGCTCTCAAAAACCGCAAACAGAAGAAACCTGTCTGCGGCTTGGTGGTGCGTGTGTAGAACGTAAGATTCGAACACTCCTAAACCCGGTCGCGACACTCGCCACCGGGTTTTTTATTGCCTGCAATTCACACAAGAGGAAATACCATGTTAGCCGGATGCCTGACGGCCCTGATTACCCCGTTTAGAAATGGTCAGTTGGATGAGGCCGCCCTGAGCAAGCTGATCCGTCATCAGCTTGATGGCGGTATTCACGGGCTGGTTGTAGTCGGTACTACTGGCGAGTCTCCCACTCTGTCAGAGCGCGAGCATAAACGGGTAGTGGATCTGGTGGTGCAGGAAACCGCTGGCCAGGTACCGGTCGTGGCGGGTGCAGGCTCCAACAACCCGACAGAAGCGATCGCTTATGCTCGTCACGCTCAGTCAGTGGGTGCAGATGCAGTGCTTGCGGTGGCCGGCTACTATAATCGCCCGTCTCAGGAGGGGTTGTATCAGCACTTTCGTGCCCTGCATGACAGCACCGATATCCCGATCGTGATCTATAACATACCGCCCCGCTGCATAGTCGATGTACTGCCGGATACCATGGCAAGACTGGCAGAACTGCCCAGAGTGATCGGGGTCAAGGATGCCACTGGAGAACTGGGAAGAATCAACCATGAGCGCAGCCGGATTCAGAAGCCCTTCAGCTATCTGTCGGGCGATGACATCACCGCTCTGGCTTACAATGCCAGCGGTGGTCATGGCTGTATTTCGGTGGCATCCAACGTACTGCCAGCCGAATGTTCACGTATCCAGGAGCTGTGTGCGGATAATGATTTTGCTGCTGCACTGACCATCCATGAACAGCTGGTTCCGTTCTATACGGCGCTGTTTCGTGAGCCGAATCCGGCGGGTATCAAGTATGCCGCATCGCTGATGGAGCTTTGTGAAGAGGAGTGCCGTCTGCCGATGGTGCCGCTGAGCGATGTCACACGTGAGGCCATCAGGCAAGCGTTGCAATTGCGCTGACAGAGGCGGTTGAGAGGGGGAGGTAGACTCATAGTCTATGACTACCTCTCCGGCCACTGAACTGACTCACCGGCAACGTGGATATCTGGTACAGCAAAAGCGGCGTCCAACTCTTCGATAATTCTGTAAACCGTCTCTATATCCTTGACCATCTCACTGACCGACGTTTCAAGGCCAGAGTTTGCGCGCATGAAAAACCCCATACTCAGAAAGGCTTGTGGACGCTCGATTTTGACAGGACCGATGGATGAGCTGAGTTTAAACCGAGTCAACGCCAGGTAAAGGCTGTCATAAATCATCCCGGCAGTGATTGCAGAACGGCCATAGGCAAGATCGCTCTCACGAGCGTTGATTCGGAGCAAGGCTGACTGGAACTCCGGGGTAATGACAGAGCGGATAAGCGCCTCGCCATGAGAGTTGGACATCTCATGACTGACGACAAACTTTTCATCAAAAGCTGGATTGCCCAAAGGAACAATGGCCATGTCACGGCGCTTCGAGAATACTCCCGCATTAGGCAGGATCAATATTCTGGCATCAATATTGACTGGCACCTGTATTCGGAACAGTAACCCCTCGAAAACAGGCGTTGTATGTTTACTCTTACCACTAGTGTTTTGCAGGTTCGCGTGAACACACTCAAAACCGACACCGTGATGACTGCCTTTAAAGTAATGAGTCAACTTTGGATCATTCGACTCACCCACTAGCCCAAGCGTTTCATAGGGAGCCAGGTAATCCTTAGATGTAACAACCGCCTGATACTCGAGCCCGTGCAAAGCCGAGCAGACCTCGGGTATCACCTCATCCAACACCCGCTGTTCCCATTGTTTCTGGCCACGATACAACAGATACGCTGCATAGGCGGTAGCCATCACAATCACCAATATCGCCAGCCCCTCACCCGGTTCGCCTAACAGTACCCAAAGGATCAATGAGATCAGCACCGCAGCTGTCCCTATCACCTTCAGTTGCTGTTTTACCCTTTGACGCAATGCCTCGCGCTCGGCTTCCAACGCAGGAAAACGGCCCGCTGTGGCATGCAGAACTGCTTCAGCTCGCGAACCCTTTACAGCTGTAGATGTTGACATGATGAACGGCCCTTCTGAACAGATTATCTACTCACGCTTATCTGCGCGGCTTTTTGAGGTAGTGTCAGACTCCCAACCGGGAAAAACAGATGAGCGCTCAGCCGCTTCCCCTTGCTCTGCTGTATTTAACTCCTGACTGGCCTTGTTCAGGTGCTCCTTTCGATGCGCTGAAATATCAATAACAATCTTGATCGCCACGAGGATAGCCAATGCAATAACCTGTTCACCAAGAAACATCACCAACGCACCACCTACCAGCAAAGTGGCCTGCATGGCTAAAATTCTCTGATAAGGAGCCACCATCAGCTCCTTCCAGGATGCCTTCTGATACTCTCCTGCACGCAGAAAGTTAACCGAGTAGGAGTAGGCATGACTGGCAATCAACCCAAGTAACGGCAAAAGGTAACCATAGAATGGCAGTCGTTCGACTGAGTCATCAGGTGAAAAGAAGGTGTTGAGGAAAACCAGATGCACCAACAGGAAGGTGCCATAGTGCATGCAGAAAAAAGGGATCATGATCAGCATCATGCCGTCATTGCGACGCTTGTACAGCGTCCAGAACCTGGCCAAATTAAAGCCGCCGATAATCAGACTCTCGGCCCAGAAGAGAAAAAGCACCTCATAAACCGACCAGCCAAAAAACAGCACGCCCCCTATCGGTATAAGGTTCATGAGAACAAGGAACAAAACAGAGAGGGACTTATTACCCGTTACTACCAACATTCTGAGGCCTGCTCAGGCTTCCAGACAGGCAACTGCATATAGACTCCTTTGCTGATCATAGCTAATCCTCCAGTATCCTTTGAGTTTTAGACCTGTATGGTGCCATTTACAAGCGCCATCATCGCTAATTACGTCCATGCAAGATCCAACGCAAAATCTTCGGAAGGTTAAATGGAGCTGTTCATCAGCACAGTTGACGACGAATGTATCACAAATGTTTCTATCTTCAGTTGTGCATGTGATCTAACTCAAATCACATCTTGTATGAGTCATGGCAGAACACTAATGTTGATCAGTAGATAAAGATCAACGTTCGCTTGACTGATAGTGCAGGACGCATGAAACCGGAATGCATCTGAGAATCCGGCGGTGGGGCACTTATTTCAGGAATACTGTGATGAACTGGTCTATCAAGACACGATTTGCGCTGGGTGTATCAGCCATTTTCGTTATGACACTTCTGACAACATTGATAGTCGTCCTATCATCACTTGAAAAGCGCTTTGAGCAGACTATCGGGGAAAATATCACCCTACTGGTATCGACACATGCAAAAGTGCTCGATAACCGCCTGAGTGCGGCAAAATTGGCTCTTCAGGCGATTGCTGAGTCGGTGCCGATGCAAAGCTACCTGGATCCGGACATTGCTCAAGGTTATCTCGAAGAGCAAAAAAGTGCTTTGACTATTTTTGATCTTGGCTTATTCATTGCCTCTGCAGATGAGCTACTGTATGGCGTATTCCTGACAGACCCAGAAGCAGCCAAACAACGCAGAGGAGGCAAAAGCACAGCCTCTGAAACAAACTTTCTTGCCCAGCAGACACGTCAGGTCGAGATCTCCAAACCCTATGCCTCACCGGCCTGTGGAGGATGCCCTGCCATAGTGATGATAATGGCTGTTTTTGATGAGTCAGACACCTTCAGAGGATATCTCGCCGGTGCCCTGAAGTTGAATGGTGATAACCTACTCTCCTCCCTCAGTGATGTACAAGTAGGAGACAATGGCTACCTGTATCTGGTCACGACAGATCGCATCATGTTGATGCATCCTGATCAGGACAGAGTGATGAAAATTGCAGCCCAGCCAGGCGCAAACTACCTGCTTGATAGAGCCTTATCAGATAACTATGAGGGATATGGAAGAACCATCAACTCTTCCGGAGTGGATATGCTGGTAGCTTTCCACCAGGTAAGGCATGCTGGCTGGATCCTTGCGGCCAACTATCCACATGATGAGGCAGAAAGACCCTTCAAATCAGCCCTGCATGGCCTTTACTGGATGACTGCTCTGCTTGGGGGAATACTGTCTATTGGTGTCTGGCTGGTATCTCATCGTGCACTGACCCCACTGACAACACTTTCAGAGCACCTGACAAGACTTCCGAGGATCAAAGGTAGCCGCCAGATTCAGCTCAAGGCAACCGGAGAGGCAGGTCAACTGGTTTCATCTTTTAATGAGATGATCGCACACATCGATGCACAGCAGAAAAAACAGGCGCAGGTAGAGGCCGAAATACGAAATCTTAACCACAACCTGGAACTGCTGGTTAAGCAACGGACATCTGAGCTTGAAAACTCCAATCAGGAATTAGAAGAAGCAATTGATCGTTTGACCGCTGCACAGAATGAGCTGATAGAAGCGGAAAAACTTGCTGCGCTGGGCTCGCTGGTAGCCGGTATTTCACATGAGCTGAACACCCCTTTGGGCAACTGCCTTCTGGTCAGCTCCACGCTGGAGCAACAGGCAGCCAAGCTCGGTGATGAGCTGCAGTCAGGAAACATGAGGCGTTCAAGTCTTGAAAAACATCTCAACGAGCTGATAAGAGTCAAGACCATTCTGAGCACAAATCTTGATAAAGCCACAAAGCTCGTGCATGACTTCAGACAGATAGCCACCGCTCAAAACCACGAAATACGTCGCCAATTTAATCTACAAGACTCAATACACCACGCCGTGATGCTGGTTGAGAGCAACTGCAAGGCAAGAAACTGCACGATAGACTTGCAACTGGAGCCAAACATAGAGATGAACTCCTTCCCTGCCTGTCTTACCAAAGTGATAACATCTGTTCTCGAAAACGCAGCTACCCACGCCTATGACAGTGAGGGTGGTATCGTGACAATCAGCACCATGAAGCAAAACAGCCAGGTTTTGATCACCGTATGTGATCAAGGCAGAGGTATTTCTGCTGATACCTTACCCCGAGTTTTCGAACCTTTTTACTCTTCACGATTTGGGCAAGGCGGATCCGGTTTAGGGATGTATGTCGTCTTCAACCTTGTCACTCACGTGCTGGGTGGGAAAATCTGCGTACAGAGCGATAATAATCAAGGTTGTCGGGTACTTATCAATATTCCGTTGGATTCTCCCGAGATGAAATGACTCCAGAAATTACAAAACCCCCACCAACAAGCGACTGAACAAGCTGCCTTTTCCAGCCCAAGCAGGTACCATATGCGGCTTGTCTTAGTCATGGTATGAACAGCTTCAGGGAGCAACAAGGTGCTGAGCTCATTTTCCTATTCACTGCCGCAACGTCCGGGTGATCTCAAACGTCTGGGACAGGTAGTGGGCAGTGCAACAGGGTTATTGCTGGAGCAGATAGCACGTGAGTACCGCCGTGGGCCGATTCTGCTGGTCTGTAATGACAATGAAACCGCGCTCAGAGCCCATCAGGAGATAGGCTTTTACATAGGTGATTCACTGCCGGTGATGCTGTTCCCAGACTGGGAAACCCTGCCCTATGACACCTTTTCGCCGCATCAGGACATCATCTCGCAGCGCATAGAGTCTCTGTACAAGCTGCCCGGGCTTGAGCAGGGCATCGTCATCGTGCCTGCCACCACACTGATGCAGCGCGTGGCGCCGGTACAGTTCATTTCCGGTAATTGCCTGCATCTGGAGCTGGGCCAGAAGCTGGTGCCGGAGACACTGCGTACCCAACTGACCAGTGCCGGTTATCAGGCAGTGGATACGGTTTATGAGCATGGTGAATTCGCGATTCGCGGTGCGATTATCGACATCTTCCCGATGGGCAGCGACACCCCTTATCGCATAGATCTGTTTGATGATGAGATAGATACCCTTCGCACCTTCGATCCTGATACCCAGCGCTCGGTCGAGCAGATAGAGCGCATCCGGCTATTGCCAGCCAAAGAGTTTCCCTTTACCGAGCAGGCACTGCGTGATTTCAAGCAGCGTTGGCGAGAGAAATTTGATGTCGATGTCAAACGCTGTTCGGTTTACCAGGATGTGTCGGCGGGTCTGACACCGGCCGGGATCGAGTATTACCTGCCCCTGTTCTTTGAAGCGACCGCCACGCTTTTTGATTATCTGCCGGCATCCACACTTCTGCTGGAACAGTCAGGGCTTGAGGCTTCGGCCAAACACTTCTGGGAGGAGATACAGGATCGCTTCAGTGAGCGCGCCCATGATGTCGAGCGCCCTATCCTGTCACCCGAGCAGCTTTATCTGCCGGTGGATATACTGCAGGCTGCGCTCAAGCAATACCCCAGACTGCGCCTCAACAGTGAGGCAGAAGAGGTCAAGCCCGGGCGCGACAACCTGCCCTGCGTGGCGCCACCGGACCTGACGGCAGAACCTGGGGCTGCGGATGCGCTGGTTCACTTCCACCGTTTTGTCACTGAAAGTAAAACACCGGTGCTACTTTGCGCAGAATCGGCAGGCCGCCGCGAGGCGCTGCTGGATCTGCTGCGCAAAAGTAACCTGAAAGCTGAGGAACATGATAACTGGGCCAGTTTCCTGCAAGCACCAGCAGGCTTAGCGATTACGGTTTACCCGCTGGAAACCGGTCTGTCGATACCGGGCCAGTTCCATATCGTCACCGAGACTCAGTTATTCGGGCGTCAGGTGTTCCAGCGCCGTCGTCGACAGCGTGAGAAAGAGCAATCGGATCAGGTTATTCGCCATCTGTCTGAGTTGTATATCGATGCACCGGTTGTCCATCTTGATCATGGTGTGGGCCGGTATCGTGGCCTGCAGACGATCTCCGTGGATGGCCAGAGCAGTGAGTTCCTGATGCTGGAGTACGCCAACCAGGCCAAACTCTATGTGCCTGTCTCGTCACTGCATCTGATCAGCCGCTATACCGGCGGCAGTGAGGATGCCGCGCCATTGCAGAAACTTGGTACCGAGCAGTGGCTCAAGGCCCGTCGCAAAGCCGCTGAGCGAGTCAGAGATGCCGCAGCCGAGCTGCTGGATATCTATGCACGAAGGGCTGCCCGCAAGGGGTTTGCGTTTGAGTGCCCAGAAGATGATTACCGCCGCTTTGCCGCCGCCTTCCCGTTTGAAGAAACACCGGATCAGGCCAGCTCGATACAGGCGGTACTGGATGATATGCGCGCCCCGACGCCGATGGATCGGTTGGTCTGTGGTGATGTCGGCTTTGGCAAGACGGAAGTCGCCATGCGCGCTGCGTTTGTCGCCGTGCAGTCGGGCAAACAGGTTGCCATTCTGGTGCCCACCACCCTGCTGGCACAGCAGCACTATGATAACTTCTGTGATCGCTTTGCCGACTGGCCGGTCAATGTCGAACTGATCTCACGTTTTCGTAGCGCCAAACAGCAGCAAGAGATTACCACTGCTGTGGAGTCCGGGCAGGTGGATATCCTGATCGGCACGCACAAGCTGCTGCAGGGCAATATCAAGTTCAAGAATCTGGGCCTGTTGATTATCGATGAAGAGCACCGCTTTGGTGTACAGCAGAAGGAGCGGATCAAATCGCTGCGCGCCGAGATCGATATCCTGACCATGACCGCCACACCGATTCCGCGCACGCTGAATATGGCGATGTCGGGCATGCGCGATCTGTCGATCATCGCCACACCACCGGCAAGACGCCTGTCGGTGAAGACCTTTATTCGTGAATCCACTGCACCACTGCTGAAAGAGGCGATTCTACGTGAGCTATTACGTGGTGGTCAGGTCTATTACCTGCACAATGAGGTCAAGAGCATCGAGAAGCTGGCACGAGAGGTGTCGGAGTTGGTGCCAGAGGCCCGTGTCGCTATCGGCCACGGCCAGATGCGCGAGCGCGAGCTGGAACAGGTGATGGGCGATTTCTATCACAAGCGCTTCAATGTACTGGTCTGCACCACGATCATTGAGACCGGTATCGATATTCCCAACGCCAACACCATCATCATCGAGCGCGCCGACAAGTTCGGCCTCGCACAGCTTCATCAGCTACGTGGCCGTGTCGGGCGCTCGCATCATCAGGCCTATGCCTATCTGTTGACGCCCCCTGCCCGCGCCATGACCGAAGATGCCCGCAAGCGCCTGGAGGCCCTCAGCCAAGCCAACACCCTGGGCGCAGGCTTTACCCTGGCCACACATGATCTTGAGATTCGTGGCGCCGGCGAACTGCTGGGCGAGGAGCAGAGCGGCCAGATGCAGACAATCGGCTTCGGGCTTTACATGGAGATGCTTGAAGAGGCGATCAAATCGATCCGTGAAGGCAAAACACCGAATCTGGACAAACCTTTGCAGCATGGCTGTGAGGTTAACCTGCACCTGCCTGCCCTGATTCCTGAGGAGTATCTGCCGGATGTGCATAACCGCCTGATTCTGTACAAGCGTATCTCCAACGCACAGGACTCAAAGGCGCTGCATGAGTTGCAAGTGGAGATGATCGATCGCTTCGGCATGATGCCCGATCCAGTGAAAAACCTGATCGCCATCACTGAGCTGAAACTCAAGGCTCAGGCACTGGGTATCGTCAAGCTGGATGCCGGTGCAAAATCAGGCAAGATCGAGTTTGACACCGAGCCACTGGTCGAGCCGATGATACTGGTGAGGCTGGTACAGCAACAGCCGGGCGCTTATAAGCTGGACGGTGCCAATGCGCTCAGATTCAACCTGAAGATGGAACAGAACGAAGTACGTATCAGAATCGTTGATAAGCTGCTGGATCATCTGGCTGGGAGGAGTGGCTGATAGCCCTCTTTCACTGTGCGGTAAAGCTCTGTAGTCCTGTTTTAACCGTTATCTGCCGCGACAGCCAAGGGCGCGGCACTAAGCCATCACCCTCACACCTACTGCGTTTCAAGCTTCGCAGTAGGGATCTCGTCTACATTCTTGATTACCTGACGCTGCGGCAGGTAATCAAGGAGCAGATCTGTTTCCTTCTTGACCACGCTATAGCACTCACAAGCCAGTGATTCAAGCTGATCCCGATCCAGTACCTTGATCAACCCACGCGAATATGCAATTACACCCAGCTCCTGTAACTTTAACGCAGCTTGCGTGACGCCCTCGCGGCGAACACCGAGCATGTTGCTGATGAACTCCTGCGTCAACGTCAAGTGGTTGCTATTCGGCAGGCGATCCATGGATAGCAGGAGCCAGCGACAGAGCTGCTGGGCGATCGTATGATGTCGGTTGCAAACGGCAGTTTGAGAAACCTGGGTGATCAGGGCCTGCGTGTAGCGCAACATCAGCAGCAACAACTGGCCGTGGCGGTTGAACTCCTCTTTCACTTTTGATCTGGGAAGCCGATATGCGTAGCCAGCGCTCTGTACCAACGACCGGCTGGATACGTTTTCTCCACCGAGGAACAAAGTGATGCCTAGCAACCCCTCGTTACCCACAACCGATAGTGCAGTCGACGTCCCATTTGCCAACAGATACTGCAGCGAGACAATAGAATCGGTGGGGAAATATACATGACGCATGGGCTTTCTGGATTCATACAGGACTGCACGTAAAGGCAATGGCACCAGCTCCAGATGAGGAAACAAACGGCCTTGAACTTCAGGTGTTAAGGCTGCCAGGAGATGGTTATCCTCTGGCTTAGGCTTGGGTTTTGATTTGGTGGACATTTATTCCTTTGGAACAGGCTAGGTAGAGGTTACGTCATCATAGCACTTCTGTCCTGCGTAACACGTAGATACTGTTATCTGAGTCAGTTCAATTAACAGTACAGATCCCGCACATTAAGTGAGCCTCAATAGATGTTTGCTGTAAATCACCAACAGCCAACGATAACAGATGAGGTAGGATCTCTGGCTCAGGGACTGGTATACGGGAAATAGAGATGAAGCGGGGAAATAATATTACGAGGGTATTGCCTGGAGATTCATCTGAGGCATCGCTAATCCCGTGGGAACGGTGACGGCGAACCATCACCAGCATCCCACCGGTCGGTGACTCAGGCGAAGACGAAGTACTTGCGCACCGTTTCTACCACTTCCCACGTCCCCTTCATGCCGGGTTCAATCACGAACACATCCCCAGCCTTCAGGTGCACCGGTTGCTCGCCTTCCGGAGTGATGATGCAGTAGCCATCAAGGAAATGGCAGTACTCCCACTTATCATAGTCCACCTCAAACTTGCCCGGGGTGCAGATCCACGTGCCCATGATCTTGCTGCCATCCTTGGAGAGGTACGCATTGAGGTTCACAGTGTGCGGGTCGCCTGCTATACGCTTCCACTTGGTAGCATCAACAACCGGGGTGGGGCAGGTTTCGCGCAAAACGGTAATGAAGTCGGACATGTAAGCTCCAAACAATCGGGTAAAAGAGGCCTCTACCTTAAGTCCATCACCCTACATGGGCTTGCCTACCACCGACTCGGACTCGTCTGGAAGCGCATGACTAAAGGTAAAGCACTGTCTGCACTGTCTGCACTGGCGCAGGGGCTTGATATTGGTTTGGCTGTCCAGCCACGCTCGCAGGGCCGTGGCATCTAAATAGCACTGTGCCATTGAACAGTCCTTGAGTCTTTCGAAGGGAATATCCCACCAATCTCCCTAAATGTCTCTTGCGTTCGTTATTTGCAGCAAGGCCTTTGGGTCCGAAATCCAATCATCCTTCGCAATAGCCGCATTCCATCCACAATGGCTAGGAAAAGCCACCTTTCCAAATGCAAATCTGATTTGTGTTTTCAACTGATCTTTTCGAGTCATAAGAAATTTAGATGAATGCGAGTGTTAACGCCGATCAGCACGTACGGCTATAGGATGGAGGCGAAGCCACAAAGTAGTAGTCGTCGCCGTGACTGGCCTAGTTATAAGCGCTCACCTCCTGCCACCAAAGTTGTAGTGCTGGAACTGTGGCACAACGGCCTCCTTACCGCTTACAAGCTTCTGGCCACAGTAAGGGCAGAATGCCACCTGTATCTGAACTGTCTCAATGGTCTGCCCCTCGTACTCAAGATAATGGTCGCTTTCTAGATCTTCTTCTGTCGCCACCCTATTCAGGTTTAAATAAACATCGGATCCGTCTTCTTCAAACCATATCTCCGCCAGCGAACAGGAAGAGCAATTGTGAATCAAAGTAGGCACCTCGTTGAGCACTTATAACGCGCGCCATCACCGGTGATAAAACCACAGTGAAGTGGAGGGTTTGTCACCCGGTGCATGGCCTGGTTATGCAGCATTCAGCGGCTTGATCCGCTCCACTTCTTCCTTGACCGACTGAGCGGCAGTCCATAGATCAACAGATCGCTGCGCATTCAGCCAGAATTCCGGCGAGTTACCAAACAAACGGGCAAGCCGGAGCGCCATTTCAGGGCTGACAGCACGACGTTCGCGCAGTAATTCATTAACTGACTGGCGTGAGACACCCAAAGATTCAGCCAACCCAGCAACGGTCAAACCGTAATCCGGAAGAAAATCTTCTCTAAGCATTTCGCCAGGATGAGTCGGTTTGCGCTGCATGCCGGCAGTGTTAAGAATAGCCATAGTTATCACCTCACTCAGTGGTAGTCACACACTTCGACCTCGTACGCATCGCCATCTTCGAAACGAAAACAGATACGCCACTGATCATTTATTGATATTGCGTGCTGCCCCTGCCTGTTTCCCGACAGCGGGTGAAGGCGATTACCGGGCGGCACCTTCAAATCCTCCAGTTGCACAGCCAGATCCACATATTCAAGTTTTCTGGCGGCTCTCGGTGCAACATCCGCAGGAAATTTCTTTGACTTGCCTTTGGAGTAGAGCTCTTGGGTTCGTTTATCAGCGAAGGATTTGATCATAAAAAGAAGTGTATTCTGTCACGTGACACTTGTCAACATGATCAGGGATTGACTGTCTAACGTCGCTCATCACGCGCGGCTACGAAATGGAGGCGAAGCCGCAATGTAGTAGACGTCTCCGTGACTGGCTTGGCTATGTTTTGAATCAACTCTCCAGCTGCAACTTCATTTCTAGCAGCGAACCTCGAAAGCCAAACTTCTCATACGCTCGAACAGCGGATTTATTCTCCGCATACACATCAAGATAGAAGTCGGTGACCCCTCGTTGTTGACCCCAACTGACCAGATCATTCAAGATCACCTTGTTTAACCCGAGCCCTCTGTACTCCTCTGCCACATACATGAAACCCAAATACCCATGGTTGTCGTGATCCAAGGCAGGCTTCGAGTGGCGGAGCTGAACGTACCCAGTAGCAACAATGTCGCCAGAAACTTCGCCAACGACCAACCTGCTATCACGATCAGAAATCAGCTTTTCGATGTCATAGTAGTAGGCGCCTTTTTCTTTCAGAGACGCATTATACGGACGCTCAGCGTCAATCACTTTTTGTTCCAATGCCGCGAGAGAACGATAGTCGTCAACGCTTGCTTCCCGCAAAATCAATCCATCTAAATTCATCAACACTCCATTCTAGTTATCTCTGTAGTGGTTCAATGATTACGGACACTGAAATCAGCCTTCGGCAGGTATCCCCGCGTCTTCCGCCAACGATTTCCGCCCGTATAGTCCGAGCCAGCTGCCATTGAGTGTGAAGAACGCGACCTCTGGCGGTGAATCCATCCTCGGCAGGCCAAGCCCCTGCTCATAGAAGCGTACCGACACTTCCAGATCACTGACGCAGCGTGATCATGCTGACCCTTGGCTTCATTCAGAATCCTCCTTTGAGGTACAACGCCAGCAGGCACCAGTACAAAGTTTCCAAAATGCGTCTTCTTGAGAATTTCCTGTTGCGCAGATGGTGGTGATCGGCCCGGCAATTGCGCCAGACGACGCATATCGGCCACCATGACCCATCAACTTCAACCAGGGTCTGCCCCCCGTAGCGCGGATTCAATCGATGGGCGTCCCAGGGATGTTTTCCAGAAGCTCGGCATTTGTTGGGTACTTCTCAAGCAGCTCAACCAGCTTTTTTGTGCCCTCTAGCGGTTTGAGACCGCTAAGCGCCCGGCGCAATGCTCTTATTTTGCCCAAATCTTTCGGATCCAACAGCAGTTCTTCACGGCGTGTACTGCTTTTCGAAATGTCCAGCGCGGGGAAGATTCTCTGATTCGCAACGTCTCTTGATAAAACCAGCTCCATGTTCCCCGTACCCTTAAATTCCTCAAATATAACCTGATCCATACGGCTGCCGGTATCAACCAAAACGGTTGCCAAAATGGTAAGCGAGCCGCCATTCTCAAGGTTTCGTGCAGAGCCAAACAACCTCCGCGGAATCTCCATCGCTCGAGCATCAACCCCGCCAGACATAGTACGACCGCTGCTCTTTCGTTCCGCATTGTGCACACGCGCAAGCCTCGTGAGAGAATCAATCACAATCATGACGTTGTGACCCTCTCCAGCTTGTTGGCGAGCGATATCAAGAAGCTCATCGGCAACGCGAGCGTGATGAGCATAACTTTCATCCGAAGAAGAAGCGTGTACCTCAGCCGGGACGCTACGCTTGAAATCAGTCACCTCTTCGGGTCGCTCATCTATCAATAACGCGTAAAGTTTAATATCGGGATACGCCTTTCCCACCGCCTGACAAATATCTTTTAAAATCGTCGACTTTCCAGACCCCGGCGGTGCAACTATCAAACCCCGCTGCCCCATTCCAATCGGCGTGATCAAATCCATCGCGCGCACCGTGAGCTTTTCTGAACCTGACTCCAAGCGAATCCCCGGCGTTGGATTGATAGCCACACCGTTTAAAAAACGTTTTTGTGGATCAGCCTCACCTTCAACCTCAACTATAGCTTCGGCTTCCTTATCCACTGGTTTGGCGTCTTTATTTGGTTTCCGGGTTAATCCTAATATCTTTCTCGTCATAGCTGTTTGATAGCTCTTGTTTGGCATCCGGTGCATGGCCTGGTTATGTTTTTTCGTTTGCTGGTAATTCAAGCTGCCTCTCACTTCGCCAGACTCATATGAGCACAACCTCTTTAGCTTGCCTGAGATAGACGACTCGAAATGGCGCGTGAATCAATTCGCGAATATGATCCAGGTTGAATTCAGGAACAATACGGCCAGCATCTGGGTGGAGCTGAAGCATTTCACTATGCTCCAGGATAGCAGCCACGAAATCATCACCGATATGTGGCACATCCTGCTCTTTGTAATACTGTAAGTCCTCAAGAGCGGACTGTGCGATGCGTAATTCCATTTACTTGATGCCCAACGTTTTCCTGGCGTCCTCCAACGATACGGTGTTACCCTCGCGAACATCCATAAGCCCCTGTGCCACCGCCTTTACAAACCGCAATTCCTCTGCGGTTCTCTCATAATCCTCGAGCCCCTGCACAACCGCTACGCCGCGGCCGCGGCTGGTTAGCAGGATTGGGCGATGCGTGTCCTGGAATCGACCAATCACCTTTCCGGGATTGATCTTCAGGTCTGATAGAGGAATGACATCCTCGGAAAATTTCACTTGCATAGTGGTTACCTAGCCAGCAATTTAGTGCTATTAATAGCACCAGTTAACAGGTGCGATCAAAAACATAACAACGCCGTTCATAACAGGCGACTACGAAGGAGACGTCCGGTGCCAAAGGCGCGTAGTTTATGACTTGGTTATGCGCCTTCTGATTTCAGTTCATCGGGTTTGATCAATTCACTGCCACGGCGAACGGTCAATACAGTAACTTTATTTTTACACTCATCTATTCCGTAAATCACCCGGTATGCACCATAGATAACTTCTCTAATGCGGTCGATGCCAAGCTCAGGCATCTTCCGTCCGCTTCGTGGGTGTGGCCGCAATCGATCCACGCACTGGAAAATACCTTCTACCCATGCTTCTGCCGCCACAAGATTATCAAGGGCTATATGCTCAGCAATATCACTGACTCGCTCCAATGCAAGAGGGGACCATTCCACTCTCACTTACCCAGTTTCCTCAGGATCATGTCCTTTGCCTGATCGTGAGAGATGCCTTCACCGGCTTCTATTTGCGCTTCCGCTGTATAGAGGTCTTCCAGTAATTCCAGTCGTTCCTGCATATTTTGGTATTCATGAGCCCCGACAAGCACCGCAACCCCCCGCCCGCGCTGAGTCAACACCATTGGACGGCGGGATTCATTAACCTGCTTCACAAAAGCAGCAACACTAGCCCGAAAATCTGATAAAGGACGGATGTCCTCTACTGCTCGCAATTGTGTCATAATATTCTCCACGTACGTTTAACTGTACAGCACAGCGTACTACCATGATGACCGCTTGGCAAGATTCTCAGGGAGCCCCGCTGTGCACATAACGCCGTTCAGCACACGCGGCTATGGAATGGAGGTGAAGCCACAATGTAGTAGCCGTCACCGTGATTGGCCTGGTTATAAGTGCTCACTTCCTGCCACCAAAGGAGTAGTGCCGGAACTGTGGCACAACAGCCTCCTTACCGCTTGCAAGCTTTTGGCCGCAGTAAGGGCAGAATGCCACCTGTATCTGAACTGCCTCAATGGTCTGCCCCTCGTACTCAAGATAATGGTCGCTTTCAAGATCTTCTTCTGTCGCCACCCTATTCAGGTTTAAATAAACATCGGATCCGTCTTCTTCAAACCATATCTCCACGAGCTAACAGGAAGAGCAATTGTGAATCAAAGTTGGCACCTCGTTGAGCACTTATAACGAGCCTGTCGGATTAGACATTTTGAAATCAAAATCCCCAGCATCAACAGCCCGCCCTTTATTCTGATGATTATTTTCTGCTCGAACTGATAAACTCAATCACCCATTCAAACAGCCTGTATTCA
>NZ_WBOM01000005.1 GCF_008973755.1 Nitrincola alkalilacustris | reverse complement strand
ATCGTTGATCTCATTGCCATTGCGGTCAGTCGCGGTCGCAACTACTTCAATCGGGCCATCAACCAACTCACTCAGGTCAACGCCTTCCACCAGGTAACTGCCGTCTTCTTCAACAGTAGCTGTGGTCTCAACGGTGTTGCCGTCCTGATCGGTGATCACCAGCGTCACGGTCTCACCCGGTGCAACATCCTGCGTCGTACCCGACAGGTCCGTGGTCGCCGTATCGTTGTCCAGATTCACAAACTCAACAGTGATCTCGCTCGCAACTGCATCCAGTTCCATCTCATCGGTATCTGTTCTGGTCACTCCTGTCTGATCTACAGCAGATGCTGTGACTGTGATCAGACCATCTACCAAGCTGGTTATGTCAACTTGTGGAACAAAGTAACCATTATTTGAGACAGTAGTCTGCAGACTTATAGTGTTCCCATCACTGTCACTGATAAGCAGATTGACTGTCGTGCCATTCGGCAGATTTGTGGTTGTGCCAACAATATCGACTAGTGCCACAGAGCCCTGACCTGGAGACTGAAGTTCATCTGACTCACTAAGAATTGTCAGGTTATCAAACTCAACAGTGATGGTTCCTGGGACAGGTGGAGCAGGTGGAGGACCTGGCTCTGGCTCTGGCTCTGGCTCTGGCTCTGGCTCTGGCTCTGGCTCTGGCTGCGGTTCTGGTTCTGGCTGAGGTTCTGGCTCTGGAGTAGGCTCTGGTGCAGGCTCTGGAACCGGCGCAGGAATTGGGGCAGGAGCAGGTGCCGGGGCGGGTGCTGGAGCAGGTGCGGGCGCCTCAGGCTCTTCTGCCACTGGCTCTTCGACGACTGGTTCCTCAACAGGCTCTTCTGCTACAGGCTCTTCAACAACTGGCTCTTCATCTTCAGGAAGCTCACCACTGGCAAACTGCACTTCAAAACCGTCGGTTTCGGTGCCTTCAAATTGGAACTCCTGCTCACCGACATTTTCCTGGATACGATCCAGCCGAACGAAGCCATGGCCATCACCGCCATCGCCACCTTCGGTTCCGGCGGCAGGCGCTTCGAGGTCATCCAGCAGGTCGCCTTCGCCATCCAGTGCGGCCAGCAGGTCGTCAATGCTCTGATCCTGGATCACATTTTCTTCAGGCGATGCAGCTGTGTCTGCGGCCATGTTCTCGGTGAGCAGCAGTGACTGGCCCGCAGCCAGAGTCACGATGTCGCCACCACCAAAATCGAGCAGCACTTCAGCGCCGGTTTCCGTTACTACCGTCTCACCTGCCAGCAGGGTATCACCTGCCTGCAATGCCCTGAGACTTCCATCTGCGGCTTGCGCCCATACGTTGCCCTGAACAGACGTGACAACTGCTATCGCTATACTCATGATAGAATCCTTATCTTCATTGTTTTTTCACAACCTCAACAGCATCGATATTCCCTGAGGCCATATCAAGCAAGTAAACGATTCTATCTGTGATTTTTTGTATTGATACTGTACTGTGGTACAGGGCTATGATTTATTGATACTAAAAGACTGTTTCGGATAAGCAACCGGCAGGAAATCAGGCACTCTTTAATATGGAAACAGCAGCACTGATGGAGTTTTCAAGGTGTGAATCTGCCAGATACCAACTTTAACATCTCTCTGATCGGCTCTGCCTGCATTCGGGTGGGCAATAAGTCTTTTCCGTTCAAGACACGTTACCGAAAGGCTCTGGGCCTGTTTGGGTACCTTGCTGCTGAGCGCAGTCGCCCACACAGCCGCGAACAGCTGGCTGCGCTTTTCTGGCCAGAACTGGACGATGCATCTGCCAGAGTCAACCTCAGGCAGGTGCTGGCATCCATTAACAGCAACTTTCAGCATACAGACACAACATCACCACTGATTGCCAATCGACAAAGCATTGCCTTTGCACCGGCTTCAGCGAGCAGGCTTGATCTTTTCAAACTGGAGTCACCAAACCTTCAGAACCATGAGTTGTGCCAGCAAAGCAGACAGTGCATACATACCGATCAGTTCACTGATATCTCCAACAGTATCCTGATGGGCGATTTTCTGGAAGCTTACTCATTGCCCCAGTGCGAGGAGTTTGAGGAGTGGCTGAGTCAACGCCGCGCACAAATTCGTATCAGACAGATCAATCTGCTCCAGACACTGACCGATTGTGCTCGTTCCCTGGGAAACACAGAGCAGGCGATCACCTACATCCAACAACTGATGCGCCTGGACCCGGATGATGAATCCCACCTCCGCTTGGCAATGTGTCTTTATATAGAGGTAGGCAGGCGCGAAGCAGCATTGAAAATATACGACACCTTCACCCAGAGACTGGAAAGAGAGCTGGGTGTCATGCCACAGCCCCCTACTCTTGCCCTGCATGAAACCATTGCTGCCACGCCGGCACAGCTGGACATCTCGCCATCGTCCGGCAGAAAGACTTTTCCTGCCATACAAAAGATCTCTCTGATGGTGGTACTGCGTATTCAATGGGTCAGCCTGACCCAGGACCCAGAAGAAACCGCCCAGTCACTCTATGATGCTGATCAGTTGGCAAAGTCCATCCTGTCCGACAAACTTCAGGCATTTCCTGTTTCGGGCGCAGGGAAAGGCACTCTGTTCTATTTTGGATGGCCGAATGCTCAGGATGATGCTGCCTGGTGCGCAGCCCGAGGCGCCTTGCGTTTTCTGGCAATGCTCAAGCATAAACTACCCCTTGTATCTGCACGGATCGGTATTCATGCCGGCAGGTTGCTGTCAGGCACAGATGAGATGATTCCGGACCTGATCGGTGATATCAGCGAAGAGGTGTCTCACCTGACAAGCTGCGCCCAGCCAGGCGAGATCATGGTAAGCCATCTTGTGGAGCAACTGCTGGGATCTCGTATAGCATGCAGCAAATTCGGTGAACGCAGACGCCAGATAGATGGAAGTATTCAGAGCGTTTATCGACTGAATGACTACCAGTGTAATGCTTCAGCCATCATACCTGGTGGTTTTATCGGGCGGACCGATGAACTGAATAAGCTAAGTGAGTGCTTCAGAAAAGTTGTTGAAACAGGTACCAGCAATAGCCTGCTGATACGCGGTGATATGGGCGTGGGTAAAACAGCTCTGGTCAGGCACTGGCTGAACCATCAGGATACACAACCAACCTGCATCAGACTGATATGCACACCCGATG
Source organism: Nitrincola alkalilacustris (assembly GCF_008973755.1). Lineage (GTDB taxonomy): Bacteria > Pseudomonadota > Gammaproteobacteria > Pseudomonadales > Balneatricaceae > Nitrincola > Nitrincola alkalilacustris. The sequence goes on along the minus strand of NZ_WBOM01000005.1, from coordinate 361,331 downwards.
CCACCCATGACCCTCTTCGCCCTCTGCTGATTCTGTTGAGAAACCTGCTTGGCTATGAGAATGCTGACACCCCCCTTATCAGCAAATCAGGCTTGAACAGAAAACTGAACAACCTCCCAGGCCTCAGATCGGGGAGTTCCGATGAGCTGCTCAATGCTCTGTCTGAGTACAAGCTCCCGAATAAAAACCGGTTATCTGAACTTTTCTCAGAAATTGCCGGACTGATTTCACGACTGCTCACAGCCGGCCCACTTATCATATGGCTGGAGGACGCGCACTGGTGTGACCGCACTACTCTGTCCTACCTTGACTACCATCTGATCAGAACTGACACCCCGTCATTGATTATCCGGACGCTGCGCAGCAATCATGCAGGTGATCACATGTCAGTCCCTCCCCCGGCGGAGCAGTTAAGGCTTCCGCCTCTTGACGAACATACTTCTCTTTTGCTGCTGCAAGGACTCCCCGCCTCCATGAGGCAGCATTATTCGGAGCACTCAATCATGAAGGCAGCCACCCTGAGTAAGGGCAACCCGAGTTTCATGATCGAGATGACTAAAAATGCAGTGTTTGAAGACAAGCTGCCAGACACGATACTGGCCTGTTTCAACAAGAAAATTGACGAACTTGGAGAGCTTCGTGAATTAGCTGCTCTGATCGCCTTAAAGGGTAGCGAAATCAGCCTTTCAGAACTAAGATCAATTACTGGAAGGACTGAAAAAGAGCTGGAGCAGGCGTTATCAATATTGGCAGGCAGAGAGATTCTATATAAGCAGGGCGCGTCTACTTATGTGTTCTCTCATCCACTGCTTCAGCAATCGATCATAGAACTGACCACCAACAGTCGCCAACGGCTATTTAAGCAGACAATCTCAACAAAGCTGACAGAACCCAGTCGTGAGATACTGTTTTTAACAGAGAATTAATTTAAAAGAAGATGGTTGATTACGCTTTGCTTACGCAAGGATGTTAGTCTACCTTCAAATTACAAAATGCACTCTTTTTTCAACTCTGCGTGGGCTATAGGGATATGAACAAAATACTTAAAAAAACGACGCTTTCACTGCTGATTTCCGGTGTATGCATGCTTTCAGCCACTGCTTACGCCCAAACGGCTTCAGAAGTTGCAAAACTGGCCATTGATACCAACCCTGAAGTGCAGGCCAACTGGCATGCATTCATGGCATCGGGCCATGATATCGGTATTGTCAGCGGCGGTTATCGCCCGACCGTAGATTTTCTTGCGGGCTATGGGCGCGAGTGGCGTGATGATAATGCAGGTGGCAGCCGCAGTTACAACGCCGGCGCTGCTGAAATCACTCTGACACAGATGCTGTTCGACGGTTTCAGAACCCGAAGCGAAGTAAAGCGTTTTGAGAGCGCTCAGCTGGTTCGCTATTTTGAACTCCTCGAGACAGTAGAGGGTACTGCGCTGCAAGCGATTATCGCTTATCAGGATGTCATGCGTTTCCGTGAGCTCCTGTCCCTGGCAGAAGAGAATCTCGAACAGCATATTTCCGTATTTGATCAGATTCAGGAAAGTGCGCGAGCAGGTGTAGCACGTGGGGCCGATCTGGAGCAGATCAATGGACGTCTGTCGCTGGCAGAAGCAAACCTGATCACCGAAATTTCCAACCTGCATGATGTCAGCGCGCGTTACCTGCGTATTGTTGGCGAGCTGCCACCAGCATCGCTTGCTCCTACCAACCTGAGCAGCACAATGTTACCTGCAGACATTCGCGAAGCGATCCAGCTTGCTTATGAGGGCAGCCCCACTTTCCATGCAACACTGCGGAATATCGAAGCATCCAAGGCAGGTGTCGAGAGCCGTCGTTCATTCATGCGCCCTGAGCTTAACCTGGTGGCAGGCGTCGGTGTGACTGATAATGCAGATGGCATCAGCGGCACACGTGAAGATGCTCGTATCGGCCTGCAACTGCGCTACAACCTCTACCGTGGCGGCTCCGATTCAGCAGCCCTGAACAAATCACTTCAAGAGGTCAACCTGGCCAAGGATCAACGCGATACCGCTTGCGTGAATGTCCGTCAGACAGTGCAGATCGCCTATAACGACACGCGCAAACTGAATGAGCAGCTGCCCATTCTGAATCAGCACAAGATATCGTCTGACCGTGTACGTGTTGCCTATAAAAACCAGTTTGACATAGGTGAGCGTACGCTGCTTGACGTACTGGATTCTGAAAACGAGTACTTCCAGGCCAGCCGTGCTTACTCCAACGCACTCTATGATCGTGAGATTGCGGTAGCCCGGACCCTGGCTACCATGGGGCAACTGCTGCCGGCACTGGAGATTGTTCGTGAAGGCTTGCCATCCCTGAGTGATCTGAATGCCGATGAAATGGTAGTTGATGCAGAGTCTGCATGCCCTGCTTATGATGTGAATGAGTCGCTGGCAAGAACCGGCCTGCGCTGATAACCGCCTTCCGGTTAATGTAAAACAGGTGCCGGACCTGCAGTAGATAATGCTGGTCGTTGAAACTGGCCTTTGATACTGTAAGTCCGGCTCGTGCTCTCTTGCTATAGAGATACCTATGTCGAAGTTTGACTATTCCGAACATCAGGGCGGCCCGCTTCTCGAATCATTGCTCGTCCTCTGCCGCATGCATGACCGCCCTCTTTCCAGACAATCAGCTCTGGCAGGACTTCCTCTTGAAAATGGACAACTTTCCCCGGCAACCTTTCATCGGGCAGCCAAGCGGGCAGGATTGATTTCAAGTGTTGCGGAACAACCCCTCACCAGACTGAATGCGACACTGCTCCCCGCTGTACTGCTTCTGAAAGACAACAGTGCCTGTGTTCTGATAAGCCTGGATCGGAGTCATAAAAGTGCTCAGGTGATCTATCCGGAGCTGAGTGACGCCATCGTTGATGTACCGCTGGATGATCTTTTGCCCATCTATACCGGGCATGCCATTTATGTTCAACCTGAATTCAAGTTTGACTCACGTGCCCCCCAATTAAAGAAACTGCGTGAACGGCACTGGTTCTGGGGTGTGATAGCCGAGAATCGCAAACTCTATCGTGATGTGCTGTTGGCTGCTGTCATGATCAATATGTTTGCTGTTGCCATGCCGCTGTTCGTGATGAATGTTTACGATCGAGTAGTGCCCAACCATGCGACCGATACGCTCTGGGTGCTGGCAGCCGGGATTTTCGTTGTACTGACCGCAGACCTTTTCCTGCGATTGATGCGCAGCTGGTTTGTAGATCTCGGTGCCAGCCGGGCAGATGTCAAGCTATCGGCAAACATCATGGAAAGGGTGCTGGGCATGAAAATGGAAAACAGACCGGCATCCGCTGGTTCATTTGCCGCCAATGTCCAGAGTTTTGAGTCCGTTCGCCAGTTTATTGGTTCAATTACCGTCGTTGCCCTCGTCGACCTGCCCTTTGTACTCCTCTTTGCTACGGTCATCGCACTGATCGGTTTGCCACTGGTGTTTCCAATCATTATTGGTGCCATTCTTGTATTGGTGTATGCCATGACAGCACAAGGCAAGATGCACAGTCTGTCAGAAGTATCCATGAGAGCAGGATCACAACGAAACGCCACACTGGTGGAAAGCCTGTCCAACCTGGAAACCCTCAAGAGCTTTGGCGCCGAAAGTAAAATCCAGAATATCTGGGAAAAATCGACAGTCTTTCTGGCTCGTACCAGCGCTCAGATGCGCCTTATTTCAGCATCGATCACCAATGGTGCCACTTGGACCCAGCATACAGTTGCTGTCTCAATCATCATTATTGGTGTTTATATGATTATTGAGGGAGATTTGACCCAAGGCGGCCTGATTGCAGCCTATCTGCTCTCCTCAAGGGCGATGGCGCCGATCAGCCAGGCAGCAGGTCTGCTGGCCCAATACCATCACTCTGCCACTGCCATGACATCGCTGAATGAGATCATGGACAGACCGGTAGAGCGTCCACCAGGAAAAAGCTGGATCAGCCGCCCGGTGATCAACGGAGATATCGAGTTCAAGAACGTGACCTTCCAATACCCTGATGATCAGAGGCAGGCACTGAATAACGTCTCCTTCAAGATCAAGGCGGGAGAGCATGTTGCGATACTTGGCCGCAACGGCTCAGGCAAGACAACACTGGAAAAGCTGATTCTGGGGCTCTATCAGCCGACCTCTGGCGCCATTTTATTGGATGGTGTTGATCTGCGTCAGATTGACCCTGCGGAGTTAAGGCGTAATATCGGATATGTACCCCAGGATGTTTCGCTTTTCTTTGGTACTTTGCGGGATAACATCACTACAGCCGCACCTCATGCGGAGGATGCCGAGATTATCAAAGCTGCCGAAATCAGCGGCCTGGGGCCTTTTATAAACTCACATCCGGCAGGTTTTGACATGCCGGTTGGCGAGCGCGGCCAGCTGTTGTCTGGCGGGCAACGTCAATCAGTAGCTGTGGCAAGAGCACTGATCAACAACCCGCCTGTACTGCTGCTGGATGAACCGTCAGGCTCACTGGATCACTCCAGTGAAGAGCAACTGAAGCAGAACCTGAGCAGCTACTCCAAGGGTAAAACCATGGTAGTCATTACACATCGCAGCTCATTACTGACTCTCGCTGACCGTATTCTTGTCATAGACGGTGGTAAAGTGGTAGCCGATGGGCCGAAGAACGACGTGATGGAAGCCTTGCGTCAAGGTCGAGTTGGGAGTGCATCCTGATGACTGATATGACTGACCTGAAAAAAACAGACAAGTCTGTCGAACAGCGCGGATTTGAAGCCGTTGGGTCTCTGTCCGGCGCTGTGGGTTCTTATGGCCGCCCGATGATGGACCGTGTCTTCAGCCGCTGGATCTCCTCCCCCGAAGGCACGAGCTGGGCGCAGGATGCACAGTGGGCGAAAATGCAACAGGAGCCTCTTAAGGCAAGAGCCTTGCTCTATGGGGTTGCCATCACGGTCATATTATTGCTGATCTGGGCTGGACATGCGCCTCTGGATGAAGTCGCTCGCGGTGATGGCCGTGTCATTCCTTCGCGCCAATTGCAGATCGTTCAATCATTGGATGGCGGTATCGTTGAAGCAATCCACGTCAGAGAGGGGCAGATTGTCGAAGAGGGCGATCTGCTGCTGCGTATCGATCCGACACGCTTCATCTCATCACTGCGCGAGAGCCGTGCTCAGTACCTGGCTCTGGATGCAGAGGTGATTCGACTGACTGCCCTGACGAGTGGAACAGAGCCAGTATTCCCAGAGGAGTTGCTCGAGGAAGCCCCCGGTATAGTGGCACACGAGTTGCGACTCTATCAGGCCAGCCTGGAAGAGCTGAACGAGCAGATCTCCATTGTTGAACGACAGCTTGAGCAGCGTGAGCAGGATCTTGAAGAGGCGCTCGCCCGGCGCGCCCAGTTCGCACGGGCACTGGACTTGAGCAACCGCGAGCTTGCGGTTACCCGACCACTGCTCGCTTCAGGGGCCATCTCCGAAGTGGACATCATTCGTCTGGAGCGCGAGGTATCCAATGCCCAAGGTGAGGTCAGCCGTGCCAATGCGATCATATCCAGAAGCCGCGCAGCCATAGAAGAGGGTCGCAACAAGATTCGTGAAGTCGAGCTGGGAGTTATCAACCGCTGGCGTAATCAGCTCTCTGAGTCCAGATCTCGGCTGAATGCGCTGACTGAAGCGGAAACAGGACTTGCCGATCGTGTTCGGCAGGCCGAAATCCGCTCGCCCGTCCGAGGCACCGTACAACGGATGTTCGTCAACACGGTTGGCGGAGTGGTGTCACCCGGTCGTGATATCATTGAGATCATCCCTCTGGATGATCAGTTGATCATTGAGGCCCGGATCCCGCCCAAGGATATTGCCTTCATCCGCCCTCAACAGCCAGCCGTCATCAAGTTCACCGCTTATGATTTTGCAATTTATGGAGGGCTTGAGGCTGAGGTTGAGCATATCAGTGCGGATACCATTACTGATGAGCGGGATAATACCTACTACCTCGTCAGATTACGTACGCATGAATCCGGCTTTGAAGGTCAGTTACCCATTATTCCCGGGATGACTACCCAGGTGGATATTCTTACCGGCAAGAAAACGGTTCTGGAGTTTTTGCTGAAACCTGTTTTACGCGCCACTTCTCAGGCATTGACGGAACGATAAAAATATGAATCTGTTTATAACCGATAAGGGATTTGTTATTTCACGCTGGACTGAGGCTTTTCCCGATGCCCAAGTTCAGCTTGCCGCTGAGGCCGATCATCTACTCTCCTCTCTGGATCGCGTCTGGATACTGACGGGCACCCAAAACTGGCAGGAGCGTATCAGCTTCTTCACCGAGAAAGGGATCAAAGTCATTGCCTTGACTCGCGCAGAAGAGACAACAGAGCTGCGTTCTGCTCTTAATGCCGGGGCACGTGCCTATCTGAATGCGTTATCCAACCCTGCCATTCTCCAACAGGCAGCACAGACTGTTGACAGTGGTGGTCTCTGGCTACCTTCAGAGATGATCAATAAAGTGATCAGAGTGATCTCCGGCCTCCTCAGCGAACAGGAAAAGCCCGAATGTGACCTGTCATCTCTGACCGATCGCGAGAAAGAAGTTGCCGCCGCTGTCGTCAAAGGGGGCAGCAATAAAGAGATCGCCCGGGATCTTGATATTACCGAGCGAACAGTCAAGGCACATCTGGGATCCATTTTTGAGAAGCTGGGTGTCAGAGACAGAATGCATCTGTTGCTGATCATGAAAGGACGCAGTTGAACCCAGTCGTTTTGACAAGGGTCATAAGCCAGGCTCATTTCCTGAAACGAGGGGTGAAAACAGATGTACATACGCCGAGATAGCACCGGTGCCATCATCGCGGTCAGCAGTGTTCAGGCCATAGACTTCACGGAAGAGATAGCCAGTGATTCACCAGAGCTGGTGCTTTTTCTTAATCAGTACTCTCAGGCAATTCCTGAACAGCAGGCCCTGATCAAGTCCGACACCGAACTCGTACGCGTCGTGGAGGACTTGATAGAGCTGCTGACAGATAAAGGCGTCATCCAGTTCACCGACCTGCCATCAGCCGCTCAGAAAAAGCTGATGACACGTCAGTCGTTGCGAAGCAAAGTCAACGGTCTGAAGCTTTTTTCGGATGACAATGACGATGAGCTTACCCCGCTTTAATCGACTCTGATGATCTGAGTCAGCATCTGCAACTGTTCAACTAGCAACTGCTCCTGAAAAGGGTATGTGAAAAGGGGTCAGGTACATTTACGGCTCGCCGTAAATGTACCTGACCCCTTTTCATGACCCCTTTTCATCTGCCCATATATAGACATAAAAAGAGCGCTTTCGGGCTCTTGTCGTATCAGCCGATAATCGGCCCTGTCATGGCATCCACACCACAATCACGCAATGCTGCTATCTCCTGTTCGGTCTGAACCCCTTCGGCAATCACCAGCATGCCGATCGAGTGCGCAACCGTTGCCAGTCCTCGGACAAAGTTCTGGTTACCAACATTGTCCGGAAGATCACGAACGAACGCGCTATCCACCTTGATATAATCCAGCCCCAGATCCTGCAATTCGCCAATTTCAGAGAAGCCAGCACCCGCACGCTCCATACCGATTTTCACACCCAGTGGTTTGATCACCATACAGAAATCCCGGAAGGCTTCCAGGCTGTTCAATACCGATTTTTCCGGGAGTTCCAGCCATATCCTGTAGCACAGCTCTGGCACCTCTTTGAGCTGCTCAACCAGTTGCCGCCTGAAGCCGGCATCTGAAATCGCCTCTACAGAGAGGTTTATTGCGATATGCTCTGATGCCCCACTCTTCAGTCTGTCTATTGCAGCAGCGGCGACCGCCAGATCAAGGCGAGGCATCAGGTTCAATCGCTTCGCCCAAGGGATGAAGTAACCGGCAGAGCGCAACTCACCATTCAGCTCAAGCCTCATCATCGCTTCATCATGTATCACCTCGCCGCCTGGCGATTTAACCGAGAAGGTATGGATGCGCACGCCAAGCGTTTCCAAGGCATACTCCAGCGCTTCGCGCCACTTGTCGGCACTCTGGAACTGCTCTTCCGCACCAGATGTCTTGAGTATTTCAGCACAGGTGTCTTCACGCTGCTCAGCGATAGCCAGGGCGTTATCACCCCTCATCAGCACTACACCTCGCGATTCAGCTTTGGTGTAGCAGCAGGCTGACAAAGGCAGATAAACCTTATCCTCTGTAATATCTTTTACAAGCTCTCTTAACGCAGTAATCAGTTCGTCGCTGATATTGCCAAGGTCTTCGCTGCCGGGTATCAGCAAAGCAAAATCACTACCATTCAAGCGCCCACTGAAAGCATCTGGATGCTTTGCCGTAATCTGTTTGAGAAGCTCCGCGACAGCACAAAGCAGCTCATCAGTTTTTTTGTAGCCCAGTGATTTATTGATCTCTGCCAGGTGACTCAGCCTGACCATAAACAAAGATCCATGGCCAGCTGCGTCATCACGCGTCAGCTGCGCATCCAGCAGGTTCAGGAAGTATTCACGATTGGGCAGTTCCGTCACTGCATCATGCTGGTTCTTGAAGCGCATCTCCTCCAGACGCCGGGCTTCAACATCCAGCATCTGCCGTATCCGCTCAGACAGAATATTCATGGCACGCACAACACGCCCAAACTCCAGCGTACGTGGTTCATGAGAGGTAATGAAACGTCGTCCACCGATCGCCTCAGCCTGAGAAACCACATCATCCAGCGGTCGTGTGATCACTTTCAGAATCAGGGTACCCAACAGGCCACAACCAAATGCAACGACAAAGAACGAGAGCAGTAACTCTTTGGTGGTTGACCAGAGCGCCTCATGTGCAAAACGGGTATGGCTTTCCAGCCGCAGCACACCGTACTGATTCCAGCCATCTTGAACCAATGCCACTCCTGTATCGACATTCAATGGCGCCATGCGGATAAACCAGTCAGGCGCTGTATACTCACTCGCACCCTCCTGTTGCTTACGCTGTATTACCTCTCCCTGAGGATCAACCAGCTCAATGAACTGGTAGTGACCGGTATCAAACTGGGCAGCCAGCAGCAGCTCGATCGTAACCGGATCCTTTTCAAGCTGTGACAATGTCAGCCCGAGAGAGTTGGCGTTATCGATATTCTTGAGATGCAGCTGCTCTTCAAAATACTCTCTGGCCGAGAAAATACTGATCGACAGGCTACTGAAGAATGCGATCGTCATCAGAATGATGACGGCAATCCATAATTGTTTGATAAGGGACATGCTAGTTCTTCTCCCTGTTGAATATTCTGACTTCAGTCACCTGTTTCATATGCTTAGACTCACCAGACTAATCCTTCATTTTCTATTCGATCAAGTACGTTACGCCAGCGTGACAAACGCGCAGTTGGACTTGCCACCGAGGTAGTCCCTCCGGGTGTCCACAAGCCTGCGGCGTTAAAGCTGAAAACAGGTTGCAAGTCTGGTCGATCCCTTGCGGGTTGTATATCACGCACCAGACTATCCAGAATCAAAGGCTCAGCATTTGGCTGAGGATAATAACCCAGCACCATGTGTGCCTCGGTAATCGTGCTGCGGGAGCCGCCGATACGTGCCCGAACATAGATCATCCTGAGGTTGGCGTCACTGATACCAAGCATGCGCAGACTGACATACTTGGCAATCGCATAATCCTCACAATCACCCATGCCATGCCCAAGCGTCTCAAGCGGAGAAGCCCAGTAGTCTTCCATACCATAAAGATTAATATCAAGCCGATAACGTATATGCTGATGAAAGAACTGACTGACCATCTGCACCTGCTCCATCTCGGTTCTGTCTACCGCAGCGCGCAGCATCTGCTCCCAGGCGCGTGACACCGTTACTCTTGAAGCACCGAATTGACTCTCCATCATGCGATGAAAGCGCTCAAAATCAGCTCTCAATTGGCCACTGGCTGTCCTGACTGAAAAGATCGTCGGTAATCCAAGCATCAGCCCGGCGCACAGTAACCCACTGGTCAACGCCCTTCGCCTGGCATTCATGTACATGCATCCTGATGCGGGTTCATCTGCGGTCTCATGAAAAGTGCATTATTCATGTCAGTCGGTAACGAAACCGAGTCCTTACATTAGCTTATCGAATAACATAGCAGCCAGCCCTCACCCTGTCACTGTACAAAAGAAGAATTGACAAGTGATATCATTCGGAAGTTGTGCTATTTTTGCATACGCATTTCGATGCACCATAATAATAAACAGCACTCCGCTTATAACCTGATAAATCAGGAGTTCAAATTGGCAGCCTTACACACAGAAACTCACCCAAGCAGCTCCCCGCTGCCTTCACTTTCTCCAGAAAGCCTCGAGCAGATGAAATCAAATGCAGCCAAAGCTGCAAAACTGATGAAAGCACTGGGCAATGACAGCCGCCTGCTCATTCTGTGCAATCTCAATGACCGCGAAATGTCTGTCACCGAGTTAAATGGAAGACTTGATCTCAGTCAATCGGCACTGTCACAGCACCTGGCTGTACTCAGGCGAGACGGTCTGGTCAAGACGCGCAGGGAATCCCAGACCATTTACTATTCTCTGAATGGTGACAAGGCGATCAAGATAATCAACACTTTGCATGAGATGTTTTGCTCCTGAGCTCACACTGGAGCATATACAGCCTGATCAGGACTGCTGAAGACGGTATATCTGCCAGTCTTCGGCAGGCTCATGCAAAGCCAGTTTCATATCTACGACATCCTCTTCCATATTGTAACTGACACTGAAGCCCAGTTTTCGCGCCAGCGCCTGCATACTCTTGTTCGCCGGAAGGGTTGAGCCCATGATCATCAGGGTTCCCTTGCTGCGACAATACTCTATGATCTTCTCCATCAGCATCACCCCCAGCCCTTCACCCTGCAGATCATCTCTGATGACTACAGAAAACTCGCTGCGAATATTGTCTGGATCGGTAACGGCTCGAACGACACCCAGGGTTTCATCTCCCTGACCATCCTGCCTGGGCCGTGAAATGATGAAAGCCATCTCACGGTCGTAATCTATCTGAGTCCAGTTGGCCAGCTCGTGATGCGTCGGCACGCCGCGACTGTAGAAGTAGCGTAATCGGATGGACTGGGGGGAAAGGTGATTGTAAAAAGCCAGATGCTCAGGTTCATCCTCGCCACGAATAGCTCTGAGGATTGCCTTCTGGCCCGATTTTTTCAACGTGACCGTTTCAGTCAGATATTCCGGATAAGGCGAAATAGCTGAAGCTACCGGGTCCCCGAGTGAAACCGTCATGTCCACCGCCAGAAGACCACTTTTGTTCAACAGCAGAGGGTTGATCTCGAGTGCTTTCAATTGCGGCAACTCTACCGCCATCTGCCCCAGGGTCATCAGTATCTCACACAGATGATCGACATCCCGTTCCGGCTGATAGCTGTTTTCGGTAACGATACGATAGACCCTTGATCGCATCACCAGTTGTCGCGCCAGCGCCGAATTCAAAGGAGGCAACATCACTTGTCGATCAGCCAGTACATCCACCTGATACCCACCGACACCAAACACGATCAGTGGCCCGAAGACCGCATCACGCGTTATGCCGACATTGATCTGCAGTGATTGAAATCCTCGCTTCATCTGCTGAACAACAAATCCATGCGTCTGCTCCGGCGGGTAGCGCTCACTGACCCGATAAGCAAGCTTGGTTACCGAGTGTTTCACCTCCGGCAGTGAGTAAAGATCCAGTGCAAGATCCTGCCAGCGCTGATGACTTTTTTTGTCGTAACAGAAAGGGTTAATATTGCCCTGATGCAGAGCCTTCACTGCGATGGAGCCACCCAACTGACGAGCAGACTCCACCACCTCCTCTATGGTGCGACAGTAATGAGTACGGGGTGTTGGAATATCATACAGCTCCAGCAGATCACAACTCTCGGCGTGAGTCAGATAATCCCGTGACTCCTCTGCAACTCGCTCCAGCAAAGCCTTGGCCCGCTGACGATTGGGCAGATTGTGCATCTGATAGGCAGAGGGGGTCTGGCGCATTGCCTCCTGGTTGCGGCGGTAGTCAACCATGTGCATGAAGGCATCAACCGCCTCTTCTGGCGTCAGAAACGTCATGATGCCTGCACCATTGCACAGGTTGCGCGCGGCAATGGCAGAAGCCCTGCCCATCCAGCAGGATAGGATATTTCGTGGCGTTTTGTGGGCGGTATCGATCACCGCCCTTGCCGTATCCAGACCCGGAGCCATATGTGTCGGCGCATGGATTGACAGCACCGCATCCACACCCGGATCCTTGCACAGAATCTGAATGGCAGCAGCAAACCGTTCCGCAGTGGCATCCGAATCCAGATCAACAGGATTACAACCATTCCAGTGCGCAGGCAGCAGCTCGCTCAATGCTGTGACTGTCTCCTCACTGAGCGTTGCCAGTACGCCGTTTTTCTTCATCAGCCGATCATTGGCCAGCGCGTTCGGCCCCATCCCATTACAGACGATTGCCAGACGCTCTCCGCGCATCGGCTTCATGCGATTCAGCGTTTCGAGAGCATTGAACAATTGATCCGATGTTTCAACCCTCACCGCCCCGGCTCGCCTCAGTGCGGCATCGTAAAGGATATCGTCATCGGCAATGCCATCTGCCAATACCTTGACCATGCGGCCATCCGGCACGATTCCCGACTTTAATACCAGCACCAGCTTGTTGCGTGATGCAGCACGCAACGCGGAAATGAAGTCTCTGGCTGAGCCCACCACTCGATCCATCTGCAGCAGAATCGCATGCGTCATTGGATCAGAGGCCAGATAGTCGATAATGGAAGGCAAGTCGACATCGACCCCCTCTCCCAGCGTGAGAAAGTGAGAGAAACCTATCTCCTGTCCATTCGCCCAGTCGATGATGGCCGTTCCGATAAGTCCCGACTGCCCGATATACGCCACCTTACCCTTGCGGATATTGGTGTGGGCATAGCTGGCGTTCATATTTGAACCCGGCACCAGCATACCCATGCAGTCCGGGCCCAGAATCCTGATGCCATACGAGCGGGCAGCTTCTTTGATTTCATCCTTCAAGGTGCGACTGGACAGATCATCCACAATAGACAGCCCTCCGGTCAGGATCATGGCCGCACGCACCATGTGAGCACCCAGCTTGCGGATGATCCCAGCCACTGTCTCCGGAGGTGAGCAGATAATGGCAAGATCAGGTACCAGTGGCAATTCAGCTACGCCTGTATAGCAGGTAACACCGTGTACCTGCTTGGCACCTTTGGGGTTCACCACCATCAGCTTGCCCTCATAGCCTGCCTCAAGCAGGTTACGCAGAACAACACCACCCATGCTGTCACCGCGTTCAGATGCACCAAACACGACGATTGAAGCGGGCTTGAAAAAGCGTTTCAGGTATCTGGTCGACATTCAACTGCTCCCGGGATGAGATCGTATAACCATCCTGATCAATGGGTTTCCTGATTTCATTCTATCCATTTCGCACCTGCAGCAAAAGCAAGCTTACATCAAGATCATGACAGTTAAGCGGAATACCTGTCGCGCAACAGGTTAACTGCTTCTTTAATAGCCATTTATAGTTAAAAAATAATATTCCAATAAAATATTTTAATTTTGTGGATGCCAGCAAAGCTGCTTATATTCGCGCTTATCAGCCGGATCATTTTCAGGCGTGCAAAGAACAGAGCCAATAGAAGTGTAGTCTGATTTCTTTGCTATATTGAAGATGAGTGGTCTGAGGGTATGAACCCGAGCCAGTAACGCCAATATCAACACTTAATCTGTGAGAGCAGAACCGATGGGCACAAAGATTCGTGTCGATCAAGTCGCCGTCGATGAGATAGACGACTGGAACGAACAGTTTACCGAAGAGGAAGATTTAGGCCGTAGCCGTTTGAAATACAATGGAAAAAGACGACGTGAGATTGAAGACCTGATGGAAGAGCGCAGATTGATGCGCCAGATCCAGGATGTCTACGACGAGCACGCCTGATACGGTTTAACCTGAGCAGTGATTGCTGATCCGATCAGTACCCTTCACTGCGCCTGCAGATCGAACACTGAGGTATGACCGGAGCCATCCCGGTCATACCCTTCAGTATGGAGCAAATGTATGATCTGCGCATCAAGCTGCGCAGATCACATCACCATGACCTTCCTGTTCAATCAGGGCATGATGCAGCGCCTTGACGGCACCTTCATAATCATCCTGATCGATAACACACTGCATCTCGACCTGACGCATCGACTGATGCAACGCCTGAACGCTGATCCCCGCTCCCGCCAGGGCATTTACGGTCCGAGCCAATATTCCGGACACCTTCAGATCAGAACCTATCGCGGATACTATGGCCACCTTATGCAAGCTGACTTCCGCCGAAGGATAGCGCTCACTGATCAAACGCAGTGCGCGATTGACCATCTTGCGTGAACCCGCAACATAGTAGGTGATACTGTTCGCATCCGAATCACGATTGACCACATAGAGTTTCAACTGATGCAGCAGACGTGACAGCTCTATATCGTAGTTGCTGTCACCCAGCATCTCCTGATCGAATATTTCTATACCGAAGACATTACGGCGCCCTGCAATGATCTCCACACAGGGCTCGACACTGCGATAGTCCTGGCAGATCACTGTTCCATCATGATCCGGCTCGAAAGCGTTCTTAATACGCAGTTTGATGCCCTGCTGACGCAACCCTTTGGCTGCCTTGGGATGGATCGCCTCCATACCCAGATTGGAGAGCTGATCCGCCACATCATAGTTGGTACGCCCGATCGTGACGATCTTATCCATATCAACCACTGCAGGGTCGGCACTGCTCAGGTGATACTCTTTGTGTATCACCGCTTCTGCCGCGTTGGTGACCGTGGCGATCTTGCTGAAGGTCATCTCACTGTAACCGCGATCAAAGGTACGCATCAGCCCTTCGGCACAATGCGTGTAGCCAGTCACTACCGGCAGCTCTGAGGTCAGATCCACACCGTCAAAATGATTACGGATCATCTCATCAAATGGCAGGTGCTGCTCCTGATGCCAACCGCTGAGATCCACGAGGCGCGCATTGACACCCGCACGCTTGAGTGCCAGCACGCTGTTGTAGGCACTGTGAGCTTCGCCCAGTGAGGCAAGCATCTCGCGCACCTTCATCAGGTGCTCATCCAGCTTGAAGTGGCCATAGGAGCAGAGCTTCTGCAGACTGTCCATGCAGGCTTCAGCGTCATCTATGCGCTCAAGGATAAATCTGTCTGCTCTGGCGCGATCTGTTCCTTCGGCAAAGAGTTCGGCATTTTTTGCCAGCATGCTCTCTTTCACCTTGGTCAGCGATGTACGCCAGGCGTGCTCGCTCTCGGCATCTGCGAAGCTGGCATAGACACCGGGCTTACCCGACTTCTTATGCTCCAACAGTTGGTTGGTGATGCCGCCATAGGCAGACACCACAAAAATTCGGTTATAGAGATCGGCGCCTTCACGGCCGCCGATCAGAATAGTATCCATCAGTTCCTGAAAGCGGCTCATTGATGTGCCGCCAATCTTTTCAACAGTATGCATTGGACTCCCTGTTCAGGTTAATCCCACGCTGAATGCGCGTTGTTTTGAGGTGCCCCTGCTCAGTCACACAGGGGATAAACACCATTTTCATCATGAACCTCACGCCCGGTAACCGGCGGATTGAAAACACAGGCCATGACCATATCTTCTGTTGTTGCTCTGAGCAGATGCTCATCGTGCTTATCCAGGATATACAGCGTGCCTGGCTCGATCGGATAGACCTTGCCATCGGCAATGGTTTCAACCTCACCCTGGCCGCTGATGCAATAGACCGATTCGAGGTGGTTCTGATACCAGATATGTGTTTCCGTGCCCTTGTAGATGGTCGTGATATGGAATGAAAACCCCATATTGTCATCCTTGAGCAGCATGCGAGTGCTTTCCCAGGTTTCGGTCACGACACGGCGCTCAGACTGCTGGCACTCTTTCAGAGTACGTACGATCATTGATGAATTCCTTAATGTAATGAGTTGAGTAGGCTGATCAAGACGCTTTACGATCCTGCTCTGACAGTGCTTCTGCAAACGCCTTATCCAGCACACGCAGACCAAATTCGATATGCTCGTCGCTGATTATAAGCGGAACCAGACACTTCACAACCTGTCCACGCGAACCGCTGGTTTCGATGATCAGGCCCAGCTCAAATGCACGACTGGTCACCTTATCGGCCAACTCACCGGATTCGCACTCAATACCACTCATCAGGCCGCGCCCCTTGAGCGTCATGCTTTTCTGCCCATGGCGACGAATCAATGCCTGGAGACCATCACGCATCTTCTGCGCCTTGCGTTGAACCTCTTTGGCAAAGGTTTCATCAGCCCAGAAGGTTTCGAACGCTTTGGCCGCGGTCACAAACGCATGGTTGTTGCCACGGAAAGTGCCGTTATGCTCACCGGGTTTCCAGATATCCAGCTCGCTGCGGAAAAGGGTTACTGCAAACGGCAATCCATAACCACTGATTGATTTAGACAGCGTCACGATATCCGGCTTGATGCCTGACTCTTCAAAGCTGAAGAACTGACCCGAACGACCACAACCGGACTGAATATCATCCACTATCAGCAGCATGTCATGTTTACGACAGACCTTTTCCAGGTTGCGCAGCCAACTGCTGGACGCGGCATTCAAACCACCCTCACCCTGAATCGTCTCAACGATAACCGCAGCAGGTTTATCAACGCCACCGCTTGGGTCACACAGCACATTATCCAGATACTCAGTCGTGTCGACACCTTCGCCCAGGTAACCATCAAACGGCATGCGCGTAACGTCGTTAAGTGACGCACCCATACCGCCACGATGATGCTGATTTCCGGTACAAGCCAATGCTGCACCCGAAACGCCATGGAAGCCATTGGTAAAGGCGATGATATTGCTGCGGCCCTTAACCTTACGTGCCAGCTTGAGAGCTGCTTCTACCGCATTGGTTCCGGTCGGGCCTGTGAACTGTACGCGGAAGTTTTCCATCCCACGCGGCTTCAGGATCAGGTTATGGAAGGTATCCAGAAAACGCCCCTTGGCACTGGAGTACATATCCAGACCATGTGTGATGCTGTCAGACGCAATATAGTCGATCAGTGCTTCTTTCAGCTCTGGGTGGTTGTGCCCGTAATTCAGGGTACCTGCACCGGCCAGGAAGTCGATGTACTCCTTACCATCCTCAGTGAAGAGAGATGCACCCTTAGCCTTGTTGAAGACAACTGGAAAAGAGCGTGAGTAAGAGCGTACTTCTGATTCTACCTGTTCGAAAATATTCATCTGTGTTTCCTTTTTTAAATTCTGTTTCACGACGGGGCGACTGCCAGGCTGCTTCAGAATGAAGGGGCCCGCGCGGTACAACACCTCATCATCATGCTTGTCTTCAAAGTGCTCACTGCTCGAAAACAGCACTTCTTCTCGAACCGGGGCGTAGAGTTCCTTGAACACGCGGGCGAACAGCGCTTCCGAAGCGGTGTTGCCGGGTGAAATGGTCGTCTCTATATAACGCACACCAAAATCGGCATTGGTTCGGTTGATCAACTCCGTCAGCATGCGTTTGGCCAGACTCTGACCACGGCATGAAGGGTCGACCGCCACCTGCCAGACAAACAGTGTCTTGTTACGCGCAGGTGGAATATAGCCGGAGATGAACCCGACCAGTTTTCCATCACTGTCCTCAGCCGCTATCGAGGTATTGGCAAAGTCGTAACACTGCAGCAGGTTGCAGTAGGTTGAATTCGTATCAAGAGGCGGGCATCTCTCCACCAGCTCATTCAAAGACAGCCCGTCGGTTGGGAGGGGCTTCCGCAATGTGATTGTTTTGATATCCATAGCCTTTCATTTATTTAGTAATACTATGGTTTTAATTATAAAACATATCACTGGATCAATTTCAACCCGTTAGCGCATAGTACTGACACCCCGAATATAGAGGAAAAATTGATAAATACTGCCTGAAGTGCTACATATATATAGCATTGCGTTACAAAATATTTTTCTGGAGGTGGTCAAAATTAATTTGCATTATTTGAACAATCAGGCTAAAAATCGCCCTCCATTGAGCGAAACACAACAGAGTCTGGCGAGCCTTATGCAAAAAAGTCACGAAGTCCTGGTACTTTTGAGACAGATTATTCGTGCAACCGATCTTCATGATAAGCACCTGAGTCGGATGACTGGCCTGACCATGCCACAACTGATGCTGATGCAGACCCTGAGGCTGCATGGCCCGGTAACAGTTGGCGTGCTGGCCAAAGAGATGAACCTGGCCCAGGCAACCGTGACCAGCATCCTTGACCGCCTGGAGCGCAAGGCGCTGGTGCGGCGTGAACGCAGCCAGGAGGATAAGCGCAAGGTACATGTTGTACCGACAGATGAGGGACAGGAGCTGCTGAAATCAGCCCCCACCACTCTGCAGGATATGTTTATTCGCCAGTTTGATGATATGCATGAGTGGGAGCAATCAATGGTCGTCGCATCCCTGGAGAGAGTGGCCCATATTCTGGGCGCACACCATATTGATGCCGCCCCGATGCTGGATATCGGTGCTCTGGATCGTGGTGATGACACCCCCTTACCGGAATATCTGCACAATCAATCATCCTGATACCAGCAACCTTTTCATTTTCAGCGATCCAGCTCAGACGCAACACAGTACAGATCTTTAACCTTCTGTATTGTGTCCTGCGCACCCTGCCTTTGTTATGATGTGCGAAACCGATAATCAGATCCTCTATTAACACCCCCATTCATGCCGGTGATACTGACAATGAGTAAATTCTGGAGTCCTGCGATCCGCTCTCTGGTGCCCTATACACCGGGCGAACAGCCTAAAGTACAGAACCTGATCAAACTCAACACCAATGAAAACCCCTACCCGCCCTCGCCTGGGGTCGAACGTGTGCTGCGCGAATTTCAGGTAGATCGCCTGCGCCTTTATCCCGATCCCGAGTCCACGACGCTGAAACAGACTGTCGCCAGACGCTTTCAGATCAACGAAAGTCAGGTATTTGCCGGTAATGGTTCCGATGAAGTATTGGCACTGGCATTCATGGCATTTTTCCGCCAGCCGCGCCCCCTGCTTTTTCCTGACATTACCTATAGTTTCTACGATGTTTACTGCAATTTACTGGATATAGAGCATGAAAAAATCAGCCTGCGCCCAGATTTCAGCATCAATCTGAGCGATTATCCGACTGAAAATGGGGGAGTGATTTTTGCCAACCCCAATGCGCCAACCGGTATTCTGCTATCACTGACAGAGATTGAGTCCTTCCTGCAGCGCAATACTGAGAGTGTCGTGATTGTCGATGAGGCTTATATAGATTTCGGTGGCGAAAGCGCAGCCAGTCTGATTGACCGCTTCCCGAACCTGCTGGTGATTCAGACCCTGTCCAAATCCGGATCGCTGGCAGGCATGCGCGTGGGTTATGCGATGGGCCAGGAGGATTTGATAGCAGGCCTTGAAAGAGTCAAGAACAGCTTCAACTCCTACCCGCTGGATATGCTGGCTACGGCAGCGGCTGTTGCGGCGCTGGAAGATGGTGACTATTTCCGCAGCACCTGCAACAGGATCATCAACACGCGCGAAACAACGCGCACTCAACTGGAGGCACTGGGCTTTCAAGTGCTGCCATCGGCTGCCAACTTCGTGTTTGCCACTCATCCGCAACAGGATGCAGCTGAACTGATGGCTTACCTGCGCAACCTCGGCATTCTGGTCAGACACTTCAAAAAACCAGGTATTGATCAGTTCCTGCGCATCTCTATCGGCACCGATCAAGAGATGAAAAAGCTGCTGGAAGCCTTGTCAGCCCACCCGGATCTGTAAGCGCAACAACCCGACAGGCAGGAGCTGCGCTGATCGCACACCTGCCTTTTCCCCTCCATCACCACCTTAAGCCCGCCTACCCGCTGCAGGCCCTGACACCATGCGGCAAACGCAGAAAAAACCTCATCTCACACCCTCTGAAACAGAAAAAACTGCAACTCACATCAAGCGTTACAGAAAAAAAGTCCCTCCGCGTCTCTGTATAGTTAATCAATGGTCTGGGTTTCAGGCATGTTTCTGAAACAAATCACAACAGAGAAAAAGTGGCAAGAAAAAGAAAAAGGGGTCAGGTACATTTAAGGCCTGCCTTAAATGTACCTGACCCCTTTTTCCTTTTTCGATCTTCATATAATAAAGCGACGAGGGATTGAATCATGAGTAAGAAAACACTTCTAAGCACCGCACTGGCGGGTGTTCTGATGGCCGGTATGGTGAGCTACAGCGTTGATACCGAAGCCGCAAACTGGCGCTATGCGCATGAGGAGTTCGAGGGCGATGTACAGGATGTATTCGCACAGAAGTTCAAGGAGTATGTCGAAGCCAACTCCTCCAACACGGTTCAGGTTTTCCGCTTTGGCGAACTTGGCGAATCCGATGACATCATGGAGCAGACTCAGGCAGGCATACTGCAGTTCGTAAACCAGTCTCCCGGCTTTACCGGTGCCATAATCCCTGAAGCACAGATCTTCTTCATCCCTTACCTGCTGCCGGTTGAAGATGATCAGATCATAGAATTTTTCCGCACCAGCAGCGCGATCAATGAGATGTTCCCCGAACTCTATGCCGAGCAGGGTCTTGAGCTGCTGACCATGTACCCGGAAGGCGAGATGGTGGTCACCGCGGATACTCCTGTGCGCACACCTGAGGAGTTCCGTGGCAAAAACATACGCACCATGACCAACCCTCTGCTGACCGAAACCTATCGTGCATTCGGTGCAACACCTACCCCCCTGCCTTGGGGTGAAGTCTACGGCGGTTTGCAGACCAACATCATCCAGGGTCAGGAAAACCCGATCTTCTGGATCGAATCCGGTGGCCTTTATGAAGTTTCACCGAACCTGATCTTTACCGGACATGGTCAGTTCACCACCGCCATGATGGCAAACAAGCGTTTCTTCGACGGCCTGTCTGATGAGGACAAGCAACTGGTCCATGATGCGACTGCTCACGCGTTTGACTACATCACCGAGTATGTACCCGGTCTCAGCGAGCAATCACTGGAGAAGATTCTGGCCGCCAAGCCTGATGTCACAGTAACACGCCTGACAGAAGAGGAACGCCAGGCCTTCCGCGATCGCGCACCACAGGTTGAAGCACGCTTTATCGAGATGACCGGCGAGCGTGGTCAGGCACTGCTTGACCAGTTCAAGGCCGATCTTGAGGCCGTGACAGGCAACTGAGGTTAACACTGAGAGTCACGGGCCAAAGTGCATGGAGTGCTTTGCGCCCGTTTGAGATTCAGACACCATGCCATAGTGGGGTGCCACATGACGGATGACTTGAACGAACAGGCTGTATCCGGACTACCAGGTATTCTTGGCAAGATCGACATCATGATCAGTCGTATCGAAGCCGTAATACTGGCCGTCGGCGTTCTGCTGATGGCAGTGAATACCGTTGCCAATGTGGTGGGCCGTTTCGTGTTCGGCGAGAGCCTGTTTTTTTCTGAAGAGGTGAACCGGATACTGATCGTGATGATCACGTTTGCGGGCATTGGTTACGCAGCCCGGCATGGTCGCCATATCCGCATGTCTGCACTGTATGATGCCCTGCCGGTCAAGGCCAGACGCGCTCTGATGATAATCATCGCTTTTTTCACAGCCGGTATAATGTTCATGCTCTGCTACTTCTCGATCGGATATATTCAGAGCACCTACAGCACGGGCCGATTACTGCCCTCCCTGTCGATTCCGATCTATCTGATGTACCTCTGGGTACCGATCGGATTTGCCGTGACCGGGATACAGTACTTCATGACGGGTATCAAGAATATCACCTCAGAGGACGTTTATCTGTCGACCCATGTTGTCGATGGCTACGCCGATACTGAAACAGAAGTCTGATACATCAAGCGTGATGCTAGAAAAGCTTGATCCAGCAAGCCAAGGGTGAGGGACAATAACAATGATGACAATAATGCTGGGCACCATGATCCTTCTGTTGCTGCTGGGATTCCCGATGATGATTCCATTGGTGACAGCAGCACTGATCGGTTTCTACATGATGTTCGATGGCTTCGGTCAGATGAACACGCTGATTCAACAACTGATGGGGGGCATCAGACCCGCTGCCCTGATTGCTGTTCCGATGTTTATTCTGGCAGCCGACATCATGACCCGAGGCCAGTCGGCCAACCGTCTGGTGAATATGGTGATGGCCTTCATCGGCCATATCAAAGGTGGCTTGGCTGTAAGTACAGCCGCATCCTGCACCCTGTTCGGCGCGGTATCCGGCTCCACTCAGGCCACTGTTGTTGCGGTCGGATCTCCGTTGCGCCCGCGCATGCTCAAAGCGGGTTACAAGGATTCTTTTACGCTGGCGCTGATCATCAACTCCAGTGATATCGCCTTTCTGATCCCACCCAGTATCGGCATGATCATCTATGGCGTCATCTCCGGCACCTCGATCGGCGAGCTATTCATTGCTGGGATAGGCCCTGGCCTGCTGATTCTGTTCCTGTTCTCCATCTACTGCATCGCCTATGCCATCATCCATGATGTGCCAACCGAGCCGAAAACCGGCTGGATGGAGCGTCTCAAGGCAGTTCAGGAAGCGCTCTGGCCACTGGGCTTCCCGGTAATCATAGTCGGCGGTATCTATGGCGGGGTATTCAGCCCCACCGAAGCGGCCGCAGCCTGTGTGCTCTATGCTGTGATTCTGGAGTTTATCGTTTTCCGCTCATTGAAGGCGATCGATATCTACAAGATAGCCAAGTCCACCGGGTTGATCACTGCCGTGGTATTTATTCTGGTGGCGGTCGGTAATGGCTTCTCCTGGATCATCTCATTTGCTCAGATACCCCAAGCCCTGCTGGGCACCTTCGGTATCAATGAAGCAGGACCTACCGGCGTGCTGATCGCCATTGCAGTCGCCTTCTTCATCGCCTGCATGTTTGTCGATCCGATTGTGGTCATTCTGGTTCTGACTCCGATCTTTGCACCTGCCATCTCATCAACCGGGCTGGATCCTGTGCTGGTCGGAATTCTGATCACGCTGATGGTGGCCATAGGCTCAGCCACACCGCCCTTCGGGTGCGACATATTCACGGCAATTGCGATCTTCAAGCGCCCTTACTGGGAGGTGATCAGAGGCACTCCACCCTTTGTCTTCATGCTGGTGTTGTCAGCTGCATTGATCATCATCTTCCCGCAAATCTCGCTGTTCCTGAGGGATCTGGCGTTCCGCTGAGGAGAGTATCATGTTTAAACGTATTCTGGTTCCGGTCGACGGCTCTGAAGGCGCACTGGCTGCGCTGGACAAGGCCGTTCAACTGCAGCAACTGACATCAGCCGAGATTTTTCTGCTCTGTGTGTATAAGCATCACAGCCTGTTTGAAGCGTCGATGTCGATGGTCCGGCCGGAGGATCTGCATCTTCCCGACACGGCACTGAAGGAGTTCGCAACCAATGTGGCCGAACATGCCAAGCGCTATGCCATCGAGCGCGGGGCAGATCCGGTCAGAGCTTTCGTCAAGGGTGGACGGCCATCAAAAACCATTGTCAAATTCGCCAAGTCCAGAGATGTAGATCTGATAGTGATGGGATCTCGTGGCACCAATGGCGATGTGGAGGGTTATTTCCTGGGAAGTGTTTCACAACGCGTGGCCAGCACCGCAAAGTGCCCGACGCTTGTAGTCTGAAGCCCTGGCTGAAAACTGTGTTCTGATTGAAACCGATATGCATGTCGCATCTCATGCAGGGACTGTCGTTCAGCGGCGTGCATATCAGTTTTATTTGATATAAAAACAGGTAGGCGGCTATTCTTTTCTTCCAGAAAGGGCAAGTCGGTTACCGCAGGTCTGCGGCTACATTCGCCAGCCGCTGCCTGGTTTCAAAAACGTGCGCACTGGACATCGCCCTCCTTCAGGTGGTATTGGTGGCCCATCAGCACAAAGATGTTTCTTTCATCAACCCGTCCTGCTGATCGCAGGCTTTAGAAGAATCAGACTATATGCATGAGATTCACCTGTCATTCAGTCTCGAAGAGTACACCGAGCGTCTGGCCAAGGTCCGCACCGCCATGGCAGAGCAGGAGATCGATACTCTCATCGTTCATGACCCAGCCAATATGGCGTGGCTGACCGGCTATGACGGCTGGTCATTCTACACGCCCCAATGTGTCGTCATTGCCCAGACGGGCAACCCGCTGTGGTATGGGCGCGGCATCGATGCCAACGGGGCGCGCCGAACGGTTTATATGCCGGAAGAGGATATCACCTCCTACCCGGACAAGTATGTGATGAACCCGCCCTTTCATTCACTGGATTATCTGTGTGAAGAGGTCTTGCCGGCACGTGGCTGGAACAAGGGCGTGTTCGGCGTCGAGATGGATAACTACTATTTCAGTGCCAAGGCCTATGGAGCACTGGTACGTGGTCTGCCGGATGCCACCTTGATTGACGCGACAGGTCTGGTGAACTGGTGTCGCACCATCAAGTCGCCTCAGGAGATCGCCTATATGAACGTGGCGGCCCGTATTGTCGAGAATATGCATCGCAGCATCTTCGATATGATCGAGCCGGGTATGCCGAAGAATATCCTCGTCGGTGAGATCTATCGAGTCGGCTGCATGGGCCATGATGGCCATAACGGCGACTATCCCTCTATCGTCCCCATGCTGCCATCCGGCAAGGATGCATCGGCACCGCATCTGACCTGGGATAACAAGCCATTTGTGAAGGGCGAAGGCACCTTCTTTGAGATTGCAGGGTGCCACAAGCGCTACCACTGCCCTCTGGCACGCACTATTTTTCTGGGCGATCCGCCGATTGAGTTCAGACGCGCCGAAGAGGCGATAAACCTTGGCCTGGAGGCCGGACTTGCAGCTGCCAAACCCGGCAATGTCTGCGGCGATATCACGCGTGCTCTGAATGAGACTTTGATGCGCTTCGGTTTTGATCGTGGCGATGCACGCTGCGGCTATCCTATAGGTCTGAGCTACCCGCCCGACTGGGGCGAGCGCACCATGAGCCTGCGCTGCAGTGACGATACCGAGCTGAAACCGGGCATGACC
This sequence comes from Nitrincola alkalilacustris, assembly GCF_008973755.1. Taxonomy (GTDB): domain Bacteria; phylum Pseudomonadota; class Gammaproteobacteria; order Pseudomonadales; family Balneatricaceae; genus Nitrincola; species Nitrincola alkalilacustris. Next base: position 336,280 of record NZ_WBOM01000005.1, on the reverse strand, counting down.
TTCCACTTCATGCCCGGCCTGTGGCTGGATGACTGGGGTATCGAAACGACAGAAAGCATTCTGATCACCGAAAATGGTGCGGAAACCTTCTGCAGCTATCCACGCCAGCTGTTTGTAAAAGCCTGAGATCCCGGACCTCAGAACCTGTTTATCAATATCGCATGGCCGACAAAAACAGGTTCTCAGGTTCCGCCTGAAAAGGAAGATGACACTCAATGAATCACAGCACACCAGCCAGAGAGGCCACCTTGCGCGATACAACCATTACCCCCACCGTCGACTTTGATCGTGAAGGCACGCAACATGGCTTTCTGAAGCTACCCTACTCCAGCGACCAGTCCGCCTGGGGCTGCATTATGATACCTGTCACGGTTGTGAAAAACGGTGACGGACCCACAGCCCTGCTGACCGGTGGCAATCATGGCGATGAATATGAAGGGATCACCGCACTGCTGAAGCTGACGCAGACATTGAAAGCCGAGGAGATTCAAGGGCGCGTGATTATTGTGCCCGCAATGAACTATCCGGCAGTCTGCAGCGGTACGCGTACCTCCCCTATCGACAAGGGCAATATGAATCGCGCTTTCCCCGGCGATCCTCAGGGCAGTATCACGGAGCGTATTGCCGATTATTTCCAGCGCTACCTGATCCCTCTGTGCGACTACGCGCTGGATATTCATTCCGGTGGTAAAACGCTCGATTTCATCCCCTTCTCTGCCGCTCACCGCCTGCCCGACAAGGAGCAGGAAGCTCGTTGCATTGAGGGCGCTCGCTGTTTCGGCACCCCGGCCACCATGATCATGTTCGAGCTGGATGCTGACTCACTCTACGATACTGCCGTGGAGTCTCAGGGCAAGGTGTTTGTCACCACTGAACTCAGAGGCGGCGGCACCACGACACCTGATTCGATGCGTCTGGCAGATACCGGGGTCAGTAATTTCCTGAAGTTCGCGGGGATTCTGCCCGGCAAGCCTGAGCTGCCGGATGCACCCGTGATGCAACTGGATATGCCGGATGCCAGCTGCTATGTGATCAGCACGCATAAAGGCATACTGGAACTCACCCGAAATCTGGGCGACACTGTTAACAAGGGCGATCTGATTGCACGTATCCATCCACTGGAGCGTACGGGCACTGAGCCAGCCGAATACCATGCACAGCGCAGCGGTGTTCTGGCGGCGCGTCGCTATCCGGCGCTTGCCGATATGGGTGATACGCTGGCTGTGATTGCTGATCTTATCCCTTGATTTCGATCTGATTAACAGGAAACCCCATGCGTCTGGATAACTACGACCTTAAAATTCTGCGTATCTTGCAGCAAAATGGTCGCATTACGAAAAGTGGCCTGGCAGAGGCTATTAATCTGTCGGTTACACCCTGCTGGGAGCGGGTCAAGCGGCTTGAAGATTCCGGTATCATTCTCGGCTACAGCGCCCGAATCAATACCGAAATTCTGTTCAAGCAATCAACCGTGCTGGTAGAGATCAGCCTCAAAAAGCACAATCTGGAAGCCTTCAAGCGCTTTGAATCCACTATGCAGGAGTGCCCGTTGGTAACTGAGTGTTACGCGACGGGTGGCGGGATAGACTATCTGCTCAAGGTGGTGGCGATGGACATAGACCAGTATCAGCGGCTGATCGATGAGTGGCTGCAAGCCGATATAGGTATAGATCGCTACTTCACCCTGATTGTCACCAAAATGATCAAGCATACCCCACCACAACTGGAACCGGATGACTCCTGATAACACCAGAAAAAACCCACTGCCTGCCTGTCGCAAACAGAAAAAACACCACGCCCCTGCACAGGTAACAGAAAACTTTCACAAGGCTCTTTCTGTAGAGTAGACACATCAATCAGGTATCAGCGCCGCTTACTCGCTTCGTAAGCACAACCACTGACCTGAACAATCTACACGACAGGCCACCTCAGACAGACATCAACGCATGGTTGGATGAGGTGGCCGACAGATATTGGCAAAGAGGGCCTACATCATGCATTTCTTAGAGGATCCGCGCTTATTGCGTCAGTTGGCCTATATCAATGGTAAATGGGTTGCCAGCAGCAACGGGCAGGACACATCCGTTACCAATCCGGCTGATGATTCATTTATCGGCCGAATTCCGGACCTGCAGCCTGAGCAGATCAACACAGCCATTGAGCAGGCCGATCAGGCTCTCATCAGCTGGCGCGCCCTGTCTGCCGATGATCGCGCTGCGAAATTGATGAGCTGGTATGATCTGATCCTGCAAAATCGTGAAGATCTGGCGCTGCTGATCACCCTTGAACAGGGTAAGACACTCAGGGATGCCCGGGGTGAGATCGACTATGGCGCCTCATTCATTCGCTGGTTTGCAGAAGAGGGTCGTCGCGCTTATGGCGAAACCATGCCCAGCCATATTCCCAATGCACAGCTGAGCACGGTGCGAGAACCCATCGGGGTTGCCGCTCTGATCACGCCCTGGAACTTCCCCAACGCGATGATCACGCGCAAGGCTGCGGCTGCACTGGCCGTAGGTTGTACAGTACTGGTCAAACCCGCCAGCGAAACACCCTTCTCGGCACTGGCCCTTGCGGAACTGGCCGACAGAGCAGGCTTGCCGGCAGGTGTATTTAATGTGATCACTGGTGATCCGGCGATGATCTCAGCAATCCTGTGCAAGCATGAAACGGTCAAGGCGATCTCCTTCACCGGCTCCACACGCGTCGGTCGCCTGCTGCTGGAGCAGGCCGCCAGCACGGTCAAGAAGTGTTCGATGGAGCTTGGCGGCAACGCTCCCTTCATTGCATTGCCGGATATGGATCCGGACGAGGCAGCCAAGGCAGCCGTGGATGCCAAGTTTCAGACCAGCGGCCAGGACTGCCTGGCGGCCAATCGCATCTTTATTCATCGCGACAGCTATGAAGCGTTTCTCGAAGCTTTTGCCCGTCGCATGGCACAGCTGAAAACCGGTAATGGACAGGACCCGGACACAGACCTCGGGCCACTGATCAATCAGCAGGCGGTCGACAAGGCAGCGTCACTGGTTGATGATGCCATGAGCAAGGGCGCACGTCTGATTGCAGGTGATCAGTTCGACGCGCCAGGTCGTCACTACTTCATGCCGACCCTGCTGGCCGATATCACACCGCAGATGCGCGTGTTCCGGGAGGAAAATTTCTGCCCGGTAGCCGGCGTCATGGCTTATGATGATCTGGAACAGGTCGTTACCCTGGCCAATGATACCGAATATGGCCTGGCTGCATACATTTACGGTAAAGATATCCGACAGATCTGGGGATTGATGCAGCAGCTCGAGTTCGGCATGGTCAGCGTTAACTCCGTGAAGATGACTGGACCGCCGATCCCCTTTGGAGGGATCAAGCAGTCCGGACTCGGACGCGAAGGTTCACGACACGGGCTGGATGAGTTCAGCCAGATCAAATACTACTGCCTGGGCAATCTGGCCGCGGGTTTTTAAGCACACTTTATTCAGAACAGCAGTCGCCAGTGTTTGGTGGCAGACGAGGACAACATCATGATAGATACCAAGAAACTGATCGAGATAGATCGCCAGAATGTATTCCATGCATCCACCCATCTGAAGCAGCACGCACATGGAGAAAGCCCTGCGCGCATCATCACCGGTGCCAAAGGCATCTATATTCATGACTCCGAAGGCGTGGAGCTGCTTGATGGTTTTGCCGGTCTGTATTGCGTCAATATCGGCTATGGCCGCGACGAAATGGCAGACGCCATCTATGAGCAGGCTAAACAGTTGGCTTATTACCATACCTACGTTGGCCACACCAACGAAGCCCTGGTGAAGCTCTCCGAGCGGATCATCAAGCTCGCCGGTCAGGGTATGAGCAAGGTGTACTACGGTATGTCCGGATCGGATGCCAACGAAACCCAGCTCAAACTGGTGTGGTACTACAACAACATTCTGGGCCGTAAAGAGAAGAAAAAAGTGATCTCTCGAGATCGCGGCTACCATGGCTCCAGCATCGCTGCCGGTTCGCTGACGGGCCTGCCGGTGTTCCATGCGCATTTCGATCTGCCGCTGGATCGCATCAAGCATACGGTGGCGCCCAGCTACTATCGCCGCCCGGACGACAGCATGAGCGAAGAGGATTTCTCACGCTACTGCGCCGATGAGCTGGAAAAGATGATTCTGGCCGAAGGCCCGGATACTGTCGCAGCCTTCATTGGTGAACCGGTACTGGGTACCGGCGGTATTGTTCCACCACCCGCCGGTTACTGGGCCGAGATCCGCAAGGTGCTGGACAAGTATGACATTCTGCTGATCGCTGATGAAGTGGTGTGTGGTTTTGGCCGTATCGGTGTTGATTTCGGCTCACAGTATTATGAGATGAAGCCCGACCTGATTACAGTAGCCAAGGGTCTGACATCCGCATACCAGCCACTGTCGGGTGTGATTGTGGGCGACAAGGTCTGGCAGGTGCTGGAAACCGGTACTGACAAGTTCGGTGCCATCGGCCATGGCTACACCTACTCCGGTCACCCGATGGGTGCGGCGGCGGGTCTTGCCAATCTGGATATCATTGAGCGCGAAAACCTGACCGCCAATGCACGTGATACCGGTGCCTACCTGCAACAGCGCATGCAGGGCACCTTTGCGGATCATCCGCTGGTGGGTGAAGTACGCGGCATCGGCCTGCTGGCAGCACTGGAGTTCTCCAGCAATCGCAGCAAGCGTGAGCACTTTGATCCGAACCTCAAGATCGGCCCTCAGATCTCCGCAGCCTGCCTGCAGGAAGGATTGATTGCCCGTGCCATGCCACATGGTGACATCCTGGGCTTTGCACCACCGCTGATCATTACCCGCGATCAGGTGGATGATGTTGTGGCCCGTGCCGAACGTGCCGTGAACAAGGTCATGGATCAACTGGTCACCAGCGGCAGCTGGCAGCCGAAGTAAGTTGGAGTCGCAAGGATGCACAGTGTCACCCTTCGCGACATCTACCTGGCTCGGCACCTGTTGCAGGGCCAGGTTACCCGCACGCCACTGATCCGTTCCGAAGCGCTGTCACGGCGCTTCGGTTGCGATGCCTGGCTGAAGCTCGAAAACCTCCAGCCTATCGGAGCCTTCAAACTGCGCGGTGCCAGTTATGCGATCAGCAGGCTGACACCCGAGCAGGCTGCAAAGGGTGTCGTCACCTGCTCCACGGGCAATCACGGACGTGCCATCGCCTACGCCGGAAAACAGCTCGGTATACGCACGGTGATCTGCATGTCCAGCCTGGTGCCGGATAACAAGGTAGGCGCCATCAAGGCACTGGGTGCCGAGGTACGTATCATCGGGAACTCACAGGATGAAGCCGAAACCGAAGCGTTGCGGCTGGTTGCTGAAGAGTCCATGACCTACCTGCCCCCCTTTGATCACCCGGATATTATCGCTGGCCAGGGCACCATTGCGCTGGAGATTATGGAAGATCTACCACAGGTCGAGATGATCTTTGCCGGCCTGTCCGGTGGAGGGCTGCTCAGTGGGATCGGCCTGGCGGCAAAAGGTATTAACCCGGATATCCGCATTATCGGTGCAACCATGGACAAGGGTGCGGCCATGATCGCAAGTCTGGAAGCTGGCCATCCGATTCAGGTTACCGAGTATGAAACCCTTGCCGATAGCCTTGGCGGGGGAATAGGTCTTGAAAACCGACACACCTTCGCGCTGGTGCAAGAGGTAGTGGACCAGTGCTGGCGGGTATCTGAAGAAGCGATTGCGCGTGCCATGCTGAACTTTCTTGAAGAGGAAAAAATGCTGGTTGAAGGCGCTGCGGTTGGCGCAATTGCGGCCATTGAGGAGCATCGGATCGATGTTCGCGGCAAGCAGATCGTGCTGGTAATCAGTGGGCAGAATGTTGCACTCGACACCTTTGACCAGGCACGCAAGCTCGCTGTACCCACTCACTCCTGATCAACCCAGAGCACCAAGCAACGGCGTCAGACCCGCATATATAGAGATTACATCGCGCCCAGTCAGGACATGCATATGAAGATATACAACAAACAACAGATCAGCAGCGCTGCCAGGCTGGATCATGACGCCCTGCGCGCCGTTGAAGAGGGTTTTGCTGCACTTGGGCGTGGTGAGGTATCCATGCCACCGGTGTTGAGCATGAATATCACTGAACGCAACGACGAAATGGTTGGTGAAGTGGATATAAAAACAGCTCATATCAAGGGCAATGAGCGCTTTGCGATCAAGGTCAGCACCGGCTTTTTCAATAACCCGGCGCTGGGCTTACCCAGCCTCAGTGGGTTGATGGTGCTGTTTTCAGCCCGCACCGGTGTTGTCGATTCAGTCCTCTTTGATGAAGGCTATCTGACCGATCTGCGCACAGCGCTGGCCGGTGCGCTGGCAGCAAAATACCTGGCGCGGGAAGACGCCCGCTCCGTGGCAGTGCTGGGCGCAGGGCTGCAGGCAGAGTTTCAGGTTGCAGCCCTGAAACTGGTAAGGGATATCGATCAGGTACATATCCACGCGCGCAACCCCGAACGGATGCGAGCCTATCAACAGCGCATGGCCGAGCATCATGGCCTCAAGGTGGTACTGCATGACTCTGCTCGCTCAGCCTGTGCCGAGGCGGATATCGTGGTCACGACCACCCCATCATCCGAGCCGGTGCTGCACTGGGCAGATCTCAAGTCCGGCACTCATGTTACGGCCATGGGGTCAGACAACAGCCATAAACAGGAGCTGGAGTCAGCCATACTGGCCAATGCGGATTTCATGGTAGTGGACAGGCGCAGCCAGTCAGAAACTATCGGCGAACTGCATCATTTTACCGGCACTTTCCCGAAAGCGGTCTATGAGCTCGGCGAACTGATTGCGCGCCAGCAGTTGCTCAGAACTGCAACTGAACAGATCACAGTCTGCGACCTCAGTGGCACAGGTGTTCAGGATACGGCTATTGCCAACTATACGGCAGGCAGATTAAGTGCTGCCGTATAGTCGATAGAGCAGTCTTATGGAGCCTCGTTTACAGCCCCGAGCAGGCGCTCAAGGTTATCCTGATAACGTGACTTCTGATCGGCATCAGCGTCTTTGAAGCGGGTATCCTGCTCGGCCAGCGCCTGCATGATGGATGCTCCGGCAGAACGCGAATCTTCCAGGAAGGACAACATCGAATTGTTGAACTGCTGGTAAAGCTCCTGCATCAACTGTTCCAGCAGCTGAGCGCCGCGATTTTCCTGTGGCTGATCCAGCTGCTCTGTCTGTTGATACTGGCTGGCAGCGCTGTATTGCTCAACCCGCATCATCTTCAGATCCATCGACGCCAACTGAGTACCATCAAAGGAGAGGTTACTCGCCTGCTCAAAGGCTTTCTGAATATCGCCATTGTAAAACTCATCAGCCAACTGGCTGACATCACGGATCAGATTCTGAATCGCATCTATCTCATCCTCATTCAGATCACCTTCGATGGTGAAGCTGAAACCGGTGCTTTCGCTGCGACTGATATCAAAACGGCTGACACTGTTACCTTGATCATCTGCTGCCACAGCAGCGGTCGCAGAGTAGTCCACCGCTCGATTAAAGTTGATGGTAACCTTATCACCCTCACGCGTATTCAGCGTCAGCTCAAAGCTATCCGCTCGCTGATAGCGCTCAGCCACCGACATGCCCATGGTGCCGACCAGTGCGGCATTCTTGCCATTGGGTGACAGTGCTTCGAGCGCTTCAAAGGTGAGCTTTTCGGTTTCGGCCACCTGATCCTTGATACCACCATTAAGAAGATTCAGACCCGAAAGAATCTCCTTGGCTTCGGCAAACCCCTGTTCCACCCCTTTCATCGCACGCTCATAGAGTGCCTGGACCTTCTCTTCAGAATCACCTCTGGCTCTCGCCTGCTCAAGCCCAGCTGCGACAAACTTGCTGATACGGTCTGCAACCTTTTCCGGGGTAAACTCGTTGGCATCAAGCTTTTTGAAACCGCCAGCATCCATTCCAGGAATCTTCGTAGCCAGTTTTTCCAGCAGAAAGCTGTGCATCGCAGAGAGTGTGCCTGGACCATTACCGGACTTCGCCGCATGGGCCAGCCCAGCAGCAACACCCGGAGGCTGATGTGCTTTCTGGCCGGGGTTACTCAGACCTTGAGAGCCCTTGGCAAAGGGTGAATTGATACTGATCATGACAGACTCCAATCGGACAGACAGGACTGGCCGAGCTTTGTTATGGTTTGGACACCTTGCGCGAGAACCCTGCGCGATAAGTTGTATCCAGTATAGCCGAGCTGACGTACTGCCAGGATCCGGCAAATATAGAGGGCTATCGGCCAGGTCAATGGAAACTTGAGCCTGCACCCTATCAGAGCTTGCCCAGAACAAAGCGCTGACCGGCGCTGTAAACCACTAACTCATCGCCATCCGGCGCAGGCTCAGTTGCCGCCATCTCCACCAGTTCATAAAACAGGTTGCGCGACAGGCGCCCCTCCATACCAAAGCGGATCAGCAGATAGGGGCTTGGCTCGCCAGTTTCCGGGTCTGATACCACCCGTATCGGATGCTCTGCACCGGCCTCGATGCGATCCCCTGTTGCAGTTGTAAACACCAGCAGTTCGCCCTGTTCTGCATCCGGCTGCCGCTCCATCAGAATCACGCTGAAAGGCACATCTTCAACCTGGATACCGACCTTTTCCACCGGCGTTTTCAGAAAATACTGATCACCTTCACGCCAGAGTACACGCGAAAAGAGTCTGACCATCGCCTCACGTCCGATGATCGATCCCTGATAGTACCAGCGACCATCGCGAGCAATACGCATATCGATATCACCGCAGAAAGTGGGGTTCCACTTTTCCAGCGGGGGAATACCCTGCGCCTGGCCAATCTGACTGGCCAGCCCTGCCGGATCAAAGGTTTTTTGCACGTTTAAGCCTCCTGTTTCATTACGGGTATGAACGTCGCTCACAACAACACTAAAATATTTCAACTGTGATTATGAACAAATGAATCATATTCATTGATAGAATAACTGCCATCAGATGTTATAACCACAGCGGAAACCTGCGTCCTTATGAACGATCAACTTGCTGCCAAATTTGCCAATCCCGATCAGGGAGTCTATTTCATCGGAACCACGCCACCCAAGGCAAGCACCGATGAAGCCGGCATGCAGGAGATCGCCGACAAACTGCTGGCACGTCTTGCGCATGTCGAGTTTGACGGTCTGGTTGTCTATGACATTCAGGATGAGAGCAGCCGGATCGACAAGCCGCGCCCGTTCCCCTTCATGTCCACCCGCGATCCACGGGAATATGCTGCCCTGTTGAACCAGCGCTCCGGCAAACCGACCATCACCTATAAGAGTGTAGCGCAACGTGACGCTGCCGAGTTCAATGATTGGCTACAGGAAACCGACCAGACCTACGGACAGAAGAGTATCGTGCTCGTCGGCAGCCCATCGTCCGAAGGCAAGGTGCGCCTGCCACTGAACAGCGCCTATGAGATTCTGGGTCGGCAGCCACAGCAGTTTCATCTCGGTGGTGTGACCATTGCCGAGCGCCATGCCAGCAAGGGCAATGAGCATCTGCGGCTGCTGCAGAAGGGTCGCCAGGGGTGTCAGTTCTTTGTATCCCAGGCTGTCTATAATCCGCAAGCCACCATTGACCTGCTGACCAGCTACGCCCGATCCTGCCGCCAACTGGATATCGAACCGCGTCGGATTATTCTGACCTTCACACCCTGCGGCAGTGCCAAAACCCTTGAGTTCATGCAGTGGTTGGGCATTTCGGTACCTGAAGCCACTCGCTGGCGCATACTGGATGCCGACAAGCCTCTGGCTGAATCGATCCGCATCTGTCAGAACAATCTGGAGCAGATACTCAACGCATGCCTGTCACTGGGCATACCGCTGGGGTTGAATATAGAGAGTCTGACCAATCGCAAAGAGGAGATAGATGCGGCGATCCAGCTCTATCGGCTACTCAAGGCAACCATGGAGTTGCAACTGGCCAGACGCGAGCTGGGACAGCACTGAACCAGCTCGAATCAATCTTCGAAGGTGGTGAGCAGCATCTGGCGTGCATCCTGCAGCTCCTTGTAGCGTGTCGGCTCCCAGACGATCATGCTGCGGTCGAAATCGATGCGATACTCCACCTGACGCAGAAAATCCATTCCGAGCAGACCATCATAGCCGCTGCCCTGAAAGTCGATAATCAGCGCGCTCTGGTTTTCAAGTTTGAAAGGCCCTATCTCGATGCGATCAAAGGATGCTGATTCGGTGGGTATACGCTGTCCGCTGGCCACCTGGGCATAACCCGCCGGTCGAGGTCGCAGCGGCAGGGAAGACAGGGAGGCACGATGAAACACTGTCGCTGATGCACCGGTATCCAGCAACAGCTGACTGTCGACCCTGCGCCCGCCATGCACCGCTCTGACCGGAATGTAAACCATATTGCCACGGATGGTGACAGGAACCTCCATGGTAGCCAGCAGCTGGTCGACACGCCTGAGTTGCTCACGCCGCGCCTGCTCACTGAGCAGATCAGCGCGCAGCAACTCCTGTTGCAGCTTCTCCTCTTCACTGAGCACTCTGCCCCGGGTTTCGAGCTGATCACGGTATTCAGGTGGCACCTGACTCAGACGATCAACAAAAATGCGCCGCCCTTTGTCATCGGTATAGTGATAAACCTGTGCCGATACGGGTGTTGCGATCAGCAGACCCACACAGATCAGCCACAGTAGAGGTTTCATGAGAGTTCACTCATTCAGGGGCAGGCTCAACCACCTGCCAGTTTAACCTTATAGCCTTCAGCTTCCAGCATCGACTTCAACAGTTCACGGTGATCACCCTGTATCTCGACCACACCATCCTTAACCGAGCCTCCGGTACCACAACGCTGCTTGAGTTTTTTGGCAAGCGTTTTCAGCTCGGGTTCCGCAAGAGGAATACCGGTCAGCGTCGTGACCCCCTTTCCCTTGCGCCCAGATGTTTCACGACGAATGCGCACAATGCCATCCAGTGTCGCCAGACGCTGCTGCTCACTCAACTGATCACAGATGCACTCATCCAGCGCCTCTGCACAATCCGGGCATAAACGCCCCTTATCTGTAGAATAGACCAGACCGCGCAGCTGATCCTGTAATGATGCCACTGAGTTGCTCCTGTATCGCTACCGTATAGAAACCCTATTGCTACTGCCTAGACCCGAATCTAGACCCGAATCCCACCACCGATCTGGCGTGCCAGGTATTGTGCGTAATTATCGGTCATTCCGGCAATAAAATCGATGGCGCGCATATAGCTCTGATATAGCGTCCAGTTCGCACCGGGAGCATGAATACCCATCAGGCCAATGATCTTCTGGCTGCGATAGCCCATATCCTCGCCACCCGTTCTATGCAGTTCATAAACGGCATCACAGAAGGCATCCAGCAGCACGCCCAGCGTGGTATAGGCCCCTACCTCCAGCTCGGCCTTGCGGGTGTCGGGAAACACGCGCTCGCGGGCAATCGACTTGGCTGTTGCCAGCCCGTCGCGCACCATCGGGTCACCATCCCTGAGCAGCTCACCGTCATACTGTCCGTCCATTATCTGCTCATAGTGGCGCATGAAGGCCCCCAGTGCAGAGTTCACCATATTCTCCATCGCCTTGCCGCGCAGGGCCGAGATCTTGCGCCTTGCCGAGGCCTGGGAGTTGAAGATCTCGGCATCAAAGTCGAGATCACCGCAGAGCTGCAGGAGTATCGGTTTGACCTCCTCAAAGCTCAGAATATGCAATTCAATCGCATCTTCCAGATCCAGAATGGCATAACAGATATCATCGGCAGCCTCCATCAGCCAGGTCAGTGGATGGCGTGACCAGTGATGAGGCCCGAGCCGTATCAGCCCCAACTGCTTACCCAGTGTCTCGAGGATATCCAGCTCAGTCTGAAAACAGCTGAATTTGCCGCGCTTGCCGCCCTTTTCCACTGTCCAGGGGTATTTGAGCAGCGTACCCAGTGTCGGGTAGGTCAGGCGCAAGCCACCGTCGAACAGGTTGTTCTCGATCCGGGTGACCACCCGCAATCCATGCGCATTGCCTTCGAAGGTGCTCAGATCAGCCAGCTCCAGCTCTGACAGTCCCTGAAGGCGCGGATCACTCACATGACGGCGGAACCAGTCACGAATGGCATACTCGCCGGCATGGCCAAAGGGCGGATTGCCGATATCATGTGCCAGACAGGCTGACTGCACGATGGTACCCAGATCATGCGGCGTCACCCAGGGCGGTAGCTGATCGGAAATTTCCTCGCCGATACGGATACCAAGACTGCGCCCGAGACTGCCGACCTCGATCGAATGGGTCAGGCGGGTATGGATATGATCGTTCAGCGACAGCGGATGCACCTGAGTTTTACGCCCAAGACGGCGAAAGGCACTGGAGAAGATGATGCGGTCATGGTCCTTGTGAAAGTGGCTGCGCCCTACTTCTTCCGGGGTCAGCGATTCATGACCATATCGTTTGGTTGTCAACAACTGTGACCACTTCATCTGCATGGTAAATCCTTTAGCGGCATCCCCCTGCAAGCCACCTTGATGGCTGTCTTCAGGGGGATGCCTTAATAGCTGAGTAAATAGCCGAATTTAAAAGCTGAGTTGGGTGCCCGGCTTGATATGAGTTTCCTCACTCGCAATCATCGCAATATGTGATCCGGGGAAGGAGAGATGGTTGACAGCGATGCTGAACAGTATGCCGCTGGTCGGTGCATGAACAGCTATACGTTCCGGTTGATCCTTATCCAGCAGGACGATATCCGCCAGATGATCACCTGGCTGAAGCATTTCACCCAGTTGCCGATGATACACCACCAACCCTGCAGCACTGGCGTAAAGCACCTTGACCTGATCCACACTGATCGCCTGAGTGCTGCCTGCCTGTTCCTGATGCTGAGCACCACTGGCTTCGACATAACCCTGCGCCTCCAGAAACGCCAGAATACCTTCGGCATCACGACTGGCCAGCGCATCACTGACACTGTGCTGACCGCGCAGTTCGATAGTGGCGGCAAAGCAGGGATCGGCAAATGGAGCGTCTGTCGCTTCCATCAATCTTACCCAGGGTTGTGTATGGGTGCCATCAAACGCGACAGTCCCTCTCACATCCTCCTCGAGGCGGATCGGGAAACCGAGACAGTCCGACAGTAAGGTGCCGGTCTCACGCTGATGCGTACCGTAAAACACATGGGGCAATGAATCATAATCGCAATGCAGATCCAGCATCAGATTGGCATCCAGCGACTGACCCAGCAGCGTCTTGTGCAGTATCTCGATCTCGTAATCGGCTTTCTTCTCACTCGCCAGCTGCAACAGCGCTTCACGCACCTTGCGATCATTGGCTGCTGCATCCTGCCCCAACTCCGGTAGAACACGCTCAATCAACGCCTCAGGCTGGATCGCCATGCCACGATTGAAGTTCTGCCCGGTCGTACCATCATAGCGACCCAGCACACGACCGGCATGGCGCTGACTCAGCCCCACCGGGTTGGCATAGGGAAGTATCTGAACGCGTTGCTTGATCCGACCGACTGCTTCAAGCGCCTGAAGACGCGTGATCAGATGTTGAAGGGTGAGCAGGCCCGGCCACTCATCGGCGTGCAGGGCAGCTTGCAGATAGGCTTTCTTTTCACCACTGCCGAATTCATGGACCGTCAGAAAGCGCTCATGGCCCGGCGCATGGGCTGGTAAAGGAATACGTATTGTTTTCATTGTGACACTCTCTGCACAAAAACTTACTCGCTACTCTAGCAGAGTCCTGATCAATTGTGAGCAGCATAATCATCCAGAGCGGATTGTCGTGCCAGCCGGTAATCCACAATCGCAGCCGGCCGTCCCAAAGATACACCCGCACCGGGCAGATGACACTGCGCTGCCGTCAACGGTGCCAGCTCAGGCAGCCAGGTTTTGATGAAGGCGGCATCCGGATCAAATCTCTCACTCTGGCGCTGAGGATTGAAGATTCTGAAATAGGGGGCGGCATCCGCACCGACCGATGAACACCACTGCCAGCCCCCCAGATTGGAGGCGAAATCACCATCGATCAGATGCTGCATGAAAAAAGCAGCCCCACGCCGCCAGTCCACACGCAACAGTTTGGTCAGGAAAGAGGCCACCAGCATGCGCAGCCGATTATGCATCCAGCCTGTGTGCAGTAACTGTTTCATCGCAGCATCCACCAGTGGATAGCCGGTCTCACCACGGCACCAGGCAGCAAACGCCTCCTCCTGATGTTGCCAACTGATGCGCGCCTCTACTTCTGGCCGGAAGGGCTCCAGCCGACTCTGGCCGGGAAACGCCACCAGCAGATGACGGTAAAACTCACGCCAGATCAGCTCATTCAGCCAGGTACTATCGAGCCAGCCGTCATTGGCAGAGCCTGCGATCAACCCGTTCAGACACTGCCGTGGAGAAAGCGCACCGATGGTCAGATAGGGTGACAGGCGTGATGTGCCCTCAACTGATGGAAAATCACGCTGCTCACGATAATCCTGAACCTGCTCCGCGATAAAACTCTGTAGCCGTGCTGAAACAGCAGCCTCACCTGCAGGCCAGAGATCTCTTGAATACTCGGCAACCTCATAGCCAGGACCATAACAACAGTCATCGGGTATCGGATCTGAGGGCACGCTCGATACAGGCTGTTCGGGCGGTAGCCCCAGCGGCTTAGCATCACGCGTCAGGAGCTGTTGACGCCAACGCCTGCTGAAGGGAGTGAACACCTTGAAGGGAGTGCCCTGCCCGGTCAACACCTGACCCGGCGGGATAATCAGCTCACCGTGATAGCCACGGCAACTGACACCGGTGGATTCCAGCATACGACAGACTTCGCGATCGCGCTGGCGCTCATTGAGTGGATATTCATAATTGAAGTAGAGTTCAGTCGCCCTGAGCTCCGCGGCCAGATCGCACAGTGCAGGCGCAACATCGCCAAAGCGATCAAGGCGCAGCACTTTCAGGGGAATATTCAGTTCACCCAGCGCTCCAGCCACCTCCAGCAATCGATCTCGCCAGAGTGCCATCCGCAGGGGGGACTCGTCATGTTCACGCCACTGCCCCGGGGTCAGCGTCACGACCGCCACGACTCCCCGGCGTGACTCACAGGCATAAAAAAGCGCCGGGTTATCCACCAGGCGCAGGTCATTTCTCAACCAAAGGAGCATCATTTACATCACCAAAGAATAACCGGGTTCACCTGAAAGAACCCGGCTAACGGTCAGAGCCCGATAAAAGGCTGAATCAATCGTCCCATGATGCCGGTAAACTTCAGAGGTGCATCTGTTGCAATCAGACAGATGCAATCTTCACCGGTATCCACTATCGGCTGATGCAACACATCGCTATCCAGGTCGGCAACATCACCGCGTCGGAATCGACCTATCTCATCACTGTAGGAGCCACGCAATATCAGCGTCAGCTCATTGCCGGTATGTGTGTGATGGGGTACTGATACCCCCGGCGCCAGTTTGAACAATCGAGCCGCGCCCTTGCCACCGAAATTCAGATCCACCTGATACATGCCATAGCCGATCCATTTCCAGGGCAAATCATCCAATGACTTATTCAGATAGGTAGACAATGGATCAGGCAGCTCTGTCTGATTCGGTTCAGACGTCTTTACCTGCTTCTGAGCTGCAGCAGGTACCTCGTCCAGACTGGCCAGTATATCGTCCAGCGCTGAATCGCTGACCGCGACCGGACTGATATTATCCAGCAGCGCCCCACCGACCGCCTCAGCCTGCTTAACACGATGTCTGCATTCAGGACACCAGTGCAGATGGCATGCAACCACCAGCGCCATCCCCTGCGGCAAGGTGCCGGCTGCATAGGCCATCAATGTGGCGTCATCAAAATGATGGCTTATATTCACGCTTCATCCCCCCAGTAGGTCTTGAGCTTACTGAAAGCCAGACGCAACCTTGATTTAACACTGCCAAGCGGAATGCCGAGCTGTTCGGCAATTTCAGAATGACTTTTTCCTTCGTAATAAGACAGATGCAGCACCTGAGCCTGATTTTCAGGAAGCTGCTGGATCGCAATCTGCATGCGTTCGGCCAGAATCGCATGTTCGGCATTATCGCGCTGATCCGGGTCTGGCTCCTCCTCCGGCAGCTCATACTCGACCGCTTTTTCGCGCCGCATGCGGTCGATACACTGATTACGTGCCAGAGTGAAGATCCAGGTGCTCGCGGCCGCCTTGTCCGAGTTGAACATGTGCGCCTTGCGCCAGACCGCCAGCATAGCTTCCTGAGTAACCTCTTCAGCAGTCGCCAACGGCATGCCCAGACGTATGATGTACGCCTTGACACGTGGGGCGAAATAACTGAAGAGCTGTGCAAACACTGCTTTATCGCGCGTTTCGCCAAGAGACATCAGCCGAGCAGACCATTCATCACGCATCTGCTTTCTGCTGTCCTCCGCTAGCTTGGTGACTGCGTTCACATCGCCTCCTATGGGCTCATCTTCTTGCATCACCTACTCCTACGTCGAAAAAAAGTTTTGGATCACGTCATATTTGTCTGGTTTTACATGATCTGGCATGACATTCATCATCGTAGATTAAGAAACGTTATGCAAAGTTTGGCAAGAGGCCAGCCATGAAAGTTAAAGCGATTCGTCCACTCAGAGTAGCAGTCATAGGATCAGGTATTTCAGGCCTGTCCTGCGCCTGGTTATTGAATCAGCACCACCAGGTGACACTGTTTGAAAAAGATGACCGCCTCGGTGGGCACAGCAACACCGTTGACGTGCGCGTTGATGGCAAGCTGATACCAGTGGATACGGGGTTCATTGTCTTTAACCCGGTCAACTACCCCAATCTGGTAAAATTTTTTGAACAGCTACATGTCTCCAGTTGCGAAACAGAGATGTCATTTGCCGTTTCCATGGACCAGGGACGCCTTGAGTACAGTGGCACCAGCATTAATGGGCTCTTTGCCCAGCGCAGTAATCTTTTGAAACCACGTTTCTGGAAGATGATTGCCGATCTGTTGCGCTTTTATCGCGAGTCTGCCGGAATGCTGAGCCGTGCTGAATACGAGTCCATGACGCTCAGAGAGTTACTGGCACGCGGGGGATATGGGGAGGCCTTTGTTCGCGACCATCTGATTCCGATGGGAGCAGCCATTTGGTCGACGCCTGCTGACAGGATGCTCGACTATCCGGCACAGAGTTTTCTGCGCTTCTGTCAGAACCATGGCCTGGTGCAGCTGGAGAACCGTCCGCAGTGGCGCACGGTGATTGGCGGCAGCCGTGAATATGTCTCTCGTATTGCTGACACGCTGGAAGGGCGCATTCGACTGAACAGCCATGTTCATAAAATCCATCGACTGGATGGCAAGGTGATTCT
The DNA here is from genome assembly GCF_008973755.1 of Nitrincola alkalilacustris. Lineage (GTDB taxonomy): Bacteria > Pseudomonadota > Gammaproteobacteria > Pseudomonadales > Balneatricaceae > Nitrincola > Nitrincola alkalilacustris. The sequence goes on along the minus strand of NZ_WBOM01000005.1, from coordinate 318,946 downwards.
TGAGGATCTGCATGGTGGTCGCGAAACCTTCGACCATGTCGTGCTGGCCTGTCATGCGGATCAATCACTCGAGATGCTGGCTCAACCTGACCCGCTGGAATCTGATCTGCTGTCGAAATTTCCCTATCAACGCAACCGAGCCATTCTGCATTGCGATACAGCTCTGATGCCGCGTCGTAAATCCGCCTGGGCCAGTTGGAACTATCTGTCTGACAGCAATAGCGAGAATGACAGCGAACTGTCAGTCACCTACTGGATGAACAGGCTGCAGCCACTGAGCACCGACAAGCCCCTGCTGGTCACACTGAACCCTGTCGTGGAGCCGGAAGCTGGCAGCATCTATCGCAGCTTTCTGTATGACCATCCGGTTTTCTCTCTGGAATCCATCAGCGCACAGAAAAAGCTCTGGACACTTCAGGGTAACCGCAACACCTGGTTCTGCGGTGCCTATTTCGGCTATGGCTTCCATGAAGACGGCCTGCAAGCAGGCCTCGCCGTTGCCGAAGCACTGGGAGGCATTCAACGTCCCTGGCAGGTGGAAGAGCCCAACGGGCGTATCCATGTCCATCCACCGAAACGCCCCTGCACACCTCAGGCCGAGGAAGCGGTGGCATGATTACAGTGATGAACTCCTGCTTTTACCGAGGCGAAGTGATGCATCATCGCATGCGCCCCCATAAACATCGCTTTATCTATAAAGTCGCGTCCTGGCTGATCGATCTGGATGAGATGGACAGGCTCAACAGCATGACGCTGTTCTCTCACAATCGCTTTAACCTTTTCTCCTTTCATGATCGCGATCATGGTGATGGGTCAGGCACGCCACTGAAAGAGCAGATCAGAAACATTCTGCATCAGCATGGTATCAACACCGGAAATGGCTTGATCATGCTGCTCTGCTACCCGCGTATCTTCGGCTATGTATTCAATCCGTTGAGTGTTTTTTACTGCTATGACGAGCAAAACAACCTGCAGGCGATCCTCTATGAAGTCAGCAACACCTTCGGGCAAAGGCACAGCTACCTGATTCCGATTTCTGATCAGGCTTCCTCCAGCATCGTACGACAGAACTGCCGCAAGGTGTTTTACGTATCGCCCTTCATGCCGATGGAAACCGACTACCAGTTCCGCATGCAGCCACCTGGCGAAAAAATAGCCGTATGTATTCGCCAGTCCGGTGAAGAGGGCCCGGTACTGGATGCCACCTTCACCGGCAGCCGACATGAGATCAGCAACACCTCGTTGCTGAAGAATTTCTTACGTTACCCGTTAATGACATTCAAAGTGATCGCCGGTATCCACTGGGAGGCGCTCAGACTGTGGCGCAAAGGCATGAGATTACAACCAAGACCCGACGCACCTGCCTACTCAGTTTCACTGGTATCCGACAAAGGAGTGACTGTGCGATGAAGCCATCTGAATATCGCAGCATGACCGCACGTGACCTGCTGCCAGAGCAGGGCTGGTTAAACCGCTGGTGTCTGGATGCGGTTCTGCGCCATCTGCCGGCACTGGAATATGGCACACTACTGCTGACACTACCCGGCGAGCAGCCACTTCAGTTCGGTGTACCGCGTGATGGCGAACCCCGGGCAGAGGTCAGGCTGCACAACCTAAGACCCATACGCAAACTCCTGCGAGGAGGTCTGGTCGGTTGGGCCGAGAGCTATATGGATGGCGACTGGGACTCACCCGATATGACAGCGCTGGTCTGCTGGGCACTGGGTAATGAAGCACGCATGACCGCCCTGAATGATGGCAAGCTCTGGATTCGCATCCTGAATCGTCTCATGCACCTGAGCCGTGCCAACACAAAACGCGGCAGTCGTCGCAATATCGCCTATCACTACGACCTAGGCAACGAGTTCTATCAGCTCTGGCTTGATCCGAGCATGACCTACTCCGCCGCTCTTTTCGCTTCGCCGGAGATGTCATTGACCGAGGCACAGGCAAACAAATACCGCCGCATCGCTGATATGCTGCAGTTGCAACCGGGTCAGACAATACTCGAGATCGGCTGTGGCTGGGGAGGTTTTGCCGAACTCGCCTCACGAGAGTATGGCGTTGCCGTAGAAGGGATCACCCTGTCTCAGGAACAACTCACCTATGCCCAGGAGAGAGTCAAACGTGCCGGCCTGGACCATCTATGCCGCTTCAGCCTGACCGATTACCGTGATGTCAGCAAACAGTACGACCACATCGTGTCAATCGAGATGTTTGAAGCAGTCGGAGAGGAGCACTGGGGCACCTACTTCAGCCAGATCAAACAGTGTCTGAAACCCGGTGGCAGAGCGGTTCTGCAGGTGATCAGTATTGATGATCAGCGTTTTGCCGACTACCGCCGCAACCCCGACTTTATCCAGCGCTACATTTTCCCCGGAGGCATGTTGCCCAGCCCATCACTGCTGCGAAAAGCGGTGGCAGATGCCGATCTTAAACTGACTGCAGAGCAACTGTTCGGAGCAGACTACGCCCAGACACTTGCCCTGTGGCGCCATAGTTTCATTGAGCAGTGGCCGCGTATCCGCAGTCAGGGTTTTGATGAACGCTTTCGGCGTATGTGGCTTTATTACCTGGCCTATTGTGAAGGAGGGTTCAGACACGGCACCGTGGATGTCGGCTTCTATCAGATTGAAGCTCAGTGAGTCAGCCGGTGAGCAGAAAAATCACCACGGCGACACTTCTGGCCTATGCCGGGCCGGCACTTCCGCTGGCCATTCCAACGGTGGTGATCTACGTACTGCTGCCTGCCTACTACGTGGAGAATTACGCCCTGCCACTGCTATGGACAGGCGTGCTGCTGATGCTGGCACGCCTGACCGATGTGATTACCGACCCATTAATCGGACACTGGCTGGATCGAGGTAACACCCGCACCTACCGTCTCAGCCTGATCCTGGGTGGGTTGATCTGTATCCCGTCGCTGTTTTTGCTGATCAACCCACCTGCCGAACACGCGATGCTGACACTTTTTTGTGGCTCGCTGCTTCTGTATCTCGGCTGGACACTGATACAGGTACCCTATATCACCTGGCTCAGCCATCTCAGTACAGACAGTTACCAGCGTACAAGGGCCGCCACTGGCCGTGAGGGTCTGGCATTGATCGGCCTGCTGCTCTCTGCCTCCCTGCCGGTAATTGCTGTAGCCATGGGGTTCGATACCCAGGCGACACTCTGGCTGATGGCGCTGGTGACCATCCTGCTCGGCGCACCTTTGATCGCTGCACTGCTCAGATTTGCGATGCCACTCCAGACACCGACTCACCAGCCCCTTGCAGGTTTGCATTTCAAAGATAAGCCTCTCAAACATGCTCACATGCAATCCAGCCCCAGAGAGCTGCTGCAGAATCGGCTTGCCCTGAGACTTGTAGCGGCATGGTTCTGCAATGGTATCGCCAATGGCGTACCAGCGGTGTTGTTCCCCTTCTATATCACTGCGGTGCTGGGTGGGACTGAAGCTGACAGACCTGTTTATATCCTGATCTATTTTGCTGCCGCCTGCCTGTCACTACCGCTATGGCTGATGTTGTCTAAAAAAATCGACAAACGCCTGCTCTGGCAACTGGCAATGTCGGGAGCGGTGCTGGCATTCCTGCCCGCCCCCTGGCTGGGACCGGGCGATGAAGCTGCGTTCATGCTGATCTGCATCCTGACCGGCGCGGCGCTGGGCGCGGATCTGGCACTGCCTCATGCGATGCAGGCTGAGATAACCGATTGGGATAGATTTCGCTTTCGCCGCCAACAGACAGGTTTGCTGTTTGCGCTCTGGAACGGTGCCACCAAGCTGGCACTGGCGCTGGCAGCCCTGTTGGCGCTGGGACTGCTGGAGTTGAGTGGTTTTACACCCGACAGTAGCGCACCACTTCTGGCGCTGGGTCTGATCTATGCACTGTTACCCTGCGTATTCAAAGCAGGTGCCATTGCACTTCTATGGGGATTCCCATTGAAGACCCATCACCATACCGCAATCCAGCGCCGCTTACAGGAGCGCTCTGGCAGGAGTTTAACCGATGCTTCGTACACTGATACCCCTATTGACCATTCTGATACTGACAGGCTGCAGCAACATGAATCTCGAACAGTTTGAAAATCGAGAACCCAAGCTGGTACTGGAAGAGTACTTTGACGGCAAGCTCTATGCCTGGGGCATATTCGAGGATCGTTTCGGCAACCTGCGGCGCGAGTTTCAGGTGGAGATAGAGGGCAAGTGGGATGGTACCCAATTGGTTCTGGATGAACGCTTTCTCTACTCGGATGGTGAACGTGACCAGCGTATCTGGACCATCACTCCGACAGGTGATGGTCTGTATGAAGGTCGTGCGGATGACATAGTCGGTGTGGCAGCGGGCGAAGTGCGTGGTAATGCACTGAACTGGCGCTATCACATGGACCTGAAGGTCGGCGATGGCAGCTGGCGAGTCAAGTTTAATGACTGGATGTATCTGCAGCCCGGAGGGGTGATGATAAATCGCGCCACTGTGAGCAAATGGGGCTTTGAGATCGGACAGGTCACACTCTTTTTTGCCCGTGCAGAAGATCTTGCACAGGCACCCTTCTCACTCTTCGACTGATGATCAATAACAGGTGGATATTGTCTGACCGATCCATTTACTGTACCATCTGGTCGGTAAACTAACCGTCTGGATGGTACAGTCATGTCGAAACGTAAAAACTCTGCTGATTCACGTAATGATATTCTTGATGCAGCTCAGCGGGTGGTGGCACGAGAGGGTGCTGCAAACCTGACGCTTGATGCAGTTGCGAAAGAGAGCGGCTTCAGCAAAGGCGGCCTGCTGTACAATTTTCCCAGCAAGGAAGCCCTGATACAGGGAATGCTTCAAAGACTGATAGACAATGTCGAACCACAGATGAATGAGTACCGGGACAGTCTTGCTGGACAACCCAATCCGACACTCCGTGCAATCATTGAGTGTATTCGCTGTGAGGCAGTGATCGATCGTAACATTTCCATGGCTATTCTGGCTGCAGGTGCTCAGAACCCTCAGTTACTTGATCCGCTACGCCAGCGATACGATCAGCACTACAAAGACATACTACAGGAAACTGATGACCCAGATCTGTCTTTGCTCCTGTGGGCTGCAGCAGATGGTTTGATGTTCATGTCCCTGCTTGATATGACCCCCTTCCCTGCAGAGGACGCAGAGCGCCTGATGCAACGGCTGCGGCACATGGCCAGCACCCGGCACGAAAAAAGCGTCATTATCGATAACATCGTATCCTGAGAGAAACGAAGATGAAAACCCTTCCCGTACGCCTGCTGCTTTTGAGCCTGATCGGTCTGACGTTGGCAGCCTGCAGTTCAGAAAACAATGAAGTGGTTGCTGTGCAGCAACCCAAGCCTGTCCGTCTGGAAACAGTCGGGGTCGATGCCCAGCTCAACAGCCGTCGCTTTGTTGGCAGAGTCGATGCTGTCAGTACTGTGGATCTATCCTTTCAGGTAGGTGGCCAGATCTCGGAACTGGCTGTCCAGCAGGGCACCCTGGTCAGAAAGGGTGAACTGATCGCCGCACTGGACCAGTCCGACTTCGCCCTCGCCGTTCGTGAAGCTGAGGTACAGAAAGATCATGCCCAGAAAAATCTGGAGCGGATCAAGACACTGGTCGAAAAAAACATGGTGTCGGATTCGGCATTCGATCAGGCCGACACAGACTATCGGTTGCAATCAGTGGCGTTGGACAACGCCCGCCGCAACCTCTCCTACACACGCATCAACGCTCCTTTTGACGCCTTGATCACGCGCCGTCTGATTGACCGCTTCAGTAATGTGCAGGCCAATACCCCAGTCGTGCGCGTTCAGGATGTCACCGAACTGCGTGTACGCATCAATGTTCCGGAAGGTCTGATCGCACTGATCGGTATGCGCAACGGTTTCAAGATTGAAGCCCACTCACCCGATCACCCGGAGTTGATTTTCCCGTTGGAGTATCGTGAACACGCCACGGAAGTGGATCGTGCCACACAGACCTATGAGGTCGTCTTCGGCATGGCCAGACCTGAAGAGATAGAAGTGCTCCCGGGCATGACACTGACAGTTGCCATCACCCGCAACGGCAACGAGCCGCTGCAACTGATCAGCATACCTGTCTCTGCTGTCGACACCGACAGCAGCGGGAGTTTCAGAGTCTGGCTCTATGATGCCGAGAAAGGTGTCGTGTCACCTAAACCCGTCACACTGGGCGCACTGTCAGGTACTCATGTTCCGGTTCTCTCTGGCCTTGAACCCGGTGATACCAGCGTGACAGCCGGTACTAATCTGTTGTCTGACGGTATGTCAGTACGTCCGTTCGACCACTTCTGACAGGATAGATGAACATGGATATTGCACGTACATCTATCGAAAAGCCGGTCAACACCTGGATGATCGTGATGATCTGTCTGCTGGGTGGTATCTGGGCAATGCTTACCATCGGTCGCCTGGAAGATCCCGCTTTCACACTCAAGCAAGCACTGGTTGTCACTCCCTACCCGGGTGCAACCGCGCAGGAAGTTGAAGAAGAGGTCACAGAGTTGCTGGAGTCCACCCTGCAACAGTTACCACAACTGAAGCGGGTCAAATCCAAGTCCTCACCCGGGATGTCCGAGATAGAGATCGAGATAAAAGACACCTATGACGGGCGCCATATGCCTCAGGTCTGGGATGAGGTGCGCCGCAAGGTCGGTGATGCTCAGCGGCACCTGCCACCGGGCGCGGGTACGTCGATGGTTAATGATGACTTCGGCGATGTATTCGGTCTCTTCTATGCCGTCACAGCAGAAGGCTTCACTGATCGTGAAATCCGCGACCTGTCGACCTTTTTGCGTCGTGAACTGCTTACCGTACAGGATGTTGCTAAGGTGGAAACACGTGGCGAGCAAACGGAAAGCATCTATATCGATGTCACCAACGAGCGCATGACCAGTCTGGGTATCGACCCGGATCTGCTGGCCCAGACACTGCAGTCGGAAAACGCCGTCGCAGATGCGGGTGCGATCACGGTTGATGACCGCCGTATCCGTCTGGTATCCCGCCCCGGTTTCGACTCTGTCGCCAGTATTGAGGCGGTCAGAATCGGTACGCCCGGCTCAACCGAGCAACTGAGTCTGCTGGATGTTGCTGAGATTTACCGCAGCACTACCGAGATACCCTCTCACCTGGTTCGGTTCAATGGCAAACCCGCCTTTACTCTTGCCATATCGGCGGTGGCCGACACCAACATTGTCGAAGTGGGTCAGCGCGTCAGCCAGAAGCTTGAGCAGCTGAAAGAGCAGATTCCACTGGGCATCGAGATAAGCCCTATTTATGAGCAGCATGTCGTCGTGGATGAGTCGATCAACAGTTTCGTGATCAACCTGGCTCTCGCGGTCGCGATCGTGATCGGCGTACTCTGCCTGTTCATGGGCTGGCGTGTCGGTTTTGTGGTGGGTGCCACTTTGCTGCTGACGGTACTGGGAACCATCTTCTTCATGCGCCTGTTCAGCATCGAGATGGAGCGTATTTCGCTGGGCGCCCTGATCATCGCAATGGGAATGCTGGTCGATAACGCGATTGTTATTGCTGAAGGGATGCTGATCAACATGCAGCGCGGTATCAGTGCCAAGACGGCAGCCAGTGACGCGGCCAAACGCACTCAGATCCCGCTGCTGGGGGCGACCGTCATCGGTATCATGGCGTTTTCCGGTATCGGACTGTCACCGGATGCAACCGGTGAGTTTCTCTTCTCACTATTTGCCGTGATCGGTATTTCGCTGTTGCTCAGTTGGGTACTGGCGATCACCGTGACGCCACTGTTCGGCTACTACATGCTGAAAGTATCCGACAAGGACCTGAAAGACGACCCTTATGAAGGTTCTGCCTACCGGTTGTATCAGCGTTTTCTGGGCAAGGCGCTGCGCGCACGTGGTTTCACTGTCATCGCACTTTTGCTGCTGACCGGCAGTTGCTTTTATGCTTTCGGTTTTGTGAAGCAGGCGTTCTTTCCTGATTCCAACACGCCTATTTTCTACGTCAACTATCAGTTGCCGCAGGGCACCGATATTCGTGCCACGGCAAGAGATATGGCCGAAATAGATGAACTGATCCGTCAGCAGCCTGGTGTCATTGCCGTCACAACACTGGTGGGTCAGGGTGCCAGCCGCTTCATGCTGACTTATAATCCGGAGCAGCCAAATACCGCTTATGGTCAGTTTATCGTTGAGATGGAGGATCGTCATCAGATAGACCCTCTGGCCGAAGTGCTGCGACGCGAACTCCCTCCCGCTTATCCTGATGCAGATATTCGCACCCAGAAACTGGTTTTCGGACCCGGTGGTGGTGCCAAGATAGAAGCACGTTTTTCAGGACCGGATGCTGCCATCCTGCGACGACTGGGTGATGAGGCGATCACCATTATGCAGGCGGATGGTAACCTGCAGGATATTCGCCAGAACTGGAATAAGCAGGAGCTGGTGATTGTGCCGCTGTTCAATGAGGAGCGGGCACGCATTGCAGGTCTGGGCCGCAACCATGTTGCCGAAACGCTGCAGTTTGCCACTGTGGGCATACGTGCCGGTACCTATCGTGAAGGTGACGAACAGATCCCGATCATCGCACGCCCGCCAGCCGATGAACGACTGGATGCCGGCCGACTGGAAGAGCGACAGATCTGGAGCCCCGGGCTGCAGGCTTACATACCGATCACACAGGTAGTCGAGCGCTTTGTTACCGAAAGTGAAGAGACCCTGATACATCGTCGTGATCGGGTACGCACACTGACCGTTCAGGCAGAGCCGATCGGCGACCTGACAGCCGATGCTGCGCTCAGAGCTATTCGTGGCTCAATTGAAGCGATTGAGCTGCCTCAGGGGTATCAGTTGCAATGGGGTGGTGAGTTCGAGACCTCAAGTGAAGCTCAGGCCTCACTCGGTGCTCAGTTGCCGCTGGGCTTTCTGGTGATGCTGCTGATCTCCATCCTGCTGTTTGGCAAGTTGCGCCAGCCACTGATCATCTGGCTGGTGGTGCCCATGTCAGTCTGCGGGGTGGTGATTGGTCTACTCGGCAGTGGCATGCCCTTTGGCTTCATGGCCTTGCTGGGCTTCCTCAGTCTGTCGGGCATGCTGATGAAAAATGCGATAGTGCTGGTGGATGAGATAGACAGCCAGATCAGTGGCGGCAAGGACAAGGTTCAATCGATCATTGATGCCAGCGTCAGCCGACTGCGCCCGGTGTTTCTGGCTGCTGTGACCACTATTCTGGGCATGCTGCCATTGCTGACGGATGCCTTCTTCTCCAGCATGGCGGTCACCATCATGGGAGGCCTGGCCTTTGCAACGCTGCTGACCCTGATTGCCGTTCCGGTATTCTATGCCCTGCTCTTTGGCATCAAGCCAGCGCGTAAAGCAGCGGCCTGATATTATGGCCATCAAAGCGCCCGGGAGCCACCACGGCTCCCGGGCGCTTTCTGCAACCGGCTATTTTTGCTTCAACTACCTTTTATTCAACTGTCTGTTTTCAACTACCCATTTTCGCCCGAACCCGCCGCAGCAGTGCTCCCAGCACAGGCAGTCTGAGATAGATCGGTGCACTGTCCCAGTAGTCGATATGTTCACACACTCTGCCCTGCTCATCGAAAGCCAGCCGACTGACACCCTCCACACGCAGATCACCCACCACGGGTAAACCGGCACGAAATATCCAGCGCAGATAAGCTCGATCCCCCACGACACAGATCTCCGTCACCTCAAAACCGGGGTGTCGGGTGTGCCGGAACATATCCTCCAGCACACGGCTCATCTGAGCAAACCCCCGATGGTCGTTGAAGGGGTCTTGAAAATGTATATCGGGCGCGACCAGTGGCTCAAACTCGGCAATACGTGCCGGAGTCAATGACGCAAACAGAGCCGCATACTCTGCGCAGGTTTGCTCATTAAGGGTTTGATGAGTTGAGGTCTGTTGACTGGATATCAGTTCATTTGGCATCAAAAACCGGTCACCTTGCGGATAAGTGGTAGATAAACAGAGTAAGGCAGCAGTCTCATTATCTTGAGCTGCAACACAAAGGTCCAGGGAAAGGCGATCTCGAACTGTTTTCGCTGAAGTCCTCTGAAAATCGCTTTGGCGGCATCATCTGCCTCCATCAGAAAAGGCATCGGAAAAGGGTTTTTGTCAGTCAGTGGCGTACGCACAAAACCGGGATTGATCAACGACAGATGCACCCCTGTCGCCCTGAGTTCGGTTGCCAGTGCCTCGCAGGCATTGATCAGGGCTGCCTTGCTGCCACCATAGGCCGCCGCTGTCGGCAAGCCGCGATAGCCGGCCACAGATGCCACCACCCCCAATACGCCCTTGTCACGCGCCAGCATGCGCGGCAGCAGAGCTTCAAGCGCATGCATCACACCGAAATAATTTATCTCCATCAGCTCCCGGCAAGTGGCGGCACTGAATCGATCTACCGGCATCGAATGGTGATTACCGGCACACAGAAGAGCGAGATCCAGTTCACCATGTTCGATTTCCATCTGCTCAACGGCTTGCTTAACAGCTTCAAGATCAGTCACATCCAGCACCAGCGGTATAATCCTGCCCGAATGGTGCCGCGCCAGAGACTCATCCGCCACCGACTGCAATGCGCTCTCAGTACGACCAGAGATGATTACGCTGGCACCCGACTCAGACAGGGCCAAGGCCATCGAACGTCCAATACCCGTACCGCCCCCCGTAATCCAGACAAGCTTCCAGTCAGGTTGATTCATCTCTACTGCTCCATGCCACTGCTGATCAACCGAATACGAGACTTGTCGGTTGCCGAGAACTCCATTCCCATCCAGCGCCCTTCGGCATCGTACCAGGTGTCGGTATCGATCAACTCACCACCCAAGCGATAGCGCATTGCATCTACCAGTTCACCGCCAAACGGCACCTGATCCTGTCCCAATGTCTCCACCTCTATTTCGCTCACCTGTCCGGTCAGGGTATTCAATACTCGAGTCTGATCAAGGATCGCACGATTCCAGTGGTTGGTGGTGATGAGCCCTGACTCCAGGCTGAGTCTGCCATTTTCTGAATCGACCATAAGCTGATCACCCTCGCGCCTGGCACTGATCACCTGCTGGGTGCCATTATCATCGACATTGACCTCCAGCCGAACCAACTGCTCATCTTGCCACCACTCAGTTGCCTGGTAGCGATAGTTGTAGGAGAAAAGAGCGAGATAACGTATCTGCAGCGCCATTTCAATATCGACACGCAGTAACCCATCCTCCTGGCTGAACCTGAGCGAGTGCTCGCCGATAGGCGTATCGCGCCGATATACATCAAACTGCGCCTCATCTCCATAGAGTGCGAATGCACGCTCAGCCAACTGGCTTGCCTGAACCTGCAATGCAGCAGCACTCAGCAAGGCCGATATCAACAGAGCCTTGACACAGTGATTCATGATGCTGTTATTCATGTCCTTCTCCTTTTCGTTGCCATTGTTACGAAAAGGAAGCGCTTGCAGTTCATAACCCGAGCGAGACTATTTAATCCTTCTTTAACACCATCATCGGTTTATCCTGCAACTTTCCTTGGCTATAGTAGTCCTTATCAAAGATTGATAACCCTTCTGAACTGATCAAGGAAGCTTCCAAAGATGTTACTGAACCGAACTCTGCGCTTGCTGTGCATGCTGGCACTCATGTTGTCGTTGAATTCTCTGGCGCTGGCCGATAATGCACCCCGTGTGGTGTTGAAAACCAGCCTGGGCGAGATCGAGCTGCAACTGGATGCCGAGAAGGCTCCCATCACCGTGAAAAACTTTCTGGCCTATGTTGATGCCGGTTTTTATAACGGTCTGATTTTCCATCGCGTCATTGAAAATTTCATGATTCAGGGTGGTGGTTTTGATGCTGAGATGACGCAAAAGGCAACTCAGTCACCCATCAAGAATGAGTCAGACAATGGCCTGAGCAATCGTCGCGGCACCATCGCCATGGCACGTACCCGGGCACCGGACAGTGCAACGGCACAGTTCTTCATCAATACGGTCAATAACTTCAACCTGGATGGTGCAAGCAACCGCCCCGGTTATGCGGTATTTGGTGAGGTGATAAGCGGAATGGATGTGGTCGACAGGATCCGTGCAGTTTCGACAACCACCCGTAACCGGATGGCGGATGTACCTGTTGAGCCCATAGTGATTGAATCGGCAGAGCGCATCATTGCTGAGTAACATCTGAATACGTGATTTCACTGCCAACTGCATGTATGTGCAGGCATATCCTGAATGCCTTGGATGAGACCCCATATATACATCCCTGTAGGCTTAAATGCCGCATCCCTGCGGCATTTACTCACCCAAGACCTCCTGGATAAGCTTTGAAGTCACTGATTCATGACCTACATCCAGATATCTCTCAAAGCCCACGTCATCGAGTTATAGCCATCCCTTGTAGCGGAAGAAGGTATAAGGGGCGACTCCGGCCAACAGCATCATGCCCAAGGCAAAAGGATAGCCCGCCGTCCATTGCAGTTCCGGCATCACCTCAAAATTCATACCATAGATACTGGCAACCATGGTCGGTGGCAGGAAGACTACGGCAGCAATGGAGAAGATCTTGATGATCTTGGCCTGCTGAATATTGATAAAGCCCTGCGACGTATTCATCAGAAAGTCTATTTTTTCAAAGATGAATGCGGCGTGCGCCATCAGGGTATCCAGATCTCGCAATATCTCACGACAGTTTTCCTTGGAGTCGAGATGCTGATGGATGTTGCGAATCAAAAAGGAAACCGAGCGCTGGGTATCCATCAGACACAGGCGAATACGCCCATTACTGTCTTCGAGTTTAGCCAGCTTATCCATGGACTCAGACTGTGCTTCATCCCGGTTCTCAAGAATATGACTGCTGATTCCATCCAGATCGCGCAGCAGATCCTCAAGCTGATCCGCCAGGTTGTCCACCTTGAGCTGAAAAATGGAGGTCAGTATCTGCAGCGGCGTCTCAGCATCAACCCAGCCCCGACGTGAACGCAGTCTGAGCAGTCGAAAGTCGGCCAGATCCACATCTCGAATACTCAGCAACACATCAGGCTTCAGCGTAAAGGCGACGGTTGCGGTTTTGTGTCGACCTTCCGACTGATACAGAAACAGGGAGTGAACATGCAGATCCTGACCTTCGATGAAATACCGGGCACTCGCCTCTATCTCTTCAACATCATCCACCTTGGGCAGGCTTTCCGGATGCAGTTGTTCAACAACAGCTATCTCATCCTCAGAGGCTTCCTGCAGATCTATCCAACTCGATGTTCTGAGGCCCTCCTCCAACTGCTCAGAATCCAGCGGATGCTCTCTCATCAACCCCTGTTCAAGTACATAACTTCGAATCATGTGGCTTCCCGTTAATACTGATCGACAATACGGTTACTCTAGCCACTGAATGTAACAAATATGTTCAAACAACAGAAATATATCCGCTAATGATCACCGGTAAGTAGCCTACTCTCGGACAGCCACCTAGCATCTGATGCGCGCATAATAGACACCGTTAAGCTGCAGCGCCATCTTACCCTGCTCTTGAATTTCGACCTGAAGGGGGAGCTTACCTCGCCCTTTTTCACGCATGCGCAACAAAAAGGGAGCCAGAACGTCATCATCGGGCAGAGACACACAGGCTTTGAAATCAGCAGTGACCGGCTGCAGATACTTTATCTGGCTTTCGGCAATCATCACATCGCACTCAAGCCCTTGTGAGCGCAGATAAAGGGTCATCAGACACCAACCACTGAGCGTGGATAATGCAGCCAGTGAGCCAGCGAAACCGGTACCCTTGTCATTGATATTGGCGGCCAATGGTGCGCTCAGTGTCAGCCCCTGATCATCCAGCGTCAGCTGATCTATCTGCATGGCGCCGACCAGTGGAATCTGAGTACGAAGCCAGCTCAGAAACGCCTCAGCGTCATCGGGCTTCAGATTCACGACTGCCCCCACTGCTGCACGAAGTCGGCTGGATTCAGATCAGGCAGCGCCCGATGCTTACGCGCCTTGCCCAGATAGAGAAAGCCGGTGATCTGCTCATTCTCTTCCAGCCCCAGTCCACGAAAAACCATCGGGTCAAAGGCCATGGAGCCTGTACGCCAGATCGCATCCACACCCTGTGCAAAAGCAGCCAGCAAAATGCCATGAGCCGCACAGCCGGCTGCGATCTGTTGTTCGATCTGCGGCACTTTAGGATGATCTATCAGCTTCGCCACCACAACAATGATCATCGGTGCCCGCAGAGGTTTGCCACGCAGCTTCTCAATCTCGGCATCGCTCATGTCGGGATTTTTCGTTTTGGCAACCTCAATAAACAGATCAGCCAGTCGATCTCTCCCTTCGCCCTCAATCTGGATAAAGCGCCAGGGCTTCAGATTGCCATGATCCGGCGCACGCAACGCTGCCCGATAGATAAGATCCAACTGTTCGGCTGTCGGCGCTGGGCCTTCAAGCACAGGGGATGAGACCCGATTGATCAGCAGTTCTGTTGCTTCCATGTTTACCTCTACGTGTTTTGCCACGACAGTTTTGTCACGACAGCTTATAGCCACAACAGCCTATTGCCGCGACAGACGCGGATTACTGGGTTCACCATCGATACTGGAGCGATAGGGGTTGATATCCAACCCGCCACGACGCAGGTAGCGCGCATAGACGGTCAGCTTCTGTGGACGGCAGCGCTGCCAGATATCCATGAAGATGTTCTCGACACACTGCTCATGGAAGTCGCCATGCTCTCTGTAGGAGATCAGATAGGCCAGCAGCCCTTTGCGATCAATCTTCTCGCCCTTGTAACGGATATGAATGCTCGCCCAGTCCGGCTGCCCCGTCACCGGGCAGTTGGACTTCAGCAGATGGCTGAACAGGGATTCCTCAACCACCGACTTGCTTTCACTGCGCAGCAACTCCGGTTGAGGCTCGTAGTGCATCACCTCAATATCCAGCTCATCCAGACATTCACCGTGAAACTTATCGATCGTCTGTGAAGCATCCGGCTTTATCAGCCGGACAGCGACTGGGCCACCGGCTGCGGCAGACAGGTCCCGGCGCAGTACAGTCTCCACTTCAGACTCCTGTCCGAATTGACTCAGATTGAGTGAGTTCAGATAAAGCTTGAAGGATTTCGACTCGATGATATGTGTCGATGTTGCCGGAATTCTGAACTCAGCCAGTCTGACCACCGGCTTGCCCTTGCTGTTCAACCAGGACACCTCATAGGCGTTCCAGATATCCATACCACGAAACGGTAAACCACTACGTTTGATACCGCGTGCCTGCCAGTTGCTGTCGCGCGCTATCGGATAGAGCAGCGCAGGATCATACTGGTTGACATAGGCGGTCTCTTTGCCCAACGGCGATTTATGCAGAATTTCCTCTTCGCTCATCAGCTGCGAATCCCCTTACCCGTATTGAGCAGATGCAGACTGAAGGCAGTCAACAGCCCAATGAAAATCAGAATCATCGTGAATGCGATACCAATATGGATATCACTCACACCCAGAATACCGTACCGAAAGCTGTTAACCATATAAAGGATCGGATTCAGCTGCGACACCCCTTGCCAGAAACCCGGCAACAGACTGATGGAGTAGAACACACCGCCCAGATAGGTCAGGGGAGTCAGGATAAAGGTCGGAACAATCGATATATCATCAAAACTGTTGGCATATATAGCATTGATAAAGCCTCCCAGCGAAAAGACCACCGCGGTCAGAAAGACCGTGCTGATCGTGATCAGCAGATGGTGCACATGCAGTTTGGTAAAGAACAGTGACAACAGCGTAACTATCAAGCCCACCGCAAGGCCACGCGCCACACCACCAAACACGAAACCAGCCAGAATCACCCAGTTGGGCACAGGTGCCACCAGCAACTCCTCCACATGGCGTTGAAACTTGGTACCGAAAAAGGAGGAGACCACATTGCCATAAGAGTTGGTGATCACCGACATCATGATCAACCCCGGCGCGATATATTCCATATAACCGAAACCGCCCATCTCACCGATACGGCTGCCGATCAGATTGCCGAAGATGATGAAATAAAGAGTCATGGTGATGGCTGGCGGCAACAGCGTCTGCACCCAGATCCGTGTAAAACGACGCACCTCTTTCACCAGGATGGTCCAGAAGGCGGTCCACAGGAGTTGATTGTTCATGCTGGCTCCTGATTCAGATTCTTATCCACGAGTGACACAAACAACTCCTCCAATCGATTTGCCTTGTTACGCATACTGACCACCTTAAGACCGGAAGCCTCCAGCTGTGCAAAGAGATTGTTCAGCCCCTGCTCTTTATCTACTTCAACCTCCAGGGTACGAGGAGCGGTCAACCTTGGCCGATAACCATTGAGCGCTGGCAGTTGCTCCACATCCGATTGCAGATCCAGAATAAAGGTTTCGGTATTCAGCTTCTGCAACAGAGATCGCATGCTGGTGTTCTGAATGATTTCTCCACGATCAATGATCGCAATGTTGCGGCACAGACTCTCGGCCTCTTCCAGATAATGGGTCGTCAGAATAATCGTGGTGCCCTTGCTGTTGATCTCACGCAGAAAGCTCCACATCGAGCGGCGCAGCTCGATATCCACCCCGGCAGTCGGCTCATCCAGTATCAACATGCGCGGCTCATGAACCAGCGCACGTGCAATCATCAACCGACGCTTCATACCACCAGACAACATACGGGCGCTGACATTACGCTTGTCCCACAGCCCCAGCTTTTTCAGGTAAAACTCGGCGCGCTCCAGCCCCTGACGCCGAGGAATGCCGTAATACCCGGCCTGAGTCACGACGATATCCAACACCTTCTCGAAATTATTGAAGTTGAACTCCTGGGGCACAACGCCGAGTTGCATCTTGGCTCTGGCGATATCTGTCTCCAGATCATGTCCAAAGATACTGACCCTGCCCGAGCTTTTGTTCACCAGAGACGATACGATACCCAGCGTGGTCGATTTACCCGCACCATTGGGTCCAAGCAGCGCAAAAAAATCGCCTTCCTGAACCTCCAGGGAGATACCCTTGAGGGCCTCAAACCCGTTACCATAGGTTTTGCGCAGCTGATCAATGGCCAGTGCTACAGTCATAACATAAAATCCTTAATTAGCTGGATAGCTTAATCTGCGGGCGATGGATTGCATTTTCAACCGCCAGCCCCCATAAATCAGCCAATTCGCTTCATTCTTTGCCGAGGACAACCGTGACCGATTTCCATACTTATCATCTCAACCTGCTCAAGCTTGGCTACAACAACCTGATCAAGCAGGAGCCCTTCAACAGTGACGAAGCCGATCCCGTGGATGCCGAGTTTCTGGAACAGTTTGCACAGCTGATACGCGCCTTCGAGGCTCATGAGCCTGTAGCCTATGATGATGGCCAGTATCTGATGGCACGTCTGGTACGCGCCTACCCGCAACTTGTACCACTGGTCGCTCGTGACCTGTTCTGGCTGTTTGGTGGTGATTGTCTGCACTTCATGCCGGATGAGGAGATCGAACGGTTTCAGCAGTTGGATGAACAACGCGCCCAGGCTGAAGAATCGGGCCAGACATTTGACTATCTGGCTGCCCGTACACGGCTGTTTAATCAGCATTGATAGTCGATAAGCTCCGCCAGTATGCCACCCCAAGCAGCAGCCGGAAATGCAAGGCCTGATTATACTCTGATCTGGCACTTAACCACAGCAGGCTAACTGACCTCCAGGCTATTTACTCTCCAGCACCCAGACGCCCTGCCAGTCATCCGGTGGCTGTTTGATCAGATGTATGCAGTAGCGCAGATATGAAGCAGCCACGGCATCGCGCTGGGCCAGTGCCAGAAAACAGCGTGCTGCCTCCTCAAACTCACCCTGATAAAAACGATTCAGTGAGGTTTCAAAGTGTGTGTGATGCTCATCATCAAGGTGTTCGGGTAATGGCTGAAACAGAGTTACTGGCTCTCGCCTGCCCATAACTGCTACACAGCCTATTTCTCGCAGCGCCAAAGCATCACCCACCTCTGCGCGGATGACATGAGATAGCAATGTGCCACTACAGAACACTTTATTGACCCCTTCCAGCCTTGCTGCCAGGTTAACCGCATCGCCCAGCATGGTGTAATCAAATCGGGTTTTTGAACCCAGGTTACCAACCACCGCCTGACCGGTATGCAAGCCGATACGCATAAACAGCTCATGCCCGGTCCACTCACTGTAGCGCGGCCTCAACTCATCGAGTTTTTGCTGACATCGGACCGCTGCGCGGGCAGCGTGCAATGCATGATTGGGCAAATCCATCGGCGCATTCCAGAAGGCAATAATCGCATCACCTTCGTATTTATCAACCGTACCCCCCTCCTCCTGAATAATCTCAGTCATGGCTGACAGGTAATCGTTCAATAATTCGGTCAGTTGATCCGGTTCCAGCTTTTCCGAAATGGAGGTAAACCCCTCCAGATCAGAAAAGAAAATACTCAACATCTTGCGCTCACCCCCCAAGCGCAATCGGTCAGGCTGGTTCACCAACTGCTCGATCACACCCGGGCTTAGATAGTGCTGAAAGGCATTGCGAATAAAGCGTTTCTGCCGCCCCTCCACTGCATAGTTCAGCAGCAGACAGACCAGCACCGCCAGCAAAGTGGAGACCTCAAGCCAGAGCACCGGTAGCCAGTAGCCTAACTCATAAGCAGCGACCGCCAGCGGGATAGGCAATAGTATCAGCAGAGCACCAGCCAACGCACTCGCCAACGCCGAAGAGAAACGGATCAGCATCAGTGCTGAGAAAAATGCCAGCAACAGCGATAACAGCCCCGTCAACCAGTCCGGTACCATTTGCATGAAATCATCAGCGAGCAGGTTATCCAGAAACGTTGCCTGGATCTCTACACCGGGATAAACACCGCCTACCGGCGTCGGCCTCAGGTCAAACAGACCTGGAGCCGAGAATCCGAAGAATACATACTTACCCGACAGCTCCTCAGGAGCAATCACTGGTTCCTCACCGGCCCGCAGACGCAGTTCCGATTGCAGTATGGCGGCTGCACTATAGGCGGTGTGAGTACCAGATGGTCCTCTGAAACGCAGCAGTGCCCGGCCATTCTCATCCAGTGGGATCTGCTTTTGCCCCAGCTGCAACAAGTCAGGAGTGGCCATCACCTCCATATCGGGGTTGGCAAGTAGATAGGCAGCCAGTGCCAAAGAAGGCACGGGACGGTCATGGAAAAGTTCGAAAGGTCGCATGCGACGATAGATGCTGTCGATATCCGGCTGATTGCGCACATTTCCCAGACCGGCAGTACTGCTTGCCAGCTCATCAAGCGGCAAGGTCATGCTGTCGACCTGTGGCCACCAGGCATCCGAAAGCATATTTGTATCAGAAAGAGTAAAGCCGGAGATCGGCAGCTCATCCGGCCATACAGGCGTAGCCCCAGCCCCACCCTCACTCGCAAAAAGGGCAATCAGCGAAGGCTGCCCACTAAGCGCCTGCGCCAGTCGCTCATCATCCGACACGCCATACACAGAGGGCTCGATAAACAGCACATCGTAAATCAGGGCTCTGGCACCGCTACGCGCCACAAAATCGGAGGTGATCGCATAAAGCTCGCGTGGCCAGGGCCATCCCAGCCCACTCTCCTGACTGGCCCAGTCCAGACTGGGCTGATCCAGCAGGATCAAAGCGATCTGGTCTGACTCGGGAACAGGCTCTGCCAGCCAGGATACACGCATATCCCAGCTTCTGGCCTCCCATCTCTCCAGCACGCCCGAGAACCACAGCAGCGCAGCCATCAGACAGGCAATGGCCATCACCAGCAGCGCCCGCAAAGGCACTGACTTCAGAAATGCCTGATTCAAACGCTGCAACTCCTGTCAGCTCTCAGATCATACGTTGCGCATTGTGCGCTCGAACCGCGCCTGTCTGGCACTGGTGGTCGGGCGACGGGTCGTGCTGAGCAAGCGTTCTGCTTCAGCAATACGCGAATCCGGTGTCGGGTGCGTTTTGGCAAAGTCGGTGCCGCCCGGTGTCAGCCTCCGCCCCATCTCCTCCAGCATGGCAAGCAAAGCACGATCATCATACCCGGTGCGTTGCAGAATCTTCAGTGCCGCGCGATCAGCTTCTCGCTCAAAGGAGCGTGAGTAACCATTGTTGACCATGGTAGTCATGATATCGTCAATGGCCCCATCAAAAATGCTGACAAGCTGCGACAATTCAGCACCACCCTCATGCCTGATTGCCTCGACACCAACTGTGGTCATCAGCGAGGTGATACGGGAGCGCTTGATCGCCTGCAAGCCATGACGATATTCAACATGCCCCACCTCATGCGCCAGGACAGCGGCCAGGGCGTCCTCGGATTGACAGCAGCGCAGCATGCCCCGCGTAACCATCACCAACCCACCCGGCGCGGCGAAGGCATTGATCTCGTCGGAGTCGATTATCTGGAAGTGATAGCCCCCGAAAGTCTCAGGCAGCGCGGATGCCAGACAAACATAACGCCCGATATGATTCAGGTATTGATTGGCTTCATTGTTGTTATAAGCCTTATATTGTGTCATGACATTAGCTGCTACTGTACGCCCCAGGTAATACTCCTGCTCGGCGTCCAGCTCCTCCATTGCACGACTGGCCGCACCAGCCACCCGCAACAGAGACTGGGCCTGCGAACCCGCCTGAGAACCGATCACACCACCAAGGCTATCGGTGACAACCGCCAGTTCATCCAGAGTTTTGCATCCGGCCAGCGTCGCACCACCTGCACCAAACAGAAGAAGGTGACTGCTACGTTTGATAAAATCGCGCCTATCCATCTTCTGCCTCCTTAAAGTGAATTCAGATCACCCTCACGGACAAAACGCCCTAGAGAGTCACGACTGATACTGGTGGACTCCATCCGATCGACAGCATCAAAGTTAATGTTGCTGTTACGTTGACGGTAGGCGCGTTCCACACTGGCATTAAACCCCTTTCCAGCCAACGCTATCTCACTGTCTGTTGCTGCACGTTCGACATCGGCTGCGCCCGGGTTGATCACGATCTCTTTCTCGCTGAGTGCAGCGCCGTGCATCCAGCCATCCTGCTGACCACTGCGTACCCTGAGCCAATCTCCTTGCACCTCCTGCAACAGCACCTTGCTGCCATAATTCAGGTTAGCCAGAATACGACCAAGAAAGGAAGGGTCTGATCGCAGCTGACTTGTGCGAACGTTTACACTCAAAGTTTTCATTATTCTTATCTCCTGTTCGCGCAAGGACAAACTAATAATCCAGCACGAAACTGTGAGGTTTACGGCAGTTACAGAACGTTTTTCAACTGAAAGCAGTATAGAAGTGAGACGCAGTAAAACCAATAAGAGATTAAATCTGAAGGTTATAAAAATCGAAGGCAGGGTGATACGGGAGATGCAACAAGCACGGGGCAAGATATATCGAAAAACACGCAGGAAAAGCAGATAACGAGCTAAAGCAGAAATGGCGTCCCATAGGGGGTTCGAACCCCTGTTACCGCCGTGAAAGGGCGGTGTCCTAGGCCACTAGACGAATGGGACGCTGCAGTGTCGAAATGCAAGCCATGCCTGCAAACCAACGGCGCGTATAATACCAGACGAGCCCATGATTGCAACAAAAAAATGAGAAAAAACAGCATAATGCCTGAACTCATCCGATGAGAGCCAACTTTTCGTTGCAACAAATATTCACTTCACTATCGGCACTGCGTATACTGCACACATAAGATGCATTTTAAATACATATTATTTAACAGGCACAGCATGGCAACACTCTACTCAAGCCTCAAACATCTGCACCTGATCATGGTAGTACTGAGTCTCAGCGGCTTCCTGCTCCGTGGATACTGGATGATGCGCAGTAACACCTTGCTTCGGCATCGAGTGACAAGGACTCTGCCCCACCTGATCGATACGCTGCTGCTTGCCAGTGCCATCGGCATGATGCTGATTATTCAGCAGTATCCTTTTACAGCCCCCTGGCTGACCGCCAAGCTGATCGGACTGATTTTCTATATCATCTTCGGAACACTGGCTCTGAAACGAGCACCGACCCGAAGCAGTCGACTATTTTTCTTTATCCTGGCCCTGCTGGCCTTTGCCTACATCACAGGCGCCGCCATTACCCATAACCCAATGAGCTGGCTTTCAAGGTGGTAAGTGTATGACACTGACTAAACACCCCGGATCATCGCTTTTTCTATATCCCTTCCGCATATTTTTTATTGCGGGATCCATCTGGACGCTTCTGGCTGTTGTACTCTGGGTTCTGCTCCTGATGGGCAAGCTGAGTCTTCCTCTGGGGATACCTGCCAGTGTCTGGCATGGGCACGAGATGATTCACGGTTTCACCAGCGCGATCATCGCCGGTTTTCTGCTCACAGCCATGTCCAACTGGACAGGCATCCCTGCCATCAGCGGCACCCCATTGATACTGTTGTTTCTGCTGTGGCTGGCCGCGCGCATCGCGCTGATGTTTTCAGCCCTGCTGCCACCGATTCTGATGCTGCTGACCCCGCTGTTCTATCTGGTACTGGTACTGCATACGGCGCGCATACTACTGATCAGTGGCAACCGCCGTAACCTGATCATGCCGCTGGTGTTGCTGTTTCTGGGATCAGGCAGCAGCCTGATGCTCTGGGGCGCCATAACCGCTGACTATGCATGGGTGCAGACGGGTGAAAAAGCCAGCCTCTATCTGCTGACGCTGCTGATTGCAGTGATTGCCGGGCGTATCACACCCGCTTTCAGCAGCAACTGGTTACGCCAGCGAGGTCTGCGCCATGAAGATGTCAGTCGTCTGCCGGCACTGGAGATCATCTCTATCCTCAGTCTGCTGTTTCTGGCTGGCGCCGATCTGGCAGGTGCGCCGAATGGGCTTATCGCTCTGCTTGCAACCATTACTGCCACTGCTCATCTATCAAGGCTGTTTCTATGGCGTGGCTGGCGCGTTTACCGCGAGCCCCTGCTCTGGATACTGCATCTGGGTTATTTGACACTGGTATTATCACTACTGAGTAGAGCGCTGGTGGCCGTCTCTCCAGCTCTTGGGTTGAACCTTAATCTGAGCAGCTGGATACATCTGTTTGGTACCGGCACCATCGGTATCATGATCATCGGCATCATGAGCCGAGTGGCACTCGGTCATACCGGACGCCCTCTGCTGTTGCCTCCCATGGCACTGGCGGCATTCGTCGCGATCATCACCGCCGCGCTCACGCGCACCCTGAGCCTGATGATGCCAGGCAGTTATATGCTATGGCTTACCATGGCGGCCCTGCTCTGGTGCCTGGCTTTCGCACTGTTCATCATCTGTTACTGGAAGATACTCAACAGCCCCAGGCCAGATGGTAAACCCGGCTAAAGCCTGTACCTCTACCCCATATTAAAAAGCACTATTAGGTATGCGGAGGGTTATACGTTAGTCTGATGGAATACCCTTATAACAATAAAATAAATTCTGTGCAGGTAATCAATGATGACAACCGCAGGAACGAGTATCGAAGATAATTTCCGCCAGCGTCTGATCAGCGGCGAGCTGCCTGATAAGGTATCGCCCCTGTCACTGGCAGAAGCTGGCTTGAGCCAGTATGAACTGATTGAGCTGTTCGAATCTCAGGCGCTGAGCCGCCAGTTGGACTTGCATGCTCGCCGCTTGCAGGCGATGGGCGAAGCTTTCTATACCATCGGCAGTGCTGGCCACGAGGGAAACGCTGCGATTGCTAAAGCCTTTGCCGTGACAGACCCCTCTTTTTTGCACTACCGTGATGCCGCCTTTCTGATTCAGCGCAGTAAACAGCTGCCGGGGCAGACGATCTGCCATGATATGTTGTTGAGCTTTGCCGCCTCCAGTGATGACCCCATCTCCGGTGGCCGCCACAAAGTGCTCGGCTCCAAAGCGCTGAACATTCCACCTCAGACCAGCACCATCGCCTCCCACCTGCCCAAGGCCGTGGGGGCAGCACATAGTCTGGGTATCTGGCGCAAGCTCTCCGAACAGGGCGACTGGCCGAATGACAGCGCCGTGCTGTGCAGCTTCGGCGATGCCTCGTTCAACCACTCAACAGCACAGGGCGCACTGAACACTGCCGCCTGGACCGCCTTTCAGGGTGTTCCACTGCCGCTGGTGTTTATCTGTGAGGATAATGGCATTGGGATCTCCACCCCCACTCCTTCCGGCTGGATCGAGTCGATCGTTCAGCGCTGGCCTGGTTTGCACTACCTGAGCTGTAACGGCCTGGATCTGCTGGATACCCATGCGACAGCACTCAAGGCAGCCCGTTTTGCACGCAAACACCGCCAGCCGGTCTTTTTGCATATGCGTTGCGTCCGGCTGATGGGGCATGCCGGATCAGATGCCCAGCAGTCCTACCTCAGCAAGGAGCAGATCAGCGCGATGGAACGAATGGACCCGCTGCTGCACAGCGCCCGATTGCTGCAACAGCATGGCGGCCTTGATACGGCACAGATACTCACGCTCTATGATGGCATTGGAGAACAGGTGGAGGCGGTTGCCCGAGAAGCGATCAAACACCCACGTCTGCAGACGGCTGCCGAAGTGATGGCGCCGATCATACCTCCCAAGCGAGCCTCACGGGCAGTGCAGGCAGCTCTGGCGAAACCCTCTGAACAGCCACAAACGATGGCACGCCTGCTTAATATCAGTCTGCATCGCCTGATGACCCGTTACCCACAGATGGTGATGGCGGGAGAGGATATTGGCCGCAAGGGTGGCGTCTATGGTGTCACGCAGAAGCTGCAGGCCCAGTATGGCCGCCATCGTGTCATCGATACGCTGCTGGATGAGCAGAGTATTCTGGGGCTGGCGATCGGGATGGCACACAACGCACTGCTGCCGGTGGTCGAGATTCAGTTCCTCGCCTATCTGCATAATGCCGAAGACCAACTGCGTGGCGAGGCCTCAACGCTGAGCTTTTTCTCCAATGGACAATACACCAACCCGATGATCGTACGAATCGCGGGGCTGGGTTATCAGAAGGGTTTTGGTGGTCACTTCCACAACGATAATGCGTTGGCCGTACTGCGTGATATTCCCGGTCTGGTAGTCGCCTGCCCCTCCGATGCACGCGAAGCGGTCGGGCTGTTTCAGGAGTGTGTCCGACTGGCGGATGAGGAACAGCGTGTCATCGTGTTTGTCGAACCTATTGCACGCTACCATTGCCGTGATCTGTTACAGGAGGGTGATAACGGCTGGTGCTTTGCCGACCCCGGCCCCGACTATCTTATCCCCTATCGTCAACCCTGCTGCCGGGGTGACGGGACGGATCTGGCGATCGTCACCTATGGCAACGGCGTTTATCTCAGCGCGCAGGCTGCGACCGATCTTGAAGCACTGGGCATGCGGGTACGCATCATCGATCTGCGCTGGCTGACCGAGTTGGATCATGCCGCCATCGCGGGACTGGTAAAACCCTGTCGGCATACACTGATCGTGGACGAGTGCCGCCGCAGTGGATCGCTCAGCGAGGAAGTTTTCACGGCACTGGTGGAGCAAGGGGTCACCGCAGACGCTCTGGCTCGTATCACGGCTACCGATAGCTTTATTCCGCTGGGTAAAGCCGCCACCTGCACACTGCCCTCACGTGAGAGCATCACACAAGCCGCACTCGATCTGACCCAGTGGCAACAGCAGACAAGGGTGAAACAGGGATGAGCAAGAAAGAGCGAGTGGTACTGATCTGCCCCGGTCGTGGCACTTACAATCAGGCAGAGTGGGGCTATCTGAAGCGTTATCACAACGACAAAACCGAGTTACTGGAAGCGTTCGATACCTTCAGAGAAGGAGCCGGCCAGCCAGGATTGCAGGCCCTGGACAGCGAACTGCCTTTTCAACTCAAGCTGCACAGCCGAGGAGACCACGCCTCTGCGCTGATCTATGCCTGCGCCTATGCCGATGCGCTGAGTATTGATCTTGATCGCTACGAGGTGGTGGCCGTGACCGGCAACTCACTAGGCTGGTATATCACCCTCGCCGCTGCCGGCAGCCTGCCACCCATGATCGCACTGGAGCTGATCAATACCATGGGACAACTGATGCAGGACGCCCTCATCGGTGGTCAGTTGATCTACCCCTGTAGCGACGAACAGTGGGTGCCTCAACCCGAACTGAGAGCGTCACTGCTGGCTCTGGCGGCGGAACATGGAGCAGAACTGTCGATTGATCTTGGAGGCATGCTGGTGTTCGGTGGCTCGGCTAATGCACTTCAGCGACTGAGCAACAAGCTACCACCACGCGACCCCTTCCCGATGAAGCTGCACAACCATGCCGCCTTCCATACCTCATTGCAGCAACCGGTACTGGAACAGGCGCGCAGTACGCTGGCTCATCTGGCATTCAACCCACCATCAATCCCCATGATCGATGGGCGCGGCAAGATATGGACAAGCTGGAGCTCAGACCCACAGCTGCTGTGGGACTATACGTTGGGGCATCAGCTGGTAAAACCCTATGACTTTGCCCGTGCGATACAGGTTGCAGTGACGGAGTTTGCGCCGGACAAGCTGGTCCTGCTGGGACCGGGCGGCACGCTGGGAGGTTCAATCGCCCAGTCGCTGATTCAAACAGGCGCTTACGGTCTGCAGTGCAAAGCGGATTTTATCGCCCGTCAGCAAAGCGATCCTCTGCTGCTGTCGATGGGTATTGAGGAGCAGCGACAGCGTTTACTGCCGTCCGAGTAAGATCTACATCCAGGATTTGCCAGCCAGGCGTTTGTATTTACAGACATATCCCGGAGGCCTTGGGTGAGACGCCGTGAATGCATCCCTGCAGGCTTGAATGCCGCATCCCTGCGGCATACACTCACCCAAGGCCACCGGGATACGCCATGCAGTCACCGGACCAGCTAAGAGATTAAAACAGCCTCCCTGAAGAGGCAGCACCTCAACCTCAGTGCTGACTGCCTCGGGAAGGCTGTTTCAGAAGGAGCATCTCAGGATGGGAAGGAGAACTGAGCCCCTTCACGCACACCGGACGAAGGCCAGCGCTGGGTGATAGTCTTGCGACGAGTGTAGAAACGCACCGCATCCGGGCCATAAGCATACAGATCACCAAACAGTGAGCGCTTCCAGCCACCAAAGCTGTGGTAGGACACAGGCACCGGCAGCGGTACGTTGATACCGACCATACCCACCTTGATATTGTCACTGAAGTAGCGCGCCGCCTCACCATCACGGGTGAACAGACAGGTGCCGTTGCCATACTCATGCGCATCGATCAGATCCATCGCCTCCTGCATCGTATCCACGCGTACCACGACCAGCACCGGGCCAAAGATCTCCTCTTCGTAGCAGCGCATACCCGGCTTGACCTGATCGATCAGCGTACCGCCAACAAAGAAGCCCTGATCAAATCCAGATACCGCAGGATCACGACCATCAACCACCACCACGGCGCCCTCTTCTTCAGCGCTGCGGATATAGCCCTGCACCTTCTCTTTGTGTGCAGCCGTGATCAGCGGACCGAAGTCATTGCTGCTGTCGCTGAAGGCGCCGACTTTCAGACTCTGCATACGCGCCTTGAGCTTGCTCACCAGCAGATCGGCAGCCTCATCGCCCACCGCCACTGCCACCGAGATCGCCATGCAACGCTCACCGGATGAGCCAAACGCCGCACCTGTCAGCGCCTCGACGGCGTTATCCATATCGGCATCCGGCATCACAATAGCGTGGTTCTTGGCACCACCAAGTGCCTGGCAACGCTTACCGTGTGCAGCAGCCGTCTGATAGATATATTCTGCAATAGGTGTGGAGCCGACAAAGCTCACCGCCTCGATACGTGAATCGGTCAGCAGTGTATCCACCGCTTCCTTGTCACCGTTGACGACATTCAATACGCCCGGCGGCAAACCCGCATCCTGCAGCAGTTGAGCAATAAACAGTGTGGATGACGGATCACGCTCAGATGGCTTCAGCACGAAGCAGTTGCCGCAGACAATCGCCATCGGATACATCCACAGCGGCACCATCGCAGGGAAGTTGAACGGGGTGATTCCCGCCACCACACCCAGCGGCTGATGCTCGCTCCAGGAGTCGATCGAAGGGCCGACATTTTTGCTGTGCTCACCCTTGAGCAGTTCCGGTGCATAGCAGGCATACTCGACATTCTCGATACCGCGCTGCAACTCGCCCATCGCATCATGTGAAATCTTGCCATGCTCACGGCCGATCAGCTCCACAATCTTATCAGCATTCTGCTCCAGCAACTCCTTGAAGCGGAACATCACCCGGGCACGCTTTGCCGGTGGCGTATTGCGCCAGGCCGGGAACGCCGCCGCAGCACTGGCAATCGCTGCTTCAACAGTCTCTTTCGAGGCCAGAGCCACGTGCGCTCCCACCTCTCCGGTTGAAGGGTTGTAGACCGGCTGGCTGCGCTCGCCCAGGTCGTGAATCTCGCCGTTTATCAGATGCCCAACAGTAGTCATGTAGCTTGCCTCAATTAATCCAGTTCGTTGATTGAATCGCCCAGTGCATTGATCAGGCGATCAATCTCTTCGCGTTCCACAATAAAGTTCAGACCCAGTTGAATGGTGTCGCCGCCATAGCGCACATAGAAACCCTTTTGCCACATTTTCATAGCGATATCATAGGGACGACGAAGCGGTTGACCAGGCAGAGCTTCGATCTGAAGCGCACCAGCCAGACCATAGTTGCGTATATCAGCAATGTATTTGGTCCCTTTCAAGCTATGTAGCGCATCTTCAAACACCGGGCTCATCTCGCGTACCCGCTCAATCAGGCGATCGTTCTCCAGAATATCCAGCGCAGCCAAACCTGCAGCACAGGCCACAGGATGTCCGGAATAGGTGTAGCCATGAGGCAGTTCAAGCATGTAATCCGGACCACCCTGATCCATGAATGTCTGGTAGATCTCGTTCTTCACGATCACAGCGCCCATCGGTACAGCACCGTTGGTCAGCTGCTTGGCCACGTTCAGAATATCCGGCGTGACGCCGAACTCCTCAGCACCCGTACGTGAACCCATGCGCCCGAAGCCGGTAATCACTTCATCAAAAATCATCAGAATATTGTGCTGATCACAGATCTGACGCAGACGCTGCAGGTAACCTTTCGGTGGCGGAATAACACCTGCAGAGCCAGCCATAGGCTCCACAATGACTGCAGCAATGTTCGACGCATCATGCAGTGCGATCAGCTCCAGCATCTCATCGGCCAGCTCAGCACCAGCCTCCGGCATGCCGCGAGTAAAGGCGTTACTCTTGAGCAATGTATGTGGCAGGTGATCAGCTTCCACTGCCTGGCCAAAAAGTGCGCGGTTGGCACCAATCCCGCCGACGCTGATACCACCGAAGTTAACGCCATGATAGCCCTTGGCACGGCCTATCAGTTTGGTTTTGGAGGGCATGCCTTTTTTGCGCCAGTAGGCACGGGCAATTTTCAACGAGGTGTCCGCACTCTCGGAACCTGAACCGGTGAAGAACACATGATCCAGCCCCTCCGGCATCATCCCCTTGATCCGGTTCGCCAGTTCAAACGCCTTGGGGTGGCCAAACTGGAATGCAGGTGCATAGTCCAACTGCATCAACTGCTTGCTCACCGCTTCGGCGATTTCCGGGCGGCAGTGTCCGGCACCGCAAGTCCACAGACCCGACAGGCCATCGAAAATCTTGCGCCCTTCAGCATCGGTCAGGTAACTCCCCTGAGCGGAAACGATCATGCGGGGATTGTCCTTGAACTGACGATTCCCGGTGTAAGGCATCCAGTAAGCTTCCAGCTCATCCCGAGAGAGCCCGGCTGACTGGTTATGTTTAAGTTCGGACATCATATTCACCTGATCCACCCTTTTAAATGCGGCAGCGACTGCAACAGTACTGCGGGTTATTTATTCATGCTTTCCTGCAGTGTGCACCGATCAAAAGGTTTTTAAAATATTAATTTACTTATCTTCAGTTAGCCTTTTAGTTACCTGTTATGGCAGACTGATGAGTAAGCTACTGCCTCCATGAAGTTTAGTCCGCAGGACCTGCAATTGCCCTGATAAAGAGGAATAGAGGATGAGTATCAAGCGCAAAACACCCGCTCTGGCTGGCCAGATAGCCGATGCCGATATCCGCCTGCTACGTATCTTCAAGGCGGTGGTGGAGTGTGGCGGTTTTACGGCTGCCGAAGTGGATCTGAATATCAGCCGCGCCGCGATCAGCAGCGCCATGGCGGATCTGGAGCAGCGTCTCTCTTTGCGCCTGTGTCAGCGCGGTCGCAGCGGTTTTTCACTGACCGACGAGGGGCGCGAAGTCTATGCCTATTGCCTGCAACTGCTCACAGCAATGGAAGCGTTCCGCACCCAGGTCAACAGCCTGCATGCACATCTCAAGGGCGAGCTGAATATCGGTATCACCGATAATCTGGTCACCATGCCACGCATGCGCATCACACATGCCATCAGTGCACTGAAAGAACGCGGCCCGGATATCCATATCAATATCCGCATGACACCACCGAGCGAAATAGAGATAGCCGTACTGGATGGACGCTTGCATCTGGGTGTGGTGCCGGTCCTGAAGCCACTACCGGGGTTGGACTATCTGCCACTCTATGATGAGACATCCCTGCTCTACTGCTGCAAGGGCCATCCACTGTTTGAGCTGGCAGATAGCGATCTGACACTGAAGCAGATAGAAAAGCACGACGCCGTCGTCGCCGCCTACGCCCAGACCGCCGAAGTACGCAGCCAGTATCAGGCACTGAAGGCCAGTGCTTCAGCCAGTGACCGTGAAGGCATCGCCTTTCTGATCCTGACCGGGCGCTATATCGGCTACCTGCCCACTCACTATGCCGAACGCTGGCTGCGAGAAGGCCAGATGCGCGCCCTGCTGCCGGATCAGCTGCAATATATCACCCAGTATGCAGCAATCACCCGCAAAGGTGCCCGGTCAAATCTGATTCTGGATAGTTATCTGGAACTGTTGCGTGAGAGTGAGCATCAGTCGTGAAAGTGCTCCCTGCAGAAGGTCTGAAACAGTTTCATTGCCGGTGACCAGGTACGCCCGGCCAAGGTCACCAACGCAAAGCGCCCAACCCGATAATAAACAGGCGTAACCAAAAGCTCTCTTAAGATCCCAGCATCTATCTCCCGCCTTGCAGCAGCAATAATTCCAAGAAAGATAGCATCAGTCTGGCATGCGGTCTCAATCAACGAAGGTATCTCTTCACTGCGCAAAGTGATCAGCTTACTTGGATGTGCCTCAGGCCCCAGTTGCTCCATCAGATTGCGCGACACCTCCTCACTCAGAAACGTGGACGCAACCGGATACTCGCTGACATCACTGATTGTAACCGGGCGATCTAGTGTCAGTAACGGATGTGTGGCACGACAGATAAAACCTGCCCGCAGGTGCTGCAAGGGTTCTATCTCCAGATCTGCCACATCATTCAGATTCCGTTGATCGATCACAACGGCATCAACCAGCTCTTCACGCAGACTCTTCATCAGATAATCAAAGCGCCCACGCACGATTGTCAGTTGAATACGGGGATAGTCCTGCGCCATTGACCGTAACAAAGGGTTAGAGATAGCTGAAGACGGGCCAGGTCCCAGACCGATATTGAGTGAGCCAGAGAGGCCTGAATTCAACAACTCCAGACCCCGCCGAAGCTCCTTCTCTTCGAACAGCATCCGTCTGGCTCTGCTGACCACAACTTCACCATAAGCCGTCAGTGTATTGCGTCTGCCAACCCGATCAATCAGCGTGACATTCAGCTCCGCCTCCAGATTCTGAATGCTACGACTCAAAGCAGGCTGAGTTAGATACAAAGCATCAGCTGCCTTCCTGAATGAGCGATGTTCAGCGAGTGCCACAAGATGCTTCAACTGACTTAGATTCATACATCCCCAGAGTATTCATGAAAATCGAATGATAACCATAATGCATCAATATGAGAATAATAATTCATTAGACGTATCAATATCAGATTACATAGCATGGAGACATCCTTAATGGATAAATAATAATCAGAAAAAGAGGAATATCATGCTGATCAAACCCCGCTCCGCCCTCAGGAAGTCATACCTTGCCACTACGCTTCCCCTCATCGGGATCATCCTGACCGGCCAGATTGCCCTGACAAGTGTTGCATATGCAGAACAGAGCCAGACAATCGAGATTATCCGTGATACTTATGGCGTCCCACACATATTTGCCGATACTACTTATGGCCTTTTTTACGGCTATGGTCATGCGATCGCGCAGGATCGACTGTATCAACTGGAGATGACACGTCGCAGCACTCAGGGACGCGTAGCCGAGGTGTTGGGAAAGGAGTATCTGAAGTTTGATATAGGTATTCGACAGCATTACTCACCAGAGAGCATCCGGTTACAGATGGCAGACCTGCCTCAGCAAGATCTGGATATTCTGAAAGGCTATGCTGATGGCATCAATCACTGGCTGCAATCGATCAAAGCCGATCCTGAGACCCTGATGCCAAAACAGTTTATCGATCAAGGTTTTGAACCTCAGCCATGGAGCTCTTTTGATGTGGCGATGGTCTTTATCGGCTCGATGATCAATCGTTTCGGGGATTACAACACAGAGCTGCAGAATCAACAGTTGCTGGATAAACTCGCAGAACAACATGGCGAGGCAGATGGTCTGGCACTGTTCAACACTCTGGTCGCCTTCTATGATGCCGATGCCCCCACCACTATTGCAAAAGGTGAATGGGATTCAGGACTCCGCAGCGATGCCTTTGCCGACCTGAGTATCGATAAAGCCCCCATTAACACCGACTCATCCCAGCTGCTGGCTGCGCTGGGAGGCACATTGCAGCTGCCAAATGTACAAGAGCATGCCTTCAGCAATGTATTCCTGCTGAGTGGGGACAGAAGCCGAGACGCCTCTGCCATTCTGGTCAACGGGCCTCAGTTCGGCTTCTACCAGCCAGCCTACACCTACTCAGTTGGCCTGCATGGCGCAGGATTCAATGTCGTCGGAAACAGCCCTTTCGGCTACCCCATGGTTCAGTTCGGTTACAATGAGCATATCACCTGGGGCAGCACCTGGGCTGCGACAGATAATGTGGATATTTTCCAGCTGCAGCTCAACCCGGACAATCCAGTCGAGTACCTGCATCAAGGGGAATACCGTCCCATGCAGCGCAAACTGGAGACCATTCATGTCAAGGACGCTGATAGCCACGATCTGGTGATCTATCGGTCACACTATGGTGCCATTGTCGATTACCGCCCTGAGGAGCATATCGCTTATGCCAAGAGCCGGGGCTGGGATGGCGAAGAGATCAACACACTGATGGCCTGGAGCAAGGTCGCGAAGGCCAGTAATCATGAACAATGGCTGGATCATGTACAGCACTCCGCCATCAATGTGAACTGGTACTATGCAGACGCCGAAGGCAATATCGGCTATGTCATGGGGGGACGTTATCCGAAGCGAGCATCAGGCCATGATGGGCGCACCCCGGTCGCTGGAACTGGTGAGTATGACTGGCGAGGTTTCATGCCCTTTGAGACCAATCCTCAGATTCTCAACCCATCATCCGGCTACATCGCCAACTGGAATCAGCGCCCGGCCGAGGGTGTTCCCAACCCGGACATGTGGTGGTACGCATGGCATGAGTCTGATCGTATTGCACCCTTATCCTCCCGACTTGAGGCACAGGAGCAACTGACAGCAGAAGAGGCCTGGGACTTGATGATGGAGGTATCCTTCGAAGACCCCAATGCTCGATTCTATGTACCTCGCCTGATCCAGGCATTGGATGCCGCCGAGCAACCGTCTCTGCAGCAGGCAAGGGATCTGCTGGCAAGCTGGAACTATCTGGATCTGGATGAAGACCGAAATGGGTATTATGACCACCCAGCCACAGCCATTTTCCGTCACTGGCAACATCAGTTGATAGAGCTGGTGCTGAAGGATCAGCTGCCGGAAGCTTTCAGCCCCTGGTTCATCAGCACAGGCCATCCGCAGCCGGGGCAAGGCTCATCCAGTCATAACCTCTCGGTAGCCGGAAAAGTGATTCATCAGATGCTGGTAAAACATGAGCAGGGGCAGCCCCTTGAGTTTGACCTGCTGCAAGGGCGTGATCCCGGTGATCTGATGCGTGAGGCTATGGAACGAGCCCTGACACAGCTGAATGAAAGCCAGGGCAGTGATATGGCAAACTGGCACCACCCGATTTCTCATACGGTTTATTCACACAAGAACTTTCTCCAGATACCCCAGGCTGGTGAGGATGAAGTGATGCGTAACCATCTGGCAATGAATCGTGGTACAGAAAACAATATGACGGTTTTCACTGCTGATGGTGTCAGAGGTTATGAGGTGGCGGGCCCCGGACAATCCGGTTTTATTGCACCGGATGGTACTCGCTCCCCACACTATGACGATCAGTTGGAACTATTCGGCGATCTGGGCAAGAAACGTACCTGGCTAAGTCGAGCAGATATCGAACAGGCAGCCAAGTCACGTATACTGCTTGAACTGAATTAACCCTCAGCTACCTGGGGAAGTGCTACCAGAAACCCTGCCAGGCAGGGTTTCTGTTTTAATACGCCTTTTAAAAGCAACCTCTTCTCAGCCTGCACTGTTTTGATGCACCAAACCAGTCTATATTACCCAGCTCTAATGCCGACAGATAACCGGAGAGGGTCCACCTCACCTGCAGGAGCACACTTGAACACACGCAAACCCCTCGACTCTCTCGCCATCGGGCTGATGCTGATCCTGTGCCTGGCCTGGAGTCTGCAACAGATCACCCTGAAAGCCACTGCAGATGATTTTTCTCCGGTGCTGCAGATTGCCCTGAGATCGGGTATCGCAGCCCTGCTGGTAGGCCTGTTCATGATGATCAGGCGTCAACGGCTCAGTTTTGCCGATGGCAACTGGAAGCCCGGCCTTGTCGTCGGAGCACTGTTTGCCTTCGAGTTTTTGCTGGTGGGAGAGGGTCTGCGCTTCACCTCCGCTGCACATATGGCGGTATTTCTTTATACTGCACCGGTGTTCGCAGCACTCGGCCTGCACTGGCTGCTGCCGGATGAGCGTCTGGCACCACTGCAGTGGGCGGGTATCACACTCGCATTCGCGGGCATTGCGACCGCCTTTCTGCTGCGTAATCCCGAGGCCACCGGTGGTGATCTGTCACAGATACTCTGGGGTGATTTTCTGGCCGTAGTTGCAGGTGCAGCCTGGGGTGCCACCACCGTTGTGATTCGCACAACGAGACTGTCCAATATGCCGGCCACTCAGACACTGCTGTACCAACTTGTAGCTGCTTTTGTACTCCTGTTGCCAGCGGCTTTCCTGCTGGGTGAAACACGCTTCACACCTAGTCCAGCGATCTGGTCAAGCCTGGCGTTTCAGGCAGTGATCGTCTGCTTTGCCAGCTATTTGACCTGGTTCTGGCTGCTGAAACACTACCTTGCCTCACGGCTGGGAGTCTTCTCCTTCCTGACACCGCTTCTGGGTGTTGTGCTGGGGGCCTGGCTGCTGCATGAGGAGATCGAACCCGGTTTTTTGCTGGGTGCACTGATGGTTCTGACCGGGATCGTACTGGTCAGTGGCTATGGCTGGATCAGACAGCTGTTCCGAGGTAATCGAAAAGCGCCTGAGTCAGCTCTTTAATACTCAATGCCCGGGCAGGTCAGGCACGACTGTCCGAGTGCTGCAATGCCGAATTCCGGGCAAGGATAAGCGCAGGCAAGAAAGCATAACAAGATGTCAGACAGAGATGAACAATGAGAGGTTTTCGAAATGGAGGATCAATCTAAGACTGGAGCGGGAAACGAGACTCGAACTCGCGACCCCGACCTTGGCAAGGTCGTGCTCTACCAACTGAGCTATTCCCGCTTTTTGATGCCAGCTCTCGAAGAGAGATGGCGTCCCATAGGGGGTTCGAACCCCTGTTACCGCCGTGAAAGGGCGGTGTCCTAGGCCACTAGACGAATGGGACGTACCGCAAATCTGCTGGAGCGGGAAACGAGACTCGAACTCGCGACCCCGACCTTGGCAAGGTCGTGCTCTACCAACTGAGCTATTCCCGCGTATCAGCAAATCAACTTCTCTTCATAAGGTTGGCGTCCCATAGGGGGTTCGAACCCCTGTTACCGCCGTGAAAGGGCGGTGTCCTAGGCCACTAGACGAATGGGACGTCGCGTGTTCCTCGTGAAGAGGCGCAAATAATACGTAGCAGCCCTTTCAGCGTCAAGACTGTTCTTCAATTTTTTTTAAAAAAAACCAACTTCCCCCCCAGCTTACAATTATTGCTGCATCCTCAAGACTTGAAAGCTGGCGAAAAAGTTATATATCTGTATCCTCGTCTGCATAATAAACATTAATGAAATGGTCGCGATGGGACTGGCAGAAACCGCAATATTCATACTGGTCGGCATAGCTGTTATGGCAGGCGTAGCCATTGCTGTACAAACAGCTGAAACCAATCGACAGGAGCGGCGGCTGAGGGTTCTTGCGATCAGGGACCAGATCCGCCGGGCAGAACATCTGCTGGAGAACCTGCCAGGCCACGTACAATACCCCGATCTGCGTCTGCTCCTGATCACCTATCTGGAAAAATGCTGGCGTCGCATACTACAGTATGAATCCAACACCGAGAACAAACGACAACTTGAAGCGCTGACCAATGTCAGCAGCAACCCACCGGAGAACAGCCTGATCAGCTCCGGTGGTATTACGCTTTATAATGACCGCAACAGCGCCGCCAAGGCCAAAGCGCTGGTACGTGAAATGGCGCAGATGCTGACCGATCTGGAACGCAATGGATATCTGCAACCGGAAACCACACGCTTTCACATGCAGAGAATGAAGGACGCCCATACTCAGCTCACCTGTGACCTGGAACTGATGGACGCGCAGGAAACCCTGAAAAATGCCGGTTCAAAAGTTGCCGTGCATCAATTCAGAAGTATCCTGCTTAAGCTTCAGCGCCTCAATGCACGTTTACAGGTCGACAGTCAGGTGTTTGCCATCAACCACCTGATAGAGCAGATGGAGCGGAAAATCGCGGCGGAAGAAGAGGAACAGCCTACCTCATCAGACGATGAAAACAGCTCATCAGGAACCGTCTAGCCTCAGCTGCAATGCCACATTATTACGGGAGTCAGCATGATGCAGAGCCTCCTTGGCGCTGATTTTACCCTCCTGGTACATCCTGATAAGGCACTCATCGAAGGTATGCATCGCGATATGCCCCCCTTGCTCAATTGCTTCCTTGATCCGATGGAAATGACCCTTTGATATCAACTCTGTCACAAAAGGCGTGTTCACCAGTATTTCAGTAGCTGGAATAAACATGCCATCTACACCCTTGATGAGACGAAGCGATATGACCGCACGCATATTCAGTGACAGATCCATGTTCAGTTTGCGTGATTCCGTTTCATGAAAGAAATTGACAATATGCTCCAGTGCCTGGTTGGTATTGTTGGCATGCAATGTTGAAACACACAGATGACCCGTTTCGGAGTACCGGATCGCCTGCTCCATCGTTTCACGATCACGGATTTCACCGATCATGATCACATCCGGCGCTTCTCGCATCGCATTTTTCAGGGCATTGGTGTAAGAGTGGGTGTCGAGCCCGACTTCACGCTGATTGAACAGTGACTTATGATTCTCATGCACAAACTCAATCGGATCTTCTATCGTCAGAATGTGTCCGCTGCGATTCCTGTTGCGATACTCCAGCATTGATGCCAAGGCTGTTGATTTACCTGATCCGGTAGCCCCAACGACCAGAATCAAACCACTGCGTTCAAGAATAAGATCCTCAAGCACCGCCGGAAGATTGAGCTCAGCCACGCTCGGTATATCGCTGCGGATATAGCGAATCACCATGGCAACTTCACCGCGCTGGCGATAAACATTGACACGAAAACGACCAAACCCCTCCTCAGCACGCGCAAAGTTCATCTCCAGTTCACGCTCATATTCTGCGATCTGGCTCTCTGACATCATCCCATAGGCCAACGCCTTAACGGTCTCATGATCAAGCGGCTTATCCCCTATCGGACGCATGACGCCCTGTATCTTGATCTGTACCGGCGAGCGACCACTGAAAAAAAGATCAGAAGCGTTCTTTTCTACCATCAGCTTCAGGTAGCGTGATATATCGGCCATACACTAACTCCTCCGGTAATAAGCCGTACTCATGTCTCGACACCAGTATGGTGTTTAGGTGGCCAGGAGTGCCAGAGTGCTACAACTCCTGCACAGGTGCATCAGCGGGCAAAAACAGCTCCATTACTGTTCCTTCACCTAATGTACTTTCAACACGGATAGAACCTCCAAGCACACCCGTCACGATATTATGTACCACATTCAACCCGAGCCCGCTGCCTCCTGAGCCGAGACGCGTAGTAAAAAAAGGATCAAAAATGCGTTTGATCATTTCAGGGGGTATCCCTTTGCCACTATCTGAGATACGAATGATGACACTCTGAGCAGATTGACAGGCGTGAAGAATAATATCGCCAGCTTCATCCTCATCAAAGCCATGGATGATGGCGTTTTGCAAAAGGTTTGTCAGAACCTGTTCGAGTGGACCAGGATAGCTATCCATCAGGATCTCACCATCAATCTTAACATCTATACGATGCATCAGGCGTTTCAGTGTTGGGTGCATCATCACCATCACTTCATCGACTATCTCTTTCAACATGAACTGGCGCCGCTGCGAACTGGTTCTGTCGACTGCCACCTGCTTGAAATTCGTGACCAATGCCACGGCCTTGGACAGGTTGCGCGTGATGATGGAAGCCGACTGCTCCATATTATCAACAAAGCCATCCAGTGCAGAGCGCTTGAGCCCTCCCTCTACTTCCTTACGGAAAGTTCTCACCGCAGCATCCATGGTTGAAGCCGCCATCATACCGTTACCGATCGGCGTATTCAGTTCATGTGCCACCCCCGCCACCAACTCACCCAGTGCTGCCAGTTTGGCCGACTGTATCAACTCCTCCTGGGCCCGCTCCAGGGTTTCAAGCGCTCCTGACAACGCAGCATTGGATTCTGCCAGCTCAGCTGTTCTGGCCTCCACCCGCTGTTCAAGACGCTGATTAAGCTCACTGAGCTCCTGTTCACGCTGATAGATCTTATCCGCCATCAGATGCAGATCCTGACTCAGGCGGTTGAGCTCATCGACGGGCCCTGATGGCCAGTCCTGTTGATAGCAGCCATTGGCAACCAGCGTTGAGCAGTTGATCAATTCAACCACAGGACGCTGCAACAGTCTGGCCCAGAGTGGTGCAATCAACATACCGATGATACAGGCGCCCAGAAAACCGCCTGCCATCAGGTAAACAATTGCAGCAAAGGCCGGGTTGTGCATTCCAGAAGGAACAGCCGCCACCACGATCCACCCCATATCATCCATCAGCAAGGCCGAAGGGTGTACACGGATATCCTGCCAGGGCAAGGTTTCGGGAAGTGGCTTACGCGTCAGTGCGGCTGTCATAAGTGACTGAAAATCATCCGTGGCAACCAGTGACTGATCACCTGCAAAGTTGCCGACCAGAAAATTACCCTGATAATCTGCCACCGCAATCGGCATCGGGATAAGATAAATGTAACGACTGACCCGTGACTGAATCACCACCTCCGGCTCCTGCAGGAACTGGCGATAGGTTTGTGGATCCTGAGCAATATCTGCCACCACATCTCGCAGCAGCTCGGCCGTTTCGGATGCCATCAGCTGAGCATACTTGTAGGATTCCTGCTCTATCGCCGGGATACGATAGATCAACAGGGCGCCCCCGACCAGGGTAAACGTCAGCACAGCCGTTGAAACCAAGGCTGCCGTCACGATACCGCGAAAACTCCAGGCGCGCTTATATCCGGCATGGCTCACAGATTAATCCCGTATTATCTGGCCAGAAAGATCCCAGCTGTTTTTTTCTGCAACCTGTTTCAGCCAGGACTCCAACTGTTCAATCGGCATGGGTCTGGCGATCAGATACCCCTGCCCCTGATGACAACCAAGGCGCTTGAGTTCATCAAGCTGCATCAGATCCTCAATCCCCTCAGCCAATACCTGCAGGCGCAACTGGCGTCCCAGGTTCACTATCGCTTCCGCAATTCGTCGTCCAGAAGGAGATGAAAGCTTGGCTACAAAATTCCGGTCGATCTTCAGACGGTCAGCACTGAGCTGCTCCAGATAGGACAGCGATGAAAATCCGGTGCCAAAATCATCAATGGAGATAATGACACCCAGCTTTTTCAACTCCTGAAGCTTCGCCTCAACGGCATCAGACCCCAGAATACCAGCCGACTCCGTAATCTCAAGATCCAGTACATTGCCGTCCAGTTCCGAATCCTGCAGAGCCTGAGCAACGACATTTTCAAAATCCGCCTGATTGAACTGAACGGCTGAAACATTCACCGCCACACGCAGATCCGGCAGCAATGCTCTGACTGATTTAAGATCCTGCAAGGCCTGACGAAGCACCCAGGCACCCAGTGTCAGGATCAGACCTGACCGTTCGGCCAGTGGAATAAACAGATCAGGCGAGATCATATCGCCCTTACGAGTCTTCCAGCGCAGCAGTGCCTCAAACCCCAGCACCTGGCCCGTTTCAAGCTCGACCTGGGGTTGATAGACCAGATGCAAGCCCTCCTGCTGCAGATCCTGCTTCAGCTCAGACAAGAGCATCGCGCGTGCTCTGAGCTCCTGCCCCATCTCTTTGCTGAATGCCATATGCTGACTTTGGCCTTCCAGCTTGGCACGCTTCAGAGCAATAACCGCATTACCCAGCAGGTCGCTGGCACTGACACTTTGGTCGACCGTAACTTCGCTGGTACACACCGTCAGCAGATGCTGAGTATCATTGACCTCCACAGGCTCCATGAAAAGACGACGTACCTCAGCATCCTGCCCCGGCACCTTTTCCAGAAGCAGCGCAAAATGATCAGACCCGAGGCGCGCCATGCTTTGCAGACCTTTCAGGGTGGATAGCATCTCAGACACCCGCTGCAGAAGCAG
Source organism: Nitrincola alkalilacustris (assembly GCF_008973755.1). GTDB lineage: Bacteria > Pseudomonadota > Gammaproteobacteria > Pseudomonadales > Balneatricaceae > Nitrincola > Nitrincola alkalilacustris. The sequence continues at coordinate 277,993 of NZ_WBOM01000005.1, read as the reverse complement.
ATCCCCATGGCGGTGTCCGAAGGTGTCATTCACGACCGAAAACTGGTCGATATCGATCATAATAAGCTGTAGCGAGTCAGCACAAGGCTTTGGCAGCTCCTCCAGCAAACGCAGTAATCCATTGCGGTTGCAAAGACCGGTCAGAGTATCCTGATAAGCCAGTGTCTGAAGCTGCTCGACAAGGCCGATATTCTGCGCACAAAGCGAGATATTATGTGCGAACATCTTGATCAGCTCTTCATCCATCTGAGACAGCGAGATCACTGCATCCACATATACGACATAGCGCTGACTGGGAGTCGGCTCGAAATAGAGACAGGTGGAGTCATCATGAACGATATTGGCTGACTCCATGAAGCACTCCTGAACCCGTGACCAGACCTTATGATCTTCGCTGAAATGCGGCTCATCCATCCACGGTATGTATCGCCCAGCACTTGCGATGACGCGGACAGAACCAGGATTCAGCTCTTCATTAAGGGCCTGGAAACAGACCAGCCCATCAGGTTCTATCCCTATAAAAGCGGCCAGTTGATTGATAACTCCCTCGGAGAAGTCCCTCAACCCCTGCTTTTGCATCAAGCTGTTGGTCGCACTGATGATGCGGGACAAACCGATACGGTTCTTGTCAATTTTCTGCAGTTGTTCAAAACTGCGTATTGCCGTCATGAGTGAGCTGTAAAGCCTGGCTCGCGTCAACTCGCCCTTGGTCTTGTAGTCGTTGATGTCATACTGTTCAATCGTCTCAATTTCCGGTGCATAGCCCGGCTGACCGGTACGCAGAATAATCCGCAGGGTATCAAGTTTCAGCTCCTCTCTAACCCGGTGAACCAACTGAAGACCCGCATCTTCAGACTCCATGACCACATCAAGCAGCATGACGGCGATATCTGGATTCTCGGATAAAATCTTAAAGGCTTCGGCAGATGAATAGGCGTGAAGAAACAGCAAAGGCCGCTCAAGAAAGAGCAGGGATTTGAGGGAGAACTCAGTGGAAATATGAACATCCTCGTCGTCATCAACGATCAGTACTTTCCAATGATTTCGTGGCAGTGACACCCAGGATTGCTCCTCCGGCAGTACTGCTTCATCTGCGAATATGACTACATCATCGTCTGAGCCAACCACTTATCCCCCTAAACACACTGCGTTGCAAGGATTAAACCCACTCCTAATACAGGAGTGGTTTTTTCAGGCGTCAGTTAATATGTATATACCATCTGATAATATTTGGCTATCTTGGCAGCCTGCCATCAGTCAGTTAATCGTCCATCACGATAGTCTCTCAGAGCCTGCTCTATCTCTTCGACCGTGTTCATGACGAAAGGCCCGTACTGAACCACCGGCTCGCCAATCGGCTTCGCTGCCACCAAAAGCAACCTAGCCGGCTCATCTCCACTGGTGAAGGTCACCTGGTCACCCTGGGTTAACTCGGAAGCCGCATTCAGCGTTAAACGCTGATCGCCAAGCCCCGCTGCGCCGAGGAACAGATAAGCAAAACCCGACAGACCAGCCGCCAATGGCAGTGTGATCCTGGCCTTCGGCGGCAAGGCAATATCCACGAACAGTGGATTGGTCGTCACACCCTGCACCGGCCCGGTCAACTCCACACCTTCAAGTGTCAGGGTACCTGCCACCAGGCGCAATTTGACACCATCTGACGTTGTGTGCTCCACCACCTCTTCAGGCTCGATATTCTGATAGGCTGCAGGCTTCATCTTGTCGGCGGCCGGCAGATTGACCCAGAGTTGAAAGCCCCGCATCAGACCATCTTCCTGCTGTGGGCGCTCCTCATGAATCACACCACGACCGGCCGTCATCCATTGCACACCACCGGAACGCAGCAGCCCCTCACTCCCCAGATGATCCCGATGCAACATCAGTCCATCCAGCATGTAGGTCACCGTCTCAAACCCTCTGTGCGGATGCGGTGGAAAGCCTGCAATATAATCATCCGGATTATCGGAGGAGAACATATCCAGCATCAGAAACGGATCTATACGCATATTCTGACGCTGCCCGATGCTGCGCTTGAGCTTCACTCCTGCGCCATCCTCACTGTTGATACCGGCAATAACACGACTGACGGAACGTTCAACTGCTCCTGTAGAACCCGACATATCAAAGCTCCTCACGCTTATGTGCGGCCATCAGATCAACACGCGGTCCGACCGGGATCACACCACTGGGATTGATCGTGGGATGGCTGCAGTAATAATGATGCCGAATATGGTCAAGATTGACCGTTTCGGCCACTCCCGGATGCTGATAGATATCGCGCAGATACTCAGACAGTACTGGATAGTCAGCAATCCGGTTACGATCACACTTGAAATGACTGACATAGACCGGATCGAACCGAATCAGGGTCGTGAACAGACGGATATCCGCCTCCGTCAGTTCGCCACCCACCAGGTAGCGCTGGGTGGAAAGTCGGCCTTCCAGCCAGTCCAGTTCGGCAAAGAGATCCGTGACAGCCTCCTCATAAGCCTCCTGAGAAGTTGCAAAGCCTGCCCGGTAGACCCCATTATTAACGCGATCATAGACCCGCTGATTCACCTCATCGATCGCTTCGCGCAAGGCTTCCGGATAGTAATTTCCCGCTTTTGCACCCAGTTCATCAAATGCCGTATTCAGCATTCTGATGATATCGGATGACTCGTTATTGACGATGCACTCGCGCTTTTTATCCCACAACACAGGCACGGTGACACGGCCGGAGTAGTCGGCCTTGTCACGGGTATAGATCTGATGCATGAAGGATGATCCATACAAGCTATCTCCCGTGGCACCCTCAAATCCGGGATCAAATGTCCAGCCGTTATCCAGCATCAGGGGATGCACCACGGATACACTGACCATCTCCTCAAGCCCTTTCAACGCACGCAGAATCAGCGTGCGATGCGCCCAGGGACAAGCCAGCGAAACATACAGATGGTAACGATCTGCTTCCGCCTCGAATCTCGCGCCACTACCCGGCGCATCGATCCATTCACGGTACTGGGATTCGCTCCTTACAAAGCGTCCACCCGTTGATTCGGTGTCATACCATTTATCGTACCAGTTGCCATCCACCAGCAATCCCATGACTTATCTCCCGTTGTGCAGTTTTGTTTGGGTTTTTCCGCTCTTCTGAGCGGCTCAATCAAGAGGCCAGCTGCACTATCTGTTCGCGCGCAGCTGTTAACGCCTGCTCCTTGACACCATCACCCATATTCAGACCCTCAGCATAGATCACCTCAACAGAGTTGAGTCCAACAAAGCCCAGAAACTGTTTCAGGAATGGAATCTGATGATCCATACCCGCTTCCTTGTACATACCGCCACGCGTAGCCAGCAGTACCACCGGTTTATCCTGCAGCAAGCCGACAGGGCCTGTTTCAGTATAGCGGAAGGTCACACCGGCTCTGGCGAGCAGATCCAGCCAGGTTTTCATCTGGGATGGCACTCCGAAGTTGTACATGGGAACACCGATCAGCACCAGATCAGCCTGCTGCAGTTCATCAATCAAGCTGTCAGACAGATTCACCACCGCCTGCTGCTGCTCATTGCGCTGAGCAGGCTCACTCATCAGTGCCGCGATCAGGTCGGCATCCAGATGTGGCAAAGGCTCCTTGACCAGATCACGTGAAACGACCTGACCACTTGGGTTCTTATCAAGCCACTGGGTGATGAATTGATCAGCCAGTTGGGTGGACTGACCATGATCGGCAAAAAGACTGCTTTTGATGTGAAGTAGCGTTTTCATGCGTATAACTCCTGACTGATTAAGTATGCAACCATTATCAGATTTGATATTCCGATATAAAACAGCAAAAATAAGCAGGATTTGATCAGAAAAACTGATGGATACTCTGAGTTAGAGAGTCCGAAGAAGACAATCCCAGATAGACAACCCGATACAGACAGCCCAATGACAGGTGGCCCGATGAATATTACGCTTGAGCAGTGGCAGGCACTGGTTGCCGTAGTTGACAATGGTGGATACGCTCAAGCCGCAGAGGCTCTGGGTAAAAGTCAGTCAGCCATCAGCTATGCCATACAGAAACTGGAAACATCTCTGGAAGCACGTGTATTCAGACTGGAAGGACGTCGCTCAGCTCTCACCGATACAGGGCAGGCACTGGTACGGCATGCCCGAAAGCTGCTCGAGGATGCCGATCGAGTCGAAAAGCTCGCACGGCAATATGGTACCGGTGCAGAAGCCGAGATCCGTATCGCCATGGATGCCATCTTTCCTGCCGACCTGCTGATGTGTGTACTGGTCGAGTTTGCCACCCTTCAGCCCTTCACACGGATCAACCTGCTGGAAAGCACCTTGAGTGGCACCGATGAGGCGCTACTCAAAGGGCATGCTCAACTGGCCTTGGGCAGCCGCGTACCGCCGGGGTTTCTTGGCACTCCGTTACTGACGGTGCGTTTCATTCCCGTCGCTCACCCGGATCATCCCCTGCACCAGATGAACACCCCCTTGACGCTGGAAGATCTGCGCCAGCATCGACAACTGGTGGTTAGAGACTCGGGCAGCCGCAATCTGGATGCGGGATGGCTGGGAGCGGAGCAACGCTGGACCCTTTCAAGCCTGAAAACCTCTATCGAATGCGCCTGCCAGGGTATCGGCTTTGCCTGGTATCCAGAGGTCAGAATTCGCAGGCAACTGGAGGAGGGACTATTAAAGCCCTTGCGCATGCAGACACCGGCAGATCGAAAAGTTGAAATATACCTGATTCTCGCTGATGGTGAGTTCGCCACGCCCGGTGTGGTCAAGCTTGCCGAACTGTTACAGAAGCGCATCACAGAACGACCGGATGTCAACGAGATGGCCTGCCCCGAAGATGAGCACCAACAGGCATCCCGCGAACCACCTTATCTTTAAAGTTGCAGGAGCTTTAAAGATAAGGTGGTGTACAGGCGCTGATGATCACACAATCCACCTTGCCGACATTACGAAAGCGATGAGGTTGGCGGCTATCGAATAGATAGGCATCACCCGCCTTGAGTATCGATTTGCGATCACCGACAGTCAGCTCGATCTCCCCTTCGATCACCACCCCACCCTCTTCCGAGTCATGCTGCAGCATCGTACGCCCGGTATCGGCACCTGGGGCATAGCGTTCATGCAGTATCTGCAAGTTATGGTGACGCATATCACCGACTTGCCGAAAGCTGACATCACCACTGGCAAGCGGTACCAGATCACTGGCACTGAAAAATACCCGATTCTCCTCAGGAGTCTCCAGTGCAAAGAAATCCGTCAACGACATCGGGATACCATCCAGTACCTTTTTCAAGGAGGAAACCGACGGACTACTCTGATTGTTTTCTATCAGTGAAATTGCCGCGTTGGTTACCCCTGCGCGCTTGGCAAGCTCGCGTTGCGACAAGCCTGCATTCTGCCGAACATAGCGCAGGCGCACGCCAAGATCGAAGTTGTCTTTACCACTACTGAGATCACTCATGTACTGTTTTCCTGTTCAATGCACCATTATCAAACTGAACCTTAAAACATTGCACACTAAAGTGGCACCAAAACCCTCTTGCTATGCCCCTGTAAAATGTGCGATAAATAAACTTAACACATGAGAGCAGCAAACTCTCTGAAAAAACTAAAGTTGGCCCGTTTCATGCTTCTGACCTTAGTGATAGCGGGTGATACAACTTAAAACCCGGGAATAATAACTCTAATACCCACCTTCTTCGAATGTGGAACGTTATTTTTCGCCCTTGCTGTCAATTTTTATTAACATGCCGGCAATCGCTGCTGCAGGAGGAGAAGAATATGCAACCAGGCGCTGAAATGGAACCTCTGGTTCGTTTCTCAGGTGTCCAGAAGACCTATGACGGCGAAAATCTGGTCGTCAAGGATTTGAATCTCACCATCCACAAAGGCGAATTTGTCACCCTGCTGGGCCCATCCGGATCGGGCAAAACGACTTGTCTGATGATGCTGGCAGGATTCGAAGTGCCTACCAGTGGCGACATATTTCTGGGGCAGCAGCGGCTGAACACGCTGCCTCCGCATAAGCGCAATATCGGCATGGTATTTCAGAACTATGCACTGTTTCCGCACATGACAGTCGAGGAAAACCTGCTTTACCCACTCAAAACCAGAAAGATGCCGAAGCAACTCGCCCGTGAAAAGGTCGATCGAATTCTCAGCATCATCAAACTGGATGATTTTGCCAAACGCCGCCCTACACAGCTATCCGGTGGTCAGCAGCAACGTGTCGCACTGGCAAGAGCACTGGTATTTGAGCCTAATCTGGTTCTGATGGATGAACCGCTGGGTGCACTCGATAAACAGCTGCGCGAACATATGCAGCTTGAAATAAAACATCTGCACCAACAACTGGGGCTGACTGTGGTGTTTGTGACCCATGATCAGACAGAAGCCCTGACCATGTCAGACCGGGTAGCAGTCTTCAATGATGGCGTGATCCAGCAGATCGATTCGCCCCAGGCACTTTATGAGTATCCGGCTAATGCCTTTGTGGCGCAGTTCATTGGCGAAAACAACACCCTGACAGGCAGGGTCAAAACGGTCGATGGTGATTTCTGCCAGGTTCAGTTCGGTGAAGGGCTTGGTACACGCGCCAGTAAAAGCCTGACTCTGAATGCCGGAGATCCGACACAACTGTCGATCCGGCCCGAACGCGTCCGACTGAATGGGGCCAGCCAGTCCTTGCCCAACCGTTACCGCACGACCCTGCACGAGTTTGTCTATCTGGGAGATCACCTGCGTCTGCGCTGTGAACTGGCAGGCAATGATCAGTTTTACGTCAAAGTACCGGTCAGTGAACTCTGCCCCTCTCTAGCCGTTGGTGATCAGATCGACATCGGCTGGCGAGATGAGGATGTCAGAGCACTGAATGCCGTCTGAATACCGCAACACCTGACAAACAATAATGACGCACTATCGGAGATAAACATGACAAAGACCACACAACCCAAAGCAGCCAGAAGAATAATCAACACAACACTACTGACTGCAGGCCTTGCACTGTCGGCCGGTGCCCATGCCTTCACGGTCATCTCATTCGGTGGCGCATCGGGTGACGCGATGCAGGAGGCTTACTACTCACCCTTTACTGAAAAGAGTGGTGTACGTGTGACCGCCGGCGATTACAACGGCGAATTTGCCCGTATTCGTGCCATGGTCGAAACCGGCAATATCAGCTGGGACGTCGTTGAAGTCGAGTCTCCAGAGCTTGCCAGAGGCTGTTTTGAAGGCCTGTTCGTCCCGATCGACTGGGAAAGACTGGGTATCAAGGATCAGGTGATCCCCGAAGCAGTCACTGAGTGCGGCGTCGGCATCATGGTGTGGTCTACTGTACTGGCTTATGATGCAGATCGCCTTCCCCGTGCTCCTGAAAGCTGGGCAGACTTCTGGAACGTGGAGGAATTTCCTGGCATGCGCGGCCTTCGCCGTGGTGCCAAATACACACTGGAAGCAGCCCTGATGGCTGACGGCGTTCCCGCTGATGAAGTCTATGATGTTCTGGCTACCGCAGAAGGTGTTGACCGTGCCTTCGCCAAACTGGATGAGCTTCAGGCACATATTCAGTGGTGGGAAGCTGGAGCACAACCACCTCAGTGGCTGGTGGCTGGTGATGTGGTGATGTCCAGTGCCTACAATGGCCGTATCGCTGCCGCTCAGGAAGAGGGTCGCAACCTGCAGATCACCTGGAATGGCAGTGTCTATGATCTGGACTACTGGACCATTATTGAAGGCAGCAAGCATGTCGATACGGCTTACGACTTCATCAGACTGGCCAGTCAGGCAGAGACTCAATCCGTTTACTCCAGTCGTATCCCCTATGGCCCGGTCAACCCTGATGCGATCGCTCTGCTGAGCGACAAGCAGGCCGCTCAGATGCCAACGCATGCTGACAACCTTGTCGGTGCACTGGCAATGAATACCGAGTTCTGGGTTGATCACGGCGAAGAGCTTGAGCAGCGGTTCAATTCCTGGGCATCCCGATAAACGAAATGATCTGAATAGCCGCCGGCTCCCCTTTCAACCGGTCACCGGCGGCGCTTAACTAAATATATCCATGACTGGCTTGCCAGTCCCGGAGGAATGATGACAGCAGCGATGGCTACTCTTGAACAGAGTCCTTCCGGAAAAACGTCCGGGCTCAAGGCGCAGCTGCGTCGCGCCGAACGTTTGCGCAAAATAAAGGCGGTCGCGCTGATAGCTCCCTTGGCAATTTTTCTGATCATTATCTTCGTGATACCCATCGGAAACATGCTGTGGCGCAGTATCGACAACACAGAGCTGCAACAGGTCATGCCAGTCACTGCGGCAATGGTTCAGGAATGGGATGGCTCAGACCTGCCGAATGAAGCTGTTTTTGCCAGCTTTGCACATGAGATTCGAGATTCACGCAGCGGTGGCGGGCTAGGCCGTATCGGCAGGCGCCTGAATTACGAAGATCCCACGTTCAGAACACTGCTGACCAACACCATCCGCCATCTGCCTGCCGAGGCCGACAGCTGGACACTGGCGTTGCAAGAGATCAGTCCGCGCTGGGGTGAGACCAGCACCTGGCTGGCCATACAGCGGGCGGCTCCCGCCACTACTGATCGGTACCTGCTGGCCTCTGTAGACCTCAAACGAAATGATGCCGGCAAAATCGAAGCAGTTGAACAGAACCAGCGCATCTACCAGAGTGTATTCAAACGTACCCTGTTGATCGCCGGCGGGGTCACACTAATCTGTCTGTTTCTCGGTTTTCCGCTGGCCTATCTACTGGCGACCCTGCCAACAGGTACCAGTAATCTGCTGCTGATTTTTGTCCTGCTGCCCTTCTGGACCTCACTACTGGTCAGAACTGCGGCATGGATCGTGATGCTGCAATCCGGAGGGCTCGTGAATACAGGCCTTATCATGAGCGGCATCATCGACACACCTATCCAGTTAGTGTTTAACCGCATCGGTGTTTTCTTTGCCATGGTACATATTCTGCTGCCCTTCATGGTATTGCCTCTTTACAGTGTCATGAAAGGGGTCTCTCCCAGCTATCAGCGTGCGGCTGTATCACTGGGCGCGCATCCCTTTGCAGCCTTCTGGCAGGTATACGTCCCACAGACAATATCAGGCATCGCTGCAGGCACGATTCTGGTCTTCATCATGGCGATCGGCTACTACATCACACCAGCTCTTGTTGGTGGGCCGTCTGATCAGATGGTCAGTTATTATGTCGCCTACTACACCAACACCACAAATAACTGGGGTATGGCTGCTGCGCTGGGCTCGCTGCTCCTGCTTGCCACCCTGCTGCTTTATCTGATCTACCACAAGCTGGTCAATCAGAAACAACTGGTCAGGAGCTGAAACCATGGCATTACAACCCTATTCATCCCCTGTTGAGCATATCTGGTTCTGGACCTTCCGCATCTTCTGTGCACTGGTGCTGATATTCCTGATGCTGCCGGTGCTGGTGATCATCCCGCTTTCGTTCAGCAGTGGCAGCTTTCTGACCTATCCTCTGCCGGGCTTTTCGCTGCAGTGGTACCAGACCATCTTCAGTTCAGGCCCCTGGATGGATGCCCTGAAAAACAGCATGATCGTAGCGCCGCTGGCGACTATTCTGGCCATGGTTTTCGGTACGATGGCGGCTGTTGGCTTGAACCGTGCCGACTTTCCCGGCAAGGGATTACTCCTGGCACTTTTGATCTCGCCCATGGTGGTTCCGCTGGTGATAGTGGCTGTCGGCATGTACTTCTTCTTTGCCAGTGTCGGTCTGCTCAACTCCTATGCAGGACTGGTGCTGGCACATGCCGTACTGGGAGTCCCGTTTGTGGTGATTACCGTGAACGCAACGCTGCAGGGATTTGATTATAACCAGATGCGAGCAGGTGCCAGCCTCGGTGCAAGCCCCTTGCGCGTTTTCTTTACTGTCGTATTACCGCAGATAATCCCCGGCGTTGCCTCAGGAGGACTGTTTGCCTTTGCCACATCTTTCGATGAGGTCGTCGTGGCGCTGTTTATCGCCAGCCCTACCGAACGAACCTTGCCGATGCAGATGTTCTCAGGTATACGCGAAAACATCAGCCCCGCAATCGCCGCGATGGCTACTATAATGATTTTACTGTCTGTTCTGCTCCTGCTGGTAATGGAGTTACTGAGAAGACGCAGTGAGAATCTGCGCAGTACGCAGTGAGATCAAGCGATGTCCAACTGAATTTACAGGCTGGACTTACTACCAACCAATAAGACCAGCGCTAACCCAACAACAAAACGTGGAGTCAATAATGCCCCTGAACAACCCGGCCCTGTTTAAGCAACAGGCATACATTAACGGCCAGTGGATCGATGCCGCAGACAAAAGTGACTACGCCATCTTCAATCCAGCCACCGGAGAAAAGCTCGGCTCCGTGCCCACTATGGGCCAGACCGAAACCGAGCAGGCGATAGCGGCTGCAGAAGCTGCATTGCCTGCATGGAGCGCCCTGACTGCAAAAGAGCGCAGTGCGAAACTGCGTCGCTGGTTTGAACTGATGATGCAGAACCAGGAAGATCTTGGCCGACTGATGACGCTGGAACAGGGTAAGCCGCTGGCCGAAGCCAAGGGCGAGATCGCCTATGCGGCCTCCTTTATCGAGTGGTTTGCCGAAGAGGCCAAGCGAGTTTATGGTGAAACCATTCCAGGTCATCAGGGCGACAAGCGTCTGGTTGTGATTCGTCAGCCGATCGGTGTGGCGGCTGCAATCACACCCTGGAACTTCCCATCAGCCATGATCACACGCAAGGCTGCACCGGCACTGGCTGCCGGCTGCACCATGGTGCTCAAACCAGCACCACAGACTCCTTTCTCGGCGCTTGCACTGGCCGAACTCGCCGAGCAGGCGGGTATTCCAGCCGGTGTATTCAACGTCGTGACCTCTGATGTTGAAAGCTCACTGGCTGTCGGTCAGACACTGTGCCAGAGCCCGGTCGTGCGCAAGCTCTCCTTCACCGGTTCCACCGGCGTTGGCATCAAACTGATGGAGCAATGTGCACCCACCCTGAAGAAGCTGTCACTTGAGCTTGGGGGTAATGCTCCCTTCATCGTGTTTGATGATGCGGATCTGGATGCTGCCGTCGACGGTGCGATGATCTCCAAATACCGCAATGCCGGTCAGACCTGCGTCTGCGCCAACCGCATCTATGTTCAGGCGGGTGTTTATGATGCCTTTGCCGAAAAGCTGACCGCCGCGGTGGCAAAACTCAATGTCGGCAACGGTCTGACAGAGGGTGTCACTACCGGACCTCTGATCGATGAGCGCGCTGCTCAGAAAGTCGAACAGCACCTGGCTGATGCGATCAGCAAGGGCGCAAAGGTTCTGACCGGCGGCCAGCGCCATGAGCTGGGCGGCACATTTTTCTCCCCTACTGTCGTCAGTGGCGCCACGTCGGAGATGCTGGTAGCACGTGAAGAAACCTTCGGCCCACTGGCACCGCTGTTCCGCTTCGATGATGTTGAGGATGTGATCCACATGGCCAACGACACCGAATTCGGTCTGGCCGCCTATTTTTATACACGCGATATCAGCCGTGTATGGCGTGTAGCCGAAGCCCTGGAATATGGCATGGTGGGTATCAACACCGGCCTGATCTCGACTGAAGTCGCACCTTTTGGTGGCGTGAAGTCATCTGGTCTCGGGCGTGAAGGCTCGAAGCATGGAATCGAAGAATATCTGGAAATGAAATACCTCTGCATCAACATCTGACATGCATAGCATTTGAATGGCACTTGAATAGCCCGGAGAAAGAAATGAGTAAAACCAATGCTGAACTGATCAACCGTAAAAGTCAGGCCGTCGCCCGCGGAGTCGGGCTTGCTCACCCTCACTTTATCGAATCAGCGCAGAACGCCACCCTGACGGATGTAGAAGGTCGTGAGTTTATCGATTTTGCCGGTGGTATCGCCGTACTGAACACAGGACATCTGCATCCACTGGTCAAGGCCGCCGTCGCTGAGCAGCTCGAAAAACTCTCGCATACCTGCTTCATGGTACTGGGTTATGAGCCCTATGTTGAGGTGTGTGAGCGTGTCAACGCGCTGACGCCCGGCAACTATGACAAGAAAAGCGCCCTTTTCACCACTGGTGCAGAGGCTGTCGAAAATGCGATCAAGGTGGCGCGTGCTCATACTGGCCGCACCGGGGTTATCGCCTTCGGTGCCGGCTATCATGGTCGTACTCTGGCCACACTGGCGCTGACCGGTAAAGTAGCACCTTACAGCAGCGGCATGGGGATCATGTCCGGTGATGTATTCCGAGCCCTCTACCCCTGTGAGCTGCATGGCGTTTCCACCGAAGATGCGATTGCCTCCATCGAACGCATCTTCAAATTTGATGCCGAGCCACGTGATATTGCTGCGATCATTCTCGAGCCTGTTCAGGGTGAGGGTGGCTTCTATGTTGCACCCAAGCCGTTCATGGCTGCCCTGCGTGAACTGTGCGACAAGCATGGCATCGTTCTGATCGCTGACGAAGTACAGACAGGTGCAGGCCGTACCGGCACTTTCTTTGCGATGGAGCAGATGGGTGTCAGCGCCGATATCACTACCTTCGCCAAGTCGATCGCCGGTGGCTTCCCGCTGGCTGGAATAGTCGGCAAGGCCGATATCATGGATGCCATCGCACCCGGTGGCCTGGGCGGCACCTATGGCGGCAGCCCGATCGCCTGTGCCGCGGCGCTGGGCGTACTCCAGGCATTCAAGGAGGAGGATCTGCTGACTCGCGCCAACACTGTCGGTGAAATTCTGACCGGTAATCTTAATCAGCTGTCGGTTGATTTCCCGGTAATTGCCGAGGTGCGCGGTCTGGGCGCGATGATCGCGATGGAGCTGCTGCAGGATGGCAAGCCAGCACCTGAGCTGACCGCTGCGCTGGTTGCCAAAGCGCGTGATAAGGGTCTGATTCTGCTTTCATGCGGTCTGTACGGTAATGTAATCCGTATTCTGGTGCCGCTGACCGTACCCGATCAGCAACTTCAGCAGGGTCTGGATATCATCCGCGACTGCTTCAGTGAACTGGCTGGTTAATCAGTTTGCAGCATAACGCCGGGTCGTTTTAACGGCCCGGCACTACGCACTCTGAATATGTCAACACACTCCCTCCCATCTCTGAACACCCAAATCTGATACAGAATCTGCCACAATCAACCAAATACATGCGACAGGAAATCCTCTGCTTCAGTTTTAAAGCTGAGTCCTGAAACTCCATTAGTGATACATTTTTTCCAACACAACTCTTGACTGAGTATCAATAAGCCAGGATGATTTCGCCTCGCTGAATCCTCCTCCGTGATCCGGAAGCGGATTCAGGCCTTTAACCCAATACCCGACATACCCTGTCGAGTGTTACCCAAGAATAAATACAAAGGTACAACCTTCATGTCCCAAAGCTATACTTCAGCAGCATCTGCTGCGTCTGGCTCCTCATTGTCTTCACCAGCCCGCGTTCAATGGTCCACCCGCATGGCCTTTATTCTGGCTGCGGTCGGTTCCGCTGTCGGGCTTGGCAACATCTGGAAATTTCCTTACATCACAGGCGAACATGGTGGCGGTGCCTTCGTACTGGTCTATCTGGCCTGTATTCTGGCGATCGGTATTCCCGTCATGATGGCGGAGATCGCCCTCGGTCGTCGCGGCCGCCACAACCCCGCACAGGGAATTGCCGCGCTGGTGCGTGAGGCTGGCGCTCATCCTTTCTGGAAAATCATCGGTATCATGGCTCTGCTGTCCGGCTTCATGATTCTGATGTTCTATACCGTGGTTGCAGGCTGGGCCTTTGCCTACGCGCCAAAAGCAGCCACCGGCAGTTTTGTCGGTGAAGGCGGCGATGCGATCGGCGCCATGTTTGGCGGCATGCTGGCTGATCCGGTCGGGCTGACCATCTGGATGACCGTAGTACTGGGCCTGACCATGGCGATCGTTGTTCGGGGGCTGCAGGGTGGTCTGGAGAAGGCAATCAATCTGCTGATGCCGGGACTGCTGGTACTTCTGCTGGTGATGGTGGGCTATGCCATGGGCACCGGCCACTTTGCTGAAGGTGTCAGTTTCCTGTTCAAAGCCGATTTCAGCAAGATGACCGGTACCGCCTTCCTCGTGGCACTGGGGCATGCGTTCTTCACACTGAGCCTGGCATCAGGCGCCATCATGACCTACGGTTCTTACCTGCCGGATAATGTCTCCATCGGTAAAACCACCCTGCTGATCGCGATCATGGACACGGTTGTTGCGCTTGCAGCTGGCCTTGCCATCTTCCCACTGGTATTTGCCAACGGCCTGGAGCCGGGAGCAGGTCCTGGGCTGATCTTTGTCACCCTGCCGATCGCCTTCGGTCAGATGCCATTTGGCAGCGCCTTCGGTACGCTGTTCTTCCTGCTGCTGGCGATTGCTGCCCTGACCTCAGCCATCTCACTGCTTGAGCCCACCATCTCCTGGCTGACCGAGAAGTTCCAGATGACACGCATCAAGGCGTGCCTGCTGGCGGGTGGTCTGCTCTGGCTGGGTGGTCTCGGGGTAGTCACATCGCTCAACGTCGGTGCCGAGTGGACACTGTTCGGCAAGACCTTCTTCGATATGCTGGATTACCTGACCTCAAGCTGGTTGATGCCGCTGGGCGGCCTGCTGATGGCGATCTTCAGTGGCTGGATATTGAAGAAAACCGTGATGCAGGATGAACTGGGAATGGGCTCAGGTATGCTGTATCAGCTCTGGTCTTTCACCATGCGCTATGTCACACCGCTGGCGATTATCATCGTGTTCCTGCATGCGTTGGGTATTGTTAACTTTTAAGCTGCCCTTCGTTCGTGAAAATCTGTCACGAGCAGCATTCTGATAAAACACAGGTACGTCCCAGGACTGGGCAACAGCTCAGTCCTGGCCATCATTGATGATGAGTGCAAGATTTTGCTGCAGCTCTACAGTACCTGCGTGGCCAGTGCAAACACCGCCAGGCTGATTATCACCGTCAGCAGCATATGGCGAGTCACCAGAATCAACCCTATCGCCAGCAGGCCGCACAACAGGTAAGGGTTCAGGATTGTCGAACTCAGTTCACCACCCGGCATAATGACAATAGGCGCTGCCATGGCGGTTAGTACGCAAGGTGCCGAAAAAGCCAGAAAACGCTTTTGCCCTGGGCTGATATCCAGGCGTAAATAGCCGGAAAACAAGGCATAACGGAAGGAGAAGGTTACCAGTGCCATCAATATCAGAATCAGCCATATCATAACCTCACACCTCCCTGTTACGACTGAGAAGATAACCCACCGACATGCCAATAAGACTGGCTAACAGCAGACCTTGCTGCACTTGCAGCAGTTGAAACATCACCGCCAGTAATCCGCTGATCAACACCGCAATCAACATAGGCCGAGTGTTGACAGCAGGCACGACCATAGCGATAAACGTCACTGCAATAGCAAAATCAAAACCCAGATGCTCGATGCCAGTAAATAAAGAACCCAGCAGGATGCCCGTCAAGGTAGCAGCGTTCCAGACGATGTAGAAGGTCAACCCGGCAGTCAGCGCATAGAGAGGTGAGAAGCAGCCCGTGCGAAGCTTATGAGCAGAGGTCACGGCAAACATCTCATCCGTTAACAAGAAGGCCAGCGCCAGGCGCCAGCGCAATGACAGAGCCAGAACATCAGGACGAAATACCGCCGAATAGAGCAGGTGGCGAGCGCTGACCACGGCAGTGCTGCCCACAATGGCCGCCAGATTACCACTGCCGCCACTGATCAAGCCCAGAGCGGCGAGCTGGGCGGCACCGGCAAACACCACCAGCGACATGAACTGAGCCTGGATTGGTGACAGCCCCGACTGTAACGCAAGAGACCCGCACAGTATCCCCCATGGAAAGACCGCCACTGCCAACGGCATGATATCCAGCGTCGCTGCCCGCAACGCACTGCCGATACAGGTGCCGGAAGGTTTTACTTTCAAGGTGTCTGATATTTTCGCCACTGTGTGCCACTCCCTGTTGATTCAACTTGGAGTGTGGCAACAAGGCGGGGGTCAGGCTTGTAGTATCTTGCGCTGGCGGGCGTACTGACCCGGCGCGACCCCCATGGCCCGTTTGAAATGACTGGTGAGATGGCTTTGGTCATGAAAACCGCAGTCTACTGCAACAGCAGCGGGAGTTTCACCGCCCTGCAGTAACTTGCAAGCGTGCCGCAGGCGAGCCTGCACCTGGTAAGCATGAGGCGGTAGCCCAAAATAACGCTTGAACTGGCGTACCAGATAATAGGGGCTGAGGTTCGCCAGATGCGCCAGATCTACCAGTGATACGTCTGCGGCCGGATAGTCATCCAGATACTCCCTGACCAGATTAAGCGCCCGACTGGGTATACTGCCCTGGCGGAACTGATGTCGTGAACGGGAATGACGCAGTACCAGCCTTGTCATCACCGAGTACAGGAGGGTCTCATTGAGTAACCGATCCTGACCGTTGCTAAGCAAGCCAAATACCAGGCGCATCTGAACCGCCAGCTCCGGGTCATGAACCACAGCCTGAGGAAAGTATGGAACACCATCGCGCCCCTGAAACAGGTCAGCACACACCGATTGGAACTGCTCAGGCGTCGGATACATGGCACGATATGCCCAGCCGTAGTCGGTGGCCGACTGACCAGTATGAACATCGTCAGCATTGACCAAAATGATACTGTCCTGATTGGCAAGATGTTGGCCACCAGTGCGGTAGAAGCGCTGAGCACCATGCTCGATCACCGCTACGGTATACCCTTCATGAGTGTGTCTGGAAAAGTTCTGGCGGTAATACTGCGCACTGAGCAGCTCCAGACCTCCCAGAACGCTCGCGGTAGAGTAGTCAGCGTTGTCTTTCATGTTTCATCCTGTTTTATCCCATACCTCACAGAGTCCATCATAAATGATAATAGAGTCTTGTAGAAAATTGCTGTCGACTGTTGCTCCTTTTATTTAATGTACATACAATAAATATATGGAAATCGAATTCGACTCAGCAAAGGACGCTGTGAACCGCGAAAAGCACGGGGTCTCACTGTCGGCAGCCTACGAACTGGAATGGGAAACACTGTGGTGTTTTCCAGACGACCGCAAAGACTACGGTGAACAACGGATGGTCGGGTTCGCATACATTGGCTTGAGACTGTTTAATGTGGTCTTTACCGATCGTGATGAGGTACGACGCATCATCAGCCTACGAAAAGCCAACAGCAGAGAGGTGAATCGCTATGCCAAAGCTTAAAGAAGGCACCCTTGTGCCAACGCCAGAAGAAGATGCCAGAATCAACGCGGGGATTGCTGCCGACCCAGATACCCATGAAGTCAGTGATTCTGAGTTCAAGCGTATGAAACCCATGGGGCGTCCGAAAGCAGAAATAACGAAAGAGCGCATTACGGTGCGACTTTCACCCGACGTACTGAGTGTCTTTAAGGCAACAGGTAAAGGCTGGCAGACCCGTATGGATAGAGCCCTGAAAGAATACGTGCAAGAGCACTCGCAGGATGAAATCCAGAGACTCTAAATAATTGATGCGTTTCTGGTCAGGCTCATGGCAACAAGAGTGGTCATCACACATGATGATCACGGTCTTCAGGAAAATTGCTCTCGACAATCGGCTTGTTCAGCAACAGAAGCCTGATATCCACCGTCATCTTCTCAAACACCTGATTGCGCACCTGCTCCTGAACCGGTGGTGGTGCCCGCCAGAAATGGGGTGTCATCTGCAATAACTGCCACAGCGCATCGCCCTGCAGATTTTCCAGCTCGTGATGCAGCTTCTGATCGCTCAGCAGTGTGAAGTGCTCCAGCGCCAGATTCAACGCCTTGTCGCCATCGTGCTCCTTGACCTCTGGATAGATCGCCTGCCGCAGCTCCAGCAGATGATCAGGCCCTGCGACCAACAGCAGAAAACGCCCCTGCGGCTTGAGCACGCGCAACAGCTCCTCGGCCTGATAGTAGGCAAAAACACAGGTCGCAGCATCCACACTGGCATCCTCCAGCGGTATCGCGCGCATGCTGGCAACCGACCAGTGAATTTCACGGTTTTGCCTGGCTGCGGCCAGTATCGCTGGTTTGGAGATATCCAGACCATAGACAGCGCCCCAACCGAGGGTGTGCATCTGCCGGGTGTAATAGCCTTCGCCACAGCCCAGATCCAGCAGTACGTTCTGCTCTCCGGCACTGGGCTGCAGCAGATCACAGAGTGTCGATGCCAGAGGCTGATAATATCCGGCATTTAAAAAGTCTGATCGCGCCTGCACCATCTCGGCTGTATCACCCGGTGCCCGGCTATTGCGTTGCTGCGCCAACAGCAGATTAAGATAGCCCTGTCGTGCCTGATCAAAACTGTGCCCATTGATACAGCGCCAGGTCTTGTCACAAGCTTCCACTGGAACCGACAGGAGTTCATGACAAACGGGACAGAGGTAGCGGGCAGTCTGGTGCACAGGAGTATCCGTAAAAGCAGTGATGTCGGGAAAGATCAATGCTGCATAATACCAGTAACACCGGATGAAAGGGATGATCGGGGCAGGAAGGCTGACGCCTGAATCGGTGATTCAGACGTCTATCCCGAAGATTTTGGGTGAGTATATGCCGCAAGGATGCGGCATTTAAGCCTACAGTGACGTATTCACGGCGTCTCACCCAAGGTTTTCGGGATCTGCCGGCACAGACAAGCAGTTTCCAGCCTCATCACTGATCCAGGAGTTCCCGAACAGGTTTACACAGACTCAGATCACGCCCTTGTCACGCAGCGCCGCAAGGCGCTCCGGGCTGAGCTGCAACAGCTGCTCCAACACCTGATCTGTATGCTGCCCAAGCAGCGGTGGTGCCGACTGAGCATTCAGTGCCTCACCATCAAACCGAATCGGATTACTGACCAGCTTGACCTCCCCTGCTTCAGGGTGCGGCAGACTAATCTCGACCGAGCGATGCTTAACTTGGGGATCCTCAAACACCTGATCCAGCGTATTGATCGGCCCACAGGGCACTCCGACCGCTTCAAGTGAAGCCAGCCAATCGGCAGTCGAGCGCAAGCGCACCCGCTCCACCAGCAACGGGATCAGCAACTGGCGATTCTCCACCCGTTTGCCATTGCTGACAAAACGCGGATCATCAGCCAGTTCCCGGCAGCCTGCCACTTCACAGAAGCGGCGGAACTGACCATCGTTACCCACCGCCAGAATCATATAACCATCAGCCGTTGCAAACGCCTGATAGGGCACAATATTGGGGTGTGCATTACCCAGCCGTTGTGGCACCTGTCCTGAGGTCAGATAGTTGAGTGCCTGATTGGCCAGCACCCCCACCTGCACATCCAGCAGCGCCAGATCGATATGCGTGCCCTCACCGGTTCGAGCCTTCTGCAGTAGTGCCGCCATGATCGCATTCGCCGCATACATACCTGTGAAGATATCGGCAAAGGCAACACCGACCTTGACCGGGCCACCGCCCGGTTCACTGTCCGGCTGTCCGGTCAGGCTCATCAGCCCGCCCATCCCCTGAATCATGAAGTCATAACCGGCACGATGCGCATAGGGCCCATCCTGTCCAAACCCGGTGATGGAGCAGTAGATCAGATCCGGCTTGATCGCCTTCAGGCTGTCATAATCCAGATGGTATTTCTTCAGCCCGCCAACCTTGAAGTTCTCCAGCACCACATCACAGGTTTTCACCAGTTCATGCAGCAGTGCCTGTCCCTCCGGCTGAGCCATATCAATGGTCACCGATTGTTTTCCACGATTGGCGCCCAGATAGTAGGCCGCCTCCTGTGACCCAGACAGCCAGGGCGGCCCCCAGCGACGGGTATCATCCCCTTCGCCGGGACGCTCGATCTTGATCACCTCGGCACCCAGATCAGCCAGTTGCTGGCTGCACCAGGGGCCTGCAAGAATGCGCGACAGATCGAGAATCCGAACGCCTTGCAAGGGTTGTGCGGGCATGATTCAACTCCCCTTCTGGATCAGAAAAATGCCTGGATGCCAGTCTGGGTACGGCCCAGAATCAGCGCATGGATATCGTGAGTACCTTCGTAGGTGTTGACCGACTCCAGATTCACCATATGACGAATCACACCGTACTCATCAGAGATACCGTTACCACCATGCATATCACGTGCAATACGAGCGATATCCAGCGACTTGCCGCAGTTGTTGCGCTTGATCAGCGATATCATTTCCGGTGCCCAGTTGCCGCTGTCCATCAGACGACCCACCTGAAGTGCTGCCTGCAGACCCAGCGTGATTTCGGTCTGCATGTTCGCCAGCTTCAACTGCACCAACTGCGTGGCAGCCAGCGGACGTCCGAACTGTTTGCGATCCAGTGTGTACTGTCGTGCAGCGTGCCAGCAGAACTCAGCGGCACCCAGCGCACCCCAGGCAATACCGAAACGTGCTTTATTCAGGCAGCCAAACGGACCACCCAGCCCGGATGCACCCGGCAGCAGATTTTCTTCCGGCACAAAGGCGTTATCCAGCACGATCTCACCGGTCACGGATGCACGCAGGGAGCACTTGCCTTCAATCTTGGGTGTGCTGAAACCAGGTGTGCCGCGGTCAACGATAAAGCCCTTGATCTTACCATCATGCGCATCGGACTTGGCCCAGACCACAGCCACATCTGCGATCGGGCTATTGGTGATCCACATTTTCTGACCCGTCAGCAGATAACCGCCATCGGTTTTGCGCGCACGCGTGATCATTGAGCCGGGATCAGAACCGTGATCCGGTTCGGTCAGACCAAAACAGCCAACCATTTCACCGCTGGCGAGCTTGGGCAGATACTTGTGCTTCTGCTCCTCTGTGCCATAGGCCTCAATCGGATACATCACCAGCGAGGACTGCACACTCATGGCTGAGCGATAGCCGGAATCAACACGCTCCACTTCACGAGCGATCAGACCATAGGAAACATGGTTAACGCCCGAGCCGCCATAAACCTCCGCGACTGTGGCGCCCAACAGACCCATCTCACCCATCTCGCTCATGATCTCACGATCAAAACGCTCTTCACGGGCAGCGGTCAGTACACGCGGCTGAAGTTTTTCCTGACAGTATGCACGTGCGGCATCACGGATCTGACGCTCATCTTCGGTCAACTGCTGTTCAATCAAAAGGGGATCGTCCCACTGGAAGGATGTCATGAATTTTTGCCTCCGGTTATATGAATGGTCAGTACGCCAGACTCTAATTATCATATTTATTATAATAAATAGGAAAAATCAAGTTTTATTAGTTCAGATATTAAGTATTATCCATAAATCAACAGAACACGAATGGATCCGCCAGATACACACAAGTGTGATGGCCTGCTCAATCTGCGATTATCAAATAATAGATTATGTCTGTCTGCCAGGTGCGGGTGGACATCCCTTGAAAGGGGGATATACTCAAATGACAGATTGATAAAAATGCTTGTAATTCAGCATCTAACTACCACCCAGACCGAGCGAAGCCGCAAGCCGTGAAGCAATACCTGGCACCGATAGCCCTCTCCGCCCTGCTGCATGGCACGGCCACCGCAGCAGCGGATTGTGCAACCCAGCATCTGGAGGCAAGGCGCTCCGATCAGAGCCTGCTGGCATATGTACCCCTGCCAGATAAGCGCTGGTGCATGCACTGGCATCACTCCGTTGCTGGCTTTCTGGTGCAGGATTGCTATAAAACAGACAGGGGGGAGTTATTACTGTTCAGCAGCCACCAACCCGACTTTGCCGCCGGGCTGGGTCATTTTCCGGGGCGAGGTGTACAGCACAGCGATACCAGTGGCGGCTATTTGATCGAGGAGATCAACGAACCGGTTACCGATAACAATTACTGGATCAGAATTGGCTCCAACAAAGTGAGTCATCGGATCGTGACAGTCGATGATGATTTTAACCTCAGCGCAGTGGCTGCTGGTGAGCTGGTTAATATCCGACTCGTCGTATCACAAGCTCAACCCGATTGTTCGGAATCAAAGCAATAGCAGCAAGCAATAGTAGAAAAGCAGTACCAACCTGATGAATCATCGCCTGTCGCCAGGCACAGGAGTGAATCACAACGCGCTTGGAGAAACAGTACATGACACATGAACCGATCAAGATCAAAGTGCCAGAAATAAAGATCGATCCTGGCCACTCAGGCCCCAGGTTTGTTCTTTGGATCATTACTCTGGTTGCACTTGCTCTTTCGCTGTTTCAACTCTACAGCGCCGGTATTCAGCAGTTTGGACTTTTCTATCAGCGTGGCACCCATCTTGCGCTGGTACTGATGCTGGCCTTTCTGATCTTTCCTCCCATGCATGGGCGCAGGCGGGGATTCTTAACCTGGCCGATCGATATCCTTTTCTTTGCGGCTGCAGCCTACTCAGGCTTCTACCTGGTGTTCTATCTGGATGAGATTATCGGGCGCGCCGGTTTCTGGAATACAACCGATATTTTCGTTGCCTGCATGACAACCGTTGTGGTGCTGGAGGCGAGTCGACGCGCTGTCGGGCTCGGACTGACAATTATCGGCATCATCGCCATTCTTTATGCGCTGGCAGGGCCACGCGGCGCCCTCCCCTGGCTGGGTGAGTGGCTACCGGGCATTCTGAATCACCGTGGTTACACGCTGGAGCGTGTCGCGGCGCAGCTGTATCTGGGGCAAGAGGGGATCTTCGGCTTGCCTCTGGGTGTAGCGGCCACTTTCGTCTTTATCTTTGTACTCTTCGGCGCTTTTCTTGAAGTAACCGGTGCCGGTAAGTTCTTTATCGACCTGGCCTTTGCCGCCACCGGCAGGCAGCGCGGTGGCCCAGCCAAAGCGGCTGTGCTGGCATCTGCCACCATGGGTTCCATCTCCGGCAGTTCGATTGCCAATGTCGTCACTACAGGCGCTTTCACCATCCCCCTGATGAAACGACTTGGCTACAAGCCGGCACAGGCCGGTGGCATCGAGGCAGCGGCCAGCACTGGCGGGCAGATCATGCCACCACTGATGGGGGCTGGTGCCTTCCTGATTGCGGAATATACGCGCGTTCCCTATATCGAGATTATCAAAGTCAGCGTGTTTCCGGCCCTGCTGTATTTCGCCACCGTTTACCTGTTTGTACATATCATTGCGATCAAACAGGGAATGAAGGGGCTACCCAAGAGTGAACTGCCGGTCATGCGCGAGGTGATGGCACAGGGCTGGTTTTTCCTTATCCCGTTGATCATGCTGGTATATCTGCTCGTGATTGGGATCTCCCCCATGCGTGTGGGCTTCTATGCGGTGATGGGTATCATCGTCATCGCCGCCATCAACGGGGCCTATCATGCTATCAAACGCGGCCTTCGTGGCAGTAACATGATGCATGAGCTCTGGCAAACGGCACTGGTGGGCTTTCACAAGCTGTTGCTCGGGCTCGAACTCGGTGCACGCAACGCCATCGCCGTCAGCATCGCCTGTGCTGTGGCGGGGATTGTTGTAGCTGTGGTGGGACTAACCGGACTTGGTCTGAAATTCTCCTCCATGATGATCGCCTTCTCGGGCGGTAATATCCTGCTCGCCCTGCTGCTGGTAATCATTGCCAGCCTGATACTGGGTCTTGGCCTGCCGGTTACCGCGAGCTATATCGTGCTGATCGTACTGGTTGGCCCGGCATTGACCAATGAGTTCGGCATTCCATTGCTGATCGCGCATCTGCTGGTGTTCTGGTATTCACAGGATTCGAATGTCACACCGCCGGTGGCACTGGCCGCTTTTGCGGCCGCCGCC
Source organism: Nitrincola alkalilacustris (assembly GCF_008973755.1). GTDB lineage: Bacteria > Pseudomonadota > Gammaproteobacteria > Pseudomonadales > Balneatricaceae > Nitrincola > Nitrincola alkalilacustris. The sequence continues at coordinate 254,288 of NZ_WBOM01000005.1, read as the reverse complement.
ATCGCAGGAAGCAAGACGATGGAAACCAGTGTGCAGTCTTGGAAATTTGCCAAGGGGCTCTATCTGATTCCACTGTTCATGGTGTTCAACCCCGAGATCATCACAGGTGGCCCATTGCCGGTACTGCTCTGGAACGGGGCGATCATTATCGCAGCACTGCTGGCCTTTGCCGCTTCACTTGAGGGCTATCTGTTTACCTGGATGAACTGGTGGATGAGGGTGATACTGATCGGTGCAACCATCGCAATATTCATACCACATATGGCAGCAGAGGTGGCTGGCGGTGCTCTGATACTACTGATGCTGGCAATCAATTTCATTCAGGGGCGCTCAGCGAACGCAAAACAGGCATAATACCGCCTTGTGAGGCAAACGCTCCAGCCGGGGCAACCCAGTAAGCCGCAGTCAGGTTTTGGGCTGCCCTTTTGTAAACGTATTATCTACAGAGTGTGTGAATGGATAAGGGCTTCAGTGGAATAGACTCCCCGAAACGTATGAAGCGTGCCGACCAGATAGTGGAGTCGGTCAAGCGCTGGGTAGTGCTTAAGGATGTTCAGCCGGGAGATAAACTTCCTAATGAAAAAGCCTTAATGGAGCTGTTCGAGTGTTCCAAAGGCACCGTTCGCGAAGCCTTGAAATCACTGGAGGTGCAGGGGTTGATCACCGTCAAGACCGGCCCTAATGGTGGCGCGATCCTTGCTCAGGTCCCCTACCCTCTGGCCTCGCAGATGCTGCGCAACTATCTGCATTTTCAGCACCCGACCGGGCCGGATATCTACAGCATGCGTAAGCTTGTGGAACCGGAGATAGCCACCATCGCCGTTGATAAACTGACGGCTGAAGATCTGGCTGAGCTGGAAAGACTGACCGAACTCTGCGCCAGCCCGGCACAGGATATTGAACAGCGCGTGACACAGCGCATTGCCGAGCTGGATTTTCATAACCTGCTGGCAGACCGCTGCGGTAATCCGATACTCGGGTTTTTCGGTCGATTTCTGAATGATCTGATCAAGGATCTGGTGATTTACAAGAAGGTGCAACTGCCGGAGCAGCAGGAGTTTTCCAAATCCAACCTGCACTATCACCGCGAGTTACTGACGGCCTTCAAGGCCAGAGATCACCAGGCTGTTCACCGCCTGATGGGAGAGCATATGCAGTGCGCTCAGGATTTCAATGTAGAGCTGGAAGCTCAGCTGGCCAATCGTCTGCTGGTTCAGTCCGAGTGATCACTGCAGTAAATAACTACAGTAAATAACTACAGTAAATAACTACAGTAAATAACTACAGCAGATCACTCCAGCAGGCCGTTATCCGCATAGGGGAAATCTGCAGATTCCAGATTTTCCTGATAACTTTCAAGGCGTTCTACAGCCAGGTCGGTACGATAGAATTGCGCAATATGATAAAGCGCGTCTCCCTCGTTCACCAGTGGCAGGTTCATCTGTCCGATCACCAGACCACTGCAGGGTGACCAGATCTCGGTTTCTGATTCGCCAAAAGGATCAGAGACAATACCCAGTAATGTCTGATCGCGCACAACCCTGTCACCAAGGTTGACGAAAGCACGGAAAATACCGCTCTGCGGGGCACGCATCCACATGCTGGAACGCGCCATCATCGGCTCGAGGCCGGGTGCTCTGCGACTCTTCGGCAACATCTCCAGCGCACGCATCACCCGTATGATCCCTTCAACGCCACCACGAATGGCAAACTCATCAAAGCGCAGTGCTTCCCCGGCTTCATAGAGCAGAATCGGGATATTTTTCTGTCTGGCTGCGGCCCTCAGTGAACCATCACGCAGTGCCGAGTTCAGTATCACCGGCGTACCGAAGGCCCTTGCCAGGGATAGCGTTTCCGCATCATCCAGATCGGCCCGTATCTGAGGCAGATTACTGCGATTGATCGCTCCGGTATGCAGATCAATACCGTGAGTCGCCTGGTTGACAATCTCGGTCATGAAGATGCGTGCAATACGCGCGGCAAGCGAGCCTTTCTGCGAACCCGGAAAACACCTGTTCAGGTCACGTCTGTCTGGCAGATAGCGGCTGTGGTTGATAAAGCCATATAGATTCACGATAGGAACAGCGATCAACGTCCCTTTCAGGCGCCTCAACGCTGGCACCTGCAGCAGGCGACGAATCACCTCAACACCATTGAGCTCATCACCATGGATCGCCGCACTGACAAACAGCACAGGCCCCTCCTGACGGCCACATATCACCTGAACCGGCATGGTGGTGGGTGTATGGGTGTAGAGCTTACCCAGTTGCAACTCAATCGTTTTACGCTCGCCGGGTTGAACCTCTACCCCGCCGATGGTGATTGGCTGATTCTTTTTTCGCCGCACTGACAATCGCCTGTCCTATTGTTTAACCGGTACCTGCTGCTTAGCCAATATCGGTTGGTTAACCAATATCTGATGCTTAACCAGTACCTTTGGTCTGTGTCCGATTGGGCTTGGCATTACGCTCTATGAAATCAATGACCATGCCAGCTACATCTTTACCAGATGCTTTCTCGATGCCTTCAAGACCCGGCGATGAGTTTACCTCCATCACCACGGCACCATGATTGGAGCGCAACAGATCAACACCACAGACATTCAGCCCCATCACCTTGGCCGCACGTATCGCGGTAGCCCGCTCTTCCGGTGTAATGCGACACAGCGTAGCAGTACCGCCACGATGCAGATTGGATCTGAATTCGCCCTCTTTAGCCTGGCGCTTCATCGCCGCTACAACCTTGCCGCCGATAACAAAGGCACGAATATCGGCACCTTTCGCTTCCTTGATGAACTCCTGCACCAGAATGTGGTGCTTCAGCCCCATGAACGCCTGAATAACGCTTTCTGCCGCCTGATTGGTTTCGGCCAATACCACACCGATCCCCTGCGTACCTTCCAGTAGTTTGATGACGGCCGGCGCACCACCCACAGTGCTGAGCAGGTCATCGATATCATCCGGTGAGTGGGCAAAACCAGTGACAGGCAAACCGATACCACGACGTGAAAGAAGCTGCAGGCTGCGCAATTTATCCCGCGAGCGGCTGATTGCTACAGATTCATTCAATGGATAAACGTTCAGCATCTCAAACTGGCGCAGTACAGCCGTGCCATAAAAAGTAATCGAGGCGCCAATACGAGGAATCACGGCATCAAAGCCATCCAGTATCTCGCCCTTGTAGTGGATCTGCGGATTATGGGAGGTGATGTTCATGTAGCAACGCAAAGCGTCAATGACCCGAACTTCATGCCCTCTGCTCTCGGCAGCCTCTATAAGACGGCGCGTTGAGTAGAGTTTTGCATTTCTGGACAGTATCGCAATCTTCATTTACTTCTCCCATGCCTGCCTGACTGTAGATAGGAGGCACCCGAATCCACAATTAATCGTTTCTGTTTAAGCGCCTGTCGTCCCAGCAACATGCGAAACATCATGGTGTCCCGACAGGTCAAAGATAATTCAATGGCAAATCGCTCATTCCCGATCTGCACATCTGTCTCAATAAAATACCGCTCGGTGACATTCCCGCCCGAATCAGTCACATTACGCACATCCTTGACCGGGGCTTCGCACCATACTTCTGTTTCAGTGTCATGCTGTTTCGGATGCAGTCCGAATCGCACCCATTCGGCGCCGTCACGTGTAAAACTGTCGACTGCAAAGGCGTGCAGTGCCGAGGTACGGGCACCTGTGTCGACCTTGCATTTGATACTGTCGATACCAAGACCGGGAAGACCCACCCACTCTCGCCATCCTACGATAAATGCTTCTTGTTGCTCAGTCATATGACTCTGCCGTTTTTAGAACTCAACACCAGAATAGCACTGCACGCCGATACTGAAAGTAGATCGTGCAGAAATATCCATTTGAATCAGACTAGTTAGCACCCGGAACAGGAGGTTCTGCGGGCAGGAAAATCAGATAAGAGATAAAGAGTGTTGAAAGTGCGCTAGTAGAACAGAAGCGCCGGAATCTGACAAGAGGCCGGAGATTAAATGGGCAAATGAGATCACCAGTGTAAGTGCGATAACGCACAGAACAGCACAGGCTTCCAGATATACCATCTAACCTCTCGATGATCCTGCCAACTTATTCAACACTCACGAGTGATGGAGAAATATATGAAAAACAATCTGAACAAACTGCTGCTGGCATCCAGTATTTCACTGGCGCTGGCTGGTGCAAGTGCAACAGCGTTTGGCAAAGATACATCAATGGATATCAGTAATGCCCGTCAGCAAGCTCAGATCGAAACCACCTATGCACTGAGCCCCTACCTGCGTGCACATGAGATTAATATAGATGTTGTCGACGGCAAGGCAACTCTGACTGGAATAGTCGATGAAGAGATAAATAAAGATCTCGCTGAGCAGATCGCAATCGGCGTGCCAGGTATCACATCCGTTGACAACGACATTGAAGTCAAGGCTGATTATGTCAGAGAAGAAAGAACCGACGGTGAGCGCAGCTTCGGACAAGTCGTCGATGATGCCTCCATCACAGCCGCAGTTAAATCGAAACTCCTTTGGAGCAGCTTCTCTGACGGCATGAATAGCGAAGTCGAAACTCTCGACGGAGTGGTCACGATCACAGGCACAACTGATAGCGAAAAATCGAAATCCATGGTTGATAAGCTCGCGCTGGGTACTCGTGGTGTCAGATCCGTTGACAACCAGATGACCGTTGACCCTGCCACCAAAGCTACTGTGACCGGCAGTGATAAGGAGAGCGACACAGGACAGGCCATTTCTGATACGTGGATCACCACTAAAGTGAAGTCCACCTTCCTGATGTCCAGCCACATTCACAGCAATGATATTTCTGTTACTACCAAAGAGGGTATTGTCACTCTGAGTGGGTCGACACAAAGCGGTGTTGAACATGCATTGGCAATTGAACTCGCCCAGAATATCAAAGGCGTAAAGAGCGTTACGGCAACTGAACTGAACTGAACTGCTTACTTATACTAGTCTTGTGCTGTACAGCCTTTTACCCAGAGGTAAAGCAGCGGCATACTGCTGACCGGCATCAGAAAGCACTTCGCCGAAGAGAAGTTCAACCTCTTTGCTGTGTGCAAAAAAAGTATTTGTTCCGATGCCGGAAGGTTATTGATCAGATGGTTCATGCTTGCTTCGGCTGGTTTAGTTGACATGGAAATCTCCTTAACAGCAGGAGCAAGCCAGTAGGCGGCAAAGAGAACATGCCTGATACAACGCAGGCCACTCCGATTCACAAGCCTGGTTCTCATTCCTGCACCCAGCCGCTGTTTACTCACTGGAAAGCAGTATCTTCTTCAATAACCCTGCCAACTGAGTTTTATCATCTCCATCAAGACAGCTGAGCATCTGATCCATGTTGGCCAGATGGGACTCCAGGGCCTGATCCAGCACAGCCACTCCCTGCTCTGTCAGTGCAACCTTACAACTACGACGGTCCTCTTCACTGGCCATCCGCTCTATCAGGCCCCTCTGAACCAATACCTCTATTCGCGTGCTCATCGCGCCAGATGACAACATCAACGTTTGATACAACTCTGTCGGGGTAAGTGGTACCTGACTACGACGCAGAGTCGCCAGAATATCAAACTCGACACGACTCAATCCCTGCGGTTCGAACACAGCATCCATTTGCTTTCCCCAGAGCATACTTACCCGTCCGACACGCCCGACAACCCCCATTGCAGAGCAGTCCAGGTCAGGTCTGGCTTTACTCCACTGCTGCAAAATCCGATCTACCGAATCCGTCATGACACACCTCTTCAAATACCCTTAAAGAAAGATACTTGATTGAAAGGCAAGATCCTATGATTTCGGAGTGGAACCAGAGCTATTTCCTTCAGGGATGTCCCAAGCGGCGGATCAGGATCGACAATACAACTGTTGCATCACTCAACGTACCTCAGAGAGAACAGCCAGCCAGCAGCTTTTGAGCAACGCCGCACAACTCATTGCCAAGAACCAGATGCTGCTCTGCATCAAGATGAACACCATCGACTTTGCTCGACATGATGACACTGCCGGCATCAATGAAATGACAACCGACCTCGGCACATACCTTTTCGTATGCCTCAGCCAAACCGATACACTTTGTCTCTCCGCCTTCAAACTTTGGTGCGATGGGTCCTTTCGGTGCTTGAATGGCAGGGGGTGCAACCACCAAGATGTCTGGCACAGGCATACCCGGCTCAATCGGCGCAGAGCGGATGGCTGAGATAAGCGCGAGAATTCCCTGGGAAGATTGCCATGCATTGTGCGGGTGCATGGATTGAAAATCGTTGGTGCCAAGCATGAGAATGACAAGATCCAGAGGTGAATATATCTCTATCTGCTGAGCCAGACCAACCAGACCATTGCGGCCAGGTTTAAACGGATCATCCCAGACAGTACGACGTCCATTGAGGCAGTTCTCGATAACACGCACTGCCTCGCCAGAACGGCTCAGCGCTATTTCCATTACTCCCGGCCAGCGTTTATCGAACGCCAAACGCTCGCGTGTAGTGGGAATAATGCCCCATGACAACGAATCGGAATAGACGAAAATATGCTTCATATTAACTCCATTGGCTCGTATTCAATCGCTCTCAGACAGTGTTGCTACCGCTTGGCAGGTCAAAAATCTCAGCCAAACGTCAAGACGAACGTATCCAGCTTCTATTAGAGGTATCCATGCCTTCACCGAGGAAAATCAACAACAGGGACCCAGTTTTCAGCCCAGGTCTTATTTGTGCTTTCACCCATGGACTCTAACGATGACATCATAAACTCAATAAACACTCTGACCTTGGCAGGTAAGTAATCTCGCTTGGGATAAATGGCAAATACACCACTATCAGCTTGTGGTGGCCTGAAATAGGGATAAAGGGAAACCAGAGCCCCGCTGTTCAAACCATTTTTCGCAAGAAAGTGAGGTAGTTGAGCAAAGCCCAGGCCGTCTGTACACATATGTGCCATTGCCTCGCCATCATCGGTGATATGACTGCGTTCCAGCTCATAAGGGAGATACTCCCCTCTCTCATTCGGCAAAAAGATCGGCTGCAGCTGCTGTGTTTCCTTGATTCGAAAGCCAATCCAACTGTGCTGTTTAAAGTCCTCAGCGCTGCGTGGTGTACCGTGTGTCTCTAAATAGTGAGGCGACACACACGTCAGAAAGTCCATTGGGCTGAGTCGCCTTGCCACTAGGCGGCTGTCTTTGACAAAGCCGGTACGCAGCGCCACATCAATATCGTTTTCGATAATATCCACGTGGAAGTCGTTGATCTCTATCTCGAGCTTGATCTCTGGGTAGCGCTGGCAGAAAGCCTGCAATAAGGGGCGAAGGTAGAGATGGCCGTAGCAGACGGCAGAATTGATACGCAGGGTACCGCAGGGAGATTCATTTAAATGCCGCAGTTCATCTTCGCAGGAGTCGAGGTCCTGAAGCAGCTTGCGCACGGTGTCGGCATAGCGCTGACCGGCGGTGGTGATGCGCAGCTGTCGGGTGGATCGCTGAAAAAGCGTCAATCCCAGTTGCGCTTCCAGTCGGCTAATGGCCTTGCTGACGGTGGAGGGATCTGTGTTGCAGGTTCTTGCCGCAGCCGCAAAGTTACCACTATCACAAGTGGCTATAAATATTTCCAGTGAGCGCAGTTTATCCATCGACTGAGTATAGTCGGTCGTTCCGCAGACTGTCTATAACACAAAATTCATGAATATCCTTCACGACTGATAGGGAAGTTAGCCTATTTTTCTGGATTTTTCACGGCCATAGAATTCCTGACGATAGAACACAGATATCTAAGTGAGGAATCATGTTGAAGCACTCTCTTTCAAGAAAATTACCTGCAGATAATCCCTTTGCATACTTTTTCCTGGCATTTATCGCCATGGCTGGTCTTGCTTATATTAACTTTTTGCCGGGCGTTGTGAATGCGCTGGCGGGCGGTATTGGTTTCAATGAGATCGAAGCCGGACAGATTGTTGCACTTAACGGATATGGAAGCCTGCTGGGAAGCATTGTGGCTATTTTTCTGGTGCGACGCTTTCATTGGCAATCCGTCATGCTGATATGTTTGTCTCTGCTGGCGCTGGTGGATATCGGCACTTTATGGGTTGAAGATTATGGCGTCATGTTGGGTTGGCGTTTTCTGGCCGGGGCGCTGGGTGGGCTATGCGTCGGAATTGGCTTCTCGGCACTGGCCAGGCTCAATAATCCGGATCGTGCGTTTGGCACCTTGCTCTTCATACAGTTCAGTATTGGCTCTATCGTGATGTACGCCTTGCCAGCGCTCGAAACGCAGCTGAACGCACATGCGGTTTTCTACGTGATGGCAGGTTTTATATTGCTGAGCGTGGTGCTGATACCCTTTCTTCCCTCTCTTCCATTGAGCAGCCAGTCTATCCAGCAATCCAAGCCTTTGGCTGAGCTGCTCGGAAAACCACTGCTATTGTTGTTGGCGATCATTTCCTATCTGACGGCTGCCAGTGCCATTTATGCTTACGTAGGGCTCATCGGCCTTGGAGCGGGTTTTGCTTCTGAAAGTGTCAGTACCTACATCGCAATAACCGGCCTGTCTGGGTTGCTGGGAGCGATGGTTCCTGTGATTAGTGGTAAACGCCCTGGTCGCATATATCTGATTACTGCCGGTATCGCCATGTCGACAGCGGCTGCAGTGCTGCTCAATTTCTCACACCTTGCTTCGCTCTATATCATTGGCATGACTTTGCTGTTCTTCTCATGGCCAGCGGTCCAGTCATACCTGTTTGCAGTAACCGCCGAGATAGATAGCAGCGGAAGGCTCTCAACTATTGCAGCAGTCGTATCCTTTGTCGGACTCGCAACAGGACCCATGCTGGCGTCCAGCCTGCTGGATAGCGGCAACTTCTCAGTGATGCTTTACACCTGCGCCATGATTTTCATATTGAGTTTCTCGCTCCTGTTAAAACCGGTAAAGGCACAGGGAAAGGTGCAATCCCTGCAAGGTTGTTTGTAAAAGCTCGTTTTTATATCTGGCCAGTTAGCCTGAGGAAACAAAATGATCCGTTATCTATTCAACAAAATGCTGCTGTCGATGAATAAGCGTTACGATTATGACGTGAGTTATATGCAGGATATCCTGCAAACAGATATGGCGGCGTTTTTAAAGTTCATGGGTTTTCAAACCATGTCATCTCACTCGGGGAACCTGCCGCCAGGGCCGCTGTTCGCAGCCAGATTACGTGCGATTATCTGGGATGATTGCGGGCCCTGCACTCAGCTGGTGGCTAATATGGCTTTGGAAGCTAAAGTCAGTCCAGAGATTGTGCGTGCCATTATTACTGGAGATTTGAGCAAACTGCCTGCGGATATCGCGTTGGTCGTGCAGTTTACTGAGCTTGTGTTGGCCCACAACCCTGAAGCCGATGATTTGCGCGAAGAGATCTTGGCCTTATGGGGCCAAAAAGGACTTATCACCCTTAGCTTTTGCATCAGCTCCGCGCGGGTTTATCCCGCACTGAAGTACACCTTGGGGTATGGTAAAGCCTGCAGCAAAGTCATAGTGAATGACTCATCCCTGGCACCAACCCGACAATCCGCGTTGTCCGAGAGGCAGCAAAATGCTTATTAACAGAGCAACCACGGTGGCCGCTACCTTGTTGGGGTTGGCAGCCTTGGTTAATGGCTTTTTTATGACATTCGCTCCTGAAGCCTGGTACTGGCTGGTACCTGGAGTACCGGGCCGAGGGCCGTTCAATCAGCATTTTGTGCGCGATATAGGTATCAACTACATCTTGATAGGTATGGCCTTTGTTGCTGGTGTCATGTTCATCAAGCACCGGATGGTACTCTGGTTAATGCCTACTGCCTGGCTGACAGGCCACGCCATGATTCATGTGTGGGAGGTAATTGTTGGAATATGTGGAACAATATCCCTGATTGAGGACTTTGCAGGCGTGACACTACCGGCATTATTGGCGCTGATTTTGGTTTATGTCAGCTATAGGGATCACCTTCAAGACCCAGACATACCAGGAAAGTAATGATGGTGCAGTCCTGTTTCAGCAACGAACGCAATGTGGGTTGGACTCGGCGCACCCGTGGCCTGTCAACAGGCTCAGTTATTCACTGAGCCTGTGCCTGAGGGGCAAGAGCCTACTAGCGAAGCGTTTCGGAATAGTGCTTCGTGCCATAGTAAGAATGGATCTGATGACCCCAGTCCATATCAGCCATATCCGGCCAGTTATCTTTGTCAAAGCCTGGTGCATTTTTCAGCTTTTCTTTATCAGCATTCAACGTGAAGCGCTGTTGATCAGCATCCAGTGTTAAAGCGTTCCAAGGCACAGCGAACAGCTTTTCACCCAGGCCAAAGAAACCGCCGAATGACAGCACTACATACGCAACATGTCCAGTAGAGATATCCAGCATTAAGTTTTTGATGTCTCCGAGATCATCTCCCTGAAGATTATGAATATCGCTGCCTTCAATTGAATCAAAACTTATCAAACGTGAGCCAGCACCGTTAATGGGCTTATTAAAAACACTGCCAGTGCCATTAGTTTCATTGATCATGATTATCTCCATATATTACAGACTGAATTACTCATCGTCGGCCAAATCCTTGATTGCCTACGACTAGACTCAGTCTATAGAAGCATTTATTAATCATCTGTTCGGTGGCCCGCATACTCGTACTTTTTCACAGAAAATTTTACCTTTGATGATCGGAGCATTCACCAACCGATTCCTGTATAACTCTTCGCGCAGTCGTCGTTTCCTGCTCGGTCAGGGTTTCCACCACCAGCACGACATGTCCTTGGGCGATGGCATCACTAACCAAATCGGAAAGCCAGCCATCTTTTTTTCCCTCACCCTCGGTAGCTCCAGCAGCAACTCCAATCAAACCACCGATACTCGCACCCCAGCCTAGCAGCATCAACGGAGCGACTACAGGGCTGGCGACGAACAGTGTCACACTTGTCGCCGCCAGCGCGACACTGCCTAGCGCACCGATGCCGGTACCCACCGCGGTGCCGATTGCCCCATCCACCATAATATTTTTCAACACACCATCGCTCTTTGCTTCCCTCGCTGAGGGGGGCGAGATCGCGTCGGTATAGATAATCATCCGTTCGCATGGCAAGCCTTACCAATGGCCTAAAAGTCATTTGTTTTTCTTTGGCACCCTGTCTAAATTGAAGATTCCCATTCGATTAGTAGTCAAGGAGCCAGCCGGATTCTGGCTGAATCGGCTTCCGGGACGCGCACTGTTCGGCAGAGCATGCGCAGAAAACAAGAACAGATTGAGGGCCAAACCATGTCCGATACCCTGATACTGGGCACCCGCAAGGGCACCGTCATCCTCGACCGAACAACGTCTGGCTGGCAAGCGCGCCCGATACTCCATGCTGGCATTACTGTCTGCTATGCCACCCGTGATCCTCGCGATGGTACCCTTTGGGCATCTTTGGACCACGGCCACTGGGGGCCGAAACTGTCCCGCTCACGTGATGGCGGCGAAACCTGGGAAGATCTGAGCACGCTGAAATATCCTGAAGGCGCGCGCCACATCTTACAGTACCTGCCTACGCCTGATTTCGAAGCGGAAGCTCCGACGGGTGAGCCGGACTATGCCAACGCGACGGTGTATAAAATATGGTATCTGGCCTTCGGTGGCCCGAACCAGCCCGGGCGCGTCTACGCAGGTACCATTCCTGGTGGCCTCTTTATCAGCGATGACGGTGGTGACAGCTGGACGCTCAATCGCCCCTTGTGGAACCACGAAAGCCGCGGTGGAGACCTGTTCGCAGGTGGTGCCACCAGCGAGAACCACTGGGGCGGCACACCAGCCAGTATCGATTACGGTGTATTCGAACCCGGCATCCATTCCATTCTGGTCGACCCGCGCGAACCGAATCACCTTCATGTGGCCGTGTCTTCGGCTGGTGTGCTTGAATCGACCGATGGCGGTGAAACCTGGGTCGGACGCAATCAGGGCATGCTGATGGATTACCTGCCCAACCCCGCCGCCGACTGGGGCCACGACCCGCACTACATCACCCAATGTCCAGGCCAACCGGAGCACCTCTGGCAGCAAAACCACTGTGGCGTGTTTTACAGCAACGATGGCGCCAAGCAGTGGAAAAAAGTCAGTGTGCCGGAAGCTGGAGTGCACTTTGGCTTCCCGATCGCTGTCGATGAACAGGATGGAAGTACCGCCTGGGTAGTACCTGCACGGGCGGATATGGCGCGGATGACCCTGGACGGTGGCCTCTTCGTTGCCCGTACCACCGATGGCGGCGAAAGCTGGCAAAAGTTGCGTCAGGGCCTGCCGCAGGAACATGCGCACGACATCGTGTTCCGTCATGCACTTGATGTCTCCGGCGACCGCCTCTGTTTTGGCAGCACTACCGGTAATGCCTACGTTTCTGAAGATCGCGGCGACACCTGGCAATGCCTCGGTAATAATTTCCCGCCGATCTACTCCGTACGCTTCGGGTGATGTTATGCCGACGGTTAAAATGACTTCACACCTCTACCGATTCTTTCCGCAATTGGAAAATCAGGTCATCACGTTGCCATCAGGTTCGGTAGCCGAAGTCCTGCACGGCATCAATGAGCTGGCACCCGGCTTCACCGACTACATTCTGGATGAACGCGGCGCCATGCGCCGCCATGTAAAGCTGTGCATCAACGACACCATTGTCATCGATCGCAAAGCGCTCAGTGACCGAGTGCAGGAAGAGGACACCCTGTTCATCTTTCAGGCTCTTAGTGGCGGTTAGTGCAAATAATTTTCACTTTTTGCAACTCCGTGTGCCAGCGAACAGACCTGCCCAAGCCGATGCCCTACTCTGGACTTAGATGAGGCGATGGAGTTGCCTGAACAGGGAGTTACATTGCGCGCCACACGGAAGGCGGCGCCACCCAATTTCGCACATGTGAAAAGAAGGAGTTATTCATGAACAGTATCGTCTATATCGTCGGTGCGGTAGTTATCGTTTTGGTGGTTCTTTCCTTTCTTGGTTTACGTTAGGACTTCACCCTTACAGGTTTCGTTTTTATCGGTGCCTGCCCATGCGGCCGGCACCTCTATTTAATCCAATTGCAACCGGGCTCATCACCTGAGTAGCAATGAAGTGAAATATCATCGAGATAGAACTTATCTGGACCGGAAATTCGACTCCATGACACTGAGGGTGTCACATCCTCAAACATATTATCGCCGGTTATGGCCTTCTTCCTCCCTGTCAGATAATTAACACTATATTCAGACATCTCTCCCGTGCTGCGCGAGAACTCTGAATAGTCGTAACCGATTAGTCGAAATCGATCATCCTCAAACCGAAAGATGAATTTCTGACGCGCGGCCCCATAGCTACCACAGCTAAGCCAGGTTCCCAGCTCAACCACAATTCGACCACCTATTATTGATAGTCCCCCTTCTCTCAGCAGCGGATCAGCCAAGCACGGATTTTCCTGATCGTGTTCACTAGGCAGCAGATTGTCGATGCTCAGGAACTCACGGTACCCACTCTGGGTATTGAACAGGACAATAAGTCGGCGGGGATTGAGATTCAGAACAGGCTCCCCGAAACCATCATTCTGATGCAGGTTTTCTGCATTTACCTCTTCGACTACAAGCACGGCATCATCTGTCCCGTCATGATTCAAGTCGCCCATAGCGCTTGAGATCAGCTTCCAGCCAGAAGGTACCCAACCCTCAAACTGGGTTGGCGATTCAGCTAATGTCGAACCTGCAGCGAGAAGCATCGCAAGACTCAGTGTTACAACTGATATATGTAGCTTAATGGTCTGGCTCCTTCATTCATAACTTGGCTGTAGGATGATACAGGGGCTTGAGTACTACTGAAAAAGCCATCCTCAGGCAAATATGCCATCCGAGGAAGGGATCAGACAACGACTTTCAACCCACCCGAAGCTAATTAATGCTACTGTGACTGCCACTTGGCCCATTAATGGCCAACCAACACCAGCTTTAACCGCAGGACTCACCCTCCATGATATCCCTTCGCCCCGCCTTGCAGAGCCATGCCACTCGTCTGATCGGTTTTGCAAAAAAGCACCCGGGATTAATTGCCATTTTTGGTTTTCTGTCGGGCGTGGCGAGTTTTTTCCTGGTGGAACGAAAGGAGTCGCTGGCCCAGGTCATTGCCCTTATTATGCTCGCGGGTTGGGCGTGGTTGCTACTTGAAAACTGGTTGCGCACCGGGATCTTGAGGCGTTTTGGGGTTGAGATGTCACCAGTGGTGATGCGTTATGTGACCCAGTTAGTGCATCAGGAAAGCCTGTTCTTTACCCTGCCCTTTTTTATTGCCGTGACCACCTGGGACCATGGGCAGGTGGGGTTCACTCTGCTTTTAGTAGGCTGTGCACTGGTATCATTGATAGACCCAATCTACTACAAATGGCTGGCACCGCGCCGCTCTCTGTTTGTCGCCTATCATGCTTTAACCCTGTTTGCAGTACTTTTGGTGGTCATTCCACTGATATTCCACCTGAGTACTGGCCAAAGCCTGTGGTGGGCGCTCGCCCTCGCGCTACTGTTCAGCTTACCCAGCCTTCGTGGGCTTTTGCCCAAAGGCTATTGGTGGCGCATTCCCGTGTTGGTGCTTATGTTGATCACCATGGCGGTAGTAACCTGGATGGCGCGAGAGTGGATTCCACCGGCGGCGCTGCGTCTGACGGGGATTACCCTCTCGCAGCATATGGATCGAGAGAAGCGAGAACCCGGCAATAGTATCGAACAGATTACTGCCAGCCGCTTGCATCAGGAGGGATTATACGCCTGGACATCAGTTCGCGCCCCACGCGGCCTGCGCGAAAAAATTCACCATGTGTGGATTATGGATGGCTATGAAAAGGACCGTATTACGCTGGATATCAGCGGTGGCCGCGAAAAGGGTTACCGAGCCTGGACACACAAACGCAACTTCCCTGCCGATCCGGTAGGCCAGTGGCAGGTCCGCGTGATTACCGATTCAGGCCAACTAGTGGGCCTCACTCGCTTTACGGTCACCGAATCGTCGCCGGAGCCGGTCTCCCTTACCGAACCAATCGCAGTGCCCGAGAAAATAGCCGTGCCCGAGCAGAAGGATGAGTTGCCTTTAGATGATATCGAACTGGAGACAGAGTAACAATCTTCCCCGCTCTCCCCCATCAGCTGATAGCCGCGACGGCGCCCTATGTGTGTTAGCGCACAAACCCAAACTGGCGCACTAATTTATGTAAAGACTGGGCATTTGAATAACATCGCGAATAGCCTTTCCTTAATCTAGGGAGTTAAGCTAGGGAGTCTGAGTGGCTGGTCTCTAGGCTCCAAGGCGGTGTCGCTTTCGTGGCTTCGTCTTGTGCCCATCGATCACTCCCGATGCTGCCAGTCCCAGTAAGCGTCGGAAAGTGGGACACTCCATATGACTCGGTGCAGAACAGACTGCTGCATGCCGGAGACCATCACGCATCGCGATCAGCTTCCGAATGGAACTATCCAGCTCATCAGCCTTATTCAGCAAGAGTTGCCGGTCTATCTGTGGGCGTCCATCTGCGCCCATCATCTGAGCAATTTCATCCAGCTTAAAACCTGCCGAGCGCCCCAGCGCAATAAGTGCCAACTGTTCCAGCACACTGGCACCAAACTGTCTTCGTATTCCCTGCCTGCCGACAGAATGGATCAATCCTTTTTCTTCATAATAGCGAAGTGTGGACGCCGCAACGCCCGAGCGATTAACCACTTCAGAAATATCCATACTCCCCCTTGACTTAAAGTCGACTTGAAGTTGTACGCTATCGCCATCACCAAATCAAAGCAAGTAAAAGGGGAAATCATGAACAGTCTACTCACCATAATATTGATCGGGATTGGCGCTACGGCCGTGATGGACTTGTGGGGTTTTGTGCGTGTACCACTGTTCGGCACACCTCCTCCGAATTACAGGTTGGTCGGTCGCTGGATAGCGCATATGGCACACGGGACGTTTCACCACGATTCAATTGCCGCCTCAGCCCCCATGCGCGCTGAACAGATAATTGGATGGGCAGTCCACTACCTGACAGGCATCTTGTTTGCAGCTCTTTTGATCGGCATCTGGGGCGCATCATGGATTCAGAACCCAACGATTGGCCCAGCATTTGCGGTGGGCTTGGGCACCATAGTGTTGCCATTTCTGATAATGCAACCGGGTATGGGTGCCGGAATTGCTGCCTCACGAACAAAAAATCCGACCTCTGCTCGGCTGCAGAGCCTTCTTACACATGCCGCTTTTGGTTTAGGCTTGTATGTATCTGGTTACGCAGTCCACTTTCTTCAATGATGCTTATGCGTTGCTGCTTGATCTTATGCATTTTCATCAGGCAGCAACTGTGGATTCCAGACTACTTCCCATAGATGGCCATCAAGGTCTTGAAAATACCCAGCATACCCGCCCCAAAAAGTGTCTTGTGCAGGCTTTACTATCACTGCGCCAGCACTTTCGGCTTGTGCCATCACCTCGTCTTCATAGCTCCGACAGACGCGCCAGTACATTATCGCGTAGTAAATCGAATACACAGGGATTAGCGTAAAGAGCAGTACTCTACCGTATGGTTTTCCAAAAATAATAGAGACCACAATCACAGAGGAAAGACAGAAAACATAGCCATACGCACTATTCAGAACAAGAGAATCACGACCTTTATCATCCATTTTTTTGCAAACTCCAACTTGCCAAATGTTCGCCTCAATTGGTGACACCCCCTTTCGTAGTGGGACCCGCTCACAAAGCTTCTTCTTTCTTTTCACCACTCAGTGCGCCAACGAACAGATCAGAAGATGCCGATAGCCTATTCTGGTCTTAGATGAGGCGAAGGAGCAGAAGGAGCAGCCTGTACAGGAAGTTACATCGCGCGCCACACGGATGGCGGCGCCACACTAATTCAAGATCACGTGTGCAATAGTATTGTCGATTGACACCAACTATCTTGTAGTTGAGTTCGGATGAAAGACAGTGATGGCAAGGGGTTTCATGATATTTCTCTGCTTGGTAGCGCTTATCAGTCTCGCACTGGCAATCGATATGCAGGTGGCCAGCGAACCACCTAACTTGGTGGATTCGCCTGAAACCACCTATCAGGCCACACCCCTCAAAATCGGCGATACGCTTTATCTGTGTACACCGCAGGTGGCATTGGACGCCGACCACAGCGCAAGCGCTGGGTATATGATGCTCAGATGCCACAGGAAATCCAACGTCAGCACCAGACCTGCCGTGGAGCTTCCAATCTACCACCAACATCCCGTAAAGAATCCTCCGCTGAGAAGCTGGATGTAGCTACTTGCCCAGACCAACCGCTGGGTGATTGAGGGTGCTGCTTGACCTTATGCACTTTCTTCGGGCAACAGCGCTGGATTCCAGACCACCTCCCATATATGGCCATCAAGGTCTTGAAAATACCCAGCATACCCACCCCAAAAAGTGTCTTGTGCAGGCTTTACTATCACTGCGCCAGCACTTTCGGCTTGTGCCATCACCTCGTCAACCTCCAGCTGCGACATGACGTTGTGGCCAATGGAAAACTCCGTTGCACTGGAAGTTGCCAACTTTAGCCCCGTATCATGTGCCAGGCTTTTTCTCGGCCAAAGTGCTAATTTCAGCCCAGCACTTAAATCAAAAAATGCCACGGCACCATACTCAAACTCTTCGCCGATAATCCCATCCGTCGGAAGTCCCAGTCCGTCCTGATAGAAACGAACGGCTCTTTCAAGATCATCGACGCAAAGAGTGATCACAGAAATTCGAGGCTTCATTTTTTGACTCCTTCATGCCTTAATATCTCGTACATAATGAACAGTATCGTCTATCTCGTCGGAGCGGTAGTTATCGTCATAGTAGCTGTTTCCTTTTTGGGTTTACCTTAAGAACAACCCTGACAGCTTCCTTTTGTATCGTTGCCTGCCCATGTGACAGTCATCAATTCATTCGGATTTCGTATTCTGGGCGACTATCGCGTAAAACCAGACTTGCACTCAAATCCACACGTCATTAGTCGCTGTACGCTCACTTATTTCACCGTCTCCTGTATTCAACACACCCTTGGGCTCTATCAGCATAACCTCGACTTCTTTTTCGGCATAAGGCTTGTGCTCGACACCCTTCGGTTCGACATACATTTCACCCTCAGACAGGTTCACGTAGCCATCCCTAAAATCAATACGAAGGGAGCCCTTCAAGACAATGAAGGTTTCATCAGTGTCCTGATGATCATGCCAAACAAACTCTCCTTCCAGCTTCACCAGCTTGAACTGATAGTCGTTCATCTCTGCCACCACTTTAGGTGACCATTGCTCTGCAAACAGGCTGAGCTTATCTGCGAAATTTATCGATTTATGCTGCATAGCTAATTTCTCCATTCAGATGCCAAAAATCGGGGCGCCCGAAAGTAACACCCGGTGGACGAATGCCATTGTTTTTTTCAGGCCGTTTTAATTAACGCCGCCTCGTGCTATCAAGGAACTATGCTCCCAGCAGAGGTAAGTGCTTAAGACTGTGATACTTCAGAGCCAAGCGAATGCAGTGACTCAGTGCTAATAACAGTGGCGCTTGTTCTAAATCAGCGCTTAGCGGAATCACTATCGCCCTATTACCCTCATACTCAAATTCGTTACGATATACCTCTTTGAACGTATCCACCAAGCGCGTTTGGCAATGGAAAAATACCCTGATAGCATCTGGATCTTTTGGCAACCAGTCAATTCGAACCGGGCTGCCTCCTTTAACATGATAGCTTGCTTCTCCCCACTTGAGTGATTCGTCAACCTCTCCCAGCTCATTCTCTGCAGCAATCGTCAGAAGGAGTTTTCGCACAATCTCAAGTTGACGACAAGCGGCTATCGGGTAGCTATTAAACTTTTCCTGTATATCTGAATTCATGGTGCCTGCCCCAGTGTCAGAGGAAATTGGTCCGGTGGACTTATTGCATACGCTTTACGGCAACTACGGAGAATGTGTGCCAATGCTTCATTTTACCCAATGACGTCTTTGCCTGTTCGTTACGCTCAGTAAACCTTATAACCTCAAATCTTGCGAATAATGACCTCACTTGTGACTCCGTTAATGGAGCCGTAGGACTGCGGTAATTTGATGCCCAGCTGTCCTCCACACCCATAAAGTCACCTGAAAATACCCCACCAATTTCAATGCATGATTCTATGCTACCCCAGATCTTTTGAAACTTAGATGGGTCAGCAAAAAACAGGCTTGAATTAGCGAGTACAATACCCGCTTTTGGATACTCATAATATTCAAATGAGGAGTGACATATTTCAACTAGCGTTTTTGAACCAAAGCGATCACGGCAAATAGCTACAGCATCAGGATTAATATCAAAGCCATGAACCTGATAACCTTTTTGCTCCAGGTACTCAATATCACTGCCTGTACCGCAACCACAATCAACTGCAACCTGAGTACTGGACTCGTTTAATCTGACCGCTAACTCGGTGTGTTGAGAATGAGATCTAGATAAAGCTTTCTCGTAGAACTCACGCCAAATTTCTGAATTTTCTTCCATAAATTGATATTCCCTAAAACCAGTAACGCTGCTGGAGCGATAGTGGCCTTGTTTATCACTTTGCTACCAATCAAGTACAAGACAGATAAGACAAAGATCAGAATCGACTTCCTCTCTACCTCCTTGGCTGGATCATTCTGTGGAACAACAAGTCCACTCTCTCGACAGCCCAACCACATAGTATATGTATCAGTCCCCGAACGCTTTTATTTCCATTCTGGACTCATGATATGTTGCCAGTATCTGGTGGACACTCGAAAATTCCAATTGCGAGTAACCCATCTCACACCAGAAAAGGCAGCAGAATTAATCCAACAGTTTCAAACTTTCGTTTCAATCTCGTGAAGCAGGTTCGTCGCCTGCAGCTGATGATTATGTGTCTGCCCCTTCCACCGAAATATCAAAATGCAGAACGCTTTCCTTGGTACCCAGCTTGGTGTACAAAGCAATGGCTGCTTCGTCTTCTTCTCCGGTATCAGCCTGAACAAAAATCACATAGGCACGCCGTACAGCCGCTACCTTCTTGAGCTCCTGGATCAACGCGGTCGCAATTCCTTGACGTCGGTGCTCGTCCAAAACGGCCAAATCGTAGATATAAATCTCGCTTCGCTCCTGCTCGAACTTCTTCAATTCGTAGGCGGCCAGGCCACCAACAACCATGCCATCCTTCACAGCCACTATAGCGATAAAGTAGTCACTGCCAAGCAGACTGCGCATGTACTCAGGGTCAGGGCGCTTTCCGCTGTAGGTTTCGGGTTCATTAAAGGCCACACCGCAAGTGTGCAAAAATCCATCCATCAACTCCAGGTCATCTGCGGTAATCTCCTGCACTCTGTAACCATTTGGCATAAACGTGTTACCTCCTGAACACCAACATTCTACTCACCATTATGCAAATCCACGCTCTACAATTTCTACGTTGAATCCTTCTGAATCTGCGGGTGCCTCAAAGTGGCTAGTGACCATTCTGAAAACCTCCTCAGTGTCAAACTGTGCTCGCTCAGGTTGTTCCTTTTGGCGCCGTTTCAGTTGTTTTAGACAAACCTCGTCATCTGCAGCCACATAGTACAGTTCATGGGGTAACCCGAGTGGTGAGTATATATCCTTGAACCATGCTCTTTGCCTCCTGGTGTTTCCAGGAAAATCCAGAACAACCGTAGTGCCGGCCACGAGTATTTGCTCAACGTGTGTTCTGAGCACTGGTTTAAGACGTGACAAGTATGCCCAACACATGCATTAAGATTATAATCACAGATTACACTACCATTGAACCCCGAGCCTCAGGCCTATTTCTGTGAAAGCCCTCCATCGAAGTAACAAAAGCCAAGCCAAGCCTGATCGCAAAGGTCTGCACCCGAGGAATCTACACAACCAAGGCTATGACTTTCCCGCTCTCGTAAAAAGCCACCCGGCACTAGCCCCCCATGTAAAACCGAACGCTCATGGCGAACTTTCCATCGATTTCGCAGATCCATTGGCAGTAAAAACGCTCAACGCCGCGTTATTAAACCGATACTACAACATTGTCGGTTGGGATATTCCAGAGGGCGCGCTTTGCCCTCCAATCCCGGGCAGAGCTGACTATATCCATTACATGGCTGATTTGCTTGGGCTTGAAGAGCGCAGTATCAAGCTGCTCGATATCGGGACTGGAGCAAATGGAATCTACCCGCTACTGGCCTGCCAGATTTACGGCTGGCAGTGTGTCGGTAGCGACATTAACACTCAGTCGCTTGAGAACGTAGCCACAATTATCGCCAACAACCCCACACTCAAAGATCGCTTCACGCTGCGCACGCAGCACGATAAAAACCACATTTTTGAAGGGATCATCCAGGCTGGGGAGCTCTTTGACGTCAGCGTATGCAACCCACCCTTCCATGCCTCTCTCGATGAAGCACTTAAAGGTAACCAGCTTAAACTCAATAACCTTGCTCGTAGTCGCGGTGTGCAAAGAGAGAGCACCAAATCCCCGACTCTGAATTTTGGCGGGCAAGGGGCTGAGCTTTGGTGTAAGGGAGGCGAACAGCTGTTTCTTAAAAAGCTGATAAAAGAAAGCCAGGTGTATTCAGCTCAATGCCGCTGGTTTACCAGCCTGGTTTCAAAAGCCGACAATGTTAAGCCTGCCATGAAGTTAATTCGTAAGCTCGGTGCAGTTGATAGTCGGGAAATAGAGATGAAGCAGGGAAATAAGATTACGAGGGTTTTGGCCTGGACCTTCATCTGAACCGTTCCCGAGGTGGCGCATGGTTATGCGTTACCTGCAATCTGGGATAGCCGGTAAGCACATGAATATAGTCAGCGCCAATTGTCACTCATTAGGGTTGCATTCCCTGTGTCACGATTTTCTTGATCTGATGGCACATTATACAGAGGCTAAATAAACGGCCGGGAGCAGATAATCCCCCGGCCTGATGGATCAGGCGCTGCCCCAGGTATCCTGACAGATAGCGCGATACCAGCCGACTGCATACTCGGCTTCACGTGCACGCACGCTTGCGGGTGCGCCAGTTGGGCTGACGCCGCCGGAGTCAGGCACGCTGATGATTTCGCCATCTTGGACGCGATAAACGCCGGCGACAGAGATGCCGTAATCGGGAGAGATCAGGCTGTAGCAGGTGTTGATCCAGTAGGGATCTGGTGATTCGCGGCCTTCGAAGGATGCGGCGATAGCGGCAGCAGCCACTTTTGCCTGGGCACTGGCGCAGAAGCCTGATTTAGGCATCGGACCTGCGATGGTGGCATCCCCAACCACGTAGATATCTTTAACCAGTTGCGACTCGAAGGTGTCCGGTTTCACTGGAACCCAGCCTGAGGCGTCCGTCACACCTGCGCGAACAGCTATCCAGCCGGCTTTCTGTGGTGGCACCACGTTGAGTACGTCGGGGCGGTGGATCTCACCGAACTCGGTTTCCACTTCGCGGTTTGCTGCGTCCACACGGATCACTTTACCGTCGTTCGAAAGGCTGACCCATTCGATCATGTCACCATATACGGCCTGCCACCCTTCCTGGAACAAGCCCTGTTTGGAGAAGCTGTCTTTGGCGTCCAGTATGATCACTTTGGAGCGGGGTTTATGCTGCTTCAGGTAGTGTGCGACCATACTGACCCGTTCATAGGGCCCCGGTGGGCAACGGAAGGGGTTGGCAGGTGCCGTGAGCATGAATACCCCGCCATCATCCATCGATTCGATCTGGCTCTTGAGCAGTTCGGTCTGTGCGCCTGCTTTCCAGGCATGTGGGACTTCCTCAGCAGCCTCTTCATCATAGCCTTCTATCCCATCCCAACGGATATCGATACCGGGCGACAGGATCAAACGGTCATAATCCAACACGGTGCCATCGTTCAGGGTCACGCGATGATGTTCGGAGTCCACTTCGCTGGCCATCGCATGTAATACCACCACACCGTAGCGATCGCGTAGCTCATCATAGCCGTGGCTGATGGAGTCGAAGGTTCGCAGCCCACCCAGAAACAGGTTGCTGAAGGGGCAGGTATAGAAGCGCAGTGCCGGTTCAACCAGTGTGACATCAATTGCCGGATTGGCGATTTTAAGGTATTTGGCTGCAGTTGCTCCGCCAAAGCCACCACCGACCACAACAACACGGCCAATCGACTGCGTGGCGGACAGAACGGAGGGCGCAAATCCACCCAGCACCGGCAACGCTGCGGCAGCACTCAGGGTTTGCAGGGCGCGGCGGCGCGACAGGGATACAGCTTGCTTGCTTGTTTTGGTGCTCATCTCACGCTCCTCAGTTCGGGTTGATCGCGGCATAGTGTGCAGCCAGCGCAGACAGCTCTTCATCGGAGAAACCTTTGGCAATGCGGTTCATCACCGTCGCCTGAGTGTTCTCGTCATGCTTGAAAGAGAGCAGTTGCGCTTCCATCGCGGCCTGGGAGCGCCCAGCCAGCGGCGGCACAGCTCCCGCCATTTTGCCATCGGTGCCATGGCAGTTGGCGCAGCTACCGGCCATCACTGCCATCTGAGCGTCGTCGTACGTCTCACTGGCATGAGCTTGCACAGCGATCACCAGCAGAGCCGTGGAAAAAACAAATCGAAGCCTGTTCATGATGCCTACCTGTTATTATCGTTTGATCCTGGAAACACGATAGCTGGACTTGTCCCGCCATCGACGTGAAAGGATTGTAAATTCAAATACTAACCAGCGCTAAATACTGATTACTGGTAACAATATAGTTCAATCGAATAAGATTGCCCAATTTTAAACCAGAACCGATATAACCTGAAGTTTAGTAGGGGGATAAAACAGATCAGGCCTCCCTGCCTGGATCTGTCGGATAGCGGGCCATCAGTGCCGGATCCGGCATGCCGACGAAGTAGCCCTGGGCATAATCGATTCCCAGATCACGCACTGCGGCCATCACTTCTGCATCTTCAACAAACTCGGCAATGGTTTTCATACCCAGGTTCTGGGCCAGGGTCACGATACTTTTGACGAATGCCATGTATTTGGCATCCTGCAGCATATTGCGGATGAACTCCCCTTCGATCTTGATCACATCGATCGGGAACTGTTTGATGTAGTGGAAGGATGAGAAGCCCGAGCCGAAGTCATCAATGGCAAAGTTGAACCCTTCCAGCTTCAGATCCAGCACGAAGCGCTCAAGCAATGCAAGGTTGCTGACGGTTTCGCGCTCTGTGATCTCGAACACGATACGGCGCGGCTCTATGCTGTACTCGATCGCCAACTGTCGCACACGAGCGATGAACTCGCCGATAATCAGCGATTTTGGCGACAGGTTGATAAACAGCATGCCTTCGTAGTTTTGCTCATGCATCTGTGCGAAGGCTTTTTCAATCAGCAGGTAGTCCATCTTATGCACCACCCCGATAGATTCAGCCACGTCGATGAACTCACCGGCGGGTACTATCTGATCACCTATCTGAATACGCATCAGCAGTTCATGAATGATCACTTCACCAGTGTTCAGGTCGGCAATCGGCTGGAAGTAAGGCACGATCCGTTTCTCTTCCAGTGCATTGAGCACCATCAGATTTTTCTCGCCCACCTGCTTGAACACTTCTGCCATCTCATGCTCATCCGGTACGGCAATTGAGTTCTTACCGCTGCGCTTGGCCTTGTACATCATGTTATCGGCCACCAGAAACAGATCACGCGGGTCCTGGGCATGATGAGGATACACGGCAATACCGATGGAGGTGGTGGCTCGCACCGGGCTGCCATCCGGGGCTGGCAGCATCAGCTTGCCCAGCGAATCAGCGATTCGATTAGCCACGGTATAGGCCTGCTCTTCGCTCGCCTCGGGCAGGATGATGGTGAACTCATCGCCACCGTAGCGCGACAGAAAATCTCCTGGGCGGATCGCATGCTCCAGCACACTGGCAAACGCCTGCAGGAACTGATCCCCGAAGGCATGTCCATAGCGGTCGTTCACCGTCTTGAAGTTGTCCAGATCCAGCATCAGCAATGCGAAGGTTTCGTCATGGCGCGACGCACGGCCGACCTCATATCCAAGCAGTTCACGGAACATGCGCTGATTATGCAGGCTGGTAAGTGGGTCGCGTGTGGCGTAGTACTCCAGATCCTTGGTGTATTTGTAGATCGCCTTGACCGATCCCACCAGGTTGAGCAGTGTAGTAAGAATACTGTCGATCACGATATGACGGATCGGGTCACGCGCCATCTCCGACTGCACACCGATCCCCACCACACCACCTATCTTGGGGGTTTCCAGCAGCAGGGATTTGGTCTGCAACTCGATATCTTCAGAGGTCAGCTGCAACAGGTTGCCATTGTTGTCATATTCGGTATGCGCGACATGGTGCAGTATATTCAGCACAGGCACACCCTTATGGAAGTGCTCGCTGGACTCCATCTGAAGCTTGACGATCCGCTCAAACTCCACGCGTGTCTCTTCCGATACATCGATATACCAGAACACCTCCAGCTCGTACCCCTCCTCTTCCACCTGAAAGATGGTGACGAGTGTATGCGCCTTGATGATGGTATTGATATCGATCAGCAGATCCTTGATAAACTCGCGCCAGTCCCGGACCACTTCCGAGGTGATGATGAACTTGCTGAGCAGCCGGATCTCGAACTCGAGGATATCCTTATCAACGGCAACATCCTTGAGGCGCTCGACCAGCTCGTTGATATGGCCGAAGGATTGGTTGAACTCATCAAAATAGAAATCCACATCGCTGACATCCATCTCCTTCAGGTCCTTGACGGAGTTGACTTCTTCAACCCGGGAGCCGAACTGATGAATAGCGCGATTGATGCGAGAAACGGCAAACGCCGATAGTGCCGTGGCAATCAGGAACACAATGACGCCACAGAGCAGAAACAGCACCACATAATTACGGCGCATTTCGGCACTGATCGGCTTCAGATCCTGACGCAGATCGATCACACCGAGTACCTCACCGGGGGTCGCATTGCTGTGACAGGCCAGACATTCGGTGCGTGTTACCAACGGAAAGATGCGCCGGACGACATCATCCTGCTGAATCACTCTTTCACCCTGCCCGGCAAAAGCGGCAGCCACCTCCTGATCAGCAGGCGGTTGATCTATGGTGCCGTAGATAGCTTCAACCAGGGCTCCGCGATAGATCTCCATTTCGAAAGGGGTGTCGACAAACGCCGCTTTGGTGGATGCCATGAAATCTTCCAGCTCATAGCGCGTCCAACCCTGACGCATCACCTGAAACATCGAGTTGAAGGTCTGATTGGCGATGGTGCTTGAGGTCTGCTCAGCCTGACGGGCGATGATATTTTCATAGAGCAGCGAGGCAGCCAGGGTAACGCCCAGAAAAACAGCCAGCGTTACCGCCATGATCGTGGCAAATACAAACCCCCGCAGAGTGCGGAAAAAATCAACTACATTTCGGACCACAGACATTCCCTAATCTCTGCAAGGTTTTTTGTGCCGTACAAACTATGTTGCTGCACAAGCTCTGTCAATGGACATTAGTCCTATAGACGATCCAGATCAATCAATCAGATTTCTCAGCACAAAATGCAGTATACCGCCATGCTGAAAATAGGACAGCTCGTTACCGGTATCGATACGGCAGAGTGTCTTGATCTTTTCATGACTGCCATCAGCGCGCTGTATCAAAACCTCCACCTGCTGCTTCGGTTGCAGATGATTGAGCCCCTGAATACTGATCCGTTCATCCCCCTTGAGCTGTAGTGTCTTGCGGGACTGACCTGACTCGAACTGCAGTGGCAATACGCCCATGCCAACCAGATTTGATCTGTGTATGCGCTCGTAGGACTCTGCGATCACGGCCCGAACACCCAGCAGACGCGCCCCCTTGGCTGCCCAATCGCGTGATGATCCGGTGCCATACTCCTTGCCGGCGATCAGCACCAGCGGCACAGACTCGGCTGCATAAGCCATCGCGGCATCATAGATATCCATGTGTTCCGCATCAGGGTAGTGGCGAGTTACGCCGCCCTCCACTCCCGGCGTCATCTCGTTTCGGATGCGAATATTGGCAAAGGTGCCACGCATCATCACCTCATGATTGCCACGGCGCGAACCATAGGAGTTGAAGTCATGTGGCGCCACGCCCAAAGACTGCAGATATCGTCCGGCCGGACTGTCTGTCTTGATTGAGCCGGCGGGTGAGATATGGTCAGTAGTGACCGAATCACCAAGCATAGCGAGCACGGCTGCATTCTCGACATCGCCTATCACATCAGGGGTGCGTTGCATCCCTTCGAAGAAAGGCGGTTGGCGGATATAGGTGGAATCCGGCCAGGCGTAGGTTTTCTGCTTGGGTACGTCGATGGACTGCCAGTGCTCATCCCCGTTGAATACTTCCGCATACTCCTTACGGAACATCTGGGTTTTAACCTCCTCCACCGCTCGGGCTATCTCGGCGTTATCTGGCCAGATATCCTTCAGATAGACAGGCTGGCCCTGATTATCAACTCCCAGGGGTTCGCTTGTCAGATCGATCCTGACCGTACCGGCCAATGCGTAGGCCACCACCAGAGGCGGTGAAGCCAGCCAGTTGGTTTTCACCAGCGGATGGACACGCCCTTCGAAGTTTCGGTTGCCCGACAACACTGAAGCGACCACCAGATCCTTCTGATCTATGACCTTTTCAATCTCCTCGGCCAATGGGCCTGAGTTACCGATACAGGTGGTGCAGCCATAGCCGACCAGTTGGAAGCCCAGTTGATCCAGATACTGATTCAGCCCTGCGGCCTCCAGATACTCCGTGACCACTTTGGAACCCGGTGCCAGAGAGCTTTTTACCCAGGGCTTGCGCTGCAGTCCCTTGGCCAGCGCTTTTTTCGCCAGCAGTCCTGCAGCCATCAGCACACTGGGGTTGGATGTATTGGTGCAGGAGGTGATGGCGGCAATCACTACCACGCCATGGGGCAATCTCTGCACCCACTCATCCGGCAGGTGCTCCGCCTCATCAGAGTCATGCCCCTCTTCCTGGCCACCACCTTCATCCAACAGGCGCGCATCCTCCTTGTCAGTGACCGGTGCTCCATGAAGATCCATAAAGTCATAAAAGGCGCGCTGCACTTCAGACAACGACACACGATCCTGTGGTCGTTTCGGACCGGCAAGACTGGCCTCAACTGATGACATATCCAGGCTCAGCGTCTCGGTGAAGATCGGCTCATGGCCAGGTTCTCGCCACATGCCCTGTGCCTTGCAATAGGCTTCTACCCGCTCCACAACCTCATCATCACGGCCCGTCAGACGCATATATTCCAGCGTGACATCATCCACCGGGAAGAAGCCGCAGGTCGCACCATATTCCGGTGCCATATTGGCAATAGTGGCGCGATCCGCCAGCGGCAGGTCAGCGAGGCCATCACCATAAAACTCGACAAACTTACCGACCACGCCATGCCTGCGCAGCATCTGCGTCACCGTTAATACCAGATCGGTCGCGGTGATCCCTTCCGGCAGTTTTCCATTCAGTTTGAAACCCACCACTTCCGGAATCAGCATAGATACCGGCTGCCCGAGCATGGCGGCCTCTGCCTCTATTCCGCCGACACCCCAGCCGAGCACCGCCAGGCCATTGATCATGGTGGTGTGTGAGTCTGTCCCTACCAACGTGTCTGGATAGGCGAGCCAGCCGTCATCCTCCTGATGCGCCCAGACAGTCTGTCCAAGGTATTCAAGGTTGACCTGATGACAGATACCTGTACCCGGCGGCACGACACGAAAATTACTGAAAGCGGTCTGCCCCCAGCGCAAGAAGACATAGCGCTCGGCGTTGCGCTGCATCTCAATATCCACATTCTCGCGGAAGGCATCTGCCGTTGCAAAACGATCCACCATAACGGAGTGGTCAATCACCAGATCTACGGGAGACAGTGGGTTGATCTTATCCGGGTTGTCGCCCAGCGCGACCACGGCCTCACGCATCGCCGCCAGATCCACAACCGCCGGCACGCCGGTGAAGTCTTGCATCAGCACCCTGGCAGGGCGAAAGGCGATCTCATGATCGGAACGACCACTTTTCTGCCAATCGACCAGTGCCTGAATATCCTGCTGCGTGACAGTCGTGCCATCAAGGTTGCGCAGCAGGTTCTCCAGCAGAACCTTGAGCGAAAAAGGCAGGCGACTGATATCACCATACTCTGCTGCGGCCTTTGCCAGGCTGAAATAGCGATAGGATCTGTTCCCTGCCTGAAGCTGGTCATCCATTGGTGTCTGATGTGGCATCTCGATCCTCCCGTCTGGTTTAAGTAGTTGAAGCACTTCTAAGCAATTAAAGACTTAATAAAGATAGCAGCCAGACATTCAAACTGCCCGAACCTGACTTGAGACAATAAATACACCCACCAATTCAACTAGAATATTGCGCATCAATATTTCCACCACGGAAATCGGAACATTCACTGGCAGAATAGCACTGCAGTGATAGTCTTTTGTAAAGCGCTTTGAAAAGCTATTTCAAGAGTTATAAAGAGGATCGGCGTATGGATTTCAAATATCAGGTACAGAAAAAGGGCTTGCGCTTTCGAGTCGGCAAAATTCTGGAGTCTATGCTCAGCATGGTTGGGCTGCGCTCACTGGATTCGCAGTTTCTCTTTTCCTACATCGCAATGTTTGCCGTCACACTGCTGACCGCCTTTACGATCTATGTTTCGACCGGTGCGGATGCCACCAATATCAACGTGGCCGGCGCACAGCGCATGTTGAGCCAGAAGTTGGCAAAGGAGACGCTACTGGTAGCAGGTGGCAACCTGGACAAGACAGTTCAGGAACGCACCATCAACACCTTTGAACAGAACCATCGTGCGTTGCTGCAGGGTGACCCTGCCCGCAACATCAGTGCCGTGAGGCATGATGAAGCCAGGCAGCAGTTGGAGCGTGTCGGCCGCGCGTGGGAGGCATATCGCCAGAGTATCAACCTGTATCTGACAACGCCGGACAGCAGCAATGCCCAGGCACTGGAAAGCAATGCCGTCACTGTGCTTGAGGCGATGCACGCAGCAGTGAATATGATGGAGCTGCAAGCCAACCGTGAAACACGACAACAGCAGATGGTGGCGCTGTTTGCCTGTGTCGTAGTGTTGTTGCTGGTGGTGATGGGCCGCGTGTTCGGCCTGACAGTGATGATGCGTCAGGTGAAAAACCTGCGTGATCACCTGCGCATCCTCAGCAGCGGTAATTTTTCGCGCCCGATTGAGGTGGATAACGACAAGAATGAGATAGGCCAGAACTATATCGCCTACAACGGCATTATCCTGCGCATCGGCAAGCTGCTGCACAAGGTGACGCAGACCTCCAGCCGTGTCAGTACAGGTGTCGATCAGGTGGTTACCTCCGCTGATGATACGACCCGTGGTGCTTTGGCACAGCAAGCAGCAATCGACCAGGTGGCCACTGCGATTACAGAGATGGCCGCCACCATTCAGGAGGTTTCTCAGAACGCTTCACAGGCAGCGGATGCCGCTGAAGGTGCCAACAAGGCAGCCGGTTTCGGGCATAAGCAGATCATCACAACCGTGGAGCGTATCAAAGCGGTAGCAGAACAGGTTGATCAGTCAGGTCATGTGATCAGTGACCTGGCACAGGACAGCCAGGAGGTAAGCAAAATCCTGGAGGTCATCACCGGCATCGCCGAACAGACCAATCTGCTGGCACTGAACGCCGCCATTGAAGCAGCCAGAGCAGGCGATCAGGGCAGAGGGTTTGCTGTGGTGGCCGATGAAGTCAGAACCCTGGCACAGAGGACTCAGCAGTCAACGGAAAGCATTCGGGAGATTATTGATCGCCTGCAGACCCAATCCGCGCAGGCGGTTGAAGCGATCGGCAAAAGCCAGGACAGTGCACGTGAAACCGTCACCGTAGCCAACAAGGCACGTGAAGCACTGGATGAAATCGTCGGCGCGGTGAGTGTGATCAGCGATATGAACACCCAGATAGCAACAGCGGCTGAAGAGCAGAGCCAGGTGGCTCAGGATATGGATCGCCATGTCAACAGCATCTCGGAACTGGCTCGGCGCACCACCCGCTATTCAGAACAGACTGTCAGCGCCGGCGCCGGTATCAGCCATAACATACAGAGTCTGATGACCGAACTGGCCCAGTTTGAAACCAACGTTGAGGGTATCGACCTCAGTGCAGCCAAGTCAGCTCATCTGTCGTGGAAGTCGCGTCTGCGCTCCTATCTGGATGGTAAGGGCACACTGACACTCCAGGAGGCGGTATCCCATCACGACTGCGCCTTCGGCAAGTGGTATTACAGTGATGGTCTGAAGAAATATGGCCATATCCCGGAGATGAAAGAGATTGAGAAACCTCACGAGAGGCTGCACAGCAGTGTCAAGGATGCTATCAATTTCAAACAGCAGCGCGAGTTTGATGCTGCTGAAGCCTGTTATGATCAGGTAGCGACCATCTCGTCCGAGATCATTGATTTGCTTAATAGTATCGAAGATCAGATTGTGGCGGCCGAGTTGCAGGAGGGCAACTGACCCTCCTTTCATGTACGCCCTCCAGGCTGTACTGACCCAGCGCCGATCACTGCCTATGCAGCAGTGATCGGCCTGTCATCTGCGCCGGTTGTGGCAGAGCCATCAGATCCAGCAGTGTCGGTGCCAGATCACACAGTGCACCATCATCCAGTCCGATACCACCAACATCATCTCCCACCAGCAACAACGGCACCGGAAAGGTGGTGTGTGCGGTATTCGGCTGATCATTGATATCATCGCGCATCTGCTCCACATTACCATGATCCGCCGTGATCAGGCAGATAGCATGATTGCGCAGTACGGCACCCACCACCTCACCCACACAGCGATCCACAGCTTCGACCGCTTTGATAGCAGCAGAGAAGTTGCCGGTATGGCCGACCATATCACCATTGGCATAGTTGCAGACAATCAGGTCATACTCACCACTGCCGATCGCCTCCACCAGATGGCGTGTCACTTCTGGAGCGCTCATTTCAGGCTGCAGGTCGTAGGTGGCCACCTGAGGTGACGGCACAAGAATACGTGACTCGCCCTCGAATACCTCTTCCCTGCCGCCATTGAAGAAGAAGGTCACATGCGCGTATTTTTCCGTTTCGGCCAGCCTCAACTGCTTCCTGCCAAGACCGGACAGGTATTCACCCAGCCCCATATGCAACGTTTCGGGTGGAAAAGCACAGCTGGCGTTAATATCTGCCGCATACTGCGTCAGTGTCACCAGACGATCAGCGGATGGGTGCCCCTGGTTATCAAACGCCGTGAAATCATCCTCAATCAGCGCGCGCATCAGTTCTCTGGCCCGATCGGGGCGGAAGTTCATGAAGATCACGCTGTCCTCAGGATCTATTCCGATCGCTGACTGAGTATCACTGCAGATACTGGTGGGAGGGCAGAACTCATCATCTACACCCTCGGCATACGCCGCTTCGACCGCCTCACGCACACTGCCTGCCTGATGAGATGACTGACCTTTCACCAGCAGTTGCCAGGCTTTTTCCACCCGATCCCAGCGGTTGTCTCTATCCATGGCGTAGTAGCGCCCCACTACCGAGACGATCCTGCCGCAACCGATCTCCTGCAGTGTACTTTCCAACGCCTGCAAGGGTTCCAGCGCACTGCGTGGTGGTGTATCACGTCCATCCAGAAACGCATGTATCCAGAGTTTTGTAATCCCCTTATCAGCTGCCATGCGACTGGCCGCCTTGAAATGCTCCAGATGACTGTGAACGCCACCGGTCGAGAGCAGGCCGATCAGATGCACTGCCCGGCCCTGATCCCGCGCCTGATCCATGACTCTTTCAAGTTCGGGATTATGGAAAAAACTGCCATCCTCGATCGCTTTGTTGATACGGGTGAAGTTCTGATATACAGGTCGGCCGGCACCGATATTCATATGCCCGACCTCTGAGTTGCCCATCTGCCCTTCTGGCAACCCAACCGCCAGACCGGATGTCTGGATGCGGCTCCAGGCACAGGTACGTGTCAGCTCATCCCAAACCGGGGTACGCGCTGCGTATATGGCGTTATCATCAGCCGCCTCATTGATGCCCCAGCCATCCAGGATCACCAGTACATGAGTGCGTTTGTGTTCAGTCATCATTTAAATCCTGTGTTGGCGATGTTTACACCGCGACTTTTTCCGAGTCACCTGCCAAGCGGCAGATCTGAGCAAATATGGCCGGGTCCAGTGAAGCACCACCGATCAAACCACCATCAACATCCGGCTGAGCAAAGATTGACCGTGCATTCTGCGCATTGACGCTGCCACCATAGAGAATCTGCAGCGTGTCGGCCAGTTGTGGTGACTGTGCTGCAACCCACTGGCGAATCCGCTCATGCACAGCCTGAGCTTGTTCCGGTGAAGCACTCAGCCCGGTGCCGATGGCCCAGACAGGTTCATAAGCGACAACCGCCTTGTCCAGAGCCTCCACCCCCAGTGTATCGGTGATGGCACGCAACTGACCGATAATCACAGAGTCTGTTTCACCAGCCTCCCTTTGCGCCAGCGTTTCACCCACACAGATCACAGGGGTAAGGCCGGCATGCTGTGCAAGTTCCACTTTGCGCGTCACATCGACATCAGTCTCGCCAAACAGTGTTCTGCGCTCGGAATGACCGACCAGAACATATCGACAGCCTGAATCCACCAGCATATGAGCACTGACCTCGCCGGTATAGGCACCGGATGCAAAAGCACAGAGATTCTGCGCACCGATATGCACATGACTGCCGAACAACAGACCCGACAATTGAGCCAGGTAGGGAAAAGGTGGGCAGACGGCAATGCCGACAGAGGACAATGAGGCGGTGAGTGAAATCAGATGAGAGGCGCGTTCAGAATTAAGTGAACGCTGACCATTCATTTTCCAGTTACCAATAACGAGTTTTTTGCGCATGGGGGGTCTCCTGGCACTTTTTTTAAGTACTAGGATGACACATTGAAAAAATTCAATCAATAACGAATATAAACGAAAGCATAAATGAACCCATACGAACCTACTCTGGTGGCAGGTACTTGTACACCGTATTACGGCTGACACCGGCTGCCCGGGCTGTTTTTGATACGTTGCCACCAAACTTGATGTAAAGCTGCGGAATCAACTGCGCCAGATCAGCACTCGCACCTGCGTCTGTGATGGGTAATCCCTGTTTGATATCAGCAGGACTCGCCTGAGCAAAAGCGGCCTCCTCATCCCCCAAACCCTCAAACTCTTCAATGAAATCCAGCGGTAGATGCTCCTGCTGCAACACTTCGTCATCCGACATGGCCAGCGCGACTTTCAGTACACTGACCAGTTGGCGGATATTCCCCGGCCAGTGATGCGCGTAGAGCTGCTGCCGTACTGATGCATCCATACCCGGTGACTGATACTCCCGTTGCAACTGTTCGAAAATGTAATCGATCAGTGGGTGCTTGTCCTGACGGTCGCGCAGGGCCGGAAGTTCAACACTCAGGCCAGCGATACGATAGTAAAGATCCTGCCGGAAGTTACCCCGCTCTATCTCCTGCTTCAGGTTACGGTTGGTCGCTGAGACCAGCCGGATATCCACGGCAAAGCTCTCGGTGGAACCCAGCGGGGTAACCACTCGCTCCTGTAACACACGCAGCAGACGTGACTGCACATGCATCGGCATCTCGCCTATCTCATCCAGAAAAAGCGTGCCTTTGTGGGCCCTGCGAATCAGGCCGATATAACCCTTGGTATGGGCGCCGGTGAAAGCACCTTTTTCATAGCCGAACAACTCCGACTCCACCAGATCCACAGGAATCGACGCACAGTTGACCGCAATGAAATTCTCACGGCAGCGCTGGCTGTGATAATGCAGCGAGCGTACCAGCACCTCTTTGCCAGCACCGGTTTCACCGCGAATCAGAATCGGAATATCCTTCTCGATAATCTTCCGAGTCTGCTTCAGCAACTGCTGCATCTGCCTGTCACCATGTTCCAGTTCGGCAAAGGGGATCACGCCTTCAGGCAGCCTGGGCAGGCCGGATTTCATATCAGATTCGGAAACAGCCGCGACCGCGGGTTTGGCGACAGTTGCAGGCCTTTTTTCCGAAGCATGGCTTTCATCAAAAGCATTTCTTTCGTCAGAAGCGTTTTTTTCAACAGAAGCCAGAGGAACAGATGCTTCGACCGACTTCATCCTTTCTGCTTCGGGTGCCTTGTAGCCGGGGCGTGAACGAAAATCCGGCAGGCTGACGGTCGGCACCAGAGGCGTCTGCACCCGCACCCAGACTCGGTATCGATCACGTACCAGCAGTGACAGCGGAATACTGGCCGGTTGCAGTTTCAGATCCTGCATTCGGCAACCGAATAGCTCTTCAATATTCATCAATGCCAGATCACAGGAGAGCATGATCGACGCACGCCGGTTGGCAGACACGATAGTGCCACTCTCATCCAGCACGACCAGCCCGGACCAGTGGCTTTCAAGGCTGCGTGTATTGGTGTTGAAGGTCAGGATGTAATGATCGCGCTGAAAGGCGGCATAGATAAGCTGGTTCTCGACACTCAGCGACATCAGCTTCACCAGGCCCAGCGTATGGTCCTGAGGCAAGTAGGCATCGGTGGAGATATCCAGCACACCGATCAGTGATTTTCTGGTGTCATAGATGGGCGAGGCAGAGCCTGCCATGAAACGGTTGGCGCGCAGAAAATGCTCGTCCCGGCTGACCTGTATGGCTTGCCCTGATTGCAGCGCCGTGCCTATCGCATTGGTACCGACACCCTCTTCTCGCCAGACATGCCCCGGCAACAGGCCATGCTCGGCACGCCCCAGTGAGCGAGATGAACCCCAGGTATTCAGTACATGGCCGCGGTTGTCCGCCAGCACAATCAGGCATGAGGAGTTGGAAAGGATGTTCTCATAGTAGGGCAGCACTTCGTTTTCGGTGGTACTGACCAGATCATTGTGCTGCTCGATCAGGGAGGAGACATCACCTTTTCTGACTTCGCCAAAGTCCGGCTCACTGCCATGCGACAGTCCGTAGGACTCACAGCGATACCAGGAGGCTTCAATTATCTCTTTATGCGAGGGTGGGCTTCCCTCAGGGGCTATCTGTTCTGTCATCAATCGATTCTTCTTATGTTTCCCGAGACAGTATCTGTACCAGTCGGATTTAACAAACCGGTCTAGCGGGCTGGCATTCAGTGTGTTCTTTTTTGAACAAAAAGTAAACAAAGACTTGTTAAAAGCTGTTCAACACTCAACACAAATGAACATAACTGAACACACAGAAGTGTTCACATACTGCTGTTCATCCTTTCGTCAATATAATTTAAATTCTTTTATAATCAAATAAATAAAATATTTATTCCTTATAAATACAGTTATGGCACGTATATTGGATGCTAAAACAACAACACAAGCAATGTTCGTTTTCGATCATTTCTTAAGATTTCGCATAACAATAAGAAACGGGTGTTAACAATGTCTCTGATTCTGGAAAATGTCAGCAAAAGCGTTGACGGGCAGTCCTGGATTACCGACGTCAATATGACGCTGGAACCCGGCTCCTTCAATGTCCTGCTGGGCAGAACACTGGCGGGCAAGACCACCATCATGCGTTTGATGGCTGGACTTGAGCGACCGACCAGTGGTCGCATTCTGATGAACGGGGTTGATGTTACCGGCGTGCCGGTGCGTCAGCGCAACCTGTCGATGGTCTACCAGCAGTTCATCAACTATCCCAACCTCACCGTCTACGAAAATATCGCATCGCCTCTTCGGCTGGCCAAAATGCCAAAGAAGGTGATTGATGAGCGTGTGCATGCAACAGCCGACATGCTGCGCATCACTCCGCTGTTGAAGCGTTTTCCGACGGAACTGTCCGGCGGACAGCAGCAGCGTACAGCGATGGCACGTGCTTTGGTCAAGGATGCCGAGTTGATTCTGTTCGACGAGCCACTGGTCAACCTGGACTACAAGCTCCGCGAAGAGTTGCGTGCAGAGCTGCGTGAGCTGTTTCGCCAGCGCAACTGTATCGGTGTCTATGCCACTACCGAGCCAAATGAAGCACTGGCATTGGGTGGTCATACGGCGGTGTTGCACGAAGGTCGTCTGCTGCAGCATGGCAGAACACCCGAGGTTTACCATCGCCCACGCACCATCGAAACAGCCGAAATGTTCTCCGAGCCGCCGATGAATATCGTCAAGGCCAAGGTGACAGACACCGAAGTCACTTTTGATGAAACCGTTCACTTCCAGCTCAATGCCGATCTTCGCATGCTGGAGCCGGGACAGTATAACTTCGGTGTGCGTCCATCTCATATTGGTCTGGTGCCACACGCCGATGATGATCTTGAGTTGCCGGTCACCGTCGATCTGGCCGAAATCAGCGGTTCAGAAACCTTCCTGCATGTACGTAATGAGTATATGAACCTGGTACTGCACCTGTCAGGTGTACATGAGTATGACGTGGATCAGAAGATCACCGTCTACTTCCCGACACACAAGCTTTATGCATTTGACCTGGCAGGTCAGATCATTCACGCACCTCATCGGCTGACGGGAGTTTAACATGGCTCAGATTACACTGAAGGCACTCGCGCACAGTTACGAGCGCAACCCACAATCCAACGGCGATTATGCGATTCGCCGCATGGATCATGTCTGGGAACAGGGTGGCGCCTATGCCCTGCTCGGCCCTTCCGGCTGCGGTAAATCCACACTGCTCAACATTATCTCCGGCCTGCTGGAGCCTTCTGATGGTGAAATACTGTTTGATGGCGTCAAGGTCAACTCACTGCCACCGGAAGAGCGCAACATCGCCCAGGTTTTCCAGTTCCCGGTGATTTACGACACCATGACCGTGTTCGATAACCTGGCATTTCCGCTGCGAAACATGAAAGTACCGGAGCACAAGATCCAGTCCAAGGTTCACGAAGTGGCCGATATTCTGGAGCTGACACCACTGCTCAAGCGCAAGGCCAAGAATCTGACGGCAGATGAGAAGCAGAAAGTGTCCATGGGCCGTGGTCTGGTGCGGGATGATGTTTCAGCAATTCTGTTCGACGAACCGCTGACGGTGATCGACCCGCAACTGAAATGGAAGCTGCGACGCAAACTCAAGCAGATCCATGAGCAGTTCAATCTGACCATGATCTATGTCACACACGACCAGCTTGAGGCCGCCACTTTTGCCGACAAGATCGCGGTGATGTACGAAGGCCAGGTAGTACAGTTCGGCTCACCGCATGAGCTGTTCGAGAACCCGAGTCACACCTTTGTCGGCTATTTCATCGGCAGCCCCGGGATGAATTTCTTCGAAGTCACCACCAGTGATAGTGGTTTTCGTTACCACGATATCGAGTTCCCGGCGTCCAGAAAGCTGCTGCAACAGATCGATGATATCGGTACCGATAATATCAAGCTCGGCATCCGCCCTGAGTTTGTCCATGTCTGGGACAACAAGAACAGCGAGGCTTTCGAGGTCGATGTGATCGATATCGAGGATCTCGGCACTTATCACATCATGTCGTTCCAGTTCAAAGACACGGTGATGAAAGCACGCTTGCACGAAGACCAGAAGATCCCGACCAGCAAAGCCTGGATCAGCTTTCCGGAGCAATGGGTCAAGGTCTATGTCAACGAATTCCTCGTGGAGGTGGAAGGTGATTAAAACAGAAAATAACAAGGCCTGGTTTCTGGTACTACCAGTGTTCGCACTGGTCGCCTTCTCGGCCATCATCCCGTTGATGACAGTCGTCAACTACTCGGTTCAGGATGTCTTTGACGCCCATACCCGCTACTTTGTCGGGACGGAATGGTTCACGAAAATGCTGAACGATCCGGCCCTGCAGAGCGCACTACTCAAGCAGTTCGGCTTCTCCTTCACCATCCTTTTAATTGAGGTGCCTCTGGGTATCGGTATCGCCCTGCTGATGCCGAAACGTGGCTGGAGCGCCTCACTCTGCCTGGTGCTTGTATCCCTGCCACTGCTGATCCCACTCAACGTTGTAGGAACCATCTGGCAGATTTTCACCCGTGGCGATATCGGCCTGATGGGCTGGACCCTGCGCGAGATGGGCGTCTCCTACAACATCTCGCGTAATGCGGTAGATGCCTGGGCTACCATTATTCTGATGGATGTCTGGCACTGGACACCACTGATCGCCCTGCTCTGCTACAGCGGCCTGCGCGCCATACCCGAGGCCTACTACCAGGCTGCCAGAATCGATCGCGCATCGCGCTGGGCTGTATTCCGCCATATTCAGTTACCGAAACTCACCAACGTGCTGATCATAGGTGTGCTGCTGCGCTTCATGGACTCGTTCATGATCTATGCCGAACCTTTTGTCCTCACTGGCGGCGGCCCCGGCAGCTCCACCACCTTCCTAAGCCAGTGGCTGACGACCATGGCGGTAGGACAGTTTGACCTGGGACCGGCGGCTGCTTTCTCACTCATCTACTTCCTGATCATTCTGGCCGTCAGCTGGGTGTTCTACACCGCAATCATGAACTCGCAGAAAGAAAAGTGAGGATGAACCGATGAAATCACGCATAGCTTTAATCGTCTACATACTGTTCATCCTGCTGCCGATCTACTGGTTGCTGAACATGTCCTTCAAGACCAACGAGGAGATTCTCGGCACGCTGACTTTCTGGCCACAGAACTTCACGTTTGATAACTACATCAAGATCCTGACCGATCCGAGCTGGTACAAAGGCTATATCAACTCCATGATCTACGTGTCATTGAACATGGTGATCAGCCTGTGTGTGGCGCTGCCTGCAGCTTATGCCTTCAGTCGCTACAAGTTCCTCGGCGACAAGCACATGTTCTTCTGGCTGCTGAGCAACAAGATGGCACCACCGGCTGTATTCGTACTGCCCTTCTTCCAGCTCTACTCCTCAGTTGGATTGTTTGATACCCATCTGGGTGTAGCGCTGGCGCACTGCCTGTTCAATGTGCCGCTGGCGGTCTGGATACTGGAAGGCTTCATGAGCAGCGTACCCAAGGAGATCGATGAAACCGCCTATATCGACGGTTACAGCTTTCCACGCTTCTTCACCAAGATCTTCATCCCGCTGATCGGCTCAGGAATTGGTGTCACGGCCTTCTTCCTGTTCATGTTCTCCTGGATCGAGCTGCTGCTGGCCCGCACCCTGACGGCCACCAATGCACAACCGATACAGGCGATCATGACCCGAACCGTGGGCGCCTCCGGTATCGACTGGGGGGTACTGGCTGCTGCCGGTGTCCTGACCATCGTACCGGGTATCTTCGTGATCTATTTCGTCCGTAACCATGTTGCCAAGGGCTTTGCCCTGGGCCGCACCTGAGGAGGTACAGAAAATGAGCTGGATGGTTTGGACCTTACCCACAGCAGGCTTTTTTTCCGGAATCGCGCTGATTCTGGCTGGCATGACGATCTGGCAGCATTTCTCGCCATCGATTGAGCGCAAGGGGTTTCTACCCCTCAGCACCACGCGAGGAGATCGCCTGTTTATCGGATTACTGACAAGTGCCTATATCCACCTGGGATTTGTCGGATTTACAGAGTTTCACGTTTTGGTAGCCACCGGCGTATCAGCGATCTGGATGGTCGTACTGATGCGCTGGGGGTAAACCGAAAGAAACCATGGACCGCACTGATGTGCAGGGATGCAAACATAAATAGGAAAGAGGTTGACATGAAAAAGAATAAGATGATGCGCCTTTCAGTACTGGCAGCCGGTATCATGCTGGCAACCGTCCAGGTACAAGCCGATCAGTATCGTGATGCAGCAGAACGCTGGCTCGACTCAACTTTTCAGCGCTCCACTCTGTCTCGCGAAGAGCAGCTGGCTGAGCTTGAGTGGTTTATCAAAGCGGCCGAACCTTTCCGGGGTATGGAGATTCGTACCGTGGCCGAAGGTCTGACGACTCACGAATATGAGGCCAATGTGCTGGCCAAGGCTTTTGCTGAAATCACCGGCATCAAGGTCACCCATAACATTATCGGTGAGGGTGACGTTGTAGATACCATGCAGACGCAGATGCAGTCTGACCGAAACATCTACGATGCCTTCATCAACGACTCTGATGCGATCGGTACTCACCTGCGTTATGGCAAAACCATCGCCATCTCCGATGCGATTGAGAACGAGTGGAGCAACTACACGCTGCCGACACTGGATCTGGATGACTTCATCGGTCTGCAGTACACCACTGGCCCTGACGGCAAGATCTATCAGCTGCCGGCTCAGCAGTTTGCCAACCTTTACTGGTTCCGTGCTGACTGGTTCGACCGTGAAGATCTGCAGAACCAGTTCCGCGAGATCTACGGCTATGACCTGGGTGTACCCCTCAACTGGTCAGCTTACGAGGATATCGCTGAATTCTTCACCGAGCACGTGAAAGAGATCGACGGCACCCGCGTCTATGGACACATGGACTATGGTCGTCGTGATCCCTCTCTGGGATGGCGTTTCCATGACTCCTGGCTCTCCATGGCCGGTATGGGTGACAAGGGTGTACCCTTTGGCAACCCTGTTGATGACTGGGGTATTCGTGTCAATGAAAGCGGCAACCCGGTTGGCGCCAGCGTGACACGTGGCGGTGGCACCAACGCACCTGCTTCCGAGTATGCGCTGCGCAAGATGGTGGAGTGGCTGCGTGACTATGCACCACCTGAAGCTCAGGGTATGACCTTCGGTGAGGCCGGTCCGGTGCCTGCGCAGGGCAACATCGCTCAGCAGATCTTCTGGTACACCGCTTTCACCGCTGACATGACCGGACCTGGTCTGGCTGTTACCGATGAAGAGGGTAATCCAAAGTGGCGCATGGCGCCATCACCCGTTGGCCCTTACTGGGAAGATGGCATGAAAGTCGGTTATCAGGACGTAGGCTCCTGGACCTTCTTTAAGTCCACTCCTGAAGATCGCCGCACGGCAGCCTGGCTCTGGGCCCAGTTCACCGTGGCTAAAACCACATCACTGGAAAAAACCATTGCCGGCCTGACACCGATCCGTCGTTCAGACATCAACTCCGATGAGATGACAGAACTGGCACCCAAGCTGGGCGGTCTGGTTGAGTTCTACCGCAGCCCGAACGAGAGCATGTGGACACCAACCGGCACCAACGTACCTGACTACCCACGCCTGGCTCCACTGTGGTGGCAGAATCTGGCACCGGCAGTCAGCGGAGAGATCTCGCCTCAGCAGGCGCTGGATAACCTCGCCGATGCAATGGACAACACCATGATGCGTCTGGCGCGTGCCAATGTCTTCTCCCAGTATGCGCCGATTCTGAACGAACCGCGTGATCCTGAGTACTGGTTCAGCCAGCCGGGTGCCCCTAAGCCTCGTCTGGAAAACGAGAAAGAACAGGGCCGCACCATGCCTTACGACGAAATGATGGCCGCCTGGATGGCCGCCGGTACACGTTAAGAGAATACAGTGTCGGGTTTCCTCAGGCCCGACACTCACCCGGGTGATGCGACAGTTTTAGCTTGTTGGATTACCCGATTCTCCTGCTTAGACACTCTTTAGCCCTTTGGCAGTGGCCGCCTGCCGTCGGCCACTTTTTTTCCCTTTCTTTGTAAGGGAAGAAAACTGACCTTTGCCAAGGGTATATAACAACAAGAATCCTGATCCTCGAGGTGCCTCATGACGTTACGCCAACGCATTAGTGTTCGCTTCAACCTGGTGACCGGTACAGTGCTGCTGATACTGCTCACCATCTTCTCTGCTTACAACTATCGCGAAACGGAAAGCGCCTTGACCGAGCAGTTCAACCGCCAGATAGATGCTGTTGCGCAGCGATTGCAGCAGAGCATCCCACCCGCCATATGGAACTTTACACCCAGCCAGGCACTGCTGATTGTTGAATCAGAACTGGCAGCCCAGGTGGTACAGGCGATCTTCGTATTTGATGATGTCGGCGACCTGATCGTCGGCATGAGCCGTGATGACACAGCCGAGATCACTAGTCTTGAGTCCAACACGCTCAGTGTGGAACCCGACCTCGCTTTCGACCTCGTCTGGGGCGAGACGGTTGTGGGAAGCGCTCAGATATACACCGATTCAAGCCAGATAGAACAAGCACTGCAAAACTCCCTTATCCGCGTGATTCTGCAGAACCTGCTGTTGATTGCGATCGTGATGGGCGGCGTTGTGATCCTGCTCAACCGACTGGTCACCAGACCGATACATGATCTGTCGGAAGCCTTGAGTGATATCGCCCAGGGTGATGGCGACCTGACGCGCCGCATCAATATCCGCCGCCAGAATGAGATAGGCCAACTGGCCGAAAGCTTCAATACCTTTGTCGCCAAGATACAGGATCTGGTCAAGGAGGTGATCGTCGCCGTTGATGATATGGACAGCGCCATCACCGATACCCAGCAGGCGGCTGCACGCACCAATAAGGGTGTGCAGACCCAGCGCGACGAAACAGATCAGGTGGCAGTCGCCATGCAGGAGATGGCCAGCACCGCAGAAAGCGTTTCACGCAGCGCATCAGAAGCGGCTGAGGGTGCCAACAGTGCCGACTCAGAGGGGCAGCGTGCGCGCGCTATCGTACAGACGGCCATCAGTGGTATTGGTCATCTGGCCATTGAAATTGATGAAGGTGCCAACGTTATCAATGCGTTGGAGAAGGACGTGATGCAGATCTCCACGGTTCTTGATGTGATCCGTGGTATCGCCGAACAGACCAATCTGCTGGCCCTGAATGCAGCCATAGAAGCGGCCCGTGCCGGTGAGCAGGGCCGGGGGTTTGCGGTTGTGGCAGATGAAGTGCGCACGCTCGCGAGCCGAACACAAAGCAGCACCGAAGAGATACACAGAATGATAGAACGCCTGGAAACTGGTACTCAACAGGCCGTGAGCGCCATGCAGAAGAGCTGCAACAAGGGACGCGAAACTGTAGATCAGGCCAATGGTGCAGAGGTTGCACTGGATGCAGTCGCAGAGGCCGTTGCCAGTATCAATCGCATGAATATGCAGATATCTACGGCCGCAAATGAACAGACCATCGTTGCCAGCGATATCAGTCAGCGCCTGACTCGTATCGCGGATATCTCAATCACTGCCGAGCACGATACGCAAGAGGTAGACAGCCTGACTAGAGGATTGCTTGAGCGTGCCCAGCAACTGCATGGGCTGGTCAGTAACTTCCGTGTCTGAATGACAGACCTCCCTTCGGCGGGCCAGTGCCCGCCATTTTTTTATGTACAGGGAAGTGCAGTATGCTGGCAACGCAGGAGCAGTTGCCAGCGATGTACTGGGATGTGCCACAAACCCGTGCCGGGCACCAGGTATGCCTATCCGGGGTCGGCGTAAATCCGTCCCTGGAGCCTAGACCGCAACATCCCTGTTGCGGACTCCCCCTGATAGCCACCCCCGACACCCGACACTCCTCTCGGCGCGAACGCCGAAACTTGTGTTACCAAGTGGTGCTGGAACAGCGAGGCTGATCTGGAAATGAAGGCCTGTGTGTGCTGAAGGGATATACCGTGGATTTATACAGTATATTGAGCATGCGCGGATCGCTTTTGCTGGATCGGGGGTCTTTCTATGCTAGTGTATATAAATCAGTCTGATGCGCAGGCATGATCGGTATATCAGAAATGGCAAGATGCGCATGCGCAGAGTACAAAGTTAGCTGTACCAAGAGAAGGAAGCACATGACCATAGAGCTATTTTTATTAAACTTCTTGTATAGCTTGCTTGCGACCGTTATCGGTGGTGGGATTCTGGCTTTTCTATTCTTCTGGATTCGGGAGAAAGTTTTCCCGCTCCCGCAAGTCACAGGACGTTGGTTTTTTGAGATGCACACCGTGAACTCAGCCTATAACCCATACAAGGGCATGACCTTGAGATATATAGCCATGCTCTGGCGGGAAGGAAATCGAATTGAAGGCACTGTCGAAAAAATCTACGAAAATTCATCGACTGGCGAGAGGGAGTATGAAGC
Organism: Nitrincola alkalilacustris; assembly: GCF_008973755.1. GTDB lineage: Bacteria > Pseudomonadota > Gammaproteobacteria > Pseudomonadales > Balneatricaceae > Nitrincola > Nitrincola alkalilacustris. Next base: position 209,406 of record NZ_WBOM01000005.1, on the reverse strand, counting down.
GAAGAATCGCACCAGAGGCGTGGTTCAAGGATATGTGCAAAAGAACTACTTTTCGAAAGACCGTGTCGTGCTCCATGTCATCGAAGAAGGTCATGGTCGGGAGTCGACTAACTTCTATGATCTTATTGTTAAATCGGATGACGAAATGGCTGGGAGCTTCAGTTCGATGATTGCCAATCAAGACGGTGAAGTAAAGTGGCAAAGGAACAAGTTTTGAGCATTATCCTTTGGGTGCTTGCAGCTCCATTGAGCATCATATCGCTACTTTTAGGTCGTTTTGGTTCTGCGAGCCTTCATTCTGACCTCGAAAATTGTCTCAAACTAGCAATTCGGTTTGGAGAGTCAGTTCCAGGCGCTTTCGTTGATGCTTTATTTCTCGCCGAGGATCATCGTAACAAGTTTCATCCTGGAGTCGATTTTCTTGCAGTATCAAGAGCCGTTTGGGTTCGCGTGCGTCTAGGTCAAGTACAAGGTGCGAGCACTATCGAGCAGCAATTTGTGCGCGTTGTTACTAATCGTCACGAACGAACGGTTCGCCGTAAAATACGCGAGCAAATTCTCGCGTTGATGCTGGTTCAGCGAATTTCCAAACGTCATATTGCTTCTGCCTATTTGGCAATCGCGTTTTATGGTTCAGGTTCAGTCGGGCTTGATGGGTTGCAGCATAAATTTGGCAAAGACCTCAGCAAAGTACCTTTCTATCAAGCGCTTGGGTTCGTGGCCCAACTCAAATACCCTCGGCCTATCAGGCCGACTAAAGAATGGAATGCTAAGTTGGCAACCCGTAAAGAGGCGCTCCGTAATCTTCGCGATGGTACAGCTAACAAGCGCTTACAGAGAGACGCGGCTCTGCCGCGCACCTGAAGCGAGCGTTAAATATATAGGCCAAACATGTCAAAACATAGCATGACATTAGAGCGTGACGGAACTAGAGGATTTCTCTCTAATCAAGATATTGGAACCGACGCGCTAAACGCTTTGTCGTCGATTGACGGAGTGGATGACCTTGAAATTGTTTGGGAAACTGAAAGTCAGGTTCAACTTTCATATAATTGGACAGGCAACGAAAAGTTTTGGAAAACAGGTGAAGTGCTGGCTCAGCATGGGCTCAAGCCTGCAGATATTTAACAATCGGCTGTTGTCACCCCCCGGAACCGCATGGCGAAGGCGAAGGCCAATGCCGAGCGGGCAGCTTCACGCAACGTCAGCGGTTGAATCCGACGAGACCTCCTACTAGATGATCTCTCCTGCAGTGGTGATGCATCCGATATTCGGATATGCGCCGGAAAGAACCGCACTACCTCCCGGGGTGTGGCACAGTGCCAGCGAGGGTCGTTCCTGACGCTTCTGGCTGACCGTCTGCCGCCAGGGAGGGCGGCAGTCGAGCCCTCAGGGATGAGCTTGTCGCGTGTCAGCCAGAAGCGGCAGGAGCGGCCCGTACCTCGGGGATATTCGACGTCGACCACACAGGTACCACTCCCAATCGTATCGTCACCCAGGCATCTACCCCTCTGGGGGCACTTCTGCTTGGGTTAAGGGGAACTATGCCTCTTCCCGCCGTACTCGCGCCACAGCATCGAGCCAGCGGCTGTAGTAGGTCTCACGGTTGGCTTTTGGTAGTGAGGGGGTGTAGTTCTCGGCAATCTTCCAGACACTGCCCAGTTCCTGCAGATCGCGGAAGCGCCCTATCTGCAGCCCTGCTAACAGCGCCGCACCCTTCGCAGTTGTTTCAGCCGTATGGCTGGTCACAGTCGGGATGCCGGTCAGATCAGCCAGCACCTGCAGGAACCAGCGATTCTTCACCATGCCACCATCCACACGCAGCGATTTAACCTCGATACCATCCTGCACCATCGCCTGCAGCAGGTCTTCTGTCTGAAAGGCAACACTGCGGATCGCAGCCGCCACCAACTGCGCTGCTCCGGTATCACGTGTCATGCCGAAAATAGCAGCACGGGCATCCGGGTCCCAGTAAGGTGCACCCAGGCCGGTAAAAGCCGGTACCATGATTTCGGACTGTTCATGCGTGACTGAACGTGCAAGGGACTCAGAATCGGCGGCATCTTTCAAAATACCCACGCCATCACGCAGCCACTGAATGATCGCACCTGCCATAAAGATACTGCCCTCTATCGCATAGGTGGTCTGACCGCCAATGCGGTAGGCAACGGTTGTCAGCAAACGATGCTGGCTGATGATCGCCTGATCACCCGTATTCACCATCGCAAAGCAGCCCGTGCCGTAGGTGCTCTTCAACATCCCTGGCTCCAGGCACGCCTGACCCACCAAAGCACTTTGCTGATCACCGATCATGCTGCACACAGGGATCTCGGCACCCAGCCACTTGGCATCGCAAACACCATAGTCATCAGCGCTGTCGCGGACATCCGGCATCATCGACAGTGGGATCTCCAGCAGCTCCATCAGCTCGCTGTCCCAGCACTGATCGTGAATATTGAACAACAGGGTACGTGATGCGTTGGAGGCATCGGTAGCATGCACCTTGCCGCCACTCAGGCGCCACAACAGATAGCTGTCGACGGTTCCGAAACAGAGCTCTCCCCGTTCGGCACGTTCACGCGCATTCTTGACGTTATTGAGTATCCAATTGAGTTTGGTACCGGAAAAGTAAGGGTCCAGCAACAGCCCGGTTTTGTCCTGAAAGCGCTGTTCAAGACCATCATCCTTCAACTGCTGACAGAAGACAGATGAACGCCGGTCCTGCCAGACGATAGCGTTATAAACCGGCTCACCCGTGCGACGATCCCACACCAGCGTGGTTTCACGCTGATTGGTGATACCGATCGCCTTGACGGACGACGCCGACACATTGGAGCGGGCCAATACAGAGCGGCAGGTTCTGAGTACCGTTTGCCAGATATCTTCGGGGTCATGCTCGACCCAGCCATTTTTCGGGAAGTGTTGCTGGAACTCCTCCTGTGCTGAGGTCACTACTTCCATATCAATGGTATAAAGGATGGCACGGCTGGAAGTGGTGCCCTGATCGATCGCAAGTATATAGTCAGACATAATTATTTTCTTATTTTTTCGTTTTTATTCACATAAGTGCATTTATAGCCTGCATTCGAACATTTTTCAACCATGAATCAGATCTGGCTGCTTTATTATTACAATGCTTCAAGCCAGGCCCTTGTTTAGTAGGACAATTGTTAATAATCGGCCGGTTTTACATGCTACTATTGCATACTAAACGATCACCAGCTGACGAAAGTTAAAATCCATGAGCCAGACACTCCGCCAATCAAAAATAATTGATCTGATCAAGCAGAAAGGCTACCTGACGATTGATGAACTGGTCGCCGAACTGGACGTTACTCCCCAGACCATTCGCCGCGATCTGAACCAGATGGCCAAACGAGGCGAAATCGAACGCCATCATGGTGGTGCTGGCCCTGCTTCCAGTACTGAAAACACCGAATACCAGACACGCAAGATCCAGTATCACGCCGAAAAACAGCGGATCGCACAGCAGGTAGCGGCTCATATACCGGATCATTCGTCGCTGTTCATCAATATCGGCACCACCAACGAAACCATCGCTCAGGCACTTCTGGAGCGCAAGGGGTTGAAGGTGGTCACCAATAACTTGATTGTGGCATCGATTCTGAGTGCCAAACCCGACTTTACCGTGATTATCGCCGGGGGTGAGGTCCGCAGTCGTGATGGTGGTATCGTGGGTGAAGCCACACGCGACTTTGTACATCAGTTCAAGCTGGATTACGGCATTATCGGTATCAGTGGTATTGATGATGAAGGCAGCCTGCTCGACTTTGATTATCAGGAGGTCCGCATCGCTCAGGCGATCATCGCCAACTCACGCTATGTCTATCTAGCAGCGGATCACTCCAAATTCGGTCGCAGCGCCATGGTCAGGCTCGGTAACCTTGAGCAATGCTCAGCCCTGTTCACCGACCAGAAGCCCTCAGACAAGCTGACCACATTGATGGAGCAGGCGCAGGTGCAGTTATACCTGTGCTGAACAAAACCATCTGAACAGCATTCCCCGGGAGTCCATCAGACTCCTGGATCTGGACGGCACTCTTTCAGGTGCCGTTTTTTTCGCCTGCAGCACACTAATCGAAAAATAACGAACATTTATTCTTGCCAAATAGTTTGTCCACGCCTATATTTACACAATATCGAACATAAACGCTCAAATTATTGAGTGCATCGCAAGATGTAACAGAGGCAAAGATGAAGGACACTATTTACGATCTGGTCGTTATCGGAGGTGGCATCAATGGCGTCGGTGTGGCTGCTGATGCGGCAGGTCGAGGCCTGTCGGTTGCCCTGTTTGAAGCCAACGATCTGGCCAGCGCCACTTCATCCTGGAGCTCAAAACTGATTCACGGTGGCCTGCGCTATCTTGAGCACTACGAGTTCAGGCTGGTCAAGGAAGCACTGGCTGAGCGTGAAGTGCTGCTGCGCATGGCGCCACATCTTGTGACCCCTCTGCGTTTTCGCATGCCGCACCACAAGGGTCTGCGCCCCGGCTGGATGATCCGCATCGGCCTGTTCATGTACGACCACCTGAGCAAGCGCGTCAGCCTGCCCGCATCCAAAGGGATCACCTTTGCGCCGGATGGTCCTGTACGAAATGAGTACACCAAAGGGTTTGAATACAGTGATTGCCGAGTGGACGATGCCCGGCTGGTTGTCATGAATGCCAAGCTGGCGGAAAATCTGGGAGCGCGCATCGAGACCCGCCACAGCGTCACTCATGCCCGTCGTGATCAGGATATGTGGGAGGTCACAGTCACGCCCGAAAACGGCCAATCCTTTACGGTCTGGACTCGCGGCATCGTCAATGCTGCTGGCCCCTGGGTGCGCAATGTGCTGGACCAGATGGATGATATCCGGATCGACAAGACCATACGTCTGGTCAAGGGCAGCCATATCATTGTGCCGCGCATCCATGATGAACAGGAAGCCTATATCCTGCAGAACAGTGATGGCCGTATCGTGTTCGTTATCCCCTATCTGGATGAATTTTCACTGATCGGGACGACAGATGTCGATTACTCCGCCGATCCGCGTCATCCCAAAATAGATGATCAGGAGATCGACTACCTGATCGGTATCACTCGTCAGTACTTCAAGTGTGATCTGTCCCGTTCTGATATCGTCTGGACCTACTCAGGTGTTCGTCCGCTGATGCAGGGTGAACGTGAAGAGGGCAAAGAAGCGGCCAAGGTTACACGTGATTACCACTTTGAAGTTGAAGATCGCGCCGGTCGTGCACCGCTGCTGTCTATCTTCGGAGGCAAGCTGACGACTTATCGAAAACTTGCTCAGGCGGCTGTGAACGCCTTGAACCCTTATTTTCCTGATACCAAGGGAAACTGGACAGCGTCTGCCACCCTACCAGGGGGTGAAAGAATCAGCTCACCTGAATCCTACGCTCAGGAGTTACAATCCCGATACCCTTGGCTGGACCCCTTCTCGGCACGCCGTATCGCCTTCACTTATGGCCGTCTGGCAGAGCAATGGCTGGACAGAGCCGGCTCACTGGTAGGTCTGGGTGAGCGTTTCGGGCAGCTCTTTGCACGGGAAGTGGAGTACCTCGTGCAGCATGAGTGGGCAAAATCCATTGACGACATCATCTGGCGCCGCACCAAAACCGGTATCCGCATGACTGATGAGGAGAAAAGCCGCCTGGAACAGTATCTGGCCAGGCTGCTCAAGCAAAGTCACGCCGATGACCATGACTCATCACTGGCCTCAGTTGCAGGCCTGCGCTAAGGCGCTTTCCCCACAACTTACACTGCCACACTGGAACCCTGCTGAAAGGGTTTCAGTGCGGCTGATCTCTCCTGTAATTTTCTGCAAATTTCCACTCACTCACAGCACAAAAGTTTAATTCTGAACTACACTCCTGATACATACAGAGGGCGGAGTCGAACTGTAATCCCAACTCAGGAAAATATTGCTTGAGTTTTCCGCCTGAAGTCATTTTAATTAGGGTTGTACCTAATAAAATTTTAGTGCCTGATAAAAATTTTGCACAGACATGAAAATTTGTTCAGAATGCAGCACTAGTAAATAACAATAAAGATCCACTATCAGTCGCTCCTCGCAACCTTTGCCAATGAACGACTTTACACGGAGTTTTCAGAATGAAAATGACTCGTCTTGCAGCCGCAATTGCTCTAGCCTCATCTGCTCTACTCGCTTCCACCGCTTCTGCCGAAACCTTCCGCTGGTCCAGCGCCGGAGATGGTCTGACACTCGATCCTCATGCACAGAATGAGGGCCCGACCCACAACATGAACCATCAAATTTTTGATACGCTGGTCTATCGCGATCAAGAGATGAGGCTGACGCCACGTCTGGCAACCGAGTGGTATGTGACAGATGACCCCACTGTATGGGAGTTCAAGCTGCGTCAGGGTGTGAAATATCATAATGGTAACCCTTTCAATGCTGACGACGTGGTGTTTTCCATCATGCGCGCCAAGCATGAAAATGCCGATATGAAAGGTCTGCTGACATCAGTTGTTGAAGCGACCAAGGTTGATGACTACACGGTTCGCCTGAGAACAGATGGCCCCAACCCACTGCTGCCAAACAACCTGACCAACCTGTTCATGATGGACAAGGAGTGGGCAGAAGAGCATAACGTTACCGTACCTCAGAACTACTCCACCGGTGAAGAAACCTTTGCTGTTCGTAATGCCAATGGTACCGGTCCCTTCCGTGTTGTTCACCGTGAGCCGGATATCCGCACCGAACTGGTCCGCAACGATGAATACTGGGGCATCGGCCACTATCCGATGGAGATCAGCCGCATCATCTACACGCCAATCGCCTCTACAGCGACTCGTGCCGCGGCACTGCTGTCCGGTGAGATCGACTTCCTGCTGGATCCACCTGTACAGGATCTGGAGCGTCTGAACAATGCACCCGGCCTGACCGTCCGTTCCGGCCCTGAAAACCGTACCATTTTCCTGGGTATGCAGCAGTCATGGCCTGAGCTGAAAACCTCAGACGTAAAGGGCGCCAACCCCTTTGCAGATGTGCGTGTGCGTGAAGCGATGAACATCGCCATTAACCGTGATGCGATCAACCGCGTCGTCATGCGTGGTCAGTCAGTATCTGCCGGCATGATCGCACCACCTTTCGTGGATGGTTATGACGCCGCGCTGGACGAAGTACCCGCTGTCGATGTCAATCGCGCCAAGGCACTGCTTGCTGAAGCTGGCTACCCTGATGGCTTCAGTGTAACCCTGCACTGCACCAACGACCGCTACATCAACGATGAAGCGATCTGCCAGGCTGTGACCGGCATGCTGGGTCAGATCGGCGTGCGTGTTCGCCTGGATGCTCGTACCCGCAGCATCCACTTTGCTGAACTGCCACGTGGCGAGCTGGACTTCTACCTGTTGGGCTGGGGCGTACCACCACTGGATTCACATTACGTGTTCCATTACCTGTACGAAACCAAGACTGACGTAGGTGGTGCCTGGAACGCAACCGGCTACTCCAACCCTCATATCGATGCATTGATTCAGGGCCTGACCAGCGAAACCGATCTGGAGAAACGTTCAGGCATGATGTCTGAGATCTGGAACGAAGTTCATGAGCAGGTCGTCTATCTGCCGCTGCATCATCAGATGTTGAACTGGGCGATGAAGGATAACATCGACTTCCCGGTACAGTCTGAGAACACGCCTTACTTCAAGTACCTGAAGTACAAAAAGTAAGTAGCATGCTCAATACCAACCTGAACTGCAGCCGCCTAGTGCGGCTGCAGTTGTATGCCTCTCTCTGTAACAGGTTCTTTCACACATGATCGCCTTCATTATTCGACGTCTGCTCCAGTCAGTACTGGTTATGCTTGCCGTTGCGCTGGTCGCTTTCGGGCTGTTCCGATTTATCGGTGACCCGATCAACAACATGGTCGGGCAGGAAGCCACCATGATCGAGCGCGAGCAACTGCGTGAGCAGTTGGGTCTTAATGATCCTATTTTCATACAGTATTTTCGTTTTGTCGGGAATGCCGCGCGTGGAGAGTTCGGTATCTCCTATCGTATGGCACGCCCGGTAGCAGATATCATTGCCGAACGGTTGCCAGCAACGCTGGAGCTAGCCATCATTTCTGGCACTGCTGCACTGGTATTCGGGATAGGTCTGGGGGTTTATACCGCACTCAGGCGAGATGGATGGCTCAGTCACTTCATCATGAGTTCGTCCCTGATAGGGGTCTCGCTACCCACCTTTCTGATCGGTATTCTGTTGATCTATCTGTTTTCCGTTTACCTGCAGATACTGCCGGCCTTCGGGCGAGGTGAAGTGGTACAACTGGGCTGGTGGAGCACCGGGCTGTTGACCAGTTCAGGATTGAAATCACTGATCATGCCTGCCATCACTCTGGGGCTGTATCAGCTGACACTGATCATGCGTCTGGTCCGTGCCGAGATGCTGGAAGTACTGCGCACCGATTACATCAAGTTTGCCCGTGCCCGTGGCCTGAGTAATCGCGCCATTCACTTCAGCCATGCACTGAAGAACACTCTGCTCCCGGTCATCACCATCGCCGGCCTGCAGATAGGCTCCATTGTTGCGTTTGCCATTATCACCGAGACTGTTTTCCAGTGGCCTGGTGTCGGCCTGCTGTTCATCACAGCGATCCAGTTTGTTGATATTCCGATCATGTCCGCTTACCTGGTGCTGATCTCATTGATCTTCGTCGTTATCAACCTGGTCGTTGACCTGTTGTATTTCGCTGTTGATCCTCGCTTGCGCGTCAAGCGTTCCGGAAAAGGACACTAACAGATCATGTCAAATATGCAGAGTACTACCAAAACACCTTCACTGCTGGCACGCGCTCTGGACAGTGATATTTTCTACAGCTTCACCCGATCACCCATTACGGTCATATCGGCAATCGTGGCATTTGTGATGATCACCGCAGCACTCTGTGCGCCCTTGATCTCACCCCAAAACCCCTTCGATCCCAGTACGCTGAATCTGATGGAGGGCTTCACCGCACCCATGACGCCGAATGAGTTCACCGGCAACAGCTTCTGGCTGGGGACCGATGCGCAGGGCCGCGATCTCTTCTCGGCCATTCTTTATGGTTCACGCGTATCACTGATGGTCGGTTTTGCGGCTGTGGGTTTCGCTGCGATTCTCGGCATCACTCTCGGTCTGCTGTCCGGCTATCTGGGCGGCTGGGTCGACAGCGCCGTGATGCGCGTTGCCGACGTACAGCTCTCCTTCCCTGCCATTCTGATCGCACTGCTGATCTTTGGTGTGTTCAAGGGGGTGGTGCCGGTTCAGGTTCAGGACAAGATGGCGATCTATGTGTTGATCATCGCCATCGGCCTGTCCGACTGGGTGCAATATGCCCGAACAGTACGCAGCTCTACCATGGCAGAAAAGAACAAAGAGTACGTTCAGGCAGCCAGGCTGATCGGGGTTCCGGCACCGATGATTCTGCTGCGTCATATCCTGCCCAACGTTATGGGCCCGGTGCTGGTTATCGCCACGATTGGCCTGGCACTGGCAATCATTCTCGAAGCGACCCTGTCATTCCTGGGTGTAGGCGTACCGCCGACTCAGCCCAGTCTGGGCACCCTGATCCGTGTTGGTCAGGACTTCATGTTCTCAGGGGAATGGTGGATTATCCTCTTCCCGAGTATCGCTCTGCTGTTGCTGGCCCTGTCGGTCAACCTGCTGGGCGACTGGCTGCGTGATGCGCTGAATCCGAGGTTGCGTTAATGACAAACGATACTCAAACACCACTGCTCTCTGTGCGCAATCTGCGCATCGAGTTTCCAACACGTCGTGGCGTGCTGGTTGCCATCGATGATGTCTCTTTTGATATTTCCAAGGGCGAAGTACTGGGCGTTGTCGGGGAGTCAGGTGCCGGTAAATCACTGACTGGGGCGGCCATTATAGGTCTGCTCGAACCACCCGGGCGTATTGCCGATGGCCAGATATTGCTGCAGGGTGAGCCGATCCACAACCTGCCACATGCCCAGATGCGAAAGATCCGTGGCCGCAAGATCGCGATGATCTTTCAGGACCCGCTGACCAGCCTCAACCCGCTGTTCACCGTGGGCCAGCAGATCATCGAAACGATTCTGACCCATAAGGATATCAGCGAGAAACAAGCCCGACAGCGTGCAATTGATCTACTGACTGAAGTTGGCATCCCCGGTCCTGAGCAGCGTGTAGATCACTATCCGCATCAGTTCTCTGGCGGTATGCGCCAGCGTGTGGTTATTGCCCTCGCACTGTGTGCCGATCCTGAACTGATCATTGCTGATGAGCCGACCACAGCACTCGATGTATCCGTTCAGGCGCAGATCATCGCCCTGCTGAAAAAGCTCTGCAAAGAACATCAGACAGCCGTCATGCTGGTTACACATGATATGGGCGTCATTGCAGAAGTTGCCGATCGTGTTGCCGTCATGTATGCCGGACGCCTGGCAGAGATCGGACCGGTCAAGGAGTTGGTTCAGAATCCTCAACACCCCTATACCAAGGGCCTGATGGGTTCCATCCCGGTTCTGGGTGCCGATATCAAGCGACTGGTACAGATCGATGGTTCCATGCCGCGCCTGACATCCATTCCCAAGGGCTGCGCCTTTAATCCGCGCTGCAAACAGGTATTTGATCGCTGCCGCGAGGAGCGCCCCAACCTGATCGCAACCGGTAAAACCCACGCCGCCTGCTGGCTTTACGACAATCAAGACAAGAATCAAGACAATCAAGGCAACGACCAGGATAGCCAGGACAAGAGGGAGCAGACAGCATGACAGCAAGCACAGCAGAAACACTGTTGTCGGTCGAAGACCTCAAGTGTCAGTTCGATGTATCCAAACCCTTTCTCAACCGAGTGCTGGAGCGTGAGCCCAAGCGCTGGCTGAAAGCGGTCGACGGTGTATCTTTCAGTATCAAAAAGGGTGAAACCTTTGCCCTGGTGGGCGAGTCCGGTTGTGGCAAGTCTACGGTTGCCCGACTGGTTGTCGGCCTTTATGACCCGACAGATGGCCATATCTACTTTGATGGCAAGGATGTCCACAACATCAAGTCCAACGCCGAGATTCAAACGCTGCGCAGACGCTTCCAGATGATTTTTCAGGATCCGTTTGCCAGTCTTAATCCGCGCTGGAGAGTCGATAGAATCGTTGCCGAGCCGATCAAGGTATTCGGCCTGATGAGCGACGAGAAAAAGATCAAGGAGCGTGTCGCCGAACTACTCACGCAAGTAGGCCTCTCCCCTGCTGATGGCAGCAAATGGCCACATGAATTTTCCGGCGGTCAGCGCCAGCGCATCTGCATCGCGCGCGCACTGGCAAATAACCCGGAATTTCTGGTGTGCGACGAGCCAACATCGGCGCTGGACGTATCGGTGCAGGCACAGATCCTTAACCTGATGAAAGATCTGCAGGACACCCTGGGCCTGACCTATCTGTTCATCAGCCACGATCTGGCCGTAGTGCGCCATATGGCCAACCGAGTCGGCGTGATGTATCTGGGTCGTATAGTGGAGATTGCCGACAGCAAAACGCTGTTCGAAGAGCCAAAGCACCCCTACACCCGGATGCTGCTCGCCACCATCCCCGACATCACCATGTCGGGCAAGGAGAAGGTGATCATGAAGGGCGAAGTGCCCAACCCGATCACCCCACCTCCCGGCTGCACCTTCCACCCTCGTTGCCCACTGGCAAACGAGCGCTGCAAACGTGAAGCACCAGCACTGATCGCCGTATCAGGCGGCCAGTCTGTTTCCTGCCACGCTATTGAGGAAGGGCGTACAGCCTGATCGATAGCCTTCCGTACCGGGCCCTTTCTTAAAGGGGTCCGGTACATTTTTCAGTACACATTATCCATCAAAACTATATTGGCAACCGTGTGGAAGCTTTCAGCTCCCGCAAGGAGATATTCGACGCAATCGCGGACACGCCGGGCAGCTTTCTGAGTACCTGATCAACGAAGCGGCTGTAATCGTCCAGATCTTTAGCGACAACCTGCAGCAGAAAATCTGCAGCGCCGGTTGTGTTATGGCATGACAACACATTTTCACAATGCTGAATCACCTGCTCGAAGCGCTGTGTCGTCTCTTCATCGTGTTGGTTGCAGGTCAACTGTACAAAAGCCATCACACCAAAGCCCAATTTCCGACGATCAAGATTGGCCTGATAGTCGGTAATTATGCCCTCCTCTTCCAGACGCTTCAGTCGGCGCCAGCACGGCGTTTCGCTCAATGACAACTCAGTCGCCAACTTCGCATTCGTTAAACGGCCATCCTGTTGCATACGTCGAACAATATCAGCATCCACCTTATCCAAAGCCTTCACTGAAAGACTCCTCTCTAAATTACTGCGTATATGAAATAGTATTTCTTATATCCGTCGATTTACAACAAAAAGAGCAAGGTAATTTCTGGTGCATTCTGTAGTCTGTCAGCTAAAGGTATACGTGTAGGTATACGTGTAGGTATAGGTCATTTGAGGGGTTAAACATGAAAGCCGTTGTCTATGAGCATTTTTCTGCGACACCAAAGATTATGAATGTGGAAGACCCCACGCCGGAGAATCATGGTGTCGTGATCAAGGTAGAAGCGACAGGTGTGTGTCGAAGCGATTGGCATGGCTGGATGGGGCATGATCCCGATATTGAACTGCCTCACGTCCCTGGTCATGAATTTGCCGGGATCGTTGAAGCGGTCGGCAAAGATGTTCAACGTTTTAAGGTGGGTGACCGTGTGACGGTGCCGTTTGTCAGTGCATGCGGTTCTTGCCCGGAGTGCCATGGCGGCAATCATCAGGTCTGCGGCAATCAGACCCAGCCCGGATTTACGCACTGGGGTTCTTTTGCGGAATATGTCGCTATCCATCATGCGGATATTAATCTGGTAACGCTACCTGAAACCATGGACTTCACCACGGCGGCTAGCCTGGGTTGTCGCTTTGTGACATCGTTCAGGGCTGTTGTTGATCAAGGCAAGGTCAGCGCAGGGCAATGGGTTGCCGTGCACGGCTGCGGCGGTGTCGGGCTTTCTGCCATCATGATTGCCAACAGCATTGGCGCGAATGTTATTGCGGTTGATGTGACAGACGACAAGTTAGCGCTGGCGAAATCCTTGGGTGCTTACGCGACCATTAATGCCACCAGTGTGCCGGATGTTGCACAGGCCATTAAAGAAATTACGAGTGGCGGTGCGCACGTCTCGCTCGATGCGTTAGGCCACCCGATAACCTGCATCAACTCGATCAAGAGTTTGAAAAAGCTGGGCAAACATATTCAGGTAGGTTTGTTATTAGCCGAACAAGCCACACCACCGATCCCAATGAATCTGGTCATCGCCCATGAACTGGAAATTATCGGCAGTCACGGTATGCAGGCGTTCCGTTATGACGCCATGCTCGCCATGATCAAGTCTGGAAAGCTCCGCCCGGATAAGCTCCTTGGCCGAACCATCAGTTTGGAAGAGTCCATTACGGCTCTGACCACTATGGACCAACATAACCCACCTGGCGTTACTGTGGTTACCCGTTTTTAACGCTACGCCAACCGATTCACCGCACTGATCATGCTGCCATTCCAGATCATTTCATAGTGGGTGGTTTGGCGTATGCTCAAAACGGAGCGTGGGGTAAACAGGGCCCAGCAGATTGAGCCAGGTTGGCGGACCGAGTGGTATTGCAGCGCTGCAGATTTCTGACGCCTCAGTTCTGCAGCCAGTTGCCGGGCCGCCTGATAATCATCCGGGTTGTAGATGGGATGCTGGCTATCCAGCACAGTTGCATCATGCAGCGGGCTGGCATCAAATCGGCACGAGAGAGTGCGAAATACCAGCCGATCAAACTTCAGGCCTTGTACCCTTTCCCAATAGCGCTGTTGATGGTAGCGCACCTCGGCCAGGGCGGTTTCTATCTGATCCGCAATATACAAAACACCGGACTGGCCATCACTGAAGCGACTGCCATCCGGATTAACATGGGTGAAGGGAGCCACTGCGTAGGAGCAGCCGGTAATGCCGAACGGGATCTGATCGGCTGGCAACAGGTTGAGATTTCCGACCTCATTTTGTTGCCTTGGATTGGTCAGTGCCTGAAGCTCAAAGAGGAGTTCGAACTCATCCTGATCCGCAACATCATCAAACAATGAGATTGGAGGAAACTTCGAGTTAACCAGACGATATCCCGATCGGATTGCCGGATCGAGTATTGGCAACCTGGCAGCATCTGTTACCAAGCTGCACCTCTGAGGCTGTCTATGCGACGGAAGGTTTCATAAAGCGCGGCAAACTGACCTGTTCCGATCAATTCAAGAGGAGATTTGCCATTGAAATAGGGATTGTCGTTCGGCATCGCCATAAAGCCGTAGACATTCTCGGGGTTGTCAAACAGGGTACGCAAGGCAGCGTGGATATTCAGCAGATAGCTGACCCGCTCCAGTTGATCTGGGTTCAGGCTCGCCGCTTCGGGCGACTTCAGATAATTGTAATAGCTCGCCTTGGATATACGCAGGATCGACTGAACCTGCTCAGGTGAGGCTCCCCAGTGATGCAGAATTTTCAGCGCCACTTTCAGACCCACGCCCGAGGCTTGTTTACCTGTTTCTGTTGCCAGCCATGCTGATACCATGATTTCTCCTCCGGTCGGCAACTTATAGCCAGACCACAAGGATAATAATAGACAAATAACTATATATTGTCTATTGATAGACTTGCGATAGAGACTTGAGATGCAGACGGCCAGTGCACGACCGTCTGTTCAGGATAGGCTTATCACGCTAATTCGGATAAAGACCCTTCGATACCCGCCTGGCTCAGTGCCGCATTACACCCGGCCGCCACCGCATCCAGCGCTGTGCGGACGATATCACTTCCCGTTGCACAACCCCAGAAGGTGTCGTCCCCCATGGTCAGCGCCACAAATGCCACAGCATTGGCGTCTTTGTCGCGCCCCAGGCTATGTTCCGCGTAGTCGTCCACTTCCAGGTTCAAGCCGCAATGGCTGTTAACAGCATTGACCCAGGCAGCTAATGGCCCCTGCCCTTTACCTACCCAGGTTTGCACCTGACCATGAAAACGTACCTCCACCGCCAGTTGATCCTTACCATCACGCGCTGCATTCAAGCGATAGCTCTCAATAGCCAAGGGTGCCTCGCGGCAATACTGGGCGTTGAACGCGGCTTCTATCCAGTCCGTGCGGATCTCTTTCGATGAGCGCTCCGACTCTTGCTGCACCACCTGACTGAACGCCACCTGTAATGCGCGAGGCAGACGGAAACCTGTCTGCTGTTCCAGCAAGTACGCCACACCGCCTTTGCCAGACTGCGAGTTTACGCGAATGACCGCCTCGTAGTTGCGACCCAAATCCGCAGGATCAATCGGCAGATAGGCTACTTCCCACGGGTCATCAGCTTGGCGTGCATCCAGACATTTCTTGATCGCGTCCTGATGGCTGCCCGAGAAGGCCGTGTATACCAACTCGCCGATATAAGGATGACGTGGGTGCACTGGCAAGTTGTTGCACTCGGTATAGACTTGCTCAATGCGGTCAACATCAGCCAAATAGAGTTCGGGATCGACTCCGCGCGAATACAGATTCATCGCCATGGTGAAGATATCCATATTACCGGTGCGCTCGCCATTGCCCAGCAAGGTGCCCTCGACGCGGTCCGCACCTGCCATCACCGCCAGTTCCGATGCGGCAATGCCTGTGCCGCGATCATTATGGGTGTGCACGCTCAACACGACGGCATCACGGCAGGCCAGTGCTCGATGCACGCGCTCAACCTGATCGGCAAAGACGTTAGGTGTACTCATCTCCACCGTGGCAGGCAGATTGATAATGGCCTTGGCATCAACCGTGGGCTGCCATACATCCAACACCGCGTTGCATACTGATATGGCATATTCCAGTTCGGTACCGGTGAAGCTCTCGGGCGAATACTGGAAGCGCCAATGGGTCTCTGGATATTGCATCGCGTAGTCTTTAACCCAGCGAGCGCCCTGTCGTGCCAGGTTACGAATCTCCTTCATATCCTGTTGAAAAACCTGCTCACGCTGCACCCGCGAGGTGGAGTTGTACACATGAACGATGGCCTTTTTCGCCCCTTTCAGCGCTTCGTACGTGCGCGCTATTAAGGGCTCACGCGCCTGAACCAACACCTGAATGGTGACGTCGTCAGGAATGCGGTTCTCTTCGATCAGCTTGCGACAGAAATCGAACTCCGTTTGCGATGCCGATGGGAAGCCAATCTCGATCTCTTTGAAACCCATGTCCACCAGCAACTCAAACATCGTGACTTTCTGCGGCACGGTCATGGGGTCGACCAGGGCCTGATTGCCGTCGCGCAGGTCAACGCTGCACCAGATGGGCGCTTGCGTGATCACTTGATCCGGCCAGGTACGGTCGGGTAAAGCTGGCACGTCGTAAGCAACATATTTGCGATGATCAAACGAGGATCGGGCGTTTTTTGATGGGGCGGCGGGAATGTTGGTGAATGTGCTAGTGGATGCGCTGGTGAATTTGCTCATGGCTCAGTCTACTCTCTTCAATTTTTGGTCTTTCAGGTGTTTGGCGGCAAGAGATGAGGTGACTGAGCACCGCCAAAACACGCGGCTCAGCCCCCGGGGAGCAGTCGTAGTAGGCCGAGTAGTAGAGCGTTGAACTGACTGAAGATGAATGACAACATTTTTGCTCTCTGATGATTTTAGCTTTGTTTGTTTAAGCTGCTGAGTGTTCTTGTTACTGAGTGTTTGGTTTTGCGAATGTCAGGCAGGACCCGACGGACCATCAGAGTAGTCGTAGGAGTAGTAGCGAATGTACAAGCGAGCGGATTGTCTTCATGCCCTAAACCATAACGAGTTCATCACGTCATGACAACCCCTATTTTCAGCTTAATGAAAAAGGGGCCTGGTACATTTTCACTCTTATTACATCAGCTCACCCAAGGCCGTAATACGCTTCGGCAATCCAGGGTTACTCGCAGGCGCGCAAACAGCAGATACAGCCCGGCCAGCTTGCGATGCAGAAAAAGTGCATCGACCGGTGGTGAGTGCCAGTATCCCTGCTTCATGCTGAGTTGCATCCCCTTGTCTCGCAGCCGGGTGGCAAGATCGGTGGAGGCAAAGTCGTAGCTGTCAGCCCGCAAAGGCTCCAGTGCCAGGTCAAACAGTTCCATCACCGTCTGCATCTGCTCCTGTGTGACATCCTGGCTGAAGTAGCCTATCTCTCTGGCTGCAGACAACATGCCATCACGATCCCCTTCAATTCCAGCCGTGAACAGAGTCCTATAAGCGGCACTTAAACGTGCTGTATAA
The DNA here is from genome assembly GCF_008973755.1 of Nitrincola alkalilacustris. Taxonomy (GTDB): domain Bacteria; phylum Pseudomonadota; class Gammaproteobacteria; order Pseudomonadales; family Balneatricaceae; genus Nitrincola; species Nitrincola alkalilacustris. The sequence goes on along the minus strand of NZ_WBOM01000005.1, from coordinate 192,095 downwards.
ATACGGGTAGCGCCAAAGTCGAGTAGCACCAGCTCTGCGGTAGAGTGATCATAAAAGTAGTTGGCAAAGTTGGGATCAGTCTGCACCCGTCCGAACTCAAACAGCTCGCGGAACAGCAGCGCCAGCATCTGCCGGGCGATAGTGTGGCGTGCCTCAGCAGACAGATCCACCGCCTCATCCAGCGACACGCCCTCTTCAAAGCTCATGGCCAGCACCTGCCCGGTGGAAAGCTCGGGCACGAATTGAGGTACACGAACGCCCTTCTCTCCAGCCAGCAGTCGCCCATATTCAGCCAGATGCTCGGCCTCCAGGTGATAGTCTGCCTCGGCATGCAACTGCTGCTTGGCCTCCTTGACCAGCGAGGTGATATCCATGCCATCCGGCAACAGACGCGATATGCGCAGCAGCGTCACCACATTATCCACATCCGAATCGATGCTCTGACTGATGCCGGGATACTGAATTTTCAGCGCCAGAACCCGACCTTGATGATCCACAGCGCGATGAACCTGCCCGATGGATGCGGCTGCCACAGGTGTAAAGCCAAACTGCTGAAACTGCGACTGCCACTGTGCGCCGAGATTATTTTCCAACACGTCTGCCAGTTGCAGCATCGGCATCGGCGTTGCAGAGGAGCGAAGCCTTGCCAGTAGTATTGATAGCTCGGGTGGCAACAGATCACCGGCATCCATCGATAGCAGTTGTCCGACTTTCATGGCAGCGCCACGCAGGTGAGACAGTTTTTCGGCAACACGATTCACATTTGCGGGGGTCAGCAACATATCTCGGCCGACCGGGCGTTTACCCGAAGCCAATTGACGCACACCTTCGGCCATCATGCCGCCAGCGACACGGGATGCCAGCCCACCCAGATGCACCAGTCTTGATGTTCGGCTGATGGGTATAGATTTTGATTTTTGATCGCTCACTTTCGCTCCTTTTTCATCCTTGTACGATGGAACTATGCCTTCAGCTCAAATCGCTGTGATATAACAGCGAAATAACCAGCCATTCCCCGGCGACAACACCCTCGAACTGCTCGAATCCTGCTGCAGGTTGTAACATACTGGGCGTGACAAAATAAGACTATGAGCTTCAGACCATCTGAATAAAAGGAACAGCGCCCGTCATGGTAGATTTTTCAAGCCTCTTTTCGGCACAGCGCCCTTACTCCAGTGCCGGCAGCGATGATAATCTCGACGCCCAGCTAGAAAGCGACCGCGGCAGGATCATCAACTCGGCTGCCGTGCGCCGTCTGCAGCAGAAAACTCAGGTGTTTCCGCTGGAGCATAATGCCGCTGTGCGCTCTCGTCTGACCCATTCGCTGGAGGTGCAGCAGACAGGTCGATTCATCACCCGCACCATTTTTGACAAGCTGGGTGATGATGCGGCGAAGTACGGCCTGGCCGGACGGGAGCGTGCCACCGAGAGTCTGGTGGAGATGGCCTGTCTGATGCACGATATCGGCAACCCACCATTCGGTCATTTCGGCGAGGCTGCCATCTCGCGCTGGTTCCGTGACCAGCTGGATCAGTTGCCGATATTAAACCCCTCCTCTCTGACAGAGGAGGAGGCATTTTTTACCGCTCAACTGAAGCGTGAACTGCAGAGTTTTGAGGGCAATGCTCAGGCAATACGTCTGATCAGCCAATTGCAGAAGCTCAACCTTACCTATCTGCAATCGGCCTGCATTCTCAAATACACACGCTGCGCCACCGATCCCCGCCCGGATACCGGCCACCCGCTCAGTTATCTGATGAAAAAGCCGGGTTACTACTTCTCGGAACGCGAGTTTGTGGCACAGATGCAGCAGGAACTGAAAATGCAGCCGGGGCACCGTTTTGCACTGAGCTATCTGATGGAGGCGGCAGACGATATCTCCTACTGCCTGGCAGATCTTGAAGATGCCGTAGATAAGAAGATTCTGAGCACGCAGCGCTTAAAGCAGTTATTGATTGAGCAGTTTGCTGCACTGCGACCACAGGATGCTGATGAGAAACACTTTACTGATCCTCGCAAGACCAGCCGCTCCTTTGCCCAGATCATCGAGTATGCGCTGCAACGCTCGGAGCAGGAGTCGATCAATAAGGATCATGAGTTTTTTGTCTGGCTCAGAGTCGGCCTGATCCATCCACTGGTGCAACATGCAGCCGATGCCTTTATCGAGCATCTGGAGAGTGTCTTCGAGGGGGATCTGAACCGTGCGCTGCTGGAGGATCAATCCCCCTGCCATGCGATTATTGAAACACTGAAAAAGGTCGCAATACAGCATGTGTTTTCAGTCGACGAGGTCAAGACACTGGAGCTTCAGGGCTATCGCATCCTCACCGGACTACTGGATCACTACAAACCCCTGCTGATGCTGACACAGGAGCAGTTCGATCAACTGCGAGAGGGCAAGAGCAAAGGTTTGCTGATCGAAAGTCTGCTGTTCCGGCGCCTGCCGAATAAACATATCAAGGCTTATCTGCAGATGCGCGATCAGCCCGTTGGCAACGCAACCTTGTGGGAGGGTTACTGCCGCTGCCGTCTGTTGCAGGATATGGTCAGTGGCATGACCGACCAGTACGCGCTGGATGAGTATCGGACGTTATCGGTGATCGGATAATACCTGGGCATCACAGGCAACCGCTCCTGCGTTGCCAGCATACTGCCCATCCCTGGGCATAAAAAAAGCCACAGCCCTGTTTATGGGTTGTGGCTAAAAGGCATGCAGGTTTTTAATCACACAGCCAAGGGAAGTGGATCAGCTTCTTGCCAGCCAGGTCGTGAACTCTTCAGTCAGCTCATCGGCATAATCCGACCACCAGGCATCATCAAACAGAAATGCGTTCTGGAAATTCTCCGGTGCGGTTGGCAGATCGCGCAGAATCTCGGCAGGCAGCAGAGCCGCAGAGGATTTACGGGTCGGGCCATAGGCGATGTACTCCGCCTGCTTAGCCAACTGTTCGGTTTCTGCTGCAAACACCTTGAACTCCAGCGCCCGCTCCAGTTTAGGGCTGCCTTTCGGGATAGCCCAGCCGTTCATATAACCGATCTGATGATCCCAGATGATCTCGAAGGGCTGACCCTCCTGACGCTGAGCGGCCTGAATACGGCCATTGAAGGCAGAGGTCATGATCACCTCACCATCAGCCAGCAACTGCGGTGGCTGAGCACCGGCAGACCACCAGATCACGTGATCCTTGATGCTTTCGAGCTTTCTGTAAGCACGCTCACGACCCTCTTTGGTCTCCAGCAACGGGTAGACATGATCCGAGTCCACACCATCGGCCAGCAGCGCCCACTCCAGATTACCCTGTGGCTGACGCTGCAGAGCACGGCGGCCAGGATATTTCTCAATATCGAACAGGTCGGTCAGATACTTGGGGGCATTTCCATTAGGGAACTGCGTAGTGTTATAGGCCAACACGTTGGATACAACAATTGAGGAAACCGCACAGTCATGAATCGCGCCCATGATGAAGTCATCCTGCGCCGATGTGCCGTCCGACCCGGGATTCAGCAACGCCGGATCAAACTGCTCCAACAACCCCTCTTCGCAACCACGCACGATATCAGGACGATCCAGCGACACCAGATCCCACACCACATTACCGGTTTCCACCTGCGTTTTGATCTCAGCCAGACCGCCGCTGAAATCCACCATGCGTATCTCAACGCCAGTCTTCTCGGAAAAGGGTTTGTAGTAAGCCTCCTGCTGACTGTGCGCAAACGCGCCGCCCCAGGAAACAATGGTCAGGGTTTCACTGGCGTTGGCCAGCCCTGATCCGAAAAGGCCCAGGGCCAGTGTAGAGATGATGCGTTTAGAACCTTTCATGACTGCAACTCCCACGTTCATCGTTTTTGTTGTTTGCCGGGACAGAGCTGTTTGCACCAGTTGCACAACAGCCAGGTACCCGATCAGTACACATTTGATAAAAACACCTGTTCATTACAGAAGGCAGAATAGTATATTTTATACAATATACAAATAACTTTTTGATTAAAATTTTACCTTCTGATTTTTCCGAATCGATTCAATGAGTAAGCGCTGGTCTCCAGCGGAGCGGAACGCATGCAGGCAAAGGATTCAATGATTTCTGCGGTGATGGCAGCCTGAGTCAGCCCCAGATGTTGATGGCCAAACGCCAGCATCACCCTGCCCTGCGGGCCGCAGCGATCAATGATCGGAAGCGAGTCTGGCAAGGATGGCCGGTGCCCCATCCAGCGCTGCCCAGGCTGCAGATCCACTTGCGGCAAAAGTCCGGCAGCATGTTGCCTGAGCATATCGGCGCGACGCATATCCGGGTCCAGCTTCAGCCCTCCAAACTCGACAGTACCGGCACAACGCAAGCCTTCGCTCATCGGGGTCATAATGAATTTGCGCTCGGCAGAGCTGACAGGAATAGACAACGCACTGCGCAGCTGAGGAAACATCAGATGATAACCACGCTCCGTATCCAGCGGAACACGGATACCGGTCAACTGCTCAAGCCACTGCCCGGACCAGGCACCGGTTGCCAGCACAAGGCGAGGAACATGATGTCGCCCCTGCTGGGTGACAACCTCACAGCCCTGATCCGACACCCCTAACTGTGTCACCTCCTCCTTGAGCACCTGACCACCCGCCTGCACAAACGCCTGCACCATGCACTGAGTCAGCGCCAGCGGATCGGGTGTATGTCCGGTTTCGGGAAATAACACGGCCTGGCGAACCTGATGCGACAGCTGAGGTTCCAGATCCCTCGCCTGATCGCCGCTCAGGTGTTCGGTAACGACCTGCTGATCCTGCAATTGTTGCAGTGTGGTGCGGTAAGCCTTGAAAGCCTGCTCTGTCTCGAACACCAGCAATGACCCCTTCTTGATCAGATGGTGTTCGCCCGATATCTGCCCCAGCAGACGATGCCATGCCTCCAGAGACGCATGGTTCAACTGACTGATTGCCTGTGTGCCACGGGCCACTGCAGAGGGCCGTGCCTGCCACAGAAACCGCAGCAACCAGGGGGTGATCCGCGGCAGGTAAGCAGGCCTGATCGCCACAGGGCCCAAGGGGTCCAGCAGCATGCGCGGTATTTTGGGTAGCAGTTGCAGAGAGGCCAACGGCAACACCTGTTCGGTGGCAAAGTGCCCGGCATTACCCTGCGAGCAGCCATGCCCCGGTAGATCCCTATCCAGCAGCAGGACCTTGAAACCCGCCAGTTGTAGCCGCGTTGCACACGCGACACCTATCACACCTGCACCTACCACAGCGATATCGATTGATGGCTCCATTTAAGCTCCAGAATATTGCTGACTAAAATTTCATAGTTCGCACCCAGATGAGTGTCAGGCACCGATCGGTAGCGCAATCCATCATCAAAACGACAAAATACCGATATTGTATAAAATATACAATGGCGATATAGTGATTCGATTCCGATTAAGACTCCGATAAAAAGTGAAGGCGGAACATCATGAGAGAAGGTACTTTTTTTTGCATCGATGCCCATACCTGCGGCAACCCTGTACGGCTGGTGGCAGGTGGATATCCGGCACTGAATGGCAGCACCATGAGCGAGAAGCGGCAGGACTTCCTGAAGCAGCATGACTGGATACGCCAGGCACTGATGTTTGAGCCACGCGGGCATTCCATGATGTCTGGATCGATTGTATATCCCCCTTGCTCACCTGATGCAGATGCCTCGGTACTGTTTATCGAAACCAGTGGCTGCCTGCCGATGTGCGGTCATGGCACTATCGGCACGGTCACGATTGCGATCGAAAACGGCATCATCAAACCGAAACGCCCAGGGCACTTGATTCTAGATGTACCGGCGGGTCAGATTCGCATCGAATACACCCAGAACGGACCCAAAGTGGAGAGTGTCCGGATTTTCAATGTCGCGGCCTATCTGGCCCACCGCGACATCACGATTCAGGTGCCGGACCTGGGTGAGCTGGTACTGGATGTCTCCTATGGCGGCAATTACTACGCCATCGTTGATCCACAGAAAAACTATCAGGGACTTGAGTCCTTCTCCGCCGATCAGATACTGCACTACAGCCCGATTATCCGTCGCCTGATGAACGAGGCCGTGAGCTGCGTGCATCCAGATGATCCCACGGTATCCGGTGTGTCCCATGTGCTCTGGACAGGCGAACCGACACAGCCCGAAGCCACTGCCCGCAATGCCGTGTTCTATGGTGATCGCGCTATAGATCGCTCCCCCTGCGGCACAGGCACCAGTGCCCGCATGGCACAATGGGTGGCACGTGATCGGCTGCAGGTCGGGCAGGAGTTTGTGCACGAGAGCATTATCGGCAGTCTGTTTCACGGCCGTGTGGAGAGTCTGTGCAAAGTCGGCGAGCATGACGCCATCATGCCCAGCATTCAGGGCTGGGCCAGAGTCACCGGTCACAACACCATCTGGGTCGACAGCGAAGATCCTTACGCCTATGGCTTCGAAGTGAAGTAAGAGCCAAATAAGAGCCAAGTAAACCAGAAGCTGAAAGGCCCAGAATAAGGAGTAAAGATGACACATCCACTCAACAACATAGATTGGAATACCCTGTTCCAGGCTGAGGCCGGCTTTCAGGCGATCAATCCGGCCAGCGGCGAGACACTGCCGGGCCATTTCCCTGAACATACTGATGCTGAGATCAGTCAAACCATTGAAGAGGCCGCGCATCAGTTTATTCAGTTCGCCACCAGTTCATCCAGAACACGTGCAGAGCTGCTGCGCCAGATAGCACGGGAGCTGGAAAATGACAGATCACGTATTGTTGCGCGAGCGGCGCTGGAAACAGCCCTCCCAGAAGCCAGATTAAACGGTGAACTGGGGCGCACAACCGGACAGCTGAACTTCTTTGCCACTATTCTGGATCAGGGAAGCTGGCAGCGCAGTGTCATAGATCCGGCCGACCCGAAGCGTGAGCCACTGCCCAAGCCGGATCTGCGCCTGCACTATCTGCCGATAGGTCCTGTTGCTGTCTTCGGGGCATCCAATTTTCCTCTCGCCTTTTCGGTGGCTGGTGGTGATACCGCATCAGCTCTTGCAGCCGGGTGCCCGGTGATCGTCAAGGCACATCCAGCCCATCCGGGAACCTCGGAACTGGCAGCCGCTGCGATCAGGCGCGCGCTGAAAAACTGCCACCTGCCCGATGGTCTCTTTGCGTTGATTCAGGGCTCAGGTCATCAACAGGGACAGGCACTGGTGAAGCACCCACAGATCAAGGCGGTCGGCTTCACCGGCTCGCTGCGTGGCGGTCGCGCTCTGTATGATCTGGCTGTATCACGCCCTGAACCTATCCCCTTCTTTGGTGAGCTCGGCTCTGTGAATCCGGTTTTTCTGCTGCCGGATGCCCTTGGTGCAGCTCCGGAAAAGCTGGCGGAAGAGTTCATTGCATCGCTGACACTCGGCGCCGGTCAGTTCTGCACCAATCCCGGTTTGGTCTTTGCCGTGAAGAGCCCCGCGCTGGATCTGTTCATTGATCAAGCCGGCAAAACGCTTCACCAGCAACCGGCAGGCACACTGCTGACTCCCGCCATCAGTGCTGGCTATCGACAACAGGTGCAGCAGTTGCAGCAGACACCCGCCATGAAGCTGGAGGCCCAAGCCGCCCAGACTCCTGAGATGCAGCAGGTTCAGCCGATGCTCTTCAGTATTGAAGCGGAGCAATGGCTGGCACTGAATACACGTGAGGAGGAAGTCTTCGGTCCGGCAGGGACGCTGGTGATCTGTCGCGATCTCGAGCAGATGAAAGTGATCGCCCCACAACTGCAGGGGCAACTGACCTGTACCCTGCACTGCACGGATGCCGATCTTGATCTTGCTCACCATTTGCTGCAGACGTTGCAGTTCAAGGCTGGCCGCATACTGTTCAATGGCTGGCCGACCGGGGTAGAGATCTCGCCTGCCATGGTTCACGGTGGGCCTTATCCGGCATCGACCGCCAGCCAGAGCACATCGGTTGGTGGCACAGCGATTGAACGCTTTCTGCGCCCGGTCTGTCTGCAGAACGCACCTCAAGCCCTGCTTCCTGACTCACTGCTTGACCATTCCTGAATCTCAAACTATCACAAACGATCATGGAAGTGCGTACCGACAGAGCTGGTTCTGGGTGCGCGCTTCCCGCTTTCAATCCATAACTGATATACTGCGCCCATCTATCCTTGAGTGATTGCCTTCAACCGATCATGAGCATACCGACACAGCAAGTTTACAAGACCCGCACCCAGATGGTGGTGGATATCCTGCGCGAAAAGATTCTGTCTGGTGATATCAAGGCAGGCGACCCCCTGCGCCAGGACTCGCTGGCCAAGGAGTTCAATGTCAGCCGCATACCTGTGCGTGAAGCACTGCTGCAGCTTGAAGCTCAGGGATTGGTGCACTTTGAGGCTCATAAGGGTGCAACGGCCACCGAACTGTCGCCCGACAAGATCATAGAACTGTTCGAATTGCGTGCGCTGCTTGAGTGTCATGTACTTGAAAAAGCAATTGATCACATGCAGGACAGCGACTGTGAACGCGCCGAGAAGGTACTGCATGAGTTCGAGGAGGCCGTGGAATCAGGCACACGGGTTGAACGATGGAGCGATCTGAACTACGCCTATCACGAATCCCTTTATCGCCCATCGGGAATGCCTCAGGCGCTGGAGATGATCGCCAGCCTGAACACCAAATGTGACCGTTACATCCGTATGCAGCTGCTGTTTACTACCGGTATAGTAAAAGCCGAGCGTGAACATGCCGAGTTGCTGAAACTGTGCAAAGCCAGGGATAAGGCTGGAGCCAGCCTACTACTGAAAAATCACATCATGGAAGCGGGTACAGCCATCCGCGATCTGCTGATCAAACAGCAGTCTCAGAGTAAGTAAGCTCCAGATTTATCAGTGGCCCAGCTGAACCTTATGGGCCACTCCCTTTGAATAACTGTTGAGTACAGATTGAAGGTCAGCCAAGGGCAATGGCCTGCTGTAAAGATAGCCCTGGTAAAGATCACATCCACTGGCTGCAAGAATAAGCTGCTGCTCAGATGTCTCGACACCCTCAGCAATCACCTCCAGTCCCAGCGCCTGCCCCATCGCAATGATCGCATTCACAATCACCCGATCATCGGGGTCCTCAACCAGATCCCTGACAAATGACTGATCAATCTTGAGCTGATCCAGAGGCAAACGCTTCAGGTACTGCAGAGATGAGTAGCCGGTACCGAAATCATCCAGCGCAAAGCGCACACCCAGCGCTTTGAGCTGACGCATTTTCCTGACGGTGCTTTCAATATTTTCCAGTACGATAGACTCTGTCAGCTCAAGCTTGAGTCTGCTCGGTTCGGCACCGGTACGGAAAAGTATCTCCTCCATTTGCTGGACAAATCTGTCCTGACGGAACTGACTGCCACTGACATTGACGGCAATAGTAAGTGTGGATTCAAAAGATTTGTCCTGCCACACGGCCAGTTGATCACAGGCTGTCTCTATGACCCATAATCCCATCGGCAGTATCAACCCGGTTTCTTCAGCCAATGGGATAAAATCAGCCGGTGACACCAGCCCATGCTCGGGATGTCGCCAACGTATCAGTGCCTCGACACCTACCACTTCACTCACCGCATTGACCTGTGGCTGATAGAATAGCTCCAGCTGACGCTGCTCCAGGGCTGTTCTGAGCTCACTTTCCAGCACTGCCCGTGCTTCTACCTGCGCCTGCATCCCCGGATCATAGAAGCTGATCGCATTGCGCCCGGCATCCTTGGCTTGATACATCGCAGTCTCGGCATGCATCAGCAGTCGCTCAACCGTTTCATCATCGCCGCAAAAAAGAGCAACACCGATACTGGGAGTCGAAAAGTGCGACCCCCCTCCTACTTCATAGGGAAGAGAGAGAGTCTCTCTGATTCTGTTCGCCCGCTCATCCACAGCGAGCAACACATCACTGACACCGCCCTCAATAGACTCCAGCACGATCACAAACTCATCGCCACCGATACGGGCAACCGTCTCCCCCCGCTTCAACAAGCGCTGCAAACGTGCCGATACCTCTCGTAACAGGCTATCGCCGGCCGCATGTCCACGGCTGTCATTTATCACCTTGAAACGATCCAGATCGAGCCAGAGAACGGCACCATGATCACCATTAATGGCGCTCACTGCGCAGGCATGCTCAAGCCTGTCACCCAGCAGACGACGATTGGGCAGAGAGGTCAGTGAGTCATAATAGGCCAGTTGATGAGCCTGTTCTTCGGCAAGTTTGCGCTTTGCTATCGCTTCTCGAAACAGCAACAGAGCACCGGCAATATCTCTCAGCTCACCCGTTCCCTGTGTTCTCATCTGCTCTATTTCAGGCAGCGTAACTCTTTCCACCTGTTCATGCGCGAGTGATTTCAATGCATCAGCAATCACCCGCATTCGCCTGGACAACAACTGCCCTGCCGCCCAGGCCAACACTAGAACGATAAACGCGCTGAGCAACCCAAAGACTACCAGTTGCTTGAAGAAACTGTTCAAAGAGCTGAAAGCATCGCTATTACGCAGCAGCGCTCTCTCGGTGAGTAATCCAGCAATACGATTGGCAAAGATGGTGAACTCGGTGAAATTTTGCTGGGCAATATCAAAATGACGGCTGGCTGTGGTCGGATCAACGGCAGCGATCTCTGTTGCCATGATCACCATGCTGCGATAGCTGGCATACTGCTCCTCCATCCCTTTGGCAGAGTTATGATTCACATCCAGAAGCAGCTCTGATGTAGCGAGCAGTTGCACCAGGTTCGTTACCGGCTGCAGCTCATTGACGATCGAGGCATGAACACGATAAAGGCTCAACTCATCCAGCTCACCAGAGCGAGCCTGATCCAGGGCCTGACTGGCGCGGCCATGAATCAAACCCACCTGGCGATTAAAATCGGCTGCCATACGCAGCGTTTCCAGGTCCTGCGCCTGACTGTGTGCTTGCGCCTCATAGCGAGACTGCAGGCTATGCAGAAACCAGCCACTGAGCACCAACCCCACCAGCATCACCAGCATGGCTGGTAATAGTATCAACAGCGATATCCTATGCCCGATCTTCATCCCTTCACCCTGTCCTTACTCGACTGACTGATGCAATAACCCAGGCCAGTCCCGAGGTGTGATGCTGGCAATATACTCATACTTGCGGTCTGCCAGAGGGCTGAAAATCACAACCGTTCCTTCAGGTGGAAAATATTCCATCAACTCTGCCATATTCGGACCATGAGCAACCAGTACCCGGTTCTGACCTGCTGTAACGGGCAGAGACAAAAGCCGATCAGTTTCACGCAATATCGGCGCTTTCTCATCATCGGTCAGTGCCGCCACATACATCAGCAGCGGGTTTATCTCGAAATCATCACCAAAAAGTATCTGTGACGTTTCCACTGCACGACACAGCGGGCTGCTGAATACATCAGATATGGGTATCTCCAGCGAACGCATTGCTTCAGCGATCACCGCCATCTCCTCACGCCCGGCATCAGACAATGGTCGTTGTGTGTCACAGTCAGCAATATCTATCGGTACCTGATCCGGCCTGCTCGTATCAGTGGCACCATGACGGATGAACAGGACAAAACCACCCTGATGCAATAGATTGATATGCTCTTTGGTCGCTGTCACGGGGGTAAAGGCCTCTCCCATCACCAGTTCAGGCAGATATAACAACAGGAGCACTGCCAGCTGCAACGCGTAACGTGTCATGATGAATCCCCGGCATAATCTATCAAGCATTTGCGACTGCCATGTCCAGGCTGTTGGCAAGCCACTGGACTTCATATTAGAGTTAAGTAATTAGAGTGTACTGTAAAACATTGGCCTTACAAAACATAATAGAATACTGTTGTCGATTCAGGAGGTCAGATCATGTATCTATCCGTAGAGTTAAGCTATTACCCACTCAAAGAGTCCTATAAGGATCCGATCAGGGATCTGATCAAAAAGCTGGCATCGAGCACTCTGGAGGTTCACGCCAACCGCATGAGCACACAGATATTCGGTGAGTATGAAGAGGTGATGAAGGTGCTCAGTGATGCCATGAAGTGGTCGTTTGAAACCTATGGCAAAGCGGTGTTTGTAGCAAAGTTCATGGAAGGCGACCGCCGGCCCAAGTAACGTTTAAGGAAGTGGGATGCTGTTTTCCAGTACGAGTAAATCTCCATATGTAGCACCTGAAAGCTCAGTCGGTGTGCAGCAAGGTGTACATGAAACAGTAGACTCAGCTACAGATAGCAAAAGCAGCATCTTTCAGCAGGATGGACGCCTTGGGATCGCGCCAGTCTTCAGCACGCTGGTCGCCGGTCATCGACAGGCAAGGCTCGACAGACACTGGTTGGCTGCGAGTGACACAGAGCAGCGTAAATCAGCCTTGCAGGCATTGCTGACACAACAGTTACGGCTGATTCGCGATCTGGCTGAGTCCTGCTTTGAGTCCACTGATCAGATCTATGCTCAAGTCGCACCTGATTACAGAATCATCACCGGTCTGGCCAGCGGTGTTGATCAGCTGGCAAGAGCGTCTGCACAAACACCCGAGTTCTCGCTGCACCTGCTGGCACCCCAGACAGTGAATGAATCAGACTTGCCGACTCATGCGATTGATCGCGGCGTCGCCATAGGCATGCAAGCCTGGCACCACAAGGATGAGTTGAGTGACAGTGAGTTTGAGGTGCGCGATCATCTTGCCCTGAGCTTTTCCGATCTGCTGCTGGCCGTATGGGATGATGCCGAGGGTGATCAGATCCTCAGTGGAACCGCCAGAATGATCGAAGACGCCCTCCTCAGGCGCAAACCGGTGGTTCTGCTGAGACTGGAAAAAAACCGCTCCACGCCCGTATTGATGCTGGCAGATCCACAGCGCCTGAGCGACACCTGGATCGCGCAGATGCGTGTCATGGGGGCAGATACAGACTCTCTGTTACAGGTGTTTAGCGAAGCTGAACCCGGCTCGGAAGAAGCCAGGAAGCAACTGCAGGAATGGATAGAGGGGATTCTGCTCCCCTTCCGGCCCGGTCTTGAACAGAACAACCGGGAAAGAGTACTGATCAGCCGTATCGAGAAGCAGAAACCTCTGTTGCTTTATCTCGGCCAATGGCTCATCTGGTGTGTATCACTGGCCGGACTGTCAAGCAAATCAAGGCAACGGCCCATTCCGCTGGCCGAGTGGCTCAAAGGCAGTTGGCTCTGGTTTGGGATGATGTTCAACCCGCCGGTTAAAAGTCAGCCGTACAGGATCGTTGAATGCCTGAGTACGGAGGCGAGAACCTATTCTCGCCGCGAAGAGCTTGTCAACAGAGCCCATGGCTTCTTCTCCAACCTCGCCAGATTCGATATAAGACAAGCAATCGATTCACTGCGCCATGCCCCTTGCAGCAGAGGGTATAAGGCTATCAAGCCTGGCAAGACTATAAGCGACCAGCACCCGATTCAGGAGCCGGATCTGGAAGAGGTTTTCAACTGGAGCGATACGCTGGCAAGGCTGTTCGCCACCCGCTATCGGGATGATACCTGGATGATCTACTATGCGGCCGCCTTTGCCGTTTTCTGTGCGGTGGCAGGTGCCATTCATCTCTGGCCAGCCAGTGACAAGGGCCTGCCCTATATCTGGGTGTTTCTGGAGTTCATTCTGTTGCACTTTATTGTCAGACGGGTGCTGAAGGCTCGTTACCGGGATTATCACGGACGCTGGATGGGTTTTCGTTTTCTGGCCGAACAACTGCGCTATCTGAGGCTGGGGTACCCCCTGCTGGTGCTGCCCAAGAGCTTTGTCGACCCCGTCTGGGAGCCAGCCAAATCCTCAGACCAGACTCCATGCATGCAGTTGATCAGTGCCGAAAGCTGGATTTTGCAGCGCGTGCTGATCGCCGAAGGTTTACCGCGCGACGCGCAGGGGAAAAAGATCTATACACTGACACAGCATAACAGCAGTGTGCTGTCCTATGTCCGAGAGGTGCTGGAAGAGCATCGTCAGTATTTTTATCGCAGCTATCACCATTTGCATCACAATCACGCCTCCCTTCATCGACTGGCGTTCATCCTGTTCAGTCTGACGTTTATCGCAGTCACCATCCATTTCTTCATAGCACTGCCGGGTATTCTGATCTTTACCGCATTTTTCCCTGCATGGGGTGCTGCAATTCATGGGATCCTGACACAAAATGAGGTGTCGCGTGTGTCATCCATGGCAACCTCTGTGTGGCAACAACTGACAACGCTGCTGGAAGCCCTCGACATGCATGAGCAGAAAATTGCGGCAGGTCACACACCTTCAGCCAGCTCAGACTGGGCTGAAACACACACGCTTAGAGAGATGGTCTGCGTCGCATCAGAGATCCTCTGTGACGAGAATAGATACTGGCACCAACTGTTCCAGCACAAAACACCTGAGCTGCCGGGTTGATAAACGGCCGGAAGCTGGCTCAACCCGTTTTTTCAGCTTCCTTCAGTGGCAGCACGCTATCAGTTGCAAGCTGGCTGCAGTTGCGCCCACGCTGCTTTGCCAGGTACATCGCCTGATCAGCTCGTTTGACCAGAGATTGCAACTGCTCGGCATCCATCGGATACACGGCAATCCCGATACTGACAGAAATCTGATGCTGGCGACCATCTATCTCATAAGGGCGGAAAAGCTCCATTCTCAACTTTTCAGCCACACTATAGGCTACGACCCGTGACTCCACCTCCGGCAACAGAACGACAAACTCATCCCCTCCGATACGTCCGATCAGATCAGACGCCCGAAGAGACAGTTCCATTCGCTTCGCGACCTGCTGCAACAGCCGATCGCCCACGCCATGACCGAACTGATCATTGATCGGCTTGAAGTTATCCAGATCCACAAACATCAGTGCCAGTTGCTTACCGTTACGCTGGGCTATCGCCAGTGCCTGTTCCGCCAGACGGAAGAAGAAGGCCCTATTGGGCAGCTCGGTCAGAGGATCATGCAGTGCCATATGGTGCAAGGTCTCTTCAAGCTCCTTGCGCTCGGTAATATCATTGGCATAACCGGTCCAGATCAGATGTCCATTGGCCAGACGACGAGGCTGATCCCTTGCCTCCAGCCAGATCACACGTCCATCTGGCAGAGACATTCTGAACTCGCTGTGCCAAGGAGTCATGCTGGCAGTACACTCCGCACTTTCGGCCAGGACTCTCGGGTAATCATCCGGATGAATCATGTTCAGCAGCAACTGCGCATCAGCCTCGACTGCCTGCTTGCTGACGCCGAACATCTCGCTGACACCTTCACTGGCATAGCGATAGACAAACTGGTCTGGCCCGGATTGCTCCAATTGATAGACAAAGCCCGGTAATGACTGCGTCAATTGCCGCAACTGATCGGTGAACTGTTCTTTCTGCCTGGCATAGAGCATGGCGACCATAAAACCAGCACCGCTCACCAGCAACCATATCAGGAGCAGACTTTTGCTGGACAGTTTCCAGACCCCCAACGTGGCATGCATATCTGCAGAGCTGACCACCAGCAGGTCATATTCGATTAACGGTCGCAGAACAAACATGCGCTTCAGGCCATCAAGTGCAGAGGTCATCTCCAGCACGGTGACATTCAGCAGTGGTCGTTCCACACCCTTTCTGGCAGGTAGTGTATCGCCTGTCTGATAATCGCTGAATCGGGGCAGGCGCAACAGCAATTTCCCCTCCTGATGGATCAATGCCACCGACAGGGTAGGGCTTTCCTCCACCCCCTCAAACAACTGGATCAGCGCTGCGATATCAATCAGCGCCGTACTCACACCCGCAAGCTCACCTCGGTCATTACGCTGAGCCAGCGACAGGCTGAAAAACCACTTCCCATCATGGACGATGGATAGTTCAGGCGGGGAAACAAAGCGTTTGCTGTTCGAATGCAGAAAATGATGCTGAAAGTAACTGTGTTCAGTTACGTCCGGTTTAGTGTCCCCTCCAGACCAGGCCACCAGCCGACCCTGAGCATCCATAAGCAGCAGATCCATAATGAAAGGGTTGGTGGATACGCGGTGGCGTAACAGTGCTTCAAGACTCTCGATATCCGGCTCTGACTGTAGCGGATAGTCTTCATGCAACTGCACCAAAATCCTTTCCAGATCCGACAGGAGATAACGAATCAGAGACTCATAACTGTGAGCAGTCTCCTTTACCAGAGTCTGTACCGTGGATTTTTCTTTCTGATAGGTAAAGTAAGCGGTTGATGAGAGCACAGCCGCAAAAAGAAATGAAAAAAGGAGCCATACCAGCACCACAGAGCGAGGCATTGCAGGCAAGCGCCGGGAAGTACGGCTATAACTCTTCATTCAGGCTCCAGAGGGCACGTCTGCCAATGTTCAGCATAAGTCTAGCACCCAATCATAGAAGGCTAAACTTTTCTCATGTGATGAATCATGCGAACTGAGTATTGAATGAATTCTGTCTGATTGTAATCCAATCCCGAAAACAGGGCGTAGATGTCATTACCTTTGCAAAGGCCCTGGCATTAAACGATTGGAGATTTAAAATGAAACTGATACGCAACAGTCTTTATGCTGCCTGCTTTTCTCTGGCCATGGCCACGGCTGCGCCAGCCTTTTCCGCCGACAGTGTCATGGTTGGTGGTGCAGAGATGTACGCAAACAAGAATATCGTGGAAAACGCAGTCAACTCCAACGACCACACAACACTGGTCGCGGCTGTTCAGGCAGCAGATCTGGTCGGCACACTCAGCAGTGATGGTCCTTTTACCGTGTTTGCTCCCACCAATGACGCTTTTGGTGCACTGCCTGAAGGTACAGTTGAAACGCTGGTCATGCCTGAGAACAAAGATACCCTGACCGGTATTCTGACTTATCACGTTCTGGCCGGCACCTATACGGCTGCCGATCTGGTTGCTGCCGCATCCGCCAATAACGGTTCGGCTACAATGGCAACTGTTCAGGGTGGATCGTTGACCATGACCCTGAATGGCGACACGCTGACCATTGTCGATGCCAATGACAATGCGGCCAATGTCACAATTGCTGATGTGATGCAGTCCAATGGTGTGATTCACGTTATCGACACAGTGCTGCTGCCGCAATAATTCGGCATAGTTTGGTATCAAGCTGAAGTAGTAGCAAAATTTCCCCTTCGCGTGATTCTTCGCTGGTGGTCAGTCTTTTATCTGGCCACCAGCACTATTCGACACTATCCCCAGACACTATCCCTAGACACCACCCCCAGACACTACCCCCATACTGCTCTACATAACATTCCACAGCTCATTTCAGAGTTGAGTCTTATGCTATAATCCCGCCCATCAGGAATCATCGTAAAGGTAGGGTCATGGCAGGTTCACTCAAGGATCAACTACTCAAAGCGGGCATCGCGTCCAAGAAGCAGGCTAAGCAGGTCGAGCTTGAAAAGCGCAAACACGCCAAACAGAAAACTACCGCCCAGCCGGAAGAAAGTGCTGCATCCCTCGAAGCCAAGCGACTGGCAAAGGTTGAAAAAGACCGCCTGCTCAACGAGCAGCGCAAGCAGGAACAGGCACAGCGGGCCGCGCAGGCCGAGATCAAACAACTGGTTCAGCAGCATCGTATCACCCTGCCCGGCAATAGTGAGCAGCGCTATAACTTCATCTACGACAATCTGGTCAAATCGATCTGGATCAATACTGAACTACAGGCACAACTGGCCAGAAAGCAGCTGGCGGTTGTTGCCGTGAACAATAAATTCGAGCTGGTACCGGCCGAGATCGCTCAGCGCATAATTCTGCGTGATCCCTCTGCCGTGGTAACGGACGAAGAGGAGCGCAAACAGCAGATCGCCGCTGAAGAGGCGGAGTATGCCGAGTACCAGATTCCGGATGACCTGGACTGGTAGCCTACCTCTTGTGGCTTACTCCTAAAAACCCCATGCAATTTATTCTGAAAATGTTAACCTTTTCTTCAGCGGCCAGATAATAACAGGAGCAGGGTAACGTATCGGAGAATACCCAAAGGCCCGCTGACGCTCCGCTTGTTGGAACCTGACTGAGCTGATGCCTTTAGCACTGATCATTCTGACTCCGTTGCTCTTCGCCATCATACCGGCAATCGGACGGCACACTACTGTTTCACGACAGGCTGTAGCGGCAGCCCTGCCTGCACTGCTGAGCCTGGTCCTGTTGATCTCTCTGGCTCCACAGATGCTGGCGGGTGAAACCCTGATTCAGCACAGCGACTGGATACCGCATCTGGGGCTTTCGCTCTCCCTGCGCCTGGACGGTCTTTCCTGGCTGTTCGCACTGCTGATCACCGGTATCGGCTGCCTGATCATTCTGTACGCACGCTGTTACTTCGAAGGCCACCCCTCAGCAGGCCGCTTTTACTGCCTGATACTCCTGTTCATGGGGGCGATGCTGGGCATCGTCATGTCTGAGAACCTGCTGTTCATGCTGATCTTCTGGGAGATGACCAGTCTGGTCTCCTTTCTGCTGATCGGTTTCGGCTGGCATAAACGCAGCGCTCGCCGCGGAGCCCGAATGTCACTGGTGATCACTGGTGGTGGAGGGATCGCCCTGCTTGCCGGAGTTCTCCTGCTGGGGCAAAGCGCCGGCAGCTTCATGCTGAGTGACATACTGGTTGCAGGTGAGCAGATCAAGGCAGATCAGCATTATTCACTGATGCTGAGCCTGATTCTGCTGGGTGCCTTTACCAAGTCGGCGCAGTTTCCCTTTCATCTGTGGCTGCCACATGCGATGTCTGCACCCACACCGGTCTCGGCCTATCTGCACTCTGCAACGATGGTCAAGGCAGGGCTATATCTGATGGCCAGACTGCATCCGGCACTGGCCGATACCGATCTGTGGTTCCTGCTGGTCGTGCTGAGTGGCATGATGACACTGATGATCGGCGCTTTTGTTGCCATGTTCATGCACGATATCAAGGGGTTGCTGGCCTACTCCACCCTGTCCCATCTGGGTTTGATCACACTGCTGATGGGTATCGGAACCAGCACCGCCATGGCTGCAGCACTCTTCCACCTGATCAACCATGCGGTGATCAAGGCCCCCCTGTTCATGATGGCCGGGATTGTCGATCAATCGACCGGCAGCCGCGACATGCGGCAGATAAATGGTCTGTATCGTTACCTGCCGGGACTTATGCTGCTATCGGCCATCCCCGCTGCCGCGATGGCGGGTCTACCCTGGCTGAACGGCTATCTGAGCAAGAAGATGCTGTTTGCCGAAAGCCTGCAACTGGTGACAGCTCCTGACTGGGCAGTCACGCTGATTCCCGTCTGGGTGACCCTGGCCGGACTGTTCTCGGTCGCCTATTCGATACGTATTTTCCACAATGTGTTCTTCAACGGCCGCCCGGTGGATCTACCCATCTACCCACCCCGCCGACCACCCCGACTGGTACTGCTGCCGATTCTGATACTCAGCACCGGATGTGTACTGGCGGGGGTTTTCCCACAATATGTCTATGCATTGCTGATTCAACCGGCCGTGAATGCCGCCACCGGCTTGTCTCACCCCACCTATGATTTCGAGCAGCTGACTGATCTGCGCCTCCCGTTGCAGATGAGTCTGCTCGCTCTGCTCGGAGGGTTGATCTTCTACATGGCCAGAACACCACTATTTGCCATCCACAACCGTTTGCCCGAGGTGGATGCAAAAGAGATCTTCGAGTGGATTATGCAACGGCTGATCCACTTTTCGCAGCAGCGGGTCTATCAACTTGAAAACGGCTCATTGCAGCGATATCTGGTATTCATGCTGGCCACGGCGCTGATACTCAGCACCTTTGCCATGACAGGTTTCAGTGGCTGGAAGGGGTCCGTGGCGATCACTCGTCCCGACGCAATGACCCTGATGGGTGCGTGCATCCTGTCTCTGGCAGCCCTGGGCGTTGCCGTGTTTCATCGTCACCGCCTGCCGGCCCTGTTACTGCTCGGCGTGACAGGCCTGTTTGTCACCCTGGCGTTCGCCCGCTTCTCGGCTCCGGACCTGGCACTGACTCAACTGTCGGTGGAGGTGATGGCTGTGGTGATCATGATGCTGGCCCTCTCCTTCCTGCCTCAGCAATCGCCCAAGGAGTCGCAGCCCTATCGTAAAGTCCGGGATATCGTCATCGCCGGCATTGCAGGACTGGGCGTGACACTGTTCAGTTTTGCCGTGATGACACGTCCGTTCGACAGCATCTCCGACTATTTTCTCGCCAACAGCCTGCCCGGTGGCGGGGGTACCAACGTCGTGAATGTGATTCTGGTTGATTTCCGGGGTTTTGACACCCTGGGTGAGATCACCGTGCTGGGTATTGCAGCGCTCGCCGTCTTTGCATTCACAAGACAGTTGCACCTGAAGGAGCGCATGGCGCCGATTGCCGATGAGCACTGGGTGGCTGAACCTCATCCGGTTATTCTCAGCCGTGTCGCCCATCTGGTGCTGCCGATCGCCCTATTAGTGTCTGCCTATATTTTCCTGCGTGGACACAATATGCCTGGCGGTGGTTTCATTGCCGGCCTGATCACCGCCGTAGCACTGACACTGCAGTATATGGCCGGTGGTCTGGTCTGGGCTCAGGAGCGGATGCTGACACACTTCCGGCCACTGATCGGTGCCGGTATTCTGCTGGCAACCAGCACCGGCCTTGCCAGCCTGGTATTTGGATACCCCTTCCTGACTACAACCTACAACCATTTTCACTGGCCGGTGATAGGTGAGTTCGAACTGGCCAGTGCCCTGATGTTTGATCTGGGTGTATACACCACCGTTGTGGGAGCCACCCTGCTGATACTGGCCAACCTCGGCAAGCTGATGACGGTTGCCGGACCTGGCAAGGAGGTGGGCTGATGGAGATACTGTTTGCACTCACATTGGGGGCACTGACCACCAGTGGTGTCTACCTGCTGCTGCGTGCAAGAACCTTTTCCGTGATTCTGGGCCTCACGTTGCTGTCCCATGCCATCAATCTGTATCTGTTCGGCATGGGGCGCCTGAAAACCGAATCCCCGGCTGTGATCGGTCTGGTGCCTGATTATGCCGACCCCTTGCCTCAGGCGCTGGTACTGACAGCGATAGTCATCGGCTTTGCCATGACCAGCTTCGTCGTTGTACTCGCACTCAAGGCTGCCGTCGAGTTGCGTAACGACCATGTCGATGGTGAAAACCCGAATGAGGACCGCCCATGAATCATCTCATGGCCATGCCTGTTCTCGTTCCTCTGGTAGCAGGGGCATGCCTGCTGATCACCTTCAAAGCCCCCCTGATGACACAACGCCTGATCAGCCTTGGCAGTTGCAGTCTGCTGGCTCTGTTGGGCATCTGGGCCGTGCTGCAGGCCGGGCAACATCCACATACTCTGTATTACCTCGGAAACTGGGCTCCCCCATATGGCATCGTATTGGTACTGGATCGTCTGAGTGCAATCATGCTATTGCTGACTGCCTGCCTGAGCCTTATCGCCGGGCTTTACGCCTGCCGGGGTACGGATCGGGAAGGTGCCCATTTTCATGCCCTGTTTCAGTTGCAACTGGCCGGCATCAACGGTGCCTTTCTGACCGGTGATCTGTTCAACCTGTTTGTATTTTTCGAGATTCTGCTGATCGCCTCTTATGCACTGCTGCTGCATGGTGGTGGCCGTGCGCGCAGCCGTGCGGGGCTGCACTATGTGATCATCAATCTGGTCGGCTCCGCCCTGTTCCTGTTTGCAGTCGGTACCCTGTATGGCCTGACAGGCACACTCAACATGGCCGATCTGGCCGTTAAGATCGCGCTGATACCGGCTGAAGATCAGCCACTGCTGACCAGCGCCGCACTCCTGCTGCTGGTGGTGTTCGGTGTCAAGGCCGCATTGCTGCCACTGCTGTTCTGGCTGCCCCGCGCCTATTCTGCTGCCAGTGCTCCGGTGGCCGCACTGTTTGCGATCATGACCAAGGTCGGTATCTATGCGATGCTCCGAGTCTTTCATCTGGTCTTCAGCCAGGGCGAGCAGCCGATCAATCTGACGCTGTGGGAGTGGCTCTGGCCTCTATCACTGGCAACTCTGCTGCTAGGCGCCGTCGGCGTGCTGGGATCAGCCAGCCTGCGCACCATGACCGCTTACCTGGTGATCGTCTCCGTTGGCATACTGCTGGCGGCCATCTCGCTGCCGGGTCAGGAGATGCTCAGCTCCGCTCTCTATTACCTGCTGCACAGCACCTGCCTGACAGCTACATTTTTCCTGCTTGCGGATCTGATAGGCAAGCAGCGCTACCGTGGATATGATCGATTTTCACTGGTATCCCCCCTGAACCATCGCTGGCTGCTGGGCTGTCTGTTTTTCATTGCCGCCATCAGCATCAGCGGACTGCCGCCCTTCAGCGGCTTCATCAGCAAGCTGTGGCTTATCCAGTCGGCAATCAAGGCTCCAAGTGGCGGCCTGCTCTGGGGGCTGATGCTGCTGACAGGTCTGCTGACTCTGATTGCCCTTAGCCGGGCTGGCAGCCGATGGTTCTGGCGCCCAACCACATCGGTCTCGTCCCCGCTGAGATTGGATAAGACCAGTTTTGTGCTGATCTGTCTGATGCTCACTACCAGTCTGGTGTTATCACTGCTGGCCGAGCCGATCATTCACTACCTGGAGCGGACAGCTGAGCAGATCCTCTCCCCTGATGAATATATCCATGCCGTGTTGCAGTCAGCCTGGCTGAGCGAGGCGGAGGTGGTACCATGAGCAGACTCTCCTTCTGGGTCCCAAGACCCCTGTTTTCACTCTTTCTGGCTGTGTTGTGGCTGTTCATGGTAAACAGTTTCAGTGTGGCACAAGTGATACTCGGTATCGGCCTGGGCCTGCTGATCCCCTTTTCTACCCACCGCTTCTGGCCGGAAAAAAGCAGTCTGCGCCATCCGCTGCCTCTGCTGCGCTACTTTCTGGTGCTGCTGTGGGACATCATCTGTTCCAATCTGATTGTGGCTCGGCGCATTATCGGGCGGACAGAGCACCTGAGCCCCGGTTTTATCACCTATCCGGTGTCACTGGAGGATGAGTTTGCCATTACTCTGCTTGCCAGCACCATCTCACTGACGCCGGGCACCGTCACGACACACTATGATACTCAGGCACGCACGCTGCTGATCCATGTACTGCACATCGACAACGAACAGGCACTGATCGATCAGATCAGGACACGTTACGAGCAACCACTGCAGGAGATATTCCAATGATTGCACTGGTCATCCCACTTGCGTTGACGCTCTTCTCGCTTGGCATACTGCTGAATCTCTACCGATTATTGATCGGTCCGGACATCACTGATCGCATTCTTGCGTTGGATACGCTGATGATCAACAGCATTGCGGTGATAGTGCTGGCCGACATCCAGATGCAACTAGGTATTCTGTTCGAAGCTGCGATGTTGATCGCGCTGATGGGTTTCGTCGGCACAGTAGCCATGACCAAGTACCTGCTGCGGGGGGATGTGATCGAATGAATACACTACCCTGGCTACTGGAGCTTATCATCGCACTGTTCATCCTGATCGGTGCTCTGGTCGCACTGCTCGGCTCCATCGGACTGGCACGGCTGCCGGATTTCTATATGCGCCTGCATGGCCCGACCAAGGCCAGCACCCTCGGCGTGGGCTGCACCCTGATCGGATCTCTGCTCTACTTCAGTTTCCTGACAGAGGGTATATCCGTACAGGAAGCGATCATCACACTGTTTCTGTTTGTGACGGCACCGGCCAGTGCCCATATGATGGCCAAGGCAGCACTGCATCGGCGAGTCAGATGTGTCGACAAGACACTTAATGTTCCCTGGAAGGATCAGTAGACTGACGCAGTCACTGCCATTTGAGTCGTGATAAACACCTACGACCTTTTGACCGTTGCTTTATATTAGTGCACTGTGATGAAATTGAGCGCTTTGCGTGATGCATCCGGTATCTGCGAGCTCTGGTCACGCCACTTTTTCTGTTGTTCATTTTCTTGGAGTCACAAACATGTCGGTAATTCTCGACGAGAAGCTCGAGCTGATCTATCAGGATGTCCTGCATCGCAATGCAGGTGAAACGGAGTTTCATCAGGCGGTACATGAGGTGCTGGAAACCCTGGGTCCTGTAATGGTGAAATACCCCGAATATGCCGAGCGCAAGATCATTCAGCGCATCTGTGAACCGGAACGTCAGATCATCTTCCGCGTGCCCTGGCAGGATGATAAGGGCGAGATCCAGATAAACCGCGCCTTTAGAGTCGAATTCAACAGTGCACTCGGCCCCTACAAGGGTGGTATGCGCTTTCACCCGTCCGTGTATCTGGGCATCATCAAATTCCTCGGTTTCGAGCAGATCTTCAAGAATGCCCTGACCGGCATGCCGATCGGCGGTGGCAAGGGAGGCAGCGACTTCGACCCGAAGGGCAGATCCGATGATGAAATCATGCGTTTCTGCCAGAGTCTGATGACCGAGCTCTTCCGTCATATCGGTGAGTATACCGATGTACCGGCCGGTGATATCGGCGTCGGGGCCCGTGAGATCGGCTATCTGTTCGGCCAGTACAAACGCATCACCAACCGCTATGAATCCGGCGTTTTCACCGGCAAGGGAATCAATTGGGGTGGCAGTTGTGCGCGCACCGAGGCCACCGGCTACGGCACCGTGTTCTTCGTTCAGGAGATGCTGAAGGCGCGTAACGACTCACTGGACGGCAAAACCTGTGTGGTATCCGGCTCCGGTAACGTCGCTATTTATGCGATCGACAAGGCCATGCAACTGGGTGCCAAGGTGATCGCCTGTTCCGACTCCAACGGCGTCATCCTGGATGAACAGGGTATTGACCTGAATCTGGTCAAGCGCCTGAAAGAGGTTGAGCGCCGTCGACTGAGCGCCTATACCGAGGAGCGCAGCCATGCCAAGTATCTGCCCGGTGGCAATATCTGGCAGATTCCCTGTGATGTCGCCCTGCCCTGCGCCACACAGAATGAGCTGAACGGTAAGGACGCCAAATCCCTGGTCGAAAACGGCTGTATCGCGGTGGCCGAAGGTGCCAATATGCCGACCACACCGGAAGGGATCGCTATCTTCCAGCAGGCCGGTATCGCCTACGGACCCGGCAAGGCAGCCAATGCCGGTGGCGTTGCCACCAGCGCACTGGAGATGCAGCAGAATGCCAGCCGTGACTTCTGGACCTTTGAGCATACCGAAGCACGTCTGCAGGAGATCATGGTGAATATTCACCGCAACTGCTTTGAAACCGCAGAAGAGTTCGGCGCACCCGGTAACTACGTGGTCGGCGCCAATATCGCCGGCTTCCTGAGAGTCGCACGTGCCATGGATGCGATGGGCGTGATCTGATCCTCGTCCAACCTGTCAGGCGAGGTGCCGCTCAAGCGCCTCGCCTTATTCACATCACCTCATTCATAACAGTGTTCTCAAATCACTCGGACCAGAAGATCGTTCAGATCTGACGATCAACTATCATCCACCTGATAACAGATCAGACGCTGACTCACCACATCAGCCACCAGCCGTAAGGGCTGAGCGCTCAGATCATGAATGCGCACTACTGCACTCACCACCTCATTGAATTCATCCACGCACAACTCGCGAGCCGAGAGAGTTTTCACACCAGTAGAACTCAACCATTGTGGGCGATGATGCGTGCTGCTTTCATTCGGGAAAAGCGCCACATAAGCGATGGACGACTCCACCAGATCCTGAAAAAAATGCGATCCGAACGAGAGATCCGGCACCATGCCAGAACCCATTTCGGCCACTTCAACCAGTACTGCAATCCGACTGATATCGGCAAAACGCACCGGAACACCCAGTTCAGGGCTGCTTGTACCCCAGCGACCCGGACCCATCAACAGCGTCGACTGAGATTCACCTGAACGGCATATCTGACCAACGAGTTTAGCCACCTCGTACTTTTGCGAGATAGTCAGACCTGAATACCGTTCGGCATCAACCTGCACAATACGATCCAGACGGATATCCATGTTACCACCCATGAAGTGGCCATCGGTCTTGAAATACAACGATGCGTCATCCACCTGCCCGGGCAGCTCGACCTTCTGACTCGGACCCAACACGGCCAGTGGACGGCACTGCACCAGATTGAAGGTAGGTTCACCATCCGGGCCCAGATGAACCGTAAACTCGACATCCACCGGATGATCATACGCCTGTTCCAGAGTGCTCAGCATCTGCCTGAGCAGTCTCACAAATGCAGTCCAGCGCAACAAGGGGTCAAATGTCAGTCGCCACACCGGCGCAGGGTCCGGCAACTGTCGGGCACGCTCTGTCGCCTCTCTGTCCAATTCGCCCAGAGCAGACAACGGCAGATCCGGGCACTCCCGGCTCAGTTGCATCAAAGAGCGTGACTGCAGGCTATTCTCAGCAACATTAAGCAGATCCACCAGCGATTGCGAAAAGCGATAGGCCTCATCTCGATTGCGAAAAGGTCGCTTATGCGGATAATCCAGTGCAGCTACGCAGGCATGATCTCCCTCGATCCGATCCACTGCACGGGTACCCAACCCCATCACCAGTCTTACCATGCCGGCAGCCGGGTCCATATCGGCATCCCAGGCAAAGGTGTTACGCGAGACACCGACTCCTGCAGCATCTGGCAGGTAGTAGTGCCCCTGATAACGACCATTAACACGTTGCAGCAACAAGGCCATCGGCTCTTCCAACTGGTCCAGACCACGCTGTTGACGATAGACCAGTGCATCCTCACTGAATGAGGAGGCATACACCTGCCGAATCGCCCGTTCGAGTTGCTCCAGCCGCTGCTCAGGACTGCCCTGATTGACCAGAAACACACTCTCATACTTGCCCGCAAACGCATTGCCAAAGCCATCCTCAAGCAGACTGCTTGATCTGACCAGAATGGGATACTGGCCATAATGATCCAGCATCCGCTCCAGCTCCTGCCGCATCTCCTGCGGGATATCACCTTTCAACACCGCATCCCGCAGCCCAGGGGCCTGTTCAAAATACCCTGATTCGGTTCGCTGCTGCATCATGCCTGACCAGAGACCATTGTGTACCAGAAAGGCGTAATAGACATCTGAGCCGAGATAATAGGAGTCATGCGGCTCCAGCCGCTGATGCCAGCACTCCGGGTCCTCACGGAGCAATACAGCTCGCGCCAGCAGCATGCCTGCCGCCTTGCCACCGATATAGCCACTGCCGATCATGCGACTACGAATGGCCAGCAGATCATCCAGCGTCAGATACTCGCGCGCCAACGCCAGCATGCGAGAGTCGCGACTGATCAACACCGGCAG
Organism: Nitrincola alkalilacustris; assembly: GCF_008973755.1. Classification (GTDB taxonomy): domain Bacteria; phylum Pseudomonadota; class Gammaproteobacteria; order Pseudomonadales; family Balneatricaceae; genus Nitrincola; species Nitrincola alkalilacustris. The sequence continues at coordinate 164,915 of NZ_WBOM01000005.1, read as the reverse complement.
GATCTGCTCCAGACATACCTGTTGTGCGGCCGCATCTCCCATCGTCCTTGTATCCGATGCGTTCAGAAACAGCCGATCCCAGTGATCAAGCAGTTGCTGCCCTTGTCCATGCTTGAGTTCAATCAATGCCTGCAGGCGTGTTGCGTCACTGCTGTCGGTGACGGGTATGAACTGATCCCGCGTCTGGCGATGGGGCAGAAACATGGTTGGCGACTGCCGTTCCCACACTTTGACCGGCTGAATCTGGAACTCATTCTCAGCCCGATGTACGTCTATCAGAACCTGCGTGGTATCCCGGATACGCGCCAGTGTCACCTGTGAGTGCGCGCGCGGGTAGAGTGCAAAGTAAGCCACTGTATCCAGCTCGTAAAGAAAGGGGCAGATCACGCGGAAGAAGTTGCCCACCATATGATCCGTCGCCCAGGCATCCAGCAGGTCGGTCAGACAGTCACAGACATAAAAGGCGCCCCGACCGTGCTCCGCCACAAGTTGCCATACATGTCGGGTGAAAGCCTCAAACCCGCGCAAGGCGTCGATCCGAACAACGCGAACGCCGCCACCCTCCTCGACCAAGGGTGAATGATGGCCAAAACGCAGATAGATGATGGAGCGACCCTGAGCGACTGCCGCAGCGACAAAGGGTGTGACAACCCGACGATAGTCCTCGATATCCTCGATCCGCCAGACCACATTATCACCGATGCGCAAGCCGCTCAGAATCCGGTCCAGGCCGATGATACCGGTTGAAACAACACTGCCTGATTCGCCGCCTGTCTGCATCTGTGATCGCCTGTATATTGAAAGATACCGACATTACGACAGATTCAGACAGGTCGCGTCAATGCTTCCCTATTCCCCTAATCTCCCTGGACTCCTAATGCCACCCTTTTTTTTCCCGCGCCAGTATCTGTGCGGCATCAAGGGATGCAATCGGTACCCGAACATCGGCAGGAATATCTTGACTCAGCTGTAACGACAGATAGCGCAGGGCGCAGACACGCAAGAAAGAGGTGAAATTACCCAGATCGTGCCCGGCATCAATCGACTCATGATAGAGCTTGGTCAACATCTGTGGCAGTTGCATGCCATCACGCTGCGCAATCTCCTCAAGCAGTGTCCAGAAGCCATTTTCCAGCCGGATACTGGTCACCATGCCGTCGATACGAAGGGAACGGGAAGAACTGACCCAGAGGGTTGGATCAGCGCCGATAAACAATCTGCACATGTAAGAACTCCGCGACTGTCTGCATGAGGCTCAAGATATAGATCATACATCACTTATTGAGCAGTACCATGAACTGAGCCAACCAGTCAGGATGAGCCGGCCAGGCAGGCGCCGTGACCAGGTTGCCATCGGTGACTGCCTTATCCACGGCAATGTTGGCATAACGCCCACCCGCCAGCTCTACTTCGGGTTGGCAGGCCGGGTAGGCTGAACAGTGCCTTTCCTTCAGCACACCGGCTGCAGCCAGCAACTGCGCACCATGACAGATCGCCGCCACCGGTTTATCTGCAGTGAAGAAATGCTGCACCATTTTCAATACATCAACATTCAAGCGCAGGTACTCAGGCGCACGTCCGCCGGGAATCACCAGCGCATCGTAATCATCCACCCGAATCTCATCAAAGCTGGCATTCAGCGCAAAGCGATGCCCGGGTTTCTCGGTATAGGTCTGATCACCTTCAAAATCGTGGATCGCGGTCGCAACCGTATCCCCCGCTTTCTTGTCGGGGCAAACGGCATGTACGACATGGCCAACCGCCTGAAGTGCCTGATAAGGCACCATGGTTTCATAATCCTCGGTGAAATCACCAGTGATCATCAGAATCTTCTTATTCATTGCTCTACTCCTGATGGTTGTTTGAACCCTCTTTGTAGCAATGAAATGAGAACAAGGGGTAGTAGCGGATTACTACATGGCAAAACAGTACGCAAAACCAGACAACGCTGGCAATTGCTCCTGCATTGCCAGCATACTGCACCTCCCTGTGCATAAAAAAAAGCCCCGCCAGCATGAACTGGCGGGGCTTTTTAAAGCGCGCTGACTAATGAGCTGTATTAACTACTCAGCCTTTAGCAGCAGCTGCTTTCTTTTCTTTCTCTTTGGCGATAACAGTCTCAGCTACGTTAGCCGGGCACGGTGAGTAGTGCGCGAACTCCATGGAGAACTGACCACGGCCTGAAGTCATGGTACGCAGAGTACTGATGTAACCAAACATTTCTGACAGAGGTACGTCAGCTTTGATACGTACGCCAGTTACGCCTGCTTCCTGGCCCAGGATCATGCCACGGCGACGGTTCAAGTCACCGATAACATCACCTACGTGATCTTCCGGCGTGAACACGTCAACTTTCATGATTGGCTCAAGCAGTTGCGGGGCTGCTTTAGGCATTGACTGACGGAAAGCACCTTTTGCAGCAATTTCAAAGGCAATAGCTGAGGAGTCAACGGCATGATAAGCACCATCGAACACTTCAATTTCAACGTCCAATACCGGGAAGCCAGCCAGAGGACCGGTGGCCATCATGCCCGCAAAGCTTTTCTCGATCGCTGGAATGAACTCTTTTGGTACGTTACCACCGACAACTGATGATTTGAACGTAAAGCCGGAGTTCTGCTCGCCTGGGCGGATGCGGTAGTCAATTTTACCGTACTGACCAGAACCACCAGACTGCTTCTTGTGGGTATAGCTGTCTTCGATTTCACTGGTAATGGTTTCGCGGTAAGCAACCTGCGGCTGACCTACAACCAGTTCCACGCCATAGGTACGCTTCAGAATGTCTACTTTGATATCCAGATGCAGCTCACCCATGCCTTTGAGGATGGTTTCACCAGAGTCAACATCAGTTTCAACACGGAACGTTGGATCTTCTGCAACCATCTTGCCGATAGCGATACCCATTTTCTCTGTAGAACCCTTGTCTTTAGGCGCAACAGAAATAGAGATAACAGGCTCAGGGAATACCATTGGCTCAAGCGTACAAGGATGCTTGGGATCACACAGGGTGTGGCCAGTCTGGGTGTTGTTCTTCATACCCACCAGCGCAATGATGTCGCCAGCCTGAGCACTGGTCAGATCGATACGGTCATTCGCGTACATTTCAACCATTCGGCCGATACGCTCGGTTTTACCGGTGAAAGAGTTAAGGATGGTATCACCCTTGTTCAGTACACCAGAGTAAATACGGATAAAGGTCAGGGCGCCGAAACGGTCATCCATGATTTTGAAGGCCAGAGCACGGAATGGCTCATCAGCAGAAACGATGGCGTGCTCGCCTGTTTCGTTACCTTCTTCGTCAGTCAGTGGCTGAGGAATGACTTCAGTTGGTGATGGCAGATAATCAACAACAGCGTCCAGCAGCAATTGCATACCTTTGTTTTTAAAGGCAGAACCACAGTAAGTCGGGAAGAATACCAGATCACGGCAGCCTTTACGGATGCAACGCTTGAGGTCTTCAATAGATGGCTCTTCGCCTTCCATGTAAGCCATCAGCAGATCGTCGTCCTGCTCCAGCGCCGTTTCGACCAGCTGGGTACGGTACATTTCAACGTCATCAGCCATATCAGCTGGTACATCAGTAACCGTGTAGTTTTCCGGCAAGCCGGTTTCATCCCAGATGTAGGCTTTCTGGGTTAAAAGATCAACCACGCCAGTGAAGGTATCTTCACGGCCGATAGGCAGTACCATGATCAGTGGGTTTGCACCCAGGACTTTTTTAACCTGCTCGGTCACGCGAATAAAGTCAGCACCGATACGGTCCAGCTTGTTAACGAATATCAGACGGGATACTTCAGCGTCGTTCGCATAGCGCCAGTTGGTTTCTGACTGAGGCTCAACACCGCCGGAACCACAGAATACACCAACACCACCATCGAGCACTTTCAGTGAACGGTAAACTTCTACGGTGAAGTCAACGTGGCCCGGAGTATCGATAACGTTGAAACGGTGACCTTTCCAGAAACAGCTCACAGCTGCTGACTGGATAGTAATTCCGCGTTCAGCTTCCTGCTCCATGAAGTCGGTAGTTGATTCACCTTCGTGAACTTCACCCAACTTATGGATTTTACCGGTCAGTTTCAGGATACGCTCGGTAGTGGTGGTTTTGCCAGCATCTACGTGGGCGAAGATACCAATGTTTCTGTATAAGGATAAATCTGCTGACATAGTCATCTCAATAAGCTAGGGTTTTAAAATAGTGCGACATTATACAGGCTTTTAAATCGTTTTGCAGAGGAAAAATGATTTCGGCTATTAAATTTTTATTATGCTCGCAAGCTCGCTGTGTCATATAGTGTCATGAAATGCCGCCATCTTCTCTGGAGCAGCCATGCTGATAGCCACTATTGCCGAGTACTTTAAGCACAGCATCAAGTGCCACTCAGTATTGTGGTCCTTCATGGTGTTAACGACTCTATCTTACAACACCCTGGCTAACGAGTACTATTTTTATACAGAAGAGTATCCGCCCTTCAGCTATACCGAAGGAGAGTCTGTCAAAGGTATCAATACAGAGCTACTGACACGAGCGATGATATCGCTCAAACAACCTGTTGGCTTTTACATTGTCCCCTGGGGACGAGCACAAGAACTGACTCAACAACAATCGAACTCCTGCCTCTTCTCGGCAGCAAGAACAGAAGAGCGGGAAAACTTATATCAATGGGTTGGGCCTCTCAGCACTGAACATATCGTACTCTATGCGATGGCAGGCAACCCGATTGAACTGGACAACCTGGCAGATGCCAACCGTTATGTTGTCGGCGGACAAACAGCCGATGCCTATTCTGACTGGATAGAAAATCTCGGCATCGAGATTCATCGTACCACCGAGATCCCAACTAACCTTATGATGCTGGCCCATGGACGCATAGACCTCTGGCTGGCTGGCTCCATTGGAGGTCCCTATATTGCGACGCAGATGGATATTCCTTTACGCCCGGTGCAGCAGACTGAAGAAACCTTCCATCTATGGCTGGCTTGTAACAAAGCCATTTCCGCAAGTCTCATATCCGATCTGAATCACAAACTCAAACAGTTCAGAGCCGATGGAACACTGGATGAGATAGTGGATCGCTATCAATAATCAGCTACCTGCCATCTGTTGCAGTTTCACGGTGAAACCGCATCAACAGCTCTCCGCTATCACTGAACAGCTCAAGTACATCTTCCTTAATATGATAGTGACGTACATCAGTGATCAGATGATTGAATTTATCTGCTGTTTCCATACCGTCCACACACGCCATCAGAGTCGATGCCAACTGTGTAAAGTGCAACAACTGCCCCTGCTCATGATAACCGCCCATCAGACGATTACAGCCATCAGAGCCGGCCACACGCCCCTCAGGTAGAAACATCAGCGCAGGATGACGCATCACGTTTTCCTGTTCGGGGAGTGCTTCATCAAGCAGCTGCACCAGTCGCCACTGAGTATCCTGCAGGGTCACGCTGTGTACCTCAGGTTCGGTTCTTACGTGTGTACAGGCAGTCATTACAATTACCATCGGCACAATGGACAACCATAGGTTGAGCTTTTTTATCTTCATATGACACCTCGCTTGCCCTTCAACACTATTCCAGTTTAGTCCGACTCGCTGAATCAGCGATTAATCAATCATAAGCTGATTTGGCAAGCCAGCCCACCCATCTCAAGAGCATTGCCCATCAGTACAGGTTGACATGTTAACTGAATAAAGAAACACTGGTATCACCCTCTCCACAGGCGATACAGGGACGTCCGGTTTGCAAAATATCTGGTACTCATCATTTAGGATTTTCGCCCAGCGATTAAAGCTGATACTGCTGTCAGCTTGCATGTTGTTTGCTGCAGGCCATATCGCAGCACAGGAGCAGCAGGAACCACTGATGCCCCAACGCACCGCTGCCGTCACAGACGTGGTACTCGGCATTCTCAGCTATACACGCTGGAAGAATGAGCCCGGCCCTATCGATTTCTGTGTCACAGCTCCGACTGAATATGCTGACTCACTGCTTCACGCAGATCTGGATGTACTGGGGCAGCCTATTGTTCCTCAACGTATCGAATGGGATGCCTTTGACATAGCGCTTCGTTGCCAGGTGATTTATATCGGCGTAATGGAAGAGCCTGATTTTCTGAGCCTGTCCCAGCGCATCGCAGGTTATCCAATTCTCACCATTACAGAACAGGATGATCGTTGCAGTGTCGGCAGTATGTTCTGTTTGCTGGTGAACAATATCGAAGTGCGCTTTCTGGTCAATCTGGATTCGATTGCACGCAGTGGAATCCGTGTCCATCCACATGTTCTGAAACTCGGTAACAGACTGGTAGAACAGGAATGAACCAGCAAGTTACAGTAACGCCGACACTACCGTCGCTCAGAGCCACATTGAACAAGGCCCACCTGTCAGTTGCGCTGATCGCTGTTGGTCTGGCCAGCATCCTGTTGACGGTGACAGCACTGCTGGCCTTGCGTGTCCATGCCGAGCATAATCTTCAACTGATAGCCCGCTCCGTCAGTTATACGGTTGAAGCAGCCGTGATGTTCCGTGATGAAGAGGCCGCGTACGAGGCGTTGACACTGATTGTTGCAACAGAAGAAGTTGCCAACGCGCAGGTCACAGATCGTGAAGGAAAGCTGTTGGCTAGCTGGGAAAAACCTGATCAGGGGTTATTTGATCAGGCAGGCAGGCTGATGGCAGACCTGATGCAGCCTCCCGTGCAGGTTCCTATCCTGCAGGGAAATCGAATACTGGGTGAAGTATATGTCACCGGCAGTGGTGGTAGCCTGCTTTCATTTCTGGTCAGCGGCTTACTTGGCATGATCATCTGCATGACCATCAGTATTGTGAGCGCCTATCACCTGTCGCGGCGGATGCAGGGAAATATCACTCGCCCCTTGCGCAAGCTGGTCAGCGTGGCACATGCGGTGCGTTACGACCGTGATTTTTCACAGCGAGTACCGGGAGCCAGTATTGCCGAGCTGAACGAGCTGGGCGATGACTTCAACGAGCTGCTTGATGAGCTAGAGGTCTGGGAAGCTCACCTGAAAAAAGAGAATGAGCACCTGACTCACAAGGCCACACACGACAGCCTGACAGGACTGCCGAATCGTCTCTACTTTGAAGGGCGGCTGAACCGGGCTGTGCGAGATGCCATTGAACACGATCAACAACTGGCTGTGTTCTACCTCGACAGTAATGGTTTTAAAGAGATCAATGACACCTTGGGACATGCGGCAGGTGATGCCGTTCTGATATCAGTTGCAGCGCGAGTCAAAGCACAACTTCGCAACGAGGACATAGTCGCCCGACTCGGCGGCGATGAGTTTGCAGTGCTGATCAACCCTCTGCATGACACAGAAGATGCATTTATTATTGCCGAAAATATTCTCGCCAGTATGAGTGAGCCTGTTAAAATACCCGACGGTCGCACCGTACACACCTCCCTAAGTCTGGGTGTTGCCGTTTACCCGACACATGGCGCCACAGCCAACGTATTACTTCACAGCGCCGACGAAGCCATGTATACAGCCAAACGCAATAAACAGGGAAGCTGGCAGCTGGCCCATCCGGCAGCCTCGAATAAAAGTAATCAGGAGATTTCAAGTGAAGGACAGAGAGAGAAACAAACGTCTATGTAGATCCATCATCAGCCTACTCATGCTTCTTCTGCTGGCAGCTTGTCAGACAGTACCATCAGGATTGAACGCGAAGCAGGTTGAGGTGCTCAAGCAGAATGGCTTCGAATTGACCGATCAGGGCTGGCTACTCAACCTGTCAAACAAGCTGCTGTTTGGGTTTGATGCCGTAGCGCCCGGAGAGGAGGAAAAGGAACTGACCAGCAGACTTGCAACCTCATTGCTGGAGGTGAATATCACTCAGGTCCGACTTGAGGGCCACACTGACTCAATCGGTACCCAGGCCTATAACGATACGCTATCTCTCAATCGTGCCAGAACAGTCCAGGAACTGTTTATCGAAGCCGGCTTCAATCCTGATAGCATCAGTGTGCAGGGGCTGGGGAGTCGCTACCCGGTTGCAGACAACGACACCGAAGAGGGTCGCAGCGAAAATCGTCGCGTCAGTATTATTGTGCAACCCTGAGCGGTTGACCGGGTAGGCTGGAGTCTACCCGGTCAATTGATACAGGGGATGCTATAAAAGGGATCAACCAAGCACTTTCTGCAACCACTGCCCGATCGCCCGGATCTGCGGCAAGGACACTGAATGCTCCATCGGGTAACTCTGATACTCCACCGCATAATCTCGGTTCTTCAGCGTCTCAAACGCCTTTTTACCCAGTGCCTCAGGTACCACCGGATCAAACGTGCCATGCTGAATCATGACCGGGATCTGACTGTTGGCAGCATTGAACTCCACCAGGTTATCGGTCGCAAAGTAGGTGGATAACGCCAGCAACCCTGCCAGCCCCTTGTCATAGCTCAGCGCCGCATGATAAGCCACCGCACCACCCTGAGAGAAACCTGCCAGAACGATCCGCTCTGGCGCAATACCACGTTCGATTTCACGCTCGATCAAACGCACCACTGCTTCGGCAGAGGCGATCAGTTGCACCGAATCCACCTTGCGATCAATATTCATCTCCAGAATGTCATACCAGGCTGGCATCACCATGCCGCCATTGATCGTGACAGGCATGCTCGGTGCATGCGGAAAGATAAACCGTGTCGCCATACTCTCGGGTAACTGCAACTCAGGCACTATCGGCTCGAAATCGTGTCCATCTGCTCCCAGTCCATGCAGCCAGATCACCGCACTATCGGCAGGCTTTGCCGGTTCAATCTCAACACAGGGTAAAAACATAGAGCTCTCCGGCTAAATTAAATGACCATAATTGATGATGGGGGGCAGTTTAGCATTGAGCTGGTTGTCATTGAACAAGTTACCAGCGAACCAATTACCAGCAACCAAGCCATCACGCTTCAGAAGCGTCGGTTTGTGTGCGCAAGGCTTCAAGCCTGGCATACAGATGCTCAGTGAAAAAGCCATGCATCAGGAAGCGCTGGCTCAGATTCCACGGCCCGACCAGATAGTGGGGATATTTGTTGTACGCCATCTCGGCCAGTGAGTCATCACCGATCAACTGGCCGATACGGATCGCAATCGATTGATCCAGATTGAAGCCGTTGATCGCATCCCGATACTCCTCACGCGTCAGCAGCAGGCAGAACAGACACATGAACAGAGAATGCGAGGTTTCAAAATCGAACACCTGAGTACGCCGCTTCTCAATCCTGAACGCCTCCATATCGATCGGCTTCCAGTTGCTCCAGTCGACCTCATCCACCTTTAGAGGTTGTCGATTCTGCCAAGGGCCCATCTCACGGAACAGACGAAACAGCTCCTGATCATGCTCTACGAAGCTATCCACCAGCATACCTCTGATCGAGTCAGGGTAAAGCTGAACCGGAGCCGCCTCCCCGGCCCGATCGGCGCGCGTATTATCTGCCAGAAAATTCAGAATATTCGACTCGGTGGCAAAGTGACGCAGAATCAGTTGGTTGGCCTCGACACTGACAAAGTGCTCGCAGAACCAGCAGATAAGACTTTGCAGCAGCTTGTGAGCGCTGAACTGCGGCAGCGGCAGGCGTTTGAAGAACCACACCAGATGCAGCAGGATCGCGAACAGGAACTGCAACAGCGGGCGCACTGACCAGCGCATCGGATTATCCAGATCCTTGAGCCAGAGCTGCACAGCCGCTGGCTCAATCGGCAGAGAGTTATCGAACTCCACGGCACGGATAAAGGCGCTGCGCGACTTAGCCATGATGATCCACCTCTTCAAGTTGAAGGGCATACAGGCGCGCCACCACACGTGCGGTGCGGATGATCGACTGCTGCGCCTCAGTGCTCTGGCAGACGCGATCGATCAAACCATAGAGTTTATCCAGATGATCGTCGTCATTCTCGCCATGATAGCGCATGAACCGGGTATAACTGCCATCGCCATCCGTCGCCTGATCGACCCGCTCCGCCCAGTCGGAAGCCATCTTCTGCCCCAGCCCTTCGATGATCCACATCGCACCGATCAGATCCACCGGGTTGGGCTGGCTGGCACGGTACATCAGAAACGCATGCAACGCTTCGGTCCCGGCATTACGCTGCGCCTGCTGTATCTCGGCCAGATCACCACCGGCAGCGACATAATCCTGCTCCAGTATCTCATAATCACGGTGCTCATCCTTGGCATGGCCGATCACTTCGGAGCGCACATCGGCAAAATCCCGGTCAAAGCTCGAGGCACAGCGGGTAATCCATCGTGCGCCCTCTACCACCTGCTGACGCAGGTTCAGCAGCAACCGCCGATAATCCTCACGTGTAAACTGGCCGCGTTCCAGGCGCTGTATCACCGGCACTCTGCCCAGCTGCCGTTCAAACTCAAACCAGGTCCGCATCAATCCCTGCAGGCAGGCCTGACCGGTTTCGGTGGTGACTTTCTGTTCCATGACTTTCTGCTCCATGGCTTTCTGCTCCATTCTTATCTCCTCAGCCCTGTTCACAGACCACTGTCAGTTGCATATAAACGTTATTGAACCGACCACTCTCCGGCACCATGCACAGGATCGTCTGCCCTGCCTGCCATGGCTGAGTGCGCCGGAACTCATCCAGCATGATGAAAATCGAAGCACAACCTGTGTTCCCACGCGTATAGAGATTGGTGTACCACTTTTCTTCCGGTATTGCGGCTCCTGCCTGCTGCAGCATGTCGAAGATACGGCTGCGGAAGTAGTGCGACGAGTAATGACACAGCAGATGATCCACCTTCGGGATATCGATCAACCCCTCATCAATCAGCCTCAGGCAACCATCCACTCCCAGCTTGACGATATTCTCCAGCAAGCGCACATCCTGTCGGATCAGCAGCGCACCAGCGGCCTCTGCCTCGGCATAGGTAGGAAAATCCTGCCAGCTCTGCAGGCGGTTGGCAGAGGTCGGCAATCCGACACTCATGCAGACCGGATAGGCATCAGCATGCGAGAAGCTTCTGATCCAGTCGATACGAAAACACTGCCCCCGTGGCCGAGCCTCCAGCAGCATGGCACCGGCACCGTCTGACAGCATCCAGCGCAGAAACTCAGCATTGAAATCGACTTCATCGCCGGCGGCCTCATAACGTGTCGCTTTGAACAGGCGCGACGCCAGTTCACTCGCTATCACCAGTGCATTGGGCTGCTCACCCGCCTTGAGACTGGTATAGGCCGCTTTTAATGCCATCATGCCACTGGAGCAGATACCGTGACTGGTGTGCAGCTCTATATCCGACAACCCCAGCTCCGCCTGCACCATACTGCCAAACCCCGGCAGCACCAGATCGCCTTGGCTGGTCGCAGCACTGAGCATCTTCACCTGACGCGCACTGAGATAGCTCTGATCCAGACACACCTGCCCGGCTCTGGCCGCCATCTCGCTGTTACTGATCAGTGTGTTGTGATCCTGATCTATCGCATAGTGGCGGGTATGAATGCCATTGGACTGCAGAATGCGGCGTTTCAGGCGACTGGGTTTACCATTTATCTGCCCCAACACCTCTTCAATCCGGTCATTATCGATCGGCTCACCGGGCAGATAATGGCCGGTACTGGTGATATAGACACTCATGCTGCACGCCCCCGCTGTTTCAGCGCTTGATGCAAGCAGCGCAGGTTCTCCTCCAGATAGGGTAATCCGCAGAGTATTGCCATAAAGGTCAGATAAAATGCCAGATACCCTTCACCACCATGTGGATTATCCACCCGAGTAAGACTCATCTGTCCCACCCAGTTGAACTGCACCAGATCCAACACTACCGGCCAATTGATGATAAAGATCATCGCCAGCATGTAAAACGGCAGGGTCGCAAGATAGCTGTGCGCATGCATCTCCCAGATACTGATAAAACGTCGGGGAGACGCATAATGAACATCCCAGTGTGCCACTGCCTCGTGCAATAACCAGGCACCCAGACACACCAGCAGCACCAGCACATTCACCTGGAACAACAGGCACATCAGGATCGGAATCCCCACCTGTATCCCCATGACCGAGTGCATCAGCGACTCTTTAAGACCAGATGTGGACTCGATCTGCGTGGCACGATGGCAACACCAGTCAAAGAAGCCCACTATCCCCCACAGGGGCAAAAATACGAACAACAACGCGTTGATCAATAACTGGCTGGTATCCACTCTTACTCCTTGTCGGTGGCGGTAGTTTCAGCAAACATTATATCAGCTCAAACAGCTGTACAAATCCAGCAGCAATTATACAGACCGACAGTGAAACATTATGTACCAGGCACTTACAGGGTAGGATGGACTACTACAGACGGAATCATCAATCTCTAATAAATACTCCCGTTGATACAGATCAACACCAATGTGCTGTAAATTGACTAAGCTGTACCCATGATCAACTCAAGAGCCACAACTAATGTACTCACGTGCGATCAGTAGCAAACAACCTTTCCACTCGGCCTTACTGGCCGCAGGGGTTGTATTGTTTCTGATTGTTTTCTCCATATTGCATCTCTGCACGACTGCCAATGCACATGCGGCAACATCCAGTACGGAGCATCAGTGGTCTGGCCTGGAGCTACCCCACAACGAACATCACTGTCATTCTGTAAACTCTTCACAGGATGCACTGGTCCAATCAAGACATGTCAAACCCGAGCTGAAGCCTGATTTTTTCCTGTTACAGCTGGCTGATTTATCCGGACTGGCAAACTATCAGTCAACCAGTATCCCGACTGCGACCTATCACCTCTCCTCATCTGCACCAATATTCTTACTGACACAACGCCTGCGTTTATGAGTGATCGCACGCAGCGATAGCCGTTGACGTAAGAAACAATCCAGATCTTTTTCAGTGCAATGAATGCAGGCTTTGCCTGCCAGGAGAATAGTCATGAATATTTCAAAAAACAGTCTGTTACAAGGCTTAACCATACTCTTGTTAACCGCCATGTCCAGCCAGGTCATTGCTCAGGGCATGGGTTCGGGTATGGGCTCGGGCATGGGTTCGGGCATGATGGGCTCTGGCATGATGGAAAGCATGCCCAGTGGGCAGTCCGGCATGAAGTCAGAAGCTGATTCACCCATGAGTAAGGGTGGAATGGGCATGATGGGTGGCATGATGAGCGGCGGCATGCAGGGCGGCATGATGTCGGGCATGGGAGGCGGCATGATGAATTCCTGCCCCATGATGGAAGGCGGCATGGGTATGATGGGGGCTGGTATGCATGCCCAACTGACACCTGAGCAACGGTTAGAGGTTCGCAAGCTCAGACACGCTCACCGACCCATTCAGTTCGAACAGATGGGCCAACTGATGAATCTGCGCGAAGACCTGATGGAGAAAATGTCATCAGATCGTCCGAACCCTGATGAAATCAAGGCACTGCACAGTCAAATTGCCGAGATGCATGGTGAAATGCTTGTTGCACGCATCAAGCTGAATAACGCCATTCAGGATCTGCTGACGGATGAACAACGTCAGACCTTGATAGAGTCACCAGCGACCAACAGTGATGAGACAGACCACGCGGCTCACCACTGATCAGTCACGACACTGGCACCAGGCCATCGCAGATGGAAACTCCGCGATGGCCCGATATCAATGCCAGATTTCAAAGGGAGACAGATCATGTCAGCAGATGTTCAGAGCACGCTATTCAAACTGACCGTACCCGGCATGGGCAGCGACCACTGTGCCGGTATTGTCCGCCAGACACTCACTCGCCTTGATGGCGTCGGCGAGATCCATACCAATATCGCCAACCACCGGGTGGAGGTTACTGTTCAGCCGGGTGGCCCGGATGGTGAGCAACTGCGCCTTGCTGTCGAAGGGGCTGGCTATGACGTCGCCGCTGTGCGAAATGATGCACTGGATGATCAAGGTCCGGCAGATACAGAGATCGACGAAGCCTATCTGGACACCGCCAAAAAGCGCCTGTGGATCGCGGGCATCCCCACCACGCTGATCATGTTACTGATGATACCGCATATGTTCTGGCAACCGCTGCCGGGATATCTGCTGATCGTTGTGTTGCTGGCGTTCCCGGTGGTGTTTCTGTACGGCGGTGCGGCCACTCATAAAGCCTCGTGGCGATCACTGACCAACCGCACGTTCAATATGGATGTACTGATCTCGCTGGGCAGTTTACCACCCTACATAATCGGTCTGATTGGGTTTATCTACCCCATGACCTCTTTCGTAGAGATGGCTGCAACCATCATGACCTTCCATCTCCTCGGTCGCTATCTTGAGGCTCGCGCCAAAGGGCGGGCATCACAGGCGATCCGCAGTCTGTTGACGCTGGGGGCAAAAACAGCCCGTGTTGAGCGTGATGGACAGGAGATCGACATCGCCATAGACGAGTTGCAGGTCGGCGATATCATGGTGTTACGACCCGGTGATAAGGTGCCGACCGACGGTGAGGTGGTCAGCGGCGAAAGCCATCTGGACGAATCAATCGCCACTGGCGAATCCGTTCCGGTCTACAAAAGCACCGGCGATACCGTGATCGGTGCCACGATCAACAAAGAAGGTCGCCTGCTTGTGCGGGCAACGCGCATTGGCAAGGATACCTTCCTGTCTCAGGTGGTGCGCTTGATTGATGAAGCACAGGGCTCACGCGTGCCGATTCAGGAGTTCGCTGACCGCATGACGGGTCGCTTTGTCCCGGTGGTGATTCTGATATCACTGGGTAGCTTATTCGCCTGGCTTCTGGCCGCTGACAGCCTGCGGCCAGTCCTTGAATGGGGCGCCCTATTCCTGCCTTGGGTCAATCCAGAGGCCAGCTCATTGGTGTTGGCAATGCTCGCCGCGATTGCCGTGCTGGTTATCGCCTGCCCCTGTGCGCTGGGCCTTGCCACACCGACCGCTTTGATGGTGGGCTCCGGGATCGGCGCGGAACGCGGCATCCTGATCCGTTCCGGCGAGGCAATTCAAACCTTCAAGGATGTCAAAGTGATGGTGTTGGACAAGACCGGCACCATCACCCGAGGCGAACCCAAACTGACCGATACCTACGCTGCCCCCGGTATTGAGGTGTCGCAACTGTTACAGCTTGCCGCCAGTGTCGAAAATGCCTCAGAACACCCGATCGCCCAAGCGATCGTGGCCGGTGCCCGTGAACAGGGCATAGAACCTGAGCAGGTCACTGACTTCCATTCCACCGGCGCACGAGGTGTTGCCGGGAAGATCGACGGTGAAGCGGTTCTGATAGGCAACCGCCGACTTCTGGAAGAGGATGGCGTCAAAGGGCTGGATGCTCTGGACGAGGAGCTATCCCGACTCGAATCACTGGGGCGGACAGTCGTCACGGTGGCACTGAACGGTCAGGCTCTGGGCCTGCTCGCGGTCGCCGACACCATCAAAGAGGATTCAGTCGCCGCCATTCGTGGCATGCACGCACTGGGCCTGCATGTGGTCATGATTACCGGTGACAATGAGCGCGCCGCACGTGCCGTTGCCAGCGAAGTGGGCATCGATGAAGTTCAGGCAGGTGTGCTACCGGAAGGCAAGGTGGATGCCATACGCAAGCTGCAGGAACAATACGGTAATAAAGTCGCCATGGTCGGCGATGGCATCAATGATGCGCCCGCCCTGAAACAAGCCAATGTGGGCATTGCCATCGGAGCGGGGGCGGATGTCGCCATCGAAGCGGCCGATGTCACCCTGGTGCGTGGTGAACTGAGTGCCGTGGTCGAAGCGATGCACCTGTCTCGCGCCACCTTCGCCAAGATCGTACAGAACCTGATCTGGGCCAGTGCCTACAACGCCGCCGCTATCCCGCTGGCCGCTCTGGGTCTGTTGCACCCGATGATCGGCGTTATCGCCATGACAGCCAGCTCATTATCGGTGATAGGCAACTCTCTGCTACTGAAGCGCAGACACGCTCAGTGGATAACATCAGTAGATAACTTCAGTAGATAACTAGAAGGAGCATCTTCATGAACCCTATCAAGCACTCATCCCTGCAACGCAGTTGGCCAATCGCCATCGCTGTGGTGTCACTGGTACTGCTCTACTTCTGGGATCAGCACCGTGGCCATATCCTCGGTGTTCTGCCATATCTGATCATACTGATCTGCCCCCTGATGCATTTTTTCATGCATCGAGGGCATGGACACCATCACCATGACCGGCGCGATGATGACCAGCACTGAGTAGATCAGATCTCTACAAAGCTCACCGCACCATGTTCCTTGAACACGAAACACCCTCTGTGGGATGCTTACGGTACTGCTCTTTGTTCGCTGTCGGCACTGCTGCTACAGAAACTTGACCCAGTTATCGCCTTGATCATCACTGACATAAACCTGATTCCCGGTTGTCGCCAGATAGACTCTGTCAGGCAATTGAGGGTGGAAGACAAAGGCAAACACCAGCTCATTCGCCTCGAGTTGCAGGCCCGTATTGCGGGCTTCCCAGCTCTGCCCACCATCTGCTGAGCGGGCAACGCCATAGGATTCCGTGTGTGCAAACAGCACACCCGGTTGATGCAGACTGCTACCCACTCCCGCCACAGCACCCGTCTGGCCCGTTGTCGCTACCCAACGTTCACCCAGATCCTCAGACACCCACACTCCCTGTGGAGTGCCTGCATGAACTGTATCGCGTTCGGTGCCACTGGCCGCCAGGCAGGGAGCACCCCAGCAAAAACCACCCTGAGCAGGAAGCCCATCTGCGTCGGCAAAGCTCCAACTGACAGCTGCATCAACACTGCGATACAACCGCCCGGCAAAGCTGCCATACAGCACCTCGGGATCGGCGGCACTGATCGTCATGCTGTGAAAATCAACCGTTTCACCCTCCAGCCCGGTAAAAAGCCGGTTGAAGGTACGCCCGCCATCTTCCGACTTGATCACCCCTATATTGCCGCCACGGGCAGGGTGGCCGCTGGCGTAAATGATATTTGGATCATACGGATGCTGTGAGAAACCCATAAAGTCGTCCCGGTTATCCCCCATCTGAAACAGCGCTCCATCTGCCAGTGCAAACAGGCCATGATGCGTTGCCAGCACAATACGGTCATTGACAGCATCCACGCCCAGTCCATGCAGATGAGAAATTGATTTAGCAGGCTGCATGAAATCAGCATTCGATGAGGCTGGCATAAACCGCAGACCAACCAGAATCAGTGGTATGGCTAACAGAAGCAGCACCCCATATCGGCTCCAGTGTGGTAATCGATAAAACATGTAAACTCCTCTTGATCTCGTTATTACTGAATACTATACACCTGTAAACAATCAGGCAGTCATGATCTCTACTGATCTGCTTTCAATCCGATATCTGCTGCAGTGATCGGGCGCGCTACCAACAGCGCAGCCAGCACCGTAAACAGCAGTGAGCCAAACCCCCATACCCAGGCATAGCCAATCATGTCACCCCAAGGGGCCAGAGCATAGGCCAACGCGAGCAGAGCCCAGACAACCACAATCGGGACGATGAGCCAGAAATCTTCATTCATTGTCATATACTCCTATTAATGGCCACCGCCACCGGAGGCAGTAGCGGGTAAAGCCTGCATCATTTCAAAACCAATGATGGTAAAGCCATACATGGCCAACACGATCACCAATATGGACAACGGCCCTGTCATGGCGCGTAGCCCTGGGCTCACCACATGGCGGCTCCAGTCCACGGTTAAGCCAACCTGCTCTGACAGTGGCTGACGACGCGGCAACAGCGAAACAGCAACACCCGCTGCAAATAAGATCAGGGCAAGTGCCATAATGCTGCCGCCAATTGCCACTGTAGCCATCAAGATCTGCCACATCTCCGGGGCCTGGCCCTGATAAGCCATATCCATCACTCTGCGTGGTACACCCAGATAACCCGCTGCGACACCCGCACCACCAAACAGCAACAGACCGATAAACGCCAACCAGGGCAGTAATCGCATCAGCTCAGGCCGCCAGGCCGCCCTGCCCCCCAGGCCCGGCAGCATCACCTGCAGCGCAGCCAGCAAGGTCAGGCTGACGGTGCCAACCGTAAAAAAGTGAAAGTAGCCCGGTACAAAAAAGGTATCAGACAGCAGAGGTGCTAGCTGCTCCTGTATCAGAACGAACGCAAAGGTGATTCCCAACCCCATGCTGAGCACCGCCACGGCAATCGCAGACATTGCCGGATGGCGCCAGGGTAGCAAACGTATCCAGCCAAACAGTCCTCGCCCACCCTGACTGCGCGCATAGACCTCCAGTGAAGCGACAATAATCAAAAAGGCAGTCAGCGTCGGGACACTGACAAACAGGGACAGTAGCGAACCAACCACACGCACCACTCCGGGAAGATCCGGCTCAAGGAACATGTGATAGAGCGATGTCGGCGGCACAAAAACCAGATACAGCGCAAACACGATTTTGGAAAAACGCTCACCAAACACGGATTTCACACCGGTCAGCGCATGGATAAGGACATACCAGAGCAGCACCGTCGCCATCAGCGGTAAATAATGCATATTGTGGAAGACGATATGCCAATTGGTGCCGTGATTAGCCGGAAAATCCGCCCAACCCAAGGCCCAGAGCGTGCCCGGTAAAAACGTGTAGATAGCGGCAAAACCGCTGACAATCAGAAAACCGGCCCAGGTAAACAGTGCAAAACCCACGGCTGACAATCGCTCCTGACGACCGGCACGACGCGGTTCGATCAGTGTGGCAATGGCTGAAAGAGGCAATATCATCAAACCCAACCCCAGCAACAGATACCCCAGATTGAACACCAGCAGATCTCGCGGTGCATATCTGGCCAACTCCGGCGCGCCATCATAAAGCAGCGGCATCCCTTGCTGGATTCCGACCATACTCAATCCAAAACCAACAAGAATCGATGCAAAACCAAGCCAGGCGAGCGCTTTAAGGACCAGTCCTCTGCCCCGTTCAATGGCTGCGAAGCCCAGCAGCAGAGCAGCCTGCGCGATGAATAACCAGTAAAAGAAGATACTGACACCATGCAGCGTCAGCCAACGATAGCCCGTGGTGTTCAGGATATCGATAAAGCCTCCCCGGGCCAGCGCCGTCATTAGCCCACCCATAATCCCGAGCACCAATATGACCAGAGAGGCAGCACTCATGAGGGCAAGCAAACGCCGGTCAGACGTCGCCAGTGCAGCAAATCGATCTGTATAGGTATTGTTCATACAACCTCCAGAGTAGCCTGCATCACATCGTGCGCAGCCCCACAAAAGACGGTGCAATACACCAGATATCTGCCCGGTTCATTAAAGGTGATCTCCATTTCGGTTAAACGACCGGGCCGCAGACGCACCATCCGACCACCCTGGCCGAACTGAATTGATGCACCATGGGAGACATCCACTGCCATCATTCTGAATCGATAGGGTTGCCCGACATCCAGACGTAACTTGTTCGGCTGGTAATACCACATGCCAGCTGCCAGATAGACATCCAGCACCTCCTGCTGAAGAGCAGCTGATTCCTGCTCAACGGCATTGTGAGCCATACTGCCATGAGCCATCATGCTGTGATCCATAGCACCTTGATCCATAGCACCGTGATCCATTACGCCCTCAGCAGCTCCAGGCATCGATGTCATTTGGCGCGGATGAACCGTGCCATCCGACAGACTATAGCGTTCGATGAATGCGGCACTCTGGCGATTGAACTCTTCAACACTCGGCCCACTCGCCGCACCATGGCCTGCATGGGCAGCATGCCCACCCGCTCCCGCACCGTGGTCTCCGTGCCCTCCCATTCCGAGTAGTGCAAGCGGACCAGGTGCTGCACCATAGGCAGCCCATACACCGTAAAGACTGACGCCGCCAAACCCCATAGCCGCGATAAAAGCGCGCCGGGTTGTAAAATGTTTTTCTGAAGCCATGCTGCCTCCCTTGCGCCCTGCCAAAAACTCCTTGCAGGAGTTCTGAACCCAAAAACGCCTTGTCATTGCATTACGATTACTGGAACGAGTATAAGGGGCAGATACCGACTGAACTTTTACCGCTGGATTACAACTTTGTAATCTTTCTGGTAACCGCTTGCGTGTCATGCTCTGGCACCTGAGAATGTAGGACATGCGAATACTGATTGTTGAAGACGAACCCAAAACCGGTGACTACCTGCTGCAAGGTATGATCGAGGCTGGTTTTGTTACAGACCTTGCCCGGAACGGGCCCGATGGCCTGCATATGGCATTGGAGGGAGAGTATGATCTGGTGATCCTGGATGTGATGCTGCCCGGCATGAACGGCTGGAAGGTACTGGAGTCAATTCGCGCCTCCGGTCGTGACATGCCGGTGCTGTTTCTGACCGCACGTGATCAGGTGGAAGACCGCGTGCAGGGGCTGGAACTGGGTGCTGATGATTATCTGATCAAGCCCTTTGCCTTCTCTGAACTACTCGCACGGGTACGGGCATTGTCCCGTCGCAACAAGGCGCCTGTGGTCGAAATATTAAAAGCAGGTGATCTGGAAATGGACCTGCTGCGCCGCCGCGTTCATCGCGCCGGGCAACGTATTACTCTCACCCCCAAAGAGTTCGCTCTGCTTGAACTGCTGCTGCGTCGTCAGGAGGAGATTCTGCCACGATCACTGATCGCCTCTCTGGTCTGGGATATGAACTTCGACAGTGACACCAATGTGGTCGAGGTCGCCGTGCGCCGCCTGCGTGCCAAGGTGGATGACCCTTTTTCTCCCAGACTGATCCGCAATGTCCGTGGCATGGGTTATGTGCTGGAAGACCCTGACACGAATCAATAGCATGATGAAACCGATATCACTCACAGCCCGTCTGGCGTTACTCTTTACGATAGCCGCCACACTGGTACTGCTATTGTCCGGCTGGATGCTGTCCCTGGCTATTGATCGACATTTTATCGAGCAGGATACGACCGAATTAAAAAGCAGACTGGCGGTAATCACGCCACAACTGGCAACAGCTACTACATCGGATGCCTTGGACTATCTGCTGCACCAACTGAACACCCTGCATACCCATCATGTGATGATCTCAGCTATCCGAACATCAGACACCTCAAGATCACTCATTGAACCAGAGTTGACTAGCTGGCAACAGGATGGACACCATTTTCGACGTCTCAGCGGAATCTACCCAACCGAGTTACCCGATAGCAACATCCTGCTGACGATCGACCTGGATATCACACACCATGAAGAGTTCCTGATCTATTTCAATCGCCTGGTATGGAGCTTCGTACTGTTCTTTTCCCTGATCATGACGGTGCTGGCATGGTTTGCCGCCCGCCAGGGGCTCGCGCCTCTGCGCAAAGTAACCGCTCTGGCAAGCAAGGTATCCGCTGACAGGCTGGATGAGCGCCTGTGCATGACCCAGGTGCCCGCTGAGCTATTACCGCTAGCGCAGTCACTCAACGAGATGCTTGAACGGCTGAAGGACTCCTTTCAGCGTCTGTCGCACTTTTCATCAGATATTGCACATGAGTTACGTACACCGGTAAACAATCTGATGATACAGACCGAAGTGGCCCTGTCACACTCACGCACACCAGAGGAGTACCGCGATCTGCTGGGTTCCAATCTGGAGGAGTATGAGAAACTGGCGCGCATGATTTCAGACATGCTGTTTATTGCCAAGGCGGACAATGGTCTGATCATTCCCTTGCGCGAGAAAATCAACCTTTCAACTGAAACCGGGCGCCTGGCAGAGTTCTTCGAGCCACTGGCGGCAGAGTCATCAGTAAAGATCAGTATTGAAGGCGCCGCAGAGGTAGCGGGAGATCGAGTCATGCTGACTCGCGCTTTGTCCAATCTCATTTCCAATGCCATACACCATGCAGCGCCTGATTCTGAGATTAAATTGATCATCACTGCACACAAGGATGGAGTGCAGATCGCCGTCGAAAATCAGGGAGAAGAGATACCTGAAGAACACCTTCCCTATCTTTTTGATCGCTTTTATCGTGCCCATCCAGCCCGAGATAATGCAACAGAACATTCAGGACTGGGGCTAGCCATCACGCGCGCGATCATCACTGCGCATGGCGGTCAGATAAGCGTGACTTCGACAAGCGGTGTTACGCGATTTTTGATTGAAATGTCTGCTCCTCTTCCATGATCATGGATATCAGATGCGGTTCCAGCCACTCAACCACCTGATCCCACAAGGGCCTCGCTACTGAGCGCCGGAAGAAGCCGAAATGGCCTATTGCTGACATCTCAAACTCCTCTGGGGTCATCAGTCGCACCTGCGTCGGTGCATTGGCATAGTATCTGGCCAGCGCCTGTACAGCCGGTTCCGGTGCAAACCTGAGATCATCCGAGAAGGCCCAGAGTTCCATCGGCGTTTGAACCTCAGCAAACCTGTCGTGGTAAAAGTTTCCATCCTGATCATGAATAAATTGCGGATGGCGACACCAGCGACTCCACTCTTTCGCTACCGAGCCGGGTAACCCATCACCCCCTATCAGGAAACTGGGCAGCCTGCCGTAAATGCGCAGTGTCAACGGCACCAGCAGATGCCAGTCCAACCAGCGACGCCAGCGGTTGATTCTCGGCCAGTTTTTCCAGTAACCATTCTGCGAGGCCACCATCAGGGCAGCACTGACCTTATGATGATTATCGGTAAGTCCCAGCAACTGCCCCCCGATTGAATGGCCAAGATAAAGTATCGACTCCAGCGGCCACTCTCCACTGACCCAGTCAATCAGTGATGACAGATCCTGACGCCCCCAATCCAGCATCGTGGGATCGCTGCCTGTCCAGTCGGCGTGGTTACTGGCCGCGATGGTTCGATAGTCGAACGTCACCACTCTGATCCCCTGACGCGCCAGAAAGCTCGCAAAGTGATCATAATAGGTCTGTGGAGCGGCCGTTGCCGATCCGATCAACAGCGTTGTTCTTGCTCCCAATCCGGCAGCTTCAAACCAACGCACTGCCAAGGGATAACCGTCACGCGCCAGCAATGTTTTGGAACTGATATTAACCATTACCGCCCTCTCCTGTCTGGTACAGCAGCACTTGTAACTTGGCGACGCCAATACTGACGACGCGCTGTTATGACAAATTTCGGATCGAGATTACGTAACAGGAGGGCCCTGTGACAAACGAGCTCTTCAACAATTCAGATAAGAAAAACTCACCCGAATGACTGAACGAAAATCTAACGTGACTTTTTAT
Organism: Nitrincola alkalilacustris; assembly: GCF_008973755.1. Classification (GTDB taxonomy): domain Bacteria; phylum Pseudomonadota; class Gammaproteobacteria; order Pseudomonadales; family Balneatricaceae; genus Nitrincola; species Nitrincola alkalilacustris. Next base: position 141,808 of record NZ_WBOM01000005.1, on the reverse strand, counting down.
GGCTGGCATTTACCCTGCTTTCATGAAGGCTGCGTAGCGGCTTTCATATTCAGCCAATAAGCCTTTCAGCCAGCCCATCAGTTGCTGTACCTCCGGATAACCGGCAACAGAGGGCCGAACCACCACATAGATGGTCCCGAACAGGATTCGGCGATCCGGAAAAGGTGCAACCAGGGAGCCTCTTTCAAGCCAGTCCACAACGAGCGGTAGATAGCCCATACAGACACCATCACCCTGCCTGACGGCATTCAACGCACTGCGATTGGCATTGAACTGCATGGAGGATTCCGTCTCCGGTGCCTGCCAGCCCTGCTGAGCAAACCATTGTGACCAACACTGATCATCACCGATAGAACGATAACTGGGCTGCTCAAGGAGTATCTCAGGAGACAGGCGGATCTGTTCAGCCAATGCAGGCCGACAGACAGGGGTGGCATACAGATCCATCAACTTCATATCAGCAGCCACAACCGGATCACGCTTGAATCGAATGGCGACATCCACCTGCGCCGCTTCCATATCCAGCACTCTGGCATCCCCAATCAGCTTGATGCCGATACCTGGAATCAGGCTCTGTAACTGATGCAGACGCGGCGCTATAACATCCGAATCCAATGAAGGGATACTGCTGATCCGCAATGACTTGAGCCGGGCAGGACGCAGATCCCGAGTCGCGACCGACAGGATCTGCAATGCCCGAGACACCTCTTGCAGATAGCTCTCACCTCTTGCGGTGAGCTCCAGTCCTCTATTCAGCCGGATAAAGAGCCGGACATCCAGATGCTCCTCAAGCTCCTTGACCTGATGACTGATCGCCGAGGGAGTGACATGTAACTCCTCACTCGCTTTCTTGAAGCTGAGTAACCGCCCGGCCGCTTCGAAAGAGCGCAGCAGATTGAGTGAAGGCAGATGTCGATACATGCAGCGGGTTAATCCTTATTCGAGTCGGAACCCGATTTTAACCACCACCTGAAAATGTGCCACCTTTCCATCTACGATATGACCACGATTTTCAATCACCTCATACCAGTCCATATGTTTGACGCTCTCGGCTGCCTTGGCAATGGCACAACGGATCGCATCATCCGTACCGACTGTCGAAGAACCGGCCACTTCAATAATTTTATAAACATGTGCAGACATGATGACCTCCTTTTTAGTTTTGTCATGACTGACAGTATCAGAAAATTATCCGGGATAAGCCAGTTTCAGCCAAGACTTGCAGCCACCATCTCAATCGACAGGGGGTCAGCCACCCTTTCAGTATCAGTACACCAGAACTCATGTACGATTCGCGTCAGCCGCTCTACACCTCTGTTCGCCACCGGCAGATGTCCGGACAGGATTCTTTCAGGCGCGATCTGTCGCATTGCTGACAAAGCCTGTGCAAATTTTGCCTGATCTGCACTTGTCAACCAGGGAGCATCTACAGTTGACCAGAGAGCCATCCCATCACGTAGCGAGTCCTCATCTATCTCCTCAAATGTGCTCACAATATCAGGCAGCAGTGCTCCGAAGCTATCGGCAGCAAAGAAAGTGCCCGAGCGGGAATCCATGAATCCGATCGTTTCAGGAGCATCGTAGTATAACGGCCGTACCGGCGTCAGCGTCCGATCACTCAACTCCAGTCGCGCACCCGGCTCCAGAAGGTGCACCCTGCTGAGATCATGACCCAGCATATTCATTTTTCCCATACCCAGAAAATTGGTAACAACTTTTGCTTTAGGCGCCCTTTCAAGAACTGATGCCAGATTCCCTATATGATCAGCATCAGTATGACTCAGCCAGATCCAGCACAGGTCATCAAGATCAATTTCGGATGCCAATACTTCCAGATAGGCATCCCCCAACATTGCGAGCCCCGTGTCCACTAGCAGAGGCTCACTCCCCTGCAACAGAAAGCTGTTAACAGGCAATACCCCCATCCCAGGTACAGGAACAAAGGCGGGCAAAACTGTCCAGCTATCTCCAGCCATCAGGGCACTCAGCATTACCGGTTGTTGAAGTTTACTCATGAATCAATCCTCCGAATTTAAATAAACACAACTGTTTATCTAAATAAAAAATAATTCAGCCTATCGTACTTGTCAACATTTAAGTAAACATGTATGTTTATCGAATGACAGAAAAGCGCAACTACCGACTCCGCAAGCGTGCGGAAACCAAAGAAGAAACACGTCAACGGATTGTTGAAGCGTCCATGCAACTACATGAGGAATTAGGTCCCAGTTTAACGACAATCAGTGCCATCGCAGAACGCGCAGGTGTACAAAGGCTTACCGTTTACCGACACTTTGCTGATGAAACTGCAATATTTCAGGCCTGCACATCACACTGGCTATGCCTGAATCCTCTACCTGACCCTGATAAGTGGATGAGCATTTCAGATGGGATGGAACGTACCAGAACAGCCCTGCTTGCTTTCTATCATTACTATCGACAGACAGAGCGCATGTTGACAGTTTCTTACCGGGATGAGGCATTGGTACCAGCATTACAGCAACCGATGGAGGAAGTACGCACTTTCATGCGTTCTATAAAAGACGGGCTAATGGCAGCGCTGGATAATAACCCGGAACTGGCCATCACCGTCCAGCATGCCTTGGATTTCACAACCTGGAAATCCTTAAGGGAGCAGGGACTGAGCGATGAGAAGATGGTCACGCTGGTTTGTGGGTGGATAAGTGCATCGGGTAGGCTTTAGCCATATCCCGCTCACGCTGATCATCACCAATTGAATGGTAACCGGGCTGTTCAAGGAGTATTTCAGGAGACAGGATCTGTTCAGCCAATGCAGGCCGACAGACAGACAGGGGTGGCATACAGATCCATCAACCGCATCTCCGAGGCGGCTACCGGGTGACATGTAACTCCCCACTCGATTTTCACAGCCTTGGCAATGGCGCAACGGATCGCATCATCCGTACCAACTGTCGAAGAACCTGCCACTTCAATAATTTTATAAATACGTGCAGGCATGATGATCTCCTTTTCAGTCTTGTCATGACTGACAAAATCAGAAATTATGCGGAAAAGCCAGTTACAGCCAAGATTCCCGGCAATAGAGGGAGATCCGGCAGTCTGTCATCCACGCTCGTTGATCTGCCAATCGTTGTCTGTGATGGCTACTCCACCCTTGGCTGTAACCTGCACAGTGTCACTGAGGCCGACACCCCATACCCCAGGCAGGCGCAGGCACAGAGGGAGGTGGAATACCATGTTTTCCTCGAAGCGGTGTTTGAGGCCACGGGCAATATAGCCAGTGCCTTCCACCCAGCTGGGTGGAAATTGTGCGCCCACCGAGTAGCCGAACACGCCTGAGAAAAACACGCGATCGGCATGCGGCGCCAGCGCTGCTTCGGCAGCCTGTGCCGCATCATCAAAGGTGTTGCCAGGATGCATCGTTTCTTTCAGGGCTGCATAGATGGTGCGACACACTTCTGCGATATCATGCATTTCCGTCGTAGCTTTACCCGCCACTGCGGTGCGCATCATCGGTGCCGTATAGCGATGATAGGCTGAGCCAAATTCAAGAAAGACCGGGTCTCCAGCCTCAATATGAGTGCGTTTATGATTTACGTGGATCACGCTGATACGCTGGCCACTAGTGACAATCGGCTGCAGGCTCATGAACTCGCTGCCAGCGGCAAGCATGGCACGTGCGCCCTCTGCAGCCACAGCGTTGTCGGTGACACCGGGTTCAATAATCGCCTCAGCTGCTTGCAGCCCGATCGAGGTAATGCGCGCGCTCTCGCGCAAGTAGTTCAGCTCGGCTTCGCTTTTGACCAGACGCTGACTATCCAGTAATACACCACCATCATTATGAAAGCGTGCTTTACCCAGACGATGTAACAGAGGTTGAATAATGCCTTGCCGCAAACCAGCAGAAAACACATCCAGGCCTATGTGCTGGTAGGATGACAACAAGGCTAGCAGTGGCTCAATGACTTCGTCGATATTCTCCCAGCGGTAGCCAATGATTTCGTCCACTGTGGCTGTAACAACGGCCGGGCCAGTCTCTATCGACGGTACCTGCAGAACTAACCGCTCAGCGGTGACAACCAGCGCGGTATGCACAGATACCTCAAAAGTGTGGTAGCCAGTCAGGTAAAAAATATCGGCAGGGTCGGTCAGCAGCAGGGCATCGCGTCCTTTTTCTATCATCAGAGATCGGGTACGTTTCAGGCGGTGACGAAACTCATCGATGGGGAAAGGCAGCTCACTGCCCTCTAAATGATGGGCCAAGGCGTGACGGTACGCGTGGTAATCCATGGCAATCTCCAGGTAAATAACGGTTTGCATAACAGTGTAGGTCTAAAGTTAGCTACCTGTATGAAATTACTAGAGAGCTTAGTACGAGTCCTGCACTAAATCGTCATCAATGCAGTTTCGCCGAACTGGGGTTTACACCATCATGCCGTGCTGAAAACGCGCGGTACCTGCTGCTTTATTGTTTCTTTTATATCCTCACAACGCCGTATCCAGCATCAGCATCATCACGAAGCCCAGTATCAACCCATTGGTTGCGAAAAACTCATGCCCCTTGCGGTGTGATTCAGGGATAATCTCATGACTGATCACGAACAGCATCGCACCGGCTGCACCGGCCAGTCCCCAAGGCAACAGGCCACTGTTGGCATCCAGCAGGGTCGCACCAACAATAGCCATGGCAGGCTCAGCCAGCCCTGACAATACGCCGACTGTGATCGCAAAAGCCCGTGAATAACCGGCAGCAATCAGTGCCATCGCAACAACGAATCCTTCAGGCATATCCTGAATGGCGATTCCCGCTGCCAGTGCATGCCCCTCCCCTGCAGCATAGGATGCACCGATCGCCAAACCTTCCGGGAAGTTATGCAGCACAATGGCCAACACAAACAACCAACTCCGGCGCAAGCGTGTATTTGTAGTGCTATCATTACCTTTGATGAAATGCTCGTGCGGCACCAGCTTCTCAATCACCATCATCAGCATCGCCCCCAGCAGTATCGCCAGTGCGACCTGTCCTGAAGCAATCCAGGCAATGTCACTTTGCTCTGCCATGATCTCTACTGATGGCAGAATCAACGAGAAGATAGAGGCGGCCAACATCACTCCGGCTCCAAACCCCATCAGGCTATCCAGAATACGGTCCGATATTTTGTGCGCCAGGATCGCTGGTAAGGTTCCCAATGCCGTGGCAACTGCAGCAACCATACCTGCATAGAAGGCGTAGCGTACCAACTCACGCTCCTGCAGCAGGACTACCAACTGGTATACCAGCAGCGCAACACCAGCGATCAGAACCAACAGGCCCAGCATTTTTCTGGGCTGAAACAACACCCTGAATCCACTCGTTGCTGTGATCATGATTATCTGACTCCCGATATTACCGTTTAAACAATAATGCCTAAACAACCCATTTAATATATCTAATACAAATCATTATTATTTGCATCAACATAAAAAACAACTAGTATTGACCAATGAGTTCACTAAATTTTAACTATGATTCAGAATATCAATACGGACGGCACGCTGATCACCAGCGCAGCCATGGCTGACCAGATAACCCGACGCGGGGAATAGGCCATCTGCAGTATCAGCATAAATACAGCAAACGTCGTAACTCCGAACCAGGCCACCAGCCCGATACTCAGTCCCAATATTTGAGGCTGCATTACCACTGTGCCGCATGAACAGAGCAAAACCCGCGACGCCACCTGATGGCTTAGCCGCGGAATATGGTTCAGTTCGTGATGATGAAGGGAATCACGATGCGATTTGCCAATCTAACCACACCTTAATGAAAACTATTATCATTTGTAAACTTAAAAAAATTATTTCCTCTTCCCTTTGTCGCAGCGCAGACTCTCAGCTACCAAACAGCTCTTCGCTCACCATCTAAAAGCATCCCCTAATGCTGAACACCCATCCACCGATCAACAAATGCAGCCAATCCTCGGGTATACAGCTCCCCCGATTGAACAAATCCGCGATTGTGATCACCCTGAATCTGAAGAAACTGCTTGGGTTCGGCTGCGGCATCAAACAGCGCCTGGCCATGATGAAAGGGAACTATGTCATCCTGAGGACTGTGTATGACCAGTACCGGCACACTGATGCGTGACAGCTTTTCTCGCGTATCATACTGATAGCGCGATAGCTGGCGTACAGGCAGGAAAGGATAGATTTCGGCCCCCAGATCGGGCACCGACGTAAAACCTGACTCCAGAATCAAGGCCCCCACCGGTTTTTCAGCCGCGACATGAGCGGCCACTGCTGCGCCCAGTGAGCGTCCGAATACGACAATCCGCCCAGGCACTACACCCCGCTCCTCAACGAGCCACCGATAGGCTGCCTCGGCGTCCCTGTACAACCCCTGCTCACTCGGCTTACCACTGCTCTTACCATAACCGCGATAGTCCACAATCAGAACATTGAGACCCATACGATGAAACTGGCCGATAGAGGTCAGCCGATGTGAGATATTACCAGCATTGCCATGCATGAAGAGCAGATCCCCGCGTGCAGCGGGGGCTGGTATGTACCAGGCGTGGAGCGTCTCATTGTCCGCTGTGATCAGTGTGAGATCTTCATATCCCAGGCCTGCATCGGCAGGCGTTGCCACCAGATGTTTGCTGGGCACATGCACCATGCATCCTTGCATTGACCATACCAGCACAACCAGCAACAGATAGCCGGTTGTCAGGGTAAACAGGATGCTTTTTATGGAACGAATAACTGCCATCGGTAACCCACTCACTCCTGGCGTAAACAAAGCTGCACCAATGCATCGCGCATACTCTGACGGGTATTCACATAAAGCATGCCAAGGATTGTTTCAGCCGACGGGTCGAAACGATAGATGATTCTAACCTGAAGTTTTGTATCAACATAATCATGATAGTCAGTGAGGCCAAGATCTGCCGCCTCTTCACAAACTGGTGCACTGACAGGATGATCTCTGACTCGTGCTTCGAACTGGTCAAGAACCTCTAGCAGCTGGCGTTCTGCAGCAGCTGCACCAACATATTTTGCCAGCCAGGAAAGGTGTTGATGAAGTTGATTCTCAAATGTATGGGTGTACTCAATCCTTTGAATAGCCACGTCCTCACATATCCCCTGCCAGTTTTTTCAAACCCTTCCGCAAGGCGTCAGATGAGTTCACACGGCTACTTTTAACATCCTTCTCAGCCAGCGCCAGCATTCGAAGTAACGCCATCTGCTCCTGCTGCATCTCATACTGAACAGGATCTTGAACTACGTACAGTGGCTCGCCATTCTGCGTCACCAGAACAGGACCAGTCACATCTAACGCAGCCAGCTCTTTCTTGAAAGCCGATATCGTTGTCATTTTCATTCCAGGTGCTCTATGCATACCCTTAACCTCCAGTCACTGACTCCAGTATACATATCAATCACGAAAGGCCAAAATTATGGCCTAATTCGGCCCTATCCGAAGCTATGAAAGGATTATTTTCCTGCCCACCACATCCGGGCACGCAGCCCCCAGCCACTGGTCAGACCGGTTTCAATAAATCGGATCTGGCCTTTGCCGTCCAGAATAAACATGGCCGGCACACCACGAATACCATAATCACGTGCCAGTGCTCCCTGTTGGTCATTCACCACCGGCAAACTGTCCAGTCCCTCCTGCTGCAGAAATGACCAGACTGCTTCGTCATCACCCGACTGGATAGCGATGGTCAGCACCTGTTTATCCTTTGCCAGCTTACTGATAACGGGCATCTCGATCCGACAGACCCGACACCACTCCGCCCAGAACAGAATCAGCAGCGGTTCGCCACGATATAGTGAAAGTGAGGCCGGTTGCCCCTGCAGGGTCAGACGATCAATCGGTGGCGCATCACCCAGTGCTACTGCTGGAGACTGCCAGGCGCGCACGGACAGCAGAATCACAACCACCAGCACTATCTCAAACGTCCATCGTTGCCAACGCGGCCTGTTTCTGTAAAAAGAAAAAATAGTGGACTCCTAGCGTAATATTTTATGTCGATTCAACAGATTGAGCGGGTCCATCGCCTGCTTCAGTGTACGCATCAGGGCGATCTCCTCTGGGGTGCGGCACAAGTGCATATAATCACGCTTCTCCAGCCCGATACCATGCTCGGCCGAGATCGACCCACCCAACGCCGTCAAAGGCTCATATACCAGTCGTTCAACCTCGTGGCGACTCTCCTCATCTGAGCTTCCGACACTCAGCATCAGGTGCAGATTACCATCACCCAGGTGCCCGAATACCGTGACCCGTGCAGACTCAGGCCAGCGCGCCATCAATTGCGCTTCGAGATTTTCTACATACTGCTGCATCGCCGGGATCGGTAGGCTGATATCAAATGCCAGTATCGGTTTCAGCTCCTGAATCAAACCTTCAATATCTTCACGGATCGCCCAGATCCCTTCACGCTGTTTATCGGACTGCGCCAGCACCGCATCACAGATCAAACCATCCTCAAATGCCTGCTCCAGCGCACGATTGAACAGCTCTCGGTCGGTTTCATCATTCACACCCAGAGACTCGATAATGGCATAGAAGGGATAATCCGGCGCAATGGGTGGTGTGTGCCGACCACTCTGGCGCCCCATCAGGTCATAGTGGTTGTGCCACATCACTTCGAATGCGCTCAGGCTACCCGCCAGTTGCTGCCCCATCTGCTGTAACAGACGCGTCATCGAATCGAAATCAGGCACTGCCACCAGCGCCGTCTGCTCACACGGCAGTTGTGGCTGCAGGCGCAACACAGCTCGGGTCACAATACCCAGGGTACCTTCACTGCCGATGAACAACTGCTTGAGGTCATACCCGGCATTGTTCTTCAGCATCTGATTCATCGAGCTGATGATGGTGCCATCCGCCAGCACCGCCTCCAGCCCCAGCACCTGTTGGCGCATCATGCCAAAGCGGATCACTCGCACCCCACCGGCATTGGTTGCAATATTACCACCGATGGTGCATGAACCACGTGCCCCGAGATCCAGAGGAAAATGCAAACCCGCTACCTCTGCACTCTCTTGAACTGTCTGCAAAGGCACCCCGGCCTGCACTATCATCAAACCACCGACCGGATCGAGGCTCTCAATCTGATTCATCCGCTCCAGCGAAATCACCAGCTCATCCGCCGATGCCAGTGCCCCCTGCACAACACCCGTCACTCCGCCATGCGTCACCACCGGCTGACCAGCGGCATGACAAAGCTTCATCACAGCCGACAACTCCTGCGTGCTTGCAGGCCGGATAATCGCCGCTGCTTCACAACGCGCATCACCAAACCAGTCTGCCGAACGCTGGCTGACATCTGAGCCGGTCAGCAGACCATTGGGGCCTACCACTTCTTGGATGTTTTGCAGGAGCGTATTCATCGTGTCCTCATTTGATTGTTTGCGCCAATGGGGACTATGTACCAGATTCCATTAGACAATCAAGAAGTACGACTGCTTTGCAGGATCAGAGACCGACAGTAATGAAACCAGATAGACCAAGCACACGTGCTATATTGTCCTTTGCTTACATGATGCGCACACCGGCATCACCATCAATAATGGACATGAACAGGAAGTTGTTACCATGCACAGGACCGAGAGCGAGCTACCACAAACACTGAGCGAAGACCCACTGCACAAGCGCCACCAACCCACCGGACTGTCTGATCGCGTCGCATTTGGATTGACCAAATTTCTGCGTTTTTTTGCTGACAGCTTTTTTGCCAAGCGCTATGGCCATCGAGCGGTTGTGCTGGAAACTGTGGCTGGGGTGCCGGGCATGGTAGGCGGTATGGTGCGCCATATGCGCTCATTACGCCACTTGGAGGATGACCGCGAGTGGATCCACACGCTGTTATCCGAAGCTGAAAACGAGCGCATGCATCTGATGGTCTTTATTAAGATTGCCCAGCCCAACTGGATGGAGCGCATGATTATCCTGCTGGCACAGGGCATATTTTTCACCAGTTTTTTCATCCTCTATATTATCTCGGGGCGCACGGCACACCGGTTAGTGGGCTATTTTGAAGAGGAAGCGGTGTATAGCTACACCGAATATCTGGCCGAGGTAGACAACGGCAATATTCCCAACATTGAAGCACCTCAAATTGCCATCGAATACTGGCAGCTTCCAGCCGATGCGAAACTTCGAGAGGTGATCATTGCGGTAAGAAACGATGAGGCCGGGCATCGAGACGTGAATCACTGTTTTGCAGACAGTTTTGACAGACCTCCCAAGTGAAGGATTGATAGCAAGTGAAAGACTGATAACAATCAGCCACCTGCCTGAAAAAATCTCGGCTTTTCGAATTACACAGCAAGAAGCAGAGTGTTCATCCGCTTACCAAGGCCTAGAGTAGGTGTATTCCAACTCAATTCGAGAGTACACATGAACGCCATCAATCATTCAATGGGCCCTGTCGAGTGGATACTGCTGATTACCCTGTCGATCCTCTGGGGAGGATCATTCTTCTTTGTGGGGGTCGCAGTTGATGCTCTGGGACCACTGACCATCGTGGCGCTTCGTGTCGGGCTGGCAGCGATAGCACTCAATCTGGTGGTTGTGCTGATGGGGTTGAGGATGCCTGCCGAAAAGCCGATGTGGAAAGCATTCTTTGGCATGGGTTTACTCAATAATATGATCCCTTTCACGCTGATCGTCTGGGGACAGGCTTATATAGCCAGCGGGCTGGCATCGATCCTCAATGCTTCAACCATCTTTTTCACCGTGATCGCAGCGCACTACCTGACCCAGGATGAACGACTGACCGGGGGGCGTTTTGCTGGGGTAGTACTGGGGATTGCTGGGGTTGTCTTCATGGTCGGCACCGAGGCTTTATCGGGTCTGAGTACGCAGTTGCTGGCGCAGCTTGCTGTACTCGGTGGAGCACTATCCTATGCCTTTGCCGGCATTTATGGTCGGCGTTTTCGCATACTGAACAGCCCACCCCTGGTTACGGCTACCGGTCAGGTCACTGCATCGGCACTGGTGCTGATACCCCTGGCACTCCTGCTGGAGCGCCCATGGCTGTTGCCCATGCCGAGCGCCACGGTGTGGGCTGCAATTCTGGGGCTGGCCTTGCTTTCTACAGCCCTTGCCTACATTCTCTACTTCCGCGTGCTGTCGACTGCTGGTGCGACCAATATACTGTTGGTGACCTTTCTTATCCCGGTCAGTGCGATACTGCTCGGCACGGTTTTTCTTGGTGAAAAACTTGAACTGAAGCACTTCACCGGCATGGCGTTCATCGCTATTGGCCTGGCAGCAATAGATGGCAGGCCGCTCAAGGCTGTCCGCCTCTGGCTGTCTGGCAGCCCACCCTGCGCCCCGGCCATGCCGGAGCAGGTGACTGATCGTGACATCTGAAACAGGAGGCTGACCAATGGTAACCGTATCCAGATTCGCTACCGAAGAGAGTCGATGGCAGGCACTCTTGGCACGTGATCAACATGCAAAGGGAGTGTTTGTCTATGCGGTCAAAACAACCGGTATCTATTGTCACCCCGGCTGTGCCTCACGCCTGCCAAAACGTGAGAACACTCTGTTCTTTGATACGGTCGAAGAGGCTGTGCAGGCAGGCTATCGCCCCTGTAAACGTTGCAAACCTGATGCCATCTCAGCACAGACTCGCGTGCAGGAACTGATCACTCAGGCCTGTCGCCAGATCGATGAGTCTGAAGCACCCCCAACTCTTGCCAGCCTGGCAGCACAGGCAGGCTTAAGCCAGTGGCACTTCCAGCGGGTATTCAAGACAGCAGTCGGTATGACACCCAAGCAATACGCAAAAGCCCGGCAGGTCGAGCGCTTTCGCGATAGCCTCAAGGAGAGTGAATCTGTGACCAGCGCCATCTATGACGCGGGCTTCGGCTCCAGCAGCCGTGCTTATGAGAACACCCGCGAGCGTCTGGCCATGTCCCCGTCTTTATACCGAAAAGGCGGAGCCGGGCTGACCATTCGCTATGCGATTACCTCCTGTTTTCTGGGCTGGATAACGGTTGCGGCTACCGACAAGGGGATCTGCGCCATTGAGTTTGGTGATGATCCGGCCACCTTGCTCACTCAATTGCAGGATCGCTTTCCAAAAGCACTGTTGAGTGAGGCAGACAAAACGTTTTCTGAACTTGTGCAGCAGGTGATCGCCTTTATCAAAGCCCCATCAAAAGGGATCGAGTTGCCTCTTGATATCCAGGGCACCGCTTTTCAGGAGAAAGTCTGGCAGGCACTGCGTGAAGTGCCACCCGGCAGCACCGTCAGCTATACAGATATCGCACAGCGCATCGGCTCACCCAAGGCCGTCCGTGCGGTTGCACAGGCCTGCGCATCCAACAAGCTGGCCGTCATAGTGCCCTGTCATCGCGTGGTGCGCAGCGATGGCGCCTTGAGTGGGTATCGTTGGGGCGTTGAGCGTAAGCGAGAGTTGCTGAAGCGGGAGAAGGATACTTCTAAGTCGTAAGGTGTTGCATATTCTGATCGCAGAAAATGGTGTATGAAGGTACTGTATTGTCTGACTGAGTACGCAAGATGAGTATGTTACTTCACCCCCATAAGCCAACGGGCCTGCCCTCCTCGCTCAGGAACCTTGGCGCACCCTGCTATCTGCACCAGACCCACTGGCTGGTCTGGCGGTTGATGTTATGCTCTGGGCTGGCAGTGATGCTGGCGGGTTTGAGTTTTTCCATATGGCGGATTTTCAGCGGCCTGGCCGATACAGCCGAGTGGATATTGATGGCATTTATCATGCCCTTTCTGATCATTCTGCTGCGACCAAAAACCTGGCGCACGCCAATCGCGATGGCAGCTGATCCGAGCGGCTTGTTTTTCGTTGGTGGAGATGATTATCAGGAGAGCCTTTTCGTTCCCTGGAATGAGATAGGTCAGATCACCATAGAACGCCATTCAGCGGGCAGTGGGATGATTAAGACTGTCGTCCTGGAGATTGCCGCTAACTCACCCTACTGGGATGATGCCAAAGCATCCACCGTTATAAAACATCTGCTGCAACCGGAGCTCCCCAGTGGTTTCAGGCGCCTGCCTCTGGGCAATCAGGGCATCAATCCCAAAAAGACCAAGGATGCATTGGAGGCCCTCCGAGCAAGAAGCAGGTATCGATAGTTGGAAAAGGGGCCGGAAAAGGGGCCTGGTACATTTCAGGAGAAAAGGGGCCTGATACATTTTTCATTTTTAGAGCCAGTAACGGTAAAGATTGATGAGCGACTACATTGAGTTTCTACAAGAGGTGTTTGACCAGTTCGGGCCGATCACGGCACGCAAGATGTTTGGCGGCTATGGTATCTATCATCAGGGGTTGATGTTTGCGCTGGTGGCGGATGACACCCTGTTTCTGAAGGCGGATGCCGAAACCATTCCCCTGTTTGAGCAGGAGGGTTCAGAGCCCTTCGAGTATGAAAAGAACGGAAAGGTCACGAAGATGTCCTACTATCTGGCGCCCGAAGAGATAATGGATGATCGTGAACTCGCGGCGATCTGGGGGCAGCGCGCGTTCCAGGCGGCGTTGCGAGCAAAAGCAGTCAGCAAGCCAGCTCGGCGGAAAAAGCAGCTCTGATGATGAGAGCATGATGGTGAGAGTACACAATGAATAGCACACAGATGGACAGCAGCATGTTAAACAATGCCAGACAACCGGTCCTTTTCCTCTCTCATGGCGGCGGGCCTCTGCCACTGCTCAACGATCCCGGCCATGCGGGCCTGATTGATGCATATGCGCAGATCAGAAACAAGCTCAAGGCACTTGAAGTAAAGCCATCCGCACTGCTGTTTATCAGTGCTCACTGGGAGGCCGATGAATTCACGATTACTGCAGCGCCACAGCCATCTCTTTACTATGACTACTATGGTTTTCCTGATGCAGCCTATCAGGTGGCCTACCCTGTTCCTGGCGCTGTTGCACTTGCCAACAGGATCAGAGACAAGCTGAACGACCAGGACATGTCAGCTCATCTTGATGAAACACGCGGTCTGGATCATGGCGTATTTGTACCTGGCATCATGCTCTTTCCTGAAGCGGAGATTCCGTGCCTCCAGTTATCCTTGTTGAAAACACTGGACCCCGCCGCTCACCTGAAACTGGGACAACTTCTGCAGGCGCTTCGTCAGGAAAATGTGATGATCATCGGGTCCGGATTCTCATTTCATAACATGCGTGCATTTTTTCATCCCGGCACCCAGGCCGAGGCAGATCTGAATCTCTCGTTTGAAAACTGGCTGTCTGAAACATTGTTGGACTGCAATGATGCCGAGCGCGAGCAACGACTTCTCAACTGGGAGACTGCACCCGGTGCCCGCTACTGCCATCCACGCGAGGAGCATCTGCTGCCGATCCATGTCTGTGCTGGCGCCTCTGGCAGCAAGGCAAGCCAGCAGTGGCGATTTACCACACTGGGTAGAGAGGGTAGTTGCTATTGGTGGGATTGATCTCTACCGCAAATAATCACGGAAAAAAGCCATGAAAACCCTGACCTTGCTCGGCACATGGCGCCCCGGTGGGTAGACCGCATGCACGCCACCCTCTGGTAACGACCAGTCTTTAAGTACGCGCACCAGTCGCCCGGCGCGGATATCCTCTTCGGCGGTGATATCGGCCATCACCGAGATCCCGGCCCCAGCGCCCATCAGTGCACGCAGACTGGCAGTCGAGTTAGCCTTGAAGCGTGACTGCATCTGTACCCTGCACTGCTCATCACCTTTCGTGAACACCCAGGTCAGCGGCGATGGCAGTGGTGAAAAGGTGATCCAGGCGTGATCGGCAAGTGCTGCGGGATGCTCCGGTGTTCCGTGAGTTCTGAGGTACTCGGGCGATGTCATCAGGAACTGCTCAAAACTCCCCAGCTGTGATGAGCGCAGTGTGGAGTCTTTCAACCAACCCAGCCTGAACGCGAGATCTATCCCCTCCTGCACCATATCGCTGACACGATCACCACTGCGCAGCTCTATGCGCAGATCAGGATGGCGCTTGCCGAACTCGACCAACGCCGGGCCCAACACCCGAGTGGCATAGTCCTCCGGTGCCGTGAGGCGTAACTCACCCTGTAGCTGAAGATCATCAGCCTCCACGGCGGCTATGGCGCCCCGCAAGCCATCCAGTAATGGCTGACACTCTCGATAGAACAGCTCACCCGCCTCTGTCAGATGCACCTTGCGCGTTGTGCGATGAAACAGCGCGACACCCAGATGAGTTTCGAGCTTACGAATCTGCAGGCTGACCCGGGTTTTGGTGCAGCCGAGACGATCCGCAGCCGCCGTGAAACCACCGGTCTCGACCAGCGCCAGAAAGACCGGCAGTGTGTTGAGATCAAGCCCTTCCTTAACGGCCATGGCACTCCCCTATTGTTATTATTTCAATAACAGTAAATTATCAATAGGTGTATTTTTAAAATCAATAGAGTGGATGACAATAGCGCCATCGCAAACATACATGAGGAAAGAAATATGAATATTGCATTGATCGGCGCAAGTGGTTTTATCGGATCATCCCTGCTGGAAGAAGCACTGACACGTGGTCATCAGGTGAAAGCTCTGGTCACGCGCCCTGAACGGGTAGCCTCACGCGATAGCCTGAGCGTTGAAAAAAGTGACGTGATGAATACAGCCGCACTGACCGAGCAACTGAAAGGAGCCGATGTCGTGCTGAGCGCCTTCAGTGGCCATGCCCAGGAAGACGTTTACGACTACTACCTGAAAGGTTTTGAATCTATCTTGTCTGCAACGCAATCCGCTGGCGTACCGCGTCTGCTGATTGTCGGTGGTGCTGGTTCACTGGAGATCGCACCTGGTAAGCAACTGCTCGATACCGAAGAGTTTCCGGCCATGTATAAGCCAACGGCCGAGGGTGCCAGGACTGCACTGGAACAGCTTCGTGCTCAGACAGCTCAGACCTGGACCATGCTGTCACCCGCTGCCGAGATTTTTCCGGGCGAGCGCACCGCACAGTTCCGCCTCAGCACCGACACACTGTTGATCGATGCCGAAGGCAACAGCCGCATCTCCGTGCAGGATTATGCCGTCGCCATGCTGAATGAGCTGGAAAATCCTCAGCACGCCAACAGCCGCTTCGCTGTAGCTTACTGAGGCAAACAGCAGAGTAGCCACTCGGCACAGATCAATTCACATGCGCGACGTTCTTACCAGTAACGCATCGCGCCTGCAAACAGCTGTGCCAGGTGCTGCTCTTCCACTGCCTTGGGTGCATTCTTGATCAAGCGCTGCTGTGCCCAGGCACCGGCAGCGAGGGTGTCGATATCACCTTCGTGATAACCGACACCACCCACTCCATTGGGAATCTCACAGAACTGCATCAGTTCAATCAGCCGGCTCGCAACACGCTCACCGGCATCGTCCAACGCTGCACCCTGAATATCAGCCCCCAGCCACCCGGCTGCATGCAGATGTCGTTCAGGACAGGCATCAGCAGTAAAACGAAACACGGCCGGCGCATTGACGATCACCGACATCCCATGCGGTACCATCGGTTCATCCTGGGGATAACCTGGCGCTCGAAAATCACGCACACCACCCGCTACTGCGTAAGACATGCCATGTGGAAGATGCACACCAGCATTACCGAAGGCAATTCCAGCCAGCGTCGCAGCCCACATCATGCCATCACGCGCTTCATGATCACTGGCATCCATGACTGCACGCTTCAGATACTGCCCCGTCAATTGCAGCGCCTTTTCACAACCGAAATCGCTCCAGGGGTTAGCGCCCTGACTCATCGGCCGCAAAGTCGGGCGATCAGCTCTGGCACGCTTTGTGTGCGGCAGTGCTGTGTAGCTTTCCAACGCATGCGACAGCACATCAAAACCTGATGCCGCGACAACTGCACGAGGAAGTGTATAGGTGGTCGTGGGATCGATCAGCGCAAGAGTTGGGCGTAGATAGCGTGATGCAATACCGGTTTTAACGCCCTTCTCCACCCAGTCAAAAACCGAGATGCCGGTACACTCAGCCCCGGTTCCACTGGTGGTCGGACAAGCGATATGCGGTTTGAGCGGACCTGGCACAGGCCTCCCTTCGCCTAGCGGGGCATTAACATAAGCAGCCAGTTCAGCCGGATAGGTCGCATAGAGGTTGGCTGCCTTGGCCGTATCGATGACAGAACCACCACCAATCGAGAGATAACCATCAAACTGCCCTTCACGGGCAAACTGTGCAGCCTTCAGGAAGGAGGCATCAGAAGGCTCCACCGCCACTTCATCATAGATCACCACATCCAGCCCTGCAGCCAGCAGCGAACGATGCACTATCCCGACATGTTCAAGCTGTGCCAGACGCTGATCTGTGAACAAAGCGATACGCTTCAGCCCAAGCTGACGCGCATGGTCTCCGGCTTCAGCAAGCGCTCCAGGACCAAAGGTTATTGCAGAGATATCAACCGAGAAGACAGCATCGCCGCCTTCGGTATGAGCATAATGATGACAGCAGGCCATGAAACCCTCCTTGATGACTGTTTCGAGTTTGCCTGACCCATGCCATGCTCTGGATAGCCGTTACACTGTGTGGGCCATGACAGCCTTCGCGATGCAACGGCTTGCAATCAGTGGCGCCCCAGATACTGGTTGATCAGCCGTACCAGTATAGTATGAAAAAAATCTTCCACATCATCGATTTCACGCTCAAATACAGCGAGATAGCGCGCAGCTTGCTCATGGGTCAAAATCTTGTTCTGCACGGAGTATTGCATCTCATCCAGGCTTTTATCTGAACGTGGCACACAGCGCCAGTTGATCAAGCCGGATTCAAAGGAAGCGAGTTCCTGTTGGGCAAACAGACAGAAACCCTCAACATGATCGGCACCATCCGGCCCCAGGCAACCAGGCTCTACACGGCACAGAGCCGTCATCTGCTTGTTTTCCGGCAGCGGTAACTTAGGGCTCATCGTATTATCTCTTCTTCAGTGCTCTTGCTATGTCCAAACATGAGCCATGTGATCACTGCTCCAGCCAGCTATCACGGGCGCTTGACCAGCTCTGCAATAATTCTAACCATGCAGCGCATGTGATACCAATTAAAAATGTTGGTGTTAGTTCCATGCTCTGAAATAAGGCTTGGATTTAGCCCTGTATTGAGTAGACTTGACCAATCAAATTTCACATCAGGAATCACTCATGTATACCCTTTCATCTCCCGCTGCACCCTTGCAGGGTACGGTGATCCCCATCTATGTTTATCAGTGGTCAAACTCATGAGCAACAGCCCCCCCATTCCCGGCTTACCGGCTCAGCAAACGGGGATAACTTCTGAACTGCGACTCGGTATCCTGCTGGTGTTCGGTGCAGCCTTTGTCTGGAGTTTCGGCGGCACCTTCGGGCGCCTGCTGAATGTTGAGGATAGCTGGACTGTGGTGTTCTGGCGCTCTGTCTGGGCGGGCTTGTTTCTGATCAGCTTCATGCTGCTGCGCAATGGCCTGCGTGAAACACTGGTCATGTTCCGCTCTATGGGATGGCCGGGGATTGGTGTCGGTCTCTGCTTTGCAACAGCGTCCACTTCCTTTGTGGTGGCACTGAACCATACCACCGTCGCCAACATTCTGCTGATTCAGGCAGGTGTGCCATTGATTGCGGCATTGATCGCCTGGATCCTTTTTCGCGAAAGAGTCAGCGGCCCAACCTGGCTGGCGATCGCCGTGGTTATTCTGGGTGTGGGGGTGATGGTGTCTGAGTCCTTTACCGGCAAGGTATCGCCCATCGGGGACTCACTCGCGCTTGTGATCGCCTTCTGCTTTGCCATAGCCACGGTGATCACACGCCGTTATTCGCATGTACGCATGGCGCCAGCCGTGTGTCTCGGCACAGTGATAGCGGCAGTATTGGCAGCGCTGATGACTTCGGGCTTTGCCACCAGCACACTGGATATGGGTATTCTGTTTGCGTTCGGGGCGCTGAATCTTGGGCTGGGATTGGCGCTGTTCGTGACCGGCGCCCGTCTGTTACCCTCTCCGGTTGCGGCATTGATCGGTACTGCCGAACCGATGCTCGGGCCACTCTGGGTGTGGTTGTTCCTGAATGAGATACCGGGCGTCTCAACGCTGATCGGGGGTGGTATCATACTCACTGCCCTGCTGGCCCACCTGACTTGGCAGATGTTGCATCATCGCCGTGTCATGGTGGGGCCAACACCCAACTGACACAGCTCTGATCTGAAAAGCACTGAATCTGATCGAGGAAAGGTACCAATGGAAATAAAACAGCAAGACGATATCACCGTACCGCTGATTGTATATGTGCTCTATCTCACCGGCCTGTTTGTCGGTGTGACGGTCATTATTGGCCTGGTGGTGGCCTATATGCAGCAGAAGACGGCCCCCGTGTGGATGAAAAGCCACTATCAATACCTGATACGTACCTTCTGGGTGGGGCTGGTACTGTCTATCATCGGCTTTGCCACCATGTGGCTGCTGGTAGGCTACCTGATTTTGATGATCACCATGTTCTGGTTTATTTTTCGTTGCGTGATGGGGTTGATACGCCTGCAGAAGCGCGAAGCGGTCAAGCATCCTGATTCCTGGCTTTATGGCTGATGGGTTCATCGTAAAACCTGCCGTTTTATTGAGACAAGAGGGCCGTGATGGACAGTCAGATCGAAAATGGATTTATGGTGATTCAGGGCAATCGTCTTGAAGCACTGCGCGAACTGGCTGTGCAGTGGCTGCGTCGCTATCCGCTGAAGCCGCTGGAGAATGAAACGATACTGGTGCAGAGCAATGGTATCGCCCAGTGGCTGAAGCTCGCTCTGGCTGAAGATGAAGATGCCGCCAATGGCGGTGGTTGCGGTATTGCCGCCGCTCTGAATATCAGCCTGCCCGCGCGTTATATCTGGCAGGCCTACCGCGCCGTGCTGGGCGATCTGCCCGACTCCTCCCCTTATGATAAGCATCTGCTGACCTGGCGCTTGTTGCGCATGCTACCGGATCTGCTGGATGATCCGGTGTTTGCACCCCTGCAACGATTTCTGCGTGATGATCAGGATCTGCGTAAACAGTTTCAACTGGCACAGCGCCTGGCAGACCTGTTCGATCAGTATCAGGTTTACCGCGCTGACTGGCTTGATGCCTGGGCGGCTGGAGATGACTCTATGTTTACCGAGGGTGGCATGGCCTCAAGCGAGCAGGTGTGGCAGGCCGCACTCTGGCGCCGGATCATCGCACAGATGCCAGAGGATCAGAATGACACCAGCCGTGCTCAGGTGCATCAACGTTTTCTGAGTGCCGCCAAAGCGCTGACACCCGAGACTCGCCCTGCCACTTTGCCACGACGGGTTGTGGTGTTCGGTATATCCTCCCTGCCGCAGCAGGCGGTCGAGGTGCTCAGCGCTGTCGCCAACTGCTCGCAGGTGTTGCTCTGTGTGCATAACCCCTGCCAGCACTACTGGGGCGATATCGTCGAGGATCGGCATCTGTTCAAACAAGCGTTTGCACGCCACACCAGCAAGTGGAGTGGTGAGCTGACCGATGATGACCTGCACCTGCATGCACACCCCCTGCTCGCTTCCTGGGGTAAACAGGGGCGCGACTATATCCGCCTGCTGGATGAACATGATCAACGCCATCAGTATGAGCCCCTGTTCCAGGGCAATCAGCTCAGTATCGACCTGTTTGAAGAACCAAGCACCACAAGCCTGCTGGCCCAGTTACAGAGCGATATTCTGAATCTGCGCAACCCAACCGAGATCAAATCACTGGGCAGAACACCCGATCCACAGCAGGATCGCAGCCTGAGTTTTCATATCACGCACAGTGCTCAACGCGAAGTGGAGATACTGCAGGACCATCTGCTGACTGCCTTTGCCGCACAGCCGGATCTCCGCCCGCGTGATGTGCTGGTGATGGTGCCCGATATCAACCTCTATGCACCGCATATCCGCGCCGTGTTTGCCCAGATCGATCAGACTGATCCGCGTTTTATCCCCTTCACCCTGTCGGATCAGGGACAGCGCCAGCAGGCACCATTGCTGATCGCGCTGGAGATGCTGTTGAATCTGCCACGCTCACGTTTCAGCGTCAGTGAGTTGCTGGATCTGCTCGAAGTGCCGGCCGTGCGTGAAACCTTCAGTATCCGTGAAGAGGATAAACCCCTGCTGCACCGCTGGGTGGAGGGCGCAAATATCCGCTGGGGACTGCATGCCCGCCAGCGCGAACAGTTTGATCTGCCGCCCGGCAGTGAACAGAACACCTGGCAGTTCGGCCTGAAGCGAATGTTGCTGGGCTATGCCGTGGGTCAGGGGGATGCCTGGCAAGCGATCGAGCCCTATGCCGAGATCGGTGGGCTGGATGCAGCACTGGCGGGTTCACTCGTACGCCTGCTCAATGCCCTGGAGGAGTACTGGCAGCGCCTGCAGGAGCAGATGACGCCACAAGACTGGGTCGCCTGCCTGCGCCAGCTCTGCCAGCGTTTTTTCAGCGCCACCGACAGCCGTGATGAACTGCTGCTGACCCGGATAGAGCTGAGCCTGCAAAACTGGTTGGAGGAGTGTGAAGCCGCCGATTTCGATCAGCCACTGCCACTGGGTATCGTGCGTGAGGTGCTGTTGGGCCAGATCGATCAGAGCGACCTGAGCCAGCGCTTCATGGCCGGCGCCGTTAACTTCGCCACCTTGATGCCGATGCGGGCGATCCCCTTCCGACATATCTGCCTGCTTGGCATGAACGAGAGCGACTATCCACGTCAGGTACCCGCTGTCGATTTTGATCTGATGCGGCATGATTATCGCCCCGGTGATCGCTCCCGACGCGAAGATGACCGTTATCTGTTCATGGAAGCTCTGCTGTCTGCCCGTGATCAGCTCTATATCAGCTGGATAGGGCGCAGTATCCGCGACAATACCGAGCGCCCACCCTCGGTGCTGGTCGGTCAGTTGCGTGACTATCTGGCGGATATTCATGGCAAGGAACAGCTGGCAGCGCTGACACGTGAATACCCGCTGCAGCCGTTCAGTCGCCGTTACTTCACCGCAGGATCTGGATTCAGCACCTATGCCCGCGAGTGGCAGAGCATTCATGAAACACGCGATCAGGACTGGTATGCTGACGCGCCTCTTTCCCCCTATTTGTCCGAGCATCTTTCCGAGCAGCAGCCTGAACAGATTCTGACGCTGATGCAGCTCGGTGCGCTGCTGCGTGATCCCGCCAGTCAGTTTTTCAAAGAAAGGCTCAGTGTGCAGTTTGATCAGAGCGATGTGACGGGTGAGGATCAGGAGCCCTTTAATGTTGATGGTCTGAGCCGTTGGCAGCATCAGGATCAACTGCTCGGACAACTGCGTCAGGCAATGGATAAGGGCATCACGCTGGACCCGGCCGAAGCCCTGTCGTCACAGGTGGCCCGGCAGCAGGCGAGAGGCGAGCTCCCCCTGCCCCCCTTTGGCCCCTGCATTGCCGAACAGTTGGTCGCCCCCTTGGCTCAGCCACTGCTGCAATATCAGTCGCTGCTGTCGCTCTGGCACAAACAGCCACCTGAGGCAGTAGAACTGACGACCCCAACTCTGACGCTGCATGATTATCTGTCTGATATCCGCTGCAATGCTGCCGGTGAGCGGATGCGACTGGTACTGCAGACCAGCAATATCCATGAGGGCAAAACCTGGAAATGGCACAATCTGGTGCGCCATTGGCCCCTGCATCTGGCCGCTCAGTTGAACGGCCCGACTCACACCCGTATTCTCGGCCCGAACACGGATCTGCAACTGCCACCACTGGCAGAAGATGACGCAAAAGCACTGCTGACAAGACTGATGGAGCACTGGTTACACAATATGACTGAACCCCTGCCGATCGCCTGTAAAACCGCCTGCGTCTGGCTGACCGACAGCGGCGACCGGGAAAAAGAGGCACGCCAGACATACGAAGGCGGCTATCAGCATCAGGGAGAAGTGGGCAGCAGTCCTGCGCTGGCTAGGCTCTGGCCCGATTTCGATGCACTTGTTTCAGACACACGTGTTTCAGGCACCCTGATTTCAGACGCTCTTGTTTCAGAAGCACGAGTTCCAGGCAGTCGTTTTGATGAATTGAGTCGAGCACTTTATGAGCCGATGATCCAGCAGTGCGGCAAACAGACAGTGGCGGAGGATAACGCATGAGCGGCCTGGATCTGCATATCCCCACCTTTCCACTGCGTGGCAGCAGCCTGATTGAAGCCAGCGCCGGTACCGGTAAGACCTTCACCATCGCTCTGCTCTATACGCGCCTGATTCTGCAACATGGCGCGGAGCAGGCGTTTGCTCGTGCGCTGAGCCCTGCCGATATTCTGGTGGTCACCTTTACCGATGCCGCGACACAGGAGCTGAAGGATCGTATCCGCCAGCGTCTGGTCGAAGCTGCGGCCTGTTTTATGGATGATCCGACAACAGCCGTGAACAACCCGCAAGACCCGCTGCATCAGATCCGCGCCGATTACCCACCTGAGCAATGGCTGACCTGCTCACGCCTGCTGCAACTGGCGGCACAGTCGATGGATGAGTCGGCCATCTCGACCATCCACAGCTGGTGTTACCGCATGCTGCGTGAACATGCGTTTGACAGCGGCAGTCTCTTTTCGCAGAACCTGATCACCGATCAGTCGGAGTTGCTGGGGGAGTTGATCCGCGACTACTGGCGTATCCACTTCTACCCGCTGGGCACGGCGGCGGCCAGCCTGATTCTGGGAGAGTTTGCCACACCAGAGGCGCTGTTGAGGGCGGTTCAGCCGCTGCTCCGCCGCGCAGAAAGTCAGCTCACTTATGCCGGCCAGCCCCTGGCATCCGATACTAATATTCAGGGCATCATCGGCGAATATGCCGCCAAAGCAATAGAAAAGGCACGAATTGAACAGCAGGCAAGAGCACTCTGGCAGATTCATCAGGCTGATCTGAATGCGCTGTTGCATGAGCTGCGCCCGCACCTGAATGGTAACAGCTTCCGGCGTAAGAAAGAGGATGACGACTTCAACCAACTGCTCGACGATCTGGCCAGCTGGTCGGAGGGTGCTTCCGCACCGAATGAGTTGAAGAGGCTGGCCCAGGGTGCGATCCCGCTGAGCGGTGGCAAGAAAGCACCACCCCAGCCACAACACCCAGCACTGGCAGCCATTGGCGAGTTGGTAAGTCTGGATACCGGGGATGAAGAGAGCACGGTACCCAGCCTGCGTGCTCATCTGCTGAGCCATGCCAGCCGCTGGATGCAGCAGCGGCTCAAAACAGCACTGCTGGAGCGAGCCGAACTGGGCTTTGATGATCTGCTGCAGCAACTGGATAAGGCGCTTGGCAGCGAGCAGGGCGAACATCTCGCGGCGACACTGCGCCGCCAGTATCCCGTAGCGATGATCGACGAGTTTCAGGATACCGACCCGCTGCAGTATCGCATCTTCAACCGCATCTATCGGGTGGAGCAGAACCAGCAGGACACGGCACTGATCATGATCGGCGACCCCAAGCAGGCGATCTACTCCTTCCGTGGCGCCGACATCCATACCTATCTTCAGGCTCGCACAGCCACCGAAGGCCGACATTTCAATCTGAAAACCAACTACCGCTCCACTCAGGCGGTGGTCGAGGCGGTGAATACCCTGTTCCGGCATGCAGAAGCCTTTCCCGAGGGAGCCTTCCACTTCAGGGAGGAGGATGACAACCCTGTGCCGTTTATCGAGGTGGATGCCAAGGGACGGGATGAGCAACTGCTCTTGGATAACAAACCTGCACAGGCTCTGACCTGGTGGATGCTCACGGATGATGACAACCCGGCCGTAGCCAGCACCCAGTTCCGCAAGAGGATGGCGCAGAGCTGTGCCAGCCAGTTGGTCGAATGGCTGAATCAGGCGAGGACTGATGAGGAAGGGCTGAGTCAGGAAGGGCTATGCCAGGCTGGTTTTCTCAAGGAGGGTCGACATACTCCGCTGAAACCGGCGGATATCGCGATACTGGTGCGTGGCCGTGGCGAAGCAGACGCAATCCGCAAGGCACTCAGTGAACGCGGGCTGGCAAGTGTCTATCTGTCGGATCGGGAATCGGTGTTCAGCACCCAGGAAGCGCAGGATATACTAATCTGGCTGCGCGCCTGCGCAGAACCCGCAGATGATCGCAAGCTGCGTGCAGCACTGGCCACTTCATCGCTGGATCTGCCCCTGTCCCGACTGGATCAGCTTAATCGGGATGAGCTGACCTGGGAAAGCGAGACGGAACACTTCCGCACCTTCAGCCGTCTCTGGTATAGCCAGGGGGTGCTGCCGATGCTGCGCCGTCTGATGCAGGTGTACGAACTGCCGCAACGCTTGCTGATCAGAGCGGATGGCGAGCGCCGTCTGACCAATCTGCTGCATCTGGCCGAATGGCTGCAGCAAGCCAGCGTGCAGCAGGAGGGCGAACAGGGTCTGATCCGTCATCTGGCCGAGCAACTGGAAGAGACCAGCGAAGAACAGATACTGCGTCTGGAAAGCGATGCCGATCTGATCAAGGTGGTCACTATCCACAAATCCAAGGGGTTGGAGTACCCGCTGGTGATGCTGCCCTTTATCAGCAGTTGGCGTGAAGTGGATGGCAAAACCTCTGAGGTGACAATTCAGGAGCCGGGCTATCAGCGACTTGAGATCGCCGGCAACAAGAAAGCGGCAAGCGCCTGGCAGACAGCAGACAGAGACAGACAGGCTGAAGATATGCGCCTGCTCTATGTCGCCCTGACACGTGCCCGTCATGCCCTGTGGCTGGGAGTAGCGCCACTGAGAGTCGGCAACAGCAAAAACTGCGACCTGCATAAGAGTGCCATCGGCTATCTGCTGCAGGGGCGCAACAGGATAGATGCCGACCTTCTGAACAGCACACTGGAGCAGCTCTGCCAACAGAGCGAGCACATTCAGTTGCAGCCTGCGCCTGAGCCCAGTGCTCAACGCTTTACACCACCTGCCCTGGAGGCACTGCAACCGGCACTGATCGCTGAACGCAGCCCGCGTGAATTCTGGTGGATCGCCAGCTACTCGGCACTCAAGACCGGTGTGCAACTGGACAGTGAGCCGACTGATGCAGCTGTCCCCGATGAGCCGGAAAACGCGATACAGGCCACTCAGGATGAGGAGCATGAGGTCAGCAAGGCAGATCGTGCATCAAGCCAACCGGCAGATAATGATCAGCAGCTGCACCGTTTCCACCGCGGCCCGAACCCGGGCACTTTCCTGCATGGTCTGCTGGAGTGGGCGGTTGCCGAAGGGTTTGAACAGGCCACATTGAATGATGAGGCACGCCGGGAGATGCTGGCCAGACGCTGCCAGATTCGTGGCTGGGAGGCCTGGATCGATCCGCTGGATCGCTGGCTGAAGCATTTCATCAGCACCGAATTCAGGCTGGAATCGGGTGATCAACTGGTCACCTTCCGTCTGACCGATCTGACTGAGTGTCAGGCCGAGATGGAGTTCATGTTTGCCAGTCATCAGGTCACGACTCAGGCACTGGATAGCCTCTGCCGACAACACCTGCTGCCCGGCCACGCGCGTCCGGCTCTGCTGCCCAACACCATCAACGGCATGCTCAAAGGCTTTATCGATCTGGTGTTTGAACATCAGGGGCGCTACTACGTCGCCGACTGGAAATCCAACCACCTTGGCCCGGATGATCAGGCCTACACACGCGAGGCGATCCACAACGCCGTGCTAGAAAAACGCTACGACGTGCAATACGCCCTCTACCTGCTGGCCCTGCACCGCCTGCTGAAAACACGTCTGCGCGATTACGACTATGAGCGGGACATGGGCGGCGCCCTCTACTTCTTCCTTCGCGGCAGCAATGCCCCGAGCCAGGGCCTGCTGTTTGACAAGCCTCCGGCTGAGTTCATCAGCGCAATTGATCAACTCTTTCGCATTAACTGAACTGGAAAAGGAAAAGAAAAAGGGGTCAGGTACATTTACCAACGGTAAATGTACCTGACCCCTTTTTCTTTCTGACCCCTTTTTCTCGTAAATATACCTGACCCCTTTTCCATTACCCCTTTTTCTTCACAAACGATTACTCTTAGCGAACAACCATCTGGCAAGGTATCGGGCCAGCCTTGGCATCACGACATAGATAACAAGCCCCACAATCACTGCCGCTGTGATGCCATGCCGAATACCCCAGACACCAAGTAGTGGCAAGAGATCAAACAGGTAAGCCAGTAACGGCGGGACCAGCAGGGTCAGGACCCAGATCACACAGGTGGTCAGCAGCCACTGCTTCCATCTTACTGGCTGTTTGTTCAGTGGCTGAAACCAGTTATCGATACCAGTTGTGATATCAACACTTTCCGGCAGTACCAGATGTGTTTCAACCTGAGTAATCAATTGCCGTCTTTCCGCTGAGGATAACCATCTTTCTGCATCCTGCTGAGAGGAAAAGCGCAGCGCTATCTCATATTGATGATGGCCATGGGATGGCTTCAGAATATTCACACCCTGATGCCCGGAAAACCTGGCAGCCACATTGATGATATCCGCCAGCCAGCGCTCATATATGGCAATTGAGTCCGGCCTGACGCTATGGCTGATCAAAACAGAAACACCGCGTTGTGCAGAGTTGGGATAACTCATCATCAGCGATTCCTCTCAGATGCCTTAACCAGAAAAAATGCCCGACAATCAGTATTGACGTCGGGCAAGGGGGATCATTTATCAGCTGTCAGCGTCATGTAGCTGGTGATCAGATTCCGATAATCAGGAATATGGTTGGAGAAGAGTGCTCCCAACCCCTCGACATCATTACGCCAGTCACGATGTAGCTCACAGGCGGCACCGAACCAGGTCATCAGTTGAGCACCGGCAGCAGACATGCGATCC
The DNA here is from genome assembly GCF_008973755.1 of Nitrincola alkalilacustris. Lineage (GTDB taxonomy): Bacteria > Pseudomonadota > Gammaproteobacteria > Pseudomonadales > Balneatricaceae > Nitrincola > Nitrincola alkalilacustris. The sequence continues at coordinate 114,046 of NZ_WBOM01000005.1, read as the reverse complement.
CAGGCTGCATCACGAGTCAGTTCGTTGAAGGTACCGGAGGCATCGGTGATGACAAACACCTCGTAACCCTCTTCCAGTGCCGACAGCACCGGGAAGGCCACGCAGACCTCAGTCACGACGCCAGCCACGATCAACTGCTTCTTGCCGGTCGCCTTCACAGCCTTGACGAAATCATCGTTATCCCAGGCATTGATCTGACCGGGACGAGCAATATATGGAGCATCCGGGAAGGTTTCCTTCAACTCAGGTACCAGAGGACCATTCGGACCATTTTCGAAACTGGTGGTCAGGATGGTGGGTAAACCAAAGTATTTGGCCAGATCTGCCAGCGCCAGAACATTATTCTTGAAACGATCTGGATCTATGTCACGCACCAGAGACAGTAGACCTGCCTGGTGATCAACCAGAAGTACCGCAGCATTGTCTTTATCAAGACGGGTATAGGATGTGCTCATGAGATTTTTCCTCCAAATGGGTGCGGCATTCGGCGCCACACCGACTCCATCTACAGCCTGCTTCGGTCATGAACCAGGGACTACAGATGCATGGGTACAGAATACATTTCGATACAATCTGCCTGTAGACTGCTAAATTGATACTGAGCGTTCCTTTATTAGAACAGTGGAGGTGACTGATGCTGAATCTTAACGATCTTTTCTACTACGCCCAGGTGGTGGAGCATGGTGGATTTGCCCCAGCAGGAAGAGCACTGGGCATACCCAAGTCCAAGCTAAGTCGTCGGGTGTCAGCACTGGAGGAGCGTCTGGATGTCCGCCTGATTCACCGTACCACTCGCCAGTTCACGGTCACTGAGGTCGGGCGCACCTATTACGAACATTGCAGAGCCATGCTGATTGAGGCTGAAGCGGCGCAGGAGTCGATCGATACACTGCGAGCAGCGCCACGGGGCATCATCAAGCTGACATGCCCTGTCGGACTGCTTCACTTCCATGTCGGTGCCATGCTGGCTGATTTCATGGCACAGTGCCCTCATGTCACCGTGCATCTGGAAGCCACCAACCGCCGCGTGGATGTGATTAATGAAGGGGTGGATATCGCCATTCGCGTTCGCCCACTACCCCTGGAAGACAGTGATCTGGTGATGCGTGTGCTGTCTGATCGAGGCCAGTGTCTGGTGGCCAGTCCATCACTGGTAGAGCGCCTGGGCATGCCAGACAGCCCCGAAGACCTTAGCCAGTGGCCCAGCCTCAGCCGCAGCACACCGCATGAAGCACACGAATGGATTTTGCAGAATGTCGATGGGCAGTCCGTGGTTGTAAGACACCAGCCCCGCTACGTAACAACCGATATGGTAGCGCTGATGAAAGCGGCATTAACCGGCGTAGGCATCGTACAGCTGCCGGCACTGATGCTGACAGAGGAACTGAGCAAAGGCACCCTGATCAGGCTGCTGCCGGACTGGCCACCACGCCGGGAATTGATTCATATAGTCTTCCCATCAAGACGAGGACTTCTGCCCTCAGTCAGAGCGCTGATCGACTTCCTTGTTGAGCGCTATACTGAAATTGACGAAGATTAATACAGTTGTTGCATAACAGCGGCCTGGAAAAACTGATCTAAAGGGGATAGTGAACAGTGATAAAACGATGGCTCAAACCCGGTGATATCTTGCTGATTGCAATGGTTGTGGTGCCGGTTCTGCTGATTATGCCCAGCCTGATGCAGGAGGCCTGGAACCAGCCTTCAGGTTTCTTCCGTGGTCTGGCTCGCCTGGCCGGTGTGATTGGCCTGTCGCTGATGTTGCTGGCAGCCATGATGAGTATTCGATTGCCATACCTGGATCGGCTTTTCGGTGGGCTGCCACGCTTATGGTCGCAGCACCGTTGGGTTGGCTTTCTGAGCTTCATGCTGGTGATGTTGCACGCCTGGGGGCTGAGTTTTTCGGTCATCACCCGAGGAATGGAACCCGCCATGACTGTGCTCTTCCCACCACTGAGTTACTGGCCAGTCTGGATGGGCTGGCTCGCTTTGGCGCTAATGGTGGCCTTCCTGGGCCCCACCTTTCGATTTGCCGGTCGCCTTAACTATCAGAAATGGAAGCGACTGCATCTCCTATCAGCACCGGCAACCGTCGCAGCGCTGGCACACACCCTACCGCTGGCAACCTACCCCCTGGTCTGGTGGTTTCTGGGTGCCCTTGCCATCGGCGCCGTTATCTGGCGTAAGGTGTTGTCACCCTCTCTGGGTCGGTTTGAATACGAAGTGGTGGAGGTGAATACACTGGTGCGCGGAGTGGTCGAGATCAGTCTGAAACCCCGAGGCAAACCCATACAGTATGAAGCGGGGCAATTCGTCTATCTCACCCCTTTTGACGACAGCCTCAGTAATGGAGTCGGTGAAGAGCATCCCTATACCCTTTCTTCCGCGCCCTCTGATAAGTATCTGAAAGTTGGCATCAAGGATCTGGGAGATTCCAGCCACGCCATTCAAACCATCAGAAAGGGCAGCAGGGTTCAGATAGAGGGCCCTTATGGCGATTTCTACGAACGGCATTACCCGCAGAAGCAACAGCTCTGGCTTGGTGGAGGAATTGGTATAACACCTTTTGTCAGCGGTGCGCGGGATATGGCTGGCCAGGAAAAGCCGGCTGCACAGGTACACCTTTTTTACCTGGCCAATGACCCTTCCAGGGCCTATTTTGCAGATGAACTGAAAGAGATAGCAGTTAAACAGCCAACCTTCGACCTGACCCTGCACCTGTTCCGGGAACAGGGGGCCATGACTGCGGCATTTCTGCAGGAACACTGCCCAGACTATCGTGAGCGTGAGATCTATATGTGTGGCCCAGCACCCATGATCAACCATTTGAGAGCACTCCTCATGCATGAGGGTGTCCCTGCCTCGGCTATTCACTTTGAGGTCTTTGATTTCCTATGAACAAATTAGCCTATACAACACTCATCGCATTTATCAGCAGTATTCTCACCCTGGTCGGCGCTTACTGGCTGGTACCCAGCCATGCTCAGTCTGATTCTCAAGGTCGGATAATCAGCCTGGAGGAGCTGGCACAGCACAATCATGCCGCGAGTTGCTGGAAAGTGATCGATGGTCGTGTTTATGACATCACCGACTATATCGACGAGCACCCTACTCCGGAGTCCGTGCTGACCGACTGGTGTGGCATGGAGTCGACCGAAGCCTGGTACGATAAGGGTAATGGCCGCCCCCACAGCCCGGGCGCCCTGGCCCTGCTGGCACAGTTCGACATAGGTGTGCTGGCGGGTCATGAGACTGCAGGCTCCACGACTACTGAAGTGCTGACGCAAGTTGAAGACCAGAAAACTGCAAAAGCTGCAACAGCAAATAAGGTGTCGGAATTGATGGGTGAGCAGCAAGAGATGACTATGACACGCACTGCTCAACAGGGTTATCGGGATGGCAGCTACTATGCTGAATCCGAACCCGACAGCCGAGGATGGCGAAGTCTGGTTGAGATAAGCATCGTCAACAGCCGTATTACCTCGGTTTACTATGATGAGATTCAGCGTGACGACGAGGGCAATTACAAGGCACGCAAATCAGACGATATGAATTATGCCGAGCGCTGGCGTCGCGTCAGCCAGATCAGCCAACTGTCTGCCTTCAGAGGTTATGAAAACATGCTGATACTGACCGGTACAATTGATGAGGTGGATGCTCTGACAGGTGCCACCTCATCTTTTGAATCCTTTCAGCGGCTGGTGCGTGAGGCGCTGACTGAAGCACGTTAAGCACTCAGAACATCTGTTCAGTTCAGCGCTCTGGCGAAAGTTTTTTTACTCTGTGCCAGAGCGCTGATCGACCTCTCTATCTAACGCGGTACAGCCTAAGTAAATGTTAAACAAAGCGTGCCGAGACAGTGCCCAGCCCCTGATAACGTACGCTGATCGCATCACCTCTTTTTACGCTGATGGCAGCCGTGATGCCGCCGGTCATGATGAAGGTTCCGGCAGGGATCTCCTCGCCTCGCTCTCCCAGCATATTAGCCAGCATCGCTACTGAGGCTGCTGGATGACCCAGAACCGCTGCGCCCGCCCCTGTGGCGACCACCTCTCCATTGATCTCCATCACCACACCCAGAGTTTTAAGATCCACTTCATCCAGACTGGCCATACACCCTCCTGTGATGAATCGGGTGGAGCTGGAGTTATCAGCAATCACGCTTTTCAGATCGAACTTGAAATCCTTGTAGCGCGAGTCGATCACCTCCACAGCAGGTACAATAAAGTCGGTGGCGCGCAGCACGTCACCGATATGCACGCCAGGCCCTTTCAAGGGCGCCTTGGTGACGAAGGCGATCTCCGCTTCGATCTTGGGATGGATCAGCTCATCCATCCTGATATCACCTCCGTCAGGCACACTGAAGTAGTCCGCCAGATAGCCATAGCAGGGTTGTTCAACACCCATCTGTGCCATCTTGGCCCAGGAGGTCAGTCCCATCTTCATGCCGACGATTTTCGTGCCGCGAGCCTCTTTGCGACGACGGGCTTCCCACTGAATATCGAAAGCGTCTTCGTAGGTCATCTGCGGGTAGTCGTCGGTGATTTTGGTGATCTCATAGGCCTGCAGCTCCGCTTTCTCACAATGCTCGGCCAGTGCCTGAATCTCGTCGTGTGTCAGGTTTCCCATCAGATCAGCCCCTTCTCTTTTGCCATGGTCAGTGCCAGGTCTTCAATCATATCTTCCTGTCCGCCCACGGTGCCGCGACGCCCCAGTTCGACCAGAATGTCCCGCGCCGAGACGCCATATTTCTTCTCTGCCCGCTGAGCAAACAGCAGGAAGGAGCTGTATACACCAGCATAACCCAGTGTCAGCGCATCACGATCGACCCGGATCGGCTGGTCCATCATCGGCACCACGCGATCCTCAGCCACATCCATGATCTTGTAGAGATCGACGCCGCTGTGCACGCCCATCCGTTCCAGTACCGCAACGAACACCTCCAGTGGCGTATTGCCGGCACCGGCTCCGAGACCTGCCACCGAGCCATCGATACGAGAAGCCCCCGCATCGATCGCTGCCAGTGAGTTGGCGATGCCCATGCCGAGATTATGATGGCCATGAAAGCCTATCTCGACATTCGCCGGGAGTTCCGCACGCAGCAATCCGATCTTGTGGCTGACCTCATCCGGCAGCATATAACCCGCCGAATCGGTGCAATAGATGCAGTTGGCGCCATAACCGACCATCAACCTCGCCTGCTCCAGGATCTTCTCTGCACTGACCATATGCGCCATCATCAGGAAGCCGACCGTATCCATACCCAGTTTGGCGGCAAAGCCGATATGTTGCTCCGATACATCAGCCTCGGTGCAATGCGTAGCCACACGCAAAGTGGTCACACCACACTCATATGCCATGCGCAGGTGATCAACCGTCCCGATCCCTGGCAACAAGAGTGCCGATACTCTGGCCTGCTTCAGTTGTGGAATCACCGCTTTGAGATAGGCCTCATCACTGTGTGCCGGAAAACCATAGTTGACCGATGCACCACCCAGACCATCACCATGCGTGACCTCGATCAGCGGCATCCCCGCCTCATCCAGTCCGGTCGCGATATGCACCATTTGATCCAGAGAGATCTGGTGGCGCTTGGCATGCATGCCATCACGCAAACTCATGTCGTGCAGCGTGACCTGTTTACCCTGTAGATTCATCTTGTTTCTCCTCAGTTAGCCACGCGCCGGCAGGGTGATAGTGCCACTGGCAGCTTCTTCAGCGAACATCTCCGCAGTACGCAAACCAGCGGCCGTCATGATGTCCAGATTACCGGCATACTTCGGCAGAAAATCTCCCAACCCCTCGACTTCCATGAAGATCGAGACGCGGTTGCCATCAAAAACGGGTCCGTTGACCAAGCGATAACCGGGCACATATTTCTGCACCTCCTGCACCATCTTCTGTACTGAGTCTGTGATTGCATCACGATCCGGCTCTGTCTCGGTCAGACAGTGGATGGTGTCACGCATCATCAATGGCGGCTCTGCGGGATTGATGATGATGATCGCCTTGCCCTCACGAGCACCACCCACCTTTTCGACGGCACCGGCCGTAGTCCGTGTGAACTCATCGATGTTCTGACGCGTACCTGGGCCAACTGAACGGGAGGAGACTGTCGCAATGATCTCGCCATAGGTGACCGGCTGCACCCTTGATACTGCAGCAACCATGGGTATCGTGGCCTGACCACCACAGGTGACCATATTGACGTTCATCTCCAGATTGCGTGCATGATCCTGAAGATTGACCGGCGGCACACAGAAAGGGCCAACCGCAGCAGGTGTCAGATCGATCATGATCACGCCCAGTGCGTTCAGCTTGCGGCTGTTTTCGGCATGCACATAGGCAGAGGTCGCATCAAAAGCGATGCGGATATCATCCTCCAGCACATACGGCAACAAACCATCCACACCGGTGGCGCAGGTTTTAATGCCCATCTCGCGAGCTCGCTTCAGGCCTTCGGATTCAGGGTCGATCCCCACCATCCAGACCGGCTCGATCCACTCGGAGCGCTGCATCTTCATCAGCAGATCGGTCCCGATATTGCCCGGTCCAATGATGACGGCTTTGAGTTTCTGACTCATCTTGATTACCTGTCTGACTGATTAGATGAAGCGGACCGACGCACTGCCGATCCCACCGATACTGACGCTCATGAAATCACCCGGCTTGACCGGTTCCAGTGGTACCAGTGATCCCGATAAAATCACTTCCCCGGCTTTTAAACCGATACCAAAGCGTCCCAGGGTGTTTGCCAGCCAGGTCACACAATTGACCGGACTGCCAAGCGCCGCAGCACCGGCACCTGTGGAGAGCAGCACGCCATTCTTCTCCACCACCATGCCGCAGGTAGTCAGATCAACCTGCCTTGGACTGACCGCCCGGTCGCCCAGCACAAACAGACCACAGGAGGCGTTGTCTGCCACCGTGTCCTGAATCCTGATCTGCCAGTTCTCGATACGTGAGTCCACCACCTCGAAGCAGGGCATCACACACTCGGTTGCTGCCAACACATCTGCATTGGTGATGCCCGGCCCCATCAGATCTTTTTTCAGAATAAAGGCGATCTCGCCTTCCGCCTTGGGTTGGATCAACTGTTCACCAATAGGCATCTCTTCGCCCTGGTTGTAGGCCATGCGGTCAGTGAGATAACCGAAATCCGGCTGATCGACGCCCAGCATGGTCTGTACCGCTTTTGAGGTGAGCCCGACCTTCTTGCCAATCACTCGCTCGCCATCGGCAAGGCGCCTCTCCAGCAGGCGCAAGGAGATCTGATAGGCCTCCTCGATTGACAGTTCGCTGTAACGACTGGTCAGGGGCTGCACCGTGGTGCGGTTGCGCTGCGCGGCATAAAGTTCATCACCACACTGCTGTATCAGTTCATTGTTCATCATTTTGTTCTTCCACGAGGTGGCATCAGAGTTTGATGCAGATATTCTTGAGTTCGGTGTAAAAATCGAGCGAATAGGTCCCACCCTCACGTCCGATACCGGAACGCTTGGCACCACCGAAAGAGGTTCGCAGATCGCGCAGATACCAGCTGTTGACCCATACAATCCCGGCATTGACCTGCTCCGCGACGCGAATAGCCCGAGCACTGTTTTCAGTCCAGATCGCTGCCGCCAGGCCATAATCGGTATCGTTAGCCAGTGCGATCACCTCCTCCTCGGTATCGAAAGGACGGATATGACAGCAGGGGCCAAAGATCTCTTCACGGATCACACGGGCATCATCTGCCAGGCCGGTCCAGATGGTCGGCTCGATCCAGGCTCCCTCATTCAGCTCATCTCCCATATCCGGCACGCCGCCACCGATCACCACGGTGGCTCCCTCATCAACCGCCAGTTGATAATAGGAGAGCACCTTCTTGCGGTGCTGCTGGCTGACCAGCGGGCCAAAATCAACCCCCTCATCCTGCGGTCTCCCAATGCGCAGCTCAGCCACGCGCGCGCGCAGCCGCTCGACAAAGCGCTCAAAGATCGGCCGTTCGACATAGACCCGTTCGGTACCAAGACACACCTGGCCACAGTTAAGGAAGGCGGAGCGCATGGTGCCCTCGATCGCCTTGTCCAGATCACAGTCAGCAAACACCACACCGGGATTCTTGCCACCCAGCTCCATCGAGATATCGCGCAGGCCGATTGCTGCTGCCTGCATGATGATCTGGCCCGTTCGTGTTTCCCCGGTGAAGGTGATCGCATTGACGGCTTTGTGTGCCGTCAGATACTCACCCGCAGAGTTGGGGCCGAAGCCATGCACAACGTTATATACGCCGGGTGGCACACCACACTCATTCATCACCTCACCCAGCAATGCCGCTGTAGAGGGGGTTTCTTCGGAGGGTTTGACCACCACTGTGTTGCCGCAGGCCAATGCCGGGGCAACCTTGAAGGTCATCAGCAGAAGCGGCAGATTCCAGGGACTGATCACGGCTATGACCCCTTTCGGACGACGCTGACCTATGTTCAGAGCACCAAGCCCATCCGGTGTATCCATTCGAAAAGCATCGGTCGGCTCATTCGCCAGCATCTCGGCAAATGCCTTGAAGTTGGCGGCACCTCTTGGAATATCCACGGTTGACGCCATCGCGTACGGCTTGCCGGTATCCTTGCACTCAGCATCGAGAAACTCATCAAAGCGTTCAGTGATACGATCAGCTACACGATTCAGCAATTCGGCTCTGTCCTTCAGTGTCATGCGTCCCCAGGGACCATTGAGTGCAGCCTGTGCAGCACTTACCGCGGCATCCACCTCTGCCTGTCCCGCCTCATGCACCCGCGCAATCAGACTGTTGTCCACCGGGTTGCGGTTCTCGAAGGTGCGCCCGGATTGGCTGGCCACATGATCGCCGTTGATAAAATGTTTGATCTCTTTCATCTGTTTGACTCCAGCAAAAATTTTCCATGGTGCCTGCAGAGGGCGATCCAGATATCGGGATCGCCCGGCACCTCAGCGATTACTCAGTAGCCCGGTGGTCAGCCAGGGCAGCCAGCTCAGCAGAACCAGCACCCCCAGACAGGCCACCAGGAAGGGCAATAGGGCATTGAAAATCCGGAACATGCTGACGTTCGACATATTCGCCGTCACATACAACCCGGTTCCAACCGGAGGCGTCAGCAAGCCCAGCACCAGGTTGATACAGACCACCACACCGAAATGAACGGGATCAATCTGATAGTTGTTCACTGCAATCGGCAGCAGGATCGGCACGATCAGAATCAATGCTGCAATGCCATCCAGCACCATGCCGATCAGCAGCAGGCTCAAGGTCACCAGCAGCATGAAGGCAAAGGGGTCGGATGTGATGCCGCTCATCCACACCGCCACCTGCTGCGGCAGTTGTTCGAACACCAGTACCCAACCCAGCACATGGGCTGCTGCAATCAGCACGATAACCGTGGCCGAGCCAGTGGCGGTATCCTTGAGAATCTCACCCAGATCACTGATCTTCAGACTGCGATAAACAAACCTGCCGATCACAAAGGAGAGCACGGTAGCAACTCCAGCGGATTCCGTCGGCGTAGCGATACCAAGCAGAATGCTGCCGACTATCACCAATGGAATGGACAGAGCTGGCAGTGCATAAAACAGATCACTGCGGATCTCACTGACCGACACCTTGCGCCCTTGCGGGTAGTTATAGCGGTAACCGAGAATCGCCACGATCACAATGAACAGCACAAACAGCAGCAGTCCCGGCAGAATACCCGCGATGAACATGTCACCGATCGGCACCTGCGCCAGCACACCATAGATAATGAACAGCATGGAAGGCGGAATGATCGGCGACAACAGGCCACCCGCCGCAGTCAGAGCGCCTGCAAAAGCGCGGTCGTAACCCGCCTTCTCCATCTCCGGCACCATCACTTTGGACATCACCGCTATCTGAGCGATGGCTGATCCCATGATCGACGCCATCATCATGTTGGCCACGATATTGATATAGGCCAGACCACCGCGCAGGCTGCCCAGAAACAGAGAGGCCATCCCCACCAGCCGACGGGTCACGCCTCCACGGTTCATCAACTCACCGGTCAGCATGAACAGTGGAATCGCAAGCAGTCCATAGGATTCGATACCGCTGAACAGTTGCTGTGGCAATGAATCAAACAGAATCAGGTTGTTCGAGCGAACCACATAAACAGCGGCCGTCACCAGCAGCACGAACACCACCGGCAACCCGATGAACAACAGAGCGAAAAAGGCGATAGCAGTCATTTCTGTACCCCTCCGATAACCAGACGACACACAGCCGTCTCGCCCACTGATTCGAGCAGGTTCAGCAGCGCATGCAGCGTACAGAGCAGAGCCGACAGAGGTATGACAAGCCACACCAGGTACTTGCCGAATACCAGCGTATTGGTGGGTTCCTGGTAGATGAAGTTGAAGGTGTTGCCGGAAAATTCATAGCGATCAAAACCGGCAGCAGCGAGCCCCAGCGGGTCAAACCAGCGTAAGGCAATGAATAGCAGCAGAGCCGATGCCAACAGGATAATGCTGTCAATGATCAGGGTAAGATAGCCTCGGACCGTCTCGCTCAGCAAGCCGGTCAGAATCGTCACCGCCACATTTGCACGACGGGCGATCAGGATCGGAAAACTGAAGAAGACCATCCAGACCATCGTGTAAATCGCCAGTTCATCGATCCAGTAGATAGGTGCGCCGATGGAGCGGGTGATCACGTTCACGACAATCAGCAGCAGAACCAGTGCCACCAGCAGTGCGGCAAAGGTGTATTCGATGCGAAGCAGCCATCGACAGATACCGCTTCTGGAGAGACTGGAAAGCGCTGTAATCGACATAGACTTATCCTCTCTGACTGGACATCCCTGTCCTCACATAAGGGGGGTTATTTTCGGAGCTGTGCCAGAATGTCCGTTTTGCCAGACCACTTTTCCTCCCAGCGCGATATCGCCTCGCCGAAGAACTCAGGCCCCACTTCCACCACATTCAGATCCAGCGCTCTGATATCCTGTAACCAGCGGTTCTCTTTAACGATGTAGGTATCGATGGTTGAGAGCAGGTGCTTGTTCATCAGCGTACTGATCTGCTCACGCTCATCTTCTGTCAGTTGCTGCCAGACACGGTTGGAGACCAGACCGATCACGGGGAACATCATGTGGTTGGAGAGCAGGATGGTGTCCGCATGATCATAGTAACGAAGGTGTACGATCAGCTCGGCATCCATATCAATCGCATCCACCTGACCATTGGCCAGCGCCTCATAAACTGCCGGCAGTGGCATAGGTGTGGGTGCTGTGCCTATTTCGTTGTAGAAATCACGGATCGGTTCAAACGGCGTGATGCGGATCTTCTTGCCGCGCAGGTCATCAACTGTTTCAACCGGACCACGACTGACAATCTGACGCAGTCCACCCATGCCGAAACCAACGCCGACCACACCGGCACCGCGTGGCAGTTGATCCAGCATGGAGCGTGCCGTTTCGCTCATCAGAATATCGCCCGCCTCCTCAATATTACGAGCAAGATAGGGTGCATAGAGCGCACCGAAGTCGGGGACGCGGTTGGAGACCTCAGCCAGTGTCAGGAAAGCCATATCCAGCGCACCGGACTGCAGCATCTGCATCATCTGTGCTTCATTTCCCAGCTGACTGGAGGGAAAAACACTGACGCTGTGGGCCTGACCCGATACCTGATTCAGTTCGGTGGCAAAGCTTTCTGCTGCCTGAGTCCAGATGTGTGCCGGTGGTGTCAACAATCCGAGACGGAAATCACGCGCCTGGGCACTTCCCGCTCCGACTGACAACATCGCCAGCCCCAGCAAGCAACCTTTCAATGTGTTTTTTATCATTTTCATTGTGTCACCTTTGAGTTTCATCACTTTGTGTTCGGTGCTTTTCACGCCTGTCGCAGCAGCCGTGTCAAAGCCCCAGCCAATTGACGGCATTGCTGCCCAGTACCCGGTCTTTCTGTTGTGCTGTCAGATATTGCGAATTCCTGACCAGTGCTCCCATGGTCTGCTCACCCAGTGGAAAGGGATAATCCGTGCCGAACATCACCTGCTCCTCGCCCATCACATCAACCAACAGTCGCAGTGCGCCATCGTCAAACACGGCGGAATCGACATAAAAGCGATCAACATAACTGGAGGGCAGGTTCGGACAGTCCCGACGCACAATGTCGCGGTGTTTCCAGGCGTTATCGATGCGCCCAAGCAGATAGGGGAAGCTGCCGCCGCCGTGCGCAAAGCACAGGCGCAGATTCTTCGGCAGGCGCTCGAATGCGCCAGACAGAATCAGCGACAAAATAGAGAGTTCGGTTTCAGCCGGCATATCCACCAACCACTGCAGCATGTAGCGCTGATTGCGTACCGTGCTGTTCATATCCCAGGGGTGGGCCAGTACCGCTGCCCCTACTTCGGCACAGTGCTGCAACACGGTCAGAATACCCTCATCGTCGAGATCACGATCGCCGACATGGTTGCCGATCTGAACGCCCAGATGACCATCCTTCATGGCACGGCTGATCTCGTGACAGGCCAGATCTGTATCCTGCAGCGGCACCTGTGCCAGACTTTTCAGCCGATCAGGATTGTGTGCACAGATTTCTCGCGCGGCATCGTTGAAAATGCGGGCACACTCAGCTGCCTGCTCCGGCTGACGGCCATAGGCAAACAGTACAGGGGTAGCACTGATCACCTGGATATCGATCTGATCACGATCCATATCCTCAATGCGCTTTGCGGGATCCCAAAGTGCCGAGGTCACAGGCCGAAACTCACGTTCGCCGAACATCATCATGGCGTGCTGAGCATCCAGATGTTTCATCCAGGGCCAGTCGCCACCAAAGCGCGCCGACAGATCCGGCCAACTGTGAGGAACAAAATGGTTGTGAATGTCGATGACGGGCATAGCGTACTCACTTCATGCAGATCGTCCGTGTTGAGTAGCGGACGAAGGTTGTTGTCATGTCATGAAGTGAGACTAAAGCAGGCTGAGATAAATGAATAATCAGTAATAGGCGCTTTGATATAAGGCAAACCTATACCTGATGGATCAGTTATTCTGATCAGCGCTTAGGCTATGAAATATCTATTGCAGGATTCACTGTCTGAATGGCTCGCACACCGTATGCAGCTCTTCGATAAAGCGCTTGACCGCTGTCGAAGGCTCTACCCCACTCTTGGTTGAGATCCCGACCGGGCCTAAACTAGCCGCCTGCAACACCTGCAGTTTGACCAGCTCACCTCGTTCGATCTTGTCTTTAACCGTATGGGCAGGAGCAATACCGATCAGGTTGGTATGTTTCCATAGATAGCTGTTGGTAAGCCAGGAGGTAGACTCAATCGCACAGTGCGGCGGTTGCAGCCCGGCATCAAAGAACATCTTTTCCAGTTGAGTCCGCAGCGTGGTTTCGATCGGTGGCAGTATCCAGTCATGCTGCAGCAGATCTTCCAGTGTCAGACTGGCCCGCTTCGACAGGGGGTTAGACGGTGAAGTGAAGATGGTACTGCCCTCATGATAGAGCAGCTGCTGATCAATCCCCTGCCTGTACTCATGCTCCGGTAAGCGTCCGACCACCATGTCGATATCACCACGCATCAGCTTAGGCATCAGGATATCATTGGTACCCTCAGTCACCTTGATGATCACATTGGGTCGCTTCTCACGCATGCGCAGAATCGCATTGGGCAGCACATAGGCCGAGGACGCAAGCAGAGTGCCGATAATGACACGCCCACCCGCTCCCGACTCCAGATCCGACAACTCCTCTCCGGCATGGCGCAGATGTGACAGGATCGCACGCGCATGTCGTACAAGAACAAGACCATAACGAGTGGTTTCAACACCACGGTTGGTGCGCTTGAAAAGTTCACAGCCCAGAGCATCTTCCAGCTCTCTGAGTGATTGCGTCGCTGCCGGCTGACTCATACCGATACTGTCACTTGCCGCGCGCAGGGTTTTCATGTCGTCGATCGCGACTATCAGCTTGAGCTGACGCAACTTCAGTCTTGAGATGATCTTGCGGGCAATATCCACCTGTGACTCCTGTAATTTAAACCGCTATTCTGACAGCAATACTGACATGATTATAAATCAATACCGGCCTCTGGAATTGGTATTGCTTATATCAGGATAACGCAATCACCCTGCACCTGCATGTGTGTCGATAGCTGCACTGCTAATCAATGGAAGAGTTCTGAATGAGCGGAACTGATAACTGACTGTTGCTGACCAGCAATTCAGCCGCCTACAGCTGGACATAAAAAAAGCGAGGGGATCACTCCACCTCGCTCAAAAGAAGATTGCATAGACTACATTCAATTGTCTGAACAGCAGCTTAAAGCCTGCACCTCTGTGTGCCAGCAGAAGTGATTACAGCGTGACCCAGCCCTCAGGCGGTTTGCCCTTACCAGGGTGAACTGTCCCGCAACTCGGGCAAGTGCGGGCATCAAGATTGTCGTGAAAGTCATTGTAGATACGTGGCAGCGTATCGACGATTTGGCTGGGATCGATCAGAGACACCTCCTCGCGATGCACACGGGTGCCGCACTCAAAGCAGTACCACTCAAACCCCTCTTTCATGCCCGCCATACGAGGTGACTCAACCACTATGCCGATCGAGCCCTCCTGTGGACGCTGCGGTGCATGTATGGTGTGTGCCGGCATCATGAACACCTCGCCCTCACGGATAGGTACATCGTAGATCACACCATTTTCGACGATTTTAAGCACCATATCGCCCTTGATCTGGTAGAACCACTCCTCTACCGGGTCATCATGAAAATCAACCCGGGTGTTGGGGCCTCCCACCACCATGACAATCATGCCTGAGTCATGATGCAGCAACTGGTTATTGACCGGTGGTTTCAGTTTGTCCTGATTCTCTTCAACCCACTGTTTGAAGTTGAAGGGTTTGAAACGGGGATGCAATGGCATGGTCAGTTCCTCAATTATTATTGCTTTGTGGGCAGTAGGCAGTGACTTTGATCTCAATCACCAAGTGTGGATGAGGCAACTGATGTACCGCCACCGTGGTCCGTGCCGGTCCGTCATATCCGAAAAACTCCGAATAGACTTCGTTATAGCCACCAAAATCATTCATATTGACAAGAAAACTCGTCACATCCACGACATCTTCAAGACCGGCACCGACGGCATTGAGAATATCGCGTATATTACTGATCACAGCGCGTGTCTGGGCACGGATATCCAACTGTGTCACGCCCATCTCATCCACTTTAACTCCTTCAAAGGTGTTATCGGGAAGGCGGGAACTGGTACCTGACACGAAGAGAAAATCTCCAGCCCGCTTCACATGCGGAAAGGTGCCTCTTGGCCTGGCTTTCTCCTGAATGAGTGTGGACGACATGCTGACTCCTGATAATTTGTGTGGCTTTAGTTCATGCCTTGATCATAGGAGCATCTGAATTAAGTGGGTAATCATATCTAATGCTCCAGATATAGGTTTTTCGTATATCTGGAAAACTGCTATAATTTCCGTTATTTACATCTGTACCTTTGTATTCGATTACAGCGATGTCAGTAGTGATATCATCTGTGATATAAACCCTTGAACCCGAACACCCTGCAGTCACGCTGATAACTCTCTGCTCAAGGATATGATATATGGCCGAACAACCGCTGTTCGATATCGAAGAGATTGTCAGGGAGAGCTTTGACGAAGAGGGGCAGGAGCAGCTGACCGAAAAGCTCAGCCAGCGCGAGCCTGAAGAGGTCGCACTGGCGCTGGAAGCGATGCCGGTTGAGCAGCGTGTCACCACCTGGCAGAGCCTGCCACCTGAAAATCAGATCGAAGCCCTGACCTTCATGCGCGTGGATGCGCGTGAAAACATATTCAAGCAGATAGACGACGACCAGCTATTCCAGCTGGTTGAGAATATCGACGTTGATGACCTGCTGGAACTGCTGGACGAGTTACCTCCCGCTGTTTATCACTATGCCGCCTCACGCCTGGATGAAAGTCAACGCCGCTGGCTGGATACCGCACTGACCTATGATGACGAACAGTGTGGTCGTTATGCCGATCATGACCTGCTGATCATCAATCGCAATGCCAAGGTTCGGGATGCAATTCGTCTGTTTCGCAAACTGACCGATGAAGCTGAATATCAGGACAGCCTGTTTGTCGTTGACCGCACCGGCCGTTATGTCGGCTTGATTCAGGCCAGCCAGTTGCTGGGAGTGGGTAGTCACACATCAATCGACTCTTTTATAGACAGTGACGCCCCAGTGGTTGAAGGCAACATGGATCTGGATGATGGGTCTGATCTGGTGTATCGCTCCGGCTATACCGCTCTGGCCGTGGTAGATGCCGATGGCAAGCTGCTGGGTCGCATGTCGATCGGCGAAGCGATGGAGAATATGCGCCGCAGCATGGAGAGCCAGTTCATGCACACGGCCGGTCTTGATGAGGACGAGGATCTGTTCGCTCCAGTCGTCGACAGCGCCAAACGGCGTGCGGTCTGGCTCGGCATCAACCTGCTGACCGCCTTTCTAGCAGCCTGGACCATCGGGCTGTTTGAGGCCACACTGGAGCAGGTGGTGGCTCTCGCCGTGCTGATGCCGATTGTCGCAAGCATGGGCGGCATCGCTGGCAGCCAGACACTCACACTGATGATTCGGGGCTTGGCGCTGGATCAGATTGGTCCGAAAACCTACTTCACACTGCTATACAAAGAGCTCGGTGTTGCTGCCATCAATGGCCTGATCTGGGCTATCGTGATAGCGGCCATTACCTACCTCTGGTTTGGTGACATGATTATCGGCATCGTGATCGGTATTGCGATCATCATTAACATTCTGATTGCTGCGGTTTCTGGCGTATTCATCCCGATACTGCTCGATAAACTGAAAATCGACCCGGCGCTGTCCGGCCCGGTCATCCTGACTACTGTCACTGATGTGATCGGCTTCTTCGCTTTCCTCGGCCTCGGCACACTGATGCTGTTGAACTGACGGGGAAAGGGCGAAAAGGGGTCAGGTACATTTATTGCTTTGCGATAAATGTACCTGACCCCTTTTCGATAAATGTACCTGACCCCTTTTCGCCTGCGTCCTGTAGCTTCCTCAGACTCCTTTGGGGTAGTCTTTATGGCTACCCTTTTTTATGAGAATCAGCATGACCCCGCAGACAGCCTCTACGATCAATCTCAGCACACTGCAGCAGGACAGTGAAGCACTGCTGGCGGTGCTGGAGCGTTGGGCTGAGGCGGGTTGGTTGCGTTGGCTTGATGTTGAACTGGCCCGTTTTCTGAGCAAGGAAGTGGTTGATGCTTCTCCGCTACTGTTGCTGGCAGCAGCGTTGACCAGCCATCAGAATGGCCGTGGGCATGTTTGCCTGGATCTGCAACACTGTCTGGATGAACCTGAGCGGGCCTTATCTCTGCCGCCAGAAGGAGATCAGAGTGAACTGTCCGTGCTGCCGGGACAGCTGCTGAGCAGTATTCAACTCGACCAGTGGCTGCAGGCACTCAGCCACCCACTGTTGATCACGCGCACTGGCACGAGCGACGACACAACCGAGAACAACACACCACTCAACACATCACTCAATACACCACTGGTACTGTCAGGCTCTGCAGAGCGCCCGCTGCTATACCTGCGGCGCTTCTGGCGCTACGAACAGCAGATCAGCCAGGTGATTCTGAGCCGTCTGGAACAGCCCTTCGACCTGCCAGAGAGCCTGCTGAAGCAGAGCCTTAATCTGCTTTTTGAGAGCAAGGATACCGATCCCAACTGGCAGATGATCGCCTGTGCGCTGGCAGCCCGAAGTGCCTTTGCCGTGATCACCGGTGGCCCCGGCACCGGCAAGACCACCACCGTCGTCAAACTGCTCGCCCTGCTGCAACATCTGGCGCTGTCACAGCAGGGTGGTGCACTGCGCATTCGTCTGGCTGCACCGACCGGTAAAGCAGCCGCACGCCTGAATGAGTCGATTGCAGGTCAGGTGCAGGGGCTGAACCTTTCGCAACTGCCGGATGCCGAGCGAATCAGAGATGAGATTCCTACTGAGGTAACCACCCTGCACCGTCTGCTGGGCCCGATTCCCGGCAGTCGTTTCTTCCGTCATCATGCTGGTAACCCACTGCCGGTGGATCTGGTGGTGGTGGATGAGGCATCGATGGTGGATGTTGAGATGATGGCCAATCTGCTGTCGGCACTCGCTCCGGGAGCACGCCTGATTCTGCTCGGTGACAAGGATCAGCTGGCATCCGTCGAGGCCGGTGCCGTATTGGGCAGTCTGTGTCAGCGTGCTGATGCCGCCCACTACACACCAGCAACCGCACAGTGGCTGCAAGGCATTTGCCAACAGAGCATCCCTGCCGAATATATTGATCCGCATGGCACCGCGCGTGATCAGGTGATCACCATGCTGCGCCACAGCTTTCGTTTCGGCAGCCAGTCCGGAATCGGGACGCTGGCCCGACGGGTCAATACTGCCGCCAACACCACAGAGCTGCAGGCCGTTTTTAACGGTCAGTTTGCTGATCTGCAGCACCTGCGTCTGAACAGTGCAACGGATCAACGCTTCGAGCAACTGATCACAGATTCCGAGGCGGGTTACGGCACCTACCTGTCCTGCCTGCAGCAACAGCGCCCTGCCAATACGGACCCAACGGAGAGTTGGGATAACTGGGCCAGAGCCGTACTCAAAGCTCACGGCCAATTCCAGTTGCTTGCCGCCCTGCGAATGGGACCCTGGGGTGTGGAGCAGTTGAATGAACGAATTGCGAGCGCTTTGCAGTCTCACGGGCTGATCGATCCCACAGGGATCTGGTACACCGGCCGCCCGGTAATGATCACCCGCAATGACTACAGCCTGGGATTGATGAATGGCGATATCGGTATGACTCTGGAGTATCCGCGCCAGCATGAGGATGGCCGTATCAGCCGGGTATTGCGCGTTGCCTTTCCTGCCGGTGATGGCACGGATCGCATCCGCTGGATTCTACCGGGACGCCTTCAGGCTGCTGAAACAGTTTTTGCCATGACCGTGCACAAATCACAGGGCTCGGAGTTCCGCCACACAGCTCTGCTGCTGCCGGATCACGATAGCCCGATCCTGACCCGTGAACTGATCTACACCGGCATCACCCGCGCCAGAGAGAAGTTCACCCTGATCGACAGCCACTCTCGCGTACTGGCAAATGCTGTAGCAAGCAGCGTTTATCGTGTGAGTGGCCTGTTTTAACTCTGCCGAAAGTTCTAGCTCTTCCGAAAGCTCTAGCTCTGACGAAAACGCTCAGCAAAACGCCGACTCACCGCCAGGCTTTTTCGGCTCCCTTTGAGCTTGACGTTCAACTGCCCTGTCAGTGTGCGGCTGATCTTTTCAATCATCCGCACCTGCACGATGCTGCTGCGATGAATGCGCCAGAAACGCTCAGGATCCAGCTGATTTTCCAGCTGTTTGAGAGGAGTACGGATCAGGTATTCGCCGCCTTCGGTGACTAGTGTGGTGTACTTGTCTTCAGCCCGAAAGGCTAAAACCTCATCCACACTGATCATCAGAATCTCCTCACCCTGCTGCACATTGAACCAGTTCAGCCAGCGTGGCGCCACCTCCCTGGATGACTGCTGCAGCAATTCACGTAACTGACCAAGATCCGCAAGCCCCGGCTCCAACTGACGCTGTTTGATGCGCTCTATTGTCTGCTGCAGACGCCGGTCATCCACCGGCTTAAGTAGATAGTCGATCGCCTCTCGCTCAAATGCCTGCACGGCAAACTCATCATAGGCTGTCAGAAAAACCAGTGCGCAGTCGCGAGTCAGTCCCGCCTGCTGCATGTTCAACGCCACTTCAAGGCCGGTCATCGCTGGCATGTTGATATCGAGAAACACCACCGACGGCCTGATCGCCTGAATCTTCGTCCAGGCTTCGACCCCGTCACTGGCCAGATGGATCTGATCCAGCTCAGGCCAGAGGCTCTCCAGGCGCTGGTGCAGATTGAAGCGTAGCACCGGCTCATCATCGGCCAGCAGACAGGTCAGCTGCATCTCGCCTCCTTATCCGCTCGCTCTATCATGCGTACTAACGGGCTTAGCTGAGTAAAGAAAACGTACACTAATCTATCACTCCTGCAATCGCCCGAAAGAAGGCCACCGACTCATGGTCATTAGCATCAAAATTTGGATCAGCACTAGTCTTGACGATCACCACTTCGTGTTCTGGGTGTACATAGATGTATTGTCCCCAAACTCCAATGGCTAGAAAGTCGCCCTGAGGCTCCTCCGGCACCCACCACTTGTAACCGTAGCCAAAGGTCCAACTGCTGTCGGGGTTTTCGCCTGGCTGTAAATGGGGTGCGGTCGGATTCAAGCTTATCTGAACCCAGTCCGCAGGAATGATGGCTTCTCCCTCACGCTGCCCACCTTCAAGGTACAAAAGCCCGAAGCGGCCGAAATCACGCAAGGTGGCGTTAAGGCAGCAAAGTGCAAACTCGCGTCCTGTGCGATCCGAACTCCAAGTTGCGTTTGCTTCTGCCCCCATAGGTGCCCAAAGCCGCGTGGCCAGGTAGTCAGACAACGGCATACCGGTCGCATACTCCAATACCAGCCCCAAGGCCATGGAATCGGAACTGATGTAATCGTTGTAAATACCAGGTTCACGCACAGCCACCAGTTCTGCCAGAATCTGCTCGACTGGCACATTCATTGCCATGGCACGAATGAACAGCATATTGATGTCGGATAGCGGGTTTTCGTAATTTTCGTCAAACTGCATGCCCGAAGACATTGTCAGCGCTGCATCAATAGACACGGCACCGTAATCGGTACCTTTTAGTGTCGGCACATAATCACCAATAGTATCATGCACACTGCCGATGTAGCCCTCATCAATGGCGATGCCAATTAAGGCTGATAGCACTGATTTGGCCATGGACCAGGACGTTAACAGCGCATTTTCATCTGCCCCCAACCAGTACTGCTCATAAACAATGGTATCGCGATGCAACACCAACAAACCCGTGGTGGTGGTTTGCTCTAAAAAGCGGTCCGTATCGCGGTCAGCGCCCTGAAAAATATAGGTTTTTGGCAGCGACATTAACTGCTTTTGAAGCACCCGAACATCGCCAGATGATGCAACAGTTCGATGCGGGAAAATACGATCCATCGAGCGGAAGTTTTCGACCCGATATGCATCAGAAAACAAAGTGATGCCGGCCCAATAGGGACTCTGCTTTAACCAAACAAAGGCACCCAGACCGATCACTAATATCAGCGCCATAAACCCAGCTATTACCTTCAGTAATATTTTCAAAGCCTTCATGATGCTACCCTCTCTCGAAACGGCAGTGTCAGCACCACCCGCGTACCGCCCTCATCCGGCCGAACGATTCTAAGCTTCGCACGATCATCATATAGCAGTGCCAGACGCTCACGCAGATTGTTCAACGCCACACCCTGTCCCTCTGTTGTGCTGACCTGCTGCATACCTATGCCATTATCCTCTATCTGTATCTCACACCCCTGCAGCGTCGGCACAGCCAGGATGGTCAACGTCCCACCCTGAGGTAAAGGCTCCAGCCCATGCCGGATCGCATTCTCCACCAATGGCTGCAACACCAGTGGAGGAAGCTCGAACAATCGCAGCTCATCATCCAGATTGATCTGCCACTGCAACCGTTCTCCCATGCGGATCTGTTGGATTTCAAGATAGGCACTGACCAGCGCAAGTTCCTCATTCAGAGTGCTCCAGTCGGACCGAACCTGATGCAGGTTGCGTCGCAAGAGCGTCGTCAGCGCCTGTATCATCGCCTTGGCCTGCTCAGGTTGCTGATCAATCAAACCCTGAATATTGGCCAGCGTATTGAAAAGAAAATGGGGCTCCATCTGACTTTGCAGCACTCTGAGCTCTGCCAGCGCAGAAGCATGTTGCTGCTGCGTCTCGCGTGCCTTGTGCGCTTCGATATCCGCCTGCAGAGCACGTGACAGTGCATAGGTGTAGAAAAAGTAGCACACACTTAGCGTAAAGATGCCACCAATCACCAGTTGAGTGAGTACCCGCTGCGGCTGCTCCAGCAGTAACCGTGGTGCCAACTCCCCCGTCACCACCCAGAAGTGATTACTGACCCCCAGAAGCAGACCCAGAAACAGCGCCAACCCCGCCGTCAGCCAGGTTGGGAGTGAGCGAATCCAGTAAAGTGCGGTGTTCAGCAGCAACACCGCTGTCACCCCATAACCCAGCGAAACGCTGGCACTGCGCAACAGGTCCAGATCGGTCAGCAACCAGACCAGTATCGTGATCACCCCACAGGCCAGCAACGTGACCAGTAGATAGCGGCTCAGTAACCTGATGAAGGTACTGAGCCCGGTTTCCGATTGAGAAAATGAAAATACCGACATGATGATAGATCCGTTTAACGGCACGAGAAGAAAAGCCTACCACATCACATGCCCCTGACACGCACACCAGACAGCAAACGATATTTCCACCAGATGATAAGTGGTGTGATCAATACGGTCGGCGCCAGCCAGAGGATAAATGCGGGCTCCAGGCTGACATTCACAACCAACACTGCCGTTATCGTCGCGATGGTCCCCCCGAGCATCATCCCGGCATGGTTGGCGATTCGCTCACCGCCTCTGAACCCACCTTCACGAAGTGTTCTCAGCCCCGACAGGCTGAACCAGAGACTCAACCCGGCAAATACCAGCAAGGTGATCCCCTGCCCCATGCCATTGAATAGTTGTAAAGCGCCGAGCCCAAGCATCATCAACGCTGACAGCAACATGGCACCCTGCAGCAACCAGTCAACCACACCTGGATCACCTCTCCGGTTGCGCGCCATTCTCCAGCCAGTCAATGCCAGATAGACGCTGAAGATCGCAATAAGAAGGAGAAACAGATTGGGCTTGAGCATCGTCATCACCACCGCGGTCACGAACACCAGCAGCATACCGGCAACAAACACCAGTCCACTGATTCGATGCCAGTGATGGGATAAATTGGCAGTTTTCAGCCCGGCTGCAATGATTGCAGCAATCAGTGCCGCCGATCCGGCCAGAATATGGATCGACAATAGGATGGAATAGAACATACTCACACCTCCGCTGTTAACAGGGTTGTTAATCATGCGGGCAGTGTAAAGAAGGGCTGACTTCTCTCTCAACGCGATCTGACCAGTGGTTATTACTTGCGACAAGTGGTGGTTATCGGGCGCGACTGATGAGAAGCAGCCCCTGCCACACTACTCCACCTCGGCAAACAGCCGTGCAGATGTGGCGAAGATCTGAGTCATCGCAGCGCCTATCTCACGAAAAGCAGGGTGGTCAGCAGCATACTGTTCCATCTCTACTCTGACCTGATCCAGAGCCAACGCTACCTGATGAAAAGCTCCGACCACCTCTTTCTCTGACAGACCGCAGGCCGTACGGCCAAAGGTTTTCAGATAGCGAGGCTCCCACCAGGTTTTTTTACCTGCCAGCGTCAAAGCCGGCACATCCTTATTCAGATAGGGAAGAGTCGATACTATGTCATAGGCGGGTGCTAATCTGCGCTGAGCAAAAGGAGAGGAGTACAGAATGCCGAAATTTTTCAGGTGCGCATCGCCATTCCCCACCGCACGTGACACCAGCAAAGAGAGGAATAGTGAAGTCAGGTCCTGCCTGCGATGATCCGGTGATACAAATGCGGATATACTTCTGGCCAGTCGTTCATAACTGCCACTGTACTTGTCCAGTGGCGGCAGCCCCTGCAAGACACAGGCATCCTCAAAGCCGAGCCAGTTACCCTCGCCATCGCGATCAAAACGCTTCATCACAAACAGGCGGGCATCCGCTGAAAGATCAAAGTCCGGAACCGCCAACCCCACACTGCGGGCAACCCGCATGCAGAAGTACTCATTGGCCGCCAGTTGTGGATAGTCATCACCCCAGGACTTGACGATGAACCCTTCTGTTTTCAGCGTGCCCCGCTCCTCCACCCTTGCGGGTACCAACACTTTTGGCTGCACGCCTGAAATACCTGACCTGAGCGCATACTTGCTGACCAACTCTTCGAACAGCGCACTGTTGCCTGACGTCAGCAGCCCGTTCATCGACTCACCAACGCTCTCGGCAGATTCAGCATCAACCATCTGATCAGGTGACGTAACGATCACCCTACCCACCTGATAACGCCCCAGTGCTGTCAACATCACCAGATCACCTGCACCCTGAAGCTTGGAAATCGTCTTGCGTAAGATATCCGCCAGATATCCCTCCGGAAGGTTCTGAGCAAAAATTGGATGGATACCGGGATAGGTGACAGCCTCCGAATCGACCGGCATCGTCACAGATACTGCCTGAAAGGGCTTCAGTTTATCTCGATAGGTAAATACTGCCGGATCAGGCATACCGGGCACAAAAAGCTCCCCGACTGGTAACTGATCCACCTGCACGTTCGCACGCTTAAGAGACATATCACTTACTCCCTGTTCATATCGCGCAGCAGCTCAGGCAGTGTCGGTAGAGGTGATGCTGGCCGCACAATCAACTCCAGCTCCAGTACGGCCAACAGCCTGACGACCTTTCCATACCCCAACTCCGGCAGCCGCTGGTTTTCTAGTTTCGACAAGGTACTCCTGTCGACCCCTGCCATATCCGCCAACGCCTGCATGGAGTAACCTTTGCGCCGACGCACCTGACGGACGCAGACCCCAAGATCAAACAGATCCATGTGAATATACTCTACGTTTACTAAATAATTTTATAAAATGTGGTGTATATTCACAAAATAGCAGGCTTGAGAAGATTGAACAAGGAGGTGCTCGGCCCCTGCCATCTGAGTTGATCATGCACTATGCTGTAACCATCTGTATCTTCTGAGGAAATCATCATGATCCTTGCGGTTCTGTTACTGCTGATCTGTCAATTGATCGGCGAGGTGATCGCGCGGATGCTGGGTTTACCCCTGCCAGGTCCGGTGCTGGGGCTGGCACTGCTGCTGATCCTGTTTATAGTGCATAAACCGATATTTGCTCGCGTCCAACCCACAGCACAGGGGTTACTGCAGCACCTGTCGTTACTGTTTGTACCCGCAGGTGTAGGGATTGTCGGCCATGTGGACAGGCTGGGAACGGAGGGATTCGGCATTCTGATGGCGCTGATTCTGAGCACATTGCTGGCGATTGCCATAGGGGCGCTGGTATTTGCCGGTGTTTCAAAGCTCTGCGGCGATACTGAAGAAAATCTGGAAAAAGGAGCGAATAATGAGTGATTTTCTGGAGATCTGGAGCTATCTTGCCGAAAACCAGTTGCTGTGGCTCAGTGGTACGTTGGCCGCTTATGTTCTGGCGGATAAACTCTTCCGCACAGCAGGACGTACCCCCTACCTGAACCCGGTACTGATCAGTGTGCTGATACTGGCCTGCCTGCTCTGGCTGACCGATACCAGCTTCCCGGTCTATTTTGAGGGTGCACAGTTCATCCATTTCATGCTTGGCCCGGCAACCGTTGCGCTCGCTGTGCCGCTGTTTATCAACTTTGCGCGGGTACGCAAAAGCCTGCTACCGATACTGGCGGCCCTGTTTGCCGGATCTCTGACAGCCATCATCAGCGCCGTCGGCATCGCCTGGGCACTCGGGATCAGTGGCGAAAGCCTGCTGTCACTGGCACCCAAATCTGCCACCGCACCGGTTGCGATGGGGATCTCCGACAGCATCGGTGGTTCACCAACGCTCACTGCCGTATTGGTGCTACTGACTGGCGTGATCGGAGCAGTCGCCGCAACACCGCTGCTGAATCTGTTACGTATCAAGGACTGGCGCGCGCGCGGCTTTGCTACAGGCGTGGCGGCACATGGCATCGGTACCGCTCGTGCCTTTCAAGTGAACGACACGGCAGGGGCGTTTGCAGCGGTTGGCATGGGGTTGAATGCGTTACTGACGGCTCTGCTGGTGCCGTTACTGATCGCTTTGATGCTGTGATAACGTACTGATAAAGATAAACGACGTTTCTGACAACCTGCTGTCCAATTGGTTAGTCAGATTGCGCACTGAGCTGCTGATCCGAATAACTTGATGGCTGGATCAAGATACTGGATAGTAGGTAGATAGTAGAATACTGATATAGATCGGCAACCCGGAACCGGCGATAATGCCGGGCACTGGATGCATCTCTCCGGATTGAGCAATTGATGGATAAGGACACACAGACACCCCCCGCTATCCATCAGGATGATGCGGGAATCCTGCTGGCAGGCGACTGGGATACACGCTATCTGAAAGAGCTGGTACGCCTGATAAATGATGTGCGGCTGGATAAGTCGCACTCGATCAGTGCCAGTCTCGGCCAGATGGATACCAACGGCGCACTGCAGCTTCTCAAGCTGATCGGCCCATCCCCGGACGCCTGGCCCAAGGGGCTGACACCAGATCAGACACGCCTGTTGGAGCTGGTTGCCGCGCGCAGCGGAGACACTCCGGAACCTGAGCCCTCACTCAACTGGCTGGCTGATCTCGGAAAGCGGACAGTTGAATCTGCTGGCCATGGCCAGGAACTGCTGAATTTTTTTGGTCGTTTGAGCGCTCTTGTGCTCAGACTGTTCCGCCACCCTGGCGAGCTCAAGATCAAAATGGTGCTGGATGTTTTACAGAAAGATGGCCTGCATGCGGTGCCGATCATCGCCCTGCTGGCCTTTCTGCTCGGTGCTGTTATCGCCTATCAGGGTGGCCTGCAGCTTGCTACTTATGGCGCCAACATTTTTATCGTTGAGCTGGTATCCCTGACACTGCTGCGCGAGCTGTCTCCGCTGATCTGCGCCATCATCGTCGCTGGCCGCTCCGGCTCCGCCTATGCCGCGCAACTGGCGACCATGCAGATGAATCAGGAGATACTGGCCCTGAAAAGTCTGGGCCAGGACCCCTACGCCTGGCTGATTCTGCCCAAACTTATCGGGCTGATGCTGGTGATGCCACTGCTGACGATTCTGTCGATGGCGGCCGGTATCGGTGGCGGCATGCTGGTGGCATCTCTGCAGTTGGAGCTGAGCCCAATCGAGTTCATTCAGCGCTTTGGCTCCAGTGTGGATGTGATTCATTTCTGGGTCGGCCTGATCAAGGCTCCGGTGTTTGCACTGCTGATCGTTAATGTCGGTTGCATGCAGGGTCTGTTGGCAAAGGGTGGTGCCGAAGAGGTAGGGCGTCGTACAACCCGCAGCGTGGTGCAGAGTATTTTTCTGGTGATCATCGCCGACGCCATCTTCTCCATTCTATTTGCACAACTGGGCTGGTGAGACGATGACACAAACAACACTGGTCGATATTAAAGGCCTCGCAACCCGTTTCGGCAGCCACGAGGTGCACAAAAATCTCGATCTGACCGTTATACGCGGCGAACGTCTTGCTCTGGTTGGTGGCAGTGGCTGTGGCAAATCGGTGCTGCTGAGCGAGATTGCACTGCTGCAGGAGGCCGATGAAGGTGAAATCAAACTGTTCGGCCTTCCCGTCACAGAGCTGACAACCGGACAGATGGCAGGCCTGAGGAAAAAGATCGGCATGATGTTTCAGCAGGGCGCCCTCTTCTCCAGCCTCACGGTGCTGGAAAACATCATGCTGTCGATTCGCGAACATCAATCTCTGCCCGACAGCCTGCTGGAAGAGCTGGCGATGCTCAAGCTGCGTCTGACCGGCCTGCCCGATCTGGCCGCATGGAAATATCCGCAGGAACTCAGCGGTGGTATGCTGAAGCGAGCTGCCGTGGCCCGCGCACTGGCACTCGACCCAGGCCTGTTGTTGCTGGATGAGCCCACCGCTGGCCTTGACCCCGCCGGAGCCAGTGCCTTTGACGAGATGCTGCTGGAGCTGCATGCCACGCTGGATCTGACGCTGATTCTGGTTACCCACGATCTCGATTCACTGTGGCGTGTGACTGATCAGGTGGCATTTCTGGGCGAGAAGCGCGTACTGGCCAAGCTGCCGATGGATGACCTGTCGGCACATGAACATCCCGAAATTCAACACTACTTTGCCAACACCCGTGCACGACGCGCGGCGATCAAAATGGAGTCCGAAGAATGAATCCACGCATCAACTACACGCTGGTCGGTGCATTTGTTGTACTCCTCCTGCTGTTGGGGCTGGGTATGATTGCCTGGATGACGCAGGATCAGCGTCATCAGGAGCGACAGCTCTACATCACCTATTTCACCGAATCCGTGGCGGGGCTGAATGAACGCGCCAGTGTGCGCTATCTGGGCGTGCCTGTGGGTATCGTTGAGCGTATATCACTGGATACCGACGTGGAGGGGCGCGTACGCCTGGATCTTCGCATCGATCCACAAACACCTATCCGCGAGAACTCAGTGGCCTCCCTGCAGAATCAGGGTATTACCGGCTTGTTGTTTGTCGAGATCAATGGCGGCGATGGTCAAAGCGCCTATCTGGAAACATCAGACAGTGACCCAGCTGTGATACGCAGTCAGGCCTCACGCCTGTTGCAGATCACCGATGCACTGAGTGACTCACTCACTCGCTTCAATGATCTGGCAGACAACCTGAACGAACTGACACGCCAGATCAGCCAGTTGACCGATGCCGAGATGAGGCAGCAGTTGAGCAATATGCTGGCTGCCGTAGAGTCACTGGCATCAACCGCTGACCAACAGGTCGCTCAACTGGATCTGAAACCCTATGAAGAGATGGCACAGGCTCTGACTGATTTCACTCGCCAGCTACAGACCCAGAGCGAAGACTGGCCAGTGGCTATCGAACAGATGGGACAGAACCTGGCCGACAGCCTGACGCAGAGTATGGACAAGGCGACCCGCCAGATAGAGCTGCTGTCACGTGATGGCCAGGCCACCACCCGGCAACTGCCATCAATCTTGTCTGAGCTCGAAACACTGTTGGAACAGTTCAAACGCGAAAGTAACAGTCTGATAACCGGCCCGGCCTCACTGCCGCCCGGCCCTGGAGAAAACCCATGAGACAAGGACGCACCCAGCTCCTGACCTGCCTTAGCCTGCTGCTGATCAGCGGTTGTACTCTGCTGCCTGAAGCGGGGCCCGCTCCCTTGCAGCTTCAGCTTGCGCCGCTGGGCAAATCACAGGAAAGCCGCGCCAAACACTATGCTGCAGACACCCAGACCCTGGTAGTCGAGCGCCCACAATCCACACCGGCCCTGAACAGCCGCAACATCTGGTATCAGCCCGCTCCCAACCAGTTGATGCCCTTTCGCGACCATATCTGGAGCGAGCCCCTGCCTCAGCAATTGCAGCGCATCAGCGTTGACTATCTGGCAGATCAACTCTCGCAGATCAGCGTCCATCAGGATAGGCCAGGCATTGATGCCACCTACCGCCTGAGCATTACTCTGCACACCTGGCACCTTGATCAACTAGCCGGCACGCTGGCCATCGCCCTGTACGCCGACCTGTTGACTGCCGAAGGCAAACCGCTTGCTCGCTGGCAATGGGAACAGACGGAAACACTAAGTGAGATCAGCGCACCCGGCATGGCGGCGGCCAGCCAACACTGGGTACAGAGTTGGCTGGAAGGTTTGCCAGAGCAGTTGGAGCGGGTGGTGGCAGAGAGCGGTCGGTGACAGCATCATTCAGCAAAGTATTTTGCAGGTTAGGTACCTTCACCTGACCTATTCAAAACTGTTCAAGGCAAACTGAGCTTAAAACTCACTTTCTACATAAGGTGGCAATGAGTGGGCATCTGGCACTTTGGTCGGCTTGCCCTCGTCATCCAGGGCGACAAATTTGAACACTGCCTCGGTGACTTTTTCACGCTTGCCGATACGGCCTCGTCTGACCCAGCATTCGACATGAATATTGAGTGAGCTGCGTCCAACCCGGCATACTTCGGTATAGACACCCAGAATGTCCCCTACTTTCACGGGCCGAATGAAGCTCATACTATCCAGAGCGACAGTGACAACGCGACACTGGGCACGCTGACCGGCGCAGATACCGGCAGCCAGGTCCATCTGTGACAGCACCCAGCCGCCGAAAATATCACCCGAAGGGTTGGTATCGGATGGCATTGCCAGGGTGCGAATGGTGAGTCGGCCACGGGCGGTGGTATTGTCTTGTTGTTGCATTGATCTTCTCTCTCGCATGATCAGATCTGAGTGGTCACCGGTTTAATAATAAGCTACCTTGATATCTCTCTGTCAACAAGATCCAATAGAGCAGCCCTTCACTCAACCCTCTCAATCCCCTGCTCATTCTGGCGGATCAGCCCCTGTTTCAGCAGATTGCCGAGGGCCATTTTGAACGCCTTCTTGCTGACGGCAAACAGCTCCTTGATCTCTTCAGGGGAGCTTTTATCGTTCAGTTGGCACTGGCCGCCTTTGATCTCGAGGTACTGCAGTATCTGTTGTGCCAGCGGGTCGACTTTAGCGTAGCCGGGCTTTTCCAGCATCACATCGATTTTGCCATCTTCGCGCACCTGTTTGATGAAGCCGTGCACAGTCTGTCCACTGCGTATCTCGCGGAACAGGTCCTGATTATGCAGCATGCCCAGATAGCGGTGATCCACAATCGCCAGATAGCCCAGATCGGTACGGCGCCAGAACAGCAGCTCTGCCGTCTGACCCGGTGTATAGTCGCACGGGGTTTTATCAAGAAACTTTTCCAGCTTGGCGGAAGCTGCAATACGACCTGAGTTGTCGATATAGAGATAAACGATACAGCGCTGACCCGGTTCTACCGGTTTTGCCTGCTGGGCAAAGGGCAGGAACAGTTGTTTGGGCAGCCCCCAGTCGAGAAACGCGCCGACCTGATTGGTATCGGCCACCACCAACGAGGCAAACTCACCTACCTGCGCTCTGGGCTTTTTCATAGTGGCAACCGGCATATCATCGCTGTCGAGGTAGACAAACACTCGAAGCTGATCACCGATCTGACACTCCTCGGGCACTTCTTTCTGTGGCAGCAGGATACCGCCCTTGTCGCCACCATCCAGGTAAACACCAAACTCCACTATGCGCATCACACTCAGAGTATTCAGCCGGCCCAGCTCGATCACAGTGTCTCTCCAATCAGCTTCATTTGTCGATTCAAACAGACAAAGACTATAAATATTATAAAAAACAAACAGATACCTTAAATATACAAAAATACAGGAAGTGATCTACACTTAACAAAGAATTGTACGTGATGCACTGGGACTTATCCATGTCATGGGCGTTTTTCGGTCAGGACTGGAAACTCGGGACAGCACCAATTAGCCATATTTTTTAACAGGCGTCTGTAGTACCGGAACATAAAACAGGGATGAACTGAGTCATCTGACAACATGGTATAAACATGAGCCAGACCACGAATGGACGCCAGGAAGCAGTCCAGCCAGACTTTAAGCTACTGTTTGAGCAGAGCCCCAATCCGTATCTGATCTTGCAGGCAGATGGGCAATACACCATATCAGCCGTCAATGACAGCTATCTGACCGCGACTGGGACACGACGCAGCGAGATTATCGGGCGTGGCGTTTTTGATGTGTTCCCGGAAAATCCTGATGATCTCCTCACCGACAACCTCAACTCTCTGCGCCTATCACTGGAGCGTGTTGTCCATGAAAAATGCAAGGACAGCATGGGCGTTCAGAAATATGATATACCACGGCGTGATGGAAAAAACGGGTTTGAGGTGTGCTACTGGAGCCCGATCAACATTCCGGTTTTTGATCAGGCCGGTGAAGTTGCCTTTATCCTGCACCATGCCGAAGACATCACCGATTTTGTACTGGCCCAGGAGGCTGCTGCCAACACTTACATTCAGCCCGGAAAGCCCCAGACACAATCAGAAGTTCTGAGCCGCGCCAATGAGGTATCGGAAACCAATCGCCAGCTCAAGGCTGCTCTGGAGACGCTCGCGCAACAAACTGTTGAGATCAAGGCCTCCAGACAGGAACTGATCACCGCCCATAAAGCGGCGGAAGAAGCGAATCGGGCCAAGAGTGAATTTCTGGCTAATATGAGCCATGAAATACGTACCCCGATGAATGCGATTATCGGGCTCTCGCGCCTTATGCTGGAGATGGAACTACCCACCAGACTTCGTGATTACACCGGCAAGATCCACGCCTCCTCCACCGCTTTGCTGACTATCATCAACGACATCCTCGATTACTCCAAAGTTGAAGCTGGCAGACTGGAGATTGAAAGTACGGAATTTTCGCTGGAAGAGGTGCTGGAAAGTGTGGCAAATCTGTTTGCTTTCAGTGCAGAAAAGAAGGATCTGGAACTGGTATTTCAGGTGGATAACGCCATCCCCCCCTTACTCATAGGCGATCCGTTACGACTGGGCCAGGTACTGAACAATCTGGTAGGAAATGCGATCAAGTTCACCGAACATGGCACTATTCACGCCCATATAGAACTGGTATCGCTGAAGTCCGGTACTGCCAGACTCATCTTCAATATTCATGACACAGGAATCGGCATGAATGCCGAGCAGATCAGCCGCCTGTTCACCGCCTTTACGCAGGCAGATGGCTCTACCAGCAGAAAATATGGCGGAACCGGACTGGGGTTGTCGATCAGCAAGCATCTGGTGGAAAAGATGGGTGGTGAGATCAGCGTAGACTCATTACCGGAACAAGGCAGCAGCTTCCGCTTTACACTTGATTTCCCGGTCGCCCAGCGCTTCAGCGCCAGATACAACCTGCCGGATCTGCACGGTATGCGTGTGCTGGTGGTCGATGACCTGGAAATCTCGCGCATGGTACTGGTGGATATGCTCAGCCACTGGCAGTTTGAGGTTACCGAAGCGGCGACGGGTGAGGAGGCTCTGACCCTGATTGAGCAGCGTCACACGATCGGTGAAACCTTTGAGTTACTGCTGACCGACTGGCGCATGCCCGGTATGGATGGACTGGAGCTGACCAGACGCATTGCAGCACTGGCAGATCAGGGCAAAGTCACTCACATGCCCACCATCATCATGGTTTCTGCCTACAGTCAGGAGCAATTGAGTGCAGAAGCAAAAGGGTTAAGGTTGGATGCTACACTTTCCAAGCCGGTGACGGCGTCGGGGTTGTTCGATACGATCATGCTGGTTCAGGGCAAAAAGGGGATATCAGCAGCAGAAATTTCCACCACAACAGCCTCTCGGAAACAGTCAGATCAGCTGCCTGCTCAACTGCAGGGCGCCCACCTGTTACTGGTTGAGGATAATGAGATCAATCAACTAGTGGCCAGAGAGTTTCTGCTACGACTGGGTATCACGGCAACTCTGGCAGAAAATGGTGCACAGGCATTGCAAGCACTCGAAGCTGAGTCCTTCGATGGCATTCTGATGGATCTGCAAATGCCAGTCATGGATGGACTTGAAGCCACACGTCAGATCCGTCGTGACCCGCGCTTTGTCAACCTTCCCATTATAGCCATGACAGCCTCCGTGATGATGCGAGATCAGGAAGAGTGCCTGTCAGCCGGCATGAACGATCATGTTGCAAAGCCGCTTTTGCCGGATGTACTGCTTGACACCCTGCTCAAGTGGATTCATCCGGCTCAGCACAGTGCGAGCCCACAGATGAAACAGATCCATGCCGGAAAGGCGATCGCGTTGCCGGACACGCTACCGGGATTTGAGCTGGAAGGTATCATTTCATTGCTGGGTGGCAACAAGCAACTGCTATATAAACTGCTGCTGCAATTTCATGAAGGGTTCTTCAATTGTGTCGAGCAGACGGATCTTCTGATTCAGTCCGGCAACCACCAGGACGCGATAGCTCAGCTTCATCTGCTCAAGGGCACAGCAGCCAATCTTGGGGCAAGCGAAGTTCATCGCGAAGCGGAAAAACTGGAGCAATTTCTGAAAAGCGGTGCGCCCCTCCTCGACCTGGAACCTTTCAGGCAAGCCATGAAGCAGGTACTGGACAGTATTGCCAGCCTGACCTGTCATCATGACACTGAAGACAGCCTGCCCCAGAACGGCCAGCATGACCCTGTACTGTCTGCCGAACTCGCTAACAAAATGGCCCGCTTGCTTGAGGGTTACGACTATATAGCGCCAGAGCTGATTCGCAGTTTCAGGGAAGCAATAGGCAACCACCCATTCAGTACCAAGCTGCAACAGTTTGAACAGTTGATCGACAGCTTTGACTATGCCAGTGCTGCAGCACTACTGAAGCAATTCACTGAATGCCAGGCCGAGGAGCTCTGATACCCATGCCTGACACCAGCCCGCTGATTCTGATTGTCGATGATGTCCCGGCCAATATTCAGGTTCTGGCCGAGGCCCTGCGTGGGGAGTACCGAGTCAAGGTTGCCACGAATGGAGCAACCGCCCTGGCAATCGCGAATGCATCCGAATCACGCCCCGATCTGATTCTGCTGGATGTGATGATGCCGGAGATGGATGGGTATGAAGTCTGCCACAAACTAAAATCCACCCCCTCTACACAAAATATCCCAGTCATCTTCGTCACCGCCAAAGGGGATGTCATTGATGAGGAGCGGGGCCTGCAGGCCGGTGCGGTCGACTATATTATCAAACCCTTCCACCTTGCGATCGTCAAGGCCAGAGTGAGCAACCATATCAGCCTGAAGATCAAAACCGATATGCTGGAAACTCTCGCTCTGATCGATGGCCTGACCGGCGTCCCCAATCGACGTCGACTGGATGAGGCGCTCAATAATGAGTGGAAACGAGGGATGCGAGAGCAGCAATCACTAGCCATCATCATGTCGGATATCGACTTCTTTAAAGCCTATAACGATCACTACGGTCATGGTGCGGGTGACCAATGCCTCAAGGCAGTCGCCAAAGCGCTGTTCAATACACTAAATCGCCCCAGCGACATGATGGCGCGCTATGGTGGTGAGGAGTTTATCGCTGTGCTTCCTCATACGGATCTGCAAGGTGCTATGCAGATGGCTGAGCGCTGGCGGCAAAGCATCGAGGAGCTGCAGATCCCGCATGAGTGCTCTGCGGTGGCTCATCATGTCACGATCAGCCTGGGCTGCGCTGCCATGATTCCGAGCAACAACCTCACACCGCAGATGCTGTTGAAGCAGGCTGATCAGATGCTGTATCGGGCCAAAAAGAATGGACGTAACCGTGTTGGATCTTCATTAACCTGACGCTGCGGACCCCCTTCAGCCTCCTGTGAAAAGACCTCCCCTGTCTATATAATGGCCCGCTCCAGTTCAAGGCTCGATTCACCACATGATCAATCCATCAGCAGCCCCCCATGGCATCTCCTTTCTCAACGTCTCTCTGAGTCGTGACGGACAGCCTGTGCTGAAGGATCTGTCACTGGATCTGTACGAACAACGTATCGGCCTGATCGGACACAACGGCTCAGGCAAAAGCTCGCTGGTCAGGCTGATCAATGGTCTGTTACAGGCCGACAGCGGCGATATCACCGTGTGCGGCCAGAACCCCACCGTGGGGCCTGAACGGATGTCGGCGCATGTCGGCTTTATCTTTCAGAACCCGGATCATCAGATCATCTTCCCGACCGTTGAAGAGGAACTGACCTTCGGTCTGCTCAATCAGGGACAAACGCAGAAGCAGGCTCGACAGTCCGCACATGCGCTACTGGCAGAACATAATCGCAGCGACTGGGCGGATCGACCGGTACACAGCCTGTCGGATGGACAGAAACAACTGGTTTGTATTCTGTCGGTGTTACTGATGCAGCCGCATGTACTGATTCTGGATGAACCCTTTTCTGCACTGGATCTGCCGACGCGCTATCAACTACTCGCTCTGCTCGAAACACTGCCACAGCAGATACTGATGATCAGCCACGAACTGGAAACACTGCAACATTTTGATCGTATCATCTGGTTGCAGCAAGGGCGCGTCTACCGGGATGGACCACCGGATCTGGTGCTGCCCGAATATCAGCAGCAGGCGCGCGACGGAGCCGGTCTGTGATCAGCCTCTATCTGGGACAGCAAAGCTGGCTGCACCGCCAGCCTGCCGGCTTCAAGCTGCTTATTCTGGCTGCCATCAGCATTGCCCTCTATCCGGTGATCAATCTCTGGTTGCTGGCGACGATGATGATCGGAACCCTGCTGCTGTACTGGTCGCTGGGCAGACAGGCCCTGCGGCAACTGAAACTGCTGCGGCCACTACTGCCGCTGTTCGCACTGATGTTCCTGCTGCAGTGGTGGAGCGTTGGCTGGCAAGAGGGGCTGAGCCTGATCCTGCGCATGAGCACACTGATTCTGCTGGCTAACCTGATCACCATGACCACACGCATGGAGGCAATGATGGATGCCGTGATGCCATTGTTTGCGCCACTGCGCTGGTTGGGTGTGGACACCCGCCGCATCGCATTCGCCGTGACACTGCTGATCCGGTTCATCCCAGTGTTGATGGCGGTGCTCGACAGTTTGCTGGAGGCCTGGCGCGCCCGAGGCGGCGGCAAACAGGTCTGGCGACTGGCGATTCCGATGACAATCCAGGCGATCCGTCTGTCGGATACCGTATCCGAAGCATTGGCGGCCCGTGGTGGCATCAGCCGAAAAGCTCCATAAAAAATGCTCCTTGAAAACAATTGACTTCACTAACACCAAAAAGAAAAAGAGATAACTCAACATGAAAGATAAAACGCTGGTCCAGATCGCTCTCTACGCGGCACTGATCGCTGCACTGGGCTTTATTCCCCCCGTTCCCTTCGTCACCGGCATCCCGATCACGGCCCAGACGCTGGGTGTGATGCTGGCCGGTATCATGCTCGGCCCCTGGCGTGGCGCGCTGTCGATGGCGCTGTTTATCTTTGTGGTGGCACTGGGTGCACCGCTGCTATCAGGTGGCCGAGGTGGGTTGGGCGTATTTGTCGGCCCGACCGCCGGTTTTGCCATCGGTTTCCCCTTTGCTGCGTTTGCCACTGGCTATATGGCACTGTGGCTGCGCCGGATGCCGGTATTTCCGGCCACGCTGCTGGCGGCTGTGTTTGGCGGCATCGTGATTCTGTATATTTTCGGCATCACCGGCTTCAAGCTGGTCACCGGGCGTGGCTGGCAAGACTCGATCACCATCATGGCGGTATTTATTCCAGGTGATCTGGTCAAAGCGGTAATTACGGCTGTAGTCGCTCAAGCGGTGATGCGAGGCTTGCCGGGCGCTGTTGCAACTCGTCACTGAGCCTATTCATCCTGAACCTCATCACCCTAATCATCGCCCATTAACACTCATCAGCAGGAAGTAGCGCGTGTACGACTTTATCATTATCGGCGGTGGCATCATCGGCATGTCCACCGCCATGCAGTTGATCCAGACCTACCCCGACCGAAAAATTGCACTGCTGGAGAAGGAGTCAGGCCCGGCACAGCATCAGACCGGTCACAACAGCGGCGTCATCCATGCCGGAGTCTATTACACGCCCGGCAGTCTGAAGGCCAAGTTCTGCCTTGAAGGCAACCGCGCCATGCGCGAGTTCTGTGATGAACATCAGGTGAAGTACGATATCTGCGGCAAGTTGCTGGTTGCGACCAATGAGCTGGAGATGCAGCGGATGCAGGCGTTATGGGAGCGTACGGAAACCAATGGTCTGGAACGTGAATGGCTGTCAGGCGAGGCACTGAAAGATCGCGAACCCCATATCACCGGCATCGGTGGCATCTTCGTGCCCTCCAGTGGCATCGTCAACTATGCACAGGTGGCTCAGGCGATGGGGCGGGTGTTCGAATCGCTCGGTGGTACCATCCACTATAATCAGGAAGTCACAGCCCTGAGTGAAACTGACAGCGAAATCCGCATCACCACCCGCAACGAGATCTTCAGCAGCCGCTTTCTGATCTCCTGCTCCGGCCTGATGGCCGATCGTGTGGTGCGCATGCTGGGTATCGATCCCGGTTTCACCATCTGCCCCTTCCGTGGCGAATACTACCTGCTGCCGGCGCAGCATAACCGCATCGTCAACCATCTTATCTACCCGATCCCAGACCCCTCCATGCCATTTCTGGGCGTGCATCTGACCCGCATGATCGACGGCACTGTTACGGTCGGCCCCAATGCGGTGCTGGCCCTGAAGCGAGAGGGCTATCGCAAGCGGGACATCTCACCGAAGGATCTGCTGCAGATGCTGAGCAATCCTGGCATTCTGAAAATGCTCGCTCGCAACCTGCGTCCAGGCCTGGTGGAGATGAAAAACTCGCTGCTCAAGGGCGCCTATCTGGAGGAGGTTCGCAAATACTGCCCCAGCATCACCAAAGCGGACCTGACCCCTTATCCTGCAGGCGTGCGGGCACAAGCGATCACGCCGGATGGCAAGTTGGTGGATGACTTCCTGTTTGTGAATACGCGCCGTAGTGTGAACGTCTGCAACGCACCCTCGCCTGCGGCCACCTCTTCAATCCCGATTGGCCGCTATATAGTTGACAAGGTGAAAGCGCAACTGGATGCTTGAGGGCTGAACTTAAGGACTGGCCGTATGGCAACCACCCTCAACCGCCCACACACCTTCAGCAGCGCCTCGCTGGACAATCCACTCTACTATCTCAGCAACATGAAGAGTGTGCTGTGCTGGGTCCTGGAGCGTCATGCCGATCTACTGCTCTCTGATGAACTGGGCAGACTGACAGACTTTTTGAGCCTGCCACAGCCCAGTCAGGCGTTGCTGGTGCGGATGGTGATGCGCAAGGGCGATCTGTTTCGCAGCAACAAGCTGATCTATGCCGAGATAGGGGATATTACAAACGCCCTGCCCGCGCTGATTGATGCCGGGTTGATCGACCCAGATCCTGAAGTGAACCTGGCCCAACTGTTCAAACTGCTGACTCGCACCGAGTTGATGAGCTGCTTTCAGGATCAACTGGCCTCCCTCGGCCTCGCCCGCTCAACCACCAAACCCCAATTGCTGGAGGCACTGACCTCACTGCCTGAGTTGGCCGAGAAAACAGAGACTCTGCACCATTGGTGGCCAGAAGCTCAGGGCCGGTTGATCAAACTCATACAGATGCCACTGTTTGATCGCGTCAGGTTGATGT
Organism: Nitrincola alkalilacustris; assembly: GCF_008973755.1. Classification (GTDB taxonomy): domain Bacteria; phylum Pseudomonadota; class Gammaproteobacteria; order Pseudomonadales; family Balneatricaceae; genus Nitrincola; species Nitrincola alkalilacustris. The sequence continues at coordinate 75,185 of NZ_WBOM01000005.1, read as the reverse complement.
TCTTCGGTAATCTGCGCCAAGACTGGTCAGAATTTGTGCTGACCGAACTGGGACATCAGACCTACGAGCCTATCCCCTTCAGCCCTGACTCACGGGCATTCAGCCAGCGGGATGAGGTGAACAGCTATCTGAAGCTGCACCATTGCCGGGAGCAACTGGATGAAGGTATCCCACCAGAGAGACTGATAGCATCCGTACCACCCGAACCGCTGGACAACCCCTGGCTGGAAGCACGTCGGGCACGGTTGCTATTCACGCTGGCACAGACGGCCGAGCGACAGGGGCTGACCGAACTGGCACTGGACACCTATCGAATCAGCCGCCATCGTGAAGCGCGTGTACGACGACTGCGCGTACTGGAGCGTCAGGGCCAGATCGAGCAAGCCTGGCCGATCCTCTGCGAAGCACTTGCGCAGCCAATCAATGAGGCGGAAGCCCTGAGTCTGCAGCGTCTCTACACCCGTATCCGCAAGCGATTGCAGACGGCATTATCTGATCCACAACATCCTCTGAATGGCCCTGACTACCCCCCTGTGTGTCAACCTAAGCCTGAGCCGTCTATTTCGGGCAAACGTTCGATCCCGACACATACACTGTCATTGCCTCCACACCCTTCAGTTGAGCTGGCCGTGGCCGAGCATCTGTCCGAACCCGATGCACCGGCCTGCTATGTCGAGAACACCCTGTTCAACGCCCTCTTCGCCCTGCTCTGCTGGGATGCGTTATACGCCCCGCTGCCGGGTGCCTTCTTTCATCCGTTTCATGCAGCCCCGGCGGATCTCTACCGAGAGGATTTTGTCGCGCGGCGCCAGACACTGTTCGATCAGTGCCTGAGCCAGCTTGAAGATGGCAGCTACGCGGAGCAGATCCTGCATAACTGGCAGGCCAAACAGGGGATCACTACCCCGTTCATTTACTGGCCGCTGCTGCCACGGGAGACACTCGAGCTGGCACTGACCTGTATCCCGGCTGCTGATCTGAGGCAGATTTTTGAACGTTTTCTACGCGATCTGCGTGAGCATCGTGCCGGTCTGCCGGATCTGATCCAGTTCTGGCCCGAGCAGAAGCGCTACCGTCTGATTGAGGTGAAGGGACCTGGTGATCGGTTGCAGGATCATCAGACCCGTTGGCTCCATTACTTGATGCAGCGGAAGGTTGATCTCTGCGTGTGTCATGTCCGCTGGAAAAACGCTGAATGAGAGGACCCCAGGTTAATCTCATGAGTATGGCAAGATGGCACTGATCAAGGTCGCCGTCCGAACCCTTTGCGAATTTGCTGCTCGCAGCGGCGATCTTGATCATCGCTACACCCCCTCCCCGACGGCGCAGGAGGGGATCGAGGGGCATGGCCGGGTTACTCGTCGTCGTGATCATCACTATCAATCCGAGCGATTGATCAGCGGCGAGTGTGAAGGACTGGAACTCAAGGGGCGAGCCGATGGCTTTGATCCGGTCAAACGTTGCCTGGAGGAGATCAAGACTCATCGCGGTGATCTGTCGCGCATCTCAGCAGCTCAACAGGCGCTGCACTGGGCACAGTTGCGTGTGTATGGTGCACTGCTCTGCGCCGAGGCTGGTTTTGACACGATCGAGTTGGCACTGATCTACTTCGACATCGGGCGCGATCACGAAACACGCCTGACAGACATAGCAAGTGCCCAAGAGCTCTGGCAGCAACTGGAAAACCTGTGCCACGCCTATCGCCACTGGGCTGAGCAGGAGGCAGCGCACAGGCTGGCACGAGATACGCAACTGACAAGCCTGCGATTCCCTTTTGCCGATTTTCGTGAAGGCCAGCGTGCCCTGTCAGAGAATGTCTACAAGGCGATCCTCAGCCAACGCCATCTGATGCTGGAGGCTCCGACAGGCCTGGGTAAAACACTGGGCACCCTCTACCCGGCCCTGATGGCTATGCCACGCAGCAAACAGGATCGTCTGTTCTTTCTGACTGCGCGCAATACCGGACGACAACTGGCGCTGGAATCTATCCAGCAATTACAGCGCAGCCAGTCCGAACCTGTGACCTTGCGTGTACTGGAGCTGACCGCTCGGGAGCAAGCCTGTGAACATCCAACCTTCGCCTGTCATGGCGAGTCTTGCCCACTGGCAAAGGGGTTCTTCGATCGCCTGCCTGCTGCCCGCGCATCCGCCGCTGCATCCTCAGTGCCGCTGGATAGGGAGACACTGCGACAGATCGCTCTGGCTCATCAGATCTGCCCCTACTATCTGGGGCAGGAGATGGCGCGCTGGTGTGATCTGGTGGTAGCCGATGTTAACCATTTCTTCGACCAGTACGCCCTGCTCCACGCCCTGACCCGGCAGAATGAGTGGCGGGTCACGCTACTGATCGATGAAGCCCATAACCTGATCACCCGCGCACGCGGCATGTACAGCATCAACCTGCACCAGCAACAGCTGCTGGAGATCAAGCGGGAGGCAACTGTAGTACAGAAAGAAGCACTGAAAGCAGCACTGAAAAAGCCTCTGCAACGCATGGCACGTCAGTGGAATCAACTGATCAAGGATGCAGCAGAAGCCGGATCACTCGGTGAGGATGCCGCTCCATCAACCTGGTTGGCGACAATACCGGAAGGTTTTTCCCAAAGCCTGCAAGGCCTCGCATCGGCAATAACCGACTATCTGACGGAAGCCGCAGCCGATGCCCGCTTACAGCAATTGATGTTCGAGGCCCTCGCTTTTGTAAAACTGCTGGAAACTCTGGACGATCACTCGATCTGTGAACTCAGCCGCGAGGGGCGCGGCAAAGCGGTGCTGTCGATCCACAATCTTATCCCGGCTGATTTTCTTCAGCCCCGTTTCAGTCAAACCCACAGCTGCATACTCTTCTCGGCAACCCTGTCACCGCCGCTCTACTACCGCGACCTGCTGGGATTACCCGACACCACCCACTGCCAGTCTGTTGGCTCTCCCTTCAGTGCAGGACAGCTTCAGGTTCGTATCGAGTCGCGCATCAGCACACGCTATACACACCGAAACGCTTCGGTACAACCGATTGCAGACCTGATCGCAGAGCAGTATCAGCAACAGCCCGGCAACTATCTGATCTATTGCAGCAGCTTTGCCTATCTGGATGCGATACAGCAAGCAGTGGCACAACTGGCTCCCGATATTCCGATCTGGTGCCAGACCCGCCGCATGGCGGAACAGGATCGGCGCGACTTTCTGGCGCAGTTCAGGGAGGAGGGTCGAGGTGTGGGTTTTGCCGTGCTTGGCGGCGTGTTCGGTGAGGGGATCGACCTGCCGGGCAAGCGCCTGATCGGAGCGATGATCGCAACGCTGGGTCTCCCGCCTTACAGCCCATTACAGGAAATATTGAAGCAGCGCCTGCAGCAGCGCTTTGGATCTCACGCTCCAGCAGGCTCACACAACCGGAATCAAACAGGCTATCTCTACGCCTACCTCTACCCCGGCCTGCAGAAAGTGATCCAGGCCGCTGGCCGAGTGATACGGACACCGGAAGATTGCGGCACGATCATCCTGATCGATGACCGCTTCAACCGGCCCGAAGTGAAACAATTGCTACCGACCTGGTGGCAGGTGGATGGTTGAGGCCTTGGATCACGGCACAGACTGACGAAATACCAATCCGCGCTCTAGGTGGAGTTGAGCCCGGCCGTCAAATGTTGTGTAGAGGATCAATAATTTAATTTTGCTCATCTTCGTCATTTTCATCAACATAAATATCAGCTTCAAATTCAGCAAGCTCCAGTATATCTTCAAGCCAAAAACTGGAACTGGTAACAAAAAACTCACGAGACAAACTATCCTTCGACAACTCTTCCATTAGCCATATAATACCTTCCGCTTCAGGAAATTCTTCACCGGAAATTTGATCAGAGTACAAACGATTTAGAGTGACATTTTCATCCATACCCTTAGCCAATAATCGAACCATCGATGCTTTAGTGGAATGATCAAAAATAGTTAAATCTTCACTATCCTTTGCTATCGCCTTCAGTATTAACTGTACGCCAGTAGGTTGTGGAAAAATATAATAGCATTTATACAGGAAGGTAGTTTTCCTGCCGGAAAGGGTATAGGTTTACCTTTACTTCGGAGTCAGCAAGGAGCCTTAAATGTATGTATTTTCCAACCCAGTGGGTTCCGGGACTATCTGGTTTCACAATCTGACAACCGCTGAAGGTACTCCCGTCGGTTATGATCCTCAGGCACGAGCATTTATTCCAGTAGCGCCGTTCTGTGCCAACCGTGAGATCATTAGTTGCAACTGGATTGCACACGAGGAAGGTGCCTTGTGTCGCTCCTGTGCCATGACTCGCCTGGCTCCCGACCCTAAGCTCCCCAACGCGATATCAAATTGGGCAGATACCGAAGCCGCAAAACGCTGGGCGCTCGATAATTTAGGTCGCTGGCATTGGTTCAGACCTGAAGACTCAGGAACTCGCCCGATTTTTCATATGCTGGCTGATGGACTTACACCTGCCGGAATGGGCCATGGCGATGGTGTTATCACCATTAGTGTATCCGAAGCAGACCCCGTAGTTCGAGTCACTCGCAGAGAAGCGCTGGATGAACCTTATCGGACTATGATAGGCCACATGCGTCATGAAATTGCTCATATGTTATGGTGGCGGTTGAGCTTACGAGAGGATTTCTTGATTGCATTTCGAGAAATGTTTGGCGACGAACGAACCGACTATACGGCTGCACTGAAAGAGCATTATCATCAAGGACCTCCCAGTGACTGGGAAATGTTTTATTTGACCAGCTATGCGTCGGCTCATCCTCATGAAGACTGGGCTGAAACGGCTGCGCATCTTTTACACTTAACGGACATTGCCGATAGCTTTGTTACCACAGGATTAAAATCTCCAGAGCTTCCTCTGCATAACTGGGACCCATATTCCGAGCCTGATTGTGGTTTACTAGTTCACGTAGCGACAACACTGGCAATTCGTATCAATCATATTAACCGATCAATGGGTTTATCAGATATTTATCCTTTCGTTTTATCTGAAACTGCTCATCGAAAACTAGCCTTTGTGCACAACTGGTTACGTCGCGGGGCATTGGGTTTTTGATGGGATATATTCAGTTGGGGAGTCAATCGATACGCGCCTTGATATCAGGCGCGTTTCTTTAACCCTGAAGATTCACCACCACTCGGCCCTGCACCTGACCTTTCAGAATCTGAGCTGCCTTTTCTGGCACGCCCTCCAATGCTACCTCTTCGATCATCCCCTCCAACACCTGGGCTGGCAGATCACGTGCCAGACGCTGCCAGGCAACCTGACGTTGAGCCAGAGGGCACATCACCGAGTCCACGCCCTGCAGCCGAACATTACGCAGGATAAAAGGCATCACCGAGGTCGGCAATTGGTAGCCACCGGCCAGGCCACACGCGGCGATCGTGGCGCCATAATTTGCCTCCGCCAGTACCCGCGCCAGTATCGGGCCACCCACGGTATCCACCGCACCTGCCCAACGTTGTTTCTCCAGTGGCCGGCTTGGTTGCTGCATTTCATCACGGGAGATGATCTCGCTGGCACCCAACTCACGCAGATAAGCATGCGTCGATTCGCGCCCGGTGACTGCCGTCACCTGATAACCGGCCCGTGCTAACAGCGCCACTGCAACACTGCCCACACCCCCGGCTGCTCCGGTTACAACCACCGGCCCCTGATCAGGAGTGACACCGCCAGCCTCGAGCGCCATCACACAAAGCATCGCTGTAAAACCCGCCGTGCCGATCGCCATCGCCTGTCGCGCAGTCATCCCATCGGGCAGAGGCACCAGCCATTCAGGCTTCACACGTTGCAATTGTGCATAGCCACCCCAGAAGCGTTCCCCCACACCCCAGCCGGTCAGCACCACGGCATCGCCGGGCTTGAACGCATCACTGCGCGACTCCACCACACGACCGGCCAGATCAATCCCCGGCACCAGCGGCCAGCTCAGTACAATCTTGCCAGTGCCTGTGACTGCCAGGCCATCCTTGTAGTTGAGGCTGGAGTAATCCACCGCGACCAGCACCTCCTCATCCGGCAGATCACTCTGGGTCAGCTGTTTGATGCTGGCCAGTGTCTTGCCCTCGGTATCCTGTTCCAGCAGTAGAGCCTTGAAAGTATCGTTATTCATGCTTACCTCTTAGTCTGAATCGCGCAAAATGGTGAAGGGTGACCATTGCTGACACAGCGGCGTCACCTCCAGTCGCGTGATGTTCACATGTGGCGGCAACTGAGCGATATGCAGTGCCTGTTGCGCCACATCCTCGGGCATCAGCGCCCGGGTGCCTTTGTAGTAATCGTCGGTGATACTCTTGTCACCTTTCATGCGCACCAGTGTGAATTCGCTCTCTGTCATGCCCGGTGCCAGATCCGTGACTCTGACCCCACTGCTGCTGAGATCACAGCGCAGGTTATAGCTGAACTGTTCCACAAATGCCTTGGTTGCACCATAGACATGCCCACCCGGATAAGGGGTGTGTCCGGCAATGGAACCGATATTGATAATTGTACTTCCAGGGCCTGCTGCCAGAATACGCGGCAAAAGTGCATGGGTAACACTGACCAGCCCTTTGATATTGGTATCGATCATTCGATGCCAGTCGACAAGGTCCGCTTCCTGAGCAGGTCCCTTACCCAGCGCCAGGCCTGCGTTATTAATCAATAGATCAATCTGGCTGAAGGCGTCGGGTAACGCATTCACGACTGCGCACACCGCCGTATCATCGGTTACATCCAGTGTGACAGCATGTACATCTGTCAACACGGAGAGCTGATCACGCACCTCGATCAGGCGACCTTCTCGCCTGCCCGTAATCACCAGAGCCCAGCCTGCCTCTGCAAAACATTGCGCACAGGCCTGACCGATTCCGGATGTGGCACCGGTGATGAAGGCGACCTTCTTTTCCCTGTTCATCCTGATTCCTCTATCTGTCATCTGTGATGGTACTGAATCAATAATGCCATCAAACAATCATGAAAATCGTTCCGGATCTCCTTATCGTTGCCCGGGCCATATCCATGTTGTAGTATCAATGAAAACTAATATGCACTGTTTCACCAATAAAAACAAAATCAACAGGATGACAACCCATGCAAAAGAAACTGTTTGCCACTCTGGCGACTATCGGAATGCTCAGTTCAGCCCCCTTCGCCTTCGCCAACCCCATCGAAATTCAAGTCAATAACACCATGAGCGAAGGCGGCTCAGAGAGCGCGGCGGTAGAGCGTTTTGCTGAGTATCTGGAGGAGAAAGCGCCGGGCCGATTCAATGTCCGCCCTTTCCTGGCTGGCTCACTCGGTGGTGAAAATGCCGTCCTTGAGCTGCTGAACCTGGGCCAGACACAGATATCCCTTACTGGAGGTAACTGGCGCCAGCAATATGCCCCACAGTATGACGCTATCACCGTGCCCTTTGTGTTCGCCACCTGGGAGGATGTCGATGCCTATATGGAGAGCCCGTCAGGTCTGAAAATGGTTGAGGTTGCCGAACAGACAGGTGGTTTGAAGTATTTCGGTACACAGCATCGTGGTCCGCGCCATATGACGGCCAACAAGGCGATACATACCCCGGCTGATCTGCAGGGCTTCCGCATGCGCCTTCCCTCCTTGCCGGTATGGCTGCAGGTCTGGGAAGAGGCTGGCGCACAAGTCGTGAACGTTCCCGCGCCTGAGATCTATCTGGCGATGCAGACCCGTCAGGTGGATGGACATGAGAACTCTCTCTCCTCCCCTTATACCCGCCGCTTGTGGGAAGTTCAGGACCATATCATTCTGACCAGCCACGTAATGTTCCCCTGGAACTGGGTGGCCAGTAAACGCTGGTGGGATTCGTTGAGTGCCGATGATCAGGCTATTCTGACTGAAGCGATCGATGTGGCGCGCCTGCATGGCACCGAGCGTGAACGCGAACTGGATATCTATTACCTCGAACAACTCGAAAATAATGGCATGACCATCATTGAGCCGGATGTGGATGCCTTCCGTGAAGCAGCGATGCCTGCAATCGAGCGGATTCTATCCGAAATGGCGGATGGCGTTCTGGACGATGCTCTGGGCAGCAACTGATAACCCCTGAGATACTGTTTTATCCGACAACCCGGAAAGGTCTGCTGACTTCACCGGGTTGTGCTGACTTACGCAAAGGAGAAACGATCTTGAACAGATCGCTGATGCCCCCCTCTTTCTTACCCGATCGTATAGCCTTTTACGCGCTCAAATTTCTGACTCGCCTGTGTGACACTATGGGCGTACTGCTGCTGGCCTCAACATTACTGATCATCGTTTCTGCCGTAGTGGTGCGTGATGTACTCGGTCTGAGCATGCCCTGGACGGAAGAGATTGCCTCCCTGCTGATCATCTATGCGGTTGGTTTTGGCTCCATATCTGCCTGGGTCAGAGGCGAACACCTGCTGGTGGATCTGTTCAGCCACCGTATGTCATCGCTCGCTAAAGGTTTGCAATACCGACTGGTTGCGCTGATCTCCTGCAGCTTTTTTTCCCTGGCGGCCTGGGGAGCATGGATCATGTCCTATATGAGTGCACACAACAAAACCGTATCACTGAGCATCAGCTTTACCTGGCTGTATTACGGCATTCTGCTCGGATTTGTCGGCATGGCAATACTGGCCCTGTGGCAGACCCTCAGAGGGCCAGTGGAATGGCAGTCTATCAAAGGCTCTGGCGGGGATGACAACTGATGGTTGAGTTACTGATTTTTGTTGGCGGATTGCTGGTGCTGATGGCGATCGGCCTGCCGGTGGTAGTGGCCATAGGGGTAACATCCTTTATCGCATTGGCCGTGACAGGCGCCTCCGGACTCCCGGTCGAGCTGTTGTCGCTGCGTATGGTGCAAACACTCAACAACTTTACACTGCTGGCTATCCCACTGTTCATTCTGGCAGCCAACATCATGAACACCGGCTCGACCACGACCCGGATCTTCGACTTTGCCACCGCACTGGTCGGTTTCACAAAGGGTGGTCTGGGCCATGCCAATGTGGTCGCCAGCTCCATTTTCGCCACCATGTCCGGTACGGCGGTGGCAGATGCCGCAGGCCTTGGCAGTATCGAAATAAAGGCGATGAAAGAGCGCGGCTATGATCTGGGTTACTCTGCAGGTGTTACGGCGGCATCCAGTGTCATCGGGCCGATTCTGCCGCCCAGTATCGCACTGGTAGTCTATGGCTGGCTGGCCAATGTCAGTATCGGCGGACTGTTCATGGCTGGCCTGATACCCGGCATTCTGATGGCCCTTCTCTTGATGGGCATGACCGTTGCGTTGGGCATGGCAGGCAAGGTCAAGATGCCGGAGCCCACCCCCTTTGATGGTCGTGAGGTATTACGTACAGGTAAGCGGGCGATTTTGCCACTGATGATGCCGGCAATAATTGTCGGCGGTATCTGGGGTGGATTCTTCACGCCGACAGAAGCCGGTGCCGTGGCTTCGCTGTATGCCGTGATTCTCGGTATGTTTGTCTATCGTGACCTGAAATTCTCCGACCTGTTTCTGGCATTCAGGCGCACGCTGATGTTCAGTGCTGCCATTTTGCTCATCATCGCCGTATCCAGCTTCTATGGTTGGATACTGGTCCGCATGGGCATACCGCAGATGCTGGCCGGTCAGGTGGCCAGCATGGATGTACCGACCTTTCTCCTGCTGCTGGTCTTCGTGCTCTTCTTCCTGTTGATCGGCTGCTTCATGTCGGTGATTGAGAGTATTCTGATTTTCACACCCATCGTCGTCCCTGCAGCTCTGGCTGCCGGAATAGATCCAATCCATTTTGGTATTGTCATGGTGATCACTCTGTCGGTGGGTGTTATCACGCCACCCTTCGGCACGGTACTCTTTCTGATGGTGGGAATCACGCGCCTGCGCTATGCACAGGTCGTGATATCGGTACTCCCCTTCCTGATACCGATACTCCTGACCATACTGATTCTGGCAGCTACCCCAAGTCTGGCCACCTGGTTGCCAAAAGCAATGGGCTATTGATTAGTGCTATTGATTAGGGCTATTGGCTATAGCTACTGAGCAGGGCTACAGACCGTGAAAACCGTTAACTTCAGGACAGAGATATGACATCGACATCATCACGCAACCTCCCCCTGAAAGATCTCAAGGTGCTCGAACTCGGCCAACTGATCGCCGGCCCCTTTTCCACCAAGCTGCTGGGCGAGTTCGGTGCCGATGTGATCAAGATCGAGCCACCCGGAACAGGTGACCCTTTGCGCAAATGGCGCATTCTGGAGGAAGGAACCTCGCTCTGGTGGCATGTCCAATCGCGCAACAAGCGTTCCGTATCACTGGATCTGCGCACCCCAGAAGGTCAGGAGCTGGTGCGCAAACTGGCCAGCGAAGCGGATATTCTGGTTGAGAACTTCCGCCCCGGTACTCTGGAGGAGTGGGGGCTGGGCTGGGATGTTCTTTCCGAAGCCAACCCTGGACTGATCATGGCGCGCATCTCCGGCTATGGCCAGACCGGCCCCTACCGGGATAAACCCGGCTTCGGCGTGATCGGTGAGGCAATGGGCGGGCTGCGTTACCTGACCGGCTACCCGGATCAACCTTCGGTCAGAGTCGGTGTCAGCATCGGGGACTCCCTGTCGGCTCTCTATGCCGTAATCGGCATTCTGCTGGCTTTGCAGGAGCGCCAGCGCAGTGGTCTGGGTCAGATGATCGATGTTGCTCTGTATGAGTCAGTCTTTGCGATGATGGAAAGTCTGCTGCCCGAGTACGATGCACAGCAGGTGATTCGTGAGCCCGGTGGCAGCGCCTTGCCCGGTATCACTCCGTCCAATGCCTATCGTTGTCAGGATGGCGATTATGTTCTGATCGCCGGTAATGGCGACAGCATCTTCAAACGCCTGATGCAGGTGATCGGCCGCTCGGATCTGGCCGAGGATGAACGCTTCGCACATAACGACGGGCGCACCCAACATGCTCAACTGATTGATGACGCCATCGAGGCCTGGACGCTGGAGCGTCCGAGACAGGAGATTCTGGATACTTTAGATGGTGTCAGAGTGCCGGTCGGGTTTCCTTACACCGCTGCCGATATCGCAAAGGATGTGCATTTCATGGCCCGCGAGATGATCCAGACTATCGCCCGACCCAACGGCAAGCCGCTCAAGGTACCCGGCGTGCTGCCCAAACTCAGCGCCACCCCGGGCAGGATAGGCAGTGCAGGCCCGGCACTCGGCCAGCATACCGATGAGGTGCTGGATGAGCTTGGCATCGATCAGGCGACACGCGATAAGCTGCGCCAGGCTGGTATTATTTAGGAGATGACCATGAAGCAACTCCAGATCAATGAAGTAGCCCCCCGCGACGGTCTGCAGATCGAAGCGGTTTTCGTGCCTACCGAGCAGAAAATTCAGTTGATCAATGCACTCTTGGCAACGGGCCTGGCACGAATTGAAGCCACCTCCTTTACCTCGCCCAAGGCTATTCCCAATCTGCGCGATGCCGAAGAGGTGCTACGCGGCATCACGCGCCGACCCGAAACTCGCATCACCGTGCTGGTTCCGAATGAAAAAGGCTGCGAGCGTGCACTGAGTTGTGGTGTGGATGAGATCAATCTGGTGATGTCGGCCAGTGAATCGCACAGCAGGGTCAACCTGCGCATGACACCTGAACAGTCACTGGAGAAATTTGCGAATATCCTGCAGATCGCCAGTGGCAGCGGAGTGTTCATTAATGCTTCCCTCTCAACCGCTTTCGGTTGCCCCTTCGAGGGTGACATTCCCATGGATCAGGTGCTGAGACGAGTGGATCAACTGATCAACCTGGGTATCCAGGGTATAACCCTGTGTGACACAACCGGTATGGCCAACCCCGCTCAGGTCGGCAATCTGTGTGAGGCCGTTCTGCAACGCTGGCCTGATACCCCCTTCACCCTGCATTTTCATAATACCCGCGGCATGGGTCTTGCCAATGCGCTGGCAGCCTGGCAGGCGGGTATAATCCGCTTCGATGCATCGCTGGGTGGTCTGGGTGGTTGCCCTTATGCGCCCGGAGCCACCGGCAATGTCTGTACCGAAGATCTGGTTCACATGTTTGAGCAGATGGGAGTGAATACCGGTGTGGATCTGGACCGCCTGCTCAGTGTGGCAGCAACACTGCCTGATCTGGTTGGCCATGACACACCGGGACAAGTGGTGAGGGCTGGCAAAGCTGATCGGCGCTATGCGATGCCATAGTGTGAGGCACAGCTAATGTTTGAATACAGGCTACCCCAGTGATTTATACCTGCTATAGCCTGGACCTTGTCACAAACCGATGCACAGCCATGATCAACAGTGCCATCAACACTGCCAGTACAAAAACGGCCAGCGTACCTGCCAGGTCATTCATCAGCTCTGGACTGAATGCCATCACCAGCGCCAGCATCACCATGATCGTACCGCCGAGCAGTTTCAAGATCCGCCCCTGACGCTCTTCAAAACGACCCATTTTCAGCGTGACCAGTGCTACAAGGAAAATACTCAGCTCAACACCAAGATAGATCAGCAGATAGAGCGCAAGCAGCAGCAGGAAATCAACGCCCTGCACATCACGATCGGCCAGAATACCGCTCCAGACAACTGGAAAACCGGCGGTACATGGCAACTCAACCAATGCTATACCGGAGGCCATGACCACTGTTGCCAGCAGCAGACTGAATCCTGTCAGCTCATACCTGAGTAATGTGCGCAGCTTCTGATAGATACCGGGCTTCTGACTTTTCGGGATAGTGAACGAGATACCTTTTCCAAACAGGAAGTAATCCTTGATATTGACCAACCCAAACACCAGCGCCAGCAGTGCCACTGCCCACTGTACCCAGCTCAGATAAAGCACATAGCTGAGTACGCTGAATACACCGGATATGAAAGCCCCGTATATCGAAGCGGTGGTGAGAAGAAAAGTCACGCCTACCAGTAGAATGCGACGGCGCGAGCCTGAATGGATCACCAGGCCAAGCAGTAGTGCCAGCACCCAGATGGAGCAAGGGTTCATCCCATCCACGAAAGCGATCAGCAGGGTCAAAAGCAGCAGTGAGCTGTCTGTGGCTGACACCTCACCCAGCACAGGTAACTTGATTGCACGCCCTTCCACAGCCTTGGGAGTGGTCGACACCTGATCCGACAGTGGTAAATGTATAAGGGGCTGCTCTGCGATACCGGGTACAGGAATCGAGATCTCCGGCAGGCTGGAGTAGGCACGCACTACCGCCTGCTCTATCTGCTGCCGAATCGCAGGACCATCTCCAACCCAGACTTGTCCCTGAAAAAAGAGTGTTGGTACCGATCCTGGCTCTATCCCATGTACCGTAGCCATCGATATGAATAAGTCATGAAACCTGCCCTGTCGCCAGACCTCATAGGACTCAACTCTCAGCTCAGGCAGATCCTCCTGCAACTGGTTGATGAAGGATTTCAGGCTCTCGCAGTGTGGGCAACCCTCGCCCCAGAAAAGGTAAACTGTTTTGTCCGGGACAGCTTCATCATAATGGGTCGAAGCCCAAAGCGTCTGCAAAGAGAACACAAGGAGCAGCAAAAGCCAGGCGAACCGAAAAACACCCTTTGGCTTACGCTGACTGCATGAACGAACTGTAAGTCGTATCACTCAAGTGCCCCTGACTCATGTGCCCTGACAATAATCTAACAAATAAACCACCTCATTTAATATGACGCATTAGTCGCGTCATAGAACGTCACCAAAGCATTAACTGCTGAATTGTTTTCACGCATATGGAAGCTTAGCTTAGAAGTGTTCTCAGCTTATTAAAACAACACTTTATGGATAGCTTCATGTGCCCACTCGATACTTTGCAAGAACCCTTTACTATTCATGATCCGATATGGATCGTCATGCCAGATGGTGTCCGACTTGCCGCACGCTTATGGCTACCCGATAAAACCCGTAACAGCGCTCAGGTGCCGACTATATTCGAATACCTGCCCTATAGACGTCGTGATGGAACCCTGCTCCGGGATGAGGTCAATCATAGCTGGTTTGCTCGGCAAGGCTATGCTTGCCTGCGAGTTGATATCAGAGGGAATGGTGACTCAGAAGGATTCATGGAAGACGAATACACACCCATTGAGCTTGATGATGGGGTTAATGTCATCGAATGGATAGCACAACAGCCCTGGAGTAATGGTTCGGTGGGCATGATTGGCATCTCCTGGGGAGGTTTCAATGCACTACAGATTGCCGAACTTGCTCCAGAAGCACTGAAAGCTATCATCCCCATCTGTTTTACAGATGATCGATATGCTGACGATATTCACTATATGGGTGGCTGTCTGCTGACAGAGAATCTGGGCTGGTCCTCTCAGATGTTTGCTTATTCCTCACGCCCACCTGATCCAGAGATAGTCGGTAAGCACTGGCGCCAGATCTGGCGTGACCGACTGGAACACCAACCTCTGCTGATAGAAACCTGGTTACAGCACCAGACGCGTGACAGCTTCTGGAAACACGGCTCAGTGTGTGAGAACTATGCCAATGTCAAGGCTGCCGTATTGGCTGTAGGCGGCTGGGCAGATGCATACTCAAATGCAGTGCCACGTGTTCTAAGCGAACTGTCATCACCAGCGCGAGGAATAGTCGGTCCCTGGGCTCATAAATACCCTCATGTGGCCTACCCGGAGCCAAGAATTGATTTCCTGAACGAGTGCAAGCGTTGGTTCGATCATTGGCTACTCGGTATAGAGAATGATGTGGAAAAGGAGCCTCAGTTCCAATTTTACATCATGAGTTCGATTCCACCTTCGCGCCGAATAGATTACAGACCTGGACACTGGGCGGCAGAGCAATCCTGGCCATCCCCCAGGATATCGGAAAAAATTCGATATCTATGCCGAGATGGGTTAAGTGAAGTGGCAGAACAAGGCACAGATCAACTGACAGTCTCGCCAACACAAACCGTAGGTATGGCTGGACAAAGGTTCTGCCCGGGCATGCGCGATCTATACGAAATGGCCGATGATCAGGAAATAGATGACTTATACTCCCTGACGTTTGATACGGAAGCTCTGAGTCAGCCGATGGACCTGGTGGGTGCTGCAAGCGTCGATTTGACCTTCACCCCTGACCAGGCATCTGGCTTTGTTGTTGTACGCCTGTGTGATGTAAGACCCGACAACAGCGTCGCCTTTATCACGATGGGTATTCACAACCTGACGCACGACCCATCACATGCCAATATCAAGTACATGACGCCAGGCACTCCTCATCGAGTGAGCATTAAGTTAAACGATATTGCTTATTGTCTTCCGGTCGGACATAAACTGCGCCTGGCCCTATCAACCGCATATTGGCCAATGGTCTGGCCATCAGCCAACCCTCTTTCACTGAGGATCTCTCTGAAGGATTCCATCCTGAAAATCCCTACCAGATCATCCTATATCGTGGACAAGCCCGTCATGAAATTTCGGGATCAACCACCCTCACCGGCCCGAACAACGATACGTAGCGAAGGTTCTGACAGACTGATACATTACCTGAGTGATGGCACACAGGTAATGACACTGCTGACAGATGGCGGCAAAGAGCGCCTGACATCAACCGGGATAGAAACTGGCAGGAAAATAAAGGAAACCTACAGTCTCAATCCTGACAACCCTCTGTCAGCAAAAATGGAGGCTGAATGGGAGTACGAAGTGGGACGAGGTCGGTGGCAGACACGTACTGTCACCTGGTCACAGTTGACTTCAGATGCTGAAAAGTTTTACATCAAAGCCAGATTGCAAGCATTCGAAGGTGATCAACTCTTTTTTGAAAAAGAATGGGAGTCCAGCATTCTCAGGAACGGGCTATAGCCCGTTCCACCACTACTTTCATCTCTGAGGTAACTTGATTTCATGAGCCGACAAGATCTGACAAAAAACCTCAAACTACTCTGCAGCTATGCCCCTTCTATCTCCACAGTCTGTCGAGATCTGGATATCAACAGGCAACAGTTCACCAAGTATCTTAATGGCAGCTCTTTCCCCTCGCCACGCAATATGCGCCTGATTTGCGACTATTTTGGTGTTGAGGAAGAGGAGCTGCTGCTGCCGACCGCCCAGTTTGCGAGCATACTTTCCATCACACCCAAAACCCAGTCACTGGTAAGAGCACTGGGTCCCGCCGCCAGTCATATCAACGAAATGCTGGGGCGTTCGACAACGGGTATGCAGCATTATGCCGGATATTATTACTACTATTATTTTTCGCCGACCAGACCGGGAAAAGTTCGTAAGTCTCTGTTACGTATACATGAGCATCGGGATATTTTTTACACACGACTGGTTGAGCGTATACAGCCCTCGGCAAGCCCTCTCAATCGATCACACTTTTCACACTACCTCGGCGTGGCACTGATGCTGGCAGACAGAATTTTTATTGTCGACCATGAAGCCGATAATTTGAGCGCCGTCAGCCAGACTATCCTGCTGCCGAGTCATCGTACCGAATTGAAATTCCTCAGCGGAATGACTCTCGGGGTTCAAGGAAAATCTGCACGCTCTCCCTTTGCTGCACGTGTATTTCTTGAACGAATTGAACACCCCAAATCAATGTTCGAACTATTACGTCAGACCGGCCTGTTTGAACGTGATGACCCAGACTTGCCAAAATTCCTAGGATCGATACTTGGCATTCCGGAGATGACGCATGGAGACGCACTGATAGCCTATGAGCTGCTAAATTAACACGAAATTAAGCGAAATAAGCTTCAAATAGCGCCACTTGATTTGAAATGCGCAATTGTTGCTCTACTTGTCGTTCCTCATAATCAGCCCACAACACGAACAAATATAATAACGCTTAACGGCTTTTTCTGACTAAAAATACAAGTAAAGGAACAAGGCGATGAAACCCACTAAAAACCCCTGTCACTCTTCGGATGCTACAGCCATTACCCGTCGACGCTTTCTTCAGGGCACTGCTGGCCTTGGCGCCATGACACTGCTCCCGATGCAGGTCTGGGCGTCGGGAAATACACTCAGGATTCGTACCTACACCGAGCCCGACAACTTTGATCCCGTTGATGCATCAGGGTTTGGAGAGGAGATGCTGTATGGTTGTATCTATCGCAAATTGATTCAGTATGTCCCTGGGGAGCAATGGGGATATGACCTTGATCTCGCAGAGAAAATCGAACAACGCACGCCCACTGAAATTGCTTTCACGCTGAAAAAAAGGCAAATGTGGAGCGATGGTTATGGTGAAATTACATCAGAGGATATCAAGTTTTCCTTTGAGCGTATCCTTGATCCTGCAATGAAGTCCTCTCTGACCCAAGATCTGGGCAGTCTTACACATGTAGAGATCACAGGCACACACTCAGGTGTGCTTCATCTGGACAGGCCCTTTTCCCCCATCTGGGGAATCGCACTTCCCTATCTGGCTGGCACCATTGTCTGCAAGAAAGCAGTAGAAGCAGTAGGAGGAAGAATCACAACCGCTATTCCCCCCACTGTTTCCGGTCCCTATCGTGTGCGCGAATTACGTACTGGTGATCGCTGGATTCTAGAGCGAAATCCCGAATACTCAGGACCTCAGGCAGATTTTGAGCGAGTAGATATAGTCCATATAGATGACGCCCTGACAGCAGAAATAGGTCTTGAGGCAGGTAATCTGGAGTTCACGCGAGTCAGTCCCGGTTCTGTCTTGCGCCTGCGCAGGCAGAAACCAGCAGGTACAATGCTGACAGAACACCCTTCACTTTATTACGCCTGGCTGGGTATGAATCTTGATTCGCCCAAGCTATCTGATATCCGTGTAAGACAGGCAATCCAGTACGCTATCGATGTACCTTCAACACTGACCGCTGCATATTCAGGCTCAGTAGAATCATCAACCGGTATTATTGCGCCAGGTCTGGTAGGACATCGGAATAACACTCTGATACCTCCAGAGGGTGATCTGGAAATTGCCAGACTCCTGCTGGATCAGGCAGGAGTATCGACACTCAACCTTAGACTGGATGTTCTCAATACCTCTGTCTGGACCAGTGCCGCACAGGTTATCCAGGCAACAGCAGGGGCGATCGGCATTAATATTGAGATTCATGCCCACGAGTCCGGTTCCTTTTGGTCATTGGGCAAAGAGAGTGACGGAGATCGCTGGAAAAATCTTGAACTTGTCCTTAACCGATTCTCCATGGCGCCAGATCCCTACTATGCTACATCTTGGTTTACAACGGAGCAGGTTGGCATATGGAACTGGGAACGCTTTTCAAATAAAGAGTTTGATCAGCTTCATCAAGATGCGCTGGCTGAAACTGACAACACTAAGCGTCATGAGATGTATGTCCGCATGCAGAACCTGATGGAGGAATCAGGGGCCTACCGATTCCTGACCCATGAAAGCACTGCCAATCTTTATGTCAGCAATGTTGTGCCTGCAACTCGACCAGATGGCTTACCTCTCATCCAATTGTTCAGAAAAGCCTGACAAGCCCATCCCGTCCTTCACACCTGAGGGACGGGACGTTTCAGAAATTACTGACATGAGGTCTACATGGGACTTTATTTTCTTCAGCGTTTTGCGCTGGCGTTATCCATACTGTTTATCGCTGTATCGGCCCTATATGCCATCATGGTGATGCTTCCCGGTGACCCTACATCAGTGTTACTGGGGCCACGCGCGACCGAAGAGATGCGTGCAAATTACGCCTTGCAGATGGGTCTTAATGATCCGGTTATTGTCCAGATACTCAACTTCTGGGGACGTATTATCAATGGCGACCTTGGACAGGATGTACTGCGCAACCGCCCCGTTTCCGAGCCTGTACTTCAGGCGCTACCCTATACGGCCGCTCTGATTGCTGCCGCTATCATATGGTCTGCAACTCTGGGTATTTTGCTCGGTGCACTTTCAGCAGCAAAACGGAATACTGCGTTTGATCGCATTACCGGCATTCTTTCAGTCGCTTTCATTGCAGCCCCCTCCTTTGTCGTCGCACTTTGGAGTCTGCTTGTTTTTGCCGTCTTGCTGCGCTGGTTTCCGGCAATCGGAGCAGGTGAGCCAGGCAATCTCCCGGATCAACTCTACCACCTTATTCTGCCAGGATTTGCCATAGGCCTGAGCTGGGTAGGTTATATTGCCCGCATTGTCCGTGCCTCGATGCTTGAGGTGATGAGTGAGAACCATATTCGAACGGCCAGCGCATTCGGTATTCCACGTTACAGAATCATATATATCTATGCACTGCGTGTCGCTGTTCTGCCAGCCGTAACTGTACTTGGTGTTGGTGTAGGCGGGCTTCTGTCCAGCGCCGTGTTTGCCGAGATTGTTTTTGCCAGACCCGGTATCGGAAAACTGATCTATGAATCCGTCACCAGCCGAAACTACCCCGTCGTGATGGGCTGCATGCTGGTCTCCATAGGTTTTTTCCTGACCTGCACATTGATCGCTGACTTTATCAACGCCCTGCTCGACCCACGGTTAAGGAGCAAAAAATGAGTTTTCGTTATACGCTGGCTGGCAGACTGCTGCGTGACCCCCTAGCCGTCCTGGGTCTATCGATCATCGTCCTGCTGGTACTATCAGCTCTGTTTGCCGATCATTTGTCACCTCATGCCTATGCAGAACTGAATATAGCCAACCGTTTTGCCAGTCCCAGCCTTGAGCACTGGCTAGGCACAGACAATCTCGGACGCGATACTCTGTCACGTGTATTGCAGGGTGGCCGTATTGCACTATTGGTAGGAATACTGTCTGTTGTCATCGCCGGTGGTATAGGCTTGTTATTAGGCACTCTGGCCGGTTTTGGTCCACGCTGGCTGGATAACACTATTCTGTTCCTGTTTGATACCATGCGTGCCTACCCCACCATAATTCTTGCACTGGCGCTGGCCACACTGATGCCACGCGGTCTGAGTACTGTGATTATCGTGGTCGTGCTGACTTCTTTTTCGGAATATGGTCGTGTTGCCCGTACCCAGACTCAGAGTTTGCGTGAGCACGAATTCATTGCTGCAGAGCGGGCACTTGGAGCCTCCTCTATACGCATCATTTTACGCCATATACTGCCCAATATCCTGGGGCCCTTCTTCATTCTGGTAGCGATCAATCTGCCGGTGGTAATCACCATTGAGGCCGGCATGAGTTTTCTGGGTGTCGGTGTACCTCCCGGAACCCCGAGCTGGGGTTCGACGCTGAAGGATGGCTTTGATCATATTCGTACCACACCCTGGTTGATACTGGGAGGCGGCATTCCACTGATTCTTGTCACCATAGGTTTTACCTTCCTCGGTGAAGCGCTTCGCGATGTGTTGGATCCTAAACTCAGAGGTGAGCGATGAAAGCTGTTCTACAGGTACAAAACCTATCGGTTGATTTCGAAACTCAACGCGGCAGATTACAAGCACTGCGCGATGTCAGCTTCTCCATAGATGCCGGAGAAATTGTCGGTGTTGTGGGCGAGTCCGGCTGTGGAAAATCCACTTTGATCGCATCACTGATGCGGTTGCTGGCAGATAATGCCATCCTGCGCTCTGGTTCAGCTTTGCTGCAGGATAAGGATCTGTTACAGATCAGCCAACGCGATATGCAGGCCCTGCGTGGCCGTGATATCTCCGTTGTTTTTCAGGACCCGATGACGGCTCTTAATCCTGTCATATCCATTGGGCAGCAGATGATTGATATCCAGCATAGAGAGCAGATATCGAAAGCGGAAAAACGCAAGCGCGTGATCAATATACTGGAGAAAGTTGGCATTCCTGATCCTGCTTCGCGCCTCAATGCTTACCCACATGAGTTCTCAGGGGGCATGCGCCAGCGTGTCTGTATTGCCATGGCGTTGATGATGCGACCAAAGCTGTTAATCGCTGACGAGCCAACCACTGCACTGGATGCCACACTTGAAGTACAGGTACTGAGGCTACTACAGGAACTGCAGTCTGAGATAGGTTGCTCGATCCTGTTTATCTCACATCATCTGGGCGTTATTGCCGAGTTGTGTTCAAAAGTGATCGTCATGTACGCTGGTGAAGTGGTGGAGTATGGGCCGGTCAGCCAGATCTTTCGCTCCCCCTCCCACCCCTATACACGCAAACTCCTGGAGTGTGATCCCGGGCGGATCAAGGAACGCAGTCATGTGCTGCCATCTATCCCCGGTGAGTTGCCCGATCTGACTCAACCGCCTCCAGGCTGCATCTTCCGGCTTCGGTGTGATCTGGCCACAGAAAAATGCCTGAAGCAGATCCCGGAAGCACAAGCGGTCAGTACAGATCACTGGGCTAAATGCCATTATGCAGAGAGTGCACAATGAACGACACACTTCTCCAGTTAAACAATCTCAGAGTAACTTTTCCCGTCAATCACGGGCTCAAAGGACTCTTTACACCCAGGCATAAACGCTCTGTGGATGCAGTAGCCGGGGTTTCACTGCAACTGAATAAGGGCGAAACCCTTGCGATCGTCGGCGAAAGCGGCTCGGGGAAAACCACCTTGGCACGTGCTTTAAATGGCTTGGTGTCTATCGCCTCAGGTGAAGCAATATTTGATGGTCATGTATTACACCAAGATCCTGACTGGTCCCAGATACGCCGCGAAATGGCGATGATGTTCCAGGATCCGACCGGTTCACTGAGCCCTCGAATGACAGTCAGAAGCCTGATACTCGAACCCTTTGCGATTCATTCTGTCGCTCTGAATGACCCTGACCAAACCGCCATCTCCCTGTTGGAGAAGGCAGGCCTATCGCGTAGATTCCTGGATCGATATCCACATCAACTCTCAGGTGGCCAGGCGCGTCGTGTAGGTATTGCACGTGCCATAGCATTGCAGCCGAAGCTGATTCTGGCAGATGAGCCTACAGCAGGTCTTGATGTGTCGGTGCAGGGAGAGGTACTGACTCTGATGAATCATCTGAAACGCGACCTGGGCCTGACAACTATCATTATCACGCACAACCTGAACATCCTGCGCCATATTGCTGATCGTGTCGGCGTGATGTACCTGGGAAGACTGGTCGAGGTGGGCAGTGTAGAGGAGATCTTCAATACACCCTCTCACCCATACACCAAGGCTTTGCTATCAGCCAATCCGACACCGGACCCTGATGCAACCCATCATCGCATCGAACTGATCGGCGAAACCCCCTCGCTTCTTTCTCGCCCGGCAGGATGTGAGTTCCATACCCGATGCCCTTGGGCAAAAGCACAATGCTCCAGAGTTATGCCGGATCTTGAGACTCATACCAACGCCGCTAACCTTGTACGTTGCCATTTCCCATTGAATGAGCTTCACCCTGGAGCGATCAGCAGGCCCGATTAGCCGACATACCGGAGCCTCCATTACACACTGTTGAATAATGGAGGTGTCTGGAAAATTAACCCCCCTCAATGTTAGCGCTAACATTTTTTCCATCAAACCGTTGACATCTTATCCCTATGGAACTACTTTTAGCCTAACGAATGAGCTGATAAATGCTTTTATGTAGAAATGTTAGCGCTATCAATAAAAATAAGAGATCCACAATGACTGACACCTCTCATCAGAAGCCCCCCGCTTCTCTGATACGTCGCGCCGCCGAAGCGATGCTGGCACTGAGCATGTTCGGCATGGTCTGCGCTGTTTTCCTTAATGTTGTCCTGCGCTATCTGTTCAACTCTGGCCTGTCCGGTTATGAAGAGATCGCCCGCCTGCTGTTTGTCTGGCTGGTCTGTGTTGGTTCGATTCTGGCCAGTGCCGACAAAGAGCATCTGGTGTTTGATCTGCTGGTCACCCGCCTGCCCCGCAAGGCACAGATCATCTGTCTATGGACGGGTCGTGTGTTGGTCCTGGCCGTTCTTTGTCTGCTGATCAGCGGTGCCTGGGATCAGGTGATGGTTGGCATCAACAGCCGCAGCCCGGTGCTGGGCTATCCGCTCGGGCTGGCCGCCGGTGCCATCCTGCTGATGGCGGCCTGCATGCTGCTACTTCTGCTGCGTGAAAGCTGGCAGACCCTGCGTGGCCCAGAGCTGGCCACCACGTCATCTGCACCCGACTCATCTGCAACTGATTCTGCACGGCATTGAGGAACTGATCATGGCTATCGCAATTTTTCTGGTCGTACTCTTCAGCGCCATGAGCATCGGCATCCCCATCGCTTTCGCGCTGATGATGACGGCTGTTGCACTGATGTATCACCTCGACTTTTTCAACGCACAATTGCTGGCACAGAATGTTCAGGCAGGGTTTGACAACTTCCCGCTGCTGGCAGTGCCCTTTTTCGTACTGGCCGGTGAGTTGATGACCGCTGGTGGGCTGTCACAGCGTATCGTCGATCTGGCACGCGCCTTCTTCGGCCATGTCAAAGGCGGGCTGGGTTATGTCGCGATAGGCGCATCAGTGCTGCTGGCATCCATGAGTGGTTCGGCAATTGCCGATTCAGCCGCTCTGGCAACGCTTTTGCTGCCGATGATGCGGCGCCAGAACTATCCTGCAGGCAGCAGCGCAGGGTTGATCGCATCCGGCGGTATCATCGGCCCGATCATTCCACCCTCCATGCCCTTCATTATCTATGGTGTCACGACTAATACGTCGATCAGTCAGCTGTTTCTGGCCGGTATCGTACCGGGCATTCTGATGGCTGCTGCAATAGCGGTGGCCTGGGGCTGGATCGTGCGCGACAAGAATCTGCCGGTGGCAGAGAAACAGAGCTGGCATGAACGTCTGCTGGTACTGCGCCGCAGCATCTGGGCCCTGCTGCTGCCGATCATCATAATCGGCGGACTGCGCGGCGGTATCTTCACACCGACAGAAGCCGCCGTGGTTGCAGCCGTGTATGCCCTGATCATCACTACGCTGGTGTACCGCGAGCTGAATCTGGCTGGTGTCTATCAGGTGATGGTACGCGCCTCCAAGACCACCTCTGTGGTGATGTTTCTGGCCGGGGCAGCGATGGCCTCCTCCTACATGATCACGCTGGCGGATCTGCCCAATCAGTTGATTGAGCTGTTCGGTCCGATTCTGGATAAACCGATACTGTTCATGCTGGGCGTCGTGCTCTTCCTGCTGGTGATCGGCATGGTGATGGATCTGACGCCATCCATCCTGATTCTGGCTCCGGTTCTGGCACCGATGGCTGCCGCAGCCGGTGTCGATCCGGTCTATTTCGGGCTGATGTTCATCATGGCTGGCTGTGTCGGATTGATCACACCACCGGTCGGCACTGTGCTGAATGTGGTGTCCGGCGTCGGCAAGATGCCGATGGAATCGGTGGTGCGCGGCGTGCTGCCATTCATCACCGCTTATATCGTGCTGCTGGGACTGCTGATCCTGTTCCCGCAGATCGTTATCTGGCCACTGAAATGGCTCTCATGATCCACAAACCGAAAAACTGACAACACACATCTGAATAAAATGAGGAATCAATAATGAAAATAAAAACCCTGTTCATCGCCGGCCTGGTTGGCCTCTGTGTAGCCTCGACTGCCATCGCAGATATCCAGTCGCGTCAGATACGTTTCGGTTATGGCCTGAATGAAAACTCCAACCAGGGCCGCGCCACCAAACTGTTTGCTGAAGAGGTGGGCCGCCTGTCGGATGGCAAGCTGCGCATCCGCCCCTTCGGTGGTGCCACACTGGGCTCCGATGTGCAGATGCAGCAGGCGCTGCTCGGTGGGGCGCAGGAGATGATGGTCGGCTCCACCGCAACACTGGTCGGTATCGTGCCCGAGATGGCGATCTGGGATACCCCTTTTCTGTTCAACAGTGCAGAAGAGGCAGACGTGATTCTGGATGGCCCTGTCGGACAACAGGTCATGGATAAACTGGAAGAGAAAGGGTTGATCGGTCTGGTCTACTGGGAAAACGGTTTTCGCAACCTGACCAACAGTCGCCGCCCGGTGGAGACACTGGAAGATCTGGATGGCATACGTCTGCGTGTGATGCAGAACAATGTCTTTCTCGACAGCTTCAAAACACTGGGGGCCAACGCCGTGCCGATGGCCTTTTCAGAACTCTTCACTGCACTGGAAACCCGCACCGTCGATGGTCAGGAGAACCCCTACAACACCATTCTCTCCAGTAAATTCTATGAGGTTCAGGAATATCTGACCGTTACCAACCATGTCTACAGCCCCTGGATCGTACTGGTGAGCAAGCGCTTCTGGGATCGTCTGTCGCAGGCAGAGCGCGACATTCTGCTTGAAGCGGCCATCACGGCACGTGACTTTGAGCGTCAGGATACCCGTGAAGAAGCAGCCCGCGCACTGAGCGAACTTCAGGAAAAAGGGATGAAAGTGAATGAGTTGAGCAGTGATGAGGTCGAGCGCATGCGAGCGCAACTGACCGATGTCAATAAGAACATCGCCGAAGCGGTAGGTGTGGATCTGTGGAACAGCCTGCAGCAAGCGCTGACCGAGATCAGAACAGATAACAGTGTCAGCAGCAACTGACACGCCTGTCGAATCCAACTGTTAACTCTGTAACTCATTAACTCTGTAAGCCATGTCACCATGGATTGGCCCTGAAGCAATGCCGCTTCAGGGTCCTTTTTCCGAGCTGAACTGAAGATGATAAAAACGAATATCGTTGTAATGGGCGTGTGCGGTTCGGGCAAAAGCACCCTTGCCGAGCATCTGGCAACCCGTCTTGGTGGCGTGTTTCTGGAAGGTGATCGATATCACTCGCCGGAGAATGTGCGCAAGATGACCGCCGGCACGCCTCTGAATGATCAGGATCGAATCCCCTGGCTGCAAACGCTTGCCGAACAGATCCAACAGCATACGCAAAAGGATCAACAGTGTATTCTGGCCTGTTCAAGCCTGAAACGTATCTATCGGGACCAGTTGCGTAAACAGGCTGGCGATCTGCTGTTCATCTATCTACAGGGCGATGAGGCCACCCTCAGAAACCGAATGCAGTCCCGTCAGGGGCACTATATGAACATTGCACTGCTGCAGACTCAGCTCAATGACCTTGAAGAACCAGGTCCTGAAGAGCGCTGCCTGACCTTGTCGATCAATCAATCAATTGATGAGATGCTTACCAGTATTCTGCAATGGCTGCAGAATCAACACACTACACTCACACCCGGGATGTCGGTAGAATCATTCACCGAGCGCTCTGGCGCTGATCAGCATAAAGGCAAGCCATGACGGCTGGCTAAACAGGACTATCGCGGATGAAGGCAGCGCGGATGAAGACAGCGGGGAAAATCGGCCATCGTGGTAAGGGCCGCGCCAGACTTGAAGATGTCGCCCAGCGCGTAGGCGTCAGCGCCATCACGGTTTCACGCGCCCTTAACGACCCCGACAAAGTCTCCCCTGCCCTGCGCGAACGCATCCGTGCTGCGATTCTAGAAACCGGCTATGTCCCCAATCGTGCCGCCCGCTCACTGGCCAGCAATGCCACTCAGACACTGGCGGTGATCATCCCGTCAGTCTCCAACGCCGTATTCAGCAATGTGATCAAGGGGATCTATGATGTCTGCACTCCCCGTAACTACGACATGCTGATCGGCAACACCTACTACTCGCTGCAGCAGGAAGAGAGTCTGATCGAGAAGTTTCTGACGCATATGCCCGATGGCTTTATCATCACCGGGCTTGAGATGACGGAAGAAACGGAGCAGCGCCTGAGAATGAGCGGCCTGCCCATCGTACAGATGATGGAAACCGATACCCGACCGCCGCTGGATATGTGCGTCGGCATCTCGCACTTCGATGCCGGTGCCGCCATGGCAGACTATCTGATTGATCAGGGGTATCAGCAGATCAGTGTTATCGCCTCGCAGTTGGATGAGCGTACCCAGCATCGTATTCAAGGCTTCAGTCATCGATTGCGCGAGCGCCGCCCCGACGCACCGGAACAGATCATCGCCAACCCGAAGCCTTCCTCTGTTCAGCTCGGTGGACAACTACTGGCTGAACTGCTGGTGCGATTCCCGGATACCGACGCGGTATTCTGCTGTAACGATGACCTTGCCTATGGCGCCATCTATGAGTGCCAGCGCCGCCATCTGCGCATGCCACAGCAGATCGCCATCAGCGGTTTCAACGATCTGGAGCAGTCAGCCTGTATCAACCCCTCGCTCACCTCCATATCCATTCCACTCTATGAGATGGGCAAGACGGCAGCCGAGATGATGTTGAAGCGACTTAAAGGGGAGCAACCAGAACCGGCAATTGTGGATCTGGGGTTCCAACTGATGCGGCGGGAAAGTGCCTGAATCCAATTCAGTTATCTACTTCCTGAAGCTCTCAAGTGCCTGCGCCAGCTCCTGATCCGCCCACACAGGCAAACGATCAGCCGGCATGGGTCTGGCAATACCATAGCCCTGTGCCAGCTCACAACCAAGCGTGAGCAGTTGCTGACCATGCGCGGCAGTTTCCACCCCTTCGGCTATCACCTTCAGATTAAAGGCCCAGGCCAGCCCCAACACACCCTGTATGATCGACATATCATCCGGATCATCCAGCATGCCACGCACAAAGCTCTGATCTATCTTCAGGCAATCAACCGGCAGGCGCTTCAGATAGGATAGCGATGAATAACCCGTCCCGAAATCATCCAGCGAAAAAGTCACCCCCAGTGCATGACACTCCTCCATCACCTGCGTCACCTGCTGGATATCCTCCAGCGCACTGGTTTCGAGCATTTCCAGATCAAGATCAGCCGCATTGAGTTCGGGATAGTGCTGCAACGCACTGGCCAGTAGACTGGTGAAATCCCGCTGCTGGATCTGTCGGGCACTGATATTGATACTGACCGGACAGATAAAGCCCTGCCTGCGCCAGGCATCCATCTGCGCGAGCGCCTGATTCAGCACCCACTTGCCCAGCTCGATACCGATCTGATGATCTTCCGTCACCGGCATGAAGGCCGCAGGAGCCAGCACCCCCCTGTCAGGATGCTGCCACCGGATCAGCGCCTCAGCACCTATCAGGGCACCGTTGCTCATATTCACCTTGGGTTGATAATAGAGCACAAACTCATGACGCTTCAGCGCACGCCCCAGCTCCCAAAGCAATGACTGCTTCTCACGTATCTCCTCTTCCAGGCGAATATCAAACAGCTGATAACGGTTTTTGCCCGCCTGTTTGGCCTGATACATTGCCTGATCGGCATGTCTCATGAGTTGATCCGCCTCAACCGGATCCAGCGGATAAAAGGTGACACCAATACTGGCCGAGACGTTCAGGTACTGCCCATTGATCTCGTAGATATCGGCCGCCGTTGCCAGCAGGCGCTGCAGAATAGGATCACACTCCTGGATCTGCGACAGTCCTCCGATAACCGCCACAAACTCATCGCCCCCGATACGAGCCAGAGTATCCTGCTCGCGCAGGGCAGACTCCATCTCGACAGCCACTTTGCGCAGCAATTCGTCTCCCAACTCATGTCCGAAGCTGTCATTGATCTGTTTGAAACCATCCAGATCCAGATAAGCCACTGCAACCAGTTGCTCACTGCGTTTGGACTGACTCATCATCTGTCGAAGCCGATCAGACAGCAGTATGCGGTTGGGAAGCCCAGTCAGAGGGTCAAAGTGGGCCAGTTTCTCGAGCTGTTTCTCACGCTCCGCGACTATCGACATCGCCTGATTCAGCTCGGTCAGGTCAATATCAACACAGTACATCTCATGCTCACCGGCCAGCGTTCGATGCATCACATGGCTGGAAAATACATTGATCAGCGTGCCATCCTTGCGCAACAGATGCTCCTCTCCTGCCGGTATCGGCTGCCCGGCCTGAACCCATTGCCTGTGCGCCTCCTTGACCATCTCGCGTGCCTCATGTGGAATGATAAGATCCTCAATGCACCGTCCCGAGGCTTCCTCTTCGGTATAACCGTATAGATGCTCACTGGCCTTGTTCCACATGAATACACGGCGCTCACTGTCATAACCCTGCACAGCGATCGAAGGGATCTGTTCAAACAGATAACGAAAGCGCGATTCGCGCTCCTGAAGTAGCTCCAGTGCCCGTTTTCGTTCCAGCGTGTGGGTAATAATCTCACCCACAAGCCGGAGCAGCGAGATATCATCCCCACTCCAGTTGCGTTTCTTGCGAACGGCATCTACCCCGATAAATCCGACCAGTCGTGCATCCGACAGCATCGGTACCGCCAGCATGGACAGAATACTCTGGGAGTTGAGCAGTGCCTTATCTGCTTCCCACTCAGCGGGTAACAGGGCAACATCCTCGATAAAGACAGTCTTATGCTGACGGATAAGCATGGCAATCCGGAAGTCGTCGGTAAACGGCAGGTTCTGCAGCTCATCTATCTGAGTTGCAATTCCAGGTGCACACCATTCATGTGTGTTATCTGCAAAGGGTGGATCATCACGTATCTGGAACAGATAGGTGCGATCGGTATCCGTATACTCCGCGATCTGGGCAAGCACCTGCCTGATCCCGTCATCCAGGTTATCTGGTGAACAGACTACCAGCGAGGAGGAGATGTGGCTGATCAGCTTCTCCAGGGCGATGCGCTGATTCAGAAGTTGTATGGCTGTGTTTTGATCCATAAACAAGATAGCCAGCTACTGAATTGATCGTCATGACTGCGGTGTTCGCGTCGGCTTCCTTTCCACCAGATAGGGCGAAAGAGTCATCTCAGTATAGATCATTGAGCCAGCCTGATATGGATCTGACTACATAAAATTTCTGATGAGATGACCCGCCGCAGCCGA
The DNA here is from genome assembly GCF_008973755.1 of Nitrincola alkalilacustris. Classification (GTDB taxonomy): domain Bacteria; phylum Pseudomonadota; class Gammaproteobacteria; order Pseudomonadales; family Balneatricaceae; genus Nitrincola; species Nitrincola alkalilacustris. The sequence goes on along the minus strand of NZ_WBOM01000005.1, from coordinate 45,592 downwards.
TACGCTGTAATCAGCTGCAGCGGCAAAATCCAACGGGTGGTCAGCCTACCTTCAACCTGGCTGTGGGATTGGGCAGATCCGTAATGGTTCCACTGGCCAGCTCTGCCGCCAGGCCGACCGTTTCATGCAGCGTAGGATGAGCATGAATAGTGAGCGCCAGATCTTCGACACTGGCCTTGAACTCAATAGCCAGACTCAACTCACCTAACAGTTCTCCGGCGTTGATTCCAACAACCCCTGCCCCAAGCAAGGTACCTGTCTCGGCATGATGGATCAGTTTGGTTTTACCTTCGCTGCGCGCTTCACCGATCGCTCTACCACTGGCACTCCATGGAAAAACGGATACAGCATAAGAAACTCCCTGAGCCTTAGCTTGTTTTTCTGTCAATCCTGTCCAGGCGATTTCAGGATTTGTATAAGCGATCGACGGTATCGCCAACGGCTGAAATGACACCTTGTGTCCGGCAATCACCTCTGCCGCCACATGCCCTTCATGAGTTGCCTTATGCGCCAGCATCGGATCGCCATTAATATCACCGATTGCAAAAATATGCGGCACACTGGTACGCAACTGATGATCCACCGGGATAAATCCGCGCTCATCCACAAACACGCCGGCAGCCTCTGCTCCAATATCACCGCCATTGGGTTTACGGCCAACAGCCAACAGAATCGCATCAAAGGACTCGGTACTTTCCCCACCCTTGTTCGGAGATAGAGTAACCTGCAGACTATCTTTCTCCGCTTGCACATGGATCACGCGTGTTTCAAGCCGAACATCAAACAGTTCCTGGTTATATCGCTGATACACTCGCACCAGATCCTTATCCGCAGCAGGAATCAGTTGATCGGCGTACTCCACAATTGTGATCCTGCTACCCAACGCCTGATAAACAGTCGCCATCTCCATGCCGATAATGCCACCGCCGATCACCAGCAGACGCTCCGGTATCGAGGTCAACGCCAGCGCATCAGTAGAGTCCCAGATGCGCGGGTCATGCTGCGGAATAAACGGCAACTGCACCGGACGCGAACCTGCCGCAATAATCGCATGCTTGAAGCGGATACGCGTTTTAACCTGCCCCAGTGTCACTTCCAGTTCATGTGCGCCAGTAAAGTGCCCTTCACCCTGCAGGGTTTTGACTGATCGCTGACGAGCCATATTGCCAACACCGTTCACTAATCTGGATACTGCTGCATCCTTAAAACCTCGAACCGCGTTTATATCTATTTCCGGATCGCCTACTCTCACACCAATACCAGAAGACTCCTTGATCCCGGCAATCACCTTGGCAACATGCAGTAACGCCTTTGATGGGATGCAGCCGACATTCAGACAGACGCCACCGAGGGTACCGTATCGCTCGACCATCATCACATCCAACCCAAGATCGGCTGCTCTGAAAGCTGCAGAGTAGCCACCGGGGCCTGACCCAAGAACAAGCACATTGGTATCGATAATTGCGGACATGTTCACTCCTACACAGCTCATTAATGACATATTTATCTATCTACTGATAGGTAAGTATGCCATCAACACTTCCTTATCGACAAGACTCTTCCCTATAATCTATCTCTCACACCTCAACAGACGATATGTGCAACCATGACGAACACCGCAGACAAGATTCTCGATATTGCCGAAAGCCTGATCAGAAGCCGCGGCTATCAGGGGTTTGCCTTTCGCGAGATAGCTGCAGAAATAGGTATCAAGAGTGCGAGTGTGCACTACCACTTCCCAACCAAGGTTGATCTTGTCACCGCCGTGATGCACCGCTATTTTCAGCGTTTCAAGGGTGCGCTTGACCACATTGAAACTCTTGGCGATACCCCCACGGCCCGGCTCGAAAGCTATATCGATATGTATCGCCGGGAGATGAAGCAGCACAAGGCCATCCCCCTATGCATGATGCTCGGTTCGGATTTAGAGGTACTACCAGAAGCCGTAATTGAGTCTTTGAGGGCCTTCTATCAACTGAATATCGCATGGCTGAGCGATATAGTGCTGTCATCAACACCCGATCTCGGCCTGGAGGATGCAAGGCGCAAAGCATCGCTGCAGTTTTCAGCACTCAATGGTGCCCTGATGGGAGCACGTGCGCTGGATAGGCATATCTATTTTGAGGATGTCGTCACAGCACTGATCCAGACTATAAAATAGCGACAGTTTCATTTATATCTGGAAAAGTTCAGTCTATCCTTTATGATCAAGGTAATAGTTCAGCTTGAAAACTCAAGCGACAGACTGCAAGCTCAGCCCGGCTGTCTGGCCAGTTGAAAACATTAGACAAAGAAGGATGTACTGATGGGTCGTTTAAACCAGCTTCTGATTCCTGCGGTTTTCGCTTCGCTGATCCTTCCCGCATTTGCTGACGAAACAGAGATCTCTGCTCCCTTTATCCCGCATAACCAAGACAGCCTGATCCCGACGGATCAGCGTGTGACGAAAAGCCTGACCTTTGCGCCACCTTCTGCTCGCATCATGCTGGAGCTGACTCCGTCACAACACACAGATGACCTTGAAACAAACCGCAGCTTCAAAGCTGAAGAGCTGTATGGTGAGTCCGACAGAGGCATGGCGCTGAAAGTCGGTGATGGGTTTGAGTTGGCACAACAGCCCGACTACCTGCTTGGCGATCTGAACTGGCAAGCAGAGGGTGACAATTTCCGTGCAACCATGGATATCAGCCTTTCCGAATATTCCATGGCTTTTCGTCTGGGGTTTGATCCCTTGGGTATTCCAGACAATCTGACCTTCTACCTGCACAGCCCAAACCATCCGCAGTTTCACTATGGGCCTTTCACAGCAGACAGCGTTCAAGAGCAGATGGCACAGTTTGAAGAAGATGCCGTTTTCTGGTCGCCGGTTATTGAGGGCGGCATTGCTCGAGTGGAGCTCTATACCGATTCTCCACTATCTCTCACTTCAGCAGACCTTGGCATACGCAGCGTTTCTGTCCTGCATGACTCGATATTCACCAAGGGTTTGAAGCGGCAGGAGGATGCTGGCAGTTCCGGCAGTTGCAATGTCAATATTGCATGTGACACCAGTAGCTTGCCGATTGCTGATACCACTGCAAAATATCTGTTTACATCTACTCGTGGTGTAACCGGCTTATGCACCGGCGCGCTGCTAAATGACACAATCGGCAGCCAGGAGCCATGGTTCATTACTGCCGACCACTGTGTCAGAAGCCACTATGAGATAGGCAATATGCAGCTCTACTGGTTTTTCCGCAGCAGAACCTGTGGTAGCTCCCTGCCCGGTACTGAAGTACAAACCACCACCGGTGGTGGTACACGCCTTTATAACAGCTACATGCAAGACACGACACTGATGCGCCTGAATCAGATGCCACCAACCACAGCACGTGCCGGCTGGAGAACGACTCCAGTTGCTGCCGACACACCTGTTCGAGGCATACACCACCCCAAAGGTGACTATCAAAAGATCAGCAAGGGAAACATTATCGCTGCAAGTGACTGGCCCCTTGGCATGAGAAGTGACACCCATTGGCAGGTTTTATGGAATAGCGGTGCCGTGGAGCCTGGTTCCAGTGGTTCCGGCCTTTTCAATAACAACAATGAACTCGTGGGTGTTCTGACTGGTGCAGTTCCCTACTGCGAAAACGTTCAGTATCCAGCCTACTACGGCCGCTTCGATAAAATGTACCCGGAACTCAAACGTTGGCTGGACCCTTCACCACTTCTGGCAGATTCCACCATCAGAGTCAGTGGCAAGGTCACCACTCAACTGCAGTTGCCTGCGCCGGTCTGTGGCCTGATGCTGATCAACGGACAGCATATGTTCACCTGTAATGGCGCTGGCGAGTATGAGTTGAATGTACCCACTGATCAGAATGGCGAGCTCAGCATCCTCTTCTTTGCCGATGGGTTTGCCCCATACAGCCAAACCATCAAGGCGACCACCAATCTGATAAAACAGAACGTTTTGCTGGTATCCGAGCAGCGCCCATCACCTTCGGTTCTGGTCGACAGCCTGACTGTCGCAGAAGACAATCAAGTCATGCTGACAGGTAGCCTCAGAGGTACGCAGAACGTTCCAGTATGTGGTCTGGTGTTAGCCAATGGCGAGCATGATTTCACCTGTGATGGACAGGGCCGCTTTGAGTTGACAGCTCCACTCTCAGCCGATGGCACCGTCTCAGTGTTCGGCTTTGTTGATGGTATGTCGCCCTTCCAGACAACACTTACTCCTCAATAAGTAACCAGAGTGGGCCGTCGTCCTTACGACAGCTCACTCTGATCTCACCTGAACAGAGCAGGTGATGTGAATCCATCCTGATTTTTTTCACGTATTCTGCAACATCACTACGCAGCAACGCGCAAAAGTGTCACACAACTACCCAACGAACAGACTCAGGAGATGCCATGCCTCTGATCCGTATACTCAGCTATGCAGGCCTGATTCCGTTCGTTGGGCTTGCCATGGCCTCACATCTACCCAACTACATGACCAGCAGTGAAACTCACTGGCTCTTCATGCTATACAGCTGTCTGATTCTTGGTTTCATGTCTGGCGTACTCTGGCCCGTGCTGTTCACGACCAAATCACCTCAGTACCTGGCACTCATAGCAGTCAGCTTTCCCGTTATCAGTTTTCTGAGCCTTGCGCTGTTACCACACATGGCGGTCCTGATTCAGGCGGTACTTTTTCTCGCCTTGAGACTGGTCGAATGGCTCTGTGGTATAGATAAACGCTATCCCAAAGGCTATCCCCTGTTGCGCTGGAAGCTGACCGCTATCGTATGCCTGACGCATCTTGTCGTATTGATCTGATACAGATCAAAATCGTTCAGCCCGGTAAGGTGCCATATCCACCTCTGGCGTTTCGCCATCGATCATCTGGCCGAGCAACTTACCTGTGATCGGTCCCATGGTGAATCCCTGGTGGCCATGGCCGAATCCCAGCCACAAGCCTGGCTGCCCTGGTGCCGGCCCTATCACGGGTTTCATGTCCGGTGTGCAGGGGCGACCACCCTTCCAGGGCTCAGCATCAAGCCGCTCCCCCAGTGGAAACAGCTGACGAGCCACAGCTTCGGCAGCAGCCAACTGCTGATAACGGGGTGACGACTCCTGCCCGGATAACTCCGCACCGGTCGTCAGCCGGATCCCTGCACGCATCGGCGCCATCAGATAACCCACCTCTGCATCCATGACCCAGTGATTCAATTTCGCTGCGCCTCGGCTACTGTAATGCATGTGATAACCACGTTTGACGAACAGCGGCACGGAGATCCCCTGAGTCGCCAGCCAGCTAGCAGACCACGGGCCCATTGCCATCACAACCAGCTCAGCTGACAGCGACTCACTATCAGTAGCTATCTGCCACTGCGGCCCCTGGCGCGACAACCCTTGAAGTGTTGCTTGCACAAAACGACCACCGCGCGCTACAAACCCCTCAGCATAGGCAGCTACAAGTGCGCCCGGATCAACCACCGTCCAGGGTTGTGTCCAATGGATAGCCCCAGCAAGCCCGGGAGCAAAATTTGGCTCGGCTTCAGCCAGTGCGGCACTATTAAGCACACGGTACTCTACACCGTAGTGATCGCGATCGCCCTCTGCTCGCCGACACTCGGCATCCATCGCCTTGGCCGTTCTGAATATCTCGAAATAGCCCTCCTTGCGAATCAAATCCTCAGCCTGAACCTGCTTGATCATTGATGCATGCGCATCCATCGAACGGATAATCAACGCTGCATAAGCAGGCACAATCTGCGCATAGCGTGATGGCGCTGAGTTCATCCAGTAACGAAATAGCGGCCCGGCTGCCTGTAACAGGCCACCTGGACGGTATCGGATATCCACCTGGCGATTGGGCAACACCCTCAATAACGTGGCAAGATCTCGCGGGAAAGGATAGGGACGGACCGCTTCGCGCTGAATAATTCCGGCATTACCAAAAGAGGTCTCACGCCCTGGCAACTGACGATCAACCAGTGTTACACGATAGCCCCTTTCCTGCAGATGCCAGGCGACAGAAACACCAACCATACCGGCACCCAATACGATCACTTCACGCGACATTTAAACCACTCCGCTCAACAGCATCATCACAATAAGGCTGGATTTAACTCACCACCATCATTTTGATTGCAAATAAAAATGCAAAAAAAGCAGGGACTAAACACAGAACTCTAATATCCTTTAAACCCTGATCACCTGACGTGGATGCAGGCAACAACTGTCTTAAAAACAGCATCCAAAAGCCCAACGCCAGCAAACCACAAAAAATCTCTATATTCCACAGAGTGCGAAACTCATTAACCATCGCATGTTGAGGATCACTTTGCCTATACAAGATCGGCAAGGTTTCCCCCTTGTCCCAGGTGCTGGTGTGCTGAAGCCTGAACACCGCTTGCTCAATAACTTGCCCTTTGGCTGTGGTAAAACGAACAACAGGTCTGGACGTTTTTCCTGAACTACCACCTTGCACGTCAACAATGACGCCTGTCGTCGGCAAGCTATCCGCTAATACGTCCAGGCGGCTATTCACTAGCCATAAGGTCAGACCACCAAAAAATAGCGCTATTAACAAGTAAATTACAGTGCGCATAGAAAATCCTTTAATGTTTCGCCTGAATGCCTTTCGGGGGGCTTTGAGTAGGCAGATCCGGGAACTGCGCCAGTAAGGTGTCGATCAACAGATACAGCGTTTTAAGTTCGTCCACGAAGTGCAAGCAGGGTTTGGCCTCGGTCAAGGGCACATCGATAGGCGGCTGTGGCAAAAAATTAGGTGTATCCAGCAACAGCAATAAGCTGGAACCAGTCAGGTTGCCTTTCATACCCTGAAACAACTGACGCAACTGATACAAGCGCTCCATCACTGCCGGGGTCAGCCAGCTTCTGGCTGAAATCTGATCGGTACTACTGACCACAAGCAGATCCGTAAACTCGCCTTTCTCAAGGTGTACTCTACTGGATCCGCTGACCGGATTTCTCATATTGATCACAGTAGTGCCTTCAAATGATCTGGGAAGCTCCAACATCAGTATCAACCCCATAAAAGTACGCTTATGCTTGTGGTTAAATAGCTTGGCGTTTACCAACTCCCACTGACAGCCACGATGTGAACCACAAAAGTAATCTTCTTGTTCCACTCTAGCGATGGCCAACCCTAAATCGAATGAGGTAGCCCCCTGCGGCAAACGACTCTTGAAGCGATCCGGCTCAATGTAGCCATATTGTTGGTACTTAATATCGCCAAAACTTTTTGCAAGAGCGGGTATGAAAGTGTGGCGAAAACGGTTGCTGAACCTCTCATAATCGTCAAGGTAGCTTTCTCGTATCACCAGTGAGGGCAAGGTGATAAGCATCACTGGTAGAGCCAGTACCCAGAACCTGAGCAGATCCCACATCGGAAAAAAAAGCAGGCTGACTACGAGATAAGCCAACAGCGCTGGTAGAACAACTTTCCGCAACACCCAGGCATTTCGGTTTATCTTCAGACGTAACTGCTCCAGCACCTGTAACTCATCGTTGAACGCCTGTCGTGACTTATCATCCAGGACATCGTCCAGTTGCTGCGAAGGCGCAAGTCTTGGCTTGCGTAACAGAGTGTGCCTGACGAAGGCAATAAGCTCTGCGCTGACCAGATGCAACAACATTGTCGTTTGCTTTACGTTAACTGAAAGTCTGTAAGGTGAACTTGCTTTATCTACCATGCTACTGCGCCGATCCATGGGGTTGCTGGGCAAAAGAACGACTGGCTTCCAGTCAGCTTAACTGTGTCAATTGAGAAATGCAGACGCATCAACAGGACGCGTTTCAGCAGGATCAGCCTGATAAAAGGGATAAGGCTGGACCCGCACCATCCTGGCCAACACAGTACCCGGAAAGATCTCGCAGCTGTTGCGCAATCGACGTACCGATGTGTTGTAGAAACGGCGGGCAGCCGCAATATTGGTTTCCACTTCCAGATAGGTATTCTGCGCATTAATCATGGGTTGAGCTGACGTCAGCTCCGGATAGGCCTCCACCTGAACCATAAAACGCCCCATGGCACGCTGCAGCTCATTTTCCAGCGCAAAGTGCGCGTCGGCATCCACTGCACTATGGCTGCGCTCGTATTTCTCCAGTGCTGAAACAGCCGCCGACCTGATTTTGGTTATCTCTTCAAGCAACTGCTGTTCATGTTGCATGAAACGTTTGGCAATGCTCAGCACATTCGGAATCAGATCGTGGCGTTTTTTCAACTGCACATCAATCCCCGACAAAGCATCCAATACTGCATTACGACGTGAAATAATCACCGCATACCAGACATACACTCCCACCAATAGAATCAGCGGCAATCCAAATACAATAAAATCCATCTTAAGCTCTCCAAAGCTATTTGAAACAGGGCTGCAAAGTGCAAAAAACCACTCTACCATGCTGCCTGAGCAGGGTCGGGAAAAGCATTATGGAAGCGACAAACGAAACAAGCGCTGAATATTAGCCAAAGAATGATCTGAACGGGAGGTTAGAGCCAGTTTTCAGGCAGATCTGCACCATCCATAGCAAATAAATCAACTGATTACATGCACGCACTTACTCGTATAAAGCAACGCATAGCACTCCCTTCACCCGTAACCTGGGCAAATGGATATTATATGGTTTTATTCACAGATTGACAGACTTCATGATCAGCACTATGTTTACTGCTCGAGCGCAAGGATGTGCTATGCCACTTACCAGCTTCCTACCTTTTGCAACCCACCCTGCAACCTTAGAGACAACTATAATGCGCATCAAAAGCATCTTTGTACTGCTGTTTTTAGTGGCGTTTTCACTTAAAGCATTTGCTCAGGATTATTACGTTGATATCACCAACCGCACGGGCTACACCATCATGTACATGTATATCAGCCCAGGTGTTTCCAAATCATGGGAAGAAGACGTCCTGGGCGACGAAGTCATCATCGATGGTGATGCGAGACGTGTCACGCTCACCGGTTATAACAGCCCGATCTTTGATATTCGGCTGGTTGATGAGGATGGTGACAGCTACACCTTCATGGCAGTGGATGTCACAACCTACGACATAGTTGTAACTATTGACGATTTAGATTGAGTCGACTGATCAGGGCCACTTCCAGGAATAACCATGGCTGAATTTGAACAACTGTTGATTGAAGATATTACCGAAGGCAGCGGTACCGAAGTCAAAAAAGGCGGTGCTTTGATCACCGCTCATTATCGTGGTTTCCTGGAAGATGGTACCGAATTTGACTCCTCCTATGAGAAGAGCCAGCCGTTTCAGACAATATTGAGCCACAAGAAGGTAATCGCCGCCTGGGTCGAAGGACTCAAAGGCATGAAGGCGGGTGGCAAACGCAAACTACTGGTGCCTGCTCATATGGGATATGGCGAGCGCGGCTTTGGCGACAAGATTCCTCCTGACTCGAACCTGATTTTTGAGATAGAACTACTGGAAGTGCTGAATCGCGAGTAGATGATGCACACTCGTGCTGTTTGCCAAGAGATAAGGGTAGTGCGGGAGACGTCCCAAGCCTACCTTTGGCTCAGAAACGAAAAAGGCCAACCTTTCAAAGTTGACCCAAGTCTTTGTAAAAATTGGTCGGGACGGCAGGATTTGAACCTGCGACCCCTTGCACCCCATGCAAGTGCGCTACCAGGCTGCGCTACGCCCCGACTTTCCCCGAGAAGATTGCTTTCTCAAGAGAGCCGAAATACTACATTAACTGATTGAGTCTGTGAAGCTTTCCAGACAGTTTTTTGCAAATATTCTGCCTGAGAGGGATCAGCTCAAGACCAGTGAGGAATGAAAAAAATCAGCTAAAGCCCAGATACAGATAACCCCGGCTGGCCGGGGTTATCTCATATTACTTTGCAGCCTTGAGGCACTTGAGAATATCTTCAAGCTCATTGATGGTCTGCCTGATCAACTGACGATAGCGTGCGGAGTCGTCACCGGCGTTATCACCACTGAGCCATTGTCTTGCCCCTGTGATGGTAAAACCCTGTTCGTAGAGCAAGCCTCTTATCTGTCTGATCAGCAACAGATCATTACGCTGATAATAGCGGCGATTGTTGCGTTTCACAGGCTTGATCTGATCGAACTCCTGCTCCCAGTACCGCAGAACATGCGGCTTCAGATCACAGAGTTTGGACGCTTCACCGATCGTGAAGTAGCGTTTACCGGGGATCGGCTCCAGATCAGGACTCTTCACTCCGGTTTCCGACATAGCTATCGACTCGCTCCTTCAGTTTCTGCCCAGGCCTGAACGTAACCACACGACGGGCAGAGATCGGCACCTCTTCACCGGTTTTGGGATTCCGACCCGGGCGCTGACGTTTGTCACGCAGATCGAAATTCCCAAACCCCGAGAGTTTGACTTGCTCGTTTGACGCCAGACAGTGGCGGATCTCATCAAAGAAAGATTCCACCATTTCTTTTGCTTCACGCTTGTTCAGACCAAGTTCTTCAAACAAACGCTCGGCCATTTCCGCTTTAGTCAAAGAGCTCATGACAATCACCCTGTCTTTATTCTCTTAACGATGCACCACAATGAGTCGTCAGTGCCGAAACTACCTCACTGACTGCGCTGTTTATTTCTTCATCATTAAGAGTGCGTGAAGGATGCTGCCAGGTCAAGCCCAAAGCAAGACTTTTTCTACCCTGTTCAATACCTTGGCCCTGATACAGATCAAATAATGTGACCTGGGTCAGGTATTCTCCAGCCGATTCCAGCACGACTTCACGGATCGCATCAAAGCTGATTTTCTGATCAACCAGCAGCGACAGGTCACGACGTGACTCAGGGAAGCGCGAAAGAGGCGCAAAACGGGGCAGTTTTCCACCTGTTACGGCAGCCAGTGACACCTCGAACAGATACACAGGGCCGTTAAGCTCCAGCTTGCTCAGCAGTTGTGGATGCAACGCACCGAGATAGCCAACGACCTGACCGTCTCGCTCGATACGCGCCGTCTGCCCCGGGTGAAGCGCAGGGTGCTGACCTGCCACAAAGGTGAACGCACCGGCATTGCCACCTAGCTTGAGGAGGCTTTCAACGTCTCCCTTGGCATCAAAGAAATCGATCTTGTCCTTGCTGCCTGTCCAGCCTTCAGGATCGCGCTGACCGGTCACAACACCGGCAATCACATCCTCCTGCAACAGACCATCTGCCAACTGAAGGAAACGCTGACCGCTTTCGAACATGCGCACACGTGACTGCTGACGGTTCTGGTTGTAGGCAACTGCCTTGACCAGACCCGGCCAGAGTGTTGTGCGCATAACTGCCATCTCGGCAGAGATAGGGTTAGCCAGAGCCAGAGGTTTATGCACAGGATCAAACAGTTCCGACAAACCCGGCTCTATGAAGCTGTAAGTGATCGCTTCCTGATAGCCACGGCTGATCAGATGGCGGCGCAGTGTCTTGATATTGACCCGTGCTTCCTCTATCGGAGGCAACGGTAACTGTGCAATCGGTGTACGTACCGGCAGGTTGTCATATCCGTAGACGCGTGCAATCTCTTCGATCAGATCCACCTCAAGGGTGATATCGAAACGATAGCTGGGCACCTTCACGGTCCACTCACGCTCGCCCGTGACATCAAGCTGCATGCCAAGGCGCGTCAGGATACCTTCAATTTCAGCGGCTGGCAGTTCAATCGCCAGCAGTGATGTCACGCGATCATGACGCAGACGCACCTGCGGCACAGCCGGCAGATCCGCTTCACTGACGGCTTCAATCACAGGACCCGGCTCACCACCGACAATATCCAGCAGCAGCGCTGTGGCACGCTCAATCGCTCTGCGCTGCTGCTGCCAGTCGACACCACGCTCAAAGCGGTGGGATGAATCCGTATGCAGGCCATAGTGGCGCGCGCGACCAACGATCGACAGCGGCTCGAAGAAGGCGCTCTCAAGGAAGATATCCACCGTTGTATCGGTCACGCTGGTCGGCTCGCCACCCATGATACCGGCCATCGCCACAGCACCATTGCCATCGGCAATCACCAATGTCTCGGCAGTCAGTTTGACCTCCTGACCATCCAGCAGGCGCAGTGCTTCACCCTCCACCGCCTGACGCACCCGGATACCACCTTCAAGCTTGCCCAGATCAAAGGCATGCATCGGCTGCCCCAGCTCCAGCAGAACATAGTTGGTGACATCCACGACCGGATCGATACTGCGAACACCAGAGCGGCGCAGCTTCTCCTGCATCCACAGAGGCGTACTGACACCCTGACGGATATTGCGGATCACGCGGCCAATATAGCGCGGGCAATCTTGTGGTGCCTGCAGCTCAATCGAGAAGCGATCATCAATTACCGGTGCCACGGCGGGTACTTCAACATCCTTGACCGGTACGCGGTTCAGCACACCCACTTCGCGCGCCATCCCGGTAATGCTCAGGCAGTCGCCACGGTTAGGTGTCAGATCTACGTCGATCAGATGATCATTCAGATCCAGGTACTCACGCAGATCCTTACCGACAGGTGCAGTGTCCGGCAGTTCCATGATACCGCCATGATCATCCGACAGACCCAGTTCATCTTCAGCACAGAGCATGCCGAAAGACTCAACCTGACGCAGCTTGGCGCGTTTGATTCTGAAATCACCCGGCAACTCTGCACCGACACGGGCATAAGCGGTTTTCAGACCAGCGCGGGCATTCGGCGCACCACACACCACCTGGTATTCGGCTTCACCATCGCTGACGGTACATACCTGCAGCTTATCGGCATTGGGGTGAGGCTCTGCCGTGAGAATCTCGGCGACCACGACACCGCTGAACTTTCCGGCGACCGCTTCGACATCGTCTACTTCGAGTCCGGCCAGACTGAGCTGATCGGCCAGCGCCTGGGTGCCTATTTCAGGCTGAACCAGTTCACGTAACCACTGTTCACTGAATTTCATGCTGTTGTCCTAAAATCTTGATTGATCGGCAAATGGCTGATGTTGGTCGGCTTAACGGAACTGGCCGAGAAAACGCAGATCGTTTTCAAAGAACAGACGCAGATCGTTAACGCCATAGCGGAGCATCGCCAGACGCTCAACGCCCATGCCAAAAGCAAAGCCTGTGTACTCTTCGGGATCGATACCCGAGTATTCAAATACTTTCGGATGCACCATGCCGCACCCCAGGACTTCCAGCCAGCGACCATCACCACGATCGATATCGACCTCAATCGATGGCTCCGTGAAGGGGAAGTAAGAGGGGCGAAAACGCACCTTCACATCCTCTTCAAAAAACTCACGCAGAAACTCTTCCAGCGTGCCTTTAAGATCGGCAAAACTGATATTCTTGTCGACCAGCAGCCCTTCTACCTGATGAAACATGGGCGAGTGGGTCTGGTCATAGTCGCAGCGGTAAACACGGCCCGGACAGATGATCCGGATCGGAGGCTGCTTGGTTTCCATGGTGCGTACCTGAACTGGTGAGGTGTGAGTACGCAACAGTGTATGGGCATCAAAATAAAACGTATCGTGCATTGCACGTGCCGGATGATGAGCCGGAATATTCAGCGCTTCGAAGTTGTGGTAATCATCCTCCACTTCGGGCCCTTCAGCGATGCTGAAACCGATGCTGGAGAAGAACTCCTCAATACGCTCCAGGGTGCGCGTGACGGGGTGCAGTCCACCCAGTTGCTGTCCACGACCCGGTAAAGTGACATCTACCTTTTCTGATGCAAGCTTGCTCGACAGTGCGTCAGCCTCAAGCTGTTCGCGGCGGGTATTAAGCTCTTGCTGCAGCGCTTCTTTTGCTTCATTGATTCTGGCACCGGCAGCGGGCCGCTCTTCGGCCGAGAGTTGTCCGAGCCCTTTGAGCAGCTGTGTCAGCTCCCCCTTCTTGCCCAGGTACTGTACGCGTACATCATCCAGTGCTTTCACACTGTCTGTATTTGCAACCGCCTGCTTGCCCTGTCTCAGGAGGTTTTCAAGATTTTCCATCTCCGGCTCCAAACAAAAAAATAGGGGAAGAGCTTGCACCCTTCCCCTATCTGATTCAATCAATTACCTACCAATAGGCGGGTGTGACTCAAGCAAGTGCAGCTTTGGCTTTTTCTACCACTGCTGCAAACGTAGCCTGCTGATGAACAGCCAGGTCAGCCAGTACTTTACGGTCGATTTCAATGTTGGCTTTTTTCAGGCCAGCAATGAAACGGCTGTAAGACAAGCCATTGATACGGGCTGCAGCGTTGATACGTGCAATCCAGAGCGCGCGGAACTGACGTTTACGTTGGCGACGGTCGCGATACGCATACTGACCAGCTTTGATGACCGCTTGCTTGGCTACACGGAATACACGACTGCGTGCACCATAATAACCTTTGGCCTGTTTCAGAATCTTCTTATGGCGACGACGCGCCACAACACCACGTTTTACGCGAGGCATAGCATTACCTTCCTAAATTAATCTCAATTCTTGAACAAAATGTCTTACAGAGTTGGCAGCATACGCTTGACCAGTTTCACATCAGAATCGTGAACCTGCATCATTGGGCGCAGTTGACGCTTACGCTTAGTAGACTTCTTGGTCAGAATGTGACTCTTAAAGGACTGCTTGTGCTTGATGCCATTGGCAGTTTTCTTGAAACGCTTTGCCGCACCGCGGACAGTTTTAATCTTAGGCATAACTTTCTCCACGCATTCGTTTAGTTGTAAGCCATACGAAGCATAAAAAGACCCTTGTGCCAGAAACCGTAGCTTCGGGCGCGAGGGTCTTTCATGTCGGTATGACTATTTCTTTTTCGGGGCGATCACCATGATCATCTGACGGCCTTCCATCTTTGGATGCTGCTCTACAGTGCCAAAATCAACGAGATCTGCTTCGATCCGTTTGAGCAACTGCATACCCAGCTCCTGATGTGCCATCTCGCGACCACGGAACCTCAAGGTTATTTTTGCCTTGTCCCCGCTTTCCAGGAAACGTATCAGGTTGCGCAGTTTCACCTGATAATCCCCATCTTCCGTCCCGGGACGGAATTTCACTTCCTTGACCTGCATCTGAGTCTGTTTTTTCTTAGCCTCATTTGCTTTCTTCTTCAGTTCATACTGATGCTTACCATAATCCATCACTTTACAAACGATGGGATCGGCATCAGAGATCTGAACCAGATCAAGTTCGGCCGCCTGAGCTAGCTCAAGCGCCTCTTCAATCGTTACTACACCAACCTGTGCACCATCGGCGCCAATCAATCGGCATTCGGTTGCACGGATATTCTCGTTGATTGGCGGTAGTGCTGCACGACCACCGCGTTTAGTTTCACGCCTGATAGTTGTATCTCCTGAGAGTTTTTATTCGCTGCGTCCTTTGCGTTCGACATCTGCCTTGAGTCTGGCTATCAGTTCGTCAACCTTAAGGACACCGAGATCTTCGCCTGTGCGAGTGCGCACAGCAACAGATCCAGATTCTACTTCTTTGTCACCCACTACCAGCAGGTAGGGGACTTTCTGTAAAGTGTGCTCGCGGATTTTAAAGCCGATCTTCTCGTTTCTCAAGTCCAGATGAGCACGGAAACCGACTTCTTCCAGTTTTTCTGCCACTTTTTCACAGAAACCAGCCTGCTTATCGGTAATATTCAGAACAGCAACCTGTACAGGCGCCAACCAGGTCGGCAACGCGCCAGCATAGTTTTCAATCAGAATACCGATAAAGCGCTCAAAAGAGCCCAGAATGGCACGATGCAGCATGACGGGAACTTCACGATCACCTGCTTCATTGACAAACTGCGCACCCAAACGACCGGGCATCGAAAAATCGACCTGTATAGTACCACACTGCCAGACACGACCGAGACAATCTTTTAAAGAAAATTCTATCTTGGGTCCGTAAAAAGCACCTTCACCCGGCAGCAGTTCCCATTCCAGCTCTGCTGCATCCAGCGCTTCGCTCAGCGCTGCCTCAGCTTTATCCCAGCTTTCATCCGAGCCGACACGTTTTTCTGGGCGAGTGGAGAGTTTGTACAGTATCTCGGTAAAACCGAAATCGGCATACACTTCATGCAGGAAGTTGATAAACGACGCGACTTCAGTCTGAATATCTTTTTCTGAACAGAAGATATGCGCATCATCCTGCACAAAGCCGCGCACACGCATCAGACCATGCAGCGCACCCGATGGCTCGTTGCGATGGCAGGAACCGAATTCAGCCAGACGCAACGGCAGATCGCGATAAGAGCGCAGCCCCTGATTGAACACCTGCACATGGCAAGGGCAGTTCATCGGCTTGATCGCATAGTCGCGGTGCTCGGAGTGAGTGGTGAACATCTCCTCGTGGAACTTGTCCCAGTGACCGGATTTCTCCCACAGGGTACGTTCAACCACCTGCGGTGTCTTGATCTCCTGATAGGCATGGCGACGCAGCTTGGTACGCATGTACTGCTCGATCTGCTGATACAGTATCCAGCCGTTGGGATGCCAGAACACCATGCCCGGTGCTTCTTCCTGCATATGGAACAGATGCAGTGCCTTACCCAGCTTACGGTGATCGCGCTTCTCGGCCTCCTCCAGACGGAACAGGTACTCTTTGAGATCCTTTTTGTCGCCCCAGGCAGTGCCATAGATACGCTGCAACATCTCGTTCTTGGAGTCACCGCGCCAGTAGGCACCTGCCACTTTCATCAATTTGAAGGCTTTGATATGGCCGGTTGCCGGCACATGCGGGCCACGGCACAGATCGATGAAATCACCCTGGCGGTAGAAGGACAGATCCTCATTACCGGGAATGTCGTTGATGATCTCAACCTTGTAACTCTCACCCATCTCCTCGAACAGCGCGATTGCTTCATCGCGGCTCATCACAGAGCGGGATACTGCCAGATTCTGCTTTGACAGCTCATTCATCTTCGCTTCGATCTTAATCAGATCTTCAGGCGTGAATGGGCGCTCGTAGGCAAAATCATAAAAAAAGCCATTTTCGATAACAGGACCGATCGTTACCTGCGCGCCGGGGAATAGCTCCTGAACGGCCATCGCCATCAAGTGTGCGCAGGAGTGACGGATAACATCCACCCCCTCTTCATCCCGAGCGGTGATGATGGACAGCTGCGCATCCTCGGTGATGGTGTAACTGGTATCCACCAGCGTGCCATTGACCTTACCGGCGAGAGCGGCTTTAGCCAACCCGGTGCCGATATCAGCAGCAACATCATGAACAGTCACGGAATTTTCGAAGCTGCGAGAGCTTCCGTCGGGAAGAGTAATAACGGGCATATCGAGTCCTTACCTTAGTGGTGGCCCCTACGTCAGGCCACATAAGCAATTAAATGCTGGAAATAAAAAAGCCGTACAAACCAGGTACGGCAGAGCAGAAATGATACCCAATCAACGCGACAAATACCAGTTGAAACCCGCTGTTCCCACCCTTTCTGAAGCACATGCAGGGCTGATGATTCATTAACCGGGTCTTCACTTACCTACTCTTTTTCCATGCTACTCTTATGTATGGAAGCGAACAGATAAACTGGGGCGCCCAATACATCACAGAACCACGAACGCTCTCACAAAGCCTAGTGACTGAAGAGAGCTTTATATGACAACAATTATTGACCCACTGAAAAACCAGCTACTGGCCGCGCTATCGGAAGAGGCACGGTTGCGGATACTCCCGAAACTGAAGTATGTTGAAATGCCGCTGGGTGAAGTGATCTATGAGTCCAGCCAAACAATTGAGTACATCTACTTCCCGGTCAACTGTATTATTTCACTACTTTATGTGATGCTGGATGGCGCTTCGGCCGAAATATCGGTTGTAGGCAAAGAGGGCATGGCAGGTGTCGCTGTGGTAATGGGTGGTGCGAGCACCCCGAATCGATTTGTTGTACAGAGCAAGGGCTTTGCCTATCGGATGACAACAACTGATCTGCAGGAGGAGTTCAATACCCATTCAGAAATACGCATTCTCACTCTGCGCTTTGCCCAGCTGCTTATCACTCAGATGTCGCAAACAGCCGTGTGCAACCGCCATCACTCTATTGATCAGCAGCTATGCCGATGGCTACTGCTGTCATTGGATCGCCTGGAAAGCGACGAACTCAATATGACTCAGGAGCTGATTGCCAACATGCTCGGTGTGCGGCGCGAGGGCGTCACTGAAGCAGCAGGCAAGCTGCAAAAGCTGGGTGCCATTCAGTATCAGCGTGGTCGTATCATCGTGCTGGATCGCCCTAAGCTCGAAAAACTCTGCTGCGAATGCTACGCCGTCGTCCGGGATGAAGCTGTTCGGCTAAAAGCCAGGAAAATATAGTTTTCGGATACCGGACACCAGAGCTGGCAGGGTTATGAACTGTACTGGGATCGGTTAAACTGTGCGTTATCTAAATAAAAAAATAACATACCGCCCATGCCTCAACTCAAGATCAGCACTCGTCTTATTCTGTTCATCTCCCTTCTGGTTCTGCTGCAGACGCTGGTCACTGGCGGTTTTGCCACACGCTATCTGAATAATTCGCTGCAGGAGCAGATGGGAATTCGGGCGTTGCATCTGGCGACAACGATTGCACAGATCCCGATGGTGCGTGAGGCAGTGGCCAATCGTGACAGTGCACCACTGAATCAATTTGTGGCCGAGTTGATGCAGATCAGCGATGTCGCGTTCGTATCGATCGGGGATCATCAGGGGATACGCCTGGCTCATCCGGTGCCGGACCGCATCGGCAATCCGATGCAGGGCGATGACAATGAACTGGCACTGGTATATGGCCAGCGTTATGTGTCTGAAGCCGTGGGCAGCCTGGGGCCGTCAATCCGTGGCAAGACGCCGGTATTCGGGGATGAAGGAGAGATCATCGGTGTGGTGTCGGTCGGGTATCTGACCGACAGTGTCCGCGAAACGGTGGCCAGTTATCGCAATGTACTGCTAAGTGTGTCCACGCTGATCCTGCTGATCTCAATCCTTGCAGCCATATGGATCGCCCGGCGCTTCAAGGCTGCGATCTATGGGCTGGAGCCGCATCAGATTGCACGCCTGTTTGAGGAGCGCAATGCCACACTGGAATCGGTCCGTGAAGGAATCATCGCCGTAAATGCCGATGGCGTGATCACCATCATGAACCGGGCGGCACTTGTCATCCTTGGCTTGCCACCCGACCAGTCTCAGATCGGCCGTCAGGTACGCGATGTGCTGCCTGAAAGCCGCCTGGCGGAGCTGCTGGTATCGGGCGAACCGGAATATGACCGCCCGATCATCCGTAACGGGGAGGAACTGGTGGCTAACCGCATTCCGATCCGCGATGGTGATCAGATCATCGGGGCGGTATCCAGCTTCAGGCGCAAGAATGAGATCGACCTGATCAGCCAGCAACTGACGCAGGTGCGCCAATATGCTGAAACACTGCGCAGTCAGACGCATGAGTATATGAACAAACTGCACACCATCTCCGGCCTGATCCAGATCGGCGCCAGTGATAAAGCGCTGGAGATGATCGGACAGGAAACACAGGAGCAGCAAAGCCTGATCCAACTCCTCACCCGCAGCGTTGCTGAGCCTGTATTGCTCGGCTGCATCCTGGGCAAGTATAACCGCGCTCAAGAGCTCGGTTTACGGCTGGAGATAGACCCCGAGAGCCATATGGAGGCCCTGCCGCCACATATTGTGCCGGAACAACTGGTCACCATCCTTGGCAATCTGCTTGATAACGCTTTTGATGCCAATCTGGAGAGCGGCCAGAAGCTGATTTCGCTGTCGATGACAGATCTCGGGCAGGATCTGGTATTTGAAGTGGAAGATCAGGGCCCCGGAATTCCGATCGCTGAGCGCAGCCGGATCTTTGAGCGAGGCTACAGCAGCAAGGCTGAGCATAATCCCGGCATTGGATTACAACTGGTCAGCGACACCGTCACCCGCCTCAGGGGGGAGATCACCGTCAGTGCTGGTGATGACTGCGGCACCCGTTTTACTGTTTATCTACCGAGGGAGTTAGGTCAGAGATGACACAGATACGTATCGTGATTGCGGAGGACGACCCGCAGATTGCCGAGATCCAGCACCGTTTCGTAAGCCGAATTCCCTTCTGCGAGGTAGTGGGTATCGCGCATTCCACACAGGATGCTGAGGAGATGGTCGAAGTGCTCAAGCCTCAGCTTCTGCTGCTGGATATCCAGTTCCCGCTCGGCAACGGTCTGGAACTGCTGCGCACGCTGCGCAGCCAACAAAGCGCGGTAGATGTGATCCTGATCACCGCAGCCAAAGAGGTGGATACACTGACCGAAGCGCTGCGTTATGGCGTGTTCGATTACATTCTTAAGCCACTGGTGTTTGATCGTCTGGAGAAAACGCTGGAGGCCTACCGCCAGCATCTGGACAAGTTGCAACGCTTGCAATCGCTGGATCAGCGTACGGTAGATGGGTTGATGCCCCGCAGCCATGGCGGTGGCAGTGATTCAACCCCTACCCTGCCGAAAGGGATCGATGGGCTGACGCTGGATAAGACCCGACACGTGTTTCAGTCAGAACCGGGCAGTTCACTGAGCGCTGAACAGGCAGGTGAGCAGGTCGGCACCAGCCGCACGACTGCAAGGCGCTATCTGGAGTATCTGGTTACGATCGGTGAGCTGGAGGCGGATGTAGCCTATGGATCGGTAGGACGCCCGGAGCGACGTTATCGCCTGAAAAAAAGTTAGCTGGCATAAAAAAAAAGCCTGCAGCAAGGCGCCACAGGCTATCAAAAAATAGTAATTTTATTGCGCTGAAAGTCAGTTATGCGCGAGCAGTACGTGCTTTCTGATAAAGCTTTTTCAGGCTTGGCGCGGTCAGTGACAACAGAGCAATAACCAACAGCCACAGGGAGATGGGTTTATCGATAAAGATAGACCAGTCACCACCTGATATCTGCAACGCACGGCGCATGGATTCTTCCATCAAGGCACCCAGTATCAGACCCAGTATCATCGGTGCAGCCGGGAAGCCATACAGACGCATTACCAGACCGATCAGACCGAACACCAGCAGCATCACCAGATCAAAGATGTTGAAGTTCATGCCATAGACACCCACCATGCAGAAGATCAGGATCATTGCCAGCAGCAGTGGCCGCGGGGCATCCAGAATCTTCGCGATCAGCGGGATAAACGGCAGGTTCAGCGCCAGCAGGAAGACGTTGCCGATATACATACTGGCGATCACCCCCCAGAACACATCCGGGCGCGTTTCCATCATCATCGGACCCGGCGTGACACCCATCACCAACAGTGCACCCAGCAGTACCGCCGTGGTACCGGAGCCAGGTACACCCAGGGTCAACAGCGGTACGAAGGAACCGCCACAGGCCGCATTGTTGGCAGCCTCAGGGGCAGCAACACCCTTGATATTACCTTTACCAAAGGTGTCACCATCTTTGGCAATACGTTTCTCCATACTGTAGCCGAGGAAGGAGCCAATTGTTGCACCAGCCCCAGGCAGTACACCGATAAAGAAGCCCAGCACCGAACTGCGTCCGACCGGCCCTGCGATCTCCTTCACCTCAGCTCCACTGAGTTTGAGTGAACCGATCGCCTTGCGCTTCTCGCCTTTGTTGTCATCACCACGCAGCAGCATCACGAACACTTCAGCCAGTGCGAACACACCCAAAGCCACCACCAGGAAGTCGATACCATCCAGCATATTGAGTGAGTTGAAAGTGTAACGCTCGGTACCTGTCTGCAGATCGATACCGACAATCGATACCATCATACCGAACACCGCCGCAATCAGCCCCTTGACCAGCGACTTGTCAGATAGGCTGACCACCGCGGTCAGACCGAGAATCATCAGAGCAAAATACTCCGGTGGACCAAAGCTGACTGCCACCTTCGACAAAAGCGGTGCGATCAACATCAAGCCGATAACCGAGATCGTGCCACCGACAAAGGATGCATAGGCAGCAATCGCCAGCGCTTTACCCGCCTTCCCCTGGCGTGCCATGGGGTAGCCATCAAACGAGGTGGCAACCGTGCCGGCAACACCTGGGGCGTTCAGCAGTATGGATGAAGTCGAGCCGCCAAAGATGGCACCATAGTAAACACCCGCCATCAGGATCAGACCGGAGGACGGATCCATGCTGAAGGTGATCGGAATCATCAGCGCCAGAGCAGAGATAGGCCCCAGACCCGGCAGCATACCGATGATGGTACCGGCAAACACACCAATGAATACGTAGAAGAGGTTGATCGGATCCAGCGCAATGCTGAAGCCATACATGAGACTGCTGAATGATTCAAACACAACTGACTCTCCGCATTAGATCAGAACGGCAGGATACCGGGGGGAAGATGCACACCCACGGCCCGCGTCATTACAAAATAGAGCGAGAGTACGATACCCAGGGTCGTGGCCAGATTGGTCAGCCAGGCCCGGTAACCGTAATAGATCGCCAGTAGAAACATCAACAAAGACGATGCAAGCACAAAACCCAGAGGCTCGATCAGGAAGGCATACGCCAGAACACCCACAGATGTGACCACGACTTGCATACGTGGACTGGTGAAGCTGAAGCCGACATGACCCTTATCCTCCACCTCTATCGTTTTCTCACCCGCTTTCTCGAAGAACAGAAAGATCGACAGAAGCAGAATGGCTGACCCCAGAGCCTTGGGAAAAGCATCGGAATCCACCGGACGAGGAATCGGGAAAGTCGGGATCTGAAAGGCCATCCACAAATAGACTATCGAAAAAAGTCCAAGGATAACTGCCAGCACTTGATTATGATTGATACGAGTCATAGTAACACCCGATGAATAAGCTTAATGAAAACCAGGGCCGACAGACAGACGAATGAGCTGTCGACCCTGACTCCATAGTCTCTGACCCTATACCTTAGTTGGCGAGTAGGCCCAGGTCACTCAGCACTGAGCTGAACAATTCATACTGCTCATCCAGGAACTTGCCAAACTCTTCACTGTTCTGATATGCGTCGTACCAGCCCAGGCGATCACGTGACTCTTTCCAGTTATCCGTTTCCTGCATGCGGGCAAACAGATCCTGATAATAGGTCACCGCTTCAGCCGACATACCTTTAGGACCCATCACACCACGCCAGATATCAAAGGTGTAATCGATGCCCTGCTCAACATAAGTTGGAACGTCCGCCAGTGGGCCATGAATACGCTCAGGGGATGAAACCGCCAGCGCACGCAACATGCCATCTTCGAGCTGTGCAGACGACTCACCAGCACCGGTGACGCCGGCAGCAATATGACCGCCACGCAGGTTGGTCATCACCTCACCACCACCCGAGAAGGCGATGTAGTTAACGCTGGCCGCATTCAGACCAGCAGCGCCAGCCGCACCGGCAACCGCGATGTGATCCATGGAACCGGCTGCTGAACCACCACCGATGCTCAGGGATGGGTTTTCTTTCATCGCATCAAACAGATCGTTGATAGTCTGATAAGGTGAATCAGCACGCACCAGTACGATGGAGTAATCTGTGATCAAACGCGCAATTGGTGTGAAATCATTGTGATCGAAACGTGAACGACCGGACAGCGGCACCAGAATGATCGGTGGGCTGGTGGCAAACAATTTGTGATCGTTCTTTTCATCACGTGCGATCTGAGCCCAGGCGACGGAACCGCCACCACCAGGAATATTGATCGCAGCAAAGTTGACCGGCGCCAGATCTTCTGCGCGAATCGTGTTGGCTGTGGTACGCACAAGCGTATCCCACCCACCACCTGGGTTGGCAGGAGCGATATATTCAACCGGTTTGGAGGGTGTCCAGTCTGCAAGGGCTGCAGAGGAGAGGCCGACAGCGGCGATGGAAAGCGTGAGAGCTGTCGCAGCAGAGCGCAGCGACCAGGTTTTTCTTGGCAACATTGAGGTGTTCTCCGTTTATTCACTTTATTATCGGAACACCTGCACTATATTCAGCACACTCACCCTGTGAAAAGTTTAAGCGCATAATGGGTTAAAAAGAGTATTTAAATCATTAAGTTCATATTGTTCACGGACAGGTTTCAATGCGTTCAAGTAGCTGACGGGTATAGAGAATATGCGTTCTTGCGGCGTCTCTTGCCACCTCCGGCTGGCGTTGCTGGATCGCTTTATGAATACGTGCATGCTGTTGCGCTATCCCTTCCGGATAGCGTCCATAGCGCCTGAGTGTCTGCGATAGCACACCGTAAATGGCGTTGAAATAGCGGTTATAGAACAACTGGCTGAAAGAGATAATCAGCAGATGATGGCTCGCCTCGGCAATCATCATATGAAACATCAGATCCGCCTTGGCCTTGGCCAGCGTCGATTCTCCCGCATTACGCTCTTGCATCCGGGCATACTCACTCGACAGCGCCTGTAACTGCTCATCCGTTGCACGGGTAGCTGCATAAAAGGCGGCTTCTGCCTCCAGAGTGGCACGTGCCTCCAATACCTGCAGTTGGAGCTCCCTATTCCCGCCAGAAGTCTCCAACGGCAGATTCAGATAGGGTTCCATCAGATTAACACAGCGACTGCGCCCGCCATGCTGTGTCTCTATCAGCCCTTCGAGCTCCAGCATCAGGACTGCTTCACGCACTGTGGCACGTGATACTTGCCATTGCCCGGCCAGCTTTCTCTGAGACGGGATCGCCTGGCCGGGAATATAAATCCCTGCGGCAATCGCCCCCCTCAGATCGGCTGCTACCCTCTCAACACTGGATTCTGCATTATCTGATACCTTATTTTTCACACTTGCCCTCCCTTGGTCAGACCAGTTATCAGTGTAGCATTTATTTTAGCCCCACCCTTGCTATGCTGATATCACTTCAACCTGACCAATGAATCACTCCGGGAAACCAGACAGTGAATGAAACCATAATAAATCAAACTACAGCAAAAGCGCCTGTCGTCGGCCTGTTCGTGACCTGCCTGGCCGATCTGTACAGACCTGAAATCGCCTTCGCCACTGTAAAACTGCTGGAACTTGCCGGCTGTAAAGTCGAGGTTCCCGAGCAGCAGACCTGCTGTGGCCAGCCCGCATTCAACAGCGGTGACCGCCAGACAACTGCCGATATAGCGCGCCAGACCATCGAAGCCTTTGACGGCTTTGAATATATCGTGGCGCCTTCAGGCTCCTGTATCGGCATGCTGCACCACTACCCCGAACTCTTTGAGCGCAACGACCCCTGGTTTGAACGGGCCATGTCACTCAAATCCCGCGCTTTCGAAATCACCCAGTTTCTGGTGGATGTGATCGACTTCACAGCCATTGAAAGCCGTTTCAGCGGACATGTGACCTATCATGACTCCTGTGCAGGGCTGCGCGAGCTCGGTGTCAAACAGCAACCGCGCACACTGCTGCAACAGTTGCCGGGGGTCAAACTGACCGAACTGGTAGACTCAGAAGTCTGTTGCGGTTTTGGTGGCACTTTCTGCGTCAAGTACCCTGATATTTCCAACCGCATGGTGTCGGATAAATCCACCAATATCGCCAATACCGGGGCTGACACCCTGCTCGGCGGAGATCTGGGCTGCCTGCTGAATATGGCAGGCAAACTCAAGCGCGAAGGGATCAGGGTCGATGTACGTCATGTGGTCGAACTGCTGGCCGACATGACCTCACAGCCGCCGCTTGCCTCATCATCCTATGATCTGGCCACCAAGGTATAAGGAGTAGCAAGATGCAGATCCGTACCCCGGAATTCAAGGAAAGCGCCCGTATCGCCCTGCATGATGTCGGGCTGCAGAAGGCGCTCGGTAACGTCAAGAACGGCTTTCCCGGCAAACGCGCGGCCGCCATGGCACGCCTGCCAGAGTTTGATGCCCTGCGTGATCAGGCCAGAGACGTCAAGAACCATGTGATTGCCCATCTCGACCTGTATCTGGAGCAGTTTGAAGCCAAGGTGCTGGAAAACGGCGGCCATGTTCACTGGTGCCGCACCTCGGAAGATGCCCGCCAGACGATTCTGAAAATCTGTCGCGAGCAGAATGCCAGAACCGTGACCAAGGGCAAATCGATGGTCACCGAAGAGATCAACCTGAATGAGTTTCTGGAGCAGAACGGTATCCAGCCGATCGAGACCGATCTCGGCGAATACATCATTCAGCTGCGCGGCGAGCATCCCAGCCATATCATCGCCCCTGCCATCCACCTCAACCTGGAAGATGTCGCCGATACCTTCCACGCCCATCACCACACTCCGCGCTCCGTAGATCCCAAGGTGTTGATGCAGGAGGCGCGTGAGCGTCTGCGTGAGAAATTTGCCGCAGCAGATGTCGGCATCACCGGCGCCAACTTTCTGGTGGCAGAGACTGGCTCCTCAATCATCGTGACCAACGAAGGCAACGGCGACCTGACCCAGATTCTGCCCAACACCCATATCGTCGTGACTTCGATCGAGAAGGTGGTGCCAACCCTTGAGGATATGACGTTGTTCCTGCGCCTGCTGGCTCGCTCCGCGACCGGTCAGGAGTGCTCGGTTTACAACACCCTGTCGACCGGTGGGCGCCGACCCGGTGATCAGGACGGGCCCGAGAATTTCCATGTCGTTCTGGTCGATAACGGTCGCAGCGATATGGTTGGCAATGATTTTCAGGATATGTTGCGCTGTATCCGCTGCGCAGCCTGCATGAACCACTGCCCTGTCTACGGGGCTGTTGGTGGGCACAGCTACGGCTGGGTCTATCCTGGCCCAATGGGATCAGTACTCACACCTCAGATGATCGGTATTGAGCAGGGAGCACTGCTGCCGAACGCCTCCACTTTCTGCGGTAAATGTGAGTCGGTCTGCCCGGTGCATATTCCACTGCCGAAACTGATGCGCCACTGGCGTGAGAAGGAGTTTGAAAAGCACCTGACGCCCAGAACCGCTCGTTGGGGACTCGGTGGCTGGGCCTTTATGGCCAGACGCCCGGCGCTGTACCGAAAGTTCAGCGCACTATCCAATGCTGCCCTGCGTCTGATGGCTGGCAAGAAGGGTTATATTCGCAAGATACCCATGGTTGGTGCCTGGACCGATTGGCGCGATATGCCGGCACCCAGCGGCAAAACATTCATGCAGCAGTGGCAAGAGAAGCAACGGAGCGGACACTAATGAGCAAAGCAGAGATACTGGGCAATATCCGTCGCGGACTGGGTGGCAAGATCACAGACGAAGCACGCGCCACCGTGAAAAACCGCATTCAGGCACACGCCCCTAACCTGATTCCTGCCCGTGGACAGTTGCCGGCGGCAGAGCGCCTGGCGCTGTTCATCAACATGGCGCGCGAGTCCGCCGCTGAGCTGATCGAACTGAACGATCTGGCAGACCTGCCTGCCGCGCTGGATCAGCATATGCAATCACTTGGCATCACAGAACTGATCATGGCACAGGATAAGTGCCTGACCTCGCTGGACTGGTCGCCGCTGCAGAACAAGCAGACCACGCAACGTGTATCACAAGTCGGTGATCTCGCCAGCCTGACCACGGCGTTTCTCGGCATCGCCGAAACCGGCACCCTGATGCTCTACTCCCGTGCCGAAAGCCCGACAACGCTGAACTTTCTGCCGGATACGCACTATGTTGTACTGCGCCGTGAAGATATTGTCGGTGTGTATGAAGACGCCTGGAACCAGCTACGCGAGGAAACCGGCGGTCAGATGCCGCGCACGGTCAACCTGATCACCGGCCCATCGCGCAGTGCCGATATCGAGCAGACCCTGCAGATGGGAGCACATGGCCCCCGGCAACTGGTGATTTATCTGATCTGAGCTGAACTACCCTGATCTGCTCTGAACTGCTCTGAAAAAAGCGAGGTTAATTAACCTCGTAGTGCGGCATGGTCCAGGACTCATCCTGAGCGCTGACATACCATGCCTGCATCTCGGGCAGTTCAAACATCGCCTGCGCCCAGCGATCAAACGCAGGCGATACCTTCAAGCCATAGCCGCGAACCCGCCACATCACCGGCGCATACATCGCATCGACGATACTGAAATGTCCGCACATGAAGGGTCCTTCAGGCTTTTTCGCCCGCTCAAAATGTGCCCAGATCTGCGCCAGTCGTTCAAGATTGGCCAGCACCTCCGCATTCGGCTGAATCTGCTTCTGCACACGGCAGTTCATCGGGAAATGGCTACGCAGTGCAGAAAATCCACTGTGCATCTCTGCTGCTGCACTGCGTGCCAGTGAGCGCAATCCCTTTTCTTCTGGCCAGAGTTTGCGATCAGGGAAGGTTTCGGCCAGATACTCCATGATCGCGAGACTGTCCCAGATCACCAGTTCATCAGCTCCCCCCTCATTCACCACCAGCACCGGCACCTGCGCAGGGATCTGATAGCGCTCGCTGAGCTGCTTCAGCGCATCACTGTGAGCAAACGGCAAAAGCGTTTCATCAAATGGAATTCCTGCAACTTTCATGGCGATCCAAGGACGTAAAGACCAGGATGAATAGTTCTTATAAGCGATGTAAAGCTGCATGATGTGCTCCTTCTGCCATCTGTTGGGTTAGTTCATGAAGCATAAAACAGATGACAAGCACAAAAAAAGCGAATATTTTTAACCAAATTATTCGGAGAAATTGCACAATGACACCGCGCCAGATCCGCAGTCTGCTCAAAGTGATGGAGGTCGGCAGTGTTCAGCGGGCTGCACGTGAGCTGCACCTCGCACCCTCCAGCATCTCTGCCCAGATACGAGAGCTGTCGGCAGAGCTGGGTGTTGCGCTGCTCGAACCCGCCGGTCGCGGTATCATCCCCAGCGCCGCCGCGCAGCAACTGCTGCCCAGCTTGCGCTCATTTCTGGCCCTGTCGGAAGAGATCAGCCAACAGGCGAGCACGATTGCCCACGAACCCGGTGGCACACTGAAGCTATTTGCACCCAGCTCCATGTGCATCTATCGCCTGCCTGCGTTGATCAATGCTCTTCAGGCTTCAGCCCCTCAGGTGGAAGTGGTGCTGGAACATGAGCCCTATGACCATATTGAGGCGTTTCGCTGCGGTGAACTGGATGCCGCCATTCTGGTCAGCCAGGTCGAGAGCCCCGAGTGGGTCAATCACAGACTGCATGCAGAGGATGTGATTTTCGTCTGCCATCCGAGCCGCCATCAGGCCGGCGCTATCACGCTGGAGCAACTCAACCGTGAACCTCTGATCACGACGGAAGCAGCCTGCAGTTACCGGGTTGCCGCTGAGGTGCACTTCCGCTCCCAGGGCCTGACTCTCAAACCACGCCAGACATTCTCCAATGTCGAGGTGATCCGCCGCTGCCTGCTGGCCAATATGGGTGTCGGGCTGCTGCCTCGCTGTGCCGTTGAGGATGATCTGACAAAGGGGAGTCTGAAACATCAGACAGTGACTGGTACGCCCTACCCCTTCTTCTCGACACTGGTCTATCCGAAAGGACGAAGCTGTCCACCCAAATTGCAGGCACTGGTTGAGGTGTGCCGGGGGTGACTATCCGGAGGAGTCCGCAACAGGGATGTTGCGGTCCAGGCTCCATGGATGGATTTATGCCGACCCCGGATAGGCACACCCGGTACCCGGCACAGGCCAGTGGCACGATCCTTCATCAATACAGCCAGTTCGAACTCCAAAACTAGAGTTCTAAAAAGCGATCAAGGAATACGCAGCGTCAGCGTATCCCCACTTTGCACCATCTCCAGATGCTGCATGAAGCTCATCCCGAGCAGTACGATTTCGCTCGGCATATGGGGGTTGATGTGGGCACGCACACCCTGCTGTTCGATACCACCGAGACTGACCGACTGCAGTTGAGTCTGGTATACCGTGATCACACCATTAGCCGTATTAACTCTGCCCGGAGCACCGCGTTGCAAACCGATCCGCTGTGCCACCGTTTCGGGAACACTTACGGTTGTGGCGCCGGTATCCAGCAGAAATACCACCGGTTCACCATTGATCAGGCCAGGTGCTGTGTAGTGACCTGAGCGGCTGCGCTTGAGCACCACTTCCGAAGCCAGACCAGGGCTGCTGATGAGCAGTTGATTAGGATTATCACGCTTATTGGTGTACTGGTTGAAGAACATTGCAAGCACAACCAGCAGTGCTATCCAGGACAGGTAGGTCATCAGGCGCGCGGTGGTGCGTCGTGTACTGTCTGGATCTTGCATCGTCATTTCCCTGTTCAGTTATTGACTTAACCCTGATCAAAAAGATCTCTCTGCGGAGCCACCGTTTCCGTGAAAGTCTCCCCCAGAAAGGGCAGTATCGTATCAGCCACCGGCATCAGTTGCCGATCCAGATAGTGTTGATAATCGATCGGCGACTGTCTCAGTTCCTGCGGTTCCGGGCCGTTCACGGTGATCAGATAGCTGACACTGTCGCCCTGTCGCAGCGCCTCAGGCAACCCCTCGGCACGACATCTTTCATTCAGCATCCGTGCAGCACGGACATGCGGTGGTACATTGCGCTGATAGTCCTGCAAAGGCCTGCGCAGACGTCGATGGTATATCAGCTCGTGATCTCGCTTGCCATCCAATAGCTCTGCAACCGTGTTACGCACCAGCGGCTGCCATGGCTCACCGGCAAAAATACGCCCATAAAGCTGATGCTGGAAGTCACGCGCCAGACGGGTCCAGTCGCTGCGCACCTGCTCCAGCCCCTTGAACACCAGCTCGGTCTTACCCTCGCCCAGCCTTTTGACACCGGCGTAGCGTTTTTTGCTGCCCTGTTCTGAATGGCGCATGCGCGGCATCAGAAAATGTTCGTAGTGGGTCTCAAACTGCAGTTCCAGCGCGGTATCCAGTCCGAATCGTTGTTGAATCTGCTGCCGCCACCAGTCATTCAGTCGGCTAACCAACTGCTCGCCATAGGCTGCCGTGTCCTGATCCGACCAGTTGTCACCCAGCCAGACAAACACCGAATCGGTATCGCCGTAGATCACACGGTGCCCCAGCTGCGTCTCGATATATTCGGCTGTCTGGGTGAGTATCTGGTGCCCGCGCAGGGTGATGGACGCGGACAGGCGCTGATCGTAAAAGCGACACTGATTGGAGCCCAACACCCCGTAGCAGGCATTCATGAGTAT
Organism: Nitrincola alkalilacustris; assembly: GCF_008973755.1. Taxonomy (GTDB): domain Bacteria; phylum Pseudomonadota; class Gammaproteobacteria; order Pseudomonadales; family Balneatricaceae; genus Nitrincola; species Nitrincola alkalilacustris. Next base: position 14,697 of record NZ_WBOM01000005.1, on the reverse strand, counting down.
TTTGATCGCCTGAGACAGGGCAGAGTTCCCCTGCTGTTTGGCTTTATCCCGCGCCTGCCACAAATGTTCGATGATGCCAGGCAGAATATTGTACCGTTTCGAGAAAATCGCACCATGAAAACCGGGCACCAGATCCGTTTCGGCCACGCCGGACTTCAGCCCTTCTGCTAGCCCCATCGGATCGATCTGAAAGGTGCGGATGATGCTCGGGTACAGGCTCTTGAAATCCAGCACCAGCACATGCTGATAAAGACCGGGACGGGACTCCATGACAAAGCCACCCGGCACTTTGAGCCCCGACTGACCGGAGGCATACTCAGGTGCCACATAGCCTCTGCGATGCAAAGTAGGCAGGTAAAGATTATCGAACGCCTGCGCCGAACCGCCGACCTTGTCCAGCGACAGTCCTGTTAACCGGCTGCGCTCAATCAAGTAGGGGATCAGCCCGGTCTTGTCGAAAATTTCAGTGACCAGACGGCAGTCCTCGATATTGTAGTGCGCCAGCGCCGGCTTATCTTCGGCATAGAGGCGCTGAATCTCGGCACCGCGATCATCCACATGATCAATCGCCTTACCCTTTCCCAGCAGGGTTCGCGAAACAAACTCCAGGCTGTAACGCTCAAATTGCCATGTCGCCCCTTTCAGGGTATCGATCCCATCCAGCACCACCCGCCCGCCGATGCGGGCATACCATTTGCCAAGTCCCGACTGTTCCACCCGGATTGGCTGCTGGTCACGACCGATCAGCAGAGACACGCCACACACCTTGGCTCTGGCCTGCAGCACACGCAGGTCGAAACCGATCACACTCCAGCCGATCAGGATATCGGGGTCTATCTCGCGCACCCGATGTACAAAGCACTGCAGCAACAGACGCTCATCCGGCAGGTAGCGGATCAGATCCGTATCCTCGCCCCTGCCCAGCATCAGCACCTGCTCGACGCCCTTTGACTCCAGCGCGATGGATAAAATCCGATCCGCCTTCATGGTGGTTTCGATATCCAGCGACAGCAGCCGAAAGCGGGGGTGGTAGTCTGCAGCCCTAAGACTATATCGGCCCTGCTGCTGATAAACAGTGGCACCGGAAAAGATGAACCGCTCCATCAGATAGCGATCAACCGGACGGATATCCTCCTCCATCAGAGTCAGATGCACCGCCTGCAAACACTCAATAACCTGATGCAGCAGAGAGAGGGTTGGGGTGTACACTGCCGCAACGGGCCTTTGCTGAAAATCGCACAGGTCCAGATCGCGCCACTCCCAGCCAGAGAGTTCCTTTAACGCCTGCTCAACCGCCTCACGCTGCTCCTGCAGCACGAAAAAAACTGCCCGCTCGCCGTGAATCACCACTCGCTCAGCACCTGAAGGTGTCTGTAACCAGTAGGTCAACTCCAGCCCCTGCGCGCCATCGCGCTGCTGGCGAGAGAGTGGAAAGCCGGTCAGCATCTGTGCCTCAGGTGCTGATTCAAGCACGGGTTCAGGTACGGGGGCAGACACCGTTTCAGGCTCTGTTTCACGCGCAGAAAGGCTGCACGATCTCCATGCCGGGGAACTGCTCCAGCAGGACCTCCCTGGCAGAGGCTTCAAACAGCAACTTCAGGTTAGGGCCTGCATCCATCGTGAAGTAGACAGGCAACCCCTCCTGTCGGAGCTGCCACACCTGGCGCATCGCGGTGATGGAGTCAGGCTGCCAGTAGAGCAGTGGCGGCCAGGAGGCGATCATGGTGGCGTGCATAGACAGCGCATTCTGTTCGGCGCACTCACCCAGCAGAGCAAAATCCTGTGTTTCTATCGCCTGCTGCAGACGTGACAGATCGGTTGCGGCCTGCAACGGCCAGCTCTGATACAGGTGGGCGGTTTCGAGCGTGCGCTGCATGCCGGCGCGCGAATCCACCGCCTTGGTTGAAGCATCCACCTTGATCAAGCCGATACAGAGATCCGGCCACTGCTGATCCAGAGGAATACCATGGCTGTCCATGCCATCTTCACGCTGGCCCATGCGCCACTCCACAAAGCCATCAAAAACCGAGCGACAGGCACTGCCACTACCCAGGCGCGCCACCACCGACAGCTGCTGTGGATTCAACTGCAGATCCAGACACTCATTCAATGCCAGCGCCAGCGCCGCAAAACCGGAAGCAGAGGACGCCAGCCCCGCCGCGGTGGGAATATTGTTGTGCGTCTCCACCTTAAGGGAGAAGCTACTGTGCTGACGAAACAGATCGATAAACGCAGACACGCGGCTGGCAAACATGGTTTCAGGGCGTTGCCGCTCGCCATTGAGCCATACCTCATCGGCCAGCCCATCTATCGGGCTCAGACGTGTACGACTACCCAGTGATTTGAGCGACACAGACAGGGAGGCATTCACCGGCAGATTCAGCTCACGATCCCGCTTACCCCAGTATTTGCACAGTGCAATATTACTCGGCGCGAACTGCTCCTCCACCGCTCGGGGTTGCACCGGATGGGGGACCAGCAGATTGATCACATCAAGCTTGTTCATAACTGACCTCAGTTCCTGTCGGTGAGATACCCACGGGTATCGCCTGATAAGGGATATCGACGCTTGCCCTGCCCAATGTGATGATACAGTCGCCAAGACCCGAGCCTGAAATCTTCACGCCCAATACCTGCTTATCCGCACGCAGGCGATAGATCATATCCGACAGGGTCGCATCATTCACACCCAGCGCATCAAGCAGCCCCTGATAGATATTCATCAGATGTCCCAACTGGGGCCAGGCCTCGCAGCGGATCGCCTGCTCAGCGGCTTCTGCGGTCTGGTTCATCAACGTATAGAGCGCCTGATAGAGGGCTGGCTGCTGCTCCGCACGCGTCTCTACATAGGCCAGCACATCCGGCGTTTTCATCTTGTAACCGGCATACCAGAGCGCGATGGGCGGAACACCGGGTAGTGCGGTGATCTGTCGTGGTTCGGTACGATAGGCGATCAGACCACCCTGAAGGCTCGCTGCGAGATCGGTTCCCGAGCCTCTTCCCTGCTGCACCTGATGCACCACCGCCAGCGCAGCATCGAAGCGCTCCTCCAGCGTGAGGCGCAGCTGCGAAAACTCAGACAGCGCAACCGTCAACGCAGCGGTCACAGCCGCAGAGGAGCCGAGCCCAACCTGATGGGAGAATTCCGATACGATCGTGAGCTCAAAGCCACTCGGCAGATCGGCCGCCCAGTGGCGAACAACCGCCAGCACAAAACTCAAGCGCTGCTCCTCTGGTGAGGCAGATATCTCTACCGGCGACATAAGTCTGGATAGAGAACCGCTGTAACTACCCAGCGCAGTGTCGATCACTACCTGATCATCCGTGCGCGGCGTCAGCTGCAGATGAATGTATTTGTTCACCGCGCAAGCAATCGCCAGATGGCCGTGCAGCACCGCATGTTCGCCCATCAGCATCACACTGCCGGGCGCCGAGACTCTAATCACCGATGTAACTGACACCCTGTGTTTCCTCTTCCAGTTTTCCCCAGCGCCAGTGCTGTGGCATCGCCAGCTCGCCCGGATCTCCCTGTGGCAACCAGGCCAGCAGCAAACCGCCAGCTTCTCCGCGCACACTGCCTGCACCACTGATCTTACCCGCCCCGCCATGCGCTTCAAGCTGTTCAACAAAGGCACTGACGACAGACGGCACCACACCGATATGCTGTAACAGACGATGATTTTCCTGCACCAGAGCGGCTCTTTGTGTATCAGTATCGGCCTGAATCAGCGCCTCAGTTGTCACTGCAAACTGATCCCAGAGCGGCTGATCATCAGCAAAACGCGTGCGCACCGCCTCAACACAGACACCGGTACTGACCACTGGGCTGCCGGTATTGATCCAGAACCAGCCATCACCCAGACCAGGTCCATCGACCGGCGTGATCACAGACGCTTTCAGCCTGACCCGCCCACCACAGCACACCGCCGCAGCATCGATCAGGCTGCCACGACCATGCTGCAACCGTTCGCAGTGGCGCACCGCGTGGGCCAGTTCGATCCGCTGCTCGTGGGTCATATCCAGGTGTTGACCAAAGAGTACCAGCGCGGCCGCCACCAGCGCGGCAGAAGAGCCCATACCAGCACCCAGCGGCAAGGTCGAATCGACGATCATTTCAGAGCGGGTCAGCAATTCTGAATCAAGGACTGAATCAAGGACTGAATCAGCCGTGGTGAGTCTGCGCGCCTGTGCAATCGCATAGAAAAGCAGTTGCTCCGGGCTCGACATGATCGATTCAACGGCGCGATTGCCTTCAAGAAATTGCTGATGATGCTGATCAAGACGCGCTACCAGTGCCTGCAGGGACGCAGCATCATGGCTGACAAGACGCCCTTTCGGGCTGCGCCAGCTGATACCGGCCACTGCACCGGGAAGCAGATCGATACGAATATGCTGTCGGACGGCTACCGCCAGCGCGGGCGCCCCGTAAACAACCGAGTGTTCACCACTGAGGATGATCTTCCCGGGGGCAACCGCAGCAGGCATCAGCAGGGCACGTATTCACGCTTGTGATGGGATATCGCCGCCAGACGGAAGCGACCGGTGGTTGAATGAGGCAACACCAGACTCTCGCCACCCTGTGGATCAGGATAGTGATAGAGCTTCAGATACTCATCGTAGCTCACTTCCTGGCGCGCATTCAGCATCCTGGTGTGATCCGCCGTATGCAGCCGTTCCTGATAGCCATCCACCACCGTACCGGAGAAAAACTCCGCCACACAACCCGAACCATAACTGAAGAAACCGATACGCTTACCCGACAGACTCTCCTTCGCATTATCCAGCAAAGAGCAAAGTCCGATATAGATGGACGCTGTATAGCTGTTACCGATCAACTGATTGTAATGCAGGGTGTCGGCGATCTGTTGCTCAATCTCGGCAGCATCCAGGGTGCAGCGGCACAACTTGGCCAGATGCTGATGAGCTTTCTGGGCCATGCGACTGAACGGCAGGTGATAACAGAAATAGTTGAAATCGCGAAACGAGCTGCGACTCTCTTCACAGAAATATTCCCAGGCCTTTTTCAGCGCCTTGAGATAGATCTTGGTGGAGTACTTGCCATCGACCAGCGCATTAGAGCGATAGTTCGGGCGCCAGAAGTCCATCACATCTTCGGTGTAACTGCCCACTTCGGGATCAATCACAACAACTCGGGGATCGGCACTGATCAGCATTGCAACAGCACCACACCCCTGGGTTGCTTCGCCCGGCGTGTTGAGATCATAGCGTGCAATATCGGACGCGATCACCAGCACTTTACTGCCAGGCTTGCGCGCCACCAGCGCACAGGCCATCTGTACGGCAGCTGTCGCACTGTAACAGGCCTGCTTGAGCTCCACGACTCGGCAACGCGAACCTAGCCCAAGCAAACGGTGCACGTAAACACCCGCCGCCTTGGACTGATCAATACCGGTTTCCGTCGCAAACAGCAGCGTCGTCACGGCATCGGGGCCAATACGTTCTACAATAGGCAACGCCGCATTGGCAGCCATCGTCACGACATCTTCATCTGGCGCGGCCATGGCCATTTTTTCCTGGCCAATACCGGTATAGTACTTCTCAGGATCCGTTTGCTGCATTTCAGCCAACGTCCTCAGGTCCAGAAAATAGTTGGACGTATAAAAGCTGATTTCGTCAATACCAACAGACATATCCGGATTCTTTCCTCAACGCTCTTCGACGATAAGCGCTTTGTTCCTGTACAGGGTTGCCAGATCTGGGGTACCGAGTAGAAACATCGCTGTAATAAATTCACGGTGTAGTCTTTCTATCACAGCCACAACCGCATCTGCTGATTCCATGGCAGGTTGCAGCAATGGTGCTGCGACCCCGCAAAGCGTGGCGCCGAGTATAACAGATTTCGCCATATCAATCCCATCTCTGATACCACCACTGGCGAGCAGCGTTGCACGATCCAGAAATGGCTCTGCCAGTTTCAATGCCAGAGGTGTCGGCAACCCCCAGTCCTGGAAACGGACACCGAGACCTGTGCTTTGATCGGTGCTCGTATCGGCGCTCTTATCAGAGCGTCGATGATGCTCGATACGGCTCCAGGAGGTCCCGCCGGAACCGGCGATATCAAAATAGCGGATACCCTGATCCAGCCCCAGTTGAATATCTGCCGGAGAGAGGCCGGAACCCACCTCTTTCAAAATAATTGGTTTATCAAGTGCCTGCCGCAACCGCCCTATCGCATCGGCAATACCGGAAAAATTGGTATCCCCTTCCGGCTGAACCGCCTCCTGCAAGGGGTTAAGATGCAGAAACAGCGCATCGGCACCCAAAACATCCATCACGTCGCGACAGCGTTGTGCATCAAAACCATAGTTAAGCTGAACCGCGCCGACATTGGCAATTAATACGGTGGTCGGTGCAAACCCACGCAGGTCAAAACTTGCGCGCGCCGCCGGCTGCGTAAACATGACACGCTGCGAGCCAACACCCATCGCCACCTGACAACGCTCGGCTGCCGTCGCCAGATTCTGGTTAATGGTTCTGACCAGATCATGATCCCCCCCAGTCATGGAGGAGATCAGCAGTGGAAAACGCAACTTTTTGCCAAGAAATTCGACGGAGGGATCAATACGGCTCAAATCCAGTTCAGGCAAGGCACGATGCATCAGATGTATGCGATCAAAATAAGCTTTGGAGCGATCAGTGGCCGGATCATCTCGAATCACTTGTATGTGCTCGATCTTTCGATCATTGGTCTGATCGGTCATGAACGCTCCAGTTTGAGGTGAGCTTCCATCAGCTCACCTGGATTGGTCTGAGCCGCCAGTAAAGACAACTCGCCACACAGTACAGTCGCGGCGCATATAGCAGCCAGACGCCGCGCATTGGCACCTGGTTCGCGCTCTTCGCGACAACCGAGCAGGCGCAGATTCTCTTCCACGAAATCGATACCCTTGCCATTACCGACACTGCCGACAATCAGGTTAGGCAGGGTGCAGGAGAAATAAAGATCTTCGCCTCGGAGTTCAGCATGCACCATACCCTGCGACCCCTCGATGATATTGGCGGCATCCTGCCCTGTCGCAAGATAAAAACCCAGCAGCATATTCGCAAAGTGCGCATTGGCGCTGCGCAGGCCACCGGCAATCATCGTCCCGATCAGGTTTTTCTTGATATTCAGATCCACCACCTTTTCCGGTGTGGTCTTGAGTCTACGCTCACACAGGCTGCGCGGGATCACTATTTCACTGACGACATATTTACCGCGCCCCAGTATCCCGTTCACGGCACTGGCTTTCTTATCAGTGCAATAGTTGGCGGAGATGGAACTGTATCTCAGATTGGGATACTGCTGCAGTATCCAGGGAATCAGTCTGTCGGCCGCATTGGTCACCATATTGTGGCCAGAAGCATCGCCGGTAGTGAACTCAAGGCGCAGATAGAGCAGATTACCGACAATCTGGCTGTGCATATCGATCAGGCGCGCAAAACGACTGCTCTGAGCGACAACCGCATCCAGCTCTGCCTGTCGCAGCTTAATTGAAGTCACCGCCTGATGGGCTGCCATGGCATCGTCTGCTTCCAACAGAATCGAGCGGGTCATCCGCTCGTCGATCACACTGGTATTGATCCCTTCCGTCAGCACCGATACTCGCGCACCTCTGCCGACCGAATGCCACAAAGGCGTTTCATAGGTGGCCAGGGGAACGCTGATGCTTTCATTCAGCGTTTGCCCCGTGATTTTCAAAGGCCCGACCCAGCGCATGGGTACAGGTGCCTGAAGTATTTTATGCGACTTCATAAGGTTTTGAGTTACCACCCCTTCGATGCACGCCTGTGCACGGGGTACAGCGTCATCCTGACATAAACAAAAAAAGGGCCACAAGCCCTGCAACCCTCAGGTGAAAATTTTATCCACCCCTACCGCGTTATGCAATCTCTGCCGGTCGCAACTGCAGCGCAAAACGCTCAGCGAGCGTCTGATATCGCTGCAACTGACGGCTGCTCAAGGCACCGAAATCAAGCCCTGTCACAACAGCTGCACAACTGGTGAGCACTTCTGGATCAGTATCAGCATTGGATTTCAACAACTCCAGCCCAGCATGCAGCAGATTAAGTGCCACAGCAATATTATCGGGCACAAGGCTGTAGGCATACTTGAACTGCACGAACGCTTCATTCAGCTCACGGCTGCGAAACCCCATCAGCCCGCGCATATTGGCCCTCCCCCACTCCATGGTGGTCAACTGACGCGCCACATCCTGTTTATGCTGCTTACAGACGACATCCTGGGTTGTTCTTTCCAGTCCATCCACCAGCAGATCCATACATTCCGCCTGCATGGACAGATCCAGCCGCTCAAAAAGCCGTACTGCTTCAGACGCAACCAGATCAGAACTGCGAGGCTCGCCCTTGCTGCGATAAAGTTCGGATACCAGCAAGCGACTCTTGAAACGGATGCCCAGATTATCCACAAAATCATGCCGAGCCAGCTCCAGCATCCTGATCGCATCGGCCACCAGTGCTGAGTTATCGCCTCTGGATTCCTCTATCTGTTTCAGCAACACACGTACATAACCCATATAGTAATCAGCACGCTGAAAGGGTGAGTAGCGCGCATATTCGATTGCGGCGCGATATCCATCCGCAGCCATGCGCCACTCTGATGAGTAAGCCGCCATGCTGGCCAGCTCCGCCTGCAGAAGAGGAACGGTCGGCTGCAACATCACTGCCTTGCGCAGCAGAGTCAGTGCCTGGTTGCGCTCGCCCATCAGCCAATGGAGTCTGGCCATCCAGGTAAACGCCTCAACGCACACCTGCTGTTGATCAATCACACCCTGCATCTCGTCACGACAGCGCTGATAGTTACCCGTATGAAAACTGCTGATGCCAATCGCCACCCTGACCCAGGGCTTGTCTTGGACGCGCACCATCTCCTCAAACAGGGACAGTGCGCCGGCGAAATCCTTTTTTTCCAGTAGAATCATACCCTTCAAACGCTGCAACTGCCCCTGCAGCCCCGGAAATTGTCGCGCTATTCTGTCACAGCACTCATAGCTCTCTTGCAACTTCCCGGTATCCAAAAGTTGCTCAGCGGGTTTGAGATAAGACTTTGCACGCAGCATTTTCTCGATCCGAGAGCGAATTCTCACAGGATCATAGGGTTTGGAGATGTAGCCATCAGGAGAGTTTTCGGGCGAGCCGAACAGCAGTTCTGAGCGCTCAGGATCAATGACAAGAACGAAACAGGTGGAGAACTGGCGCCGGCCAGCAACATGAAGCTCCTGCAGCACCTGCAGGCCATTTTTTTCGCGGGAGCCCAGATCATAGGCGATAAAGCAGACATCGATGACCGTCGAGGTCAGCACACTGACCGCCATATTCACAGACGAAGCAACCTGAATATCCACAAAGCCGTAGCCACTCAGCATCACCCTGAGTTCTTCCAACTGCTCCAGATTCTTCTCGACTATCAGTACCGAGTGTTCGGCAAAGGTATTGGTCATAACTCCAACCTGAACGTGACTGCAACGCCCCCTGATCTCAGGTTGTTAAAAAGTAGCATGAAAATCAGAGCACTAGCCAGTTTATACCGGCATCGGACTGAAATAACAAACCCCGCAGAGAGCGGGGCTTGTTTCAAAGCAGGCAGCGCCTGATCAATCATCCAGCAGATTACGCCCTTTGCTGGCTGCGATCCGCATACGCAGCGCATTCAGCTTGATGAAGCCCTCGGCATCCTTCTGATTGTAGGAACCGGCATCATCCTCAAAGGTAGCAATGCTTTCATCAAACAGACTGTCATCAGAACGACGACCCACTGCAGATACGCTGCCCTTATAGAGTTTGACGCGCACTTCACCATTCACATGACGCTGACTGAAGTCGATCATCTGCTGCATCATCTTGCGCTCTTCAGACCACCAGAAGCCGTTATAGATCATTTCGGCGTAGCGTGGCATCAGCGAGTCCTTGAGATGCGCCACTTCACGATCCAGAGTCAGAGACTCAATCGCACGGTGGGCCTTCATCATGATGGTGCCGCCCGGTGTTTCATAACAGCCGCGTGACTTCATGCCGACAAAACGGTTCTCGACGATATCCAGACGGCCAACACCATTGGCACCACCGATACGGTTCAGCGTTTCCAGCACGGTAGCCGGGCTCATCTGCTCGCCATCGATCGCAACGATATCGCCCTTGCTGTAAGTCAGTACCAGATAGGTCGGCTCATCAGGCGCTGCTTCAGGGCTGACGCTCCAGCGCCACATCTCTTCTTCAGCTTCTGCCCAGGGATCTTCCAGAATGCCGCCTTCGTAGGAGATATGCAGCAGGTTGGCATCCATGGAGTAGGGAGATTTCTTTTTCTTGCCTGCGAAATCAACCGGAATATTGCGCTCTTCGCAATACTGCATCAGTTTTTCACGCGAGGTCAGATCCCATTCACGCCAGGGCGCAATCACCTTGACGCCAGGCTTGAGCGCATAGGCACCCAGCTCGAAACGAACCTGATCATTACCTTTACCGGTAGCACCATGAGAGATGGCATCTGCACCGGTCTCATTGGCGATCTCGATCAGGCGTTTGGCAATCAGAGGGCGCGCAATGGACGTACCCAGCAGATATTCGCCTTCGTAGATGGTGTTGGCACGGAACATCGGGAATACATAATCGCGCACGAACTCTTCGCGCAGATCCTCAATGTAGATCTCCTTGACACCCAGCGCCTGAGCTTTGCTGCGCGCTGGTTCCACCTCTTCACCCTGACCTATGTCAGCCGTAAAGGTTACCACTTCGCAATTATAGGTATCCTGCAACCAACGCACGATTACAGAAGTATCCAGGCCGCCGGAATAAGCCAGCACGACCTTTTTGATTTCGGACATACAACGCTCCAGATCACTGAAACCGGCTGGCCTGTCAAGGAGCCGGTCATCTGAGTTACTAAATTCGGATTAATTATCTTTGATAACTTAATTCTGACTACAAATTCGGACTTACGACAAACAAGTCGGGAATTTTAACAGAAAGCGGGCCAGCACGCCTCTATTCACGCTCAAGGCGTATGGTGACACGACGATTTCTGGTCCTGTTTTCCGGCGTATTATTCGCCACGACCGGATAACGCTCACCATGATAACGGGTAATGATCATAGATTCATCAATACCCCGCTGCAACAGGTAATTGGTCACTTCCTCAGCACGACGCTTGGACAGATCACGGTTCAGAAGACGCCTGCCGACATTGTCACTGTGGCCATCGACATAGATGGTGGTGACCGTATCATCGTGCTGTACATACTGCACGATCAGATCCAGGCGATCCCTGGTCGCATCCGACAGCATAACCTGCGCAGACGGAAAGAGCACAGCGGTTCGGGCAATCTGGCGATAGTTGACCGGCAGCAATTGAGCCACACAGTCCATATAGTCACTGTAAGCGGATTTGAAGTTGACCGACGAGATACCCACACTGACTGGCTGGGCCGACTGATACCAGTTCTGGCCGCTGAAAGTCGGGCTCAGCCCCCGATAAAGTGCTGCCATCATCTGAGTTGCGCTACTGCCATTTACCCGAACTCGTCCAGACTGAACAGGCATTTCGCCGATGATTTCCGGAACGATACCGGGCTGCCAGGATGGCGCCTCTGCGATCAATCTCACTGTGCCCTGAATCTGTTGCTGCTGAGTCGGTACCAGATTGAAGTTCAGTGTTTCGCCCGCTTCATGCTCAAATATGGCATAGCCGAACGCTGGAATCTGATGCATCATACGGCACTCGAAGTGCGATGCTTCTATCTCCCAGCGGGTATCATCAATCGGCGCACGAAAGGTTGCACCACTCGCAGCCTGAACAGGCACCAGCGCTGCAATAGCCATCAGCCGGAAGAACCACAGTTTCGTCATAGTATGCGCACTTGCACTCCTGGCCCTGAAAACCCTTGAATCATACCTTGCGACATCCTTCGAACTATCGGCCGGCCGGCCCGTTCCTTTAGATCCGGTTTTGAATGCCGTTCGGCAACTGTTACAATATCGGCCACTCATTTACCTGTTTTTAAGGATTACGTTTGACTCCCACAGACGGATTTAGCCTGATGGCTGACCGCTTCCGCGGTTATCTCCCGGTCGTTGTTGATGTCGAAACCGCCGGTTTCAACGCCACTACCGATGCCCTGCTTGAAATTGCCGCCGTCACCCTGACCATGGATGAGACCGGCTATCTCCTGGTCGACCAGAGCTACAGCGCCAATATCAAACCATTCCCCGGTGCCAATCTGGAACCATCAGCACTGGCATTCACCGGCATCAATCCCGATGACCCTGCACGCAATGCGATCGATGAAGCCGCCGCACTGGAGTCCATTTTCAAGCCGATCCGCAAAGCGATCAAGTCCAACGGCTGCAAACGTGCTGTACTGGTTGGCCATAACGCCTCATTCGACCATGGCTTTGTCAATCGTGCAACCGAGCGCTGCCAGATCAAACGCAACCCCTTTCATCCCTTCTCCACCTTTGACACCGCCACGCTGGCAGGCCTGGCATTCGGACAGACGGTTCTAGCCAAGGCCTGCGACGTCGCAGGTATCGAGTTCGACAACAAACTGGCCCATTCTGCACTCTATGATACACTGAAAACAGCTGAGCTATTCTGCCTGATTGTGAATCGCTGGAAAGACCTCGGCGGGTGGGATCTGGTCTTGCAAACGCGAGACTGATCAAACACCAACGCCGACAATGAGGAAAGCTGATGCGTGTTTTCAGGTCACTACTCATCTTTTTTACCCTGTGCCTGCTGGCTCCCCTGGCGATTGCGCAGGACAAAATCCTGAGCATTCTCGTTGGCATGGACAAACCGCCCTACATTCAGATGCAGGACGGGGCAGGATTTGAACTGGAGTTGTTGAAGGCAGTTATTAACGAAATGGGCTACAGCAGCGTGTTCATGCATGTACCCAACGAGCCTGTCGGATTAGACATTTTGAAATCAAAATCCCCAGCATCAACAGCCCGCCCTTTATTCTGATGATTATTTTCTGCTCGAACTGATAAACTCAATCACCCATTCAAACAGCCTGTATTCAGAACTTGATGCGCTCAACGCACCATTAGCAGCACCAATTGCCACTTAATGGCTTTGCTGCCCCTGTGTCGCGATCTTCTCGATATTATGCACCATACAGTACATCATCCATTGGGCGTTGACCTTGGTTTTGCCTCTCAGAGTAAACCGATTCATCCCCTTGTTGCTTTCCAGATTGCCAAACACCGGTTCCACCGTGCCTAGTCGCTGGCTGTAGATATGCCGTCCCATCGGGCTGTCGATCTTCTGCTTCATTTTCTCGATAAAGCCCGGCACTGTCTTGCGATCACTCAGGATAAAGCGCACCTGACGTCCATCCACTTGATCGGCCCGACGCAGGCATTGATGCCTCAACGCACATGCCCCGCAGTGCTGCCGATACCCCTGGAAGCTGATCGTGTCCTGCTCGGCTATCTGCCCCTTGAAGCGTTTCCACATCGGCTTACCAGCCGGGCAGCGGCAGGTTTCCGTCACCGGATCATAGTCAAAGTCGCCCGGTGTAAAGCGCTTCGCCACCTGACCGCCACGCTCTTTGCGGCGCTGGGCTTTAGCCTCATTGAAGGTGATGGAGTCTGTGAACCGGGGATCACGTTTGCGGAACTGATTGTCAGCAATGTAACCATCGATACCGAGGCGATAGATCAGCTTCATATTGGCTTCACTGTGAAAGCCGCTGTCCGCCGTGATCCGGGCCTGTTGCAGGATGTGCTCATCACCCGCGCATTGCTTGAACTGACGCCGAATGCCCAGCAACATCGGCTTCAGAGTGTGCTGTTCCTGCCCTGCGCCATAGGCTTCGGCATGAACAATGATCTGGTGTTTGCTGTCCACTGCGGCGACGCCGTTATAGCCCTGAATGACGCCTTTCGATGTCTTCATCTTGGCACTGTCAGGATCGGTGATATTCCCTTTGACTGGTGTACCCCGCTGGCCAAGCCGTTCAGGGGCAGTCTCCAAGTGCTTTTTTATCTTGGCTGACACCTTTTCCAGTTTTTCGATCTGGGCCTGTTCACGAGCGGTGATGTCAACTGGCTGATCCTGCTGATCGCCCTGCTGGTGCGCCTTCAGCATCCGCTCCACAGCACGGTCGATCTTGGCTTGCTTACGGCTCAACTCTGCACGCGTACCGCTCCACTCCTTGGCCGCATTGGATGGCATCTTGCAGCCATCAATGGCAAACATCTCCCGACCGATCAGGTTCAGGCCATCACACACCATCAGAACATGCATGAACAGCGGTGCAATCACTTCATCCATGCGGGAAATAAAGTCGGCAATCGTGCTGTGATGCGGCTGGCTATCGGCTGACAGGGCCATGAACTGGACATTCTCACGGCAAGCCTGTGCAATTTTACGGCTGCTGGTGATGCCTCTGGAGTAGGCGAACAATACCACCTTCAGCAGAATCGCCGGATCATAGGCCGGGGCACCGTTGTAATCATTGCGATAGCGGGATTCAAACACACTCAGATCGAGATCGTTATCCACGACATGATTGAGTGTATATTCGAATGTGCCAGGCTGGATCTGATCCGCAAACCGCAGCGGGATCATCTTGGTTTGGTTGTAATCGTAGTGTTTATACCGCGCCATCCCTTGCCACCTGTGAGGTAAAGTTCTGTTACCTGATTCTAGCCTTTGTCTGTCGCGTCAGCCAA
>NZ_WBOM01000004.1 GCF_008973755.1 Nitrincola alkalilacustris | reverse complement strand
CCGAACTCAGAAGTGAAACGCGTCATCGCCGATGGTAGTGTGGGGTCTCCCCATGCGAGAGTAGGTCATCGCCAGGCACTTAATACCGCAGCCCCCGGTCTCTTCGAGATCGGGGGTTTTTGCGTTTGGCAGCTTGCACCTGCCTGATCCTGAGTGTTAAATAGCTACTTCCATTTTTAGGCGGTGAACTTGATGTACACAGAAGAGGATATTAAGCGTCTGGCCTGGCAGTGCCGGCGTGGCATGCTGGAGCTTGATGTATTGTTGGGTCCATTTGTCCAGAATGCATTTCGTGACCTGTCAGCCGAAGATCAGGAAAACTTTGTCAGGTTGCTTGCCTGTGAGGATACAGATCTGTTTGTCTGGTTCATGCAACGAGGTGAGCCGGAAGATGCTGGCCTGAAACGTATCGTAAGGATGATTCTTGATAGGGTTCAGTCCGCTTGAAGTGCAGTGTGCGCCATCACGCCTGATGTCAGTGAGTGTGATTGTGGCGCATGGCGTGGCCCTTGCCTGCCTTGTTTTCAGTAACCTTTCGTCGTATTTGGTCATCTGCGGCTTTTTTCTACTGCTGCTTTCACTGGCAGGAGTGCTGTCTGGCTTTTACCAGTTCAGGTCCTGCAAGTTGGCTAGTATGAAGTGGGATCTGGATGCCCGCCATATGCAGTTGATCGATACCGAAGGTGAAGCGTACGATGTAGCCAGTATCAGGCGCATTGCTGTCGCGCCACATTTGTTAGTGTTATGTGTGCAGTGTGATCGGCGCAGGCTGTATGACTGGCTGGTTATTGCCTCTGACTCAGTGGATCAGGATACTTTTCGGCGTCTGAGAGTTGCGCTCAGTCTTGCCCCCGCCGTAGAGCTTCCTTCCAGGGGTAGTTGATAGGCGCAAGGATGGTGTCAGCCAGTTCCGAACCCGGTTCAGGAAAGTCCTTGGTATAATGCAGTCCGCGGCTTTCCTTACGCTGCATCGCGCTGAGAACGATCAGCTCAGCCACTGTAGCAAGGTTTCGCAGCTCCACCAGATCACGACTGATTTTGTAGTTGGAGTAGTACTCGGCTATCTCCTGTTGCAGGAGGGTAATTCTGTGCTGTGCACGATTAAGTCGTTTGCTGGTTCTGACAATGCCGACATAGTCCCACATGAAACGTCTTAGCTCGTCCCAGTTGTGCGAGATGATAACGTCCTCGTCCGAGTCTGTCACAAGAGACTCGTCCCAGTCGGGAATGTTTTCATCCTCTATCTGGTGCGGAGCACTCAGTTGTGAAGAAATATCCCTTGCCGCAGCCTGTCCGTATACTACACACTCAAGCAGTGAGTTTGATGCAAGGCGATTGGCGCCATGTAGGCCGGTGAATGCGGTTTCACCAATAGCATAGAGGCCTGGAATATCAGTATGAGCCTGTTGGTCGGTTACTACGCCACCGCAGGTATAATGTGCTGCAGGCACAACTGGTATGGGGTCGCGGGTAATATCTATGCCGAATTCAAGACACCTTTCATGAATGGTCGGGAAGTGTTCCAGTATGAACTCTGCTGGTTTGTGCGAGATGTCGAGATAGACACAGTCGCAGCCAAGTCGTTTCATCTCATGGTCAATGCTTCTGGCCACAATATCCCTCGGTGCCAGTTCGCCCCTTGGGTCGAATCTATGCATGAATCTCGTGCCGTCTGGCAGTAGCAAGTGACCACCCTCGCCTCTGACAGCTTCTGTAATCAGAAAGGATTTGGCTTTGGGGTGGTACAGGCATGTCGGGTGAAACTGATTGAACTCCATATTCGCTACCCGACAACCTGCACGCCAGGCCATGGCGATGCCGTCACCGGTGGTTCCATCATGGTTGCTGGTATAGAGGTAGGCCTTTGAAGCACCTCCAGTTGCGAGGACCACGAACCTGGCAGTAAAGGCTTCTATCTTTCCTGTGCGATGATTGAGAACATAAGCGCCGATGCAGCGGTTACCCGCAAGGTCAAGTTTTTTGCGAGTGATTAGATCCACTGCTATGTGGTATTCATGGAACTCAATCCCCTTTGCCTCTTTGGCGCGCTGTATCAATGTTTCCTGTACTGCTTTGCCGGTAGCATCCGAGGCATGGATGATGCGTCGATGAGAGTGTCCGCCCTCTTGTGTCAGGTGGTAGTGGTCACCTTCGCGTGTAAAGGGCACACCCTGCTCAATCAGCCAGTTGATCGCATTCGGGCCCTCGCTTACTGTGTGTTCTACGGCTTCAGGAATGCTTAATTCGGCACCTGCGGTCATGGTGTCGGTAAAGTGCTTCTGAATATTATCCTTGGCATCCAGAACTGCAGCGATGCCTCCCTGTGCCAGCCAGGTAGATCCGTTGTGAAGATCACCCTTGCTCAGAACAGCAATCCTTGCCTTCCCTGACAGTTGGAGCGCAAGGGTCAAGCCTGCAGCGCCACTGCCTATCACCAGAACATCATACTGCTTTGCATTTGTCATATTTCATTCCTGTCAGGCTCAAATTAGCCACATAATGGTATTATGCAGATATAGAAGCTCCTGAGTCAGCATATGGGAGATAAAAAGTTACAATCGGTATGGAACTTCGGCATTTTACAACCCTCATATCTATTGCATGACGATAGACGTAACAGGGGTTGTGATGCGGGTGATCGGAGTATTATGCTGATTCTTTAAACGCTCTGTACGCAGAGACTTTATGAACCGGTTCAACTAAGGATTTTAAGTGTCTAACGAAAGCCCTGCGGACGTCGATCAGATGCTTGTTGCGCGTGTACAGTCGGGAGACAAAACGGCATTTGATCTGCTGGTTAAGAAGTATCAGCACAAGATTGTCGGACTGATTTCGCGCTATGTATATGACCATCACGAGGCTTATGATGTGGCTCAGGAGGCCTTTATCAAAGCCTACCGAGCCATTCCTGGTTTCCGTGGTGATAGTGCTTTTTATACCTGGCTGTACAGAATTGCCATCAATACGGCTAAAAACCATCTGGTGGCAAGAGGACGCAGACCGCCAGATGTTGATGTGGACGTTGCTGATGCCCAGTATTTCGACAGCGACAGCCATCTCAGGGATATTGATACGCCAGAAAACAACCTGTATCGCGATCAGTTGCAGCAGGTGATCAACCGCGTATTGGATAAACTTCCTGAAGATCTCAGAGTGGCGCTCACTCTGAGAGAATTTGAGGGTATGAGTTATGAAGAAATTGCCAATGTCATGGGCTGTCCGGTAGGTACCGTCAGGTCACGTATCTTCAGGGCTCGTGAAGCCATTGATAATGAAATAGCTCCGTTGCTTGCCGATCATTGATTGATGGCAGGTGCTGTTAGAAACGTATTGAGGTAGTGCAGGATGAAAGAGCAAGCTGAATCACTTTCCGCTCTGGTTGATGGTGAAGTGGATGAGTTGGAGTTGCGTCGTCTTTTGTCGCATTCCAGAGAGAGTGAACATCTGATGCAAAAGTGGCGTCGATATCATCTTGCCAGCGCGATCATGCATAAAAAAGGGGTGGCTTTGCCGAAGGCCGATCTCAGTGCGGCCGTGATGAGCAGCATCGCACTTGATGAGGAGCTGTCTGCCAAGCCGATCCCGGGCTCATCTGATACGGATCGTGTGTCTGTTTCACACGCGGGCAGCCACAGTATGTGGAAATCCGTCGCGAGTATGGCTGTCGCAGCATCTGTCACTGCCGCGATTATTCTGGGTGTCGGCATGTTTGATCAGAATGTGGATACAGGCTCCACGGGGGTGGTATCCAACGTAACGCTACCCCAGTCTGCCGGTAGCAGCAGCTATATGCGTACCCGTCTCGGTGCACAGTCTGACTTCACAACCAGCCTGCAGGAGTTGGAAATCATTCGCTCTCCTGTCAGCATCAATCGCTACATAGATCAGCATCAGCACCTTACAGCGGATGAAAAAGTTGCTCAGTGGCAGCCAGGCTGGTTGCCGGAAGGCTATCGCCATGTGCGTCATGAGTTGATTCCTTATGGCGAAGTCATGGTGTTCTCGAATGGTCAGGATGCCTTTTCAATCAGTATTGAGCAACTTGGTCGTGAAGGAGTCCCAGAAGGCGTTTCTCAGGCAGGTGGCTATGTTGCACTGGGTAAGGTGCAGTCAGATTACTTTGTGACCGTTGTGGGCAATCTACCGCTGATGCTGGCTGATCGTGTTGCCTCTTCGGTGCAATTGCTGGATTGATCTCAATGCTGGAAGAAACTGCGCTGGTGACCGATGTCAAAGGTACCAGTATCAGTGTCAGAACAGTACGCAAAAGTGCCTGTGATTCCTGTCAGGCTGAAGCAGGTTGCGGGCAGAAGCGTATTACCCAGTTGCTGATCCGCGAAGCAACCGATATGGCTATCGATAATCCTCAGTGCCTGGATGTTCGGGTGGGGAGTCAGGTGCTGATCGGGCTCAATGAAGGGGCGCTGGTACGTGCTTCCCTGATTCTCTATTTGCTACCGCTTGTGATGATGATACTCGCTGCTCTGGTGTCTTCGCAGATATTCCATCACGAGTTGTGGCAGATTCTGTCTGCAGTGACGGGCTTGCTGGCAGGTTTTTTGTGTGGGCGGATCTTATCTGCCCGGCTGTTGTCTACAGGTGACTACAGGCCCGTTCTTCTGCGGGTTGTTCTTTGAATCGATGGAAAAGGTCTGAAGATGAAAAAAGTGTCAATTGCCCTTGGAATGGCTTTACTGATTTTGCTGACGCCACTGGCCGCATTCGCCGC
Organism: Nitrincola alkalilacustris; assembly: GCF_008973755.1. GTDB lineage: Bacteria > Pseudomonadota > Gammaproteobacteria > Pseudomonadales > Balneatricaceae > Nitrincola > Nitrincola alkalilacustris. The sequence continues at coordinate 487,361 of NZ_WBOM01000004.1, read as the reverse complement.
GCTTCCTGACTTCAAAAGCCTTGTCAGAGAGGCGTCTCCCGCAGTAGTCAATATCAGCACCATTCCAAAAACAAGCTCATCCGATAACATCCCTCTCAGTCCCTTTGGCCAGTTTGATGGTCCGGAGGTGCCTGAAATTTTTCGTCACTTCTTCCGTGGTTTTCCAGAAAGCACTCCGCGACAGCAAAGACCCTCACCACGTTCGCTGGGGTCAGGTTTTATCATCTCTGAAGATGGCTATGTGTTGACCAATCATCATGTTATTCAGGATGCCGAGAAAGTGATTGTGCGTCTGAACGATCGGCGTGAACTGGAAGCGGAAGTGGTTGGTTCAGATCCACGATCCGATGTTGCGCTGCTGAAGCTTGATGCTGATCAGTTACCGTATGTCCGAATCGGCCGCTCCAGCGATATCGAAGTGGGTGAGTGGGTCCTTGCTATCGGCTCGCCTTTCGGCTTCGACTACAGTGTCACGGCAGGAATCGTCAGTGCCACAGAGCGCTCGCTGGCCAATGACAGTTATGTCCCTTTCATCCAGACCGATGTGGCCATCAACCCGGGCAACTCCGGTGGTCCACTGTTTAACCTGGATGGAGAGGTGATCGGTATCAACTCTCAGATCTACACTCGCTCAGGCGGTTTCATGGGGCTTTCATTTGCCATCCCGATAGATGTTGCAATGGAGGTCTCTGATCAACTGAGGGATACAGGTACCGTTGCCAGAGGGTGGCTGGGCGTTGTGATTCAGGAGGTGAGCCGTGATCTGGCGGAGTCCTTTGGTCTTGATAAACCCTCGGGTGCCGTTGTCGTGCAGGTGATGCCCGATAGTCCGGCTCAGGGAGCAGGGCTGAAAGAGGGGGATGTTATCCTCAGTTTCAATGGTAATGAAATACAGCTTTCATCCGACCTGCCGCACCAGGTTGGTCGGGTGCGCCCAGGAACCGTTGCTAGTGTCGATGTGATAAGGGAGGGGGAGCGACTCACTATTCCTGTCACTATTGGTCTACTGCCGGACCCGGATCAACTGGCTGCCGCAACAACACGGCCTGAGCAGGCTCAGGTGGATAATCTGGGGCTCGTGGTCAGCCCGCTGACATCAGAGCAGCAGACACGCTGGAATGTGCGTGCAGGCGTGGTGGTAGCAGAGTTGAGGGATGGTCCGGGCGCGGCTTCTGGTCTGATGGTTGGCGATATCATCACCATGCTGAATGGAGAGCGGATCGAAACCGTTGATCAGTTTGATGATGTCGTGTCCCGTTTGCCAGAAAACCGTGCTGTACCTGTGCGAATCGTTCGGCGTGGTAATGCGATGTTCATACCGCTGCGTACCGGTGGCTGATCACTTGGGCATTTGCGACAGAACCAGAAGGGGGCCGAGGGGCCCCCTTCTGCGTTATTGCGTCGAAAATTGCGCGTCACAAGGCTCAGTAGATAGCTGAAACTGGGCGAATAAGGTAGACTATCGCGCTTGTTGTGGGCATCTTGCTCTGTGGACACTGACTGAGACTAGACTGTGAGTAATCTGGATCATATTCGTAATTTTTCAATCATCGCACATATCGACCATGGTAAATCGACACTGGCTGACCGTTTCATTCAGCAGTGCGATGGCTTGTCCAGTCGCGAAATGTCTGAGCAGGTGCTGGACTCGATGGATATTGAGCGTGAACGTGGAATCACGATCAAAGCCCAGAGCGTTACACTGCATTATAAAGCGCGTGACGGTAAAACCTATCAGTTGAATTTTATCGACACACCGGGGCATGTGGACTTTTCCTATGAAGTCTCCCGCTCACTGGCTGCTTGCGAGGGGGCGCTGCTGGTTGTCGATGCGGCACAGGGGGTTGAAGCTCAGTCGGTTGCCAACTGCTACACGGCGATTGAGCAGGGGCTTGAGGTACTGCCAATCTTGAACAAGATCGATCTGCCCCAGGCAGAGCCGGATCGTGTTCGCGCTGAGATCGAAGAAGTGATCGGTATCGATGCGACAGATGCGATCACCTGTTCTGCCAAGACCGGGTTGGGTGTAGAAGACGTTCTCAATGAACTTATCCGCGTCATACCGCCACCAGTCGGCGATATCGACAAGCCGCTGCAGGCATTGATCATCGACTCCTGGTTTGATAACTATCTAGGGGTCGTGTCGCTGGTACGCGTCAAGGAAGGCACTCTGCGCAAGAAGGACAAGATTCTGGTGAAATCCACCGGACAGACCTTCATGGTGGATGAAGTCGGTGTGTTTACGCCGAAACGCCTGCCGACACCATCATTGAGTGCCGGTGAGGTAGGTTTCGTTGTCGCCGGTATCAAGGATATTCATGGCGCGCCTGTCGGTGATACGCTGACCCTGTCCAAAACGCCAGATGTAGATAGTCTGCCGGGTTTTAAAAAGGTGCAGCCGCAGGTTTATGCCGGACTTTTCCCCACCAGCGCTGATGACTATGCTGATTTCCGCGAAGCGCTGGATAAGCTGACGCTTAATGATGCTTCCCTGTTTTTTGAGCCTGAAACATCCGATGCGCTCGGATTCGGTTTTCGTTGCGGCTTCCTTGGTATGCTGCACATGGAGATTATTCAGGAGCGGCTTGAGCGTGAATATGATCTCGATCTGGTTACCACTGCACCAACGGTTGTTTACGAACTTGAGCTGAACAACGGTGAAGTGATTCAGATCGACAGCCCATCCAAACTACCGGATCCGGGCAGCGTCAAAGAGATGCGTGAACCGATAGTGCTGGCCAATATTCTGGTGCCGCAGGATTATCTGGGGCAGGTGATCGGTTTGTGTGTGGATAAGCGAGGCGTTCAGAAGAACATGCAGTTTGTCGGCCGTCAGGTACAGGTGACCTACGAAATGCCGATGGCTGAAGTGGTACTGGATTTCTTTGATCGTCTGAAATCAGCCAGTCGTGGTTATGCATCACTGGAATACCATTTCCAGCGCTTCGATGCAGCAAAACTGGTACGTCTGGATATCTTGATCAATGGTGAGAAGGTTGACGCCCTGGCGGTCATTCTGCATAAGGATAATGCGGCCTATCGCGGGCGGCTGTTATGTGAAAAAATGAAAGAGCTGATTCCGCGTCAGATGTTTGATGTTGCGATTCAGGCCGCTATCGGTGGTAAGATCATTTCGCGAACCACTGTTAAGGCACTGCGTAAGAACGTATTGGCAAAATGCTATGGTGGCGACGTAAGTCGTAAGAAAAAGCTGCTCTCCAAACAAAAGGAGGGTAAAAAACGAATGAAGCAGGTCGGGCGTGTCGAGATCCCGCAGGATGCCTTCCTGGCTGTACTGAAAGTAGATAACTGAGGCTTTAATGGACTTTGACTTCGCACTGGTTCTGGTACTGGCTACGTTTGTTTCCGGCTTGCTCTGGCTGATCGATGCGCTGATGTTGGCGCCCGGAAGACGCCGCAGGCTCGAAGAAATGAAACGTGAGCATGGTGAGCTGCCTGGCGAAGCGGTGGAAGCAGTTCTGTGTCAGCCGGGTTGGGCCGATACGGCGAAATCACTGTTTCCTGTGCTTGCGGTTGTGCTGGTATTGCGTTCATTCCTATATGAGCCTTTTCAGATCCCATCCGGCTCCATGTTGCCGACATTGGAGGTCGGCGACTTCATACTGGTTAATAAATACCATTATGGCTTGCGTCTACCGGTCCTGAATAAACGTTTTGTCGAGGTAAATGATCCGGAAAGGGGTGATGTGGCGGTTTTTCGCTACCCTAAACAGCCGTCTGTTAACTATATTAAGAGGGTGGTGGGTTTGCCGGGTGATACTGTCACCTATCATGATAAAGTGATGTATATCAATGGTGAGGAGGTAAACCTCGAATTGATTGCAAGGCTGCCACCCGGTAATCCGGAGGTGCTGCTGTTGCGGGAGTCACTGGGTGATATTGCTCATCAGGTCTATCAAGACCTCGGTCGGCCATCGATGAGCGGACAGTGGGTTGTCCCTGAAGGGCACTACTTCTTTGTCGGTGATAACAGAGATAACAGTAATGACAGTCGTTACTGGGGGTTTGTCTCGGAAGATCTCTTGGTTGGAAAAGCGGTTGCGGTCTGGATGCACTGGGATAACTTCTTCAGCTTGCCTGACTTCAGCATTGTTCGTCGAATTCAATAGGAGTGTGTGATGAAAACAGGTCACTATGGATCGCAGCGCGGTGCCACTTTTTTCGGTGTGCTGTCAGTTCTGATCGTCGCCGGTATATTCCTGACCGTTGGCTTCAAACTCTATCCTGCCTACTGGGATCACGCCACCATCAACTCGGTGGTCAAGGCTACCTCTGAAGATAATGAAGAGCTGGCCAGACCGCCTGCTCAGATACGTCAGAACATCAACCGCAAGTTCCTGATCAACCAGGTATCACTGCCGAGCCAGGATGCTCTGAAAATTACCGAGCAGTCGGGTATGGTCAAGTTTGAGCTGGATTACGAGATCAGAGTACCGATGTTTTACAACGTCGATGCCGTGGTTAAATTTGAAGAGATTTACGAAGTTAGAAAGCCTTGATAAAACCAGTATCTGAACTGGCCCGTAGACTGGGCCACACATTTTCCAATGAGTCCCTGTTTGAGCTTGCGTTGACACATCGCAGCTGTGGTAATCGCAATAATGAGCGATTGGAATTTCTCGGTGACTCGATTCTCAATTTTGTCATAGCAGATGATCTTTATCAGCGCTTTCCGGGTGCTCGCGAAGGGCAACTGAGTCGCCTGCGTGCCATGATGGTGAAAGGTGAAACGCTGGCCGAGGTCGCTCGTGAACTGAACTTCGGTGATTATCTGCGCCTGGGTTCGGGTGAAATGAAAAGCGGGGGCTTCCGTCGAGATTCGATTCTGGCGGACTCGGTAGAGGCTGTCATCGGTGCCATTTATCTCGATGCAGGGCTTGATACAGCGCGTGGCTTTATTCTGCGCTGGTTCGAAGCGCGCCTCAACAGCCTTGATCTGGAGGGCTCGGTCAAGGATTCCAAAACCCGTCTGCAGGAGTTTCTGCAATCCCGGCGGCTGGACCTTCCCGAATATGAGCTGGTCAGCGTAGAGGGTGAGGCCCATTCGCAGACGTTCCACATCCGCTGTCACATATCCTTGCAGCCTTCCCCGACAGAGGGTGTCGGCAGCAGCCGACGTCAGGCTGAGCAGGAAGCCGCTCGTGCCATGCTGGTGGCCATCAAACAGGAGGCATCCGCATGACAGATAAACACAGTGAGCAGGAATCAGATCAACCCGTAACGAGTCGCTGCGGCTACGTGGCGATTGTCGGTCGTCCGAACGTCGGTAAATCAACCTTGCTGAATCATATTCTGGGCCAGAAACTCAGTATCACGTCAGACAAGCCGCAGACCACTCGGCAGCAGATACTGGGTATCAAGACTGAAGGTGCCGATCAGGTGATCTATGTCGATACACCGGGCATGCATGATGATGCACAGGGCAAGGCGCTGAATCGCTTCATGAACAAAGAGGCTTCTCAGGCGCTGCGTCATGTGGATCTGGTGATCTTCCTTGTCGATCGCACCAAGTGGACGGTCGAAGATGATATCGTGCTCAGCAAGCTGGAACATATTCAGTGCCCGGTGATACTGGCCGTGAACAAGGTTGACCAGCTCAAGGATAAGGCGGATCTGCTGCCGAAGCTGGAAGAGTGGTCGGCCAAGCGGGAGTTTACTGCGTTGTTGCCGCTTTCTGCCAAACGGGGACACAACGTGCCTGAGCTCGAAGCACTGGTGCACAAGTATCTGCCCGAAGGGCCTCATATGTTCGATGAGGACCAGATCACGGATCGTAGTTCCCGCTTTGTTGTGGCAGAGATCGTGCGGGAAAAGCTGATGCGTAATCTCGGTGAAGAGGTGCCTTATGGCCTCACGGTCGAGATCGAAGAGTTCTCGCAAACCAGCCAGTTGCTGACCATCAGTGCATTGATTCTGGTTGAGCGTGAAGGCCAGAAGCGTATTGTTATCGGCGACAAGGGCGCTGGTCTGAAAACCATCGGGCGGGATGCGAGACTGGATATAGAGCGAATGTTCGAGTCCAAGGTGATGCTGAATCTCTGGGTCAAGGTGCGTCGTGGCTGGTCGGATGATGAGCGAGCACTGCGCAGCCTGGGCTACAGGCATGAGTGATGCGCCAGCGCGTTGAGCTGACGGCGGCTTTCGTGCTGCATGGAAGACCCTATCGGGAAACCAGTGTGCTGGTGGACTTCTTCACATTGGAGTATGGCCGTATCACGGCAGTTGCCAAGGGCGTTCGTCGTGCCGGCTCTCGTCGCCGCTTCCTTCTCCAGCCCTTTCAGCCGATGCAGATCAGCTGGTCAGGGCGGCATGAACTCAAATCACTGAGTCAGTCAGAACTGGCCATGGCCGCGCCACCCCTGCAGGGAAATGCCCTGTTATGCGGGCTCTATGTCAATGAGCTGCTGCAGCGACTGCTGCAGCCGGAAGACCCTCACCCCCGGCTCTATCTCTTTTATACCTATGTGCTGAACCAGTTGGCATCCGGTGATGATATTGAGTCAGCACTACGACTGTTTGAGCGGCAATTACTAGAAGAGCTGGGTTATGAACTGGCGTTGGGCAGAGTTGTGGCAGACGCCTACTACCGCTTTGATCCTGATCAGGGTCTGATAGAATCAACATCAGGTGAGCGCCAGATCTATCCGGGGCATTGCCTGCAGGCAATAGCCCGTGATGAATATGAGCAGGCAGATGTTCGGCGCTGTGCCAAGCATCTGATGCGTGAAGCGCTGACAGTACTGCTGGGTGATCGCCCACTGCAGAGCCGTGCGCTATTCCAATCCTCGAGGAGAACAACGTGATCGATCCAAATCGTCTGTTACTGGGTGTGAACATAGACCACATCGCCACACTGCGTCAGGCGCGTGGAACGCGCTACCCGGACCCGGTTCAGGCCGCGCTGATGGCAGAAGAAGCAGGCGCTGATGGCATTACCGTGCATCTGCGTGAAGATCGTCGCCACATACAGGAGCGGGATATTCGCATCCTTGCTCAGGTGCTGCAGACGCGGATGAATCTAGAGATCGCGATTACCGATGAGATGCTGGCATTTGCACTGGAAATTGAGCCGGCGCATGTCTGCCTGGTGCCTGAAAAGCGCGAGGAGCTGACGACCGAAGGTGGTCTTGATGTGGCAGGTCATGAAGCGCAGATCCTTCAGGTCTGCGAAACCCTCGGTGCCGCCGGGAGTGAAGTGTCTCTGTTTATCGACCCGGAACCCTTCCAGATAGATGCTGCTGTGCGCTGCGGGGCACCTGCTATTGAGCTGCACACCGGAGCTTTCGCAGATGCCCATACACTGGCAGAGGCGCAGGCTGAGTTGGCGCGGATCAAGACGGCTGCTGCCTATGCCTGGAAGCAGGGGCTGATAGTGAATGCCGGCCATGGTCTGCACTACCACAATGTCGAAGCGATTGCCGAGATCCCCGAAATCAATGAGCTGAACATCGGCCATGCGATTATCGCCCGGGCGCTGTTCACCGGCTTGCGTCAGGCCGTCGAAGAGATGCAGCAACTGATGCAGGCAACACAGCAGCGGGTGCAAGCACAGCGGGATCAGTTGCGCGGATGATTCTCGGCCTCGGTCTCGACATTATCCAGATCGCTCGCATCGAGCAGGCGCTGACTCGCACGCCGCGGCTGGCTCAGCGCATTCTGACGCAGACGGAGTATGATCTCTTTGTGCAGCAGATGGATCAGCCGCGTTTTCTGGCTAAAAGATTTGCCGCGAAAGAAGCAGCTGTCAAGGCGCTGGGAACAGGTATCGGTCATGGCGTCGGCTGGCAACAGTTGTATATCAGCCATGACGAGCTGGGGAAGCCCCTGCTGACCGTGACCGGACATGCAGCAGAGGTAGCGCAACAGAAGGGGATATGCCACTGGCACCTGTCCTACAGTGATGAACGCGATCTGGTGGCTGCAACCGTGATTGCTGAAGGTTGAACCGTCTTGAGCCGTTGGGGTCCCACTGGTATTATTCCTGACTAATTTGCTAGGGATTAGGCTCGGTGGCTGATTTCCCCGGTATCCTTACACAGGTTTTTGGAACTTATTATGCAAATTCAATACCCTACGATAGCCGATTGCGTTGGTAACACTCCTCTGGTTCGTTTGCAGCGAATCCCGGTAGCCAACAATAATATGGTGCTGTGTAAGCTTGAGGGTAATAATCCGGCAGGTTCCGTCAAGGATCGTCCGGCGCTGAGCATGATTACTCTGGCCGAAGAGCGCGGCGACATCAAACCGGGCGATACGCTGATAGAAGCAACATCTGGCAACACAGGTATTGCGCTGGCGATGGCGGCTGCTATCAAGGGCTACCGGCTGAAATTGATCATGCCAGCCAATATGAGCGCCGAACGTAAAGCTGCGATGACTGCCTATGGTGCCGAGCTGATTGAAGTCAGCCAGGCTGAAGGGATGGAGCGCGCACGTGATCTGGCGCTGGAGATGCAGGCAGCAGGCAAGGGGCGCGTATTGGATCAGTTCTCCAACCCGGATAATCCAGAGGCGCATTATCGCGGTACGGGGCCAGAACTCTGGCAGCAGACATCCGGTCAGATCACTCACTTTGTCAGCTCCATGGGTACAACCGGCACTATCATGGGTGTGTCTCGTTATCTGAAGGAGCAAAACCCTGATATCTGCATCGTGGGCCTGCAGCCAGCGGAAGGGTCGCAGATTCCAGGCATCCGGCGCTGGCCAGAAGCCTATCTGCCTACTATTTATCAAAGTTTCCGTGTCGACAAAGTGCTGGATATAGCGCAGCAGGAGGCCGAGAAGACAATGCGTCAATTGGCACAGATGGAAGGGATCTTTGCAGGTGTCTCCTCCGGTGGCTCGGTGGCCGGTGCGCTGAGGCTGGCGCAGGAGGTTGAAAACGCCACGATCGTCTGCATTATCTGTGATAGAGGTGATCGTTACCTGTCCACAGGTGTTTTTAATCCGGCTTGACCGATATGCCACAAGGTTGGCTCAATCAGTTGCCACGGAAGGTCATAATAAAATGTACTCATTAGCTCCACTGAGTCAGAACAGCTAAGATATTGATTGCCGCGATGATAAAAGGTCGCAGGCTGTCCGGATGATATATTCCCTGAAGCTGGAACTTTATGGGAATAGACGAGAGTCCGGAAATGGCTGACAATTTCGACTCAGTGACTGATGAGCTATCAGGAGTTGCGCGTTTAACATGGTCAAAGTACGTGAAGAGCAGTCGGTACGTGAAGATGGCAGCATCGATCTTGATCAATGGCTGCAGCAGATCAGGCAGCATGTACAGATTGAGAACCCCGAGCAACTGCTGGCGGCGTGTGAACTGGCCAGATACGCTCAGGACACGACTGTTACCGAGGATGATGTCTGGGCGCAGGGGGTCGGGAGTTTTCTGACCGGCCTTGAGATGGCGCAGATACTGGCAGAACTGCAGCAGGATCAGGAAACCCTGGTTGCCGCGGTTCTGTACCGCGCCGTGCGTGAGCATAAACTGCAACTGGCCGATATTCGCAAGCGCTTCGGTGATGAGATCTCCGGCCTGATCAGCGGCGTGTTGCAGATGGCCGCGATCGGTACACGCAAGAACCCACGTAGCGAAAGCGGCGTGCTGGGCGACAGTGGCGGTCAGGTGGATAACCTGCGCAAGATGCTGGTGGCGATGATCGATGATGTGCGTGTTGCACTGATCAAGATCGCTGAGCGCACCTGTGCTATCCGCAGCGTCAAGGATGGCTCACGCAAGAAACGCTATCTGGTGGCACGCGAGGTCTTCGATATCTACGCTCCACTGGCTCATCGCCTGGGAATAGGCCATATCAAATGGGAGCTGGAGGATCTGTCCTTCCGCTACCTCAAGCCCAATGCCTACAAGCATATCGCCCAACTGCTGGATGAAAAACGACTGGATCGTCAGCGCTTCATCAACGAAGTGGTAGGTATGCTCACACAGCGCCTGGAGGATGCCTCCATTGCCGGTGATGTGGAAGGGCGAGCCAAGCATATCTACAGCATCTGGCGGAAGATGCAACGCAAGAACATCGAGTTCAATCAGGTTTATGGTGTGCGGGCAGTGCGCGTGCTCGTGCCCGAAATCCGTGACTGTTACACGGTACTGGGTATCGTGCATGGGCTCTGGCGTAACATCCCGAATGAGTTTGATGATTATATCGCATCGCCCAAGCCCAATGGCTATCGTTCTCTGCATACCGCTGTGTTTGGCCCCGAAGGAAAGGTGCTGGAAATTCAGATCCGTACCTTCAGCATGCATGAAGAGGCAGAGCTGGGTGTCTGCGCTCACCATCTTTACAAGGGTACCGACCTGCGTGCCCGCAAGGATGGCTATGAGGAGAAGATCGCCTGGCTGCGGCAGGTGCTCGAATGGCATGAAGATCTCGGTGAGAGTGAAGGCCTCCAGGATATCCTGCGTGGTGATGTGGTACAGGACCGTGTGTATGTGTTCACGCCCGATGGTCATGTCATAGATCTGCCGGCTGGCGCAACTCCGGTTGATTTTGCCTATCGTGTTCATACCGAGGTTGGTCATCGCTGCCGGGGTGCCAAGGTCAATGGTCGTATCGTGCAGCTCAATTACCAGTTGAAAACCGGCGACCAGGTCGAGATCATGACTCAGGCTGAAGAGCGACCCAGGCGTGACTGGCTCAATACAAATCTTGGTTTTGTCACCACCTCACGAGCCAGAGCCAAGGTTGCGCACTGGTTCAAACTGCAGGCCAAGGATCAGAATGTCGAAGCGGGTCAGGATATGGTGGAACGGGAGTTCCGTCGTCTGGCTCTGGAACTGCAGGCGGTCGACTTCAAGAAGGTTGCCCTTGCCACCAATTATCGCTCCGTAGAGGATATGTATGCGGCAGTCGGTGCGGGTGACCTGCGTCTTTCGCAGATCATTCACGAAGCACAACAGCAGTTCGAGCCTGAGATCACTCATCATGATGAGCAACTTGATCTGGCACTGACCAGTGCGCGCAGCTCCGAGCGACGAGTGTCGAAAGATGGCGTCAGAATACAGGGCGTCGGCAATCTGCTCACTGTCATGGCCACCTGCTGTAAGCCGGTACCGGGTGATCCGATAGTCGGCTTCATCACTCAGGGACGTGGCGTGTCGATACACCATGAGGCCTGCAGTAACCTGCTGACACTCAGAGAGAGTGAGCCGCGCCGCATCGTTGAGGTGGACTGGGATGAGGCGGGTGAAACCACCTATCCAGTGGATATCATTATCGAAGCCTATGATCGCTCGGGACTGTTGCGTGACGTGATGATGATTCTGGCCAATGAGAAGTTCAATATTCTGGCTGCCAACACCCTGACAGATAAGCAGAGCAATATTGCCCGCCTGTCGATGACGGTCGAAATCGCTCGTCTTGAGATGCTGGGCCGTCTGTTGGACAAGATCAATCAACTGCCGAACGTGATAGATGTACGTCGTGAGCGTAATGGGAGCCGTTTTTGAGCTACACACTGGATGATCTGCTCTACCTGATGAGCCGGCTGCGTGATCCTGATGGCGGCTGCCCCTGGGATCTGGAGCAGACTTTCGACTCGATCGTACCCCATACGCTGGAGGAGGTGTATGAAGTGGTGGATACGATTGAGCGGCGCGACTGGACCCATCTCCAGGATGAGCTGGGTGACCTGCTGTTTCAGGTCGTGTTTTATGCACGGCTGGCGCAGGAGGAGAATCGCTTCGACTTTTCTCAGATTATCGATCAACTGGTGAGTAAGCTGCTCAGGCGCCACCCTCATGTGTTTCCAGACGGGGAGTTGCGTGGTGTAAGGTCGACTGAAGTAGTCGATCAGCAGCAGGTGAACCGGAACTGGGAGAGCATCAAGCAGGACGAGCGGCAGGCTAAATCCAGAGATCGCGTGCTGGATGAAATTCCTCAGGCCCTGCCTGCCCTGAACCGTGCGCTCAAACTGCAAAAGCGTGCTGCACAGGTAGGCTTCGACTGGGATGAAGCCGACAAAGTGCTGGACAAGATTGAAGAGGAGCTGGCTGAACTGAGGCAAGCGATCCGCGAACAGGATCACGATGCCGTGCGTGATGAGATGGGTGACATGCTGTTTGCTCAGGTCAACCTGTGCCGTCACCTGTCGGTTGAACCGGAGCAGGCGCTGCGCGGCACCAATGCCAAGTTCGAGCGACGCTTTCGCCATATCGAGGATCAGGTGAAGGCGTCGGGTCGTCCCTGGCAGGCGTTTACGCTGGAAGAGCTGGACCAGTACTGGAATCAGGCCAAACTGAAGGGGCTTTGATTTTGCAGCGCTCTGGATCGTGATGGGCTCAGGGCAATATTAAATGCCAGATTCTTTCTTTTTATCCATTAACTTCAACAGATTAATGGGCGTGGATTTGATGTTTCTGGTCACTACGTAAATGTAATAGCGCTCGATCCCTATCTCTTTTGAGAGTAACTCCTCGATCAGGTTTTGAAACTCCTGCAGACTGGTGGTGATGACTTTCATCACATAATCTGAACCACCACCTGTTGCGCTGCATTCCACGATCTCGTCGATGCTCTGAATGCACTTTTCAAACCGCTCGAAATCAGATCTGTTATGTGTCTTCAGTGAAACCGTAACAAAAACCCGGGTCAGATCCAGCATCCTATCGACGGCAATATCTCCGCGATAGCCAGTGATCAGCCCGGATTTTTTGAGCTTTTCCAGTCGAAGCCAGCAGGGTGTCGGCGACAGGTTAACCAGTTCTGACAGTCTGGTTTTACTGATTTGTCCGTGCTGCTGCACAGCGCTCAAAATTCGGACATCCACTGCGTCCAGTAGCATTTTTTTCATGTTTTCATGAGCTCGGTTTGCCAATACATTCGCACAGCATAAGCAGTATGAGGGGGCAGCATACATTCATATCTATTTGCAAACCAGCCAGCCTGCTGATGATGTCGCTTCCGGTAATGTTGATCAGGGCCTCTCAGCGCTATTTTCTCTGCTCGTTTCAGCACTAGTCCAAACGGACTAAAGGATGCCTGAAACAAGTCCGATTGTCAGCTTCAGTGGCCTCTGTTTAGGCCTCCCTATTGGCGTAATTCTCATATCATTTTATCAGTTCAAACGCTTGCTGTGGTGTGTCATCTCACCCACAGGGCGTGGTCTCACAACATGAGGGTTGGGAAATGAGTATGCAGACACAAAAACAAGAATTTGGCTTTGGTACACAGATACGGAAGTCACCCTATTTCGATGCGACCGTGCGCTGGGGCGCGAAAGGCTTCTCGGTATATAACCACATGTATATCCCGCGTGACTTCGGTGATCCCGAGCAGAACTTCTGGAATCTGGTGAACTCCGCCATCCTGTGCGATGTTGCGGTTGAGCGTCAGGTGGAGATCACCGGCCCCGACGCTGCAAAATTTGCTCAGCTGTTGACGCCACGAGATCTGTCCAAGTGTGCGGTAGGTCAGTGCAAGTATGTTCTTATCACCAATGCCGAGGGTGGCATACTGAACGATCCCATTCTGCTTCGACTGGAAGAAAATCGCTTCTGGATCTCTCTGGCTGACAGCGACATTCTGCTGTGGGCGCAAGGCGTTGCAGTCAACTCGGGTCTGGATGTCACCATCCGCGAACCGGATGTGTCACCGCTTCAGTTGCAGGGTCCTCAGTCTGGCAAAATCATGCAGGCGCTGTTCGGCGACAGCATCACCGAGCTGCGCTATTACTGGCTGCGTGAGTATGAACTGGACGGTATCCCGTTGATCGTATCCCGGACCGGCTGGTCAAGTGAGCTGGGTTATGAGCTCTATCTGCTGGATGGATCCAAAGGTGATGAGCTGTGGGAAAAGATCATGGCTGCTGGTGCTCCCTTCGGTCTTCAGCCGGGTCACACCTCCACCATTCGCCGTATTGAGGGTGGCATGCTGTCCTACCATGCGGATATGGATATCAACACCAATCCTTATGAGCTGGGCCTGGATCGTCTGGTGGAGCTGGATATGGAAGCTGACTTCATCGGCAAGGCTGCACTGAAGCGAATTCGTGAAACGGGTGTCTCGCGCAAGCAGGTGGGTCTGGTGATCGATGGTCCCGCTCTGGCAGGGCCCAACTCCAGATTCTGGGCACTGGAGAAGGATGGCAAGCAGGTAGGCAAGGTGACCTCTGCCGTATTTTCTCCGCGTCTTGAACAGAATATTGCACTGGCGATGGTCGGTGTCGACTTTGCTGCGCTTGGCACCAGCTTTGACGTCGAGACACCAAGTGGAATTACAACAGCCACTGTTGTCGATAAGCCTTTCTTTGATCCCAACAAAAAGATCGCGGCAACCTGATCTCAGTCAATACACAACGGGGTCTCACCACCCACCAGCACACAGGAGAGAATTATGGGGCTGTTATCTTTTCTTAACAAACCTGCTGCCGGCACAGAGGATCAGACATCCCGGTTGCTGGAGAGCTTTCTGAGCGGCTATTCTATTGAGGTCATGCCACGGACCGCTGACCAGGTGGTGAGCTTCCGTGATATTCTACCGAAGGGTACCCGTGTTTATGTGGCCCATATTGCAGGCACGCCTATCGAAGATATGATTCGTACTGCACGACGTCTGGCGGATGAGGGCTTCCCGGTCATGCCGCACTTTCCTGCTCGCATCGTCAGGGATCGCGCCGAGTTGGCTGAGTGGATCGCTCAATATCAGGGTGAGGCAGGCGTCACACAGGCTCTGCTGCTGGGTGGAGGGCTTGCTGCTCCGGTGGGTGAGTTCGAAAGCTCCATGCAGATGCTTGAATCAGGTCTGTTTGATGGGTTCACTCATCTGCATGTCGCGGGTCATCCCGAAGGGAATCGGGATATCGACCCCGATGGTTCCGACAGGATGGTGATGCAGGCGATGAAGTGGAAAAAGGCTTTTTCCGAGCGGACTGATGCAGATGTGGCGATCACGACTCAGTTCTGCTTTGAAGCAGCTCCGGTCATCGACTGGGCCGACCGTTTGGCAGCGGAGAAAGTCGATCTGCCAATCCATATCGGCCTGGCGGGTCCAGCCAAGCTTCATACCCTGATCAAGTATGCGGTATCCTGTGGTGTCGGTCCCAGCATGCGTGTGCTGCAACGCAGGGCTAAGGATGTCACCAAGCTGCTTCTGCCCTATGAGCCCACCGAGCTGCTGATCGAGCTTGCTACCCATAAGGCACGCTATCCGGGGTTCGGCATTGAGCAGGTACACTTTTTTCCGTTGGGCGGGATAGAAAATAATGCGAACTGGGTCACTGAGAATGGCGGCGCTGCTGGACGGCCTGTATCTTTCGCGTAAGCGTAGGCAATAAAACCAAAAAGGAGACCACATGACTGCACAGATCATCGACGGCAAGGCATTTGCAGCCACGCTGCGTGAAAAGATAGCCATACATGTCGCGCATCTCAAACGGCAATACGGTATCACCCCTGGCCTTGCCGTAGTGCTGGTGGGTGAAGATCCGGCCTCACAGGTCTATGTACGCTCTAAGGGGAAGCAAACCCTTGAGGCAGGCATGAACTCTTATGAGCATAAGCTGCCTGCTGATACCACAGAAGCAGAGTTATTGGCTCTGATCGGTCAGCTCAACGCCGATCCGAAGGTGCACGGCATTCTCGTCCAGCTCCCCTTGCCGGGACATCTCGACGAAGCCCTGGTGATCAATGCAATTGATTCGACCAAGGATGTGGACGGGTTTCATATCTCCAATGCCGGTTTGCTTGCAACCGGGCAGAAGGGCATGGTGCCCTGCACCCCGCTGGGGTGTCTGATTCTACTGCGCGAATTTTGCGGCAGCCTGTCTGGCCTGAATGCGGTGGTCATAGGGCGTTCGAACATAGTGGGAAAGCCCATGGCACAGCTATTGTTGAGAGATAGCTGTACAGTGACTGTAGTCCACTCACGCACACGAAATCTGCAGGAGATCGTGCGTGGTGCAGATGTCGTTGTTGCCGCTGTAGGTCGGCCACTGTTCGTCCAGGGCGAATGGATCAAGCCTGGTGCTACGGTGATCGATGTGGGGATCAATCGTATTGAGCAGAGCGATGGCACGACACGGCTGGTCGGTGATGTGGATTTCGACTCAGCCAAGGAAGTTGCAGGGGCCATCACGCCTGTGCCCGGTGGCGTAGGGCCGATGACTATTGCCTGTCTTCTGGCCAATACCCTGACAGCATGTTGCCGAATGCACTCCCTTCCCGAACCTGATGGTCTGACAGCCTGATATATTAAAAAGCCGTGGAGTGAAGTCACTTCGCTCAGCACGGCTTATCTTATGCAGTAACTCTATGTCAGTAGCTCTATGTCATTGAGTCTGCTGCAACTTCCCAAGATCTGCTTCCCTCATGCATCATCACCGGTCAGCGTGGATTCGTTGGCTTGAGCCTCATGTTGCGTCTGACTTCATGCTGCTCCATATCATCATCAGGACTCTTGTCGCACAGTTTTCAGCACTCATTCCAATACTGGTCCAAACAGTCTAAAGGACAAAAAAAACAAGTCCGATTGCCTGCTTTTACAGCCTTTGTTTAGGCCTCTCGATCGACCGAATTCTCATATCATTTTCTCTGTGCAAGCGCTTTCAGCGGTGAGTCATACCAACCTACTCATCTCAACGGGAAGGGCAGGCAGAGAAGAGGGGCATGCGAAGTCGGCCTCTGCAGCAACATCAGTTTGGCGAATGAAAAAAATTAAAGGATCAGCAGAATGAATACCAATACAACAACCTACATACTGACCGGCAGCTCTCCAACCAAACTGGGTGTGCTCGATCTTATAATCGGCAGCCTGTATCGGCACGAATGTTATGCATATGAGATGCATACCTTTGATGATGCCGACACCAGCCGCTTTTTCTTCCGTGTTGAGTTTAATTACGTCGGCAGAGATGGGTTTTCTGAGGACGATCTGCGTAGCCAGCTTGCCGACAGGGGTGCAGCCTTTGATATGGAGTGGGATCTGCGTGATCTGGCAAATCCTGAGAAGGTGGTGATTCTGGTATCCAAGTATGATCACTGCCTGCAGGATCTGCTCCATCGTCACAGTACCGGTGCGCTTAATATCCAGATTCCGGCGATCATCTCCAATCACCCGGATCTGAAAAGGCTGGCTGACTGGTACAACATCCCCTATTACCACCTGCCGGTCACTGCAGAAACCAAGGCGCAACAGGAAGCGCAGATGTGGGAGATTATTCAGGAGACCGAAGCCGACCTGGTTGTGCTGGCGCGCTACATGCAGGTGTTGTCTGAGGATATGTGCAAGAAGCTTCACGGACGTGCCATCAATATCCACCATTCCCTGCTGCCGGGTTTCAAGGGTGCCAAGCCTTACCATCAGGCCTATGAGAAGGGTGTCAAACTGGTCGGGGCAACGGCGCATTACGTCAGCGAAGATCTGGATGAGGGCCCGATCATCACTCAGGGCGTGGAGCAGGTCGATCACACCTATACGCCAGAGCGTCTGGTGGCTAAAGGGCGTGACACCGAGCGATTGATGCTGGCCAAGGCGATCAAGTTGCATGTCGAGAAGCGCTGCTTCCTCAACGGCAATAAAACCGTTGTATTCCCTGGGCACTGAGCTTCAGGCACTAACCATGCCACAGAGTGAATATCAATCAGATCAAAGGACAATTATTCATGTCAGTACATCAGTCCGTTATCAGTTGGCAGCGCAACCCTCATGAGTCCGAGGCAGGCACCTACTCACGTAATCATCAGGTTATGTTGAATGGTGGTCAGCAGGTGGATGTTTCCGCATCAGTTGAGTTCAAGGGTGACCCGAACTGCGCAGATCCTGAGCAGATGCTGGTCAGTGCGGTGTCCAGCTGCCATATGCTGTTTTTTCTGGCGATCGCCGAATTCCAGGGTTATCAGGTCGATTCCTATGAAGACAATCCGGTCGGCTATCTGGAGCGCAACGATAAAAAAGGGATGGAGGTGACGCGCATTGTGCTGTCACCGCAGATCACCTTTGGTGGCGATAAGATTCCGGACCCCAAAGCGATATCCAGAATCCATACCAACGCCCACAGCAACTGTTTTATCCGTAACTCGATCACTGCAGACGTGACGATCAATCATCTTTAAATCGGATTACACCAATCAGCCACTGCCGGCGGGAGCTGTTTTATGAACCACAGTCAATCTTCAGACAATATCCTGCTCAGGGAGGACAAAGAGGGGGCGGTCTATCTCACATTGAATCGGCCAGATAAATTCAACACCCTGTCCGAAGCGATGCTGACAGCCTTGCAAAAAGAGTTGGATACAATCGCTGTAGACCCCACTGTGCGCTGTGTGGTGATCGCTGCCAACGGTCGGGGGTTCTGTGCCGGTCATGACCTGCGCGAAATGCGCGCCCATCCCGACCAGGCCTATTACCAGATGCTGTTTCGCAACTGCAGTCGCTTGATGCAGAGTGTCGTGGCGCTGCCGGTGCCGGTCATCGCCAAGGTTCAGGGCATGGCCACTGCGGCAGGCTGCCAGCTGGTCGCCAGCTGCGATCTGGCCATCGCTGCCGAGTCGGCCAGTTTCGCGGTGTCGGGCATCAATGTAGGTCTGTTCTGCTCGACTCCGGCGGTGGCGCTGTCACGCAGCATCGCTCCCAAGCGTGCGTTCGACATGCTGATTTCAGGCAACTTTATCGATGCGGCGACTGCTCTGGAGTGGGGCTTGCTCAGCGGCGTCACTGCAGATGCCGATCTGGATGCTGCCATGGCCGGGAAAGTGGCACAGATTCTGAGCAAGAGTCCTGCGGCGGTGCGTTTTGGCAAGTCGATGTTTCATCCTCAACGCCAGATGGCACTGGCCGAGGCTTATGAGTTTGCCGGTAAGGTGATGGCGGAAAACATGATGAGTCCAGACGCGGGGGAAGGGATCGATGCTTTTCTGGCCAAGCGTCAGCCTGTCTGGGGACAGCCCGGGCACTGACACGCCGGATAACCACGGCAGTCTGTCGGTCAGACTGGCGTTTCTGCGGCTGCCAGTGCCGTCGCTGTTCAAACTGACAGGCAGGGTTATCAACCCTTTCTTAACATTACAGGGGTAAGTCCATGAGTGATCTTTGCCAATTTAACGATGTCATAGAGAAAACGGCGGCGAATTATGTTTCTCTGTCACCCTTAAGCTTTATCAGGCGCGCTGCTGCCGTTTATCCCGATCGGACGGCTCTGATCTATAATGAGCTCCGCTACAGCTGGCAGCAGACCTATGCCCGTTGCACCCGGTTGGCATCACTGCTGCAGCATTTCAGCATCAAGAGGGGCGATACGGTGGCTGTCATGTTGCCGAATGTCCCTGCCATGTATGAAGCCCACTTCGGCGTGCCCATGGTGGGAGCGGTGTTGAATGCGATCAACATCCGTCTTGATCCGGAGGCGGTGGCCTTTATTCTCGATCACAGCCGCTCGCGCTTACTGTTGGTTGATCCTGAATATGCAGACGTGGTCGAGAAGGCTTTGGCGCGGTTGGAGGGGCCAAAGCCCATAGTGATCAACGTGTCTGACCCGAGTCAGGGTGAAGAGCGCTTGATCGGAAATCTGGAGTACGAGGTGTTGCTGGCCGAGCAGCCAGAGCTGGAGGACTGGCAACTGCCAGCCGATGAGTGGGATGCCATTGCACTGGGCTACACCTCCGGCACCACCGGCAACCCCAAAGGGGTTGTGACCCACCATCGAGGCGCTTACCTGAACACCGTCAGCAATGTTCTGGCTTGGGCGCTTCCCCAGGATGTGGTCTACTTGTGGACATTGCCGATGTTTCACTGTAACGGTTGGTGCTTCCCATGGACGCTGGCGGCGATTGGCGGAACCAATGTCTGTCTGCGCCGGGTTGATCCGGAGGTGATCCTGGGGCTGATCAGGCAGCATAAGGTCAGTCATTACTGCGGTGCGCCCATCGTCCACGCAATGATTGCTGATGCAGCGATGGCTGTACAGGAAAAGTTCACTCATAAAGTATCGGGGCTGATAGCAGGGGCAGCGCCGCCAGCCTCAGTTCTGGCGAAGATGGAGAAGCTCGGCTTCGACCTCACCCATGTTTATGGTCTGACCGAGACTTACGGTCCGGCTTCGGTCTGTGCAAAACAGCACGGCTGGGATCAACACTCGCTGGAAGAGCGGGTCCGTCTCAACGGGCGTCAGGGAGTGGCTTATCCCTTACAGGAGGGGATCGCAGTGATGGACCCTGTCACGATGAAACCGGTTCCTGCCGATGGCGAAACGGTGGGCGAGATCATGTTCCGGGGCAATATTGTCATGAAGGGTTACCTGCGTAACGAAGCCGCCACCAGCGAAGCCTTTGCCGGTGGCTGGTTTCACTCCGGTGACCTGGCCGTCGTGGAAGCGGATGGATACATCAAGATCCGTGATCGGCTGAAGGATGTGATCATCTCGGGTGGTGAAAACATCTCCTCTCTGGAGGTTGAGGAAGTGCTGCTACGGCATGATGATGTTGAAATCGCGGCTGTTGTGGCGATGGCAGATGACAAGTGGGGTGAAGTTCCTGCGGCCTTTATCCAGTTGCGCCCCGGTAGCGAATTGAATGAGGAGGCCCTGATCGCCTTTTGCCGGGAGAATATCAGCCGCTTCAAGGCGCCCAAAAAAGTGATTTTCGGGCCCTTGCCGACCACCTCAACCGGAAAAATTCAGAAATTCATGTTGCGCCAGCAGCTCAGAACAGACCTGTCGACTTGAGCTGTCAGGGAGCTGAACGATAATCTCAGGCAGCATGATCAACTGCTGCCATTTGCTGCAATCGCGTAATCGGTTACTATCTTGTGTTGAATCCCTGACAGGACAGTGATATCTGGGATTGATTGTTGTGTTATCAACTTCACACAGGAGAAACGGATATGAGTGATCTGCATGAAGCGTTGCGTGATGATGTACGCATGCTCGGGGAAAGTCTCGGGCAGACGATAGCATCTCATCACGGAGAAGCGTTTCTGGATAAGGTTGAGCATATCCGTCGCCTCGCCAAAGAGGGGCGGGTCGATGAGAAACCCCAGCACCAGGAACTGCTCAAGGCGATCGGCGCACTCAGTGAAGATGAAGTGCTGCCGGTAGCGCGTGCCTTCACCCAGTTTCTGAATCTGGCCAATATTGCTGAAGAGCATCATCGTGTGCGCCGCCGTTTTGATAGTCAGTTTCAGGATGGCCCGGATGGGCTGGGTACCCTGATCACTGATCTGGTTGAATCCGGTGTGGAGCCTGATGCGATCATCTCGACCCTGTGCGGCATGAAAGTGGACCTGGTTCTGACGGCTCATCCGACCGAGGTCAATCGTCGCACCCTGATACAGAAATATGACTCGATCACCGACTGCCTCAAGGGGCTGGATCGCAATGAACCGTTGAATGAGCGTTTGGATCAACTGATCAGCCAGATCTGGCACACCAACGAAATACGCCTGCAGCGCCCGACCCCGATAGAAGAAGCCAAATGGGGCTTTGCAGTGATTGAGAACTCATTATGGAATGCCGTACCGCAGTTTTTCCGCCGCCTGGATGGCGAACTGAAAGAGCACCTGGGAAGCGGGCTTGATCTGCGCTGTTCGCCACTGCGCTTCTCATCCTGGATGGGTGGAGACCGCGACGGAAACCCCAACGTCACGGCTCGCGTCACCAGCGAGGTATTGATGCTGGCGCGCTGGATGGCAGCCGATCTTTATGGGCGGGATGTTGATGAGCTGCGCGCCGAACTTTCGATGTATGAAGCCAGTGCCGAGCTCAGAGCCGTGGTTGGTCAGGCGGCTGAACCCTATCGTGCCGCGCTGGGCAATCTGCGCCATGCACTCTATCAGACGCGTGATGGCATCGAGCGCATACTGCGTGGTGGCGAAGCCAGTTATGTCGGTTGGATCCACTCACAGGAGGAGCTGCTGGAGCCCCTGCTGCTGTGTCACCGCTCCCTGACTGAGTGCGGCATGGGTAAAATAGCGGCGGGCCAACTGGAAGACCTGATCCGGCGCATCGCCTGCTTCGGGCTCTATCTGGTACGGCTGGATATTCGTCAGAATGCAGATCGTCATGCTGAAGTATTCGATGAACTGACCGAGTTCTATCAGCTTGGTTGCTACTCTGACTGGTCGGAAGATGAGAAACAGGCCTTCCTGCTGCGTGAGTTGGAGTCCGAACGGCCATTGTTGCCGCGACACTGGGCGCCCTCACCGAATGTGCAGGAGGTGCTGGATACCTGTCAGGTAGTGGCTCAGACTCCCGAAATGGCGCTGGGCTCCTATGTCATCTCCATGGCCAGCAAACCTTCAGATGTGCTGGCGGTGATACTGCTGCTGCGTGAACTGGGTGTCAGCCACGATATGCGGGTCGTGCCTCTTTTCGAGACTCTGGATGACCTGGATGGTGGGCCAGACTGTATCGACCAGCTGCTCAAAATAGACTGGTATAAACGCTATACACATGGCCTGCAGGAAGTGATGATCGGCTACTCCGACTCATCCAAGGATGCCGGGCAACTGGCCGCCGCCTGGGGACAGTATCGAGCACAGGAGTCACTCACAGCTATCTGTGCACAGCATGGCGTACACCTCACACTTTTCCATGGTCGCGGTGGCACGGTTGGTCGTGGCGGCGGCCCCAGCCATACGGCAATTCTGTCGCAGCCACCGGGTTCTGTAGCCGGATCTCTGCGTGTTACCGAGCAGGGCGAAATGATCCGCTTCAAGTTTGGTGTGCCCGAGATTGCAGTCCGTAATCTGGAGCTCTATACCGGGGCCGTGCTCAAGGCAACGCTTTCGCCCACGGTGTTGCCACAGGAGAGCTGGCGCACACAGATGGATCAACTGGCACAGGCGGGTTTAACCGGCTATCGCTCCGTCGTACGTGAAGATCCACAGTTCGTACCCTATTTCCGTGCCGTAACACCGGAACAGGAATTGGCAAAGTTACCGCTGGGGTCACGCCCTGCAAAACGGCGTGTCGATGGCGGTGTGGAGAGCCTGCGTGCCATCCCCTGGATATTTGCCTGGACCCAGATTCGCCTGCTGCTGCCTGCATGGCTGGGTTCCGACACAGCGTTGGGTGAAGCGATAGAGCAGGGGCGTTTGAAGGAGCTTCAGGCGATGTACGATGCCTGGCCTTTTTTCCGTACCAATATCGATATGCTGGAGATGGTACTGGCCAAGGCGGATGTCAGCATTGCCTACTACTATGAAAAACGCCTGGTATCCGATGAGCTCAAGGTGCTTGGTGCCAGTCTGCGTGATCGCCTGATGCAAACGGTGGCGCTGGTCAAACAGATTAAAGAGTGTGATCAACTGCTGGAATCCAGCCCGATGATTCGACAGTCTATCGATGTCAGAAACCCCTACCTGGACCCGCTGCACTTTCTGCAGGCAGAACTTTTGCATCGGGACCGAAACCAGCCGGATCAACGGCTTGAGAAAGCATTAATGGTGACGATGGCGGGGATCTCTGCCGGGATGAGAAATACCGGCTGAGGCTAAATGCATGATCAGGGTTGATCCTGATACCTGCTTTGGCGTAATCTCGGTAGGTTTTGTAGCATTCCGGCACTATTGCAAGAAGTGTATGGTAGCCCCTGGGAGTTATGGAGTTGGGGCTGCCGGTAGTGCTAATGTCGCATTGTGACATGCCATAGAGGCAGGTAAGGTCATACTCAGACACAGATTTAACATACATGCCGGTCTCCGCTGCTGCTGAGCGTTGAGGTTGGTACCCGAGTACCAGTCGGCATGTATCAGGTACCGAATTCTAAAATGATTCAGGAGAAAACCCTCAATGCGTATTATTCTGCTTGGCGCCCCAGGTGCCGGTAAAGGCACGCAGGCTCAGTATATTACCGAAAAGTTCGGTATTCCGCAGATCTCAACGGGCGACATGCTGCGTGCAGCTGTCAAGGCGGGCACGCCACTGGGCGTGCAGGCGAAGAAAGTGATGGATGCTGGTGAGCTGGTATCCGACGATATCATCATCGGCCTGGTCAAGGAGCGTATCCAGGAAGCGGATTGTGCCAATGGCTTCCTGTTTGACGGCTTCCCGCGCACCATTCCCCAGGCCGACGCCATGAAAAACGCAGGTGTCATGATAGATGCCGTGGTCGAGATCGATGTCGACAACGAAGAGATCATCGGGCGTATGAGTGGTCGCCGTGTGCATCCCGGCTCTGGCCGTACCTACCACATCCGCTTCAATCCGCCCAAGGTGGAAGGCAAGGACGACGTTACCGGCGAAGAGCTGGTGCAGCGTGTTGATGATCAGGAAGAAACCGTGCGTCAGCGCCTGCGCGTGTATGATGAGCAAACGGCGCCACTGATCAACTACTACAAGAGCTGGAATGAAGAAGGTTCAGCTGGCGCACCGCGTTATGTCTATGTGCAGGGTGTCGGCAGTGTGGATGATATCCGTGATAAGATCTTTGCAGGCCTCGACGCCTGATCCGCGGATTGATTACCGTTTGAAAGCCGCCTTTTGGCGGCTTTCTGCGTTAAGGGCCTTCAAAAGTGTTTATTTAAAGCCGCTAAACAGACAGGAGGGAACAGAACAGCATGTCCAGACCGATCAGGTCAACTGATACTCAGGCGCGTAATCGCGATATGAAGCTTTTTGATGGTCACCAGCAGATATGGCTGTTCGGCTATGGGTCGCTCATCTTCAAGGCTGATTTTCCCTATATTGAGCGGCGGCCAGCCAGTATACGTCACTGGGTCAGGCGCTTCTGGCAAGCCTCACACGACCATCGTGGTACCGTCGAGGTGCCGGGGAGGGTGGTGACCCTGATTCAGCAGCCCGGCGCCATCTGTCATGGCATGGCATATCTGATCACGCCTGAAGAGTTTGCCCATCTGGATTTCAGAGAAAAGAATGGCTATCTGCGATTTGTCACACGTATGACCTTTACCGATGGCAGCGAAGCGGATGGTCTGGTGTATATCGCTACCGAGGATAACGAAGCCTTTCTGGGAGCCGCCTCCGAGCGTGATATAGCACTTCAGATCGCCAGTGCTACAGGGCCGAGTGGACCTAACAGCGAGTATCTGCTGTCACTGGCCGAAGCGCTGCGCGAACTGGCTGATCATGATGAGCATGTGTTCGGGATAGAGCGGCACCTGCTGGATATTCTCGACTGAACCGGCCAGCGCCAAGCCTGACACTCTTAACCCGACACTTTCAGTCCGACACTTTCAGTCCGACACTTTTAGCCAGAAAAGCCTAGCCCGCCAGATCGGTAGTCGGTTGATAGTGATGGCGATGAAAGAAACGCTCCAGCTCTGCCTGACTCGGTGCCTGCCCGGTGAACACCTCCACATAGCGGGCAATGCGTGCCATACGCGTTGCCAGGCTCTCCTGGGTTCGCATCGAAATATAGCCTATCTGAGTCAGATAGATGGTGCGGGCACGAATATCCGCTTCAGCGTCAGCAAATCCATAACGCTCAAACATCGCCTTTAATGCAGCCAGCCGCAGTTGGTCAGCTTCGGCGATCTCTGCTGCAATCAGGTCCGACTGCAGCGCCCAGTTGCGCACCGCAAACTCGAAGCGGTCATCAAACAGTGTCGGATCGATCCAGCAATCAAAAAGATTCAGTGCCGCCTCGGTGATGCTGGCTGCAAAAGCGTGAGTCTGTGCGATCAGGTTGCCGGTGTTCTTCTGCCGCCAGCGCTCGGTCAGCGCCTCCAGCAGGGCGTCCCGATCCTTGAAAAACCAGTAAAAGCTGGTGCGTGACAACTTCAGTTGTTTGGCCAAAGGCATGATGCGAACGGCATCAACTCCACTGTTGAGCAGTGTGTCATACGCAGCTTCGAGCCAGATATCGGCCGAACCGCGCCAGCCGGATTCTGAGGTGGGCAGGTGAGTATTCATCGCGCCAAGACTACGACAATATCCCGGGAAAGACAATGGAATGTACATATGCGTCAAGATAATTGACACATGTGTACATTAAGCCTAGTCTTTGCTTTATCTGCTACCTTAAATCAAGAAAAACCTGTCGGGGGCATCATGTCCAAAGATCCGTTACTGCAGCCGTATCAGCTCAAGCATCTGACACTCAAAAACCGCATCATGGCGACATCGCATGAGCCTGCCTACCCGGAGGATGGCATGCCCAAGGCGCGTTACCGTGCCTACCATGTCGAGCGTGCCAAAGCCGGGCTGGCGCTGACGATGACGGCAGGTTCGGCGACGGTGTCGCGCGATAGTCCTCCGGTATTCAACAATATCCTGGCCTACAAGGATGAAGTGGTGCCCTGGATGAAGGATCTGACCGATGCCTGTCATGAGCATGGCACCGCAGTGATGATTCAGCTCACGCATCTGGGGCGCCGTACCAGTTGGTCAAAGGCTGACTGGCTGCCCGTGGTATCTCCCTCCCATCATCGCGAAGCATCACATCGTGCCTTCCCAAAAATGATGGAGGAGTGGGATATCGAACGCATTATCCGCGACTATGCCGATGCAGCGGAGAGAATGCATGCGGCGGGGCTGGATGGCATAGAGCTGCAGGCCTATGGACACCTGATGGACCAGTTCTGGTCGCCACTGACCAATGAGCTGGAAGGGTCTTATGGTGGTTCGCTGGATAACCGCCTGCGCTTCACCTTTGATGTGCTCAGTGCGATCCGTGCCCGAGTCGGCTCCGAGTTTATCGTCGGGGTTCGCTACACGGCGGATGAATGTTTGCCGGGCGGTCTGACCCGTGCCGATGGCCTGACAATCTCTCAGCGCCTGAAAGACTCCGGTATGGTGGATTTTCTGAACGTGATTCGTGGTCATATCGATACCGATGCCGGTTTGACTGATGTGATTCCGGTGCAGGGGATGCGCAATGCGCCACATCTGGATTTTGCCGGTGAGATTCGGGCAGCAACGGGGTTCCCGACCTTTCATGCTGCCAAGATTCCGGACGTGGCAACCGCGCGCTATGCGATAGAGTCCGGCAAGCTGGATATGGTGGGTATGACCCGTGCCCACATGGCTGATCCGCATATCGTGCGCAAGATACTGCAAGGGCGGGAAGAATCGATACGCCCCTGTGTAGGTGCCAACTTCTGTCTGGATCGTATCTATCAGGGTGGCGAGGCCTACTGTATTCATAACGCCGCGACCGGTCGTGAACTGACCATGCCACACGATATCGAGCCAGCAGCGGTGAAGCGTAAGGTGGTGGTGGTCGGTACTGGCCCTGCCGGGCTGGAGGCCGCTCGAGTTGCGGCAGAAAGAGGGCATGAAGTGGTAGTGTTTGAAGCTGCAGCTGATCCGGGCGGGCAGATCCGGCTGACGGCACAGAGCGAGAGGCGCCGCGAAATGATGAGCATCATAGACTGGCGTATGGAGCAGTGTCAGGAAAAAGGTGTGACTTTCCGCTTCAACACCTGGGCAGAAGCCGAGGATGTGCTGGCCGAACAGCCGGATGAAGTGATCATCGCCACCGGTGGTCTGCCGCATACCGACGTGCTCAGTGAAGGCAATGAACTGGTCGTCTCCACCTGGGATATCATCTCAGGTGATGTCAAACCGGGCAGAAATGTACTGCTGTTTGATGATGCCGGTGACCACGCGGCACTGCAGGCGGCTGAAGTGCTGGCAGCCAGTGGGGCGAAAGTGGAGATAATGACACCGGATCGTACCTTTGCGCCTGAGGTAATGGCGATGAATCTGGTGCCCTATATGCGCAGCCTGCAGGAGCAGGATGTTACCTTTACCGTCACCTTCCGGCTGGCGAGTGTGGTGCGGGTTGCGGAGGGGCTGCTGGCGTGGGTAGGCAGTGATTACGGTGGTGTGCTCAAGGAACGGCGTGTTGATCAGGTGGTGGTCAACCACGGTACGCGGCCGCTGGATGAGCTCTATTTTGAACTCAAGGCAGGGTCTGCCAATAAGGGCGAGGTCGATTACGATGCCCTGATTGCCGGTCGCCCGCAGCAGGCAGCGCCTGACGGACAGTTTCGTCTGTTCCGGATCGGAGATGCCGTGTCGGCCCGTAATACCCATGCTGCCATCTATGATGCGCTGCGTCTGGTGAAAGACATATAGGCATTTTTACAGGTTAATGATGCAAGGCTGGCCCTGAAACATTCCGTTGCTGGTTTCAGGGCCAATTGCACGCTACACTCAAATCTGACCCAACATAATAAAGCACCTTCCGGATTGAAGGTCAGCAACAGATAAATGGGTGGTTATGAACAAGCGTGCTGACGAGTCAGAGCAGGCTGTAATCCGCTCGCGCCTTTCACTGAAGAGCGCATACTCCCTCCGTTTTCTGTTCTCGCTGCCGGTTCTTCTCCTTATACTGTTTACCGCTGTGCTGATCAGTGCCATCTCCCACTATCATGGCCAGCGTGCTGCCGCACATTTTGAGCGAGGCTACTCGCAGGAAGTTGGTAACCGCATCGAAGGCCAGTTGGTGCGTTTTTTCTCCATTCAACGTCTGCTGCTTGAAACCAATCGGCGCTCGCTGCTTGCCGGTGACCTCTCGGCCGATCAGCCACTGGAAATGTTGCGGCGCTTCAGTGTGCAGATCAGCAGCCTGCCGTCTTTGACGATTATCTCCTTTGGCCGTGAGGACGGTGCCTATGTCGGTGCAAGCAGAGATCTGGAAAGCAATGATGTAACCCTGATGACGGCGCTGCCAGAGAATGGTGATGTATTGCGCACCTATCGTTTGGCCTCGGACTTTGGTGTGGGCGATTTGGTGGAGGATCTGGGGCATTACGATCCTCGTGTCAGAGGCTGGTATAGCGCAGCGTTGGAGTCAGAGGGGCCAGTCTGGTACCCGGTTTACCGCTATTTCTACGAGAACAGCCTTGGTATGGGGCTGTCGGTGCGGGTCGAGAATGAGCAGGGCGTGGTTGGTGTGCTTTCCAGCGATGTGGCCTTGAATCAGGTGAGTCGCTATCTGCAAGAGGAATCAATTGGCCAGAAGGGGATAGCTTTTATCACCGAAGGCCAGGGGGCGTTGCTGGCTACCTCTACCGGTGATCCTGTGTACCAGGTGGAAAATGATCAATATATACGCATCCATGCCATCGACAGCCAAAATTCCCTGCTGAGAGCGGCAGCGATCGCAATGGCCAGCCAGACAGAGATGCCGAGCCAGACACGCTTCAGGCACGAGAGTCAGGAGTACCTGTTGAATTATCGTGAGTTTGTTGATCCTCTGGGTCTGCGTCTGAAAATTGCTGTGGTATTACCACGTGCCGAGTACATGACGTTTGTTAATCGCAACCTGCAACAGACGCTCTGGTTCAGCTTCGCAGCGATGCTGTTGGCAGGTCTGGTTGCTCTCTGGCTGGCGGGTTGGCTGGTGCGGCCGGTAACGCTGCTGAAGCGGCGCGCGCTGGCGCTGTCGGACAAGGACTGGTCTCAGCCGCCGTTACCCTGCACCCCGGTGCGGGAGGTCAATGAGCTGACAGACGCTTACGAGGTGATGGCCAGACACCTGCGCGAGCTGTTTGAAAGCCTGGAATACAAGGTCAATGAGCGTACAGCCGAGCTGGCGCAGAAAACACGCTTTGCCAATCAGCAGCGTAACCTGCTGGCATCACTGCTGGTGGATCAGACCTTGAGTAAGGAGAGCATTCAGGCGCTGGCCTGTCGTCTGGTGGCAGAAGTCTCTGAAACCATGGAGGTTCAGCGTGCCGGTATCTGGCTTCTGTCTGATGCGGGTGACGGCTTCAGGTGCATCTCCCTTTATGAGGCGGGGCAACTGAAACCCTCTGAGCATCTGGTACTCAGCCATGACGAATATCCGCGTTATGTCGAACATATTCTGAGGCATGGGTGGCTGAATGCCGAGGATGTCCTGAGCCATGATGCCACGGCAGACCTGGTTGAGCCCTATCTGAGGCCGTTGGGCATCGGCGCGATGCTGGATGCCGGTATCCGAAGTGGCGGGCGACTGGTCGGCGTGATCTGTCTGGAGCATGTCGGTGGGTCACGCCACTGGTTGCCGGATGAAGAGGTGTTTGTCAGCACCATCGCGACGATCATGGGTCAGTCGATCAGCGCTTTCGAGCGGCGGCAGGATGAGCGCAAGTTGCGCCTGGCAGCCAGCGTGTTTGCCAACAGCTATGAAGCGATCATGATCAGCGATGCTGAGAATATCATCGTGGATGTCAATCCTGCCTTTACCCGCATCACCGGCTATGAGGCACAGGAGATCATCGGCAAGCACCCCAGCATATTACGCTCAGGTAAACACAGCGATGAGTACTTCGATGCCATCTACAGCAGCCTGAATGATCAGGATCACTGGCGTGGCGAAATCTGGGACAGGCGCAAGAATGGCGAGATTTACCCCAAGATCATGTCGGTCGCCGCAGTAAGGGACGACAATGGCAAGGTGTTGCATCATGTCAGCGTGTTCAGCGATATCAGCCAACTCAAGGAGCAGGAGGAAGCGCTGCAGCATATGGCGCTGTATGACAGCCTCACGGGTGTGCCTAACCGCCGTTTATTGGCTGAACGGCTACAGCTTGCTATCACCCGCAGCCGTCGAACAGGCAAACTGGTGGCGGTGTGTTATCTGGATCTGGATAACTTCAAACCGATCAATGATTCACTAGGTCATGCTGCCGGTGACGCGCTGCTGGTCGAAGTCGCCAGGCGTTTCAATGAGATACTGCGCGGTGGTGATACGCTGGCGCGTCTGGGAGGGGATGAGTTTGTATTGCTGCTGTGCGATCTGGAAGAACCGGTGCAGGTTGAACTGATCATGTCACGTGTACAGACTGCCATTTCGACCCCCTTTATGCTGGATGGGCATGAGGTGCTGGTTTCAACCAGTATCGGCATCACCTTTTTCCCCGATGATGACTCAGATGGTGACACGCTGCTGCGACATGCCGATCAGGCGATGTATATTGCCAAGCAGGCCGGTCGTAACCGCTATGCTATCTATAACCCCGAAACAGAGCAGATTGACTGAGAACTGGCAGCCCACTCTTCGTCTCAACCGGATCAGCATGCCGGATAAGTGGGCCTGTGCTAGAATGGCGCCAATAACATCCACTTACGCTTTATTGACACCACAGGTCGGTCATGGCTTCTGAAATCGTCTTCGGCATACATGCCGTCACATCCCTGCTCAAGCAGGATCCTCATCGTGTGAAAACCCTTTTTGTACTCAGTGGCCGCGAAGATGCCCGCCTGCTGCCTCTGTTGGAAGAAGCCAGCAAGCTGGGTATCTCGGTGCAGATGACGGCACGCAAACGCCTGGATGATATGGCTGGCGGTGTACACCAGGGGATTGTTGCCGACTGCAAACCGATGCAGGCGCAGGACGAAACCTATCTCGACTACCTGCTGGACAGTAACGATGAACCTCTGTTGCTGCTGGTGCTGGATGGTGTGACCGACCCGCACAATCTGGGGGCCTGTCTGCGAACTGCTGAAGCAGCCGGTGTGCAGGCCGTGATTGCGCCGAAAGATAAATCCGCACCACTGAATGCCACGGTCAGCAAGGTTGCCTGTGGTGCGGCAGAGACCGTTCCCTATATTCAAGTCACCAATCTGGCCAGAAGCATGCAGAAGATGCAGGCTGCCGGTATCTGGATCACCGGCACGGCCGGCGAAGCCGAACACACCCTGTACGAGGTTGATCTGAAAGGTTCCATGGCGCTGGTCATGGGCGCAGAAGGCAAAGGCATGCGCCGTTTGACCCGTGAGCATTGCGACCAGTTGGTCAAGATCCCGATGCTGGGCCAGATCAGCAGCTTGAATGTGTCGGTCGCCACCGGCGTATGTTTGTTTGAGGTGGTTCGCCAGCGTCTGGCGATATAATCCCTGCATGGACTGTACCTCGGCCAGGTTCGGGGTGTTACTGGTAGGCTGTCTGATTCCAATGCAGATGGTGGCTTGCAGTAAGCGAGTTTCTCATGCTATGAATCAGCTGATAAGCAGGGTTATATCAAGGGCAGGGACAGGACAATGCATGACTCACTTCTTATCGGTGGAAACGGCGCGATTCAATGCGGACTCAATCCCCGCTTCGCCAATCGCCATGGCTTGATTGCTGGAGCGACAGGTACCGGTAAAACCGTCACCCTGCAATGTCTTGCCGAAAGCTTTTCTGATCTCGGTGTGCCGGTATTCATGGCTGATGTGAAGGGCGATGTATCGGGGATCAGCCAGGCGGGTACGCCTCATGCAAAAATTGATGAACGTTTACAGTTGATCGGTATTGAGCAATATCAGCAGCGCGGTTATCCGGTGGCCTTCTGGGATCTGTTCGGGAAGCAGGGGACACCGGTCAGAACCAGTATATCCGATATGGGGCCTCAACTACTGTCGCGTCTGTTGGATCTGAATGAAACACAGGAAAGTATTCTGACGCTGGTATTTGAGTTTGCCGACAACGAAGGGATGCTGTTGGTTGATCTGCCGGATCTGCGAAGCACGTTGGAGTATCTCGGCGAGCATGGAAAAGAGCTGGGACCAGGTTATGGAGTATCCAGGGCATCAGTGAATGCAATTCTCAGACGTCTGTTGATGCTGGAGCGCGAAGGGGGAAGAAATTTCTTCGGCGAACCTGCCTTGCAGTTGAGCGATTTCATGCAAACCAGTCTAGACGGTCGTGGCATGATCAATATTCTGGCGGCTGATACCTTGATACGCAGCCCTCGTGTTTACTCCACCTTTCTGCTCTGGCTGCTGTCAGAACTGTTCGAGCAGTTGCCTGAATTGGGTGACCCTGAACAGCCGGTGCTGGTGTTCTTTTTTGATGAAGCGCATCTGCTGTTTCGTGATGCACCCAAGGTTTTGCTTGAGAAAATTGAGCAGGTGGTGCGCTTGATCCGATCCAAGGGTGTCGGCGTTTACTTTATCAGTCAGAGTCCGAGCGATATACCGGATACTGTTCTGGCGCAGCTGGGAAATCGTATTCAGCATGCGCTGCGTGCCTACACGCCAAGAGAACAGAGGGCTGTGAGAGTCGCAGCTCAGACTTTTCGAGCAAATCCGACGTTGGATACCGTTACAGCCATTACCGAGATGGGTGTAGGAGAGGCGCTGGTTTCCACACTTCAGGACAAGGGGGTCCCTGCCCCGGTTGAACGTATAATGATCCGACCACCGCACTCCAGGATGGGGCCTGCTTCGTCGGAAGAACGTGCAGCTATTCTGGCTCAAGACAACAACCAGCTACGTTACCGGGATGTTATCGACCCTTATTCAGCGCACGAAATTCTGGCTGAACGAACGGCTGCCAGGCAGGCCGAAAAAGATAAAGCCGAACTGGAAAAGAGGTCAGGTACGAACAGCGGTCGTGCCGCCGGTAACCGACAGAGCACTTCTGATGCTTTTGTCAAAAGCCTGGTGCGAAGCCTCGGTTCGGCTGCCGGTAGAAATCTTGGTCGCAAGATCTTTCGCGGCATACTGGGCTCACTGCTCAAGTGAGCAGTTGGCCAAACGGGTCATCTCAGATTGAAGCTGCCCATTCCGAACAGGCCTACCACACCTATCACTATCAGATAGATGGCGACGATATAGTTGAGTAGCCTGGGAACAAGTAAAATCAGAATGCCCGCTATCAGCGAAATCAGGGGCGCCAGTGCAACTGTCATGATATGTTCCTTTTTATCTGGATCTCAGTGAGGTTGGAGTATGCGCCCTGAACCTGGCATTAAACAACAGATATGACGCTTTGGGCCCTGATATCAATCATGCCGCCTCAAAACGCTGCTGCAGCCAGCGATTGATGGCATCAGATTCGTAGAGCCACTCCTCGCTGCCATCATCATGCCGGATGCGCAGACAGGGGACTTTGATTCGACCGCCCTCAGTTTCCAGATCAGCACGGTGTTGTGCATCCTGTCTTGCATCGCGGGTTTCGATTGTCAGACTGAGGCGGGCTATCTCCTTGCGCACTTTGATGCAGAAAGGGCAGGCGCGAAATTGGTATAGTGCCAGGTTGCTTGTTGCCTGGTCGACCAGGGCTTGCTCATCTGCACTGCGACTGATGGCGGTCGGTGTGGTTAATTTTTCGCTGATCAACATGATCGGTGTCAGAATCAGGCGAACAAGACGGAAGAAATAGCGGATAAGGATTCTCATGGTATGATCGGTTGCTCGATTGAAAATGTGGTGGCCTAGTATATCACTTCAATCAGGCAATCGTGTTTCAGCCGCAACCCAATCGGTATCAATCTAATGACAATCCTTCAGGCGTCTGTCATGCCTGAGGGTATACGGATACCGGCTGATCACAGGCATTGATTTCAGGGAGGCAGAATGTCGGACTTTGACGTGATTCATGCACGTGCCATGAGTAGAAAAGGGGGCGCTGAAGGGTTGAATGCTCTGTTGCCGCGAGTGGCCAGCCTGGATGAGTTGTGCGCCACATCCGATGACCGCTATCTGGCTGCGATCACGCAGTGTATTTTCAAAGCGGGTTTTGTCTGGCGTGTGATCAACAATAAGTGGCCGGGTTTTGAGGAGGCGTTTCAGGGGTTTGTGCCTGTCTACTGGCAGCAGGTGTCTCCCGAGGTACTGGAAAACCTGTCTCGGGATGAGCGCATTGTGCGTAATATGCAGAAGATCAGTACCGTACCTGATAATGCGCGGATGATTGTAGAGGCCTCGCAGCAACATAATGGGTTCGGGTGTTTTCTGGCGCAATGGCCCTCCAGTGATCAGGTTGGGTTGTTGCAGTGGTTGAAAAAAAGCGGCTCACGCCTCGGGGGCGCAACACCTCAGTACTTTTTGCGCAGTATCGGTTGGGATGGGTTTGTCCTGTCCGGTGATGTGATCCGAGCGCTCAGACATACTGGAATGCTGGATGCGGCACCTTCTTCTCAGAAGGGGCTGCTACAGGTGCAGATGGCATTCAACCAGTGGCATGAGGAAACCGGCTTGCCCTATAGCCACCTGTCCCGGATATTGGCATGCAGTGTAGATGACTGAAGCCTGTACCTGTCTGACAGGCAACGCGTTAGCGTGACTGTCAGACAGGGTTTGTCAGGCCAGTGACTTATTCGACAACGCCGCCCATCTCTTCGAGCAGTTGACGATAGTTTTCAGACTGGTCGCGCAGCATCTGAGTGACTTCTGCTTCTGCAACAAAGGTGACCGGCATCAGAATACGCTCTTCCGTGATTTCGATAAAGCGTGGGTCCTTGGTTGCCGCTTCCAGTGCTTCTGCAAGCCTTTCGACATGTGCATCCGGGGTGTTTTTTGGTACCACAACCACACGGAAATCAGAAAGATCCAGGTCATAGCCGGCTTCGGCAAGTGTCGGAGCATCCGGGAAAGCGATCAGGCGATCCTTATCCAGACTCAGCAGTACTGGCATTTCGCCAGTCTCGGCATAACCTGAATGGGTGCCGCCGCTGTAACCAAAGGCAACATCACCGGACAGAATCAGGGGTGCCATGCCAGCGCCACCGGATGTCGGTACGATACGCAGATCAAGACCCTCTTTCTCCATGATATGTTCAATCAGGATACGGTCCAGTGCATGCTGTGAGGCATAGCTGGTTCCTGGGTTGGCCTTTGCATACTCAAGCAGCCCTTCCCAGGTATCGCCGAATGGACGATCCTTGCCGGTGACTATGGCGTGCTGCACAGTAGTGATGCTGGCAACGTATCGGAAGTCATCAAGGCTGAAGCTGGTTTCGTGCGCATGAGGTGCGAAGGTCAGCGTGCCGGCCGTGCCTGCGTAGACAAAAGTGTGACCTTCATCATTGTTGTGCATCAGACGAGTCAGTGAAACCGCACCACCTGCTCCCGGCTGATTCACGACATTGACTGGCTGCCCCAGATTTTCCTGCAGAACGTTAGCCAGCACACGAGCCTGAATATCAGTACTTCCGCCAGCGCCGAAACCGACCACCAGTGTCAGGGGTTTGCTGGGGAAGTCTGCTGCCTGCGCCAGGCCAAGGCCGCCAAATGCCAGAGTGGCGGAAAGAAGTGCCGTGCCAAAAAAGTTCTTCTTCATTATTGTTTCCTTATTTTTTATCTGATTCAGCCTGCGGGTGTCGCACACTGAAGGTCGGGATGGTGGAATCCTTGTGGGATTCTGGTTCACCGCTTTACCCTGCCCGAAGTCCATTGAACAAGTCCTTTATCCGAGCATTATTCAGGGTAAACAGGTTTTCAGGCTCGGGCAACCCGTAAATGTCGGAAAAGCGACAGGGCTTTTTGTGATTCGGCAAAGTTATTGATATCGGTCAGTAAGATGGACCCTGTACTGTCATGAATTGAGCAGGCTGCCCTGTTGAGGTGGGCAGCCTGCCGTCTGTCAGGCTTATCTGTTTCGCTTGACCGCAGAGGGTGTATTGTGAAGACCCTGTCTGGCCAAGGCGTCAAACATGGCACTGAAAGCCGGGCGCTCGACATAGCGACCAGCGCCTTTCTCGGCGCGCAGGTCGCCATCCTTCCATACCAGTTTACCCTGGCTGATGGTATGTGACGGTATGCCTTTAACCGTGCGTCCTTCAAAGATATTGAAGTCGATATTCTGATGATGGGTTTTGGCTGAGATGGTACGTGTACCTTCGGGATCCCATACCACCAGATCTGCATCCGCACCGACGCTCACCGAGCCTTTGCGTGGATAGAGGTTGAAGATCTGTGCCGCATTGGTCGAGGTGACGGCCACAAACTCATTCATGGTCAGCTTGCCCGTGTTGACTCCGGCATCCCAGAGTACGGCCATACGATCCTCAACGCCGGCTGTGCCGTTGGGGATCTTGCTGAAATCGTCTTTACCAGCTGCTTTCTGATCGGCACAGAAGCAGCAGTGATCGGTTGCAGTGGTCTGCAGATTCCCCCCCTGAAGGCCCTGCCACAAAGCTGCCTGGTGCTCCCCGGAACGAAACGGTGGACTCATCACATGCGCGGCGGCAAATTCAAAGTCGGGATGACGATAGACACTGTCGTCAATCACCAGATGACCCGCCAGACACTCGCCGAATACGCGTTGCCCCTCATTGCGGGCTCGGGTGATCGCCTCAAGTGACTCCTTGCAGGAGACATGGACAATATAGATAGGCACATTCATCACCTGCGCGATACGGATAGCGCGGTTTGCCGCTTCTCCCTCCACGGCAGGTGGACGGCTCAGTGGGTGGCCTTCAGGGCCTGTGATCCCCTGTGCCAGCAACTCCTGCTGTAACTGGAACACCAGCTCGCCGTTCTCGGCATGCACCGTGGGGATCGCACCCAGCTCCATGCAGCGGCGAAAACTTTTTACCAGGGTCTCATCATCAGCCATGATCGCATTCTTGTAGGCCATGAAATGTTTGAAACTGTTCACACCATGCTCGCGCACCAGCGTACCCATATCTTCTTTCACGGACTCGTCCCACCAGGTGATGGCGACATGGAAACCATAGTCAGCAGCTGATTTGCCTGCCCAGTCACGCCATTGATGATAGGCATCCATCAACGGCTGCTTTGGTGATGGTATGACAAAGTCGATAATGCTGGTATTGCCACCGGCCAATCCTGCAGCGGTACCTGTGAAGAAGTCGTCACTGGCAACCGTGCCCATGAATGGGAGCTGCATATGGGTATGAGGATCGATACCGCCGGGCATGATGTACTGACCTGTGGCGTCCACCACTTCAGCATCGGCAGGTACATCCAGGTTTTCACCTATTGCTGCAATCTGGCCATCCCTGCAGTAGACATCAGCAGCGAAGCTCCGGTCTGCGGTTACGACAGTACCGCCACGAATCACTATGGACATGGGTCACTCCTTATTATTGTGAAGCAAAAGCCTGTTCTGTGAGTCACGCTGCAGCCTGGATATCCGATCAGCTGCAGCGAGACTCGATAAAGCGGATCAGTTACTCTGAGCGATACCATCGCCGACCATTACAGTCTGCTTGCTGGCTGCAACGTAATAGACCAGACCACCGAGCAGTGAACCGGTGAACCAGCCGTAATCATAGAACCAGCTTAAGGCGCCGGTGGTGATGGCAACCAGGGTCAGAGCAACCGGTATGGCAAAAGCGATCAGTCCCGCTGAATTGAAGCCGCTGTAAATGCCCTGAGTCTTGTATAGCTCGGGTAGATTCAGGAACTGGCGTTTGATCAGGAAGTAATCCACGATCATGATGCCTGCGACCGGCCCTAACAGGCTTGAGTAACCCAGCAGCCAGCCGCTGTACATCGCCTCCACACTGACGTCGGAATGTATGACACCCAGCTTCTTCAGCAACTCCCAGCTCATCAGCAATGCACCGAACGCACCGGTCAACAGCGCACCACGCGTGTGGTTGATCTTTTTCGGTGCAATGTTCTGGAAATCGTTGGTGGGAGATACAACGTTGGCAGCAGTATTGGTCGACAGGGTAGCGATAATGATCATGATCATCGCGATCACCACCCAGAAGGGGCTGTCGATACGGCCGATCAGGTTGACTGGGTCGGAAATGGTCTCTCCTACCAGATTGAAAGATGCTGCAGTCAGAACCACACCCAACGAGGCAAAGAAGAACATGGTCAGCGGCAGGCCGATGATCTGGCCCATGATCTGATCCTTCTGTGACTTGGCAAAACGGCTGAAGTCAGGGATGTTGAGTGACAAGGTAGCCCAGAAGCCGACCATGGCAGTCAGGCCGCCGAAGAAGTAGCCCCAGAAGGATGCCTCGGCGGGTCGATTGGCAGGCGTCAGCAACAGCTCGGTTACGGAGATCTGCGGCGTTGCCCACATCATCAGACCGATACTCACTGCCAGCAGCAGTGGAGCAGAGAGGGTTTCCATGATCTTGATCGACTCGGACCCCTTGATCACTATGTAGAGGTTGATCGCCATGAACAGGAAAAAGCCGATAACTTCGCCGCTGCTACCCATGGCAGCCCAGCCGGGGATCAGCGTCGAGAAGAGAATATGTATCGCGATCCCACCGAACATGGTTTGTATCCCGAACCAGCCGCAGGCAACCAGCGCACGAATCAGGCAGGGTACGTTGGAACCGAGAACGCCAAAGGATGAGCGCAACAGAACCGGAAAGGGAATGCCAT
This sequence comes from Nitrincola alkalilacustris, assembly GCF_008973755.1. GTDB lineage: Bacteria > Pseudomonadota > Gammaproteobacteria > Pseudomonadales > Balneatricaceae > Nitrincola > Nitrincola alkalilacustris. The sequence continues at coordinate 448,415 of NZ_WBOM01000004.1, read as the reverse complement.
ACTTGGTGCCCGGAAAGGCGTTCAGTATCAGCGGTACAAGAACGACGACGTTGGCCAGCAGGATGGTGATCAGTGCCTCTGTGACTGACAGGCCGAAGTAGGCCGTCAGTACTCCACCCAGCGTGTAGGTGGGAACGCAGATCGACATGCCTATCCAGAGGGCTGCGATATTCCAGACGGACCAGGTGCGTTCCTTGACCTGAGTGGGTGCGATATCTTCGTTGTAATGAGCACTGCCACTGACATCTTCGCCAGTATTCAGCTCATAAAATTCACCAACCTTGACGGCTGATGAGGTGCCAGTTGTATTTCCAGTCATAGCACATCCTCTATCGTTATTATTGATGAAACCAGCCAAACGTCGGCAGGTACTCACAAAACGAGAGGTTCCCATGCAATTCGCTGGCCAGTGTTCATGTTGTGTTGTTACAACTTCATCTGTGCGGGGCCCTTGCAAGGCAGGCTGACAAACCAGGCGTTTGATTCTGGCAGAGGTTTGAACAGACTGTCTGGTATTTGTTATTGTTTTTTACCTTTTGGTAAATACTATGCGTGACGAAAAAATGTGCAAGCATTTTTTTCCAAAAGGTAAAAATAAAAGATCAATCTATTGATATAAAAGAATTTATTTTTTCAGCTGAAAAGAGGGTTGTAGGCTGGAACGGAGGTTTGTAACAATTGGACACGCATTAGGCTTATTCTGATGCGGCAAGAGACAGTGATATACCCGCCAACGTAATGATGATCTGTTCCATCAATAACCAGGGGTCATCGATGCGCTGTCCTTTGATGGCGCGGTCGGCCAGCATGCACTGTTTCAGTTGCTGCTCCAGCAATGAAGCGGGTAGGCGACGGCAGGCCTGCTGCAGGTGTTTTTTGCGTTTTCCCCAGATGCGCTCACGCTGACACAGTGTATCGTAGGGAGTGCCGGAAGCCAGACCGTTGCTGACGGCAAGCAGTGTGCGCAATTCACGTGTGATGGCCCAGAGGGTCACGGCGGCTTCTGTTCCTTCATGGCGCAACACATGAAGAATCTTCAGGCAGCGTTCCGGTTGCTGGCCCAGTGCCGCGTCTATCAAGGTGAAGACATCGTATCGCGAGCTGTCAGAAACGGCCGCTGCGATCTCATCCACACCGATACTCTGATTGGGGTAGAGCAACTGCAGCTTATCCAGCTCCTGTCTGGCTGCCAGCAGATTGCCTTCGATACGGTCTGCCAGCAGAGCGGTGGCATCCGGCGTCAGAGTGATATCCAGTCTGGTAGCACGTCCTGCGAGCCAGGCCGGGAGCTGATCCGGTTCCGGCGGCCAGATCTCAACCACCAACCCCAGAGATTCTATCTCCTTGTACCAGGCAGACTTCTTGCTGGTCGCATCGAGTTTATCTGCGATAAGCAGAAACGCCGTATCGGGGGCAGGATTTTTCAGATACAGCTGCAGGTGCTGGCTGTCAGCCTTGTTGAGCTTGTGGTGCCCCATGCGTACTTCGATCACCTTGCGCTCGGCAAACAGCGACAGCGCATTGGTGTTCTGCAGTACCAGATCCCAACTGAAGGACGCATCAACATGGTGTACTTCGCGCTCCGTGAAGCCCTGCTCGCGAAAGAACGCCCGCAGTAAGTCGCAGCTCTCGCCCGACATCAGCGGTTCATCACCGGTTACCATATAGATCGGAGCCAGAGTATGCTTCTGCAATACTCTGGCCAGTTGATCCGGATTGGTCTTCATATCGGATTCAGGGTTTCAGACTGGTGTACTGGCGTACAATCTGCTGAGCCAGATCCTGATAGATCTGCTGTCTGAGCACCACTTCCTGAGCTTCACTGGCGGTGATGTTATCGCCGTCGTAGGCATATACCCGCTCAGTGAAGATGCTGCGCGGAGCTATCAAAAGGGTATCGCCCTCGCGCTGCCTGACACTGAAGAACACTTCGCTGCGCAGCTCATACTCGGCAACCTGCGAGCCTCTGGCGCGACCTCTGAGCGAGACTGAGCGCCGACTATGACGCTCTTCATGGATTTCGAGAATGATCGGCGCGTTGTCACTCAGCTCAATGCCATTGACCTGCATCGCACGCAGCAGCATCGGGCGGATTTCGCTGGGACGATCACTCATGGTCACCAGTGTTGCTTCCTGCAGAGCGTCCGGTACAGCGTAGAAGCCCCTGGGTTTGAATCCGCAGCCGATCAGCAGCAGGCACAATCCCAGCAGCAGGGCTGCTGTCCAGAATGAATGATGTCTTGGCATCCGTGTTCTCCGTTAACCTACAACCAGGTTGAGCAGTTTATTGGGGACCACGATCTTTTTACGGATCGCTTTGCCTTCCATATGTTTCTGCACATTCTCCAGCGCCAGTGCCGAGTGCAGGATCACATCCTCATCGGCATCCGCAGCAACATCAATCCGGCCGCGTACCTTACCGTTGACCTGAACTACGATCTCGACATTGGAGCGAATCAGGGCGCTGCTGTCGACGCTCGGCCAGGGCGTTTTCAGAACTGCTTCGGTATGGCCCAGGCTATGCCACAGCTCATGGCTGATATGGGGCACGATCGGTGCCAGCAGCAGTGTCGAGGCTTCGAGCGCCTCCTGCATCACGGCGCGACCCTGCTCGCTGACATCAACAAAGCGACCAGTGGCGTTAGTCAGCTCCATGACGGCGGCGATGGCGGTGTTGAAGGTCTGGCGGCGCTCGACGTCATCACTGACTTTCTGGATGGTCTCGTGCACCTTGCGACGCAGTTCGCGCTGCTCCTCATTGAGTTGATCTGGCTTGATCAACTCGGTAGGCAGACCAAGTATCTGATGGTCAAAGACCTGTTTCCACAGGCGACGCAGGAAGCGATGAGCACCCTCAACAGCCGAGTCGGACCACTCCAGTGACTGCTCCGGAGGGGCCGCAAACATCATGAACAGGCGCACAGTATCGGCACCATAGCGATCAATCATCACCTGTGGATCTATACCGTTGTTCTTGGACTTGGACATCTTGGACATGCCGGAAGACATCACCGGTTCACCATCGGCCTTGTGACGCGCGCTGATGATGCGCCCCTTGTCGTCGGTTTCGGTGATCACGTCCTGCGGTGATATCCAGGTCTTGCCGCCGTTGGCATCGTCACGATAGTAGGTCTCGGCCAGCACCATGCCCTGGCAGAGCAACCGGGTGAAAGGCTCATCTGAATCGACCAGGCCTTCATCCCGCATCAGCTTGTGGAAAAAGCGTGCATAGAGCAGATGCAGAATCGCATGCTCGATACCGCCGATATACTGATCCACCGGCAGCCAGTAGCCCGAGTGAGTCGGGTCCAGCATCGCATCTGAGGTTTCACGACTGGCGAAACGGGCAAAGTACCAGCTCGACTCCATGAAGGTGTCGAAAGTATCGGTTTCACGTTCCGCCGGGCCGCCACAGGTTGGGCAGGTGGTTTTGATGAAAGAGTCCATCCTCTTGATGGGCGAGCCGACACCATCAAATTCGACATCGGTCGGCAGCACAACCGGCAACTGATCTTCAGGAACCGGTACGGCACCACAGCTTGCACAGTTGATCACTGGAATTGGTGCGCCCCAGTAACGCTGGCGCGAAACACCCCAGTCACGCAGGCGATAATGGATGGTAACTTTACCGCAGCCTTTCTTTTCCAGCTCCTTGGTGATCGCCTTGAATGCCAGATCGAATTCGAGATCATCAAAATCGCCGGAATTGACCAGAGTACCTTTATCAGTGAAGGCTTCTTTGGTCAGGTCGATCGGTGTCTTGCTGTCCAGAGGCGCAATCACCTGCTTGATCGGCAAGCCATACTTGGTGGCGAACTCCCAGTCACGTTGATCATGTCCGGGAACAGCCATGACAGCACCGGAGCCATACTCCATCAGGACAAAGTTGGCAGTCCAGACAGGCACTGACTCACCGGTCAGCGGGTGAATGGCGTTAATACCCAGCGGCATGCCACGCTTCTCCATCACCGCCAGATCGGCTTCTGCAACCTTGATGTTTTTGCATTCGTCGATGAAGGCTGCGAGTTCGGCATTGCCTTCAGCGGCTTGCAGCGCCAGAGGGTGCTGTGCAGCAACGGCCAGGAAAGTCACGCCCAGCAGGGTGTCCGGACGTGTAGTGAAGACCTCAAGGCTGCCATCACCGGGTACCTGGAAGGTGACTTCTACACCGTGCGAGCGACCGATCCAGTTGCGCTGCATGGTTTTGACCTGTTCCGGCCAGTGTTCCAGCTTGTCGAGGTCGTCGAGAAGCTGGTCGGCATAGTCGGTGATTTTCAGGAACCACTGTGGAATTTTCTTGCGCTCAACCAGTGCGCCGGAGCGCCAGCCGCGGCCGTCGATCACCTGCTCGTTGGCCAGCACCGTCTGATCGATCGGGTCCCAGTTCACTTCCGCTTCGCGCTTGTAGACCAGGCCTTTTTTCATCAGCTTGGTGAAGAACCACTGTTCCCAGCGATAGTATTCGGGGTGACAGGTGGCCAGCTCACGTGACCAGTCATAACCGAAGCCCATGCGCTTGAGCTGATTACGCATGTAGTCGATGTTTTCATAGGTCCACTTGGCTGGCGCAACATTGTTGTTGATTGCCGCATTTTCTGCCGGCAGACCAAACGCATCCCAGCCCATGGGTTGCAGAACATTCTTGCCCTTCATGCGCTGATAGCGTGAAACCACATCCCCGATGGTATAGTTACGGACATGTCCCATATGCAGTCGGCCACTGGGATAGGGGAACATGGACAGGCAGTAAAACTTCTCTTTTGTGGTGTCCGTGCTGGCCTTGAAGCTGTCGCTCTGTTCCCAGAACTGCTGGGCCTGAGGCTCGATCGACTGGGGCTGGTACTGTTCGTTCATTGTGTCTGGTCAAATCCCGTTAACAACAAGCGTTCTTCTGCATTCAGGTGTATAAATCAGACCTGATGGCAGGCGCCTTGCTCAGTTTAATTGGAAAGATTGCGTAATGCGGCATAGCATACAATATATGGCCTCAGGCAAACAGGGCCATGAGCTCACCAGACAGGTGAAAAAGGAGTCAATATGAGTGAATCGAAGAAACCGCCGGTAGAACATTCAGATCATGCACCGGAAGCCTATGACAGAATTCTTGACAGGTTGCGGCATACGCTGGATGAGGCGAGTCTCAGCACCTGGGAGGCACTGCAGGATAAGATAGAGGAAGCGGTTGAAATCGAATTGGCGGCCGAGGAGATGACGAGGGATGAGATAGATCTACTCACGGCCTATGTCAATCGTGACCTGAAGCATCTGGGCTATTTCGTGCATGAAACAGGTGGCGGCATTGCCGGTTTCCTGCGGTTTGATCTGAATGTGCTGGAGCAGACCATTCTGGATCGCCTGGTCGACCTGGCAGACAGGACGCGAGTGGAGCATGAGCTGCTGCGAGAGCAGTTGGAACATGGTGAGGATCAGTTTGTTGCCGGTGAAATCACCGTGCCGGGCACCTTGCGCTGTCTCAACTGCGGGCATGAAAAACAGTTGATGCGCACTAAAAAAATACTGCCCTGTGCTCAGTGCGGAGCCTATATTTTCGAACGCCTCTCAGGGGCGGGTGCGGAGGAAACCGATTCCCAGTAACAACAGTGAGGTCAGCAGTGAGGGCCAGACCCCTAGCTGCTGATACAGCGTTGTGCCGTGCATGGCCGGTACCTCACCCGTGATGACAGCCGCTTGCTGTCTGGGCGCTTCTTTTTCTAGGCTGCCATCGCTGCGAATAATAGCCGTGATGCCGTTATTAGTGCCGCGGATCAACCAGCGGCCGTTCTCAATGGCGCGCATGCGGGCTATCTGCAGATGCTGATCGGGGGCGAAAGAGTTGCCGAACCAGGCATCGTTGGATACGGTCAGCAGCAGATCCGAGTTGATCGCAGACTTGCGTACCAGTTCAGGATAGGCGATCTCATAGCAGATGGTGCTGGCCAGGCTGTGGCCGGCAGCATGCAATCGCAGCTCGGTGTTCTCCGGCAGGCTGAAACTCGACATCGGCAGGTCAAAGAACTCAATCAACCCTCTCAATTGATTCTCCAGCGGTACATACTCGCCGAAGGGTACCAGTCGCTGCTTGTGATAGATGCCCGAGCCATGGCTGAACACACCCAAGCTGTTGTGAAAGATGCTGCGTGAGCGATCACGTGGATTTTCGGCGATAAACGGGAAGCCGCTGATCAGCGCGATGTTCTGTTGATCCAGCTCCTCAAGGAAGTCATCGATAAACGGCGCAGCTTCATAGTAAAAAGCCGGGATAGCGGTTTCCGGCCAGAGCACCAGTTGCACATCGGGATAGCGTCGCGTGAGTTGGATCTGATGCTGCAGAAGGTTTTCGAGCTGAGCACCTTCCCATTTGATCATTTGTGGGATGTCGGGCTGAACCAGCGCTACCTTGAGGGGAGCCTGATCACGCTGTTGGGTCTGTTCGGTTGGCAGATAGTAGACCAGCACCGGCAGCAGGAAAACCGGCAGCAGAGAAGGCCATCTTCGGCTGCGGATCGCTTCAGCGAGTCCGATTGACAGAAATAAGGTAAAGAGCGTCAGTGCCCAGACACCACCCCAGGCAGCCAGATGGCTGAAGGGGGTGTCGAGCCAGATGTAACCGAGATAGAGCCAGGGGAAGCCGGTAAAAAGCCAGCTTCTGATCCACTCAAACAGCAGCCACAGGCCGACAAAACCCAGCCAGGATACGCTGCGACAGAGGCGGCCGAACAGCCAGCCCTGCAAGGCAAAGAGCAGCGCCAACCCCATAACGAATACAGCTGTCATCAGCCCCGCCAGCGGCACTGATGCCGCACCATAAACATGTATGCTGACAAATACCCAGGAGACACCAACCCCGAAGAAACCGAGGCCAAACATCCAGCCCGACCAGGCGGTTGCGCGAGTGGACTGTCCATGTTGCGCCAGATACAGCAGCGCAGGCCCTAACAATGCCAGTGGAATCATATCCAGAGGTGCAAAGGCCAGCGCTGTGACGGCTCCGGCCAGCAATGAGAGCAGGCTGATGTACCACCAGCCATTCTGCACGTGATGCTCTCTGGTTTTTTTGCTGTGTGCGTGAGTGCCCTGACGTCCAGCTGTCGGTGTCATGGTGTGTTTACTCGACTAACGGTGAAACCTGCAGCAGGCGAATGCGGCGGTCATCTGCAGACAGGACGGTAAAGGTCAGGCCATGCAGCGTCACCTTTTCATTTCTTTCCGGTAGCCTCCCGAAGCGCTGGGTTACGATACCGCCTATGGTGTCGAACTCCTCATCAGAGAAGTCGGTATGGAAAAACTCATTGAAGTCATCAATCGGTGTCAGTGCCTTGACGATGAATCCGTCATCCTCAAGTGACTTGATGTTGCCCTCATCATCATCGTCGTCATGTTCATCCTCTATCTCGCCGACGATCTGCTCCAGTACATCCTCAATGGTGATCAGCCCGGATACGCCACCATACTCATCCACAACGATCGCCATATGATTACGTGTGCCGCGGAACTCTCGAAGCAGCACGTTGAGGCGTTTGCTCTCGGGTATGAATACGGCGCTACGCAGGCATTGACTGATTCTGAACTCATCCAGGTTGCCCTGAAGCATATAGGGCAGCAGATCCTTGGCCAGCAGAATGCCGACAACTTCGTCAGGGTTCTCGCCAGCTACCGGAAAGCGTGAGTGTGCGGTTTCAATCAGAATCGGCAGAAACTCGCTCGCGGTCTGATTGATCTGCACCAGGGTCATTTGGGAGCGGGGTACCATGGCATCACGCACCTTCATGTCCGATACCTGCAGTGCTCCTTCAATGATCGACATGGCGTCATTGTCCAGAACACCGGCTTCGGCCGCTTCATATAAACCGTTGATCAGATCTTCTTTGGTCGGTGGTTCGTCCGAGAACGCCTGGGCCAGTTTGCCGAGCCAGCCTTTTGGGCTGGCTCCCGATCGGTCTTCGCTCATAGTATCCTCTAAGCGGATTGGTAGGGGTCTGGGATATTCAGTCGAGACAATATGGTGCACTCCAGTGTCTCCATCTCCTCGGCCTCATCGTCATTTATATGATCGAAACCGATAAGATGCAAGGTTCCGTGAATCACCATATGCGCCCAGTGATGCAGCAGGGGCTTGGATTGTTCCTCTGCCTCCCTGGCGACGACATCGGCACAGATCACCAGATCACCGATCAGATCAACGGCAATGCCAGGGGGCGACTCAAATGGAAAGGACAGCACATTGGTCGAGCTATCCTTGCCACGCCAGGTGTTGTTCAGCTCCCGGCTCTCCACTTCATCTACCAGGCGAATGCACACTTCTGCACGATCGCGCTGGCCGTCCAGCGCAGCCCTGACCCAGGTGTTGAACTGGTCGGCGTCGGGGAGCTGTTTTGCCTCAGTGGCGATCTGCAGGTCAACGAACAGATTCATTTCGCCAGCTCTCCCTGATGCTTGAGCTTCTGTTTTCTGGCTTCGCGCTGCTCATAACGCTCATAGGCCAGAACAATATGCTGAACCAGTGGATGGCGAACGACATCCTGTGCAGTGAAGTGGGTGAAGCCTATCCCTTCGACCCCATCCAATACTTCCATGGCATGAATCAGCCCCGAGCGTGTCCCTTTGGGCAGGTCGATCTGGGTGATGTCGCCGGTGATGACGGCGGTGGAGCCAAAGCCGATACGGGTCAGGAACATCTTCATCTGTTCGCTGGTGGTGTTCTGACTTTCATCCAGTATGACAAAACTGCCATTCAGTGTCCGGCCACGCATATAGGCCAGTGGCGCGACTTCGATGACGTTTTTCTCAATCAGCTTGGCAACCTTCTCAAAACCGATCATCTCGAACAGGGCGTCATACAAGGGGCGCAGGTATGGATCGACCTTCTGTGCCAGATCGCCGGGCAGAAAGCCCAGTTTCTCACCGGCTTCAACTGCCGGGCGTACCAGCAGAATGCGGCTCACCTCTTCGCGCTCCAGTGCTTCCACAGCGCAGGCTACCGCAAGATAGGTTTTGCCGGTTCCGGCCGGGCCGATACCGAAGTTGATATCGTGGCGGCGGATCGAGCGGACATAGCCTTGCTGATTGCCTCCACGGGGCATGATCTGCATCTTGCGGATACGGATTCTGCAGTCTGCGAAATCGGCGGACTCCGGCAGACGAGGGGCTATACCTGTGTGCTGCAGGCTGAGATGGATATCATCCGGCGTCAGCTGTTTGCCATTGCAGGCTTCGGTATACAGGCGCTCCAGAATGCCTTGTGCCACGATCAGTGCGGTGTTATCTCCCAGCAACTGAAACTGGTTACCGCGGTTGCGAATTTCGATATCCAGGCGCTGCTCGATCAGGCGCAGGTGCTCATCCAGCTGGCCGCACAGGTTGGCCAGGCTGCCCGGATGATCCGGTTCAAGCACGAGGTTGACCGACTCTTTCTTTGACGCGTCGTTTGACAAAATGTGGTCCTGAATCTGTTAGTGAAGCTGGTCCAGCTCAGAGCTGACAAGCTCGCCGACCAGAGAATTTGCATAGGCCTGGACAATACGTACATCGGCAAAGTGGCCGATCAGGTCCGGATTATCGCAGCGGAAGTTGACAACACGGTTATTCTCGGTGCGGCCAGAGAGCTGCCCCGGGTCTTTCTTTGAATAGCCATTGACCAGAATGCGCTGCACACTGTCGACCATGCGACGGCTGATCTGCATCGCCTGCAGGGTGATGCGGTCCTGCAGAATCTTCAGGCGCTGTTTTTTCAGTTCATCCGCAACATTGTCGGGCAGATCGGCTGCCGGTGTGCCGGGACGACGGCTGTAAACAAAGCTGAAAGAGGTATCAAAACCTATCTCATGGATCAGGTTCATGGTGGCTTCAAAGTCCGCCTCGGTTTCGCCGGGGAAGCCAATGATGAAGTCTGAGGAGAAGCTGATCTCCGGGCGTAACTTGCGGATACGGCGCAGTTTGGATTTGTACTCAAGCACCGTGTGGCCGCGCTTCATTGCCATCAGAATGCGATCGGAACCGCTCTGAACCGGCAGGTGCAGGTGGCTGACCAGCTCTGGAACCTCATCATACACATTGATCAGACTTTCGCTGAACTCCACGGGATGTGATGTGGTGAAGCGGATGCGATCAATACCGTCTATTCTGGCCACATAACGGATCAGTTCAGCCAGATCGGCGCTGTCGCCGTCGCTGGTGTCGCCGCGATAGGCGTTCACGTTCTGGCCCAGCAGGTTGACCTCACGCACGCCTTGCTCTGCCAGTTCACGGCATTCATTGAGTACGTCCTGCAGTGGTCGGCTGACCTCTTCGCCGCGAGTATAAGGCACGACGCAGAAAGTGCAGTATTTGCTGCAGCCTTCCATGATCGATACAAAGGCTTCGGCACCCTCTACCCGTGGTGCTGGCAGATGGTCAAACTTTTCGATTTCGGGGAAGCTGACATCGACGATTCCCACCACACCCTTGCGTGACTCATTGATCATTTCGGGCAGGCGATGCAGTGTCTGGGGTCCGAAAATCATATCAACATAGGGAGCACGGTCGCGAATCGCCGAACCTTCCTGGCTGGCAACACAGCCGCCGACTCCGATCACCAGGTCAGGACGCTTCTCTTTCAGCTTGCGCCAGCGGCCGAGCTGATGGAACACCTTATCCTGAGCCTTTTCACGAATCGAGCAGGTGTTCAGCAGCAGAACGTCCGCTTCATCAGGGTTGTCGGTCAGCTCCAACTCGTGGCTCTCGTTCAGAAGATCGGCCATGCGAGAGGAATCATACTCGTTCATCTGACAACCATGTGTCTTGATAAACAGCTTTTTCGCCATGAATCACCTGTGTTGCATTGGGTAGTTTTTTACAAGGGGACAAATTATACCGGAGGTGGGCTACTCAGGCTATCAATTGGATGTTAATTGGATATTAATTGATCAAGGGTTGCGATCCGTTGGCATGCAGAAGGCAGATTGCAACGTTTGACGAGTAATATGTGCAGTTATATAACGAAAACCGATATTGCCATTCGTTATACTGGATCAGAATAGGCGTGCTGATCCAGTGAAGTATCATGATCATGTCTGACAGAATGAAAACAGGGAGTCCACTTGATGTCTGAGCTAAAACAACCCACAGGTGGAGTCTGGGAGGTATTCGGTGCTTTCCTCATGCTGGGTTTGACCTCCTTTGGTGGACCTGTCGCCCATTTGGGTTATTTCCGTACAGAATTCGTTGCCCGTCGGCGCTGGTTATCTGAGCAGGCTTACGCCGACCTGGTCGCCCTGTGCCAGTTTTTGCCGGGACCAGCCAGTAGTCAGGTTGGCTTCGCGCTGGGGTTGATGCGAGCCGGCCCTTGGGGTGCTGCTGCCGCCTGGACAGCCTTTACCTTACCCTCGGCTATAGTTTTGCTGCTCTTTGCCCTGGGTGCAGGCCTGCTCGATGGCCCAGTCAGCCAGGGCATTATTCATGGACTGAAAGTAGTGGCTGTGGCTATTGTGGCTCATGCCGTATGGGGAATGGCCCGTAACCTGTGTCCTGACCGGCAACGAGCCGGTATCGCGCTGGTAGCAGTCTTTACCGTGATACTGGTCAGCGGTCCACTGGGGCAGGTTTCAGCGATTCTGATAGGCGCTCTCGGAGGGATGGCGCTGTGTCGAACACACAACGAACCTGCCGCCTGTCAGTTTGAAATGCCGGTATCGCGAAGAGCGGGCAAGGTTGCCCTCATCATTTTTGTGGCCCTTTTTCTTGGTCTGCCGCTGTTAGCCTGGACAAGTCCGTCGGGAATGATAGCGATGCTCGATGCCTTCTATCGTGCCGGTGCTCTCGTATTCGGCGGCGGGCACGTGGTGCTGCCGTTGCTGGAAGCAGAGGTGGTGCAGTCGGGCTGGGTAACGGCAGATGAGTTTCTGGCCGGCTATGGTGCGGCCCAGGCTGTTCCTGGCCCTCTTTTTACCTTTGCAGCTTATCTGGGGGCAGTTATTGAACCGGCACTGGGCGGTCTGGCAGGTGCTGCCATGGCACTGGTTATAATTTTCGTCCCGGGTATGCTGCTGCTTGTGGCTGTGTTGCCTTATTGGAACAGCTTCAGACGTGTGGATGGTGCTCAGGCGCTGATGCGAGGTGCAAATGCTGCAGTGGTAGGCATTCTGGGCGCTGCGCTTTATCAGCCAGTCTGGACCAGTGCCATTATCGGCCCGTATGAGTTTGTGTTGGCGTTGACGGGTTTTCTCTTGCTCAGCATCTGGAAGCTGCCCGCCTGGGCGGTGGTGGTTATCCTGGCAGGGGGCGGTATCCTGATAGCCCCATAAGATGCCTGCAGGATACACTTTGCAGTCACGGACTCAGGGCCAGGCTTCCGTTGTGCAGCCAAGGGGATTGTAAATGGCAAATCAGCCCCCATATTGGCGTAAAGGCTTTTTAGATGGAGATATAACACTCAAATGGCTGCAGATGACCGTATTTACCGGGTAACCTTTGTCAATCAGGACAAGGTGTATGAGCTTTATGTCCGCCATGTGTATCAGAGTGAGGTGTGGGGATTCATTGAGCTGGAGGGGTTTGTCTTCGGTTCTCGTACGGAGTTGCTGGTTGATCCGGGTGAGGAAAAGCTGAAGCAGCAGTTTGCCGAGGTGAAGCGTTCATTCATTCCTGTTCAGGCTGTGATTCGAATTGATGAAGTACAGCAGGAGGGCGTGGCCAAGATAATGGATGTCAAGGGCAGTGTGACCCCTTTTCCTGTGATGCCGCCCAGACGTGAAAAATGATTGAACAAGACCCGGCAGTAAGTTGCCGGGTCTTGTAGGCTATCCTTATTCAGAGCGGTGTACTCTCGGACAGCCTGCTGCATCAAATGCAGTTGTTCTGAGCTTCGCTGCTGGGCAGAACCGCAATCTGGTCGGCATGATAGAACTCAACCAGACCATTGATGTAGATCACTTCGGCCCCTTCGATCTCGAAACAGGCCAGATCCAGATTCTGCCAGAGCTGCTCCCAATGGCGGCTTCCGCTGCTTTGACCCGGTGTGAAGGGGCCTGCTATGCGCAACCAGGTGTTGGGGTCACCGGATTTTTTCGAGTGAACGACACGGCCCTGTGAGTCATAGGCGGTTGTCTTGAACATCACATACTCGAGAATCCCGTCGGTCGCATTGACAAAGTCAATGAACGCACCGGCATCGCCACGTCCTGTAGGCTGTTCCGGGTACATCTGACTGATCAGCAACGCCGGTTTGATTTCTGGCACTGCGGGCGGAGGAGGTGGCGGAACGACAACGATTTCAGGTTCTTCTTTCTTCATGAAACTGCAGGCGCTGAGAAGTAGCGTGGCGGTTAATACTGCACATCCGCGCACCAGCGATCTCTTCAATACATTGCATGTATTCGGTTTCATCACACACCACTCCGACTGTGTAGATTGTTACTCATTAACGTGAACCTGTATGGGGGCCAGAATCGTTTTTGCTTTCCGGCCTGGAATTTCTCGTGCCAGGCGTGGTACCAGATAGCCTGGTAACTGTGTCTGTAACTCACCGATCAGGTGCTGTGCTTCCTGATCGGGCAGATCAAAATGTGCGCTTCCTTCGACCGGGTCCAACAGGAACAGGTAGTAGGGCAGCACACCACACTCAAAAAGCGCTTCACTGAGTGATTTCTGATCGCTGATAGTAGCATTAATCCCCCGTAACAGAACAGCCTGATTAAGTACGGTTATGCCTTTGTCGCGCAGGTGTTTAATGGCCTCAGCAACAGATTGATCTATCTCGTTAGCATGGTTGATATGCAACACCATCACACATCTGAGTCGGTTTGTGGCAAGCGCTTGTGTCAACTCTGGTGTGATGCGCTGTGGTATCACCACTGGCATCCGGCTATGGATGCGCAGGCGTTTCAGTTGTGGGATCTGTTCCAGATCGCGCAGCATCTGAATGATTCTGCGATCAGGTGTTGCCAGCGGATCGCCACCCGAGAGGATAACTTCGGTCACTTCCGGGTGTCGACGAATATAGTCCAGCAGCCTCTGCCACTGTTCAGTGCCTATCTGATTCTCTTCGTAGGGAAAATGGCGGCGAAAACAGTAGCGGCAATTGATGGCACAGGCGCCGCTGAGAATCAGCAGTACACGGTCACGGTATTTGTGAACCAGTCCTGGCTCGGGATTGCTGCTCATCTCCGCCAGCGGGTCTGTCATGTATCCCGGTTGCGATACCATCTCCTGCCCGATCGGCAGAATCTGCTTCAGCAGCGGATCATCCGGATCACCCTTGCGAATCCGTGCCAGATAAGGTGCAGGCACCTTCAGCGAAAAGGCCCGGCTGGCTTCCCACGTATCAGGCAGCAGCGTTTCGGGCAGTTCGAGCAAACGGATAAGTTCTGCCGGGTCGGAGACAGCCTCGCGTAGCGTTTGCTGCCAGGGTTCGGGCAGATAGAGGGGTGACGACATCAGAGTGTGGTTTCAGAAAAACAGTTGGATTGCCGGCATTCTGATCTTCGCGCGCAACAGTGTCAATCCTGCTTCTGTTATCAGGTGCCCGGTTATTCCATGATGGATTGTGTAAAAAAAAATATTGTTGCTAGTATGGAAGAGGCGGGGCTGTTTTTGATAATCGGCTGATTATTCCGGCTGACTTGCCGCTATGTGACTGGTGATTCGTGTATGGAATGCGTTGGATAGAGCAGCGGTGGGAGTCGGTTGATGAGTGAGCGAGTGGCGATACAGGAAGAGCTGAGGAACCGTCTTGAGTTTGAGCGCCATATCACTCAGGTTTCCACTCATCTGTTGAATGTCAAACCGGATGGTTTTGCACAGTCGATTGATGCGGCACTTGCCGATATTGGTGTTTTTTTCAAGGTGGACAGGGCTTATCTCTTTGCTATAGATCATGGTCAACAGACGCACAGCCTGACCCATGAGTGGTATGCGGCGGGTATTCAATCCGAGAGGGCGAATCTTCAGAATATACCTGTGTCCAGGTTTCCCTGGGTCATGAAAAAACTGTTTGATAATCAAGTGGTCCACATTCCTGATGTTGAGGAGCTGCCAATCGGGGCCGTGAATGAGCAGGAGGAGTTCAGGCGTGAAAGAATTCAGTCACTGATCCTGGTTCCTCTTTTTCAGGCAGAACAGATTACCGGTTTTTTCGGGCTTGATGCGGTCAATCACAAGCAGATCTGGTCTGAGGATATTCAGGTGTCGCTGCGTTTGCTGGGACAGGTGTTTGCCAATGCATTTGCAGCAAACAAGCTGGACCTGAAGATGCAGAGGCTGGCCTATCACGACGCGCTTACCGGCCTGCCCAATCGTAAACTGATGGAGGACAGGCTGGTCCAGGCGGTAGCCCGTGCAGGGCGCAAACAGAGCCGCCTTGCAGTTCTGCTGCTCGATCTGGATGACTTCAAACTGGTGAATGACACCCTTGGCCATGCGGCAGGTGATGACCTCTTGTGTCAGGTTGCGCATCGGCTGGAGCTGATGGTGCGAGAGAACGATACAGTGGCTCGTATGGGGGGAGATGAATTTGTTTTTCTCGTCGAAGTGGATGAGTCAGACGATGCCTCCGAAATCGCCGAAAGGGTGCTGCATGAGGTGAGTGCGCCGGTCGAGATAAATGGCCACAGGATTGTCACGCATCTGAGTATTGGTATCAGTCTTTATCCCGAGGATGGAGAAAGCCCGGAAAGCCTGCTGCGCTATGCTGATATTGCGATGTACTCGGCCAAAACGAGTGGAAAAAACCGTTTTGCCTATTTCGATTCCAGCATGGATGATCATGCTCAGGAGGTAATGAGTCTCAGGTTTGAACTGGGCGAGGCCATCAGTCGCAAGGAATTGATGCTGCGTTATCTTCCCTGTGTGGACCTGAACAGTATGCAGGTCTGTGGTGTTGAGGCATTGGTTCGGTGGGATCATCCTGAAAAGGGCGTTTTGGAGCCCGGTAGTTTTCTACCGCTGGCAGAGCGCAGCGACCTGATAGGGCGAATTGATCATTGGGTAACCCGGTCTGTACGTGACAGGCTGGCACATTGGCTGTCAGTGCAACCGGCAATGAGGATCACGATGAACCTGTCGGCACGAGAGCTGTATTCACGGCCGCAGCTGGATCATCTGATCCACCGGCTACTGACACTGTTTGATGATCCTTCCTGTATCGAGCTGGATGTAGCCGAGTCTTCTGTACTGCTGAATCTGGAGCTGGCGTTTGAGCACCTGAATCTGATCAGGCAGAAAATACCCGAAATTCGTATTGCGATCGATGATTTTGGTGAACAGGCGACGACCTTGTCCAGAATACATGAATGGCCGGTGGACACGCTCAAACTGGCGCCTGTTTATCTGAGCAATCTCAATGATGGTGAAAAAGCAGTGGGGGTTTTGCATTCGCTGATACAGCTGGGGCAGAATCTTGGCTTGTGCGTCGTGGCGGAAGGTGTTGAGACAGCCGCGCAGTGTGATCTATTGAAACGCCTGGGGTGCGAAAGAGCACAGGGTTACTTTTTCAGTAACCCCTTATCATCAGAGCAACTCGATACCTGGCTTGTGGAAAAGGGAAAGGCTTGATGCAGTGTGAAGTGGAAAGGATATGGGATCATGCTCCACATAACGCGTTTACAGATCTGATTCGATTCAAGGATCGCTGGTTGTGTGTTTTCCGCGAAGGTGAAAATCATATTTCGCCCGATGGTGCCATTCGTGTGCTGGTATCAGACGCAGGGCGAGAGTGGCAGCCGGCTGCATTGATAACCTCAGATGACTCGGACCTGCGTGATCCGAAGCTCAGTATCACACCACAGGGACAATTGATGCTCTGTGCTGCTGAAAAACCTCATGACACGACACGCTTTTCGCATCAGTCTCTGACCTGGTTCTCGGATGATGGAATCCACTGGAGTGAAAAGCATGCGGTTGGCGATCTCGGTTTCTGGCTCTGGCGTGTTACCTGGCATGGTGATCGGGCCTATGGTGTGGCCTATCGAACGGGCAAGGGGGTCAAGCGCTCGGTGCGTCTGTATCAAAGCGATGATGGCAGGACGTTTGAGACACTGCTGGATACCCTTTATGACGAAGGCTACCCCAACGAAAGTGCCATGGTTTTTGAGTGTGATACCGCACTGTGTCTGCTGCGACATGATGGCGTGCCGGTGAATGGTCTGCTGGGCACGGCACAGCCCCCCTACCTTGACTGGCAGTGGCGGGACCTGGGTGTCAGGATCGGTGGGCCGGCGCTGCTGCGTTTGCCGGATGGGCGCTATGTGGCAGCGGTGCGGCTCTATGATGAAAGAGCACGTACCTCCCTGTGCTGGCTGGACACAGAAGCTGGCACGCTGAGCGAGTTTCTGGAGCTGCCATCGGGTGGTGATACCAGCTATGCCGGTATGGTGTTCCATGAGCAGCAGCTCTGGGTCAGTTATTACTCCTCGCATGAAGAGAAGACCGCTATCTATCTTGCGCGTGCTACCTTGCCTGATGCCTGATCCTTGATTGGCTCCACCTCTTGTCGGATCAGAAAAGCGGATGATTGGCGTATCTGAGGGTTTGCAGTAGAATACACGCCAATCATTTCCCGGCCTGCTGTCGGGAGCGACAGTTACGCACAAATCAGACTGACAACGGGAAACACAATGGCAACCTATTCAAGCAACCAGTTTAAAAACGGCCTCAAAGTGATGCTGGATGGCGACCCCTGCTCCATGGTGGATGTAGAGTTCGTCAAGCCCGGCAAGGGGCAGGCGTTCACCCGTGTCAGACTGCGCAACCTGATCTCCGGTCGAGTCTGGGAGCGCACCTTCAAATCGAACGAGTCGATTGAGGGCGCAGACGTCATGGATCAGGATATGGAGTATCTCTACAGTGATGGTGAGATGTGGCACTTCATGGACCCGAACTCCTTTGAGCAGTTTGCTGCAGACAAGGCGGCTATCGGAGATTCGGCCAAGTGGATGAAAGAGGGCGACAAGTGCATCATCACCCTGTGGAATAACAACCCCATCTCCGTTACACCGCCCAACTTCGTTGAGCTGGAAGTGGTCGAGACAGATCCCGGTCTGAAAGGTGATACCGCGCAGGGCGGCTCCAAGCCTGCAACCCTGAGCACAGGTGCTGTGGTGCGTGTGCCACTGTTTATTGAGCGTGGTCAGAAGCTGAAGATCGACACTCGTACCGGTGAGTATGTCAGCCGCGCCTGATCACCACTGGGAACCCACCGCTTCCATCGAACACCTGCGCCGTCGCGCTGCGATTCTGTCCTCTATCCGAGACTTTTTCGCAGCCCGCCAGGTGATGGAAGTGGATACCCAGATCCTGTCTCACTGCGCTGTCAGTGATCCTTTCATAGATTCCATCGAAGCGAATTTTAATCTGATCGGCTCTGATCAGATGCAGTCACTGTATCTGCAGACCTCACCCGAATTTGCGATGAAGCGTCTGCTGGCGGCGGGTGCCGGTTCCATCTACCAATTGGGTAAGGTGTTTCGAAACGGTGAAGTGAGTCCTCGGCATAACCCCGAATTCACCATGCTTGAGTGGTATCGCATCGGTTTCGATCATTGGCAGTTGATGAATGAGGTTGAGGCGCTGGTGCTGTCGGTGCTGCCTGATCTGACGATTCGACGCATCAGCTATCGTGATCTGTTTCTGAACCATCTGGATATTGATCCGCATCAGGCAAGTGTTGCTCAGCTCAGTCGCCTGTGCCGAGCGCATATTGATGCCCCCTTTGAGGATGATGATCCGGATACCTGGCGTAATCTGTTGATGTCGCATCTGATAGAGCCAGCGCTGGAAGAGGGGGTCTTTGTTTATGGATTCCCTGCCTCGCAGGCGGCGCTGGCGCGAGTTGAGCGGGATGAAACCGGTATTGAGGTGGCGACCCGATTCGAGCTGTTTGTCGATGGTCTGGAGCTGGCCAACGGTTATTATGAGTTGACTGATGCGGCTGAGCAGGCGCGCCGTCTGGCGGCTGATCAGCAGCAGCGTGAACGCCTGCAGTTACCGCAACGGCCTACCGAACAGCGGCTGGTTGCGGCCTTGCAGCAGGGCTTGCCGGAGTGTGCCGGGGTTGCTCTGGGGGTGGATCGCCTGGTGATGCTGGCGCTGGGCGCCAGTGATATCGCTCAGGTGATCCCCTTTGCCTTTAATCGCGCCTGATCAGACCGGCAGGTGATTCAGCAGGCTGCGGCGTATCCGCTCGACAGCCTGTTCCAGTATTCTGCGCGGGCAGCCGAAGTTCAGACGCATGAAACGCGAGTCACCAAAATCCCTCCCTGGCGACATGCCAACACCCGCCTGCTCAAAGAAGTGCTGCGGATTTTCCAGCTTGGCAGCACTGACATCGATCCAGGCCAGGTAGGTTGCCTCGATCGGATTCAGGGACAGGCCCGGTATCGCATTGATCTCATTCACCAGATAGTCACGATTGCCGCGCAGGTAGTTCAACTGCGCACGATTCCACTCATCACCATCACGAAAGGCTGCGATGGCTGCGGTGTAACCCAGCAGGTTGACGTCCGGCACTATCCCCTTGCGCACCTGCTGAAAGCGCTGGCGAATCTCGGGGTTATCGATCACCGCATAGGCGCAACCGAGGCCAGCGATATTAAACGTCTTGCTCGGGGCCATCAGAGTGATGGTGCGCTGCGCGATCTCATCATTCAGGCTGGCCAGCGGTATGTGCTGGATACCCGGTTCCAGCAGCAGTTCGCAATGCACTTCGTCGGAGCAGATGATGAGGTCGTGACGGATGACCAGATCGGCCAGTACCTGAAGCTCTTCCCGCCGGTAAACGGTGCCGCCGGGGTTGTGTGGGTTGCAGAACAGCAGCAGTTTGCTGTCGGGCGTGATCAGCGATTCGAGCGCGTCAATATCAAGGGTGTAGCGTTGCTGCTCGAGCTTCATCGGGACCGTGATCAACTCGCGCTGAGACAGTCTTGGGGAAGACATGAAGGGCGGATAGATCGGTGTGGGTGTCAGTACGGCAGTGCCAGTATCCCCCACGGCACGACAGGCAAGATGCAGTCCGCAGACCAGACTGGGCAGCCAGACAAGACTATCGGTGTTGATCTGCCAGTTGTACATGCTCTGCATGCGATGGATGACCAGTTCGTTCAACTCCTGAGGGGTGTTGGTATAGCCGAAAATACCGTGATCTATGCGTTTGTGCAGCGCTTCGAGCACGGCTGGCGGTGCCATGAAATCTGTATCGGCCACCCACATTGGCAGCACTTCACTGTCCTTGTAACGCTCCCACTTTTCGCTGGCGGTGTTACGCCTGTCGATCAGACGGTCGAACTCTTTTTCGGTCATCCGTATAACTCCTGTCGCTGGTGACTGTTTTCTGGAATAGTAAAGGCTGTCGGTCAGCTTTGGAAAACTTAAAAATCGCGGGGGTTGCAAATCACAGCACCGGCGGTATAGTTGATTCAAGCTCAATTATAAACGTTGAATAAATGCCATGCGACTTTCAGAGCGAAACATGAACACAGCCCAGACCCTTGCCGATGCAACAGTATCTGCACGGGTAAAGTTCATGTCTTACCCCCTGCTGTCTCTGCTGCTACTGCCTTAGGGCAGACTATTATCTTTTCTCTCATCCCTGCGTCAAAAATACAGTAAAATAGAAACAATATTCTGATGCTGAACCTGTATACGACCGGTGCAGCACCGACAGAGCTGGAGTGTTTCCCATGAGCAACAATCGAGTCATTATCTTTGATACCACTTTGCGTGACGGTGAGCAGAGCCCCGGCGCGTCCATGACGCGTGACGAAAAGCTGCGTATTGCACGTCAGCTTGAGAAGCTGCGTGTCGATGTCATAGAAGCCGGTTTTGCCATAGCAAGCCCCGGCGATTTCGCGGCCGTCAAGGCGATTGCCGACACGATCAAAGAGAGCACGGTCTGCTCTTTGTCCCGTGCGCTGGACGCTGATATCGATCGCGCCGGGGAGGCGCTGGTCAATGCCAACTCCGGACGTATTCATACCTTCATCGCGACATCCCCGATCCATATGAAGTTCAAGCTGCAGATGGAACCTGATCAGGTGGTTGAGAATGCGGTCAGAGCGGTCAAACGTGCCCGCAATCTGATAGACGATGTTGAGTTTTCGCTTGAAGATGCCAGCCGTTCCGAACTGGACTTCATGTGTCGCATCATCGAAAAGGTGATCGATGCCGGAGCGCGTACAATCAATATTCCCGATACAGTGGGATATGCCGTACCGCAGGAGTTTGGCCATACCATCGCCCAGTTGCTGAATCGTATTCCCAATGCCGACAAGGCGATCTTCTCGGTCCATTGTCATAACGATCTCGGTCTGGCTGTCGCCAACTCCCTGTCGGCCCTGTCTGCCGGTGCACGTCAGGTGGAATGTACCATTAATGGCTTGGGTGAGCGCGCCGGTAACGCCTCACTTGAAGAGATCGTGATGGCGCTGCGTACCCGCAAGGATGTGCTGGGGCTCGAAACCGGTATCGAAACCACTCAGATTCTGCCAGCCTCGCGACTCGTATCCAGTATCACGGGTTTTGTGGTGCAGCCGAACAAGGCGATCGTCGGTGCGAACGCCTTTGCTCATGAGTCAGGCATCCATCAGGATGGTATGCTCAAGAATCGTGAAACCTACGAGATCATGACAGCACAGGATGTCGGCTGGAACACCAATCGCATGGTGCTGGGTAAGCTGTCTGGCCGTAATGCGTTTCGTGCCCGTCTGGAGGAGCTGGGCAACAGCTTCAATTCCGATGCTGAGCTGAACGATGCCTTTGCCCGATTCAAGGAGCTGGCCGACAAGAAAAGTGAGATCTTTGATGAGGATCTGATTGCGCTGGTCAGTGAGGCGCGTGTCGGCACAGGTGCTGAACGCTTCCGCCTGAGCAGCCTCAAGGTGACGTCACAGACAGGCGAAACACCGGTGGCGAATCTGGTGGTGATGGTCGATGGTGTTGAACATCAGGTTGAGGGTACCGGCAGTGGTCCGGTTGATGCGGCGCTGAAGGCGATCGAGTCAGTGGTTGAGTCAGGCAGCAGTCTGCAGCTCTATTCCGTTAATGCAATCACCAGCGGTACCGATTCGCAGGGCGAAGTGACGGTACGTCTGGAAAAAGGTGGTCGTATCGTTAATGGCCTGGGCGCGGATACCGATATCATCATCGCATCGGCAAAAGCCTACATTCATGCCCTGAACATGCTGGATGCGAACATCGAAAAAGCGCATCCGCAGGTTTGATGCGCTTTTATCCAATCAGGGGCCGTGGCTTTACCCCTAATCGATGTTCGTGTTTTCGGCAGAAGACGAGGTGAGGATGCATAACGCGCTGGAACAGCAAAGGCACCAGTATCTGGATGCCATGGGGATAGCCAGTTGGCTGCCCCGTGTTGATCTGCCAGGTGCCGCGCCCTCTGCCGACTGGGTGTTTGCCTTTCGAACAGGGCAGGTCGCTATCGAGGCCCTTGAGGCAGCAGGGGAATCGGCGTTCGATGCCGACTCTCCCGTCGAGGTGGATCACACCACAGGCCAGAACGCACTGCGACAGCTTGCCGGTCTGGCGGCCGGAGCCGGATCTGATAAAGCGTCTCGTCCAGATAAACAGCTAAAGCCTGCGACGACACCTGTCGTGCAGGAAGAGATACTCAAAACGCCACTGCCATCCAGTCAGGTTCAGGATGCAGTGGTGGCCGATCCTCCGTCCAGCACGTCGCCTGCGAACAACCGTGTGCAGCCCCCACCACGCTTTCGTCTTGCCTTTATCAAGGCTGGCGATATGCTGGTGGTGGATGCCTTGCCACCACATGCACGGCAGGGATTCAGCCCGCTGCATCAGCGGCTTTTGCAGCGCATAGTACAGGCCCTGAATGTCAGTGATCAGCAAGGATTGCCGCAGTTTCTTTCCTGGCCGATGCTGGCCAGTAAAACACTGAACCAGGGGCCTGATGAAGCACGTCGCTCGGTTGAGCGTCTGCTGGGTTATCAGCTCACGCCCGAGATCTCCCGGGTGCTGCTGCTGGGTGAGCCGGCCGCACGCTGGGTGCTGGCGCGTGATGAGCCTCTGGATCAACTGCGAGGCCTCTCTTTCACGCTGAAACCCGGAGTCAAGGTTGTGGCTAGTCATAGCCTCAGCGAACTGCTGCAGTTGCCTGAGTACAAGGCTGATCTGTGGCGGGATCTGCAGCCACTGCATCAGGCTGCCACTTCCAGTGAGCGTTGATACTCCTCTGGCAGATCTGTTGCTGTGTGAGCTCACACCTGATGATCTGCCAGCGGCCATTGTGCTGGATGCCGAAGCCTTTGATGATCCCTTCTCCGAGAGCTTGTGGCAATCACTGCTGGAAGGGAGAGGCTGCGCCTGGTTACTGCGTGAAGACCATGATACTCCTGTTCTTGCCTTCGCGCTGTTCAGCTGTGTGCTGGACGAAGCTGAGTTATTGCGTATTGCCGTGAGTCCGGATTTTCAGGGCAGGGGATGTGGTCGTCAGCTGATACAGGGAGCGCTCTCTTTTTTGCAACAGCGCGGGTGTTGTCGTGTGATGCTGGAGGTGCGACGCTCCAATCTCGCTGCGATCCGACTGTATGAACACTGTGGTTTTGTTCTGGAGGCGGTGCGTAAGGCATACTATGTGGATAGTGCTGGCGTTGAGGATGCACTGATCTATATTTGTACCCTGGCCCAGCCAGGTGATAGTTGATCTGAGAGGTTGGCATGGGGATCACCACTGCGCTGTTGAGTCCGGTCTGGATCTGGAGCGCACATCTGTTGCTGGTTTTGCTGCTGATACCGACTCTTTTGCACTTGCCCTGGTCTGTACTGCTGCGTGAACGGGGTATTCAACATCTGCTGTTTGGGTCGGCCATGATTCTGGTGTTGATGTGGAGTTTTCGGGCCGGTATCTCGCCGGGGCTCTCCATCCACTTTCTGGGCATGACTGCGTTGACGCTGATGTTCGGCTGGGATCTGGCGATTGTCGCAGGGCTTCTGGCGCTGGCAGGTCTGACGCTGACTGGCCGTGAAAGTTGGGAGCTGTTTTCTCTCAATGGTCTGTGCATGGTAGTGCTGCCAGCACTGATCAGCTATGGTGTGCTGCGTCTGGTGGAGCGACGTCTGCCAAAAAACTTCTTCATCTACATGTTTCTCTGCGCCTTTCTGGGCGCGGGGGTTGCCATTGCCGGATCCGGGCTGAGTTACGCGCTGATCCTGTGGCTGGATGACGTGTACCCGTGGAGCCGGATCTATCAGGAGTACATTATCCTGCTGCCACTGATCATGCTGCCCGAAGGCTTGCTCAATGGCATCATCATGACCGGTATGATGGTGTTCCACCCGGACTGGATTCGTACCTTTGATGCCCGCGCCTATATTGATGATCAATGAGTCGATGGAACTCAGGCAGCTCCACCCGGTCCCTGTCATAGAGTCTGTTGCCACAGACAGGCTCCGTGCCCATAGTCATGAACTACAAAACTATCCTGAACTACAAAACTGCATATCGACTGGAGACTCTTGTGACCCGTTTTTTTCTGCTTGTTCCACTGCTGTGCATGCTCAGTCTGTCTTTACAGGCACGTGAGTTGATCAAACCCGAAGATGCTGTCGAGTATCGTCAGGCCGCTTTTCAGGTGATTCGCTTTCAGTTCGGTGCCATGGCACAGATGATCCGGGGTGAAAGGGAGTTCACTAATGAAGAATTTCTGCAACGTTCTCAGGCGCTATATACCCTGATTCCGTTGGCGCACGAAGGGTTTATTGAAACCACTCGGAACGAAAGCGGGAGCCGGGCAGCGGATCGGTTATGGGATGAGCGGGAGCGTTTTGATCAGATAATGGCTCGTTTCGAGTCAGATACCGCTGAACTGGTCGAGGTGGCCGCAGACGGCTCGCAGCGACAGGTGCGTAATCAGTTTCGCCAGGCGATGCGTCACTGCAAGGCATGCCATGATCAGTATCGGATGGATTGAAGTTATCTGATAACGGTGATTGTTTCATCAATGTAACAACCGATGTTTGCAGTCCCTGCGTCAGTCTATTTCAGTCTTATATGCTTGCGTGAATTATGCCATGATGATTCCCTTTACCTGTAGTGCTATTCCTACTGGTCGCTGCCAGGCGGTCCATGCACTCGATTAAGTGTGTGTTGAATAACCAGGAGCCAATATGCAGTTGCAAAAACTGATGTACGTCGAAGACGATGAAGATATACAGGTGATTGCTCGTCTTGCACTGCAGACGGTTGGCGGTCTAGGCGTTGAAATCTGCTCATCCGGTGAGGAGGCTCTGGCTCGGATTGATGAGATAGCTCCGCAGATGATACTGCTGGATGTGATGATGCCGGGCATGGACGGGCCTGAGACTCTGAGGCATCTTCGGGACCTGCCTGAGTTTGCAGATACCCCAATTGCATTCATGACAGCCAAGGTACAGCCTCAAGAGGTGCAGTCCTTCATGAAGCTGGGTGCCTGTGCCGTTATTGCTAAGCCTTTTGATCCGATGACACTGGCACAGGAGGTGCGAAAAATCTGGGATACACTGCATGAGTGACTCTATCAAGGGTATAGATGAACAATTACAGGCACTGAATGAACAGTATAGAAAGCGTCTTGAGCGAACACTGGATGAGCTCGAGCAGAGCGCTCTTCAGCTGAGTGAAGGCATATTAACTGAGGAACTTTCAGAACCTCTGTTTCAGAAACTGCATAAACTCGCTGGATCTGCAGGAAGTTTTGGATACACACAGGTCAGTCAGCATGCGCATGCGTTGCATGCAATATTGGGCCAATGGCGTCAGACAGGATTGGCTGATGTGGATGCACTTCAGCTTGGGTCCTTTGCATCGGGCCTCATGGGCTTGAGGCAATACTTCGACTTGCGCACATGTGAGAGCAGCATACAGGCCGTCGCGTCTGATTCCCCGTCATCTGAGCACAAACATAGCATCTGGGTGGTGGAAGATGATCATGAAATGCGCGTATATCTTCAGCAGCAGTTAGAGGCCTATGGCTACGATGTCACCCCATTTGAATCACTGGCAGATGCAGAAGCTGCTTGTGAAGTGCAGCCTCCTCACCTTTTGTTGTTGGATATACTGTTTCCGGATGAAAGTCGGAATGCGACAGAGACTCTGCTGCAAAAATCACCACTGACACATCTGGGCTGTCCGCTGATTTTTATTTCGGCATATGATGAGTTTCATAGTCGTATTAGGGCGGCTCGGCTCGGTGCCGAGGGCTATTTTGTCAAGCCGCTTGATATGGTTCGCCTGGTTAACCGCATAGATCATTTGATTGATAAGCAGATGATGAGTCCAGAGCGAATCCTGATTGTTGAGGACGATCAACTTCTGGCCTCCCATTATCAACTGGTGCTTCAGCAGGCTGGTATGATCGCAGAAGTGCTGGATAATCCTGTTCAGATCATCGACACCCTCTCTTCCTTCAAGCCAGATCTGATCCTTATGGATGTCTACATGCCTGATTTCAGCGGACCAGAGTTGGCTGGTCTGGTCAGGCAATATGATCACTGGGCCAGTTTATCCATCGTTTATCTTTCAGCAGAAAGCGACCTGACCCGGCAGGTAGAAGCGATGCGTAACCGTGCGGATGATTTTATTATGAAGCCGGTGTCTGATCAGCAGCTGGTATCGGCTGTCAGAGTGCGAGTGGCCCGCTCGCGGGAACTTAACAATCTGATCATGCGCGACAGCCTCACCGGTCTGTTAAGACACGTCATGATCAAGGACGCTGCTGCGTCGGCGCTGGCGCGTGCCCAGCGCTATCAGTCGTCGGTCTGTTTTGCCATGCTGGATATCGATCATTTCAAAAATATCAATGACTCCTTCGGTCATGCCTGTGGTGATATGGTCATCTCATCCATTGCACTGCTTTTGAAGCAGCGCTTGAGGCAAACAGATATTATCGGTCGCTATGGTGGCGAAGAGTTTCTGGTGGTTTTGCCGGACTGTACTCCTGATGCGGCAGTGGAGCTGGTGAACAGCTTGCGTGTGGCTTTTTCCGAATTGCCATTCAGCTCCAATGGACGAACTTTTCATGTCACTTTTTCTGCAGGATTATCATGCTATGATTCATCTGCTGAGCAAAGCATAGAAGTGTTACTGGAACAGGCTGATCGGATGCTCTATCAGGCCAAGTCAGCAGGCCGTAACAGAGTGTGCATCAACGCCACCGAGTAACTGTTTAATTCGGGTCTTTTGAGTCACTGAATCTGGCATGACTGCAGAACTACTGTATCTCATAAAAAGTCGATTGGCAGTCAGGGTTTGCCATGATTAATCATAAAGGCTTCATGCCCCACAAATGGCTGGCTACTCTGCTCCTTTCCGTTCTGGCAGTAGCGGGTAACTACTTCAGCCTGCCACTGCTCTTTGGCCTGGATTTCATCTTCGGTTCTATTGCTGTGATGCTGGGAGTTGTTCTGCTCGGGATTTTTCCAGCGCTGATTATTGCAGTTATCGGAGGAGCCTACACCTTTATTATCTGGGGCACTCCCTATGCGATGGTTGTGTTTGCGTTTGAAGCGCTTTTTGTGGGATTGCTATTCAGGCGTGGTGTGGAGAACATCGTATTGGCAGATCTTGCCTACTGGTTGCTGATTGGCGGACCTCTTGCTTTGCTCTTGTATCGCAACCTGGTTGGATTGGAGTGGCATCAAACGATCATGGTGACATTGAAGCAGTTGATCAACGCCCTTTTCAATACATTGATTGCCAGTCTGTTCCTGATGCTATACCAGTTGTCAGCCATCAGGCATGCGTACATCAAGAGCAGAAAGCCTTCTCTCGGCAGTTTGCTGTTTCATGTGATGTTGACAGTGACATTTCTCGCAGGTGTTGCCCCCATCATTTATGAAGGCCATATCCAGAGGAATGAGCAGGAGGCATTCATGGCTGAGCGGCTGGGCGATAGATTAGACAACCTGGCCAGCCGACTTGAGTCTGACTATCTCCAAGATATAGAAAGGTATGATTATAACCTCAGCCGTGTACAGACCAGGGCAGAGCTTGGGCTTGCACTCGTATCACCAGATGGAAAGGTTTTGGCACACCGTGGTGATCTTCAGAGCATTCAAGTAGCGGCGAAGGGTTGGGTTGAAAAAGGTGGGCATGGGCTCTCGATCTGGCTGCCTGGTGAATCTATTTCGACAGTTGCACGCTGGAAAGAGGGGCGTTACTTCATTGACGCTCCCGTTGATGCCGTACCCGAAATTGCTAGTATTCGTGCAGAGTGGCCAGCAGCTCCCCTGGTCGCTCTCGTGGAGCAACAGCGAGTATTCTTATTTACGTTGCTGCTGGCAATCATCGCTTTTGCCACCCTGATTTCAGCAGGGCTCAGTCGTTGGATAAGTCGTCCACTATGTCAGTTGGATCAGGTCAGTAAAGGGTTGACCGCACAGATAGCGGAGGGTGTGCGCCCAAGCGTGCCGGACAGTCGTGTGCTGGAGTATTCCAACCTTGCACAGACTCTGCAGGCCATGAGTGAAACGCTTTCAGATAATTTTTATGAATTACGCCAAGCCAGAAGCGGCTTGGAGTCTGAGGTTCGCCATCGAACCCTCGAGCTTGCCGATACAGCAGAGCAACTTCAGAATGTGCTGGCTGCTGCATCAGAGTTTTCCATTATTGCAACAGATCGTACCGGGCTGATTACCCTTTTCAACTCAGGTGCTGAAAAGATGCTGGGTTATGAGGCTGATGATCTGATCGGCAAGGAAACACCTGCACTTTTGCATCTGCCTCAAGAGGTTCTGGCACGCTCGGCAGAGCTGAGTCGGCTGAAGGGCAAGAGCATAGAGGGCTTTCGTACATTTGTGGAGGTCGCAGAACAGGAGGGTTCTGAAACCAGAGAGTGGACCTATGTATGCAAGGATGGTCGGCATGTCCCTGTCTCGCTGACCGTAACTGCGCTGACAAACGCTGCGGGTGATATTTCCGGCTATCTTGGTATCAGTGAAGATATCACCGAGCGTAAGCGCATGGAGCTGATGAAAAGTGAATTTGTATCAACGGTCAGTCATGAGTTACGAACGCCTCTCACATCCATTTCAGGCGCACTCGGCCTTGTTGTGGGTGGCGCAGTCGGTGAGCTGTCGGATCAGGCCCGGCTGGTCTTGAATATTGCTCACGAAAACAGCAAGCGTTTGACCCATCTGATCAACGACTTGCTGGATATGGAAAGAATAGCCGCAGGCAAGCTGCAATTTTCTATGCAGATGCAACCCTTGCTTCCGCTTGTTAAACAGGCAGTAGACAGTCACCAGGCATACTGCGCTGACCGCCATGTTTCACTGGTACTGGACAGCACAACGACAGACGCCATGGTATATGTGGATAGCCAGCGTCTGCAGCAGGTGCTGGCTAACCTGCTGTCCAATGCCATCAAATTTTCACCAGAGGGTGAAAGTGTCCATATTACAGTAAAGCCAACAGCCAGCTGGGTCCGTGTGGCCGTTTCCGATCGAGGTGCTGGAGTACCTGAAGGTTTTCATTCACAAATTTTCCAGAAGTTTTCTCAAGCTGACAGCTCCGATGCGCGCAGGCAGGGAGGAACCGGACTCGGGCTTGCCATTGCACGGGAGTTGATCCAACAGATGGATGGCCGTATCGGCTTCAACTCCAAAGAAGGTGAAGGTGCGACCTTCTGGTTTGAGTTGCCGCTGCATGATTAGTCACCCTTCGGGTAGACTGGTTTCCGTCGGTGTCAGTATTCGGCCAGTGAATCTCTGGCTTGCTCTAGCCGCGATTGTTTCATAAATGTATCAAGATTGAGCCATAAGCAGTAAATAACTCCGGGTTACTGCTGCCGCTGCTGACCAATCAGACTAGAGTTCTAACCATTGTCATTTCAACAATGGGTTATTACTGATGCGAGTCTGGCTGTACCGTGTTCTGCTACTTGCAATTCCTGTTTCGGCCTGGGCCAGCGGTTACTGGTTACCGCTCGAATACGGGTTGGCATCAACTATCCTTCTGCTCTTTGTTCTTTGGCTGCTACTCAAGTCATCTGCTCGGTTTGCACGCCAACATCCCGCCGAATCAAAGGAGCCTCCTCCTGCTGAAGATGCAGTTGTGCCTGTACAGTATTTGGAGGCGGTTCATCATGTTCAGAATGTGATCTGTGACAGCCGCGACAGTCTGTCTGCACTTGAAACCGTCCAGATTGATGCATGCAGAACACTATCCAGTGCATTCCGAGAACTGGAAGTGCAACTGGGCGAGCAGCAGCAGACAATTCGTCATCTGTTGGGACTCGACACGTCAGGCAGTGGCGATGAAACGCTCAGCTGTCAAATGTCACGGTTTGCTGATGACACATCCAGTCTCTTGCGTCAGTTTGTTGATACGACCGTTGAAATGAGTTCAGCTTCAATGGGGTTGGTCGAACGCGTCGATAGCATTTCTGATGCGATGCCTGCAGTGATGAAACTACTGAAGGATATTGATGGCATCTCCGCACAAACCAACCTTCTTGCCTTGAATGCTGCAATAGAAGCGGCTCGTGCTGGTGACAGTGGTCGTGGCTTTGCAGTGGTTGCAGATGAGGTCAGAGCACTTTCTGTGCGCTCTGCCGGCTTCAGCGAAGCGATACAGGTGAAGCTCAAGGATATTGATGAGTCCATTCGTGCGCTGAGTGAAGAGGTGGGCATGAATGCGTCTCAGGATATGACCTATGTACTTGATGCTAAGCGTGATGTTGAGACAACGATTGAGTATCTGCTGCGTAAGACAGCAGAGGATGCCAGATGTGCTGAGCAGATACAGAGCAGTGCGGCTGCACTTGAATTTAATATTCATGAAGCCATTCGGGCATTGCAGTTTGAGGATATTGCTACTCAGAACCTGCGTTACAACCTGGGCTCACTCGATATCACTGTCGCCTTGCTGGATAAGCTTCGTCATCAGAGTCACTTATCCGAAACCCTTCATGAAGTTGTCGAGGAGGCGCGATTGCGGCTGGACAAACGTCCATCCAATCCTGTTGCCGCACAATCGATGAGCAGTGGCGAAATAGAGCTTTTTTGATGATAACTCCATGGCTTTTTACAGGAGCTTAAGTAATGCCGGAAGTGAATGTGATAAGAACAGGTCAACGGTTCGACTTCAGCACTCATACTGAGTTTCAGCAGCAGGTACAAGCAGTGCTCAAGGATGAGGCGATGCGGACACTCATCGTCGATCTTCGCGCTACTCAATATATGGACAGTGCGGCCCTGGGGATGCTGGTTCAACTGCATCGAAAAATGCTTGACCGGAAAAGTCTGATACTGAAGCTGGCTAATGCACAGGGTGCTGTGCGGGAGACCATTGAGATTGCCAACATGCAAAAGTTGTATGAAATAGTGTGAGCAGATCTCAGATGCTGACCCGCCTGGCAACCCATAATGATCCTGACGCATCCCGTGCGCGACGAGTGCTGGTGGTTGAGGATGATGCTTCATTGCGCTTGCTCCTGTCCGCTGTGCTGACTTCCCGAGTTTCTGAGTTTGAGCTTGAGGTGTCTGAGGCACCAAGCTTTAAGGCGGCTAATGCGGCGATGCAGGATCAGCATGGCTTCGATCTGGTCCTGCTCGACAACTACCTGGGTGATGGTGAGGGGGTCGACTTACTACCTGATTTGATGGCAGCTGCTAAAAGCTGGGATCGTGCGTTTGTGCCCGTCATCATGATCAGTGGTAATCATGATCAGTCATTTCTTGCGAGCTGTTTTTCGCGAGGCGCATCGGATTATGTCGTCAAACCCTTTGACGTCAATCTGCTGGCCTTCAAAGTCAATGCATTACTGCAGAGTCAGACGGTGCAGGAGCAGTTGGCTGAGCAGAACAGCCTGCTGCTGGAGCTGATTGCTGAGCGAGAGCAGGAGGAGTCAATGGCGCGTTTTGCCTATGATTATCTGTTGCGTCGAACCCATCTGGTTGATCAGGGGGTATTTGCTCAGGTGGTTTCCTGCAGTGCATTTGGCGGTGATCTGGTGCTGAGCGCCCGTACACCGGGAGGTCGTTATCTTTTCATGCTGACAGATGCAACCGGCCACGGACTTTCGGCTGCAATAACACTGCTGCCACTCGTTCGTGTATTCCAGGGGATGGCACAAAAGGGTTTTGGCCTGCAGCAAATACTGATTGAGCTGAATCGCCATCTCCTCAGCGACACGCCTGATGACCGTTTCGTAGCAGCTATCTGTCTTGAACTGGATCCGCTCAGAGATGAGATCAAAGTTTGGAATGGCGGCATGCCTGCACTGTTGCAGGTCGGTCAGGATGGTTCAGTCATGAGTCGTGTTTGCTCCAGTCATATGGCGCTTGGCATTCTGTCGGATGATCTTTTTGATGTCGCGCTTGAGCCTCTTTCTCTGGTTGATACCCACTACCTGCTGATGGTCAGCGATGGGGTAACGGAGCAGATGTCACCGGAACACCAGCCGTTTGGTCATCGGCGGTTGGAAATGTGTCTCAGAGCGGATCCAGATATAACCCTTGATGTGATTATGCAGGCGCTTGAACACTTCAGAGCCAGCGAACCGGTCATGGATGATCTGTCGGTATGTGTGGTCGCGCCACAGAGGGTTCTGCAATCACTGTCAGATGACTCCATGAAGGATGAGCTGGATCCGCTGACCAGCTTGCGTCATCACTCCCCTTTCAAGTGGCAGCTTTCTCAGGCAGGACTTGAGCTGGGGCAGCATCGCGTGCCTCTGCTGTTCAGCCAGTTCTTACAGGAGATGGGTGCTGATCAGGCTTTGTCTGAAAGGGTTTTCACTATTCTGGCTGAGCTCTGCGCCAATGCGGTTGATCATGGATTACTGGGTCTTGACTCACAGATAAAAGAGCAGGTGGATGGATTTACAACGTATCTTGCCTTGCGGGATGAGCGCCTGTCCCAGCTCACTGATGCTGACAGGATTGATGTCCTTCTGAGCTGGACTCCAACTGGCGAGAACAGTCACGAGAACGCCGGATTGATCATAGAAGTGTGTGACACCGGGGAAGGGTTCGATATGCAAGAGATTCAGAAAAGGCAGGACAGAATGATGTCGGGACGTGGGCTTGTACTTGTCGCTAGCCTCAGTACCCAGCTTGAGGTATTGCCACCGGGGAATCTGATCAAGGTCAGGATCGGTTAAACAATCTATTTAAAGAGAGATGATGTGCACTATGGCTAAACAGATTTTGGTTGTCGATGACTCGGCGTCCATTCGTCAGATGGTAGAGGTGACCTTGAAATCCAAGGGGTACCTTGTCACTACCGCACAGGACGGGCAACAAGCGCTCGATATGTGCAAGTCAGGGCGCTATGACTTTGTTCTGACGGATCAGAATATGCCGCGCATGGATGGTTTGACATTGATTCGCTCCTTGCGCCAGCTACCGGCTTATTCCCGCACCCCAATTGTTGTACTCACGACAGAGTCGAGTGATGCGATGAAGGCACAGGGTCGCGCTGCGGGTGCGACAGGATGGATGGTCAAACCCTTTGATCCAGCCAAATTGCTGGAAGTGACAGCGAAAGTGGTGGGTTGATTTCAACCATCTGGGAGTGGGGAATGAGTATTGATATGAGTCAGTTTCATGCCACCTTCTTTGAGGAGGGGCATGAGCATCTGGATGAAATGGAGCGTGTTTTAATGGCCATCGACCTGAGTGCGCCTCAGGCTGAAGATCTGGATACCATTTTTCGCGCAGCCCACTCCATCAAGGGAGGAAGCGGGATCTTTGGATTTGATGCGCTCACCACTGTGACGCATGTCATGGAAAATATTCTTGAACAAGTGCGTAGCGGCAGTATGTCATTGACTCAGCCACTCGTTGACTGCTTGCTGGGAACGAGTGACCACCTGCGCGCCATACTTGAAAGCTACCGCAACCAGTCAGAGATAAACTGGACCGAGATAGGCGACATAACCCACTCTCTTGAAGTCTGGCTTACAGCAGAAGGACCTGCTCCCCAGGTCGAACAGGGCTATGGTTTCTTTGAGCCACTGCAACAACCGGGAAGGGATGACTCCTATGGTTTCTTTGATCAGGATGAGTCGGAACAGGCTGGGAGTGATGATGGCTTTGGTTTTTTTGAGCCACTGCCCGCTACGGCTGAGTTGCCGGAAGTGCCAGTTGCTGGTGCTGCTCCCACCGATGTGGCTGCGACTTCATCACCTGCACAGCCATCAAACACAACCGAAACAGCGCCTGCAAAGCCAGTTGTACGGCCTGATAGTTCGCAACCTGCTCAACGCAGTGAGCGAGAAGCCAGCTCCATCAGGGTCGACATAGTAAAGGTCGATCAACTTGTGAATATGGTGGGTGAGCTGGTGATCACACAATCCATGCTAAACCTGATCGGTTCAGAAGTACAAGGGCCTGAAACTGAACGGCTGCATGCTGCACTTGTTGAGTTGGAACGCAATACTCGAGAGCTGCAGGAGAGCATCATGTCGATAAGAATGCTGCCTATCTCCTTTGTATTCAATCGTTTTCCTCGTGTGGTGCGCGATCTGTCCTCCAAGCTGCACAAGCGTGTGGAGTTAGTTGTGGAGGGTGGGCAGACAGAAATTGATAAAGGGCTGATTGAGCGCCTTGCAGATCCGCTGACTCATCTTGTCCGCAACAGTCTTGATCATGGGATCGAACAACCGGAAGAGCGTCTGCGAAAAGGCAAACCTGAATGTGGTCGTCTGACACTGAGGGCTGAGCAAAAGGGCGGCAATATACTTATCAGTGTTATCGACGATGGTGCAGGCTTGAATCGTGAGCGAATTCTGCAGAAAGCGGCAGAGAAGTCCATAGAATTGCCGGAACATCCAACGGACTCGCAGGTATGGCAGTTGATCATGGCACCAGGCTTCTCCACCGCAGCAGAGGTGACAGATGTTTCAGGGCGTGGCGTTGGCATGGACGTTGTCAAACGAAATATTGAACACATGGGCGGGCGGATCGAAATTGAGTCCCGTACCGGAGAGGGGGCTAAGTTTCAGATTCGTTTGCCGCTGACACTGGCTATTCTGGATGGCATGTCTGTTGCTGTCGGAGAACAGCACTTCATTATCCCTCTCGTGAATATTATTGAGTCTGTTCAACCATCTCCTGAGCAGATCAAACAGATCAAGAAGCAGGAGATGCTGGAACTCAGGGACGCCTACTGGCCCATAGTGCCACTGTATCAGGTGATGCAGGTTGAAGGTGCACGAACAGCCATCTCTGAAGCGATACTGGTGCTGATTGAAACGAGCAAAACCAGATTTGCACTGATGGTGGATGACCTTATCGGGCAACAGCAGGTGGTGATCAAAAGTCTTGAGCAGCATTACCGGCGAGTTCCGGGCATTGCCGGGGCTACCATCATGGGTGATGGCAGCGTAGCCCTGATACTTGATGCTGAGTCTCTGGCTCAGCGGGTAGATGAATCTCTGATGATGAAGGAAACGGTATGAGTGACAATGCAGGCGACACCATTAAACCGGAATCCAGTACATGTGAATTTTTAACCTTCACGCTGGGTGATGAGCATTATGGCCTGGATATCATGCAGGTGCGTGAAATTCGTGGATATGAGCCGGTCACTAAAATTGCTAATGCGCCTCCTTTTATAAAAGGGGTACTGAATCTTCGAGGAGATGTTGTTCCTATTGTTGATCTGCGCATCAAGTTTGATGTTGGTCGGGCTGAATATAATGAGTTTACTATTGTGATCATGCTACACATAGGCGATCGAATTGTAGGCATCGTTGTGGATGCCGTATCAGATGTCATCAATTTTCAGAAACAGGATATTAAACCGCCTCCAGAATTTGGTGTGGCTTTTGATAGTCAGTATCTTTTTGGGCTCGCGCCAATTAATAACAACATGATCATTTTACTTAACATAGAAAAACTAATTTCAAGCCAGGAGCTGGGTCTTTTTGATGCCAGCTCAGCTGCGCAGGAGACACAATAATGAATATTAAATCTTGGTTTGGCAGCGATGCTCAACAGCAGATGCAAAATGCTTTCATGTTGCGGATAAAATCAGCCTTGGATTCTACCTCCACCAATATAATGATTGCTGATGCAGATCGTAATATTGTTTATATGAATAAGGCTGTTGAGCAGATGTTGCGAGAGGCAGAAAGTGATCTGAAAGCTTCGTTGCCTCATTTTTCCGTGGACAGTGTGGTCGGCAGCAATATGGATATTTTCCATAAGAACCCTTCTCATCAAAACCAGCTCCTGGCGAGATTGAAGGATACCTATGTGGGTAATATTCAGGTAACAAATCGCCATTTCAGATTAATAGCCAACCCGATTTTTGCTGCCGATGGCGAGCGTCTGGGAACGGTTGTCGAATGGCAGGATAGAACTAAAGAGATAGCAGCCGAACACGAGTTAAGTAGGATTCTGGGTGCGCTGGATACTACATCGACTAATATCATGATTGCCGACAATGACCGGAAAATCATATATATAAACAGTGCCGTTGAAAAAATGCTACGACTGGTCGAGGCAGATCTTCGTCAGGAACTGCCCCACTTTTCTGTTGATAAAATTGTCGGTAGCAATATGGATGTTTTCCACAAAAACCCATCCCACCAAATGAACCTTTTGTCATCACTGACTAAAACACATACGGCAAACATACAGGTTGGGCGACTCCATTTTCGCTTGATTGTTAACCCCATTAACTCCGAAAGTGGTGAGCGACTGGGTTCTGTGGTTGAGTGGCTCGACAGAACTCAGGAGGTGGGAATAGAAAATGAGGTCAGTGCTGCTGTAGAGGCAGCCGGGCGGGGTGACTTTACAACCCGGATTGATACAGCAAACAAAACTGCATTCTTCCTGAAGCTGGCGGAAGGACTCAATGCACTGTTAAATACAACCCAAAACGGGCTGAATGATATTAATCAGGTATTGAGCGCGATTTCTGAGGGCGATCTCTCTCAGAGGGTCACTGGCAGTTATGGCGGCAGCTTTGAAGAGTTGAAGAATGGCTGCAACGAAACAGCGGAAAGCCTCTCTGAGATGATCGGCGCAATACGTTCGGCCGCCGATGTGATCAGTACTGCAGCAAAAGAGATAGCGGTTGGTAACACGGATTTGTCATCACGTACTGAGGAGCAAGCGTCCAGCCTTGAGGAAACCGCCTCCAGCATGGAAGAGCTTACGTCAACTGTTAAGCAGAATGCTGATAACGCAAGACAGGCCAACATCCTCTCTTCACAGGCGTCGAAGGTTGCAGCCGAGGGTGGGGATGTTGTTCAGCAGGTTGTCAGCACCATGTCTGAAATTAACCATTCGGCTCAGAAAATTGCAGATATCATCGGTGTAATTGATGGCATCGCTTTCCAGACCAACATTCTTGCATTGAATGCCGCAGTTGAAGCCGCGCGTGCCGGTGATCAGGGGCGTGGGTTTGCAGTGGTCGCATCAGAGGTCAGGACCCTGGCTCAGCGGTCAGCCAATGCAGCGAAGGACATCAAACAACTGATATCCGATTCAGTCAGCAAGATTGAGCGTGGTGACAGTCTGGTCAAACAGGCCGGCAATACGATGCAGGATGTGGTGACCTCTATCCAGCGTGTTACTGATATCAATGCAGAAATATCCGCTGCCTCTGAAGAGCAGGCGCGGGGTATCGAGAATATATCGGTGGCAGTGAATCAGATGGATGAGATGACTCAGCAGAATGCTGCTCTGGTTGAAGAAGCTGCTGCCGCGGCAGAAAGCCAGCAGTCTCAGGCAGAAGAGCTGAACCTGCTGGTAACGCGTTTCAGGATAAATATCCAGCAAACAGGGAGGCCAGCCCTGTTGGCACCAGCCAGCGCTGCTGCACCCAGAGCATCAGGAACGCCACGTCGAATTCCAAAACCACAGATAGAGGAAGAAGATGACTGGGGCGAGTTCTGAACCTGTGGACCATCAGTTCCGGGACTTGATGGATAACCTTCCTGGTGTCGCTTATCGCTGCGCCAATGATGATGGCTGGACGGTATTCCATATCAGTGCCTACATAGAAGAGATGCTGGGCTACTCTCCAGATCTCTTTTATGTCTCATCTGTTAGCAAGCGGCCAATGTGCTTTCAGGATCTGATACTGCCTGAGGACATGCATGATGTGAAATTCTGCGTTGACCAGAATCTCGCTCTGCGCCAGGGGTTTCGTATCGAATACCGAATGCTGCATGCCGATGGACGCATCATATGGGTGCAGGAAATTGGAAGAGGGGTATTCAACGATGACGGTGACCTGC
This sequence comes from Nitrincola alkalilacustris, assembly GCF_008973755.1. Lineage (GTDB taxonomy): Bacteria > Pseudomonadota > Gammaproteobacteria > Pseudomonadales > Balneatricaceae > Nitrincola > Nitrincola alkalilacustris. The sequence continues at coordinate 410,241 of NZ_WBOM01000004.1, read as the reverse complement.
TTTTTCTTGATGGCTTTATATGGGATGTCACAGAGTTACACCTTGCCAGAGAGGCGTTACTGCAAACAAACCAGATTCTGCGTACTGAGCAGAAACGTCTGGAGGATACCAGTCGTATGGTACTACTGGGCCACTGGGAGGCATGGCTGACTACAGGTGAGTTATGGTGGTCGGATGTTATTTATGACATTTTCGGCCTGGACAAGGAGGTTACAACCCCCTCAGTGGATCTTTTCTTCAGCTTTGTTCATCCCGAAGATATTCCTTTGCTTCGTGCCAGTGAGGCGCGAGCTATTGAAACCGGCATACATGACGTTGAGCACCGGATTATTCGTGCAGATGGCCAGATCCGCTGGGTACGGGAGTTTGCAGAAACACGTTTCAACTCAGACGGCACGCCATTCAAACTGGTGGGCACTGTCCAGGATATTTCGGATCGCAAGCACTCAGAGTCGATCAAGCAGGAATTTATCTCCACTATCAGCCATGAGCTGAGAACACCGCTGACTGCTATTGCTGGAGCATTGGGGCTTCTGAAGGGGGGGATCTATTCTGATATGCCAGTTGAAATGCGCCAACTGCTGGAAATGGCCTCCAGGAATGCGGATCAGTTGAGCATTTTGATAAACGATCTGCTGGATATTGAGGCTCTTGCTCAGGGGACTTTGACATTCAAGTACTCTCAGGTTGATCTGCAGCAACTGTTACCTGAGGTGATTGCAAGTCATCAGGTCACTGCAGCTCAGAGAGGTATCTTGATTGATCTGCAGATGACGGCTGCAGGTTCGCTGTGGCTTGATCCGGTACGCTTCAGACAGATCATCAGTAATCTGTTGTCGAATGCGATCAAATTTTCGCCAGACAGCGGGGTGGTCACAGTATCAATGCATGAGCACAAAGGTGATGTGGTGATTCAGGTCGAGGATCAGGGGCCGGGTGTGCCGGTTGAGTTTCAACCCTTTCTTTTCCAGCGCTTCTCCCAGGCGGATGGTTCGGACAAACGATCCAGTGGTGGTATGGGACTGGGCCTGTTTATATCCAGAAACTTAGCGCAAGAGATGTATGGCAGTATCGGTTATGACCCTGATCATAGAAGCGGAGCATGTTTCTGGGTGAAATGGCCTCTGCACTCTCAGGTGGTATCGAGATTACCTGAAAAGAGCACCGGGAGGACGCTCGATGGAGCATGAGGACCAGGTTCAGGCTGTTTTGTTTAATCTTCGACAGGAGTTTGTGCTGGACCTTGATGAACACGTCGATTGGATTGAGCATCAATTTGATACTTTACACAAGGAGTTGTCAGAGCCGGTAATGGCTGAGTTGAAGCGACGCATTCACAGTCTCAAAGGCTCCGGTGGCACCTATGGGCTGCATCTTCTGAGCCGAGTGTGCCATCACCTTGAGGACCTGCTGGAACAGTCAACTCAGGCACTAAATACCCTTCAACTGGAAAGGCTGCTTGCAGGTACGGATCTTATGCGCGAGATAGCACAGCGCGCCCGTGATCAGGCTGCTCCTGAGTGGGGAGATCTGGCACGGCAGCTGTCATATCTGGAGCATAACTCTGCTCGTAAGTCATGCCTTGTCATTGAGCCTACTCAGCTGATGCAACAGTTTTTCCAGCAGTTCATGGTTGATCACCACTATGACGTGAAGGTGATTGAGACTGGGCTGAGTGCACTTCAGTTGCTGGTCAGACAGCGCTTTGATCTGATCATTTCAGCGCGTGATCCGGGCGATATTGACAGCCAGGCTCTGGCTGCTGCGTTACAGGCATCGTCTGGGCCTAATCGTTCCACTCCCATCATATTGATAACCGCACGAAGTGTTCACGCTGATGAGACACAGCGCTTTGCTGCAGTATTGCAACGTGATCGCCAGTTAACGGAAAGCCTGGAGCGTTTTTTGCTTACACTTGAAAAAGGTGAAAGAGATAATGGGTGAGCTGCGTGAATTTCACTTCAGTGATGCTGATTTTCGGCAGATACAGGCACTGATTCGCCAACGGGCTGGCATAAATCTGTCGGATAACAAGAGTAATCTGGTTTACAGTCGGCTGGCCCGCCGACTGAGAGCACTTGGTCTGCAGCAGTTTACCGATTACCTCGCGTATCTGGCAGAGCGCAGTGATGAGTTGGAAAACTTCATCAATGCCCTGACAACCAATCACACCTCCTTTTTTCGTGAGCCTCATCACTTTGAAGAGCTTGCCAGATATATAGGGCAGCGCAAGAAGCGGCCGTTGAAAGTCTGGTGTGCAGCGTCGAGTACCGGTGAAGAGCCTTACAGTATTGCGATGACGCTGGTGGAAGCATATGGCACCTGGTCCCCTCCGGCCAGAATTCTGGCAACTGATATTGATAGCCAGGTGCTTGAGCATGCCCGTAAAGGCGTTTATTCGCTGGAGCGTATTTCGAGCCTTGCACCTGAACGGAAAAAGCGGTTCTTTCAGCGAGGCCAGGGGCCAAGGGCGGGTTATGCCCGGGTCAATCCGGCGTTACGCTCGCTGGTGAGTTTCAAAAAATTGAACTTGCTTGATCAGCCATGGCCGCTGACGTCACAGTTCGACATTATTTTTTGCCGAAATGTGATGATCTATTTCGATAAGCCAACCCAGTTGAGCCTGTTGACGCGCATGATGAAGGTGCTTACACCGGGTGGGCTCTACTTTGCAGGACACTCCGAGAGCTTTGTTCATGCCACGCATGTTGTGCGCTTGACTGGAAAAAGCACCTATGTTTCGGCGCTGAGTGGTGAGAGCAATGACCCAGGATAAAGCCCACCACTTTCTTGCACCGAATCACTACTTTGATCGCTATTTTGACCGTGAGGCGGTCAAGATTTTGCCGGGTGAATACTATGTCACCAACCACGGCTTGTTGATTGTCACTGTCTTGGGCTCCTGTGTTGCTGCGTGTGTGCGCGATCCGGTAACGGGTATTGGTGGGATGAACCATTTTTTGCTGCCAAATGACCATTCAGCGGCTGAAGGTGTTGTCACTGAGTCTGCACGATATGGCAGTTATGCGATGGAGCTGTTGATTAACCACCTGATCAAAATGGGCGCCTCCCGTCAGCGTTTGCAGGCCAAGATATTTGGTGGTGGCAATGTATTGCGTGGTTTAACAGTGGCTAATGTCGGTCAGCGCAATGCCCAGTTTGTGGAGGAGTATCTTCATAATGAGGGCATACCTGTGGTGGGGCATGATTTGCTGGGGGACTACCCGCGCAAGGTTTACTTCTTCACCGATACCGGAAAGGTCAAGATCAAAACGCTGCGATCAATTCATAACACGACAATTCTGGAGCGCGAGAGCGAATATCGCCTCAAGATCAAGTCCGCGCCAGTCAGTGGTGACGTTGATCTGTTCTAGCCACCTGTTTTTGAGGAGCCAGCTATGCCAGGAAGCAAAATACGCGTGTTAGTGGTGGATGACTCTGCCCTGATCCGCCGGCTGTTAACCGAGATTATCAATCAACAGCCGGATATGCAGGTAGTCGCTGCAGCCCGTGACGCCTACGAGGCGCGTGATATGGTCAGGAAGTTGAAGCCAGACGTGATCACCCTTGATATTGAGATGCCCCGAGTGGATGGGCTGACCTTTCTTGAGAAGTTGATGAGTGCTCAGCCGACACCTGTCGTGATGATATCCACACTGACAGAAGCTGGTGCTGATATAACATTACGTGCATTGGATATGGGAGCTGTGGATTTTATACCTAAACCTCGCCTGGGTGTGGAAGCGGGGTTAAGTGACTTTTCTGCATTGATAGCGGACAAAGTGCGTGCTGCAGCCATGTCAAAATTGGCTGTTACAAGGGTGGTAACGCATCGCACTTCAGGCAAGCCTCACCCCCAAGCACCAACAAGTGTCACAGCTTTTCAGGGAACCGAACTGCTCATAGGGGTGGGTGCCTCAACGGGTGGCACAGTAGCGATCCAGCAGTTGCTTTCAGGCTTGCCTGCATTTTCGCCGGCAGTGTTGGTCACCCAGCACATGCCAGCCGGATTTACGCGCTCGTTTGCACAGAGGCTTAATTCATTGTGCGAGATACGTGTCAAGGAAGCGGAGGATGGTGAGCGAATCCTTCCGGGATATGCATACATAGCGCCCGGTGATCAGCATATGAGAATTAAACGCTCGGGTGCCAACTACCATGTGGTACTGGGTTCAGATGCTGCCGTGAATCGCCACCGACCGTCAGTGGATGTGATGTTTGATTCCATGGCTGAGGTGGCGCCTCTGAACACTATTGCAACACTGTTGACGGGTATGGGGCGTGATGGGGCAGAAGGGCTGTTACGACTCAGGAATGCAGGTGCCTTTACCCTGGCTCAGGATGAGATCAGTAGTGTCGTGTATGGCATGCCCCGTGCGGCAGCGGAGATCGGGGCTGCTGAACTGATAGAGCCGCTGGATAGGATGGCTGGCGAAATTCTGAGCTGGGTTGCTCAAAAGGGGCGCGGTGTCAGGGTCTGAATATCAGTACTCATGCGCGGCGTCACAAAAGCAGTGTTTACAGAAACACAAGCAGAGAGATAGTGCTATGACAGAACAGCCGATGTCGCGTGAGAGTGTGTGTATTTTCATCGTTGATGATGAACCTGCCAACCTCAAACTGCTGGATAAAATGCTTGCCTCACAGGGCTATCAGCAGCGTGTGCTGATCCAGGACCCCAGAGATGTATTGCATCAATATCAGCAGCAGCGTCCTCATTTGATCCTGCTGGATATCAATATGCCACATCTGGATGGTTATCAGGTAATGGCACAACTGATCGCGCTGAATGACCCACTGTTGCCACCCATAGTGATACTTACAGCGCAGCATACCAAGGATTATTTATTAAAGGCCTTGGCAGGCGGTGCGCGTGACTTTGTGAGTAAGCCCTTTGATCGAAGCGAACTCTTGATGCGGGTGCGAAATCTGCTGGATGTTCAGCTCGCCCATGAGATGCTGCACAACAAAAAAGATCTGCTTGAGCAGCTGGTAAAGGAGCGTACGGATGAACTGCACCATACCCGTCTGCAGGTGGTGCAGCGGCTTGGTATGGCGGCAGAGTATCGTGATGAAGAAACCGGCAACCATATTCTGCGCATGAGCCATATTTGTGCTCTGCTGGCAACGGCGGTTGGTTGGAGCGATGCAAAGGTCGATCTTATTCTGAATGCCAGCCCAATGCACGACATAGGGAAAATCGGCATTCCAGATCATATTTTACTCAAGCCCGGCAAGCTCGAACCAAGCGAGTGGGCCATCATGAAAACCCATGCAGCGATAGGCGCGAAACTGCTTGAGGGTGATGACAGTGAATTAATGTTAATGGCTCGCGATATTGCTCTGACACATCATGAAAAGTGGGATGGTAGTGGTTACCCCAACGGGTTGTCTGGTGAAGATATTCCGATGGCAGGGCGTATCGCAGCTCTGGCAGATGTGTTTGATGCCCTGACCTCGGTCCGTCCCTATAAAAAAGCCTGGTCAGTAGAGGCTGCGGTTGAACTGATAAAAGAGAATAGTGGCAAGCACTTCGACCCGGTTCTGGTTGAGCTTTTTTTACTCGAGTTGCCAAGTGTTGTGGCTGTACGCGAGATATATGCCGAGCCAGACATAACCTGAAAGCAGGGAATGGATCACGGTTGGGTATACAGCACTAATCATCAAAGAGGTTTTTATGCAGCAGGTTGCAGACTACAGTGATGCACATATCTTAATCATTGATGATGAAGCCGCAAACTTGAAATTGCTGGAAAAGGTCCTCAGGTCTAACGGCTACAGGCATATTCAGTTATTACAAGATCCGGAGCTGGCCATCGGAGCCTATCTGGCTCGTCAGGCAGATATCATTTTACTGGATCTGCAAATGCCCTCCAAAGATGGGTTCACTCTTCTGGAGGAGTTTCATGCACTGCAAGACCCCTTGCTACCGCCAATTGTTGTACTGACAGCATACCAGCAAAGAGAGTATCGCCTGAGGGCGCTGCAAGCTGGAGCCAGAGACTTCCTGACTAAACCTTTTGACCATATTGAACTACTGGCTCGGGTGCGCAATTTAATTGAGATGCAACGCCACCTCAAAGTCACCAGGCAACAGAAAAGCCTTCTGGAGCAGGAGAACATACTGGCTCAAAGCCTTTACGAAAACCTGCTGGGCAATACAGGGCGCCAGCTTGGCGGCATCAGCTGCTACCATCGCCCGGCAAGTCTATTCAGTGGTGATATGCTGCTTGCGGGTAGATGTCCTGCCACTGGTGCCTGTTACGTGATGTTGGCCGACGCCATGGGCCATGGTTTAGCGGCAGCAATCAGTCTCATTCCCATATCCTTGATATTTCACGCGGCGGTTAAAAAAGCCAGCAGTGTCAGTGAGATAGCAGCTGAGTTAAACGCCCAGCTTAATAAGCTGCTGCCGAGTGACAGGTTTGTCGCAGCGATAATTATGAGATGTGACTGCAATGACCGCATGCTGAGTATCTGGAATGGTGGTATGCCTGCGGCCATGTGCATCAGCCCGAACACGAAAAAGATCGCTGAATTCCGCTCTGAAAATATGGCTCTGGGGATTCTACCTCCTGAGCTTTTCCAACCTGAGACGAAACAGCAGACCCTTACACAGGATGAGAAGGTGATTCTGTACTCGGATGGGGTGACAGAGGCGCTGAATGCTGACCTCTGCAGTTTCAGTCAGACATTTAAGCTATTACGCCAGTCGCTTTGTGAGAGTGAGCACCCCATGCAGGTCATTCGTCAGGCTCTGGTTCAGCATATACAGGAAACTGAACCAGCGGATGATATCTGCCTGGCAGAAATTGATATCAGTGCATTATGCATTGACTCGAAGGGAGAGGAGATAGCCACGAGAGTAGTGGAACTGGATTGATTCGACTTATTTAGAAAGGTAAAGCAGTGATGTCGCAATACAATGATGCCTTGAAAGATTTACAACGCCAGTTTGTCCGTAAACTGCCAGAGCGCCTCGCTCTGATGCGTGTTGCTTACCAAAGCACAAGTGCCTGTGACTGGCAGCCTGAGTGCGCTCAGAAACTGCATTATCAGTTGCACAGCCTGACCGGTAGCGCCGGTACCTTTGGGATGCAGTCGCTTGGGGTCGCGTCCCGCCAGCTGGAAACAAGGCTGAAAGGCATTGTTGAAAGTGGAGTAGTTCCACTACCCGAAACCTGGGATGCAATCGGTGCTGAACTGTCACATATGGAGTCCTTGGCGCTCAGCGGGTCTGACACTCCTGCGCCACACGTGTCACCCCATGCAGCATTGTCCCGTTTGGTCCGGAATCCTCTGATCTACCTGCTTGAGGATGACCCTGGCCAGGCAGAGCAGTTGAGCAGCACCCTCAAGGATAATGGATTTCGAGTGCAGTTGTTTACTTCCCTTGAGGATTTCCGCGCCACCTGGCAACAGGGAGCCAGGCCTGATGCGTTGGTGCTGGATATGGTTTTTCCTGAGGGAGAGGCTGCTGGAGTTGAATTGCTGAAGGAGCTAAACACAGCTGATCAGTCTTTCCCGCCAGTGGTTATGACCACGGTAAGGGATGATCAGTCGGCACGACTGGCAGCTTATCGGGCAGGAGCCAGTCATTACCTGTCCAAGCCGCTTGAGGCGGGGCGCCTTTGCGACATTCTGGATAATCTCACAGATCGCGTACCCGAGTCGCCGTATCGCGTGATGCTTGTGGACGACGATCCGCTGCTATTAGAGGCTCAATCGGCCGTTCTGCAGCAAGCGGGCATGGTAGTGACGGCAATATCCGAGCCATCAGATACCCTGCAATTGCTCGATAGCTTCAAACCCGATGTCCTGGTGCTGGATGTGTACATGCCGGATATCCGCGGACCCGAGTTAGCGGCGATCGTACGGGAGCGCCATGCTTATCTGCAATTGCCTATCCTGTTTCTATCGGCTGAGACCGACATGGGCCAGCAGTTGCAGGCTCTGAATCTGGGCGGTGACGATTTTCTGGTCAAACCGGTACAGCCGCAACATCTGGTGTCCGCTATTATAGCCAGAGCACGGCGTGCAAGGCAGAACCAGGCGCTGAGCCAGCGCCTGCAACAAGCCCTGTACGAGCGCGAACGTGAGCATCAGGCACTTGATCTGCATGCCATTGTCAGCATGGCCGATATGGCGGGGCGGATTACCTATGCGAACGATCTGTTTTGCCAGATAAGTGGTTATCAACGTGACGAACTACTGGGACAGAATCACCGAATCGTTAAATCAACAGAGCACTGCGCACAGTTTTATGAAGATCTCTGGCAGACCATCAGCAATGGCCAGGTCTGGCATGGTGAAATTTGCAATCGGCGCAAAGGTGGTGGCCTTTATTGGGTGGTTTCTACCATCACTCCATTGGTTGATGATAGGGGGAAACCCTATCAGTACATCTCTGTCCGTACCGATATCACCCGCCAAAAACTGGCAGAGCAGGCAGAGCGCAAACAAAATGCGATCAGTGCTGTGCTGGCTGAGGCGGCAAATCTATTACTGTCGTCAGATTATCAACAGCTTGACGTTACCATAACACAGGTGCTTGGCCTGGCGGGAGTCTGCTTGGCTGTAGAGCGAGCCTACCTGTTTGAGCTTAGCCATGATGGCTGGAGCATGTGCAACAGCCATGAGTGGTGCGCACCGGGTATCGCATCACAGCAGCAGGAGCTGCAAAACCTGCCGATAACCATGGCTCCATGGTGGTGGCAGCAAATCCTGCAAGGTAAACCTGTACTGGTACCTGATATCAAAGAGCTGCCAGTGGACGCAGCGGCAGATAGAAAACTGTTTGAGTCCCTTGATATCCGGGCACTATGTGGCTTTCCGTTACAACGTCATGGCCAAAGCGTCGGTTTCATTGGCTTTGACCAGCTAGATAAAGCCCGGGACTGGGAACATGAGTATCTTGATTCATTACTCATGCTGGCCAATCTGATCAACAGCGCATTGGCACGCGGTAGAAGTGAGCAGATAATCCAGGAGCAGCAGCGTTTTTCGCGAGCGATACTGGACTCTGTCTCTGCACATATCGCTGTACTGGATAAGAATGGCCTGATTCTCGCTGTCAATGAATCCTGGAAGAGCTATGGAGCCAGTAATGCTGTGCAACCGGGTGAGCCGGTTGCAAACAGCGGTATTGGCACCAACTATCTCCAGGTTTGCTGCCAGGCCAGAGAGGCAGGCTATCCAGGTGTTGATCGAGTAGTGGATGGAATTAAAGAGGTTTTGAGTGGTAACAGTGGCTGCTTCAGGAGCGAGTATCCCTGCCATTCTGAGGATGAACAACGCTGGTTCGAAATGATTGTCATGCCATTGTTAGGGAGTGATGGAGGGGTGGTAGTCAGCCACAATAATATCAGCGAACGAAAACTTGCAGAGGAATCAAAAGAGCGCAGTGTTATCAGGCTCAATGCCACACTGGAGTCCACCAAGGATGGAATTCTGGCGGTTGATAATAAGGGAGAGATACTGTTTATGAACCAGCAGTTCCGCGAAATGTGGAATCTGCCCGGGCACCTTGCAGATTCTGCCAGTGATGAGCAGCTTCTCAGCCATGCTCTGTCGCAACTGGCCGAGCCGGAGGCTTTTCTCAGCAAGGTTAAAGCTTTGTATATGTCTGATGATGAATCCGAGGATCTGATTGAGCTCGCCGATGGTCGTGTTTTTGAGCGTCATTCCAAGCCGCTCAAGGATATTAACAATATCCACGGTCGGGTCTGGAGTTTTCACGATATCACTGAACGTCTCCGTGCCGAGCAGGGAGCAGATGCAGCCAAAGAGCGCCTGCGCCGCGGCCAGCTTTTCGCCAATATCGGTACCTGGGAGTGGGATATTGTTACCGGTGATCTATTCTGGACCGAGCGTATCGCGCCGCTGTTTGGCTATCCGGATGGAGACCTGGAAACGTCTTACGAGAACTTTCTGGCTGCTGTACACCCGGATGATCGACAGGCGGTTAACGATGCGGTGACGGCCTGTATTGATCGTGATGTGCCTTATGATATTGAACACCGTGTGGTCTGGCCGGACGGCAGCGTCCACTGGCTGCTGGAGAGGGGGGATGTGCAGCGTGACAGCGAGGGTAACCCCATGCGGATGATCGGAGTGGTGCAGGATATCAATGACCGCAAACTGTCTGAGTTTGCACTGGAGGATGCACGTGATGCTGCGGATCTGGCCAATCGAGCCAAGTCAGAATTTCTGTCCAGCATGAGTCATGAGCTGCGTACGCCGATGAATGCGATTCTCGGTTTTGGCCAGTTAATGGAATATGACGATACCCTGCCTGAAGAGCACAGGGATAATGTATATGAGATTCTCAAGGCGGGCGGCCACCTGCTGGAGCTGATCAATGAAGTGCTGGATCTGGCAAAGGTGGAGTCAGGCACGATCAACCTGTCGCTGGAGCCGGTAGCTGTGTGTCCGGTCATACAGGAGTGCCATGCATTAGTGGCCGCATTGGCAGAGAAACGCCATATACACTGCAGCCTTGAGTGTGCAGATGACACCATGGTCAGGGCTGATCGCATCCGGCTCAAACAGGTGCTGCTGAATCTGTTGTCCAATGCCATCAAGTACAACCGCGAGGCAGGCAGTGTAAAACTGGAGGTGCAGTATCCCGGCATCAACCGCTTACGCATCCTTGTGCGGGATACTGGGCCTGGTATTGCTGCAGACCAGCTTGATGGCTTGTTTCAGCCGTTTAACCGGCTGGGGGCAGAGGGCAGTAACATTGAGGGCACTGGTATAGGTCTGACCATCACGCAGCGTATAGTTGAAATGATGGGCGGTACGATTGGCGTCGAGAGTGAGCTTGGTGTGGGCAGTTGTTTCTGGATTGAACTGCCGATGGAGCAGCCGCTGAGTAATGCTGATAGCCGCCATATTGCGGAACTGGAGAAGAATAGCAAAGCCTGCTGTGGTGAGGATTGTCAGGCCTATACTCATAATGTGCTCTATATCGAAGACAATCCGGCCAACCTCAAGCTGGTAACGCAAATACTAGGTACCGTGCCGCACCTTCATCTGTTTACTGCTCATACGCCGGCATTAGGGATAGAGCTTGCATTGGCCCGCCAGCCGGATTTAATCCTGCTGGATATCAACATGCCCGGCATGGATGGCTATGAGGTGATCAAGGTCTTGCACCATGAGCCGGATCTGCAGCATACGCCGGTGATTGCGATTACCGCCAATGCCATGCCAAGTGATATCAAGCGCGGCAAGGATGCGGGCTTTAACGATTATATTACCAAACCGATCAATATCGACCATTTTCTGGCATCAGTGCAGCAACACCTGAATAATAAAAAATAAGGAAATACTGCAATGAGATGCAAGGCCCAGGGCTGCACCCTTTTACTTATCAGTTTGCCATGGTTACTGATCATGCTGGCTGTCGGTTATGCCTGGTGGCAGCTGGAGCGCGCCAACATGCAGGCCGAACAGCTAACCCGTCAGGAAGCAACCATACGATCGTTACAGTTGGCTGATGCGATGGCGGGTCAGCTTGACGGTTTGTTTTCGACTATCGATATCGGTTTGCAGCAGGTGCGCGCTGTCTGGCTGCATAATCCCACGGAAGTGGGAGGGGTTGCTCAGGCAGTGATGAACAGCTTGCCACAGGGGCTGGTGGCTTACCTGTCAGTAGTGGATGCAGAAGGTTATACCGCTTTTACTACTCTGGAGAGCTCACCTCGCACTTATGTTGGGGATCGTGAGCATTTCATCAGCCAGCATAACGGTGCGGACCTCTTACTCATTGGTAAGCCGGGCCCAGCGCGTCTTGTGGAGGGCTGGACTTTTATCGCCAACAGACCTTTGCTGCTGGACGGGCAGTTTGTCGGTACAGTCAATGTTTCGATACGTTCAGATGCGATGGCAAGCCTGCTGGGCCGTGTAAAACTCAGCGAGTCGGACCTTGTAGCGCTTGTAAAAGGTGATGGCGCTTTTCTGGCGCGTAGTCTCGATAACGCCGCGGCCATGGGTCATTCGGTTGTCTCCTCTCGTCCTTATCTCGCTGCTGATGCAGCTGAAAAAGGTTTTTTTGTTGAGCAGGGAACACTGGATCAGGTGGTCCGCCTGTTTGCCTGGCAACGATTACCCAATTCCGGCCTTTTTATCATTGTAGGACTGGATCAATCTAAAATACTGGCGCCGTTAAAGCTTAAACGCGAGGGTGATTTTGGCTTGGTGGCAATGCTCACCGCAGTGCTTTTTCTGACGGGGGTACTGATCAGTCTGTTGTATTGGCGAGAAGCTGGGCAGCGACGAAAACAAACACAAACTCAACAAAGCATTCAGGCTATTAATCAGGCACAGAGCCGTTTTATTAGCGGGGAGAGTGCGCACTCAGTGTTCAGTGAGCTGTTAAGCACTCTGCTGCAGCTTACTGGCAGTGAATACGGCTTTATTGGTGAGGTTATGCATAACGCAGACGGACAACCCTATATCAAGGCGCATGGTCTGTCTGATATTGCCTGGAATGATGAAACCCGGCGCTTATATGTCGAGCATGTTGCCAATGGCCTGGATTTTCACAATATGGACACCCTGTTTGGTCGGGTGGTGACTGAAGGTAAGCTGATCATTGCAAATGAGGCCCAAACTGACCCACGTGGTCGAGGTATTCCTTCTGGCCATCCTGCGTTACACCGCTTTATGGGGATCCCTCTACGTCATGACGCCGATGTCAGTGGTGTGATTGCATTGGCTAATCGTGCTCAGCCCTATGATGAATCTTTGCTTGCTTTATTTCAGCCTCTGATGACCGCCTGTGACAATCTGTTTGGATCGATGCGTCGGGAGCGGGAGCGTCTGGCGGTCGAAGCACGGGTTGTCGAACTCAACGCCATGCTCGAACAGCGTGTTGAGGAGCGTACAGCCGAGCTTGTTGATCAGTTGCAGCGTAACTCGGTAATCCTGAACACAGCGATCGATGGCTTTTTTGCTGTCGATTCCAATGGCCGGATTCAGCAGGTCAACCCAGCCTTCTGTGCTATGCTCGGTTACGACGAGGACGAGGTGCTGGAACTGTGTATCCCTGATATCGAAGCTTCCGAAAGCCCGGAAGAAGTTGCTGCTCACATCACGAAAGTGATGGCGCTGGGCAGTGATCGCTTCGACACGGTGCATCGACATAAAGACGGCAACACTATTGAGGTGGAAGTCAGCGTCAGTCTGGTAAGTATCGGTGAGAAATCCTGGTTCTATGCTTTCGTTCGTGATATTCGACCGCGCAAGGCGGCCGAGGATCAACTGCGGCAGGCGCGCGATGAGGCTGAAACCGCCAACGCGGCGAAGAGCCAATTCCTCTCGCGCATGAGTCACGAATTGCGTACCCCGCTCAATGCCATCCTGGGCTTTACTCAACTGTTGCAACTGCCGGGTGATCAATCGCTGAACCAGCAGCAGGCTGCAAATGTGCAGGAGATTAACTCAGCCGGTAAGCATTTGCTGGATCTTGTTAACGAAATACTGGATCTGGCATGTATTGAAAGTGGCCAGATAGCGTTCTTTACTGAACCGGTCTCGTTGCAGCCAGTAATTGAGCAGTGTGTAAAGCAGATTTCTCCAGCAGCTCTACAACGCTCTATCACCCTGACATGTCTTGGGGACTGTAAGTGTTTTGTGAGTGCCGACATGACTCGACTGCGGCAAATATTGCTGAACCTGTTGTCTAACGCGGTGAAGTACAATCGCGAAGGCGGGTGTATTGAGATTAAATGTGTGGTGGTGGGGCACCAGGTGCGCGTGAGCGTGCGTGATACGGGTCATGGCTTGAGCGCTGAGCAGCAACTACGTCTGTTCCGACCCTTCGAGCGGCTTGAGTCGGCCTATGAGGGGATCGAGGGTACCGGCATTGGGTTGGCCCTGGTCAAGCAGTTGGTCGAGGGGATGCAGGGGCATGTTGGTGTCAGCAGCGAACCTGGCACGGGTAGCTGCTTTTGGTTCGAGTTGCCCTTGTGTGAGCCATCAGTCGAGAAGGCACCAAATGAGGAGCCGGTAGTGATTGATCCGCCAGTGGCAGCGGGCGGTCAGCACATTGTTCTGTATATCGAAGATAACCAGGCAAACCTGCGTTTGGTGCAGAAAATTCTGGCTAAGCACAAAGGCATTGAGCTTCTCACCGCTGAAAATGGTGAGCAGGGGTTGCAGATCGCTGCTAGTAAATGTCCGCAGCTTATTTTGCTGGATATCAATCTGCCGGGTATGGATGGTTTTGCAGTGCTTAAACAGTTACAGGCAACCCCTAATACAAAGCATGTACCAGTGATTGCAATCAGCGCCAATGCCATGCAAGGGGATATAGAACGAGCTGAAGCCGCGGGGTTTACTGATTACATCACTAAACCCATTCAGGTTCCTGCGTTTCTGAAAAGTATTATGCATTGCCTGCAAAAAAATCAGCCTGCTCTCGATAGCAAGGATCATATCTGATTGTGCAGCCTGCCTGAACCGAATGTTCATCGTTATGCATGGTGTAGGTGTCAGGGCAGACAGTGAACGTGATCTTGCGCCAGCTCAATAGATGCTCAGGGCGCTGTTTAGGTCTGGATCAAGCGATATCCCTGGCCATACACTGTCTCAATTGTGCAGTTGCCAGTGTTGGCTTGATTCAGTTTCTGTCTCAAGCGGCTGATCAGAATATCCAGAGCACGAGTCTCGTTGTATCGTTCATCGTGCCAGACGCTGTCAATCAACTCTTCGCGAGTAAATACGACAGACTGGTTTGCCAGCATCACACGTAACAGTAGATATTCGTTTCGAGTGAGATTGATCTGTCTGTTATTGAAAATGAGTCGCTGACCGGCTTCGTCCAGGAGCAGAGAGTCCTCGGTTTCTGGAATCATATGTTTTGAACGCCTCAGAACAGCATGTGCTCTGGCCACCAGTTCGGTTTTGCTGACGGGCTTACTGATATAGTCATCGGCACCGCTGTTCAAGGCAATCGCCAGGTCTTCACATGTGCTGCGCGCTGTTACAAAAATAATGGGTGGGCGTTTTTCAGCTTCAGGCAGCTGATTCAACAGTTCCAGTCCGCTGATCCCTGGCAGATTCCAGTCGAGCAGAATAAGGTCAAAACTCTTCCCTTTTGCCATGTGCTCAAGAAACAGTTCTGCCTGTGCAAACAGCGTCATCTGATATCCGTAGCTCTGAAGCCACAGTGACATCAGCTTAGCGAGATCCAGATCATCCTCGATGATCGCAACTTGATAATGGCTCATCTTTTTTATTCAGTCCGTTTTCTCGTTCTGTCTCAACCATGAGCGGCAGTGCTGGTCAGAAACAACGGTTTTATTGTAACGAAAATGTATCAGATAAACTTGATCCGGAACAATCAATAAGTGTTTGCCGGCTCCCAAGGTAGCCCGTTTGAGTTAAATTGTGATGTCTGATCCATATTGGGATATGAATCCACGTGACACTGCAGCCGCTTCCGACCAATCTTCGTCTGTTTAACCTGATGATCATAACAGGTGCAGTCGTGACGATGATGATTATTGCCTGGCTGGTCTACAGAACAGCCGATGATGTTCAAGAGAGAACTCTGAAGCAGTCAGCGATCGCTTATTCAAGTGCCGTCAGTTCGATTCGCAGTTTCTACAACAGTGAAATTTTGCCGAATGTTGCGGGCCATCCCTGGGTTGAAGTAACAGAGCACTACAAGGGGCAGCCTGGTGCCTTGCCGATACCGGCAACTCTTTCATTGGATCTTGGCGATTATTTGAGTGCGCGGGATGACAGTGTCAGTGTGAGATTGGTCAGTGAGTACCCTTTCCCTCAAAGAGCCGATCGTGAATTATACGATTTTGACCGCATGGCGCTGCAATATTTGAGTATGACAGGCGGCAATGACTACCAGGCGCGGGTGATGTTGGATGGGGTGGATACCATCTCCTATGCCACACCGATTCGCATGGAGGCCGGGTGTGTGGGTTGTCACAATAATCATCCTGACTCGCCCTTCAAGAGCTGGCAGTTGGGAGATATTCGAGGTATCCAGGTCATCAGTCTCAATGTGCCGAGTGGAGTGATGAATATCGGGGCTAATGGGTTCAGCTTAGGCGTGTTTGCTTTAGGTGTTTTCCTGGCTGGACTTACCATGTTGTTCGCTATGAACAGGCGTGTTCGCAGTGCTTTCAGGTTGCTCAACTCCCGCAATGATGAGCTTCAGGTTGCCATGCTGGAGTTGCAGCAGAGGCAGGCCGCCATCGATGAGCATGCCATTGTCAGCATCACCGATATCAGGGGGGATATTATCTATATCAACCGCAAGTTTATCGATATCACCGGTTATACGCCTGAAGAGTTGATCGGCTTTAATCACAGGTTGATCAATAGCCAATACCACCCTCAGGCCATGTTTGCTGGTCTCTGGTCTACTATAAGTTCAGGTGGCACCTGGTCTGGAGAGATACGAAATCGCAGTAAGGATGGGCTTTATTATTGGGTCAAGGCTACGATTATGCCCCTGCGTAATCTACAGGGCCAGATTGATCGATATATATCGGTTCGCACGGATATCACACATGCAAAAGCACTTGAAGAAAGGTTGTTGAATCAGAACCGGCAGTTGAGTCAGATGATGGAGGAGCTTGATGCAGCCAGGATCGAGGCTGAGCGGATCAGTGAGGCTAAAAGCCAGTTTCTGGCCAATATGAGCCATGAGGTACGGACACCCATGAATGGGATTATAGGTATGACCGATCTGGCGCTGAATACCACCCTTTCGCCGGAGCAGCGCAATTACCTTGAAACAGTGAAATCCTCTGCCAAGGGATTGATGCGAATCCTTAATGATATACTGGATTTCTCGAAGATCGATGCCGGAAAACTGTGTATCGAGCAGATTGAGTGTGACCTCGGTGAGTTGGTGTGTGATTCACTCAAGCCTCTGGTGATGCTGGCAAGGAAAAAAAATCTCCTGTTGTCTCTGGATATGCCGGCTGAAACTTGTGTCCGCCTTTACACTGATCCGGTGAGGCTCAGGCAGGTGCTGAGTAATCTGTGTGACAACGCAATCAAGTTCACGCAGCAGGGCAGTGTTCTTGTCCGTGTCAGAGTCGTTACAGCAGAAACAGGAGGCACCCATCTGGTTTTCGATGTGATTGATGATGGAGTCGGGATTGAGGCAGAAAAAATTGAGCAGATTTTCAGTCCCTTCGAACAGGCTGATAACTCAACCACACGCTGCTTTGGCGGCACAGGTCTTGGATTATCCATCTGTCAGCGTCTTGTCGCGTTGATGGGCGGGGGGATACGTGTGGTCAGTGAGCCCGGCAAGGGAGCCTGTTTCAGTTTCTGGTTGCCACTTGCGTCCTCTGTAGAGCCAGAGACTTCCTTTTCTGTTGTTCCGTTTTCTGCAGTCCCAGTTTCTAAGGGTGAGATTCAGCTGGCACTGGAGAACTTACCAATGGCCGAAACCCTGCGCTCTTGGCTGACAGCGATGGGGTACAGCGTAGGTGATCTATCTCTGACAGATCATTCGCAGCATACAGATCCGCCGACTTGTCTCATTATGGATACACGATTCATGCACCAGGCAGATTTCTCGTTGTGTGATAGCTACGATGCATCGCTCAGAAGGCAGCCGGTGATTCTTTTAGCTGATGAGTTGCTAGTGCGTGAGGAAGGAGTGAAAGTTGACTGGCAAGTTAAAGTTCAGCTGACTATGCCACCGCGACCGTCTGAGTTGAGAGCTGCTATCGAGTGTATTCGGGGAGCAGGGGCCGGTATTTTAAAGTCAATTGATCCTCAGCGACCTGAAGACTCTGTTCTAGCCGGAATCAAGCAGCAAGCGCTGTCAATCCTTGTTGCTGAGGATAACCGTGTTAACCAACAGTTGATTATGGCGTTGCTGAAAAAAAGGGGTCACTCAGTCGATCTGGTTGAGGATGGTGAGGCAGCTGTGATCGCCTGCCAGACAAAAGCCTATGATCTGATTCTGATGGATATGCAGATGCCACGTGTTAATGGTGTAGAGGCTGCACGGCAGATTAGGCAATGGGAGTCAGATAATGGCAGGGTATCAATACCGATCTATGCTTTAACAGCCAACGTAATGGAATCTGATATCAATGCTTGTCTTGCAGCCGGTATGAGTGGCCATCTGTCCAAACCCCTTGATGTGGGTTTATTGGATAGTGTGTTGGCTGGTGTTATACCGCAAGTGGTAACTGCTTCAATAACCGGTGAAAAGAATGCCTGACAGTAAATCTCCTAAACTTCTTATCGTTGAAGACGAACCCGCTCTCCAGCTCCTTCTTAAGGCGGGTCTTGTCAAGGCTGGTTATGAAGTCGCGACGGCCGGAAATGGCCGGTTGGGTGTGGAGCAGTTTGCAGAGCAGTCACCAGCGCTGATTCTGATGGATGTCAGTATGCCCGAGATGGATGGTTTTGAAGCCTGCAGGCAGATACGGGAGCTGGAGAGGCATACGAATACACCGATTCTGATGTTGACCGGCTCCGATGACTATGACTCGATTCAAGCTGCATTTGAATCTGGAGCCACTGATTTTATTACCAAGCCTATCAACCTGCCGCTGCTGCAGCAGCGTATTCGCTATGCCCTGCGTGACTCGGCCCGTGAGCAGGAGTTGTTGAGGATACAGAATCTGCAAACCAGCGCCAGTCGTATTGCTGGTCTGGCCTTCTGGCAGTACGAGGCGGATGAGGATCGTTTTGTATGGTCAGACGATGCAGCCAGTATGCTGGGCTGGGAAGAGGAGATGCCTGCATCATTGCTGCAAGCGCTTGTCATGGCGCATGAGGATGACCGGCAGCGTATAACACTGGCCTTTCAGGAGGCACTGACCGCCGGTGTACGTTTTGATCTGGAGGTAAGGGTAGGAAGTTGTGATCAATACCGGCTGCTGAAAATAATCGGCGAGCGAGAGTTGGAGGCCAAACGGATCAGTGGCGCGCTGCAGGATGTGACACGGCAAAGAAGGCTTGAGGGTCAGGCAGAGTACCTGGCACATCATGACGGTATTACCGGTCTGCCGAACAGGCGCTTGTTTTTGCACAGTCTGGAAGAACAACTGCAACAAGAGCTTGAGCAGATGGCTGTGGGCGTCATGGTGGTAGAGCTTAACAGATTTCAACAGTTGATCGATATCTGTGGGTTGGATGGTGTAGAGCAGTTGCTCCGCCTGATCACAGGCCAGTTGAGGGCTATACAGGATGATGCAACCTTCTGTGCCTACCTGGGAAGTGGCTGTTTTGCATTTCACAGACTGTTGGACAGGTCAGATCTGTCCAGGATCGAGATCAGCTCGGAGCAGTGGTTAAAGTCGCTTGATCGCCCCTGGATACTGGATGGAAGAGAGATATTTATTAATTTCTCGGCCGGAATAGTTATCAGCACCCTGCACTGTAATGACCCGCATATGATGTTGAGTGCAGCCACCCAGACGGCTCATCAGGTGCGAGTCAAGGGGGCTATATCGGCTCAGTTGGCAGCATGTGGTGAAGATGTGATGACCGGGCGCCTGAGTCTTGAGGCTGATTTACGTCGCGCCATCGAGAACTCTGAGTTTAATCTGGTCTATCAACCACAGCTTCATCTGGCAAGTAATACCATTAGGGGAGTGGAGGCGCTGGTGCGCTGGAATCGTCCTGATCACGGGCCAGTTTCGCCGGTGCAGTTTATTCCGATAATGGAAGAGATGGGATTGATCCACGAACTGGGTCGGTGGATTCTGATCGAGGCCTGTCGACAGCAACTGGACTGGGATCAGGCAGGGATGCCGCTGCGCATGGGTATTAATTTGTCACCTGCGCAGTTCATGCAGGCGGATCTGTATGATCAGGTAGAACAGGCGTTAAAGACGACTGGCGTCAAGCCTGAGATGATCAAACTGGAGATTACAGAGAGCCTGGCGATGCATGACCCTGCCAGTAGTATCAAACTTCTTGAGCGCTTCAAAGCACTTGGTGTCAAGCTGGCAATTGATGACTTCGGGATCGGTTTTTCATCCCTTGAATACCTGCTGCGCTTTCCATTGGATACGCTCAAGATCGATCGCGCTTTTGTGACAGATATCACCAAGGGGCGCAATGACCGTGCAATCGTGCGTGCGTTGACTTCACTGTGTCATGAAATGGAGTTGACCACCATTGCCGAGGGGGTCGAAGATCAGCGTCAATGCGACTATCTGGATGCGATTGGCGTGAATGAGATTCAGGGCTATCTCATCTCCAGACCTCTCCCACCTGAGGAACTGTTCATGTTTGCACAAGGGTTCAGGGATAAGTGAGCCTGAGATTATCAATTCACACACTGGGCACCAAGCGGGAGGGGCCAACATGCGTATCAGTTTAATCGAGTCTGACAAAATTCCAGATCTTCAGGCGGGCATCCGTGAGATGGCCAGCCAGGGGGTTGGTTCGATTCTGCTGCTTGCCTGCGATGATAATGGCTGGTCGGATAATGATCTTACACCTGTTATCAAGTCGGCGGGTGTGCCTGTGCTGGGTGGTACTTTCCCCCAGGTGATTCATGCTGCTAACAACTATCAGCGCGGTTGTGTACTGATAGGGTTTGATCAGAAGCTCGAATATACCCTGATCGAGGGGCTGAGTGATCCGGATGTGAATTACGACATTGCGCTTCAGGCGCTCCCCGAAAGCTGGTTTGAAATGACCGAAAACACCTGGATGGTATGGGTGGATGGTTTGGCAAGTCGCATAGCCGAGATGGTTGAGGCACTATTTTTTAACCTGGGGCTGGAGCACAACTATATTGGAGGTGGGGCGGGGTCTTTGAGCTTCATCCAGAAGCCTTGCCTGATAACCCCGGAGGGGCTGCGACAGGATGCGGCTCTGCTGATCCGGCTTCCGGTAGAAAGCGCGCTGGGTGTCGGGCATGGTTGGGTGCCGATCAGTGAGCCTCTTAAAGTGACTGAGAGTGAGAGGAATCGGATCGATACCCTGGAATGGCAACCCGCTTTTTCGGTCTACCGACCCTTGGTGGAGGAATATAGTGGTCAGCTGTTCCAGAATGATAACTTCTTCGATATCGCCAAGGCCTATCCGTTGGGCTTCTCACGATTGGATTCAGACCTGGTGGTGCGAGACCCGTTGATGTGCCATGGGGAGTCCATGATCTGTGTGGGTGAAGTGGCTGAGGGCAGCTTTCTGCGAGTGCTTCATGGTACACCTGAGTCGTTGATAGCGGCGGCGTCTGAGGTCAGAGATGCAGCTGAATCGGCATTTGCATTAAAGAGTTCAGAGCCACCTCATTTGGCCTGCCTGATCGACTGCATTTCGCGAGTGCTGTTTCTTGAAGACGCGATTCAGGAGGAGTTGGCAGTGCTCAGTCGGGGATTACCCCTGTTTGGAGCATTCACTTTGGGCGAGATTGCTAACAATGGTCAGGAGTATCTGGAGTTTTACAACAAAACAGCTGTATTGGGGTTGTTGTCAGATGAAAAAGAGCAGCCTGGTCTGGAGGTTAAGTGAGTATAGAGCGAGCTGAAGAGGCTGAACTTCTCTATGAGATCTCTCTCTCAATCGGCACCACGCTGGAGCTGGAATCCATGTTGCGTCAGTCTGTGTCCAGTATGATGCGAGTGCTGAATGCCAGCAGTTGTGTTGTGTTGCAGATGCAGGTGCCCAATCAGGCACTCACTGACCAGCAGTGTTCAGTCGATCTGGAGTGGGTACCGGTATTCAGCCTGCCTCGTCGAACTGAGCTAAAACCCGATATGGCGGGTGTCATCAGTCAGCTGGCACTCCCTGATAACCGCTTTGATCTGCCGCGTCTGGCTGGTTTGTCGGCCAGCGCTTTGAGCTTTTCTCCTGAACATTACTTTTTCCATCTGGAACAGTTTGGTTGTCTGATTCTGCACAAGAAGGGTGCCTTATTAACCCAAAACCTGCTGCTGTCGCTGCGCAAGCTCATGGCTAAGCTGGCAAGTGCTGCACGAGCCTGCCTGTATGAGGCGCAGCTTCGCCAGCAGGTTAAAGCAGCAGAGGCGGCCAGCATCGCCAAGAGCCAGTTTCTTGCCAATATGAGTCACGAGATCCGTACGCCCATGAATGGTGTGATTGGCATGCTGGATCTGGTGTTGGAAACGGAGCTGAGCCGTGAGCAGCGAGAGCATCTTAACCTGTCCCGGCTGTCTGCCGGGCATCTGCTTGAGATCATCAATCATATATTGGATCTATCCAAGATTGAGGCGGGCAAGCTGGATATTCAGGCGGAGGAGACTGATCTGGTTGAGTTGGTGGGTGAAACGATCAAGTCGCTGGCTCCTCGTGCCTGGGCGAAGGATATTCAGTTGTATTTCGATCTGGATGAAACACTGCCTCGCTATGTTGAAGTTGATGGAAGCCGTTTGCGCCAGGTGATTACTAACCTGGTGGGAAATGCGGTGAAATTTACTCAGGAGGGGAGCGTTAGTCTTGAGGTCAGGCTTGCTCTTTCACTCGAGGGCATGGATACATGGGTAGAGTTCATAGTCACGGATACGGGAATAGGTATACCTCATGAGCGCCTGTCATCCATTTTTGAGCCTTTTGAGCAGGTGGATGCTGCAACTAATCGCCGTTTTGAGGGCACCGGGCTGGGGTTATCCATTGCGCGCCAGTTGGTCGAACGCATGGGGGGGCATATTGAGGCCGAGAGCGAGCTGGGCGTTGGGTCCAGGTTCCATTTCCAGCTGCCTTTGCCGGTATCTGAAGGGCCAGAGTACAGGCATGGCTCCTCGGTGGGATTGAAAGGCAAGCGGGTGTTGGTTGTTGATGACGAGCCGATCAATAGGCATGTGATCTCCTCCATGCTGCAGATGCTGGGTGTTGACGTAGAGTTGGCAGTATCAGGCCATGAAGCGATTTTCAGGGTACGACAGGCTGAGGTACAAGGGCAACCATATGACCTGCTTCTGATGGATTCTTATATGCCGGGTCTGGATGGCTATCAGGTAATCGAGCGGTTATTGGCTGAGTTTCCCATGTTGAGTGATCGCGCGATGATTCTGACCTCATCGGCCGTTGTGGGAGATGCCATGCGCTGTAAAAGCCTCGGCATCAGCGGATATCTGACCAAGCCGGTCACGCTGTCAGAGTTACGGGGAACTTTGCTGGAGCGGCTGCGCCACTCGGCTCAACGGGAACAGAGCAGTGCGTCTGTCCCTGTTGCTGAGGATATGCTTAAGGGTTTGCACGTATTGCTGGCTGAAGATAACCCGATCAATCAGAAACTGGCCCTCAAACTGCTTGAAAAACAAGGTATCACAGTAACGGTGGTGGAGAACGGAGAGTTGGCGCTGCGGCAACGGCTTCGGGAGCAGTTTGACCTGGTCCTTATGGATGTGATGATGCCGGTGATGGATGGCCTTGAGGCTACCAGACAGATTCGGGAAGCTGAGGCCAGAGAGGGGCTTCCTGCCTTGCCGGTTATTGCGATGACAGCCAATGCCATGCAGGGTGATCGTGAACGTTGCATATCGAGCGGCATGCAGGGTTATGTGACCAAACCGGTAAGCCCTGCAGCGCTCTATGATGAGATGCGGCAGGTACTGATAAGCATGGGAAGAGCACGGCTTTGTCTGGACAGCAATCGTGAAGCATCCATTGACGATCTTATGCAGATGGCGGATGAGGTGCTAGAGTCAGATAAGACCGTTGGCCTGATGCCGGATACATCAATGAGTGCTCGGGTTGTACGTGATGAGCAAAATTTACAGGGAGAGAGTACGTTGACTGATATTGACACTGATATTATGGATTGGAGTAAAGCTGTCGCACTGGTCGGTGATGATGAATCACTCTTGCAGTCAGTGCTGGAGATGTTTGTTGACGAGCTGCCTGATCATCAGAATCATCTTCGAACCGCGTTCGAACAACAGAATCAGACTGACCTGGCGCGGGCAGCGCATACTCTCAAAGGGTTGCTGGCCACTTTTTGCGCGAACAATGCCAAGTCAGCTGCTCAGGCACTGGAGCAGGCGGCCAAAAATGGCCAGGCAGATGAGTCTATGCTGATAGCACTGGAGCAATCGATCAATAAACTTTTGCCCTGCTTGAAGAGCAAGTTGCCAGGCGATTAAATGAATATAGAAATCGAAAAAAGCAGTCGCTACTGTATTGCACTGCAGCCGATATGCGATGCCCAGTTTCAGCATGTTGCCGATGAGTTGTTGTATCGTGCTCATGGTGGTGCATCGCACGCCGAGATCAATGATCCAATGCTGGCGACTGCGCGCGCGTGTGGTGCTGCCTTTTATGAAATTGGCTTGCCGGCACTGGTCGGCAGCCGGGATCTGTTTTTGAATGTATCCCATGAGTGGATTCTCGAGCCAGATATCATGCCTTTGCCGCCTGCTCAGGTAGTAGTTGAACTACCACACACGATCAGTTGGAGTGAGGCAATAAAGGCCAATATTGAGGGTGTCCGAAAGCTTGGCTATCGATTTGCTGTGAACAACCAGACATTGGCTCAGTTACCACAACTGATTGCTTTGGTGGATATTGTCAAGATAGATACTCGAGATGAGCAGGCGTTTGATCAACTGGATTGGTATCGTGAGCACTCAGTCACGTTGCTTGGGCAGTTTATCGAGAGTGCTGATCAGTTATCACGCTGTAAAAGTCTGGGGTTTGATTTTTTTCAAGGTTACTTTTACGCCATCCCGGAATTGATTGAAGCGGCCAACCATAACAGAAGCGGCAACAGACCTGCCCAATTGCGCCTGATACGGGAGCTGTTCAGCAAGGAGCCGGATATCGATCGACTGGAGGGCTTTATGGCGCAGGACCCGCACCTGTGCTCATTGCTCTTTAGGCGGGTCAACTCTTCTGCTGAACGCCGTGTGGCCAGAGTCAGTAATATCCACCAAGCGATAATGATGATGGGGTATGAAAAGATTCGAGCGCTGACTGCGACGCTACTGTTATCCGATAACCAACCGGTGAAAGAGCTGCTGGTTTATCGCTCACTGGTCAGAGCAGCACTGGCAAAACGCCTGGCTGGGCGAACCAGCAAGGTAGATCCCGAAACCGCTTTTACTCTGGGGCTTTTTTCGCTGGTCGATAAACTGGAAGGCGTTTCACCACAGCAGATGGCGATGGAAGCGGGCTTTTCTGATGAGCTGACCGATGCTCTGGTATCCCGAGCAGGAGAGCTGGGCAAGGTTTTGAAAGTGATTGAAGCCTTTGAGCAAGCGCAGTTGGATGGCCGATCCATCAAACTGGTTGAAGCAGTTAACCGTGATTATCTTGCCAGTGCTGCCTGGGCTGAAGAGATCATGTCATTGATTAAATAAAGCACTACCCCTTACGAAAACAGGAGTGAATTAGTATGAAAATCTCTTATAAAGTCAGCACGGCCTTCAGTGCACTGTTGCTGTTGGCCTCGTTTACAGCTTCTGCGTTGGAAGCACCACAGGGCAATGTGATCCTGACGGTTGCAGGTAAAATCAGCCAGAGTAATGTTGATGGCGAGGCACATTTTGATCGCCAGATGCTGGAAGCGCTGGAGCAGCATGCCATTACTACTGCCACACCCTGGACAGAAGGGGTGTCAACGTTTGAGGGGCCGTTGGGGCGTGCATTACTGGATGCAGTGGGTGCCCAGGGAACAACCCTCAAGGTTATAGCGATCAATGATTACAGTGCAGAGGTGCCTGTATCCGATCTTCAGCAACTACCGGTGATTCTGGCGATGAAAGCTGATGGGGTCAATCTGCGGGTCAGGGACAAGGGGCCACTCTTTGTAGTCTATCCCTTTGATGATGATTCTTCACTCGCAACAGAGGTATATTATGGGCGTTCTGTCTGGCAGATCAAAAGGATAGAGGTTGAATAAATATATCGAGCCAGAGCGAGTGGCTTATCAGGCTTCAGAAGGGAGGGTAGATACTGCGCCCAGCCAATTATGGGGGCGTGTTTATCGTATCGGGCTGGTGTTGCTGATTCCCGTGTTGCTGACACTGGCCATTCTGATTTTCAGTAAAATTGTGGAGCGTCAGGAGGTGCTGCTTGACGCCGCCCGGGATAATGCCATGTGGGCTGCATTCCAGCTTGAACGAGAAACGGCTCGCTTCATGCTTGAGTTGGAGCAGTATCAGAGCGACCCTGAGTCGGCATCTTTTGATGATCTTCAGCTCTATTTTGATGTGATCTATTCACGTGTCGGTACACTGAGCGTTGGGCACTTCGGCGGTTTCTTTCAGGCTGATCCTGAGCTGTCTGATGGTCTGCAAAAACTGCGCAGCTATCTCGATTTGGGCGATGAGCAGATGATGCGCCTTGAAGCTGGTGAGCTGGAGGCGCTGGATAGCTTGCATGAAGCGACGCTGTCGCTATTGGCTTTTTCACGTCAATTCATTCTCCGCACTCTGCATGTCAATGGTGCTAAGCGTACCGAGTTGCGTGATGAACTTGTTTCATTGCTCAGGCAGTTAGGGGTTTCTGTTTCGATGCTGGTCGCTGCCAGTATTGTTGTACTGGTTCTGCTCCTGGTGGCCATTCGACGTGAACGGCGCCTTCGGCTTCAGGCGCTCGAGCTTGCCGGCAAGTTAAGTGAAGAGGCCGTTCGTGCCCAGGCGGCCAGTAAAGCTAAATCAGAGTTTCTTGCGGTGATGAGCCACGAGTTGCGGACACCAATGAATGGTGTAATGGGTATGACAGAGTTGTTGCTGGATACTCCTCTCGATACTTCTCAACGAGAGTGGGCAGAGGATATCAAGCATTCATCATCCAACCTGCTTCATCTGTTGAACGATCTTCTGGATCTGGCCAAGATGGAGTCTGGCGCGCTCAAGCTTGAGTCCAGCGTGTTCAATCTGTCCAACCTTTGTCAGCGCATTCATAAAAGTTTCAGCAATTCTGCAGCAGCAGGTCAGATCGATTTTGATCTGGAACTCAGTCCGGTATGTGGTGGGCATTTTATAGGTGATTCCTTTCGTCTGAGGCAGGTTTTGTTGAACCTTCTGGCCAACGCCTTCAAGTTTACCGAGCAGGGAAGCGTTGTTCTTCGAGTCGGTCCTGTACATCCGCTCCCGGAAAACGCCGAGCAGGAGGAAACACAATGGCTGGAGTTTGCGGTACTGGATACCGGTATCGGTATTGCGCCGGAGGTCCAGACACGGCTATTCCAGAATTTTGTTCAGGCTGACAGCTCTGTCACGCGTCGCTATGGTGGTACAGGTCTTGGGCTGGCTATCTGCAAACATATCATTGAGCAGATGGGGGGAGAAATTGGCGTTGAAAGTCAGCCGGAGCAGGGTAGTCGCTTCTGGTTTCGTATTCCCCTTGAAGCTGTACAAGTGCAAGAGGTACGGCCTGACCTGATACCTCAAATGGTTGAGCTGGGGGCTCCAGCGCCGCTGTCTGAACAATATGACTCACAGCAGTTATCTGAGCGGTTATCTGAGCATTCGTCTGAGCAGCCATCTGAGCAGTGTTCAGCTCAAAGTGGGTCAGCCTCTGAGGCTGCGCCTGATGTGTCAGGTCGCAGAATACTGGTTGTTGAAGACCAGCCGATCAATCAGAAGCTGGCCAAAGCGATGCTGACCGGAGCGGGCTACCAGGTCGATCTGGCTGAAAATGGTCTGGTGGCGCTGGAAAGGTTGCAGTCAGAACATTACGACCTCATTCTGATGGATCTTCAGATGCCGGAGATGGGTGGTCTGGAAGCGACACGGCAGATCAGGCAGATGGCGGAGCCTGTGATGTCAACTCCGATAATTGGTGTAACCGCCAATGTAATGGAGGAGGATCGCCTGGCGTGCAGGCAAGCCGGCATGAATGGCTTTGTGCCTAAGCCGATTCAGCGCGAAACCCTGTTGCGCTTGTGTGCAACGATTGAACCAGGGATGGCCTGGTTGGAGTAGGGAGAAGCATCATGAGAGCGCCACAGGTTCCAAGCAATGAGAGGGAGCGCTTACAGCGGCTTTATCAGACCGGCTTGCTGGATTCACTGCCAGATGAACGGTTTGATCGCATCACTCGCATGGCCAAGCGCTATTGGGATGTGCCAATTGTTCTGATCAGTCTTGTCGATGCCAACAGGCAGTGGTTCAAGTCCTGCATAGGGCTGGATGCGTCTGAAACATCACGCGATATCTCCTTTTGTGGCCATGCTATTCATCAGCAGGATCTGTTTTGTGTTGAGGATACTCATCGCGACCCTGATTTTTCAGATAATCCACTGGTTACCGGGCCACCTTATATTCGTTTTTATGCCGGTGCGCCTATTTCAGGCGGAGATGATTGTTATTTAGGGACTTTATGCCTTATTTCACCGACACCACGTACTTTTTCAGCTGATGATGCCCAGATGCTTAAGGATCTGGGCAGTCTGGTGGAGTCTGAAATTGAGCGTATTCAGTTGTCCAGAGATCAGGTGACGCTGAAGGCCTATGTTGAGAATGAGCGGCGCCTGCGAGAGATTATCGATAACACCCGGATTGCAACCTGGGAATGGAATGTCCAGACAGGTGAGACAACCTTCAATGAGCGTTGGGCAGAGATCATCGGTTACACACTGGCTGAGCTTGAGCCCGTCAGCATAGATACCTGGATGAGCTTTGCACACCCGGATGATCTGCCACAGTCAGCGGCGCAGCTGGATCAGCATTTTCGTGGCGAAGTGGACTATTATGATGTTGAGTGTCGCATGCGTCATAAAGATGGTTACTGGGTCTGGGTTCATGATCGCGGGAGGCTGATCAGTCGGACAGCAGAGGGTGAGCCACTGCTGATGTCGGGCACACATCTGGATGTAACCGAGCGGCACCATGCACAGGATGAGCTGGCACGACAGATTGAGGTGCTGTCGGCACTGAATCAGATCGCTTCAAGCTCTGACCTTGATCTCCAGCATCAATTGGAGCGAGCACTTCAGATCGGCTCAACATTTCTTGCCCTGCCACTGGGTATTATCAGTCATATTGAGGGTAAGCAATACACAGTGGAGTGGTTTACAGCCCCCCCTGAAGCCGAACTGGAAAGACTGCAAATCTTTGACCTGAATATCACCTACTGTGATCTGGTAGTGTCTCAGGCTGATGTGATTGCGATTGAGCAGATGTCGGTTTCAGAGTACTCCGGTCATCCCTGCTATCAGACGTTCAGTCTTGAGGCCTATATCGGTGTTGCCATTCAGGTCAATCAAAAGCCCTATGGGACGCTTAATTTTTCATCTCCGCTCAGGCGTGACCAGCCTTTCTCTGAAGGTGATCGCGTATTCATGAGACTGTTAGCGCGCTGGATTGGGGCTGCCATAGAGCGTGAGCTGTCTGAGCAGCGATTGACCAAGCTGGTGGCGCAGGTGCCTGGGATGGTGTTTCAGTTCAGACGCTGGTCTGATGGCCGTGTTGCCTTCCCTTACTCCAGTCCTGGTATCCGGGCGATTTATGGCGTCTCACCCGAGGCGGTAAAGGCTGATGCATCAGCGGCTTTTGCGGTCATTCATCCTGAGGATCTTCAGGCGGTTGCTTCATCCATTGAGCAGTCCATGCAGGAGATGTCAGTCTGGCAGTTGCAGTATCGTGTTAAAACCGACCGGGGCTGGCGTTGGGTGGAGGGGCGCTCAACACCCGAAAGTCAGACTGATGGCAGTATGGTCTGGCATGGATATATCCACGATATAGATGAATATAAACAGGCTGAACTGGCATTGAAGGAGAACGAGCAGCGTTTTCGAGGTTTGTTTGAACTTTCTCCCATCGGGATCGCGCTTAACGATTTTGAGACGGGGCGTTTTCTGGAGGTTAATGAGGCACTGCTGCAGCCATCAGGCTATACACGGGAGGAGTTTTTTTCTTTGAGCTATCTGGAGCTCACACCCGTGAAATATATGCCACAGGAGGAGCGGGCGCTGATCGATCTGGAGACCCTTGGTCGCTACGGGCCCTTCGAGAAGGAGTATATCCGCAAGGATGGTACCCGTTACCCAGTTCTGCTCAGAGGTATTCTGCTGATGGATCGCTCCGGGCGACGCCTGATCTGGTCATTTATTGAGGACATATCTGAGCGTAAGCGTGTAGAACAGATGAAGGATGAGTTCATATCAACGGTCAGTCATGAACTCAGAACTCCTCTCACCTCACTTTCCGGAGGCATAGGGCTGGTAGCGGGTGGTGCGTTGGGCCCTGTGACAAAGGATGTACATGATGTGCTTGCCATTGCCCAGAGTAACTCTAAACGTTTGATAACACTGATTAATGACCTGCTGGATATGGATAAGCTGGTGTCCGGCAAGATGCAGTTGGATTTCAGCGTTTTGAATATTGCAGAGGTGGTTAAACGGAGTATTGAAGAGCACCAACCGTACGCCGCGCAATTTGATGTCAGTTTGAGACTCGATAGTGAATGCCAGGAAGTGAATGTACTGGCCGATAAGCAAAGACTTGGGCAGGTGCTTGCTAATCTGATCTCTAACGCGATCAAATTTTCTCCACCCGGGGAGTGCATAACCCTGACAGTAAAAGAGTGTGATAGCGGTGTTCGCATTGAGGTCAGTGATCGGGGGCCAGGTATTTCGCCGGATTTTGCGGAAAAGATATTTCAGAAGTTTTCTCAGGCAGATTCCACCGACCGGCGTCGACATGGTGGCACAGGATTGGGGCTGGCTATCTCTAAGGAGCTGATGGAAAAAATGGGGGGGCAGATCGGGTACAGTAATCGTGAGGAAGGTGGGGCGGTGTTTTATATCGAGTTACCCGGAGCCAGACCCTGAGTTGGTTTTGACCCTGTTGAGCTCTTATGAAAGCTCAAAGCAGTGGTGGTTTCAATCTAAAGTCCAGTCAGTTTGTTCTCGTTCACATGATATGATAGCCCATGCTATGAAACCTTGTATCAGGAGTAATGATGCAGCCGTCTGAAAAAGCAGGGATTCTGGTCGTGGATGATCAGGCGCCTATCCGCCATATAGTCCGTACAATTATTTCAGCCAATGGCTGGGCGGTAGTCGGCGAAGCGGGCAATGGAGAGAATGCCCTGTTGATGGTGGATAAGCATAAGCCCTGGCTGGTCTGTCTGGATCTTGAGTTGCCTGATATTCACGGCACTGAAGTACTCAAACAGATAAAACAAATCTATCCAGGAACAGCTGTGATCATTGTCAGTGGCAGTGATGATTCAGAGCAGGTCATGAGGGCAATCAAGGCTGGCGCTGATGGCTATATCGTCAAGCCGTTCAGCTCAGCGAAGGTGGCCAAAATCATCAAGGCTGTAAAGGAGAAGTACTCCCAGAAACCACCGGAATCTGCTGACTCCGGCAGTTAATCATTACTCGCTTTTGTTCAGAAACTGAAAACCCTGACATTTTCCTGAAGCATCTGCGCACCGATAGCCGGTGGCATGGCTGCCCCTATACCATCACGCAGATCTTCTTTCGAATGTGGACTGTTCGGCAGGTAGAGGGCACAGACATTCACATTGGCACCATTTTGCATCAGCCTTCCCAGCAGCATCTCCGGGGTAACATCCTGTGGCTTCAGGCTTTCGCTTTGTGTTGCTTTCAGTGCCAGATCACCGGCCTTGTCGCACAGCAGTACATCGACCTGCGCCCCGGCTGACTGCATGGCGTTGCCCAGAACCATGGCCATGCCCTGGGTTTGCAGTGACTCACTCGTCAGGATTATGAGTGCCTGTTTGGCGTGATCATCTGCCTGGAGTGAGGATATGCCAGTCAACATCAGTGACAGCGCAAGTGCCGTTGTGGAAAGTGTCTTTTTCATCGGTATCTCCTTGAGGATCAATATTTGATATTCCCAAGTAGTATATCTATATAATATAAATTAGTATAAGTTAATTTAATAAGTTTGCTGCACTGCTGCTGTCAAATAGAAGCGTTTACTCCTGCGTTTTTATAGAAATCACCTGCCGAAAAGGCCAGCATCAAAACTACTCAGTCACTTACTCTTCTATTGGTTCATTTGCTGATTGTGTCTTGTTGATGCGTAAGCTGATCCCATCAAGCAACTGCTGTACTGATAGTCGGGACTTCAGAAGTGCGGCTGCAATCATTTTGTTCTCCTGCTTTGTCAGGTTAGTACCGGACAGTATGACAACCTTGGCCTCAGGTTGCCTTGCACGTATTTCGGGTAGTAGATCCCATCCAGAGCCATCTGGCAGCCCTATATCGAGCAGTACAACATCAAACCACTCCTGCTGCAGGGCACTTCTTGCAGCTTTTAATGTGTGTGCCACTTTGAAATCGAATCGGTCCCCGACCATGGCATATATCACTTCATGCAGGTCGATATCGTCTTCCACATGCAGTATTCGTGGATGATGATGTTGTTTGGCCAATATCTGCCCCTTTACCAGGTCAAGTAGCCGATGCTGATCAATCGGCTTGGCCAGCCAATCGATATTGGATACATCTCCATTAATCTCCAGGCGACCCTCTTCCATTTTTGCAGAGACAACGATAATGGGCAGATTGGCGGTTTTCGGCTGATC
The DNA here is from genome assembly GCF_008973755.1 of Nitrincola alkalilacustris. GTDB lineage: Bacteria > Pseudomonadota > Gammaproteobacteria > Pseudomonadales > Balneatricaceae > Nitrincola > Nitrincola alkalilacustris. Next base: position 377,811 of record NZ_WBOM01000004.1, on the reverse strand, counting down.
TCTCAGTAGGTGAATAATTTCAAGCCCACTGATGTCTGGCAGCATCAGATCCAGGCTGATCAGGTCGTAATGCGTTTGCTGCAGGCTGCTTAGGGCATCGTTGCCGTTATAGACTGTATCCACGTGATAACCCGCAGTATTGAGCATCATGCTTAAAAGATTGGCGACATCTCGGTCATCCTCCACGACCAGAATTCGAGGGGCTTTTATATCCGCTGTTGATCTTACAATATTAGAGGTCTCTGTATGCATATGTACTAAAGGCAATTCAAAGAAAAAGCGGGAGCCCTCGCCTTCAGTGGATTCAAAATCGATGCGCCCCCCCATCTTTTCGATCAGTTCTCGAGAGATAGCCAAGCCTAGCCCGGTGCCATCTTTTGCACGAGTATCTGAAGAGTCCGCTTGAGAAAACCGCTGAAATATCCTTCCTCGAAACGAATCTGCGATGCCTGGCCCGTTATCAATGACGCTGACAATGACCTTTTCATCGCTTGTTTCAGCCTTCAGCGTTACCTTTCCTTGATCAGGCGAAAATTTGATTGCATTGGATAGCAGGTTGGCAAGAACCTGTGTCAGGCGCTGGCTATCAACGCGGATCAGGACGTCGGGTACACTTGCTGATAATGCAAGCGTAATACCTCTGTCGCTGCCATAGTCGCGGTTTGATTCCAGAACCTGCTCAACAAAGGGCATCAGGTGCTGCACTTGCATGTCAAAATGCAACTTGCCAGCTGCAATTTTTTCGATGTCCAGCAGATCATTTATCAGATGCGTCAAACGTTTGCTGTTTCGATGAGCCACATCAAGCAGTGTTTGAGCTTTTTCGGGAAGCTCCCCCAAGCTCCCGCCAACGAGCAGGCCAAGTGCGCCAGAAATAGAGGTCAGCGGAGTACGCAGCTCATGGCTGACAGTGGATATGAACTCATTTTTCATTTTATCCAGGCGTTTGCGTTCAGAGATATCTTCGGCAATGCCGAGATAACCTGTAATCTTTCCAGCATCATTACGCATGGTGGTCACGACCAACGACACTGGAATGTGCCGACCATCTTTGTGCACATAGGTCCATTCGTGTTTCTCTGCGCCGTCCTGTTCCGGCTTTTCAATGAACACTCTAAACCCTTCAACTGAACGCCCCAGCTCTTCGCTGAGCTCTGCGGAGCGTTGTTCAACCTCGACATCTAAATGCAGTATAGCTGGCGTTTGCTTGCCAACCAGATCAGCCTCATCATAGCCCAGCATCCTTTCAGCGCCTTTATTGAAGGCCGTGATCACACCTTCCGGGTCGGTTGCAATGATTGATATTTCCGAAGCGGAATCGAGCACATTGCTCAAAAAACGCTCTGCCTTTCGGAGCGAAAGGTAGGCCGCTTTTTGCTCCTTGGCCAATCGGTTCATGGCTCGAGCCAGAGCTTGTACTTCAGCGTTGCCTGCTTCGTTGAATCCACCGTCGATGCGTCCATCGTCAGCCATCTCGTCGATGCGTTGAGTCATTTCTTCAATCGGTTTAGTAAGGTTGCGAGCGAGCCAGATGCCCAGCACTAAAACCAGTAAGGTTAAAATCAGTGCGATCAGTATGAACTGCCGAAAGGATGCCCGTGCGGGTGCGATGACTTCACTATATGGCACGGCTCGCAAAACGATCCAGTCAGGAGACTTCAGCTGCAAACTGGCAACCAGATATTGCTGTTGTTGGTACTCAACCAATCTACCGGCAGTGGTGAGCGACAATGCAGCATCCACTAATGGGTCTACGCCAACTTCCGGCAGGGGTTCAGGCTTATCAAACCGCTTACGCATGGATACAAATAAGCGGTGCCTTGGATCAATGATCAAGGTTATCGTGCTGGACTCGGTTTCAGTGCGGCTATCCTCTTGCAGCAGTGGTGTGTTGGCCAGGTCTAAAGTGCCTCCGACATAGGCAAGTATCTCACCTTCGTCCGATAATATTGGCTGTACGTATGAGAGTAATGGCAAGCCAGTAACCCGACCAAGAATTGGCTCTGAGATCACTGATGTTTTGGTTTCTTCAGCGCGGCGAAAGTGTGGCCGGTCTGCGTAGTTAGTACCCAATCGGCCTTGGACGAATTGGCTTTCAGCAATAGCTGTGGCATTTGCATCGAACACCAATAACCCATCGGGAAAAAGATCCTTGGCGACAGAGGGCTGCTGTAGCAGTGTTTGCAGTGCTCGATTACTGCGCAATTCCCCATCATCTGTGAGCAGGCGTGCAGCAAAGGCTTCCAGACCAAGTACCCGCTGCTGCTGTGTGAGCTCAAGCTCAGTTGAAAGGCGGTTCAGCTCTGAGACATTACGCTCTGCGACCACTAACTCGTAATCAGTAACTTTTAATTGATACAACGTCAACAGCATGCCACCGACAAGAGCACCGCTGGTGAACAGTACGAGCAGGATAATTCGTACACTGAGGGGTATGCTCATCTATTTAGCTCTCTGGGCAGTAGAGTAAAAAACAACACCAGCGGCATCGCTTTCATGATCTGTGGTATTTGCACAGCTGGTTGCCCTGAAACTATTAGGTCAACCCTGCAGGGGCCTCGACCTGTTAAACCCTTTCAAGAGTACTCATGGAATTTCCTGATTTTATTCACATAAAATGAATATAGCAGAAACCTGCCTCTGTTCTAAGGTTTTAGACGTGTAACCTGTTGGCTTGGCTACCTTTAAATTGCCGGTTATCACTTTAACTGAAGAGGCATCTTAATAGGCTCCACTATTCCTTCCTATTGATTGTGTATCATCTCCAGATCGGCGAAAATAGCCCCCACTTTTGAATAACCACTCAGATTATCGCCTGAAGCCGCCCGCATGCTTCAGCGCCACGTATCACAATCTGTACAGCACCGGACGATTTCAGTTAATGAGCAACAGCGCAACGCCTTCCGAAGTCAGCAAACGCCGCACCTTTGCGATCATCTCGCACCCGGACGCCGGTAAAACCACTATCACCGAGAAACTGTTGCTTCTGGGGCAGTTGATTCAGGTAGCCGGTACCGTCAAGGGTCGTGGCAGCGACCGTCATGCCACATCGGACTGGATGACAATGGAGCAGGAGCGTGGTATCTCCATCACCTCATCAGTGATGCAGTTCCCCTATCATGGTCGCACGGTGAACCTGCTGGACACGCCGGGGCATGAGGATTTCTCTGAGGATACCTATCGTACCCTGACGGCTGTGGACTCTGCGCTGATGGTGGTCGATGGTGCCAAGGGTGTCGAGGAACGCACCATCAAACTGATGGATGTCTGCCGACTGCGCGACACGCCGATCTTCTCCTTCGTCAACAAACTGGACCGTGATATTCGTGATCCGATAGAGCTGCTGGATGAGATAGAAGAGGTGCTGAAGATTGAAGCGGCTCCAATCAACTGGCCGATCGGTATGGGTGGCTTTTTCAAGGGGGTTTATAACCTCTACACCGATACCCTGCACCTCTACACCAAGGGGCGCGGTCATATGCTTGAGGATGATCGGCGGATTCAGGGGCTCGACAGTGATGAAGCGCGGGCCTTGCTGGATGATGAATATGACACTTTTGTTGATGAGATAGAGCTGGTACGCGGTGCGACTCATGTCTGGGATCAGCAGGCTTACATTGAAGGACGCATGACACCGGTATTCTTCGGGACGGCCCTGGGTAACTTCGGTGTGCGTGAAATGCTGGATAACTTTGTTGAGTGGGCTCCCTCACCACCGGCAAGACCGACTGAAACACGCGCGGTAGAGGCTGATGAGCCAAACTTTACCGGTTTTGTGTTCAAGATACAGGCGAATATGGACCCCAAGCATCGTGACCGTATCGCCTTCATGCGCATCTGCTCCGGCAGCTATACCCGCGGTATGAAGATGAAGCATGTGCGTACCGGCAAGGAGGTGCGTATTGCAGACGCTGTGACGTTTATCGCAGGTGAGCGTGAGAATGTCGAAGAGGCCTGGTCCGGCGATATTATCGGTCTGCATAACCATGGCACGATTCAGATAGGCGATACCTTTACCTCAGGTGAAAATCTCAAGTTCACTGGTATTCCGCACTTTGCCCCGGAAATGTTTCGTCGTGTGCGCCCGAAAGACCCGCTGAAGATGAAGCAGTTGCAGAAAGGTCTTAAGCAGCTCTCCGAAGAGGGGGCTGTGCAGCTGTTCATGCCGCTGAAAAACAATGACCTGATTCTGGGCGCGGTCGGGCAGTTGCAGTTCGAAGTGGTGGTTTATCGCCTCAAGGACGAATACAAGGTTGAATGTGTCTATGAGCCGATCAGTGTTCAGACAGCACGCTGGGTCGAGTGCAGCGATAACAAGATGCTGGAGGAGCTGCGGCGCAAGGCGCACGAAAATCTGGCGCTGGATGGATCAGACCTTCTGACCTATCTGGCACCGACACGTGTCAACCTCTCTCTGACCGAAGAGCGCTGGCCAGACGTACGTTTCCGTGCCACCCGCGAGCACTGATGCTTGAGGGTTCCTGTCGATATGGCGCAGGCTTTAAGGCCTGTGCCATACTGATTGCATGTCACTGATCGATACCCATTGCCATCTAGATTTTCCCGAGTTTGACTCCTGGCGTGAGCAGGCGATTGCGGCTGCCCGCGAAGTGGGTATCGAGACGATTATCGTGCCGGGCGTGACGGTGGAGCACTTCGAACGTGTGCTGTCGTTGAGTCGGGAATATCCAGATCTCATCAAGCCTGCCCTGGGACTGCATCCCTGCTTTATGGCACAGCATCAGGAGTGTGATACTGACAGTCTTGAGCAGTATCTGCAGGCCACATCGGGTGTGGTTGCTGTGGGTGAAATTGGGCTGGATTTCTTTATTCAGGATGCACAGCCCGAGCGCCAGATTGATCTTTTCAGGCTACAGTTGCTGCTGGCGCAACGGCATGACCTTCCAGTGCTGCTGCATGTGCGCAAGGCGCATGATGAGGTGCTGAAGCAGTTGCGTCGGATACCGCTGAAGCGAGGTGGAATAGTGCATGCTTTTTCAGGTAGTCAGCAGCAGGCGCGGCAATATGCTGAGTTGGGTTTCCGCTTGGGTTTTGGTGGTGCCATGACTTACGATCGTGCGACCAAGTTGCGCAGACTGGCCAGTGAGCTGCCGCTGGAGTGGCTGGTACTGGAAACCGACGCACCTGACATGCCGCTGGAGGGCTTTCGGGGGCAGCCTAATTTCCCGGCGCAGGTGGCCAGGGTTGCCGCGCTCATGGCAGAGCTGCGGCAATGTGAAATGGATCTGATCAGTTGTGTGACCAGCCAGACCGCGAAGTCGCTTCTGCGGCTTTGACCAAGGCTTAACGTATTGCCAGATTATCATCCGCTGCGCGCAGGCCTGCCCAGATCTTGTTGGTGCTGGCATTGATCGGTACGCGGTAGTAGCGTCCTGTTTCCCCTCGCTGTTCTGAACTGTAGCGCTGATCGGGTGGGTTGATCATCAGGCGGGCAAGGTTGAGAGGGATGTTCGGGCCTGGGATTGTGGTCTGGCCATACTCAGCAGCTATACCATCCAGAGGGCGATGATAGGATGCCATCAGGCTGAATGACAGGCAGGTGGTCTCGATATGATGACATACAACCAGTTTTTGCAAATCGATACTGTAGAAGCTGCCGCGCTCCATGTTGGATTTCGGAACACTGATCGAGCCACAGCCAGCCAGAAACAACACTGACGCAAATAGCGTGATAAACCTTTTCATCTTGTCTCCCTGGGTTTGTCGGGCACCTTGGCGCCAACGACATGTCATGTCAGATCGTCGTAAGGGTTGTCGATTGCAATCGGGATCGCCTTGGCATAGCCGGGCAGGCGTATTTCACGGTCATCTATCTGCAGATCTTCGCCATTGAGTACCTGATGATCATAGAGATAGATAGGGCGCGTCAGACCTTTGGTAGCCTCATCATCATACTGCATTGCCTGAGCACGTGTCTCTTCACGGCGCCGGTTCCATGCCAGCATTTTTTCACGACCATGTCTGCGTTCAAGCAGCTTCTCTGTCATCTGCGGTGAGATAATGGCTGCGCTTGCATTGTTGCCGCCGAAGCCCTTGGCATTGACCAGGACGCTGTCCATACCTGTTGCGCCGACTTCAGCATGCTGTAGCGGAAAGTGCAGGTTGGAGCTGTGGACATCTTCAGCTATCTCGGGTGTTGTGATCAGACCCGGGATATGTCCATAGCGCCAGACACCCAGTGATGCAGCGATCTGATCACCACCGGCACAGCCCTGAGAATGACCCAGATAGGCTTTCACGGCAGACACATGCCAGTTATTGATGCCGAAAGCCTTGGCGGTTTCGTTCAGCACATGAGATTCGGTGACTCGGTTCTGCGGTGTGCTGGTGCCATGTGCCTGGATAAAGCTGCGTTGCTGCAGTGACTCCTCTCCCAGCATGGATCTGATCAGTGATGCCGTCTTGCAAAGTGTCATATAGTTACCGATGCCCGGTGCCGAGATCGATTTTTTATGGCCATCGGCATGCACGAACACATCAGCGACGGAGGCGTGAATATCCGCACCCAGCTCTATAGCCAGATCATCCGCCATCAGTACCAGATACTGGCTGGACTCACCGATGGTGAAGCCGCAGTTGTTGCCGAAAGGGCGGCAGGCGCGGCGATAGTCATCATCGGCCAGCTGCTCCAGCTGATCCAGCGCCATCAGGTCTTTATCCTCTGCCAGCGCACCCATGGCACGAAAGCCTTCGATAATTTCTGGGGTGACAGGGGCATCACTGCCGCCGACAAGGGCAAATTTGCAGCGTCCGCTGCGGATCTCCTCAACAGCATTGCGCAGGTTATAGAGGAAAGTGGCGCAGGCGCCCAGGGCGCCGCCGGTCAGGCCGACGTTACCCAGCAGGTAGGCGTTGATGAAGTCGGCTGGCATCTGGGCATATCCCAGAGGCATCTGCTTGGAGGTAGTGCGCTTGCCCAGCGCAGCGAATTTGGTCAGGCCACCAAAGCCGGCATCATCCAGCTGGCCGATGGAGTTGCTGGCAAACACGGCGATCTGATCGGGCAACAGACGGTCTGCTATCTGTTCATAATCGATACCGACAGAGCGCAGGGCATCCGAGGCAGCATAGACGCTCATCTGCAAGCCGCGGGGATGGTTGCGTGACTGGTAGAGTGTGCCGGGATCAAAGCCGGTGGGCAGCATGCCTGCACTTTGTACGGGAGCGATACGGCTGTCGGGCAGAATCATTTCACAACTGCCGCTGACACGCACCTCTGAATGGCCGAGGCCCTTCTCGGTGACTTGCCAGTTTCCGGGTATATGGTTTGGCAGGTGACGGTTACGGATTTTGAATACCAGATCCGAGTCTGCTCCCTGCAGTACTGCATGCCGGTTCATCATCACATTGTTGACATCGAACCAGTCGGGGTGAATACGCCGAATCAGGGTATTGGACAGGAGTTCCGGTGCCAGTTGCTCAGCCAGTTGAGCGGCACTGAGGCGCTCACCGCTGCGGGTGACATATTCGCCATTGTCAGAAGTGGCGCGTGCCATCAGTGTGGCAAGCCCTGTCAGGGTTTCCTGTCTGCTGCGGCTGTCGAGCTGATCCAGAATAAGACGGCGATAGCCGTGATGAAAGGATGCTCTGCCGGCGGGGCTGATGCCTCCAAAGCCGACAATGACAGGAAGTTGTGACAAGAGTTGACTCCTTGGACTGGTCATGCGGAAAAGTTAACGGATTGTGAACCATTTTATCTATTCAGCCAAGTGCTGGCCAGTATTTGCGCGGCCTGATCAGGCCGGTAGTTGCCGAACCCTTTATGGTTCGGCATCAGGCAGGTAGGTCTGGTCGGGCGGGATCAGAGATCAGCACTGTCTTCAAGACGATCAAACTTGCTGAGCAGGCCTTTCAGGCGATCGTCTGTCTGAGCCTTGTCGCTCTCCAGCACTTTACGTATATCGCGCAGTTCACTGATCTCCAGTCGAAGCAGTTCGACCTCTTCGATCAGGGACTCAATTTTTGTTTCCAGCTGGCTGAACAGCTCTGCTTGCATGTGTGGCTCCATAGGGTGTTGACGGGTGTTATGACGGATTGATGAAACATTGATGAAATTAAGCGGGCAGACTAAGGGGGCTGCGGGCAGGTGTCAAATGATATTGATCAGTGACTTTTGACGATATCGTCCTGCTGAATGTTGGCGCTGCTGTCGGTGCTGTTGATGACACCGCTGGCAAAGGTGGGTTGCACACTGTCGAGTGTCAGGGTAACGCGTGTGTTCAGCAGTTCGCTGTAGGGGTTGTGCATGGCATCATAATGGGTGTAGCGGCGATAGACACTGAGACGATCCCCGACTGACAAGCCACTGAGCTGTCCGGCATTGATCCAGACGCGATCATGATCGGTACGGGTGATGCGTGCAGCAAAGGGGGTGCAGCGCAGGTGTTCCTCAATATCCCTGCCCACCTGATCCAGCAGCGAGCGGACCTTCTGGCCATACTCCTGCTGTTGAAAAGCGGCGGAGTTGAAATCGGCACGCTGTTCGCGTAACAGCCAGCGGCCAGCCGTTGCGTATTGTTGCTGATGAATCAGCGCACCACTGAAGGCATCGTGAATGAACAGGTCCATGACAAAGTTCCGCATGTGGCGGGCGCTGGCGGTATCCAACTGGTTGTAGAGGTCGACCAGAATATTGCTTTCACGCGGGCCTTGAGGATTGTGAGGGGCGATATCACGTATCACGCCGGATACGATGTACTGAGCATTCATCTGTTCGGTATGGCGCAGCAGGCTTGTTAGTGTTCCGTCATCCAGCATCTGGGTTGGTGCGGTGGCTGGAGTTGGATGCATATTCAGGTGGCTGGCATTGTGTATCTCCAGGCTTTTATGCTGTGCAAATCGGCTTGCCAGATGGTCGGTGATATCCTGTCCTAGACGATGCAGGCCACCGCTGCTGGCCTGGGAGGGCGACAGTAGTGGGAAGGAGGTAATCACGGCACTTTTGCGATAGGCCGATGACGCACTACCATTAGGGCAGGCGGTTTCAACAGCCACACGTGCCAGAATACGCACAAACAGATACTGTCCCTGAACCCACTCATCGACCACTTCCACATCGCTCAGCGTGCCCAGCGTCGAGATGCTCATATTGTCGATCTCGAGAATACCATCGCGTATCTGCTGTGTGGTGGCGATACGGGCGGCGGCCTGCAAAGAGGCAGCCTGTGAGGCGTCACTGATAGCGGCACGGCGTGCGCTGGTCAGATCCGAGTTGAGTATGATGGCCCTGCCTTCCGCTTCTACGATCACCTCTGAGGCCTGAACGGCTGGGATCAATAATAACAGCATGAAAGCGAATCGAGTCAGCGAATGGATCATAGGGCTCCGGTTATCAGTGTTTACTGCTATCAAAGTAAGCATTTTGTGCAGCAGGTGCAAATGATAATGCCTGTGCAGCGAGTATATTTATGGTAGATTCTGTATTGAAAGCAATCCTTTGAAAAGGGCTCAGATGAGTTATCGTTCATTACTGCTGTTTTTGACCCTGTCAGCACTCCTGCTCGGCGGCTGTCGAACCGTTACGCATGATGATCCCATGCCTGTGCATATTCAGAGTGTGAGTCCTCAGGTGCTGGCGGCGATGAATGGCGGGCAACCGTCACCTGGTGTCGGGCGCACTGCGGCATTGGCGTTGGTTGATCAACAGGGGCAGGGGTATGATCCACTCAGTGAGGCGATTCAGCAGATGGCTGGTCAGTTGGCTTCGGGGCTGGACGAAAATCGCGTCCGGCGGTTGCCATTGGCTGTATTACCCTTCAGCAAGCTGGAACAGCGTGGTGAACCAGGACTTCTCGGTGAGCGTTTTGCCGAGAGCTTCATCTTTCAGATGGAGCATCTCGGTTACAATCTTGTTGATTACCGGGCCGTCAGTCTTACGACAACAAGGCGACCGGATCTCAGTGATGATAATCTTTCCATGCTGCGCAGCCGCAACCGTATCTATTTTGTGCTGACCGGTACCTATGCCGAGTATTCCGATGGTGTAGTGGTCAATGCACGAGTGCTGGATACGACCACCCGTCAGGTGATCGCGTCGGCTCAGAGTCATATTCCCTATACTCGCTTTGAAGGTAACTGGCCTGGCTTCAGTCCGCTGCAGGCGACTGAGCGTGGTATGATCATTGAAAATCGCCGGGGACCGGCAGGATTAGAGTGAATATGAAGAAAAAGATTCTCAGTATGCTGCTGTTGAGCGCATTGCTGTTGACCGGTTGCTCGACTGTTTCGCAGTCAGTGTCCTCAATGGTGGAAGCGATGCCCGGCAGCTCCTCGCCGCCACGTATAGAGGTCCCGGCCGAGCCACACTGGGTCAGTGCCACAGGCTATGCGCCGATCAGCTTGCAGCCAGGCCGGACAGAGCAGCAGAAGATCATCATGGCGATGCGCGCCTCCAAGCTTCAGGCCTATCAGGAGCTGGCGGCGATCATTAATGGGCAGTATCTGTTCGGCACAACGTCGGTGCAGGATATGGTGCTGCAGAATGATCAGTTCAAGGCATCGGTTGCCGGCATAGTGCGTGGTGCTCGAGTGATCAAGAGCTATCCGGTGCAGGATGATACCTATGCCACGGTGCTGGAGGTCGATCTCAATCAGGTGCAGCGTGCCTGGGTGCATCAGTACTGAGTACCACCTGTCATAGGGTCAGATCAATATTCAGCACCACTCCTTCTGCACCACTCCTTCAGCATATTCAGGCTACTGCGTAGCCTGAATATGCTCATCCAGCTTCTTGCAGATCGCTTCCTGAAGGTTTTTACACACCTCAGGGTCGCTGATCGGTTGATCATTTTCGTCGGTGATGAAGAAAAAGTCTTCCACGCGCTCGCCGATGTTCGAGATTTTGGCCTTGCGTACTGATAATCCGAACTGTACGAAGATACGCCCCAGACGCGCGAGCAGGCCCGGACGGTCGGGTGTGATCACTTCCAGAACTGTCTGATGGCTGCTCGGATCATTGCTGATATTGACGGTAGTCGGCATGGCGAACAGTTTGAGCTGACGCGGTACGCGGCGCTGAATGATCTCGGGGAAATCATCCGGGTCATCCAGTTCATCAGTCAGATGGCGCTGAATACTGGCCAGATAGTCGGGATTCTCGGACAGTGGCTGGTTGTCCTCCGTCAGTACCGTATAGGTGTTCAGCGTGCGGCCATTGTCGGTCACGATAATACGTGCATCCTGTACGCTCAGGTGCAACTGATCCAGCGCCGCAACGGTGGCCGGGAAGAGGTTGGGCAGATCCTCGGCATAGATGAAAATCTCGGTGGCACCCTCGTAGAGGCGATAGGAGGTTTTCTGCACCAGCACCAGAGGCAGGGGGCGTTCGGCATGCTCCAGTATCGCCTGAGTGTGCCAGGCGATATTGCGGGCGTCCTCACGCAGGAAATATTCATCGCCGAGCAGGCTCCAGAAAGCGCGAACATCCTGTTCATCAATGCCCAGTCGGATCAGAATGCTGAGCGCTTCATGCTGCAGCTGCTCGATGCGGTCCTCCTTGTTGACCGGGTTCTCCAGGCCGCGGCGCAGAGCGCGCTTGGTTTCGGTATAGAGCTGTCGCAGCAGCGATGCGCGCCAGCTGTTCCATAGAGTGTGGTTGGTGGCGTTGATATCAGCCACGGTCAGCACATAAAGGTAGTTCAGATGGATGATGTCGCGCACCTCCATGGCAAACTTATGAATCACTTCCGGGTCCGAGATGTCACGTCGTTGAGCGGTCATCGACATTTTCAGATGGTTGCGCACCAGCCAGGCAACCAGATGGGTATCCCACTTGCCGATATGGTGGCGACGGCAGAAGGCGAAGACATCCTCGGCCCCCAGTTCCGAATGATCGCCACCACGGCCCTTGGCGATATCATGGTACAGGCCGGCTATATAAAGCAGTTCGATCTTGGGTAGCTGGTTGATGATGCGGTGAGCAATCGGCAGCAGTTCGCGGTACTCATCGTGGCGGAACTGGCGCATCTTCTGAATCACCTTGAGTGTATGCGCATCCACTGTGTAGATGTGGAACAGGTCATGCTGCATCTGGCCGACAATGCGACCGAACTCAGGCAGGTAGCGACCGAGGATGCCATAGCGATTCATCCGCTTGAGCTGAGTTGAAACGCCATCTTCGGATCTCAGCAGCTCCATGAACAGGGAGGTGTTGCGGATATCGTGACGGAACTCGTCATCAATCAGATGGCGGTGCTCGCGGATCAAACGGATGGTCGAAGCACGCACGCCCTTGATTCTGAGATTCTGTGCGAGCAGAACGAAAAGCTCCATCAGCGCAAAAGGATGGTGCTCAAACACCTTGTCATGAGTGACTTGCAGGTAGTCGTTATGGATTCGGAAGCGGCTGTTGAGTGGTTCGGTGCGCTGCTCCTCATCGGCTCTGAGAATCACCTCGTCGAAGTATTGCAGCAGCATGTCGTTGAACTCCGACATCGCCATCGCGATGCGGTAGTACTTGCTCATGAACTGCTCGACGGCCAGGGCGCTGTCCTGATCCTTATAACCGAAGTAGGCTGCCAGCACACGCTGATGATCAAACAGCAGGCGGTCCTCACGGCGTTTGCAGGTCATATGCAATGCGTAGCGGACGGTCCAGAGGTACAGCTCACCCTTGTTGACGATATCCAGCTCGTACTCGGTCAGGAAACCATGGTCCACCAGATCACGGATATAGGTGGCACCGAAGTGTCGCTTGGCTACCCAGCCGACCGTCTGAATATCGCGCAGGCCGCCAGGGCAGTTCTTCAGGTTGGGCTCAAGGTTATATTCGGTGTTGTTGGTTTTTTCATGCCGCTCGGTCTGCTCATTCAGTTTTGCCTTGAAAAACTCCTTGTCGGTCCAGGCTTCGTCAGAGATGACGCGAGCATACATCTGTGCCTGCAGATCAGGGTTGCCGATCAGGGTTCTGGATTCGATCAGCGTGGTGGCGATGGTGACATCATTGCGCGCTTCGCTGTAACACTCTTCGACCGAACGCACACTGGAGCCGATATCCAGTTTCATATCCCACAGCAGGGCAAAAAAGCGACTGATGGCGTCGGCGAAAGTTTCTGCCTCCAGCGTATCATCGGTCAGCAGCAGGATATCAATGTCTGATTGCGGATGCAGTTCGCCACGCCCATAGCCGCCCACAGCCACCAGCGCCAGCTTGCTCAGGTCGGGCCAGTCGAACAGTTGCCAGGCTGCATTGAGTATCTGATCAATCACCCAGGCGCGGCCATAGATCAGTTTGCGAATATCGGCACCCTGGCGAAAGTCTTCATCCATCAGTTCATTGGCATTGGATAACGCCTTCTTGAACACGGTAAGAGGATTGTTGCAATCACTCAGTTGTTGCCTGAGTTGAGCGGGGTCCAGATACTCAGGAACAGCGGTCAGTAAAGTGTGCGTACTACCCATGATCAGATATTGCCCCTTTGTTTGGGATCAGCTTGTGGGTGCTGCTGGTGAGGGATCGGCTTTTCAGGTCAGAACGGCTCTTCCTTGCGGCGCGTGAGGACTTCATAGCCATCAGCGGTCACCAGAATCGTGTGCTCCCATTGTGCCGAGAGTCGTCGGTCGGCTGTCTCTACTGTCCAGCCATCACGCTTGGACAGTTTTACGTGGCGCTTGCCGGCATTGATCATCGGCTCAATGGTGAAAATCATCCCTTCACGCAGCACTTCACCTGTGCCTGCTTTACCATAATGCAAGACCTGTGGGTCCTCATGGAACTTGGCGCCTATGCCGTGTCCGCAGTACTCACGCACAACTGTGTAGTGGTTGGCCTCGGCATGGCGCTGAATCACTTCGCCGATATCGCCAAGGTGCGCACCGGGTCGAACCAGTTCGATGCCTTTATACAGGCACTCCTGAGTGATTTCACACAGGCGGGTAGCGTGTGGTGCAACATCGCCGATGTAGAACATCTTGCTGGTATCACCGTGGTAGCCGTCCTTGATGACGGTAATGTCGATATTGATGATATCGCCGCTTTTCAGTTTCTTGTCATTGGGGATGCCGTGACAGACCACCTGATTGACAGAGGTGCAGATCGACTTTGGAAAGCCGTGGTAGTTGAGAGGTGCAGGAATCGCCTGCTGTTCATTGACGATATAATCATGACAGATCTGATTGAGCTCGTCGGTCGTGACGCCGGGTAGAACGTGTGGCTCAATCATCTCGAGAACCTCGGCTGCCAGGCGGCCGGCCACTCTCATCTTACTGATCTCTTCCGGGGTCTTGATTGTGATGCTCATGTCGGTACTCAGCTTCCTGTCTCGGATAGTTGGGTTGGGGTTGTTGCTAATGAATGCTGCCCCTTAGAACCCAATTGTAGCGAATTCCGACTCAAGGTGATAACTCTGTCTACATGACATGTTTTACAGACTTGTCAAATCTGTTTGTGCACTGCAGGTAAATCACCTATAATGCTGCGTCGTTTTACATCCATCAACTCCTTGCTTCTGATCAGATGCTTTTTTATCGTCCGGATCAGGGGCTGCAAACCCGTAAGGAGCTCCAATGCGTCATTATGAAATCGTATTTCTGGTTCATCCGAACCAGAGCGAGCAGGTTCCGGCCATGCTCGAACGTTATACCGGCCTGATCGAAGGTGCCGAAGGCAAGATCCACCGTCTTGAAGACTGGGGTCGTCGTCAGCTGGCTTACCCGATCAACAATGCTCACAAGGCACACTATGTTCTGATGAACGTTGAGTGCACCCAGGAAGTCCTGGATGAGCTGGAAAATCTTTTCCGTTACAACGATGCAGTGCTGCGTAGCATGGTTCTTCGTTGTAAAGAAGCGATCACTGAAGCCTCTCCTATCAAAGCTGCAGAATCTCGCGAAGAGCGTAAGCCACGTCGTGAAGACCGCCCTGAGCGTCAGCAGAGAGAAGATGAATCTGCCGAAGACGAGCAGGATTCTGAATCTGAAACTGTTGAAGATTAATTCTGAAGTCTGAGGAGAGTTCACATGGCTCGTTTTTTCCGTCGTCGCAAGTTTTGCCGTTTCACCGCTGAAGGTGTTGATCAGATCGATTACAAAGATCTCGAAATCCTGAAAGCTTACGTTACCGAAACTGGTAAAATCGTACCAAGCCGTATTACAGGTACTAAAGCTCGTTATCAGCGTCAGCTGGCAACAGCTATCAAGCGCGCTCGTTACCTTGCGCTGCTGCCTTATACAGATGGTCATGAATAAATAAGGATCTACCGTCGTGCGTACCCTCGCTGAATTGATCATGAAGGGTCGCAGTCAGGCGGTTTTGGTGGCTGTCGTGGCTGCCATGCTGCCGTTTCTGTACTGGATAAGTGCAGCTGCGGTTTGTCTTGTTACGCTGCGTCGCGGTGTGACGGACGGGTCTCAACTACTGTTATGGGCTTTGCTGCCTGCTGGTGCCTGGGCATTGGCAGGGGATCCGACAGCGGTGATCGTGATAGCGGGTAGCTATGTGCTGGCTGCTCTGTTACGACGCAGCATGTCCTGGGTTCAGGTGTTGATCGGTGTGATACCGGTCGGGATTGTGGCAAGTTTTGGCCTTGAGCTGGGGCTGGGATCCATGCTGGATCAGGTGCTCGAACTGGTCAGTCAGCAGGAGTCGGGTGCGGTGCCACAATTGCAGGCGCTGGCATCCTACGATCTGAAAGTGCTGATCATTGGAGCAGTGACTGCATTCCATGCAGCGGTGATGCTGGCATCACTTGCACTGGCGCGCTGGTGGCAGGCTTGCCTGTTCAACCCCGGCGGGTTTGGGCAGGAGTTTCGGAGTATACGTCTGAAACCTGTCTTTACCCTGGTGCTGGTGACAGCCGTTGTTCTGCTTCCTAATATCGGAGCAGAGATGGTGCGCTGGATGCCGTTGCTGATGTTGCCCCTGATAGTGGCAGGCATGGCACTGATACATGGCATAGTTGCCAAAAGAGAACTGGCTAAAGGCTGGCTGACAGGTTTTTATGTGTCGCTGGCGCTGTTCGGTCCCTATGTACTTACGTTGCTGGTGATCAGCGTGGCGATCGACTCATTGATCGATCTGCGTTCACGCATACCGGCCAAGAATTAAAACTGCACATTAGATTGCAGAAACAAGAGGTTTACGAGATGGAAGTTATTCTGCTCGAAAATATCGGCAAGCTTGGCAAACTGGGTGACAAAGTGTCAGTCAAAGCAGGTTTCAGCCGTAACTATCTGCTGCCGCAGGGTAAAGCAGTATCTGCCACTGCAGAAAACGTTGTTAAGTTTGAAGAGCGTCGTGCGGAGCTGGAAAAAGCTTCCAACGATCGTCTGGCTGCTGCTCAGGCGCGTGCTGATCAGCTGAAAGAGATGGAACTGTCTGTTGTCACCAAAGCTGGCGACGAAGGCAAGCTGTTTGGCTCTATCGGTACTCGTGATATCGCTGATGCGATCACTCAGTCCGGTATCGAAGTCAACAAGAGCGAAGTTCGTCTGCCAGAAGGTACTATCCGCCACGTCGGCGAGTACACTGTCAGCCTGCAGCTGCACGCTGAAGTGACCACTTCAATCAAACTGATCGTTGCTGCTGAGTAATCAGCCTAGACTCTTAGTTTGACTGGAAACACCGTCTGTTCTGCAGGCGGTGTTTTTTTTTATGCAAAGGGATGTGCAGTATGCTGGCAATGCAGGAGCAATTGCCAGCGATGCCTGTTGTATTGCTCCTGTAGATATCGGCTCAGACAGTGTTAGAATACTGCGCTGACTTAACGAGACATCAGGCAGTATTCATGGAGTTTTCAGAGCGCGACCAGGATGAACTGGCAGAGATAAAGGCACCTCCTTTTTCACTGGAGGCGGAGCAGTCCGTACTGGGCGGCCTGATGCTGGATAATAATGCCTGGGATACGGTGTCCGAGATCGTTTTCGAGGCACAGTTCTACCGTCCTGAACATCGCATGATCTTCCGTGTGATGCAGAAACTTGTGGATGAGTCGCGCCCACTCGATGTCGTGACCCTGTCTGAAGAGCTGGATCGCACCGGTGATCTGGAGCGCGCCGGTGGTCTTGAGTATCTGGTTTCCCTTGCGCGTAATACCCCCAGCGTTTCCAATATCCGTGCCTACTCCGAGATCGTGCGCGATCGTGCGCTGCTGAGGCAGATGATCGATGTCGCGAATGAGATCGCCAGCAGTGCCTTTCGCCCCGAAGGGCGGGCATCGGATGAGATACTCAACGAAGCCGAGCAGAAAATCTTCCAGATTGCCGAAGGGCGGCCCAATCAGGGCGGGCCTGAGTCGGTCACCGAGTTGCTCAAGCGCGCGGTCGAGCGCATCGACTTTCTGTTCAATAACTCCGATGCCCTGACCGGTGTCACCACCGGCTTTGATGATCTGGATGAGCGCACGGGTGGTCTGCAGCCTTCGGATCTGATCATTGTCGCTGCCCGCCCCTCCATGGGTAAAACCACCTTCGCGATGAACCTGGTCGAGAATGCACTGATGGCGACCGAGAGGCCGGTGCTGGTGTTCAGTCTCGAGATGCCAGCCGATCAGCTGCTGACCCGTATGCTGGCCTCGCTGGGTAAGATAGGTTTGACCAAGATGCGTAGTGGCCAGCTGGAAGAAGAAGACTGGCCGAAGTTGACCAATGCCGTGAATGCCCTCAAGGGCAAGCCGCTCTATATCGATGATACGGCCGGTATCAGCCCGAACGAGATGCGTGCCAGAGCCAGGCGTATCGTGCGTGAGCATGGTGACCTGGCCATGATCATGGTCGACTATCTGCAGTTGATGCAACTGAAAACCGGTAAGAGCGAAGGGCGTACCGCTGAGATATCCGAGATATCACGCTCCCTGAAAGCGCTGGCAAAAGAGATGGGCTGCCCCGTGATTGCCCTGTCGCAGCTTAACCGTAGTCTTGAGAACCGTCCCAACAAGCGCCCGGTGAACTCGGATTTGCGTGAATCAGGCGCGATCGAGCAGGATGCCGACGTGATCATGTTTATCTATCGTGATGAGGTGTACAACGAGGATAGTGAGTTCAAGGGAGTGGCCGAGATCATTATCGGGAAGCAGCGTAACGGACCTATCGGTACGTCACGCCTGGCGTTCATCGGTAAATATACGCGCTTCGAAAACCTCGCTCATGGGCACTATGACTATGATGACGAGTAGTGATCGGCTGTACTTATGATAGTACTTATAGCCGGTTAAGCGTTATTTAGTCACCTTCATCATCGCATCCCTGAACTGATCAGGGATGTGCACAACCTTACGCTCCTGATAGTCGAAAAACACAATGCCGGTCTTGGCGTGAGCGATTTCGACAGCCGTTTTTTTATTGCTCAGCAGATAGAAAAAATCACAGCCGTATTTATTGAAATCGCCGACCGTGACATCTATCTGGATCTGATCACCATGAAACCCCTCAGCCTTATAGACAATCGCTGAGTCCGTCATGATGATGCCCAGCCCCTCCACATCCATTTCAGAATAGTGGTACTGGTTCAGAAAGCGGATGCGGGCTTCGTGGATGATCGAAAGCACGGCATCGTTGCTCAGGTGTCCGCCATAATTGATGTCACTGATCCGTACCGGTATCTCGGTGCTGAACAGGTAGTTATCGGGCATATCGATCTTGATGCGTGGCATGGTTGTTCGTGTCTCACCGTTCGTTAAATATGGTCGTTAAATGTTTATCAGATGGCTGGTCGTCAGTCAGCTTAACCTATCTGCTGTACAACATTCAGCATGCCCTGGCACAGGGTGCCAAGATCTTCATCACTCATGATATAGGGTGGCATCACATAGACCAGCTTGCCGAAGGGGCGTACCCAGATACCCTGCTCGACAAACAGCGGTTGCACCTCAGACAGGGTTACACTCTGATGCAGTTCAATCACCCCGATCGCACCCAGGCAGCGCACTTCCGCAACATTAGGCAGGGCAGCAGCGGGAGTGAGTCCTTGCTTCAGGCCTGATTCTATACGCCTTATATTACCGGCCCAGTCCTGCTCCTGCAGCAGTGTCAGACTCTCGCAGGCAACGGCACAGGCCAGCGGGTTGGCCATGAAGGTGGGGCCGTGCATAAAGCACCCGGCGCCACCGCGGGAGATGGTCTGAGCGATCTCGTCACTGGCCAGTGTAGCGGCAAGTGTCATATAGCCCCCCGTCAGTGCCTTGCCCAGGCAGAGGATATCCGGGCTGATCCCGGCATGGTTACAGGCAAAAAGCTCACCGCTGCGGCCGAAGCCGGTGGCTATCTCATCGGCGATAAGCAGTATCTCATGACGGTTACATAGCTCGCGTGCTTGCTTCAGATACTCGGGCGAGTAAAAGTGCATGCCACCCGCACCCTGTACCACGGGCTCCAGAATCAGGGCCGCGATCTCATCGCTGTGCGTCTCCATAAGTTGGGCCAGAGGCGCGATATCATCAGGATTCCACTCTGCCGCGAAGCGGGTTTCCGGGCGTGGCGCAAAATACTGTTGCTGCAATACGCCGCTGAACAGCTCATGCATCCCGGTGACCGGATCACAGACCGACATGGCGCCGAAGGTGTCACCATGATAGCCGTTACGCAGACTGATCATGCGATATTTGCCGGGCCGCTGGCGCGACTGCCAGTATTGGATCGCCATCTTCATGGCCACCTCGACCGACACGGAACCAGAGTCGGCAAAGAATACCCTGTCCAGTCCCGCAGGTGTCATATCGACCAATTGTCGGGCCAGCTCAATGGCAGGCTCATGCGTCAGGCCACCGAACATGACATGAGACATGCGATCGATCTGCTCATGTGCTGCCCGATTCAGTCGCGGGTGATTGTAACCATGAATTACCGACCACCACGAAGCCATACCATCGATCAATTCGCGCCCATCCGACAGTGTGATTCTGACCCCGGATGCTGATACCACCGGGTATACAGGGGGCGGGTTGATCATGGAGGAGTAGGGGTGCCAGATATGTTGCTTATCAAAGGCGGATTGTTCGGCGCTGATCAAGGGCATGCAGGTGTCCCGTGTTGTTATCTGGTGATGTGGTGTGCTCTAACGGCCTGTATAAGTGTCAGGAGTTGCGATGGCGCACAGCTTTTCGGCGGGCAGTATAGCAAAAAACCGATTCTCGCTCAGAGTACAGCATCTGGTTCAGGGGCTATGCTGAGCACGATTATACTGCTCAGGCTGATCTGCCAACGGATATTGAGGTTATGCAGCGTGATGCCATAGATGCGCTCCTCTTCCGTGCGCTTGTAGGCGGGTCTGGGGTCGCAGCGCAGTACTTCGCTGATCTGCTGCTGCAGCGACTGGCCCAGGGTTTGGCTGAAATAGGCGCACTGTTGCTGGGCTTCGTCACTGAATTCGACCGGCAGGTTCAACTGCTCCGCTTCGGGTGCCAGTGTAAAGGTGGCATCGCTGATGCTGTCGGCATAGGGCAGATAGGGTTTGATATCCAGCACCGGGGTGCCATCCATCAGGTCAGCACCTGACACTTCAAGCCACAGACCGTTGCTGTCCTGTCGGATGCCTTCAAATCTGACCACCGAGAGCCCGATCGGGTTGGGGCGAAAGGTGGATCGTGTTGCAAATACACCCAGTCGCCTGTTTCCACCCAATCTCGGAGGTCTGACCATCGCTTTCCAGCCCTGTGATGCTGTGGCGCTGAAGATGAAAATCACCCAGATATGGCTGCACTCATCCAGTCCTCTGAAGGCTTCCGGCACATCATAGGGTGGTAGCAGCTCAATGCGCGCCGGTATTGATGTGGCGAGTCCCGGCTGGCGTGGGATGCCGAACTTTTCCTTGAAAGGGCTGCGCACGATGCCGATAGGGCTGAGTGAGTAGGGTGTCATGCTTGTCTCGTAATGGGTCGGATCAGGCTGAAGGTGGTGTCACTGCAGGCGCATGAAGGGGTGCGCGATGCTCTATCGGTAGCGCATAGCTCCAGTGGCGAGCGCCTTTTTCAAGCTGCTCTGCCATCCTGTGCATATGACTCAGGCCATCCATCAGCGCAATGCTCTCTGCAGCCGTTAGCTTACCTGAAACAGACGCCTCCAGCAGCTGCGCCTTGAGGTTTTGATACTCTTTTTCCAGTTGCTGGATATGCTGATGGGCTTCATTGCCCTGTATCAGCCTGTCCTGACGGATTTCACACAGATCTATCAGCTCCGAGACCTTCTTTTGAAACTCATACACAGCCTGACGAATCAGGGTGTTTTCCAGCTGACTGAAAGCCGGATAGTAGTCAAGCATACGAGTGGCCAGTCGCGCGGCTTCATCGAAGTAGCGGGCCACGCGCATCGACATGGGAAGCAGTTCGTTGATCTCGGCATTCAGGTTCTGCCTGCCCAGCTCTTGGTTGAAGTCACCTATTTCGCTGATCAGCCTGTGAATGGTTGCGGCTTGTCTGATGACTCTTTCCGGTGCGTCTTGTCCGGCATTGAGTGCCTCATGCGCAACACGACTGCACAGCTGACTGACTCTGGCGAGCTCCAGGCAGACCGCTTCAACTGCCAATGAAGGGGTATGGACGATGGTGTTATCAATATAATGTGGGCGTGCCTCATCCTCATCCTGGCTGCGGAAACGGCGCAGCAGGAAACGCTCCAGTGCGGAGGTCAATGGCCACATGATGGCAACTCCCATCAGGTTGAAGAGGGTATGGAAGAGCGCCAGTAGAATCACCAGATTGAACAGGTGCGGGTTCAGTGAGTCCAGAAATCCTGCGAGCAGCATCAGCAGGAGCAATCCAACCGCGCCGGTCAGAAGATTGAAAACGACATGCGCAGCTGAAATTCGCCGGGCATTGGCTGTGGCCCCGAGCGCAGCCAGAATGGCGGTAGTGGTGGTGCCAATATTGGAGCCGATAACAATGGCCGCCGCTGCCGACAGGGGGATGCTACCTGTATGCACCAGTGACAGTGCAATCGCCATCACGGCGGCAGAGGCCTGCATCAGAAAGGTCATGACAAATCCGGCCAGCACAAACAGCGCAAGTGCCATAGGGCCGGTGCCGAGCTGAGACAGCGGGATATGCTCGCTCATGCCATCAAAGCCATTGCGCATGAAATCCAGCCCGATGAAAAAGATACCGAAGCCCACCAGCGCCAGCCCCAGATGCCCGGCCCGTTTCTGTCCGGCCAGTAACTGCAGTATCATGCCGGCGCCAATCATCGGCAGTGCAAAGGCGCTGATCTTGAACTGAAAGCCGATCAGAGCGACGATCCAGCCTACCATCGTGGTACCGACGTTGCAGCCATAGATCACTGCGATGGCCTGGCCCAGTGTGAGCAGGCCGGCGTTGACGAAACCGATAGTGGCGACCGTCACCGCACTGGAGGACTGCACCAGTGCTGTGATCAGCGTGCCGGAAAAAAGGCCGCGCAGGCGTGAACGGGTGGCAAACTCGAGCGTTCGCCGCAGGCTTTGGCCCGCTGCCTGTTTCAGACCATTGGTCATCAACTGCATGCCCAGCAGAAACAGACCTATGCCGCCAAACAGTTGGCTTAACAGCTCCAGTGTCATCTATTCATCCATCGCTTGTTCGTCCTCTACTATAGGTACTAATCTGCTGATCTGGCAATAGTCCAGGATAACTCCAGATTTATTCTCAGTTAGCCTTCGGCTGGTTCTCAGTCAGTTCTCCATCTTCTGGTGATGGCGTTCTTGCCATTACCAACAGATCAACCTTTGCTGCACCTCTTTCCTTCAGCAGTTGAGCCAGTTCATCTGCCGTGCTGCCGGTGGTCATGACATCATCAATCAGCGCGACATGTTCAGGTGGTTCGCGGTGGATGGCAAAGGCCTGCTTCAGATTATGGCGCCTTTGTTCGGCGCTGAGTGTCATCTGTCTGGGTGTGAGGCGAGTCTTGCTCAGCAGGCGATGATCACAGGGGATCTGCAGATGGCGTGACAGTTGATAAGCCAGCAGCGAAGACTGATTGAAACCCCGTCTGGCCTCATTCAGTCGATGCATCGGTACAGGAATTAGCAGTTCAGGCATATCTGTGCAGATACTTTCCAGATACTGAGCCATCACATGACTCATCCAGCCCAGTGCAGCAGGTTTTTTATGATACTTGATATCGGGGATCAGGCGGTTGAGCGGGAATTGATAGTGGAAGGGGACCAGCGTTCGGTCAATGGCAGAAGGATAGTCATCACAGTGCCGGCACGGCGAATCATTTGTGAAGGGCAAGGGCAGTCCGCAGCGCTTGCAGGCATTGAGCAACCAGGGCAGGTCGGCATGACAAGCTTCACAGAGGCCGTTGGGCAGGGCAAGGGGGGAGGCGCATAAACGACATGGTTGGTTAATAAATAATCTATTGTAGACCTTGATTTTAAACATGGGTTGACAGCTCCATCTGTCCGGTTAATATGTGTCACCATTGGCCATCCAATGGCCCCCTATCATCCTGCAGAGGAACATCTGACTATGCAAGCCGATTCCGCCATTCGTCATGACTGGACTGTCGACGAGGTTCTGGCACTTTTCCAGCTGCCTTTCAATGATCTGCTGTTCAGAGCGCAATCGGTGCACAGGGCCTTTTTTGATCCCAATGCCGTGCAGGTCAGCACACTGCTGTCTATCAAGACCGGTGCCTGTCCTGAGGATTGTAAATACTGCCCGCAGAGCGCTCATTACAACACCGGTCTTGAGGTGGAGCGCCTGATGAAGGTCAGGGAGGTGTTGGAAGAGGCCGAAGCTGCAAAAGCCAAGGGGGCCAGCCGCTTCTGCATGGGCGCTGCCTGGAAGCAGCCCCGCGCCAAGGATATGCCCTATGTCATCGAGATGATCAAAGGGGTCAAGGCGCTGGGGTTGGAGGCCTGCATGACACTGGGGACCTTGCAGCCTGAGCAGGCACAGGATCTGGCGGATGCCGGGCTGGATTACTACAACCACAACCTGGACACTTCCCCTGAGTTTTATGACAGCATCATCACGACTCGCAGCTATCAGGAGCGTCTGGATACCCTGCAGCATGTGCGCGATGCCGGAATGAAAGTCTGCTGTGGTGGCATTCTCGGGATGGGCGAGAGCCAGCGTGACCGTATCGGCCTGCTGATGATGCTGGCCAATCTGTCGGATCATCCTGAATCGGTACCGATCAATATGCTGGTCAGAGTCGAGGGGACACCTCTGGCTGATGTCGATGAGCTGGAAGCCTTTGAGTTTGTGCGCACTATCGCAGTGGCCCGCATTCTGATGCCAGCCTCACATGTGCGTCTGTCGGCAGGACGTACCGAGATGAACGAGCAGATGCAGGCACTGTGTTTTCTGGCCGGTGCCAACTCCATTTTCTACGGTGAAAAACTGCTCACCACCGAAAATCCTCAGGCAGATGCTGATCGCGCCCTGTTTGCCAAGCTGGGAATTCATCCCGAGGTGCGCGAGGATCTGTCGGACAGCTCCCGCGAACAGGCGATACTGCATGCCCTTTCAGAGCAGCAGGATCAGCAGCGCTTTTATGATGCGAGCTGCTGATGGCATTTGAAGCACTGCAGACACGTCTGGATGAGCGTGTCAGTGCCGACCTGTATCGTCAGCGCCGCATATTGCAAAGCGCTCAGCGGCCAGAAGTGATGATCGATGGTCGGAGCTGTCTGGCATTCTGCTCCAATGACTATCTGGGGCTGGCGGCTCATCCTGAATTGATCAGCGCTCTGCAGAAGGCGGCTTCGCACTATGGTGTCGGTGGTGGCGCTTCACATCTGGTCAATGGCCATACGGCTGCGCATCATGCCCTGGAGGAGGAGCTGGCTGAGTTCACCGGGCGTGACCGGGTCCTGCTCTTCTCGACCGGTTATATGGCTAATCTTGGTGTGATTACCGCTCTGCTGGGACGTAACGATGTGGTGCTTCAGGATCGCCTGAACCATGCCTCTCTGCTGGATGGCGGTTTGCTTTCCGGTGCCCGTTTCATGCGCTATCAGCATAATGATATCGCCAGCCTGCAGCAGCGCATGAAAAGAGTGGAGGCGGATAATCGCCTGATTGTGACGGATGGTGTGTTCAGCATGGATGGGGATGTGGCGGATCTGCCCGCCCTGGCTGGTGTGGCACGTGAGCAGGACGCCTGGCTGATGGTGGATGATGCCCATGGCTTTGGTTGTCTGGGTCCAACTGGCGGCGGCTGTGCTGAGCATTTCGATCTGGGACAGAATGAACTGCAGGTACTGGTCGGCACGCTGGGGAAAGCCTTTGGTACTGCCGGTGCGTTTGTGGCAGGCTCCGATCTGTTGATCGACACGCTGATCCAGTATGCACGCAGCTATATCTACACCACCAGCATGCCGCCGGCGGTGGCCGAGGCAACGCGGACTAGTCTGCGCCTGTTGCAACACGAAAGCTGGCGGCGTGAGCATCTGAATGCGCTGATCAGTCGGTTCCGACAGGGCTGCAGTCAGTTGGGCTATCGCTTGATGGCGTCTCAGAGCCCGATACAGCCGCTGCTGATCGGCGATGCGGGCAAGGCGGTGGCGATCAGTCGGGCGCTGGAAGCTCAGGGGATCTATATCAGTGCCATCCGGCCGCCGACTGTGCCGGCTGGCAGTGCTCGGCTGCGTGTCACGCTGAGTGCCGCACATTCAGAAGATCAGGTAGACCGATTGCTGAATGCCCTGGCAGATCTCAGCCATATGTTGCAGGCAACTATAGAGCAGGAAAGTACAGAGCCTGAAACTACAAAGCAGTACACAACCGGACAGGAGGTCACTGATCATGTTGCAGGTTGAAACTCAGGTTGAAGCTCAGGTTGAAACCCTGGGCGATGCAGGTCCTGAACTGGTGCTGCTGCATGGCTGGGGCAGCTCCTCTCTGGTATGGGAACCCGTGTTGTCGTGGCTGAGTCGGTCGTTTCGACTGACGCTGATCAACCTGCCACTGGAATTGTCACAAGAGCAGGGTGACCCCGGTCAACTACTCCCTCAACTCGTCGACCGCCTCTTGGCGGTGGCGCCAGAGAGGGCTATCTGGTTGGGGTGGTCACTGGGTGGTCAACTCGCACTTGCTGTGGCACAGGCTGCCCCGCATCGTGTTGCGGGGCTGGTTGGTGTGGCCAGTAATCCCTGTTTCATTCTGCGTGAAGACTGGTCGGATGCGCTGGATGAAGCGCTCTTTGTTCAGTTTGAGGACGCACTTGCAGCGGATGCACACAAGACACTGAAACGTTTTGTGCTGCTTCAGGCACAGGGGTCAGAGAATCAGCGTCGGGAGGTGATACAGCTGATGACGGCGCTGTCTACAGCCGATTCGAACACTCTGGCATGCTTGTTGGGCCTGCTGCGGCTGGATATGCGTGAGGCCTTGAAAACACTGCAGGTGCCTAGCCTGTATATGCTGGGACAGCATGACCTGCTGGTGCCAGTGGCTCTGGCAGATCAACTGAGCAGGCTGCGCCCTGATGCACAGATTCTGATTCAGGAAGGTGCTGCTCATGCCCCTTTCCTGACGCGACCCGAAGCTTTTACACAACAGGTGATGACATGGGCTCGGCAGATCTCAATTTGAGTGCGGCGCTGACGGCGGCAGTGCAGGGAGAAAAAAAGCAGGGGGACAAACAGCTGCGCGACAAACGACAGGTGGCGAACTCCTTCAGTCGTGCTGCCGCCAGTTACGACAGTGTTGCAGGGCTGCAGCGTGATGTGGCGGATCGACTTGCATCCTGGCTGCCTTCGGCAGCAGCGCAGCGAGTGCTGGATCTCGGCAGCGGAACCGGTTACTCCCAGCCGGCCTTGTGCGCTCAATACCCCGGCGCTCAGCTGCTGAGTCTGGATCTGGCTGAAGGAATGCTGCAACAGGCCCGGCAGCAGCGAGGTCTTGCCGGAGTGCTGCCTATCTGTGCCGATGCTGAGCAACTGCCATTGGCGGGCCGGGTGCTGGATCTTATCTGGAGCAGCCTTGCCATACAGTGGTGTCAGCAACCGCAGGAGCTGTTCAGTGAACTGTGGCGAGTACTCAAGCCGGGCGGATCAGTCCTGCTCAGTACGCTGGGCCCTGCAACACTGCATGAGCTGCGCTATGCCTGGGCCGGGGTTGATCAGGACCCGCATGTCAATGAGTTCATCGCTCTGGAGCAGTTGCTTGCGCATGCCTCTGCTTTTACAGTGTGCCGTACAGAGGTGGAGACGCGTGTCCTTGAGTTTGATTCACTTCTATCGCTGATGCAGGAGCTTAAAGCGCTGGGCGCGCACAACATCAACCCCCGGCAGCGCAAGGGTCTGGGTGGGCGTGCGGTGCTTGATCGTTTGCACAAAAGGTACGAATCTTTCAGGAAGGCAACTGGTTGTCTGCCGGCAACCTACGAGATCCATTACATCGAATTGGTCAAGGAGTCATGAGTTGAAGCATATCTGGTTTGTGGCGGGTACGGATACTGAGGTAGGCAAGACAGTGGTCAGCACCGCACTGCTGACTGCGGCCAATCGTCTGGGCCTGCAGACGCTGGGGCTGAAACCGCTTGCCGCCGGGTGCGAAGAAACACCTGATGGCCTGCGAAATGATGATGCTTTGAAACTGCAACAGGCTGCAAGTGTCTGGTTGAGTTACGATCAGGTGAACCCGATAGCCCTGCAGGCAGCGGTGGCTCCACATATCGCAGCCGGAGAGCAGCGCCTGAGTGCTGAGCGTATTGTGGCCTATTGTCGTGGTGCCTTGATGCAGCGTGCCGATCTGGTTGTTATCGAGGGAGCCGGTGGCTGGCGTGTGCCTCTGAATGCACGAGAAACCCTGGCGCGTGTACCTCAGTTGATGGAGCTGCCTGTCATTCTGGTGGTGGGTATGAAGCTGGGCTGTATCAACCATGCATTGTTGACGGCTGAAGCGATCGCTCGTGATGGGTTGCAGCTGGTGGGATGGGTAGCAAATCAGATAGATCCCAATATGGCTTGTCATGACGAAAACCTGCAGACCTTGAAGGAGCGGCTGCGGGCACCGTTGCTGGGTAGTCTTCCCTGGCTGGAACAGCCTACCTGTGAAACTCTGGCGGAATATCTGGATCTTTCACTGTTGCTGAATAGTGATCGTCATTGAACAAAATATGCTCAATTTTGTCGTATATGCTATAGTGTCACAAGCATGGGCTGACAGAGTGTCAGACCAAAGACGGACCAAGCGACAGCAGGTGATATATGAATATTAATGGTGTGGCAGCACAGTCAAGTGGGCTGCTGAATGTCAACCGTGGCCTGGATAATACCCAGAGAGGTGCCGGTGATATTCAAGGAACCGGTCGGCCGGAAGAGAGTGAAACCCGTTCAGGGCTCGACGCCGCTACGGCTGTCAGAGAGGCAGCAGTTGATCCGACAACTGCAGGTGCTTCCACTCAGGTGGTCAATGATGCCGAAGAGGTGCTCGGAAACCTGATTGATACCAGAGCCTGACAGGGCTTCTGGATGATTGACCTGTCGGGGAGTATAGAACCCCGACAGTACGCCAAAACGGGTGTACTGTTGTATGAACATCAGTGGCTTCTCGTCATATCTACCATCTGACTACCAGAGGCCAGCCCCTGCAAGGGCTGTTGACTCTGGTGCCGGGCCTGTACCCGGCGCCAGCGGTAGTGCTGCGGCCATCCTCTCATCATCTGACTCATCCCTTGAAACATCCCCCACAGAATTGCTGACACCCTTGCAGCGAGTTAATCCCGGCACTGCTTCGTCTGAACTCAATACTGAGGAAAGTGAGCGTGAGCGTGAGGAGCGCCGTGTCACGGAAGAGTTGGCGCAGCGCGATCGTGAGGTGCGTCAGCATGAAATGGCACACAAGGCGGCTGCTGGCTCCTATGCCGGAATGGTGCGCTATGAGTTTGAGAGAGGGCCGGATGGTCAGCTATATGCTGTAGGAGGCGAAGTCAGTATCGATACCTCGGCAGTGCCGGATGATCCGGAGGCAACACTGGAAAAAGCCGAGATAGTGTTACGCGCAGCCCTGGCACCGGTTGATCCCTCACCACAGGACCTGCGAGTGGCGGCAAGTGCCAGAAGTATGGCAATGGAAGCCAGAGCCGAAATTCAGCGTCGTGAAGCAGAAGAGAGAGAGCAGGAGGCGGAGGAGTCAGAGGCCTCACGTAATCAGGAACAACAGGAGGGCGACGAGAGTCGTCTGGGTCCGGCAGCCAGCTATCAGGAGTTGATTGAGCGGCGTGCAGCGGTGTTGGATAATCTGGAACAGATCAATACCGGTCGAGCCGACAACGCAGAACGGATGCGCCAGCGCAGGCAGGCTACCGCCGAAGAGCTGCAAGCCTTTGCCGCCAGGCTGGCCGAGATCCGGGAAGCCTTACGCTCACTGAATAATCGGCTGGTGGAAACCGGTGTTGCCAATAAACTCTACCCACCCGGGGCGCTGATTGATCGTCAGGCCTGAGTCTCTACCTTTCCTAAAACTTCTATCTTAATCTCTGCCTGAACTTCAGGGTCAAGCACCCTGCAGGTAATTCAGTACCAGTCGGGTAAACAGTGCTGGTTTCTCGGCATGTGGCCAGTGTCCGGCTCCCTCAATCATTTTCAGCCGTGCGGCCGGAAAGAGCGCCATGATCGACGGTTGATATGTTTTCAGCAGATAGTGAGACTCCGATCCCTTGATGAAGAGTACCGGTCGGGTAAAGGGTGATCCTTGTGGAGCAGCAATGATCTTGTCGTAGTCCTGGTGTAATAACACCAGATTCATTCGCCAGGCAAACTGCTTTTCGTCATTGCGATAGAGGTTTTTCAGCAGAAAGGCCCGAACAGATGGGTCCTGAACATATTCGGCCAGTTGTGTCTCAGCCTCCTTGCGGGATGTCAGGCTATCGAGCTGCACATTGAACAGTCCCTTGAATACATCATCATGATCATGCTGATAAGCAACGGGTGCAATATCAACCACAATCAGTTGCTTCACCCTGTCCGGTGTGTTCAGGGCCAGTTGCATCGCCACCTTGCCACCCATCGAGTGCCCGAGGATGTGTGCACTGGGCAGTCCAAGCTGATCCAGCAGCTCAATCACATCTGCGGCCATCAATTCATAGTTGATCTGATCTGTATGTGGTGAGCGGCCATGGTTTCTCAGATCAACGGCTATGACATCATAATGCTCGGCAAAGGCTTTGATCTGGCCACCCCAGTTTTCCAGTGTGCCGAAAAGTCCATGCAGGATGATCAGAGGCTCGCCCTGACCGCTGCGCTGAAAGTGGAGCTGCATGATCATTCATTTCCTGAAAATTATAATAGTATTATCGATTACTGATTTGTCTGTACTGCCAGTCTGCGACAAGCTCAGTGGAGTTCAGGTCTTGCTGTGTGTGGATTTGACCTCACTGTCTATCCAGCCATGATGAACACGTACCGTCATTCTGTCGCCGGGTTTGACCTCGGTGGCATCCTGAATCACCTGGCCGGCAGCGTTCTGCGCGATGGCATAGCCGCGCTCAAGGGTCGCCAGCGGACTGATCGAGTTCAGCAGAGTGATCTGATGCTGCAGCAGTTGTCGCTTGTGCGACAGCTGCAGATCCATCTGCTTATGCAAGCGCTTGTGAAACTGCTCCAGTTGCATCTGCAACAGCATGACCCTTTGCCCCGGTGCCAGACGCCTCTGGCGTTGCTGCAAGGCTGCCAGTTGCTGTCCCGCCTGCTTCAGTCTGCGTTGCAGTGCTCGTGTCAGACGTGTTTCCAGACTGTCGAGCCGTTGTGCCTGATCGCGCAGGCGGTCACCGGGATGGCGCAGCCGTTGACGTAGAGCCAGCAGTTTATCGCGTTGCTGCCTGATCAGGCTGAGCTGTTGCTGGCGCAGACGCAATGATGCCTGACGCAGGCGCTGCCGCAACTCCACCTGATTCGGGCTTAACAGCTCGGCTGCTGCAGAGGGTGTCGGGGCTCTCAGGTCGGCCACCAGATCGCTGATGGTGATATCCACTTCGTGGCCAACGGCAGACACTATCGGAATGCTGGAATTGAAAATGGCACGTGCCACTATCTCTTCATTAAATGGCCACAGGTCTTCCAATGAACCACCGCCACGGCCGACTATCAGTACGTCGCAAGCGGCATGTCGATTGGCCAGCGCTATTGCGCGGGCGATCTGCGCCGCCGCTTCCTTACCCTGTACCGCCGTTGGATAAACCATGACCGGAAGGGCGGCATAACGCCGCTCAAGCACCTGCAGAATATCGTGAATGGCTGCACCGGTCGGTGAGGTGACAACCCCAAGCTGTCGTGGATGTCGCGGAAGTGGCTTTTTGTGTTCGCTGGAGAAAAGCCCTTCCTGATCAAGGCGTGCCTTCAGCTCTTCAAAAGCCTGTTGCAGTTGTCCTGTCCCGCCCTGTGCCAGTTGATCGCAGATCAACTGGTAATCACCGCGACCTTCGTAGAGGCTGACCCTGGCCACCACGCGAACCAGATCCCCTTCCTTGGGGACGAATTTCAGGTACTGGGTGCGATTGCGAAACATCGCGCACCTGACCTGGGCCCGACTGTCCTTGAGCGTGAAATACCAGTGTCCGGAGGAGGGTCTGGCCAGGTTGCTGATTTCGCCCTCCACACAGCGTATGGCTATGGCGTTTTCCAGCAGTGATTTGACTTCGCGATTCAACTCGCTGACGGTGATCGCATTTTTGACAGGTGAATTATGCATGGGCACATATTAAACCGGAATGCATTGGCAGGGAAATGGCAGGTGTTGCAAAGGTGGCGGTGAAATAAAAGAGGGCATCGATCTGCATCGATACCCTCTGAACAGTCTGAAACCGGGCGGCGGTCAGCGAACTACCATGACGGACTTTTTCGAGTGTCTGACGACATGCGCTGAGTTGGGGCCCAGCACATAATCGGCAAAGTTTCGCTTGTTGTGCGCGGCCATGACTATCAGGTCGGCATCCACTTTTTTTGATATCTCGATAATGGTTTCCCACGGAGAACCATCGGCCACTACCCTCTGCACCTTGATATCCTCAGGAATCTTCTCCTTAGCCCACTGCTTGAGTTCCTCCTTCAGGGCCTGATGCGCCTTCTCGGAAAAATTGGCCGGAAAAAAAGAGCCTACCATCGGCATATTGAATTCCGGCAGAACCGTGAGCAGGTGCAGAGAGGCACCATAGGTATGACACAGGCTGATTGCTACGGGCAGGGCCTTTTCCCAGGAGCTTTTTTCACTCAGTACAAGGGGTAAAAGTATCTTTTTGTACATGGCTGACTCCTCAGGCCGTTGCCTGGGTTGCCTGTTCGGCAACCTCGCGACGGCGTTTCTGCATCATGAAAATAAAACCGAACAGCAACAGTCCCGGTATCCACATCAACTCTTTGGCCCAGCGATCGGTCGGTGCACTGACCTCAAGAATCTCCTGATCGAAATCGAATCCGATATCGGCGGCCAGACTGCCGAACTTTGTACCATCGACGATGGCTTTACCATTATCGTTGAACAACTCCAGCCCGAGATTATCCATCCGCTCCTCGGCACTGTCGCCGTGAGGTACAGGAACCAGCAGGAAGGTTTGCATTGGATCTCCGAAGGCGTCTTCCCCGGAAATCTGCACACGAAGATAGCTGCCGGCATCAACCTGCATCAGCGCCTCGGCAAACTCGGTTGGTGGAATCTGCGTATAGGGGTCATGAATCTTATCCATCCAGAAGCCTGGTCTGAACAGAGTGAAAGCGATCAGCAGCAGGAAAATGGTCTCGTACCAGCGGTTACGCGTCAGCATATAGCCCTGTGTAGCTGCAGCAAATATCAACATCGCTACTGTGGAAATGATGAATATCATGATTCCCTGGAAAAAACTGACATTGATCAACAGCAGGTCGGTGTTGAAAATGAACAGGAAGGGCAGTGCTGCCGTTCTCAGGCTGTAATAGAAAGCCTGGAACCCCGTTCGTAACGGGTCTCCTCCCGAAACCGCGGCGGCTGCAAAGGAGGCCAGCCCAACCGGCGGCGTAACATCCGCCATGATCCCGAAATAGAAAACGAACAGGTGAACTGCGATCAAGGGGACCAGCAGGCCGTTTTGCTGGCCGAGCATCACCACAACCGGCACCATCAGTGTTGAAACCACTATATAGTTCGCAGTTGTCGGCAGGCCCATGCCGAGAATCAGGCTGAGCACAGCCGTCAGCAGCAGGATCAGCATCAGGTTGCCCATTGCCAGTACCTCGACCACATCAGCCAGCACCAGACCAACACCTGTCTGCGAAACAGCGCCGACGACGATGCCGGCTGTTGCAGTGGCAATACCGATACCGATCATATTGCGTGCGCCGGCTACCAGGCCTGTCCAGAGGTCATGGATACCCTCCTTGATATCGCCCGAGATGTCGCTGCGGTGTCTGAAAATGGCAATGATCGGGCGCTGGGTGAGCATGATGAATATCATGAAGACGGTCGCCCAGAAGGCAGACAGCCCCGGAGACAGGCGCTCAACCATCAGACACCAGACCAGCACGATGACAGGCAGTATGTAATGCAGCCCCACCATCACGGTTGGACGGGTTTCCGGCAGTTTAATGACGGCGGATTCGGGATCATCCAACTCCAGCTCAGGGTAGCGTGCACCCACTTTAAGCAGGAATACATAAACGATGGCGAGGGCTACCGAGACCACCCATGGAGTCGCATCACCCAGCAGGGGTTTCAGCCAGCCTAGTCCGTAATAAACGGCAAAGGAAAGCGCCATCAGCAGGATCAGCCCGGTCATGAATCCGATCACTTTGTTCAGCAGCGGGCGCACAGGGTTGCTTGAAGGCAGGCCTTTCATGTTGGCCTTGAGCGCTTCCAGGTGAACGATATAGATCAATGCAATATAGGAGATAATGGCAGGCAGAAAAGCGTGCTTGATCACTTCAACATAGGATATTCCTACATATTCCACCATCAGGAAGGCTGCAGCCCCCATCACTGGTGGCATGATCTGACCGTTGACGGAGGAGGAGACCTCGACAGCGCCGGCTTTCTCGGAGCTGAAGCCGACGCGCTTCATCATCGGGATAGTGAAGGTGCCAGTGGTGACAGTATTGGCAATTGACGAGCCGGAAATCAGACCGGTCAGACCGGAAGCGACGACTGCAGCTTTGGCAGGCCCCCCGCGCAGGTGGCCGAGCATGGAGAAGGCCACTTTGATGAAATAGTTACCGGCACCGGCTTTATCCAGCAGGGCGCCAAAAAGTACAAACAAAAATACGAAGCTGGTCGATACGCCCAGGGCTATGCCAAATACCCCCTGAGCTGTGAGCCACTGATGGTTAACCAGACCGTTAAGACTGACGCCACGATGCGCAAGAATGCCTGGCATGTGTGGGCCAAACAGGCTGTACAACAGAAAAAGTGATGCAACAACGACCAGAGGCGGCCCCAGCGCGCGGCGTGTGGCCTCCAGCAGCAATACTATCCCGATGACGCCAACAATCACATCCTGCTGGATGGGAGCGCCGGGACGTTGCGCGAGTTCGTTGTACATAATGTAGATATAGCCGGCGCAGAAAGCTGCTATGGCGGCGATACCCCAGTCCATCACAGGAATTCGGTTTCTGGGTGAGCGCTTGAAGGCTGGATAGGCCATGAAGGCCAGTACCAGTGCAAATGTCAGATGGATAGAGCGGGCCTCGGTGGCGTTGAACACGCCAAAGCCTGCGATATAGGGAAGTGGCGATGCTATCCAGAGCTGAAACAGTGACCAGAGTGCGGCGATGCTGAGCAGCAGTTTGCCCGGAAATCCCTTTGGTGACCGTGACCCGGTATCAGATGCTGCAACAAGCTCATCCAGATCGACCGCCTGTGTACCTGCTTGATGGTTATCTTTTGGCATTGATATACCCTGTCAAAGTAGTTGTCTACTGGGCCGGTACTTGATGACTGCCCGGATTTTCAAGACTGATGACCAGATGCATTAAGGCATCGAAGATGTTATCGAGTACCTTCGTTATGAATAATAGTGCCTGAAAAAAAATGCGCGTCACACAACGCGCATTTTGTTTTCAATAGTTATAGGCGCATGGGCCTGTTATTACTGAATCCAGCCGCGCTCTTTGTAGTAGCGCGCAGCACCGTCATGCAAAGGTGCAGTCAGGCCATCGGAGATCATGGTTTCTTCGGTCAGATTCTCAAACGCTGGGTGCAGACGCTTGAAACGATCGAAGTTTTCAAATACTGCCTTCACAGTCTGATAAACGATCTCTTCATCAACGCCTGCGTGGCTGACGAATGTTGCTGCTACACCAAAGGTTTCGACATCATTGTCATTACCGCGATACAGGCCACCTGGAATCACTGAGCGGGTGTAGTAGGAAAACTCGGATACCAGACCATCGATTTCAGGACCCGTTACCGGAACGATACGTGCATCAACAGTCGTTGTTGCTTCCTGAATCGAGCCGTTCGGATGGCCGACAACATAGATCATCGCATCAATGTTGTTATCAGATAGTGCTGCAGATTGCTCGGCAGCATCCAACTGAGAGGCCAGTGCAAAATCGCTCACTGTCCAGCCCATGCGATCCATTACCAGATCCATGGTGTTGCGCTGACCTGAGCCAGGGTTGCCGATATTGACGCGTTTGCCTTTGAGGTCAGCGAAGTTCTCTATTCCTGAGTCCATCCGGGCAATGACTGTCAGAGGTTCACCATGCATGGTGAAAACGGAGCGCATGTCACCCCAGGCACCATCTGCTTCGAAATTCGCCTGGCCATTGTAGGCGCGATAGTGAACGTCAGACTGAACGACGCCCATGTCCAGTTCACCACTTTTCATGCCATTCACGTTGGCAACCGAGCCGCCGGTGGATGGAGCGTTACAACGGACGCCATGATCATCGCTGTTACGATTGACCATGCGGCAGACGGACTGGCCAACCACATAATAAACACCGGTCTGACCACCTGTACCGATGGTAATGAACTTCTGATCAGCTGCTGCCACGGAGGAGAAGGCAGATGCGCACAGCAGGGTAGCGGTGGCTGCTGCGGCAGAAAAGCTAAGCTTCTTCATGTTGTTACCCCTGAATACTATT
Source organism: Nitrincola alkalilacustris (assembly GCF_008973755.1). Taxonomy (GTDB): domain Bacteria; phylum Pseudomonadota; class Gammaproteobacteria; order Pseudomonadales; family Balneatricaceae; genus Nitrincola; species Nitrincola alkalilacustris. Next base: position 341,882 of record NZ_WBOM01000004.1, on the reverse strand, counting down.
ATTGGTTTTGTGCTCAATATCGTTAATGTATCGAAAAAAGAAGGCCATTTGACGATTTCGCCTCTACGCCTGAAAATGCGTTTCAGTCTTCAATACACCACGCTAGATTCAAAGTAGCTCATAAAATTGAAAATGAAAAGTTTTCAGGCTGCCAGGCTGTGGCGCATATTATATAAATAACTTGTTGATTTAAAGTGCTAAACGGCCTGTCTATGCTGTTGGTTATGAGCCAAGCCTGTTGGGGCGCGTGCAAAAAAGTGCTGGCGTCACACTTCCGGACATGAATTTCGATCACCGTCAGACCTCTTTTCTATCGGCGGAGCTGAAAGCATTTTCCCAGAGTTGATTGGTAGTGAGATAGTTCCAGCCGATTGAGTGCATGGGCGCAATGGAGTACAATAGCCGGTTTAATTTTACCTAGATATACAGGCTGGTTGAGCATGTTGCGAATCGTTGAAGAAGCACTCACCTTTGATGATGTATTGCTGGTTCCCGGGTATTCCGAGGTGCTGCCGAAAGAGGTGTCGCTGAAGACCCGCCTGACCAAGGGGATCGAACTGAATATCCCTCTGGTATCGGCAGCAATGGATACAGTCACCGAGGCGCGGCTTGCGATAGCCATGGCTCAGGAAGGCGGTATCGGCATCATTCACAAGAATATGACACCTGAACTGCAGGCTGCAGAAGTCCGCCGGGTCAAGAAGTTTGAAGCAGGCGTCGTGACTGAGCCGGTAACCTGCTCACCCGATACCACCGTCAGAGAAGTGCTGGAAATGGCGCGTGCCTATGGCTTCTCAGGTTTTCCCGTGCTGCAGAATGACGAACTGGTGGGCATTGTCACCAGTCGTGATGTGCGTTTCGAAAGTGACATGAATGCACGTGTTTCCAGCATCATGACCCCCAAGGATCGTCTGGTAACCGCCAATGAGGGCGATGACCTGGCGCTGATCCAGGGTCTGCTGCGCAAGCATCGTATTGAAAAAATCCTGATTGTTGATGACAAGTTCCGCCTCAGCGGCATGATGACGGTCAAGGATATGAACAAGGCGCAGGCTTTCCCGCATGCGGCCAAGGATGACAAGGGGCGCCTGATCGTTGGTGCAGCTGTCGGGACCGGCCCGGAAACCCCGGAGCGTGTTGATGCGCTGGTGCGTGCCGGTGTTGACCTGATTGTTGTGGATACCGCTCATGGCCACTCCAAGGGCGTGATCGATCGTGTGGCCTGGGTCAAGCAGACCTACCCTCATGTACAGGTGATCGGTGGCAACATCGCAACGGCAGAAGCCGCGATTGCACTGGCAGAAGCGGGTGCAGATGGTGTCAAGGTAGGCATAGGCCCCGGTTCTATCTGTACCACGCGTATTGTAGCCGGTATCGGTGTACCGCAGATCTCTGCCGTAGCCAATGTGGCTCAGGCGTTGCGCGAATATGATGTACCCTTGATTGCAGATGGTGGCATCCGTTTTTCCGGTGATATCGCCAAGGCGATTGCTGCCGGTGCGGCAGCCGTGATGGTTGGCTCGATGCTGGCCGGTACCGATGAGGCACCGGGTGAGGTCGAGCTGTATCAGGGACGTGCCTTCAAGTCTTATCGAGGTATGGGCTCTCTGGGTGCGATGTCCGGTTCAAGTGGTTCTTCGGATCGCTACTTCCAGGATGCCAAGGCCGGTGTTGAAAAACTGGTGCCGGAAGGGATAGAGGGGCGTGTACCTTGTAAAGGGCCGATGGTTGGTGTCGTGCACCAGTTGATGGGTGGTGTGCGTGCCTCAATGGGGTACACAGGTTGTTCCACTATCGACGAGATGCGTACCAAACCGCGTTTTGTTCGTATCACCAGTGCCGGTATTACTGAAAGTCATGTGCATGATGTCAGCATTACCAAAGAGGCCCCGAACTACCGGGTTGGTTGATTGTAAAAGATTTACTTTTCTGAGTGGGGCGGTAGCTGCCCCACTTTTTGTTTGTAGCATCAGGAAGACAACTGATCGGTGGAGTCACTGAGTATGAGCATAGATATTCACGCGCAACGCATTCTGATTCTGGACTTCGGGTCTCAGTATACCCAACTGATCGCCCGGCGAGTGCGCGAGATCGGGGTTTACAGCGAGATTCATCCCTGGGATATGGATGAGGCTGCGCTGCGTGAGTTTGCTCCGCAGGGTATTATTCTTGCGGGTGGTCCCGAGTCTGTGACAGAACTGGACTCGCCACGTGCACCGCAAGCGGTTTTTGATCTCGGCGTGCCGCTTCTGGGGATCTGCTACGGCATGCAGACCATGGCAGAGCAGCTCGGTGGAGCTGTATCCAGCTCAGATAAGCGAGAGTTTGGTTATGCCCGCGTCCGGCTGGCAGACAGTCCGAGTCGCCTTCTGGAAGGTATAGACGACCATATCGCCAATAATGGCACCCTGTCTCTGGATGTCTGGATGAGCCATGGCGACAAGGTCACAGAGCTGCCTGAGGGGTTTCATGTCATCGCCTCAACCGAGTCTGCACCTATTGCAGCCATGTGTGATCCGAAGAAAAACTTCTACGGCGTGCAGTTCCACCCTGAAGTGACGCACACCAAGCAGGGTTTGAGAATTCTGGAACGCTTCGTCCGTGAGATATGCTCAACGGATGGACTCTGGACTGCCCAGAATATTATTGACGACCTGATTGCCAAAGTGCGTGAGCAGATAGGCGATGAAAAAGTTCTGCTGGGTCTGTCCGGTGGTGTGGACTCATCCGTTGTGGCTGCACTGCTGCATCAGGCGATCGGTGACAAGCTGACCTGTGTGTTTGTTGATAACGGTTTGCTGCGGAAAAATGAAGGCCAGCAGGTGATGGACATGTTCGCCAAGAACATGGGCGTCAATGTGATCCGTGTCGATGCCGAGCAGCGCTTCCTTGATCGCCTCAAGGGCGAAGCTGACCCTGAGGCCAAGCGCAAAGCGATCGGTAATACCTTTATCGAGGTGTTTGAAGAGGAAGCTCAGCGGCTGAAGGAGTGTCGCTTCCTGGCTCAGGGGACGATCTATCCTGACGTAATCGAATCCGCTGCCTCCAAAACCGGTAAGGCACATGTGATCAAGTCGCATCACAATGTCGGTGGTTTGCCGGAAGATATGGCGTTTGATCTGGTCGAGCCGCTGCGTGAACTGTTCAAGGATGAAGTACGCAAGATCGGTCTGGAACTGGGTCTGCCTTACGACATGGTCTACCGTCATCCTTTCCCGGGCCCTGGTCTGGGTGTGCGAATTCTCGGCGAAGTCAAAAAAGAGTTTGCCGATATTCTGCGCGAAGCCGATGCGATCTTTATCGAAGAGCTGCACAAGGCGGATTGGTACCACAAAACCAGCCAGGCATTTGCCGTATTCCTGCCAGTCAAAACAGTCGGTGTTGTCGGTGATGGGCGCCGTTACGAGTATGTGATCGCGCTGCGTGCCGTAGAAACCATCGACTTCATGACCGCTCGCTGGGCGCATCTGCCTTATGAGCTTCTGGAACAGGTATCCGGTCGTATCATCAACGAGATCGCCAGGGTGTCTCGTGTCACCTATGACGTATCCAGCAAGCCGCCTGCTACTATTGAGTGGGAGTGAGCTTAAGCTCTATAACGTTTGATAAAAAACCGCCGAAAGGCGGTTTTTTATTGGGAACAGGTGGGTTATTGAATTGGCAGATAATGCGGCTGAGCTTTTGCGGACGACTAGAGCTCTGGTGCGGCACCCTCTCAGGTGGGCCTGAGCATGATTCTGTTGTAACTGGCGTTATCTAGCGAGAAGCAATCGCAGGAGGCGGCCTCAAGGCCGGTGCTGTCCATGATTGTGATCGCACCACGGTTATAGCTGATCAGACTGTGATTTTGCAGCGAGGTGGCTGCCTTGGTGATACCGACACGGCGCACGCCCAGTATCTGAGCTAGGATTTCATGCGTTGCGTGAAAGGTTTCGGAATGAGCGCGATCACGCATCATCAAAAGGCAGCGGGCCAGACGCGCTTCCAGCAGATGGAAGTGTGCACAGATGGTGTTTTGTGCGAGTTGGCCCATCACAACATAGAGATAGCGTTTTACCTCCTGTTGCAGTGCGGGGGTGGCATCTAGTTCACGTCGAAAATCAGTGGCGCTCATTCGTAGGGCCATTCCTGTTTGTCGAACCACAGCGTACAGCGGAGAAAGGTTTACACCAAGTACCAGGGATGTTCCAAGCATGCCTTCATTGCCTACCAGTCCGACCGCCAGGTTTGCTTTATTATCCTGTGATGACATCAAAGAAATGAAACCTTCAATTGGGAAGTATACGTGGCGTATTCGCTCGCCAGGCCTGGTTAGGACTTCGCCAAAGACCAATTCTATGGGTGTGCAGCCTCCAAGAAATCGCAGGCGACTATGGCGTGGTAAGGCTGCGATCAGTTGGTTTGTTGCAGGGACTGGCTGGAGTGTTGGCATTTGACTGTCCTGGTTTCGGAAACATTTGCAAACTATTTTAATACTCTGTTGGTGAATTCCTGATAGTGAGTACTAACATTCTGGGGTTTTCCATTATCGATACAGATGATTGTGTGGTAGCCCATGACTCTGGTCTGGGCGCTGGCGCACATAAGCCACAGGATCCATAGATATGTACGTCAACGCACAGAACTTGTATCAGCTTTCGGCCATACTTCATGCGAGGTCAGATTCTGGGCTGCTTGAATCAAGTCCGTCATAACATTTACTACGCAGTCATGGAGAAATATATGGGAAAGGAAAAAGTCATTAAAGATGTCACCAAAGAGCAGCTGTTTGCCGATTTCAGGCGAGTTGTTGCTGATGCTGAAGCGTTAGTGAAAGCGACGGTCAGTCATGGCGGTGAAGAGATGGATGAAGTACGCGCCGCGGCGGAGGAGTCTCTCAAGGTTGCCAAAGCCAGACTGGCTGATGAAGGGGTGGATCTGATGGATAAAACCAAAGATACCGCCAAGGCGACCGATGCGTATATACATGACAATCCGTGGCAGGCAATAGGTATAGCTGCTGGTGTTGGTCTGCTCGTCGGTCTGCTTTCCGGTCGCCGTTAGCATGGCGAGGGATGAATACAAGAGCAAGGGATTGCTCGACTCTCTGACAGGGCTTGCAGCCACGCTTGCTGGGATGGCGCACACGCGTATTGATTTGCTGTCCACCGATCTGGAGGAGGAGCTGGATCATGCTTTCTCCCTGATGGTTCTGTCGCTGGTAGCTCTGTTCTGTCTTGGGGTTGGGGTGATTTTGTTGACTCTGCTGCTGGTTGTGGCCTACTGGGACACTCACAGGCTTCTAGTGCTGGGCTCGTTGGCTGGGTTTTTTCTGCTAACGGGTCTGGCGGTCTGTGCTTTCATCCTGCACAGGATGAAAGCCAAGCCGAGACTGTTTGCTCAGAGTCTGTCGGAGTTGTACGAAGATCGGCAGCAGCTTGAGTCCCGCTCATGAGCACAGGAAAGCTGTCTCTGGCACAGCGCCGTGCTCGCCTTGTGGCCCAAGCTGCGGAGCAGCGTGGCGCGCTGGGCGCGGCTGTCGATGAGTGGCAAGCGCCGCTGGCGATGGTTGATCAGGGTGTGAGTGTGCTGCGCTATCTCCGAAGCCATCCCCAGTGGGTAGCAGGTGTGGTTGTTCTGATCGCAGCAATGAGGTCTCGCCGCTCTTCCGGGGTGTGGCTGAGGCGTGGCTGGATGGCATGGCAGCTTATAAATAAGTTACGTGAACGGCAGTAGACCTCCAGCCGGGCAGGCGGAAATATCATGACGGTCCTCTTCTGGCGTTGTAGAAGCTGGATTGGGTATGTTATTTTCGCCGCTTACTGATAACTGAGTGGGAGTGATCCTGTCTGATGGAGTCGTTGCTTCCGGGGAGTGATGAGTATTGGATGGCTGCAGCACTGGCACGTGCAGCACTTGCTGCACAGCAACTGGAAGTGCCGGTGGGGGCGATTATTGTGCGTGATGGTGAGATCATCGGCGAGGGCTGGAATCAGCCGATCAGCGGTGATGACCCAACTGCCCATGCTGAAGTGGTTGCGCTGCGTGATGCGGCGCGTCGGGTCGGTAACTACCGTCTGGTGGATGCTGATCTCTATGTCACGATTGAGCCTTGCATGATGTGTGTCGGTGCGATGGTACATGCACGGATCCGACGCCTGATCTTTGGCGCTACAGAGCCTAAGGCAGGTGCGGTGATCAGTCAGCTGCGGGCGCTTGAGCTACCACACCTGAATCATCAGGTTGAGTTTCGCGGCGGTGTGATGGCTCAGCAGTGCAGTGATCAGATCCGGGCCTTCTTCCGCTCACGACGACAGAAATAGTCTACTGCTCAGAGGCTGGGTGAGATGCTTCGCAGTATTCTCTCACCGGTATCAGGGGGGGTATCTCCGCTCTCCTGCTCCTCTTCAGCCAGTGCCTCTTCCAGTGCCCGTGCTAGGCTTGTCTGAATCTCCCACTCCAGTATCTCGATATATTTCTGAATGTTATCGACATAGGTGACTGGCTCGTGCCCCCTGGCATAGCCATAGCGCAACTGGCTGTAATAGCGCTCCTGTGCCAGCAGTGGAAGAACGGATCGGACATCCTCCCAGATGTCCGGGTCCAGTCCCTTGCTCTGAGCAAGTCGTCTGGCATCTTCAAGATGACCATAACCGACGTTGTAAGCCGCCAACGCGAACCAGGTGTGGTCTGGCTCGGGGATACGCTCAGGGATTCTTTTCTTAACGTTCTGCAGATAGCGTGCGCCACCAAAAATGCTCTGTACAGGATCAGTTCTGTCTGTGACATCAACTTCACTGGCAGCCGCATTGGTCAGCATCATGATACCCCTGACGCCAGTAGGTGAAACAGCATCAGGGTCCCAATGAGATTCCTGATACGCGAGCGCTGCCAGCAGTGACCACTCAAACCCCGTCTGCTCTGCTGCTTCCAGAAAATGTTGCTGCAGGCTGGGAAAGCGCTCCTGCAGATGCTGCCTGAATGAGGCTGTATCAAAAAAATTCAGGCGGTTTTGCTGAGAAAAATAGCGTATTTCAAGATCGGCAATCAGATCCTTTGTCTGTCGGGTATCGAAAAAATGCTGCAGTTGAGTCTTCAGCGTATTATCCGGGTTTCGAGCCAGCAACCAGCTTACAGGTTGGGGGTCATCCAGCAGCAGTGTGCGCCTCAGGCCCGGAAAAAATGAGCTCTGGGCGTCGAACAAAAAGGTGTCCATGATGGTATAGTCCAGCTCCATCTCATGGATCTTGCGCATCAGGTCGATAATATCGATATCGGTTTTTTCGCTCCAGACAAGGTCAGGATGCTCTTCACTCAGACTTTGCAGCAGGTCGGCATAACTGGAACCGGACAACACTGCCAGATCGCTGTCATACAGATCTTCAATTGACTCAGGTGCTGGAATACCCTGGCGAACACGATAGATGACGGTCGGTGCGCTGTAGCGATAGACAGGACCATGTTCCAGTTGGCGTCGTCGCTGTTCGGTCACCATCAGATTGGCAGCAATCAGATGCACACTTCGATTGCGCTGCAGGTCGAACAGCTCCTTCAGATCTCTGGCTACAATCAGTTCCAGCTCAACCCCCAGAAAGTCAGCAAATGCCTTGCTCAGCTCATACTCGAATCCCGCTGGCTCGGAGCGGTAAAGGTAATAGCTCATGGGGTTGTTGAGTGTGCCGACACGCAGCACCCCCTGCTTCCTGATCGTCTCAACCTGCGAACTGGTGTTGAGACCGATCAGCACCAGAACAAAGGTGATCAGAATCAGGCTGATCAGATAGATCAGTGCTCTGATATGGGGATATTGTCGGCTGCTGAACATAGTGACTGCTTTTCTGGTATCTCGGGTCCCGGTTCGGGTAAACTATGCACTTAGTTTCCCGCTGTTAATGCCTGCTTGCAGGCCCTTTCAAGAGGCTCGAAATCAACATGCTCGTTATGCGTGGAGCACCCGCTCTCTCGGCTTTCCGTCATGAAAAACTGCTAACCTCACTGCAAGCCTTGGTGAGCCAGGTTACTGGTGTCTATGCGGAATATGTTCACTTTGCCGATCTTGAGGCTGATCTGACTCAGGATGAAATCAAAGTGCTGGAACATATACTGCGTTATGGCCCCACGGCACAGGCCAGAGAGCCAGGCGGAGACCTGTTTCTGGTCACTCCGCGCCCCGGTACCATCTCCCCCTGGTCCAGTAAGGCCAGTGATATAGCTCATAACTGCGGGTTGACCGGTATTCTGCGCCTGGAGCGGGGGCTGGCTTATTATATTGAGGTTGATAGTGCACTGACTCAGCAACAGCGTCAATCCATTGCGGCAGCACTGCATGACCGGATGGTGGAGGCTGTGTTCGATTCCATCGAGCAGGCCGGGCAGCTGTTCCGCCATGAAACACCGCGCGAACTGGCACATGTTGATCTGTTGGCAGGTGGTCGCCAGGCACTGGTTGAGGCGAATAATAATCTGGGGCTGGCGCTGGCAGACGATGAGATCGACTACCTGGTACAGAGCTTTATTGACCTGGGGCGTAATCCCAGCGATGTTGAGCTGATGATGTTCGCTCAGGCCAACTCTGAACATTGCCGCCACAAGATCTTCAATGCCACCTGGGATATCGATGGCGAGCAGCAGGACAGATCACTGTTTGGCATGATCAAGAATACCAATGAGGTCGGTGGCGAAAATGTGCTGTCGGCTTACAAGGATAATGCCGCTGTGATTGCGGGCAGCGACGCGGGGCGTTTCTTCCCCAGCCCGGAAAGTGGCCAGTATGCTTACCATCAGGAAGCAATTCATATCCTGATGAAGGTCGAAACCCATAACCATCCGACGGCCATTGCCCCCCGTCCGGGTGCGGCGACCGGTTCAGGTGGTGAGATCCGTGACGAAGGTGCAACAGGTCGTGGCTCCAAGCCGAAGGCGGGTTTGTGCGGTTTCACTGTTTCTGACCTCAATCTACCGGGATTCCAGCAGCCATGGGAATCGGATTATGGCAAGCCGGATCGTATTGTATCTGCGCTGGATATCATGATTGAGGGCCCGATCGGTGCGGCGGCTTTCAATAACGAGTTTGGCCGTCCCAATCTGAATGGCTATTTCCGTACCTTCGAGCAGCAGGTCAATGGTGCGGCGGGTGAAGAGGTGCGTGGTTATCACAAACCGATCATGATCGCTGGTGGTCTGGGTAATATCCGTGACAGTCATGTTGAAAAGGGCGAGATCACGCCGGGTGCCAAGCTGATCTGCCTGGGTGGACCTGCGATGCTGATTGGCCTGGGTGGTGGTGCGGCGTCCTCCATGGCGTCCGGCAGCTCGGCGGAAGATCTTGATTTTGCGTCAGTGCAGCGTGAGAACCCTGAGTTGGAGCGCCGCTGCCAGGAGGTGATCGATCGCTGCTGGCAGTTGGGTGACCATAACCCCATCGCGTTTATTCATGATGTCGGTGCCGGTGGTCTGTCCAACGCTTTCCCTGAGCTGGTGAAAGATGGTGGCTGTGGTGGCGCATTCGAAGTGCGCAATATCAATAATGACGAGCCGGGCATGTCACCACTGGAGATCTGGTGTAACGAGGCCCAGGAGCGTTATGTACTGGCGGTCAATCCAGAGGATCTGGATAGATTCCGTGCCATCTGCGAGCGCGAGCGTTGCCCCTTTGCCGTGGTGGGTGAAGCGATTGGCGAGCAGCATCTGCTGCTGAACGACAAGCACTTCGAGAACAAGCCGGTTGATCTGCCGATGAGCGTGCTGTTCGGTAAGCCGCCACGGATGCATCGCAGTGTTACGCGTGCTACTTATGCGTTGCCCGGTTTTGATACTGCAGGTCTGCAACTGGATGATGCCATCGAGCGTGTACTGCGACTGCCGGCAGTCGGTTCCAAATCCTTCCTGATCACGATTGGTGATCGGACCATTACCGGTCAGGTAGCTCGCGATCAGATGGTTGGCCCCTGGCAGGTGCCGGTGGCTGACTGTGCCGTCACGACAGCATCCTTTGATACCTGTGCCGGCGAAGCGATGGCAATGGGAGAGCGGACACCTCTGGCGCTGATTGATGCGCCGGCATCCGGCCGTATATCCATTGCCGAGACTATCACAAACCTGGCTGCAGCCAGAATCGGTGATATCTCTGATATCAAACTCTCGGCCAACTGGATGTGTGCGGCGGGTCATCCCGGTGAAGATGAAAAACTGTTTGATACGGTGCGTGCGGTTGGTATGGAGCTGTGCCCTGAGCTGGGTATCACGATTCCGGTTGGCAAGGACTCCATGTCGATGCGCACTGTGTGGCGTGATGGTGAGGAGCAGAAGAGTGTTACCGCTCCCATGTCGCTTATTATTTCAGGCTTTGCACCGGTGCTTGATGCGCGCAAGACTTTGACGCCACAGCTGCGTACCGATCAGGGACAGACAGACCTGATCTTGCTGGATCTGAGCAAGGGTCGTAACCGTCTGGGTCTGTCTGCGCTGGCGCAGGTCTATAATCAGGTGGGCCAGGATGTGCCTGATCTGGATGATCCGCAACTGCTGGTTGCCTTCTTTGCGGCTATTCAGGAGCTGAACGAGCAGGGGCTGCTGCTGGCCTACCATGATCGTTCTGATGGTGGTCTGATGGCAACACTCGCCGAGATGGCCTTTGCCGGTCATTGCGGTGTTGACGTCAATCTGGATCTGCTGGTGGAGAGTGAGTCAGATATCCTGGCTGCTCTGTTTACCGAGGAACCAGGCGCGGTTGTACAGATCCGCAGTGAGCATACGGAGCAGGTGCTGACTGAGCTCAATGCGGCAGGTCTGAGCGATTGCGTCATGGTGATCGGCAGCATCAATCCGGATGACTCTATCAATCTCTTCTTCGATGATGAGGAGATTTACAGCCGCAGCCGCATCGAGTTGCAGCGCTGCTGGGCCGAGACCTCGTACAGAATTCAGGCCCTGCGTGATAACCCTGCGGGTGCGAAGCAGGAGTTTGATCAGTTGCTGGATCGGGAAGATCCGGGGCTGCATGCACGCCTTAGCTTTGACCTCAATGATGATGTGGCGGCGCCTTTCATTAATCGGGGTGTGGCTCCGCGTATTGCGGTTCTGCGTGAGCAGGGCGTGAATGGGCAGGTTGAAATGGCGGCTGCATTTGATCGTGCTGGATTTGCTGCCATTGATGTGCACATGAGCGATATCCTGTCGGGCCGTGTCACTTTGGATCAGTTCCGCGGTCTGGTTGCCTGCGGGGGCTTCTCCTATGGTGATGTGTTAGGCGCAGGCGAGGGTTGGGCCAAGTCGATACTCTTCAATCAGCGTGCACGCGATCAGTTTGCAGCATATTTCCTGCGTGAAGATGCCTTTGCACTGGGTGTCTGCAACGGCTGTCAGATGCTGTCCAACCTGCATGATCTGATACCCGGGGCTGAGCTCTGGCCGCACTTCGTGCGTAACAGCTCAGAGCAGTTTGAGGGGCGTGTTGCGATGGTCGAAGTGCAGGAAAGCGAGTCTATCTTCCTGCAGGGTATGAGTGGTTCGCGCATGCCGATTGCGATTGCACACGGTGAAGGGCGTGCCGAGTTCAAGAGTGTTGAGCAGCTGCGTGCACTGCAGGGATCGGGCAAGATCGCTCTGCGCTATGTCGATAATTATGGACGTGTGACTGAGCAGTATCCTGCCAATCCGAATGGTTCTCCTGAGGGTATCTCGGGTCTGACGGCGGCGGATGGTCGTGTCACGATCATGATGCCACATCCGGAGCGGGTGTTCCGTGCAGTACAGAACTCCTGGCGTGCTGATGAGTGGCAGGAAGATGCACCCTGGATGCGAATGTTCAGAAATGCCAGAGTCTGGATCGGCTGATTCAGACTCTGTCGTGACGGGTGAGGCAGTGTTTGCCTCACCCGATCATTTACTCCTTCCCCTTGCTACTCCTTCCCCTTACTACTACTTTCCTTGCGGCTTCCAGGTCACCGAATACCAGACCGAAAACCATCGCTGATCAAAGTGACTGGGCAACCATATGCAAACTGTGCTGCTGTTTCACATGTTCAATCTCATGCGGCAGTATATTCACAATTCAGATGTCGAAGTATGCGCCTGATTGTCCGTTGAAGCTGACTCATGTCAGGAATAAGTTTGGAAGAGAAGGGAGTAACGAAAAACAGGAGCCCTGGGGCTCCTGTTTTGAGGACTGTCGAAGCGTCAGCTTCTGATCAGTTGCTCTTTGTGCCTTTGATCTCGACGTCTACACGACGGTCAGGACGCAGACATGCGATCAGCTCAGCACCACGACCAGTACAGTTGGCAACTGGTGAGCGGCTACCCATTGAGCTGGTGGAGATTTTAGAGCCATCTACGCCAGCGCTGGTCAGAGCGGCAGCAACGGCATCAGCACGGCGCTGAGACAGGCGGTCGTTGTAGGCAACCTGACCGATACGGTCAGCATGACCTACCAGCTTGATGCTATCAACTTTGGCCATGGAGCCGATGTGGCTGACGATGGTGGAGATATCACCAACGCGCGTGCTGTCGAAATCGAAATACAAAGCGAATTTGTTTTCAACTTCCATCATTGTCTGTGCAGGCGCTGCAGGAGCGGGAGCAGGAGCAGGAGCTGGTTCAGCCTGGGCAACATAGCCTGGGCAGCCAGCAACAACCTTGTCCTGAGTCCAGGAGCTGGTTTTCCAGCAGTCACTCAGGGTGGTGCGCCATACAGTGTTGGTTGAGTTAGCGGCATAGCCGGGAACCTGAGCCTGTACGCTGGTCACGCCCAGTGCCAGTGCCAGTCCAGCAGCAATTGCAATTTTCTTCATCATCATTTCCTTGTGCCAGGTTGGATGTTGGTCAGTCAGTTATCAATCTTAGCCTATTAGAACAGCCTTAACCTTAACCTAAGTTAAACCACATGAGTTTAACCATAGCGGTTGCCGGGCTCAACTGATACGGTTATATAATACTTAAAGAGTATATCAGATTACAGCGAATTCAAGGTAATACCTTTTTAAAAGGCTTAACCGTCACTTTTTCGTAAACCCCTGCCGCAAGGTAAGGGTCCTGATCGGCCCAGCTTCTGGCGGCCTGAAGAGACTCGAACTCTGCCACCACCAGGCTTCCTGTGAAACCTGCCTGCCCCGGATCATCCTGATCAATGGCTGGATGTGGTCCTGCAATCAGCAGGCGACCCTGCTGATCCAGATCCTGCAAGCGTTCCAGGTGTGCCGGTCTGGTTTTCATTCTTGTTTCCAGGCTATTCGCTGTATCTTCTGCAATAATGGCATAATACATGACGTTCTCCGAACGAATAAGTTCAATATTCATTAATTAATACGCTGAACCTATCATCCGCGATTATAATGTCAGTTATCAACCCGTTTTAGATTTCAAGTTTTGTTCATGAGGTGATGGTGAGTATTTCTGATAGCGAGCAGCCTGTATATGACCTGCATTGCCACAGCACGGCTTCTGACGGTCTGCTGTCTCCCGCGGAGGTGGTATGTGAGGCGGATGCCCGAGGAGTACGTTATCTGGCACTCACCGATCATGATACGCTGGGCGGCCTTGCTGCTGCCCGTGCTGCGGCGTCGGATAAGACGTTATGTCTGATTAATGGCATTGAGCTCACCTGCATCTGGCAGCGGCACTGTATTCATGTGCTGGGGCTGGGGTTTGATGCTGAAGCATCCTGCTTTGAGCCTTATCTCGCGCGGCTTGATGCGTTGCGACTGGAGCGGGCTGAGCGTATCGCCAGGAAACTGGAGCAGAAGCGGCTGCCGAATCTGCTTGAGGAGGCGCTGGCGATTGCGGCGGGGGGGCAGATAGGGAGGCCTCATTTTGCGGCAGCCCTGATCAGTGCGGGTATAGTGGAAACGGCGCAGGAGGCTTTTGAGCTTTATCTGGGTCGAAACAAAGCAGGTGACGTCAAGGTTGACTGGCCGGGTATTGCTGAAGCGGTTGAGGTGATCAAGTCGGCTGGTGGTTTATCAGTTATTGCGCATCCGACGAAGTACAATCTGACATTTACTAAAATTCGTCAGCTTTGTGATGATTTTAAAGCCCTCGGAGGGGATGGGTTGGAGGTCAGTTATCCCGGTGTTATTCCTGATCATACCCGTGAGTTGCAGCGTATTTCATCGCAGAGAGAGTTGTTGGTTTCGGGGGGGAGTGACTTTCATTCCAATAATAATCGCTGGTCTGCATTAGGGCGTTTTCCTCCGCTGCCGATCAAAGGAGGTCATCTGTTACATGGCTTGAATGCTATAATATGATCCTTTCCCATCATTGTTGTTTATCTGCTGATCGCTTGAGGTAGAAACGTGAGTCAATTTTTTCAGATACATCAGGATAATCCCCAGAAGAGACTTATCCTTCAGGCGGTAGAAATCCTGCGTAAAGGTGGGGTTATCATTTATCCCACGGACTGTGCCTATGCGCTGGGTTGCTGCCTAGAGAACAAGAAGGCGCTGGACAGGATAAAACAGATCAGGCAATTGGATGATAAGCACAATTTTACGCTGGTCTGTCGTGATCTTTCAGTTATTTCCACTTATGCAAAGGTGGATAATCAGATTTACAGACTATTGAAGGCTCATACTCCTGGTGCCTATACATTTATTCTGAATGCCACGACAGAAGTGCCACGACGTCTGCTGCACCCCAAAAGGCGCACCATAGGTATGCGTGTTCCCGACAATCAGATAGTGCTGGATCTTCTGGATGCGTTGGGTGAGCCTATCATGAGTACTTCGCTTATTCTGCCTGGTGAGGATCTTCCTTTGACTGATCCTTATGATATGCGTGATGCGCTGCAGCATCAGGTGGATCTGATTATTGATGGTGGTTTTTGTGGTATGGAGGCTACGACGGTTATTAATCTGACCGGTGATGTGCCTGAGGTTATGAGGGAGGGTGCTGGCGATGTGGCTCACTTTATTTAAGGTGCTGTTGCTGGCTGAGAAAATAATGAGTTAAATTGTCAGGCATCGCTTGCAAAACTGATATATATCTAGATAATTAGTATTATATCCATCTCTCAGTAAATCTGGAATAAAATATCATGTCTGACTTTATTAAAGTGCTTACGCGCAAGAACTCTCTGAGAAAACAGGTTCAGGAAATATCAGTAAGTGATATCGAAAAGGTTATCGGTGATCTGTCTGATATCCTCCAGGAAAAGCTGGAAGAGGCGGCTGCCAAAGAGGCTGTTGAGCAGGAGAAAAAAGCCAAGATTGAAGAGATTCGCAAAGCCATGCTTTCAGCAGGTCTGGATCTTGATGATCTGGCTGAGGTTGGTGACTCTCTGCAGCGTAAAAGCGTCAAGGCCAAATACTCCATTGTGGATGCTCAGGGTGAGCGTCATGAGTGGTCCGGCAGAGGGCGTACGCCAACCGTATTCAAAGAATATATGGAAGCGAAGGGTATTTCCAAAGAGCAGTTGCCATCTGCCTGATCTGAAGAAACTCTGCTAATATTGCTGTACTGGCCCTCCAGGTTTCCTGTGGGGCTTTTTTGTCTTACAGAAAGGTTGCGTCATGGACAGTGAAAAACTGCAAAAAGTATTGGCGCGCTCCGGTTTTGGCTCACGTCGTGAGATGGAGCGTTGGATTGAAGAGAAACGGATCAATATCAACGGGGTGTTGGCAACCCTGGGTGATCGTGTAACGCCTCTGGATAAGGTGTCGCTTAATGGCAAGTTGGTAGAGTTGGTTTTTGCCGGCGCTGAGCCGCGGCGCGTGCTTTTATATAACAAGCCGCTGGGTGAGGTGTGTACCCGCCATGACCCTGAAGGCAGGCCGACGGTCTTTGATGCCTTGCCGCCGCTTAAGCAGGGGCGCTGGATCGCTATCGGGCGTCTGGATATCAACACCACCGGGTTGTTGATCTTCACCACGGATGGTGAGTTGGCCAATAAGATGATGCACCCCTCAGCCAGGATTGATCGCGAGTATGCGGTACGAGTGCTGGGTGAGGTGGATGAAGAGATGCTGGACCGTCTGAAGAAGGGCGTTCTGCTTGATGATGGTATGGCGAACTTTACCGATGTGCAGTTTTTTGATGGTGAGGGAGCTAACAAGTGGTACCACTGCGTCGTGATGGAGGGTCGTAATCGCGAAGTCAGGCGTCTATGGGAGTCTCAGGGGCTCAAGGTAAGTCGTCTGAAGCGGGTTCGCTTCGGACCAGTGTTCATGCCTAGCGATATCAAGGTTGGAACCTGGAAGGAGATGGATCGCAAGGCGTGTAATCTGCTGGCGCTGGAGATGGGTCTCGAGCAGGATACCAGTCGAGTGGTTAGAACGCCGATCCAGCGCGCAGCTGACGAGCGTCTGCATAAGAAGCAGCGGGTGCGTCAGTCTGCTGACAAAGAGCGGGTTGTGCGCCAGGAGGTCAAACAAAAGCGTAAGACCGGCAAGGTGCGCTCTGTCGGTAAGCGTAACGCACGCTGATTGCGGGTGCTGGCCGATTGTTGGTACTGATTTACTGCTACTGATTGTTGCTACTGATTGTTGGTACTAAAGAGCACGCTGATACTGAAAAGCCCGGTTATGATACCGGGCTTTTCTTTTTGTATTGCGTCACAGTGGTTGTCCGTTGCCCTGAGCGCTCAGTGTGTGGCCGTTCTGGCCTTTACTGTCCGGCCCCATCAGATAAAGGTACAGGGGCATTATGTCAGCAGGAGCGGGGTTGTTGTCTGGATTTTCAGCCGGGTAGGCGTTGGCGCGCATATTGGTTCGGGTGGCGCCGGGGTTGATGCAATTGACGCGGATGTTGCCGGAGTTTTCCAGCTCGTCGGCCAGTACCTGCATCATCCCCTCCGTGGCAAATTTTGAGACAGCATAGGCGCCCCAGTATGCCTTCCCTTTGCTTCCCACACTGGAGGTGGTGAAAACCACTGATGCGTCATCTGAGGCTCTCAACAGTGGCATCAATGTCTGGGTCATCATGAAGGCCGCGTTGACATTGACCTGCATCACCTGCAGCCAGATGGTTGGGTCGTAGTTTTCGATAGGTGTGCGAACCCCGAGCAGGCTGGCGTTGTGCAGAATGCCATCCAGCTTGCCGAACTCCTGATGCAGAGTGTTGCACAGCTCAATGAAATCGTGCTCGCCGGCGCTTTCCAGGTTCAGGGGTACGATGGCGGGTTGTGGATAGCCAGCGGCTTCCAGCTCATCATAAAGGGATTCAAGTTTTTCTATGGTTCTGCCCAGCAGGATGACGGTAGCACCATGAGCAGCAAACTGTCTGGCTGCTTCTCTGCCTATGCCGTCACCTGCGCCAGTGACCAGAATGATGCGATCTTTCAGGAGATCGGTGGGTGCGCTGTATGCAAACATGATCGGTCAGGGTCCTTTTTCATCCGTTATCGCGGCTGCTTCAGGCAGGCGATGTGTGTTCATGTATTGATTGTAGCAGGGAAAGAATCTCGTGCGCGTCAGCTGCCGTGTGGTGGCTGTTCCAGTCAGTGACCGGGTCGCGAGGGTCGATATAGCCATAGGCTGCGGCGATGGTGATCATGCCAGCAGCCTGTCCGGCTTCGATATCTCTCCGGTGATCGCCTATGTAGACACTGCGACCGGGTTCTGCGTTCAACTCCCGGCATGCCATCAGCAGTCCTTCGGGATCGGGCTTGGTTTTGCTGACATGGTCCGGGCAGATGACTGATCCACAACGAGATTGCAGCTGCAGGCCTTCCAGTATGGGCAGGGTGTAAAGTGATGGTTTGTTGGTGACGATACCCCAGGGTATATGGTTGCTCTCAAGCCAATCAAGAAGGTTGTTCATGCCGTCAAACAGGCGGCTGTGCTGTGTCAGTTGGCTGGCATAGAGTTCGAGCATGCGCTGGTGCAGCTCGCTGAATCCAGGTGCCTCCGGTGTCAGGTTGAATGCTCGGCTGACCAATGCACGCGCGCCATTTGATACTTCAGCGCGGACTGCCTCATAACTGATCGCGGGGCGCCCCTCTTCGGCCAGCAGTTGGATAATCACCTGATGGAAATCGGGAGCGGTGTCCAACAGTGTGCCATCAAGGTCGAACAGGGCTGACTGCAGTGTCATCATCAGTTGTCCTGTTTGCGCGTAGCCAGCATGTAGTTGACATCAACATCTTTGGGATCAAGGCGATAGGTGCGGGTAAGTGGGTTGTACACCAGTCCTGTCATTTCGGTGATGCTCAAGCCGCTGCTGCGTACCCATTCCGCCAGCTCTGCCGGTTTGATGAATTTGTTGAAGTCATGCGTGCCCTGAGGGACCAGCTTGAGAATGCGCTCGGCTCCGAGGATCGCAAATAGATAGCTCTTCGGGTTGCGGTTCAGAGTCGACAGAAAGAGGTGGCCACCGGGTTTGACCAGTTCTGAGCAGGCCCGAATGATTGATGATGGGTCGGGAACGTGCTCGATCATCTCCATGCAGGTGACGATATCAAAGGTGCCAGCATGAGTGCTGGCCAGCTCTTCAACGGTAATACGCTGATAATCAACCTGGATGCCGCTTTCAAGTCCATGCAGTCTGGCGACCTTGAGAGGCGCTTCACCCATGTCTATACCCATGACGCTGGCGCCTCTGGCGGCCATGGATTCAGAAAGAATGCCGCCACCGCAGCCGACATCCAGTACACGCTTGCCTGCAAGAGGCGCTATGCGGTCTATGAATCCGACTCTGAGCGGGTTGATATCATGCAGCGGTTTGAACTCGCTGTTGCGATCCCACCAGCGGCTGGCGAGCTCTTCAAACTTGGCGATTTCGGATGGATCAATATTCTGTGTATGAGGCTCTGTCATCTTCGCTTCTCAAAATCCTGGCGGCATCCGGCGATTCTAACACCCGTGATCCGGAGGTGACAGCTTGACGCTTGATGAGGATCAGGATAAGTCACTGAAATGTGACTATCAGGAGGCACCATTTGGCTGCTTTATGGTACAATTGCCGGCTATTGAATTGCCGCCGATGCGGCGTGTGAGCAGACCGAATCAAGGAAAGCTGAACGAATGGGTGATCTAGCCAAAGAAGTCCTCCCGATCAATATAGAGGATGAACTCAAACAGTCATACCTTGACTACGCAATGAGCGTGATCGTGGGTCGTGCCCTCCCTGATGTCAGAGATGGCCTGAAGCCGGTTCATCGTCGCGTGCTCTTTGCGATGAATGAACTGAGCAATGACTGGAACAAGCCTTACAAGAAATCCGCCCGTGTGGTCGGTGACGTGATAGGTAAGTACCATCCGCATGGCGACAGTGCCGTTTATGACACGATTGTCAGGATGGCGCAGAACTTTTCGATGCGTTACATGCTGGTGGATGGGCAGGGTAACTTCGGTTCGGTTGACGGCGATTCTGCGGCTGCCATGCGTTATACCGAGATCCGCATGTCCAAGATTGCGCATGAGTTGCTGGCGGATCTGGACAAGGAAACGGTCGACTTTGTTGATAACTACGATGGCACGGAAAGAATTCCCGCCGTCATGCCGACACGCGTACCGAATCTACTGGTGAATGGTTCTGCCGGTATCGCAGTCGGTATGGCGACCAATATCCCGCCGCATAATCTGGGTGAAGTGGTTCGCGGTTGTGTCGCACTGATCGACAACCCTGATCTCAGCGTCGATGATCTGATGGAGTACATTCCCGGTCCTGACTTCCCGACGGGTGCCATTATCAACGGCCGTGCCGGTATTCTGCTGGCCTATCGTACCGGTCGTGGCCGTATCTATGTCCGTGCCAAACATCATATCGAGGATAACCCGCGTAACGGTCGTCCGATGCTGGTGGTCACAGAGATACCTTATCAGTTGAACAAGGCGCGTCTGATCGAAAAGATCGCCGATCTGGTAAAAGAGAAAAAGGTCGAAGGGATCAGCGAGCTGCGTGACGAGTCCGATAAGGACGGCATGCGCATCGTGATTGAGTTGCGTCGTGGCGAAGTGCCCGAGGTGATCATCAACAACCTCTTTACTCAGACGCAGCTGCAGAGTGTGTTCGGGATCAACATGGTGGCACTGGTCGATGGCCAGCCACGCACGCTTGATCTGAAGTCGATGCTCGAGTGCTTTATTCGCCACCGCCGCGAAGTGGTCACGCGTCGCACCGTTTTCGAACTGCGCAAAGCGCGTGAGCGGGCGCATGTTCTCGAAGGTCTGGCGGTTGCTCTGGCCAATATCGATCCTGTGATCAAGCTGATCAAGGAGTCGCCCACACCAAGCGATGCCAAGGAACGCCTGATCGCTGAGCGCTGGGCGCCCGGCAGTGTGCTGACCATGCTGGAAAAAGCCGGTGAAGACGCTTGTCGTCCGGAAGATCTGGAACCTCAGTTCGGTATGCGTGAAGGTTTCTATTATTTGTCACCTGTTCAGGCGCAGGCGATACTGGATCTGCGTCTGCATCGTCTGACCGGTCTGGAGCATGAGAAGCTGATCGCAGAGTATCAGGTACTGGTCGACAAGATTGCCGAGCTGCTGTTTATTCTGGGCTCTCGTGAGCGTCTGATGGAGGTGATCCGTGAGGAATTGGCTGCACTGGTCAGTGAGTATCAGGATGAGCGCCGCACTGAAATCATGGCGTCACAGCAGGATCTGACAGTGGCTGATCTGATCACCGAAGAGGATATGGTGGTAACCATCTCCCACGGTGGCTATGCCAAGACTCAGCCGCTGGATGCCTATCAGGCGCAGCGTCGTGGCGGTAAAGGCAAGTCCGCTACAGCAATCAAGGATGAGGATTTCATTGAACATCTGCTGATTGCCAATACGCACGATACGATTCTCTGCTTCTCCAGCCTGGGCAAGGTTTACTGGCTCAAAGTGTATGAGATTCCACCGGCCAGCCGTGCATCACGTGGTCGTCCTATCGTGAACATCCTGCCGTTTGTTGAGAATGAGCGCATCACGGCCATTCTGCCAGTCAAAGAGTTTACGGAAGATCGTTTCGTCTTCATGGCGACCGGTTTTGGTACAGTCAAGAAAACGCCTCTGACCAGCTTCTCTCGTCCTCGCAGCAGTGGTTTGATTGCACTGGATGTTGTGGAGGGTGACCGTCTGATCGGTGCCGCCATCACCAGTGGTGATGATGATGTAATGCTGATGACCAGCGCCGGTAAGGCGATCCGTTTCCACGAAGGTGATGTGCGCCAGATGGGTCGTACCGCCCGTGGTGTTCGTGGTGTGCGCATCAGTGATGATGTGCGGGTGATCTCGCTGATCATCCCGCGCGAAGGTGGCAAGATATTGACCGCCTCCATGAAGGGCTATGGCAAGCAGACTGCTGTGGAAGACTTCCCGCTGCGTGGTCGTGGTGGTCAGGGCGTTATCGCGATGCAGTGTACTGAGCGTAATGGTGCACTGGCTGGTGCGGTACAGGTGTTCGAAGGCGACGGCGTAATGCTGATCAGCAACCGTGGCACGCTGGTGCGTACCCGTACGGATGAGATCTCTGTGCTGGGCCGTAATACCCAGGGCGTGATGTTGATTCGTCTGTCCGAAGATGAGCAGTTGGTAGGTCTGGCTCGCATTGAAGAGCCGGAAGAGATCGATGTGATTGAAGGCGAGTCAGAGGGTGTCGCAGATGACGCGGAAGTTTAACTTCAGTGCAGGTCCTGCTGCACTGCCGGAAGAGGTGCTGCTGCAGGCGCAGCAGGAGTTGCTGGATTGGCAGGGAACCGGTCTGTCGATCATGGAGATGAGTCATCGCAGCGACGAGTTCGTTGCGGTGGCGGAGCAGGCTGAACGGGATCTGCGTGAGCTGATGCAGATCCCGGAGCAGTATCAGGTGCTGTTCCTCCAGGGCGGGGCGAGCAGTCAGTTTGCCATGGTGCCGATGAATCTGTTGCGCGGTAATGGTCGTGCGGATTACATCAATACCGGCATCTGGTCGAAGAAGGCGATTGCAGAAGCAAAGCATTATTGCGACGTGAATGTAGTGGCCAGCACCGAAAGCAACAACTTTACCTCAGCACCCTCACAGAATGAGCTGCGCCTGAGTGATGATGCGGCCTATCTGCACTACACCACAAACGAGACGATCGGTGGTGTTGAGTTCGATTATATTCCCGATGCGGCAGGTCGCCCGCTGGTGGCGGATATGTCGTCCGACATACTGGCCAAACCGATAAAAGTGGATCGCTTTGGTCTGATCTATGCCGGTGCACAGAAAAATATCGGGCCTGCCGGTCTGACAGTTGTTATCGTGCGTGACGACCTGCTCGGCAATACGCTGCCAGGCACACCCTCCATGTATGACTACAAGCTGCATGCCGATGCCGGTTCCATGAACAACACCCCGCCGACCTTTGGCTGGTATCTGGCAGGGCTGGTGTTTCAGTGGCTCAAGAACCAGGGTGGTGTTGAGGCGATTGGTCAGGTTAATCATCGTAAGGCTGCCAAACTGTATGCCGCGATTGATGGCAGTGGCATCTACGCCAATCCGGTGGCCAAAGCCAATCGCTCGATCATGAACGTGCCCTTCACTCTTGCAGACAGTCGTCTGGATCAGGTGTTTCTGCGCGAAGCGGAAGAGGCAAATCTGATGAATCTTCAGGGTCATCGCTCTGTGGGTGGCATGCGCGCCAGCCTCTATAATGCGGTTCCTGAACAGGCGGTAGATGCATTGATCAGCTTTATGGCTGATTTTGAACGCAGGCATGGCTGAGATCGGAGTCGATCCATGAGTAGCGATGAGCAGAAAACTTCAGTACAGGAAGATGCCCTTCGTGTACTGAGGGATCAGATAGACAGTATCGATCTTCAGGTTCAGCAGTTGATCAACCAGCGTGCACGTTGTGCTCAGCAGGTTGCCGAAGTGAAACAGCAGTTTCAGGGCGCGCAGCAAGCTGTTTTCTATCGCCCCGAACGTGAGGCACAGGTGCTGCGTTCCGTAATGGCGCGTAATGAGGGGCCGCTTCCCGATCAGGAGATGGCGCGCCTGTTTCGTGAAATCATGTCGGTCTGTCTGGCGCTGGAGCAGCCACTGCATGTGGTATTTCTCGGGCCGGTAGGTACCTTCACTCAGCAGGCTGTTTTGAAACATTTCGGGCATGCCGTCAAGGGCGCGCCGCTGGAAACGCTCGATCAGGTTTTCCGCGATGTTGAATCAGGTGCTGCCCACTATGGTGTGGTGCCGATTGAAAGCGCGAACGAGGGCGCTGTCAGCCGAACGCTGGACCTGTTCAGTCGTTTCGATGTCAGCATCTGTGGCGAGGTCGAACTGCAGACTCATTATCATCTGCTGACCGGCCAGAACGCCGATGTCAGCAAGATCAAACGTATCTACGCCCACCAGTTTGCCTTCTCCCAATGTCATCACTGGCTCGATGCCCGCTACCCGGATGCCGAACGCATAGCTGTGGTTTCCAATGCGGAAGCCGCTGATATGGTTATTGCTGCCGGAGATGTGGCTGCGGCCATCGGCAGTGATATTGCGGCCGAGCTGTTTGATCTTGTCGTGGCTGAGCGCAATATTGAAGATCAGCTCGACAGCGTGACGCGCTACCTGATCATCGGCAATCAGGATGTGTCACCCAGTGGTCAGGACAAGACATCGATTCTGCTGCTTGCACATGATAAACCCGGGGTCTTGTATGACCTGCTGGAGCCTTTCCGGCGCCGTGATATCAGTCTGACAAGGTTGGAAACCCGTTCTGGTACCAAGGCCGGCTGGGATACGCTCTTTTATATTGATTTCGAAGGGCATCGTGATGACCCCGAGGTACAGCAACTGCTGGAAGAGCTTGAAAAGGGCACCGTTGAACTCAAACAGCTGGGTTCTTATCCCAAGGCAGTACTCTAAGTTGGATTGTTTGATGTCGCTGACAAAGGTAAGACTGTGAAGTACGCAATAGACAGGGTGCTGGTAATCGGTCTTGGCCTGATAGGCGGCTCTTTTGCCAGAGCGCTGCGTTCGCGTGGAATCGTGCGTGAAGTGGTCGGCTATGATCGCAATGCGGATGAAGCTGCGCTGGGAGTCAAGCTGGGTGTAATCGACCGTTCTGCCGATGATCTGGCGCAGGCGGTCGGTGAAGCTGATCTGGTGATGCTGGCAGTGCCGGTCAAGGTGATGGAGGCTGTGCTGGCTGCAGTAGAACCCCATCTCAAGCCTCATACTCTGTTGACGGATGTCGGCAGCACCAAGGCTAATTTGGTTACCGCTGCGCGAAGCATCTTTTCTGTCATACCCCCCACCTTTGTACCTGGGCATCCGATTGCGGGTGCTGAAAAGAGCGGCGTCAGAGCCTCGGATGCCGATCTGTTCGAACGCCATAAAGTGATTCTGACCCCTCTGCCAGAAACCGACTCCCATGCTACGTTGCAGATCGCCCGCCTCTGGCAGTCGATCGGTGCTGAAGTGTTGCAGATGGATGTTGATCGTCATGATCAGGTGCTGGCTGCGACCAGTCATCTGCCACATATGCTGGCTTTTTCTCTGGTCGATACGCTGGCGCATGAGGAGGAAAATACCGATATTTTCCGCTATGCGGCCGGTGGCTTTCGTGACTTCACCCGCATAGCTGCCAGTGATCCCGTGATGTGGCATGACGTATGTCTGGCTAATCGCGATGCACTGCTGAAGCAGATGGATCAGTTCACGAATGGTCTGGCCCGGCTCAGGCAAGCGATAGTGGCCGGTGACAGTCAGAGTCTGCTCGGTATCTTCACGCGCGCCAAAGTGGCACGCGAGCATTTCACGCGTATTCTCAGTGGCTCAGCTTATGCACAGGTGCTGTCGCAGCAGGCGATAGATCTGCGGGTGCAGGGTGCCGCTCAGCTCAGGGGTGAAATCACCCTTCCTGGCGATCTCTCCATCTCACACCGTGCGATCATGCTCGGCGCTCTGGCAGAGGGCATCACTGATATAGAAGGTTTCCGCGAGGGTGAAGACAGTCTGGCGACTCTGCAGGCCTTCCGTGATATGGGCGTAGTGATCGAAGGGCCTCATCAGGGGCAGGTGCGAATTTATGGCGTCGGTCTGCACGGGCTGCAGCCGCCACCGGGGCCTCTGTATCTGGGTAATTCAGCCACCTCCATGCGCTTACTTGCTGGTCTGCTGTCGGCGCAGACCTTTGCCACTGAGTTGTTTGGCGATGAATCGCTGAGTCAGACCTCCATGGCGTCAGTTATTGAACCGTTACGCCAGATGGGCGCCAATATTCAGGCTGTCGCGAGCTTGCCGCCGCTGAAAATCGAGCCGTCAGAAAAGTTGATCGGCATACGTTATGAGATGCCTCAACCCAGTGCTCAGGTCAAATCCAGTCTGCTGCTGGCCGGTCTTTATGCGACAGGCAAAACAGAGGTTTCAGGTCAGCATGTTACACGTGATCATACGGAAAGAATGCTGCAGGGATTTGGCTATACTGTAGACAGACAGGCGCATCAGGTCAGCCTTGGTGGTGGCGAGTCGTTGCAGGCAACGCAACTGCGTGTACCCGGCGACCCGTCCAGTGCGCTGTTTTTCATTATAGCGGCTACAATGACTCCGGGGTCCGAGTTACAGCTTCCCTACATGGGCGTCAATCCAACGCGGATGGCGGCGCTGAATGCACTGGAGCTGATGGGTGCTGCGCTGAGTTACAACAATGCTACTGAGACCAGAGGCGAGGCGGTAGCGGATATCTGTGTCAGAAGCGCCCGGCTTCAAGGTGTCACGATCAGTGAGGAACTGCTCTATGGGATGTTGGATGACCTGCCTCTGCTGATGGTGGCCGCGATGCGTGCCGAAGGCCAGACCCGGTTTGAATTACCGGATGAGTGTGCTGAGCGACTGCATGAGCGACTTCATCCGATGGTAGCGTTGATGATTGATCAGGGTGTAGCCGTTACCTATACCCGACGTGAGTTGCTCGTCTCACCCGGATGCTTCCGAGGAGGAGAAATCAGAGGTGTTGCAGATCCGAGAATAGCCCTCGCATGTGTACTTGCAGGGCTGTCTGCGACTGAGGAGATCAGAATAATAAATTGTGCGTCTGTCCTGTCAGTTTTTCCGGATTTTGTGGAGCAGGCGCAGCGGATAGGTGTTCAGATTCATAAGGAGGCGGACTGATGTCCACCAGTGATCAGTGTTTTGTCATAGCGGTTGATGGCCCGAGTGGGTCAGGTAAGGGAACTTTGTCACGTATGCTGGCCAGCCATTTCGGTTTTCATCTGCTGGATAGTGGTGCTTTATACAGATTAACGGCAGTTGCGGCGAGACATCATGGTGTTGCGTTGGATGATGTTGAAACCCTGCAGGTGCTGGCCGCGCATCTGGATGTGCAGTTTGTTGCCGGAAGTGGTGGTGATGAGGCGCGTATCATCCTCGAAGGTGAGGAAGTCACCAATGCAATCAGAACAGAATCAGTGAGCTCCGATGCTTCTGTTGTTGCCTCACTGGGCCCGGTTCGCATGGCATTATTGGCGCGACAGCGAGATTTTGCACAGCCTCCGGGGTTGATTGCAGATGGTCGTGATATGGGTACGGTAGTCTTTCCTGATGCCCCCTTGAAAATATATCTGGACGCCAGTGCCGAGGAGCGCGCAAGTCGTCGATATAAGCAGTTGATTAGCAAGGGTCTGGGTGCTAGCCTTGATGATATATTGAACGATATCAAAACGCGTGACTCACGCGATATGAATCGCGCGGTGGCGCCCCTGAAACCGGCGTCTGATGCGATGGTACTGGACTCGACGTCGATGGCGATTGAGGCAGTGTTCAAAGCAGTGTTGGATGAAGCAAGACATAAAGGGCTGCACTGAAGCAGCTTTACTTTGAGGATGCACGGTGATGAGTGAAAGTTTTGCGCAGCTTTTTGAAGAAAGCCTGAAAGAGCTGGAGATGTCCCCTGGTTCAATTGTGACGGGAACGGTTGTTGCAATTGAAAATGACTTTGTCGTGATACACGCAGGCCTCAAGTCAGAGGGAATCATTCCTGTCAGTGAGTTTGTCAACGAGAACGGTGAGCTGGAACTGGCCGTCGGCGATGAAGTCAGGGTGTCGCTTGAGGCGTTGGAGGATGGTTTCGGCACGACCAAGCTCTCCAGAGAAAAAGCCAAACGCGCAGAGTCCTGGGAGGTTCTGGAGAAAGCCTTTGCTGACCAGGAAACCATCACTGGATATATTACCGGTAAGGTACGCGGTGGCCTGACTGTCGATGTCAATGGCATCAACGCTTTCCTGCCGGGTTCGCTTGTGGATGTGCGCCCTCTGCGTGATACCACTCATCTTGAAGGCCAGGAACTCGAGTTCAAACTGGTCAAGCTTGATGCCCGCAGCAACAACATCGTCGTATCACGTCGTGCCGTGCTTGAAGAAGCTTACAGTGAAGAGCGCGAGAAACTGCTGGCGACCATGGAAGAGGGGCTGGTGATCAAGGGTGTGGTCAAGAACCTGACGGATTACGGCGCCTTTATCGAGCTGGGTGGTATCGATGGCCTGCTGCATATCACCGATATGGCGTGGAAGCGTGTCAAGCACCCGAGCGAGTTGCTCAGCATCGGTCAGGAAATTGATGTCAAGGTACTCAAGTATGACCCAGAGCGTAAGCGTGTATCACTGGGCCTGAAGCAGCTGCATGAGGATCCCTGGAATCAACTGATACGTGAAAAGGCTGTGGGTGACAAGGTCAAGGCGCGTGTCACCAATCTGACCGATTACGGCTGTTTTGCCGAGATAGGTGATGGTGTTGAAGGCTTGGTGCATGTATCAGAAATGGATTGGACGAATCGTAATATTCATCCCTCCAAAGTGGTGCAGGTTGGTGATGAGATCGAGGTGATGATCCTTGATATCGATCAGCAGCGTCGTCGAATTTCACTGGGGATCAAACAGTGCAGTGAAAATCCGTGGCAAGGTTTTGCCAGCCGTTACAATAAGGGTGACAAGGTAACCGGTGTGATCAAGTCGATCACGGACTTCGGTATTTTCATCGGCCTTGAAGGTAATATCGATGGTCTGGTGCATCTGTCTGACCTGTCATGGGAGGAGCCGGGCGAAGAGGTCGTCAAGCGCTATACCAAGGGGCAGGAGATCGAAGCGGTTGTTCTGTCTGTTGATTCGGAGCGTGAGCGCATTGCGTTGGGTATCAAGCAGATCAATTCCGATCCCTTTGCCGAGTTTGCTGATGTCAATGCCAAAGGCAGTATTGTCGCTGGTAAGGTGACTCAGGTAGCTGATCGTCAGGTGACCATAGAGCTGGCTGAAGGGGTGGAGGGCTTGCTGAAACTGTCCGAGTTTGACAAGGATGGAGCTGAGCCTGCCATTGGCAGCGCTGTGGAGGCCGTAATTGTCAGTATCGATCGGCGTAATCGGACCATCAATCTGTCTGTGAGGCAGTTGGCCGAGAAAGAGGAAAAACAGGCCCTCAAGACAGTCAAGGAGCAGGCGCCTGAGGTAGCAGGGCCCACCACCATTGGTGATCTGATCAAGGCTCAGATGGAAAAGAAAAAGTAAACCGGCCCTTTTTCGGGCCTGTTACCCTGGAAACGGATCAACCATCCTAGTGGTTGCTCCGTTTAAAAGTGGAGAGAAGGGTATGACCAAATCAGAGTTGATAGACCGGCTGATCGATCTTCATCCTCAACTGTCTGTGAAAGATGTTGAGCTGGCCGTCAAGGCCATGCTGGATCACATGACTGAAGCGCTGGCCAATGGTGATAGGATCGAGATCAGAGGATTTGGAAGTTTTTCGCTGCACTATCGTGCACCACGCATTGGGCGTAACCCTAAAACCGGGGAGTCAGTTCCGCTGGGTGCCAAGTATGTTCCGCATTTCAAACCTGGAAAAGAGATGCGAGATCAGGTAAATCAAAGTCTCAAGACTTAAAATTTCAGTCTGACAAAAAATGCGTCAGACAGTGTCAAGGGAGTTAAGGCGTGCGTTTTATCAAACGACTACTCATGCTGTTGATTGCGCTGGCGGTAGTACTGCTGGGTGTAATGTTCACGATTCACAATACAACCAGAGTCAGTATTGATCTGGTGCTTGTCACTTTGCCCGAAGCGAGTCTCTCGCTGTGGCTGATCGGGGCTTTTGCACTGGGAGCGATACTGGGCCTGATTTTCAGTTCATTTGTCATCATGTCACTGAAAACCCGACTCTACGCGGTGAATAAACGCATCAGCGCGTCACAGCGCGAACTGGAAAAATCACGACTGTCGAGCTCGAAAGATCTGGCATGAAATGGGGGATATATTTCTCTTCATTGCACTGATGCTTGCTGTTGCTGCCGGTTGGGGACTCGGTCGTTTTCAGAACCGTGTGCGCTTTCGCAAGATACTGCCTTCACTGAATCGAGATCACAATAGAGAGCACTCTAATAGAGAGCACTCTAATCGAGAGTACTACAGTGGTCTTGATTTTCTGATCAATGACCAGCCTGATGAAGCGATTGAGAGCTTTATCAGGGTGTTGGAGGTCAATTCCGATACCATCCCTGCTCATCTGGCCCTTGCCAAGCTTTTCAGACGTAAGGGTGATTTTGAAAGGGCGATTCAGATCCATCAGGATCTGCTTAATCGTCCGAATCTCTCCTCCAGTGATTTGCAGCGCATTCAGATGGCGCTGGCGCGGGATTATGATGCAATCGGTTTGCTGGACCGTGCTGAACAGATACTTCTGGAAATAGTCCAGAGCAAGCCAGAAGCAGAGATCAGAACCAAAGCGCTGATGCTGCTGATGCGTCTGTATGAAAAGGAGGGAGAGTGGCGGAAGGCGCTAGAGACGGCGGCCAGGCTGGAACACGATCAGATGCACTCGGTTCAGCATAAGCTTGCTCACTACTATTGTGAGCTTGCCGAGATTTTTCATTTTCAGCAGAACGACGAGAAAGCATCAGGATACCTGCAAAAAGCACTGCAGCGGGATAGAAACTGTGTTCGGGCAACGCTGTTGCAGGCCCATGTGCATATGCGAGCAGGTGCCTGGCGCTCGGCGATCAAGGTGCTTAAACGGGTACCGGATCAGAATCTGCTGCTGGTGTCAGAAACGATTCCCCTGCTTGAGCGCTGTTATCGTGAGCAGGGTGCAATGCATGAGTTTGAGCAGTATCTCAATCTATGCCTGCACAAAGCACCCTCAACAACGGTTATTCTTGCCATGGCAGAGAGGGTTGATGCGCGAGAGGGGATTAACGCCGCAGCCATGTTTATAATGGAGGAGCTGAAAAAACGGCCCTCGATACGAGGGTTCAATCGTTTGATCGACCTTCATATTCAACAGGGCGGGCATAGTGTCAAAGAAAGCCTGACGACCCTGAGAGGGTTGACTGGGCAACTGGAACGCAGCAAGCCTGTGTATCAGTGCCTGCAGTGTGGTTTCGAAGGGCGGACGCTGCACTGGCACTGCCCTTCGTGCCGGGAATGGGATAGCACCAGGCCGGTACAGGGGCTGGAAGGTGAATAGATCAGGATTACTGGAGTAAAGATGAAGCAAAATCACAAGCCGATAATAGTGGCGCTGGATTATCCTGATGCGAAAAGTGCACTGGCAATGGCTGCCAGGCTTGAGCCGGCAAATTGCAGAGTCAAGGTCGGCAAGGAGTTGTTTACCCGTTGTGGGCCCTCGATTGTCGAGTCCTTACAGAAGCTCGGCTTTGATGTGTTTCTGGATCTCAAGTTTCACGATATCCCCAATACAACGGCAATGGCTGTCAAGGCAGCAGCGGAGCTTGGCGTGTGGATGGTGAACGTGCATGCCGGCGGCGGGCGGCGCATGATGAGTGCTGCACGCGAGGTGCTGGAGCAGACGCCGGGCTGTAATACGCTGTTGATCGCCGTGACGGTGCTGACCAGTATGGAAGCATCTGATCTGGAGGAGCTGGGTATTACGGCATCGCCGCTGGAACATGTTAAGCGGCTGGCACTGTTGACTCAGTCATCGGGCCTGCATGGCGTTGTTTGTTCTGCACAGGAGTCCGCTATGCTGCGAGAGGTGGTGGATGCTGATTTCAGCCTGGTAACACCGGGTATCCGGCCTCTGGATACGGCCTCAGGTGATCAGCGCAGAATCATGACACCTACTGATGCGATACTCGCCGGCAGTGATTATCTGGTGGTGGGTAGACCAGTGACTCAGGCGACTGATCCCGCTGCTGCTGCACGTGCCATTCTGGATGAGGTGAATCAGGCTGTGGCTCAACGGCAGCTGAGCTGAAGTTCATCCATGTAAAAATATGCCTGGGGGCTGGAAAAGCGCTTTAAAGTATAATAGTGTTGAATCTGCTGGCAGGAGGCTGGCAGATAACCATAAACAAGGAGGTTTTATGAACCGCACATCATTGCGTGCATTCGCACTGCTTTTTCTGCTTTTTTTCTCTTCATTTGCAGCCGCTTCAGGCATCAATATCAATACCGCTTCCGCAGAGGAGATCGCATCTGTGTTGTCCGGTGTGGGTCCTGCGAAAGCTCAGGCGATAGTTGAGTACCGGGAGTCCCGCGGCCCATTTGTCAGCGTCGAGGAGTTGTCTCAGGTGCGTGGCATAGGCCCGGCGACGGTAGAGCGTAACCGGGATGTCATCTCAATCGGTGATGAGGTCGCAGCGGCCGAGGAGTGAGTGACAGGTGTCGGCCTTGGGCTGTTCCCCTGGGGCCGACACTCTGTAAAGACTTTAAATGATAAAGAACAGCACGACCGGGATAATGATCAGGCTGCCGACATTTCCGATCAACACAATCGACGCTACCAGATGAGGCTCCTGGTTGTAACGTTCGGAAACCATGTAGTTGAGTACCGCTGGTGGCAAGGCGCCAAAGAGAACCAGATAGGCAAACTGTACCGGCTCCAGTTGCAGGAATGGCTGCAGTGCCAGCGCAATCAGTATGCCGCTGACAGGTGCCAGAATCGCACCTGCGACCCCGACGCGCCAGTTGGAGAAATCGATACTGGTCATGCGCACACCC
This sequence comes from Nitrincola alkalilacustris, assembly GCF_008973755.1. Lineage (GTDB taxonomy): Bacteria > Pseudomonadota > Gammaproteobacteria > Pseudomonadales > Balneatricaceae > Nitrincola > Nitrincola alkalilacustris. The sequence goes on along the minus strand of NZ_WBOM01000004.1, from coordinate 310,082 downwards.
AGTGCAAACAGCATCAACGGAATGGCTATCTGCCCCAGCATATCAACAAAGGTTCTCAGGGCAGGATAGAGTGCAAGACCGAGGCTGCTCCAGACAAGGCCTGCGATGGTTGCCATGATCATCGGGATTCTGAGCATGCGCAGAATATTGGTACGGTTATCCAGCATGTAGAGCCCCAGTGTAAAATGCAGCACATTCTCGACCAGAAACAGAACCACAGCAGCGGGTAGTGCAGCCTCACCAAAAGCCAGTACGATCAATGGAATACCGAGGTTGCCACTGTTGCTGAACATCATCGGTGGCAGGAATGTCTTGGGGTGTACCTTCAGGAGTCGACAGAAGGGCCATATCAGCAGGCCAGAGCCTATCACAACTATCAATGCGCCAATCGCCAGGGTGGAGTAACTGGGAAGATCAAAGGATTCTGCCGACATGACCGAAAAGATCAGAGCCGGTGTAAAGATGTCCATGTTGATCTTGTTGGCAACCGACATGTCTGTCTGGCGCTTTCGGGCGTAAAAATAACCGACGCAGACTATCGCCAGGAGTGGGAATATAGTCAGAAAAATGCGTTCGATCAGGCTGTAGGTGGCACCATCCATTTTTTCGTCCTGTGATGACTGACGCAGCAGGTATCGATGTGATACCTGCCCTGTGTTGGATAGGCCACTATAAGACTTTCATAAGTAAAAGGAAATGTAAGTCTCAGGTTGGAATCACGAAGACAGGCAGTTTGGCTTCACGAATAACCTCCTGAGTGGTATGGCTGTGATGACCGAAACTGTTCTCGGCGCCCATTACAATCATGTCTACATTCATGCGTTTTGCCACGCGCAGAATGGCATCTGTCGGGTTACCCTCTTCAACCAGTGTGGCAATATCCAGTTTGATTTCACCCGTCAGCGCATCCAACTCTTCATCGCAGAACTTTTTCACACGATCCTGCATCAATTCATGCATCTGGGAAACGCCTTCTGTATGCAGTTTTTCAATCACATCCTCAGGCAGGAAGTTGTGGATAAGAGCGTGGGAGGTTGCATTGATCGGTTCTATCACATGCAGCATGATTATTCTGGCGTTCATTTTCAAAGCCAGCTGCACTGCATGGCGAAAAACAGGGCGGGTGTTGCCGCCCAGCGTTGTGGTATACAGCAGTGTTTTCAGTTCGGGAAGTGACATTGGGGTAACTCCTTGTCAATCGATCGGATGAATGGTTTTGTCGGCTGATGGATCATGCCGGGCCTCTGAGCAGCTGTCTAAAAGGTATACAACAGATTGATAGCTGATGCCACTGTGATGGCTGAGCCCGATTTCGCAGGTTCTGCTGGTCGAAACGCCCAGGCTGCAGTGTGAAACGCGGCTTTTAAGATTGCGCAGTGCTGATGCATTGAGCTCAGGAACAGAAAAACCCTTGTCACCTGCAAAACCGCAGCAGGTGACATCCGGCGGTATAACCAGCTCCTCGCAGCAGGCAGATGTAATTCTGGTCAGTGAGTCAGCCAGTCCCATGCGAGTCGTACTGCAGGTGATATGGAGGGCCACAGGTTTCTTGATCGGAGTGATTGTGAGCTTGTCCAACACGAAACGGGCGATGAAATCGACACTGTCATAAAGTTTGATGCGTTCATCAATACCCTCTTTCATGCGCAGACTACAGGGGCTGGTATCGCTGTAAACGGGTATATCTCCGCCTTGTGTCGCGTCAAGCAGGGCATCATTCAACTCTTTGGCTTTCAGTGTGGCCGCCTCAAAGAACCCCTTGGATTGAAAAGGCATGCCGCAGCACAGCTCGGACAGTTTCTCAGGATAGATCACGTCGAACCCCGCCTTGCGCAACAGAGCTTCTGTCTTATCTGCCAGAGAGGTCTGGTCCTTGTCACCTGATGCCGGCCCCATGGTGCGACTGGCGCAGCTCGGCAGATAAACTACCTTATGCGCAGACGAAGCGCTTGAGCCTTTCGGCTTTATGCGACGCGCAGCGGTGGGAAGTGCTGGTGTCCACTGCTGCAGTCTGTTGCCACTGAGCTTGCGTGCAAAACCTGTCACTCCTGTCATGGCAGAAGTGCCGATCAGCCTGTGCGTTGTGTTGGCAAGTCCAAAGGCTATTCTACTTGCCTGTGTCGTGGCGCTGAAATGGCGTGCGATCCATTCGGCCTTGCCGGCATGCTTCAGATTTTCATCATGGCGAATCTCGCGCGTGAGATCTCCGGTATTTATCCCTACTGGGCAAGCGGTTGAGCAAAGGCCACAGGCCGCACAGGTGGCATCCCCCTGAAACCGGTAGTCCTGTCTCAATTGCTGCAGGCGATCCGGGTCTTCACCTGACTGCGTAAGTCTTGCTATTTCCCGCCAGATCACAATGCGCTGGCGTGGCGTCAGTGTCAGGGCTCGTGATGGGCAGACAGGTTCGCAGAAACCACACTCTATACACTTGTCGATAAGCGCATTGGCCGGTGGCAGAGGTTTCAGATTCTGCAGGTGGACATGAGGATCGCGGTTCAGAACTACACCGGGGTTCAGAATATTGGTTGGGTCGAGCAGTGCCTTCAGCTCCCACATCAACTGGTAGGCTTCCTGTCCCCATTCCAACTCAACATAGGGTGCCATATTGCGGCCGGTACCGTGCTCAGCCTTCAGAGAGCCATCGTAGCGGTTAACGACCAGGTCCGCGACCTCATCCATCAGCCCCTCATATCGCTTGATCTCTTCATCCGTATCAAAGGACTGAGTGAAGACAAAGTGCAGGTTGCCCTCCAGGGCGTGGCCGAAAATGATCGCTTCATGATAATGCCAGCGCTCAAATAGCAGGTGAAGGTCCGCCACGGCATCCGCCAGACGCTCGACCGGAAAGGCAACATCTTCAATGATGACGGTGGTACCCGTGAGTCGAACCGCGCCAACGGCAGGGAAAAGCCCCTTGCGAACAGACCAGTAAAGGGCGCTTTGCGCTGCGTCTGTTGTGAAATCTACTGGCTGGCAGGTGTGAGTGCTGCTCAGGATATGAATGATCTGCTGGATCTGACTGTCAAGTGCATCGGAATCACCGGCGCGTGTTTCCACCAGCAAAGCAGCAGCATCTTCCGGCAACTCACGGATCAGGCCAGGCATGCCGGGCTTCCTTTCTACCGATCTGAGTCCTGCACGGTCTATCATCTCCACCGCTGCAACAGGAGCATTTTTGAGCAGTGCAACGGCTTCGCAGGCGGCACGAACGGTATTGAAAAATACCAGGGAAGATGCCTTGTGCTCATGCTCCTCTACCGTCTTGTAGGTGATCTCGGATATGAACCCCAGCGTGCCTTCTGAACCTATCATCAGGTGTTGCAGGATATCAATCGGGTCGTCATAGTCCACCAGTGAGTTCAAAGCATAGCCGGTGGTATTTTTCAGGCGGTATTTATGTTCAATCCGCTGCTTCAGAGTTTGATTGGCCTTGACCTGAGCACTCAGGGCTCTCAAGGCGTCCAGTAAGCCCTGATGACTTCTGTAAAAGGCCTCTATCGAATCTCGATCCGATGTATCCAGGAGTGTTCCGTCTGCCAGTACCATACGCATGCTGAGCAGGGTGCGATAGCTGTTCTGTGCAGTTCCACAACACATACCGCTGGCATTGTTCGCCGCGATACCACCTATCTTGGCTGTGTTGATAGATGCGGGATCCGGGCCAATCTTACGTTTGTAGGGTGCGAGGAAGCGATTGGCCTGCGCACCTATCACACCCGGCTGCAGCGCAATACTCCTGGCGTCAGGGCTGATAAGGTAACCATCCCAGCCATCGCCGAGCTGAATCAGCACGGAATCCGTAATCGCCTGGCCTGACAAGCTCGTACCTGCAGCCCTGAAGGTAACTGCAATGTTTTCCTGGTGTGCGAGTTTAATGATGCGGATGATCTCGGTTTCATCATTGGCTCTGATGACGATTTGCGGGATCAGGCGATAGAAACTGGCATCTGTACCATAGGCAAGTGTTCTCAGCGGATCGGTGATGATGCGCTCTTCAGGCAGAAGGTGCTGCAGTTGTTTCAGAAAACTCAGAAATGGTTCTTGCATGGAGTGTTACCGGCTATTTTTATTAATTGGTAATACCATTTATCCAAATATGAAGTACACTTTATTGAATCTTGATTGATGCTGTCAATCAAAATTCGGGTCTGTGTGGTACCTAGGGTAATTGCTTACATTGAAAAAGTGGTTAAACCAATTCAAGATTGAGCTTAGACTGAATCTGCATGATCTGTTAGTAAACCTGTTGTAAATTGATCGCTTGCGATCAAACTGATGAAAGTGGACGGAATGAATGGCATATCCCAGTGTAAAGCAGTCAAAAATATCAGATGTGATCATGCTGAAGATGGAGGAGATGATCCTGGAAGGTACCTTGCTACCGGGTCAGAAACTCCCGCCTGAGAGAGAGTTGGCTGTGCAGTTTGAGGTTTCGCGCCCGTCGCTGCGAGAGGCGGTGCAAAAGCTCGCGGCAAAGGGTTTGCTGATCAGTCGTCAGGGTGGTGGTACTTACGTATCTGAAAACCTGGGCGGGACTTTCTCCGATCCTTTGCTGGAGCTATTTCGCAATCATCCGGAAGCTCAGTATGATCTGCTTGAGTTCCGCCATGCTCTGGAGGGCGTATCTGCTTACTATGCTGCAGTTCGCAGTACCGCCGCGGACAAAAAAATCCTGCGCGAGCGTTATGAAGATCTGCAACGCTATCACGAACAGAAAGCCTTCGATAAGGAGGTGTCGGCAGATGTTGAATTTCACCTTGCTATTGCTGCCGCCACTCACAATATGGTGTTGCTGCATATGATGCGAGCGCTGTTCAATCTGATGAAGCAGCACATCGGCGATAACCTGAGAAATGTTTATCCGAAAGCCAACTGGCGCTCCAGTATCCATCATCAGCATGGTGTGTTGCTGGAAGCGATAGAGATGGGGGATCCTGAGAGGGCCAGGCAGGCTGCTCATGATCATCTGGTTTATGTCGAGGAGGCTTTACTGGAGCAGGGGAAGGAAAATACGCGGCTTGAGCGTGCGTTGCGCAGAGCTCATCTGCATCGGTAAAGTGATTTTTGTATTAAAACTACAGATAATGAGGTCTGTTTACGGCTTTTTACGATTTCAAAGGGTGTGGATAGACAAAAAGTGCATCTTTGTGTAGTATATTTACACAACTATAAGGGCCCCTGACTTTGCAGTGCAGCATGAAAAAAACTTTTCATGCGTCTAGTCTAAGAGGACTCATCCATCAAGTGTCTGGAGAATTCAAGGTGCAAGATATGATTGAAGATGTGGATCCGATTGAAACGCAGGAATGGCTTGACGCACTGGAGTCCGTCGCCAAGAACGAAGGCGATGAGCGCGCACGGTTTATTCTGAAGGAGCTGGGCAGAAAAGCGTCTGACATAGGTGTTGGTTCTACCGGCACGATAACGACCCCGTACCGCAATACGATCCCACCCCGCGACGAAGTGAAAATGCCGGGTGATCTGTTCATGGAGCGCCGAATCCGCTCCTTTATCCGCTGGAATGCCATGGCAATGGTGATGCGGGCCAACGACAACGATGAAGGTCTTGGCGGTCACATTTCCAGTTTTTCTTCTGCTGCAACTCTTTATGATATTGGCTTTAACTATTTTTTCCATGGTCCGGATGGTGACCGTGAATCAGATATGGTGTTCTTTCAGGGACATATCTCTCCCGGTATCTATGCCCGTGCTTATCTCGAAGGCCGACTGACTGAAGAGCAGCTGGATAATTTCCGTCGTGAAGTCGACGGTAATGGTCTGTCGTCCTACCCCCATCCCTGGCTGATGCCGGACTTCTGGCAATTCCCGACTGTTTCCATGGGGCTGGGCCCGATCCAGGCGATCTATCAGGCGCACATCATGCGCTACCTGTCTGCTCGCAGCCTGATTCAACGTGGCGAGCGTAAAGTCTGGGCATTCCTGGGTGATGGTGAGTGTGATGAGCCGGAATCGCTGGGTGCTATCTCACTGGCAGGTCGTGAGCAGCTGGAAAACCTCGTATTCGTCATCAACTGTAACCTGCAGCGTCTGGATGGACCGGTGCGTGGTAACGGTAAGATCGTTCAGGAGCTGGAATCCATTTTCCGTGGTGCCGGCTGGAACGTGATCAAATGCCTGTGGGGTCGCCACTGGGATCCGTTGTTCGAGAAAGATGATAAAGGTCTGCTGCAAAAACGCATGGATGAAGTGTGCGATGGCGAGCTGCAGAACTGTAAGGCCAATGGCGGCGCCTATACCCGCGAGCACTTCTTTGGCAAATATCCTGAGCTGCTTGAGATGGTCAAGGATATGTCGGATCAGGATATCATGAACCTGAACCGGGGCGGTCATGACCCCTATAAAGTCTATGCAGCCTACCATGCGGCGATGAATCACAAGGGTCAGCCGACCGTGATTCTGGCACAGACAGTCAAGGGTTACGGAACAGGCAAGTCAGGCGAAGCGAAGAACGACACTCACTCACTGAAGAAAGTGGCACTGGAAGATCTCAAGTCCTTCCGTGATAACTTCAATATTCCGGTGAATGATGATCAGCTGAAAGAGCTGCCCTATTACCGTCCTGCGCCGGACTCTCCGGAAATGAAGTACATGTTCGAGCGCCGTAAGTCGCTTGGGGGCTTCTATCCGGCACGCCGTCAGGAGTTTGCCAAGCTGGAGATTCCAGCGCTGGAAGATTTTGCCAGCCAGTTGAAATCGACAGGCGAACGTGAAATCTCCACCCAGATGGCGATGAACCGTGTGCTCAGCACGCTGGTCAAGGATAAGAATATCGGTGAGCGGATTGTGCCGATCGTACCGGACGAGGCACGTACCTTCGGTATGGAGGGTATGTTCCGTCAGCTGAGCATCTACACCTCTGAAGGGCAGCGCTACACTCCTCAGGATCGTGATCAGATCATGTTCTATAAGGAGTCCAAGACCGGTCAGATACTTGAGGAAGGTATTAACGAGTCGGGAGCATTCAGTGCGTGGCTGGCTTGTGCAACCTCCTACAGCAACAACAACTGCCCGATGATTCCGTTCTACATCTTCTACTCCATGTTCGGCTTCCAGCGCGTGATGGATCTGACCTGGGCGGCCGGTGACAGCCAGGCGCGCGGTTTCCTGATCGGTGCGACCTCAGGACGTACAACGCTGAACGGTGAAGGTCTGCAGCATCAGGATGGTCACAGCCACCTGATGGCACAGATGATTCCCAACTGTGTCAGCTATGATCCGACCTATGGCTATGAGCTGACCGTGATCATTCAGGATGGTCTGCGCCGGATGTTCCAGGAGCAGGAGAACAAGTTCTACTATGTCACCACGCTGAATGAAAACTACCAGCACCCTGAAATGCCGGTGGGTGTTGAAGAGGGTATCGTCAAGGGGATGTATCTGCTCGAAGAGGGCAAGAAGGCAGACCTGCGCGTACAGCTGATGGGTTGTGGTTCAATTCTGCGCGAAGTACGTGAAGCCGCGACGATTCTGCGTGAAGACTATGGTATCGAATCTGATGTCTGGAGCACCACGTCGATCAATGAGCTGCGTCGCGATGCTCAGGCGGTATATCGCTGGAACATGCTGCACCCTGAAGATCAGCCTCGCGAGTCTTACCTGGAGCAGTGCCTCAGAGGTCACGACGGTCCTGTCATCGCATCTACTGATTACATGCGCATGTATGCCGATCAGTTGAGGGAGTATATCCCGCGCCGCTACAAGGTGCTGGGTACTGATGGTTATGGACGCTCCGATACGCGCTCTAAACTGCGTGAGTTCTTTGAGGTGAATCGCCACTATGTTGTGCTGGCGGCACTCAAGGCACTGCAGGAGGAGGGCAAGTTGGAAGCTTCAGTTGTCGCCAAGGCCATGAAGAAGTTCAATATCAACCCCGACAAACCGGCCCCCTGGACCGTGTAAGTCGGCCGCTGAACATCTGACTGGTTAAGCGAGAGGACATTATTGTGAGCACAATTACTATTACAGTACCGGATATTGGCGGCCACGACGGGGTCGATATCATTGAAGTTTGCGTTAAAGAGGGTGACACGATCGCTGAAGGCGATTCCCTGATCGTACTGGAAACTGACAAGGCCTCGATGGAAGTGCCTTCAACGGCGTCTGGCGTTGTGAAGAAGATTCTGGTCCAGGAGGGTGGTACCTGCTCAGAAGGGGATGCCATTGTTGAGCTGGAGGCAGCCGGTGAAGCTGCTGCTCCTGAAGCTGAAGCACCCAAAGCGGCACCTGCAGCGGCACCTGCCGCCACCCCTGCTGCTGCGCCAGCTGCAGCAGCATCAGTGTCTGTTGAGAAAATTCTGATCCCTGATCTGAGTGGTGCAACAGATGTCGATGTTATCGAAGTGCTGGTGAAAGTGGGTGACACTGTCGCCGAAGGTGACAGCATCATCGCGCTGGAAACCGACAAGGCCTCGATGGAAGTACCTGCTCCGAAAGCGGGTGTCATCAAGTCGATGAGCATTAAAGAGGGTGATAAGGTCAACGAAGGTGATCTGTTGCTTGAACTGGAGGTTAGCGGTGGCGAGGCTGAGAGTGCTGTAGCGAGCGCGCCGGCAGCTACAGAGTCCGCGCCAGCAGCTCCTGCACCTGCAGCAGCCGCTCCAGCCACCTCAGGCGGTATCGAGAAGGTATTGATCCCCGACCTCAGTGGTGCCTCCGATGTTGATGTCATTGAGGTGCTGGTCAAGGTGGGTGATACGGTTGCAGAGGGCGACGGTATCATCACACTGGAAACCGACAAGGCCTCGATGGAAGTACCTGCCCCGAAAGCGGGTGTCATCAAGTCGATGAGTATCAAAGAGGGTGATAAGGTCAACGAGGGTGATCTGCTGATTGAGCTGGAAGTGGCTGGCAGTGCTCCAGCACCGGCTCAGGCTCCAGCGGCATCCGCAGCGGCTCCTGCTCCTGCTCCCGCGGCAGCTGCGCCAAAAGCGGCTGCTCCGGCGGCTGGCAAGTCAGTTGATCTGGGATCGCTGGAAAAGAAAAACCGCAGCGTGCATGCAGGTCCAGCGGTGCGTGCCCTGGCGCGTGAGTTTGGTGTGGATCTGGCCAGCGTTAAAGGCTCAGGACCCAAAGGGCGTGTACTGAAAGAGGATGTTCAGAACTACGTCAAGGAAACGCTGAAGCGGGTCAGTCAGGGGGCTACAGCCACTGCTGTTGCGGGGTCCGGTATTCCGGCTATTCCGGCAGTCGATTTCAGTCAGTTTGGTGAGATAGAGCTGGTCAAGCTGACCAAGATCGACCGCCTGACCCGCGATAACATGTCGCGCTGCTGGTTGAATATTCCTCACGTCACACAGTTTGATGAGGCCGATATCACCGAGCTGGAAGCTTTCCGCAAGGAGATGAAGGAAGAGGCGCTGAAGGCGGGTGTCAAACTGACTCCTCTGCCGTTCATGATCAAGGCTGCGGCCATTGCGCTGAGTCGTCACCAGAAGTTCAATGCATCACTGCACGCTGATGGTGAGCATGTTGTTTACAAGAAATACATCAATATCGGTCTGGCGGTTGATACGCCGAATGGTTTGATGGTTCCTGTGATCAAGGATGCCGACAAGAAGAGTATCTACCAGTTGTCGCTTGAAGCGAATGAGCTGGCTGGCAAGGCCAAGGATCGTAAGCTCAAGCCAAACGAGATGCAGGGTGCCTGCTTTACCATCTCCAGTCTGGGTGGGATTGGTGGCACTGGCTTTACCCCCATCGTGAATGCGCCTGAAGTGGCCATTCTGGGTGTTTCCAAAGCGGATATCAAACCGCGCTGGAACGGTAAGGAGTTTGTGCCGCGCACCATGTTGCCTCTGTGTCTGTCCTACGACCACAGAGCGATCAATGGCAGTGATGCCGGTCGCTTCCTGACCGAGCTGAATGGACTGCTGAGCGATATCCGTCGCCTGGCACTCTGATGCTATCAGGCACCGGCTTCTGCCGGTGCCTGATATTTCTGTTGGTTTGATTCCCCCGCTTTTATCCTGACTCTTCGTGTCAGTCTCTCGCTTTGCCGTTACCTCTTTGCACACCCCTTTACTTTACGAATCTGCACATCAGTTTTGCTCAGCACTTGTCTCTGATTCTGTGTGCGCTTTACTCTGGACGCGTCACATTTCCGCGAGAATAGGAGAACCAGGCGGCCGCCAGGGTATACAGGCAAGCTAATCCCAATGCAATCCGAATCACCAGCAGCAGGGCCGGATATTGATCGGGTGCGAGTTGAGTATTGCCGAGCACGTGATTGAACAGCAGTACCACTATGGCCATGCTGCAAAGGTTCCCCAGCGTCCTGGCGAGGTTCAGCATGGCGGACGCAGCACTGAGACGATCCTGGTTCACCGAGCTCATGGCAGCGTTGTTGTTGGGGGTCGAAAAGAGACCAAAACCTATACCCAGAAGCAACAGGCCGACAACCACCAGAGTCAGGCTACTCTCCATGCTGATCCAGAAGAGGACCGCAAAGCCACTGCAGAACAGCAGGCAGCCGGTGGTCGCGATCAATCTCGGTTGGTAACGGTCTGACAGTTTTCCGGCCAGTGGAGCGAGTATCGCCATCGCCAGTGCCTGAATCAGAATCAACTGCCCTGAGCTGGTTGGAGACATCCCCTCGATGTATTGCAGATACAGGCTGAGCAGAAACAGAACAGGATAGTGCGCGCCATACATGAACAGGCTGGCCAGTATGGAACGGTTGAATACCCGGTTGTCGGCCAGAGCCTTGAGCCTGATCAGCGGTGCAGGCGCAACGCTCTGCTGGCGCAGGAAAAGGGCCAGAAACAGGAGCCCTGCCAGAAAAAGTACGACATATCCAGGGCCTGGCAGGCCGGATAACCCAAAGAAGAAGGCGGTGGTCCAGATTGAAAACAGCACGGTACCTGCCCAGTCAAAGCGCTCCCGTTGCTCGCTTTTCCAGTCGCCCTTGAGGTAGACATTCACGAGAAGGATCGCCAGCAGAATGAAGGGGACAGGTACCCAGAACACACTGCGCCAGCCCAGCACTTCCGTCAGCCAGCCGCCAATCAGAGGGCCAGCCGTGAGGCCAAGATAGACGGAGGTAGCGGTGAACCCCAACGCCGTGCCCCGGTTGCTGGAGTTGAATATTGAGCTGACAATGGCCATTGCGGTGCCGAAGATCAAAGCGCCAGCTATGCCTTGCAGGACGCGAACCACCAGTAACCACTCAATGGACCCAACCAGCAGCACCATCAGTGAGCTGAGTGCAAAGAAGGCGATGCCGATATTGAATACGCGTTTGCGGCCCACCATGTCGGCCAGTCTGCCAGCCGGCAGCATCAGCAGAATACTGCCCCAGAGATTGATCGTGGGTACCCAGCTCACCAAAACGGCGTCGGCCTGAAGATCGGTGGCGATGGCGGGTAAAGCCAGATTGACGGCAGACATTGAAAGTGGCGCGATGAAGGTGGCGATACAGATGCTGAGCAATGCTATCCAGCGTGCCGCCGGGTTCTGATCATAATACGCCTGACTTTCTGTATGGCTGCTGCTCACGATGCCTCCTTGGATTAACTGCCTTCATCATAGTACAGCAGGAGGTGAAATTTTTACCCATACAGTTTTTGTCGGGAAGCAGGATACAGACATGGTGCCAGTCCTGCTGCTGTATCGCTTAAGCCATGGCGCTTGCCATCCTGGTTGTCCGTTGCGGAGCAGGCAGGTCGTTTTGCCAGTGAAAGGTCAACGGCTCCTTATCCTGCTCACTGAACAGGTGCCCAACTTCCGGTACAGCGTAGCAGGTATCTCCGCGCATCGGTTGCCAGGCATTGTAAGTCGAGTGGCTGATACCTATCTCCCAGGGCTCATCACTGTGCCAGCCCTGAGGCTGCAGCTCCAGTCTGACTTCGGCACCGATCAGGCTGACGGCATTGATGCTCAGGGGCAGGTGGGCCTGGGTGCAGGGGTGGGATTGCAGGCGCACCTCATGCGGTCTCAGGTATAGTTGGCCGCTTGTGTGATCTGCCGCTATTCCCGGCAGATTCACCCAGGCTTCACCCTGCTGCAGGCGTCCATGATCTATCTCTCCGCGGATCACATTGGTATGGCCCAGGAAGTCGAAGACAAAGCGACTGTCGGGGCGCGAATACAGCTTTTGCGGTGTGTCGACCTGCTCTATGCGACCGGCGCTCATCACCACTACCTGATCAGACAGTTCCAGCGCCTCTTCCTGATCATGGGTGACAAATACACTGGTAAAGTGCAGTTCATCATGCAGACTGCGCAGCCAGCGACGCAGCTCTTTACGCACCTTGGCATCCAGCGCACCGAAGGGCTCATCCAGCAGCAGAACCTGAGGCTGCATCGCCAGCGCCCTGGCGAGTGCCACACGCTGTTTCTGACCACCCGATAATTGAGCAGGGTAGCGGTTGGCCAGATGGCCAAGTTGCACCATCTCCAGCAGCTCACCTACGCGCTTTCGAATCTCGGCCTTGTTCGGCCTCTCCGGTTTCGGCATCACCTCCAGCCCGAACGCGATGTTCTGCGATACGGTCATATGCCTGAACAGCGCATAGTGCTGAAACACAAAGCCGACACGACGCTGACGCACGTGGATATCCGTGACATCCTGGCCGTGAAAATAGACCTTTCCTGTGTCGGGTGTTTCCAGCCCGGCAATGATCCGCAACAGGGTGGTCTTGCCGGAGCCAGAGGGGCCGAGCAGACCTGTCAACTGACCATCGGGGATCTCCAGCGACAGCGGCTGCAGCGCCTGGAAACGGCCAAAATGCTTACTGATATTTTCAACCCGGATGCTCATAAGATTTCCTCGCTCAGACGGCTGCGCTGACGGGCCTGGCGCCACTCCACCAGGGATTTGACAATCAACGTGATCATGGCAATACCTGCCAGCAGAGAGGCGCTGGTAAAGGCGCCGACCGCATTGTAATCCTGATACAGCAACTCGACATGCAGTGGCAGGGTGTTGGTTTCACCGCGGATATTGCCGGATACCACCGACACGGCACCGAACTCTCCCACGGCTCGGGCGTTGGTCAGAACCACGCCATAGAGCAGCGCCCATTGTATGTTGGGCAGAGTTACGCGACGAAACAGTTGCCAGCCGCTGGCGCCCAGCGTCACGCCGGCTTCCTCTTCCTCCTTGCCCTGTTGCTGCATCAGAGGGATCAGTTCGCGTGCCACAAAGGGGCAGGTAACGAAAACAGTCACCATCAGAATACCCGGCCAGGCAAACATCAGCTGAATATCCTGATCATAAAGCCAGCGCCCGATCCAGCCATTGGAGCCATAGAGCAACAGGTAGAGCAGGCCAGCCACGACAGGCGAGACAGCAAAGGGGATATCGATCAGCGTAATCAGCAGTTTGCGACCGGTGAACTCGAAACGGGTGACCAGCCAGGCCAGAAAGACGCCGAACACCAGATTGATCGGCACGGTCAGGGCCGCGACAAAAAGCGTCAGCCCTATGGCGTGCAGGGTGTAGTGATCCAGCAGATTATCGAGATAGGTCTGCAGCCCGCCCTGAAAAGCCTGAACAAATATAGCAACCAGAGGCATCACCAACAGCAGGGTGGTCAGGCTCAGTGCCAGTCCGATCAGGCTCCATTTGACCCAGGGTTGGTCGCCAACGCGTAGTCTGTGAGGTGTCATGGTTCAGCGTCCATGTATGCGGCGCAGATAGTGCGCCTGCCAGATATTGATCATAAATAACAGGAGCAGTGATGCCATGAGCACCACCGACGCGATGGCGCTGGCACCTGCATAGTCGAACTCCTGCAGCCGGATAAAAATCATCAGGCTGGTGATCTCACTGATATAGGGCATATTGCCTGCAATGAAGATAACTGCACCAAACTCACCCAGGCTGCGAGTGAAGGAGAGGGCGATCCCGGTGAGCAGTCCCGGCCAGAGGCTAGGGAAGACCACGCGGCGAAACACGCTCAGATCCGATCCGCCCATGGTGATGGCGGCCTCTTCATCCTCCGGTGCCAGATCCTCAAGTACCGGTTGTACGGTTCTGACCACGAACGGCAAACTGGTGAAGGACATGGCGACAATAATGCCAAGAGGTGTATAGGCCACCTTGATACCCGCCTCTGCCAGAATGGAACCATACCAGCCATTTTCGGCAAACAGTGCCGCCAGTGTGATCCCGGCAACGGCGGTAGGCAGTGCAAAGGGCAGATCCATCAGGGCATCGACTATGCGCTTTCCGGGAAATTCATAACGCACGAGTACCCAGGCCAGCAGCAGTCCGAACACACCGTTGAACAGAGCAGCAATGGCAGCAGCATAGAGAGTCACTTTATAGGAAGCGACAACACGGGGATCACTGATGACGTACCAGTACTCGTTCCAGCTCATGCCCGCCGTCTGTATGATCAACCCTGTGATGGGTAGCAGCAGAACCAGGCTGATAAACAGCAGAGAGATACCCATGCTCAGCGCAAACCCCGGCAGCACGCGCTTGCCGGGGTTCAGGAGAAGAGGTTGGCTGATGGCCACTGTCATGGTTGGTGAATCCTCACGGATGGATCAGCGACGCTGCAACTGGTCGAGTTTGCCGCCATTGCTGAAATGCTCAGCCATGGCGTTTTCCCAGCTACCGGCGATCTGCTCAACACTCAGCAACTCAACGGCAGGGAAACGATCGGCAAACTCAGTCTGAACGGTTTCGTTGTGAACGCGGTAGTTGAATCCTGCCAGTAGTCTCTGTGCATCCTCGGAGTAAAGCTCTTCCAGATACGCCTGTGCCAGCTCCAGGTTGCCGTTACGCTCGGCGTGGCGCTGCACAACTGCCACCGGGAACTCAGCCAGGAAGCTGACAGGTGGTACTACCACCTCAAAGCCATGATCCGGGTACTCGGCAATGATGTTGTTCACTTCCGATTCGAAGGTGATCAGAACATCACCGATGCTACGCTCAACAAAAGTGGTGGTGGCACCGCGCCCGCCTGTGTCAAAAACGGCTACACGTGACAGGAAGGTACGGACAAAGTCATCCACCTGCACTGTGTCGTTGTCATGGGCTTTCTGCGCATAGCCATAGGCAGCCAGATAGGTGTAGCGGCCGTTACCGGACGTTTTCGGGTTGGGGAAAACACTGCTGACATCGTCACGTGCCAGGTCATCCCAGTTACTGACCCCCTTTGGATTACCCTGGCGGACCAGAAACGCCATGGTTGAGTAATAGGGGGAACTGGCATTGGGTAACTGTTCACGCCAGTCAACCGGGACCAGGTTTCCACGCTGATGCAGAATATCGATATCAGTCACCTGGTTGAAGGTGACCACATCCGCACGAAGACCTTCAATGATCGCCTGAGCCTGTCGTGAAGAGCCGCCGTGTGATTGGCGAATCTCAATATCCTTTCCGGTAGTGGTTTTCCAGTGAGCAGCAAAATGCTCGTTGTAGCTGGCAAACAGCTCTCGAGCGATATCATAGGATGAGTTGAGCAGTTGGTCGCTGGCCAGCGTGGAGCCTGATGCGACTGACAGGGCCAGTATCGCAGCGGTGGTTCTGACCTTTTTGTAGAGTTTCATCTGTGACTCCGAGTATTCTTTAAAAGAATAATGAATATAAAATTTAGTAACCAAATATTATAACCAGTTAAATTTTTACTCAAGCCTTCTCTTTATGATATTTTCTTCGGTATATCTAACACTTATATATAAGGCTTACCTTAACTAGTGCCTGCTTTATCCCAATTGAACCAGAAGGTGACCTCAAATAGGGCAGATGACGTATTCTGCTCTTTATTTATGCACTGAAACGTAATAGCGTCTCAGCTTGTAATCCAACTGAAATACAATCCGACAGGTTAAGAGAATAATGATGATAAGACCTTTCAACTTAGCGGATATGGATCAGGTGCTGCAGGTCTGGCTGGATGCTTCCGTGCTGGCACATGATTTTGTCGATGGAGAGTTCTGGGCATCCAGAATCGAAGATATGCGGCATATCTATCTGCCCCTTTCAGAGATCTATGTCTATGAAGAAAACGGCATCATCCAGGGCTTTCTCTCGTTGCAGGACGATACTCTTGCAGCCTTGTTCATTCGACCGGAATATCAGGGTCGGGGAATCGGTTTTCAACTGATGGAGATGGCCAAGGAGGAGCGTGAGAGGCTGGATCTGGCTGTGTACAAGTGTAACTGGCGCAGTGTGGACTTCTATGAGCGTTGTGGTTTTCAGCCGGTACGCGAACAGACGGATCAGCACACAGGCCAGACCGAAGTGGTCATGACCTGGTACCTTGAGCAGGCAGCCTGAGCAGGCTGCTGATCAAATCAGATGGCGCTGATGGCGGCACGTGCCACCTGAGCGTCCTGATCGGACTTGACGCCAGACACACCGACAGCGGCGACCACCTGGCCATCCACTACCAGTGGTACTCCACCCTCAAGAGTGGCGCTGATCACGGGCGCCGACAGGAAGGCGGTGCGGCCGGCGTTGATCATCTCTTCGTAGATCTTGGTTTCACGGCGTCCGAGCGCTGAAGTGCGGGCTTTTTCCATGGCGATATAGGAAGAGACGGGTGCACAGTTGTCCAGTCGCAGCATGGCAAGTGGATGGCCGCCATCATCGACGATGGCAATGGCAACGGCCCAGTTGTTGGCTTCTGCTTCTGCTCTGGCGGCTGCCAGCATTTTCTGTGCTTCATCCAGTGTCAGTACGGGTTTGCTGTTCATTATTGTTCTCCGGTCAGTTCAATGATTAATCAGTTATTCGGTCAGGGCTTCATCCACCAGTTCGATCCAATGCTTGACCGGGGTCCTGCCTGCGCCATCCAGATGAGTCTGACAGCCGATATTGGCAGTTACGATCAGCTCTGGATTGCCGCTCTCCAGTGCATCCAACTTGTTGTCTCGCAGCTGTTTGGACAGCACCGGTTGCGTGATTGAGTAGGTCCCGGCTGATCCACAGCACAGGTGTGCATTTGGTACCTGAGTCAGGCTGAAACCCAGCCGCGTCAGTACTGCTTCCACTGCACCACCCAGTTTCTGGGCATGCTGAAGGGTGCAGGGACAGTGAAAGGCCAGGCGTTTGCTGCTGTTTATCTGCAGGCTTTCCAGCTTCTCGGCACGCAGTATTTCGACCAGATCCAGTGCCAGTTCACTGACTCGTCTGGCCTTCTCGGCATACGCCGGATCATCCTTCAGTAGATGTCCATACTCTTTGACGAACGCGCCGCAGCCACTGGCGGTCTGTATAATCGCTTCGGCACCCGCCTCTATCGCTGGCCACCAGGCGTCTATGTTGCGTCTGGCGCGCTGCAGTCCGGCATCCTGGGCATTAAGATGGTACTCCATGGCGCCACAGCAGCCAGCTTCACGTGCCACCTGTACCTGAATCCCCAACCGATCCAGCACGCGTGCGGTGGCAGCATTGGTAACGGGCGACAGGGTCGGCTGCACGCAGCCCTCCAGTATCAGCATCCGGCGCGTGTGCTGCGTGTTCGGTCGAGTGCCGGGGGGAGTTATCCGTGCCGGCAGCTTGCTGCTGAGTGATTTCGGCAGCACTGGGGTCAATAATCGCCCAAACTTGACTGACGAGTCAAATATTATTGGATTGGGTATCACCTGCCTCAGAAAAAAACGCATCAGCTTTTCACCAACCGGTCGCTCAACCTTCTCTTCAACCATGGCGCGCCCGATATCCAGCAGGCTGTGATACTCCACTCCTGAGGGGCAGGTGGTTTCGCAGTTGCGACAGGTCAGGCATCGATCCAGATGGGTCTGAGTGGCGCGTGTCACCTCCTCACCTTCCAGCATCTGTTTGATCAGGTAGATACGCCCTCTGGGGCTGTCCAGCTCATCACCCAGTAGCTGGTAGGTTGGGCAGGTGGCGGTACAGAAACCACAGTGAACACAGCTGCGCAGTATGGCTTCAGCCTCGGCTGCACGTGGCAGTTTTCTGGCTTCATCAGACAGATTTGTTTGCATCACTCAGTTCCTGATTCAGAGAAGGGCATAGAGCCGACCAAGGTTGAAAATTGCTGATGGGTCCAGCTTCTGTTTGAGTTGCTGATGGTGCTTCATCAACAGCGGTGGCAGCGGCTGGAAAGGATACTCACTGTGGCCGGGGGTATAGCAGGTGGCATGACCACCCAATGACAGTGCCAGTTGCTGAACGGCATGTTCCGACATATCCGTTTTCAGCCAGCGCTGTGCACCGCCCCAGTCGATCAGTTCATCGCCTTCGGTGTTCAAAAGCGGTGAATGGTTGGGTAGTGAAAGGCGCCAGAGTGGGCGTGGATCACTGAAAAATGGCAGGGTCAGTTCTCTCAGTTGTGTCCAGAAGGCTGGGTCCAGCTCATCGCCGCCGAGCATCTCTGTGGCATCCTTGACTGATCCCGTGCCGCCTTCAAGGCGAAGATGCAAGGCGTTGCCATCATGACAGGCTGCGGTGATCGGAAATGGCTTCTGCCCCCATTCGGAAAGTTTCTGAAGAGCTGCCCCAGGATCCATCTCGAGGCTGAGATGCGCGCTGGCGCGGGGTTTTGGAAGGACTTTCATCGAGGCTTCGGTGATGATGCCAAGTGTGCCATAGCTGCCCACCAGCAGACGGGACAGATCATACCCGGCGACGTTCTTCATCACCTCACCACCAAAACGCAGCAGCTTGCCCTGGCCGGTGATCACGCGTGTGCCGAGTACGAAGTCGCGGGCCGAGCCTGTCCAGGGGCGGCGGGGGCCGGAAAGGCCACTCGCCAGCATACCACCCACTGTGGCGCGATCACTGAAATGCGGTGGTTCGAATGCCAGCATCTGTCCTTGTGCATCCAGCTCGGCCTGCAGTGTGCTCAGACGCGTTCCGGCTCTGACCGTGATCACCAGCTCGGTCGGGTCATAAGTGACTATCCCTCGGTGCGGACTGATATCCAGCAGTTCACCGGGAACGCTGTGGCCGAGAAAAGACTTGCTGCCACCACCCTGAATGGATAGTGGGGTACGGCTGTGAATCGCCGAGCAGACTTGCTCCAGCAGGGCCGCCTCGGTATCGGAGGCAGCGCGTTCGCCGGGGCGGTGTGAGTGTTGTTCAACCTGACTCATCAGAAACGCTCCAGTTCGGGGAAGGGCAGTTCGCCATTATGAATATGCATGGCGCCAAACTCGGCACAGCGGTGCAGGGTCGGGATATTCTTGCCGGGATTGAGCAGACATTGCGGATCAAAGGCGGCTTTCACGGCATGGAAAAGCTCCAGCTCATCATCATTGAACTGGGTGCACATCTGGTTGATCTTTTCGCGCCCGACGCCATGCTCTCCGGTAATGGACCCGCCGACCTTGACGCACAGCTCCAGAATCTTGCCGCCCAGCTCTTCGGCACGCTCAAGTTCGCCCTCCTGATTGGCATCAAACAGAATCAGCGGATGCATATTGCCATCACCGGCATGGAAAACGTTTGCCACTCTCAGACCATAGGTGTCTGACAGATCGGCAATTCCCTGGAGTACATGGGGCAGTTCACGCCGCGGGATGGTGCCATCCATGCAGTAGTAATCAGGTGACATGCGACCGACAGCCGGGAAGGCATTTTTTCGACCTGCCCAGAAACGCTGACGCTCTGCTTCATCCTTCGCGATGCGGATTTCGGTCGCACCGGCTGCTTCCAGCACGTTGCGTACGGTATCGGTATCTTCGTTGACATCCGACTCGACACCATCCAGTTCGCACAGGAGGATGGCGGCGGCTTCTACCGGATAGCCTGCATGGATGAAGTCTTCGGCGGCACGAATGGCCAGATTGTCCATCATCTCCAGCCCGCCGGGAATGATCCCGGCTGAGATGATCTCTCCGACGGCGCGGCCGGCCTTACCGATATCGTCAAAACTGGCCATCAGCACGCGAGCCATGGGCGGTTTCGGCAGGAGCTTGACCGTGACTTCCACCACGATGCCGAGCATCCCTTCCGAACCGGTAAAAAGTGCCATCAGATCATAGCCTGCGGCGTCCAGAGCGTGGCTGCCAAGCGTCATGCGCTCACCCTCGACTGTGACTATCTCCACCTGCAGCAGGTTATGGACCGTCAGGCCATATTTAAGACAGTGTACGCCACCGGCGTTTTCCGCGACATTACCACCGATCGAGCAGGCGATCTGAGAGGAGGGGTCGGGGGCATAGTAGAGCTGATGTGCGGCCGCGGCTTCCGAGATTGCCAGATTACGCACGCCAGGCTGCACACGCGCACAGCGAGCCTCGGGATCTATTTCCAGAATCCGGTTGAATCTGGCCATTACCAGCAGCACCCCTTTCTCCAGTGGCAGGGCACCACCCGATAACCCGGTGCCGGCGCCTCTGGCAACCACCGGGACGTGGCGCTGGTGACAGATGCGCATGATCTGTTGCACCTGCTCGATCCTGTCTGGCAGCACCACCAGCAAAGGCGTGGTGCGATAAGCCGACAGGCCATCACACTCGTAGGGTTTTAGATCTTCGCGCTGGTGCAGTATCTGAAGCTCGGGCATGTCGGTTCGCAGAGCATTCAGCAGCGCTGGCTTGTCTACATCCGGCAATGCGCCGTCTATGCGTTCGTCATGGAGAATGTTCATCCGAGGCTCCGCCTGAGTGGATCCAGTTGTCTTGACTGGAATAAGGGTACTGAAAACCGCTTCAGTTTGGTGTTATTCTTGTGTCAGTCAATGTAAATGTTTACTGGTCCTACCAGTTTATCTATTTTCAATTATACTGTTTGCTTGTAATTGCATTAAATATCATGCATTTAGATATTATAGATGGTTTTTAATCTTGTGCTTTCAAACTGGTCATACCAGTAGAGGTATGTGAGATGGAAAAACGACATATTGCCGATGTTGTGGCGGGGCGTATCGAGCACCTGATACTGGATGGTATCTTGAAGGTAGGGCAGAGACTGCCCTCCGAGAGAAGCTTGTCGGAAAAGCTGGGTTTCTCACGCTCGGCCCTGCGTGAAGGGCTGAACGTGCTGCGTGGGCGCGGCATTATTGAGACGCGCCAGGGTAAGGGTTCGTTTGTTGCCAGAATGATGGGTGATGCGCCAACCACGCCTCTGATGCATCTGTTCAGCGATCACCCCCGCACCCTTTATGATCTGCTCGAGGTCCGGGCACTGCTGGAGGGTGAGTCGGCGCGGCTGGCAGCACTGCGTGGAACGGAGGCGGATTTTATCATGATCAGGCGACGCTATGAGGAGATGGTCGCAGCCAATAGTCGTGATGATGTTGAGCCGCAGCAGCACGCACATCTGGATCATGCTTTCCATCTGGCGATCTGTCAGGCATCGCACAATCCGGTACTGGTGCAGACCTTGCAATCGCTGACGGATCTGTTGATCAGCTCGGTCTTTGCATCGGTCAACAATCTTTACCACCGACCTGTGCAAAAACGCCAGATCGATCGTCAGCATGCGCGGCTTTATCGCGCCGTGGTGGATCGCTTGCCGGAGCAGGCGAGACGGGCGGCACTGGATCATATCTCCAGTATTCGCGATAACCTGCAGGAGATAGAAGCGGAGGAGCAGCGCCTGGTGAGAGCCTCAATGCGCCTGAATGGCTGGTAACCAGCACTGATTCTGATCCACTCAACGACTGCCGTCCCAATAGCCCGGCTGGTTGTAAACCTCCTTCAGATAATCGATGAAAAAGCGTACCTTGGCGGGTAGAAAGCGCTGCTGTGGATAGATCGCCTGAATGTCATAGGCCGGGATCGCATATTCATCCAGCAGTGTTACCAGTTCGCGGCGTTTCAGCTCCGCCTGTATCTCCCAGGTGGAGCGCCAGCCGATACCCAGCCCCTGCTTGACCCAATCGAACAGCAGTTCGCCATCGTTACAGTCCAGGTTTCCGGATACCCTGATCGCAATCGGTTTGCCATCTCGCAGAAAGGTCCAGCCACGCTGCTGGCCACCCATCAGGTTGAAGGCCAGGCAGTTGTGCTGTGAGAGTTCTTCCAGCGTTTGCGGAGCACCGTTGCGCTCCAGATAATCGGGAGTCGCACACAGCACACGACGATTGGGGTAGAGATTGACCGCAACATAATTGGGGTCGGTGACAGTGCCGATACGCAGCGCCATATCGTAGCCATCGCGCACCAGGTCCACGACGCTGTCGGTCAGGTTGAAGGAGATCTTCAGCTCGGGAAAGCGCTTCTGAAATGCGGGGCCATGAGGTGCCACATGCTTGCGCCCGAAGGCGGCAGGAGCCGATACCACCAGATGACCGCGCACAGTGTTGCGATCCGCCGTGATGCTGGATTCGATTTTGTCGAACTCCTTGAGCAAAGCCATGGCTCCTTCCAGAAACTGCTCACCGAGATCAGTCAGCTTCAGACCACGGGTGGAGCGATGCATCAGCTTGACACCTAAGCGCTTCTCGAGTGCATCCAGGCGGCGGCCCATGATCACCGGCGTGACACCTTCGATTAATGCTGCAGCGGCAAAGCTGCCATGCTCGGCCACCAGGGCAAAGCTGCGCACTTCAGTATAACGATCCATTCAATACTCCAGCTCGTTCGATATAACCCGCTTGTTAGATACAAAAAGTATCGACAGAAGTAAAAAAACTGCTATTCACCGCAGAATATTCGATCTATATGCTGGATTCAATCAGTAAAAAGATTGAATGACTTGAATGAATGATCCGGTTGAATGACCCGATAGAATGAACAAGAGGTGATACCATGGCTCGTATGCGTGCTGTTGATGCTGCGGTTGCAGTAATGAGAAAAGAGGGAGTTACGACGGCGTTCGGCGTTCCCGGTGCCGCTATCAACCCACTTTACTCAGCATTGAGAAAAGATGGCTCCATCCAGCACATACTCGGCCGTCACGTCGAGGGTGCTTCCCACATGGCTGAGGGTTATACCCGTGCCAAGGCCGGTAATATCGGTATCTGCATCGGTACCTCCGGTCCTGCCGGAACGGATATGATCACCGGCCTTTATGCGGCATCGGCTGATTCCATCCCGATTCTGTGCATTACCGGACAGGCTCCGCGTGCACGTCTGTACAAAGAGGATTTTCAGGCGGTTGATATCGAGTCGATCGCGAAGCCTGTCACCAAGTGGGCGGTAACTGTTCGTGAACCGGCGCTGGTGCCACGTGCCTTCCAGCATGCCTTCCACCTGATGCGCTCCGGTCGCCCCGGTCCGGTACTGATCGATCTGCCGATCGATGTACAGATGGCCGAGATAGAATTTGATATCGACACCTACGAGCCGCTGGTGCCCTACAAGCCTGCAGCCACTCTGGCTCAGGTCGAGAAAGCGCTGAGCATGATGAATGAGTCCGAGCGCCCGATTCTGGTATCCGGTGGCGGTGTCATCAATGCCGATGCCTCGGATCTGCTGGTGCGCTTTGCCGAAATCACAGGTGTGCCGGTTATCCCGACATTGATGGGATGGGGTACGATTCCGGATGATCATCCGCTGATGGCGGGCATGGCAGGGCTTCAGACCAGTCACCGTTATGGTAACGCTACTGTTCTCGAATCGGACTTCGTGTTCGGTATCGGTAACCGCTGGGCGAACCGCCATACCGGTACGGTTGAAACCTACACTGAAGGTCGTACCTTCGTGCATGTCGATATCGAGCCGACTCAGATAGGGCGCGTGTTCAACCCGGATCTGGGGATTGTGTCGGATGCCGGTGCCGCCTTGAAACTGCTGGTTGAAGTGGCCGAGCAGTGGAAAGCCGAAGGGCGCCTGAAGGATCGCAGCGAGTGGGTTGCGGCCTGTCAGGAGCGCAAGCGCACCATGCTGCGCAAGACCAACTTCGAAGAAGTACCGATGAAGCCACAGCGCGTTTATCAGTGCCTGAACAATGCCATGGATCGTGATACCTGCTATGTCAGTGCCATTGGTCTGTCACAGATTGCTGCCGCGCAGTTTCTGCATGTGTTCGAGCCACGCAACTGGATCAACTGTGGTCAGGCGGGCCCGCTGGGCTGGACCGTACCGGCTGCACTGGGTGTTCGTGCTGCTGATCCTGATCGTAACATCGTTGCGATCTCAGGTGACTACGACTTCCAGTTCCTGATTGAGGAGCTGGCGGTAGGAGCGCAGTTCAAGCTGCCTTACCTGCACATCCTGGTGAACAACTCCTATCTGGGATTGATTCGCCAGAGTCAGCGCGGCTTTGATATGGATTACTGTGTCCAGTTGGCCTTTGACAATGTCAACGTTCATCCGGATGACACCTCAGCGGTGCATCACTATGGTGTCGACCATGTCACGGTTGTAGAGGGTCTGGGTTGCAAGGCGATCCGTGTATTCCGCCCAGAAGAGATGGCACCGGCGATTGCCAAAGCGCAAGAACTGATGAAGACGCACCGGGTACCGGTTGTGATAGAAGTTATACTGGAACGCGTTACCAATATAGCCATGGGTACCGAGCTGGAAGGGATCAATGAGTTTGAACCTCTTGCTCTGAGTATCGACGATGCACCGAGCGCACTGGCTGCTCGGCAAACGGCATAACAGAACAGGAGAGAGAAGATGCTTAAATTTGCCGCAAATCTGACCATGCTGTTTAACGAAGTGGAGTTTACCGATCGCTTCGCGGCAGCTGCCAAAGCGGGATTCAAGGGGGTGGAGTATCTCTTCCCCTACGATTGGTCAGCACAGCAACTGGCCGACCTGCTGGCTGAGAATGGCCTGCAGCAGGTGCTGCACAATCTGCCGGCAGGAGACTGGGCGGGTGGCGAGCGAGGTATCGCCTGTCATCCGGATCGAGTGGCCGAGTTCCGTGATGGTGTTGGCAAGGCGATAGAGTATGCCAAAACACTGGGCTGCCCACAGGTGAACTGCCTGGCGGGTATTGCTCCGCAGAATGTCAGAGCTGAGACACTGCAGGAGACCTTTGTCGAGAACCTGCGTTTCGCGGCTGCGGCGCTCGCTGCCGAGAATATCCGTCTGCTGATCGAACCGATCAACACCTTTGATATTCCAGGCTTCTATCTGAACCGCACGGCTCAGGCATCCGAGATCATTGATCAGGTGGGCAGCAGCAACCTGTTCATTCAGTACGACATCTACCATGCACAGCGCATGGAGGGCGAGCTGATCAATACGATGCAGAAGTACTGGGATCGTATCGCGCATCTGCAGCTGGCGGATAACCCTGGCCGGAATGAACCTGGCACAGGTGAGATCAACTACCGCTATCTGTTCGAAGCGCTGAGGCAGAAGCAGTACGACGGCTGGATTGGCTGCGAGTACAAGCCTGCCGGTACCACAGAGGCCGGGCTCGGCTGGATCGAGGCACTGAATAGCTGAAAACAGCGCCACCCCCAAGAATCATGCAAGACAAGCATTATGTGAGAGGAATGTAACATGGCTGCAATTGGATTTATCGGACTGGGTATCATGGGTACCCCTATGGCACAGCACCTGATCAACGGTGGACATCAACTGGCTGCCTATACCCTGCACAAGGTGCCGGAATCATTGGTGGAAGCGGGTGCGACTGCCTGCAGCAGTGCGGCTGAGGTAGCACAGAAATCTGATATCATCATTCTGATGGTACCGGATACACCGGATGTGGAAGCAGCACTGTTCGGTGACAAGGGCGTAGCCGAAGGGCTCTCCTCCGGCAAGATCGTGGTGGATATGAGCTCTATCAGTCCGGTCGCCACCAAAGAGTTTGCCAGCCGCATCAACAAGCTGGATTGTGAATACCTGGATGCCCCGGTATCAGGCGGTGATGTTGGCGCCAAAGCGGCCACCCTGTCTATCATGGTAGGTGGCAGACCGGAAATCTTCGAGAAGGTGAAGCCGATATTCGAACTGATGGGCAAGAATATCACCCTGGTCGGTGGTAATGGTGACGGTCAGACCTGCAAGGTGGCGAACCAGATCATCGTGGCACTGACGATCGAAGCAGTCGGCGAAGCACTGGTGTTTGCATCCAAGGCGGGTGCTGATCCTGCCCGTGTACGTGAAGCCCTGATGGGTGGTTTTGCCTCCTCACGCATTCTTGAAGTGCATGGCGAGCGTATGGTGAAGCGCAACTTCAACCCGGGCTTCCGTATCTCGTTGCACCAGAAGGACCTGAACCTGGCACTGAATGCTGCACGTCAACTGGGTGTGTCACTGCCCAACACCGCTACGGCACAGTCCCTGTTCAACGCCTGTGAAGCACAGGGCGGCGCCAACTGGGATCACTCCGGTATGGTCAAGGCGCTGGAGCTGATGGCAAACCATGCTGTGGCACCGGATGCCAACTGATCAGCACTCTGGAGTGTTGGGTTAAGCTGTACGAGCCCCTCGGTTGAGGGGCTCAGGAGGCCCGGTCAGGTCGGGCCTCAGATACTGTGAGGTGGTTGACGCCTCACTCACCATTTTTCGTCTCTCTGTGGAGCCTGAAATCATGTTACGCCGCACTAAAATCGTCGCCACGCTGGGGCCTTCCAGCAGCACCTTTGACAGCATTGAAAAACTGGTGCTGGCGGGTGCCGATGTGATGCGCCTGAACTTTTCCCACGGAGAGGCTGATGAACACCGCCAACGCGCCAGACTGGTGCGCGAAGTGTCTGCCCGTCATGGCCGCTATGTTGCCCTGTTGGGCGATCTGCAGGGTCCGAAGATCCGCATCGCCCGCTTTGCGGGCAAGAAAGTCACCCTGAAAAAGGGTCAGATTTTCATTCTGGACTCAGGCCTGGATAAAGAGGCCGGCACCGCGGAGCGGGTCGGTATCGACTACGAAGCGCTGGTCAACGACTCCCGCCCCGGCGATATCCTGCTGCTGGATGATGGCCGCCTGGAGCTGGAGGTACAGTCTGTCGAAGGCGATCAGGTGATCACTCGCGTGCTGATCGGTGGAGAACTGTCGAACAACAAGGGGATCAACCGCAAAGGCGGTGGCCTGTCGGCAAAAGCACTGACCGACAAGGATAAGGAAGATATCAAACTCGCGGCTGAGATCGGCGTGGATTATGTTGCCGTCTCCTTCCCGCGTGATGCTTCTGACATGCACGAAGCCCGAGCACTGCTTGAAGCGACCGGCTCCACTGCAGGCCTGGTGGCCAAGATCGAACGCGCCGAAACTGTGGCCGATGACGAGATACTGGATGATGTGATCCGCGCCTCGGAAGTGGTCATGGTGGCACGCGGTGATCTGGCGGTTGAGATCGGCGATGCCACGCTGGTCGGGGTGCAGAAGCATATCATTGCGCGTGCTCGCTCCCTGAACAAGATCGTGATCACTGCGACCCAGATGATGGAGTCGATGATCCACAGTCCGATGCCGACCCGTGCTGAAGTGTCGGACGTGGCCAATGCAGTGATGGACTACACTGATGCAGTGATGCTGTCAGCCGAAACCGCCGCCGGGGATTACCCGACCGAAGCGGTGGAAGCGATGGCGCGCATCATTATCGGTGCCGAGCTGCACCCGATCACGCACAAGTCGAAGCACCGCATCTATGAAGAGTTTCAGCAGATAGACGAGGCGATTGCGCTGTCGGCGATGTATGCCGCCAACCACCTGCAGGGCGTGAAAGCGATCATCTGCATGTCGGAAACCGGTCTGACACCACGCATCATGTCCCGTATCCGCTCGCCACTGCCGATCTATGCCCTGTCACGCCGGGTGGATACTCAGCATCGTGTTGCCCTCTATCGTGGTGTGCAGACGATCCCCTTCTATGCGGATCAGCTACCGCCGGAAGAGATCAATCAGCGTGCGGTGGATGAGCTGATCAAGCGTGATGCGCTGCAAGAGGGTGACCGTGTCATCATCACCAAGGGTGACTACCTGAATGCTCAGGGCGGCACCAATACGATGAAGATTTTTACCGTGGGTGAGCGAATTGCATTAAATGCCGGTTGAGCGACCGGGTAGCGGATTGTTACGAACATAGAGCACAGAGGTCAGGATGAAACTGCAGGCACAGAAAGTTTTACGCGATATGTTTGATGCGGCTCTGCGTGTGGCCCAGCCCGAGCGTTGCCTTGCTCCATTTCTGCCGGCACCGGTTGCAGGCAGAACTCTGGTAATCGGAGCAGGTAAAGCCTCCGCGGCCATGGCCAGAGCGCTGGAGCAGAACTGGCAGGGTGAGATCAGCGGTCTGGTCGTAACTCGCTATGGCTATGGCGTGCCCTGCGAGCGGATCGAGATCATCGAAGCGGCTCACCCAGTGCCGGATCAGGCCAGTGAAGAGGCCGCCAAGCGCATCCTGGCGGCTGTCGAAGGGCTGACGGAGCAGGATCAGGTGATTGTACTGATCTCTGGTGGTGGTTCTGCGCTGCTCTCGCTGCCTGCCGAGGGGATCACGCTGGAGGATAAACAGGCGATCAATCGTGCCCTGCTCAGCTCCGGTGCCACCATCAGCGAGATGAACACGGTGCGCAGACATCTGTCGGCCATCAAAGGTGGACGTCTGGCGGCAGCCTGCTACCCAGCCAAGGTTTACAACCTGCTGATATCGGATGTGCCGGGCGATAATCCAGTGGATGTGGCTTCGGGGCCGACTATTGCCGATGCCTCTACCTGCGCCGATGCGCTGGAGATCCTGCGTCGTTACGAGATCGATATCCCGGCCCATATCCGTCAGGGCCTGGAGTCCGGTGCCTATGAGTCGGTCAAGCCGTCTGATCCGCGTATGGCGCGGATTGAAACCCACTTCGTCGCGACTCCTCAGCGTTCACTTGAGGCAGCTGCCGAAGTTGCCCAGGCAGCCGGGTATACACCGCTGATTCTCGGTGACAGTATCGAGGGTGAAGCAAAAGAGGTGGCGAAGGTGATGGCGGGTATCGCCCGTCAGGTGCGGAAAAACGGCCAGCCGATCAAGTCGCCTTGCGTATTACTGTCGGGTGGTGAAACCACCGTGACAGTGCGTGGGCAGGGCCGAGGTGGTCGCAATGTTGAATTTCTCTTGTCGCTGGCAATAGCGCTGCAGGGCGATGAAGGTATCGCTGCGCTGGCCGGGGACACCGATGGTGTTGATGGTCAGGAGGAGATAGCCGGAGCCATCATCTATTCCGATACGCTGGCGCGTGCGCGTGAGAAGGGTATCCGGCCGGTGGACTCACTTGCAAACAACGATGGCCATGGTTTTTTTGAGGCGCTGGGCGATGCTGTAATCACCGGCCCGACGATGACCAATGTGAATGATTTTCGCGCGATTTTGATCGACGCCTGACGCAATTTTTACGCACTACTTACGCACTACCAGACTGAATTTCCCTTGATATCTGCCGTTGGCCCTGCATTCGCGCTCTTGAATGCAGGGCATTTTTTTATGGCAATTACCTGAATCCGTGATGTTCAGTGAAGTCACGGATCAAGGTTGAATATAGTCTCTACAGACAGTCTTTAACCTGAATAGGCTTGCTGATAACACAGGCACCGGGCAGGGCGTTGGCATCCGGGCTGACGGCTATCACCATAAGTTCATCTGGTCGGGGGTAGTGTGTCTGTACACGGTTCAGAATCGATTCAGGGCTGACATCCTGCAGCATGGCCGGTATATCGGGCCAGTTGGCCGCAGAGTAACCATCCATTTGTCCTTCCAGCATCACTCTGGCCTGAATGCTTGTATTACGTGAGTTTTTTCTGAGGTTCTCTCGGAAAACGGCTTTCCAGCTGTCTACCGCAGCAGACGCAGGTGCGTTCTGATAAAAGTCACCATAGGTTTGTAAAATCAGTGCATGTGCAGTGTCGATCTGTCCAGTCTCAACCTCTCCGCTCATGCTGATGATACGCAGGTCGCGTGTAAGGGGTACTGTGTTGGCTTTGATGGCATAGCTGGCACGCAATTCATTGCGTAGCGCTTGAAATAACAGAGAGCGTTCGTTACCGCCCAGTATGGCAGCGGCGATCATGTCCTCGAATACCTGACCATCACGAGTCGGTGGAATTTGTCCTACAAGCGTCAAGGAGGATTTTTCCGCTTCCGGCAGGTGTAGCAGTATCGTCTGCGCTCTGAAGTCTGATTCTGGTGAATTTGTTGATGAATCACCACCTTTTGGCAGGTCTGCAAACAGTGCGTCAATGGCGGCGCTGGCCTCGGCAGCTGTAACCGGTCCTGCAATGGCAATATTCAAGCCGTTCGAAACGAGCGTTTGTGCATACCAGGTTTTAATATCCTGATGACTGACAGCTTCGAGTGTCGCTTGATCATTCAGCATGAACGCTGTTTCGAATGAGGGGTTGTCGAACACGGCGTGGACAAGGGTCTCGATCACTGAAATGGCCGGGTGTTGCCTCATCTCTTCAATACCGGCTATGAGTGTATAGAGCACTCGTGCCTGCATATCAGCGTCAAAGTCGGGGCTGTCCATGACGGCTCGGCTGAGTGCTATGGCATCCATAAGGCTCTGCTTCTCCACTTGAAGCACGCCCTGCAGCATATCAACACTGCTGTCCAAGTGTACGTTGGCTCCCAGTTCGGCAAACCTGTCCATAATCTTAGCGGGAGGGATGCCGCTGCCGCCCCCTTGATTCAGGAGTGTCGTCCCGATATAGGGTGTTGCGGGGTTGCGGCCTTCAGTATAACTCCAGGGCATGGGCCAGGCTGCTCGGATGGTGACCTCTTTTGCATCCGGCAGATGCATGTACATGGCTTGCAGTCCGTTCGGCGTTTGTATATCTGTCACTTGAGGTGGTGCGATATCAACGCTGCTGCAGCCGGTCAGGGTGATTGAAAGGGCCACGCAGGCCAGTATTGAGCGCATGTATGATTTCCTTATTCTTGAGGGGTAATGAATTTTGTAACGCGATGACCGTCACCGGCCAATGCCATGATCAGTTGATTGACCTGTTCCAAAGTGACGGTCTCAATCTGAGCGATATACTGATCATGCGTCTGGGGTTCAGTGCGTGCGGCAATCAGTTGCAGGCTGTGTTGCAGGCTACTGGCGAGAGGGTCAGAGACTCTGCTTAGATCGCGCAGCATGCGCATCTGTATCCGTTCGAAGGTTTGCTTCGGGATGCCAGCGGCTGCGATGGCCGAAAGTTCTGCTTCAAACCTTTCCAGCAGTTTTTCCAGTGAGATACCCATATCCGGGGTGGCAAAAAAGTTGAGCATGAGATGCTGTCTGTCCAAGGCACTCATTTGCAACTCATAGCTGTTCGCAATATGTGCATCGAAGCGTAAAGGGCGTGCCAGAGAGCCCGGCAGCGTACTGTTCAACACCGCTTTCAACAGCTGTAATTGAGCCTCCAGAGCGTGAGGGTCGATGGGGTTTGGTATCTGGACCGTAGTGCCGAAAAACAGCCGGTGTTGTACAGTCTGTTTATCTGTAAGGGTGACGCTTTCGTTCAAGCCCTTTTCTGTCATTTGATAGTGCAGGGGCGAGGGTTTCACATGGCAGGATTGAATATCGCCGGTAGCGGATTTAAGTGCCCGTCGCAGTTGGCGTGCTGTCAGGTTGCCAACTATCAGGAGTGTGGCATTGTCGATGCAATGGCTATTGGCATGCAGTTGACGCGCTTCGTCCAGTGAAAAAGTGCGGATCACTTCAGGCTTGCCAATGATTGAGCGCCCTCTTGGGTCATGTGTATGCAAACGGGCGAAAAAAGCTTCTGCATAACGTGACAGGGGGTTATTGCCAAGGCGGTAGTCATGCTCACGCAATATGATATTGCGTTCTTCCAGCATGATCTGTTCGTCAACCACCAGCGGCGACAGAACAAGCATCAACTTATGAAGTATCTCTTCCAGGTTCTCTGCAGAGGAATTGAGCCAGTAGCCGGTTGCAATGGCAGAGGTCCAGGCGTTGCTGTGGCTGTCATAATTAGACTGATCCTGCGCACCGGTATTCAGCCATGCAAGGTGCTCGACATAATGGGCGAGGCCTTCGGTGCCTGGATTGTCGGCTTCACCTGCATGCACTACCAGATGAGCGGTA
Source organism: Nitrincola alkalilacustris (assembly GCF_008973755.1). Classification (GTDB taxonomy): domain Bacteria; phylum Pseudomonadota; class Gammaproteobacteria; order Pseudomonadales; family Balneatricaceae; genus Nitrincola; species Nitrincola alkalilacustris. The sequence continues at coordinate 278,270 of NZ_WBOM01000004.1, read as the reverse complement.
ATGCGTTGCGCGTCTGGATCCCTTATCAGCCAGACACCATGAAAGGGCTGCGCCGGTATGCTTTGCAAGCTGCTGCATTGCGCGGCATCACTGTTTTGCAATGGCAGAAATAAAGCAGTCAGCGCCATGCTGAAGTAGAAGAAGATGAATGCCTTATTCATCTTCTTGTTCCAGTTTTTGCTCATCCTTAAGCCTTGTGAGATAGCTGTATTAATCCATTGTTTTCTGCAAGCCTGAGATTATATGATCATTTATATCAAATGCTTAAGCTAGCGTGTAATTCTTATAACTATTGCCTAGATAATAGTCAAGGTCTGGGTCGTCCATGAGACTTTCTCATTGGCTCTCTATCCCTCCAACATAAAAGTCACCGGCCCATCATTAGTCAGGCTGACCTGCATATTGGCGCCGAAGCTGCCGCAGGCAACCACCGGATGAATGGCGCGAGCCTGTTCAAGGAAATAGTTGTACAGACGTTCACCTTCGGCAGGTGTGGCGCCGGAGGAGAAGCCTGGGCGCAGGCCTTTGCGGGTATCGGCAACCAGGGTGAACTGGGAGACGACCAGCAGGCCCCCACCGACCTGCTGCAGGTTCAGGTTCATTTTGCCCTCGGCATCCGAGAAAATGCGATAGTTGAGTACCTTCTGCAGCAGTTTGTCGGCGCTGGCCTCATTATCAATCCGCTCAACCCCGAGCAGCAGCAGAATTCCTTGGCCTATCTCTCCGATGCGCTGGCCGTCGACATCCACGGCGGCGCTGCTCACGCGCTGAATCAATCCCTTCATATGGCTGTCATGCGCTCCATTCTGCAAACTTATCGGTGGTGTGGATCAGATTGTCGATGATACCTGGCTCGAATGCTGAGTGCCCGGCATCGCGCACGATATGCAGTTCAGCCTGAGGCAGCAGCCGATGCAACTCAAATGCCTGCTTGACCGGGCAGACCATATCATAACGCCCGTGAACGATCACGGTGGGGATGTCGAGAATCCGTGTTGTGTCGCGCAGGATCTGATTGGGTTCTATAAATGCCTTGTTGACAAAATAGTGCGCCTCGATGCGCGCCATCGCCAGTGCAAAATGAGGGTCCGCAAAGTGCTCTGCCACATCCTGATTGGGGTCGAGTGTCGAGCAACGCCCCTCCCAGACGGACCAGGCTTTTGCCGCAGACATGCGGGCTATTTCGTTGCTGGATGTCAGTCTGCGATGGAATGCGTTGAGCAGATCGCCATGCTCCTCGGGTGGGATGGGGTGCAGATAGTCCTGCCAGTAGTCGGGAAAAATGGCATTGGCACCGGATTGGTAGAACCAGTTGATATCCTCATCACGGCAAAGAAAAATCCCACGCAGAGTCATACCCAGCACCCGCTCGGGGTGTCTCTGAGCGTAGAGCAGGCTCAGGGTAGAGCCCCAGGAGCCGCCAAACAGAAACCACTGCTCCACCGAGAGCAGGTCGCGGATCTTTTCCATATCCTCAATCAGATGTGCGGTGGTGTTATCCGTCAGGCTGGCGTGGGGTGTGGATTGTCCGCAGCCGCGCTGATCAAACAGAATGATGCGATAGCGATCCGGATTGAAGAAGCGACGATGTCTGGGGGAGGTGCCACCGCCCGGACCGCCATGTACAAACAGTACCGGGATACCGCTGGGATTGCCGGACTCCTCTATATGCAGGGTGTGGCCTGAGCCAACAGACAGTTGATAGCTTTTATTACACTGAATCTCTGGATAAAGGGTGCGCATCGGCTCTCCTTTGGTGTCCTGATGAAAGGCCCTGATAAAGAGGCTCTTATAAACAGGGAGTCAGAGCACAGTATATCACTGCTGGATGGCTTAAATAGAAGGTGGTCACTGTCAGAAATGAAAAAGGCGCTGCCGGAGTCTATCCGACAGCGCCTGGGTGACGCAGCTCAGCAATTACTTCTTGTTGCGCTTGCGCTCATTCTCTTTCAGAAACTTCTTACGGATGCGGATACCGCTCGGAGTTACTTCGACCAGCTCGTCATCTTCGATGAAGTCCAGTGCCTGCTCCAGAGAGAAGCGGATCGGCGGCGTCAGGACGATGTTTTCATCGGTGCCGGATGCGCGGACGTTGGTCAACTGCTTGCCCTTGGTGGGGTTCACGACCAGGTCATTGCTGCGGCTGTGGATACCGATAACCATGCCTTCATAAACCTCGATGTTGGGGTCTATGAACAGACGGCCACGCTCCTGCAGCGTAAACAGGGCATAACCCAGCACCTTGCCATTGACCATGGAGACGAGTACGCCGTTGTTACGGGCTCCCATCTCGCCATCCTTGACGCGTCCATAGTGGTCAAAGATCGAGGTCATGATGCCGGTACCGGAGGTCATGGTCAGGAACTGACTGCGGAAACCGATCAAACCGCGAGACGGGATCATGAACGTCAGGCGCACACGGCCTTTGCCGTCCACTTCCATATTGGTCATGTCGCCCTTGCGCTTGCCCAGCTCCTCGATTACCGATCCCTGATGATGTTCTTCAACATCCAGCATGACCAGTTCGTAAGGTTCACGGATTTCACCGTCAATCACCTTCTGAATAACTTCAGGGCGGGAAACTCCCAGCTCGAAACCTTCACGGCGCATTGATTCAATCAGTACTGACAGATGCAGTTCGCCACGGCCGGAAACCTTGAACTTCTCGGGTGTCTCGCCAGGCTCTACACGCAGTGCCACGTTATGGATCAGCTCACGTTCCAGACGTTCCTTGATATTACGGCTGGTGATGAACTTGCCCTCTTTCCCGGCGAAGGGAGAGTCGTTAACCTGGAAGGTCATGGAGACAGTCGGCTCATCGACAGACAGGGCAGGCAGTGCTTCCACGCAATTGGGGTCGCACAGAGTATCGGAGATGTTCAGCTTGTCCAGACCGGTGACGCAGACAATATCGCCCGCTTCCGCATCAGTCACTTCAACACGATCCAGTCCGTGATAGCCCATCACCTGCAGTATACGTCCGCTGCGCAGGCCTGCATGGCTGTCGATCACCTTGACGGCCGTGTTGGATTTCAGGCGGCCACGGGTGATGCGGCCTACGCCGATGACTCCAACATAGCTGTTGTAATCCAGAGCAGAGATCTGCATCTGCAGTGGGCCATCAGGATCGACGCGTGGTGGGTTAACATGCTTGATAATCGCTTCAAACAGCGGTGTCATGTCCTCCGCCATGTTATCTGCATCCAGGCCTGCAATGCCGTTCAATGCGGATGCGTAAACGATCGGGAAGTCCAACTGCTCGTCCGTTGCGCCCAGATTGTCAAACAGATCAAATACCTGATCCATGACCCAGTCGGGACGCGCCCCCGGACGGTCGATCTTGTTGATCACGACAATAGGGTGCAAGCCCTGTGCAAAGGCTTTTTGGGTGACGAAGCGGGTCTGTGGCATCGGACCATCGACAGCGTCAACCAGCAATAGTACTGAATCAACCATCGACAGAACACGTTCCACTTCACCACCGAAGTCGGCATGGCCGGGAGTGTCAACGATGTTGATGCGGTAGTCGTTCCAGCGGATAGCTGTGTTTTTGGCCAGGATGGTGATGCCGCGCTCACGTTCCTGGTCGTTTGAGTCCATGATCCGCTCTGCACCCTCATCGCGGCGATTCAGAGTGCCTGACTGCTGTAGCAGCCGATCGACGAGAGTGGTTTTGCCATGGTCGACATGGGCGATGATGGCGATATTTCTGAGATTTTCGATCACGCGTTATACCTGGTCCTGTTTTGAAGGTCGATATTGTACGGGACACGCGGTCAACAATCGATCACTAAAGCGTATGCTTGTCAATTATATTCTTGTTGCCCCAGGATAGGGCAGTAAATGAAGGTTTGGTCTAAGATGATGTGCAGTACTGTGGAGCGGGTTGAGGGTAATCTCTATATTTGCACCGCTATGGTGCATTAAAATGTCGTAATGTCATTTTGTGGTGCATCATGAAACTGCCCGGCACCGTAACGGGTCCCTGAAATCAAGGTGATCAGCACTTTTTTGGTGCTGGCACGGTGTTTGCTTAGTTAAAGGCAAGAGGAAGGTAAGCGGTTGCAGCCGGCTTGTAGTGCCGAATCGCCCTTCCGGACAACAATTCATTCAAGTGGAGAGAGTCGTATGTCAGAGCATACTCTGAATCTGATCAAAGAAAGCGGTGCAAAGTGGGTCGACATGCGTTTTACCGATTTTAAAGGTAAAGAGCAGCACGTCACTATCCCGGTATCTGATATGGGTGATTCCTTCTTTGAAGAGGGAAAAATGTTTGATGGTTCTTCAATCGCAGGTTGGAAAGGCATCAACGAATCCGACATGATCCTGATGCCGGACGACAGCGCGTCAATCCTGGACCCTTTCTGTGAAGCAGCAACTGTTATTGTACGCTGCAACATCGTTGAGCCAGCTACCGGCCAGGGTTATGACCGTGACCCACGCTCTGTTGCTCTGCGCGCTGAGCAGTACCTGAAATCTACTGGTATCGCTGATACAGCGATGCTTGGCCCTGAGCCAGAGTTCTTCGTATTTGACGAAGTTAACTGGCATGCGGATATCGGTGGCTGTGGTTACACCATCTCTTCCGAAGAAGCTTCCTGGGCATCCAGCCACAAAATCGAAGGTGGCAACACCGGTCACCGTCCACGTGTAAAAGGTGGTTACTTCCCAGTTCCACCAATCGACTCCCTGCATGATCTGCGTGCGGCGATGTGCGATGCGATGGAAGCGATGGGTCTGACCATCGAAGTTCACCACCACGAAGTCGCAACTGCTGGTCAGTGCGAAATCGGTGTGCGTGGCAACACGTTGGTGAAAAAAGCTGACGAAGTACAGATTCTGAAATATGCCGTACATAACGTTGCTCATGCTTATGGCAAAACAGCTACCTTCATGCCTAAGCCGCTGGTAGGCGACAATGGTTCAGGTATGCACGTTCACCTGTCCATGAACAAAGACGGCGCCAACATCTTTGCGGGTGACGGCTACGGTGGTCTGAGCGAAACAGCTCTGTACTATATCGGTGGTATCGTGAAGCACGCCAGGGCGCTGAACGCGCTTTGCAACCCTTCCACCAACTCCTACAAGCGTCTGGTACCAGGCTTTGAAGCACCAGTTATGCTGGCATACTCTGCCCGTAACCGTTCAGCGTCTCTGCGTATTCCTTACACGACTACGCCTAAGGCACGTCGTGTAGAAGCGCGTTTCCCTGATCCAGCTGCCAACCCTTACCTGTGCTTTGCTGCACTGCTCATGGCTGGTATCGACGGTATCCAGAACAAGATTCACCCTGGCGACCCAGCTGACAAGGATCTTTACGATCTGCCAGCTGAAGAAGCCAAGCTGATCCCGACTGTTGCATCAAGCCTGACTGAAGCACTGGATTGTCTGGAAGCAGATCACGAGTTCCTGACCAAGGGCGGCGTGTTCTCCAAGGATATGCTGGATGCTTACATCAAGCTGAAGCGTGCTGAGGTTGAGCGTGTCAACATGACCACTCACCCAGTCGAATTCGACCTGTACTACTCAGTTTAAGAGGCCTGCAGGCGACACAAAAAACCTCCTTCGGGAGGTTTTTTTGTCTTGGGGGCTCGATCCTCCCCTCTGCACTTTGCGCAATAGAGCCCGGCAAGAGTGCAGAGGGGAGTGCGGAAAAGGTGCAGGCTATCTGATTGATAAAGATTCATATTTTTTCAAAGTGCACAGTATGTGAATGTGATGCACTATAATGGTGCGTTACATGCCTGGCTTTCTTGCGCGGTCCTGTCGGGCAGCCCCGAAGGGCCTGTATTCGGGTTGATGAGCGTGTCAGTGAATTGTGGCCTCTATTTTGCAGTAACAGTACAAGAGATCGGAGAGTGGGTGAATGTTTCGTCACGATGTAAGTCGCCAGATACTGGAAAACCTGACCACAGCTGTACTCTTGCTGGATCAGCAGCTGTGTATTCAGTACATGAACCCGGCTGCCGAGATGCTGCTGGAGGCCTCTTCGCGCCGACTGCTGAAACGCCCCTTTGAAGAGTGGTTGTCGCCCTGCAAGGAGGATCTGGAGGTGTTACGTGAGTCTTTCCGTACCGGGCATCCCTACAGCAAGCGTGAAGCCAGACTGATCACTCAGGCCGGACAGGAGCTGATTGTGGATTACAGCGTGAATCCCATGTCACACAAGGGCTTGCTGCTGGAGATTCAGGCCAGAGATCGTCTGATGCGTATCGAGCGTGAAGAGGAGCTGCTGACCCGCCATGCCACGGCGCGTTCGCTGGTGCGTGGGCTGGCGCATGAGATCAAGAATCCGCTGGGTGGTATTCGGGGAGCGGCACAGTTGCTGGAGCGTGAGCTGGATAACGAGGAGCTGCACGATTATACCCGCGTTATCATCGAAGAAGCCGACAGGTTGCGCAACCTGGTGGATCGCCTGCTGGGGCCACATAAGTTGCCGCGTATCGAAGAGGTCAATATCCATGCGTTGCTGGAGCGAGTGTGCAATCTGGTCAGTGCCGAGTCGGGCAGTACACTGGTTTTTACACGGGATTATGATCCCAGTATTCCAGAGTTTGAGGGTGATAAGGAGCAGCTGATCCAGGCGATTCTGAATATCGTGCGCAACGCGATGGAGGCGCTGCAGGGTGCAGCAACGCCTGATCCACAGATCATGATCAGGACCCGTGCGCTGCGACAGATCACGCTGGGCAGTGAGCGACACCGCCTGGTCTGTTCGGTCGAAATTATCGACAACGGACCCGGCATACCACCCGATCTGGTGAACTCAATTTTTTATCCAATGGTCACGGGGCGTGCCGATGGATCAGGGCTTGGCCTGTCGATAGCACAGGCGATCATCAATCAGCACAGAGGGTTGATCGAATGCTCATCAGAGCCTGGGCAGACCCGTTTCCAATTACTAATTCCACTGGAGCAAAAGCATGAAAACGCCGGGTAATGTCTGGATTGTGGATGATGACCGATCGATTCGCTGGGTGTTGGATAAGGCTCTCGGTTCGGCCGGTATTCAGGCCTCAGCGTTTGAGAGTGCCGATGAGCTGATCAAGCGTCTGGATCGGGAGCAGCCGGATGCGATCATCAGTGATATCAGGATGCCGGGTACTGATGGGTTGCAGTTGCTGGAGCATATTCAGGAGCAGTATCCCGACATGCCGATCATCATCATGACGGCACATTCGGATCTCGACAGTGCTGTGGCTTCCTATCGTGGAGGCGCCTTTGAGTATCTGCCCAAGCCTTTTGATGTCGATGATGCCGTGGCACTGGTACGCAGAGCGCTGGAACATGCCTATGAGCGACGCCAGAAAGCCCCGGATATGGAAAATCCCGACACCGCCGAAATCATCGGTGAAGCCCCTGCCATGCAGGAGGTGTTCCGGGCGATCGGTCGGCTGTCGCAGTCCAATATTACCGTGCTGATTAATGGTGATTCCGGTACGGGAAAGGAGTTGGTGGCACATGCGCTGCATCGGCACAGCCCACGTGCCAGCAAACCCTTTATCCCGTTGAACATGGCCGCCATACCACGTGATCTGATTGAGTCCGAGCTGTTCGGGCATGAGAAGGGTGCCTTTACCGGCGCTGCGGCTGCCAGGCGGGGTCGCTTCGAACAGTCCGATGGCGGCACGCTGTTTCTGGATGAGATAGGTGATATGCCAGCCGAAACTCAGACTCGCCTGCTGCGCGTGCTGGCGGATGGCGAGTTCTACCGGGTCGGTGGGCATACGCCGGTCAAGGTGGATGTGCGTATTATCGCTGCCACGCATCAGAATCTGGAGCAACTGGTGCGGGAAGGGCGCTTCCGTGAGGATCTGTTTCATCGCCTGAACGTCATCCGTATCCATATTCCAAAACTGTCGCAGCGGCGTGAAGATATCCCACGGCTGGCGCGCTACTTTCTGGCGCGCTCTGCCGAAGAGCTTAATGTCGAGCCGAAGATGCTCAAGTCCGAGACGGAAGCCTTCCTCTGCGAATTGCCGTGGCAGGGTAATGTGCGGCAGTTGGAAAACACCTGTCGCTGGCTGACGGTGATGGCTTCTGGTCGCGAAGTGCTGGTGTCTGATCTGCCACCGGAGCTGTTGGAGCAGCAGGAGAGTGGCAGTGTGGTCAGTGGCAGTTGGGAGCAACTGTTGCGTCATTGGGCCGATCAGCAGCTGTCACGCGGGCGAGTCTCGATTCTGGATGAGGCGGTGCCGCAGTTTGAGCGAGCGATGATAGAGGTCGCGCTGAAGCACACAGCAGGCAGACGACGCGATGCAGCGCAACTGTTGGGTTGGGGGCGTAATACCCTGACCCGCAAGATCAAGGAACTGAACCTTGATGAAGTGATGGCCGATGAGGATGATGATTAACACGGCTACGCACAGATCGTTATAATGGGCCCCTTTCAGGCTGCAACTGCTGCCTGAATCACCGAATCTGCCTGGGAGCCCTGTAGCATGCTGCATGTCGTGTTGTTTGAGCCGGAGATACCACCCAATACCGGTAATATCATCCGTTTATGTGCCAACACCGGCTTTCATCTGCACCTGATTCGCCCGCTCGGCTTCGAGCTGGATGACAAGCGCCTGCGACGTGCCGGGCTTGATTATCACGAGTGGGCCAGGGTCAAGGTGCATGACGATCTGGACCAATGCATCGCCAGTGTAGCGCCCGGGCAGGTCTGGGCGCTGACCACTCATGCCACCACCCGCTATACTGATTCCCGCTTTACCCCCGGCGATATGCTGCTGTTCGGTCCTGAAACCCGCGGATTGCCTCCTGCCGTGCGTGAGCAACACAGTGGCTTGCGCCTGCCGATGTGTGCCGACAGCCGCAGCCTCAACCTTTCCAATGCCTGTGCCATCGTGGTGTATGAAGCCTGGCGGCAGCTTGATTTTGCCGGTGCTATGGGTACTGATGGACCTGCGTAAAGCAGAAAGTGTGATTGCACACACAAAAGGTATGTACTAAATTCAGGTAACAAACAGGACGTAGTCAAGTGTGATGGAGCACCGTCGGGGCGGTAGCGTGTTTCGCAGTTGACATGCCAATGACCAATGCCACTGACCCGTGCCAGGCACCGGGTGCGCCTATCCGGGGTCGGCGTAAACCCGTCCATGGGGCCTAGACCGCAACATCCCTGTTGCGGACTCCCCCGGATAGTCGCTCCCGGTACCTGACGCTCATTTGGGTGCAATGTCAGTCTTTTCAGTACGCAGGCTCTAGCCTCGCATTCGCTCAGGGTAATTCGAGCATGCTCGAATTACTTTTACTGGATAGAGGGAGTTTCTGTAATAGTGTATGTAAATCAAGCCGATACGCTAGCATGTTCTGGATATCAGAAATGATAAAATGAGCATGCGCAGAATGCAAAGTTATGCACTAAGGCAGCTTGGGGAATCTCAGATTGAAGAATAGGAAGTCACCAGTTGGTCAATACATCATAGATGGCCTTGGGGATACCGAGGAATCCTTTGAATATGTTCAAGATTTATTGCCGCTGATTGGCGAGGTGATTCTGTTCTTCAACGCACTAGAATCTGACCTTGACAATCTAATTTGCGAAAACATTTCTGATCGGACCGACTACAAAGGTTTACTAGTACTTCATAACATGATGTATGCAACCAAGGTTGGTCTCTACGAGAGATTTCGGAGCGAAGAGCTACGGCAGTGTGGTTTGGACATTCCTGTTTTTTCAGGGGTGATTTCAAGCCTAAAAGAATGCGGAACATTAAGGAATAAGGTCGTGCATGCAAACTGGCAGCACACCGACGACGAGGGCTATACGCACGTTCGGTTCAAAATGGGCAAGCAAGGCTTGGAGCATGAGCTGGTCCAGTTCTCGGTTGAGTCTCTAGAGCAGATAATTGAAATAATTATCGATACTAGGAATGCTATCGAGAACTTTGAAGAGAAATTGGGCGAAAAGCACCGAGAGTTAGAGCGTGAGATCACTGCCAATCGAACTCGGGGCTGAGCATAATAATGCCAGACACGGCGATGTTGTTTCGCCTCCATTTCGTAACCGCGCGTGCTGAGTAGCGTTAGATTACGGAGCTAATCATGTTGGTCACTGATACCTTTGAACAGTTTCACTGCCGGCTTCGCACTGTAAACGTTGACGTTCCGGAGCGATCAAAGGGGCGCACACAGGAGCATGTGGAAATCTACTCGGTGGTGCGATTATTGGGCTCGCTCTCCTTTAAATTGGATGACTTCCCACTCGCTATCGACAAGCGGGAGGGGCCAGACTTTCTTCTAACGCTTGCTGCATTTCGCATTGGGATTGAGCATACCGAAGCCATTCCCGAGAACGCCGCAAAGGAAGCCTTTCTTCGCTCCCAAGGTTAAGGTCCAGGTATTCACTTCACGCGCCCCACGAGCCTTACAGAGTCGCGAAAGAGCAGATCTACCATCTTTGCCGAGATCGAGGCCGACAAGCCTTCGCTTGGATGGTAGGTAATTCCGTTGAGCATAGCTGGGTCAAGGCAATGGCCGACTTAATCAACAAGAAGGTAAAAGTTGCAGGTCGAGAAGGCAACACGCTGTTTGATGAGAACTGGCTTCTTGTGTAAGACAACTGGCCAGGCGCAGCAATGCAACACAGCAAAGCAGCTCCCATGCTGTTGTCACGCCTGCGCATCGCAAGACCTTGGAGCACGTTTTCTCGTGAATTCTTACTCGACGAGAGCGTCCTTCTAGAAATTTGCCAAACTAGTTGCAGCTTTCATGCTGTAAACCATTGCGCGCCGTAACCTAACTATGTGCTCAAAGCGCTCACTCCGTTCGCAGGGACTAGCTAAAGTCAGCCCTTTAGCTTAATCGTTAGGTGCCCACACTTCGCCAGCACTAAATATGCTACCTATAGTCTGTAGATACATAGTCATCACACGGGAACAATGGTTTCTTTTTAATCGTTCCTAATGATGCCTAGAACCCCGAGTATTTCATTGCGTTCTATCCTTGCTGAAAATATCCGTGCTTTTCGAAAATCACGAGGTATATCACAGGAAGAGTTAGCTGATATTTGCGACTTGCATCGCACTTATATTGGTTCAATTGAGCGAGAAGAGCGCAATGTAACTTTAAGTACACTTGAAGTACTTGCTGAAGCACTTGGCGTAAGCATCGTGGAATTGCTTACGTCGAGAGCAGATAGTGACAAATAGAACCTCAATTGATTTTAAAGCAGCTATTCAAGCATCAGGCTTTGATATTTATTCACCAATCGAAGTCGGAGATGCTAATTATTGGATTCCAACGTTACAGCTGGAAACCTTACTAAACCAAGGTTTAATTGGTCTTAATTTGAGTGGTTTGGCATTAAGAACTAGATCAAAGGTCGTCAAACAAGCCGTATGTTCAGCGCTTGGTTACCCTTCACCTAACTCTTTCAAAAAAACTCAGCCACGTTTTTTTGGTCAGCAGCTAGACATTTACACACAAAAATCTAGAAACTTACAAATTTGGAATGAAGAACTTTCTCCAACAAGGCGCTATGCAATAATCGAAATATCTGAGCTGGATATCGTCACTAGAATCAGAGTAGTGAATGGGCAAGAGCTAGCAATTTTAGATACTACAGGAACAATAACGAAAAAATACCAAGCAAGCCTTGTGATTGGTGTTGAAACCCATGAGTTAATCTCAAATACGGACACATCCAAACTTTTACCACATTTAAATTCTAACGCTACATTTTCGGAAAATATTAGCCCAGTAGATGAGCCACAATCTTCTGCGCTATTGCCAATTGAAGAAATATTTATCCGCCTATCACCCCTTGTAGGCTATAAGTTTAAAGATCCTGGTATTGATCAGGAGCGTAATCGTGGTGAGGGCTTACACCGTTTGATTTGCGAACATTTAGGATATAGTCGATATGAAGATAAAGGCCAGTTTCCTGATATTCGTCACCAGCTACTAGAAGTTAAATTACAAACGTCTCCGACAATAGATCTTGGATTGGTGCTCCCAAGCAGCAATGAAAGTGTTGATGTGCAACAACTTGGTAACTACCACCCAAAACATTGTGATACTCGCTACGTTATATTTTATGCAAATACGGATGGCGCCTTTGTGACACTTACCCATTTATATGTAACTACTGGTGCTGACTTTTTTAATCGTTTTAGACAGTTCGAAGGTCGAGTAATTAATGGAAAAATACAAATCCCATTACCTAGAAATTTCTTTGGAATTTAAGCCAAAGGCCTTCCAAATAAGCTCTTCGAGTTCTGTTCCCAGTTTTTCTGCTTCAGCAGAGGGGGTTATCTTATGAATTTCTTTTGTTAATCTGATAATTTCAATAGCCTCAGGAGAATCAGGCTTCGGAAGTGGAAACTGTTCGACGTATTGCGTTATAAATCTTCTTTTCCCAGCGTAAAGTTTGTTGTTGAAACGGTGGTCATAAAAAGCTTCAATGAATGATGAATTTGCTACAGCGAGTGCCAGCCACATAAGATTCTGCTCATTTTTATTCTTACATTGAAGCCAGTAACATTCACCGTTTACTATGCCACCGCTTGTATCCATCCAGAAAATTGGCTTTTCAGAAATATCTGGGAACACCAATTTAGGTTGAGCCCATGCAGCTGGATCTTGTGGAACCCAGAGCTCATACCAATTACGACCAGCTTCAATGAGATACTTTCTGCTTTCTAACTTTTGCCTATGTTGCTCTAAGTATCTAGCTGAATTGGGGTATAGGCTCAGATCAACAGCAGAACGACCGCTCTCTGTTGCTTCATGAGGATACAGTATCTCTTTTCGATGTTTTGGGTTTTCAGGAACTAGCGCTCTAAAACGTTGTGCGCACTTTCTTGTAATGAGTGGTTTCAACAACTCTGGCTTTCCAGTTGGCAGATCGTCCCAATCACTACGTAAAAAAACCTTATCTGCTGTAGATTTTACTCCAACACGGATTTTTCCAATCCGACTAAATGTGTCCCATGTGTTTTTTTCAACAGTGGCTAACCATTTATCTGTTTGCTTGGTAGCTATTCTCCAAACACCCTCTGGAATATTGCCATTAGCTAGTGTGCCTCGACGAATTCTAAAAAATCTACCATCGGGGACCTCTGTTACTGTGTCGTTTTCCTCTGCCAAAGCTTTAAGAGCGTCAGAAGATTTAGTGGTGGGGCTATCTTTTGTTTCATAAATCGACGAAAATGCAATCCCACCAGTATTTAAGGTCTTGCAACAATTACCACTAGCAATAAAAACCGATGGAAGCACAGCTGCATCGAATAATTTTGTATCACCCAAATCCCAAATGCTTAGCATTTTAAAACGGGTAAGCATTTCCCTACGTATATCTTGTCCAGATTTTGTCGTCATGAACCTATTTGAGGTTATTACACCAGTGATCCCGTTTTTATCTAGTATCTTTGATATCCCCAAAATAAAGGGATAGTATAGATCTACTCGTCCGCTAAGGTTAAAACTCTGAGCTAATTTTTGCGCTTGCTCTGATCCCATGATTTGAGTTCGCACATAAGGTGGATTAGCAATTACTAAATTAAACGGTTCAATGGCTTCGTTGTTTGAGAAAAGATCACCATTGCCTTGTAAATTTAGTACGTAGTGGAGAAAATCTTTCTGCTCTAGTTGGAGGTTTAGACCTGGGTACTTACTAAGTAGTTTGCTGGTTGCAATTTTTATAGCGTCTAAATCGGTATCAAAGCCACGAACCACTAACCGTTTTATTGTCGAAGATGGCAAGTTGTTTACCAACGCATCAAGCAATGCGCCATCCCCACAAGCGGGATCTAATATTCTGATCTCCCCTTTTTTGGGTATTTCAAATACACTAATTATTTGATTGGCTACAAACTCAGCTAGGGGCTTAGGAGTGTAAGTAGCGCCATCTGATTTTTGCTGATCAACGTTAGTATATCTTGCGACATTAAGTGCATTTGACATGGTTGAGCTCATAATTGATACTTATAGTCATCATTCTACTGTTTATTTGAGGATAGTGGAAGTGGAAAAAGTACCTAACGCATATGAGCCTCCACGGAGTCAATAGGTAAAACCGCTCCTCTGGCCGCGTTAGCGGCCAGCCTGTTGTCCATCAGCAAGATAGATTGCTTCATCTGTCATCATGGTTGCCAGGCGATAGCCTGCAACAAAAACATATCGGGGCTCACTTATCTCATGCTCAATGAGCGCCTACTGATTTCAGCTTCCGTACTGACAGCACATTCATCGGTTAACCTGCGGCTGTTACTATTCAAGGCGTCGGGTTTCAAGCTAGTTAGTTTCAGGCTCAGTACAGGTGCAAATCATCTTGCTGCTTGCAGCGGTAATTGTAGTTCCCCCGTTTTAGTGGACACCTCGATCTAACGAATCGACTTCCCTCGGAATAGTGGACACTCCTAGCCTAGGATTTGTCAGGGGAAGATCATGCATTACTCTCGCCTAACATTGCGGCGTTGAGGCTATCGGATTAGTTTACAGCCCTTGGCTGACCAGCTCTACAATGACAAATGACCATCCTACCCACAGAGAGCACATATGTCCTTCAGTGAATTTGAAGTAAAAAGATTGAGCGGGCCGCAGCGATCTCAAGTGGCATCTCTACACGCCGGCACCTGAGTCTCGCACTATTGAGGAGTTTTTTGCTATCGTCCGTGAGGACAAGAATTGCTGCTTTTTCGGGTAGCAGATATCAGGGTTATAAAGGAGGAAACAGATGGAAGGGTTACTCATTGCAGCGGTCGTGATTATCGTCATTGCACTTGTCTTTGCCAAATCCCTGAAGGGGCGGGTGTCTGGCCCCGAAGACTATCCCTATCAGAAAGCAGGACCACTCTTTACACCGGCTGAGCGCTCGTTTTATGGCGTACTCAGCCAGGCTGTCGGCACGAATGCAACGATCTTCGGCAAGGTCAGGGTGGCGGATATTGCAACCCCGCGGAAGGGGTTGGCGAGGAGTATCTGGCAGAGAGCGTTTAACAAGATCTCTGCCAAGCATTTCGATTTTGTTCTGTGCGACAGTGATGACCTTTCTGTGATCTGTGTGCTGGAGCTGGATGACAGTTCACACAAAGCCAGCAAGCGGCAACAGCGGGACGAGTTTCTGACCGGGGTGTGCAGCGCTGCCGATATCCCATTTATTCGCGTACCGGCCAAGGCGGGCTATGTCATCAGCGAGATACAGGCATTGCTGGCACCGCACCTGACTGCTGTCAGCAACAGTGCTACAGAAACAGCGGCTGAACCAGAAGCAGAACTGCCGGTTGAAGCACCTGAGAAGCAGATCGAAAAGATTGAAAAGAGCTGTGCCAAGTGCTCATCGTCAATGGTTGTGCGTGTGGCCAGGAGTGGTGCTAATGCCGGCAAGCAGTTTTGGGCATGCAGTACCTACCCGAAGTGTCGTCACATTGAGGCGATCAATGAAGTCCTGTCAACAACAGCCTCGCTTGCAGCTACGGCCAGCAGTAACGATTGACGTGCAGGCAATCGCGGATTTGACGGGCGGACAGGCCAGCATGCAACGTAGCCTAAGGACTTCACGAAGTTTACGCACTGATGTTCTCTTTCTGGGCATAGACGTATCCATATGAAAATCTCACAGGCTATGCTGTAATACAATGTAGTTAATCGCATTGGAGGTATCGCCATGAGCGTCACTACCGTTCGTCTTCAAGCAGAAGTTGAACAACATCTGGAAGCAATCGCCGGCAGACTCCATCGGAGTAAAGGCTGGGTGATCAATCAGGCTCTATCAGAATACATTGAAAAGCAGCTACGTGAGCAGGAGCGTTGGCAGCAAACGCTAAAGGCAATGGAGTCGGCTGCCCAGGGAAAAGTTGTCGATGCTAGCGAGGTCCATGACTGGCTCAATAGCTGGGGAACCGAAAACGAGCAGGATGCGCCGAGGTCAGGTAAGTGAAACTGGTTTACACGGACGAAGCAATTGAAGATTTGAAGCGCCTCAGGGAGTTTATCGCAGTTCACAATCCCCCTGCGGCAGGCAGGGTAGCCGCAGAATTGGTTAGTAAAATCGAATTACTACCAGACTTCCCTGGAATGGGAACACCAGTTGAATTGGCGCCGGTACCTGACTCCATCCGCGACATGGTTTTCGGCAAGTATGTCGTCCGCTATTCAGTACATGTGAGTGCCGTCATCATTTTACGCGTATGGCATGAGCTGGAAGGTGAACGGTAGTAATTTAACCAGTGTTGTTGACGGACAATTTCTCTACTGCTGTGCGGCTTCAAAATTGCCGCAAAACTTTGTGTTATGTAAAACGTCCGGCTTGACGTACGTACCTGAAAGCGTACAATTGATTAAAAGTTGTACTGCAAGAGGTATGTCATGACCGGAATCACAGTAACCGAGGCGCGCAGCAACCTTTATCGGTTGATTGATGAGACCGCTGAGTCCCACCAACCCATTGTCATCATGGGTAAGCGGAACAAAGCCGTCCTGATTTCCGAGGAAGACTGGTCTGCAATTCAGGAAACACTTTACCTGCTATCCGTGCCAGGTATGCGGGAGTCTATTCGTGAGGGGATGGACACCCCCGTGGATGAATGCGATGAGGAGTTGGACTGGTGACATGGAAGTTGGTTTACGCCAAGCAAGCCCAGAAAGATGCAAAGAAGTTGGCCTCCGGCGGCCTCAAGCCACAAGCTCAGGAACTTTTAGCGCTGATAGCAGAAGATCCATACCGCAAGCCGCCTCCGTTTGAGAAGCTCATTGGTGATCTGTCGGGAGCCTATTCACGCCGCATTAATATCCAGCATCGTCTGGTTTACCAAGTGCTCGAAGATGAGCGGGTGGTGAAAGTTCTCAGGCTCTGGACTCACTACGAATAGTGCATAATCAGGCGCTGTTACCGGACAGTTTTTCCACCGCTTCGCGGCTTCAAAATTGCCGCAAAGCTTCGCCCTAACTGCTAGCGAAGTTAATCACTACGTACTTTTGCCGGTGCGATGGGCTGATCGGATCTTCGCGTTCTCGCGTAAGTGGATTTATAAAGCGGCGCGCCAATAGGGCTATGCACCAATATGGTGCATAATGATTGCCTAATATAAAAAACCACCATTTGTGGTATATTGGCGTGCATTATTAAATCTCCTTTTCGTGGTAAAACCAGTCCGATGACGCAACGCCCCAAAACTGTGCCAATGACCAGTCCTGCCCATGATTCAGACAAACCGGCAGCCACCAAGCCCAAGCGCCGTTCACGCGCAATGATCGAGCAGCAGATTCTGGCAGCAGCAGAGGATGTATTTGCTCAATTTGGGTTTCAGGGCGCTGCTATAGATGGGATCGCTGAGCGTGCCGGCATCTCCAAGCAGAACATGTTGTATTACTTCCCCTCCAAGGAAGTGCTGTATCAGCGTGTGCTGCAGAATATCGTGGATCTCTGGCTCGATAAGATGACCCTGCTGGAGCAGGCAGGGGATGAGCCCAGAACCATGATGGCCAACTATATCCGTGGCAAGATCGAGCTGTCGCAGGAGCATCCCAACGGCTCGAAAGTGTTTGCCAACGAGATCATCAATGGTGCGGATCGGCTCAAGGAGTATCTGCGAGATCGTCTGCTGCCTC
Organism: Nitrincola alkalilacustris; assembly: GCF_008973755.1. Taxonomy (GTDB): domain Bacteria; phylum Pseudomonadota; class Gammaproteobacteria; order Pseudomonadales; family Balneatricaceae; genus Nitrincola; species Nitrincola alkalilacustris. The sequence continues at coordinate 260,714 of NZ_WBOM01000004.1, read as the reverse complement.
AGTTGGAGGCAGATGTGGTGCTGATTCGACAGTGGATTGCCGAGGGCAAGATCAACGATATTGATCCCTACCACCTGTTCTTCATGATCTGGGCTTCCACCCAGACCTATGCCGATTTCTCGACCCAGATCGAGATGGTGCTTGGCAAACCTGCCCTGCAGCAGCAGGACTATGACAAGGCCAGCGAGTTTCTGATTGAGCTGGTGTTGAAAGGCACGGGCATGACCTGAAGCGAACACGCAGAGACGTTACATAGAAGCCGGTTTGATACCGGCTTTTTTTATGGTTAAAAAAATGTTTGACCGATTGGTAAAAATATGGATAGTATGTATTTACCAAATGGTAAAAAATAATAAATCAGTTTGGCCAATGTGCCGCTGAACAGAAACATCCGCCCCACGGAAAACTAACAATAATACGCGGGAGAGATTGCCATGTTATCCAGACACCAGGCTATCAGCCTTGAAGGCGTCAGTGCAGATGCACTGCAGCAACTGCGCGATCAGGCCTGCGCCCTGCGCGATCTGCACTGGGGTGATCGCATCACCTACTCGCGTAAAGTTTTCGTACCCCTGACCAACATGTGCCGCGATACCTGCGGTTACTGCACCTTCGTTAAACATCCCGACCATCCTCAAGCACGCATCATGACACCCGAGCAGGTGATGGCCGTGGTGCATGAAGGTGAGCGCATGGGTTGCAAGGAGGTTCTGTTCAGTCTGGGTGAGAAGCCAGAGCTGCGCTATCCACAGGCGCGTGAGGCGCTGGCGCAGTTAGGCTACACCTCGATGGTTGATTACCTGCACGACATGTGTGAGCGGGTGATCAATGAAAGCAGCCTGCTGCCACATGTTAATGCCGGCACTCTGTCATCCGAAGATGTCCGCAAATTAAAGCCAGTCAGTGCCAGCATGGGGATGATGCTGGAGAACGTCAGCCGTCGTCTGTTGGTTAAAGGCGAGGCGCACTATGCCTGCCCTGACAAGGTGCCGGTGCAGCGGTTGCGTACGCTGGAGCGTGCCGGGCGCCAAAATGTACCTTTCACCACGGGCATCCTGATCGGTATCGGTGAGAACTGGACCGAACGAGTCGACAGCCTGATCGCCATCAACGAGATCCATCAGCGTTATGGCCATATCCAGGAGGTGATCGTACAGAACTTCTGTGCCAAGCCCGGCACCGCGATGGCCAACTCACCCGAGCCGGATCTGGACGATATGCTGCGCACCCTGGCGGTGGCTCGGCTGCTGCTTGATCCCTCTATCAGCCTGCAGGCACCACCGAATCTTCAGCAGCGCTACAGCGCCTATCTTAACTCCGGAATCAATGACTGGGGCGGTATCTCCCCCTTGACGCTGGACCATATCAATCCTGAAAAAGCCTGGCCGCAGATTGCTCAACTTGCAACAGCCACTGCTGCCTGTGGGCACCGTCTGCAGGAGCGGCTGGCAGTCTATCCCCAGTATCAGAATCTACCGGAGCGTTACTTTCTGCCGCGTGTGGCTGAGCGGGTGGAGCAGATCGCCCGAGTCGATGGTCTGGCATCGGTGCAGTACTGCCAGTAGGTATCTAGTGGCTATCGAGCCAAGGCACACGCATACAGTTTTCAAGGAGAGCATCATGGGTATTTTTGAACAGCAACACGTTATTGCCAGAGGCCCCCGCAGTGTGGATATGCAGGCTCGCCTTGGCAGTGGTATTCATGCCCGGTTGGCGCAGATCAACCCTCAGGTGAGCCATATACTGGCACGGGCGCTGGAGGGGGAAGAGATATCCGAAGCTGAGGCGGTGGTGCTGTTTAATACTCAGGGTGCTGAGCTGGATGCACTGGTCGCCACGGCCGATCTGGTTCGTCAGCAGGCGGTCGGAGATCGCGGCAGCTTTGTTATCACGCGCAATATCAACTTCACCAACGTCTGCTACATGGGCTGTAAGTTCTGCGGCTTTGCCAAGCGCAAGGGTGATGCCGATGCTGAGCTGCTGTCGATGGAGGAGGTGGCCAAACGGGCGCAGGAAGCCTGGGATCGCGGCGCCAGCGAAGTGTGCATCCAGGGCGGTCTGCACCCCAATATCGATGGCAGCCACTATCGCAATATTCTCAAGGCGATCAAGCAGCAGGTCCCGGATATGCATATCCATGCCTTCTCGCCCTTTGAGATCTGGTTCGGTGCACACAAGAGCAAAGTGACCACGGCTGAATTTATTCAGGATCTGATCGATCACGGCCTGGGCTCCATGCCGGGCACCGCCGCCGAGATACTGGATGTCGAGATCCGCCAGCAGCTCACCAAAGACAAGCTGACCACCGAGCAGTGGGTTGAGATCATCACCACGGCCCATCAGCTCGGGCTGCCGACCACCTCGACGATCATGTATGGGCATATTGATGAGCCACGCCACTGGGCGGCCCATATCGCCCTGCTGCGCGATATTCAGAAACGTACCGGCGGCTTTACCGAGTTCGTGCCGCTGGGCTTTGTGCATTATGAGTCGCCGCTCTTCACCGAACAGAAGCGCAATCAGATGCTGGTACGCCCCGGCCCGACGGCGGATGAGAATATCCGTATGCATGCGGTTTCGCGTCTGATGCTGAACGGCTGGATCGATAATATTCAGGCTTCCTGGGTCAAGCTGGGACCGGATTATGCCCGTCAGATGCTGCGCGCTGGTGCCAACGATCTGGGTGGCACATTGATGAACGAGAGCATTTCCCGCTCCTCCGGTGGCAAGCATGGTCAGGAGATTGTACCCGACGATATGGTGCGCATGATCCGCCAGGCGGGTCTGACACCTTACCGTCGCGGCACGCTGTATCAGACGCTTGAAAGCTTTGACTCTGTCGGTACTTCTGTCGGTACTTCAGTCGGTACTTCTGTTGGTACCCCTGAGGGTACTTCAGCCAATCAGGCAGCACAGTGCGGCTATCGTCTGATTGCGACCAGCGCCGGGGGTGCCGCATGAATGCCCGGGCAGCAATGTTTAAACAGCCGGATCAGGCGCTGCGTATCACCCTGCTGGCCGGTGGTGTCGGTGGTGCCAAAATAGCCGAAGGTCTGATGCACTGCCACTACTGCGCACAGGATGGCAATCACACAGACAACCCACTGAAAATCATCGGTAATGTTGCAGATGACCAGACCTTTCATGGTCTGTGGGTATCTCCTGATATCGACACCCTGACCTACACGCTGGCGGACATGATTGATCGCGACAAGGGCTGGGGACTGAAGGGCGACACTGATCATACGCTGCAGGCGCTGAAACGGCTGGGGCGTGAAACCTGGATGTTCCTTGGCGATCAGGATTTTGCCACCCATATCTATCGCACCGAGCAGCGTGCGCTCGGTATCAGGCCCAGTGAAATTGCCGCCAACATCGCCCGCCAACTGGGCGTGAAGGCCGAGATACTGTTGCCGACCGATGATGTGATTCAAAGCTGGGTCAGTACCGACAAGGGCTGGCTCGATTTTCAGGACTACTTTGTGCGTGAGCGCTGCGAACCAGCGGTGAAAAGCTTCACTGTGATCGGCGCCGACAACGCCACTCCGACACCTGAGGCGCTGCGGGCGATTGCCGAAGCCGATCTGCTGGTGCTGGCACCGAGCAATCCGATTGCCAGCATCGGCGCCATTCTGGCGGTGCCCGGCATCCGTCAGGCAGTGGTGGATACCTCGGCCTATCGGGTTGCCGTATCGCCGCTGATACAGGGCAAGACGGTCAAGGGCCCAGCAGACGGTATGATGCGCGCCGCTGGCTTCAGCAGCGATGTGCTGGGTGTGGCGGACTGTTATCAGGGTCTGATTGACGGTCTGCTGATTGATCAACTGGATCGTGAGGCGATTCCGGCGCTGCAGGCCAGAGGGTTGGATGTATTGGCAACCGATACGCTGATGCAGTCGCGACAGAACAAGATCCGTGTGGCCGAGACTCTGGTGCAGCTCTATGTCGGCAGTGGCCGGTCACACCCGCCTGCTGATGTTCAGGCGGTGTTGAGTGAATCGTTGCGAGCGGTGGTGTCATGAGTAGTGTCATGAGTAGTGTTAAGAGTAGTGTCATGAGCACCTGTATCGTGGTTCCGATGAAGGCGCCTGCGTGTGCCAAACGTCGTTTGTCAGGGCTGCTGAATGGGGCCCAGCGTGAAGCGGTTGCGCTTGCGCTGTACCGGCAGACCCTGACTTTTTTCGCACATCATTTCAGCGATACCCCTCTGCTGGTGGTGACTGCATCGGAGCAGATAGCCGATATCGCAGTGAGCCATGGCGCACAAGTGCTACTGGAACCTGTCCTGACCGACGCTGAGCGAACCTTGCTGCTGGCTGGTGATAAGGAAGCAGGACTCAACCATGCCGTTACTCTGGCCGCGCACTGGTGTCGTGAACAGGGCTTCGAGTCCCAGTTGCTGTTGCCAGCTGATATTGCAGAGCTGAATGTCGCCGAGATTCGTCATCTGTTGAGCGCCGCGGGTGAGATGCCATCAGTGGTGGTCTGTCCTGCCCATGACGGTGGCACCAATGCGCTGCTGACCTCTCCACCGGGGGTGATCCCTTTTCGTTTCGGCAAACAATCCAGTCGGGCACATCTGGCCGAGGCTCACCAGCGTGCCATCCCGGCGCGACTGCTGACATTGGCTCAACTGACGCGTGATATCGACACACCGGATGATCTGCGCCACTGGCAAGGCTGCCTGACAGCGATTCCGGCACCTGATCAGCTCGACAATCTGAGCAGTATCCTGGCACCTGCCATCACTTCACCAACGAGGCTTAACGGATGAACGGACAGATCACATTACAGACCCTCCCGGGCATCCCTGATATTCATCCCGGTGATGATCTGGTGGAAATCCTGCTGGCCGCACTGGACCGTGGTCGCATCATGCTGGAGGACGGCGACATTCTGGTGATCGCACATAAGGTGGTCTCCAAGGCGGAAGGGCGGATCGTCAATCTGGCTGATGTTACCCCGTCGGAGCAGGCGCTTGAACTGAGTGACACCCTGAGCAAGGACCCGCGCAAGATCGAGGTGATCCTGTCCGAGTCACGCCGTGTGGTGCGTGCCGTGAAACGGCCCGGTCAGGAGGAGGGCACGCTGATCGCCGAGCACCGGTTGGGTTTTATCTGCGCCAATGCCGCGGTGGATGAGTCCAATGTCGATATGCCGGGGCATGTGATTCTGCTGCCGATCGATCCTGATGCCAGTGCCCGTCGCCTTTGCGAGGGTCTGGAGCAGGCCAGTGGCAAACAGCTTGGCGTGGTGATCACCGACACCTTCGGCAGACCCTGGCGCATGGGGTTGGTGAATGTCGCGATCGGTCTGGCCAGGGTGCCGAGCAAAATTGATCTGGCCGGTGAGTCCGACGCCTATGGTCGCGAGCTGAAAGTGACCGTGCCAGCACTGGCCGATGAGCTGGCTGCCGCATCCGGTTTGCTTATGAGCAAAGAGGGCAAGGTGCCCGCATTGATTTTTAAAGGGGTTGAGTGGACACCGGACAACAGTTCCGCACTCGACCTTATCAGACCCCAACTGGAGGATTTATTCAGATGACAATCGCAATTCTTGGCGGTACCGGCCCTCAGGGCAAGGGGTTGGCCCTGCGCTTTGCAGCGGCCGGCGTGGATGTGGTGCTCGGCTCACGCGATGCTGAGCGCGCAGCAGAGATCGCTACCGAACTGAACCAACTGATCCCCGGTGCAACCGGGATTATCAGCGGCACCGATAATGAGGGTGCAGTGGCTGCCGCCGAGCGCATGGTGATTCTCGCCGTGCCCTACGCTGCCCATAACGCCACGCTGGAAGCGATCCGCAACCAGCTCAGCGGCAAGATTCTGGTGGATATCGTGGTGCCGCTGAAACAGGGCGATCCGAAGCTGGTAGATATGCCGCCCGAAGGCTCTGCCACCGAAGCCGCTCAGGCGCTGCTGGGTGATGAGATCCCGGTGATCGGAGCGCTGCATAACGTCTCGGCCACCACCTTGAGTCAGCTCGATCACTCGATCAACTGCGACATCCTGGTCTGCGGTAACGATCTGGCGGCACGTGAAGAGGTGATCGAACTGATCGAGAAACTGGATGTGAAAGCCTACAACGCAGGCCCTGCACAGAGTGCGCGCTGCATCGAGGCGATCACCCCGATACTGATCCGGATCAATATCTCCAAAAAAGTCCCGTTCACCCATGCAGGCATACGGATTGCACCACCGGATCACTGAGTCGACATACACAGTTAGAATGCCAACTCACTATATACAACCTGTTACACGCAATGCAGAGGGTTATCAGACCCATCACTGAAAAAGAAAAACAACTGTTCAGGAGTAAGCACAATGGAATTTGGAATTACCTTCAAGGGCTTTGTCAGCCCGGCTCGCGCCCGTAATCTGGTTCGTCAGGCTGAAGAAGCCGGCTTTACCCACTGCTGGTTTTATGACTCGCACGTGCTCTGGCGCGAGTGCTATCCCGCCATCGCCATGTGCATGGAACACACCAAAAAGATGAAGTTCGGCCCCTGTGTCACCAACCCCAACTCGCGCGATTGGTCCGTTGCTGCCAGCCTGTTTGCCAGCCTCGCGCTGCAGAGTGAAGGGCGCTTTGTGGTGGGCCTCGGTCGTGGCGACAGTGCCATGCGAGTGATGGGCAAAAAACCCGCTCCACTGGCGCGTGTCGCCGAGTTCACTCAGAAGGTGAAAGCGATGGTGCGCGGTGACGAGGTGCAGTATGGCGAAAGTCCGGAAGCGGTCAAGTTCCCCTGGGCAAACGGCTACGAGCTGCCGGTGCATATCGGTGCCTATGGCCCCATGGCACTGAAAACAGCCGGTGAAGTGGGCGATGGCGTGATCCTGCAGATCGCAGAGCCAGCGCTGGTGAAATGGTTTGCCGATCAGGCGATTGCGGCGGGTAAGGAAGCGGGGCGTGATATGTCTAACTTCCAGGTGATCGCGGCTGCACCAGCCTTTACCGGTGATATGGATAAATGTCTGGAAGCAACTAAATGGTTCCCGGCGATGGTCGGCAATCATGTGGCTGATATCGTTGAAAAATACGGTGCGCACAGTGGCCTGGTGCCGGAGAGTCTGACCGCCTATATCGAACAGCGTAAAGGCTATGACTACTCCAAACATGGCCAGAGCGATAACCCCTATCTGGACTTCATCACCGACGATATCGTCGAAAGTTTCTGTGTGCTGGGGGGCATCGATGCCCATATCGCCAAGCTGCTGGAGCTGGAAAAAGCCGGTACCACTCAGTTCAACATCTATCTGGATAATGGCGACGAAGAGCGGATCATTGCCGACTATGGCAACAAGATCATCCCGCACTTCACCCGTTGAAACCGATAGCAGGAGAGAGCAATGAGTAAAATAACTGTTAATGGCGAACGCCTGTGGGATTCCATCATGGAGATGGGACAGATTGGAGGCACCCCGAAAGGGGGTGTCTGCCGTCTGGCACTGACCGATCTGGATAAGCAGGGGCGCGATCTGTTTGTCAGCTGGTGCAAGGAGGCCGGCTGCAGTATCCGTGTCGATAAGATGGGTAACATCTTTGCCCGCCGCGCGGGTCGTGACGACAGCCTGCCGCCAGTGGTGATGGGCAGTCATCTGGATACCCAGCCGACCGGCGGCAAGTTCGACGGGATCTACGGTGTGCTGTCCGGGCTGGAGGTGATCCGCACCCTTAATGACCACAAGGTGGAGACCGATGCGCCGATTGAGGCTTCCGTCTGGACCAATGAAGAGGGATCACGCTTCCCGCCAGCCATGGTCGCTTCCGGCGTGTTCGCCGGTGTGTTTGATCTGGAGTATGGCCTGAGCCGTGCTGATCTGGATGGCAAGACAATGGGCGAAGAGCTGGCGCGCATCGGTTATGCCGGTGAGGATGACGTAGGCGGGCGTCCATTCAAGGCGTTCTTCGAGGCACATATCGAGCAGGGCCCGATTCTGGAAGATGAAGGGATCACCATTGGCGTTGTCACTGATGCTCAGGGCCAGCGCTGGTATGAAGTGACCCTGACAGGTCAGGAAGCGCATGCCGGCCCAACCCCGATGGCACGCCGCAAGGATGCGCTGGTCGGTGCTGCGCGCATCATCAGTGCTGTGAACGAGATAGGCCTGCGTCATGCACCACTGGCTTGCGCCACCGTTGGCCTGCTCAATGTGCACCCCAACTCACGCAACGTCATTCCCGGCCAGGTGTTCTTCACTATCGACTTCCGCCACCCGGATGACAAGGTCCTGTCGGCAATGGATCACGAACTGCGTGAGATCTGCCAGAGCGTTGCCAAAGATGTCGGGCTGGAGATGGCATTCGAGCAGATCTGGTACTCACCTCCGGTGCACTTCAACGAGTCCTGTGTTAACTCCGTGCGCGATGCAGCTATCGCTGCAGGCCTCAGTCACCGTGACATTGTCAGCGGTGCCGGACACGACGCCTGCTACATCTCACGCGTTGCCCCGACGGCGATGGTGTTTGTCCCCTGCGAAAACGGCATCAGCCACAACGAGATAGAAAACGCCGATCCAGCGCATCTGGAAGCCGGCTGCAACGTCCTGCTGCAGGCGGTGCTTAACCAGGCAGGCTGATCGGTTCCCTGTTACATCCATGACCCTCCCTTTTCTCCCCCTTGCTCGACACAGTCGGGCAGGGGGAGTTCTTTTGCATGAACCGGATTTCAGCCTTTTTCTGACCAGTCTTTGTCAGCAGGTTTCAACCCTGACCTCAACCGGCAGTGAGTTGGACACGATATCGTACACAGGTGAGTATTTGGCCAGTTCGCGCAGGGCAGCCGCCGAAGCGGTGGACTTCACGCGCATGGTCACGCGTACATTATGGAATCCCTTGCGCACTTCATCCGACAGGCCGAGGAAACCACGCAGATCCAGATCGCCTTCCAGTTCCGACTCGATCCCGTCGATGGTGATGCCGCGTGCGGCTGCGTGATACACCATTGTAGTGGTCAGGCAGCCGATCAGAGCATGCAGGACGAATTCGACCGGATTGGGGTACTCATCGGCACCGAGCAGCACAGCCGGTTCACCATTGTCCATTTCGAAGGTCTGTGCATGCTGCATCTCTTCACAGGCACCATAGAAGCCCTTTACGGTGGTATGGTTGTGATCGCCTCCCATCCAACGGTTGCCAGCACGGAATTTGAACTGAGCGATTGCCTGGTTGCCCTTGACGGCCTCGATGGTGTCAAACAGTGCGGTTACGTTCACACCGTTACGGATGGTGGGTGTCTGAGTGTTCATTGTGTTCATGTAAAACTCCTCTTGGATAGCAATGGATTGCGTCGTGCTGCGACAGTGCAGTGTGGCGACGTAGTGCTAGAATAGGAGTTCAGAGGGTGTTCGCTAAGATGGATTTTTGTCAGAATCGGTTCATTTGCGCCACTATTTCACCTGAGCAGACAGAAGATGACAAAGCAAACCAAACCCACTCTTCAGGTATTGATAGTAGCTGTACCGGAAACCGCCGGATCAGCCCTGTATGGGATGATCGACGTGCTCGCTGCTGCCGGTAATATCTGGCAATCGCTGGTAGGAACCGAGCCAGCGTCACGCCTGTTTGAGCCGCTGATTGTTTCGCCATCGCGTGAGCCGTTTCGCTGCGGCCATGCGATTCCGGTGATGCCTGATCTGTCAGTTGAGGATGATCCATCTGCCGAGATCATTATCTTGCCCGAGATCTGGCTGGGGCCGGATGAGCAGATCAGTGGTCGCTATACAGCCCTGATCGATTGGGTGCGTCGGCGCTATCGAGCGGGTGCTACGCTTTACTCCGCCTGTTCCGGTGCCTTGATGCTGGCAGAAACCGGCTTGCTGGATGGCTGTGAGGCAACCTCCCACTGGGGCTACGAGAACCTGTTCCGGCAGTGCTACCCCAAGGTGAGATTTCGCCCCGAAACCAATCTGGCATTTGCCGATCCGGCTGGCCGTATCGTGACAGCCGGAGGTACCACCTCCTGGCATGATCTGGCGCTGCATATCATTGCACGTCATGCCAGCCCCGGCGAAGCGTTGCGTATCGCCAAAGTCTATCTGCTCAAATGGCATGACGAAGGGCAACTGCCCTTTGCATCCCTTGTCCGGCGCAGCCCGCATGCGGATGCTGTTGTTAAAAGCTGTGAGGCCTGGCTGAGTGATCATTTCCGTGAAGCGGATGCGCTGGAAAAGGCTGTGCGGCAGGCTGCAATACCGGAGCGCACACTGAAACGCCGTTTCAAGGCCGCCACCGGTACAACGCTGATAGAGCGCTTACAGAATATCCGTATCGAACAGGCCAAACAGTTACTGGAAACCACATCGCTGCCGGTGGATGAGATCAGTAATGAAGTGGGCTATGAGGATGCTTCCTTTTTCCGCCGCTTGTTTAAGCGCCGTACTGGCCTGTCACCCAGTCAATACCGGCGGATGTTTCAACCGATCAGCCGGATGTGACCCTGTCAGATCAGTGCTATGTTAAATGCATTGTAAAGGCCTGAGTACTCAGGCTTCGTTACCTGAATCTGCCAGGAGGGGTAGGGATGAGCAAGCCAGTCATAGCCGATAACAAGCCAATAAAAGTGTCGCTGAACAAGGGAGAGGAGTATTACTTCTGTGTCTGTGGGCGTTCTGGAAAACAGCCCTTTTGTGATGGCTCTCATGCCAGCACGGACCTCAAACCGAAACCTTTTGTAGCCGAGGGCGGCGACGCCTGGTTGTGCCGCTGTAAGCATACGGCCAATGCGCCCTATTGTGATGGTACACATAAGCAGTTCAGCACCGAGCAGGTTGGCAAGGAGGGACCGGGTCCCACTGCCAGTAAAGACACTGCGCCGGTTGCGAAGCAAACCGAGGAGGAGCCTACAGTTGAGTTTATCCATCAACTGGCTCGTGAAGGGCTTACCAGGATAGGCCACCATGGCCCTATGGTGGCAATGGGCGTGCCACGCCACCAGTTACCGCACTGGGATGATCTGCAGTTGATGGTGGCGCAGATGGCCACTCAGCCGCTGATGGAGGATGCTGAGGTGGCGACTGAGCTGGTGATTGGCCCCGAAGCCAGAAAACCACTGACGCTGAAAATTCCGCTGCTGGTATCAGACATGAGTTTTGGTGCGCTGTCTGAGGAGGCGAAGGTAGCATTGGCGCGCGGGGCCGAGCTGGCTGGCACCGGTATCTGCTCAGGGGAAGGGGGGATGCTGGCGGAGGAGCAGGCGGCAAACTCACGCTATTTTTATGAGCTTGCGAGCGCGAAGTTTGGCTATGCCGAAGAGTTGCTCGAGAAGGTTCAGTGTTTTCATTTCAAAGGTGGGCAGGGCGCGAAAACAGGAACAGGAGGTCACCTCCCGGCGAGTAAAAATGTCGGCAAGATCTCGCAAGTGAGGGGTTTGCCGGAGGGTACGCCAGCCGTTTCACCACCGGCCTTCAAAGACCTTCACTCGGTGGAGGATTTCAGACGTTTTGCTGAGCATGTCAGGGAGATAAGTGGTGGGATCCCGGTGGGTTTCAAACTCAGCGCCAATCATATTGAGCGCGATATTCAGTTTGCCCTGGATGCGAGTGCAGACTACATCATTCTGGATGGGCGTGGCGGCGGTACCGGTGCGGCGCCCGAGATGTTCCGCAATCACATCAGTGTGCCGACCATACCGGCCTTGGCACGGGCGCGTCATTATCTGGATCAGCAGGGTGCCAGTGGCCGAGTGACACTGATCATTACGGGTGGGCTGAGAGTACCGATCGACTTCGTCAAAGCGATGGCTCTGGGTGCGGACGGTATAGCACTGGCCAACAGCGCAATGCAGTCGATTGGTTGTGTGGCGGCCAGAATATGCAATACCAATAATTGCCCGGCAGGGATCGCCACTCAGAAAGCAGATCTTCGACAGAGACTGAATATTGACCAGTCCGCGAATCAGTTGAAGAATTTCTTCGAGGCTTCTGTGAGCCTGATGCAGGTTATGGCGCGTGCCTGTGGGCATGATGCACTGAATCAGTTTCGCAAGGAGGATCTTGCAACCTGGCACCGTGAAATGGCCTATCTCACTGGTGTAAGCTATGCGGGTTTAATTCATCCGGGACACGCTTTTGATGTCTAGAACCACCCGTCTATTTGATTTGATGCAGGTACTGCGCCGTCATCGCAAGCCAGTGAGCGGAAAAAATTTGGCACAGGAGTTGGGAGTCTCGCTGCGCACGTTGTATCGCGATATTGCCGACCTCAAGGCGATCGGTGCACATATCGATGGCGAGCCGGGGCTGGGTTACGTGCTCAGCCCCGGCTTCATGTTGCCACCCTTGATGTTCTCTGCCGAGGAGGTGGAGGCGCTGGCACTGGGGCTGAAGTGGGTGGAGCGGCGCGCCGATCATGAACTGGCATCTGCTGCGACCGATGTGCTGGCCAAGGTTGGGGCAGTGCTGCCACCGGAGCTGTCATACAAACTGGAGGACTCTTCGCTGATTGTCGGGAGCGGGTTTGTACGGCCGCTGTCTGTAGAACTGACACAGTTGCGCAGGGCGATCAGGGAGGAGTGCAAGATCAGCATCCGTTACCGGGATCGCTCCGGCAGCCATTCTGCACGCACTATCTGGCCGTTTGCGCTGGGATATTTTGAGTCGATGCGCATGCTCGCGGCCTGGTGTGAGCTGCGACAGGACTATCGTCAGTTCCGGCTTGATCGAATTGAATCGGCAACTTTGCTGGGCGAGCATTATCCGCGTCGACGCCATGATCTGCGCAAGGAGTGGCTGGCGTCTTTGGGGCCTGAGGTAAGGTCATCTGCTGATCTCCTGCCAGAGCAACCATCAAGGCTTTCATCAGAAAAGCTGGTTACCGAAAACAAGGCAAGCGTGGCACCGATTGCTAGGAAAACACTACTGCCACAATCTGTCAGCATCAGGGATTATGATCTCTCCGTCGTAAACAACAACATGGAGAAACGCATGGAACAGGAAATCATTCTTTACACCCACCCCTACTCACGTGGCGGAATCGTTCTGTGGATGCTGGAGGAACTGGGCGTACCTTATCGCCTGGAATATCTTGAGTATGGTCAATCGATGAAAGGCCAGGAATATCTGGCAATCAATCCGATGGGTAAGGTGCCGGCGATTCGTCATGGTGACGTGATCGTGACTGAAGCAGCAGCAATCTGTGCCTATCTGGCTGATCAGTTTCCTGAGGCCGGTCTGGCACCCGCGTTGAATCTGCGTGCGGATTACTATCGCTGGCTGTTTTTTGCGGCAGGTCCTTTTGAGGCAGCCGCTGGCCTGAGTCTGTGCAAGGTTGAGCTGAACCCGGAGCAGGAGATGCAACTGGGTTGTGGGCGGCTGGATACTGTGGTGGATACGCTTGCTGGTGCTGTGCGTGGACGCCAGTATATTGCCGGAGATCGTTTCAGTGCGGCGGATATCTACGTCGGCTCTCATATCGGTTGGGGCATGCAGTTTGGCACGCTGGAGAAACGGCCCGAGTTTGTGGGCTACTGGGATGGCCTGAAAAATCGACCGGCACATCTGCGTACCGAACAGATGATTGAAAAGGCGCTGACCAAACATGCCTGGGCTGGCATCTGATCAAGGCCGAAGCTGACAGACTACTGGCATCAGCAGAATGGAAACTGACTGATCAGGCCCCGGATACCGCTGGTACCTTGAAGCCACCTGCTGCTGCCAGATATGAGTCAATGTTAATACAGTGTGCACTATAGTGGTGCGCAGCTTTTGGGTCGAAGCACCGGGGCTGCCGGTTTTCTGCTGCTGCTGCGCTGTGTTACAGATGGCCCTGAGTTTGCATGGTATGTGATATCTTTCATCTCAGGGATTAGGCCATGAAACTACGCATCACACCCACCTCCCGTGCACGCCACCTGTTTATCCAGCATTTGCAAATGACAGCCGACACGGCTGATCTGAGTCTGCGTAGTGGTGTGGAGTATCCGGCTGCTAAAGTGTTTGATCAGCTGTCTGCCCGTCTGCACGATTCCTTTACTGAAGGCTTGCGTCATGCGATCGCCATTGCCGGTCAGGCGCCGCTGCTTGCCAGTTCGGCCCAGATGGCTGAGCAGGAAGGCGCACGCCTGAGTGAGGCTGCCATTCAGCTTGCCAGTGCCAGTGAGCAGATCAGCGTCACGGTCAGTCGAGAGTTGGCACCTGCAGCTGAAACGATGCATCAACTTGCCTCCGGTGCATCACGCCAGGTGACACAGTGTGATGCGAAGGGGCAATCAGTGGGGGAGGTGATGGCCACAATGCGTGCCGAGATGGCTGATCTGCAGGCGCGCATTCAGAAAGTGGATCAGCAGGCGGAAGCGATGCAGCGGCTGGTTGAAATGATTGCTGATATCTCACGTCAGACCAATCTGCTGGCGCTGAATGCGGCGATCGAAGCGGCACGGGCCGGAGAGGCTGGCCGAGGATTTTCCGTGGTGGCGGATGAGGTTCGAGCACTCGCTTACCGTACTATGAATGCAACAGAAGAGGTGGATAGCCGTATCGGTCTGATACGTGATGAGGTCACGGAACTGACCCGAGGCGGTGAGCTGGTCAGTGAGCGGGTCGAGACTGGCTGGGTTGGCATAGAGGAGGTGCGCGGACTGCTGAAGCAGACTCGCCTCGATATGCATCAACTGGAGGATTGCAGTCGTCAGGTGGCGGCCGGCACGACACAGATCGGCAGTGCGATCAGCAGCGCAACTCAGGATGTGCAGGGCATTGCCGATGCCGCACGCCATCTGCTTGAGTCTGCTTCCCTGTTGGGATCTGGCAGCAAGAGTGTCCGTCAGCACGGTGATCTGTTGCTGGAAGCGCTAGGCGTGTATCAGTTGGATCTGCATGGCGCGGCTCGTTTCGACGTTGAAGCGCTGGCAGCTGATGCAGGTCTGACTAATCTGCAGGATGAGCAACGCATTGAGAGGACACTTCGTTCAGCGCTGGCGCATAGTGGCAAGCGGTTTGAGTTGTTATATCTGGTCGATCCGCAGGGGCGACAGGTCAGTGCGAACATTCATCCGGAGTGGGTGGTTGTTAACTACGAAGGCACCGGAAAAGGGCGTAACTGGTCGGATCGAAAATGGTTTCGTGAAGCACTGGACAAGAGTTGTCCCTATGTCAGTCCGGTCTATCGTTCAGTGGCTACTGATGAGTACTGCTTTACCGTCAGCGTCCCGGTTCGCCATCCAGAGCGAGGGGTGATAGCAGTGCTGGGTGCGGATGTTCGCTTGGCGGCGTTTCTGGAACACTGAGTGTCTCTTATTGATATGAGTTATAAGGATATGAAAATAAAGGTTGACGCTATCCAGAATATTGGTTAAAAACAAGGACGTCGCATCATAAAGTGCGACGTTCAACGACTTTCAACACTTTAAACTGATGAGTTCCTCATGAACTGGCTGAATCACGTCACAACACAAAACATGCCGCGATGCGTTTCGATTAACGCAATGCGAGCATTGTCGTTGTCGTGTGCCATGATTCTGAGTTGAACTGAACATTGGCCGCGACACCTGTCGCGGCTCAGTTATCCTCTTTTCGATAGCAACGTCTGCGCCAGGTTCCGGCCTCCCTTAACAAGGAGACTCGTACAATGGCTATTAAACGTACTATCAACCAACTTCTGCGCGGCGTTCGGACTTACTATGCCAATCGGAAACTGCATGCTTCCCTGAAGCACTACGACCAGCGCATGCTCAAAGATATTGGACTGCACTGGGAGCGTGGAGACCTGAAACCGATCAACCCACTGACAGACTCGTTAATCATGACAATCTCTGCTGCACCGGGAGCCGGAAAGAACAAGGCGGTGAAAGCTGATAAGGTTAACAGCCCGTGTAAACCCAGTGGAGCACCACTGGCTTAGACAAGGCCCCGGTCGCAGGGAGTGACCGGGGCTTTTTCTTAACATTGGAGTGATGACTTAATGAGTTATCAATCAAAAGTGTAGTTGACACGGAAGAGCAGACTTCTCGGTGTGCCGGGCATGGCATTGGATCTCCAGTACTCCTTATCCAGCAGGTTACTGACGGCCAATGTCATGCGCCACTGATCCATGTTATAACCGACGGCAGCATCCACACGATTGAAGCCATCCAGTTTTGTCGTATTGCTGAGGTTGGTCCAGGTGTCGCCAACATGCGTCACTCCTATCTCACCATAGGTATTATCATTGGGCAGATAGCGTACAAACAGGTTGCCGGTATGTCGGGCCACCCCCGCTAGACTTTTACCGTTATTTCCCGGTGACGCCTTATCCTCTTTGACCGTGGCTTTGTTGTAGCCATAACCACCGCGCAGGTACACATTATCCGTAACACGGCCGATAAAACTGAGTTCCAGACCTCTTGATTGCTGTTCTCCCTGAACTGCCCACAGATAGGGATCAGCGTCTGGGTCGGGCCGGTAGCGAATATTGTGCTTGCGGATATCAAACAGAGATAGCTGGGTGCTCAGGCGCTCATTCAGCCAGTCACTTTTGACCCCTGTTTCGTATTGATCGTTGTATTGCGGTTCGGCGTCGAACAGCTCCAGATTCTGGTTAGCGCTGACGGTGTTAACACTGACTCGTCCACCGAAGGGGGCAAAGCTTCTACTGTAAGAAGCGTACAAGGCGTGATCCAGAGCTGGACGCCAGACTACACCCAGGTTGGGGCTCAGGGTTTGATCACTGATGCTGCGCTGATAGTTGATGTCATCAGATGACAGCAGGCGATTCTGTGCCTGGCTTTTATAATGGTCATAGCGTAGTCCCAGCATCAGGTCCAGATCGGGTCTCAGTGAGATCAGATCCTGCATGAACAGGCCGGATGACGTTCCCTTGGCGTAGTTATGGGTGCGGATCTGCAGATCCCCCGAGCCACGTGTACTGGTGCGTTCGCCGGTCAGGGGGTTCACATAACCGAAAATCGGAGAGCCATCCCTGTTCTCATTTGCCAGTTTTGGCTCTCGCTCCTCTATGGAGTAATCGAAACCGACCGTGAGTTGGTGGCGCAGGGCACCGGTCATGAATTCACCCTGGAGCTCCAGTGTATTCGCCAGCGTACTGTTCGAGGTTTCCTGCCAGTAATAGACCTGGCTGATCTCACCGACATGGCCAGCACAGGCCCCACCGGTTCTGACAGGGGTGAATTCGGTAGCACAGTAGGTGCCGAGGTAGAAATGATCAAAATTCTGATAGGCTTCCCGATAGCTGGCAGCCCAATGGATCTGCCAGGTGTCGCTGAGGTCGTAGCGCAGGTTTGAACGGATCACCTGAAGTTTGTCATCAACAAAGTCGCCATCCTGGGCAAAGCCGGTTTTGATCGATGTTCCTTCAGGCAGGTTCTGGAAAGCGGGCCCACGATCGGGGATGCGATGCAGCTTGTCGTAAGTGTATTGTGCGGTCCAGGTCAGCCCATTCTGGTTATTGTAGGTGAAGCTGGGTGACAGCATGTTGATCTCACTTTCGATCCCCTGCCTGAAACTTTCCGTCTTGCCATGTTCACCTGTCAGTCGGACCGCCCAATGATCGGATATCACTTCATTGATATCCACGACCACGCCCTTGTTGTCATAGGAGCCAGCATAAGCACCGAAGGAGCTGGCGGTATTGAAGTTGGCATATTTGGTGACCATGTTGATCACGCCACCACCGCCACTGCGGCCATAAAGAACGGATGCCGGGCCCTTAAGGATTTCGATACGCTCAACATTGGCAGTACTGCGACGGACCTGTCCGCTTTCTCGATTACCGTCACGGTAGATATCGCTGCTGTCGGCGCTGAAACCTCGGAGCATGATGCCGTCTCCGCGCATGTCATAAGAGGTGGAGACACCCGGTGTTCCCTGCAGCATCACACTCAGATCATTGGCGCCATACAGTTTGTATTTCTGTACATCGATGGTATCGATAGTTTGTGGAATATCTTTTTTATTCAGATTGTTACGCGTGACACTGGCTTGCTGATAGTCGATGTAAGTTCTCGTTGGATCATTTTCATCCATTCCCTCAATCACCAGTGTGGGCAGAACCGCGGACACCTGGGCATGTGCACTGGTGGCGGTGAGGATGCTCAGTGTGAGTGTTGACAGGGATGTAATAAACAGTGGCTTTCTCTTTTTGAGGATCATGGCATCTGACTTATAGAAAATGATGTGTGAATTGATTTATGGATAGAGCTGAAATCGCTGGTGATGCTCGACTGGCTGTTGTACGGCCGACCGAGTGTTGACAGGATGTTATTAAAATATTAAAACTAACGCAAGTAATTATCATTAAGCTTAAATGTTCTAATGATTGTGTCCTACTATCGCGTAGTTTGTTTAGAGGTAATCATATCTGTCTTTATAGCTATTAAGCCTGAGTATAAGATAGATTTTATCTATCTATCACATTGATGTAAGTCAATAGCTATATTACGAAGCACTGATTAAGATAGAGGCAAGTGATTGATGAACAACTCAAATGGATTCGTGGAGGATGTATGACCACTATTGATATCGGTATTCGTGAAAGTGACCGTCAGGAAATTGCTGAAGGTTTGAAAAAGCTCCTGGCAGATTCTTACACACTCTATCTGCAGACACACAACTTCCACTGGAACGTGACCGGCCCCTCTTTTCGTGAACTGCACCTGATGTTTGAGGAGCACTACACAGAATTGGCTATAGCTGTCGATGAGATTGCTGAACGTATCCGCACACTGGATGTTGCCGCGCCAGGTACTTATAAATCACTGGCCGCGCTGACCTCAATCGAAGAGGTGGAGGGGGTTCCCTCGGCAGAAAACATGGTGGATTACCTGACCAAAGGCCATGAGCAGGTTGTGAAAACCTGTCGTTTGGTACTGAAGGTTGCGCAGGCGGCTGATGATGAGTCGACCTCGGCACTGGTATCCGACCGGATGCGTGTGCATGAAAAAACAGCCTGGATGCTGCGCGCACTGCGCAAGTAAAAATCCTGGATTTTGATGGTGGTAATAAAGCTTATCTCAGGTGCTGCTTATCTGGGTGATGCAGCGTTGTGATTTATCAGATACCGGGTTATGGGCACCAGCCGGTTGAGTATTACCGGCCGGTGCCTTGAGTAATCAGGTGTACTGACAAAAAGCCCCTCTAACCATTTATTCGCCAGCCTATACTAGTAATTGGAGTCGGGGAAAGCTGCCTTGCGCTTTGCTATATAGTCAAGCAGTGCTTCATCGACTGCCTCATCCAGAGGCGGTGCTTCATATTCAGCCAGCAGTTTCTTCCAGCGGGCGTTGGCACGTTGGGCCATGTCCAGTCGGCCATCGGCATCCCACTGCTCAAAACTGTTATTGTCTGTGATCGGTGAGAGGTAGAAGGCGTTCTTGAAGTTAGCCTGGGTATGAGAGCAGCCCAGGAAGTGCTTGCCGGGCCCTACCTCACGAATCGCATCCATGGCCTGCCCATTCTCCGACAGATCGACTCCCTTGAGCAGGGTCTGCATCATGCCGGCCTGGTCGGCATCCATGATGAACTTCTCGTAGCCCATGGCAAGTCCCCCTTCGAGCCAACCGGCTGTATGCAACGCAAAATTGACGCCACCCAGTGTAGTGGGTATCAGGGTGTTGGCACTCTCACTGGCCGCTTGAGCATCGGGCAGCTTGGAGGCTGTCAGTGAGCCACCGGAGCGGAAAGGTACGCCAAGCCGGCGAGCCAGGCTGGCCATTATATACAGCACCAGTGCCGGTTCAGGTGTACCAAAGGTGGGTGCACCTGACTGCATCGACATGGAGCTGGCAAAACTGCCCAGCACCACCGGTGCACCGGGATTGACCAGTTGCACAAAAGCCATTCCGGCCAGGGCTTCTGCCAGAGTCTGTGTAGCTGTACCCGCCACGGTCACCGGTGACATCGCCCCTGCCAGAATAAACGGCGTGATGATGCAGGCCTGATTGGCCCGAGCATATACCTTGGCGGCCCCCAGCATGGTGTCGTCGAAAGTCATCGGCGAGTTGGCGTTGATCAGATTGATCACGCAGGTGCGCGGCTTGCCGGTCTCGGGATCTATCCAGCGATCTCCGAACAGGATTCTTGCCATCTCCACTGTGTCCTGGGCACGTTCTGGATGGGTTACCGAGCCCATGAAGCACTTGTCGGAGTACTTCATGTGGCTGTAGACCATGTCGAAGTGACGCTTATTCACCGGCAGATCAACCGGTTCGCAAATCGTTCCGCCGGAGTGGTGCATGCTCGGTGACAGATAGGCCAGCTTGACGAAGTTCTGGAAATCATCAAGTGTGCCGTAGCGACGCCCCTGGTCGATGTCGTAGATGAAGGGGCAGCCATAGGCCGGTGCATATACCGTATGAGGCCCACCAATCTCCACACTGCGCTCCGGATTGCGCGCATGCTGGGTGAACTGACTCGGTGCACTCTGCTGAATCAATTGTCGGCAGAGACCACGGGGCATGCGTACACGCTCCCCTTGAACGTCGGCACCGGCATCACGCCAGATCTGCAGAGCCTCCTCGTCATCACGGAAGTCGATGCCGATCTCTTCCAGGATCGTATCGGCATTGTGTTCGATGAGTGCCAGGCCCTCCTCGTTAATGACTTCATAATAGGGTATCTGACGTGTGGCGTAGGGGGCCGCTGCAACCGCCTGAGCGGCGCCTCTTTCACTTCGGCGACCACCACCGCGGGTACGGCGGCGAGCATTGGGGGTGTTCATAGAGGTCTCCCTGTTTGCTATGTGGCGATCCTGGGAGCGACCGCCAGGTGTTTTGTAACATTAACATGCATGAGAATCTGCTCGACCTGCGATCCAGGCACATCGATTGGTATCACACATGTTCAGCAGAGGTCTCACCCCAATCAGACTGGGTTGTTGCATCAATCAATAAGCTCCAGGGGCTTTACAGCCCTCACTGGAATAATTGAATCTGTTATAGCTCATCTTGCAATCTACTCCGCTTGCCTCTTGGTGCTTACCCGTGAGCGACGCGAACGATCGACGTCACGACTGAAATAATATGTGGCAATTTCGCAAATCAACTGACCGATTGGTGACGTTACTGGATATGAGTGTGTCGCCTGAGCGGATGAAGTGGCAACTCAATAAATTATGATGAATGATCATTTTTTGCACAGCCCATGATTGGGCGGCATGTTCAGGAGTGGCGCGCATGTCAGATGAGTACAGCGAAGAAGACTTTGATCTCAATGACCTTCCAGATGATGAGCTTGTCGAGCAGATGCACGATGACCTGTACAACGGTCTCAGAGAAGAGGTTGTTGAGGGAACCGAAATCCTGCTTGAGCGAGGGTGGAGTGCCAATCGAGTGCTGGATGAAGCCCTTGTGGGTGGGATGGCTATCGTCGGTGTAGACTTTCGCGATGGTATTCTCTTTGTGCCCGAGGTCCTGATGGCAGCCAATGCCATGAAAGGGGGCATGGAGGTGCTGCGCCCTCTGCTTGCGGCTTCCGATTCTGAAACGATCGGCAAGATGGTGATCGGCACCGTCAAGGGTGATATCCACGACATAGGTAAGAACCTTGTTACGATGATGATGGAAGGTGCGGGTTTTGAAGTGATCGATATTGGTATCAATATTCCTGTTGAAACCTATCTTGCCGCACTGGAGGAGCACAAGCCTGATATCCTCGGAATGTCGGCACTGCTGACGACTACCATGCCCTACATGAAAGTTGTTATCGATACTCTTGTGGAAAAGGGTATCCGCGATGACATCATTGTGATGGTCGGTGGTGCACCGTTGAATGAGGAGTTCGGGAAGGCAATAGGTGCAGACGCCTACTGTCGTGATGCCGGGGTTGCCGTGGATATGGCCAAGGAGCTTATCGCAGCTCGTCGCGCAGCCTGATGCCGATGGGTCAACAGATGCCATCCTTGCTGATCATCGCCTGCGGAGCACTGAGCCGTGAGATCAAGGCTCTGATCAGTGCTAATGCGTGGACGGATGTCCGCCTGGAGTGTCTACCGGCCGATCTGCATAACCGTCCGGAAAAGATCCCTGCTGCCGTCAGCGAAAAGCTGAGCCAGGTTTCCAGGGGAACCCGGGTGCTTGTCGCCTATGGTGATTGTGGTACCGGAGGTCGTCTGGACAAGGTGCTGGAGGAGCAAGGCGTTGAGCGCCTTTCAGGCGCACACTGCTATGATATCTATGCAGGTGAATCGGTGATGGCGGCGCTGTCGGAGCAGGAGCCAGGCACTTTTTATCTGACCGACTTTCTGGTACGCCACTTTGACCGTCTGGTTATTCGTGAGTTGGGCCTCGTCAAGCACCCGGAGCTGACAAGCGTGTATTTTGCCCACTATAAAAGGCTTGTCTACCTCTCCCAATGCCCAGGTGCTGAGCTCGAAGCTCTGGCTTATCAGGCTGCGGAGAAGCTGCAACTGCCGCTGGAGATTCGTAACACTGGCTTTGGCAGTCTGGAGACCACCCTGATACGCCTGGTGGGGCAGGCTGGAATGGGCAGCACTGATCGCGAGGAAACGTAATGGCCAAGTTGATTGTTGTCAGTTGGAGAGATATTCCTGCTCAGGTAATTGCAAAGCAGGGGCGCAGGAGTGCCAAGGTGCTTCTCTCGCAACGCTTTCAGCACGCCATCGACCGTGCAGCCATGCGGGCCAAGCGCAAGGAGGCAGATGCCTATATGGCTGACTGGTCTCGTGGGGAGCATCGCGAGTGTGGTGATGACCTGCAGGCCGAGGCTGAAGCCGAGGCAGCACGTCTGGAGGCCAGTTATGACGATGCTCTGCTCGACTTGCTGGCGCGTCAGAAAGGGCTCGCCAGTCCTGATTGAGGTGGTGTGTCAGGCAGGACTGCAAAGGAGGGGGTATGTATAGAGTAAGGCGATGGGTAGTGCGTCATGCGCGGTTCTTCGAACGAATATACCATGCCTTCGAGCCGATGCTGGTAAGGCTGGCGCCACTCTTCAGTCGGCTCGGTTACGAGCGTATCGAAGCCCCGGTCAAGGCCGTTGAAAAAGGCGTCAAGGGCTTGCTCTTCGACTGCCAGATGTGTGGTCAGTGCGCGCTCTCAGCCACCGGCATGTCCTGTCCGATGAACTGCCCGAAGAGTCTACGTAATGGTCCTTGTGGCGGCGTTCGTGCCAATGGTCACTGTGAGGTCAAGCCCGAGATGCGATGTGTCTGGGTTGAGGGCTGGGAGGGAAGTCTGCGCATGAAACATGGCAATCTCATCCATGCCGTGCAGCAGCCAGTCGACTTCCGTTTGAAAGACTCCTCCTCCTGGTTGCGCGTGGTGCGTCAGCAGGTCGACCAAGCGCGTGAGCAGGGTCAAAATGGAGGGGCTGAGTAATGAAGTTCGATGACGAACCAGTACCAGGATACTCTCTTCCTATCTTGCCGGGACATGTCTCTCCGGGGCGTCTGGAACGCGTGTTGCGTGCCGGCAAATTTGCAATTACAACTGAACTCGATCCGCCGGACTCAGCCGATCCGGCGGAGGTGCTCAAGCGGGCGGCAATCTTTGATGGCTACGTGGATGCCATCAATGCCACTGACGGCTCTGGTGCCAACTGCCATATGTCCAGTGTCGGTGTCTGCTCGCTGCTGACCCGGGTGGGCTATGCCACCATCCTTCAGATCTCATGCCGTGATCGCAACCGAATTGCGATTCAGGGTGAGATCCTGGGTGCCGCTGCCATGGGGGCCTGTAACCTCTTGTGCCTGACGGGCGATGGTGTTCAAGCCGGTGATCATCCCCAGGCCAAGCCGGTATTTGATCTCGACTCCATGTCGCTCCTGGAGATAGCGCGTACCATGCGTGATGACTGTCGTTTCCAGAGTGGGCGTCAGATCACTGTGCCACCGCGGATCTTTCTGGGTGCTGCGGAAAACCCTTTTGTTCCCCCTCTGGACTGGCGTCCGCACCGTCTGGCCAAGAAGATAGCAGCCGGTGCCCAGTTCATACAGACGCAGTACTGCTTCGATGTTCCCCGACTTAAAGATTTCATGCTCAAGGTGAATGACCTGGGACTGCTCGAGGGACCGGATCGGGTTTTTATCCTGCCCGGTATCGGACCACTGGCTTCGGCCCGCAGCGCCCGCTGGATTCGTGAGAATGTGCCTGGCGTGCACATCCCGGACAACGTTATCACGCGTCTGGAAGGTGCCAGTAACCAGAAGGAGGAGGGCAAGCAGCTGTGCATGGATATTCTGCATCAGATCCGCGAAATTCCAGGGGTCAGCGGCGCTCATCTCATGGCCTACCGCCAGGAGCATACAGTCGCGGATATCATTGAACAGACCGGTGTTCTGGAGGGAAGAGTGCCCTGGTATCCGGGGCGTGACAATCCGGCAGATCTCAATCCTGAATCACCCGATGCGCTACAGGGAACGCTTGAGCAAAATCCATGATGATGCTGCCTCAGCGGGAAGAGAGCGTAGCCATAAATATCACTCGTGACGGAAATAATAGCCTGAAAAAACAACCATTATGATAGAGGTACTACCATGACTGATACCGTCATTAGCTCGTCCAGGAAGGAAGTCGTGATCGGCTTCGACCGCCCCTTCGTGGTTATCGGTGAGCGGATCAACCCCACCGGTCGCAAGCAACTGGCCGCAGAGATGGCCGCTGGTGACTTCTCCCGAGTGATCAAGGATGTGGAGGATCAGTTGGCCCACGGCGCCCACATGCTGGATGTCAATGCCGGTATTCCTCTGGCCGATGAGCCGGCCATCCTGGCTCAGACTATTCAGCTGGTTCAGTCCTTGACCGACGTACCTCTGTGTATCGACTCGTCAATCATCAAGGCGCTGGAAGCGGGCCTCTCCGTGTACAAGGGCAAGGCACTGGTGAACTCTGTCACCGGCGAAGATGAAAGCCTTGAGGCGGTGCTGCCACTGGTCAAGAAGTATGGCGCTGCAGTGGTGGCCATCAGCAACGATGAGACCGGTATTTCTCAGGATATAAATGTGCGCTTTGCCATCGCCAGGAAAATAGTGGAGCGTGCTGCTGACCACGGTATTCCCGCTTGTGACGTGGTGGTTGATCCATTGGTGATGCCGATCGGTGCGGTAGGCTCTGCAGGGCGTCAGGTTTTTGAGCTCTGTCATCGGCTGAAGACTGAGCTGAAGGTCAATACAACCTGTGGTGCCTCCAATGTCAGCTTCGGTTTGCCTAACCGCAATGGCATCAACGCCTCCTTCATGAGCATGGCTATCGCATCGGGTATGACCTCGGCAATTACCAATCCACTGCATCTGGAGATCATGACCTCCATCATGGGCGCTGACGTGCTGATGGGGCACGACCCGGACTGCATGCGCTGGATCAAGAAGTTCCGTGAACCGCCAGCGATTGCAGCAGACGGCACTGAGGGACGTGGGCGCCGTCAGACTCGACGTCGGCGTGCCGAGACCTGAAAAAGGCTTGTCAGCGACCATAATTAAAACACAGCTCAAGAGCTTCAAATGAGGTTCTTTGTTTACATGAACGAACCACTGCCGACTGGAGGTCACCATGTCCGATACTGGCGAGGCACTTGTCGTTTTCACTCCTTCCGGGCACCGCGGTCGTTTTCCACTGGGTACACCCATATTGGAGGCTGCCAGGGCCCTGGGTGTCGATATTGACTCTGTGTGCGGTGGGCGCGGGTTGTGTGGACGCTGTCAGGTTGATCTCTGCGAAGGTCATTTTACCAAGCATGGCGTGGAATCCCGGGCGGATCACCTCAGCGGAAAAAGCGATACGGAGAAAGCCTGGGAGAAGCGTCGCAGTCCGTTGCGTGACGGTCGCCGGCTCAGTTGTTCGGCCCAGATACTGGGCGATGCGGTTATCGACGTCCCTTCATCCAGCCAGGTCCACCGGCAGATCGTGCGCAAACGTGCCGAGGTGCTTGATATCGAGCTCGATCCCATCGTACGACTCTACTATGTGCAGGTGCAGGAGCCTGATATGCACGTACCGGCATCGGATCTGCGGCGCTTGAAAGACGCATTGGCTTATGAGTGGCATCTTGAGGGGCTGGAGAACGATATACGTGTTGTGCAGCATCTCCAGGAAGCGCTGAGGAAGGGTAACTGGGGTGTTACCGTTGCGATTTACGATGACAAGCGCATCATCGCAGTCTGGCCAGGGTTTCAGGAACAAATCTACGGTATGGCTGTGGACGTTGGCTCAACGACCATTGCCGCCCACCTCTGCAACCTGCAGACCGGGGAAGTTGTGGCATCTGCCGGCCGCATGAACCCTCAGATCCGTTACGGTGAGGATCTGATGAGCCGGATCTCCTATATCATGATGAACCCCGGGAGTGAGTCATTACTGACAGCGTCGGTGCGTAATGCCTTGAATGAGCTCACCGTGGAGTTGGCTACCGAAGCCGGTGTACATGTTGATGCCATTCTCGAGGCTACCTTTGTCGGCAACCCCATCATGCAGAGTCTGGTGTTCGGCATCAATCCTGTGGAGCTGGGAGGGGCACCCTTTGCACTGGCCAGTGATGAAGCGATCGACGGGCTCTGGGCAACCGAAATGGACCTGATCATCCACCCCAATGCCAGAGTCTACGGCCTGCCGTGCATTGCTGGACATGTCGGAGCCGATACTGCCGGGGTTATCCTTTCCGAGACTCCCTATCTGGGGGAGGAGCTGATGCTGCTGGTCGATGTGGGCACCAATGCCGAGATAGTGCTGGGCAACCGACACCGGCTGCTGGCCTGCTCCAGTCCGACTGGGCCCGCCTTTGAAGGAGCCCAGATCAGCTGTGGGCAGCGGGCGGCTTCAGGTGCCATTGAGCGCGTGCGCATCGACCCACTGACCCTGGAACCACGCTACAAGGTGATAGGGTGCGAGCTATGGTCTGATGAACCTGGCTTCAAGGAGGGGGCGGCTTCCCATGGTATCACCGGTATCTGTGGTTCGGGTATTATCGAGGTTATCGCCGAGATGTACCTGGCAGGGATTATCAACCAGGACGGGGTGGTGCAGGGTGGTCTCGCTGAGCGCACGGAACGGGTTGTGGCCGATGGGCGTACTTTTTCCTATGTGCTGCATCGGGATGATAGCCGGACGCTGGCCATCACTCAGAATGATATCCGTGCCATCCAACTAGCCAAGGCAGCACTCTATGCCGGCGTTCGTCTGCTGATGGAGCGGTTTGGCACTGAACACGTCGACCGGATTCGCTTTGCAGGGGCCTTTGGAACGCATATCGATGTCAAGTACGCCATGATACTGGGGCTTATTCCGGACTGTGATCTTGAACATGTCACCTCGGCTGGCAATGCTGCCGGTACCGGGGCGCGTATTGCTTTGCTCAGCCGCAAGGCGCGTCGTGAGATTGAAGAGGTTGTGCGCCGTGTTCAGAAAGTTGAGACTGCTACAGAATTGCGCTTTCAGGAGCATTTCATCAATGCCATGGCGATTCCTCACCGGCAGGATCCCTTCCACAGGCTACGCTCACAGGTTGTGCTGCCCTCTCCAGTATCTGAGTTGGCACCAGAGTCCCGCATGGGGCGCAGGCGACGGCGCCAGAGTCAGTCTTCATGAAAGCAATTCCGACCTCTCTTTTTAGCTGGCCCTTTTTGGCTGGTAAGGAACCTGTATGAGCTATCGACTGGGCATTGATACGGGTGGCACCTTCACGGATGCCGTTCTGCTTGACGACTCTGACCAGGTGGTGTCAACCGCCAAGTGCCTGACCACGCGCATGGATCTCCAGCAGGGCATCGCCGATGCCCTGCTGGCGCTGCCGCAAGATAAACTTGCCGAGGTCGAGCTGGTCTCCCTGTCATCCACATTGACTACAAATTCTGCCGTGGAGGGAAAGGGTGCGCCCATCGGTGTACTGCTGATCGGCTACGACAGCCGCCAGGTCAAGATCAGCGGCCTCGAAGAGCTGCTCGGAACCCATAGTCTGGCCCTGATTCAGGGAGGGCACGATGCTGAAGGCAAGGCGCTTGCAGAACTTGATGAGGAGGCGTTGTGCGCCAGAGTGACCGCCTGGCAGAGCCGTGTATCCGCTTTTGCCGTTTCGGCCTCCTTCAGTGTGCGCAATCCGGCACATGAGCAACGTGCTGCTGCGCTGATACGTGAGCTGACAGCCAAGCCGGTTACCTGTGGCCACGAGCTTGCCGCCTCTCTGGGAGCTCCTCGTCGTGCCATGACCGCTGCACTGAATGCCCGCATGATTGCTTATGTTGCGGAGCTGATTCTGGCGGTGAGGAAGCTGCTGACGCTGCATCGGATCAACGCACCGCTGATGATCGTCAAGGGGGATGGTTCTCTGATAGCAGCCGACAGCGCTATCCTGCAACCCATTACCACTGTGCTTTCAGGCCCAGCGGCAAGCGTTACAGGTGCCATGCATCTCAGTGGGCGCCGCAACCTGATCGTAGCTGACATGGGGGGAACCACGACTGATATCGCCGTGGTACGGGACGGCCAGCCCTCTCTTGCCTTCGATGGTGCGAGAGTGGGCGACTGGCGGCCAATGGTTGAAGCGATAAAACTCTACTCAATTGGCCTGGGTGGTGACAGTGAGATCAGCTTTGATCCAGGCCAGGGTTTTGCCATAGGCCCCCGCAGGGTCGTGCCCATGAGTCTGCTGTTATCACAGCATCCCGAGTTGCACGCAGCGCTGCGGCGTCAGCTGAGCAGCCCTGCCGGCAGCAGCCACAATCGCTTTGCCATGCGCTTGCATCAGAGTGAAGCCCTGCTCAGCCAACTGACAGAGGATGAGCATGCCGCACTGGAGCGTCTGAACGATGGCCCCCTGGAGATGCTGCGTGTCGTAGAGCAGGAGCGCTGGCTGGCTCGTGCTCTGGCCAGACTTGAGCGTCGTGGCCTGATTATCTTCAGTGGATTTACTCCGACCGATGCGGCGCATGTGCTGGGCATCTCTCACCACTGGGATACAGAAGCAGCGCGCATGTCGGCAATCATCTGGGCCAGGCGCATGCGACGGCAGTATGGAGTGGGCAGATGGGCTGACGGTGATGCCGTATCACCTTCGCAGGATGTTTATGGCCGTGTTGTAAAGATGATTGCGTCCAAACTCATTGAAGCGGGTCTGCATGATGCCGATATTGAGGGACGACACAATCACCTTGCCAGCTCATTGACCTCCCTGATCCTGAGCGGTGATTCCGGCAGTACCATCAGCTCAACCACCTTTACGCTGCATTTCTCTCCGACAGCGCCCATTGTGGCAGTGGGAGGCCCAGCGGCCAGCTACTACCCCGCAGTAGGTGATGCGCTTGGCACAGAAGTGGTATTGCCTGCTCATGGTGAGGTTGCCAATGCCGTGGGTACGGTGCTTGGTCAGGTTGTTCAGCGTGTCCATGTCACGGTACTGCAGCCTGTGAATGGCTGTTTTCGCGTTTTCCTTCCCGATGGCCCGCAGGATTTCACTACCCTGGATGCGGCCTACGCCAGGGCTCGAGACTCAGCAGCGCATCGTGCTGAAACGCTCGCCCTCCAGGCGGGCGCCAGCAGCGTGAATATTCGCTTTGAAGTGGATGAAAATCGTGTCGATCATGATATCGATGGCAGTGTCTTCTTCGAAGCCAGGGTGACCGCCATAGGCAGCGGCTCACCGCGACATCAGGCCTGACCCATCTCCAGTTGCTCATGCGTCTGTTGTGCAATCATGCGCTCTTCATCCGTGGGCATCACACGCAGCAGCAGGGCTGAGTCGGGTGTGCTGATGATCGGTTGATGCTGATGATTAGCCGTCTCGTCCAGTTTCGCACCCAGCCAGTCATAACGAGCGATGATGCGTGCGCGAACATCAGCATCGTTCTCACCGACACCGCCGGTGAACACCACCTGCTGAACGCCGCCCAGCGCGGCGGCGAGGCGTCCGGTTTCAAGCGCAACACGGTAGCAGAAGAGATCTATCGCCTCTTCTGCATGAGGGTGTTGCGCCGCATGCAGAGCCAGCATCTCTGAGCTGATGCCACCTGATACACCCTGCCAGCCGCACTCTTTATACAGGAAGGTTTCCAGCGCATCGGCATCCATCCCATATTCGCGCATCAGATAGAGCAGTACGCCCGGGTCGATATTGCCGCTGCGGCTACCCATCGGCAGCCCCTCCACGGCCGTAAAGCCCATGCTGGAGGCGATGGAGTGGCCATCGCGGATGGCACACATGCTGGCGCCGGCTCCGAGATGGCAGACAATAGTGTTGAGGTCGCCGCTGTCTGCCTTGACCAACTGGCGCTGGATATACTCATACGAGAGGCCATGAAATCCATATTTGTGGATACCCGCCTCTGTCATCTGTCTTGGAATCGCATACAGGCGTTCCAATTCAGGTTGCTGACTGTGGAACATGGTGTCGAAGCAACCCACGACAGGGAGGTCAGGAGCCAGTTCGCGGCAGGCATCTATCAACTTCAGATTGTAGGGCTGATGCAGAGGGGCCAGTGGAATGAACTGCAGTAACTGACTCATCACATCGTCGTTGATATGGGTGGGGGCACTGAAACGATCGCCACCATGAACAATACGATGGCCGGTCGCGATCAGTTGATGCTCCGGCAGGTTCTGCTCAATCCAGGTCAGGACCCAACCGAGCGCCGCCTGATGGCGCTGTTCGGCTCCGGATTCGCTGAGGTCGAGTGTCAACGTCTGACGCTCATGGTCGCCTTGCTGGATCTGTACCTGTACTGGATGACCCAGCAGATTACCGAGCTTGAGGATGCAGCCGGCTGTCAGTTGATCATCAGCCCCGATGCTGTAGAGGCCACACTTCAGACTGGAGGAGCCGCCATTGACGGTCAGGATGCTCTTCATGAGATCTGCTCGGGGTGGTGAACCATATGCGAGGCCATGGCGCAGGAGGCCAGGCGTCCAAGTGTGCCCTCTGCCCGGCTGGTCAGGATGATCGGTACTCTGGCACCGACGGCAAGGCCGGCAGATTTGGCCCCTGCCAGATAGATCAACTGCTTGGCGATCATATTGGCTGACTCAAGATCCGGTGCCAGCAGAATATCTGCCTCACCCGATACTGGTGAGTCGATATGCTTGTCCAGGGCTGCCTGCAGCGAAATGGCATTATCAAATGCCAGCGGTCCATCGATGATCGCGCCTGTGATCTGGCCACGGTCAGACATCTTGCACAAACAGGCTGCATCGATGGTGCTCTGCATGCTCGGCTTCACCTTTTCAACTGCGGCCAGTAATGCCACCTTGGGCATCGGGTTGCCCAAAGCGTGACAGAAGTTGATAGCGTTCTGCAGGATGTCACGCTTGGCGAGCAGGTCCGGCGCGACATTTATGGCAGCATCGGTGATCACCAGGGGTTTGTGATAGTTGGGAATATCAAACACCCAGACATGGCTCAGGCGGCGTTCGGTACGTATTCCCTTGGTTTTGTGAATAATCGCGGCCAGCAGTTCGGAGGTACCAAGGCTGCCTTTCATCATCGCGACCACCTCAGCGGCACGTACAAGGTCGCAGGCACGTTCAGCAGCCATATGGCTGTGCTCGGTGGAGATGATCTCGTAGGGTGATAGATCGATACCTTCTAGCTCGGCAGCTGCCCGGATTTTATATTCAGGGCCTACCAGTAAAGGCACAATCAATCCAAGCTCAGCGGCTTCTATAGCACCCAGTAGACTGTTCTTGTCGACCGGGTGAACCACGGCGGTTCTGACAGGGCCTGCTTTTCTGGCCTGCTCTATAAAGAACTCAAGTTGATCGTGTGCAGGTGGTTGCTCAGGCAGACCAGGGTTAAGGGTGTCCATCTCAGAATTGCTCACAGTCGACTCCAGGCTGATTAATCACACAACAAGTGTATTAGATTACCTTGATATGTTGCAATGCAGCAAGTTCTATCAACCCGAAGGGTCAAACAGGTGTTTTCAGCGTTTCCTGATAGGGCGGCCATCCCATCGGCTTGCCGCCGAGCAGGTGCAGGTGAATATGGTAAACCGTCTGCCCCCCATGCGGGTTACAGTTGAAGACGGTACGATAGCCATCATCGGCAAAGCCCTGCTCCTTAGCCAGGTGTGCTGCAGTTTTCACCATATGACCGACCAACTCGCTGTGTGATTCTTCGACATCGTTCAGTGTGGCGATATGCAGGCGCGGGATGATCAGGGCATGGAAGGGGGCCTGTGGGTTGATATCCATAAAGGCGAGTACTTTGTCATCCTGATACAGGATATTGGCGGGTATTTCCTGATTAACGATCTTGCAGAACAGGCAATCCATCTGAACTCTCCATCTGAGGGTAAGCAACAATACGGCATATGAAAATGCAGGCTGGGCTCTTGCTGAGAAAACGTGCTGAGCAAGCGCAGACAGCCTGCGAGTTCAGTCCAGTATAGTCAGACTGTTCAGATCACCTCAAGTGCATTTGATTTAGGGCACTCATAGCGTTTGGCGACCGTGCCGTCGGGTTGCACCGATTCCAGATGAATATCGAAGCCCCAGAGGCGGTGGAGATGCTTCAGCACCTCTTCGGTAGACTCACCCAGAGGCTGGCTGTTGTGCATGAAATGGCGCAACGTGAGAGAGCGATCCCCACGGACATTAACGTTATAGACCTGAATGTTGGGTTCGCGATTGCCCAGATTGTAGTTGGCAGCCATATCTTCCCGAATGCGTTTGTAGCCCATCTCATTATGGATTGATGACACTTTCAGGTTGGGGTGCTCAGCATTATCGACCAGGGTGAAGAGCTTCAGCTCACGAATCAGCCTGGGTGACAGAAACTGTAGAATAAAGCTCTCGTCCTTGTAGTTGCGCATAGCCTGATCGAGGGTTACCTTCCAGTCACTGCCGGCGATATCGGGGAACCATTCGCGATCCTCAGGGGTGGGTTTTTCACAGATGCGGCGAATGTCTTGCATCATGTTGTAGCCCAGGGTGTAGGGGTTGATACCGCTGAACCAGGGGCTGTCAAAGGGGGGTTGATATACTACGCTACTGTGCGAATGCAGAAACTCCATCATGAAGCCATCGGTCACCAGCCCTTCATCATAGAGCTGATGCAGCAGGGTGTAGTGCCAGAAGCAGGCCCAGCCCTCGTTCATCACCTGAGTCTGTTTCTGTGGATAAAAATACTGTGCCAGTTTGCGCACGATGCGGATCACTTCACGCTGCCAAGGCTCCAGCAGCGGGGCATTTTTTTCGATAAAATAGAGGATGTTCTCCTCCGGTTCGCTGGGAAAGCGCTGCGCTTCAATATCTCCACTCTCTTCACGTCGAGGAATGGTCTGCCAGAGCTGGTTCAGGTGGCGCTGGATATACTCTTCGCGCTGGCGCTGGCGCTCCTTTTCCTCGGCAGCGGTCAGAGGTTGCGGACGCTTATAGCGATTCACGCCATAGTTCATCAGCGCATGGCAGGAATCGAGAATCTCCTCCACTTCGTCAACGCCGTAGCGCTCCTCGCACTGGCGGATATAGTTGCGGGCAAACAGCAGGTAATCGATGATGGCCGATGCATCCGTCCAGGTCCTGAACAGGTAGTTGCCCTTGAAGAAAGAGTTATGACCATAGCAGGCATGCGCAATCACCAGCGCCTGCATGGTCATGGTGTTCTCCTCCATCAGATAGGCGATGCAGGGATCTGAGTTGATCACTATCTCATAGGCCAGACCCATACGGCCGCGGCGATAGTTCTGTTCGGTATCGACAAACTGTTTGCCGAAGGACCAGTGGTTGTAGTTCAAGGGCATACCGATAGACGCATAGGCATCCATCATCTGTTCGGAGGTGATCACCTCGATCTGGTTCGGATAGGTATCCAGCCCGAAGTCACGGGCGACACGGGCAATTTCACGGTCGTAGGTTTCGATCAGCTCAAAGGTCCACTCAGAGCCGGTCGAAATAGGCTGCTTCTTTTTCTTCATGCCACATTCTCCGTGCGCTTCTCAAACAACTTGCGGAACACCGGATAGATATCAGACGCTTCCCTTATCTGCTGCATGGCAAACTGATCGGGGTACTCAGTCCTGACCTGTTCATACTCATACCAGAGGTTTTGCTGCGGGCCGCTGGTGATCTCGACATAGGCATAGTACTGAGTTTTCGGCAGAATGCGCTTGCTCAGCAACTGGCGGCAGTTGGCAGAGTCGCCATCCCAGTTATCACCATCTGAGGCTTGCGCCACATAGATATTCCATTCGGCAGGGGAGTAGCGGGCATCGATGATATCGGCGCTCAGATTAAGCGCGCTGGAGACGATGGTTCCGCCGGTTTCGCGGGAGTAGAAAAACTCCTGTTCATCCACCTCCTTGGCATGGGTGTGGTGGCGCACGAACACCACCTCGATCTGTTTGTAGTTTCGTTGCAGAAACAGATACAGCAGAATAAAGAAACGCTTGGCCATATCCTTGACGCTCTGAGTCATGGAGCCGGACACGTCCATCAGACAGAACATTACTGCCTTGCTGGAGGGCACCGGTACCTTGACCAGGTTGTTGTAGCGCAGGTCGAAGTCGTCGATGAATGGCAGGCGTTTGGCACTTTTCTCCAGCTTCTGAATCTGTTCTCGCAGTTCGGCCATTTTGAGCCGGGTTTCATCCGAGATAGGTTTGGCTTCAAGCACCCAGAGCTCTTTACGCAGTGCGCGGATCTCTTTGCGGCTCTCACCTTTGCCCGCGAGTGCTATGCGGCGCGCATGGGCAGCCCTGAGTGAGCGGACGATATGCAGTTTTTCCGGTGAGCCATGGCTGCTGAAACCTGCTCGGCGAGTTTCAAACTGGGTGGCGTCCTTCAGTTTTTTGCGCACCAGATAGGGCAGCTCGAGATCTTCAAACATGAAGTCCAGAAACTCTTCCTGACTGATATTGAAGGTAAACTCATCCTCCCCTTCGCCCTGATTACTGGCCTGGCCCTGGCCACTTCCGCCGCCTCCACCACCGCCTGATGGACGACGTATCTCGTCACCTTCGACAAACTCTTTATTGCCCGGGAATACGCGCTGGCGAACACCGCCGTTGCCGTGGTGAAACACCGGTTCTGATATATCCCGGCTGGGGATGGACACCTCGCTGCCCCGCTCCATATCGATGATGGAACGGTCATGTATCGCGTCCTCAACGGCGCGCTTGATATGCTCCTTGTACCGGCGCAGAAAGCGCTGCCGATTCACGGTGCTTTTCTTTTTTGCGTTCAGTCGTCTGTCAATTATGTAGCTCATTCACGCCTGCTCCACTTGCTGGTGAGCCCGGTAGGGGCTCACCCTGGATTAAGGTTGGTTGACAGGATAGCTACTGAGACTTGCGGACCCGGATATACCACTCTGAGAGTAATCTGACCTGTTTTTCTGTGTAGCCACGTTCGATCATGCGTTTAACAAACTCGCCATGTTTCTTCTGATCTTCTGAGGAGGCCTTCGCATTGAAGGAGATCACCGGCAGCAGATCTTCGGTATTGGCGAACATTTTTTTCTCGATCACAGATCTCATCTTCTCATAGCTGTTCCAGGGTGGATTCTTGCCGTTATTGTTGGCCCGGGCACGCAGCACGAAGTTGACAATCTCATGGCGGAAATCTTTCGGATTGCTGATACCCGCCGGTTTTTCGATTTTCTCCAGCTCTTCGTTGATCGACTGACGATCGAGTATGTCGCCGGTTTCGGGATCGCGATACTCCTGGTCCTGAATCCAGAAATCGGCATAGGTGACATAGCGATCGAAGATATTCTGGCCATACTCTGAATAGGATTCGAGATAGGCGGTCTGGATCTCCTTGCCAAGGTACTCGATATATTTAGGAGCGATGAACTCTTTCAGAAAGCCCAGATAACGTTCCTGAGTCTCCTGCGGGAACTGCTGCTGGGTGATCTCTCGCTCCAGCACATACAGCAGATGCACCGGGTTGGCGGCGACCTCAACAGCGTCGAAGTTGAATACCTTGGACAGTATCTTGAAGGCAAAGCGGGTTGAAAGACCGTCCATCCCTTCGTTCACACCTGCTGAATCCTTGTACTCCTGCTGCGACTTGGCCTTGGGATCGGTGTCCTTCAGGTTCTCGCCATCGTAGATACGCATCTTCGAGTAAACGCTGGAGTTTTCCGGCATTTTCAGACGTGACAACACTGTGAACTGGGCCAGCATACTCAGAGTATCCGGAGCGCAGGGCGCCGCCTTGAGCGAGCTGTTCTCCAGCAGTTTTTCGTAGATATGAATCTCTTCGGTGACACGTGTGCAATAAGGAACCTTGACGATATAGACACGGTCGATAAAGGCTTCGTTGGTTTTGTTGTTCTTGAAGGTCTGCCACTCGGACTCGTTCGAGTGAGCCAGAATGATACCGTCAAAAGGTATCGCCCCCATACCCTCAGTGCTGTTGTAGTTGCCTTCCTGGGTGGCGGTCAGCAGTGGGTGCAGCACCTTGATCGGCGCCTTGAACATCTCCACGAACTCCATCATCCCCTGGTTGGCACGGCACAGCGCACCGGAGAAACTATAGGCATCCGGATCATGCTGCGGATACTCTTCCAACTTACGGATATCCACCTTGCCGACCAGACTGGAGATATCCTGGTTGTTTTCATCACCGGGTTCTGTCTTGGCTATTGCGATCTGGTTCAGAATCGATGGGTATAGCTTCACTACCCGGAACTGGCTGATATCACCGCCGAATTCCTGCATCCGTTTGGCTGCCCAGGGCGACATGATGCCGCGCAGGTAGCGACGAGGAATACCGTACTCCTCTTCAAGTATGTCGGCATCCTCTTCGGGGTTGAACAGCCCGAGTGGGGATTCGAAGACTGGTGAGTCCTTGATGGCGTAGAAGGGGATGCGCTCCATCAGGTGCTTGAGGCGTTCAGCGAGTGAGGATTTACCGCCGCCGACGGGGCCCAGCAGGTAGAGGATCTGTTTTTTCTCCTCCAGTCCCTGCGCCGCATGACGGTAGTAGGACACCATGTTTTCGATGGCATCTTCCATACCGTAGAACTCGGAGAAAGCAGGATAGCGCTTGATCACCTTGTTCGAGAATATGCGGCTGAGTCTTGGGTCCCGGGCAGTATCAACCACCTCGGGCTCACCTATGGCGGACAGCATCCTTTCTGCTGCATTGGCATAAGCAATAGGCTCGTTCTTGCACATATTCAGGTACTCATGAAGAGACATCTCTTCCTGCTGAATAGCGGTATAACGTGCTTTGTAATGCTCAAATATACTCATTGCTCACCTTCCTGTACTTCGTGCGCGCAGTGAATGGGTAAAAAAGATCAAGTGGTTATGGTTGAAGTTAAGTTAGAACGTCCCCTTGCTTTCAGTGTAGTCCATTGGCGCGTGTCAAGTTGCTTTGCGTCCTGTAGGTTGGACGCCGAAATGGTCAATACGTTCGTCAACCTCACAGGTTCAGTTTAGACAATTCCTGACACTTGGCTGCTGAATTTGAATTAATTTTTCTAATTATGCTCCTGTAAAGTTCTTATCAGAGCCTGCATGAATCGTGCCGCTTCTCCTCCGGTGGCAGCCCGGTGATCGAAGGTCAGCGACAAAGGCATGATCCGGCGAGGTACGATCTCTTCCTGTACCACCATCGCCTGCTGACGGATCACCCCGGCACCGATAATGGCCACCTGAGGTGGTACAACAATCGGACTGGCATAGCGCCCGCAGATGGTGCCAAAGTTGCTCAGTGTAATGGTCGCCCCCTGCATCTCCTGCGGGGGTATGGAGCGTGCAAGCACATCAGCACGCAGTCGATCCAGTCCTTCACGCAGGTCCTCCGGTGTGCGTTCACCTATGTTACGCAACACTGGCACAAACAGACCTGCTTCCGTATCGACGGCTACACCCAGATCGATCTTTTCATTCATACGTCTGGCCAGTTGCTGGCCATCGAACCAGGCATTCAGGGCGGGCTCTGCCTTGCAGGCAGCGGCGATCGCCTGTACCAGTCTCATGTTGATATCAGTACCCTTCGGCCAGTGGTTGATATCGGCATCTTCACACAGTGTCACTGCTACCACTTCGGCGTGAGCCTGGGCCATGGTTCTGGCCATCTGCTTGCGAACTCCTCGGAGCAGCTCAGGGGCTCCGAGCGTCTTATCCCGCTCTGCTGCCCGTTCCACATCCTCCGGGGTGATGCTGTTGCCGCTGCCGGTCCCACGCAGGGTGTTCAGAGAAACTCCCAGCCGCTGAGCCAGTGCCCGTACCGCTGGCGTTGCGCGGATCTGGCCATTGCTGCGGGCTGGCTGTGAACCATGAGCCGAACCTATGATGAAGTGCTCCTCCTGTGAATCAGGGGTGCTGGAGCGCTTCAGTTCGCCGACCACCGTGCCGCTGTCACTGTCACCACTGTCGACAAACTCAACCAGAGGTTCACCGGTATGGATGGTGTCACCCTCTGCACCAAAAAGGTGCGAAATCGTGCCATCGCAGGGCGAGGGTACTTCAATGATCGCCTTGGCAGTTTCAACGACCACCAGTATCTGATCGGTTTTGACTTCGTCGCCTTCCTTGACATGCCACTCGATGATCTCTGCCTCTGGAAGGCCTTCGCCCAGATCGGGCAGCTTGAAATATTTCATCAGACGAACTCCATGGTTTGTTCAACAGCGCTCATAATGTCCTCGACACTGGGGAGGTAGATCTGCTCATTTCGATAGTAGGGCATGACGGCGTCGTAACCGGTCACGCGGCGGATCGGAGCCTGCAGCGATAACAGTGCTTTCTCCGCCAGGGTGGCTGCGATCTCTGCCCCCATGCCACCATGACGCGGGGCTTCATGAATGATGACGCAGCGCCCGGTACGACTGACCGACGCCAGCAGCGTATCGTGATCGATTGGGTTCAGGGTTGCGACATCTATCACCTCACAGCCGATCCCTTTGTCGGCGAGTCGGGTGGCGGCTTCAAGCGTTTCCTGTACCACAGCCCCCCAACAGATCAGGGTGATATCACCCCCTTCACGCAGGGTAAAACAGGTGTCCAGAGGCAGGGCCTGGCCATTGTCTTCAACCAGGGTTTTGCTGGCACGGTAGATGCGTTTGGGCTCCAGGAATACGACAGGATCATTGCAGCGAATGGCCGCCAGCAGCAGGCCATAGGCACGCGCGGGAGAGGAGGGGATCACCACACGCAACCCCGGAATATGAGCCATTAAGGTTTCTGTGCTTTCAGAGTGATGTTCCGGCGCACGTATGCCGCCGCCGAAGGGTGCGCGCAATACCAGTGGGCAGTGCAGGCGACCACGTGTGCGGTTGCGCATGCGCGCGGCATGGGCGATCAGGTGATCCAGCGCCGGAAAGATAAAGCCCATGAATTGGATCTCGGCCACAGGTCGCAGGCCCTGAGTGGACATCCCTACCGCCAGACCGCCAATCATGGTTTCGGCCAGTGGTGTATCGATGACGCGGCGTTCGCCGAACTGTTCCAGCAGGCCTACAGTGGCACGAAACACACCACCGTTGGTGGCGATATCTTCACCCAGCAGGATCACATCCGGATCATCGGTCATGGCTCTTGCCAGTGCCAGGTTGACGGCTTCTATCATTGTAATGGCATTACTCATGATGCTCACCTCCGGCCATTTTCTGTCGAGCTTGCTCGCGTTGTTCTGCGAGTCCCGGCGGGCACTCCTCATAAAGATAATCGAACAGATCATCCACAGGTTGGGAGGGAGTGGCCAGGTACTGTTCAACCGCCGACTGCACTGTTGTTTTGGTCTCCTCAAGCAGGGCCTGCTCGCGGCTTTCATCCCAGTGACCACATTGATGCAGATAGTTGCGCAGCCGCTGTACCGGTTCTCTTTCCCAGGCCGCTTTGAGCTCGCTCTGCTCACGATAGCGCGTGGCATCATCAGCAGTGGTATGGTCCGACAGACGATAGCTCAGCGCCTCAATCAGTGTTGGTCCCTTACCCTGACGTGCCTGTTCAAGCGCGCGTGAAATCACTTCGTGCAGCGCGATGGCATCATTACCATCCACCTGTTCACCGCGAATACCGGCACCCAGTGCTTTCTGTGCCAGTGTCTGAGCGCAGGTCTGTCTGGATCGCGGTACTGATATCGCCCACTGATTGTTATTGACCAGGAATACGACCGGTAGCTGCCAGGCACCGGCGACATTGATTGCTTCCATAAAGTCGCCCTTGGAGGTGCCACCATCACCGATCATGGTGAGAACGGCACGCTTCTCATCCCGTATCTTGATGGCACTGGCAACACCACTGGCATGCAGGCATTGCGTGGCGATCGGGACACAGTTAGGCAGATCCTGATTCATGCCGGGGCAGGCATTACCGCGTTCATCTCCGCCCCAGTAAAGCAGCACTTCGTGCATCTCGGCGCCACGTATCACCTGCATGATATGGTTGCGGTAGTAGGGCACCAGCACATCGCTGGGTTGCATCAGGCAGGCGGTGACGACATCTATCGCCTCGGCGCCCAGCAGTGAGGCGTAGGTACCCAGCTGTCCGGTGCGTTGCAGGGCAATAGCCTTGGTGTCGAACTGACGGGCCAGCACCATCTGACGGTAATAACCGGTCAGTGGATCGGGTCCCTGCGCCCAGCCGGGCAGAGGGCCCAGAGGTGTTCCGTCATCAGCCAGATAGCGGGTCAGCTGAATCTCTCCCCGATAGACAAGTTCACTCATGATCGTTCCTCCGTGTCAGGCAGTATCACAGCTGAAAGATGGTCGTGTGTTGCCCTGTTGCAATATCACTTCGGCCTGTTGGTCGGCAATACGGTGTACCGGCATCTGTGCCGCAGCGGCGCGCGTAAACAGGTCACTCAGCGTCTGGCCAATGGTCAATACCTTGTTGCGGATGGCCATTTTGTCGGCTTGCGCATGGTTCAGGGCAACATGAATCAGCCCGCCGGCATTGATCACATAGTCAGGGGCATAGAGTATGTCGCGGCCATGCAGCAGGTCGCCATCGCTGCCTTTGCTGAGTTGATTGTTGGCGCTGCCGGCCACCATTTTGCACTTCAACCGGGAGATGGTTTCAGGGTTGAGCACTGCCCCCAGGCCGCAGGGGCAGAAGAGATCGCAGTTGACGCCATAGATCTCATCAGCATTGACCGCATCGGCACCGAAGGATCGCACACAGCTGTCCACCTTGCTGATATCGATATCTGTGACGGTGAGTCTGGCGCCGGCTGCATGCAATCTGGCAGCCAGCTCGAACCCGACATGCCCCAACCCCTGCAGTGCAACATGGATACCTCTGAGATCATCTCTGCCGAGGGTGAAACGCACGGCGGCCTGGATGCCTTCAAATACGCCCAGTGCGGTGTGAGGAGAGGGGTCTCCGCTGGCGCTGGTACAGCTGGCATAGGGCGTTTCGCTGGCAATGATGTCCATGTCGGACACTTCTGTGCCACTGTCCATGGCGGTGATGTAACGACCCTTGAGGGTATGAATGAAACGTCCGAATGCGGACATCATTTCTGTTCGATTGAAATCAACTTTGGGTTTTATCAGTACGGCCTTACCGCCGCCGTGAGGCAGTCCTGCCAGTGCGGCTTTATAGGTCATTCCTCTTGCCAGGCGAAGAGCATCGGTGATGGCATCCTCTTCCTGATCGTAATGGATGAAACGGCATCCGCCTATGGCGGGGCCTAGTGTGGTTGAATGGATGGCAATGATGGCGCGCATGCCACTGGCAGGATCCAGCCCTAGGTGCAGATCGCTGAGCCCTGCGTTTTCCATCTGTTGCAACATGTCGGGATCCTCCGCATGATTCTTGCTGTTGGAAAACGGGTATTCAGATTCTGTTGTGTTTTGTTGTCACAGATCCTGTATTGATCTGTCTGGAGTGACGCTCTTGTGAATATCTACTCCTCTTTTGTGATAGCACAAAAGGGACGAAAGTTCAGGCAAACCAGAGAGCTATTTGAGGCGGGAATTGACTTTTTAGCAGCTGCAGCACGGAGCTGAGTGGACTGAAAGCAGGCGTGTTGAATAGTTTACAGGGATGATATGCTGCATCGCACAAAATATGTGCTTCGTGATGATTTTTTAACAAAAGTCGCGCCGACCCCATCAGGGATCGGCGCGAGTGCTTGTGTCAGATAACAGGGCAGCGAGTGCTTAGTTCTGCTCTCTGGCAATCGCACGATAGCCGATATCATCGCGGAAGAAGGCACCCTTCCAGCTGATCTGATTAACGACCTCATAGGCCTTGCGCTGAGCTTCGGTGACAGTATCCCCCAGAGCTGTTACGCACAGCACACGACCGCCTGCGGTAACTACCTGACCATCCTTGAGCTGGGTACCGGCCTGGAACACCTTGGTGTTGGCAGGGTAGCTGTCCGGGAAGCTGATCGCGTCCCCCTTGGCATAGCTGTCGGGATAACCACCGGCAGCCATCACAACACCCAGCGCACGGCGCGGGTCCCAGTCAGCAGTCACCTGATCCAGGCGCTTGTCGAGTGCGGCGTTGCACATTTCTACCAGACTGGAGCGCAGGCGCATCATGATCGGTTGGGTTTCGGGGTCACCGAAACGGCAGTTGTACTCGATCACTTTGGGTGTGCCGTCGCTGGTGATCATCAGCCCGGCATACAGAAAGCCCGTATAACTGTTGCCTTCGGCGGCCATGCCGCGAACAGTTGGCATGATCACTTCGTCCAGCACACGCTGCTCGATCTCGGGTGTCACGACCGGTGCGGGTGAGTATGCACCCATACCGCCGGTGTTGGGGCCGGTATCGCCCTTACCGACACGCTTGTGATCCTGGCTGGTGGCCATTGGCAGCACATGCTCGCCATCAACCATGACAATGTAGGAGGCTTCCTCGCCTTCAAGAAACTCCTCGATCACCACGCGGTGCCCGGCATCGCCAAAGGCGTTTCCAGCCAGCATATCGCGAACGGCAGCTTCTGCTTCCTGCAGAGTCATGGCGACGATCACGCCCTTGCCCGCAGCCAGACCATCGGCCTTGATCACGATCGGCGCGCCTTTCTCGCGCACATAGGCAAGAGCCGCTTCCAGGTCGGTAAAGTTCTGATACTCAGCCGTCGGGATCTGATGGCGCGCCAGAAAGTCCTTGGTGAACGCCTTGGAGCCTTCGAGCTGAGCGGCACCTTCGGTAGGACCGAATATGCGCAGACCTGCATCCTGAAAACGATTCACCACACCCGCCACCAGTGGCGCTTCGGGGCCAACGATCGTCAGATCAATCGCTTCGCGTCTGGCAAAGTCGATCAAGCCGTCGATATCCATACTGTCGATGGCGATGTTCTGCAGCTTGTTTTCAAGGGCAGTTGCCGCATTGCCGGGGGCAACGAAAACCTTCTCAACGGCTGCATCACGTGCACAGGACCAGGCCAGCGCATGTTCACGTCCACCGGACCCTATAATCAGAATGTTCATCAGCAGTTCCTGTCTGTCAGTGGCGGAAATGGCGCATACCGGTGAAGACCATGGCCATGCCATGCTCATTGGCTGCATCAATCACTTCCTGATCGCGCATTGAGCCACCTGGCTGAATTACCGCAGTAATACCTGTTTCGGCAGCTGAGTCGATACCGTCACGGAAGGGGAAGAAAGCATCAGATGCCATCACGGAACCCTTCACTTCAAGCCCTTCGTCAGCGGCTTTGATCGCCGCAATACGAGCGGAATAGACGCGGCTCATCTGGCCGGCACCGATACCGATGGTCTGGCCATCACGGGCATAAACGATCGCATTGGACTTGACGAACTTGGCCACTTCCCAGCAGAACAGCAGGTCGCGGATCTCATCTTCAGTGGGCTGGCGCTGAGAGACGATACGCAACTGCGAAGCGTCGATCATACCCAGATCACGATCCTGAATCAGCAGGCCACCATTGACACGTTTGTAATCGAAGGCATGAGCACGCTGTGCATCCCACATGCCGCATTCGAGCAGGCGCACATTGGGTTTGCTGGCAATGATATCGGAGGCTTCCTGAGTCACTTCAGGTGCGATGATCACTTCAACAAACTGACGATCGACAATCGCCTGAGCGGTTTTGCCGTCGAGTGTGCGGTTGAAAGCGAT
The DNA here is from genome assembly GCF_008973755.1 of Nitrincola alkalilacustris. Classification (GTDB taxonomy): domain Bacteria; phylum Pseudomonadota; class Gammaproteobacteria; order Pseudomonadales; family Balneatricaceae; genus Nitrincola; species Nitrincola alkalilacustris. Next base: position 216,851 of record NZ_WBOM01000004.1, on the reverse strand, counting down.
GATACCGCCGAAGGCAGAGGTTGGGTCGGTCTGGAAAGCACGATTGTAGGCTTCCAGAATATCGCTGCCGATCGCCACGCCGCAGGGGTTGGCATGCTTGACGATAACGCAGGCAGGATCGCGGAAAGGCTTGACACACTCCAGCGCAGCATCGGTATCGGCCACATTGTTGTATGACAACGCTTTGCCCTGTACCTGGCGAGCCGTAGACACAGAGGGTTCTGCCGGATTCTCTTCACGATAGAAGGCAGCACGCTGATGCGGGTTTTCACCGTAACGCATCTCCTGCACCTTGATGAACTGGGTGTTGAAGGTGCGTGGAAAATCCGCTGCCACCTCCTCATCACCTTCGACTACCGCACCAAGATAGTTGGCGATCATGCCGTCGTAGGCTGCCGTATGCTCAAATGCACGCACGGCAAGATCAAAGCGAGTGGAGTGGCTCAGCCCCTGCTGCTCGGCGAGTTCTTTCAGGACGCGGTCGTAGTCAGAGGCATTGACAATAATGGCAACGTCCTTGTGGTTCTTCGCGGCAGAGCGAACCATGGTCGGACCACCGATATCGATGTTCTCGATCGCCATCGGCAGGTCGCAGTCAGCGCGTGCGATGGTCTGCGCGAAGGGATAGAGATTCACTACCACCATGTCGATTGGCGCGATGCCATGCTCGGTCATGACGGCATCGTCCTGACCACGACGACCGAGAATGCCGCCATGGATTTTCGGATGCAGGGTCTTGACCCGGCCATCCATCATCTCCGGAAATCCGGTGTGGTCAGATACTTCAATGGCTGGAATCTTGTTATCACACAGCAGTTTGAAGGTGCCACCGGTCGAGAGTATCTCGACTCCCAGCTCGGTCAGAGATCGGGCAAATTCGACGATACCGGTTTTGTCGGATACGCTGATCAGCGCACGGCGAATCGGGGTTACTTTCTGCTCAGACATAGTATTACGGTTTCCGGCGTTCAGAGTTTGATTGGCTTACAGCAGTCCGTACTGTTTCAGTTTCTTGCGCAGGGTGCCGCGGTTCAGACCGAGCATCTCTGATGCCTTGGTCTGATTGTCCTTGGTGTACGCCATGACGCTTTCAAACAGGGGGGCTTCAATTTCGGCCAGAACCATCTGATAGACATCCGTAACCGGCTGCCCATCCAGCTGCTTGAAGTAGCTGGTCATGGAGTGCTGAACATAATCGCGCAGAGTTTTCTGCGCCAGTTTCGCTGGCTGAGCGGTGTTGATTTGCTTCACGTTTTTGGTGTCCATGGTGTTCATTAGCTGATCCTGACTCTCAGGCAGCTGCAGGCTGCGTCGAAGTGAAGATGTCGGCAAGGGCTGCAATCTGCTCATCTGCTGTTTCCAAAGTGTTGAAATGCTTCCGTAGGTCTGACCCATTCCGATGCTGCTGTAGATACCAACCGATATGTTTGCGTGAAATGCGTACGCCCATGAACTCACCGTAAAAGGTGTGCAGCTCCTGCATGTGATCGTTCAGTATCTGTTGTATTTCACTCATTTCCGGGGCGGGTAATAACTCGCCTGAACGCAGGTAATGATCTATCTCACGGATCATCCAGGGTCGGCCCTGCGCAGCTCGACCGATCATGACCGCATCGGCACCACAGTAGTCCAGCACCTGACGAGCTTTCTGTGGGGAGTCGATGTCACCGTTTGCAAACAGTGGGATAGTGATGGCATCTCTGATTCTGGCCAGGGTTTCATACTCTGCTGCACCTTGATACTTGTCGGCGCGCGTACGTCCATGCACAGCCAGTGCCTGGATACCCACCGCTTGAGCAATCTGCGCGATCTTGACGCCATTGCGCTGATCAGGAGACCAGCCGGTGCGAATCTTCAGCGTTACAGGGACATCCACCGCCTGAACCACCGCTTCCAGAATCTGCGTGACCAGTTCGGTATCACGCAACAGAGCTGAACCTGCCGCCTTGTTGCATACCTTTTTGGCCGGGCAGCCCATGTTGATGTCGATGATCTGTGCGCCGCGCTCAACATTCATCTGCGCGGCATGAGCCATCATCTCAGGGTCTGCTCCCGCGATCTGTACCGATCTGATGCCCGTCTCGCCCATATGGTCCAGTCGAAGGCTGGATTTTCGAGTGTTCCAGAGATTGGTATCGGAGGTGACCATCTCGGATACAGCAAGTCCAGCACCCATCCTGCGGCATAGCTGCCTGAAGGGCCTGTCGGTAACACCTGCCATCGGTGCCAGAATCACCTGGCTTTCAATGTTGTGGGGACCGACCCGAAACATACTGCACCTTAGAAAGAGTCAAATATTTACCGTTGCCTGAGCAGCGGAACTGGGTTTACTTACGGAAGGGGGCCAATGATACCCTTTAAAACCCGGGGCTCCAAGACGTATTTGATGAAAAAATGATCTATTGCCAAGGCGAAAACTTAGTGGTATGGGAGCAGATCAAGCTGATATCCGAGGGTGCCTGTGGCGGGCGACAGCAGCTCCAGCGTCAGCTCAAAGGGCTGGCCAGGGCTCATGTAACGCGGGTCGACGCGCTGTGTATCGAGATACTCTTCAGGTTTGAAATCTCGACCGGCGACATGGCGCCCCTGAGTGTCATTGAACATCAGGCGAAGTATCGGGAAGTGTTGATTGAAGGCGGTCTGATTTTCCAGCACAACGGATACGCTGAGCGCACCGGTGAAATACGGATTGGGGCGGATGATCAGTTGTCGTGTTGCGATCTGATCGATCGCCTTGGGGCCGTGCAGGCTGCAATCCAGATGATCACACAGCAGATAGTAGATCGGGCGCAGCTCGGGATAGGCAGCCAGTGTCTGACGTTCGAACCAGAACACCTGAAACAGCAGAAGGCCGATAGCGACGAGAGTGCCGAGCAGCCATCCGGTGACATTGTAGGGGTTGTCTGACTCATTTTCTGTCATGTGCATCACAACCGGTTCGGGTTTGATATCCAGCATTGGCGGGTGATATCTACTGGTTGTTGATTTGGCCGAGCTTCTTTGCGGCCTGTCATCCCGCTCTGCCATCAGGCCACTGCTGAAAGCTGCTGGTGACTCCTGCATCGGCGTTTGAGCAGGAGTCGGTGCTGCGACAGGTGCAGGCTTCTGAGCTGGTGCTGCAACAGGTGTCGGCGTCGGCATGTGGATAGGTGTCGACTGTGCTGCAGGCTGGGATGCTGTTGCCTGAGTTGGAGCGGGTGCCACTGGCTGCATCTGTTGCGGTTGAAAGGTCGGGTCCTGCCTCTGCTCAGTTGAGGGTTTTGTACCTGTCATGCTGCCAGGGGTGGCAGGGACTGGAGCCGTAACAGCCGGAGGTGTGACTTGTTGGTCGATGCTGATAAAGGGTTCGGGTGGTGCAGTAGGCTTCAGATCCAGTGGTTGCTGAGGGGGCGCTTGCGGCTTGCGACGGTCTATTTCCGGATAGCTGGGCGCCACCTCCGGTTTATCCTCTGCACAAGCCAGTGCATCAAATACCGTCAGGCATTCACCGCAGCGTACCTTGCCATGAGCAAGCTTCAGTTGCCCTGGGGTAACCTTGAAGCGCTCTTCGCAGTTGGGACACTGGGTGATGACTGAGTTTTGCATCGGATCAGCGCCTGATTCCAGTCAGACGTATCCAGCCGTCGTGTTCAACCGGTGGGGCCATCTCAAAACAGCCGTGATAGGCCAGAGTGATCTCTTCTGCCTGTGGCGGCAGCAGTCCTGACAGCAACAGGCGTCCGCCTGGTTTGACCAGACTGCTCAGGGTTGGTGCCAGTTGCACCAAAGGTCCAGCCAGAATGTTGGCGACCAGTACATCGGCTTCGATGGCGGGGATCTCGCCCGGCAGATAGGTATTCAGGCGATCATCCTCGAGCTGATTACGCAGCAGATTATCTCGTGTGGCGAGCAGTGCCTGGGGGTCGATATCGACCGCCATCACCTTGCGGGCACCCAGTAACAGGGATGCAATGCCGAGAATGCCTGAACCGCAGCCATAATCAATCACCAGACAGTCATCCAGGGGCTGGCTGTCCAGCCACTCAAGGCATAGCGCTGTGGTTGGGTGAGTGCCTGTACCAAAGGCAAGCCCGGGGTCCAGCATCAGATTGACAGCTTCGGGGTGCGGAGCTTCGCGCCAGCTCGGGCAAACCCACAGGCGTTTGCCAAACTGCATCGGATGGTAATTCTCCATCCATTCGCGCTCCCAGTCTTTGTCTTCCAGAATTTCTGTCTTGAACACCGGCTTATGGCTGTCATTGGGAAAAGCCAGATCCTGTGCCTGATGCAGCAACTCCAGGGTTTCGGTCAGGTCATGCTCGGCCGCAAACAGTCCTGTCACCACTGTCTGACTCCACAAGGGGGTCGTACCCAGATCGGGCTCAAAGATAGGCTCATCTTCGCCGTCCTGAAAAGTCACGACGGCACAGCCAGCCGCCAGCAGCATATCTTCATAGCGTTCGGCCTGCTCGGGGTCTGTCGTCACTTTGATTTGTAACCAGGGCATTCCAGCCTCCTTTCATGGGATCAATACAAGTATTGCCCAAAGTCTCTGATCTGAAAACAAAAAAAGCCCGAAAAATCGGACTTTCTCTGACTGGAAACGGTTTCGGGCTGTCAAGGTCACGCTGCATCCAGTATGAATGCCTGGCTTTGACAGATTGCTCAGTAGCCTGAAGAGTGGCTTCAGAGTCCGAGTTTTTTCTCCAGATAGTGGATATTCACGCCACCATTACGGAAGTTACTGTCACGCACTATCTCTGCATGCAATGGAATATTGGTACGAATGCCGTCAATCAGTACCTCTTCCAATGCATTTTTCATGCGCGCCAGGGCTGTGGCCCTGTCTTCACCATGAGTGATCAGTTTGGCGATCAGTGAATCATAGTGAGGTGGCACGGTGTAGCCATCATACAGATGGGAGTCTACACGTACGCCATTGCCACCAGGGGCATGGAAGTGTGTGACCTTGCCGGGGCAGGGCATGAAGGTTTTCGGGTCTTCGGCATTGATTCGGCATTCGAATGCATGGCCGCGAACCTTGATGTCTTCCTGCTTGTAAGACAAGGGCATACCTGATGCGATGCGCAACTGCTCCTTGACGATATCCACGCCAGTGATCGCTTCAGTGACCGGGTGCTCCACCTGAACACGGGTGTTCATCTCGATGAAGTAGAAGTTGCCGTCTTCATAGAGGAATTCGAAGGTGCCGGCACCACGGTAGCCGATATGGATACAGGCATCGACGCAGGACTTGAACACTTTCTGCCGAGCTTCTTCATCGATCATTGGCGCTGGGGCTTCTTCAACCACTTTCTGATGGCGGCGCTGCATGGAGCAGTCGCGGTCATAGAGGTGGATCGCATTGCCCTGGCCATCTGCCAGCACCTGAATCTCGACATGACGAGGGCGCTCCAGGAACTTTTCCATATAGAGCGTATCGTCGCCGAAGGCCGCGCCGGCTTCCGAGCGGGTCACCTGAATCGCATTCAACAGGTGCGCCTCAGAGTGCACTACGCGCATGCCGCGGCCACCACCACCGGCAGCTGCCTTGATGATCACCGGATAGCCGATGCGGTTGGCAATGGCGAAGAGCTCGCCGGTATCTTCCGGCAGTGGGCCGTCCGAGCCGGGAACTGTCGGTACACCCGCTTTCTTCATTGCGGCTATGGCTGATACCTTGTCGCCCATCAGGCGTATGACATCTGCACTCGGGCCGATAAAGGTAAAGCCGGAACGCTCGACCTGCTCTGCAAAAGTGGCGCTTTCAGCGAGGAATCCATATCCGGGATGAATACCCACTGAGTCAGTGACCTCTGCCGCGCTGATCAACGCAGGAATGTTGAGGTAGCTTTTGGAGGAGGGGGCAGGTCCGATACAGACCGCTTCGTCCGAGAGGCGTACATGCATCAGATCACGGTCGGCGACAGAGTGCACGGCAACGGTTTTGATGCCCAACTCTTTACATGCCCTCAGAATACGCAGTGCTATCTCACCGCGATTCGCAATCAGAACTTTATCCAGCATGTTGAAAAGATCCTTGCTTTCTTCAGTGAGTAGGGAGTCAGACGATGGTGAACAGTGGCTGATCGAACTCCACCGGCTGACCATCTTCAGCCAGAATGGCTTCAACCACGCCGGCTTTGTCTGCCTCGATCTGGTTCATCATCTTCATCGCTTCGATGATGCAGATCACATCCCCTATCTTGACCGATTTGCCCACTGCCGTGAATGCAGGAGAGCTTGGCGATGGTGCGCTGTAGAAGGTGCCTACCATCGGTGAGCGAACCACATGTCCATTCTGTTTGGTTTCTGCTGGCTCTGCTGAAGCGGGTGCCGGAGCCGCAGCAGGGGCCGGCGCTGCCATTGGCTGAGGTGCCGCGTAGGTCTGCGCGTGATAGACGGGCGCTGTGCTCTGTGCACCACGACTGATTCGAACTGATTCCTCGCCTTCCTTGATCTCTATTTCGTTGATGTTGGACTCTTCAAGCAGTTCGATCAGTTTCTTTACTTTGCGAATATCCATGCTGTCAGCTTCTCTGTGTCTAATGTTCTTGAAAGGTGTTAGTCAGCGCTCATGCCGGATGGCAGGCGATGAATCGCCGCCTGCAGTGCCAGATCGTATCCCTGTGCTCCCAGTCCGAAAATTACACCTACGGCAATATCAGACAGGTAGGAATGATGACGAAAAGGCTCACGTGCATGAACGTTGGAGAGATGTACTTCAATAAACGGCACTGCAACACCTGCAAGGGCATCCCGGATCGCGACGCTGGTATGGGTGAAGGCGGCGGGATTGATGATCACGAAACTGATGTTATCTGCGCCGCACTGATGGATGCGCTGTATCAGTTCATGCTCCGCGTTACTCTGAAAACATACCAGCTCATGACCCGTCTGATGGGCCTGCTGTATCAGGTCCTGCTCTATCTCGTGCAGGGTGGTAGCACCATAGACGGCAGGCTCGCGCGTGCCGAGGAGATTGAGATTGGGACCATTCAGAAGCAGAATTCTAGCCATTGTCAGTGGTTTCAGAGCCATGTTTGAAAGTCTAGCAAGTTTGCCTGAAATTAGACTAACTGTCTATTTGATGAAAGAAATTTTGTGTGTTTAGCTGCCAGTTTGGCGAAGTTAACGCATTTTTACTGTAGAGCGCTGGGGTTGGCCTTGTCTTGGTCATGTTTTGCAGACGTTGACCGACGCAGGTAAATTCGCCATAGTGCTACCCATAGTGCAATGCAGCATAATGCCGCATATTCTGCCGCGTGCAAAGACGTTCAGTCAGTCGTGCCGGACAATGGAGACCTGTTATGATTCGCGTGGTGTTCAATCAGAAAGGGGGTGTCGGGAAATCGAGCATCGCCGTCAATCTCGCAGCCATCAGTGCCCAGCAGGGGCAGCGAACCCTGGTGGTGGATCTTGATCCTCAGTGCAACTCGACACACTATCTGCTCGGAGACGAATCCAATACGCCTGATAGTGATGTGCGTGGCTTTTTTGAGCAGGCGCTGACGTTTCAGCTCAAGCCTGCAGCTGCAGACAGCTTCGTTCATGCGACCCCCTTCGAGAATCTGTTTCTGATACCGTCCAACCCTGATCTTGGCGATCTGCAGTCCAAACTTGAAAGCAAGCACAAAATCTACAAGCTGCGTGATGCGCTGACTGAACTCAGACAGCAGTTTGATGCCATTTATATCGATACGCCACCAGCGTTCAATTTCTTCTCGCTGTCTGCTCTGGCTGGGGCAGATCGCTGTCTGATACCGTTTGACTGTGACGATTTTGCACGCCAGGCACTCTACAGTCTGCTGAATAATGTTCACGAAACACGCGCAGACCACAATGATCGGCTTGAAGTGGAGGGGATAGTGGTAAATCAGTTTCAGCCACGTGCATCTCTGCCGTTGCGTATTGTCAATGAACTGGAGGCTGAAGAGTTGCCGGTATTGAAGTCACGGATCTCTTCGTCAGTCAAGATGAAGGAGTCGCATACGGCTGCCGTGCCATTGATCTGGCTGGCGCCGAATCATAAGCTGACTCAGGAGTTTGTGGCGCTGTATCATGAACTCCAGGGCTGAGTCAGAAGTATACAGGGCTCTGCATCAGAGCCCTTTGACGGCAAAAATACCCGGTGCGTTGCGCCAGTATCCCTTGTAATCCATGCCGAATCCGAACACATATCGGTCTTCAATATCCATGCCTGTGTAGTCGGCTTTCATGCCGGGGCGCGCCTTGCGGTCATGCAACTTGTTGACCAGCACGGCTGTCTGAACGCTGGCGGCACCTTCGCGCTCACAATACTCGACAATCTCAGCCAGGGTGTGGCCTTCATCCAGGATGTCATCCAGGATCAGTACCGGACGGCCCTTGAACTCAACCATTGGCGGGACCTTCCACTCCAGGCTGCAGCCGGAGGTGGTATTGCGGTAGCGGGTGGCATGCAGATAGCTGACCTGCAGCGGAAAGTGCAGGCGGGTCAGCAGTTGTCCGCCAATCACCAGCCCACCATTCATGACCGCAAACAGAACAGGGTTGAGTTGGCCCAGTGCGGCAGTGATATCACTGGCCATGCGATCCATGGCGGCATCAACTTCTGCCTGGCTGTGCAGTAGATCCGCCTCATCATACACTTGCTGCATCACATCAAATTCTGTCTGGCTCATTAAACCTGTCTCTGATCCGACCTCATGCGAGGTCTTGTGTAAAAAAGGAGCAAACGATAACCATCTTTGCTTGAAAGGGCAAATATACAGAGTTTTGTGGCTCAGTTTTCTTCAGAAATTTTCGTTTCACGACTATAGTATCAGGTTAGGTAAAAAAGCCCTGAAAGTCACCGGAGAGTTTTTGATGAGTGTTCATGAGATCCGCCACCCACTGGTTCAACACAAGCTGGGATTGATGCGTTCTGTCCACAAGAGTACCCGCGGTTTTCGCCAGCTTGCTGCGGAAGTGGGATGCCTGCTGACCTACGAGGCGACCAAGGATTTCGAACTTGAAGACTATGAGGTGGAGGGCTGGTGCGGCCCGATCAAGGCGCAGCAGATCAAGGGCAAGAAGATCACGGTGGTGCCGATTCTGCGTGCCGGGCTGGGAATGCTTGATGGTGTGCTGGAGCTGGTACCGAGCGCCAAAATTTCGGTAATCGGGGTGTATCGTGATGAAGAAACGCTGGAGCCAGTTCCCTATTTCGAGAAGCTGGCCAGTGATATCGATTCACGTATGGCGCTGATAGTTGATCCGATGCTGGCAACCGGTGGCTCGATGATTGCGGCGATCGATATGCTGAAAAAAGCGGGCTGCAGCAGTATCCGTGCGCTGGTGCTGGTGGCGGCGCCGGAGGGGATCGCCAAGGTTCAGGCTGCACATCCTGATGTGGATATCTTTACCGCATCGATAGACTCTCATCTGAATGAGCAGGGTTACATCATCCCGGGACTGGGTGATGCCGGCGACAAAATTTTCGGAACAAAATAAAAGCCATAAATGCTGTATTTAATAACTACAATAAAAGGATAAATCCATGAGTGGTCGGACTATCTCTTCCGGGCCGATGAACTGGCGCACGGCGCTGGCAGGCTCGCAAATGCTGTTTGTTGCCTTTGGTGCACTGGTGCTGATGCCACTGTTGACCGGGCTTGATCCGAGTGTGGCGCTCTTTACGGCCGGTGTCGGTACGCTGATGTTCCACTTCGTCACCGGGCTGACCATGCCGATCTTTCTGGCATCCTCTTTCGTGTTTATCGCGCCGATCATCTTCTCGGTTCAGACCTGGGGCGTACCGGCTACGATGGGGGCTCTTTTGTGTGCCGGTGTTGTCTACATGATGCTGGGTATCGCAGTGAAACTGCGTGGCCCCGGCTTTATTCATCGCATTCTACCGCCGGTTGTCACAGGCCCGGTGATCATGGTGATTGGACTTGGGCTGGCGCCGATTGCCGTGCATATGGCGATGGGCAAAACCGGTGATGGTGCGATCGAGTTGTTTCCCTATCAGGATGCAATGATCGTCTCGATGGTCGCTTTGGTTACTACGCTGCTGGTGGCGGTATTTGCGCGTGGACTGTTTCGTTTGCTGCCGATCATGTGTGGCGCGCTGGCCGGTTATGCCGTGGCATTTTTCATGGGAATGGTTGATTTTCAGATAGTGCATGATGCGCCTTTGTTGGCTGTCCCGGCCTTCGTCATGCCTGAGTTTCACTGGCAGGCGATTCTATTCATGATACCGGTGGCGATAGCGCCGGCGATTGAGCATGTCGGTGATGTGCTGGCGATCAGTAATGTCACCGGCAAGGACTATGTGAAAAAACCGGGCCTGCATCGCACGCTGTTTGGTGATGGTATCGCGACATCCATGGCGGCCATGTTCGGTGGCCCACCCAATACGACCTATTCAGAAGTGACCGGTGCGGTGATGCTGACGCGCTCGTTTAATCCTGTGGTGATGGTCTGGGCGGCGGGTTTTGCCATCTTCCTGGCCTTTGTCGCGAAGTTCGGCATACTGCTGCAGACGATTCCGGCGCCCGTCATGGGCGGGATTCTGATTCTGCTGTTCGGCTCGATTGCTGCGGTCGGCATGAATACGATGATCAAGGCGAAGGTCGATATGGCACAGCAGCGTAACCTCGTCATCGTGGCAACAGTACTGGTGTTCGGTATCGGCGGCATGGCGATTGGCGATGGTGCGCTGAGTCTGCAGGGTGTGAGCCTGTGCGGTATCGTAGCCATCATTCTGAACCTGATTCTGCCGATGCCCAGTCAGGATGCGGATGACCTGCATGTGGAGCAGGAAGTGGTTGATGATCTGGTACAGCATGGTCGGGATTGAGTTGGCGGCCTGTTGATCCGGTTACACCATGAAACAATGTTAGATGTTCAGAGATGGTTGTTCAGGAGAGTTCTGTTGATCGATTGGCAATGGTTAAGCTATGAGGCGCTGAGTCGTGATCAGCTGTATGCGATTCTGAAGCTCAGGCAGGATGTGTTCATTATTGAGCAGAACTGCGTCTATGGTGATATCGATCATCTGGATCAGTCATCCTGGCATCTGTGCGGCTGGAGACGTGATGATGGACAGTTATTGGCCTACCTGCGCGTGGTACAGCCCGGCATTAAGCATACCGAGCCTTCCATCGGGCGTGTGATCACCGCACAAGCGGGGCGTGGGTTGGGGTTGGGTCGACAGTTGATGCAGCAGGCGCTGCAGCAACTGGATGAGATCTATCCCGGTGCGGATAATCGCATCTCGGCACAGCATCATCTGAGCGAGTTCTATACCGGCTTTGGTTATCGACCGGTATCCGAACCCTATGATGAGGATGGGATTCTGCATATCGATATGCTGCGCAGCGGTCGCTGAAGCGCCTTTCTGTCGGCAACTTGCTACCTGTCAGTTTCAGCGTGACAGGTGGCGAGTTGCTGCCTCTATTCCTGCTACCGTCAGGGGGTACATATGCCCGTTCAACTGCTGACGAATCATCTGGGTGCTCTGTGTATACTGCCAGTAGTGGGGTTGTGCAGGGTTTAGCCACACGGTTTTCTCCCAGGTATCCAGAATACGCTGCAGCCAGATCTGGCCCGGTTCATCATTCATATGCTCGACACTGCCACCAGCCATACTCAGCTCATAGGGTGACATGGCTGCATCGCCGACAAAGATCACGCGATAATCACGGCCATAGGTGTGCAGCAGGTCCAGAGTGGGAATCCCTTCACTGAAGCGACGCTGATTGTCGCGCCAGACTTTTTCATACACGCAGTTATGAAAGTAGAAGTACTCCAGGTGCTTGAACTCACTGCGTGCAGCTGAGAACAGCTCTTCGCAGGTGCGGATGAAGGGGTCCATCGAGCCACCGACATCAAACAGCAGAATCACCTTGGCGGCATTGTGGCGCTCCGGCACCATTTTCAGATCCAGCAGCCCGGCGTTATGAGCTGTGGAGCGGATGGTGTCATCCAGATCCAACTGGTCGGCGGCCCCGGTGCGGGCGAATTTGCGCAGTTTGCGCAGGGCTACCTTGATGTTGCGGGTACCCAGCTGCAGGCTGTCGTCGAGGTTGCGGAACTCGCGCTTCTCCCACACCTTCACGGCACGCTTATGTTTGCTCTGACCACCGATGCGTATCCCTTCAGGGTTGAATCCGCTGTGGCCAAAGGGTGATGTACCGCCGGTCCCAATCCACTTGCTGCCACCTGAGTGGCGTTCCTTCTGCTCTTCCAGGCGTTCACGCAGGGTTTCCAGCAGCTTGTCGAGACCACCGAGCGCTTCAATCTGATCCCGCTCCTCCTGACTCAACTGTTTGATGAAATCGCTGTCCAGCCAGTGCTGGGGGATCAGTGCATCGGTGATATCACCCTGTAGCTGCAGATTGTTGAAATAGGCTGCAAAAGTACGATCGAAGCGATCATAGTATTTCTCATCCTTGACCAGGCAGGTACGGGCAAGCAGATAGAAATCGTCCATATCCATATCAGCAACGCCGGCCTGCAGCGCATTGATTAGATCCAACAATTCGCGCAGCGACACCGGTAACTGGCCACGGCGCAGGGTGGTGAAAAAATCAACCAGCATCAGCGCGCCTCACGACGTGCCAGAAAGGCCAGGCGCTGCAGCATATGCACATCCTGTTCATTCTTCAGCAGAGCGCCATAGAGTGGTGGCATGGCTGATGCGGCATCGGTGCTGGCCAGCACATCTGCTGGAATCTGATCAGCCAGAATCAGTTTGAGCCAGTCGATCAGTTCAGAGGTGGAAGGCTTTTTCTTCAACTGATTGATTTCGCGCAGGCGGAAAAAGACCTCAAGCGCCTCACGGACCAGTTTGCTTTCGATATCCGGGAAATGAACCTGAATGATCTGCTTCAGCGTGTCGCGATCCGGGAAGCTGATGTAGTGGAAGAAACAGCGGCGCAGGAAGGGATCCGGCAGCTCTTTCTCGTTGTTGCTGGTGATGATAATGATCGGACGATTTCTGGCGGATACCACTTCGCCGGTTTCGTAAACGGCGAACTCCATCTTGTCGAGTTCGTGCAGAAGATCGTTGGGGAATTCGATATCGGCTTTGTCTATTTCGTCGATCAGCAGGACGGGCTGTTGCTCCGCTTCAAATGCCTGCCACAACACACCCTTGCGAATATAGTTGTTGATGTCGTGTACCCGCTCATCACCAAGCTGAGAGTCGCGCAGTCGCGATACGGCATCATATTCATACAGTCCTTGCTGGGCTTTGGTGGTGGATTTGATATGCCAGCGCAGCAGCGGTTTGTTCAGCGCGCCGGCGATCTCTTCGGCCAGCAGGGTCTTGCCGGTGCCTGGCTCACCCTTCACCAGCAGCGGGCGTTGCAGCGTAATGGCGGCATTCACGGCCATGCTCAGATCGTCGGTGGCAACATAACGACGGGTACCGGAAAACTTCATGCGCAAACCTCAAATAACATCCAGGAGGGGCAAGTTTATCAGATCTGCAGTGGAAGGTCAGAGGGCTTGATGAGGAGATGCTCATAAAGCAGGGCTTTATGAAACGAGCTTTAAGGAAACGGTTGTATGAAGAGTGCGCGCGGCCATGCGCGTGAAAGCACTATGGCCGCCGTAAAGCAGACCAATCAGCCTTTGGCTGCAGCCTCGTAAGCAGCAACAGACTGCATGATTGCATCACGAGCTGCCTGTGCGTCAGACCAGCCCTCAACCTTGACCCACTTGCCTTTTTCCAGCTTCTTGTAGTTCTCGAAGAAGTGGGCAATGCGATCTTTAGTCAGTTGTGGCAGATCATCAATGTCATGAATGTCGTTATAGGCCTGAGTCAGCTTCTGGTGAGGAACAGCAACCAGCTTGGCATCTTCGCCAGCTTCATCAGTCATGTTCAGAATGCCGACAGGACGGCAGCGGATCACGGAACCAACCACTACAGGATAGGGGGTGATGACCAGTACATCCAGAGCATCGCCATCATCAGCCAGCGTGTGGTTGATGTAGCCGTAGTTGGCAGGATAGAACATGGGCGCTGCCATGAAGCGGTCAACAAAAACGGCATCGCTGTCCTTGTCGATCTCATATTTAACCGGTGAGCTTTCGGCTGGGATTTCGATCACAACATAGATGTCGTTCGGCAACTCTTTGCCGGAAGGTACGTTTGCAAAGCTCATGTTTGAGTTCCTGTTCAAGTTAAAAGTCGGTATATAAGAATCATGTCTGGCAGGATTATAAGGCCTGTCCTGCCTGACCAGAATAAGACTTAACGCTGAATCACTTCTTCTCGTGATACTTGATCAGCGTCTCAACCTCTTCGCGAGAGCCCAGTGCGATGGAGACGCGCTGATGGATATGATCCGGCTCCACCTCCATGATGCGGCTGTAGCAGGTGCTCGACAGACCACCGGCCTGCTCGATCAGCATGCTCATCGGATTGCCTTCATACATCAGACGCAGTTTGCCAGGCTTTGCAGGTTCGCGGGCATCCCAGGGATAGGTGAAGAGGCCGCCACGTGTCAGAATTCGGTGCACTTCAGCAACCATCGATGCGATCCAGCGCATATTGTAGTTTTTTTCACGCGGGCCCTCGTTGCCAGCTATCAGGTCATCAATATACTGACGCATCGGTTCTTCCCAGAAACGATAGTTGGACATGTTAATCGCAAATTCGCCTGTGCTCACAGGGATGGTCACGTCCTCATGGGTCAGCAGGAAGTCTCCGGTATGTGCCAGGGTGAACATGTTCACGCCATCGCCAGTAGTCAGAGCCAGTACGGCAGAGGGGCCATACAGCACATAGCCGGCAGCGACCTGGTTGCAGCCATTCTGCAGGAACAGTTCGACGCTGTTCTCCTCTGCGCCGCGCGGAGCTTCGAGAATCGAGAAGATGGTGCCAACCGACACGTTGATATCGATGTTGGATGAACCATCCAGCGGATCGAAGGTGACCAGAAAGCGCCCTTCTTTATGCTCACTGAAAACGGGGTCATCCTCTTCCTCTGAAGCGATGCCGCGAACCAGTGGATTGAGTAGCAGTACTTTTTTCAGCACCTCATTGGCAATAACGTCCAGCTTTTTCTGTGTCTCGCCCTGAATATTGGTGTTGTCAGTGACGCCGAGCACGCCGGAAAGTTCGCCTTCGCGCAGCTGCAGGGCGATCTCCTTGCACGCGATCATCAGCGTATCGATCAGTTCAACAAGTTCAGGGTCGGTCTGGTGATGTTTCAGAAAGCTGTTCAGCAGTTGCATGGGTCTGCGTTTTCCCGGGGAGTTGGTTGATATCTTGGGCTATGTATTACTGTCTTGGCGGTTGAGGTCCAATCAGGCGGTATTTTACGTGACCGAGAGCAAAATTGCATGAAAAGTGGTGTAAAAAACCGCCTGGAAAGAGCAAAGCTGATATTATTCTGCGATTAAACGGTCCGGTTGAGGTTTGGTAACCGGCCTGAGGTAAATTGATCGGGGACAGTGTAGTGCATATTCATATTCTGGGCATTTGCGGGACCTTTATGGGGTCGCTGGCGATTCTGGCAAGGCAGCTGGGGCATCGGGTCACAGGGTCAGACAGCAATGTCTACCCGCCGATGAGCACGCAACTGGAACAACAGGGGATCAGTCTGATCGAGGGGTATGATCCGGATCAACTGCAGCCTGCTCCTGATTGTGTGATTGTCGGTAATGCGATGTCTCGTGGTAATCCCTGCGTTGAATATATGCTGGATCATGGCTTGCCCTATATGTCGGGTCCGCAGTGGCTGCATGATCATCTGTTGAAGGATCGTTGGGTGCTGGCGGTGTCTGGCACGCATGGCAAAACGACCACGGCGACGATGCTGGCGAGCATTCTGGACGATGCGGGGATGGCCCCCGGGTTTCTGATCGGAGGAGTACCTCAGGGGTTTGATGCTTCTGCCCGGATTGGTGACACCCCCTTTTTCGTGATTGAGGCGGATGAGTACGACACCGCTTTTTTCGATAAGCGCTCCAAGTTTGTTCACTATGCGCCCAGAACAGTGATCATGAATAATCTTGAGTATGATCATGCGGATATCTTTCCTGATCTGGCAGCGATTCAACGCCAGTTTCACCATCTGTTGAGGATTGTTCCAGCCTCTGGTCAGGTGATCTATCCTGCGTCTGATGTCGCGCTGCAGCAGGTGATCGGGTTGGGTTGCTGGAGTGAACAGGTCACAACTGGTGTAGAGAGCGAGGCCGAGTGGTCTGTCAGGCTGCTCAGTGCCGATGGCAGCCGGTTCGATGTATTGCACAAGGGTGACGTTCAGGGGCAGGTGAACTGGGGACTGACCGGGCGGCACAATGTCAGCAATGCACTGAATGCGCTGGTGGCGGCACGGCATGTCGGGGTGCAGCCCCAGGTGGCGATACAGGCATTGAGTCGCTTTGCCGGTGTTAAACGACGCATGGAGCTGATTGGCGAGGTGGCGGGTGTGCGCGTGTATGACGACTTCGCCCACCACCCGACGGCAATTGCCACCACGCTGGCGGGTATTCGTGCGCAGATCGGCAATGAGCGTTTACTCGCGGTGATAGAACCACGCTCCAACACCATGCGCCTTGGTGCGCACCGGGATAAGCTGATGCCGGTGACGAAGGATGCGGATCAGGTGTTATGGTATCAGCCGCAGGGGATTGATTGGTCGCTCGATTCTTTGTTGTCGGATAGCCCGGTACCGGCAGGTGTTTATGCCTCGACAACGCAGATCATTGAGCAGTTGCGCCAGGATGCCACTCCGGGATCGCATATCGTGATCATGTCCAACGGTAGTTTCGGTGGACTTCATCAGCAGTTACTGCAGGCGATGACTCAGTGGCAGCAGGCAGAGCAGGGGGTGACATCATGAGCGAGCCATTTGATCGTCGGATCACTCTGGCACTGACGGGCGCATCCGGTGCGCAATATGGTTTGCGCCTGATGGAGTGTCTGCTGCAACTGAACTGCCAGGTGTTGCTGATGGTGTCCAAAGCCGCTCAGGTGGTTATTGCCACGGAAACAGATCTGGCGCTGCCGGGTACGCCAGAGAAACAGACCGAGTTCCTGACCCAGCACTTTGCGGCCAGGCCGGATCAGATCCGTGTCTTTGGTCGTGAGCAGTGGATGGCGCCGGTGGCCTCAGGCTCCGGCGCGCCTTCGTCCATGGTGATCTGCCCCTGCAGCACCGGTACCCTGTCGGCGGTGGCAACGGGTGCCAGTAATAATCTGATCGAACGTGCGGCGGATGTGGCATTGAAAGAGCGTCGCCAGCTGATCATGGTGCCACGTGAAGCGCCCTATTCAGAGCTGCATCTTGAAAATATGCTGAAACTCACGCGCATGGGTGTTGTCATTATCCCCGCCAGCCCGGGTTTCTATCATCGTCCGCAGAGTATCGAGGATATGATCGACTTCATTGTTGCCCGGATTTTGTCACAGCTGGGCTTTGAGCAGACACTGCTGCCTCGCTGGGGAGAGAAGCTGCTTTAGGATATTTTTAGACCGCAGGTGTGCATTCAACGAAATCAGCGGATAGAATGCGCGCTGCCTGTTCAATCTCGGAAATAAGTCATGACCCGTATTCTAGCGCTTGATACCTCCACTGATGCCTGCTCGGTTGCACTGCTGGTGGATGGTGAGGTGCAAGAGGATTTTCGTATAGCGCCTCGTCGGCACACCCATCTTCTGTTGCCGATGGTTGAGGCGATCATGTCAGACGCAGGCCTGGGCTTTGGTCAGTTGGATGCGATCGCTTTTGGTCGTGGTCCGGGTTCTTTTGCTGGTATCCGTATCGCGACCGGTGCAGCACAGGGGCTGGCGCTGGCGGTTGATATTCCGCTTATTCCGGTTTCCACCCTGCAGGCGATGGCGGTGGATGCCGCCAGCCGTGCTGCTGACTGCTCTTCTACAGAGAGTCGCTCTACAGAGAGAATGTTCGTTGCCGCCCTGGATGCGCGCATGAATGAAATTTACTGGAGTGCTGTGCAGGTCGATGACGATTGTGCAGTCACCGAGCGCCTGCCGGAGCAGGTGTCCAGCCCTCAGGCACTGATATTACCAGCGGATATGACAAGCTGGGTGGCGATCGGCAGTGGCTGGCGCTATCTGGATCAGATGACGTCAGATATCAGGGATCAGGTGAACAATCCCGATCTGGATCTCTATCCGCGGGCGGGCGCAATGCTGAAACTGGCTGAGCGTGCTTTTGCCAACGGACAGTTGATTCAGGCAGACGATGCCACACCGGTTTATCTACGCGACGAAGTTGCCTGGAAGAAAAAGGATCAGCAGTGAGTATAAGCGAGTGGGTGCAGGCGGTTGTACTGGCCCTGATTCAGGGGCTGTCTGAATTTCTGCCCATATCCAGCTCTGCGCATCTGATTCTGCCCGCACAGTTGCTGGACTGGGAGGATCAGGGGCTATCGTTCGATGTCGGGGTTCATCTGGGTACACTGTGCGCGGTGGTGATCTATTTCCGCTCCGATCTGAGATCAATGTTTGGTGCCTGGTGTCGCTCATTTCAGGGTGAACGCAGTGCTGAGGCGATGCTGAGCTGGTTGGTGATACTCGGTACGTTACCGGCTGTAATCGCTGGTGCGTTGTTTATTGGACTGATTGAAACCTATGGCCGCTCCATTCTGGTGATTGCTGCCACTACGCTGGTATTCGGTGCACTGATGGGCGTTGCTGATATCTATCGTCGCGAAGAGCGCACCCTGGGGTCACTGAATCTCAAAGATGCGATCTGGATCGGCATGGCGCAGGCGGTATCATTGATACCGGGAACGTCACGCTCCGGTGCCACAATCACGGCAGCGCTGATGCTGGGCTTTGATCGCCAGTCGGCCGCACGTTTCTCGTTTCTGCTCTCGATCCCGGTCACGCTGGGTGCGTGTATCATGATGGCTGCCAAGGTGGCGACAGGTGGCACAATACTTCCCTGGGAGATGTTGCTGGTAGGGGCTGTGATTGCGGGTATCAGTGCCTGGACCTGTATTCATCTGTTTCTCAAGTGGATTGCTCAGATCGGCATGATGCCTTTTGTTATCTATCGCCTGCTGCTGGGTGCCTTGTTACTGTTTATATTTTTCTCCATGCCGGGTTGAACCATGAGCAACGACTCCTCCCTGGAATCCTCTGAATCCACTTTGCCTGAATCCATGATGCTTAAGCAGGTGGCTCTGTGGTGCGCAGATGAGGCGCTCATGCCTCAGGCACAGATGCTGGCTACGGAGCTGGAGCTGGTGTTGCTGAGTGAGGCAGATCCGGATGATGACAAGGCGTGGAGCACGCTGTTGATTCTGTCACAGCAGGGGCTCGCGCTGCAGCAGACAGGGCGTAAGCGGCCTGGACCGGTGATGGCTGATTTCGTATCCGGAGCAGTCGCGCATCGGCGCATGTTCGGTGGTGGCAAGGGTCAGTTGATAGCCAAAGCCTGCGGCCTTAAATCCGGTATCTTGCCCAGTATTGCAGATGTCACGGCAGGTCTTGGGCGGGATGGCTTTGTACTGGCAACGCTTGGTTGCCGGGTGAGTCTGGTGGAGCGCTCAGGTGTGGTGCATGCATTGCTGCGTGACGCACTGGCGCGCGCTTGTTCTGCCGAGGAGCTGTTGCCTATTCTGTCACGCATCGATCTGCATCATGCCGATGGCAGGCAGTGGCTGGCAGATTGTGCCGATGAGCAGCGGCCGGATGTCGTTTATGTCGATCCGATGTTTCCGCATACAGATAAGTCTGCACAGGTGAAAAAGGAGATGCTGCTGTTTCGCGATATCATCGGTGCGGATGATGACGCCACTGAGCTGCTGGCGGCAGCACTGGAAACGGCGCGCTGTCGTGTTGTAGTCAAACGGCCGAGAAAGGCACCTGTGATCAAGGGGAGGGCACCCTCGCACCAGATGCCGGGCAAGTCCTGTCGCTATGATATCTATGCGCTGCGCAAAATGGATGCAGGAAACTGATCGGGCACCTGGCTTCAGGCATACAGTTTCAGGCTTCCAGCTTCATGCACTCGGTTTGCTCAGGCAGAATCAGGGTGCGTTCAGGCTTTGCTGAATCAATCGCGTCAGAGATTGCGGCAAGATCTTCTCACCCAGCCTCATAATCGGTGTCAGGCTGCGCGCTGGCCACAGGCAATCTCGCTCACCCTCCAGTAAACGGCTGCTCAGCAACTGCTCCACCAGCCCCTCCATCAATCTGCGCTCGGCATACTCAGGTGCATCATAGCCATATTTACGATGAACTCTGGTTGCCAGATCGCGGGTGACATCAATCAGCGTATCGATACTGATTCGGGGTTGCTGCTCCAGCACGCAGACTATCATGAACTGGCGCAACAGCAGTGGCTCAACCAGTCGGATCAGATGCTGTGCCAGGGGGCGGTTCTGCTCAATCAGCAGTTGCTCCTGCTTCTGCAGCAAGCCTTGTTCGATCAGTATCTGGCGTGTCTGCGTAATCTGCTGACTCAGTATCCTGTCATTGCTGCCAATCGTCAGCTCTGCACCGAGGAAGGGGTGAATACCCTTGATCAGGCGTGTGATGGTGCTGCTGCCAGGTTGTGGCAGGCGGCGCGACAGCAATAGCATGAGACCCGGCAGCATCAACAGATGCAGCAGGTTATTGCGGAAAAAAATCAGCTCGGCGGCCTGTTCCGGTGTACACCAGACCTGATCGCCTTCAATTGAGATCTGTTGCCGCTTGCGGGCTGCATCTATCCAGTGTGACACCGGCTCGCTGAGGGTTATGGAGCCAGCGGCTTCTGGTGGCAACACAAATATCAGTTGCGTGCAGCGCTTTTCCAATACCTGGCGCGAGAGCATGAGATCGGGACTGCTCAGCAGAATAGAGGCGAGCAGACTCATCTGGGTGGGTTTGGCAGCGGCATTGATATGCTCCAGTACTTTTTGTCCCAGCTGCAGAATGCTCTCTTTCTGCAGCTGTGCATCCGTCTGTTCCAGTTTTATCGGCTCACCAAAGCTGAGCGTAACCTCACCATGCTGCTGCAGCAGGATCCGGGCCGCGCTCAAGGTGTCCAGCAGGCTTTCCTGGCTTTTGCCGGCTCCCGACAGTTCGTGCTGGTAGGTTCTGCTTTCAGCGACCCTGTCATAGCCGATCCAGATGGGGATCAGTGCAACAGGGCGTGAAGGGTCCTGATGCCAGGCTTCGGTAGTCATGCCGAGTAGACCGGTCTTGGGCGTCAGCAGGCGCCCGCTGCGGCTGCGTCCCGCTTCAATGAAGTACTCCAGGCTATGGCCACGGTGCTGCATCAGCGTCATGTAACGCCGGAACAACGTTTGATAGAGCTTGTCGCCTTTGAACTGACGGCGCATGAAGATGGCTCCACCACGCTTGAGCAATGGGCCTATCACCGGGATATTGAGATTGTTACCCGAAACCACATGCGGCACCATCAGACCATGCCGATAGAGTGCCCAGGAGATCAGGATATAGTCCATATGGCTGCGATGGCAGGGCAGATAGACCAGTGTATGGGTGAGCGCTAACTGCTGTACCTGATCCAGCCCGTTAAGGTGTACCTTCTGATACAACCTGTTCATCATGAAGGTGATCATGCGGTTCAGAATTCGGGCGGTGATGGGGCTGAAATCGGCCACGATCTCTTCCAGATTATGGTGCACCTCACGCTCGAGCACGAGTGCCGAGCGCTTACTCTTTTTTGATTCCTCTTCCAGCGCCTCCTGCACGTCGGTTGACTTGACTATCTGTGAGATCAGCGTGCGTCGATGTGACAGGTCGGGTCCGATAATGGCCATACGGCCACGGTGAAAATGGTTGCGCAGTACCCAGATGGCGCGGCGGGCAATTTCCTGATCACTCAGATCAGGCTTGTACAGGTCAGTCAGCAGGAGCGGTGGATCAGCTCGCAGCAGTGTCTCACGACCATTGAACAGAATCTGCAGCGCGCGGTTGATACGACCGCTGCCATCCCATGACTCGGCAAACAGAGTCTTGAAAAAACCCTTCTCCTGACTCGGCAGGTGGCCATGGAAAAGCATCACTGGCTGCAGGGCAATGACTTTATCCGGATGATTGCGCTGGTGGGCTACAAGCGTTTCTACCTGTCTCTGGATGTTCTCCTGATTCGCGCTGTCCAGGCTGATGATCCGGTCAGGATCACAGTCAAGCTTGCGCTCTCTGAGCCCGATGCGAAGCAAGGTGCGGTGGCTTCGGTAGGGTCGCTCCATGACATAGACGGTATCCTGTGTGTCCTGCACCAGGTTGCCGCTGAAGTGGACACGGGTCAGTAAGCGCAGAATAAGTGCGTAGGGGCCCATAGGATTCCTTATACGAAGCCTGATCAATAATGAGGTGGGGGTTGATGTTCACTATCGTTGTCTATCTCGCCGTTGTCGAGCTGTTTCAGTTGCTGGCTCAGATGCTGCACCATCAGCCAGAGCTTCTCCAGCTCGCGCTCTTGTCGTGCCACGACATCGCTGATCTTGTCGATGGCATCCTCTTGAAAGGCGATGCGAGTTTCCAGTTCTTCGATGGTTTTTTCTGTTGTCATGGTAGCTGCCCCGTTTGTGTCTGCCAGAAAGCATAGTCAAGCCAGTACTCATGCTGCAAGGCTGAGCTGGTTTGTCAGTCGATGAGAAACAGTCTTTTTACTGAATAAAATAGCCATCATCGGCTAACGCATTGAAAAAATGTGTCAATTAAGATATACCTGCATAGCCGTTGTTTCTGCACAGAAGCCACGGCCTCATAGTATATAAAAATTAAGTGTATAAAAGTGAAAGAGAAGAGATAGATGAGTGGTAATCAGTTTGTTAAAAGTGTCATTTTCAGTGTTATTGCCTCTGTATTGATCGTGTTTGTTGTAAATAGTCTCAACCTTGATATGTCGATACTGGCTGCTGTCGTGTTTGCGATTGTGCTGGCTGCTTCTGTGCTGGCCTCTCTTGGTGGCGCGCCTGTACCGGCTTCTGGCCGTCAGTTAGCTGCTGCCGATGACGACTCGGGTGTGGAAGAGTATGACGGTGAAGATGATGACCGCGAAACCGGTACGGTGAAGTGGTTCAATGTATCCAAAGGGTTTGGCTTTATTACCCGTGAAAACGGGGATGATGTGTTTGTTCACTTCCGTAATATTCGTGGTCGGGGTCATCGTTCACTGAACGAAGGTCAGCGCGTTCGCTTCTTTGTCCGCGAAAGCGATAAGGGCCTTCAGGCTGAAGATGTGTCTATCTTCAGGGTCTGATGCCTGTCAGCGGGGGAGTACTCCCCCGCTTTATCCCCTTCTGTTATCCTCTATCCTCACCTACTGATAAGCAATGGATTCAGATCCTCGCAGGTGGACGACAGGTCGGATTTTTACCTGCTGCCCGAGCGCGATTATAGGTATCCATGGCACCCGGCATTGACTGTTGCAATGTTCTGATGCGCGTTTCATGGCCAGGGTGGGTCGATAGAAACTCAACACTCTGACCACCGCCGCTTCGGCTCATGTTCTGCCACAGGGTGATACTTTGTTGAGGATCGAAACCGGCTCTCGCCATCAGGTCAAGTCCGATAAGGTCTGCTTCGAGTTCATGTTGGCGAGAGAAGGGCAGCATGACGCCAACCTGAGCGCCAAGACCCAGTGCAGCCATCAGGGCAGGGCTGGGCTCTTCACCACTGGCAACGACAGCACCGATTAAGGCAAGTCCTGCCTGAGTGGCAAATGCAGTCGAGACCCGCTCATTACCATGGCGCGCCTGTACATGGCCGATTTCATGCCCTATGACTGCTGCGAGTTGGTCCGGGGTTTCGGCAACCTTCAGCAGGCCAGTATGGACACCGATTTTTTTCCCAGGCAGCGCAAAGGCGTTGACGCCTTCGGCATCAAACACGACAACCTCCCAGCCCTCAGGAGTCCCGCTGACTGCCAGCAGAGCATCTGAAACGCATTGAACGTACTGATTGACTGCGCGGTTGGTGTTGATCTTTTCCTCTTCCTTGATCTGGTCAAAGCTGGCGCTGCCCATCTGAGCCAGTTCGCCCTCACTGAACAGGGTCAGTTGCGTACGCCCCGTAGGCGAGGTGGCACAGGCACTCAGCAGCAGGCAGCTGAGCAGAATGAAAAGCATTTTATACAGACGCTGCTCCAGTTGATGAGTAAAGAATGATTTTTTCATAGATTTCCCTGATCTGTGTCTAAGTATCTGTCTGGCAAGTTAATTGTTCACTATGATAGCATCCCATGATTAATAGAGACTAAACATGCGCGTCAGTTCAGTGCAATTCGAACCCCAGGCTGGGTTCCGGTTGTGATTAAAGTAGAAGTTAAAGTTGTTATCTGAGATCGTTATCGTCGGGTAGGTCGGACAGAACAGCGAACAGGGCAAGGATTAACGTGATATATCTCAAGGCCTTCAGTCATGCCTTTCTGCATGCACTCAAGAACCTGCTGCCGATTATTGTGGTGGTGGTGTTCTTTCAGCTGGTGATACTGCAGCAGGTGCCTGATAACACCCTGAGCATGGCGCTGGGTCTGCTGATCGTTGCCGTGGGTGTTGCGCTTTTTCTGCAGGGGTTGGAGCTGAGTATCTTTCCGGTCGGCAAGAGCCTCTCCAACCAGTTTGCCAAACGTGGTTCTGTTCCCATTCTGCTCAGCTTCGGTTTTGCCATAGGCTTTTCTGCGGTTGTTGCAGAGCCCGCATTGATTGCAGTGGCCCAGCAGGCTGAAGAGATCAGCCAAGGGCGGGTTGACGCCCTGACGTTGCGTCTGCTGGTTGCCATCTCCGTTGGTTTTGTAATTGCTTTGGGTGTATTTCGGACCATTTTCGGTTTTCCTCTGCATTGGTTCATGATCATTGGCTATATGCTGGTGGTACTGGTGACCTTCTTCGCACCCGAGGAGATTGTCGGGCTGGCCTATGACTCCGGTGGTGTTACGACCAATATCGTCACGGTGCCATTGATTGCGGCACTCGGTATCGGTCTGGCGGCGTCTATCCGTGGTCGTAATCCGCTCACCGACGGTTTCGGCCTTGTGGCGCTGGCGGTCATGGTGCCCATGATCACTGTGCAGCTTTACGGTATCATTGTTTTTTCCGGTCCGGCGCCTGATGCCGAGTTGACGCTCTATTCCGGCGACTCAGACGTTGGGCGCCATGTTTTGATCGGGATGCTGCTGGATCTGGCGACAATGCTGCGTGACGTGATCCCGATTATTCTGACCATTCTGTTTTTCCAGTATCTGATCCTCAAGCGTCCACTGAGCAATCCACCAAAGATAATTTTTGGATTCATTCTGGTGATTCTGGGTCTCTATGCTTTTGTCGTGGGCTTGAAAATGGGGCTGTTCCCGATCGGCAGCAGTATGGCTGAGCAGCTGATTTCTCTGGAACGCTATGGGTTCATTTATCTTTTTGCGTTCATGATCGGATTTGCCACGACCATGGCGGAACCGGCATTGATTGCAGTGGGGCAGCAGGCGGAGCAGGCGGCGTCCGGTAAAATCAATGGCACTGCCATCAGAGTGCTGGTTGCGATTGGTGTGGCGGTCGGGATTACCATCGGCGTGCACCGCATCATCAGTGGTGGCTCCATGCACTATTACATCATCAGTGGCTATACTCTGGTGATCATTCTGACAGCTCTTGCACCGCGTTATATTGTTGCGCTGGCGTATGATCTGGGTGGGGTGACCACATCGGAGGTGACGGTGCCACTGGTGACAGCCCTGGGGATCGGTCTCGCCACCCATATTGAAGGTCGTAACGTATTGATCGATGGTTTTGGGCTGATTGCCTTCGCCTCGATCTTCCCGATCGTAACCGTGATGATTTATGCCATTGTCATGCAGTGGTACACAGCCAGTTTAAGTAAGGTGAAGTCATGAAATTTTCCGTTCTTGTCGCCATAGTTCCAGAAGATCTGGAGCAGCCCGCGATAGATGCTGCCCGTGAACTTGATTCAGGTGGTATCACCATACTGTCGGGGCGTGGCATAGGTAATGATACGAAGAAAACCTTTTTCGGTCTGAGCTATGATGGCAGTCAGAGTGTGCTGATCATGGTGCTTGAAAAAGGCCTGTCTTTGCAGGTCCTCAAGGCTATACAGTCGATTGTGATGCCGCAAGAGACCGACTCCAAAGGTCTGGTGTTTACCCTGCCTCTGGAACATCTGGGCGGTATAGATATGTCTCAGGTAGCCAAGTTTGAACAACATATGAAAGAGACGCTGTAAACATCAGCCAGTAACAGGAACAGGAGTTATCCATGTTAGTGAAAGACCTTATGGTAACAGATGTGGTTACCATCTCCCCCTTCGCCAAGCTGCGCGAAGCCTTGAGCATGATGAAGCGACATGGGCTGAAGTCTCTGGTTGTGGAGCGCACCAACCCGCATGATGCCTATGGCCTGATCACCTATACCAATATCCTGAAAACCGTGATCGCGGAAGATGGAGATATTGATCTGCTCAATGTCTATGACATCTGTGCCAAACCGACACTCTCGGTTGGGCAGAGTCTGGCGGTCAAGCATGTCGCGGCGATCATGAGTCAGCACAGGCTGAAGCGTCTTCTGGTGCTTAATGATAATGATCTGGTGGGTTTCATTTCGATGGATGACATCATGGAAGAGTTGCTGAAAAAGATAGAATAACGGGGGCGTTATGGATTTCAAGCTGATCATGGTGTTTGTGGATGAGGATAAGCGCGATGTGGTGCTGGATGCATCCCGTCAGGCAGGAGCAACTGGTTCAACAATCATCACCAATGCACGCGGGCAGGGGTTGCAGAAAGCGATCGGGATTCTGGGGCTTGAAATACTCAATCCGCGTGATGTATTACTGATTCTGGCCGAAAGCCGTCGAGTGGATCAGGTGATGAAAGCGATTGTAAAGGCCGGTGAGCTGGATGAGAGTCTGGGTACCGGGGTAGCGTTGCAGATAGATGTTGAGAAGGCGTTAGGCCTGTCGGAGCATATCAAGGCTCTGGAGGCCAGTTATCCGCCACCTGTGGGTGGGTGATGGAGCTGCTGGCTGAGTTCGGTACAGCAGCTATCGGCTGCCATGAGGCAGGAGGGGCCCGAGAGCTCCAGACTATAGAGCTCCCGGCTTAATGCTTAAGCGTTGAGTTATCGGGTAGTCAGCGTATTATTCTCAATGATCACTTCGACACGACGGTTCTGTTGACGACCCGTTGCCGAGTCGTTGCTGGCGACAGGAGATCCCTGACCCATAGGTACCGTGCGAAGCCGATTACTTGCTACTCCATGTTGAAGAAGAAACGCTTGCACAGACAGGGCGCGGTTCTGTGACAGGCTGAAGTTCGAGCCCTCACTGCCAACATTATCCGTATGTCCCTCTATGACCACGGTGCGGTCTGGATACTGGTTGAGAAATCTGGCGAGTTTGGCAAGGTGGGCATTGGATGCTCCAGTGAGCTCTGATCGGCCTGTGGCAAACAGTACATCCCCAAGGGTGATGACGATACCTCGATCCGTTTCCTGCGCTTTCAGCTCATCCAGTTGGCGCTGTAGCTCGGTGGCTTCCAGCCGCGCCTTACCTGCATCTTCGCGAGCCAGTGATGCATCGAGATTCGCTTGATCGGCTTCTCTGGTCCGAGAGTCCAGGCGTGCAGCCTCACTTTCTCTGATCAATTCGGCACGCTGATCTTCATATAGCCGGGCTTGTCCCAAGGCTGCTGCGATATCAATTTTTTGATCAGCCATCACCAGTCTGTGCGTGATCAGCTCTCTGTTTCTCTCCGGTGTTTCTGCCAGGCGAACAGCTACTTCAGCTTCCTGGAGCGCGGCAGGTGCGCGGCTTGCCAGCTCTTGATTGGCTTGCAACCGGTTCAGTTTTCCACGTACATCAGCTGCGCCATCAGGCGCTTGAGTGGTTGCGCATGCGGTGAGCATGATTGATGCGACTATGCTGGTAGTCATCAATTTGAGGTTGAAGCGCTTAGTGGTCATTGCTGTTGTCCTGTATTACGACGCATTTCGACTTTCAAGGTTTCTGTACTCGCTTTCATCTGCGCATTGACCTCTTCGGCCTTGAGCTCTTCCGCTCTGGCTGTGGCCAACTTGGCGCTGACAAAGGCTTCTTCGGCCATCCGTTTAGCGCGAACCATCTCTTCATGCTTAACAGCCGTGTGCGCTGCCGCGAGCTTTGCCCGTGCTGTGCTCAGCTCAATGGATGAATAGTCTGCTACGCCTGCCTGCTCGGCTGTTGTGATCGCCTGCTGGGCAGCGTGAAGTGACTGAGTGGGGGCTTCAGGTGATGATGCGCAGGCAGAGAGCAATACTGTACCGGCAAGGATTATTGCCAGCTTCGGGACTGACCTGCTGACTTGAAGGGGTAAAAAGTTCAGGGGTAAAGAGGTTTGGTGAGCATGGATCATGATGATATGCCTCGTTGTTTTCTGAGTGATCTCAGTTATCCGTGGACTCGTGGGTCAGCCGGAATCATCACTGGCGATGATACTGAGCAGTCGTCTTACATTAGCCGGGCGTAGTAGCCTTGTCGGTACGGTATCGAACCAAGCAGTTTTTTTAGCTTCAGGGAGACTCGGTGGAAGGGGTATGTGTAGAGTATGTTCGGTAGCGCACATTGGCACATGTCTTTGTGGACTATACTGGTCGGCTTCTGGCTACCGAATGCAAAAAACTCATATATCCAGTTTTGGCCATGATTCTGGGGCTGAATAAAGGCGTTACCACATGAATGATCCAGTATTGCCCACTGACAACCGACTTCTGGCTGCCTTGCCTGAAGAAGTGCAGCAGCGTTTGTTTCCGCATCTCAGGCCGGTATCTCTTGCTCTGGGTGAGGTGTTGTATGAGTCAGGCGATACCTTGCGGAATGTGTACTTCCCTACCAACTGTATAGTCTCTTTGCTTTATGTCATGGAGAACGGTTCATCGGCAGAGATTTCTGTTGTGGGAAACGAAGGCATTGTGGGTGTCTCTCTGTTTCTGGGCGGGTTCAGCACACCCAGTCGTGCTGTCGTGCAGGGTGCCGGCTCAGCATTTGTATTGCGCAGTCAGATCCTGAAAGATGAGTTCAACCTCCATGGTCAGTTGCACAACCTGATGCTGCGCTATACCCAGTCCCTGATTACCCAGATGGCGCAGACTGCGGTCTGTAATCGCCACCATTCCATTGATCAGCAGTTGTGCCGTTGGCTTCTCATGTCGATTGATCGTCTGCCTGACAATCATCTGACCATGACTCAGGAGCTGATCGCCAGCATGCTGGGTGTTCGCCGTGAAGGCGTGACAGAGGCTGCTGGTCGTCTGCAAAAGCTGGGGGTCATCCATTACAAACGAGGCGATATCACAGTGCTGGATCGTCCCAGGCTAGAAGAGCTCTGTTGTGAGTGCTATGAGGTGGTGAGAAGAGAGACTGATCGCCTGCTGCCTTACTTCCACAGCCCGTCGGATGAGTAGACGGCAAGCCCTTTGCCTATGTTAGAATGCCGCCTAGATATGGAACTTAGATATGGGACTATGCTGGGCGGGCTCATATACGTAATACGCTGATTTATTTATGCCCTGTATACAAAGCGACTTTATCCGGCAGCTGTATATGAGGGTGTAATGTCAAAAATACTCATGATCGATAATTACGATAGCTTTACCTATAACCTGGTGCAGTACTTCAGGGAGCTGGGTAAAGAGGTTCTTGTCCATCGTAATGATCAGTTGTCACTTGAGGCCATAGAGGCCCTCTCTCCGGATTATCTGGTCATATCCCCCGGTCCCTGTACGCCGGATCAGGCGGGTATCTCAATTCCCTCCATCACGCATTTTTCGGGTAAGATTCCCATCCTGGGTGTTTGTCTGGGGCATCAGGCTATCGGGCAGGCATTCGGCGCAAAGGTAATCCGTGCCAGGCAGGTGATGCATGGCAAAACGTCTCTGGTGTGGCATCATGGGAAGGGGGTGTTTGCCGGGCTTGAGAATCCGCTTGAAGTGACGCGCTATCATTCGCTGATTATAGATGCGACAACTCTTCCCGAGTGCCTTGAGGTAACCTGCTGGACTCAGACACCCGAGGGCAAGAAGGACGAGATCATGGGTATTCGCCATAAAACGCTTGCGATCGAAGGCGTACAGTTTCACCCTGAGTCGATTCTCACACGGCAGGGGCATGAACTACTGGATAATTTTATCAGGCGCACACTGGCTGTGGCTTGAGATCAGACTGACTGGAGTAAGATCAGATGAACATACAGCAAGCGCTGAACCGTGTGGTACAGCATATAGATCTCAGTCGATCCGAGATGGTCGATGTGATGCGGCAGGTGATGACGGGGCAGTGCTCTGAAGCGCAGATTGCCGGATTCCTTGTCGGGCTGCGCATGAAAAGCGAATCCATAGATGAGATCACCGGCGCTGCACAGGTGATGCGTGAGCTGGCGACACCAGTCAAGGTGAGTGCATCTCACCTGGTTGATATTGTCGGTACTGGTGGGGATGGGGCGAATCTGTTCAATGTATCCACTGCCAGTGCCTTTGTTGCCGCTGCGGCGGGTGCCAATGTGGCTAAACATGGCAACCGTGCGGTGTCATCCAACAGTGGCAGTGCCGACCTGCTGGAGTCGGCCGGTGTCTATCTGGGAGTGGACTCGGATCAGGTTGCGCGTTGCATAGATGAGGTGGGCGTAGGCTTCATGTTCGCTCCGAGTCACCATGGTGCGATGAAGCATGCCATAGGCCCGCGCAAACAGTTGGGCATGCGTACTATTTTCAATATTCTCGGACCGATGACCAACCCTGCAGGCGTGAAAAATCTGGTGATCGGCGTGTTTACCGAACAGTTGTGCCGCCCGATGGCCGAAGTGATGCATCAGCTCGGGGCCGAGCATGTCATGGTGGTGCATGCTGATGATGGTCTGGATGAGATCAGTCTGGCCACGCACACTCATGTCGCTGAGTTGAAAGATGGGTTTATCACCGAATACACGGTCACGCCTGAGGCTCTGGGTATTGAGAGTCAGAGTCTGATCGGGCTTGAGGTCGACAGTGTGGAGGACTCTCTGGCTTTGATTCGCAAGGCGCTGGATGGCAGTGATGAGCGCGCTGCAAGAAAAGCCGCCTCGATCATTGCACTGAATGCCGGAGCAGCAATCTGGCTGTCGGGTGTGGCTGATAGTCATAAGGCGGGTGTTGCCAGGGCGGTCGAGGTGATCGAATCAGGTGCAGCAGCAGCAAAAATGAAACAGCTGGCACAGTTCAGTCAGCAATTTTTACAGGCCGGAAAATGAGCGATACACCGACAATTCTGAAGAAAATCATTGCGCGCAAGCAGCAGGAAGTGGCAGAGCGCTCGGCTCGGGTTTCCGCCCAGGCGCTGAGGCAGCAGATCGAGGCCCAGAAAGGCGGCGATACCGACCCAAGGGGCTTCGTCGATGCGATGGTTCGAAGTATTGAGCAGGGACGTCCCGGTATTATTGCCGAAGCCAAAAAGGCCAGTCCTTCCAAAGGTGTGATCCGCGAAAATTTTGATCCGGCCGCGATCGCTCGCAGCTATGAGCAGGGCGGTGCCAGTTGCCTGTCGGTACTGACCGATGTCGACTTTTTTCAGGGTAGCGATGCCTATCTGCAACAGGCGCGTGCTGCCTGTCATCTGCCGGTGATCCGCAAGGATTTTATTGTTGATCCATATCAGATTCTCGAAGCGCGGGTACTGGGCGCCGACTGTATTCTTCTGATTGTGGCAGCTCTGAATGATGAGCAACTATCATCACTGACGGCGCTGACTCACGAGCTGGGTATGGATGTGTTGATTGAGGTGCATACCGAAGAGGAGTTGATGCGCATTCTGCCGCTCGGTACCCGCCTGATCGGGATCAACAACCGTGATCTGCACAGCTTTGATGTCAGCCTCAGTAATACCTATGATCTGCTGCCGTTGATCCCGGCCGATCGTGTGGTTGTGACTGAAAGTGGCATCGTCACCTCAGATGACGTCAGCGCCATGCGAGCACGTAATGTGCACGGATTTCTGGTTGGCGAAGCCTTCATGCGTGCCGATGAGCCGGGTGAGAAGCTCAGAGAGCTGTTTTCGCTCTGATATTTTTTTCTCGGATGTTTTCACGCTGAATAGGTGTGGTGCTTATCCACTGGAACAGCTCTTATTACTAAAATACGAAGAGAATACTGATGAAAGCGACTATCAAATGGGATGGTGATCTGAGATTTGTCGGCACCAGCGGTACCGGCTTTGATGTCATGATCGATGGTGAGCAGAAGGCGGGTCCCCGCCCGATGGAACTGATGCTGCTGGGGCTGGGTGGTTGCACCAGCTATGATGTGATCTCTATTCTGAAGAAGTCACGCCAGGATGTCGTTGATTGTGTGGCAGAGATCAGTTCAGAGCGTGCCGATACCGTGCCGGCTGTCTTTACCTCTATTCATATCCATTTTGTTGTGACCGGACGCAATCTGAAGGAAGCTCAGGTCAGTCGCGCGGTTCAGTTGTCTGCTGAACAGTACTGCTCGGCATCCTTGATGCTGGAGCGGGGCGGTGTGGTGATCACCCATGACTTTGAAATTTGCGAAGCGGATGCCTGATATGCTGTTCGATGCAAGTGTGAACAGTGTCTGGTGGCAGGGTTCTGCTGGATGTTCGTCGCATTGCGTCTGAAAGAAATGCACAGTAAAGTGCGCGCTTGATTTTCGAACAGGCAGAGGGCTTCGGCAGGCTATGACTCCGTTAGAGCGATATAGAAAGGATCTGGAAAGAGATGATTTCTCCTATGACCCGACCCAGGAAGTGGCGGTCAAGCACTTGCAGCGTCTTTATGATGAGCTGATTGCAACGGATAACTCGCCTGTTCCCAGTCTGATACAGCGGATCAGTGGCAAGTTCAGAAAAGTCCAGACTGAGCCAATCAAGGGGTTGTACTTCTGGGGTGGGGTCGGTCGCGGCAAGACTTATCTGATGGATACCTTCTTCGAGAGTCTGCCGTTTGAGCGCAAGATCCGTACCCATTTTCACCGCTTCATGCAGCGTGTGCATCAGGAGCTGAAGCAGCTCGAAGGGACTAAGAATCCTCTGGTGGAGATAGGGCATAAGTACGCCAAAGAGGCGCGCATCATCTGCTTTGATGAGTTCTTCGTGTCCGATATCACCGACGCCATGATTCTTGGCGGCTTGATGGAGCAGTTGTTCAATAATGGTGTGGTGCTGGTCGCGACATCCAATATTGTGCCTGATGGTCTGTACAAGGATGGTCTGCAACGTGCGCGCTTTCTGCCTGCCATTGCGCTGCTGAATCGACATACCGAGGTGGTGAATGTTGATGGTGGCATAGACTATCGCCTGAGAGTGCTGCAGCAGGCGGAGCTTTATCATTATCCACTGGATGAAAAGGCGGATGTCAGTCTGAACAAAAGTTTCGAAAGTCTGGCGCCTGATCTGAGTGCTGTGGTTGAGCGCAAGGCAGTAGAGGTGAATGGTCGCCAGATACTGTGCAGGCGTGAGTGCGAGGATGTGATCTGGTTTGATTTCAGTGAGCTGTGTGAAGGGCCGCGCTCGCAGAATGACTATATTGAACTCTCCAGGTTGTACCATGAGGTGCTGCTCAGTAATGTACCGCAGCTGGGGCGCAGCAATGATGATGCAGCTCGGCGCTTCATCAATCTGGTCGATGAATTTTACGACAGTGGGGTAAAGTTGATCATTTCTGCAGCAGTTCCGATCCACGAGATCTATACTGAAGGGCGTTTGTCGTTCGAAATCGAGCGTACCAAGAGTCGATTGCTGGAAATGCAGTCGCACGAATATCTGGCGCGTGAGCATAGAGCATAATTTATTCGATTTTATACTCGTTTTTTGTAAAAGAGATGAGTATAATCTGCGCTCCCTGATTTGAGGGGTGTAAACGTTGGCTGCAAGAAGGCAGGCAACAAATAACTATAAGGTAGGCTGTGATCGTCGCTCTGCGCGTGAAGAGGCCTAACGAGTTAAGGTGATTTCAAATGAGCACAACTGTTAGCACCAAGCCAGCCGATGTGAAGCGCGACTGGTACGTGATCAATGCCGAGGGTAAAACTCTTGGTCGTCTGGCGACAGAAGTTGCACGCCGTCTGCGTGGCAAGCACAAGCCAGAATTTACTCCACATGTTGATACCGGCGACTACATCGTTATCGTCAATGCCGAAAAAGTACATGTGACTGGTAACAAGCGTAATGACAAGATGTACTACCGTCATTCCGGCTTCCCTGGTGGTCTTAAAGAAGCCAACTTCAACAAGATGATTCAGACTTTCCCAGAGCGCACAATTGAGCTGGCTGTGAAAGGTATGCTGCCGAAGGGCCCGCTTGGTCGTGCCATGTACTCCAAGCTGAAAGTTTATGCGGGCAATCAGCATCCGCATCAGGCTCAGCAACCTAAAGAACTGAACATCTAAGGGGAAGGCGAAAAATGTCAATCACTCAGTATTACGGCACAGGCCGTCGCAAAACCTCTACTGCTCGCGTCTTCCTGCGTCCAGGTACAGGCAAAATCACTATCAACCAGCGCACTATGGAAGAATACTTCGGTCGTGAAACCGCGCGCATGATCATCATGCAGCCGCTGGAACTGACTGAAATGAACGGCAAGATGGATATGCTGATCACTGTTGCAGGTGGTGGCAGCTTCGGTCAGGCCGGTGCTATCCGTCACGGTATCACCCGTGCGCTGATGGAATATGACGAAAACCTGCGTGGCGTGCTGCGTCAGGCTGGTTTCGTGACACGTGACTCCCGTATGGTCGAGCGTAAGAAGGTCGGTCTGCGTAAAGCACGTAAGCGTCCACAGTTCTCCAAGCGTTAATTGCCCGGCAGCCATGGCTGCCTGTGTCAAGCGCTGGCAAAAAAGCCCGAAGCCCGTACAGGTTTCGGGTTTTTTTTCGCCTTACCAAAAGCGGAGTAATTTATCAGTCAGCAGCTCAAGCCCTTGCGGTTACTGGTTTCCGGTGTGACTTTTCTGGTTTCTTGGTCTAAGGTCTGCGGCTTTATGCCTTGTATAAAATGGGTATTTTCATTACTATTTGCGCCATTTGAAGAATCCGATTTTTTGTGGGTTTAAATACTGGCGGCGGACTTCTGTTCTGTAGCAGAAAAAACTGTCGAATGAGTGGAGATGAAGTGAATGAGCAATGACGGCGTGAATAAGGGCCGGCGTCGGCTCCTCGTAGGTGCCACGTCTGCACTGGGTGCGGTCGGCGCTGTAGGGGTAGCTGTCCCGTTCGTGGCCTCTTGGCACCCCAGTGCCAAGGCGCGAGCTGCGGGTGCCCCTGCCAGGGCTGATATCAGTAAACTCGAGCCTGGTCAGCAGATGATTGTTGAGTGGCGAGGTCGTCCGGTCTGGATCGTCAGGCGTACCGAAGAGGCGCTGGCCAACCTGGATCAGTTGAACGATCGTGTTGCCGATCCGGAATCCGACAGATCCGAGCAGCCTGACTATATCCCGAAAACAGCGGCTCGTGCACTCAGGCCTGAAATCATGGTGGTCGTGGGTATCTGTACTCACCTGGGTTGCTCTCCAACTTATCGTCCAGAGATTGCACCTGCTGATCTGGGAAGTGAGTGGCTGGGTGGCTTCTTCTGTCCTTGCCATGGTTCGCGTTTCGACCTGTCAGGTCGCGTATACAGAGCTCAGCCTGCGCCAACCAATCTGGTTATCCCACCCCATTCGTATGAAGATGACAACACGTTGGTCATCGGTATAGATCAGGAGAACACGTAATGGGAAATCCTAATCGTAGTAAAGCAGAAAGTGGCCTGATGCGCTGGATCGATGACCGTTTCCCGGCCACTCAGATGTGGGAAGATCATCTATCCAAATACTATGCGCCAAAGAACTTCAACTTCTGGTATTTCTTTGGTTCACTGGCACTGCTGGTGCTGGTCAATCAGATCCTGACCGGTATCTGGCTGACCATGAGCTACAATCCTTCAGCGGAAGGTGCCTTTGCGTCCATTGAATACATCATGCGTGATGTCGAGTATGGATGGCTGCTGCGATACATGCACTCAACCGGTGCATCAGCATTCTTTGTTGTCATCTATCTGCATATGTTCCGTGGTCTGCTCTATGGCTCCTACAAGAAGCCGCGTGAGCTGGTGTGGATCTTCGGTATGACCATCTACCTGCTGCTGATGGCAGAGGCTTTCATGGGCTATCTGCTGCCATGGGGTCAGATGTCTTACTGGGGTGCGCAGGTTATCGTGTCACTGTTTGGTGCCATTCCTGTGATCGGTCCCGATCTGCAGCAGTGGATTCGGGGTGATTATCTGATATCCGGTATCACACTGAACCGCTTCTTTGCGCTGCATGTCATTGCGCTGCCTCTGGTCATCGTTGCGCTGGTGGTGCTGCATATTATTGCGCTGCACGAAGTGGGCTCCAATAACCCTGATGGTATCGAAATCAAAGAGAAGAAGGATGCCAATGGCGTGCCGCTTGATGGTATCCCTTTCCATCCTTACTACACAGTCAAGGATATTGCAGGTGTTGCGGTATTCCTGTTTGTCTTCTCGATCGTACTCTTCTTCTTCCCTGAAGGGGGTGGTTACTTCCTTGAGGCGCCGAACTTCGAGCCGGCCAACCCGCTGAAAACGCCTGACCACATCGCGCCTGTCTGGTACTTCACAGCCTTCTACGCGATGCTGCGTGCGGTAACCTTCCCGCTCTTCGGTCTGGATGCCAAGTTCTGGGGCGTTGTGGTCATGGGTGCAGCGATTGCTATTCTGTTTGTGCTGCCATGGCTTGACCGCAGTCCGGTGAAGTCAATGCGCTACAAGGGTAATATCAGCCGTATATTCCTGGTCATCTTTGCCATCAGCTTTGTCATTCTCAGTGTTCTGGGTGCATTGCCGGCAACTGACCTGCGCACCGCTGTGGCGCAGATCTGTACCGTGCTGTATTTCGCCTACTTCATCCTGATGCCTTTCTACACCAGGATGGAAAAGACTAAACCGGTTCCGGAAAGGGTGACAGGCTAATGAAAAAATATCTGTTGGTTTTATTGCTGGCACTTGTGCCGGCTCTGGCCTCCGCTGCCGCCAGCAACTATCCGCTGGACAGCTTCAAGGCCGATCTGCGTGATCAGGAGTCACTGCAGCGAGGAATGGCTTTGTATGTCAACCGCTGCATGGGCTGTCATTCTCTGGAGTACCAGCGTTTTGCCCGTACCGCTGATGACCTGGGTATTCCTGAGGATCTGATGGAGGAGTATCTGATTCTGGGTGAGCATGGCATTAACGACCTGATGACCATCTCTATGGATAAGTCGGATGCGGCAGGATGGTTCGGTGCTCCACCGCCAGATCTGACAAACCTAACCCGCGTACGCAACTCTCGCTGGCTCTACACCTATATGCGTACTTTTTATCGTGATGACTCCCGCCCATGGGGTGTCAACAATGCACTGTTTACCGATGTCGGTATGCCGAATGTGCTTGAAGACCTGCAGGGTGTCGTCATCAACAGCTGCACAATGGAAGAGTTGGAAAAGGGCAACAAGGGCACAGTTGATCCTCTGACCGGTAAGCGCATGGGGCAGTGTCTGACGGTGCAGCCTGATACGGGTAGTCTTTCGGAGCAGGAGTTTGATCAGGCGATCTATGATCTGGTTAACTTCATGACCTATGTTGGTGAACCAACCAGAATGGATTCTGAACGAATTGGCCTTTATGTGTTAATCTTCCTGGCTATCTTCTTCGTGTTTGCCTATGCGTTGAAGCGTGAGTACTGGAAAGATATTCACTGATACCAGAAATGGGGCGGTAAATGTACTACGCGATCCGCAAGGGTCGCGTAGCTTTTTTGTTTTTGTACCTGATACATTATGAGGTAATTCGATGGGTGTTGTGGCTAAGCGTTCTTCCATGACGTTTTTTTCTGATGGTGATGATCAATACAGCCATCGTGTCCGCATTGTGCTGGCGGAAAAAGGCGTTGCTGTTGATGTTGTGGACTGTAAAGTGGAAGATATGCCTGAAGATCTTGTCGGGCTGAATCCTTATAACACTTTGCCGACACTGCTGGATCGAGATCTGGTGCTCTATGAGCCTGGTGTGATGATGGAATATCTGGATGAGCGTTTTCCTCATCCCCCTCTGCTGCCAGTGTATCCGGTGGCCAGAGCTGACAGTCGTCTGTTCATGTATCGCATACAGCGTGACTGGTGTGTGCATGCGGATATATTGCTGACAGGGCAGGCTGATGATGAAACCCTGGAGCGGGCACGCAAGGAGCTGCGCGACAGTCTGGTTTCCATTGCGCCTATCTTTGCTGACAAGCCGTTCTTCATGAGTGATGAGTTTACGCTGGTGGATTGCTGTATTGCGCCTTTACTGTGGCGTCTGCAGGTGATGGGCATTGATTTGCCTGAAGCGCAGTGCAAACCGCTGCTGGCATACATGAAACGTCTTTTTGAGCGTGAGTCTTTCCAGGCAAGCCTGTCGGAAGCTGAGCGTGAAATGCGTGACTGACACAGTAATCGGAATATCAGGGTAGAGTTAATGACACCAAGCCGTTCATACCTGTTGCAGGCATTGCATCAATGGATCACTGACAATGATATGACGCCGCATATAGCTGTCGATACCAGGATGCAGGGAGTTCTGGTACCTGTACAGTTTATTCAGAATGATCAGATTGTTCTGAATATCGGCTATGGTGCGGTCAGGGATCTGTTGCTTGGGCATGATGCAATTTCATTCAATGCGCGCTTTGGTGGCGTACCGATGAATGTTTTTGTGCCTGTGGCCGCCATTGTGGCGATCTATGCGCGTGAGAATGGCATGGGGATGGTGTTTGGCATGGAGCCGGGTGCAGATCTGCTGACATCGGTTGCTCAGACCGAGGTGCCGTCTGAGTCGCCTGAACCACCTGGGCCACCGAAATCCAAGGGGCCAAGTGGCGTGGTCCCGGCAAAAGGTACCAAGGCTGGTAAGGGGGGCAAGTCCAAGCCGCCATCATTGAAAATTGTCAAATAACGACTCTGATTTTCTTGCAATCCCGGGCTGCTGTTCTGGCTACCCCGGGATCTCGTTCCGATCTCTTGCCAATCAGATATACTCAAACACTTTCACAATCTTGCGTACACCGACGATTGAGCGTACAACTTCAACCGCGATATCGGCTTCTGCAGGAGTCACTAATCCCATCAGGTAGACGGTACTGTTCTCGGTTACCACCTTGATGCGCATCCCTTCCGTATTACGATCTGCCAGAAGCTGTGCCTTGACCCGTCCTGAGAGATAGGTGTCATTGGCTCGGATCATCATCGAAGTCGGTCCAGCAATTTCCAGCTCGTTATGGATCTTGCGAACTTCGCGGACCTGGCTGGCCACTTCAGCCGCTTCTGCCTTGACCCGCTCGTTGGGCACCTGGCCGGTAAGCAGGATCTGGCGATTGAAGCTGTTAACGCTGATGTTTGAGTCTGCCAGTGCCTGAGACCCCTTGTTGATATTGACCTTGACCTTGAACTCAATCGAATTGTCTTCAATGAAGTTACCGATGGTTCGTCTGCCTTCGTGTTCATCAATCGGGGTTTCCCGGGTGCTGCTGACAATGGTTGAGCAGCCGGTAATGAAAGCGCACAGCAACAGCAGCAAGGGCAGGGTTTTTTTCATGGCTCAGGCTCCAAATAATTGATAATCGATCAGGTCACACAGGCAGTGCAGTATCAGTTGATGAGCGTCGTGCACTGCTATCTCGTCGGTGGAGGGGACGCATATCTCTATCTCGTCGGGTTGCATCAGAGCGGTCATGTTTCCACCGTCGGCACCGGTCAGTGCAATTACCAGCATACCGCGATCATGCGCTGCCTGAATGGCCTGAACCAGGCTGGCTGCGCGTCCATCGGGTGATATGGCCAGCAGTATGTCCCCAGGCTGTCCAAATGCTCTGATCTGTTTCGAGTAGATGTCAGCAAAACCGCTGTCCTCAGCGATACCACTCAGCGTGGCGCTGTCCGCACTGAGTGAGAGTGCGGGTAATCCGGGGCGCTCGTGCCGATAACGGTTTATCAGCAACGCGCTGAAGTGTTGGCTCAGGGCTGCAGATGCGCCATTGCCTGCACAGAGTACCTTGTTCTCACTGACCAGGCAGTGCAGCAGGAGTTCACCCGCTGCCGCAATAAGGGCTGTATTCTGCTCGATGGTCTGAGCATTCACCTCCATTGCGTTATGAAATTGATTTATGATTCTGTCTTGTAATTCCATCAACTCGGTTTCCACAGGTCAGGCACGGAAGGCATCCTTATACCATACCGGCTCCTGATCTCCTTCAAAAGCGATTACGTCGAAGCGACATGTCAGTGAAGACCAGCGCGGGTTGCCGGCAATCAGATAGCGGGCGGTCCGTATGATCTTCAGCTGCTTGCGCCAATCCACTGAAGCGGCTGCACCGCCATAGGCTCGACTGCGTCTTTGTCGCACCTCTACGAAAACAAGCGTCTGCTCATCCCGCATGATCAGATCTATCTCGCCGAGGCGGCAGCGTGCATTTTTCTGCAGCAGTACCAACCCCTGCTCCTGTAGCCACAGGGTTGCGCGTTCTTCGGCATCCGTGCCGATAGCAATTCTATCCATGAATTTCTCTCAATAATCAAGTGGTTGTGGTATTCCATTTCTGAATATAGCCCAAGGGAGGGTGCGCACTATGCGGTTTTGCTGATCCAGGCTCAGGCGGCCGGTTTCACCTTCAATATAGCTGCCGGGTGTTGATGCCAGTTGCTGCAGATAGGGGAAGAGGGTGTAGGCATCGGCACCCAGCGCATACAGCTTGCCCAGATCATCGTAGAGGGAGGTGCGTGCTGCACGCATTGCCTGATGCGTCGGGCTCGGCTCTCTGATTCGCCAGGGTAGATCGGTGAACTGAATATTGTTCAGATCGGTGTCTCTTGTTCTGTCTGGCTGGCCATCATACAGGTGTGAAGTCGCATAGATGGGTATGTCGCCGGCATAATGGTAAGCCAGCATCGGTTGAATCTGTCTGGCGTCCTGCGGGCTGGCAGCCAGAAGAATCGCATCAACATCCTGGCGGCGTCGTTCTTCGGGTTCTATCTTCTCTCCCTGACGGATACGCAGGGCAATTGAGCTTTGCTGTCTCGGATCTGTGGCCACCAGTGAACTGATCTGGCCAGAGAGGTTGGCGCTGGTATCGGCACGCAGACTGCCTGCCACTCTGCCGCCCAGTGACTCAAAGTGACGAGTGAATGTCCGCTCCAGTCTGTCACCCCAGGCGGCACTTGGTGTGATGATCAGTATGCTGCGGTGACCATCACGAAACGCCCGCTCGGCCACCTCTATCGCTTCCTGTTCTGAAGACAGGTCTAGTTGATAGGGCATGCTGGGTCCGGGATCTGCCTGATTCAGGGCAAGTACCGGGACCGGGTGGAAGGGTTGCTGTGCAATGGCGTTGACGAAGCTGCGATCCAGTGGGCCTATGATCAGATTCAGCTGTTGTTGCTGAGCAACCGCGAAGAGCTGTTCCGGCGTGCTGATCTGTGCTGAGTCCAGCATCAGCAGATGAGGCTGCGGGAAGCCTGTTCCCTGGGTCTGCATGGCTGTTATGAAACCTTCACTTATATTGGTTGCTGCCTGGCTCAGTTGACCGGAAAAAGGCAGCAGCAGGCCAATGCGCCCACCGTGCTGTGCGGGTGTCGGCAGCAGAGCCATTGAGGGCGAGGGTTGCATGCCTGTCAGCAGCTGGGGTGGCTCAATGGCAGCTGGATGGCCCTGCCACAATATCTGCCACTGCTCCAGCGCTTCCATCTGGCCGGTATGGTCACGGCGGCTGGCCATGGTCTGTGCCAGTTCGAACCAGCCCTGTTCATGATAGCCGTTACGCTGATCACGCACGGCACTGTCCAGCAAGTTGGGGTTGAGCTGGGTCAGCTCACGCCAGATGCGCTCATGCAGATAAAGCCGTGTGGAGTGATCTATCTCCAGTTGGCTGCTGATGATCAGCTCGCGCAATGCGGATAAAGGATCATCCTGCTGCTCATAGGCATCGGCGCGAAGTTCAGCCAGTTCAACGGCCTGTGCGGGATCCATGCTGGGTGGCAGCTGAGCCCAGTCGAGGTACTGCAGTGCGCGACTGCCATCCTGGCGCTCCAGGGATGAAGAGGCGCGCAGTCGTGATACTTCAAAGGCCAGTGAAGGGGGTAGGCTGCGGGTGTCTACCTGATCAAGCGCTGCAACAGCGTCTTCATGGCGCCCCTGATCCACCAGGCGTCTTGCTGCCTCTACACGTAACTCTGCTGCGCGTATGGGGGGGGATTCCTCGGCGGCTCGCAACAGGGCCACAATACTGTCCTGTGCCGGGATTGCCGTGCGAGGCGGTACTTTAGGCGAAGGGGTACACCCCGCCACAAAAATGGTGATCAGTATTAAAGCAAAAGACAAGCGTACTCTATTCATCATATACTCTGACACCCGCAAGCGGATGGTAATGTGATGTCGGATCCAGTTTTATATGTCATAGCCACACCGATTGGCAACCTTGATGACCTGTCGCCCCGTGCCCTCAGTATTCTGAGCAGCGTAGATTATATCGCAGCTGAGGATACCCGGCATACCGGTCGTATGCTGGCGCACTTTAACATTAAAGTCCCTATGATTTCAGTCCATGATCATAATGAGGACGCAAGAAGTTTGCAGATAGTTCAGTATTTAACCGAAGGCAAGAGCCTTGCGCTGGTTTCGGATGCTGGCACGCCGCTGATTTCAGACCCGGGTTATGTGCTGGTCAAGCGTGTCAGAGATGCAGGGTTCAAGGTGTCTCCTGTGCCTGGTTGTTGTGCATTTGTTGCTGCGCTGAGCGTATCCGGCCTGCCGTCTGATCGTTTTCTGTTCTGTGGCTTTCTGCCGTCCAAGCCGGGCATGAGGCGTAAGCAGTTGGAGCAGCATCTTGCTGAAACCGCAACTCTGATCTTCTATGAGTCCACACATCGTATCGTGGATAGTCTTGCCATGATGCGTGAGGTCTATGGCGATGATCGCCAGGCTGTGGTCGCGCGTGAGCTGACCAAAACGTTTGAAACCATACAGGGCGGTACCCTTGCGCAGCTGTGTGATTGGGTAAAT
Organism: Nitrincola alkalilacustris; assembly: GCF_008973755.1. Taxonomy (GTDB): domain Bacteria; phylum Pseudomonadota; class Gammaproteobacteria; order Pseudomonadales; family Balneatricaceae; genus Nitrincola; species Nitrincola alkalilacustris. The sequence goes on along the minus strand of NZ_WBOM01000004.1, from coordinate 173,863 downwards.
GCCGATACCAATCAGCAACGGGGTGAGTTTGTTGTACTGTTGCATGGTGCTACCCGTTCCGATTCCTTGCCTCAGGTGTTGGATGCGGAGGCCGAGCGCATTGCGCGACTGTTGGCAGAGGAGTTGCCGCCGAAACAGGCCGCCGGGTTGGCGGCCAGCATCACTGGGCTTAAGAAAAAGCAGATTTATGACTGGTTGGTGTCACAGAGCGCTTTGCGCTGAGGGCGGTTGCTGGTATTCTTCGCCCCGGGAGTTTGCCAGACAATCGCCGCTCTGCTTTTGCAGAGGGGAGGAAAGTCCGGGCTCCACAGGGCAGAGTGCCAGATAACGTCTGGGCGGCGTGAGCCGACGGAAAGTGCAGCAGAGAGTAGACCGCCTAAGGGCTCTTCGGAGTCACGGTAAGGGTGAAAGGGTGCGGTAAGAGCGCACCGCGTGGGTGGTAACATTCCACGGCGATGGTAAACCCCACTCGGAGCAAGACCAAATAGGGACCCTTAAGGCGTGGCCCACGTCGGGTCCGGGTAGGTTGCTTGAGGCGTATGGTGACATGCGTCCTAGATGAATGATTGTCCTCGACAAAACCCGGCTTACAGGCGGGCTCCCGCTATTTCTTGATGATCCTGTTTGCTTTCGCGGTAACCGCTGCGAGGGTAAACAGGTTTCAGTCCCTGTGCAGGCCTGATTCAGGGTTGTGTCTATTTCTTCATGTTGATAACAGTATCTTGAAAAGCCTTTCGATTCGCGCGTTGTAACCTCCTGATTAATATTGCTACTTCTGCGGTGGAGCTTGATTGCCCATGAGCCTGAATCATGTTGGCTGCTGCGCCCCCTCTTAATATGTCTGATATCAGTCGTTCCTGCCTTGCATTGCCCTTGGTTAATTTCTATAGTGTGTGATAGTGGGTAAAAGTGGGTCAAAGTGGTAAAAATCTGAGGCAAGGTGGGATACAATGTTCCGCGGAGTGAATCCGATCAATCTGGATGCAAAAGGCAGGATGGCCATGCCATCGCGCTATCGCGAGTCGATAGCAGCCTATTGTGCTGGCCAGATGGTCGCCACTATCGATGCCCAGTCACCTTGTCTGCTGTTATATCCATTGCCTGACTGGGAAGAGATTCAGGCAAAGATTGATGCGTTACCCAGTTTTAATGCGGCGGCGGTTCGTCTCAAGCGCTTGCTGATCGGTCATGCCACGGATATCGAGTTGGACGGTAGCGGTCGAATGCTGTTGCCATCTCCCTTGCGTGACTATGCATCGCTTGATAAACGGGTTGTTTTGCTGGGGCAGGGCAGGAAGTTTGAGATCTGGAGCGAGGAGCTCTGGAATCAGACCAGGGATGACTATCTGAAGGAGGTTGGGTCGCCAGACACTATTCCTGATGAGATGTTGTCACTCTCACTTTAATTGTTTGCGGTTGATAGCGGATGAGCAACCAGTACAGTCATACCACAGTGCTACTCGAAGAAGCAGTAGCTGAATTGATCGTTAATCGGTCAGGCTTCTATGTGGATGGCACCTTTGGAAGGGGAGGGCATGCCCGTCGGATTCTGGCAGAGCTGGAGTCCGATGGGAGGTTGCTCGCTATCGATAAGGACCTGCAGGCGCTGAGTCATGCACAAGCTGTTTTTGAAGGGGAACAGCGTTTTGTAATAGAGCATGGTTCATTTGCGCGTCTGCAGGAGTTTGTTCAGCAACACGGGTCGGTGGGGAAGGTCGATGGCGTGTTGCTGGACCTTGGTGTCAGCTCTCCGCAGCTGGATGATCCTGAAAGAGGGTTCAGCTTTGCCCAGGATGGGCCGCTGGATATGCGGATGGATACAACTGTCGGAGAAAGTGCAGCGCAATGGATCAATCGTGCGTCTGAAAAAGAGATTGCCGATGTGATGTACACCTATGGCGAGGAGCGGTTTTCGCGCCGGATGGCAAAAGCGATTGTTGAGGCGCGTCAACAGAGCCCTATCATGACAACCGGTCGTCTGGCGCAGATCATCACTGATGCCAATCCGCGCTGGGAGAAGGGCAAGAATCCAGCTACACGTGCATTTCAGGGTATTCGAATCTTTATCAATCATGAGCTGGATGATCTGGAGCAGTGTCTTGAGCAGGCCCTGGAGGTGCTGGCGATCGGCGGCAAGCTGGTTGTAATCAGTTTTCATTCGCTGGAGGATCGCATCGTCAAGCGTTTCATTCGCAAGCATGTAAAAGGCAATGAGCATCTCCCGGAAGGCATGCCATACACGGATGAGATGCTGCGGATCCGGTTGAAAGCAAGCAGCAAGGCAATCAAGCCGAGTCAGGCGGAAGTGAATGCCAATCCCAGGGCACGCAGTGCAGTGATGCGGGCGGCGGTGAAATGCGCGTGATCAAACGTCTTTTCACAGGGCGAGAGGAACAGAAAGCTGAGCGCGTGGCTGCATCCAGGCAGACAACCGACAGTACATCTGAGCTTCGGATGTTGACCGGCGCAGACCTGTTCAGGCCTGCCATGCTGCTGTTGATACTTGCTGTCTTGTTGCTGGTGAGTGCGTTGATGGTGGTGCAGTCGGCATACGATTATCGACGGTTATTCAATGATCATCAGGTGCTGGTTTACCAATGGGATGAGATGCAGATTGAGTGGGGGCAGTTGCTGCTTGAGCAAAGTGTCTGGGCTGGGCATAACCGAATAGAGAACAAGGCCAGACAAGACCTGGGGATGTTGATACCGGAACACAAACAGATTGAGATAATCAGAGATGAGCGGCAAAACTGAAAACATACAGGCACAGGTGGCGCGCAGTTGGCGGCTCTGGCTTGTTTTTGCCCTGCTTGCTCTGATCATATCGGCTGTTTCCGTGAAGCTGGTATCGCTCTATGTTGTGGACCAGGCGTTTCTGCAGAGCCAAGGCGACGCGCGAAGCCTGCGCACCATGCTGATTCCGGCCCATCGTGGCTTGATCACTGATCGACATGGTGAGCCTCTGGCAGTCAGCGCGCCGGTTGCCAGCATATGGGTTGATCCCAAAATGACAGATTTTCAGCATCCTCACCTTAATCGACTGTCCCAGATTCTTGATATCAAGCGTGATGATCTGAGTAACCGGTTGCTAGAGAACAATGATCGGCGCTTTCTCTATCTGCGCCGTCAGGTGACGCCCGAATTGGCTGAGCAGGTTCAGGCGTTGAATATTCCCGGTGTGCATGTCGATCGTGAATACAAACGCTATTATCCGGCAGGTGAGGTGACGGCGCATCTGGTTGGTTTTACCAATGTTGACGGTGAAGGCCAGGAAGGGCTTGAGCTGGCTTATAATGATGCCTTGCAGGGTGAGAACGGGCGTAAATTGGTGATGCGTGATCGCGTCGGCAGAACCATACGCCACATTCGTTCCATTCAGGACCCTGAGCCGGGGCGTGATCTTCAGCTCAGTATCGACCTGCGTCTGCAATACATGGCTTATCGCGAGCTGAAGTCAGCCGTTGAATCGCATGGTGCGGATTCAGGTTCGGTGGTCATTCTGGATGTCCATACCGGTGAAGTTCTGGCGATGGTCAACCAACCCTCCTATAACCCTAATGATCGTGCCCGTCGTACCAGCGATGCGATGCGTAATCGCTCAGTCACTGATCTGTTTGAGCCTGGCTCCACCATTAAGCCAATCACTGTCGCTGCCGCTCTGATGACAGGAAAATATCAGGTTGATTCAGTAATCGATACCACACCAGGGTTTATGCGGGTGCGCAGTGCCACCGTGCGTGACCATCGCAATTATGGAAAGCTGGATATGACCGGTATTGTGACCAAATCCAGTAACGTGGGTTCGGTCAGACTGGCCCTGGATATGGAACCAGACAGACTGAGAAGCCTGCTCAGCAATATGGGAATGGGGCAGGTCACAACATCCGGTTTTCCCGGTGAGCGCAGTGGTCACTTGCCCTTTTTGGCTGAACGCCAGGTGGTTGAGCGGGCTACCATGTCATATGGTTATGGTCTCTCTGTCACCCCCTTGCAGCTGGCTCAGGCTTATCTGCCTCTGGCGACAGATGGCATCGCTCGTCCCATCTCCCTGCTGAAAACAGATCAGGTCACCGGAACCCGCATCATGCCTGAGGGGCTGGGGGATACGGTACTGGATATGATGGAAACGGTGATAGGTCCTGCCGGTACGGCGCGCCGTGCTGCAGTCCAAGGTTATCGAGTGGCTGGCAAGACAGGTACGGTGCACAAAATAGGGCCTTCCGGATATATCAGAGACAAATACATCGCTGTATTTGCAGGTGTTGCTCCGGTATCTGATCCGCGTATCGTTATCGCCGTCATGGTCGATAACCCTAAGGGTAAAGAGTACTACGGTGGCGAAATTGCGGCGCCGATTTTTTCACGTGTCGCCTCAGGTGCGTTGAGACTGCTTAATGTCGCCCCGGATAACTGGCCTGCAGACAGGAGAGAGGTGGCCAGACGATGAGTATCCGCAAAAATATGCTATTGACTGACCTTATTCCGGGTGTAACTGGAAAGCAGGCCAGCATTGCTGTCAGCGGTCTGACTCAGGATAGTCGCGAAGTGGTCCCGGGCGATCTTTTCTTTGCCCGCTCCGGAGCACATCATCGTGGGACGGATTTTATCAAAGAGGCGGCCGAAAAAGGTGCGGTAGCGGCTGTTGCTGACAGGCTGGAGTGGAGTGGCCAGACAAGCAGTATTCCAGTGATTCCGGTATCGGAACTGGATGTGATTATCGGAGATGCAGCCAGACGCTATTATGAAACGGATGCAGAACCGGTAATGAGTGTTATCGGGGTCACAGGTACGAATGGTAAAACCTCATGCAGCCACTTTCTGGCACAGGCGCTTAATCGTCTCGGCAAGCACTGTGCCGTTATCGGAACGATAGGCAATGGCTTTCCACAGAAGCTGCAGCCCTCCACACATACGACACCGGATGCGATCAGGGCGCACCAGTTACTGTCAGAGCTGAAAGATCAGGGCGCAGACTGCGTTGTTATGGAAGTATCCAGCCATGCGCTGGATCAGGAGCGTGTGGCGGGTATTCGTTTCACGGCGGCAGCCTTTACCAACCTCAGTCGCGACCATCTTGATTATCATCAGAACATGCAGGCCTATGGCGCTGCCAAGGCGAAACTGTTTCTGGATAAGCAGGTTCCTCTGCAGGTCGTCAATCTGGAAGACCCTTTCGGTGCCATGTTGGCAAAAAGTGCGGCAGCCGTGGCAGACCAGTTGCTGACCTATGGTATTGAACATCCATCGGCTGATCTGAATGTCATTGACATGTCACTGGCGGCAACGGGTATGCGTTTGAGTTTCAAAACGCCCTGGGGTCCGGTCGCTTTTGAAACAGCATTGATCGGACGCTACAACATCAGCAACCTGTTGCTGGTGGCAGGTGTGCTTGGTCTGATGGGGTATCGTGCAGATGAGATCTCCATCGCACTGGCTGGTGTCACGGCAGTCGCGGGGCGCATGGAGAGGGTTGCTTATCAGGTTGATGAGCCGACAGTACTGATTGACTATGCTCATACGCCGGACGCCCTGTATCAGGCACTGAAAGCACTGAGTGTTCATAAAAGTGGCAAGGGGCAGCTCTGGTGTGTTTTTGGTTGCGGAGGTGATCGAGACGCTGGCAAACGGCCAGAGATGGGACGCATCGCGGCAGAGTTGGCTGATCAGCTTGTTGTGACCAGTGATAACCCTCGAACAGAGTCACCTGATCAGATTCTGACTCAGATAGTCGCCGGCATACCGGCAAGTGCATCCTTTAAGGTTGAAGTGGATCGCGCCAAAGCGATCGAGATGGCTGTGATGCAGGCCAGCAGTGACGATATTGTGTTGATTGCAGGTAAGGGGCATGAGGATTATCAGGAAATTCACGGGAAGCGTCACCCCTTCAGTGATCAGAAGTATGCATTGGCAGCCTTACGCCGGAGGGCAGCGTCATGATCGGTGACTGGAGACTATCAGCCTTGGCGCAGGCTTTGAATGCCAGACTCGTCGGCGCGGATGTCGAGTGTCTGCGAATCAGTACCGACAGCCGACAGATCCAGGCTGGAGACCTGTTTGTTGCGTTGCGCGGCCCCACTTTTGATGGTCATGCCTTTGTCACTGAGGTGCGAGGCAAGGGTGCTGTGGCAGCTGTAACTGATCATCAGGTGGAAGATGAGCTGCCACAACTGATTGTTGAGGATACGCTGAAGGCGCTGGGTCAGGCGGGAGCTCTGAATCGCAGTCGTTTTCAGGGAAGGGTGTTTGCTGTGACCGGCAGCGGTGGCAAGACAACAGTCAAGGAGATGCTGGCAAGCATGCTTGCCGTGCGTGGACCGGTACTGGCTACGCGAGGTAATCTCAATAACCTGATTGGCGCACCACTGACGTTGCTGTCATTGACAAATCAGCACCTCAGCGCGGTGGTTGAGCTGGGGGCCAGTGAAGTTGGTGAGATAGCCAAAACCGTCGCCATGACCAGACCGTCGGTGGCCATACTGAATAATGCTCTGGGCGCACATATTGAAGGTTTCGGTAGCCTTGAAGCGATTGTCAGGGCGAAAGGAGAAATTTTTGACGCGCTGCCTGCCGATGGTGCGGGTATCGTGAATCTGGATGATCCGCATGCAGATGTATGGTTGAAAAAACTGCTGCAGATACAGCGGCGTGCCGTGACTTTCGGAGTGAATAACTCAGAGGCAGATGTAAGTGCCGAAAACCTGACACAGGAAGCATCCGGTAACTTCAGTTTTGACCTGTGCTGGCAGCAGGAGCAGTTGCGTATCACCCTGAATCTGCTGGGCCGGCACAATGTGGCGAATGCCGCAGCAGCGAGTGCGGCCTGGATTGCTGCAGGGCTGCCCTTTGAGCAGATCAAGCAGGGGTTGGAGTCCTGCATGGCGGTGAACGGGCGGATGAAGCCCATTCGACTGACTTCAGGAGCCTTGATTATTGATGACAGCTATAACGCCAATCCGGACGCAATGCGGGCGGCGATTGACCTGCTGGCTTCGCGCCCCGGCAAACGCATTCTGGTAGCTGGCGATATGGCAGAGCTGGGGCCTGATGCCATTCAACTGCATGCCGCAACCGGCGAATATGCGGCTATTGCTGGCCTTGATCTGATTCTGACCACCGGAAGCCTGACCCAGGAGTTGCAAGGTGCTGCGCAGGCCGCAGGTGCAGCAGCGGAGCATTTTGCAAGCTGCGAAGAGATAGTCAAACGCTTGAAAACCGAGCTGAACGATTCGGTCACATTACTGGTGAAAGGCTCGCGCAGCGCCGGTATGGAACGCGTGGTGAACGCGCTTAAAGACGGGGAAAACTGAGATATGTTACTACTGCTGGCAGAGTTTCTGTCCCAATTTTACAGCGGTTTCACCGTCGTCCGTTATATCACCCTGCGTGGTATTCTGGGGGTGCTGACGGCTCTGGCGATCTCACTGATCTTTGGTCCTTATCTGATCAATATGCTGCGTAGCAGGCAGATAGGTCAGGCTGTGCGTAATGATGGTCCGCAGTCGCATCTGAGCAAGTCCGGCACGCCAACCATGGGAGGCGGCCTGATTCTACTGGCGATAGCGATCAGTGTATTGTTATGGAGTGATCTCAGTAACCGCTATGTGTGGATAACACTGGGTGTTTTGATCGTGTTTGGCGCCGTTGGCTGGGTGGATGACTGGCGCAAAGTAGTGGAAAAAAATCCGCGAGGCCTGCCTGCGCGCTGGAAGTATCTCTGGCAGTCGGTTGGCGGCCTGGGGGCCGCCATTGCGCTTTATGCCACCGCGCAGAGTCCGGTCGAAACGCAACTGATCGTGCCCTTTTTCAAAGAAATCATTATCGAGATGGGTATTTTCTTTATCGTATTCACCTATTTCGTGATCGTCGGCAGCTCCAATGCGGTTAACCTGACCGATGGGCTGGATGGACTGGCCATCATGCCAACCGTTATGGTGGCAGGTGCTCTGGCAGTGTTCGCCTATCTCAGCGGCCATGTACAGTTTGCCAACTATCTGCATATTCCTTATGTGGCGGGGGCAGGTGAGCTGATCATCTTCTGTGGTGCAATTGTTGGCGCCGGCCTTGGATTCCTCTGGTTCAACACCTATCCGGCTCAGGTCTTTATGGGTGATGTCGGTGCTCTGGCCCTTGGCGCAGTGCTGGGCGTCATCGCCGTGATAGTGAGGCAGGAGCTTGTGCTGGTGATCATGGGAGGGATCTTTGTACTGGAAACCATCTCGGTGATTCTGCAGGTGGCTTCATACAAACTGACCGGGCGGCGAATATTTCGCATGGCACCGATCCATCATCACTTTGAACTCAAAGGCTGGCCTGAACCCCGCGTTATCGTCCGTTTCTGGATCATAACAGTGGTGCTGGTGCTGATCGGCCTGGCAACCTTGAAAATACGATAGCAGGAGTTACGCGTGAGCCTGATTGCGACAGATACTTTCCGCATCATTATCGGTCTGGGACAGACCGGGCTCTCCTGTGCACGCTATCTGGCTGGCAAGGGCTGGCCCTTTGCCGTTGTGGACACGCGTGATGAACCACCACTTGCTGCACAGTTCAGGGCTGAGTTTCCCGATATTGAACTGCGTTGCGGTGAATTGGATGCAAGCCTGCTGCGACAGGCTGATGAACTGCTTCTCAGCCCGGGTGTTGCCAAATCAGCGGCTGCAATTCAGGAGGCAGTGGCGGCAGGAGCCAGGCTGGCGGGTGATATAGATCTCTTCTGTCGTGAGGCGAACGCGCCGATTGTGGCGATTACAGGCTCCAATGCCAAGAGTACAGTGACCACACTGGTTGGTGAGATGGCCAGAGCGGCCGGCATGAAGGTTGGCGTGGGTGGTAATATCGGTACTCCGGCACTGGATCTACTGGCTGAGGGTGAGGCGGATCTGTATGTGCTTGAGCTGTCGAGCTTTCAGCTCGAAACTCTGAATGAGCTGCGTGCTGCAGCTGCCACCGTATTGAATATCAGCCCCGACCACCTGGATCGCTACGCTGGGCTGACAGAGTACTATCAGGCGAAGCATCGTATCTATCGTGGTTGTCTGCATGCGGTGATCAATCGCGATGATCCACTGACAGCCCCGCTGCTGTCCCAGGGGGTCAAGCTGAGCAGTTTCGGCCTGTCTCGCCCTGATCTGATGCAGTTCGGACTGGTCATGACCGATGGCGTACTCTGGCTGCACAAAGGGCTGGAGCCGCTGATGCCGGCATCTGAGGTAAAAATCCCGGGACAGCATAATCTGGCCAATGTTCTGGCCGCGCTGGCACTGGGTGATGCCGTTTCCATACCGATGCCAGCGATGCTGCAGGCAGTAAAGTCCTTCACTGGTCTGCGGCATCGTTGCCAATGGGTGGCACAGAAGCAGGGTGTTATCTATGTCAATGATTCAAAGGGTACCAATGTTGGGGCGACTCTGGCCGCGATCAAAGGGCTGGGTGAAACGCTGCAGGGCGAATCCAGAATCGTGCTGATTGCCGGTGGCGTCGGCAAGGAGCAGAGTTTTACAGAGCTGAGTCCTGTATTGGGCCAATATGGCAGGGCGCTGGTGCTGATCGGAGAGGATGCCCCCCTGCTGGATCAGGATATTACCAGCCTGCCTAAAATCAGCGCCGCTACCTTGCAGGAGGCGGTTGAAGCGGCAGCGGCGGCGGCTCAGCCGGGCGATATCGTATTGCTGTCACCGGCCTGTGCGAGCTTTGATATGTTCAGCGGCTATGGCGACCGTGGCGATCAGTTCATGCAACAGGTGGAGGCGTTATGTTGAATCGACCTCTGCTCCCACAGCTGCAATGGCCTGCTGCGCTGGATCTGGCACCCGGCAGAATGCCCTTTGATGCCAGTCTAGCACTCTGTGCGATTGCACTGGTGCTGACCAGTTTTGTGATGATTGCATCGGCATCCATGGATGTGGCGGCCAGGGACTTTGGTTCACCGACCTTTTTCATCATGCGCCAGAGTATCTTTATCGGATTGTCCCTGTTCGTTGTGGCGTTTGTTGCGATGGTGCCGGTCTGGGTCTGGCATCGTCATGGTGCAGCACTGTTGGTACTGGGTTTTGTGCTGCTGGTGCTGGTGCTGGTGCCTGGCATCGGTCGTGAAGTGAATGGCAGCAGGCGCTGGATAGGACTGGGTTTTTTCAATCTGCAGGCCTCCGAAGTAGCCAAGATGTGCATGGTCCTGTTCATGAGCGGCTACCTGGTGCGCCGCCTGTCTGAGGTGCGCAGTGGCTGGTGGGGCGTTGTAAAGCCGATCATTCCCCTGGCCTTCTATGTTGCGCTTCTGATTCTGGAACCGGATTTTGGTGCCACGGTAATACTGATGGGTGCCGTGATGGGGATGATCTTTCTGGGCGGCATGCGCTTTGGTCAGTTTCTGATTGTTGTGGTGGGTGCAGGGTTACTGGCCTATGTGATGGCTATCTTCCAGCCCTACCGACTTCAGCGTCTGACATCGTTTCAGGACCCCTGGGCAGACCCCTTTGGAGCAGGTTATCAGCTGTCTCAGGCGCAGATCGCATTCGGACGAGGTGAATGGTTCGGTACAGGGCTGGGTAACAGCGTTCAGAAACTGTTTTATCTGCCGGAAGCACACACCGACTTCATCTATTCGGTGCTGTCTGAGGAGTTCGGGCTTGTCGGTGCGCTGGTTATTATTGCGCTCTACATATTGCTGGTTTGTCGCATATTTCTGATTGGTCGTCGTGCCGAGAAACTGCATCAGTTCTTCATGGCATACACCTGCTACGGATTTGGATTTATTTTTGCGGGGCAAGCGCTGATTAATATCGGTGTCAATGTTGGTGCGCTGCCGACCAAAGGTCTTACTCTGCCACTGTTCAGCTATGGCGGCAGTAGCCTGCTGGTATCAGCCGCGATGATTACCCTTATTTTAAGAGTCGACTATGAGTTGAATAAGTTGCAATACAGTAAACAGGAAAAAGGCAGAGGCACAGTGCCACGGGGAGCGCGTCATGGATAAGCCAAAAACACTGCTGGTGATGGCAGGTGGTACTGGCGGACACGTCTTCCCGGCTCTTGCCACTGCCGAAGAGCTGAAAAAACAGGGGGTTCATGTCGAGTGGCTGGGAACCGCCAAGGGTATTGAGGCCAGAGTGATACCAGCTGCCGGCATCACCCTGAACAGAATAGAAGTGACAGGCTTGCGTGGAAAAGGGCGGATCAGCCTGTTGCTGGCACCTTTTCGTCTGTGTAAGGCACTGTTGCAGGCTCGCCGCGTGTTGAAAAAGCTCAAACCTGATGCGGTACTGGGTATGGGTGGATTTGCCTCCGGCCCTGGCGGGCTGGCTGCCTGGCTGCAGGGCGTACCTGTACTGATTCATGAACAGAATGCTATTGCGGGCATGACTAATCGTGCCCTGTCGCGCTTTGCTTCACGAGTACTTCAGGCTTTTCCCGGTGCATTCAAGAATCTTCCGGAGGCGGACTGCATAGGTAATCCGGTACGTGGCCCGATTTTGCGTCTGTCGACACCAGAACAGCGCATGAAAGATCGTCAGGGACCGTTACGCCTGCTGGTTGTCGGTGGCAGTCTTGGTGCACAGGCACTGAACCAACTACTGCCGCAGGCACTGGCGTTAATGCCGGAAGCGAAACGTCCGAAGGTCTGGCATCAGACGGGGCATAATCATCTTGAAAGCACTCTGAATGCCTATAAGGCAGCTGGCGTGGATGCCGAGGTGGTGCCATTTATTGAACGGATGGATGAGGCCTGGGGCTGGGCAGATCTGGTGATCTGCCGTTCGGGAGCGCTGACGGTCAGCGAAGTCGCGATTGCCGGCGTTGCGGCTTTGTTTGTGCCCTTTCCGCATGCGGTTGACGACCATCAAACCATAAACGCAGGTTTTCTGGTAGATGCAGGGGCTGCACGTATGATTCAGCAATCCGAGCTCACCGCCGAGAAACTGGCACAACAACTTGAAGAGCTGGGGCAGCGTGAACTGTTGCTGCAGATGGCGATCAAGGCTCGAAGCCTCGGACGGCCGGATGCCAGTACGCGGTTGGCCAGAGCCTGTATGGAGGCGATGTCATGAAACCAATCAATCGCAGTGCCAAAGTATATGAGGTGCCTGAAATGCGCCGTATCCGTCAGATCCACTTTGTTGGCATTGGCGGTGTCGGTATGTGTGGCATAGCAGAAGTATTATTGAATCAGGGATATATGATCAGTGGTTCGGACATTCGTCCATCGGCGACCACCGAGCGACTCAAAGCACTTGGGGCAACTCTGTATATCGGGCATGATGCCGGCAATATTGCAACATCTGATGTTGTGGTGATCTCAACAGCTGTTGATGAGAGCAACCCTGAACTGATCGCCGCACGCGAGCAGCGCATACCGGTTGTGCGCAGAGCTGAGATGCTGGCTGAGCTGATGCGCTATCGCCATGGTATTGCCGTTGCCGGAACGCATGGCAAGACCACCACGACCAGTCTGCTGGCTTCGATGATGGCGGAGGCGGGGCTTGATCCAACTTTTGTTATCGGTGGGCGCCTCAACAGTGCCGGCACCAATGCACAGCTGGGTGACAGTCGTTACCTCGTTGCTGAAGCTGATGAAAGTGATGCCTCCTTCCTGCATCTGCAACCGATGGTCGCGATAGTGACTAATATTGATGCCGATCATATGGACACCTATGAGGGTGACTTCAACAAGCTTAAGCAGACCTTTATCAGCTTTCTGCATAACCTGCCTTTCTACGGACTGGCGGTGCTGTGTATTGATGACCCTGTCGTTGCAGAGTTGCTGCCACAGGTAAGCCGCCCTGTGCTGACCTATGGGTTCGCTGAAGAGGCGGATTTCAGGGCTGTCGATATCAGCCAGAAGGCGATGCTGACACGTTTCAGAGTGATACGTCCAGCCGGATACCGTGATCTGGAGGTGACACTCAACATGCCGGGTCGGCACAACGTTCTGAATGCTCTGGCTACCATTGCCGTAGCGACTGATGAGGGTATCGATGACGACGCCATCTGCCGTTCGCTGGAGAAGTTCGGTGGTGTGGGTCGTCGTTTCCAGGTGCTGGGTGAGTTGCCGGTAGACGGCGGCGAGGTAACGCTGGTGGATGATTATGGACATCATCCAAGAGAGGTTAAGGCTGTAATTCAGGCTGTCAGGGATGGCTGGCCGGATCGTCGCCTGGTGATGATCTATCAGCCGCACCGCTACAGTCGTACACGCGATCTCTATGACGATTTCGTCCAGGTGTTGACCGATGTTGATCTGTTGCTGCTGATGGAGGTGTATCCGGCAGGAGAAGCGCCTATCCCCGGCGCGGATACGCGCAGTCTGTGCCGCAGCATCCGTCAGCGAGGCGTGGAACCGGTATTTGTTGAGGATGCGACGGAAGTGGTCGAAGTACTGCGCAGCGTATTGCGTCCCGGTGATCTGCTGCTGACTCAGGGGGCCGGAGATATTACGGCTCTGGCCCATCGGTTGCGTCAGGAGAACCTACTAGCAAACAGTGATAAGGGGCCTGCATGAGCACCTACAGGATATCAGCGAATGAATCTGCCGAATTTGGACGTGTGGCTGTCATTATGGGTGGCAACTCGGCGGAGCGCAGTGTTTCGCTGCGCAGTGGCGCTCAGGTATTGAAAGGACTCTTGAGTGCAGGTGTTGATGCCTTTGCGATAGATCTTTATGCAGACGGACAAGATCCGGTGAAACAGCTTCAGGCAGAGCATTTTGATCGTGCCTTTCTGATACTGCATGGTCGTGGCGGTGAGGATGGTACGCTGCAGGGGCTGCTGGAGATGATGCAAAAGCCCTATACCGGCAGTAATGTCAGTGCTTCTGCGCTGGGGATGGACAAGCTTCGCTGCAAGCAGCTCTGGATAGGCGCGGGTCTGCCGACGCCTGGATTTGCGCTGCTGGATCAGCAGACTGATCTTGCGCAGGTGGGCCAGCAGCTCGGCTACCCCTTGATGGTGAAGCCGGTTCATGAGGGGTCGAGTATCGGGATGAGCCGAGTGGCTTCACTGAATGAACTTTCAGCCGCTTATGACGAAGCGGTTCGATATGACCATTGTGTGATCGCCGAGCAGTGGGTCGATGGGCCGGAGTTTACCGTAGCGATACTGCATGATCGTCCACTGCCTGCGATCAGGCTGGAAACGCCGCATGGGTTTTATGACTTCAATGCCAAATATGAAGCTGAGGATACACGCTACCTGTTTGATACAGGCCTTTCTGATGAACAGGTAACGGCTCTGGGGCAACTGGCTCTGAATGCTTTCCGTATGGTCGGATGCAGTGGCTGGGGGCGGGTTGATGTAATGATGACTCGGGCCGGTCAGTTTCAGTTACTGGAGGTGAATACACTGCCGGGTATGACTGATCACAGCCTTGTGCCTATGGCAGCAGGGCGGGCCGGTATGAGTTTTGAACAGCTGGTGGTTGAGATTCTGCGCACCTCTCTGCCCCTGCAGGAGGGCGTTACAGTATGAACCTTCACCTGCCCTGGCTGAAACAGCCGGCGCAGGCAACTGCGCCGGAGCCGATAAAGGGTGCCAGTCGTGTTGCACAGGCAGCGCCGGCATCAGTTTCCGGTCAGGGTGAGATTGATCGTATATGGCGTCCGCTGACGCTGTTGACACTGCTGATGGTATTTGTCGGTATCAGCAGCACTTTGGCCCGCGATTTTGTTGCCTGGCTGGATCAGCCGGTGGCGCAGATAAAGGTGAGCGGCCGGGTGGAACATCTGGACAGAACCCATCTGGCTCAGCAGCTTGGCCAGAGTCTGGCCCAGCCGTTGTTGTCACTGGATCTGCAGCGTCTGCGTGAGCAGGTGCTGGCGGACCCCTGGGTACACAATGCGATTCTCAAACGTCACTGGCCACCGGCTCTGGAAGTGATCGTGACTGAAGAGGTGGCTGTGGCGCGCTGGGGTGATAAAGGGCTGCTTAATCATCAGGGAGATATATTCTGGCCCGAACTCAAGCCAGAGTACGAGCAGTTACCAAGATTGAATGGTCCATCACATGAAACGCGCAGAGTGATGCAGCAATACCATGACCTGAGCCGCGTATTTGCCGGCACCGGCGTTCAGTTGACGGGCCTGTCCCTTGAAGGAAGGGGGGCATGGAACCTTGAACTGGATAATGGCATACGCGTGGTCGCCGGGCGTGAACAGATGATGCCGAGGCTCCGGCGCTTCATCAAAATTTATGAAGCAGAGCTTCACCTTAAGGTTGAGCAGATTGAACAGATTGACATTCGATACACCAATGGCGTTGCAGTTCAGTGGCGCGCCGAGGAGAAGCCCGACAATGCAGGTTAAGCAGGCGGCGTTTGACAGTAACATGATAGTGGCGCTGGATATCGGCACCACCAAAGTGCTGTGCCTGGTCGGTGAAATATGTGCTGATGGCAGCATAGAGATAGTCGGTGTTGGTTCGCATCCTTCACGTGGCATGAAACGCGGTGTGGTTGTGAATATAGAGTCGACCGTGACGTCGATTCAACGCGCAGTTGAAGAAGCCGAACTGATGTCCGGCAGCAAAATACACTCTGTGACTGTGGGGATTGCAGGAAGTCATATCAGTGGTATGAACTCGCATGGCATAGTTGCCGTGAAGGATCGCGAAGTATCGGATCAGGATCTTGAGCGAGTGATAGATGCTGCACGGGCGGTTGCGATTCCAGCCGATCAGCGCATTATTCACATTCTTCCACAAGAGTATCTGATTGATAATCAAGAGGGTATCAAGGAACCTCTGGGGATGTCGGGTGTCCGTCTTGAGGCCAAAGTGCACTTGGTCACCGGCGCCAGCAATGCGATACAGAATATTGAGAAATGTATTCGGCGCTGTGGGCTTGAGGTCGATGCGATCGTATTGGAGCAGTTGGCATCAAGCTACTCGGTGCTGACCGAGGATGAACGTGATCTGGGAGTCTGCCTGGTGGATATCGGCGGCGGTACCACGGATATTGCCGTGTTTACTGCGGGGTCGATTCGGCATACGGCAGTGATACCGATTGCCGGTGATCAGGTGACTAACGATATTGCGATGGCCTTGCGAACTCCGACCCAGCATGCTGAAAAAATCAAGGTCAAGTATGCCTGTGCACTGACCCAACTGGCCAGCGCCAATGAGATGATCAAGGTGCCGAGTGTCGGTGATCGGCCGGCGCGTGATCTGTCCCGCCAGGCTCTTGCCGAAGTGGTTGAGCCGCGTTACGAAGAGCTCTTTGCGTTGATTCAGGCAGAGCTCAGGCGTTCAGGGTATGAGGATATGGTGGCAGCGGGTATTGTTTTGACCGGCGGCACTTCAAAAATGGAAGGCGCAGTGGAGCTGGCAGAGGAAATATTTCATATGCCGGTGCGTCTTGCAGTTCCTCAGGGGGTCAGAGGGATGGAGTCAATGCTGCAGAACCCGATCTATGCGACGGGGATCGGTCTGCTCCAACACGCCAGAAGAGGTTTCAAGCCAGTTGCTCAGGCAAGGGCTTCAGAACGAAACACAACAGACAGAAAAACGCCAGATAAAAAGGTGCAGGAAACAAGGATCCAGATAAATCAGGGGCAGGACAGGAATAAACAGGAAAGGTCATCATCACGACTGCGGCCAGGTGAGCTGCTGGCGAGGGTGAAGGCGTGGTTCAAGGGCAATTTTTAATAACCAGTTACAAAATTCAGTACTGCCGGATTGTAGTCACAGGCGATACTGGGGAGGGGTGAGATGTTTGAATTAATTGATAATGTACCGCAGAACGCTGTGATAAAAGTGGTTGGTGTTGGTGGTGGCGGTGGAAACGCCGTGGAGCATATGGTGAATTTCGACCTGGGTGGGGTTGATTTCATCTGTGCTAACACTGATGCCCAGGCTCTCGACAGAATGTCGACACGCATCGTGCTTCACATAGGTGGTCATATGACTAAGGGGCTGGGTGCAGGCGCCAATCCCGATATCGGTCGCCAGGCCGCGCTTGAAGATCGTGACCGTATTGCCGAGACCATGCGCGGAGCGGATATGGTGTTCATCACGGCTGGCATGGGTGGTGGTACTGGCACTGGAGCAGCGCCTGTCGTGGCTGAAATTGCCAAGGAGATGGGTATCCTGACGGTAGCTATCGTGACGCGCCCCTTCCGTTTTGAAGGTCGCAAGCGCATGGATATCGCCGAGAAGGGGATACGCGAGCTGCGTGAGCATGTGGACTCCCTGATCATCATTCCGAATGAAAAGCTGATGCAGGTGCTGGGTAAGAACTGCAGCCTGATTAATGCCTTCAACGCGGCTAATGATGTCCTCAAGGGTGCGGTGCAGGGGATTGCCGACCTGATTACCCGTCCGGGTATGATCAACGTCGACTTTGCCGATGTGCGTACCGTTATGTCCGAAATGGGTATGGCGATGATGGGTACCGGCATTGCCAGAGGCGATAACCGTGCGCAGGAAGCAGCAGAGGCGGCGATTCGCAGTCCCTTGCTGGAGGATATCGATCTCAAGGGTGCACGCGGTATTCTGGTGAATATTGCTGCCGGTGAAGATTTGAGCCTGGGTGAGTTCAACGAGGTAGGCAGTATCATCGAAGAGTGTGCGGCTGATGATGCCACGATTGTTGTGGGTACCGTCATTGATCCGCAACTGGGTGATGAGCTGAAAGTGACTGTTGTTGCTACCGGGCTGGATCGACAGAAAGAGCCTGAAGTGCGCATGGTCAGCCATAATCCCAAGGTTGAACCGAAAGCGACAGAAACACCTGCAAGCTTCGATCAGATAGAGCTGCCGGCGATTCTGCGACGCCAGAAGCAGGAAGCACTGCTGGATCGTCCGGACCCTAAAGAGCGTCAGTCTGGAGAAGTCCGTAAAACGGCGTCTGGTAATGACTATGGTGCGCTGGATATTCCGACTTTTCTGCGGAAGCAGGCGGATTGATCCGACCGAGAGGTCAAGTTCGTGATTGGACAGAAGGGACTCTTCTGTTATCATTCGCGATTGAAAATCAGGTAGATTGGACTGGCAGGGCTCGATGATCAGGCAGCGTACACTTAAAAACAGTATCAAGGCGACTGGTATCGGTCTGCACACAGGGCATAAAGTCTATCTGACTCTGAAGCCGGCACCGGCGGATCATGGTATCGTCTTCCGTCGCACGGATCTGGATCCGGTGGCCGAGGTCAGGGCGGATGCGCTGAGCGTAACGGATACAACGCTGTCTACCAATCTGACCGAAAATGGTGTCAGAGTAGCAACAGTTGAACATCTGATGTCTGCGATGGCTGGTCTGGGTATCGACAATGCGATCGTCGAGCTCAGTGCCGAAGAAGTTCCTATCATGGATGGCAGTGCTGCGCCCTTTGTTTTCCTGATTCAGTCTGCTGGTATTGCCGAGCAGGATGCGCCGAAGCAGTTTATCCGCATCAAGAAAGAGGTCTCGGTCGAGGTTGATGGCAAGACCGCCTGCTTCCGTCCGTTTGATGGTTTCAAGGTGGGTTTTCGTATCGAGTTCGACCACCCTGCGTTCTCTGATCGCAATCTTGAAGCCTCTTTGGACTTCTCGACCAGTTCCTTCGTGAAGGAGGTCAGTCGCGCCCGTACCTTTGGTTTCATGCGTGATATCGAGTTCCTGCGTTCACAGAACCTGGCCTTGGGCGGCAGTTTTGATAATGCTATTGTGGTGGATGATTTCCGCATCCTGAACGAAGATGGCCTGCGTTATGACAACGAATTCGTCAAACACAAGATTCTTGATGCCGTCGGTGATCTTTACCTGTTGGGCAAAAGTCTGATCGGTGAGTTTTACGGTTACAAGTCTGGTCATCATCTGAATAACCTGTTGCTGAGAAAGCTGCTGGCAACGGAGGGGGCCTGGGAAGCTGTGACCTATGATGAAGTGGTGCAGCATGTTCCTATCGCCTATCAGCGTCCGCTAGCTGCGCTGTAACAGCCCTCGAAGACGAGCGTGAGTTTTGGTAAAGAAAGGCCGGGTTTTCCCGGCTTTTTCGTTACAATAGCGCGCTTTAGAACAGCGCATCTGGCCGGATCGCCTGATCCCTGCCTGCTGTGTAGAAAATAAAGTTGATATACGTCTAAGGTTTTACAGTTTAAATATCAACTAACTGCCCCAATATGTGTAGAATGTTGCGCTGGTCTGCCCGGCACGGTCCCTGATAATTTCTGAAACGGTTAAAAAGTCTGATTATGCTGACATCACTGCTAAAAAAGATTTTCGGAAGCAAGAACGAGCGCGAACTCAAACGGATGATGCGTATTGTCAAGGAGGTCAATGCGCTTGAGCCTGAACTTGAAAAACTCAGTGATGATGAGCTTAAGGCGCTGACACAGGCATATCGTGACCGCTTTGCATCTGGCGAAAGTCTCAACAAACTGTTGCCGGAAGCCTTTGCCACTGTTCGTGAAGTATCCAAGCGCGTCATGCAGATGCGCCACTTCGATGTACAGATGATTGGTGGTATTACCCTGCATGAAGGTAAAGTCGCAGAGATGAAAACCGGGGAGGGTAAAACCCTGGTGGCGACTCTGGCCGTGTATCTGAACGCACTGACGGGCAAGGGCGTTCATGTTGTGACCGTCAACGATTATCTTGCCAGCCGTGATGCCGAGTGGATGCGTCCCCTTTATGAAGGCTTGGGGCTCAGTGTCGGCGTGATCGTATCGGGTCAGGATTCAGTATCCAAGCGCGAAGCCTATGCTGCCGATATTACCTATGGCACCAACAACGAGTTCGGCTTCGACTACCTGCGCGACAATATGGCGTTCAGCCTGCAGGATAAGGTGCAGCGTGGCTTCAATTTTGCCGTTGTCGACGAAGTCGACTCCATTCTGATTGACGAAGCCAGAACACCACTGATCATCTCCGGCCCATCGGAAGACAGTTCTGCGCTGTATAGGCAGATCAATCTGCTTATTCCGACACTGCAGCAGTATCACGGCGAAATCGACATCAAGGATGAAACTCAGATCATTGACGAGCATTTCGCCGTTGATGAAAAGAACCGCACCATTGAGCTGACCGAATCCGGGCATCAGTTGGTGGAGGATCTGCTGATCAAGGAAGGCTTGCTGAAAGAGGGCGAGAGTCTGTATGCCCCGCATAACCTCAACCTGCTGCACCACGTACTGGCGGGACTTCGCGCTCATTATCTGTTCCATCGCGACAAGGACTATATCGTCCAGGATAACCAGATAGTCATAGTAGACGAGCATACCGGTCGTATCATGCCGGGCCGTCGCTGGTCCGAAGGTCTGCATCAGGCGGTGGAAGCCAAAGAGGGTGTCAGAATTCAACAGGAGAGCCAGACGCTCGCCTCGACCACCTTCCAGAACTATTTCAGGCTGTACGAAAAACTGTCCGGTATGACCGGTACCGCGGACACCGAAGCCTTCGAACTGCATCAGATCTATGGTCTGGATGTGGTGGTTATTCCTACCAACAAACCGATTCAGCGTGTTGACCATAACGATGTCATCTTCCTGACGATGGAAGAGAAGTACCTGTCGATCGTGAAAGAGATCCGTGAATCACAGCGACTGAACAAGCCTGTTCTGGTCGGTACGGCATCGGTTGAATCCTCGGAGCTGCTCTCCAGCATGCTGACCAAGGAGAAGATCAAGCACAATGTACTGAACGCCAAGAACCATGGCCGCGAAGCTACCATCATTGCTGATGCCGGTCGTCCTGGTGCGACGACCATTGCTACCAACATGGCTGGTCGTGGTACCGATATCAAGCTGGGCGGCAATCTGGAGGCCGAGCTTCAGGCACTGGATAATCCGACACCCGAGCAGATTGAAGCGGTCAAGGCTGACTGGAAACAGCGCCATGATATGGTCATCGAAGCGGGTGGCTTGCATATTCTCGGTACCGAGCGCCACGAATCACGTCGTATAGATAATCAGTTGCGTGGTCGTGCGGGCCGCCAGGGTGACCCGGGTTCATCACGTTTCTTCCTGTCCATGGAAGATGATCTGATGCGTATTTTCGCCTCTGATCGCGTACGCCAGTTCATGCAGGCGTTGGGTATGGAGAAGGGCGAAGCGATCGAACACAAGATGGTCAGCAACGCGATAGAGAAAGCGCAGCGCAAGGTTGAAGGCCGCAACTTTGATATCCGTAAGAATCTGCTTGAATATGATGATGTTGCCAATGATCAGCGTTCGGTGATCTATGCACAGCGTAACGATGTCATGGCAAGTGATGATATATCCGAAACGATTTACAGTATTCGTGATGAGGTGGTGGATAACCTGATCAGTGATTTCATCGCACCTCAGAGTCTGGCGGAAACCTGGGAGATCGCGGCCCTGGAAAAAGCGCTTGAAGCAGATTTCTCTGTGCAGCTCCCTGTTCAGCAGTGGCTGGATGAAGATGATCATCTGCATGAGGAGCCTCTGCGCGAAAAGATTCGTGAAGAGATAGCCAGAATTTATACCGAGAAGGAAAACCTGGTGGGCGCGCCTACCATGCGCATGTTCGAGAAGCAGGTGATGCTGCAGGTACTGGATACGGCCTGGAAAGAGCATCTGCAGACCATGGAGCTGCTGCGTCAGGGGATACATCTGCGTGGTTATGCGCAGAAGAACCCGAAGCAGGAGTACAAACGTGAGGCGTTTGAACTCTTCCAGACACTGCTCGATAATATCAAGCGTGATGTGGTTCGCATCATCAGCCATGTCAAGGTACGTGAGCAGGAAGATGTTGATGCCATCGAGCGTCAGCGCCGCGAACAGGCAGAGCGCCAGCAGATGAATTTTGAACACTCTCAGGCGAGTGCCATGAAGGGTGAATCGGATTCAGAGGCTGGTGCAGATCAAGAGCAGGCTGATAAACAGGACCCTTACGTGCGCGATATGCCCAAGGTGGGGCGTAATGATCCCTGTCCTTGCGGCTCCGGCAAGAAATACAAACAGTGTCACGGCAAGCTTTGATCGACTGACGTGACAACAAAGCGCAATAGTAAAAAGCGCGATATGAAAAATGAATCCAGGAGAGCAGCAATCGCTGCTCTCCTGCTGTATAAACAGGCAAAACCGCTGGGTAAAACAGCCTGGTGCAGATGACTAATTTTGATGAGGGCTGTGAGAATGGCTGTGGGTCCGGAAACAATATCAGTATTACATCCGATTAAAGGCTTTAGGCTCGGGACCGCATCAGCCGGCATCAAAAAACCGGGCCGCAAGGATCTGGTCGTGATGGAGATCCCCGTCGGCGCGAGTGTTGCGGGTGTTTTTACGCTTAACCAGTTCTGTGCAGCCCCCGTTCATATCGCCAAGCGTCATCTGGGTAGCGGAATAGCCTGCCGCTACCTGCTGATCAATACCGGCAATGCCAACGCCGGTACCGGTGAGGCGGGAATGCGTGACGCACTGGCTTGCTGCCAGGCGCTGGCTGACTTGTGCCAGACGGATCATGAGGCAGTGCTGCCCTTTTCCACCGGTGTGATCGGTGAGCCACTGCCCGTGAACAAGATTCTGGCGGGTCTGGATGCAGCATGTGAGCAGTTGTCTGAGTCAGGCTGGGAGGATGCCGCTGTTGGCATCATGACCACAGATACTCGCGCCAAGGGCTCCAGTGTACAGATCGAACATCATGGTCAGACGATTACTCTGACCGGTATTGCCAAGGGTTCAGGCATGATCATGCCGAATATGGCAACCATGCTGGGCTTCGTTGCAACAGATGCCAGAATCGATACCAACTACCTGCAGTTGCTGCTCAGCGATGCCACCGACAAGTCCTTTAACCGCATTACGGTGGATGGCGACACCTCGACCAATGATGCGTGCATGCTGGTGGCTACGGGTGCAAGCGGGGTTGAGGTGAATAATCTTGATCCTCTGCTGGCTGATAAATTCAAGGCCGCCCTGAATAAGGTGATGCTGGAACTGGCGCAAGCGATCGTCAAGGATGGTGAAGGCGCGACCAAATTTGTCGAAGTGCGTGTCGAGCGTGCTGGCAACACGGATGAGGCGCTGAAGGTAGCCTATACCATCGCACACTCCCCACTGGTCAAGACCGCACTGTTCGCCAGCGATCCCAACTGGGGGCGCATACTGGCGTGTGTCGGCCGAGCCGGTGTGCAGGATCTGGATGTGGATGAAGTGCAGATCTGGCTGGATGATGTCAGCATAGTCGATAACGGTGCACGTGCTGCCAGCTATACCGAAGAGGCGGGTCAGGCAGTGATGAATCGTGAAAACATTCTTATCCGTGTCGTGCTGCATCGTGGTGATGCGGCAGAAAGTATCTGGACAACAGATCTATCGCACGACTATGTCAAAATCAATGCCGAGTATCGCAGCTGAGTATGAGCGAAGTGATTCATGTTGTGGCGGCGGTCATTGTCGATGCAGCAGGTCAGATTCTGATAGCCCGTCGCCCCGAGAATAAGCATCAGGGCGGCCTCTGGGAGTTTCCAGGTGGCAAGGTGGAGGTCGGTGAAGCGCCGCTCGATGCCTTGCAGCGGGAGTTGCATGAGGAGTTGGGTATCGACGTGACCCAGGCCCGCCCGCTGATCCAGATACTGCACCGTTACCCGGATAAAAGCGTCAAGCTGGATGTCTGGCGTGTGGATGGCTTCAGTGGTGAGGCGCATGGCAAAGAAGGGCAACCGATCTGCTGGGTGGATGAAGCCGAGTTGGACGAGTATGCCTTCCCCGCAGCCAACACGCCGATCATCACGGCCTTGCGCCTACCCGAGTGCATGCTGATTACCGGTGAATCCGGGCTCGATGAATATCCTGCACGTGTAGAGGCTGCGCTGCTGAAGGGCGTCAGGCTGGTTATGCTGCGGGCTCATGATCTTGGATTGGATCAGCTCAAGCCTCTGTGGCATGAACTGAATCAGATCTGTGATGATCACAATGCCAGACTGGTGCTGAACGGCTCTATCGATGTGGCGAATGATCTTCAGGCTGATGCCCTGCACCTTACTGCTGACCGTCTGCGCGAGCTTACCGATCGTAAAGCCTTTACTGGAAGTCTGCTCAGTGCCTCCTGCCATAACCCACAAGAGCTGGAGATGGCGCAGCGCAAAGGGGTAGACTTCGTTACTCTGTCGCCCGTCATGCCGACGAACTCTCATCCGGATCAACCTAATCTGGGCTGGGATCTGTTCAAGGAGTGGGTAGAGGGTGTCACGCTGCCGGTCTATGCTCTGGGCGGGATGGATGAAACCTGTCTGGAACAGGCCTGGAACTCAGGCGCTCAGGGCGTTGCCGGTATCTCATCCTGGTGGTGAGCCTCAAGTGATGAAGCTCTGTTACAGTCGAGCAGTGGTCTCTTCGGTGTTGGTCCGACTCCTTTGGCAGTGGGCGAATTGAAGAAGAGAGCTCGCTCTTGCATGCGGGAATCTAAAATAGCTCCAATAGAACCTACAGCCTTGCTTGAAAGCTACCGCTATTCCACTGTTTGGGTGAATAGATAGTGATGTCTATTTTGACGCTGGAATCCTTGCTATTGCAGGGTCTGATTTGAGCGTTTTTATTGAAACCGAAGTCATGGATTCAGGTATGGCCCATTTTAGCAACGCATATCAATTTGTATTTCTATATGACCTAAAATTTTTTTAAAGGTCAGTTTTATGCGGTTATCTTTTTTTAACCATTTTAATGATAGTCTGATCTGATGTTTTTGATTTTAAAGTTGCGTAATGCCCTGTCATTGTAAATAACATATACATGAATTCGAATAAATAGTTTCTCTCAAGGCCGATATGAGAGTATGCATAAATGCCGAAAATTAAAATTTGTAAACAAGATAAGCTATGGCAAATGCCTAAGTAAAAATTACTTGGTAGGCGTTTTATTATAAATTTCATCACAAGTAATAAAATTATATTGGCAGATGATAAAAGTACTAATAGGAATAACCAAAATGAGCTAATCATTTCCAAAACATCCTTTGCCAGATTCAACGGTTCCAATAAGATCAAGACCAATCGCAGGAAGTGGGGTGCCTTCGACTTTGTATGCGAAAACCTTTGTATATTGAGTAATGGTCAACCCTTTGTCTATAACAACAGGAACCTGTCTAAAACCAGCGGCAAGGCCTGCTGCACCGGTAGCAAGATCGGCACACGAAAATATTTTTTCTCCATTACCTTCTGATATTAGATCATATGCATGCTTTGTAGCATTTAAGTCGGTCTTATATCCTAAAATTTCTAAATAATCACTAACACCAGCACCAATGTTACCTGCTCCTTGTGTAGCTAGAGGAGCTCCTATAGAACATAGTATTCCGGATGCACACATTCCTTTTCCAGCGGCCACCTGAAGGCCTCCTCCAGCCATACGACCATAAGCTATCAAGGTTTTCAAAACTCTAACAATAGGGTCTGGATCAGTAGCAACACTTTCAACTTGTATAGAAGGCCAGTTTGCTTTATCACTCAACCCTAACGGACCCACCCACCCCGTAGGATTCCTCACATACGCATAACTCTTCATTCCACCCGCTAAACCAATGGGGTCCTGAGTGATATATCTGCCTTGCCTCGGATCATAATACCGATACCGGTTGTAATAGAGCCCGGTCTCTTCATCCAGCCATTGCCCCTGGAAGCGGATCGGTTGTTTCAGGTCCGGGACGGCTTTTTCGTCGCGGACCGCACACCAGTCATCCGGTTTTGCGGTCCAGAGCAGGTGTCCGTCGGAGCCGAGCAGTTTCAACGGGGTGCCAAGGTGGTCAGTGACAAAGGCGCTGTAGTGGTGGGTGTCGTATCCCGGTTCGGATGCGCTCTCCTGTGGCTCTCTGAGCATCCAGTGTTCATCAAACTCTTCGGGGCGTTTGGTTTCATCCACGCGGAACAGCGGGACAAAACTGCCAGGCTCGTAGAACACGGTGGTGCGTTGATCGCCAGTATCTTCATGCACCAGCTGATCACCGTCCCAGCCGTAGCGGATGCTGTGGCTTTGGCTGCGCTCGGGGATGATTTGCTTGCAGATACGGCGCGACAGGGCATCGTAGATGTAATAGGTCTCCGTGGTCGGATAGCCAGGGCGCTGGCGCTTGACGCAGGAGAGGCGGTGCAGGCCATCATACTGCAGAGTTTGCAGATCCTGAGGTGCGCGGCGTTCAATCAGGTTGCCGGCATCGTCGTAGCGGAACTGTGTATGACCCAACTGCTCAAGGCGGTTGCTGTGACAGGCGGTGGGGTCGGCATGGGCGCCGGAGCCGACGCGGTTGCCTTCCTTATCCAAGGTGTAGTGCTGTTCGGTGCTCCGGGTCGGGTAGTGAGGGCTGTACAGCGAACTGCCGGTCAAACGCCCACTGGGGTCGTACTGATACGCCTGGGTCTGTTGCGTGATCAGCGGCTGGCCGGACTCCAGTGGCGGCACAGACTGGGTGATGCCGGTCAGGCGGTAACGGGTATCGTACTGGTACTGATTGATCTGGATCGGATCGGAGCGATCCGACAGTGGCAGACGGCCACCGAGGTAGACATCGCGTTGTGCCGCTAACAGCCCCACCGGGCTGTAACGTCGCTCACGCTGTATTAGGGGTTGTGTCAGAGAGTTCGTCTGAGCGTCTGCCTTGGCCTTGATCTGGCGCTGTTGCTCACGGTGCAACGCATCCGGCTCCAGTGTCATCTCCAGGCTGTCAGCAACAGTGCTAAAAGTCCGTAAATCATCAGAATAGATTGTCCTCCCGACCCGCAGGGTCTTTCCTTGAAGGTGACGAAACCGGAAAGGAGAGTCGCCATGCTAAGCCGAGAGGACTTTCACATGATAAAACAACTTCGCCAACAAGGGGCACATATTGTGGATATTGCCCATCGTATCGGTTGCTCAGAGCGCACCGTGCGTCGCTGCCTTGCCCTGCCAGCTCCGCCGACCGGGAAATCTGTCGTGCGAAAACCACACAAACTCGATCCCTTCAAAGCGTTTATCGACCAGCAGTTGGCCTGTCAGGTCTGGAATGCTGAAGTGATTTTCCAGCAAATCAAGGAGCAAGGGTATAGCGGTGGCCGGTCTCTGTTGCGTATGTACATCCAACCCAAACGAGTACTGCGTGCCAGCAAGCAAACGGTCCGTTATGAAACAGGACCGGGTCAGCAATTACAACATGACTGGGGACAGATCCGTACGGAAGTGGCTGGTCGTATCTGTTCCGTCAACTTTGCTGTCAACGTGCTGGGCTACTCCCGCCATGGCCATGTCTGGGCAGGCCCCAGGCAGGATGCAGCACACACCTATGAGTCTCTGGTTCAGGCCTTCCGCTACTTCGGTGGTGTACCTACCTATGTGCTGGTCGACAATCAGAAGGCCGCTGTCGTGCGGCATGAGCCTGATGGCAAGGTGACCTTCAATACCGGCTTTCTGGAACTGGCCAACCACTATGGGTTTATTGCTAAAGCCTGTCGCCCGCAGCGACCCAGAACCAAGGGTAAAACTGAACGCATGGTCGGCTATGTGAAGCATCACTTCTTCCAGCGCTATCGGAGCTTTGACAGCTATGCACACCTGAACCAGTTATTGGAGCAATGGCTTGGAACCTGTGCGCTGCAGCGCACCCTCAAGCAGTTCCAGCAAACACCGGCACAACGGTTCGAGCTAGAAAGGCCCCATCTGTTACCGCTGCCGGTCATGGACTTCGACACCCGTTACCATGAGATCCGCCAGGTCAGTTGGGATGCCTACATCGATGTGCGGGGTAATCGCTACAGCGTGCCTGCAGAGTGCTGTGGGCAGCAGGTGACCATCCGTATCAGCCTCGATGATCAACTGACGGTGTATAACATCCAGGGTCAGGAGATGGCTCATCATCGACTGACCGATCGCAGTGATGGCTGGCAGATTACACAGGAGCACCACATCTCCTTATGGCAGGAGGCCATGCCGGTGCAGCACCGTAGCCTGGCCGTGTATGAGGAGATACTGAGATGAACCTGGACCAACTGTTGGATCGGCTTAAAATGGATCATCTGCAAGCCTCTCTGAATACCCTCTGTGAACATGCCAGCAAGAAGGATCTGAACTACCGTGAGTTCCTGGAGCAAGCCTTGGCTCAGGAATGGGGTGGACGTCACCAGAAAGGTCTGGAGACTCGCCTCAAACAGGCCAGGCTGCCCTGGATCAAAACACTGGAGCAGTTCGACTTCAGCTTCCAGCCCAGCATAGACCGTAAGCTGGTGCGAGAGCTCTCAGGGCTTGGGTTCGTGGAACGCAATGAAAACGTGATCCTGCTCGGCCCACCGGGGGTAGGCAAAACCCATCTAGCCGTGGCGCTGGGTGTTAAGGCCGCTGAGTCCGGTCACCGTGTGTTGTTCATGACCTTGGATCGACTGGTCAGTACGCTGGTCAAAGCCCGTCAAGAAAACCGACTGGAGCGTCAGTTGCAACAACTGAGTTACCCGAAAGTGCTGATCCTTGATGAGATCGGCTACCTGCCCATGACCCGTGAAGAGGCCAGTCTGTTCTTCCGGCTCATCAATCGCCGCTACGAGCGAGCTTGCACACTGCTCACCTCAAATAAAAGCTTTATGGACTGGGGTGAGGTGTTCGGCGATCAGGTGATTGCAACAGCGATACTGGATCGGCTGTTGCATCACTCGACAACACTCAACATCAAGGGCGAGAGCTACCGGCTGAAGGATAAACGCAAGGCCGGACTCATACCCGCTACGGCCAAACAAGAAGAGGACTCCAACGACACAGACAATCAAGAACTGAACAATGAGGACTGATGAAAACCGGACAATCTAAACTGATGAAAAGCGGTCAAACTGCGCTGTTGTTGACAAGGCTACCCAGATGCAGGGCCATTAGATGCCCATTGCCGTAGGGAGTGGATTCAATGAGTATGGCGGCACAGATATCAATCTGTATCGCTGTATTGTTTATTGAGAATTGTTAAAGAGCGAAAGTGTTCCAAATGATCTTTATTTGTCAGGTAAGCGCACTGCATGAATTGAGCCACCATTGGTGGCAAAATAGATGATGCCATCCTGAATCGCAGGTGTCCCAGGAATCGGATCATCAGTAGGGTAGCGATAGACACGCTCACCTGTTTCTTCATCAAGGCCAATAATGCTACCCGCTTGTGTTCCTGCGTAGACGACTCCTTGATAAGGTACCATCGCCCCTCGAACTGGCCCGATGGTGGGCACATCCCAAACAGGATAAAGGTCACGTTTGGTTAAAGCATGAACTCGTGAATCTCTTGATGGAATATAAATGTATTTATCAGAAGCTGACAGGCGCCCAGGGCTTGCACCAGCTTCAATGCGGTAACGTCCTAAAATAACACCACTTTCAGCATCAAAGGCATAGACATCGGCTGCTGTTGAATGTTGAACTTTGTTGACTGTATAAATTACACCTTCATCATAAACCAGTGAACGAGATGTGCGAGTGGGCTCTACCGAGTCTTTTTGATCTGGCTGCCAATCGGAAGCATGCTGCCATTTTATTTCATCGCTTATCAAGTCAAAAGCAAACACATGTTGATCCATATTTTTCATGTATAGCATTGAATCATGGAAGGAGAAATGAGAAGATAAAGAGCGTGTCATATCACCTTCAATATCACTATCAATAATTATTTCTTCCTCAGTGCCAGTGATTTCGCTTTTGTATAAACCAGATGACGTTGAATAGTAAACCTTTCCATTAAAAAAACCATTCGAATAAATTAAATCCCCTCCTTTTATGTTAATCAACTTGCCCTTATTGCGATCAATAATATGGAGCCGTTCTTCATTCTGACAGCTAGTCACTGTTTCGGGATATAAAGTCTGATAGCTGGCGGCAGTTATCGCAGCGATATATTTTTCGTAAATAATTATTTTTTTTAACGTTGTAATAGGGCATCCCAAATCTAACTTCCAATTCAGATCTCCATCAGTGGAAAGTGAATATACGTGATTAGCCTGATCCGTGAAGTAAATATTATTATCATGCAGCAGCATACGGCTGGTAGAAAGACTTAAGGTTTTAAAGCTCCATATCTCACTTTGACGATGGCTATCTTTGATGTATAAGAAAATAGCACTCAATACTGATAATATAAAAAGCCATATCAGTATGTATTTGAAATTTGAACGATTCATTTCAATCATGACATTAATATTTTTTAACTTTTATGCGGTTTAGAGCAGTCGGACTATCACATTTCAAACGATCATAGTCAGCTTGGCGTTGCTCTATCATATCCTCTATGAGGGTATGATTCTGTTCTAAACGATCCCTATAATCCTTATCGGCCTTCACTAAGCACTGATTGTACTTTTTTTCTATTTCTTCATTACTGTAAGGAAGTGCCATTTGATTTTTTCTTCTTACTTTGCAATCTGTAATATTACTGTCCTTACTTAATGCTTCCATTTCTTTACGATGTTTATCAATCTCAGGTATTCCTTGTTCCATTGCATCACTCAACAACTTACCTTGTTTATAACAGTAGAGATCCCGACCTACTACGCCCACTTCAACAGCTACACTAACAGGGTTTAACCCCAATGGATCAACCCACCCCTTTGGATTACTCACATAGGCATAACTGTTCATCCCACCCGCTAATCCGATGGGGTCCTGAGTGATATAGCGCCCTTGCCTCGGATCATAATACCGATAGCGGTTGTAATAGAGCCCGGTTTCTTCATCCAGCCATTGCCCTTGGAAGCGGATCGGTTGTTTCAGGTCCGGGACGGCTTTTTCGTCTCGGATCGCCGCCCAATCATCCGGCTTGCCGGTCCACAGCAGGTGTCCGTCTGAGCCGATCAGTTTCAGCGGGGTGCCGAGGTGGTCAGTGACAAAGGCGCTGTAGTGAGTGTCGTATGTGGGCTTGTCTGACTGATCCTGTGGCTCCCTGAGCATCCAGTGTTCATCAAACGCTTCGGTGCGTTTGGTTTCATCCACTCTGAACAGTGGGACAAAACTGCCAGGTTCGTAGAACACGGTGGTGCGTTGATCGCCGTTGTCTTCATGCACCAGTTGATCGCCGTCCCAGCCGTAGCGGATGCTGTGGCTTTGGCTGCGTTCGGGGATGATCTGTTTGCAGATGCGGCGCGACAGGGCATCGTAGAGGTAATAGGTTTTTGTGGTGGGATAGCCGGGGCGTTGGCGTTCAACGCAGGAGAGACGGTGCAGGCCGTCATACTGCAGGGTTTGCAGATCCTGAGATGCACGGCGCTCTATCAGGTTGCCAGCATCATCGTAGCGGAACTGTGTATGACCCAACTGCTCAAGGCGGTTGCTGTGACAGGCGGTGGGGTCAGCATGGGCGCCGGAGCCGACGCGGTTGCCTTCCTTATCCAAGGTGTAGTGCTGTTCGGTGTTGCGGGTCGGGTAGTGAGGGCTGTACAGCGAACTGCCGGTCAAACGCCCACTGGGGTCATACTGATACGCCTGGGTCTGTTGCGTGATCAGCGGCTGACCGGACTCCAGTGGCGGCACGGACTGGGTGATGCCGGTCAGGCGGTAACGGGCATCGTACTGGTACTGGTTGATCTGGATTGGGTCGGAGTGATCACTGAGTGGTTGAGTGCCACCGAGGTAGATATCGCGTTGTGCTGCCAGTAAGCCAACGGGGCTGTAACGCCGCTCACGCTGCATTAAGGGTTGTGCCTGAGAACGTGCCTTGATCTGGCGCTGTTGCTCGCGGTGCAATGCATCCGGCTCCAGCGTCATCTCCAGATTACCCAGACGCAGGGCCAGCAGATGCCCGCTGCCGTAGAGGAGGGCCCCCATGGCATGCTCACCCTGCTGCGAGATCCGGGGAATGCCCTGAGCGTTGTATTCCGTTTCGTTACGCCACTCCCAAACCACCAGATCCGTGGTCAAGGGGGGCAGAAGCTGATCATTGTGTTCCGGTGGATTAGCCTCGGCATATTGCAGCGCGAGGTGCGCGTTCTTATGCCATTGCTGTTCTATCAGGCGTGCGCCGGTGGGGTCGTAGGCCCACTCCACCCGGGCATAGATATTATCCGCCTGAATCATCCGACCGGCGGCATCATAACGATACTGCTCCAGCAGCGTCGGCGACAACTCGGTGGCGGGCAGTTCACGGGCCAGCAAGCGACCTACGCCGTCATAATACATCTTGGTTGTGTGCGTTTCAGCGTTGACCACTTCCTGCTGCTGGATCAGATCGCCACATCGGTTATAGGTATAGCGGCGTTCCCGACCATCAAAGCCGACCTCGCGCACCACCCGATCCATCACATCATATTCAAAGTGGTAGGATGCGCCCTGGGCATTGATGATCTCCGTTAACCGACCGGCGATATCGTAACGATACTGACGGGTATGGCCATTGGCATCGGTCTCGGCGATGACCTGGCCTTGGTCATCATAGCGCAGGGTCTGGTACACCCCCTTGGCATCGCTGGCCTGGGTCAGCAAGCCGTGCTCATTATAGGCGTACTTCAGTTGGGTGCGATCCGGCAGGGTGACGCTGATGCGCTGGCCAACAGCGTTGTAGGCAAACTCAGTGATCTGTTTCAGTGGATCGGTGGTACGGATCAACTGACCCAGTGCGTTGTAGACATACTGGGTGGTGTGGTCGGAACAGTCAGTGATACTGGCGAGCTGACCGAGGGATGTCCAGGTATAGCGATGGGTTGCGCCCTCGGGATCGATCCAACGTGTGGGGCGATCGGGTAACGCCCGGAGTCCGTACTCGAAGCGGGTACGGTGCTCATTGGCATCGATGATCGACGTGAGATTGCCCCGATCATCATAGGTAAACTGGCGCACGGCATTATCGGGTGTGGTCACCTTGGTCAGACGGCCCAGAGGGTCGCGTCGGTACGTATAGATCTCTCGGGTGGGCAGACGTAAGCTGCTCAGATGGCCCAGGCTGTCGCGCTGGAAGACAGTAACTCCGCCCAGCGGATCGATCTCAGATATGCGCTGACCATCGCCGTTGTAGTTGAAATGCAGTTCACTGCCATCGGCCCGGTGGTGGGCGTGCCAGCGCAGACCGGGGCCGCTGCCGACGAACGCATAGCGTTCTTCACGCCCGAGGTTGTCGGTCACGCTTGTATGGGTGGGTTGATAGTCATAGGTGCGGGTCAGGCCGTCCACCTCTATCTGGCGCAGCACCTTGCCTTCGGGGGTGTGCTCGCTCCATTCGTAGCGCATCGTCAGGCGCCCGGGGACGGTATAACCGGTCAGGATATGATTCTGCCACTGATACTGAATCACGATCCGGTTGGCCCGGTCATGCACGGCGATCAGGTCACCACTGGCGTTGTAGCTGAAGCTGACCAGCGTGCCGACCGCCTCATCGTCGCTGCTATCTACAACACCACCTACAACACCACCTGCCACATCACTGGCCACCTGCAGATGATCAGATAGCAGACTGACCGAGGTCAGGCGGACACCGGGATCGCCGTCTTGCAACGCGGGCGACGACTGGTAGTGAAAATGATACCGGCGTCCGGCGCTGTCGATCACCTGTTGGATATTACCGGCAGCATCGCGTTGATACTGGGTGCAGTAGCCCTGATGCGTGTACTCAGCGGCCAGTTGCCAGCTGTCAGGGACAGGGCCAGGCTTTAACAGATACACCCGCTGGCCGGTAGACACGAAGTAGTAGGTGTCATTCAGCGTATCGATCTCGTTCAGGCCCTGGAACGCAGGGTGCTGCAGCGGGTGATCCTCGGGTGACCAGAGACCACCGCGGGCGAGCCAGAACTGCTCGGTGTCGGAAAACGCCATGCAACCGGATTCAAGCGCGGTAAAGCGTATACGCCGCCCGTGGGCATCCTGCAGGATCAGGGAGGGTTTCGACTGTGCAGCGGAGTCGTCATTGGGTGCTTCAGCAGTCAGATCAGGGATACCCGCTGACTCAGAGGCCGCCTCAGACGCGTCTGATTCCTCCTCTTCAGGCGGCTCCAGTGTCAGCCGGAGATTGTTCCCCGTCACCGACCAGCCCTGTCCCAGAATCCCGACCTGTGCATTGCTGGACACATAGCCGCGGCTGAAAACAAACGGAGCTGGTGCCGGCAGGGCAAAATCGGTACTGGCGGGCAGAAGTTTGGCGCCGAGAATGGGATTGACCGGGTTGCCGCAGCTCGGGGAGCAAGGTGCAACTGTATCAGCTTCGCCTTCACGTGGCGCACCGACGGAGCCGCCACCGATCAGTACCGTGCCCAGCCCCTCGATAATCACACCACCGCAGGAAGTGCCATCCAACATGCGTGCCGCTGGTCGGCCATTGATAAATACGCTGGAGGAGCCGGTGGTGATCACCGCTGGAGGCGTACCACATGCCACCGTATCGCCCACACGTGCCGCCGGATGATTACCGATGAAGACATCCGGAGAGCCGCTGGTGATCGGGGTGCCTTTGCTGGTAGTGGACGAACAGACGTGTTTGTCGCCTAAGCGGGCGGCGGGCTTGCTCATGAAACGCTCCTTGTTGAAAATGACTCATGCGGGCTCCTGCATGAGGCTGCCTATGACCTGAATAGCAGCGGCGAAACTATAACGTGAGTTGGATTGTTTGCCAACTCCCTCTCAATATCCAGTACTTCTTAATATGGCGACTTTTTTCTCACCTTGAGATATGGGCGCATATTCACAAGGAGTTGAATTCAGGTTTACTCAGTGGCTGTCGCTTTTTTATCAACTGGCGGCTCCTGAAGTCTGGCTGTTTCAGACAATTCCTGATTCTGTGTACGTTTCATCATGCGTGTTTTCTGATGCAGAGCGGTTTTGGCCATCATGTGCGCACTGACGGGTGCGGTGATAAACAGAAACAGCGTGATCAGCAGCTCATGCACACTCAGCCCACCTCCCTGAATCGTGAACATGATCATGGAGGCGATCAGCAGCCCGCCCATTCCCAGAGTGGTGGCTTTGGTAGGGGCATGCAGGCGCGTATAGAAGTCCTGCAGTCGTATCAGTCCGACCGAACCCACCAGCACGAACAACCCTCCGATCAACAGAAAGATACAGATGATCAACTCGATGAAAAAATTCATGCGCACTGTGTCCTTATTCGATGATATCGCCGCTGAGCAGGTACTTGCACAGAGCGGCTGTACTGACAAATCCAAGCATTGCAATCAGCAGGGCAGCCTCGAAATAGAGAGGTGATCCCAGCCACATACCAAGCAGAATGATCAGGGCAATGCAGTTGATATACATGGTATCCAGCGCCAGGAGTCTGTCTGGTAGCTCAGGTCCGACAAAGAGCCGCCATAGATTCAGAACCAGAGCAATACAGACGATGGCACTGACCAGGTTGATGGTGATGGCTAGCATTCGAAAATCTCCTTCAATGGGGCTTCATAGCGCTGCTTGATGGTGTTGATCAACGCTTGCTCATCCTTCAGGTTAAGTACATGCACATAAAGATAGCCACGACAGCTGGATACTTCTGCGCTGACCGTGCCGGGGGTCAGAGATACGGTACTCGCCAGCAGGGTGATCGGCAGTTCTGCATTCAGGTCCAGTGGAATAGCGACCATGGCTGGATTGAGATTCTCCAGAGGCCCCATCACCTGTATTGCGACCTCAATGTTGGCCGTGACGATATCGCCCAACACCAGCAAGCATTGTTTGATGGTCAGCCAGGGTTTATGCATGGCGGGTTGTGGCTTGCTCAGACCTGCCGTCAGCAGCGGAATCACTAAGGCCAGAAATGCGCCCAGCACAAGGTGTCCGTTATCGATGGTGTTGTTCAGCAGCAGCCAGGTGATAAACAGCAGAATGCTGTGATAGGGCATTGGCAGCCAGCGGTAGGTGGGCTTGGCTTTCATTTTGCACCTCCCGGAAGGTAAAGCGGCAGTAATGCATCAACCGAATAAGCTGTGTCATGCAGTTGTGTTGCTGCGGCTTGCGTCAGCTCGGTCATCGGTCCGCCGAAGATGACCAGCAGAGGCGACGACAACAGTAGTATGGCAACCGCCATCAACTGGATTCTCCTGGCTGGTTCGCCATCGCGCGCCGTGCCGGTGACCTGCCAGAAGAGCGTCGTGCCAGCCCGCGACAGAGCGATCAGGGCGGCAAGTCCGCTGAGGAGTATCAGAGGCCAGATCCAGGCCATCTCGGACGCAGTCTGAGCCGCCTGCATCATCAGTGCCTTGCCGACGAAACCGGACAGTGGGGGCATGCCCACCAGTGCCAGTGCGGCCACAAAGTAGAGCCCACCCAGCAGGTGTCGTTGCACCATGCTGCGAGCTGGAACAAAACGATCGCCTGCCTTGCCGCGCTGCTGTGCGATCAGGTCGGCGATCAGGAACATCGCAGCGGAAACAAGTGTTGTGTGCAGCAGATAGTAGAGTGCAGCAGCGGTGGCATCGACACGCCCAAGCGCTGCAGCCACCAGCAGGGTACCGACCGATATGATCACCAGATTGGCGGTCAGCATTCTCAGATTCGGGCTGGCCAGAACTCCGGCAGCACCGATCAGTAGCGTCAAAAGTGCCAGTGGCCAGAGCCAGAACTGAGCGATATTGGCCAAGGCACCTGCTTCATCACCGAAAATGACGGTATGAACACGGAAAATGCTGTAAATTCCTACTTTTGTCATGATCGCAAACAGTGCTGCAATCGGCGCGCTGGCCGATGAGTAGGTGCGTGGCAGCCAGAAATGCAGTGGCAGCATCGCTGACTTCAGCCCAAACACGATCAGCAACAGCAGACCGGCAACCTTCACAATTGCCTGCTCGGCAGGATCGAGTCCGCGGACCTGTACGGCCATATCGGCAATATTCAGCGTGCCGAGAATGCCGTACATGATGCCCAGTGCAAACAGGAAGATGCTGGAGCCCACAAGGTTGAGGATCACATAGTGCAGGCTGGCCTGGGTTTTCTGCTTGCCGCCACCATGAATCAGCAGAGCGTAGGAGGCGATCAGCAGGATCTCGAAGAATACGAAGAGGTTGAACAGATCTCCGGTCAGAAATGCTCCGTTGACGCCTGCAATCTGCAGCAGCATCAGGGTATGGAAATGCATCCCTTTCTGATCATCTCCGGCACAACCATAAAGCAGGGCAGCCAGACCGAGCAGGCTGGTCAGGGTCACCAGCAGCGTTGCCAGAGGATCAGCAATCAGGACAATACCGAAAGGTGGCACCCAGTTACCCAGAATATACAGGCGCGTGCCTTCGGTATAACTGCTGTGAAGCAGCACAATCGAAGCGATCAGCAGCAGCGAGCAGATACTGATGGATGCGATACGTTGACGTGACAGCGTGTTTTGCAGGGGCGGCAAAACCAGAAGCAGTCCACCGATCATCGGAATCAGAATGGGAAGAATCGCCAGATGCAGCATCAGGATTTCTCCCGCTCTTGACGAGATGGAGCTTCCGGCAGGCGGCCGTCGACATGATCATTACCCAGATCCGCTCGGCCACGCAGAGCCAGGATCACGACATAGGCCGTCATGGCAAAGCCTATCACGATGGCAGTCAGCACCAGTGCCTGGGGTAGTGGGTCACTGTAACGCTCAGCACCGCTGATCACGGCAGGCGCATCAATGCTCAGGCGACCACTCGAGAACAGGAAAAGGTTCACGGCGTAGCCGAGGAGTGTAAGCCCGACCACAACCGGAAAGGTACGCCCACGCAGTACCATGAATACGCCGCAGGTTGTCAGAACACCCACGCAGAAGGCAAACAGCGCTTCCATCAATCACTCTCCTTAATGGTCGCTCGGTGTGAAGTGGTCAGCTTGCCAAGATTGGCAAGAATCAGCAGTGTGGCTGATACAACCGTGATATAGACACCCAGGTCAAAAGCGATGGCACTGGCCAGTTCGAACTTGCCGACAAACGGCAGCGAGAAGTAGTCAAACCAACTGGTCAGGAAGGGTTTGCCAAAGAGCCAGCTTCCCATACCTGTCAGGGCTGCGATCAATACGCCGACTGCAACTGCCCACTCATAGTTGATGCGCAGGCGTGGTTTCACCCAATCCACTCCGTGGGCTATATACTGCAGAATAATCGCTACGGCAGTAATCAGGCCGGCAATAAAGCCCCCGCCCGGCAGACTATGGCCTCGCAGGAAAATATAGACAGATACCAGTAGTGCCAGTGGCAGCAAGGCCTGGGATACGGAGCCGAGAATCATCGGGTGACTGTCGCGCGTCCAGGGGCGCCCCTGCTCATCACCGGACGGCATGAACAGGCGCATGCGGTTGATCAGCTTGAAGATACCCAGAGCAGCAATGCCCAGCACCAAGGCTTCGCCCAAGGTATCAAAGCCGCGGAAATCCACCAGAATCACGTTGACGACATTGGTGCCACCGCCACCGGATACACTGTTATTGAGGAAGTAGTCCGAAATGCTGGACAGGGGGCGCGTCAGCATGGCGTAGTTGATGGTGCCGATAATGCCACCGATCAGTGCAGCGATACTCAGATCCCGTACCACTCTGCGAGGGCTGGATTCCTTGGGCGTTTTCTGCGGCAGGAAAAACAGTGCCAACATCAGCAGAATGACTGTCACCACCTCAACCGACAACTGTGTCAGCGCCAGATCAGGCGCTGAGAAGTAGGCAAACGCTACGGATACGACCAGCCCGACAACCGACAGTGTGATCAGTGACAGCATGCGTTTGCGGTGCCAGACGACTGTTGCAATGGCTGCCATTACCATGATCGCAGCCATGGTCAGGGTAAACAGATCGACCGGCAACTGGGGTCGCAATCCTTCAATCTCGTAAAGACCAAGCAGCGGCTTACCGGCAAAGATCACCACCATCAACAAGAGCAGGAACATGTAGCGCTGCAGTGAACCGTTGTCGCACAGATCAACGAAACGACGGCAGATATCGACCAGCTTCACGATGGCATGTTCAAAGATCAGCTTGGCATCCGGTTCAGGGAACTGGCTCTGGAATTTGAACATTTTGCGGCGGTTATGATAGATGATGATGCCGAGTGCCAGTGCCACAAAACTCATCAAGAGCGGCAGGTTGAATCCGTGCCAGATCGACAGGCTGTACTCAGGAACATCTCCGAGCAGCACGGCAGAGGAGGCGGTGTGCAGTAAGCCCCCCACGATAAACCCGGGGAAAATACCCACCAGCAGACACAGTGCCACCAGTATCTCGACCGGTACCTTCATGAAGCGTGGAGGCTCATGAGGTGTTTTGGGCAGGTCTTCCGGCTCACCATTGAAAAATACATCGTGAATAAAACGCAGCGAATAGGCCACCGAGAAAACTGCCGCCAGCGTTGCCAGCACAGGGATCATCCAGGACAGCGAACCCAGTGTGTGCTGGTGCAGGGTTTCGGCAAAGAACATCTCCTTGGACAGAAAGCCGTTCAACAAGGGCACGCCGGCCATGGAGGCGGCAGCCACCATCGCCAGAGTGGCGGTGTGGGGCATATATTTCCATAGTCCGCAGAGAATGCGCATATCTCGTGTGCCGGTTTCATGGTCAATGATGCCGGCCGCCATGAACAGAGAGGCCTTGAAGATGGCATGGTTGATGATATGAAAAATCGCAGCGACTGCCGACAGTGGCGTACCCAGCCCCAGTAACAGTGTAATCAATCCCAGATGACTGACCGTGGAATAAGCCAGCAGTCCTTTGATATCGTGCTTGAACAGGGCTACGTAAGCACCGATCAACAGGGTGGCAAGACCGGTCAGGCTGACGGTGACAAACCAGATATCGGTGCCAGCCAATGCCGGATAAAAACGTGCCAGCAGGAATATACCCGCCTTGACCATGGTCGCTGAGTGCAGATAGGCGCTGACCGGTGTCGGCGCGGCCATCGCATGCGGCAACCAGAAATGAAAGGGGAACTGTGCCGATTTGGTGAATGCACCGAGTAACACCAGGCCCAGCGCGATGGGGTAGGCTGCATGCTCTTTGATCAGATCGCCACTGTTCAACACCACTTCAAGATCGTAGCTGCCGACAATTTTCCCGATCAGGATCAGACCACCCAAAAGGGCAAGACCACCGGCACCTGTCACGGTGAGCGCCATACGGGCACCCTTGCGCGCATCAGAGTTATCCGACCAGAAGCTGATCAGCAGGAACGAACTGATACTGGTCAGCTCCCAGAACATCCATAGCTGGATCAGGTTGTTGGACAGCACTATTCCCAGCATGGCTGTCATGAACAGGATGAGATAGGCGTAGAAACGGCTCATCGAGTCTTTGGATGACAGGTAATAGCGAGCATAGAGGATGATCAGCAGACCGATGCCGAGAATCAGCAGCGAGAAAAGCAGCGCCAGTCCATCCAGACGGAAGGAGAGGCTCATGCCGAGTGCCGGTATCCAGTTGACGGTTGCGATAAGCGTTTCACCACGGAACACGCTGGGTGACATCAGCAGAACCAGAATCAACGCCAGAGCCGGAGCTACGGCTGTCGCCCAGGCACAGCGTGTGCGTCCAAAACGCTCGGTGAAGAGCGGCACCAACACACCCAATGCAGGCAGCAGGGGTATCCAGAACAAACTCATAGGGGTTGTATGCTCCGTTCGAAAACTGGTTGAACTTGGTTAATATCTGGTAGATCTCTGGTTGAAACCTACTTGAAGCGCTCTTTGAATAAAAGGGCCTGGAATCGCTTCGGAGTGCGTCGACCTGCTGTTCCAGATATTAAAACGGGACAGACACCGGAACAGGTTATGCGACTTCTTATTGTTATCCTGGTGGCTCAAAATAGAGCCATCGAAGTATAGCGGTAATGATTAGAGTCTACAATTAGTGCTTATAAACACTTAACTCGCTGATTGTATTAGGGAATATACGTATAATATGCTCAGTTGCAGCAGTGGTTTTGATGAAAAGCAACCTTTTCAGTCGCGTAAAAAGTGTTTTGCAGTCTGTATGACACCTTCGCGCAGTCGACGCATCACCGGGCTTTCGGTTTGCCAGTAGTGCCAGTAAAGCGGTACATCCAGGCAGTAATCAGGCTGGATATCGCACAGTAAACCCTTTTTTATCAGTGAGTCGGCCTGAAGTTCCGGCATCATGCCGTAACCCAGTCCAGCCTGTGCCAGTTGCATGAATCCCTCGGATGACGGGCAGAAGTGCACGCGTGCAGGTGCACCAAGACCTGCCTGCTGCAGAAAACGGTGCTGTAGCTGGTCGTCATTATTGAAAATCAGACAAGGCGCCTGCTGAAGCCCTTGAAGCAGATCTTCATGCAGTCGGTATTGTGAAATGAAATCAGGGCTGGCCAGAGCTCGGTAACGGAAGTTACCCAGAAACACCGATTTCCCGCCATTCACCGGGTTCCCTTCCGCACAAAGGCAGGCCATCACTTCACCTCGTCGCATACGACTCAGGCCGACATCCTGATCCTCCACCACCAGATCAAAGGTCACTTCATCGCGCAGGTGTGAAGCGGCCAGTGCCTGTGCAAGCCAGGTGGCAAGGGAATCGGCATTCACTGTCAGGCGGATCACCAGATCCCGAGGCATCCTGTCATTGACCAGCCCAAGGCCGGCCTCAAGTTGTCTTACCTGCTGATAGTGGTTGTTCAGGCGGATACCGAGATCGGTCGGCTTCGGTGGAGTCGAGCGTTGCAGAACAGGCTGCCCCATCTGATTCTCCAGCTGACGAATGCGCTGACTGATCGCCGACTGTGTCAGATGAAGCTTCTGTGCGGCTTTTTCAAACCCGCGCTGTTCGATTACGGCAGCGAGAGCACTCAACAGGCGATAATCAATCATAAGTATTATTAATGTATCAGTATTATTATTCGTTGGATTAATAATAGCGGCAGGCCTAAGCTCTGTCACTCAATAGAGTGAGGAGCAAGAGGGTATTATGGGATCACTGCTAACCGGATTTGTTGTCGCACTGGGCCTGATCATAGCGATAGGGGCGCAGAATGCCTGGGTGTTGAGTAAAAGTATCCGGGGTGAGCATCCGCAGGTGATTGCGGCAGTGTGTATCACGATAGATACCTCATTGATCATTCTGGGTGTATATGGTCTGAGTATCGTGCAGGGCTATGTACCGCTGCTGGTGCCGGTGCTGACCTGGTTGGGGATTGGCTTGCTGAGCTGGCTGGCTATCGGTGCTTTTCGAAGGGCCTGGCAGGGCTCGAGCGGGCTGCAGACAAACGCAGCTGGCCCGACTGCAAGTGCTGGCGGTATTGCGTTGCAGGCGATGATGATCTCGCTGCTCAATCCGCACGTCTATCTGGATACGGTCATACTGATCGGCAGTGTTGGCGCACAACAGGCGGCTCCAGCGTTGTTTGTCCTGGGTGCGGCGATGGCATCCTGCTTCTGGTTTGTGTCGCTGACCAGCATGGCGGGGCGGTTGAGCCGTTTTCTCAGCTCACCGACCCGCTGGCGCTGGTTTGACTCAGTGATCGGATGCCTGATGTTGCTGGTGGCGGCGTCCCTGCTGCCTGCCTGATCACGGCATGCTTCAGAAGGCGGTGCCAGGGATCGGCTCCACCTCACTGATTTGTCCGGTCTGCACCTTCCACTGCTGGGCATAGAGTCCGCCAGCGGCAATCAACTGTTCATGGTTACCCTGTTCAATCAGTTCACCCTGATGAATCACGACGATGTTGTCGGCATGCACGATGGTCGACAGTCGGTGTGCAATCATGATCACCGTGCGCTGGTGTGCAATATGCCTGAGTGAGCGCTGGATGGCGGCTTCCGTTTCGTTATCCACGGCACTGGTTGCTTCATCCAGAATCAGTATGGCGGGGTCCTTCAGCAAGGCCCTGGCGAGTGACAGGCGCTGACGCTGCCCACCGGACAGGCGCACGCCTCGCTCACCAACTGCCGTGTTCAACCCTTCTGGCAAGCGGGTGATGAACTCCCAGGCCTCGGCCGAGCGGGCGGCGTCAATGATCTGTTCGTCGCTGGCATCGGGTCTGCCGTAGGCGATGTTGTCGCGGATTGTCCCCTCAAACAGAAACACCTCCTGACTGACCAGTCCAAGGTGGCCACGCAGGGCCTTCATATCCAGGGTTTCGATCGGCGTTCCATCCAGAAATACTCTGCCCTGATCCGCCTGGTGAAAGCGCAGCAGCAGTTTGATCAGCGTTGATTTTCCCGACCCGGTTGCACCGACCAACGCGAGGGTGGTACCGGCTTTGACGGTCAGACTGATATCCTTGATACCGGCCTGGCTGGAAGGGTAGGTGAAACTGACCTGATCAAATACCACTTCCCCTCTGACCGTTTCAGGTAGCTGCTTCAGATGGCCGTTGCTGACATGAATCGGAGTGTGCAACAGATCCAGTATGCGTCGCGTACTGGCCATGGCACGCTCAAACAGATCAATCACCTGGGCCAGACCGGTCAGTGGCCAGAGCAGGCGCTGAGTGAGGAAGACCAGCACACCATAGGCGCCGACATTCAGTGTGCCATCGAGTGTTTTCAGACCACCGACAATAAAGGTGGCCAGAAAACCCACCAGAATCGCCATGCGGATCACAGGAATGAATGCGGAGCTGATTCTGATCGCCTGGCGGTTGG
Source organism: Nitrincola alkalilacustris (assembly GCF_008973755.1). Lineage (GTDB taxonomy): Bacteria > Pseudomonadota > Gammaproteobacteria > Pseudomonadales > Balneatricaceae > Nitrincola > Nitrincola alkalilacustris. The sequence continues at coordinate 130,505 of NZ_WBOM01000004.1, read as the reverse complement.
CTTCAACATAGGCTTCACTGCTGACCCGCAGGCGCTCTGCCTCCCGGTCCTCGGCCGTAAAGCTCTTGATGGTGGCTATGCCGCCGATATTGTTGGCCAGGCGGCTGGCCAGTTCACCGACCTTTTCCCGCACATCCATATAGAGTGGGCTGGCTTTCTGCTGGAAATAGAAGGCGCCCCAGATGATCACCGGAATCGGGGTGAAGGCCAGCAGCGCGATCTGGGGGGACAGCACAAGAAATACCGCGCCTACGGCCAGCACCGTCACCACCACCTGGATCATCGCATTCGCGCCACCATCCAGAAAGCGCTCCAACTGATTGACATCATCATTCAGGATCGACACCAGACGACCGGAGCTCTGCGACTCAAAATAGCCCATATCCAGTTGCTGCAGATGCTCATAGGTGTCCTGTCGCAGATCGGCCTGCAGGCGCTGTGCAAGATTTCGCCACAGAATCTGATAGAGATATTCAAACAGGGATTCACCGGCCCAGATGAAAAAGGTCAGGACGCCCAGCATCATGATCTGTTGCTCCGGCGTGACAAAACCCAGGCGAGCGACAAAACTCTCATCACGATTGACGACCACATCGATGGCGATACCGATCAGAATCTCGGGTGCTATGTCAAAAATCTTGTTGATCACCGAGCAGGTGGAGGCTGCGATGATACGACGGCGATAGCCGCGAGCGTATTGCAGCAGGCGCCACAGAGCTTTGAAGCTTGAAGTGCTGGACATAAGAAGAATCCAAGGGAGTTAGAGGTCAGGTATCTGTATCGGGAAACTCAGCTACCACAAAACAATCCTCTCCCAGATCCTTCAGTTCTGCACAGAGATTGGCAGCCTCGCTGCGCTCGGCAAAAGGACCGGTCAACAGACGATATAACCAGCGTCCATTGGCATTGTTCAGCGGTTTTACGAAGCCCTTATGGGTATTGCGATCTATTCTGGCATGTATGCGCTGTAACTCTCGCTGGGCAATAGTGGCATCAGCCAGTGCGCCACTCTGAACGAAATAGCCTGCTGGTACGCTTTCGCTGACCTCTTCGAGCGGAGCGGTTGGTGAGGTCAGAGCAGGTGATGAGGGCCGCGCAACTGATGATGACAGTGCGACAGGTGAGGGTGTCGGTACAGAGCGAGGTTGAGTGCGTGCTGCCACAGCCTGACGCATCACCGGCAGGGATTCTCGAAACTGACGTGCAACCTGGATCTGCGTGCTGTCGAGCTTCTCCTCCAGAGATCTGAGTGTGTCCAAGGCTTCTGGAAGGTCTGCATCGGCAGCCAGACTGGTCCATGCATGGGCTCGTACCAGATCCGGCTGGCCTTTTTCCTGACCGCTGATCTGGCCATTAAGATAGAAAAGTCCCAGCAGATGCTGCGCACGAGGGTCACCGCTGCGGGCGGCTGTTTGCCACCAGTAATGTGCAGAATCCAGTCGTGGTGAGTCTGGGAAGTCCAGATAGTAAAGAGTACCCAGTTCGGTCTGGGCGGCGAGGTGGCCCAGTCTGGCAGCCTTGAGCAGATAGGACTCTGCTAGTGCTACTTCTGATGGCTTGCTAGCCTGCAGTCGATGCTGCTGCCCCTTTCGGTACTGAGTTTCGGCATCACGTGCTTGCGCGGTTACCGGCAAGCACAGGAAGATGGCCAGCAGAAAAACTGTAAGGGGCTGTCGGTTATTGATCTGCAGTTGCATAGCTATGCCTGTACTCCATGAAATTCCTTGGCTGCACTCTTTTTGCTGACCATAGCATATTATGACTGCTCAGTAATGGATCCCATCGAGACGCTGGCGCCGCCATCAATGATGAGTGTGTCGCCATTGATGAAGCTGTTCTCGGCAGATGCCAGAAACATTACGGCGCGAGCCACTTCGATACTGCTGGCCACTCGCCCGAGGGGAGTACTGCTTTGCCAGCGTGAACGGGAAGCCGAAGTGCCCTCCTGCATACCGGTTGATACAGGGCCAGGAGCCACCGCATTGACCAGTATGCCGTGAGGTGCCAGTTCGACAGCCAGCGCTCTGGTCAGTGAGAGCATTGCACCTTTACACATCGCATAGGCAGCGCGCTGATCGGTTGTTCTCAAGCCATGCACGGATGTCAGATTAACGATACGGCCACCACCAGAGGTTATCATCAGCTCAGCAGCTGTCTGCAGTGCGATAAAACTGCCAGTGATATTGATGTTGACCATCTCAAACAGGCTTTTCTCGCTGAGCTCCACAAACGCACCGCGTCGAATAATTCCGGCAGCATTAATGCAGCAATCCAGCCTGCCGTCTGTGTCGGCCAGGATTTTGAAAGCGGATCGAATGCTTTCTGAGTCACTCAGGTCACAGGGGATGAACTCGGCTCGGCCGCCAGACCTCTGCACCAGCTCTTCCATCAGCCGATGACGATTGCTTTCCAGGTCGAGCAGATACACCTTATCCCCCGCCTTGATCAATTCAGCTGCGATGGTGCTGCCGATACCACCACCGGCACCGATGACAACGGCAACTCTGCTTGGCATTTGCGTAACTCCACTATATATTCGAGATTCTTAATTAATTATGACAGGATACTGTCACACTTATCATCGCTATAGAAAACATTGATCTATCAAAATCATGCATTATCCAAATAGTGTTCCATAAAAATAATGAATGAACAGATTTTCCTTCATTGGAAAATACAGGAGTTACACATGTCCGGATTCAGACTTTTCCCTTCAGCACGTCATCTGCTCACCGCTGCGGTTATTGCCGTCAGTGCGACAGCCGTTACAGCTCATGCCGAAACCCGTGTCACCTATAAATCAGCCTCTGCCGGTACAGCCTATTATCAGATGGGTGTTGAGCTCTCTGAAGCGATTCGTATCGGCACCGGTGGCGATGTCATACTGACGCTGGAAGAGAGTCAGGGCTCGGTGCAGAACGTCATGGAAGTGATGGCGCGCCAGAGTAACTACGTATTCACCACGCCGCCAGGCTTGATCAATCAGGCCGTAGCAGGTGAGGGGCCTTTTGCTGAACGCCAGAGCGAGCGCTTTAAAGATATCCGTGGGCTCTTCCCGATTCCTGCCATCACCATGCACTTTGTGGTCGCCGATGGCGATGGGGTGATCGGTCTTGAAGAGCTGGAGGGCAAGCATATTCTGATCGGGCGCGGAACCTTCGGAGCTCGTGAAGCGGAACGCTATCTGGAACTCTTTGGCCTGACAGATAAAGTCCGCGTAGCCGATGCTCAGATAGGCAGTGGCCCGGATGCGCTGAAAAATGGCCAGATAGATGCCTTTGTCACAGCCAGCTCCTTTCCTACGCCCAACGTCATTGAAACCGCTGCCAGCAAAAAGATCAGCCTGGTCAGCCTGACCGACGAGCAGATAGCCCTGACCGGTGCGGCACGCCAGACCATCCCCGCAGGCACCTATACCGGTGTTGATCAGGATGTTCAGACCACCTCTTTGCCGGTTATCGCCTATACCACGACCGCTATGGACGATGATACTGCTTACACGCTGACCAAAACCTTCTGGGAGCGTCGTGATGCGATGGCTGCTGAAACCGCCTGGTGGGGAAGTATCACGCCTGATATGGTCGCCAATATCGCCGGTGGTATTCACCCGGGTGCGTTGCGCTATTATGATGAAGCCGGAATCGCAGTGCCGGATAGCCTGCGCTGATCCACTGAATCTGCCATGGCCGAATCCGGCTGTGGCAGGCTTTTGCCTGACCGGGAACGCAGGATATGTCGATTTCATCTGCAACAGAACTCTCCACAGCAACATCTGCCAATACTGAACTGTCCTTTCATCCAGCCTGGGTTGTACTCGGGGCGATCACGATGGTCTTTCATCTGGGACTGATCTTTTACGGCCTGACGCCTGCGTTGATCAGCCGCCCGATACATCTGGCGCTGGCACTGCCCTGGATACTGATCTTTGCCGCCCGCACCCGCTTGCAGCTTTACAGTGGCTGGGTACTGACGCTGCTTGGTATGGCGGCTTGTGCCTATATCGTGTTCAATGAACGCGCCTTGTCCAATCAGTATGGATTTATCGATACTCCCCTACAGATGGTCATCGGTGTTTTTCTGATTGTTCTGGTGCTGGAGGCCGCGCGACGTGCCATAGGTTGGCCGCTGCCGATGGTGGCGGTTGTCGCATTGATGTATGCCGTCTTCGGTGAGCATATTCCTGGCCAGTTCGGTCATCCGGGGCTGCCGATGCAGAGCTTTGTCGGTACCCTGACCATTGCCGAAGGTGGATTGTGGGGATCTCTGACCGGTGTCAGTGTTGGCGTGGTCGCCATTTTCGTGATTTTCGGTGCCGTATTGAATGCCGGTGAGGCCGGGCGAGGCTTCATGAACATGGCCAACGTGGTTGCCGGACGTCTCAGTGGCGGTGCTGCGAAGGTGTCGGTGATCTCCTCAGCGTTGATGGGTTCGATCTCTGGTTCCGCATCTGCCAATGTGGCGTCCACCGGCGCCATCACCATCCCCAGCATGGTCAGGCTGGGCTATCCGCGTTCGCTGGCGGGTGCTGTCGAAGCTGTGGCCTCATCTGGTGGGCAGATCATGCCGCCGCTCATGGGAGCGGGTGCGTTTGTCATGGTCGAGCTGACCGGAACCCCCTATACCCAGATCATGGCAGCAGCGCTGTTGCCGGCGATACTCTATTTCGTGACCGTCTGGGTCGGGATCAATGCCTATGCCACGCGCCATGAACTGCGCCCTCTGGCTGAGAGTGACAGGCCAAGCAGCAAGGAGGTGTGGATCACCTCGCTGTTCTTTGCCGTGCCCTTTGCTCTCCTGCTGGAACGTATTTTCCTTGGCGGCTATACACCCCAGTATGCAGCCAGTGTGGCGATCTTTGCCGGTATGCTGTTGCTCTTCTTTGATGTGAAGCTGAAGTTCTCGATCAGAGGATTCGGCAGAAAAATGGCCGAAGCGGCGGTCACCTCGGGCCGGCAGGTGGCGATCATCGGTGCCATCATCATCTGTGCGTCGCTGGTGATCGGCGTGCTCTCGCTGACGGGGCTTGGCGTCAAGATCACTTCGGGCATCCTGTCGCTCTCGAACCAGATGCTCTGGCCGGCACTGCTGCTGACCGCGCTGGCCTGTCTGGTGCTCGGAATGGAGGTGCCAACTACTGCGGCTTATGTGATCTGCGTGTCGGTGGCGGGGCCGGCCTTGATAGCGCTGGGGCTTGAGCCGCTGCTGGCACACCTGTTTGTGTTCTGGTTTGCGCTGCTGTCAACGATCACACCGCCGGTCTGTGGGTGTGTGTTCATTGCGGCAGGGATGGTGGATGAGAACTGGCTCAAAGTCGCGATCAAGGCGATGGCGCTGGGGATAGGTCTCTATATCATCCCGCTGGCGATGGTCGCCAATCCGGATGTGATTCGCCTTGCCTTTGATCCAACAGCGGCGATCTATGACGGCGTCAAGATCGCTATCGGTCTGACGGCTATCTCCTACGGTGTGATTGCGCGTCGCGCAGCCTGGTTGCGACTGCTGCTGGTGGTGATCGGTGCGGCTGTGATCTTTGCTTTTTAAGTAAGCTGAGAGTTATGTAAGTCAGTGTTAAGTGAACAGCGAGCGGATGCGGGGGCGTGCTACGCCTCCATGCCCGCTTTGTGCCTGCCGAACAACACCCATACATCCAGCGCAGCACCCAGAGGTTTGAGCAGCCTTAACTGATCCGGGTGCTGCTGCAGTACCTCTTCGGCACAGATGCCAGCTTCGATCTCCCCGCTCAGCAGTTGCTCAGCCACAGTGACAATGGAAGGAAGATCTATCTGGGTAGAGAACTCACTCAAATCTGTGTAGTGGCGTGTGGCAGGCTGCAGTCCGAGACGCTGCGGGTGTGGGGTATCGGTGCGTGCCAGCAGGGCCAGAGGTTTGCTCTCATCAATAAAACAGTCTATCGGAAAGGCGCGATGCATGAAGCGCCCGACGCATTCACCGTGTGAAGGGTGAGCGGTGCACTGTAGCAGGTAATCAATGCGACCGCTGATCAGATCCTGAAACGCGTCTTCAAAGTGGCTGATAAGCAGTATCTCGGCCTGCAGGAGTTGCTTGCGTTGTATATAGCGTGTCAGCACCAGTTCGTGATTACTGCCGGCAGGGCCGAGGGTTGCGATGCGCATGGGTGGCTCCTGAATCGGTGGTCCTGAATGGTCATGTATCGGCTGGACGTTATCTGGTTTATTCATAAACCACGTAGATTTTGCGGCAGTAAACCGGCACTTCCCAGGAGCCACTGAACCCGGCAGGTATCAGAAAGTGATCGCCGGCACAGACCTGTTTGCTGCCACCCTGGCCGTCATGAATGATCGATTCTCCTTCCAGAATGTGGCAATACTCATCTTCCGTATACTGAATGCGCCAGTGTCCGGCCTGGCAATCCCAGATGCCACTGTGAAAGCGCTCATCCGCGGAACTCATCAGATTCCAGACGCGCTGAACTGGGCTGCCACTGATGATTTTATGGGCATCTGGCAGGAATGAATCAGTATCATCTGCTGGCAGGGTAACATCGATCAGATCTGTAATATTCATAGAGGCTCTCGGTGATGGGTGATCAGTTCGATCATTACACTGCTTTGAGCTTATTTCAAGGCTGCAATATTCACAAAGACCGCGTGTCGAAATGGTTCCGGTGAGATGATTTTGCAAGCTTTGGTGTGTAGAGGGGATAGGCAACATCAGCTCCATGAGCTGACAGTACTTTAAATTTACTGATTTGAAATGGTGGGCCCACCAGGACTTGAACCTGGGACCAACGGATTATGAGTTTGAATATTAAACCATAAGTCTTTATAAATCAATGGTATATTGGTATAGTTGAGCGTAAGGGAAAGTACTTTGGTGACAGTAAGTTAGCGTATTTTTGGGTAAGGTGAGCAAGCTTATGGATGTACCAGTACTGTACCGATGCGAGTCGCTATGTTAATGTTTGTTACTATATGCAAAGTAGATCGATAGTATGTTCAAGTAGTTAGTGTTGTATTTGAACGGTAGATAATACCAAGGAGGGACGCGTGGTTAGTTCGATTTTTACCTATATTCCGGTTATAAAATGGCAGCGCTGGGAACAAAAAGCGCTTGAAAAAGTAGACAGTACTATAAAGTCGCGACTGCTGCCTTGTATCGAAGTGCGTGATTCAGATCAGCATAAAAATATACTATTAAACTTAAACACAGTTTGGCCACATGAGACTCTTGTGGACTATGCCAACCCTTCAGGTAAATTAACTTCAAGTCGTAGTCATGAATTGTTGTTTTTTTTAAATAATTCAATTCAAAAATCTATGCCTGTAAGACCGGTGTTTAGTCCAGCTGATATAATTGCTATGGATTCTAAACTATTGAGTACTGTAACTAAAGTCTCATATATTGTAATTAGATTGCGGAAGGACTCTCTACTAATTAATGATAATGATGTAGTCCTAGTTAAACGAGCAGTTAAAGTTTTAAAACAATCGAATATCTCTTATAAAATTATTGTTGATTTAGGAGTTAGCCCTCTCTCTTGGAGTGAGGAGGATGTGGATTTATTTTCTACATCTATTCAATCATTAATGAACTTTGACGCATTAAGCTTGCATCTTATATCAGGAGCTTATCCAGAAAGTCTTGCGTCAATTAAAACTGGTGTGGCAACTTTTAGGCGGCGGGATTGGGATTTTTGGACTGTTGTCTCAGGAAGGATTGATAAAGCTATAGGCTATGGAGATTACGGTATATTGGCTCCAGGCTGGACTGAAGACATAAAACAATTGCGTAGTAACCGAATCGCTATACGATATACGCGTGATAACGATTGGCTTGTTTTGAGGGCTGATGGAAAGACTACGCAAGATTCTATTGCAATTTCTACGATTCTTGTGAATAACTACTCTTCAGATTTCAAGGGGCGTGGATATTCGTTTGGCGATGATTTGATTGCGGACCGTGCGGATGCAAACATCCCTGTTAAGAATAAGAAGTGTGGCCACTATCATATAACAGAAGCATGGAGTCACCATATAGCATACGTTCTTAAAGAGCAGTATTGATTCTTGAATAGTACCTTATCTATTGTTTCTAGAAAGTAGACATTTTTGTACATTTATTCTTAACTCGCTAAGACTAAGGACTTCCGCTACCTTGGCTTGAATAACATAGAGACTTTTGCTTTTGAATCCTCTGGTTATACCCTTATCATTAAGGATGCTAAGCGCTTCTTCTCGATTTAGCAGTGTAGCTAAAACCTCTGGTTCATGCCTTTTGTTTGCACGTGCTTTCCTAATTTGTTTGAATGGTTTACCTTGGGATTCAGGTATTACAATGATTCCCCACCATGCAGGTAGCATTGGCCTTGCTTTTTCTAAGTGTTTTGCCGCCGTGACGAGGGTGATGTGATCGAAAACTCTGGCATATCTGGATCCCTGTCCTACAAGGCGCTTGAGGGAGTCGCCCGCGCTTTTGATCTCGAAACAATGCATATCCTCAACTCTGACCAAATCGGCACGCACCTCTCCTCCGCTCAAGGAAAGCTCTTCTAAAAATACAGTAGATACACCGGGAGACGATGCTCCTAGGTGTTGAGTAAGTGCTTGCTTGATTTCGGTTTCGCGCATATCTGGGTCTCTCGGAACGAGCTTTATTTTGCCATCTTTGAGCCATGCTCGTCTCGTCTAAACCTTGAAAAAGTGAATTTTTTACATTCTAAGTGCGTCAAATATGCTACAATAAGGCAGTTGAGTAAAGTCAGACCAATGCCCTATGTAAGTGATGAGCTGTAGTGCTGCTTTAAGAAAAAATATTGTGCAGCAAGTGATTCACGAGCCAGTCTAGTAGGGTTGCATGAATCACAGCTGCATAAAAAACAATCTATGATTAGCCAGAGAAGCTCAGTAAGACCTTTGTTGAGCAATTTAGGAGTCCAAGAGCTTTTCTTGAACTTGAAGCCTGGGGTGCTTGACCATATTTAGTAAGCCGCGATTTACATGTGCTTTAGATGACCTCGAAGCTCAATGGCTTCGTGTATCGACCTAACATAAATTACGGCCGGGTTAATAATAACATGCTCTTATACATGCGTTTGCTGGTGTTTGATACAGTAGTGAGTAGTGAGTAGTGAGTAGTGAGTAGTGAGTAGTGTGTAGTGTGTAGTTCAGATCGTTGCATTGCTCATTGTTCGTTATGGTGTGAGTGTAAGACTACGGATGTATGATAGGGGCTGAGAGGTTAAAGGAGTATATTATGCGTGATTCAAAGACTCCGATAACAGTTAAAGCAGCTTTTCAATCTCTTCAAGCAGCGGGTTACCCGCGCTCTTTTGTTACGCGTTTCTTGCCGGAGTGGTGGGATAATAGTCTGCTGAAAACAAGCGCAGGGGCTCTACAGTTCGCACTGATTCTCCAGCAACGTTTAGGCCTCGATGTTAAATTCGGTCAAGATGGAGTTTTGTGTATTCAACCTCAATCAAATAAGACCCATACTAATTTTAAGCGTAGAATTGATACAAATGTTAATGAGTTAAATGTGGCTGCAAACCTAGGAGTCGCTGCAGCTCGCATAGCTGTTATAACTTCTCAGGTTCCATACAAACCACTTTCGTGTAATCCAAAGCTCTTATATGAAAATATACTCCAATTATCAGGTAAAAATTGCGTGGATTATGAAGGATTACTAGATTTCTGCTGGTTGTCTGGTATACCTGTCTTATTTTTGAAGGAAATGCCTAGAAATACAAAGCGTATGACTGGGATGGCGGTAATGGTTGATGGTCGACCGGTAATACTCCTTGGTTTTAACTACTCCCAATATGCAAAACAGTTGTTCGTACTAGCTCATGAGTTAGCTCACATTGTTTGTGGTCATCTTGAAAACAATGGCGCTTTAATAGATGAAGAGGTTTCAGGGATTAGCGAAGGATTGGAGGGTAGTGCGACTATTCGTAAAGATAGGCAGGAAATAGAGGCTGATCTTTTTGCACTTAATATTTTGCGAAATGGAAATATTGACGTTACTGATCTTATTCCTCGACAGACCTCATCAGCAGTACTCGCTGCCACTGCAATTGGAATCGGGGCACAGATGGGTATAGATGCTGGACACTTAATAGTTTCTTACGCCAAGGAGCATGATGACTGGATTCGAGCAAGTCAGGCTCTAAACTTTATAGAGCAGCGTGTTAGTGCAGTTGAAGTGTTGAAGGAAAGATTTTACTTAAATTCAGACCTTTCACGGCTTGGTGATGAAAGTAAAGAATACATCTTATCAGTTCAAGGATATTAAGGTAGTTGATTTGTACCTCCTAGACAGTGATGTTGCAAAGAAAATTTGTCAATACCAGTTGCTAGATGAGCTCACTGGCGCTCTAAAGTGTGGCTTAGATGACCTTTTAGTGCTACCTCAACTGAAGTTTCAACTGAAGCTTAAGGATGATAAAAAGGCCTTGGAAAAGCTCGGTTCTCCGGAGTCAGTGGAGCAGGCAAGGTTATTGGTTGAAAACGCATTAGAAGTGGAAATTATTGCTGAGTCTGCCAACCCAATTTTAGAGCTTAATAGACCCGATATTGATACCGGTGAAGCAATATTATTCGCTGCACTGTATGAGTCGAGTGATGACTCATTGCTTAGTGGTGATAAGAGAGCTTTCGTGGCGCTATCAAAGATTGAAGGAATGGCTTTAGTTGATTCGCTTTGGGCAAGAATGATAAGCATGGAAGAAGCAATGTTTATCATTTTAAAATCTTCAGATTTTGATTTGGTTTCTTCTAAAGTTAGAGCAAGAAAAGATGTAGACATGTCTTTGAGTATTGCATTTGGAAGAACTAGTAAAAATGAATTGAATGAGGTGTTTGATGCTCTCTTTAGTTTTATGAATAGTCTTCATGTTGATACTTTTGGGAAATATGTTTTACCCAAGTAGTTGTTTTCGTTTTGGATATATTTAATTTTTATATTGTGATATGCATTTAATGCATTTTTAGCCGGGCTTTAGTCGTTTCCTTCTGTTGCTTATTCCTGAAAAAAAGTTCCAAACTTTGATAACCTAATATTTAACTTGCTGTATTGGCAGCGGTAGTTGCTTCCTTTGTAAGTAGGATTGTTGAGCCCGTCAGGGCGAGTAAATTCATGGATTTGCCATACCAACGTTTGCGGCGGTATAGCAAATACCTATCCTGCCCTCCTAATCCATCGCATGATACCGCTTTATGCCGCTTCGAAAGCATATTTATTCTGGATTCTATAATTTCTTAGAATATTTATTAATAAATATCTTAATTTTAATCCCCTTAATGACAAGTTTCAGTTGTAGTGCGGCTATTGTGCGGGAAAGTGCGGTTGCAGTGCGCTTATTGTGCGATAAGAACTAAAACCTCCAAATTAAAACAGTTGGTTACGATATATCGTAAGTGTTCTCTGTTTGTTGCAAGGGTATCATTTTATAGCTTGATAAGAGGAGATTGCCTATGGAGCTTATAGAAGAACTTCGTATTGCTAGACTTAATAAGCCACCCACTAATGGAAAAGTAGCTTTCCTGAAAAATATTGACCAAATCAAAATAGCTTTAGATCAGGGTTATACAGCTGTGGATGTGTGGAGAGTTTTGCATACTAATGGAGAAATAAAAATCAACTACAACCAGTTTGCGTTGTATGTCAGGAGATTTATAAGAGGATGCGATCAATGAAGAAAAAAATCACCGTGTTTATATTGATTGGAACCCTGGTTGTATCATTACCAGTATATTCTGGTGGTGGAGGCTTAACAGGTGGAGCCACGGAAGTAACTCAGTTACTTAATAATGCTGAGTTGCTGGATATAGCCATTAAGGAAGCGGAAAACCTGGCCTATCAAATTCGGCAGTATGAAATTATGTATGAGAACTTCCGCAACCTGCCCAACCAAATCAAACAACAAGCGTTGGCGGATCTACAGGCGCTGGCCAGTATCGTGTCCACTGGCCGGGCTGTGGCTTATAGCTCTGGGCAGATCGACGAAGACTATCAGCGAGAATACCGCGACTTCGAATACTACTCGAAACGCCAGCAAGGCACCCATGATGAATTGGCAGAGCGGTACCTAGATTGGTCTCAATCTAACCATGACAGCGTACGTGGGGCACTCCGGGCGGCTGGTCTCCAGGCTCAGCAATTCGACCGGGAAGACTCTGCGCTTCGCACCATCGAAGCGCAAATGGAAAGCGCGGCCGGTACTAAGCAACTGCTCCAGGCGGGGGGCTCTATCGCTGCCATGCAGGTGGAACAGCTCCAAAAGCTCCGGCAGCTCCAAATGGCTCAAATTCAGCTACAGGCCAGCCATGTAGGTGGTCAGGTGGATCGGCAAGCAGAGGACGATTCTGCCTGGCATCGTGCAGTTGCGCCGCGTGATAACAACCCTGATACCCAGCAGCCCATCCAGGCCAATGACCTGTTTTGAGGAGTGAGAAATGAATACCAATACCAAAATTGTGATTGTGATTGTTGGGCTGATGGCGACTATCGCAACCGCAGCGGCCTTGTGGCAGACCGGCAAGGCGGAAGAAGATGCCGCCTGGGAGCGGGCTACTGCTCCGCGTGAAAGCCAGCCATCTTCGCAGCGTCCTATCACCAGTGATGATCTGTTCGGCTCAGGAGCCGGGGAGGATGGGCAATGAGATCTTGGCTATATCCATTGCTCTATGCTGGCCTGGCGCTGCTCAGCGGGCCTGTCGCCGCTGCTGATGGCGATATAGTCCGCGAGCTTCAAGAGGGTTTCCGAGACTCTGTAGCTTTGTGGTACGCCCCGCTGCAGCAAGTAGCGACCTGGCTGCTGCTATCGCTTGCGGTAATTTCCTATACCTGGTCAGCAAGTCAGATGGTGTTGCGAAATGCAGATTTGGGCGAGTTCGTGGCTGAGTTCGTCAGGTTGGTGATCTTCACTGGGTTCTTCCTGTTTCTGATCCAGGGTGGCCAGCAGTTGGCGGAAACCATGATCAAGGGTTGGATATGGATCGGTGGTCAGGCAACCAGTACCAGCTTGAGCCTGAGTGTGCCGGAAATCCTGGAGCGCGGATTTACCCTTGGTGGCGATATTATTTCAGCAGGCAGTGGCTTGAGCAGGATTGCTTACACCATTCTGGCGCTGCCGGTTGTGATCCTATATACGCTAATTGCTGCCTACGCTTTTTTTGTATTGGCTGAAATGTATGTGGTGACAGCAGCGGGAATCGTCTTGTTAGGCTTTGGTGGCTCTCAGTGGACGGTTGATTACGCCAAAAAATACATCACTTACACTATCAGCATCGGTGCCAAGCTCTATGTCATGTTCCTGGTCATCGGCGCGGGTGAGCAGTTTATCCACCAGTGGGCGGTGAATCAGGATCACGAGTCGTTCCGTGCCATTCTCGCCATCATTGGTGTGCTTTTGATGATGGCCATTCTGGTGAAGATGATTCCTGACGCGGTGCAGGGAATCATCAACGGGGCTTCTCTCGGCAGTGCAACGCCGACTGTAGGCGGTATGGCAAGGGCTGCCGGGTCTGTTGCTGTAGGGGCTGCTGTAGGCGCGGCGGGCGGCGCTATGGCCGTACGTGAGGCTTCAAAGCTGGCGGGTGAGCAGCTCGGTGGCAGTGGAGCGTTTGCCTCAGCAGCAGCTCCAGCCGGTGGATCACCGGGCGGCAGTTCCTTCCTGGGTGTTCCAACTGCTGGTTCGCCAGGCGGTGGTAGTGCACCAAGTGCTGGAACAGGGCCGCTTCCCATGCCAGGTAATGGTTCATCGGCGGCTGGTGTTACATCGGGGGCTGGGCGCATGGCCCACGCCGGTCAGACCATGAAGAATCTGACGAAAGCGGCAGGTGAAACCCTGGGGGGCAAGATCATGGGTGACTACAACGCCAGTCATGGTTCCTTCGGTGGCTCGATGGCGCAGAAGCTTCGGGCTGAACGGCTCGGCATGTCGGAAGGTGGCGAGCCAGCACATACGGATGGCCAGCAGAACAGCGGCCAGACCGGTGCCATGAGCGGCACTATCCGAGGCGCTTCTTCTACTGACGGCGGTAGTACGCATAATCAGACCCCCCAAGCCACGCATAATCGCCCCCCCTTTGAACCGGCAAGTAGCGAGCATGACGGCTCACAGCAGCCCTACATGTCACCTGCACGGAGACTGAACGATGATCAATGAACGCCCGCAAGCTCCTGTTTGGTATCTGCTAGCCTGGTTGGGAATAGTGCTTTTGCTGGTCGGCTTCGTCATCACCGGGTCATGGATTGCCTGGCTGATGCTGCCGGTATGCTATCCCTTCATCATGAAAGCCGTTTCGTGGCGGCCAGAACCCCAAGATCGTAACGGCAATCTTGATGCCTGACCGTTGCCATTAAAGTTACCTGTCGCGTAGGGGCGGTACGCATAATCGGACCCCCCCTACGTATAATCGCCCCCCCCTGGCTGAAAAGTCTCATCACCAGTACTGACTGTGCCGGGCGCTACCCGGCGTTTTAACGCCAAAAAGGGAAAGGAGTGCTTGCCTTGACGTCGAAATCAGTATGGTCAGCCCATCCATAATAATAAGAAGAATAATATTCTGATTATTCTTATGGCCACGGGTGTGCTTTCAGTGCCGTTTCACCAGCCCCCGAAATAGGCCGGGCAGTCATCGGGGCTCGGAGCGGGCGGGGGTGAAGGCCTTCTTTTTGGCGTTCAATCAGCAAGGCCAGCCCGCGCCTTCCAGGCGCGGGCTGTGCCGCGCAGGTAGTAGTTCTTAGTAACTACTAGTACGGATTTTGGCGAGGTCGCGGAAAGCCAGTATTGGCGGGCTTTCCAGCGATTTTTTGGAAGCCTAGACGTGACCGTTAATACGGTAAAACGTGACTGTTAATACGGTAGAGCGTGACCGTTGATACGGTACTACTCGCGCTCGACTGACCGTGGGCGTTTGATGGTCGCTTTCGCAGTAGCTCCCCGGCCCTCGATCAGTACCTGCCAGCCATGCAGTTTGCCGATATCATCCAGCGCTTTGCCGATTCGTTCTCTGCGTTTGCGATTGGTGGCAACAGACTTGCTGGGCGGCCCCCAGACCTTTTCAGCCAGCCGGTCAAGCCGGATACTGTTGCTGGCTCCCTGCCTAAGCCATGCCGACAGCCACGCATGGGTGAGCTGGGCGGCATCACTAAGCAATGCCCGGCGCTCAACCAGCGACACATAGACATGATGCCCTGACAGCGCCTCGGCAAGGCGGGAATTCAAGGCGATATGTAGCTGACCCTCGGGCGTCTCCGCATAGGACAGCAAGCGCATTGACCAGTCGTAGCCGTCTTTACGGGCACGGCAGCCCACCATGCTAAGGCGCTCCAGACAGTCCTCCAGGCGATTGTATTCGGCCTTGCCGGCTGCCATGCCTGCGGCCTGCAACAGCGCGTAGCGGGTCGTTTTGACCACTATAGCCTGATCCATTAGCGCCAGATCTTCGGGTTGCAGCCGTTGCCAAAGCTGCTGTGCTCTGCAATGACGAATGCCTGCATGTAACTCCTGCCTGTCTAGCACGCCTGCCAATGCGATCGTTGCCAGCAAGACAGATTGATCGCGGGCATCCAGTGCCCGCCACACATTGAATTTCAGCTTAAGCTCTTTGTGCTCATGTTCGATTGTAAGGCCGCCAGGGCGGCGACCGCGATACATGGTACGAAACAATGAAACAAGCCATAAAGCCGGGTCACAGCGGGCATATTCAACGCGAGTGAGGTTTTCAGCCAGTGTAGACATTCGTAGCCCGCCCCTTTTTGGCGTTTTCTTGTTTTGCAGGGACTAGCTCGACTGGTATCAACACGCCTTCTGCTTGGCGCTCGTACCAACGATCATCAAGATCTTCACCGTAATTGATTTTGCTGGAACCGAACCGCAAGAAATATTTACGCCGATCGTTACCGATTGGGCGACGATCAAAGGTGCGATCACTCAGAAGCTCGGCTTTATCCTCCGTCATCCGCTCGACAAAGCCGCACCAGCGAGCGTTGTCAATTAAGGCTGACGCACCTCGGGCCGCTTGCTGCTGTCCGGTTTGGCCCTCTCGGGCACTGTTCTTGTTTACATGGTGCAGGTAGAGCACTGAAGCGCCAGTGAGATAGGCAATCTGTTCCAGGCGTGACACCAGTTGGGCCATATCACCATTGCTGTTTTCATCAAGATGATGAACACGGCTCAGAGTGTCGATGACGATTATGCGCGCCCCATTACAGAAGCCCAGCATCCACTGCATATGGCGCTGATCCATGATGTTGAGCCCCTTGCCCATTATCGATTCCAGTACCAGGTTCTCAGCTATGGATACTCTGGCGGAATGACCCAAATGCTTTCCAATGGCATGGCTCCGCCGAAGCAAAACCACTTCTGGATCTTCGCCTGCGAGATAGATTACTCGTCCCGTTTTGGATGGGTTGAGTTTCAGAACGTCGCCGCCAGCAACACTGCATGCAATACACATTGCCGCTTCCAGAGCCCAATAGCTCTTGCCTGTCGCGCCAGGTGCTACCAACGCGCCCACGGTGCCCGCGAGAAAGCCGGGCCAGATGAAGTCCAAGGGTGGCGGTTCATTCTCAAAAGCCCACATCAGATCAATCGCCATGCCTCACCCCCTATCACCGCAGAGCCGGTCACTGTCCAGCAGTTCGGCAATTTGCGAAGTGCGGAAATAGACACGCCGACCGACTTTCAGCTTTGCCTGGTTGATCTCTGTTGCCCAGGGGTTGTTTGTACGCAGGCTTATGCGCAGACCGTCTGGTGAGCGGTCAAGAATAGTTGCCAGTTGGGGAAGGCTCAGTAGTGGGCCAAAACGGTCGAGAAGGGAGTCCTCGATAGTCATTGTGTAATCCTCCGTAATTGATGCTTGCCTTACGAAGGTTATGAATTTCGGGCTGGTTTGTATACTTACGATATATCGTAAGATCTTGAAAAATATGGATTTACTGCACTATAGCCGCACTGCAATCGCATTGAGCCGCACAATAAGCGCACTCAATGCCTTAAAGTTATGAATCGTGAGAAGAATATTCATAAATATTCTAAACCACAGTAAATTATCCTCTTTCATTGCGAAGAAATGCTGGGAGTGCAGCTTGGCGCGGTCATTGTTGCGGGCAGGATAGGCATTCGTCAGACCGCCAGTAAACTGGGGCCGTTCCGAATGCTGCAACTTATTCGGCCTGGCGGCCTCAACGTATCCTGTTTTGTGTCAGGAAAAATTTCATGCCGTTCGCAGTTATGTTTTTTGAGCGGCTTGTGAACGCTTCTGCTCAATGGCGTCCAGCTGGTCCACTAAGTCCTCAGTTCGCAAATGCGTATAGCGCCGTAGCATCTGCATAGACTTATGCCCACTAATAGCCGCAACCTGCTGGTCACTTAGGCCACCTTCAACAAAGCGACTAACTGCTTCGTGGCGGAGGTCATGAAAGCGTAGGTCTTTCATGCCAACACTTTCTTTGATATTCATCCAGACTTTGTTGAATGTGTAGGGTCTTCGCTGTCCGTCACGACCGGGTTCACCAAAGAAGATCAAGTTGGTATCGGGCGGGCGAACGGGATTGTCTATGGCCATCTGAAACTGTTCGACAGCAGCGCGAGTTAACGGCACTGTTCTTGGCATGGTGTTTTTGGTTTCTAGCAGCGTGACAATTCGTTTTTTCAGATTGACCTGTCCCAATGTCAAGGTTGTGATCTCAGACGAGCGCATTCCTGTCTCTATGGCGATTCTGACAATCCAGCCTAGCATTGGGTTGGAAAAGTCGTCTACGGCCTTGAGGAGGCGTATCTCTTCATCTTGAGTAATGCGCCGATTTCGACCTGGACCAGGAGCAGGGCGGTCAACATTGGTTTCCGGGTTGTAAGTGAGTCCAATACCCCATTCTTTAATAGCGATGTTGAAGAGGTGGCCAAGCAGCGCTAACTCCAAACGAACCGTATTACTTGAGCGGGGTTTGGGTTTGCCGTCCTTATCAAGGCGATCATGGCCAGAGAGTCGTTGGTCACGATACTTTGCAATGAGTTCTGGAGTGATTGCCGCTAAGGAGTATTTACCGAAGTAAGCTTTGAGTGGTGGTACCCTGGTTAATTCAGCTTTTTGAGTCCGCTCGCGCTTCTTGGAAGATATTTCTTTGATATAGCGATCAAGGGCGTCGCTGAAAAGCATTCGTTCGGCAGGTGCGCGTTGAATATAAACGCCACGAACCATTTCATCTTCAGTACGTCGTGCCCAATCTTCGGCATCGCGTTTTGTTCTGAAGGTTTTTACAGTCGTTGGGAAGCCTTTTTTGCGGATGAGGGCTTTCCAGGTTTTGGACTCTGTTCTGACAATTGTAGCCATGCTATTTCCTCACTTTCCTTGTACCTGACTGTACCGTTGCACTTTGTCAGTGTACCGAAATTGTACCGTTAGGAAATCCGTGAGGTCATCAGGTGTAGCGGAAAATACTTATCAATCTTTAATGTTCTGATTTTTAAGTATTTTTTAAGCTTGAAATGGTGGGCCCACCAGGACTTGAACCTGGGACCAACGGATTATGAGTCCGCTGCTCTGACCAACTGAGCTATAGGCCCGAAAAACGAGCGCCAATAATACAGATCTGTAGTCATTGGCGCAATAGTCTGAAACTACTCGGATTTATTCATCCAGGAAACTGCGCAGATGATCGGAGCGGCTTGGGTGACGCAGTTTGCGCAGAGCCTTGGCTTCGATCTGACGAATACGCTCACGCGTGACGTCAAACTGCTTGCCGACCTCTTCCAGAGTGTGGTCGGTGTTCATATCGATACCGAAGCGCATGCGCAGTACTTTGGCTTCACGTGCCGTCAGGCCAGACAAAACACTGCGAGTGGCTTCGCGCAGACCTTCACCGGTAGCGGTGTCGACCGGGGAGGTCATTACCACGTCTTCGATAAAGTCGCCGAGGCTTGAGTCTTCGTCGTCGCCGATCGGGGTTTCCATGGAGATCGGTTCTTTTGCGATCTTCAGTACCTTGCGGATCTTGTCTTCCGGCATATCCATGCGCTCAGCCAGCTCTTCAGGGGTGGGTTCGCGGCCCATCTCCTGCAGCATCTGGCGTGAGATGCGGTTCAGTTTGTTGATCGTCTCGATCATGTGTACCGGTATACGGATAGTGCGGGCCTGGTCAGCGATAGAGCGCGTGATCGCCTGACGTATCCACCAGGTGGCATAGGTCGAGAACTTGTAACCGCGACGGTATTCGAACTTGTCCACGGCTTTCATCAGGCCGATATTGCCTTCCTGGATCAGGTCGAGGAACTGCAGGCCGCGGTTGGTGTATTTTTTGGCGATGGAGATAACCAGGCGCAAGTTGGCCTCGACCATCTCTTTCTTGGCACGACGTGCGCGCGCTTCGCCGATCGACATGCGGCGGTTGACTTCTTTGATGTCCTGCAGCTTGATGCCGACATCATTCTCGATCTGGATCAGTTTACGCTGTGCGCGTTTCAGATCCATCAGGTTGGCTGCGACGTTCTTGGCATAAGAGGCATTACCAGCAGCGACAGATTCAAACCATTCAGGGTTGGTTTCATTGCCGGGGAAGCCCTTGATGAAATCCTTGCGAGGCATGCCCGAGCGCTGGGTGCAGATGCGCATGATGTTGCGCTCCTGTGCCCGAATGCGATCGATATAGTCACGCACGCGTGTCACCAGCAGGTCGTAAAAGCGTGGAGACAGTTTGATCGGCGCAAAGGATACTGCCAGTGTTTCTATTGCTGCTTTTACCTGTGGACTGCCTTCGCCATAGGCTTCACGGGCTGCCAGGAACTCATCCAGAGATTGCTGCAGCAGGCCAAAGCGCTGCTTGGCCTCTTCGGGATCCGGGCCGCGATCGCGCTCATCATCGGCGTCATCGCTGCTGTCGCCATCTTCATCGTCGTCATCATCGCTGTCGGTATCGTCATCTTCATCGTCGATCTCAATGACATCGACCTCTTCGACAGGGACATAGGAATCCGGGTCAATATAGCCGCTGAAGATATCACTCAGGCGACCCTCTTCGAGCAGGGTGGAGTTGTAAGCATCCAGTACCACATCAACACTGCCGGGGAAGGTAGACAGTGCCATCATCACTTCGCGGATGCCTTCTTCGATCCGTTTGGCGATTTCGATTTCTCCTTCGCGGGTCAGCAGCTCAACGGTGCCCATTTCACGCATATACATGCGCACAGGGTCGGTTGTGCGACCGGCGTCGGATTCAACGGCAGCCAGTGCGGCAACGGCTTCATCATCCGCTTCATCGACATTATCACCCTCGGTCATCAGGAGGGTTTCGGCATCCGGTGCTTCCTCGGAAACACTGATACCCATGTCGTTGATCATGCGGATGATATCTTCGACCTGATCCGGATCGGCAATATCTTCGGGCAGATGGTCATTGACCTCAGCGTAAGTGAGGTAACCCTGCTCTTTGCCTCGGGCAATAAGTTCCTTCAGGCGAGACTGCTGTTGGGAAGTATCTGACATAGAGCCCCTGCGGTGAATGCTGTGAGATGACTGGAAAGCAGAAAAATGAAGCGCAACATTATAGCGTCTGTAAGCTGAACTGAACAGATGAGAATATGGACGAAACACTCATAAATTGTAATAAACCTGATTAATTCGAGTTGGATGTGAGCCGTATGAGTTCTGCTAATTCAGTGAAGTCAAGGGCTTGCCTGTCGGCTACTTAAAGATAGTCCAACATATTGGGTTTGCCAAATCAGGTTAAAAAAATATTTCAGTGTTCGGTCTATTTCTGGTGCCTGGCCATCAGTAGTTGTTGCAATTGCTGCTTCTCGTCCTGAGTTAATGGGGACTGGCGTGACTTTTTCAAGAGCTGATCGAGTTTGCCTTCATCTGCACGTTGCAGCAGGCGTTGAAAAGCATCGCTAAGCAACTGCGCAGGGTTGATATCCCCAACCACCGGATCAAGGTGCGAGATTTCGTTCAGCGTCACCAGTGATGCGCTGAGTTCGGCGGATTGCTGCCAGTCAACCAGCAGGGTGCCAAGAGAAAGATTGGGTGCTGAGTTGAAGTAGCGGATCAGTGCTGCCAGTAAACCCGCATTGGGCTCATCGAGCTTTTCCAGCATGCTGGGGTCGGCAGCATCTGTTGCCAGTTGTGGATAGTGCAGCAGGATGGATATGGCACTGTTGACCAGGCTGCGTCGATTACCCTCGGTCTGGGTGGTTGGTCTGACCTGCTGGTAGCGAACTGGTGCTGCTGGAGCCTGTGTAGAGGCTGCTGCAGAGGGTGAGCCAGTGGATGTGCCTGAGTAGTACTCATGGGTCTGAGGCGAAGAGGCGCTCTGTGTGCTCTGGTGAAGGTTGATGACACTGTTGAGCTGATCGTGCGACAGGCCGGTGATTTCGCAAATGCGTTCAACCATCATTTCGCGCAACAGGCTAGGCTGCATCGACTGGATTTTCGGCAGTGCGTGAGTGGCAAAACGGGCACGTCCATCCATGCTGCTCAGGTCGGCATCTTCGCCGTGCAGGCGGAAGAAGAACTCGCTCAGTGGCAGGGCCTCGTTCACGCGCGCCTCAAACCCCTCCTGGCCCTCCTGTCTGATCAGGGTGTCTGGGTCTTCTCCTTCCGGGAGGAACAGGAATCGCACCTCCATGCCGTCCTTGATGATCGGCAATGCCACTTCCAATGCGCGCGCAGCAGCTGTGCGACCCGCCTGATCGCCATCAAAACAGAAGATCAGTTCCGGAACCAGCTTGAACAGGCGCGACAGATGCTGGCCGGAAGTGGCGGTGCCCAGGGTGGCAACGGACCAGGTGATGCCGTGTTGAGCCAGCCCTACCACGTCCATATAGCCCTCCACAATCAGCAGGCGGGTCAGGCTGCGTGTATGCTGGCGGGCCTCGTACAGGCCATACAGCTCGCGGCCTTTGTGGAAGGTATCGGTTTCGGGCGAGTTCAGGTATTTGGGTTTTTCATCCGTCAGGACACGTCCGCCAAAGGCGATGACACGACCGCGCATATCCCGGATAGGGAACATGATGCGATCACGGAAGCGGTCGTAATAACGCTCGCGCTCTTCGTTGTGGATCACCAGGCCGATCTGCTCCAGTTTCTGGGCTGCTTCGCTCAGGTCGTAGTAATCCTTGAGCAGGTTGTCCCAGCCAGGCGGGGCGAAGCCTATCTGAAAGCGGCTGGCGATCTTGCCTGACAGCCCTCGACCCTTGAGGTAGTCGACGGCGCGCTGTCGATCAGTATGGGTGCGTAGCTGCTGCTGGAAAAACAGGTTGGCGCGTTCCAGTAGCTGGTACTGTTGTTTCAGGCGCTCTTCGTGCTGATTATCGCTGTTATGGCTCTCTTCTCGCGGGACTTCAACACCGGCGAGCTTGGCCAGTTCTTCGATCGCTTCGGGAAATGAAAGGCGCTCATACTCCATGATAAAGCCGATGGCATTTCCGCCGGCGCCGCAGCCGAAACAGTAATAAAGCTGTTTGTCTGGTGCAACGGTGAAGGAGGGTGACTTCTCTTGATGGAATGGACACAGGCCTGCGTAGTTTTTGCCGCTACGCTTGATTTTGACGCGACTCTCCACTACGTCAAGGATATTGACGCGTGCCAGTAGGTCGTCGATGAAGTGCTGTGGTATGCGTCCGGCCATGATGTCTCCGCTGTATCATTGCAGCGAGAGCAGGGTAAGGGCTGAAGCGCTTTACTGCAACCGCTCTTTGATCTGAGCGGAGACGGCTCCCATATCGGCGCGCCCCTGAATCTGAGGTCTGACCAGGGCCATTACCTGTCCCATTGCCTGCATCGAGCTTGCGCCCGTGTCGGCGATGGCTTGATCGACTATCTCTTTTATCTCACTATCACTGAGAGGCTGCGGCAGGAAAGTTTTAATCACCTCCGACTCCTGCTGCTCCTTGTCTGCCAGTTCAGGGCGCTCAGCCGCCTGATACTGGGCAATCGACTCGCGACGCTGCTTTAACATCTTGTCCAGCGTGACGATAACGCGTGCATCATCCAGTGTTATTCTCTCGTCTATCTCGATACGGTTCAGTTCTGACAGCATCATGCGAATAGTGCCGAGGCGGACTTTGTCCTTTGCCCTCATGGCATCTTTCATCTGTTCTGTAATCTGTGCTTTCAGATCAGACATGATAGCTTCCCGTATGAGTGATCGAGCGCCTGAATGGTCGCTGTATCAACGATTACGTATTCTACTCAAACAAAGTTTGCAGTTGATCACATTCGAAATGAATGGATCTCAGTAAAGACGTACGCGACGAGACTGTTCACGTGACAGTTTTTTAGCGTGACGCTTAACCGCAGCCGCTGCTTTACGCTTGCGAACGGTTGTGGGTTTTTCGTAGCACTCACGACGACGTACTTCAGCCAGAACACCGGCTTTTTCGCATGAACGCTTGAAGCGACGCAGGGCAACGTCAAACGGCTCGTTGTCTTTAACTTTTACAGCTGGCATCTAAATCCTACCTTGCAATTAATGGGGTTTTGTATGATCCGACGCCTCCTGAAAAGGGGTTGTCCGATCAAGGCACGAAATTTTACTGACCACAGGGCCTGAAGTAAAGAAAGAAAGCTCGAAATCTCTACATTCATAAAGGATAATAGTCTGCTCTGCCGCTGCTGTAAAAGAAACAGGGGTCGGAAATGAACATTAAGAGTGATGAAAATGCGAGTATTGGGGATAGAAACCTCCTGTGACGAAACAGGTGTAGCGCTGTATGACAGTGAGAAAGGGCTGTTGTCGGATGCGCTGTACAGTCAGGTGAAGATGCATGCGGAGTACGGTGGCGTCGTGCCGGAGCTGGCTTCGCGGGACCATATTCGTAAACTGCTGCCGCTGATTCGCGAGGTGCTGCACAAGGCAGACCTGACGATGCCTGATGTTGATGCCATTGCCTACACGGCAGGCCCCGGGCTGATCGGTGCGCTGATGGTGGGTGCGTCCACCGCTCGTGCGCTGGCGCTGGGTCTGAATATTCCTGCGATCGGTGTGCATCATATGGAGGGGCATCTGTTGGCGCCGATGCTGGAGGATAACCCCCCGGCCTTTCCTTTCGTGGCACTGCTGGTATCCGGTGGGCATACGCAGCTGGTCAAGGTGACAGATATCGGGCAGTACCACTTGCTGGGTGAATCGCTGGATGATGCTGCTGGTGAGGCCTTCGATAAGGCGGCCAAGATGCTGGGTCTTGATTATCCCGGTGGCCCTCTGATCGCAAAGCTGGCTGTTCAGGGCGATCGTCAGCGCTTCACCTTCCCGCGCCCCATGACAGATCGGCCAGGGCTGGACTTCAGCTTTTCTGGCCTGAAGACCTTTACGCTTAACACGGCGAACGCTCATCGCGATGAGCAGGGTAGGATTGATGATCAGACGCGGGCGGATATCGCAGCGGCGTTTGAGGAGGCAGTTGTGGATACGCTGGCAATTAAATGTCGGCGTGCGCTGCAGCAGACCGGTTTGAAGCAACTGGTGATTGCAGGTGGCGTGAGTGCCAATCAGCGGTTGCGGGAAAAACTCGGCGACGCTGTGGAGAAGGAGCGTGCAGGGCTTTTCTATGCACGCCCACGTTTCTGTACCGATAATGGAGCGATGATTGCCTATGCGGGTTGTCAGCGTTTAATGGCGGGGCAGAGTAGTGATCTTACGATTCTGGCCAAACCGCGCTGGCCCATGGATACCTTGGCAAGTATCTGATTGTGTGATTTCAGTGCCAATTTTTGTATATGCGGACCTATCCCGGATGCCTTGTGTGAGACGCCGTGTATACATCCCTGTAGGCTTGAATGCCGCATCCCTGCGGCATACACTCACCCAAGACCTCCGGGATAGGCTCTTATTCCCAACCTGTTGGACTCAGAAACGGCGCTCTTTACCGCTGATCAGATTACGGATGTTGGGGCTGTGGCGGGCAATCAGCAGCAGGGCGATCAATGCCATCGGGCTGAGTAGCTCCGGAGCCATCAGATAGATGCCCGGTAGTGTGATCAGCGCCATGCATAGTGACGCAATGGATGCGGTTCGTGTCATTGTGACGATAGTCAGCCAGGTCAGTACCTGTAAAATAAACACGGGCCAGCTCAGCATCAGGGTACAGCCAAGTGTTGTCGCGACACCCTTTCCGCCACGAAAGGCGCCCAGCATAGGGAACAGGTGACCCAGTACGACCGCCAGTGCGCACAGTCCCGTAACACCGGGTGTGAGATTTGCCAGTTGTGCCAGCCAGATTGCCAGAATGCCCTTGCCCAGGTCACCGGCGAGGGTCAGGGCAGCTGCGACACGGTTGCCGATACGCAGTACATTGCTGGTTCCGGGGTTGCCGGAACCCTGTTGACGAGGGTCCGCGATCCCCATAGAGTGGCACACCAACAGAGCGGTCGGTATTGAACCGAGCAGATAAGCAACGCTGATCAGTGCCGGTTCCAGCAGGCTATTGATTGGCATAAGCATAATCACAGGATAGATGATGGATCTAGTTTACATACGCGAGCTGCAAGTGGAAACGATAATCGGGATCTATGACTGGGAACGTCAGGTGCGCCAGACGGTCAGTCTTGATCTGGAGATGGGCACCGATATTCGTGCTGCAGCAGCAACTGAAGATATCGAGAACACACTGAACTACAAAAGTGTCTCCAAGCGCCTGATCTCCTTTATCAGCGAAAGCGAGTTCCTGCTGGTCGAAACCATGGCCGAAGAGATAGCACAGCTGGTGCTGGATGAGTTCTCCGTACCCTGGTTGCGTCTGCGCCTGGGTAAGCCGGGTGCGATTCGTGGTGCCAAGGATGTGGGCGTGATTATCGAGCGAGGAGAGCGCATCTGATGGCAAGAGTGTATCTGAGCCTTGGCAGCAATGTTGATCGTGAACATTACGTCAGTGTGGCGCTGGATGCTCTGAGTGAGCAGTTTGGTGCACTTGAACTGTCATCCGTTTATGAAAGCGAAGCGGTCGGTTTCGACGGCGACGTCTTCTATAATCTGGTCGTGGGCATTGATACAGATCTTTCCATAGACGCCTTGTCGCTGGTACTCAAATCGATTGAAGATCGCAATGGTCGAGAGCGCAGCGGTCCACGATTCAGTGCTCGTACACTGGATATAGACATCTTGACCTACGATGATTGTGTAGGGCGGTTTGGCAAGATTCAGCTACCGCGCGATGAAGTGCTGAAAAATGCATTTGTACTCCTGCCACTCGCCGAGATAGCACCTGATGAGCTGCACCCGGAATGTGGCAGGACCTATGCCAGCCTGTGGCAGGATTACGACCGTGATCAGAAACTCTGGACGGTCGATTTCAAATGGCAGGGAAAAATAATCTCAAAAAGCTAAAAGAAAAGGGGTCAGGTACATTTAATGCGCAGCATTAAATGTACCTGACCCCTTTTCTGCTGGACCCCTTTTCTGGACCCCTTTTCTGCTTTCAGCGTCTCCTGCTGCCAGCCAGTAGCATGAAGGTGCCGACTGCAATCGATCCTATACCTGCCCAGACTGGCACATTGATTGTCTCTTTTTCCTGTACGGAAAGGGAGATCGGGCCAAGGTTGGCTTCATGTGTTTCCTTGGTGAAGCTGAAGCTGCCATAAGCCAATCCAACGACCCCCAGTACTATCAGAATCAGTCCAGCGGCTTTTAATGCACTCATCTTGTTCTCCTTAACCATGACACGTTGGGTGTCTGTAGATTGAGTATAAGGTAAAGCGCTCGACTAAAGGTAAAAAGAAAAGGGTTGAGCAAGGACGCTATGAAAACAGAGACTTTCCACCATCGACATTGAGTATCTGTCCAGTGATGTAGCTTGCGCTGCTCAGGAAGAGTACAGCGTCGGCGATATCCTGGGGTGTGCCGCAGCGTTGCAGCAGGGTTTTGCTGACGACCTCCTGCTGTTGTTCAGGTGACAATGCCGCTTCGGCTTCTGGCCAAAGGATCGGACCGGGTGATATGCCATTGACGCGCACAGCGGGGGCCAGCTCTTTGGCCAGACTTTGGGTCATCATCAACAGGCCGGCTTTGGCGATGGAGTAGATCGGGTAGCCTTTGAGTCCGCGCTGGGCATGAATATCGACCAGGTTGATAATGGCGCCCTTGCGCACTGTGATTAATTGACTGAGCCGAGTGCTGATAAAAAAAGCGGCGCGCAGATTAGAGTTGATCAGATCGTTCCAGGCAGCCTGTGTGACCTGTTCAACCGGGGTTGGGTAGAAGGATGATGCATTATTGATCAGCAGATCCAGGCGTCCAAGCTCAATCACCTCTCCACATAAATGCTCCACCTCGTTCATATCAGTCAGATCTGCCTGCAGGTATCTGCAGCTGTGAGGGCGTATCCTGTTCAACTCATCGGCCAGCGCATGAGCTTCAGTCGCCGACTGGCGATAGTGAATCAGCAGGTCATATCCTTGCTGGTGCAGGCTTCTGGCGATACAGGCGCCGATCCTCTGAGCCGCGCCGGTGATCAGGGCGACAGGTGGTTCGGACAAGGATGGTTCAGGTAAAGATGATTGGTTATCCAGCACGTCACACTCCGGTTAAAAAATGCTGCAATATTTGAGTTGTTCGGCCTCAATTGCCTGTCCAAGAGCCTTGCCAGAGAAGCCGGCACGCATCAGGTCCTGTGTCGAGATACGCTCAAGCCTCAGCAGCAGATCCTGCAGTCTGATGGATAATTGCAGATCAAAATCGGGGTGTCGTGCCTGAGTCAGGTGTAACAGTGCAGACAGATGACTGTTTTTTTTCAACAGCCTGAGAGAAAGAATCATCTCCAGCCTTTTGGCTGCGTCAACCTGCTCAAGTCGATAGAGTGTTTCATGCCAGTTGCAGAACTGTACCGCCAGATCACGAAAGCGATTGGGGGCCTTTAATCGCTCAGCCATCTGTATAATCTGCTGGGCTCGCGGGTCAGTGCCCGTTGCCAGCGTCAATTCACACAGGAGCGCAAAGCAGCTCTCGGGTGAGGTATCGAGAGCCTTGAGTCTATTAAGCGCAGGTGCAGTCAGCCCCAGGTCCAGTTGTGCGAACTCCGGCAGGAGCCGGGTAAGGGCCTCTGCCTGTTTCAGTACCTCAAGAAAAACCAGAGGCTGGGGCGTTGCAAGTGCTCGCTCAAACTCCTGCCAGACACGCTCTGTGGTGAGGTGCTCCAGCTCTCCGCTCTGGCTTATCTGGCGCATCAGCTCCAGGGTCTCGTCAGCGACGTCAAACCCCAGGGGGGCAAATCGAGCAGCAAATCGCGCCACGCGCAGTACACGCAGAGGGTCCTCGGAAAAAGCGTCGGAGACATGGCGGAGTTTGCGTGCCGCAATATCCCTCTGGCCACCATAAGGGTCTATCAGTTCGCCCTGGGCAGATCGCGCCATCGCGTTGATGGTCAGATCCCGTCGCGCCAGATCATCTTCCAAAGTGACATCGGGTGAGGCGTGAAACTGGAAGCCGGCATATCCATGACCCGATTTGCGCTCGGTTCTGGCCAGTGCATACTCCTCGCCGGTATCGGGTCTGATAAAGACGGGAAAATCCCGACCAACAGGACGATAGCCCAGCGCCAGAAGCTCATCAGCACTGGCACCGACCACTACCCAGTCCCGATCCTTGACTGCCAGCCCGAGCATTTCGTCTCTGACGGCACCACCCACCAGATAGATCTGCATCAAACGCTGCACAATGCCGGAAAATCCTGACGCCAGGCTTCATAGCCGCCATCCAGACTATACACATCGGCAAAACCCTGAGAGGCCAGGTATTCGGCAGCAGGTCTGCTGCTGTTACCGTGATAGCAGCAGACAATCATGGGGGTATCGCGTGGGCTCTGGGTCAGAAACTGATCCAGGTTGTCATTACTGAGATGCCTGGCATTAGTGATATGGCCGAATTGGTAGCTTTGCTGATCGCGGATATCTGCGATCTGGGCACCCTGCTCGATGAGTGCGGCTGCTTCCTGTGTTGAGATGCAACGATAGGCAGGCATGATGTTCCTCAGTTAACGGGTATTGGTGTTTTGGGTTTACGGGAATAGGCATCGCAACTCTGGCTGAACAGGGCGCCATCTTCCAGTCTGAAAGCGGTCAGCTTATTACCCCATACACAACCGGTATCCAGAGCAATAACGCCATCATGCTGAATCTCGCCAAGGGCTGCCCAGTGGCCGAAAAGCTGCGTGCGCTCCAGCAGCTCCTCCCGTTGTGCCAGATACCAGGGAATAAAGCCTTTGGGTGCACTGCCCAGGCCGCCATTGCCCGAAAACTCAAGGCGGCCCTCCTTTGTGATAAAGCGCATGCGGGTAAAGTAGTTGGTGATCAGTCTCAGGCGCGACCAGCCCTCGATTTTTTTGTTCCACTGATCCGGCTTATTGCCATACATATGTCGAAAAAACTCACCCGCGAGGTGGCTTTGCAGAATTGTTTCCACCTCATCGGCGCGCTTTTTTGCTTTATGCAGTGACCAAATATGTGGAATGCCAGCATGAGTCATCACATAACCCAGCTCGGGGTTATCAACCAGCATGGGTCTGTGGCGCAGCCAGTCCATCAACTCTTCACGGTCATCCGCTTGCAGAATCGGCTGTAGTGTACTGTTGCGTTTGTCGAGAGTCGCACCATAGTGCAATGCAAGCAGATGCAGATCATGATTGCCCAGCACCACCGTCGCACGGTCACCAAGGTTCTTGATGAAACGCAGCACTCGTAAGGATTGAGGGCCACGATTTACCAGGTCACCAGCGAGCCATAAGGAGTCTGTATCGCTGAAGCCTATCTGCCCCAGCAAACCCATGAGCTCATCATAACAGCCCTGTATATCACCGATTGCGTAAGTTGCCATCTGCCCTTATCTCATTGCGCCTATCAAACGGGTCGGGCACATTATTAAATTTATTAAACGAATCATAGCTTAATTGGCCAAAGAGTTCACGATGCCGGAACAAGGGCAGGAGATCCCGTTGATCCGGCAGCACGTATGAAACACTTGAGCCTGAGGGCTCTACAGGTCATGATCAGCGCTGATCAGAAACAGATAACAGAGTATCGTGTCGCCAGCCTCATGTGCAGACAGTATGCGGTGCTCAACAGATAATGGAGTTTAAAATGGCTATTGCGACCTTTGCTGCCGGATGCTTCTGGGGTGTGGAATCCACCTTTGCTGAAGTACAGGGGGTGCTGTCCACGGCAGTCGGATATATGGGGGGCAATAAGGATCAGCCGACCTATCAGGAGGTTTGTGCGGGTAATACACTGCATGCTGAAGTGGTACAGGTCGAATATGATCCCGAGCAGGTCGATTATGAGCAGTTGCTGAACGTGTTCTGGCAGTGTCATAACCCGACGACGCGAAACCGTCAGGGGCCGGATGTCGGGACTCAGTACCGGTCTGCGATCTTCTTTCATGACGAGATGCAGAAGAGCGTTGCGGAGCAAAGTCGTAAAGCGCTGGATGACAGTGGTGTGCTGCCTTCACCGATTGTGACTGAAATTGTCCCGGCAGCGACCTTCTGGAGGGCTGAGGAGTATCATCAACAGTACTTCGCCAAAAAAGGTGGCGGCAGTTGCCGTATCTGATTCCTGCTGATGAATCTGATACTGATAGACCCCGCCGAGCTGGGTGAAGAGGGGCGCGTCTGTCTGACCGACAGGCGTTTTGAACATATCCGCTCCGTACATAAGGCCAACCCCGGCGATACTCTGCGAATGGGTGTGCTGGGAGGGGAGGTCGGTGTAGCGCAAGTATTGCAGATGGATGACCGGCAGGTGCTGCTGCAGATGGCGCTGGATACGCTGCAGAAGGCTCCTGAGCGCTTGCCGGTGACGCTGATTCTGGCCTTGCCACGTCCCAAGATGATGAAGCGTACACTCCAGACAGTTGCTGCCATGGGGGTAAAGCATGTCTGGCTGATCAACTCTTACCGCGTGGATAAAAGTTACTGGTCGACTCCACTGCTGCAGCCTGAAGCGATTCGGGAGCAGTTGCTGCTGGGGCTGGAGCAGGCGGGCGATACCATCATGCCGGAGGTGCACCTGCGCAAGCGCTTCAAACCCTTTGTGGAAGATGAGCTGCCAGCTATTGCACAGAATACGCGTGCGCTTGTGGCTCACCCCTATCATGCTCAGCCGTGCCCGATGGCAGAGCTGACGCCAACCACACTGGCTGTTGGCCCAGAGGGTGGTTTTATCACCTATGAGGTGGAAAAACTGGCCGAGTCAGGCTTTCAGCCGATATCACTGGGCAGCCGCATCCTGAGGGTCGAGACAGCGATCCCGGTTGTACTGGCCAGGTTGTTTCCTCTGCAGTGATTGTTTCGTCTGGTGTCAATGATATAGATCAAAGAAAGACGGTGGTTAAAAAAATAAATAAGAATCATACTTGTTTGTATTGACAGTAACATGCCATATGCGAATAATTCTTCTTACTTTATTGGCGTCGGAATTCCTCCGGCGACACATTCATCATGCTGGTACAAGGAATTGAATGATGCATAAGAAGATCCTCGCTGGTCTGGCAATTGCCGGTACACTTGTTGCAGCGCCATTCGCTGCGGCATCCAGTCTGACACTCTACTCCGGCCGCGGTGAGGCGATGGTTCAGCCGATCATCGATCAGTTTGAGAAGCAGTCAGGTATCAAGGTTAATGTACGCTATGGCGATACCGCTCAGTTGGCTGTTCTGGTGCAGGAAGAGGGCGCACGCTCACCCGCTGACCTGTATTGGGGGCAGGATGCCGGTGCGATGGGCGCTCTGAGCAATCAGGATATGCTGCAGGAGCTTCCCGCTGAGATTTACGAAGGGCTGCCTGCCGTATACACCAGCCAGAAGGGTAACTGGGTAGCGTTGAGCGGTCGTTCACGTGTCATTGCTTATTCCACCAGTCGTGTAAGCGAAGATGAGATTCCGTCATCCATATTTGATCTGACACAAGAGCGATACAAGGGCCGTGTTGCGATTCCACCAACTAACGGTGGCTTCCAGGCATTTGTGACCGGTATGCGTGTTCAGCATGGTGATGATGTGACCCTGCAGTGGCTGAAAGATATGAAAGCCAATGACCCGGTTTACTTCCGCAATAACACCACCGCTGTTGCGGGTATAGCCGATGGCGATGTAGACTTCGCATTGGTAAATAATTATTATTTGCCTCGCTTTGTAGCCGCAGACAGTGAGTTCCCGGTCAAACAGACTTATTTTGAAGCTGGCGATATCGGCAACCTGATCAACGTAGCGGGTATCGCTGTACTCAAGAGCAGCAAAAATCAGGAAGCTGCACAGGAGTTCGTGAAGTTCATGCTCAGCCCTGCTGCCCAGCAGTACTTCACCTCAGTGGTTAATGAATATCCTGTCGTAAGCGGAATCATTCAGAACCCAGTGCTGGGCGATCTGGACGATCTGCTGGAAATAGCACCTGAAATTGATCTGGATCAGCTGGCAGATCTCGAAGGTACGCTTAAACTGCTGCGCGACGCCGAGCTGCTGTAACAGCCGTCTGTCGACAGCCCATCTGCCTGTATCTAATGCAGGCAGTGGAATTCAGCAGGCCAATGCTGGAGGAAACTCCACATTGGCCTTACGTGTTTTTATTTTGTGGTGATACATCTGGATTTGATATATCCGGATTTGATGCCATCGCTTGTTGATAAAAGGTAAGTGAGCTTGTCAGTGAGTCGCCATGAGTAGCAGTGTTGCAGTTCGTATTCAGCGGCCACAGGTAAAGCGCCCGCCGTTGTTTATCATGATACCCGCCATGCTGGTAGGTATCTGCATGCTGGTGCCACTGGTTTACCTCTTTGTGCGAGCCGGGCAGGCAGACATGTCTCAGCTTGCCGACCTGGTGCTCAGGCCACGCAATCTCGATCTTCTTATCAATACTCTGGCACTGACCTTTGGTGTCCTGCTGGTTGCTACTTTCCTGGCGTTTCCGCTGGCCTGGCTGGTCACCCGCACTGATATGCCCTATCGCCGCCTGCTGACCATTCTGGCGGTTGTACCACTGGCCGTGCCCGGCTATGTGATGGCCTATGCGCTTCTGGGTATCGGCGGCCACTATGGCGCGCTGGCGCGGTTGTTCGATATCCATATCCCCAATATCCAGGGATACTGGGGTGCAGTCTGGGCGCTGGCACTGTATACCTTCCCCTATATTTTCCTGAATCTGCGTGCAGCCTTGCTGGGCCTCGATAGCTCTCTTGAAGAGAGTGCGCAGAGCCTCGGTTATTCTCATTTTGAAGTGCTCAGAAAAATAATCCTGCCACACCTGGCACCTGCCATACTGGCTGGGTATCTGGTGGTTGGACTTTATGTGCTTGGGGATTTCGGTGCGGTGGCACTGATGCGCTACGAAGCCTTCAGCTATGCGATCTATAACCAGTACTCAGGTGCATTTGATCGTATCTATGCCGCCTGGCTCTCGATCATGCTGCTGTCGCTGGCTGCCTGCTTCGTATTCATGGAGGTACTGGTACTCAGGCGCAAGCGCCTGGCCAGTGTCGGCAGCGGATCGATCCGGCCGATCAAGCCCAAAGCGCTGGGGCGGATGAAGCCACTAGCCGTGATCTACCTGTTGTTCGTATTTGGCAGCTCGATAGGCCTGCCGATTGCGATGCTGTCTTACTGGCTGTTTCTGGCTCCGCCCGACATGAGTGTGTTCCTGCAGGTGCCCTGGACCTTTGCCCGTTCCGTTTTTGCGGCGATGCCGGCAGCCGTTCTGGCCGCTCTGTGTGCGCTGCCTGTGTGCTATATGAGTGTGCGCTACCCATCGCGCCTGTCGGCAGCAGTAGAGCGCTCCGTGTATATCGGTTATGCGCTGCCACCGTTGACTCTGGCGCTGGCAATGGTGTTCTTTGCCCTGCATGCCGCTTACTTTTTCTACCAGACACTGGGCCTGCTGATCATCAGCCTGACAGTGGCCACGCTGGCGCTGGCGATGGGTCCAATCCGCAGCGCATTGATGCAGACGCGCCCCAATCTGGAAGAGGCCTCCTACGCTCTGGGATACTCCCAGTCCGAAACCTTCTACCATGTCGTGTTTCCGCGCATGCGCAGAGGAATACTGTCGGGCGTGGCGCTGGCATTCATGTTCTGTATGAAAGAGCTGCCGATTACCCTGTTGCTGGCGCCGACCGGTTACAATACTCTGGCAGTCACCGTTTTTTCCCGCACGGTAGAGGGCATGATGGCAGAAGCCGCGCCCTTTGCAGCCGCCATTGTCATTTTTTCGGGGCTGTCGGTGGGAATGGTGCTTAATCGCGAGGCAAACCGATGAACAGTAATCAGATGGTGAGAAGTGGGGTGGAGGTTGTCGATCCGCTGTCGGCCAGTTGGGCTGAACAGATACGTGTCGAACATCTGACCAAGCACTTTCACAGCGAAGATCCACCAGCGGTGGATGATCTCTCTTTCTCACTGCATGCCGGCGAGATCCTGGCACTGCTGGGGCCAAGTGGTTGCGGTAAAACTACAACGCTGAGAATGATCGCGGGCTTTGAGCTGCCCAATGCCGGTCGTATCCATCTGCATGGGCGCGATGTCACGGATCTGTCACCACAGCAGCGCAAGATCGGTATCGTGTTTCAGGATTATGCGCTGTTCCCGCATATGACGGTGGAGCAGAATGTCAGTTTTGCGATGCGCCATCTGCCGAAGGCGAAGCGTCCTGCCAAGGCGGTTGAGTGGCTGGCATTGATGGGGCTGTCAACGCTGACAACCCGTTACCCGCATGAGCTCTCCGGTGGCCAGCAACAGCGTGTGGCGCTGGCAAGAACACTTGCGGCAGAGCCGGATCTGGTACTGCTGGATGAGCCTTTCTCCAATCTGGATGCATCGTTGCGTGAGAGTACCCGTAACGAGATGCGACACCTGTTCAAACAAGCCGGCACCACCGTGATACTGGTCACGCATGATCAGGCCGAAGCGCTGACCTTTGCAGATAAAGTCGGGGTGATGAGTGCAGGTAAACTGGTACAGCTTGATACGCCACAAATGGTTTATCAGTATCCCAGCAATGCCTTTGTGGCGCGTTTTCTGGGTCATACCAATCTGATCAGCGGCGAGGCCGAAGATGGCAAGGTTAAAACCCCGCTGGGTGAACTGGTCGTGGCGGATGGAGTGGCAGGTGAGGTCAGGCTGTCACTAAGGCCAGAAGATCTGTTTTTAACGCAATCCATGGACGGTAAAGGGGCTAAAGTGGTCGGGCGCGAGTTCCGAGGGCACGATTACTTCTACATACTGGAGCAGGATGGCGCGCAATACTGCGTTATCACCCCCAGCCACCACTGCTTCGATATCGGCAGCCGGGTTAATATCAGCGTGTTGCGTACTGGGGCCGTCTTGCCGGATTAAATGTTGCCGGAATAACTGTAGCCTGTATAAGTTTCAGTACAGATACCAGTTCAAAATATCCTGGCCCCAGAGCAGGGCCACCCAACCGGCTATTGCCAGATAGGGGCCGAAGGGCAGGGGATTCTGAGCTTCATGCCGCTTTACCGCAATCATCAGGCCAGCCAGAATCACACCGGCCACGGACGAGAAGAGAATCACCATCGGCAGCACTGAGACGCCACCCCAGGCGCCAAAGGCGGCCAGTAGCTTGAAGTCGCCGTAGCCCATTCCTTCTTTGCCAGTCAGCAGCTTGAACAGCCAGTAAACACTCCAGAGCACCAGATACCCCAGCGCAGCGCCCCACACTGCATCAGACAGGCTTGTGATCAGTTCAAAGCTGTTCAGTATCAACCCCAGCCACAATAACGGTAGCGTCAAACTATCTGGCAGGAGGTGGTGATCAATATCGATGAAGGTCAGCGCGATCAGTGTCCAGGTCATCAGCAGCAGTGCCACGCCGATCGGTGTGATGCCGTAACGCCAAGCGATAAAGGCACCGGCCAGGCCATTGAACAGCTCAATCAGAGGGTAGCGAGCCGAGATGGATGTCTGGCAGGAGCTGCAGCGTCCGCGCAGAAACAGATAGCTGAAGACCGGGATGTTTTCGTACCAGGTGATCAGATGGCCACAATGACCGCAGCGTGAACGAGGGGTGGCCAGATTAAAGGGTGGCTCTTCATCCGTAGTAGTGCGCGCTGAATCCTGGTCCTCTGCCACCATGGCAGCTTTCCACTCACGCTCCATCATCACCGGCAGGCGCAGAATTACCACGTTCAGAAAACTACCCACCAGCAGCGAAAACAGCAACCCTGTCAAAGCGGCCCAACCACTGCCGGCAGGGAAAAGTTCAAATGCGAGTATCAAATCCCGAATCCACCATTCGCAGTATTACACAACGTTACCCAGCTGGAAGATCGGCAGATACATCGCAATAACCAGGCCACCAACCAGAATGCCCAGTACCACCATGATCAAAGGTTCCAGCAGGCTGGAGAGGTTGTCGACAGCGTTATCAACCTCCTCTTCATAGAAGCTGGCGATCTTGTCGAGCATCGCATCCAGCGAGCCTGCCTCCTCACCGATGGCGATCATCTGGGTGACCATCACAGGGTACACGCCGGTCATGTTTACGGCATTCTGCAGTGACTGACCGGTAGATACACCATTGCGAATCTGGATAATGGAGGTGCGATACACCACGTTACCGGCTGCACCGGCGGCCGAATCCAGTGCCGTTACCAGCGGAACACCTGCGGCAAAGGTGGTGGAGAGCGTTCGGGCAAAGCGGGCTATGGCGGCCTTTTTCAGAATCTCTCCCAGAACAGGAATCTTAAGCACAAAGCGGTCGACTCCATCGGAAAACTTCTGGGATTTCTCCATCAACTTCGAGAAAGCAAAACCGAAGGCGACAGCGCCGATTAGAGCAAAAAACCAGTAGGACTGGGCAAATTCCGACAGGCCAATCACCATCAGTGTGAAGGCGGGCAGGTCGGCACCGAAACTGCGGAAAATATCCTGAAACTGAGGGACCACTTTAACCAGCAGAATGGCCGATACCACAATACCCACCACAACAACGGCTGCCGGGTAGGTCATCGCCTTTTTGATCTTGGCTTTGAGTGATTCGACTTTCTCCTTATATTCGGCGATTCGATCCAGCATCGTCTCCAGAGCACCGGACTGTTCACCGGCCTCTACCAGGGAGCAGAAGAGATCATCAAAATACTTGGGGTGTCTTTTCAGTGCGGTGGACAGATCCGTACCGCTGTTGACATCGTTGCGTACCTCGTAAATCAGCTCTTTCAGCTTGGTTTTTTCGCAACCATTAGCGACGATCTCAAGGCCTTGCAGCAGCGGTACACCCGATTTCATCATGGTGGCCATCTGGCGCGTAAAAAATGCGATATCCAGAGGCTTGATCGGCTTGTTCTTATTGCTTAAAAAACTGACGCTACGCTCTTTGGCTACCCGCTTGGGGTTGATACCCTGCCGGCGCAGTTGCGCCTTGGCCATGGCTATATTTTCGGCATCAATCTTGCCTTTGCTTTTATTGCCGCTTTTATCCTTGCCTTCCCATGCAAAGGTGAGTTTTTTCTTTTCCTTAACTGCTGTAGCCATGGTGTTTCACTTCCGCCGTCAGGTTTTGATTACGCGGTTCATCTCTTCAAGGCTGGTCAGACCGCTGGCCACCTTGAGTAGTGCAGATTGGCGCAGAGTCCTGAAACCCTGCTGGCGCGCAACACGCTGAATATCCAATGATGTTCCATTCTCCATGATGCACTCAGCGATCTCCGCAGACATCGCCAGCATCTCGTAGATACCGACACGGCCCTTATACCCCTTGTTGCACTTCTGACAGCCCTCATGGTTGGCTTCAAACAGGTGCAGGTTGGGAATCTGGTCGGCGGTAAAGCCCTCTTCCAATAGTGTAGCCTCTGGAACCGAAGATGGCTTCTTGCAGGACTCACACAAGCGTCGTCCCAAGCGCTGAGCAATGATCAAACTGACCGAAGTGGCCACGTTAAATGCCGGTACGCCCATATTACGCAGGCGAGTCAGTGTTTCGGGAGCACTGTTGGTATGCAGAGTCGATAATACCATATGCCCCGTCTGTGCTGCCTTGATCGCGATTTCGGCGGTTTCAAGATCTCGGATCTCGCCCACCATCACTACGTCGGGGTCTTGGCGCAAAAATGCACGCAACGCCTCGGCAAAGGTCAGGCCAACCTTGTTGTTGACATGTACCTGGTTGATCCCTTCCATATTGATCTCGACAGGGTCCTCGGCAGTCGAGATGTTGCGCTCAGAGTTGTTCAGGATATTCAGGCCGGTATAGAGGGTGACGGTTTTACCGGAACCGGTCGGACCCGTTACCAATACCATGCCTTGAGGCTGCTCCAGCGTCTTGAGATAGATCTCACGCTGATCCGGCTCAAACCCCAGCGCCTCCACACCTATCTTGGCGCTGCCCGGGTCCAGAATACGCAGTACGATCTTCTCACCCCAGAGGGTAGGCAGACTGTTGACACGGAAATCGATGGCCCGGTTCTTGGATATCTTGAGCTTGATACGCCCATCCTGAGGCACGCGCCGCTCAGAGATATCCATCTGCGACATCACTTTGAGACGTGCGCCGAGGCGTGATGCAAGGTTCAAAGGCGGCTTGTGCACCACCTGCAAAATGCCGTCGATACGACAGCGCACACGATAGGTTTTTTCGTAGGGTTCAAAGTGAATATCCGATGCCCCGGTTTTGATCGCATCCATCAAGACTTTATTGATAAAGCGTACAATCGGCGCATCGCTGGCCGCATCCTCGGCGCTCTGCTCCTCTTCGCGCTTGTTCGGGCCATCATCAACATCGATATTGTCTAGGTCGGCATCATCCAGCTCGCCCAGGGCATCGTTCTGCTCATCCAGGTATTTATCGAGTTTAAGTGCCAGTTTGTCCTGTTCAACGATGACCACTTCTGTAGTCACGCCGGTATGGAATTTGATTTCGTCCACACCCTGCATATTGGTCGGATCGGCCACCGCGACATAGAGGCGATTGTCGCGCTTCATCAATGGCAGCATCTGATGCTTATTGATCAGTGATTCGGCCACCAGGCCTTTGGGAAGTGTGTCGGCGGGGATGGTATCAAGATCGAGCAATGGCAGGCCAAACTCTTCCGAGGCGGCAGAGGCAGCACGGTGTGCACTGATCAGGCGCTGCTTGATGATATAGCTGACAAACGGCTCTTTCTCCTGACGGGATTTGGCCACGGCATCAGCTGCGACTTCGGCTGAAAGGGCCCCATCCTGCACCAGTCTCTTGGCCAGTCCACTTAAGGGTTGAACGCCTTGTGTCACCTGCACTCCCATGATTCTCTTCTTAAGATACAGAGTATTGCAATCAAAACACAGTTCTCTTCAGTTATCAATGAACTGGCAAGCCCTTTACAGGTTACGCTTTAATCCGGCAAGCCTTTATCACGAAGCTGAGTTAAGCTTAGTCACAAGATTCTTTGAACGGTAATATAATGGCATGGTTTTTAAAAGGGTTATTTGCGCCCAGAGCGTTACTGGCAGGCGCTATCGGGTATCGATATGACCATCCAGCAAAACAGATCAGTTATCACAAGTATGGATGATTTTTCCAGAACCTGGCGCCCCTTGCGCATATTTAATGCCTATCGCCTGTTTCTTGCGGCCCTGTTTGTGTTTCTGATTCACTTCGGGTTTCAGCAGGCGCCTCTGGCCAGTACGTCTGAGCAGCTCTTCAGTCAGGCAAGCCTTGCCTACCTGATCTTCGGTTTTGCTGCGATAGTGCCTTTATGGTTACGCTGGCCGCGCTATCTTCTGCAAGTCAGTGCTCATATCGGGGCAGATATACTGATCATCGTTGTGCTGATGCACGCCAGCGGAGGTGTTGGCAGTGGTGTCGGCATGCTGCTGGTGGTCAGTATCGCCATCGTCAGCACCATGGTGACGGGTCGGCAGTCCGGCTTCTTCGCTGCTGTAGCGACACTGGCTGTATTAGCAGAGCAGCTCTACAGTGCGCTGGTGGGGCTTGATCATCATATCAACTATCCACTGGCTGGCATGCTCGGGCTGGCGCTTTTTGCCACGGCGATCATGGCACATGTGCTGGCCAGTCGGGCCACGGCGAGTGAGGCGCTGGCCAGGCAGCGTGGCCTGGATCTGGCGGATATGGCGCAACTGACCGACTATATCATCGAACAGATGGAGGTGGGGGTGATGGTGGTAGATCCCGACGGCCAGGTGCGCTTTATCAACAACGCCGCCTGGAGGCTTTCTGGTGAGCCAAGGCTACCCAAGCATGCCGAGCTTGAGGATTATTCAGAGGAGCTGTCGCAAGAACTGCAACGCTGGAAAAGCATGAAGCGAGAGGGTCGGCAACGCTTCCTGATCAATACCGGACGCCGAAAGCTGCTGATCAACCTGGTGGCAATGGATAAAGGGCAGGAGAGCCCCACCCTGATTTTTCTGGAGGAGGCTGATGCCACAAGCCGTGAGGCACAGCAGCTCAAGCTGGCTGCGCTGGGCCGACTGACCGGCAGTATTGCACATGAGATCCGCAACCCGCTCGGTGCTATCAGCCATGCCGGAGCTCTTCTGGCTGAATCTCCTGTGCTGGATGCGGCAGATAAACGCCTGACACAGATCATCAGCGAGCAGTCGAAAAGGGTCAACAGTATTGTTGAAAGCATCCTGCAACTGGGCAAGCGTGATAAGACTCAGCCGGAACTGATCTCATTACATCACTGGCTGTCGCACTTTTTGCGGGACTATTACTATACGCGCTCAGAGGCGCGAGATCGCATCCTGCTGGAGCCAGTACCAGAAGATATGCAGGTATGGTTTGATCCTATCCACCTGAATCAGATCATCAGCAACCTGTGTGATAACGCTTTGCGCTTCAGCAAGCCTTTGGCCGGACAAGCTGAGGTGAGGCTGCGATGTGCCTGGTTTGGTGGCAAGCATGGCTATATTGATGTGATTGATACCGGGCCGGGGGTGGCCAAAGTCCATCTTGATCAGCTATTCGAGCCCTTTTTTACTACTGATGGCCGCGGTGTCGGGTTGGGGTTGTATCTGTGCCGAGAGCTGGCCGAGTTTAACCTGGCGCAGTTACGGTATATAGGCGAAGAAGACGAGGGTGGGCATTTTCGGCTACTATTTCCGGCACAGCAGATCGACAGGAATCAGGAATGAGTGATAACAAAACGGCCAGACGCGTACTGATAGTGGATGATGAGCCTGATATCCGCGAACTGCTGGGTATCACCTTGTCCCGTATGGATATCACCTGCACCGAAGCTGGCGACTTGCAGCAGGCCAGAGACGCGTTGAGTAGGGAAACCTTTCAGTTGTGCCTGGTGGATATGCGCCTGCCCGATGGTAACGGGATAGATCTCATTCGACATATACAACGCACACGGCCCAATCTGCCTGTGGCGATGATCACCGCCCATGGCAATATGCAATCTGCGATTGATGCCCTCAAGGCGGGTGCTTTTGACTTCCTGAACAAGCCTGTTGAACTGCCAACCCTGAGAAACCTGGTTCGCTCGGCACTGTTGCTGGGTGAGCAGACAGAGTCCGACGAAGCTCCAGCCAGTAATGATTGCTTGCAACTGCTTGGCCACTCAGCACCGATCGAATCGATACGCCATACCATCCGCAAGCTGGCACGCAGCCAGGCGCCGGTTTATATCAGTGGCGAATCAGGTACAGGCAAGGAGCTGGTAGCACGCCTTATACATGCTCAGGGGCCACGTGCCGAGCAGCCTTTTGTGGCCGTGAACTGCGGAGCGATTCCGGCAGAGCTGATGGAGAGTGAACTGTTCGGTTACAAAAAGGGCAGCTTTACAGGCGCCTATGCGGATAAGGAGGGGCTTTTCCAGTGTGCAAGCGGTGGTACGCTGTTTCTGGATGAGGTGGCAGACCTGCCGCTGGATATGCAGGTTAAGTTGCTGCGAGCTATTCAGGAAAAAGTGGTTCGGCCTGTCGGGTCTCAGACTGAGGTGCATGTTGATGTGCGCATACTCAGCGCCACACATAAGGATCTATCAGAACAGGTTGCCGTCAAACGCTTTCGTGAAGATCTTTATTACCGTATCAACGTGATTGAGCTGCATGTGCCATCGCTGAGGGAGCGGCCCGAGGATATCCCCTTGCTGGCGGATCATTTTATTCAGCAACTCGCACAAAAAATGGCGATACCTGCGCCTGAACTCAGTGCGGGTGCGAGTGCTGATCTTCTCAAATACAGCTTCCCAGGAAATGTACGACAGCTTGAGAACATACTGGAGCGAGCACTAACCCTTTGTGAGGGGGCCGTGATCGAGTCGGATGACCTGCTGCTTGAAAAGAATAACCATCATGAGCAGCCACCCATCACACCAGTGGCACAGCTGATCAGCAGCCCATTTGATCTGGATGAGCTGATCCCGGATGAGACGCTGGTGGAGCAGGTCGGTCTGGAAGCCTATCTGGAAAGCATCGAGCGCAAGCTGATTAATGACGCCTTGCAAAACAGTGGCAACAACAAAACGGCAGCAGCCAAACGACTGGGGATCTCATTTCGGGCGCTGCGCTACCGGCTGAAGAAGTTGGAGATGGAGTAGAAGAGTGACGCAACAGGTCATGAATGTGACAAAAATTGTCACATTGCAGTGCGGAATAATGTTACTTTAAGTAGGTCTATCACTTGGTAAAAGTTATTATCATTCATAAATATACATAAATAACAATTATTTAGAGTATTATTGGATCGCCTTGAGTGTGTTGGCTCATATCTTGCTTGATACGTGTAGGAAAGATGTTCCAAGCATGAAGTGCTACTGGCTTGAGCCAGATCAGCTTCGGGTTTAAAAGGATATGGACAGCAACTGAAGCATAACCTAGTATCAAATCAAGTTCGGTGGACAACGATGTATGGCCACAAAACGGATTATTAAACTCGCTGGAGAAACACTATGAAAAGACAACAAGGTTTTACACTCATTGAGTTGATGATCGTCGTGGCGATCATCGGTATTCTGGCTGCGATCGCGCTGCCGGCTTATCAGGATTATACGAATCGTGCTAAGGCGTCTGAGATTGTACTGGCTGCAAGTGCTGCACGTACTTGTGCGACTGAAATCGTTCAGTCAGGAGGTGTTTTGACGAACGCTGCTTTGGCTACATGTAGCACTACAGCCCAAACCCAATATGTTAGTGGGGTAACTGTTGCTCTTGTTGGTACCGATAACGTACTGGTTACAGCTACTGGTCAAGGTTTCCCAGCTCCTAACCCTAGCCCTACAGTAAGGTTAACAGGCAGTATCAGCGGCAACAATATAAGCTCTTGGACTTGTAGTGGTACACCAGCTAACTGGATGCCTGGTTCTTGCCGCGGTTAATCTGCAGATACATATTGTGTAATTTGCTGTTGTAGCATAATGGCCCTGGCTAATTAGTCGGGGCTGTTTTTATTCTCTGGTTAAACGATGTGCGGACTCAGATGATAAAAAAACAGGATGTGGCTGCAGGGCCTGCAAATCGCCTGTTGGCTTTTGTAATAAAAATTTTCGTCCTCCTCCTGATTTTTAGCGCAACATGGATCAGTTATAACCAAGGTGTTACTGGTGACCTTTTTTATGATGACCTTTCTTTTCTAGGCCCATTAGAAAAAATCGAAAATAGAGCTGATGCTATCCAGTTTATTAAGGATGGTAATGCTGGCCCATTGAAGCGGCCTATAGCACTGCTTTCATTCCTGCCGCATGCTGATTCATGGCCGGAAAGCAGCATTACAGCTCGAAAGATTAATGTGTTGATTCATTTGAATAATGGCTTTTTGCTGTTTCTGCTTGCTTACCAGCTTCTGAGGCTACGAAATGAGCTTAGTCGTGATACGGCCTACTGGGTAGCCATAATGGCAGCTGCTTTATGGTTGGTGCTACCATTATTAGTATCCACCAGTTTGATCACAGTTCAGCGATGGACCGGTCTGTCCACTCTGTTCGGCCTTGTCGGCCTCAATATCTTTACTTTTGGATACTTTCTGCAAGCTGAAAAAGCGCGCTGGGCTATTTTTCTACAGGGTGCTGCATTAGGTGTCTTTACGCTTCTGGCAATGTTTACCAAAGAGAGTGGTGTACTGTTTCCTATTTATGCGTTGGTGATTGATGCAGTCCTGCTAAGTCATTTAAAAACAAAA
Organism: Nitrincola alkalilacustris; assembly: GCF_008973755.1. Lineage (GTDB taxonomy): Bacteria > Pseudomonadota > Gammaproteobacteria > Pseudomonadales > Balneatricaceae > Nitrincola > Nitrincola alkalilacustris. The sequence continues at coordinate 86,470 of NZ_WBOM01000004.1, read as the reverse complement.
AAATGGGTTCGCTGGCTACGAAGTGCAGGACTCTGGATTGGCTTACTTGCTTTGTTGTATTACCTGTCACCACTCAATTATAACTGGTTTTCAGTGAACAGCTTCCGAGGTTGGTCTTCTTTTGATCGACTGCAAACTCAGTTTGTTTTGCTATGGCATTATCTTTATATAGCTTTTGTACCTCATATTGGATTCTATGGTCCTTTTCATGATGACGTTGAGATAGTCACAGGATGGATTCCATTTATATCTTTTTTGATATTTGTTACTCTGACGGTTCTTGCATTCAAACATCGTAAGAAAAACCCTTGGCCATTATTTGCTCTGCTTTGGTTTTTTACAGGCCATCTTATTGAGTCTACAATTATTCATGTTGAATTGATGTTTGAACATCGTAATTACCTGGCCATTTATGGCCTCTGCTTTGCTCTAGCTGTTTTAGTTTGGCAGATAACTGGTAAGCTTAAGAGAATTGCACCAGTTCTGCTGGCTGTTTACACGGTGATTATGTGGGGTGCACTCCATGCTACCACATCTATCTGGGGAAACTCCTTGGAAGCAGCTGAAAACTGGGTGAAGCACCACCCTAACTCACCAAGGGCTCTTATGCATTTAAGCTCGGTTTATTATGACGCTCTGGGGAATGAAAGTTATTCTTCTTATGTATTAGACCGTTCAGTAGAGAACTGTATAAATTGCCTTGACGTTAGAATGCAGTTGTTTCTTTATAGCTGTACTAGTGATGATAGCCCGGATGATATTCAGCGCCGCTTTAATGTTCTTCTGGAAGAAGCACATCAAGCGCGTCTATCGTTATCGTTGCTTGACAGTTTTTACCCGTTTCAGGAGCTATTGGCGACTCAATCTTGCGGCTTTATTTCTGATCAAGATGCTTATAGACTGATTTCGTTATTGCTTGAAAATCCCAATTATTCCAGCTGGCATAATCAGGTCCACCTCAGTTTTCATGCTGCCTATTTTGCAAAGGAGCAAGGTGATATTTCACTGGCTTTAGAGCATCTTAATACTGCGCAGAGGCTGGGACCCCATGTAATGCCGATTCTGCAAATGCAGGTCCATCTTCTTCATCAGAAAGGTATGGAAGAGGCTGCATTACAGTTGATTGAGGAAAGACGGTTAGTACGCAATCGAAATCGCTTTATGTCAGATGAAGCATTGGATGACTTGGAGGCAATGGTTAAAACCGAGATGATAAATACAGGCGATTCATAAGTCGGATCTGAGATGATTGTATATTTAAGCTAATTAGTAGCGGCCTAAAATTGATCAAATAGATTGAGTCACATATTGTGAAACTGATAGTTCAGATCCCATGTTATAACGAAGAGCATACGCTTGCGGTCACGATCGCAGATATCCCGCGAGATATTCCGGGAATCGATTGTGTGGAAGTCTTGGTGATAGATGATGGCAGCACAGACCGTACCTCGGAAGTGGCACTGGCGTCTGGAGCCGATCATATTGTGCGTTTGAAGTCTAACCAAGGGTTGGCAAGAGCATTTCGTGCTGGCATGGATGCTTGTCTGGAGCTGGGTGCAGATATAGTAGTGAATACCGATGCGGATAATCAGTATATGGGGGCTGATATTCCAGCATTGATTGCACCCGTACTGTCGGGACAAGCAGATCTTGTCATTGGTGATCGTCAAACAGCTTCTATTTCTCACTTTTCTCCGATTAAAAAAGCACTGCAATGGTTCGGAAGTTATGTGGTACGTCGTCTTTCTGGAACCAATGTACCGGATACTGTAAGTGGCTTTCGTGCCTACTCACGCGAAGCAGCAATTCGCATCAATGTGTTATCCAATTTCAGCCATACGATAGAGACGATCATTCAAGCCAGCAGGCGTAATTTAACGATCACTTCAGTACCTATACGTACCAATAAAGTGCTACGTGAATCGCGACTTTTCAAGAGTATTCCTCACTTTATAAGCCAGTCCCTGATTACCATGGTACGTGTGTATGCGATGTATAAACCGTTGCGTGTATTCTTCTTCGCCGGACTCGTGTTTTTTTTGATTGGTGTAGCACCAATTATCCGGTTCATCTACTTCTATCTCCAAGGGGCAGGGCAAGGGAATATTCAATCGCTTTTGCTTGGAAGTATGTTTGTATTGATGGCGGTATTTGCTTGGTTAATAGGATTGGTTGCAGATTTGATGTCATTTAATCGGCAATTACAGGAGTTGACGCTCGAACGCGTAAAACGAATCGAGTTTGATTTAATAGCAAAAGCTAAGGCTTCATCGACTAAGGTGAATGACTGCAGAAAAGATGAAGACTGATACCAGCCAAAATCAAGTATTACATCTCCCACGGCTATTAGTGTTGGCTTCTACATTTCCTCGTTGGGCTGATGATACTGAGCCTTCTTTTATTCTGGAGCTTTGCCGTCGGCTCTGTAGCGAGTATGAAGTTCATGTGCTGGCACCGCACTCACCAGGAGCAGCAAAGTTTGAAATCCTGTCGGGAGTGACTGTTCATCGCTTTGGTTATGCCCCGGAGCAATATCAAACACTGACATATGATGGTGGGATACTGTCACGTTTAAAGCAGAACCCCTGGAGAGTTGGATTGATTCCCCTTTTTCTTGGTGCTGAGGCTTTGGCAATTCGCAGCTTGCTCAAAAGATTCGAGTTTTCAGCGATACACAGCCACTGGATTATACCGCAAACATTGTCACTACGATTGGGCACATTAGGCTTGAACAAAATACCACCTGTACTTTGCACTAGCCACGGGGGCGATCTGTTTGGTCTCCAAGGTGCAGTACTGAGTAGATTAAAACGATGGTCGCTAGCGTGTTGTGATGCTGTTACAGTTGTCAGTAATGCCATGGTTAGTGAGGCCATTCGACTGGCGCCTGAAATAAAGCCGGCAGTTATTCCCATGGGTACATGCCTGACTAAGCGGTTTATTGTTGATGCTAGTGTTATAAGGGAAAAGAGAGTCGTTCTTTTTGTAGGTAGACTTGTTGAAAAAAAAGGGGTTTTCTACTTACTTGAGGCCATAGCCAGAATTTTGCCACAATACCCCGAGCTTCAGCTCTGGATTGCTGGGAAAGGGCCAGATGAAGAAGGTTTAAAAAACAGAGCAGTGCAGTCTGACCTTGCTGGCCATGTTAATTTTCTAGGTGGTATTCCCCATGCAGATTTGCCAGACCTGTATCGAAGGGCTAGCATGACTGTTGTGCCTTCTGTTGTCGCAGAGGGTGGAGACCAGGAAGGCTTCGGCTTAGTGATTGTTGAGGCAATGGGGTGTGGTAGCCCCGTAATTGTTTCAGACTTACCAGCGATTCAGGATATAGTACCAGCAGAACACCTTGCCCAAAGAGTTAAGCCAAGGGATGTCAGTGCATTGGCTCAGGCTATATCAGATACGTTGGGTAACCCTCATAAGGCATTAGAGCGTGCAGATAAAGCATTAAGCCATATTAAGGAACGGTTTGATTGGAGTCACATCGCCCAAGAATATTCTAAAATATTAAAGACGTTAAAAAAAAGTGATGTTAATCATCATGAATGACTAAAAAATGCACAATTCATATTGAAGAGTAGTCTGGAGCCAATGCGCATTCTTATATTATGTAAGAGGTACTATACAAATAAAGACCTTATCATTGATCGGTTTGGGCGTTTATATCATTTGCCAGTAAATATGGTTGGTGATGATATTTCAGTAAATGTTTTGGCAATAGATTATAGAAGCTATCGGCCGCTGAAGGTTGTGCATGAAGGTGTGCAGTTTACATCAATTCCATTCAGAATTTTATCGATACCATTTGCATTATATAGAACATATAATGAGATTAAACTGATCAATCCAGACGTGATAATTGCTAGTGGGGATAGTCACATTGGTTTTATGGCCTCGATTTATGCAAAAAAAATAGGTTGTAAATTTATATTTGATGTCTATGATTTTTATTTATGCTTCAAGTCAGGTAAAATTCCGGGTATGAGATATATGTTTAAATCAGCTGTTTCGTCGGCTGATTTAGTCATGTGTGCAAGTGATAGCTTGGTGGAGTACGTTTCAGGGCTGGCTAAAGAAACATTATGTATTGTAAATGGAGTAGACAGAAAGTTATTTAAGCCACTTGATATGTATGAGGCACGCAGAGAAGCAGGGTTGGAAGTTAATATTCCAATTGTGGGATATTTCGGATCAGTTACTCCAGTAAGAGGGCCACTTTTAATTGATGCTTGTAAAAAGCTTATTGACGAATATACCGAATTAAAAATTGTTATTGCAGGAAAAGTCACTGATGTTGATATTAATAATGACTGGATTGTTTACATGGGAGAGCTTTCGCAAGATAAAATACCAGCCTTAATTAATGCATGTGACGTTGTCACGATACCCTATGCATCTGATACTTTTAACGATTATTGTGGTGCGTGCAAAATAGCAGAGTATTTGGCGTGTGAAAAACCAGTTGTAGCAACAGATGTATCAAACCATAAAGAGATTTTTCATCACTCTACGTGGGTTGTAGCAGAGTGTACAGCTGATAGTTTGATGGAAAAAATTAAAAATAATCTTGATAGCCCTAAAAAATTCAGATTTGATGATCGTTATGAATGGCAAAATATTGCCCAGCTTTTAGTGGGAAAAATAAGAAAAATATTAAAATCACAAAAATAGGGTATGAAATGAAAGTGAAACGAGTTGCTATTCTAGCGTACTATTACCCTCCCTATGCTGATGTTTCAGGTGTTCGTGCAAGTAAATATGTTAAGTTCTTGCCTCAATATAGTTGGGAGCCAATCGTAATTACTGTCGATCCAAGATATTACAAAGGTAAAGTTGTCAAAAGTGATACTGGGAAAGCTTTAGATTTCGGAAAAATAATTAAAAATAAATATTATAATTTTCCATTTAATGTGCTTATTTGTAAGCTGTTATTCCCATTTTATTCTTTCATTCAAGTTTTAAATAGAAAAAGTGATATTGATATAGTTTATATAACGGGTAGTCCATATCATCCATTCATTCTTAGTTTTTTCTTCAAGTTTTTTTTAAATATTAAAACTGTTCTCGATTTCAGAGATTCATGGAGTATTAATCATGGTTTTGATGGTAAAGCTCGAAGAGGTGTGCTGTCCTTTATAAGGGAGAAGCTCTATATTTTGATTGAAAGGTTTTCGATAAAATATGCCTGTTATGTGGTGTTTGCAACTAAAGAGTTGATGAGCGAGTATGCTAATGTACATTATAAATATAAGAATAAGTTCTCAGTCATCCATAATGGAGTAGATTATGATGATTTCAAAGAGGTAAAACCTAATAGAATTAATCAAAAAAATATAATTATTATCAGCGGTAAGTTTTTATTATATACACCAGATGCATTCAGCTTGATGGCTGAAGTTTTGAAGAATAATAATGATCTATTTTTTTTTTATATAGGTGGAGAATATAAGCAAATTGAAAAATGCTCTTTAAAATATGATGTGAGCTCACAGGTTAAAGCATTACCGTACCAAGACTATAAATTGGTTCTAGACTATATTGCGGGGTCTGATGTTTGTTTATTTACTAATGGAATGAAAAATGGACTTGGAACAAAGATATTTGATTATGTGGCGTTAAAAAAGCCTGTGGTTTGTCTTGTGCCTAAGGGTTCAGTTGTTTTTGAATGTTTTTCAGAAAAAGATTATGTATTCGTTTTAGAATACCCTTGTGATTTTGATGTATTTGAAAGCTATGTCAATAAAGCAATGTCCGCTATAATTACAGATTATAGCGAAAATGTTAAAAAATATAGCAGGTGCGAGGCTTCAAAAAAACTAAGTGATATCTTTAATGAGTGTGTAGGAAAAATATGATTTGTTCTAACACGATATTCGTTTTAGGTTAATTTAAAAATAGATATTTTCAGTCTAATAATTTATAAGTGCTGATGCTATGGCCTGTGAAGCCTTTCCATCACCATATAAACTGTCAGTATATTCAACAGGCATCGAAGGTATACTAAGTAAATTTGCGATTTTATCGGAATCAGTACCCACTAAACTGTTCATACCACAATTAACTAACTCAACCCATTCAGTCTCATCGCGAAGAGTAACGCAGGGAACACCATAAAAGTATGCCTCCTTTTGAACTCCGCCTGAATCAGTTGCGATGACAGAAGCATGGCGCTCAAGCATAACCATATCCAGGTAGCCTAGTGGTTCTATTATTAGAATATTATCCGGTAGTTTGAGAGAGTAGTCACTGATTTTATCTCTGGTTCGAGGGTGGAGTGGCCAGATAATGCTTGTCTGCGAAGCTGCAAACCCATCTAGAATAGACCGTAACCGAATTGGGTTATCTGTGTTTTCCGCTCTATGGACTGTTGCTAGCACATAGCTTTTACTACTAATGTCCAGCTGCTTCAAAATTGAGCTATGTTCCTTTGCTCGTTCAGCATAGAAAAGAGCAGCATCGTACATTACATCTCCGACCTGATGAATCTGACGAAGCGAGATGCCTTCATTCATGAGATTTTGACTGGCTATATCAGTTGGTGTAAACAGGAGGTCAGCAGTATGATCGGTTAATACGCGATTAAGTTCTTCAGGCATACGACGATTGAAGGAGCGTAAACCTGCTTCAACATGCGCAATAGGGATGTGCAGCTTGACTGCAGCAATAGCTCCGGCAAGCGTAGAGTCAGTATCACCGTAAACAAGTACCCAATCTGGTCGTTCCTTAAGCAGCACAGCCTCAATTTTTTCAATCATTCTACCTGTGTTTTGGCCGTGTGTACCGCCACCGATAGCAAGATTATAACTGGGAGCTAAGATGTTCAGTTCATCAAAAAAGACCTTTGACATATTTGAGTCATAATGCTGGCCTGTATGGATTAGTACTTCATGTATGTTGCCAGGCATCGAGCTGAACGTATGCGAAACTACAGCAGCCTTAATAAACTGGGGTCGAGCTCCTATAATTGTTATTATTTTCATTCTTTTCAGCAACTTAAATTCTGTAGTTTAAATTTTAATAAACGATGTTGTTTTGACAGGGTTAATTATTTAACTTAAGAGTTTTTCGAATCATAAAAAACTTAATAATTGCATTTATAGTATATGCGATAGTAGTTGATAATGCAGCACCAATAATCCCATAAACTGGAATAAGTATAACGTTGAAGGCTATATTTAAGCTGACAACTATCAATGACGAGTAAAAATTCCATTCTGGCTTTCCTGCAGCTGCAATGCAGTTACTTTGTATGCGTGAAACAGCTCCTACTACTACACCAGGGAGTAACCAAAGAAATGGCGATAGTGATGCTTTATAGTCTTCTCCAAAAAACGGTTCTAATAAAAAATACAAAGCCAGCGCCAAAATTAATGATGCTACCAGTGTTAGTACACCAATAATAAAAGAAGTGCGCATGGTGATTTTATATCGTTCAATAGGGTCGCTTCTCATTGCAGATAGGCGTGGTAATAAGACTGTGCTTGCAGCTTGTGATAGCATCCATAGTTTTTCAGACATTTGAACAGCTATGACATAGATACCTGTTGAAATAGGGCTAAGGAAGAAATTGACCAGAAAAATATCTGCTCTATAGTTGATAAAAGCCATAACATTGGATAGATGAGCTTTCCAGCCGTAGGTTAATACGTGACGCTTGTAATTTCCAGGGGCAGAAAGGGGCTTCGAGTTTGGTAAGAGACGGATATATCGCCATACTACGAGTACACCACATGCTTGCCCAATAGCATAAGCTAATACCGCTGCTGTAATGTCCAAATTTAACCCGTAAAGTGTAATAAATGTTAAGAGCAAAGTGGTAAGAGGTGGAGCCAGAACCGTCCAATTAAATGCTCTGAAATTCTCGAGACCTTGCAGTACTGAGTTCCAGTATGAAAGTAGCAGTGATAGGGGGAATATCGAGAGGCCAATCAACAAAAGCAGCAGGGATACATCAGGGAATAAAGTTTTGCCATAATAATACAAAATAGGAGCTGCCAAAATAATACCTATTGAACTTACTATCACTGCTAACTTCAGGTTTTCATTTGAGGCCTGTCGCCCGTCTACTTCTGCTCTACCTACAAAATAAACAGTAGCAGGTGCTACACCGAGGTTAAGAAATGTACTAAGCATACTAGGTACGAGAATAGCCATTGCATATAGTCCATTTCCTTCAGGGCCAAGCTCTCTTGCAATAGCGATGACAAGTAAAAGTTGTGCTGCAGCGGCTGCAAGCTGCCTGTTAAACGTCATTAATGTGTTTCGACGAATATTAGATCCTTGAAGAAATTTTGATAGCCAAATAATCAATTGACTCACAACTTAATCCCTTTGTTATTTTTGCTTTGGAGAGTGTTGTGGTAGATCTTGGTTAGTTGCTCTGCTACTACAAGTCCGCTGAAACGGGCATGTGCACGAGCGCTTAATTCAGTGCGGGAATAAAGTTGCAATTTTTTAACTATCTCCTTTAGTGCTTGCACCAGTTGCTCAGGCTGATGAGGCTCAATCAAGAACCCATCATTTGGACCAACGATACACTCAGGCCCTCCACATCTTGTTGCAATAACTGGAAGGCCGACCATCAAAGCCTCTGCTGCAACTACGCCAAAGGTTTCATAGTGACTAGGTAGAACCATCACATCGACCTCTGACATCAATACCGGTACGCTTTCAGGTGGCACCAGTCCAAGGAATCTTACTCGATCACATATGCCCAGCTCCTGTGAAAGTTGTTCCAGTGTAGGACGAAGTGGGCCATCACCTCCTAACCATAATTCAACGGGTGCTTGATCAGTGAATGCAGCCGCAAAAGCTTTCAGCAAGTCTATCTGGCCTTTTTTCTCTGTCATTAATGCCAGGTTGAGAAGCCGCACAGGGCGACCTTTTCTGTCATTTTTTTTCTGACAAACTGCTTTATCGAACCGTTTCGATACTACATTGGGTACCCAGTGCCAATGGACGCTTGCAGTCTGGAGTTGCTGTGAAAGCAAGCTACCTAAGCTTGGGCTGACTGCAATACAGCATGAAACAGTATTTACTGCTTGTGTTATCAGTTTGAGTTGCCATTCCTGATAAAGGTTTCTTGCAAATGCAGTACTATGCTCTGTCAGTACTACAGGAATATCATGCTCAGAACCTAATTCAGATGCTACTTTTCCTGCATATAAAGCTGAGTGAGCATGTATGATTTCAGGAAAACCGAAGCGCTTGACATATTCTTTAAACAACTTCCTAGTAGTGTACCTCCATAGGAGATAGTTGCCATAAGGAATTGCAGGTAATGCAGGAATGAATGATTTTCGAAAAGTTGATACCCCTTCGTCGACTTCAAAATTCGTTACAAGTTTTCTTTTATTTATTATAGTTTTAAGTGAGTGGCTGTGAGCTGAAATTATACCTATGTTGTGACCATATTCGTGTAATGCAATAGCTTGATCTCGGAAAAAAACACCATTCACATCATCCTTAGTAATTGGGTACCATGATGGTATGATTAGTACATGCATGGACATTTTACTTTATTATTTCTTTTATGATTCGTTTGCATGAGTTACCATCTTGATATTTGTGGAATATTTTTTTTGCATGCTCTCGATCCGATCTCCATTTTGTTTTAATTTCGTCAATATTCTCTAGGTAAAATGTAAGATCTTCAAATTTACTTATCTTAGGTCCTGGTGTTATGAGATCATAGTCATAAGCTAGACCTCTTGTTTCTTGGTATTTATCAATATCGAATGGAATGAATATGCATGGAGTATCAAAGAGCAGAGGCTCAATATATATTGAAGAGTAGTCTGTGATTATGATATCAAATTCATGAAGTGTTTCGTCTATATCATCATGCTTTTCTTGCGAATAGTTTACGACTCTTCCATCTGTTAACTCTTCAAGATGTTGAGCGTGACTAACAGAAATGAAGTCATTAGGATGTGGTCTTAAATAAAAGTTATGATCAGGATTTTTATCAAGCATTGAAATAAGCTTTTCTTCGGTGTACCCGGATAACCTGAAAAATAATGATCTGTCTATTTCGTAGTCTCTGAATGTAGGGGCGTATAGAATTTTAATCCTACTACTCTTATGATTTTTTTTTCTCTTAATGTATTGGTCTGATTTCGGAAGGCCTGTTAATAAGACTTTTTTGGGATCAATTCCATGGCATACTGCTGTTAGATACTTATCTATATCAGATGATGCAATCATGGTATTGTAGTATTTTATTTCACGTCTGTGTTTTGCAAGATCTTTTTCAGAGAGCTTTTTATCTAATAGCCCTACATATTTTATTCCGATTGCGTGCCAAAGGTTGGTGATATTGCGGTTTTTTATTAGATGCCACAGCTTTCCAAAGTCGCCGCTACCATGGCTTATGAATGCAAACTCAGCTCTAATAGCTGTTACTATTCCAGTGAATGAATTTCTTTTAATACATCTACTATGAAAGCTAACTGGTATTTTTTTTAGTTGCTCTTTTGAGCTATATAGCCAAAAAACATTTAATTTTTCTTTGGCTATTTCTTCAAACAAATAGCGTGAATTTCCACTATATCTATTTCGAGATTGACTAAATATTATTAATTTTTTTTTGCAGGGAACTATTATTGTGATGTGCGATATTATAACCAGAATGATTGTGATTGCTTTCAGAGAAGATATTTTTAGTTTCATTTTGACTTATTTAGATGAGGTAAATTGTTTTTATTGCATTATAAATTATTATTTGATTCCTGCTTTCTAGATATGGGTGTATCGGTAGGCATAGTATTGATTTTGAAATTCTTTCACATATTTCCAGTCTTTCGTGAAGGCTCTTAGTTACTGGCTGTTTATGTAGAGGGGTGGGGTAGTGGATTGCAGTTGGTATATTGTTTTCCTCTAAAGAGGTTTTTATAGCATCTCGATCTTTTGTTGTAATAGTATATTGGGCCCATGTGCTTATGTGCCAATCTCTTATAACTGGTGGCTTAATGTTAGTGCTAGTTTTAATTTTCGAGAAGAGTCTGTTATATCTTTCTGCTACGACATTTCTCAATACGATCTCATCATCAAAAATATCCAACTTTGCCAATAAAATTGCTGCCTGCAATGTATCCAGCCGACTGTTCACTCCTAACCGAATATGATGATAACGCCGATCCTGACCATGTCGGGCTATCTGGCGCATCACAGTTGCAAGCTCTTCATCATTGGTGAAAATGGCTCCGCCATCGCCATAGCACCCCAAAGGTTTGCTTGGGAAAAAGCTGGTGCAGGCGATAGTGCTTAAGTTGCAGGACTTTCTCCCTTTATAGGTTGCACCAAAGCTCTGGGCGGCGTCTTCAATAACCGGTATGCCGTGCTGGTCGGCTATCTTGTTGATTGCATCGAAATCTGCGCACTGGCCATATAAAGATACTGCGATGATCGCTTTTGTCCTGGGGGTGATGGCATCTGCGATCAGAGTAGGGTCAATATTGTAGGTACGTGGGTCTATATCAATATATACCGGCTTGGCTCCGAGAAGTGCTGTCGCTTCTGCCGTGGCGATATAGCTGAAGCCCGGCATGATCACTTCATCCCCAGGTCCGATCCCCAACGCCATCTGGGCTATCTGCAGGGCATCGGTGCCATTGGCGACGGTGATGCAATAGCGTGCACCGGTATAATCAGCAAGCTTCTCTTCCAGTTCGTATACTTCTGGCCCCAGAATATATTGCCCATGACTCAGCACGCGCTGGATTGCGGCATCTATCTTGTCTTTGATGCGAGCCTGTTGTGCGGCAAGGTCTACAAACTGCATGATCAGCTCTCGGTCCGTGTCAGGGTGTTGTTAGATAGCCGGTAAGTTTGGCTCGTGTATGGGCAAGTTGTAGTCGCTTCGCCAGCCAGTGGCAGGTCAAGGCGTTCGCCATACTCACTCATCCACCCGATCTGTCGTGCGGGCACTCCTACCATCAGGGCAAAATCCGGTACATCTTCATTGACCACTGCACCTGCTCCAATGAAAGCAAAACGACCGATGGTGACCCCACAGACCAGTGTGCAGTTCGCACCCAGTGTGGCACCCTGCCTGACGAGTGTCTGTCGATATTCATGCTTGCGTTCTATATGTGCCCGCGGGTTGTAAACATTGGTGAACACCATGCTGGGGCCGCAAAATACATCATCCTCTAGCACAACATCGTCGTAGAGGGAGACGTTGTTCTGGATCTTGCAGTTGTTCCCGATAACCACTCGGTTGCCGACATAAACACCTTGCCCAAGTGAAACATTGCGCCCGATTTTGGCTCCGCTGCAGACGTGCGTAAAGTGCCAGATGCGGCTGCCATCTCCTATCTCGGCCCCTTCGTCGACTATCGCGCTGGTATGGATCTGTGTGCTCATGCGTATTTGTGCTTGATAAATGGGTGGTAGTCACCACTGGGGCCAAGTGGTGTGGCGGTGCGTATCTGGGCAACGGTTTCGACGGCGCACCGGTTTTCTTCCAGCCCAAATCCCTGACCTGTCAGAATCGCTTCGTAGCTGCGGGTATGCAGATCGGTGAACCCATCGGAAAACTCGATCTCTTCACCATCGCAGGTGATGGAGCGATAGGTACGCTGTCCGCTTTCTCGTAACTTGGCTGGTATGTCATTGATATCAATCGACAGGAACCAGCGTACGCGTGCGTGAGCATATTCCAGATAGCCTGCAGCACAGGTATCCGTGGAGTGATGGACGATGTTTTGCTGCAGCTCTCCAAATACGAAGTGAAGCATGTCGTAAAAGTGCACACCGATGTTGGTGGCGATGCCGCCAGACTTCTTGGTGTCGCCTTTCCATGATTGCAGATACCAGTTGCCACGAGAGGTGATATAGGTCAGATCGACATCCCGTTTACTCTGCGACGGGTTCTGCGCTACTTGCTGTTTGAGGGCGATGATGGAGGGGTGCAGTCTCAGTTGCAAAATAGTATGCACACGATTATCTGATTCCTGCTCCAGTTCAATCAGGCCATCTATGTTCCAGGGGTTGAGCACCAATGGCTTTTCGCAGATTGCGTCGGCACCGGATCTGAGGGCAAAACGCATATGCGCATCGTGCAAGTAGTTGGGTGAGCAGATCGAGATGTAATTCACTTTCTTTTCGGGCTCACGCCGCCTGAGCTTGTCGAGATGGCGATCGAAGCGCTCGAACTCGGTGAAGAAGTCAGCATCAGGAAAGTAACTGTCGATAATGCCGACTGAGTCATTCTTATCCAGCGCCGCGACCAGTTGGTTTTTGGTATCGCGTATCGCTTTCATATGGCGTGGAGCGATGTAGCCAGCAGCACCGATCAGCGCAAATTGCTTCATCCGGCAATCCTTGTATCCTGGGAGCTACTTTTGGAGTAGATATGGTTGGTACTGCTATCAGAGCTTTGTTCAGCCAGCACTACACTAATCTCCTGCTTAGCAGCCTGCGCTGCTTGTTCAATCTTATCTTTGAGCGCCAAACGCGCCGCTTGATCCCCATGAATCAAGCGCACTTCCCGCGGCCACTTTTTCATCCGCCTGATAAAGTTAACCAGATCCTTCTGATCCGCATGTGCGCTGTATCCGCTGATACTGTCAACGCCTGCATTAATGCGATAGCGCTTGCCCTCCAGCGCCACCTCATCTTTGCCGGGCGTTGCGTTCTGTATCTGGTGGCCCGGTGTGCCGGGCGCCTGATAGCCCACAAACAGCACCTGATGCCTCGTGTCTTCTATCATCGCCTTCAGGTAGTTCATCACTCGGCCACCGGCGGCCATGCCACTGGCGGCGATGACGACGGCGGGTTGTCCGGTTTTGGCCAGGTAGTCGACGGTCAGTTGGTGTTCGTCGTGGCTGCCGATGGTGTAGAGGTTGGCGAAGTTCAGAGGGTGGCGACCGGCTTTCAGGCGGCGCTGTGCTTCGTCGTCCCAGTAGGGTTTCAGTTGTCGGTACACTTTGGTGAATTCTGCTGCCAGTGGTGAATCGACAATCACTTGCAGGTTTTTCCACAGGGGCTTGGTTTTCCCGTCGCCACCAGGACTGTGGCGGTGGATCAGTTCTTCCAGCTCATACAGCAGTTCTTGTGTGCGCCCGATGCTGAAGGCGGGGATGATTACGGTGCCATCGTTCTGCAGGGCTTTTTCTATGGCGGCCTTGAGCCGGTTGATACGGTCGTGTCGGCTCTGGTGTCTGCGGTTGCCATAGGTGGATTCCAGCACGACGATATCGGCATGATGCGGCGATTGCGGTGCTGGCAGCAGTGCGCTGCCGGGTGCGCCCAGGTCACCCGAGAATACGATGCGCGTGTTGTGGGTGCGAGTGTTGTGATCAGGTTGCTGTGTCACGGATATCTCGAAGTAGCAGGAACCGAGTATATGGCCGGCGCGTTGCAGTTTTATTCGGGTGCGCAGGGCCGGTGTGTCGATGACGGTGTGCCAGGTTTTGTAGTCCAGTGGTACGAGTAGCTGGTCGATCCTGGCCTTGAACTGTTCGATCAGTTTTGCATCCCGTGTAAAGCCGACCCGTAAGGCATCTTCCAGTACCAGCGGCAGGAGCAGGGCCGAAGGTTTTGAGCAATAGATGGGGCCGTTGTAGCCTGCTGCGATCAGGTAGGGCAGGCGACCGACATGGTCGATATGCACATGGGTGATCAGCAGGGCTTTGATCTTGCTCAGGTCGAACTGAACCTTGAGCTGTTCGAATGTGTCGTCGGCGGCATCTTGCCCCTGAAACAGTCCGCAGTCGATCAGCAGTGAGTGTTCGCTATCGCAGTTGAGCTGGTGGCAACTGCCGGTGACTCCGCTGGCGCCTCCATGGTGAATGATGTTCGGGTACTCGTTTCTTGGGTAAGGCATCCTTGTCCTCTTACTGTCCTTGATGGTGATTATGATTGGTTCAGATAGGGTGTGATGAACTATGTGAATCCTGGTAAAAAAGCACGCTACCGCCCGGAGGTTACATGATGACAATCCTCAACGCCGGCGGAGCTCAGTTGTATTTAACGATAAATCGCTTTAAGCATAAGTCAGTTACTCAGACTTTTAAACTACCATGCTGGCGGTGTAGAGTGTATCGCTTCTCTGTTATCCGACTATTTCATTGATCTGAATACACTCAATTGAGCACTCACCAGACTTCTCACGAATCCTCTCGGCCTGTATCGGCCTGGCGTAAGCCTTTTTTGCTGCTAAGCCGCTGGCCTGTCTGGTCGGGTCGGCTTTTGATGGCGGTTGTGATTCTGGCACTGCTGTCCAGCCTTGGGCTGTCTTTTCTGGCACCACTGGCAGGGGTGCTGGCGTGGATTGCTGCGCTGATGTTGTTTCATCGGCTGTCGGGCATTCAGGCGCTGCAGGTGGCAGTGCTGCTCGGCGTGGGTGGGGCGGGGCTGATTTGGGGTGCGCTCGCCGGTGGTGACTGGCAGTGGTGGGTGAGGGCGCTGGAGGCTAATCAGGCGTTGCTGGCCCTGTTGTTGGCGGTGAGTTTTTTGCGCTTGGTGGCATCGGCTGATCTGGTGGTGGATGAGAAGTTGCCGAAAGGGCCCAAAGCGCTCTGGCGCACGTTGTTGGGGGTGCATCTGTTCGGTGCGGTGATCAATTTTTCATCGCTGGTGATCATGGCCGACAGAATGGCGCGCAATAAGCCATTACAGCCGTTGCAAGCGCTGGTGCTGACGCGTGGCTTCATGCTGGCTGCGCACTGGTCACCCTTTTTTGCAGCGATGGGGGTGGCGCTGATCAATGCGCCCGGGGCTAGCCTGTGGGTGTTGATTCTGGTGGGGCTGCCGGTTGCGCTGATAGCGCTGTTTATCGGCGGTGTTCGTTTGCTGTCTCAGCCGGAAGCAAAGGAGCTGGAAGGTTATCCGATGCACCTGGATGCGTTGTTGCTGCCGGTGCTGCTTGCGGTGTCGGTGATGGTGATGCATTTTATCTGGGAGGAGCTGCCGGTACTGACGCTGGTATCGGGGCTGTCGCTGATTTTTTCATTGGTGCTGCTGTGGAAGCGACACGGCAAGGCTGCCAGAAAGCGGCTGAAGCAGCATATCGAACATACGCTGCCTACCATGTCGGGCGAGACGCTGCTGTTTCTGTCGGCCGGGGTGTTGGCAGCAGGGCTGGGGGCGATGGTGCAGGCAGCGGAGTTTCAGCTGTCGTTGAATGGGTTCGGGCCCTGGCACGCCTGGGGGTTGCTGGTGGTGATGGTGTTTGTGTCTGCCATCGGGGTGCATCCGGTGATCAGTATCGCCACGGCAGGTGGGCTGGTGGCACCCTGGGTGAGTGATCCGAATATGCTGGCGATGGTGTTTCTGATGGGCTGGGCGCTGGGTGTTGGGGTGTCGCCGCTCTCTGGTACTCATCTGACGATGCAGGGCCGATACGGTATCAGTGCTTTCAAGTTTCCACACTGGAATCTGGGGTTCGTGCTGGTGATGTTGCTGGTAGATCTGCTGGTGTTGCAGTTGTATGGGTTTGTTGCTTGATTATTCTTTGATGTACTTTGCTGCGAAGGCTGTTGCATGAGCAAATACATCCAGCAGGATTGTTGCCTGACTGAAGGCTTTGTTCAGAAGTGATGCCTGAATCTCTGGATCTTCCGGGTAGTCGTGAGCAAACTGGTTTCGCATTTCACGCAACAGAAGCCATTGCTGAGTGGAGGGGATGGCGCCGATCTTTTCCAGTCTGTTCAGTTTGTCGATGAATGTTGAGAGGTCTCCTTGCTCGTGCGTTATTTCCAGTATCATGGGTAGAAGTTTGGCGCCCATGGCATCTTGCAGTTTCGAAAAACGAACAATAAACTGATCAAAAATGGCCAGTTCAATAGGTGAAAGCTTACTTGACCTTTCGGCAGTAAGGGGCATCAAGTCAGTAAGACTGCTCATGGCCCATTGAAGTCTTTCGGCATGGGTGTGGCAAATATCTTCAACACCTTTGAATGCTTGATGCTGTAGAAGTGTGCTCACAACAGTATCCCTTGTTGCTTGGCGATATCGTAGATAGGGAGATGGAACCCGCTGCACCGGTTGATAACCAGGTCTATCTTTTGATTACCCAGTGATTGATGTAGTTCTGCCAGCGCTTGCAGTTGCGCTTCGACAACCTGATCTGCCTCTGTGAGTTCCGGTTCAATGTAGAGATCTATGTCGCCACCAGCGGCTTCATCATTCACGCGTGATCCAAACAGACGTATTTCGCTGCCACTGCCGAAGAAGTGTTGAAGTGTCGATTTTATCTGCTGCTGTTGTTGAGTGGTTAATCTCATTGAAGAAACTCTTCTTAGTTTGATCCTTACAACGAGTTTAGTACATTTCATACCAAAACGGGACCCACCTGGTTATTCAGACAGATCCCGTTATGACTCATTCTGCGAGTCAGTCAGTACTTACTGGTTGTGTTCCAGAGCAGAGCTCTTACCGTTGATCTGGATGCGGCGCGGTTTCATCGCTTCGGGGATCTCGCGGATCAGGCTGATGGTCAGAAGGCCGTTTTTCAGCTCGGCACCTGATACTTCAACATGGTCGGCCAGGTTGAACTTGCGCTCGAAGGTGCGAGTGGCGATGCCCTGGTGCAGGAAACGTCGCTCTTCCTGACTTTCCGCTTTACGACCACGCACAGTCAGTACGCCTTTTTCGACATTCAGCTCCAGCTCAGACTCTTCGAATCCGGCCACGGCCAGGGTGATCTCATAGCGGTTTTCGCCGGTGATCTCGATATTGTAGGGCGGATAACCACCAGAGGCCTGTTCAGAGCGCAGGGCGGTATCCAGCAGACTGGCCAGACGATCAAAGCCAACGCTGCTGCGGTAAAGGGGAGTAAGATCGATATTCATGAGTATATCCTCCAAAAGAAGCAATATTGTGTGAGCATGCGTATGGAGTCGCTCTCTCAGAGACCCGACTCCACTTGCCGCTCACTGGATATATAGGGGCGACTCAATGGTTTTCAAGAGGGGGTTGCATTAGAATCAAAACATGTAATTTAACTCTTCTGTGGCTTATATGAGGATTCAGGATGCTCTCTAAATGGATGCGTAAATCATCTTCGGATGAAGCCGACAAGAAAGCTGACAAAGCCACTGGTGATGCCGCAGGTGTGGCGGCCCTTTTTCCCGGTATCACAAATTCCGATCTCACCACTTTGTTCAATATCAGTGAGCAGCGGACGTTGCCTTCAGGTGCCGAATTGCTTGCAGCTGGCTCAAAGCAGACGAGCCTTTATTTTGTTCTTCAGGGCCGGATTGAGCTGTGTTTGCCTCAGGGTGGCAGTGTCTGCCATGTCTGCGAGGGGGAGTGGCTGATCGCTGGTCAGAGCGCTTCACCCGTTGTGGCAAGAATGCACAACGAAGGCAAGCTGCTGCTGATAAACCCACAGGATATGAATCGCTTCAGTGAGGCTTTTCAGTTGGTTCTGCATCAGCAGTTTGCGACAGCCTATCAGGCGCTGCTGGTATGGATGGCTGAGCAGCAGTCGGGCTTGCTGGTGCAGCGTCAGGGGTTGGCTGAACTGCTGTACGCCGCACGTACACGTCAGGATGAAGATCTGAGTCGATCCGAACTGGTTCAGCAGGTGATCAGAAAGGTGCCGCGCCTGCCGGTTTCGACCCTGGAATTGCTGAACAAAATGCTTGATGAAAAGACTACCCGCCCCGAAATTGTCGAACTGGTTCGGCACGATCCTGCGTTGACCAGTATGCTGCTCAAGGCGATTAACTCTCCGGCCTATAACTTCCATCAGAAGGTATCTGATCTCAATCATGCGATCGGGCTGCTTGGTTTTGACAGCGTCTATCAGATCGTGATGCTGGAGAGTATGCGCAAAAGCATGCCGGAATCACCTCTGTTTCAGGCGATCTATCAGCGCAGTCTGGAGGTGTCGTATATCGCCTTTACATTGTCGCAGGTGTGCGCGATCGGTAAGCCAGCGGAAGCTTCAACGTTGGGGCTGCTGCATGATCTGGGCAGTATCGTACGTGAGCTGATGCGTGAGCAGAATCCGAAGCTGGCATCGCTGCTCTCTTTATTGGAGCCCGCGATGCTGGGTGCGGAGCTGCTCAAGAGCTGGCATCTGCCTGAACAGGTCTGCAGCAGTATTCAGTATCAGGATCATCCGGAGTTTGCGCGGCCGGATCAGGTGCCTGAAGTGGTCAGAGCCAATGTTGCGCTGATCTATCTGGCGCACTGTGTATGTGACCGCCTGCATAAAGTACCGCAGATCCTGACACCTTATATCCATGATTATCTGGCTGTGCTTGGGCAATCCGATATCAGTCTGGAGCAGCTGATGGAAGATAAGCTGCTGCCGGCCCTGAAAAAGCGCAGATCTGCCTTGCCGGTTACATTGGTAGAGGTGTTGGAATGATAATTTCTGATGCTGTAATTGTGGTCGAGAGCTAGTTTGGCGCGATTGCATTTTTTTTATTCATCTATCATACTTTGTATGATTTTTCTGATCGGCTTAAGGATGAGGCGATTAGATGAAAATATTTAAAAATGCATGGTTCGAGCGCTTCTCCAGAAAACATCGAATTTCATATAAGGCACTATTTGAAGCTGTTCAGCGTGCTGATAAAGGTCAGATCGACGCTAATCTCGGTGGTGGTGTAATCAAACAGCGTGTGTCGCGGCACGGGCAGGGTAAGTCAGCTGGTTTTCGTACTATCATTTTATATCGAACAGCCGAGCGGGCCTTTTTTGTTTATGGATTTGCCAAGAATGACCGTGACAACATCACTGATAATGAAGAGGCTCAGTTTAAAAAAGCAGCAACTTATGTGCTTGGTCTTTCAGATGTGAAGCTGGCCGAGTTACTTAGTATCGGACAACTGTCGGAGGTTACTGATGATGGCTAAAAAATATCGTAGTGATGCGCTTGCATCGATTCATGAAACGATGGAGGCCCTGCATGATATCGGGGCAGTCGATAAGCAGACTATGCGTGAGTTTGATGATGCTTGCCTGACGCCTGTCGAGGCCCTGACACCTGAGGATATCCGAGCGTTGCGTGAGCGGGAGCACCTTTCTCAGCCTGTTTTTGCTCGTTATCTTAACGTTAGCAGGAATTTGATTTCGGACTGGGAGCGGGGAACTCGCAGGCCAGGAGGTCCGGCATTGCGGCTCCTGACTATAGTCAAGAAGAATGGTATTCAGGCGATAGCGTGATATACCGGTACTGCACTGTGTTGTTTAACCATTGTTATTAGCAGTTGTTTATCAGGATATAAAAATTAACACAGATCTCAATTCAGGCAAGATGATAGGATGCGACCGCGAACACCATCTGGACGCCATCTGCCGTATTTTCAATCATGCTATTGCCCACACCACGGCACTCTACGAATATGACCCCCGTTCGACTGAGCAGGTAGCTCAGTGGTTTGAAGCCAAGGCGGCTGCCGGTTTGCCTGTGATCGGTATTGAATCCGAGGCGGGTGAGCTGATGGGGTTTGGCAGTTATGGCAGTTTTCGGCCCCAGGCGGCATTTCGCAGTACGGTTGAGCATTCTGTTTATATTGATCCACGATTTCAGGGGTGTGGGTTGGGGCGGAGCCTGATGCAGGCGCTGATAACAAAGGCGCGTGCACAGGGGTATCATCTGATGGTTGGCGCTATCGACCATGATAATCACGCCAGTATTGCGCTGCATAAATCATTGGGTTTCACCCATGCCGGGACGATAGAGCAGGCAGCATTCAAGTTCGACCGCTGGCTGGATCTGGATTTTTATCGTTTGCCTTTGAACCAGTGACCAGGTGCGTTTTCTACGCATTGCTCCGCGTCAGCCTCGGGCGCGCAAAGGGATGAATCTCTGCTAGGCTTAATTCATGCAGATTCTTGCAGAGAATAGCCAATAGTGCCAGGAGAAGCGTGTCGCAGGCCCGGTCATGAAATATTGGATACTGATCTTCACAGCCTTATTGCTTGGGTGGTTGGGGACGGCGAGTCAGATGTCGGCTGACACTGACCCCAATCTTCACGAGCCGGGGCAGCCGCATGTTGCGCGCTTGAGCGTGCAGGGGGCGATCGGGCCTGCCGTCACGGATTATCTGTTGCGGGCGATGCAGAAAGCACAGGAGCAGGGTGCCAGAGCGGTGGTGATTCAGATGGATACCCCGGGCGGCCTGGATGCTGCCACGCGCGATATCATCAAGGCTATTCTGGCTTCTCCACTGCCTGTCATGACGTATGTTTATCCCTCGGGTGGCCGTGCGGCAAGCGCTGGCACCTATATTCTCTATGCCAGTCATATAGCCGCTATGGCACCTGCAACCACGCTGGGCGCGGCAACACCGATTCAGATAGGCGGTGGTCAGGCTCCTGGTCAACCACCTGGGCAACCTTCGCCAAGCACGCCGTCTGATCCTGATGCTTCCGGTGAACGTGACCAATCCTCCACACCACAACCTGCTACCGCAATGGAGCGCAAGATCATTAATGACGCTGTTGCCTTCATTCGTGGTCTGGCGGATCGTCATGATCGCAATGCCGATTGGGCAGAGGCGGCGGTCCGGGAGGCGGTAAGCCTGACGGCTGCGGAGGCGCTGGAGCAGCAGGTGGTGGATATAGTGGCGATTGATCTGGCAGATCTGCTGCAACAGGCGGATGGGAGAGAGGTGCAGATGGAGCGCGATCGGTTAGTGCTGGTGCTGAGTGATCTGCCAGTGGTGGCTTATGATCCGGACTGGCGTAATGAGATTCTGGCCTTCATCACCAACCCCCAGTTTGCCTATATCCTGCTGCTGATGGGCATCTATGGGCTGATACTGGAGGGTTACAACCCGGGTGCGATGGTGCCGGGTGTTGTGGGGGTCATCAGCTTGTTGCTGGCGCTCTATGCGCTGCAATTGTTGCCTGTGAACTATGCCGGGCTGGCGTTGATTGTGGTGGGTTCCTTGCTGATTGTGGCGGAGGCGATGCTGCCGAGCTTCGGTATTCTGGGCATGGGGGGAGTCGTGGCGCTGGTGTTCGGGTCGGTGATGCTGTTCGACACGGATGTGCCGGGGTTGACGGTGCCCACTGAACTGATCGCCGCCATAGGTGTGGTCAGTGCATTGCTGATGCTGGGTGTGGTGCTGGCGATCAGCAAGAGCCTGCGTATTGCCAGTACCGCCATTGAGCAGGCTATGGTTGGGCGCATCGCGCGGGTTACAGATATTGCGGGTGAGAAGGTGGAAGTGAAGGTGGATGGTGAACTCTGGGCAGCAACATCGCACGAACCCTTACAGCCAGGGCAACTGGTGCAGATTGTTGCTCAGAATGGACTGCGTCTTGAGGTGAAGTCGGCGCTTGCCCCGGATAGCTCAGATCTGGATAGCTCGGATCTGGATAGTTCAGACCTGAATAGTTCAGACCTGGAAAGATAGAGGAGAGTGAATAATGGTCACTTACACGATTGTGGCAGTACTGGTCCTGTTGTTTTTGATGCTGATCATCTATGCGATCAGAATCCTGAGAGAGTACGAGCGAGCGGTGGTATTTATTCTGGGGCGGTTTCAATCCGTCAAGGGGCCGGGTCTGATCTTCATTATCCCCTTCATACAGACGATGGAGCGGGTGGATCTGCGTACCGTCGTCATGGATGTGCCGACACAGGATGTGATCAGTCGGGATAACGTCTCCGTCAAGGTGAATGCGGTGGTCTATTTCCGGGTTATGGATCCGCAGCGGGCGATCATCAATGTCGAGCACTATTACGATGCCGTCAGCCAGCTGGCCCAGACCACCTTGCGCTCGGTGCTGGGTAAGCATGAACTGGATGAGATGCTGTCGGAGCGTGACAAGCTGAATCTGGATATCCAGAAAATTCTGGATGAGCAGAGTGATGCCTGGGGTGTGAAGGTGTCTACTGTCGAGATCAAGCATATCGATCTTGATGAAAGCATGATCCGGGCTATTGCGCGCCAGGCAGAAGCCGAGCGTCAGCGGCGCGCCAAGGTGATTCATGCCGAGGGTGAGTTTCAGGCATCTCAGCGCCTGACAGATGCAGCCGCGGTACTGTCGCAGAACAGCAACGCGATGACACTGCGCTATATGCAGACGCTGATCGATATTGCCGGCGAGAAGAACTCAACCATCGTTTTTCCCTTGCCGGTGGATCTGGTCAGTGCTGTGATGAAGCATATTAATGAGTCGAGCAACAAGGCATAGCGGTTTACCTTTCGTATCCGGCTCGCTTTAGCGATAATAGTGCGCTTATTTTCATGTAGTGCCGTTGTGCGCCCTGTTATCGCTGTCTGAGCGATAGATAATTTCCGGAGTTCTGGTTAAATGAGAGTTCACTGGCAACGCCTGCGCGTTCGGCTGGAGCAATTGCGGGCCAACAAGCTGTTCGAAACCTTTATTATTTTCGTCATCATCTTTTCCGCCTTGCTGGTTGGTGCCAAAACCTATGAGGAGAGCAGCCGCTTCGAGCAGGTGATGGGCTGGCTGGATATCACGGTCACGCTATTTTTCCTGTTTGAGCTGCTGGTGCGAATGGCGGCGGAAAAGCGTTTCCGTGATTTCTTCCGCAATGGCTGGAATCTGTTCGATACCCTGATAGTCGCAGCCAGCCTGATGCCGGTGGATGATTCGGAGATGGTGCTGATTGCACGGTTGCTCAGGGTGTTCCGCGTGCTGCGTCTGGTGTCGATGATCCCGGAGCTGCGCATGCTGCTGACCGCGTTGATGAAGTCGATACCGCGCATGGGCTATGTCGCGCTGCTGATGTTCATCATCTTCTATATCTATGCGGCGGTCGGCAGCTTTCTGTTTCATGATGTGGATGAAAAACTCTGGGGCAATATAGCGCTGGCGATGCTCACGCTGTTTCAGGTGGCCACCTTCGAAAGCTGGGCCACTGCCGTGCTGTATCCGACCATGGAGCACTATGGCTACAGCTGGATCTACTTTCTGACCTTTATATTTCTGAACGCCTTTATCTTCCTGAATATGATGATTGGCATAGTGCTGGATGTGATGCAAAAGGAGAGCACTCAGATGCAGCTCGAAAGCGGTGAGGGTGAGGCAGCCGAAATTCACTGGATGCGTGAACATATGCAGATGATGAGTGATCAGTTGCAACGTATTGAGCAGCAGCTTGCAGAGCAGGGTAATCGGACAGATTTGACACCCCGTTCGGTGGAGTCGGATAAGGGGGATTTGTAAGTCTGGTTATATCAATATGTTGCATGTTGATTAAACTGTCATAATGCGCGACACTCTGGCCTTTATTTTTCGAAAAGTGATCGCCTGTGTCTGAGTTGTTTCTTGATTATCCGGCTGGTCGTTCAGACGGCCCACCTGCTACAGGGCAGCCATGAGCAGCTTGGCCATTCCTCTGCTGGCAGTTGCCATGATGCTTCTGGCAATACTCATTTTATTGAGGGTGAGGGTGACAAGGCCGCTCAGGCAGTTGGCGTCAGAAGCTCAGGATATGCTCTCGACAGAGGTTCGAGAGCTGAGTGTCGGTAGTAGTCACGGATCAAACGAGATAGGCAGTCTGGTGCACTCCTTTAATGCGCTGGTTGACCGTCTGGCTTCTAACGAAGCCCGCTATCGCGAAATCCTCGATAATGTCAGTGTTATCGCCTGGGAAGCAGATCCTGAGCTTAACTTTACCTATGTGTCCACTTATGCCGAACGCCTGCTCGGTTATCCTATTGAGGACTGGTATCGCCAGGGCTTCTGGGAGAAACACGTGCATCCGGAGGACAGGCAAAAGGCCGTAGGGTATTGCCTGGCTTCTACTCAGCAAGGCCTGGACCACGAGTTTGAATACAGAATGCGCACGGCAGATGGCAGGATTATCTGGGTACGCGATATAGTCAGTCTGGTTTATCACGAGAGTGAGCTGGTGGGGCTGCGAGGGATACTCGTGGACATCAGTGAGCGTAAGCAGGCTGAACTGCAACTGCAGAATCAGTTGAACTTTGAGGAGATGCTCGCCAATATCTCGCGTGATTTCGTTATCAGTGCACCGGGAGAGCTGGACAAAACAATTGACAGTATGTTGCGCCGTGCCGGTGAGTTTTTTGATGTGGAGCGTGCTTACCTGTTCCAGCTCTGTAATGGTAATACACAGGTTTCAAACACACATGAGTGGTGTGCGGCTGGAGTCAGGCCAGAGATGGACCAACTGCAGAACCTGCCGGTTGAGGTGATGCCCTGGTGGTCCAACTGGATGAAAACCGGAAAGTGTCTGTTTATTCCAGATGTAGATCTGATGCCACCTGAGGCAGAGGTGGAGCAAGCCCTGCTCAGGAGTCAGGGAGTCAAGAGCCTGCTGGCGATTCCGGTACTGTCGGGTGACCGGGTGATCGGCTTTTTCGGGTTTGACTCGGTGAGTGATTACCGGTGCTGGACTGATAAGGAGATCAGTCTGATGTATGTGATGGGCAGCACTCTCTCTGCCGCATTGGTTCAGCATCAGGTGCAGGCCAGTCTGCGGCATGAAGCCGCAATCCTGAACAGTCTCCTTAACTCCATACCCGACATAGTTTCCTTTAAAAGCGTTGATGGAGAGTATCTGGGGTGTAATTCGGAGTTTGCCCGTTTCGTTGGGTGCTCAAAGGAGGAGGTGATTGGCAAGCGGGTTGATGCACTTTTTGATCCTGATACGGCTGATCTTTTCAACAGTCATGATCGACTGGTGCTGGAGCATTTGGAGCCACAACGTAATGAGCACTGGATGACCTATCCGAGTGGAGAACGGGTCTTGTTCGATACTCTGAAAGCCCCGATGCGAGGCAGCGATGGTGAGGTTATCGGGTTGCTGGGGGTGAGCCGCAACATCACTGAGCGGCGTGAGTCCGAGGAGCAGATTCGTAACCTGGCTTTCTTTGACACACTTACTCATCTGCCGAATCGGCGGCTGTTACTCGATCGACTGCAGCATGCGATGCATAACAGTGCACGGCATCGTAATCATGGCTGTCTGCTGTTCATCGACCTGGATAATTTCAAGAACCTCAATGACACGCTGGGGCATGATGTGGGGGACCGGCTGCTGGTTTCGGTGGCGCAAAGGCTGAATCTGACGATCCGGGATATCGATACAGTGGCCCGGTTGGGTGGTGATGAGTTTATCATCCTGCTTGAGGGGCTGAGCTCTGATGAGTCAAGAGCGGTGACAGAGTCAGAGCATGTGGCGGAAAAGGTTCTGTCGGTGCTGAATGAGCCCTATCTGTTGGGCCAGAACCTGTATCACAGTACACCGAGCCTTGGGGTCACGTTGTTCAGCGGTACCAGTCTGAGTGTGGATGAGTTGCTCAAACGAGCGGATATGGCGATGTATCGGGCCAAGGCAAGTGGTCGTAATATGATCCGCTTTTTTGACCCGTCGATGCAGGCCGCAGTGGAAGAGCGCGCAGCGCTCGAAAGTGACCTGCGCTATGCATTGGAGCATGAGCAGTTTGAGCTTTATTTCCAACCACAGGTTGATGAGTGCGGGCAGGTAATAGGTGCTGAGGCATTGTTACGCTGGCTGCACCACGCAAGGGGCATGGTGTCACCCGCTCAGTTTATCCCACTGGCCGAGGATACGGGGTTGATCCTGCCTATCGGTCATTGGGTATTGAAAACCGCCTGTGAGCGCTTGCGAGCCTGGGAGGTTGGGCCTGCCTTGGAGCAGATCACGCTGGCTGTGAACATCAGTGCTCGCCAGTTTCGTCATGCTGGATTTGTAGATGACATAGCTGGAGTGCTTGCCAGCACAGGTGTGAACCCTGCGCGCCTTAAACTCGAAATCACCGAAAGCATGATGCTGGATGATATCGAAGGCACGATTGAGCGCTTGTCCCGCCTCAAGGCGCTGGGAGTGTCACTCTCGATCGATGATTTCGGTACTGGTTACTCGTCGTTGTCCTATCTTAAGCGTTTACCCCTGGATCAGCTCAAGATTGATCAATCCTTCGTACGCGATCTGACAGATGATCCTAACGATGCAGTGATCGTGCAGGCGATCATTGCCATGGCGCAACGCCTGGGGTTGGACATCATCGCCGAGGGAGTCGAAACCGAGGCTCAACGCCAATTCCTTCTGGAGCATGGTTGCAGCCATTTCCAGGGCTATCTCTTCAGTCGTCCCTTACCCTCCGCAGATTTTGAGCACTTTCTTAATATTAATCAAAAGCTTGTCTGATATCAGGCGGCTGTCCCCTCTTTTCTGAGTGCGTCTGCACAAAAATTAAGTGTGATTTAAGAAGGTTTACGCCTTGCCCATGTAGTATTTAATTAAATATTATTAAATTTACAGCATTAATGAGCATATATTAGGCTGTATGCAGATAAATTAAGTAAATCCACTTATATAAATAGAAAAATGGTGGCACAACCTATGAATCGTAAACCTTTTGCAAAACACCGTCTTTCCGGGCAGATAGGATTGGTGGTTTTGAGCGCGGTACTGGCAGCACCTGTGCTCGCGGCAGACACATCTTTTGGTATTGACGCCAACATCGAGTTGGATACCGATGCCGTCAAGAGTTCCTCCAGCAGCACTAAATACAGCCAGGGTGGCCGTGTGGAAGTGAATGTCCATGGTGAGCACCGCATGGGTGAGCACTTCGTCAAGGCCAGAGGAACGGGGTTGCTGAAGAAAGGCGGCGATACCGGAACTGATGATATGTGGATCATGTTTGGCAGCAATGCCTGGGATCTGCAGGCAGGGCGCTTTGAGGCGCTGAACCTTTTCCCACTGGGCAAAGATACACTGATTGCACATGCCGGTGGTGGTCAGGCATCTGTTTATGAGGCGAACCTGGTACGTGGGCGTGTCAGTGATGGAGGGCAGTTCGCTTTCCATCTCAATCCATCGGACAATCTGAGCTTCGAGCTGGCAACGGCCTATGGACAAGGTGATAAAACACGTGCATTTACCGGTATTCGTCCTTCTGTGACCTTCCGTGCTGATGCGTTCAGCCTGAGCGCAGGCTATGAGCATCAGAAGTTTGATGAGTCGGGTGGCGCCAAGGTGGATAAGAATGGTGTGGGTGTTACGGCGGGCTTCAATGCCGGCGATGCTGTCATCAATCTGAGTGTTGCACACCTGCGTGACAGCAGTGCATCAGATAAGATCAAGGTCAACAGCTATGGTGCAAACGTGACTTATGGTCCCTTCGGTGCAGGTCTGATTCATTCCAAAACCAGCCTGCCAGGCGCGTCTGATCCTGATGTGACGACTGCGTATGCCGCTTACACGGTTCCTCTGTTCGATATTGATCGTGCAAGTGTCACCTTTGCGGGCTCGACCTCACGTGCAAGCAATGTAGCGGCAGACAAGACAGTCAACGCACTGCGCATGCGCTTCAACTACGCGTTCTGATTGGGTCCCCCTTCAACCCTGTCAGAACGAAAGGGGAGGGTGAACTACCCTCCTTTTTTGCAGCGCACAAATAATTAAGTGGCAATTAAGATATTTCATGCATTGAACGACGAACTGACTCTGATAGCATTCGCTTAATAACTTAAACGTTTAAGTTGCTATTTTGAATCAGCACACGATAAAAAAAATAAAAGGTACGATTGAATGAAAACCTCACATCTGTACAAGTCGGCATTCATCGCCGGTTCCGCATGGCTGCTGGCAGGCGCCGTACATGCAACCTCCATTACCATCTCTTGTGGCGCTGTCGGTGCCGAACTGCAACTGTGTGAAGAGGGCGTCGCCGCCTGGCGCGCCAAGACCGGCAACCATGTCGAGCTGGTATCAACGCCGAACTCCTCTACAGAACGCCTCTCGCTCTATCAGCAGCTCCTTTCGGCAGGTACTCAGGATATCGATGTGCTGCAGATAGATGTCGTCTGGCCGGGTATGCTGGCGCAGCATCTGCTGGATCTCAGCCCCTATACCAATGGCGCAGAAAACGATCATTTCGAGTCTCTGGTAACCAACAATACGGTTGATGGCAAGCTGGTGGCAATGCCCTGGTTCACTGATGCCGGTGTGCTCTACTATCGCAAGGATCTGCTTGAAAAATATCAGCAGCCAGTGCCGCAAACCTGGGAACAATTGACTGAAGTCGCCGAGCATGTTCAGGCGCAGGAGCGCAGTGCCGGTAATAACCAGATGTGGGGTTTTGTATGGCAGGGTCGTGCCTACGAGGGACTGACCTGTGATGCGCTGGAGTGGATCTACAGCTATAACGGCGGCACCATTGTTGATCAGGAAGGTAATATCACCATCAACAATCCGCAGGCGATCTCGGCACTGGAGATGGCCAGCAGCTGGATCAATAACATATCACCTCCGGGTGTACTGAATTACGCTGAAGAGGAAGCGCGTGGCGTGTTCCAGTCAGGAAACGCTGTATTCATGCGTAACTGGCCCTATGCCTGGACTCTGGCACAGAGTGAAGACAGCCCGATTCGTGGCCAGGTCGGTGTGGTTGCCCTGCCAAAAGGTGGTGAGGATGGTCGCCATGCCGGAACCTTGGGCGGTTGGCAGCTGGCAGTATCACGCTATTCAAAGAACCCTGAAGCAGCTGCCGATCTGGTTAACTTCCTGACCAGCTATGAAGAGCAGAAGCGCCGTGCCATCAAGGGTTCCTATAACCCGACGATAGCGGCCCTTTATGAAGATGAAGAAGTTTTGGCTGAAGTGCCTTTCTTCGGCGAGCTGTATGAAACCTTCCTCAATGGTGTTCCGCGTCCATCATCCTCCACAGGTAACAACTATGGCCGTGTCAGCAATGCCACCTTTAACGCAGTTCACAGCGTGTTGTCGGGCGGGCAATCCGCCCAGGAAGCGGTTGAGGATCTGGAACGTCAGCTTATACGCATGAGTCGTCGCGGCTGGTAAGTCGCACCTCTGTCACTGGCGGTGGTAGCCGCCGGTGGCAGATTTGATCCGAATCTGGCTGGAGTTTTCATCTATGTCCAACACCATCACTCAATCCCTGGCAGAGCCTGTTTTGCGACCGCGTGCCACCCGGCTTCGCCTGGTACGTCAGCGCACTCGCACTGCCTGGTTTTTCCTGTTACCCATGCTGGTTGTGCTGGCGGCCGTCGCCGGATGGCCTTTGCTGCGTACCATCTGGTTCAGCTTTACCGACGCCAATCTGGGTAACCTGACTGATTACAGTTTTATCGGCATTGAAAACTACCTGCTGTATGAAGATGGAATGTGGTATGGCGTGTTGGCAGATCGGCTGTGGTGGCGCGCCGTCTGGAATACGCTGTTTTTTACAGTGGTATCCGTGTCTGCGGAAACTTTTCTGGGCATCATTGTCGCGCTTACTTTGAATGCCAAATTCCGGGGGCGGGCGCTGGTGCGTGCTGCGATCCTGATCCCCTGGGCAATTCCAACGATTGTTTCGGCCCGCATGTGGGGCTGGATGCTGCATGATCAGTTCGGCATCCTCAATGATATATTCATGACTCTTGGATTTATCAGCGAACCACTGGCCTGGACGGCTGATCCCAGCCTGTCGATGTGGGCGGTGATCATGGTGGATGTCTGGAAAACCACACCCTTCATGACGTTGCTGACGCTCGCTGCATTGCAGATGTTGCCCTCTGACTGTTATGAGGCGGCCAAGGTGGATGGTATTCATCCGGTCAGAGTCTTCTTCAAGGTTACCCTGCCACTGATAGCACCGGCCCTGATGGTGGCGGTGATCTTCCGGGTGCTGGATGCACTGCGGGTATTCGATCTGATCTTTGTGCTGACCTCCAATAGCAGCGATACCATGTCGATGTCGGTCTATGCGCGTCAGCAACTGGTTGAGTTTCAGGATGTCGGCTATGGTTCTGCCGCCTCAACGCTGCTGTTCCTGGTGATTGCACTGTGCACTATCGCCTATCTCTATCTTGGCCGTAAGCGGATGGGAGGCTACTGATGACTATTCAATCCCTGCATATGCAACCGTCAACCCGCAAGCTGATCAAGCACCTGTTGCTGCGCACAGCCTTCTGGCTGCTGATTCTGGCGATCATGCTGTTTTCGGTCTTTCCTTTTTATTACGCGATCCTGACCTCCTTCAAGAGCAGTGCTCAGTTGTTCAGTATCGATTATCTGATCACCAGTCTGAACTTCAGTAACTATCAGACGGTGTTGTCGCAGACCTCCTTTGTGAAAAGTCTGTGGAACTCACTGCTGGTGTCGACTCTGACGGTGGCGATCTCATTGCTGTTCGGCCTGACCGCCGCCTATGCGTTGGGACGTGTTGAGTTTCGTGGCCGTGGCACGGTGCTGCTGATCGTGTTGGCGGTATCGATGTTCCCCCAGGTGGCGGTGTTGTCCGGGTTGTTTGAGGTGATCCGTGCGCTGAACCTGTACAACAATCCACTGGGGCTGGTGTTCTCTTACACCATCTTTACGCTGCCCTTTACCGTCTGGGTGCTGACCACCTTCATGCGTCAGTTGCCGAAAGAGCTGGAAGAGGCCGCCATAGTCGATGGTGCCTCACCGGTGGTGACGCTGTTCAAGGTGTTCATGCCGCTGCTCTGGCCTGCCATGGTCACGACCGGTCTGCTGGCATTCATCGCTGCGTGGAACGAGTTTCTGTTTGCGCTCACCTTCACACTGACTGATGACCAGCGCACGGTGCCGGTGGCGATTGCGCTGATCAGTGGTGGCTCAGCCTATGAACTGCCCTGGGGCATCATAATGGCGGCATCGGTGATCGTGACAGTACCGCTGGTGGTTCTGGTTCTTATTTTTCAACGTCGTATTGTCTCCGGTCTGACAGCCGGGGCGGTCAAAGGGTAATTCGAGGAGTATGTCCCCCATGTCTGCTGTGATGGAAAAAACTGCGATGCAAAACAATGATTGGTGGAAGGGCGGCGTGATCTATCAGATCTATCCTCGCAGCTTTATGGACAGTAACGGTGATGGTATCGGTGATCTGCCGGGTATTACTGAGAAGCTGGACTATGTGGCGTCGCTTGGCGTGGATGGTATCTGGTTGTCACCTTTTTTCACCTCACCGATGAAGGACTTCGGCTACGACGTATCCGATTATCGCGATGTCGATCCGCTGTTCGGGACGCTGGATGATTTTCGTGCGTTGGTAGCCAAAGCACATGATCTTGGCCTTCGCGTCACTATCGATCAGGTGTTGAGCCATACTGCTGAAGAGCATCCCTGGTTCCGTGAAAGCCGTCAGAGTCGGGATAATGCCAAGGCTGACTGGTATGTCTGGGCTGATCCGAAGCCCGATGGCACACCGCCGAACAACTGGCTGTCTATCTTCGGTGGTAGCGCCTGGACTTTCGACAGCCGTCGTCAGCAGTATTATCTGCACAACTTCCTGACCAGCCAGCCGGATCTGAACTTCCATAATCCGGATGTACGTCAGGCGCAGTTGGATAACATGCGCTTCTGGCTGGATCTCGGCGTGGATGGCTTCCGTCTGGATACCGTGAACTTCTACTTTCACAACGCCGCACTGACCGACAATCCACCGGTCCCTCAGGGCGGTGCAAAGACACTCGGCGCGCCGGCAACCAACCCTTACACCTGGCAGCAGCATGTGCATGATCTCAGCCAGCCTGAGAACCTGCTGTTTCTGCAGGATCTGCGCCGTCTGCTGGATGAGTATCCCGGTGCGACCAGCGTGGGTGAGATAGGCGATGATCATCCGCTGGAGCGGATGGCGGAATATACCTCCGGTAACGACAAGCTGCATATGGCTTATACCTTCGACCTGCTCAACACGCCACGCTCACCGGCCTATATCCGGGAAGTGATTGAGCGCTTCCGCCGTATCGCCGGTGATGCCTGGCCCTGCTGGGCGCTGTCGAACCATGATGTGGTGCGCAGTGCCACGCGCTGGGGTGCTGAAAAAGGTGTCGAAGAGGGCCCGGATTATCCGAAAGTGATCCTGGCGATGCAGATGGCGTTGCGTGGCAGTGTCTGCCTTTATCAGGGGGAAGAGCTTGGGTTGCCCGAGGCGGAAGTACCCTTTGAGCGTATTCAGGACCCCTATGGCATCCCATTCTGGCCTGAGTTCAAGGGGCGTGATGGCTGTCGTACACCGATGGTGTGGCAGCAGGCGCCTCAGGGTGGCTTCTCCGAGGTTGAGCCCTGGTTGCCGGTGGACGAGCGCCACCTGCCACTGTCGGTGGCACAGCAGGAGGCGGATAAGGGTTCGATGCTGCAGGCGATGCGCCGGTTTATCTGCTGGCGACGTGAGCAACCTGCCCTGCTGAAAGGGGATCTGGAGCTGCTGCAGGATACCGGCGACATGCTGTGCTGGATTCGCAGGACACCAGAACAGACGCTGCTGGTAGCGATCAACCTGACATCCGTTGAGTTGACTCAGCCCTATAACGGACCGGTAAAACTGCTTGATGGGCATGGATTCAACGGCACCTTGATCAATGAGCAGATTGTTTTGCCGCCTTATCAGGCACTGTTTGCAGAAATTTAATGAAAGCTCCGGGTGCCCCGCACCCGGTTGGAGAGCACGATGGCAAGCGTCACACTGACAAAAATAAATAAAGCCTACGGCCCTGTTCACATCTTGCGTGATATAGATCTGACGATTGAGAATGGTGAGTTTGTTGTCTTTGTCGGCCCCTCAGGCTGCGGCAAATCAACGCTGTTGCGTTTGATTGCAGGTCTTGAGGAGATCTCTGCCGGTGATCTGCATATCGGTGGTGATCTGGTCAATCATCTGTCGCCCAAGGAGCGTGGCGTCGGGATGGTGTTTCAGTCCTACGCCCTCTATCCGCATATGACGGTCTATGAAAACATCGCCTTTGGCCTCAAGCTGGCGAAGGAGAAACAGCAGACGGTGCACGAGCGGGTGTCTAAAACCGCTGAGGTGTTGCAGCTTGAGGCACTGCTGGAGCGCAAGCCCAAGGAGATGTCCGGAGGTCAGCGTCAGCGTGTGGCGATAGGTCGCGCCATGGCGCGTGAACCCCGGATCATGCTGTTTGATGAGCCACTGTCCAACCTGGATGCTTCGCTGCGCGTGCAGATGCGTACCGAGATCGCCAAGCTGCATCAGCGTCTGCAATCGACCATGATCTATGTCACCCATGATCAGGTGGAGGCGATGACTCTGGCTGACAAGATCGTGGTACTGAATGCCGGTCGAGTCGAGCAGGTCGGGTCACCCTATGAGCTGTACGAGAATCCGGCATCGATATTTGTCGCGGGCTTTATCGGTTCGCCCAAGATGAACTTTATTCAGGGCACACTGGTTGTGCCGGGAAGCAATCAATCGCAGGTCAGTATTGCTGGAGCAGGGGATGTTATCTCTGCCGTTAACAGCTCAAGGCTGCAAAAAGGGGCCAAGGTGACACTTGGCGTCCGTCCTGAACATCTGGCATTGCGTCCGGCAACAGCACAGGATGATGGGCTGGAGGTGATCAATGTCGAATATCTCGGCAATGAGTCCTTTGTCTATCTGCAGCATCCCTGTGCAGAAGAGTTGCTGGTGGCCAGAGCCCCTGCCTATACCTCGATCAGAGTCGGTGATCTGGTGCTGCTGGATATCAGCCCGGAACTCACGTATCTGTTTGATGACGAGTGCCTGGCAATGCCACGCACCAGTCTGCAGGAGCGCAGCAGAGAGGTCGGCAATGGGTGATGATAGCCGTGTCGTGGAGGAGTCGCGCCGTCTGACAATCAAGGATATCGCACAGAAGCTCAATGTCTCGACGGCAACGATCTCCAATGCCTTCAACCGTCCGGATCAGCTTTCAGAGCAACTGCGCAAGCGTATACTTGAGGACTGTCGCCAGTTGGGTTATGACGGTCCGAATGCGGCGGCGCGCAGTCTGCGTACCGGTCGCAGCGGTATCATTGGCGTCATGTTGACCGACAGTCTTGCTTACAGTATGAGCGATCCCGTTGCCAGTCAGTTTCTGGCCGGTGTCGGTGAGGTGCTGGATAAGCAGCATTGCAATATGCTGTTGCTGCAGGTCAAGGATGAGGACAGCAGTTACAAGAGTCGCCAGATGGAGTCGATGGTGGATGGCTTCATCATCTATGGCATCATGCGCAGTGGGCGCCAGTTTGAACGCCTGATGCAGCAGCAGAAGCGCACAGTGACGGTCGACTTCGATATGGATCAGTTCACCTCGGTCAATATCGAGAACTACTCTGGAGCCAGAGCCTCGGCCGAGCATGCCCTGAAGCATGGCCATCGTCAGGTGGCGATACTGGGTCTGCGTCTGATATCGGATTATCAGGTGGCACTGGTAAGCCACCGGCAACTGTTGAATTCGCGCCACTCCATCACCGTGCGCCGACTGGATGGTTATCTGGATGCCTTGAGCCAGGCAGGGCTTGATCCCGAGCAGGTGCCTATCTGGAATATTCCTGAAAACTCACACCGCATCGCCTATCAGGTGGCCAGTGAAATACTCATGGGGCCGAATCGTCCGACTCTGCTGCTGTGCATGAGTGATCGTGTGGCGCTGGCTGCCTTGCAGGTAGCGCTGCAGTTGAAGATAAAAGTGCCTGAAGAGCTGCATATTGTTGGCTTTGACGGCATACCGGAAGGCAGTAATCTGCACCCGTCATTGACCACGGTGCACCAGCAGAGTGAGCTGAAAGGGCAATTGGCTGCGAAGATTTTTCTGGGTCAGGAGGCAGACAGGGATGTGGTGCTGCCGACAAGGCTTGTTGTAAGAGAGAGCTGCCCGGCGGTTGGCTGTAAGGATTGAAGCGGCTGTTGGGTTATGCCTGTACAGTGCTGAGGTTGACCCCCGCAGAAGATGCGGGGATCTTTTGCATTCATTGTGCTATATCAGTTCACTGACAGTTCACTTCATTCGTATATCATTCTTGACCGCGACAACGCCATCGACAGCGCGAGCGATCTGAGTGGCACGATTGATATGTGCCTGAGTGCTGACAAATCCACTCAGTTGAACAGTGCCTTTGTAGGTTTCAACATTGATCTCCATGACCTTGAGTTCCGGATCGTTCAATATTTCGGCTTTGACTTTTGTTGTGATCACTGTGTCATCAATATACTCACCGGTACTTGACTGGTTGGAGGTTGAGCCGCAAGCGGCCAGTGATACTATCAGCAGCATTAGAATGAATGCTGACACGATTTTGAAACTTTTCATTTTGTGTATTCCTTGTTGATTGTTGAACATCTAAATCCGTCCCAATAAAAGCAATACCACCAATATAACGACTATCGCTCCGACTAGACCACTGGGCCCATATCCCCAGCTTCTGCTGTGATTCCATCCAGGTATGACACCAATCAGAATCAAGATCAGTAAGACAATTAAAATAGTACCTAAAGACATGTGAGCTCTCCTGGCGGTCATGATTTGATGCATGTTGCTTCTGTGTGACTGCCAATGAAGTAACAATGCGCCTTTTCAAATGCCGGTACTGTGCGCTATCGAACATTACTCTTGAAAATCTTTTATCGGTAAGTGTGCCAACGCACAGAGAGGTTGTTTTACTGGGGCCATAGTGAATCACGGTCTGAAGCAATATCGCCTCCCACCGAATGTACGCAGGGGTTTAAATATGAAAACGCCAGAAAATCAGAATCAGCAAGGTCAGCAAGGTCAGCAAGGTCAGCAAGGTCAGCAAGGTCAGCAGGGCCAGCAGGGCCAGCAGGGCCAGCAGAAACAGCAGGGTCAGCAGGGCCAGCAGAAACAGCAGGGTCAGCCTGCTGGGTCTGGTTCGGGAGCCAACCCTGCAGAAGGCAACCAGAAGGATGGCAAACAGGGAAATGGCAAGACTGCCCCTGCCAAGCAGCCAGATCCATCACCCTCTAACCCTGTAAAACCAGAGGCTTCTCCTCAGCAGCAGACGAAGCGCCCATCATGACCCTTCCAGTGAAGGGCGAGTTGAAGGGCAAATGGCAGCAGAGCGTTGGGTCTGTAAAAATTGCCTGGGGCAAACTAACTGATGACGAGATACTTCAGTCTGAAGGACAATCGGATAAGTTGGCCGGTCTGGTGCAGGAACGCTATGCGATCTCACGTGATCAGGCGGAAAAAGAGGTGAAGGAATTCCTCGATAAAAACGGGCTTTCCTAAGCGCTTAAACCGGTAATTGAATCCTGAACAGAGTTCCCTTACCGACTCGGCTGGTGGCTTTGATCTTTCCGTGATGAGCCACCACCGTGTTATAGACAATGCTCAGCCCCAGACCAGTACCCTGGCCAACGTCGCGAGTGGTGAAGAAGGGGTCGAAGATCTTTTGCAGATACGCTTTGTCTATTCCACAGCCGGTATCAAATATATTGATTCTTATCCAGCCATTGCCCAGGTCACGGGTACTGACTCTGACCTTGCCATTATTATTCTGCGTTGCCATGGCTGCATTGATCAGAAGATTGATGAAGGTTTGCAACAGTTCACTTTTCATGCAACTGATCTGTGGTAAAGGACTGAGTGAGGTGGTCAGCAGACTGCTGTCCTTGAACTGAGGCGACACCACTTCGACTGCTGATCGCAGCAGTGTATTGATATCATGCTTCTCCATGATCTGTTGATCATGACTGGTGAAGCTCTCAAGCGTGGATACGATATTTTTTACACGGTCAACGCCCTGATGGCTCTCCTCGAGCAGGTCCTTGATATCACTGAGCATGAAATCCAGTTCATTGTCCTTCATTTGCTGCTGAAGCTCTTCGGTATTCTGGCGCAGTGCCGGTGAAATCTGTTGTGCCAGTATTTGGTTGACCAGTCGTTCTCCCTGCTCCAGCATGCTGTCTATCTCTATCATATACTTGCCAAGAGTTGACAAGTTACTGGAGATAAATCCGATCGGGTTGTTGATCTCATGTGCTACTCCCGCGGCAAGCTGTCCAATGGAAGCCATCTTGTCACTGTAGAGCATGCGCGACTGGGTTTTTTTAAGCTGAAGCAATGCACGTTTCAGGGTTTCCTGGTTTTTGACCAGTTCGGCGGTACGCTCTGCCACCCGTGCTTCGAGGTTCTGCCTGGCGTCTTTTAATGCCAGTTGACTTTCTTCCAGTGAGTGTATCTGGCGGTAGGTGCGAAGTGCGGAGGTGATGCTTGTTATCAGGCGATTACGAGTGAGGTCTGCCTTGGCGGCATAGTCATTGATATCATACTGATCGACCACTTTCATTTCAGGCGCCTTGCCTGGCTGACCGGTACGCAGAATGATACGGGTGGTTTTGTCCTGCAGCTCATCACGGATCCGGCTAACGAGGCGCAGCCCAGCGTCTTCGGTCTCCATTACTACATCCAGCAGAATGCAGGCAAAGCTTCGCTGCTGCAGCAACTCAAATGCTTCGGCGGCAGAGTAGGCGCTGGTGAATGCCACGCGATGCCCCAGGAGTATCACATCCTTGAGGACGATCCTGGTCACCTCATGCACGTCTGGTTCATCATCAACCAATAGTATCTGCCAGGGTTCGGCATCAGTTGAGGATGAAGTATGTAGTGTTTCCTTTTGCAGGTCAGGCTCGTCTGCAAACGTGATCAGGTCAGTGTCTGGTGCCAGCTCGGTGGCCATAGGACAGAGATCCTTACTAGAATTGTTATGATTTTATAACCTCAGTGTAGCAATTAGAGCAGGATAGAACAAAATATTGAATCAATGGTGTGACAGAAAGGAAAGGGCGGGCTGAAGGCTGGGAGAGTTGCCGACAACCCGCAAAAAGGGGTATTTTCTGAGCTTAAGTGACTGAGTGTGGTTTACTGGCCCTTGATTTCATTACGACCACGATAGATGGCCTGATCTCCCAGCGCCTCCTCAATTCGCAGCAGGCGGTTGTACTTGGCGACACGATCCGAACGGCACAGAGAGCCGGTTTTGATCTGGCCAGCACAGGTACCCACGGCAAGATCAGCGATGGTCGTGTCTTCGGTTTCACCCGAGCGGTGCGAGATGACAGCGGTGTAGCCTGCTTCGCGTGCCATCTTGATCGCATCCAGGGTTTCGCTGAGGGTCCCGATCTGGTTGAACTTGATCAGAATGGAGTTACCTACACCTCTGCTGATCCCTTCCTTGAGAATTTTGCTGTTGGTGACGAACAAGTCATCCCCGACCAGCTGTACTTTCTGGCCCAGTTTCCGGGTCAGATATTCCCAGCCATCCCAATCGGACTCGTCCAGACCGTCTTCGACTGACAGAATCGGATAACGCTCACACAACTCTGCCAGATAATCACTGAAGCCGTTGGAGGAGAACTGCTTGCCCTCACCGGACAGATCGTATTGACCATCGCGGTAGAACTCGGATGCCGCACAATCCAGTGCCAGCGTGACATCCTTGCCGAGCTGATAACCGGCATTGGCAACCGCCTGCTCTATCACGACCAGGGCTTCTTCATTGGAGCCCAGATTCGGTGCAAAGCCACCTTCATCACCTACGGCCGTACTCAGGCCGCGTGCCTTCAATACCGCTTTAAGCGCGTGGAAGATCTCGGTGCCACAGCGCAGTCCTTCGCGGAATGAGGTGAAGCCGACCGGCTGGACCATGAACTCCTGAATATCGACATTGTTATCGGCATGCTCACCGCCATTGAGGATATTCATCATCGGCAACGGCATAGAGTACTGACCAGGAGTGCCATTCAGATCGGCAATATGGGCATAGAGTGGAACTCCTTTCTCGGCAGCTGCGGCTTTGGCGGCTGCCAGTGATACTGCCAGGATCGCATTTGCACCCAGATTGGTTTTATTCTCGGTACCATCCAGATCCAGCATCCGGTTATCCAGAGAAAACTGATCCTTTGCATCCATGCCAATCAGAGCGGTGCGAATCGGGCCATTCACGGCAGCAACGGCTTTCAGAACACCTTTACCGAGGTAACGTGCTGAGTCACCATCGCGTAGCTCGAGGGCTTCACGAGAGCCGGTAGACGCACCTGATGGCGCGCAGGCTGTACCAATAGCGCCAGATTCCAGAATAACGTCGGCTTCTACGGTCGGGTTGCCTCGTGAGTCGAGCACTTCACGTGCTCTGATATCGCGGATCATCGGATTTTCTCCTGTTATTTGAATGTGATCTGGCTGTCAGGCCAGTTGGTGTGAACGCAATTTGAACACGGTATCGCGAGCCAGTTGACGAATGGCCGCCCAGTCCTTGTCGGCTACCCGGTCTGCCGGTGTCAGCCAGGAGCCACCGACACACATGACATTGCTGAGAATCAGATAGTCAGCCGCGGTTTCCAGACGGATGCCGCCAGTGGGGCAGAAGCGGATATCGGGCAGAGGGCCAGCATAGGCCTTGAGTGCAGCAGTGCCTCCGGCCACTTCGGCAGGGAAGAACTTGAAGCGGCGATAGCCACGAGCATAGGCGATCATCAGCTCTGATATGGTCTGAACACCGGGCAGCAGCGGAATGTCGCTTTCGATCCCGTACTGCAACAGCTCATCGGTAGCACCGGGTGTCACGATAAAACGGGAGCCAGCATCGCAGGCGGTCTTGTACTGCTCTTGGTCCAGGACTGTGCCAGCACCGACATGGGCTTCGGGTAGTTTATCCGACAGCAGATGGATCGCATCCAGAGCGACTGGCGTGCGCAGAGTGACTTCAAGTACCGTCAGGCCGCCCTCAACCAGCGCTTCGGCGATTGGCAGGGCCTCTTCAAGCGTGTTGAACGTCAATACCGGAATCACCGGGCTCAGGGCGCACAGCTCATCTATCTGCTGGCTGGTCTGTGGAGAAAGTGTCTGTAGGCTCATATCAGATCCTGTAAAAAATGGCTTGTAAGTCCCTGTCTGCCCGCAGATCAGGGGTTCCAATAGATGGTAAGAGGCTGAGAAAGAAATATCCGGATAGGCATGTCGCGTTGTGTACCCGGCTGCAGCGCTTGTGTCAGGGTGTTGAGCTTATCCTCACCGCACAGGTGCAGGATATGCTGGCGACTGCGTAGCAAGCGATGAGGTGTCAGTGTCAGGCGTTGCCAGG
Source organism: Nitrincola alkalilacustris (assembly GCF_008973755.1). Lineage (GTDB taxonomy): Bacteria > Pseudomonadota > Gammaproteobacteria > Pseudomonadales > Balneatricaceae > Nitrincola > Nitrincola alkalilacustris. The sequence continues at coordinate 45,705 of NZ_WBOM01000004.1, read as the reverse complement.
GGGCGGTAGTTGGCTGCAGCAGCGCGCAATCCTGCTGGGTGGTGAGTGCTCCATCCAGCTCGTCGGAACAGGGAAAGAGTGAGGCCGTGTGGCCATCATTACCCATTCCCAGTATCACCAGATCAAACAGCTCGGGCAGGGCGTCAAGACGGGCCTGACAATCGGCCAGAATCGCATCATGCGAGAGGGCGTCATAACGATCCAGCCACAGCGGAATGAACTCAGCTGCCGCTGCCTTTTCTTGGAGTAACTGCTGAGTGATCAGTCCGGCATTGCTGTCCGGGCTTGCCAGTGGCAGACAGCGATCATCGGCCAGGGTGATCTGAGTTGCAGCCCAGTTCAGATCTTCTGTTCTTAACTGTTGAAACAGAGGGATAGGGGTGCGCCCTCCAGAAAAGGCAACGGCGGCCCGTCCCTGAGCTTTGATACCCGACTGGAGAATGGCCATGACCTCTTCGGCCAAGGCGACTGTCTGCTCTTCGCGGCTGTTAAAACAGCGTAGCCTGACCCCCTCGGGCAGCGGCAGCTCATTATGAGCAGTCATATCATTGATGCTCATGCCAGACCCTCCCATCGGTTGCCAACAGACGATCGATCGCCTCAGGGCCCCAGGTGCCGGCGTCATAAGGAAGGGGCGCTTCATTCATCTCCTGCCACTGATTCAGCAGTTGGTCGCACCATTTCCAGGCGTGTTCGATCTCATCGCGTCTGACAAACAGATACTGATTGCCCTGCATCACCTCCAGCAGCAGTCGTTCATAGGCATCAGGTACGCGCTCTATGCCGAAGGCCTGAGAGAAGCTGAGCTGAAGCGGTGCCTTGCGCAGCTGCATCCCCTTGTCCAGTCCCTGATCCTTGGTCAGGATCTGCAGGGCGATCCCTTCGTCCGGCTGCAGTTTGATGATCAGCTTATTATTGGCGAGCTGACGCTGCTCCGGATCGAAAATATAGTGCGGCTGCTGACGGAAATGGATGGTGATCTGCGACAGCTTCTCCGGCAAGCGCTTGCCGGTGCGCAGGTAAAAAGGCACGCCTGCCCAGCGCCAGTTACCGACCTCGGCGCGAATGGCGACGAAGGTTTCAGTGGAGCTGGCAGTATTGGCATCCGGTTCATCAAGATAACCAGGCACGGCTTTGCCGTCGATGCTGCCACTGGTGTACTGACCACGCACAACATGGCTGCCCATCAGTTCAGGCGTGATCGGTTTCAGCGCCTTGAGTACCTTGACCTTCTCATCACGGATGCTATCGGCGGACAGATCAGCGGGGGGATCCATGGCGACCAGACACAGCAGTTGCAACAGGTGGTTCTGCACCATGTCACGCATCTGTCCAGCCTGATCGAAATAACCCCAGCGACCTTCAATTCCGACCTTCTCAGCCACAGTAATCTCGACATGCGAAATATGATTCTGATTCCACTGGGTGCCGAACAGGTTGTTGGCAAAACGCAGCGCAATCAGATTCTGTACGGTTTCTTTTCCCAGATAATGGTCGATACGGTAGATCTGGGACTCGCCGAAGTAGCGTCCAACATCGGCATTGACCTGATGTGACGAGGCCAGGCTATTGCCGATCGGTTTCTCGAGCACAACACGGCAGGCGTCATTCAGGCAGCCTGCATCATGAAGATTGGCGCTGATCTGGCCATAGATGGAGGCTGGTGTGGCATAGTAGAAGACCCGCTCATGCTCGGGCTTGCTGTCCAGAAGATCCGCCAGCCCCTGGTAAGCAGCCGGTTGATCGAACGTCAGGCTCATAAACTGAATGCGATGGGTGAGACGTTCCAGCACCGGTTCAGTGAGTTCGCTCTGATGGATATATTTGAGCAGGTTTTCCCGGGTCTGGATCATGGCGCTGGCGTGGTCTGTATTGCGTGCCAGACAGATGATGCGGGTGCCATCACCGAGTAGCTCAGCACGCTCCAGTTGATAGAGGGCGGGCAGTAGCTTGCGCTGCGTCAGGTCGCCGAGAGCGCCAAAAAAGATCATGTCACAGGGTGTCTGTAGCTTAGGCATGCATAATAGCCTTTTTGTAGTTATTTGACATACATTATGGATAATAGAATGTCAAAAATGGTTAGTCAACCTTATTTATTTGCTAAATTTACCTAAATAAAAGGGTGTGAAGCGTTTTCTTGACTGGGTTTATCTGGTCAGTATGGGTGGTTATGGCTATTTTTTCACGCTATAGTCCTGAATAACCTGTTGATGTAGATAATTTACCTGGATAAGCGTATGAACGATAACCGCGGAAATCTGCTGGAAGAGATTCGTCAGCGATTGGAGACTCTGAATAAGTCTGAGCGCAAGGTGGCGACTGTCATCATGCGGGACCCTAACTCAGCCATACGTCTGACAATCACTGCATTGGCGCAGGAGGCGGGTGTCAGTGAGCCGACGGTCAATCGCTTTTGTCGAGGCTTTGATGAACGCGGGTATCCCGACTTCAAACTGCGCCTGGCGCAGAGTCTTGCCGGTGGCATGCCTTATGTGACGCGTAATGTCGAGTTTGATGACTCCACCGAAGAGTACACCGACAAGATTTTCTCCTCAACCATTGCGGCCATAGACAGTGCGCGCAAGACTCTGCGGCCACCGGTGATTACGCGTGCCGTGGACTATCTGAGTCAGGCCAAGCAGATCTTTTTCTTTGGTATGGGAGCGTCGGGTCCGGTTGCGCTGGATGCGCAGCACAAGTTCTTTCGCCTGAATATTCCGGTGATGGCCTATGAAGATGCGCTGATGCAGCGCATGGTAGCAGCGGGTGCGCATACCGGTGATGTGATCGTGATCATCTCTTATACCGGCCGTACCCGTGAGCTGGTCGAGATAGCGGGTATCGGGCGTGAAAGCGGTGCGACTGTAATCGGTATCACCACGGAGCATTCGCCGCTGGCGAAAGAGTGTACGCTGCTGCTATCGGTGCCGAGTCAGGAGGATACGGATATTTATATGCCTATGACATCACGCCTGATTCAGCTGACCATGCTGGATGTACTGGCCACGGGCGTGACGCTGCGAAGAGGAGTGGATTTTCAGCGTTATCTGAAGCGGATCAAGGATAGCCTGGCGCCGACCCGTTTTGCTAACGAGTGACGCCAGTTAATCCGTCAGATCAGGAGACTTTCTGACCTACCGTGATGATCTTCATCGTATTGGTGCCACCCTGAGCATTCAGGTAGTCGCCCTTGGTGATGATCACGCGGTCACCATCTTTCACGGCCTCGCGCTGAATCAATTCATCCACGGCGCGCTGATTGATCTCTTCCGGTGGCAGTTGATCCGCATAGAAGGGGATCGTCTGCACGCCGCGATACAGCGCCACGCGAAACTGGGTGTCTGCGCGACGAGACATCGCATAGATCGGCAGTGGTGAGCGGATTCGTGACATCAGGCGTGGCGTCAGGCCGGTTTCCGACATGCAGATGATCGCTTTCACGCCCTGCAGGTGGTTGGCGGCATACATCGCCGACAGCGCTATCGCTTCATCGATCTGCTGAAACTCTTCATAGATGCGGTGCTTCGACTTGTGCGTGATCGGGTGCAGTTCAGCACCGATGATGATGCGCGCCATCGCTTCCACTGCTTCGGTCGGGTAATCCCCGGCGGCAGTTTCGGCCGACAGCATCACAGCATCAGTGTAGTCCATCACCGCATTGGCCACGTCCGACACTTCAGCACGGGTCGGCATCGGGCTGTGAATCATCGACTCCATCATCTGTGTGGCGGTGATCACGATCTTGTTCAGAGCACGGGCGCGCGCAATGATATGCTTCTGCACCCCGACCAGCGTGGCATCACCGATCTCGACGGCCAGATCCCCACGTGCCACCATGACCACTTCCGAGGCGCGGATCACATCATCCAGGACTTCGTCATCGGCCACAGTTTCGGCGCGTTCGATCTTGGCCACCAGGCCTGCAGTGGAGCCGGTCGCTTCAAGCAGTGCGCGGGCTTCGTGCATATCAGAGGCATCACGCGGGAAGGAGACGGCGACATAATCCACGCCGATCTCGGCCGCGAGCTTGATATCTTCCTTATCCTTATCGGTCAGTGCTTTGGCCGACAGGCCACCGCCTTTGCGGTTGATCCCCTTGTTGTTCGACAGCTCACCGCCGATCACAACACGGGTGATCACCTGATCGCCTTCGACGGACTGTACTTCCAGCTCCACGCGGCCATCATCCAGCAGCAGGATATCGCCGGGGCGCGAATCGTTGACCAGTGCTTCGTAATCGATACCGACCCGCTCCACTGTGCCGGCATCTTTATCCAGTCCGGAATCCAGGGTAAAGATCTGCCCCTTTTTCAGCGTTACTTTTTTGTCCGCAAAGCGGGCGATGCGGATCTTTGGGCCCTGCAGATCGCCGAGCAGGGCGACATGACGGCCATGCTTGGCAGACAGTTCCCGAACCAGGCGGGCACGCTCGGCATGATCACGGGCTTCGCCATGGGAGAAGTTCAGTCGCATCACGTCAGCACCGGCGAGAATCAGGCGCTCAATCGCTTCAGGAGAGCTGGTGGCCGGGCCGAGTGTAGCAACTATCTTGGTACGTCTTAACATGTTCTGCTCCTCAGGCGGGTGCCTGTATCAGGGCGAGTGTGTTGTCGAGCATGCGATTCGAAAAGCCCCACTCATTATCGTACCAGGCCATGATTTTCACCAGGCGACCAGATACCTTGGTTTGTGAAGCATCGAAAATCGATGACAGGGGGTTGTGGTTAAAATCCACTGATACCAGTGGAAGATCATTGTAACCCAGTACCTGTGACGTTTTGCTTGCAGTTTCCAGCAGGCGGTTGACCTCTTCCACACTGGTTTTGCGCTCGGCGATAAAATTCAGATCGACCAGTGATACATTGATGGTAGGTACGCGCACGGCCATGCCGTCAAACTTGCCTGCCAGTTCCGGCAGCACCAGGCCGACAGCAGACGCTGCACCGGTTTTGGTTGGAATCATGGATTGAGTGGCTGAGCGGGCGCGATACAGGTCGCTGTGATAGACATCCGACAGATTCTGGTCATTGGTGTAGGCATGAATCGTGGTCATCAGGCCACTTTCGATACCGATCTCGCGCTGCAGCACCTGAGCCACGGGAGCGAGGCAGTTGGTGGTGCAGGAGGCGTTGGAGATAATCTGGTGAGACTGGCGCAGTGCCTGGTCATTGACACCAAAGACAACGGTGGCGTCGACATCTGTGCCGGGGGCTGAGATGATCACCTTTCGGGCGCCAGCTTCAAGGTGTGCCGCGGCTTTACTGCGGCTGGTGAACAGGCCGGTGCACTCGTACACAACATCGATGTTCAGTTCTTTCCAGGGTAGTTCGGCTGGGTTGCGCAGTGCACTGATGCTGATCTTGTCGCCGTTGACGATCATGGAGTCATTGTCGTGGCTGACATCGCCGCTGAATTGTCCGTGAACCGTGTCATACTTGAATAGGTGGGCGTTGATGTTGGCATCGCCCAGGTCATTGATGGCGACAACCTGAATGCGATCACGGTAGTTGTTTTCGTAAAGTGCGCGCAGCACATTGCGGCCGATGCGGCCGAAGCCATTAATGGCAACCCGGATAGTCATAATTCTGAAACCTCTGTGGTCAGTTTGTTCTATTTTTATTGGTAAATGTTACTTTATTTTTTCTTAAATACACAGCTTAAATGCAAAAAGATATGTAAAATTACCAAAATAAAGAGTTAAAATGGACCTATTACAATAAAGTCGGTTTCATCCGAGCGGGAGATCCTATGCACAGCAACGTCCAGGCCGTCACCGAGCGCATCATCGAGCGCAGTAAAACCACGCGTGCCAATTATCTGAGAAGCATGCAGGATGCGCAGGAGCAAGGTGTGCATCGTGGCGCACTGTCCTGTGGGAATCTGGCGCACGGTTTTGCGGCGTGTCAGGCGGATGATAAGAATGCGCTGAAAATGATGAATGCCGTCAACATCGGTATCGTTACTGCTTATAACGATATGCTGTCGGCACACCAGCCTTATGAAACCTATCCGCAACTGATCCGCGAGGCAGCTCGGGAGATGGGGTCCGTGGCGCAGGTTGCCGGTGGCGTACCGGCGATGTGTGACGGTGTCACTCAGGGGCGCCCTGGCATGGAGCTGAGTCTGTTCAGTCGCGATGTGATCGCGATGTCGGCTGCTGTGGCGATGTCACACAATATGTTTGATGCGGCACTTTACCTGGGCATCTGCGACAAGATCGTGCCGGGGTTGTTGATGGCCGCGTTGCGTTTCGGCCATCTGCCGACGATTTTTGTACCGGCTGGCCCCATGACATCCGGCTTGTCCAACAAGGAGAAAGCGCATATCCGCCAGCTCTATGCCGAAGGCAAAGTGGGTCGTGATGCGCTGCTGGAGTGCGAATCCAGTTCCTATCACAGTGCCGGTACCTGCACCTTCTACGGCACGGCGAATACCAATCAGATGGTGGTAGAGACGATGGGGCTGCACTTGCCGGGTGCTTCTTTCATCAATCCTGGCACGCCACTGCGTGATGCGCTGACGCGCGAAGCTGCACAGCAGGCGGTCCGCCTGACGCCCTCGAATGGGCGCTTCACACCGCTTTATGAAGTGATTGACGAGCGCACTATCGTCAATGGTCTGGTCGCGTTGCTGGCCAGCGGTGGCTCCACCAACCATACGCTGCACTTTGTGGCGATTGCCAGAGCGGCCGGTATCATCATCAACTGGGATGATTTCTCTGATCTCTCTGCTGTTGTGCCTTTATTGGCGCGGATCTATCCGAATGGATCAGCAGATATCAATCACTTTCAGGCGGCTGGCGGTACGGCGTTTCTGATTCGCGAGCTTCTCGGTGCCGGGCTTTTGCACGAGGATGTGATGACCGTGATGGGGCAGGGGCTGTCACGCTACACGCGTGAGCCTTTCCTGGAGGAGGGTAAGCTGGTGTGGCGAGACGGGCCTGTTGAGTCGCTGGACGCTACGGTACTGGCAACTGCTGCCGCCCCCTTCAGTGAGGATGGCGGGTTGAAAGTGCTGCATGGCAACCTCGGACGTGGTGTGATCAAGGTATCTGCCGTTGCGCCTGAACATCAGGTGGTTGAAGCGTCGGCCATTGTCTTTGAAGATCAGGATGAGCTGGCTGATGCCTTCAAGCGCGGTGAGCTGGAGAAGGATTTTGTTGCCGTGGTGCGCTTCCAAGGGCCTAAAGCGATCGGTATGCCCGAGCTGCACAAGCTGACGCCCTATCTGGGTACGCTTCAGGATCGCGGTTTTCATGTCGCGCTGGTGACTGACGGACGCATGTCGGGAGCCTCCGGTAAGGTGCCTGCAGCGATACATGTCTGGCCTGAGGCTTGCGAAGGTGGCCCGCTGGCACGTGTACGCAATGGTGATGTGATTCGTGTGGATGCCACCAAGGGCGTGCTGGAGCTCAAGGTCGATGAGCAGACGTTGGCTCAACGTGAGGTGGTGCTGCCGGTTGGGGTGGTGAAGCACCAATCGGGTATGGGGCGTGAGCTGTTTGCACCGATGCGCCACAGTGTTAACTGTGCGGAGCAGGGGGCGACGGTTTTCTTTCATCCTGAGGTGGATGCATGAGTCGTTATTCACTGGTAGCGGATGTCGGGGGCACTAACGCACGTTTTGCGCTGGTCGCTGAAGGCAGTCGCGCTCTGGAGCAGGTGCAGACACTCGCCTGTGCTGATTATGAAAATCTGGATGCGGCTTGCCTGGAATATTTCCGGCAGGCTGGGGTTTCGGGAATCACCCGAGCGAGTCTGGCATTTGCCTGTCCGGTTCAGGTTGAAACCATCCGCATGACCAACAATCACTGGGTCTTTACCCGCGATATGCTTCGCTCACGCTTGGGGCTTGAGCAGCTTGAGTTGCTGAATGATTTCACGGCGATGGCGCTGGGCATGCTGGAGGTCAGGTCGGATGAGCTGCAGGATGTCGGAGCAGGGCAGGGGCTGGAGGGCGCTCCCAGATTGGTGATCGGTCCGGGAACCGGGTTGGGTGTGTCGGCACTGGTACCGTCAGGTGGCAAGGACAATAGATGGATTGCGCTCGCAACCGAGGGTGGGCATGTCAGCTTCGCTCCGACAGATGAGGTCGAGGTTGAGGTCTGGCGCAGTCTCAAACAGCAGTTTGGGCGTGTTTCGGTTGAGCGTATTCTCTGTGGTCAGGGGCTGGTTAATCTGTACCGAGCGCTGGCGCAGTATCATCAGCAACCTTTCGATGAGCGCCTCACACCAGCCGATATCACGGCTGCGGGTCTGGCGGGTGGTTATGTAGGTGGTAGTCTTGCAGGTGATAGCCACGCAGGTAATAGCCACGCAGGTAATAGTCTTGCGGTAAATAGCCTCGCGGTCGAAACGTTGCAACGCTTCTGCCGTATCCTCGGTGAGCAGGCAGGAGATGCGGTACTGACGTTGGGTGCTCGCGGTGGTGTCTATCTGTGCGGTGGCATTCTGCCGAGGATGGCTGACTTTCTGCAGCAAAGTGCTTTTCGTCAAGGGTTCGAAGCCAAAGGGCGTTTTGAGGGGTATCTGCGAGAGGTGCCGGTCTGGCTGTGTACGGCAAAGCATCCGGGGCTGCTTGGCGCCGCCGCCGCACTGCGTTAAGAGACCAGGGATAAATGTACCTGACCCCTTTTCCTTCTATTCAGAGAGCGGGCAGACGCTCTTTCAGGTATGCCTCGTAATCCGGTACCTGATACTGATGGGCTTGCGACATCAGCGGTGAGCTGATCAGGAAGTCGGCTGAGCTGCGATTGCACGCTACCGGCACGTTCCAGACGGCTGCGATACGCAGCAGTGCCTTGACATCCGGATCGTGTGGCATTGCTTCGAAGGGGTCCCAGAAGAAGATGACCATATCCATCTCCATGGTCGTCAGCATTGAGCCAATCTGCTGATCACCACCGAGTGGGCCGCTGATCAGCTTGTTGATATCAATGCCCAGACCCTTCTCGAGCAGGTGCCCGGTAGTGCCTGTGGCAAACAACTTATGCTGGTTGAGTTGATCCAGATTGGTTCTGGCCCAGTCCAGCAGCTCTTTTTTCATGTTGTCGTGTGCAATCAGAGCGATGCGTTTGCTGGTTGGCATGGAGATGGTTTTGCGCTTCATTTTTTCACCTGCTCAGTTAAAAGCCGCTCAGTTAAAAGCCTGTCGATATCAGCTTTTATTGATCATTTTCGAGGTTTCCGCCAGTAGCTTGCGTTGCTGTTTGAAGTGACGGATCAGATTGCCGGTGGAAGCATCGTGCGCCAGCAGCTCCTTGTCTCCGGTCAGTTCCGGCAGTATCCGCTTGGCCAGTGTCTTGCCCAGCTCAACACCCCACTGATCGAAAGAGCAGATGTTCCAGATCACACCCTGTACAAAGATCTTGTGTTCATAAAGCGCAATCAGAGCCCCCAGTGTGCGTGGGTCCAGGCGCTGCAGCAGCAGGGTGTTGGTGGGCCTGTTGCCGTAATGAACCTTATGCGGAACGAGGCGCTGGATCTCATCTTCAGGCAGTCCTTTGCTTTGCAGATCCTCGCGTACCTCTTCGGCACTGATGCCGTTCATCAGGGCTTCTGTCTGAGCAAAGAAGTTGGCCATCAGATTGTCATGATGGCCAGGAACCGGTGTGCTGCTTTCGACGGTGCCGATAAAGTCAGCCGGCACGATGGTGTTGCTCTGATGCAGATACTGGTAAAAGGCGTGCTGACCGTCAATACCCAGTTGCCCCCAGATGATGGCGCCTGTCCTGTGTGGAACCGGTTCCCCCTTATGATCGATCGACTTGCCGTTACTTTCCATCTCCGCTTGCTGCAGGTAGGCTGAGAAGCGTGCCAGTGGCCAGTTATAAGGCAGAATCGCCTGCGACTGATAACCGAGAAAGGTGCTGTTCCAGATGCTGGTCAGTGCCAGGATCACCGGCGCATTTTGCTCCAGCGGTTCGTCACGGAAGTGGATATCCATCTCGTGAGCGCCTGTCAGCAGCTCCTCGAACTGGCGAAAGCCGAGGTAGAGTGCTATTGGCAGGCCGATGGCGGACCAGAGTGAGAAGCGTCCACCGACCCAGTCCCACATCTGAAAGCTGTTCTCCGGTTCGATGCCGAAAGCCTTGATCGCGTCGTGATTGCTGGAAACCGCGACAAAGTGTTTGCCGACTGCCCGCTCATCAAAGGCGGAGGACATCAGCCAGTTGCGGGCGGTGTTGGCATTGGTCATGGTTTCGCTGGTGGTGAAGGTTTTTGATGCCACCACGAAGAGCACGCGCTCAGGGTTCAGTGGGCGTAGTGTGTTGGCGATCTCGACACCATCGACGTTGGAAACAAAGTGCACACGGATACGGTCATCGGCATAGGGCTTCAGTGCCTGGGTGACCATACGCGGGCCAAGGTCTGATCCGCCGATACCGAGGTTGACGACATCGGTGATGCGTTTGCCTGAGTAGCCGCGCCACTGGCCTTTGCGTACCTTGTTGACGAAGCTTTTCATGCGTGCCAGTTCGTTGTTCACGGCAGGCATGACATTCTTGCCATCGACATAAACCGGTGTATTGGTTCGGTTGCGCAGTGCTGTGTGCAGTACTGAGCGGCGTTCAGTGATATTGATGCGATCACCCTGAAACATGCGCTGGCGCCAGTCATCGACCCTGGCTTCACGTGCAAGAGCCTGCAGCGCATTGATGGTTTCGTCATCAATCAGGTTTTTCGAATAATCCAGCAGAATGTTCTGCACGCTGAGTGACATCTTGTTAAAGCGACCCGGGTCGGCAGCAAAGAGATCTCGCAGATGGGTGCTGCGTGCTTTGTCAGCCAGTTGTTGCAGGTGAAGCCAGGCGTCGGTTTCGTAGATGTGACTCATAACTGGATCCTTTCTATTTATTGTCGATCAGGTGTAAGTATTATTGATCAGGTGTAAGCATTATTGATCGGGCCGGATAAGGTAGTGGTCGGGCCATTGGTAACTGTTGTGAGTTATTGGTTTTAATTTACTAAATTTACCAATTAAAATCACTATAAAACTTAAATCATGTAGATATTAACGTAAATTATACAATATTAATCATATTGAGCCGTAGTCTATTGCTTCTTGTGCTGAGGTTTCCTGCTCTGAGGTAAGGTCGGCCTGAGCAGCCAGACTTTTCGACTCAACGCTTGAAAAGTCTGGCACCGAGTACCAGCATGCAGGGGGTCAACAGAAGCGTCAGCAGCGTGGCAAAGCTCAGGCCACCGGCAATGGCGCTTGAAAGCTGTGTCCACCACTGTGTGGAGGGGGCTCCCAGACCAAGACTGGGTTCCAGCAGGTTGACGTTAATACTCAGTACCATCGGTATCAGGCCAAGGATAGTGGTAACGGCCGTCAGCAGTACTGGCCGCAGACGCAGACAGCCGGTTTCCAGTGCTGCCTCGTAGGCGTTCATGCCCTCGCTTCTCATCAGATTATAGGTGTCTATCAGAATGATGTTGTTATTCACCACTATCCCGGCCAGCGCAATAATGCCCATACCCACCATGACAATGCCGAAGGACTGGCCATTCAGCAGCAGTCCCAGCAACACGCCTGCGGTCGAAAACACTACGGCAGAGAGTACAAGCATTGTCTGATAAAGACTGTTGAACTGGATGACCAGAATCAGCATCATCAGAAACACGGCGACAATGAACGCACTGATCAGGAACTGTGCGGCTTCGCGCTGATCCGCATCCTCCCCGGCGATCCCGATTCTGACACCCGCTGGCAGCAGTTCATAGCTGTCGGAGAGGGCCTGCAACCGTTCATCCAGTCGATAGCCGTCAGCGATATCGGCCTTGACCGAGATCGCACGTTCACCATTGATACGATGCAGAGTACCTATCTTTGGCGCAGGCTCCAGTTCCACAAAATGGCTGAGCGGCACCTGGCCTCTGGAAGTGTTTAGGGTCAGGCGTGACAGTTGATCCACCGATCTCCAGTTGCCGGGCAGGCGGACGCGGATATCCACCTCATCTGCGGCATCTTCCGGTCGATAGGTGGCCAGCATCAGGCCATTGGTGATCAGTTGCACGGCATTACCGACACTCAGGACATCGGCACCCAGGCGCGCGGCGGCTTCGCGATTGACCCGAAAACGCCACTCGATACCCGGCAGTGTGCGGTCATCCTCTATATCGACAAATCCACCAAGGCGCTGCATCTCGCTGCGCAGTATCTCGACCCCTTGATTGATCAGCTCGGGCGTATCAGCACTGACCTGAAGATCCACCGGTTTGCCACCACCCGGTCCTTGCTCCTGTTCACGAAACTCCAGCACCACGCCATGGATATCGGCAGTCAGCTCGCGCATGTCATTCATGATCAGGCTGGCGGTGCGCCGCTCATGCCAGTCGATCAACTGGAACTGCAGGATACCGATCACATCGGTACCCATCTGGCCGGACGCGGCGGCAAAGGTACGGGCATAGAGTGCATCCACCTCAGGGAGATTGAGCAGGCGCCGCTCAACTCTTTGCATGATCTCATCCTTCTCATGAACTGAAAGATCACCTCTGGCGCGCACCTGCAACTGCAGGGTTTCCGGTTCGATATTGGGGAAAAACTCGACACCATGGTTGAAGCGGGCGTAACCGGTATAGATCAGGCCGATCAGCAGCATCATGCCTAAAAAACTGAGCAGTGGGCGAGACAGCATCGCACCAAGGAGTCTTCTGTAAGCACGCATCAGCAGGTTGGGTGCGTAGGCTTCCTTTGCCGGCAGGGCGCGGCTGGTGATGCGACCCATGGCGGGCAGAAAGATCAGGGCCATGGCCAGAGACGCGAGCAGACATAGAATGACGGTTGCCGGTAGATATTTCATGAACTCGCCCACCACGCCGGGCCAGAACAGCAGAGGAACAAATACCGACAGTGTGGTGGCCGTGGAGGCGATGATCGGCCAGCTCATGCGGCTGGCTGCACCGAGCCAGGCCTGATGCGGTGATTGCCCATCGCGCAGGTTGCGATCTGCCAGCTCACTGACAACGATGGCGCCATCCACCAGCATGCCGGCCACCAGTATCAGTGAGAATAAAACGATGATATTCAGGGTGAAACCGATCGCCCAGATCATCAGTATACCGGTCAGGAAAGCACCGGGAATAGTGATGCCGACCATCAGTGCCGAGCGCGGTCCCATGGTGGCAATGATCAGCAGGAGTACCATCACAACGGCGGTCAGTACATTGTTCAGCAGATCCTCAAGTATGTTTTCAACCTCTACAGACTGATCCATGATGGTATCGAATTCGACCCCTTCCGGCAGCAGAGGGCGGGCCTGCTCAAGTATCTGTTTGACCTGATCAATGGTGGCAATGATGTTGGCACCGGCACGCTTGCTGATTTCCAGCACCACCCCCGGCTGGCCATTGATGCGGGCAAAGCCGGTCGGGTCCTTGAAGGTACGCCGCATCACGGCGACATCGCCGAAGGTGACAACGGTATCTCCTTCCACCTTGATCGGCATGGACATGATATCTTCGAGGTTTTCAATCACCCCTGGTACTTTCATTGCCATACGGCCGGCACCGGTATCCAGTGAACCGGCAGCCACCAAACGGTTGTTGCGACTGACCAGCGTGAAGAGCTGGTTGTAGTCGATGTTGTAGCTGTCCAGAACCTGGGGGTTGACGATGATCTCGAGCATATCCTCGCGGTCGCCACCGATATCCACCTCCAACACTTCGGGGATGCCTTCTATCTCCTCCTTCAGGCGGCGGGCGATATAGATCAGCTCCTGCTCCTGCAGAGGTCCCGAAATGGCAATTGAAAGCACAGGGAAGAGTGCCACATTTATCTCATGCACCACCGGCTCATCTGCCTCAGCGGGCAGCTTGCTGCGTGCCGTATCCACTTTTTCACGCACATCCTGCAGCGCCTGACGCGGGTTGAAACCGGCATCAAACTCCAGCATCACCGAGGCGTGACTTTCACCAGCGGTGGAGGTCATCTTCTTGATCCCCTCCAGTGATCGAAGCTCCTGCTCCATCGGGCGCACCAGCAGCCTTTCGGCATCTTCCGGGCTGATACCGTCAAGACTCATTGAGACATAGATCATCGGAATGGTGACGTCCGGGTTGGCCTCCTTGGGGATGATCTGATAAGCCGTGAGGCCACCGACCAGCAGAAACAGGAAGGTCATCAGTGTTGCACGCCCCCGGTTGAGGAAGGCGCCGATCAGACGTTCCATATCAGCTGGACTCCCCGGATCGCCTGATCGCTTCCACCTGCTCACCTTCGCTGGCAAAACCTGCTCCGAGGGTGATCACTTCCAACTCGTTCGGTAAACCGCCGGCCCAGGCGCCTGTATTATCAATACTGAGCAGGCGCAATGGCATGAAGCGCACCCGCTGCTCCTCATCCACGGCATACAGGCCGGGCAGCCCATCATGATTGAGTGCCAGCAGAGCAGGCGAGATACGATGCGCCTGTTGCCGGGGCAGGGAGATTCTGACGGTGGCGCTGGCACCGGCTACTCTGAGGCGATCGGGATTTTCAATACTGGCTTCAATCCGAAAGCTGCGGGTACTGCTGTCCGCCATGCTGGCGATAAAGGTCAGCTTCCCCTTCAGCTGTTCGCCATTGAGCAGGGTGACCATGACATCCAGCCCCGGTGTCAGGTCAGCCACCTGCTGCTGTGGAATCTGTGCGGTCAGCTTGACTGTGTCGATATCCACCATGCGCATCAGCATCTGGCCCGCCTGCACATGATCTCCCTGCTCGACAGGTAATTCATCAATGATGCCGCTGAAGGGTGCTTCTATGCGGGTGTGCGCTAACTGCTGTCTGGCCAAGGCCAGTTCGGCACTGGCTGTCTTTGCAGCTGCATTAAGGCGCAGCAACTCGGTTTCTGACAGCAGGTTATCGCGTCTGAGGCGCTGCCCGGATGACAGTTCTGATTCACGTAATTTCAGGTTGGCTTCTGCCTTGGCGACTTCTGCGGGACGGTTCTCTTCAGCCAGTTGAATCAGAAGTGTCCCGGCGCTGACGGATCTGCCCTGTTCCACGGCTATCCTGTCAAGGGTGCCACTGATCTGTGAAGTGATCAGGCTGCTGCGAGAGGGTTGTATCTGGCCTTGTGCCACCAGTTCGGGGTGATAGGGTTGAGCAGTGAACAGTTGTGTTTCCACTCGCAATAAAGTGGCTTCTGTCACTTCAGGTGCTTCAGGTGCCACTGAATTGGCCTGCTGAATCGTACCGCTGCTGAGCCAGAGCGCAAGCAATACAAAGAGAATCAGCGCTGTCAGTACGGAACTGGCGCGATGCAAACGCTTTAACACCGGGTGTTGCATGGAAACATCCTGTTCAATGAAAGGCTTTATGACATGTAACATATCAATATGACAGCTGTTCTAAAATAGCACAGTGCAGGTTATATGGAGGTCCATATGGCATGATCCTGATCATACCCTTATGAGATTTCTCGCTGTTAGTGCTAAAAGTCATAGATGCAGACTTTTTATTTTGCCGGTTTGGGGGTATGTTCAGGTTTAACGAGATCAACTGACAGACAGAGGATGAAAATCGGTTATGGCAGCGCAAAAGTATCGACTGGTAACGCGCAGTGATTTTGATGGCCTGGTTTGTGCGGTGCTGCTCAAGCATCTGGATCTGATTGATGACATCAAATTTGTTCACCCAAAGGATATGCAGGATGGCAGTGTTGATATCACAGGTAACGATATCTCCACTAACCTGCCGTTCGTAGAGGGTGTTTATCTGGCTTTCGACCATCATCTGTCAGAAACCCTGCGCAATGAAAAGCGCGATAACCATATCATAGACCCGGATGCCCCATCGGCTGCCCGAGTAGTATGGAAGCATTATGGTGGGCACAGCGTCTTTCCGGTGGAGTGGGATGAGATGATGGAGGCCGTGGATAAGGGTGACTCTGCTCAGTTCACGCCTGATGAAGTGCTGAATCCAACCGGTTGGCCGCTGCTGAACTTTCTGATGGATGCGCGCACCGGGTTGGGGCGTTTTCGTGAGTTCCGTATTTCCAACTACAATCTGATGATGGATCTGATCGATTACTGCAAGAATCACACGATTGAGCAGATCCTGGATCTGCCGGATGTGCGAGAGCGTGTGGATCTCTATTTCGAGCAGGAGAAAAAATTCAAGGAACAGATCAGCCGTTGTGCAACCGTGCACGGTAATCTGGTTGTGCTGGACCTGCGTAACGAAGAGAACATCTGGGCGGGTAACCGCTTTGTGATATATGCGATGTATCCGCAGTGTAATATCTCTATACATGTGCTCTGGGGATTGCAGAAACAGAACACCGTTTTTGCCACCGGTAAGTCTATTTTCGACCGCAGTTCAAACACCAATGTCGGTGAGTTGATGCTGGGTTACGGTGGTGGAGGCCATCATGCGGCTGGTACCTGTCAGGTTGAAAATGACCAGGCAGTCAAGGTATTGCAGGAGTTGATCACCCGTATCAATTCCGATGGTTGATAGTTGAATCAGTGTTGCCCTGATGTGTGATCGGAGCTGTCCGGGCAACCCAGCGAAAGCCTGCAAACGGTGCTGATTCTCGCGTAATTTCGGTTTAAAACGCTGCAGGCTGCTGATTCAACAAAAAAAGAGTGCAAGGATTGTATTTAGAAAAAACAGGTGTATTATGAAATTCATCGGATATATACCGGTCAATATCTGATGTTTGATTCGATGGTTTGCCATCGGTTTGTAGCCGGGTAAACCAGTTTAATGACTGGAATAGAGTTATACAGATTTTGATGCTAGAAAAAAATCGTGGGTATCTGCCCACTTGCAAAATTGAAACAGCCAGCCTGTTCATCCCTACAGTTCCATACCGGCACCTGCTGCCGATATGTTGCACTCTTCGTTTGAACTCCGCTCAATCGAACATCCGGTCACTCATGTCTGATGCACCATCGTTTTACAGTCATGCAGTATTCATGGAACTGAAGCAATTTTTTCTTAGCCTTAAGTGTAACGAAGCTGATTCAGATCGTGTAGCCCGCCCGTCTGTCTGCAAGATGACAGACCGAGATTTGTTGGCTGCATAATCAAAACAGAGTTCAGCATTCCGGGGTGTATGACACGCCTGAATGCCGGAACGGTAAGTGGTCTGAGGTTGCCCCTCAACCCTTACCATGATCCAGAGCAAAACGTATTTCGGTCAGTGAATACTGCTGGGGCGTGAAGTGAAAAGGATCAAACTCAATTTGGGATCGGATTTTCCGGTCTTTTAGAAAAATGCCACTCGATGGCAAAGACGTAAAAGTAAGAGGCAAAACATGTCACAGCTCGTTACCGGCACCGTTAAATGGTTTAACGATGAAAAAGGATTTGGTTTCATTCAGCAGGAAAACGGTCCGGATGTATTCGTACACTTCCGCGCTATCAACGGAAATGGCCGCCGCTCACTGCAGGAAAATCAGCAAGTAACATTTGAAGTCGTTCAGGGTCAGAAAGGTCCTCAGGCTGAAAACGTCACTGTAGTCTGAAGAAATTTTCCTGAAAAGACAGTGAGTGCAAGGCATCCACTGTCTTTTTTCTTTTATGAGCCGTGTCAGCTCAATCCATCAGATCAACTCAGCTTCCCGCGCAGAATCCTGACCGCCTGCATCATGTTGTCCAGGCAGGGTATCACTTCGTCCCAGCTTCTGGTTTTCAGTCCGCAATCGGGGTTTACCCAGAGGCGCTCAACTGGAATATAGTGTGCAGCCTTCTCGATCAGGTTCACCATCTCCTCAATGGCAGGAATATTCGGGCTGTGAATATCATATACGCCCGGCCCGATTTCGTTCGGATATTCAAAATCGATAAAGGCTGACAGCAGCTCCATATTGGAGCGGCTGGTTTCGATAGTGATCACATCCGCATCCATGGCAGCTATAGAGCCGATAATATCGTTGAACTCCGAATAGCACATGTGGGTATGTATCTGTGTGTCATCACCTACACCACTGGCACTGACGCGGAATGCGCGTGCGGCGTATTCAAGATAGGCTGCCCATTCGCTGCTGCGAAGGGGCAGACCTTCACGAAAGGCCGGTTCATCAATCTGTATTGCGGCGATGCCTGCAGCTTCAAGATCACAGACTTCGTCACGCAGTGCCAGCGCAATCTGCAGACAGGTGGTTTCACGTGGCTGGTCATCACGCACAAACGCCCATTGCAGCATTGTGACAGGGCCTGTCAGCATCCCTTTCACCGGTTTCTCTGTCAGTGACTGGGCATAGCGAGTCCAGTCAAGGGTCATGGGTGCGTTGCGCTGAACATCACCATAGATAAAAGGTGGTTTGACGCAACGGGAGCCATAGGACTGAACCCAGCCGAACTGCGTGGTGCCATAGCCCTGCAACTGTTCACCGAAATATTCCACCATGTCGTTACGCTCGGCTTCGCCGTGGACCAGCATATCCAGTCCCAGTTCCTCCTGACGCCTTATGCACAGTTTTATCTCATCCTTGATGGCTGCTGTGTAGTTGGCTTCATCCAGTTTGCCACTCTTGAAACCGGCGCGGACACTGCGAATGCCCTGAGTCTGTGGAAAAGAGCCGATGGTGGTGGTTGGCAGAGGTGGCAGTTGCAGACGCTTGTGTTGCTGTCTGGCACGCTCGGGATATATGGATTCACGCTCGCTGTCTTGATGGCTCAGGTTTGCTACACGCTGCTGCACCGCAGGATTATTGACCCGCTCCGACTGTCGCCGCGCGGTGATCGCCTCGGCATTGCGCAGCAGTTGATCCTGACCCTTGCCCTGCAGGCCCAGGCGCAGTGCCTTGACCTCTTCAAGGCGTTGAACGGCAAAAGCCAGCCACTGTTTCAACTCGGCATCCAGTCTGGTTTCTGACTCCAGATCTACCGGGCTGTGCAGTAAAGAGCAGGAGGGGGCTATCCAGAGCCTGCTGCCCAGTTTTACCGCCAGAGGTTTCAGCTTTTCCAGAATCCGGTTCAGATCGCTGATCCAGATGTTGCGCCCATCAACGGCACCGACCGAGAGTACCTGGTCCGATCTGATGGTTGCAGCCGCTTTCAGAAACTCATCGCCACCGCGAACGGCATCCAGATGAAGCCCTGCAACAGGCAGTGACAGGGCCAGATCCAGGTTCTCTTTCAGCGAGCCGAAATAGCTGGTCAGCAGTATCCGGGGAGGAATACGGTTGATCTCGGCATAGGCGAGGCGGTAGGCATCCTGCCAGTCTGCATTAAGCTCCAGCACTAGTGCAGGTTCATCTAGCTGTACCCACGCCACGCCGATATCAGCCAGTTGACTGAGCAGTGCCTTGTACTGCTGCAGCAGGGCAGGCAGAAGAGAGAGCTTATCGAAGCCTTCCTGATCGCATTTCGACAGCCACAATAGCGTCAGCGGACCGATCAGAACTGGTTTGGGTTGATAGCCCAGTGCGCGTGCTTCGGTGATCTCTGCCAGCAGCTTGGCTGGATTGAGGGTGAACTGCTGACTGCTCGACAGCTCAGGTACCAGATAGTGGTAGTTGGTGTCGAACCACTTGGTCATCTCGCAGGCGCGTGTGGCACCTCCGCTCGGTGCACGTCCACGCGCCATGCGGAAGTAGTTATCCAGTTCATTGTCGGCGCTCTGGTGCTGAAAACGTGAGGGCACAATACCGAACAGCAGCGCGTGATCCAGTACCTGATCATAGAGTGAAAAGTCATTCACCGTTACCAGATCAAGCCCTGCCTGATGCTGGATCTTCCAGTTCTGTGCTCGCAGGCTGGCCGCCTGAGTGTGAAGCTGCTCGGCACTGAATGTGCCATTCCAGTAACCTTCCAGAGCCTGTTTGAGCTCACGTTTTGGTCCGATGCGCGGAAATCCGAGCGTATGTAAACAGGTCATCCTGTCCTCCTCGTGATAATAATGGATATGTAAAACACAGGAGTAGTATGAAGTGAATTCAAAGTGAATAAAATTGATATTAATTCAGATTATGATGCATTAAATTCACTATTGTGTGGCCAGCCCCTGTACATAGTGCAGGGGCTGGTGCTCAATAAGCGCAGGAACAGGAAACAGTTCAGGAAGCCGGTTCAGAAAACAGAGTCAAGACATGCCAGCAGTGCGCGGCGTTGCTCATCAAGCTGGGGTTCAGTGGTTGAGATGATCTCGATGCGTGAATCACGACGCCATGCCAGAGACTGGGTAGTACTGTCACTGCCAACACGGTTGTAGCTGATCCAGCGCTCACTGCCTTGCAGTGCAGCCTTGACCCGGACCGCCCCGGAGATCTGATCCATCCACTGTGTCACGCGGGTCAGATCAAACCGGTCATCAACATGGAATACCCAACCGCTGCTGTAGTAACCATCGCTATGCCCGGTCAGATTGACCGGTTGCCCTGGTTTGGGTTGTATCTGAGTCGTTTGGCCATGAGCATCGCTGTGATCGTGATCGTGATCGTGATCGTGATCGTGATCGTGATCGTGATCGTGATCGTGATCGTGATCGTGATCGTGTGAATGAGAAGGGTTGTGCGAATGAGAGTGAGCGTGTGGCTCGTGCTGACCTTTTCGCTGCGCCTGTTTTTGCTGTTGCACAGGCTGCTGGCCGGGAAACACCTGCTCCAGTTGCTCGTTACAGACCAGATCCAGCAACGCGGCAGGAAAAACGCCATATTCAGTGCGCACCACCGACTGCTTGGGCGGGAAGAGTGCTCGTGAGCGTCTTTCGGCTTCCTGAACAAGTTCGGCCGGGCGTAGATCGCATTTATTCAGCACTATCACATCCGCCAGCGTCAACTGATCCGAGAAAGTCTCATGAGTCATGATCTGCGGATGCTCCAGTACGCCGGGATCCAGCAGGCAGATGATACTGCGCAGATCTATCACGTCGCAGAAGGAGATCCCTTTCAGGGTATCCACTATCCCGCTGGGATGACCCAGTCCTGTCGGTTCGATCAGCAGGCGGTGCGGTTTGGCACGGCGCAGCAGCATCGCCAGGTTGATGGTCAGCGCAGGCCCCAGGGCGCAGCAGACACAGCCGCCCGCCAACTCCTTGATAAACAGCCCATCCTGATCTGGAATCAGTGCTTCATCGAGGCCGACCTGCCCAAACTCATTAACCAGTATCGCCCAGCGCTCATCCTCCGGTTTGGTTTGCAGCAGATGATTGATCGCTGTGGTTTTGCCTGTTCCCAGAAAACCGGTGATGATATTGGTGGGTACCTTTTCAGGCACCGGACGATAGCGTTCGGATGTGGTTTGGGCGTCAGACACAATAGAGCCTTATTTGTGTTATAAAGTAACAATTGTCAGATGTCTGCTGCCTTAAATCAAGCTTCATTAAACCAGGTTTCATTGTGTACTCGATGAATCTGTCCGGACATTCAATGCTTTGTATCGCCATTCGCCTGTGAGCTTTCTGCTTCCAGGCGCCGTATGATCGAAAGGTAGCGCGGCATGGGGCCGACGTCTTCATACACGGGATCGCCATCCTCCATGCGGATGATCTCAGTGCCTGGTCTGTAGGGCATGCGGGCTTCAAGCTCCTGCAGCATGGTGTGAAAAAGCGCTGCACAGAGATCCTGTATATCAATATCATAAACCTCAGCCAAGGCTTTGAGGCGGATCAGATCTTCATGATCTATCTGTGTGGTGAAGGACTCTCTTCCGGATCGATGTTTGGCATTGTCTTCCAGATTTTGCAGCAGTGTACTGAAATAGTCGTCAGACATAACTCAATCCTCGTGTGGATAGACCTTAATTTGGACGCCTGTAGTGCCATCTATTGTGCCATCTATTGTGCCATCTCCGGCACAGGTTAAGCATAGAAGATAATCAGCCTGGCTGCAGAACATGGAGGGTAATTTAAGATAGCAGATGAATGACCGCCAGGACTGTCCGTGTTATATGAACGTCTTTTCATTTATCATCATCGCTTTTGTGACAGACAGATATTCAGATAAAGGGGAACAACGGTGACGGCTGAGGTGACAATTCTCGTGGGTTCGGTATATGGCAATAGTTCATCGGTTGCCGAGGAGTGCGCCGAGTTGCTGCGTGGTGAGGGCCATGATGTTGAGGTGCTGACCCTGCCGAGTGTCGACGAGGTGATGGCAAAGCCTGATTCGGTGCTGCTGGTGTGCACCTCGACCACCGGTCAGGGGGATATTCCGGATAATCTGGTACCGCTGTTCAGTGAGTTGAAGGATCGTTTTCCATTAATGCCGGGCCGACGCTATGGTTTGATCGCGCTGGGGGACAGCTCCTATGAGACCTTTGCCGATGCCGGCAAGCAGTTTGATGAGCTGTTGCAGGAGTTGCAGGCTGAAAGGCTGGGTGAGGCCCTGTTTATAGATGCTTGCGAGACGGCCGATCCTGAGGGTGAGGCAATTACCTGGTTGCAGAGCTGGAAAACACTGCTTTGATCCTGAATCCGTGCTTTCACTGCCAACTATTTGTATGTGAAAGCATATCCCAGACGCCTTGGGTGAGACGCCGTGAATGCATCCCTGCGGCATATACTCACCCTTTACCTCGAAAGAAAGACCTCCGGGATACGCCCTGAAGTCATGGATTCTGGTTGATATCAGCACTCAATGCTTGATAAAGCCGCGTGATTGGAGGAACGGCAGCATGTGCGGGCGCGACTCCTTCACCAGCATGTCGGACATCTGCTCACTCCAGGTCATCGACTTCTGGCCACCGGTACGGGTGGCGTAGTATTCCCGGACATGCTGGTCATACTCGGCAATTCTGGCCTGATCCTCAGAGTCGTTGTAACGCTCCTGCTTCAGAATCACCGACAGCGGCAAGCGGGGCTTGGCTTCCGGGTTCTGCGCCGGGTGGCCGATACACAATCCAAACACCGGATAGACCAGCTCCGGCAGCTCCAGCAGATCTGCCACTTCCGCTATCTGATTGCGAATCCCACCGATATAGGTGCAGCCAAGCCCCAGAGATTCAGCGGCAATCACAACGTTCTGGGCAAACAGGGCGCAGTCTAATGAGGTCGTGATGAACTGTTCGGTATAGCCGCTGAGCATTTCGGCATCGTGCATATCACAGGCAAGCTTAAGACGTTTCATATCGGCACAGAACACCAGAAAAACAGGCGCGCTGGCCACATAAGCCTGATTGCCCGCGCAGATCGCCAAGCGGTCGCGTACCTCACCCTGACTGACCTGAATTACGGTGCAGGCCTGAATAAAGCTTGATGTAGCAGCACATTGGCCTGCCTGAACCAGCGCTTCGACTGTTGCCTGATCGATCGCCTCATCGGTAAATTTGCGAATGGAGCGGTGTGCATTGAGGAGTTTGATAACGTCGTTCATCTGTATAACAGGTCTCCGAATCAGGGGGTATGGCTTGCCCGTGTTTATCAGGGCTAAGCCGGGATACTGCGAAAAGTCAGATTGATGCGTTCCGACATGGGGCGCTTGCTGCGCATGATAGCATGCTGCCAGTGGTGCTGAGTGGGGCCGCTCATCAGCAGCAAGGACCCATGTTCCAGCGTGATATCCAGCTTCTCGCCTGTCTGTTTGTGTCTCATCTTGAATTGACGTGTCTGGCCGAGGCTTAGAGAAGCGATCACCGGGTTGGTTCCCAGTTCCGGTTCATCATCGCTGTGCCATCCCATACTGTCATTACCATCACGATACAGGTTGATCAGTACGCAGTTGAAATCATGGCCAAGATCCATCAGCCGGTTACGCAGCTGTTCAACACTCGGATCCCAGGGTTCGGCCATCAGCGTCAGGCGCGAATAACGGTATGCAAGCCCTGCATCACCCTGAAAACATTGTAGCCTGGGGATCATCCGCTGCTGGCCGAACAGCTGGATACTATCCTGTCGCCAGGCCAGTTGCCGGGTCAGATGTTGCAGCAGGCGACTGGCTTCTGCCGCTGGAATAAAACCGGGAAAATAGCTCAGCTCGGCATCTTTCGCCAGAAGGTTAACATGATTCATGTGGTTTGACTTATGTAGTGTGGCCTATGTAGTGTGGCCTATGTAGTGTGGCCTATGTAGTTTGACGCAGGTGCCTGGCTCATGCTTCTTGACCCATGTTTCTTGAACATGTTGCCAGACCCATGCAGCCAGACCCATGAGCCAGAATCAGGACTGTGCCAATAACTCCAGTGCCGCTTCGGCCAGTAGTGTTGCGGTATCGATGGCGTTGCTGACATGCGGGATACAGTCGGTAGTGATCACATCTGCTTGAGCACTCAACTGTTGATAGGCGTCACCGGCAAAGATACCGTGTACGCCGATCACGGTTGCTCTGGGCATGCCGGCCTGTCGAAGATGTTGCAGGGTGTTCAGCATGGTTCTGCCGCTGGAGATGATATCGTCGACCAGAACAGGCGTGTACTTCAGATAGGGCTCCAGCTCAGGACTGGACACCGTGACATCGTAATCACCACGCCGCTCCTTTTCCAGAATCTGAAAAGGGGCATCCGCCAGTCTTGCCACTTCGCTGACCCACTGTTCACTCTCACTGTCCGGTCCGATCAGCAGGGGCTGAGGGATACGGGTTTTGATCCAGTTGGCGATCAGAGGCGCTGCGCTGATCGCTTTGGCAGAGAGTGTATAGAGGTCAGACAGATCATGATAGCGATGCAGATGCGGGTCCATGGTCACCAGACAGTCGAACGCGCGTGACAGCAGTGCGGCGAAGGGACGGGAGCTGACGCACTCTCCGGCATGAAAGCGTTTGTCCTGACGCATATAGGCCAGGTAGGGGGTGATCAGACAGAGTCGTCGTGCACCCAGTTCACGCAGGGTATCAGCCAGAAACAGCAGCCTGAGCAGCTTGTCATCCGGATGGAAGAGGTTGCAGAACACCACGATATCCTTGTCGGCGCAGTCATCGTGAACACGCAGATAGCTCTCACCATCGGGAAAGCGTCGCTGCTCCAGCTCACCGGCTTTGGCACCCAGTTGTTGGCAGAGCAGGGCACCCAGTGCCGGATCGGAGTCGAGATTGAACAGCAGTCGTGTTGTCATGAGTGGTCCTGAAATCCATTATCTGCATCAGTGAGAATGATAACCCGTGGGTGGTCATTCAGATAGTCAACGGCATAGTTGAGCTCGCCGACACTTTCGGCATGAATGGTCATCAGGGCGGTATTGGCCTCCACCCGATCACCGACTTTTACATGCAGCTCAACACCTGCCGCGGGGTCAGCCGGGGCACCAGCCAGTTTGGCAACCTTTGCCAACTGGCGGTTATCGATACCGGTGATGGTGCAGGGTTGTTCTGTGATCAGAGCGAACCGATAGGGAGCTATCGGAGGGATTTTCATGCCGCCCTGAGCGGCGCAGATCGCCATGAACTTGTTCCATGCTGCTCCTGACTCCAGTTGCGACAAGGCGATTTTCTGCCCTTCACCCGGTTCCAGGGGTTGTACCATCTCCAGCATCGCACCGGCGATCAATGTGGCGCGCTCCTTGAGATCGGCAGGGGCACCGGGCAGATTCTGCAGAACTGCCAGAATATCATGTGCCTCCAGTGCCGGTCCTATTCCACGGCCGACCGGTTCGGTGCCATCGGTATACAGAACACTGATCACCAGTCCCAGGTTTTCAGCAACAGTCTTGAAGCTGCGGGCCAGCTTATTCGCTGCCTCCAGAGTTCTGACCTTGGCCGTTGGGCCGACAGGAATATCGATCAGTACATGGGTGGCACCTGCTGCGATCTTTTTCGACAGCACCGAGGCGATCAACTGGCCTTCACTGTCGATATCCAATGCACGCTCCACCTGGATCAGCAGATCATCAGCCGGGCTGAGCTTGACTGATCCGCCCCAGGCCAGGCAGCCTCCGACCTTGCGGACCACCTCCCGCATCTCATCCAGCGAGAGGCTGACGTTGGTCAGCGTTTCCATGGTGTCGGCGGTGCCGGCGGGTGAGGTGATGGCGCGTGAGGATGTTTTGGGGATGGTGATGCCACAGGCGGTCAGAATCGGGATCACGATTGGTGTTGTGCGGTTTCCCGGCAGGCCTCCGACACAATGTTTGTCTAGTACCAGTGGCAGTTCCCAGTCGATACGGCTGCCGGCGTTGACCATGGCGCGTGTCAGTGAGGTGATCTCCTCATCATCCAGCTTGTCATCGCCACAGGCTGTGATGAAGGCCGCCAGTTGCACATCAGCATAGTAGCCACCGACGATATCATCGATGATCGCCTGCAACTGCTCCTGATCCAGTCGATGCCCATAGACCTTGGCACGTACATGCGACAGGGAGTGTACCGGGCGCGGATGCGACAGCCAGATAGAGTCATTTTCCTCAACCTGAAGCATCTGCCAGGCACTTTCGGAGAAGCCGACCTGGTCGTCATCCAGCAGTTCACTGGTGATCATGTTCAGTGAGGCGATGATGAGTCGACGGTTAGCGCTGGTGGCCTTGACCCGGGGCAGTGACTCAAAACCTTCCGAGCGGCAGACCGGGCTGTCTGCGCGAAGATAGAGTGTGGGTTCGTGATGGGTGTCGATACCGAGGCGCGTGGCACGCAGTGGAGCAAGCTTTTCGGGTGAATAGATCATGCAGCAGTAATCCTTGGCAGAGCTTTTTTGGCAGAGCTGGCGAAGTCGGAAAAAGACGCTTTACAGCTACAGTGTAGCCGTAAAGCGTGCAAGGGTAGACTGATCCAGCGCAAAGATCGATGATCTCGCTTACTGCCTGAAAACCACCCCCGTCATGTCGGGCAACTGATGCGCGATCCCTTTGTGACAGTCGATGCAGGTGCTCTCCCCACTGGCCAGGGCCGTTGAGTGTTCGCGACTGGCGCGCGGATTCTGGCGTGTAAAGTCCATGGAGTCGAATTCGTGACAGTTGCGGCACTCCAGCGAATCATTGGCCTTCAGGCGATGCCACTCACGCTCAGCCAGCTCCCGGCGCTTGGCTTCAAACTTTTCCGGGGTGTTGATGGTGCCGAAGATCCAGCCCCAGACCTCCTTGGAGGCTTCCATCTTGCGTCCGACCTTGTGTGTCCAGTTGTGCGGCACGTGACAGTCAGAGCAGGTGGCGCGAACGCCGGAGCGGTTGGAGTAGTGGACGGTTGTTTTCAGCTCCTCAAATACATTGTCACGCATCTCATGACAGGCGATGCAGAACTTTTCGGTGTTGGTCACCTCCATGGCGGTATTGAAACCACCCCAGAAGATGATCCCGGCCAGAAATCCACTCAGTGTCAGAAAACCGAGACTGAAGTGAACGCTGGGTCGGCGCAGTAGTGTCCAATAGAACTTCAGCCATTTTTTCACTGTGTACCTCCCTGTTGTTGCCTCCGGGCTGCCTCCTGTTGCAGTACATGATCCATGTTCAGAAAATTGGACTCCACCAGTGGCCGCGCGTCGGTTTGTGGTACATGGCACTGGGTGCAGAAGTACCGGTTGGGTGTGACAGCAGCACGCACCTGATAGTCACGATCCATGAAGTGGGTAATGCTGATCATCGGCGCACCGGCAGCCGGTGCCGCACTGGTACTGTGACAATCAAGACAGCGATTGAAACGCTTGTCGATCTGATAGTCGCGGATACTGTGCGGGATCACTGGCGGTTGCTCGGGATAGTTTCGCACCTCTCTGCCGCTATCTCTGGGGTCGCCGGGAATGGGTGGGGCACTCAATGTCTGGCCCAGGGTACCGCCTTTGCGCAGACCATCAGGAGCACTGGCGTTGAGATCCGGTGCCTCTGCGTGCAGGCTCAGGCTGAAAAGCAGCAGTGTCAGCAGTAGTGATAGTTTCATCGTCAGTACTCCTTTATGCCAGGCTGACCAGTTCCAGACGAACGGCGCACTTCTTGAAATCCGTCTGCAGTGAAATGGGATCGGTTGCATCCAGTACGACCTTGTTGATCAGCTTGGTGGCATCAAAGAAAGGTACATAGATCAGTCCCTGTGGGGTACGGACGCGACCACGGGTTTCCACCCGCGCCTGTATCTCTCCGCGACGGCTGATGATCTTGATTTCGCTGCCACGTCGCCAGCCATTGGCTGCGGCATCATCCGGATGCATGTAGACCAGGGCTTCAGGCACGGCTTTATGCAGCTCGCTGACCCTGCGTGTCATGCTGCCAGTATGCCAGTGCTCCAGCACGCGTCCGGTGCAGAGCCAGAAGGGGTATTCCGCGTCCGGTGATTCGGCAGGGGGCTCGTCCGGTACGGCGAAGATGCGCGCTCGCTTGTCGGGTATGCCGTAGAATTGAAAATCGGTGCCCGCTTCAACATAGGGATCAAGTCCCTCCTTGTAGCGCCACAGGGTTTCCTGGCCATCCACCACAGGCCAGCGCAGGCCGCGGTTACCGTGATAGACATCGAAGTCGGCCAGATCCTTGCCCTTACCTTTGCCGAACTCACGATACTCCTGGAACATCCCTTTCTGGATATAAAAGCCGAAATCGACAGACTCCTGATTCGGATAGCCTTCACGCATATCCTCCAGCGGATAACGATCAACATTGCCATTTTTGAACAGTACCTCGAACAGGGTTTTGCCCCTGAACTCGGGTGCGCTGGCAAGAAACTCTTCCGACCAGACATCATCGGTGCGAATCCGCTGTGACAAAGCGACTGTCTGCCAGAGATCGGAGCGGGCGTCACCGGGGGCATTAACCAATTGATGCCAGAACTGGGTTCTGCGCTCGGCATTGCCGTAGGCACCCTCCTTTTCCACCCAGCTGGCAGCTGGCAGGATCAGATCGGCAGCCTGAGCTGACACGGTCGGGTAGATATCCGAAACGATGACAAAGGCTTCAGGATTGCGCCATCCGGGCAATATCTCCTGCATCACATTGGGGCCTGCCTGGATGTTGTTGGTGACCTGTGTCCAGTACACTTTGATCTCGCCATCCTTCAGTTTGCGACTTTGCAGAACCGTGTGGTAGCCGGGCTTCTCCTGGATAGTACCCGGCGGCACGCGCCAGATCTCCTCTGCTTTGGCGCGGTGCTCCGGATTCATCACCACCATATCGGCAGGCAGCCGGTGAGCAAAGGTGCCGACTTCGCGGGCGGTGCCGCAGGCCGATGGCTGACCGGTCAGTGAGAAGGGGCTGTTACCGGGCGTGGAGATCTTGCCGGTGAGCAGGTGCAGGTTATAGATCAGGTTGTTGACCCAGACGCCACGGGTATGCTGATTGACACCCATGGTCCAGAAGGACATCACCTTCTTGTTCGGATCGGCATAAATCTCGGCCAGGCGTTGCAGGCTGGTCTGAGACACGCCTGACTGTGCCGCAGCCCGTTCCAGCGTGTAGGCACTGACAAACTCGGCAAACTCATCAAACGTCATGTCGGTCCAGCTGTTGGCATTGCCGGCATTCTTTGCAGCCTGCTGCAGCGGGTGCTCGGGGCGCAGGCCATAGCCGATATCATCCGTGCCTCTGAAAAAGTTGGTATGGCGCTCGACGAACGTCTGGTTCACATTGCCCGATTGGATGATGTGATTGGCGATGTAATTGAGAATCACGATATCGGCATTGGGTTTCATCACCATGCCGAGATCGGCCAGATCGAAGGAACGGTGCTCAAAGGTGGAGAGTACCGCGACTTCGGTATGCGGATAGGAGAGGCGGCGATCCGTGACGCGTGTCCATAGGATCGGGTGCATCTCGGCCATGTTGGCGCCCCAGAGTACAAAGGCATCGGCATGCTCGATATCGTCATAGACCCCCATCGGCTCATCCGAGCCGAAGCTGCGCATGAAACCCATGACCGCCGATGCCATGCAATGGCGCGCATTAGGGTCAATATTGTTGCTGCGAAAGCCGGCCTTGAACAGCTTGTTGGCGGCATAGCCTTCCCAGATGGTCCACTGGCCGGAGCCGAACATGGCGACGCTTTCCGGGCCATGAGTCTGGATCGCCGAGATGAATTTCTCAGCCATGATATCCAGCGCCTCGTCCCAACTGACCTCTTCAAAATCACCCTGCTTGTCGTAGACGCCATTGCGCTTGCGCAGCAGGGGCTTGGTCAGACGATCCCTGCCATAGAGTATCTTGGACAGAAAGTAGCCCTTGACGCAGTTCAGGCCACGGTTAACCTCTGATTTCACATCCCCGTGTGTGGCAACTATCTGATTGTCACGTGTGGCTACCATCACACTGCACCCCACCCCGCAGAAGCGACAGGGGGCCTTGTTCCAGTTCAGAGAGGTCAGTTCAATATTGGTGATCAGATTGCTGGCGGCGGCCGGTGCAGACAGGCCGGCAGCAGCGGCTGCTGCAAGACCTGCATTGGCCTTGGCAAATTGACGGCGGGTCATTTTCATAGGGAGGTCTCCATTGTATCCGCATCCTGCTGATCCATCACCTCGTGATAGACCAGCGTGCAGCCAAGCACGCCCGGCTGCTGCTCGATATGGTCGATTGTGGCCAGCACGTCCTGCTGGCTGGTGCATTCGGTGACGAGCACGACCTTGCCCTGCTCGCTCTGAGCCGGAATGTCGAGTTCGGGTTGTGCGTGGGCCCAGTTCAGAAATGCCGAGAGGGTTTCAGGCCTGACATGGGCTACAAAGCTGGCAATATGATGCTCAGAGCTCATTCGGTACCTCCAGCGAAATGGCATTTGACGGACAGCCGGGCAGGCAGTGGCCACAACCGGTGCAGGCGTCGGTGTCGATCACCGGTACAGGCGCTGCACGCAGCCGGGGCTTGAAACCTATGGCGCGCGCCTCGCACTGATCCTGACAGATCTGACAATGCACATTCTGCATTGCGAGGCAGGCGTCGCTGATCTCGGCCTGCCAACTGAACGCGGCCCGCGTGAGATCAAAGACGGATTCAGGGCAGGCGCGAGCACACTCGTTACACAGCGTGCAGCCGCGATCAGTGAAGTTGATTTCGGGAAAACCACCATCTCCCCGATACAGAATCTTCTCCGGACAGGCGCTGATGCATTCAGTGCATCTTGTGCACAGGTCGGTGAAATCTCTTGAGGTCCAGGGCGGCCGCCGGACCGGTCGGGCCATACGTCCGCCCCGGAGAAGCTGGCGTCTGCTGATTGAGATCGTCATGGGTCTGTTCCACTCTTAAACCGGTGGTCCCGGAGGGCCCATGATCAGTTGCGACATCCAGACCAGAAAACCGTAACCGCCGACCGCAGCAAACGTCAGCAGTGGGAAAAGAAACACTATCAAGAAGAGGAAAAGTCGCAGCTCATGACGCTTTCTGTCTTCCTGTGGGAGGGTATCGGGCTCTTCCATAAATCCACCTGGGCTTTATTTCTGTGCATAAAAGCACACTTTTCTTATTGGTTAAAAACCAGCCTAGTTCATGGGTTAAAACTTTGCCAACTGCTATGCTTGATCTGAGTAATGGAAGATGAACCTAAGAGGAGTCGTTTGCATGTGCAATGTCATGTCTGATAATCAGAGGTGGTTATGAATAAGCAAGCCTGTAATCTGTGCCGGGATGATGCACCTCGTCTGAGCCGGGAAGAGGCCGAGCATGAGCTGCAGCAGTTGCCTGAATGGGAGTTGCTGCAGGAGGGTGAGGTGTTGAAGCTGCACAGAGTCTATCGCTTCAAAAATTTTGTCCGGGCGCTGGATTTCACCAACCGTATCGGAACTTTTGCTGAGTCTGTTGGCCATCATCCCGACCTGTTGACCGCCTGGGGGCGCTTAGAGGTTACTTGTTATACGCACAAGATCGGCGGTCTGCAGCAGGGCGACTTCATCTGTGCAGCAGAAACCGAGAAGCGCTATGCCGGTTTGACTGAATCGGAGCTGTAGACCTGACCCACATACTGGTAGAATTCCGGTCTTTGTCAGCCTCTGGATCAGATTGAAACCATGGAACGCAGATATCGGCTAGTACTCTCCTGCCCGGATAGGGTGGGTATTGTCTCAATGGTGAGTAACTTCATCTCCAGTCATGGCGGTTCGATTGCCGACGCCAATCAACACTCGGACCCTTCAACACACCACTTTTTCATGCGGGTGGAAATAAGTGCATCGTCCATTCCCTTTTCGCTGGAGGCGTTGCGGGAGGCATTTGATCCGATAGCTCGCTCCTTCAGCATGGAATGGGATATTTCCGACTCCAGCAAACCCAAAAGGGTGGTGCTGATGGCCAGTCGTGAGGCGCATTGTCTGGCAGATCTGCTCTATCGTTACCATAGTGATGAACTCTTCTGTGAGATCCCCTGTGTGATCTCCAATCATGACAAGCTGCGCAGTATGGTGGAGTGGCACGGCATTCCTTTTTTCCATGTGCCGGTTGACCCTGCCGACAAGCAACCCCATTTTGATCAGGTGGAGCGGTTGATCGCCGAGCATCAGGCTGATGTCATTGTTCTGGCGCGTTACATGCAGATACTGCCGCAAAATCTGTGTCAGCACTATCCACACCGCATCATCAACATACACCACAGCTTCCTGCCATCGTTTGCCGGTGGCAAACCTTATCATCAGGCCCATGAGCGGGGGGTAAAACTGATCGGTGCAACCTGTCATTATGTAACTGAAGAGCTTGATGCTGGCCCGATCATCGATCAGGATGTAACACGGGTCAGTCATCGTGATCAACCTGAAGAGATGGTCAGACTCGGTCGTGATGTCGAGAAAACCGCGCTGGCCAGAGGGTTGCGCTGGCATCTGGAGGACCGCGTGCTGGTGCATGGCAACAAGACCGTTGTTTTTGCATGAGCTTTGCTGGCCTGACGTGGCACTTGGTCTATATTTAAACTCAGCGGTGATGAGATCTGATTAACAGAGACTTACTGTAAAAAAACAGCCGGAAGGAGAGCACGCTATGCTCAGATCTGTAAAAGCACAGGATTACATGGCTACCAGATTGGTTACCTTCAAACCAGACACTGACCTGTTCAGTGCGATCAGAAGCCTCAGAGAATATAAACTCTCGGGTTCGCCCGTTGTCGATGAGAGTGGCAATCTGGTGGGGATGCTGTCGGAGGTCGACTGCCTGCGTGCGATTCTGTCTCAGACCTATCACGAACAGGAGATGGGGAGTGGCGGGCATGTAGGGGATTATATGACGGTTAATGTGGATACGGTTCCGGATGATGCCGATATTATTGCTGTCTCGAAAATGCTGATTGACCGAGGCAGACGCTGCTTGCCGGTTGTAAAGGGAGATAAGCTTGTAGGGTTGATCGGTCGATCCGATGTGCTGCGCGCGGTTGAGGATTTTGCCAAAGATGGTTGAACTGCGTTTTTTTTCCTGTTTATCTGTGATGCTGGATATAGCGTGTCATGACTAACCTGTTACCGGAAAAGCCATTGCTTTTCTATCCTTCGCTGGCGCGAAAACTGGGAAGTGATGAAGCACTGCTGCTGTTCCAGTTGACTGAGCAGGCCAGCATTGGTGGCATTCAGGACAAATCCTCCGTGACCAGTATGACCCTGTCTCAGCCACAGTGGCGCTCTCTGGCTGACTTCTGGGATGCACAGCGTCAGATGGATGCAGCCAACAGTCTTGCCAGGCAGGGTGTGATGGAGATCCAGATCGGTCAGGCCGGTACTGTGACTATCCGTTTGAAGCCTGTTGTTGAACCTGGACGTGCTGTATCCGAATCCGATACTCAGTCATCTCACCCTGCTCCAGTTACGCAAGCGGTGCAAA
The DNA here is from genome assembly GCF_008973755.1 of Nitrincola alkalilacustris. GTDB lineage: Bacteria > Pseudomonadota > Gammaproteobacteria > Pseudomonadales > Balneatricaceae > Nitrincola > Nitrincola alkalilacustris. Next base: position 12,203 of record NZ_WBOM01000004.1, on the reverse strand, counting down.
CGAGTCGCCAGGAGCGGATGAATGAGCGACTGCATACCCGTGAGGCGATTGTGCCGGCCAAAGCTGCTGAACCAGGTTTGCAGACCTTGCCGGTATTCGAACGACCACCACCCAGGCAGCAGCCTCAGGCCTCAGGACAGACGAACCTGGCGCGCCAGAAGGGACCGGCACCGACCTTTGGCGGTAGCCTCGGCTGGCGTCGGCAGAAGGATGAGTTACAGGACATTTTTGAACAGCACGAAGAGCGCAATCAGCGCCTGCAGTCGATGCATCTGGGCTGGCAGCCGTCTGAGGCCTTCCATGAACTGCTGCCACGGCATGCGATTCCTGCAGCCTTTGCAGCGGACTGTCTGGATGAGTTTGTTCTCTACTGGCTGGATAAGGATCGTCGTGAAAGCAATTGGGATCAGAAATATCTGGCGTGGGTCAAGCGTGAGTGGGTAAAGAAACAGACACGCGACGCCAGAGAACAGCGCTATGAGCAGGAACGCAATTCAACAGGTATCAACAATGAAAACACCCAGCGAGATACTCGCGACAAGCGAAAACGGGTTACTGCAGCCATCATGGACCTCAAGGACACCGACTGGTGAGTCGGCAGAACAGCAGTCGCGGCCGGGTAATATCTCAGTTGAAACCAAAGCGCATGTGAACATGATCTTTGCCCGCTTCATGGCGATCTACGGGCACAAATTCAAAAGCTGTTTTGAAACCGAAAACGAGATACGCATTGCCAAGCGCGAATGGGCGTTGAGTCTGGCTGGCTTCAGTGAGTCGGAACTGGTGTTGGCGGTAAATCGCTGCAAGGAGACCCTTGCCTGGATGCCGACCATTTCTGAGTTTCTGGCGATCATACGTGATCTGAATGGAGACTTCGGGCTGCCGGGCTTACGCCGCGCCTACCAGGAGGCCTGTCTGCATGCCGATCACCCTGCACAGCACCGCTGGAGTCATCCAGCCGTGTATTGTGCCGGGCGTGAAACTGGCTGGTTTCAGCTGCGCTCCGAGGAGGAGTCGCAGACGTTCCCGCTGTTCACCTACCATTATGAGATCATGTGCCGCAGGGTGCGGCATGGCGAAGATCTGCGCCCACCGGCTCCTGTTGCACTCGAAAACAAGGAAGACAGTACCACAGCGCTCTTTATTCAGCAGTTTGCAAAGGATCACGAGCTTGAAGATGAGCTGGCCTGCAGTCTGCTTTATTATATGAGCAAACCCCGCGGCACCCGCATCCGTGATCGCCTGCGCGCACAGAGCCAGATCAAAGCCGATAGCCTTGGTCTGGGTATCACCTTGCCGGATGAGGCGTCAGTGAGCAGTACCTGAGCCAGATGTTGAAACAAAGGTTGAGCCGAACATCTCACCGATGGCCTGGCTCAGTGCTTCACTGCGCTCAGGATGACGAAACGCCTGCATGATCAGTGCCCGCATCACGGGGCTGAACATCAGGTCTGTGATGATTCGGCTGAACCCCGTTTGACCCGCTTTACCTCTGGCCAGTTGTTCCAGAAACAGTTTCAGAATATCCGGATACTGCAGGCACTCGATACAGCGTGATCCTATCGCCGCGATCACTTCCGGTTCTCGGGAGCAGGGGTGTTGCAGCACCTTCGATATCTCTTCACGCGTCAGACTCTGGCTGCGACAGTTGGATAGCCCTCTGATCAGCGCTGCGACCAGTTCAGGCACAGGCTGCTCCTGAGTCAGCTGGCTGTGAAGTCGGCTGGCCAGTGCGCGGCCCAGATCATGGCTCGGCTGCGCATGTTCCAGCAGTCGTGCAATGATCTGCAGTGGCTGTTCCGGTAAGTGGCTTATCGCGCGGCACAGGCTGGCTTCGTTATCACCCTTATCCAGTCTGGTCGTGAAGTCGGCAATTCCCTGAAAACCCAGATTCTGCCAGTAATCATCAGGCCGTTGGCCGCTGATATACTGCTGCACCTCTTCATAGTACTGCGAAGCCGGTGAGCCGGTGGCAAGGGTAGCCAGCGCATGAAACGTGGCCATCTTCTCCTGATCCGGGGTGAAGGCGAAGGGATTATCCTTCAGCGCATCGCCTGTGGCTTGCTCGCCCTGATGACTCAGTACGTTCTGCAGCAGACGATTGACCATATCATCACGCGCCGCCTGAATCAGAAAACCCTGTTCATCCAGCGGAAACTTCAGAAACCAGATCAGGCTCTGCTCCTTCTGTGCCGGATTCCAGATCAGAAAACCGATCCAGGCGTGGTGCAGAAAAGGAGAGGGGTAGGGGATCTCGTTCTGCTCGATCCGGGCAAAGGTGTCCACGCTGAGTTTGCTGACTCTTCGGCCCATATCAAACAGGCGCAGGCGGTTATCAGCGTGTTGCAATAAACGGGTCAGTGAGGGGGAGGAATCTGTCATGCTGGCCTTTATTTATAAACTTAAGCCAATCAACTTAAGTTAATCAGCTTAATCGGTGGTGAAACGTCAGCACCTGACCCGGTTGATGGGTCAGGGCTTCAGCGTCTCTTCACTCAGCCTCTGGCTTTCTTCAGTGTGTCTGCGATCAGGAATGCCAGCTCCAGAGACTGGTCGGCATTCAGGCGTGGATCACAATGCGTATGATAGCGATCGCCCAGACGATCTTCAGTGATCTGGAACGCACCACCGATACACTCGGTAACGTCTTCACCGGTCATCTCGAAATGCACGCCGCCAGCGTGAGTGCCCTCAGCACGGTGAACCTCGAAGAAGCCTTTCATCTCATTCAGGATGGCATCGACACTGCGGGTTTTATAACCGCTGGAGGCTTTGATGATGTTGCCGTGCATCGGGTCAGAACTCCATACCACAGAGTGCCCTTCTGCTTTTACGGCACGCACGATCGGCGGCAGCAGCTCGGTGATCTTTTCGGAACCCATGCGTGCGATCAGGGTGATGCGTCCAGGTTTGTTGTCTGGATTCAGGATACTCAGCAGGCGTCGCAGATCGTCGATTTTGGTGCTGGGGCCGATCTTGATGCCGATCGGGTTGTGCACGCCGCGCAGGAATTCGACATGGGCATGATCCGGCTGGCGTGTGCGATCACCGATCCACAGCATATGTGCCGAGCAGTCGTACCAGTCGCCGGTCAGGCTGTCCTGACGGGTCAGGGCCTGTTCGTAATGCAGCAACAGTGCTTCGTGCGAGGTATACAGAACCGTTTCACGCAGCTGTGGTGCGCTGGCCGAATTGATACCACAGGACTCCATGAACGCCAGTGCCTGATCTATCTGCTGTGCCAGATGCTGATACTTCTCGCCCTGAGGGCTCTTGCGCACAAAACCGAGGTTCCACTGATGTACCTTGTGCAGATCTGCCAGGCCACCGGTAGCAAAGGCGCGCAACAGATTCAGTGTCGATGCCGACTGATGATAAGCGGACAGCAGGCGTTTCGGATCAGGCGTGCGCGATTCAGCCGTAAAGGCTATGTCGTTGATGATATCGCCACGGTAGCTCGGCAGCTCTATGCCGTCGATGGTCTCGGTGTCGGCAGAGCGAGGCTTGGCGAACTGACCTGCAATACGACCGATCTTGACCACCGGGCAACTGCCGGCAAAGGTCAAGACAACCGCCATCTGCAGCAGCACCTGAAAGGTATTGCGAATTTTGTTGGCATTAAATTCGGCAAAGCTCTCGGCGCAATCACCACCCTGCAGCAGAAAGGATTTTCCGGCGGCAACCGAAGCCAGATCCTGCGTCAGTGAGCGTATCTCACCGGCAAAGACCAGAGGGGGCAATTGGCTCAGGGTTTGCTCAACCTGAATCAGCTCATCCAGTACAGGATAAGCGGGTTGCTGGACGATAGGTTTACTTCTCCAGCTGCTTGAACTCCAGTGTTCCATTAGACTCGTCTGCGTTGTTTAAAAAGTGTGAAAAAAATAGTCAAAGGCAGACAGTTTAAGGCTTTATGGCAAAGAAACAAGGCAGGATTTCCCTGATCACCTCATCCTCAGGCAGATTTGATGCCTGCCAGGTTGCGAAAGGTGATCTCCTTGGCTGTATTGATGAAGTCGGTCATGAATTCTGCACTGGTATGCTCTTCGCGCATGGCAGCATAAAGGGTGCACCAAAGACCACGCTCGCCCAGCGGACGCGCTGCAATATAGTCGCGCTCCAGATACTCATGCAGAGCCCAGCTGGGCAGAGCCGCCACGCCACGACCGCTTGCCACCAGCTGCATGATCATGACGGTCAATTCGGCCGTGCGCACCTGAGCAGGCTCTATCCCCGCGGGGTCCAGAAAGCGGGTAAAGACATCAAGACGTGACTGATCAATCGGATAGGTGATCAGAATTTCCTGTTGCAGATCTTCAGGCTGAATGAATTTGCAAGGGGCCAGGCGGTGATGTCTGCTCAGCGCCAGTACCGCTTCATAGCTGAACAGCGGCGCATAGATGATTCCGGAGCGGGGTTCCGGATCGGATGTGATCACCAGATCCAGATCACCCCGGATCAGCGCCGGCAGCGGCTGGAAACTGAAGCCGGTCGACAGATCCAGCTCAACCTCAGGCCAGTTCTGGCGGAAATAATCTATGGTCGGCATCAGCCAGTCGAAGCAGCTATGGCACTCGATACAGATATTGAGCCGGCCGGTTTCGCCACCGGCAAGTCTGGCGATATCCCGTTCGGCGCTGCGGATCATCGGCAGTACATCATCGGCCAGTGCCAGCAACCGTTGTCCGGCGCTGGTGAAGGAGATGGGCTTGGTTTTACGGATGAAGAGTGAGCAGTTCAGGCGCTCCTCCAGATCCTTGATCTGATGAGACAGAGCTGATTGAGTCAGATGAACCCGCTCAGCGGCTTCTACCAGACTCCCGGCATCGCGCAGAGCGGTCAAGGTTTTCAGATGACGTAGTTCTACCATGCTCACTCCGGTGAATGTGTTGCGTCACAGGTTGCCTTACAGGTGTGTATCGGGGTTCGGGTGACAGTGTTAATCCAGTATAGCGAGGGGAATGGGATAACGCGAGTATGTGTCAATTTTGATTTAAACCGAATCAGCCTGAAGCTCATTCAGTATGATCTGGATCAGTAACATGAGTCGGGCGAACAATCCGGTCCGTTATCTTGTCTATACTGAAGCATTAATAGTATCAATAAATGGCAGAAAGGTTTCTGCCTGCTGCAGTAAAAGGAAAACATCATGGCGATCAGAGTGGCAATCAATGGGTATGGTCGAATCGGGCGTAATATTCTCAGGGCTCACTACGAAGGCAATAAACAGCATGATATACAGATAGTGGCGGTGAATGATCTCGGGGATATCGAGATCAATGCACTGCTGACCCAATACGATACTGTGCATGGCCGTTTTCCGGCCAGTGTCGAGACCACTGACACAGGGTTGCTGGTGAATGGTGATCCGATTCGCGTTTTGGCAGAGTCTGACCCGGCAAAACTGCCCTGGAAAGAGCTGGGGGTGGATATTGTGCTGGAGTGCACAGGACGCTTCAACAGCCGTGAGGGTGCTGCCAGGCATCTTGAAGCAGGTGCCAGTAAGGTGATTCTGTCTGCGCCAGGTGGTAAGGGGATGGATGCAACGGTTGTATACGGTATCAATCATCAGATACTGAAGGCCAGTGACCGCATCATCTCCAATGCAAGCTGTACCACCAACTGTCTTGCGCCGCTGATCAAACCTCTGCATGACGGTATAGGGGTGGAGAGTGGTCTGATGACCACAGTGCATGCCTATACCAATGATCAGAATCTGACCGATGTTTATCACAAGGATATCCGGCGGGCGCGCAGTGCCACCATGAGCATGATTCCGACCAAGACCGGTGCTGCCGCAGCAGTAGGGCTGGTGCTGCCTGAGTTGAATGGCAAGCTTGATGGCTATGCGATCAGAGTGCCGACTATTAATGTTTCGATGGTGGATCTTTCCTTTGTTGCCAGTCGGGATACGTCTGTCGAAGAGGTCAATGCTCTGTTGAAAGAGGCCAGCGAAGGGGGGCTGAAAGGGGTGCTTGAATACTCAACTCTGCCGCTGGTGAGTATCGATTTCAATCATACCTGTGCATCCAGTATTTATGATTCCACGTTGACCCGGGTGATGGGTAGGCTGGTCAAGGTGTGCAGCTGGTATGACAATGAGTGGGGGTTTTCCAACCGCATGCTGGATACGGCGGTCGCGTTGGCGCAAGCGAAATAGGTGAAGTGAGAGGTTGATTGAGGGCTGAGGTTCATTCCTCGGCCCTCAGCCCCAGAATCGCTGTGCGATATCAGGGTACGAGCAGAAACTCGATCAGCGCCTTCTGTGCATGCAGGCGGTTTTCCGCTTCGTCAAACGCCACACAGCGAGGGTCATCCATCATTGATGCGCTGACCTCCTCGCCACGATGTGCCGGCAGGCAGTGCATGAACAGTGCATCACGGTTGGCCAGGTCCATCAGCTCAGGGGTTACCTGATAACCGGTAAAGGCACGTAATCTTTCACGCTGCTCCTCCTCCTGACCCATTGATGCCCAGACATCCGTGACCACCAGATCACTGCCGGTGACAGCTTCCTGTGGGCTTTCGAGCACTGTGACCCTGCCACTGCTGGCAGCGACGATATCAGCATCCGGCTCAAAACCTTTCGGGCAGGCAACACGCAGTTTGAAGTCGAACTGTTCGGCTGCATTGATGTAGGAGTTGCACATGTTATTGCCATCGCCGATCCAGACAACTGTCTTGCCCTGAATACTGCCGCGCTTTTCGTGCCAGGTCTGCATGTCGGCCAGCAGCTGACAGGGGTGGAAGCTGTCGGTGAGCGCATTGATCACCGGCACGCGAGAGTAGCTGGCAAAGGTTTCGACAGACTCATGGCTGAAGGTTCGAATCATGACGATGTCGACCATGCTGGAGATCACGCGTGCCGTATCTTCAATCGGTTCGCCGCGCCCGAGCTGAGTATCACGCGACGAGAGGAACATGGCATGGCCACCGAACTGAGCCATGCCAGCCTCAAAGGAAACGCGGGTTCGGGTGGACGCTTTTTCGAAAATCATCGCCATGACACGGTTTTTCAGCGGCTCATAGAGCTCGCCGCGATTGCGCATCTGTTTGAGTTCAATGGCGCGAGCGATCAGGGTGCTCAGCTCATCGGGTGTCAGATCCTTCAGGGTCAGAAAATGTCTTATAGTCATAAACTCTGCCGACAGCTTGGCTGTCGACTCCAACAGTCAGGTTTTTGAAATACTGCTCTGCTTCAGGTGGTCTTGATCAACTGTCGCGCTCATCGCCGGCATACACGCGGATCAGCTGCGAAATCGTGTGGATCATCAGATCGGCTTCCGCCTGCGTCATGATCAGCGGTGGCAGAAGACGGATAACCTTGCCACCACCTGTGATGTTAAGCAATACACCTTTCACCTTAGCCAATACGGCAAGCTCAGTGCCGGCTTCGGTCAGTTCTATGCCGATCATCAGCCCTTTGCCGCGAATTTCGCGCACATATGGGGTGTTGGCCAGCTCGATATGGAAGCCATCCAGAATATACTGCCCGAGAGAAGCTGCATGGGTCAGCAGCGAATCCTTTTCAATCGTATCGATCACAGCCAGTGCCGCAGCACATGCTAGTGGGTTGCCACCATAGGTGGAGCCATGGTTGCCGGGACCGAACAAACTGGCCGCAGCACCTTTAGCCAGGCAGGCACCGATCGGCATGCCGTTGCCGAGGCCTTTAGCCGTGGTGACAACATCCGGCATGATCGATGTATGCTGATAAGCAAAATACTGCCCGGTACGACCATTACCTGTCTGGACTTCATCCAGCATCAGCAGCCAGCCCTTGTCATCACAGATTTTGCGCAGGGCTTCCAGATAACCGGGAGCTGCCATGTGAATGCCGCCTTCACCCTGGATCGGCTCAACCAGAATCGCTGCTACGTCGTTGTTGTGACGTGCTATCTGTTCAATGGCGTCCAGATCATTGAAGGGTGCCCGAACAAAGCCACTGACCAGAGGTTCAAAGCCAGCCTGAATGGCTCTGTTGCCTGTAGCGCTCAAGGTAGCCAGAGTGCGACCGTGGAAAGAGTTCTCCATGACTATGATTGCAGGTTTATCTATCCCTTTGGCATGTCCATGCTTGCGTGCAAGCTTGATCGCGGCTTCGTTGGCTTCGGCGCCGGAGTTGCAGAAGAACACATTATCCATGCCGGAAATGTTCGTCAGCTTTTCAGCCAGCTTCTGTTGCAGGGGAATAGTGTAGATGTTGGAGCAGTGGATCAGCTTGCCAGCCTGGTCACAGATAGCCTGTGTGACGGCAGGATGAGCATGACCTAGCCCCGTGACAGCTATACCGCTCAGAGCATCCAGATATTTGTGCCCGTCCGTATCATAGATCCAGACACCCTTACCGTGATCGAATGCGACCGAGAGCCGGTTATAAGTATTCATCAGTGGCTGTGTGGCCATGTTTTACTCTCCCTGCAAACGCAAAAAGGCAGCCAAGGCTGCCAGACAGAGGAACATTCTATTGTCTGGACTGTTTTTAATCAATTATAACCATAAGATTAAACCGGGCATGGTTGAAATGTGAATTTCTGCCGCCATAGTATGATGCAGGATCAATTCGAGATGTTCTGAGGTAAGCCTGTCAAAGGGCGGTGCCAGACCGATAAGCCGGCTCTGAGTTCCACTGCTGCCTGAATAAAACAGTTACCTGAGCAAAACTGTCGGATATGGTATACTTCAGAGGTTCCCCGGCCGGGAGCCGAGGCTAACATGACTGATGAAAGGTGCTTAAATGAGTGTTGTTGATACTATCAAGGAGCAGATTGGCGAAAACCCGATACTGCTTTACATGAAAGGTACGCCTCGCTTCCCGCAGTGTGGTTTTTCTGCTCGTGCGACTGAAGCGATCATGGCTTGCGGCGAGCGTTTTGCGTTTGTGAATATCCTGGAGCATCCGGATATTCGTGCCGAGTTGCCAAAATACGCCAACTGGCCAACCTTCCCGCAACTCTGGGTAAACGGTGAACTGGTAGGCGGATGCGACATCATCAGCGAAATGAGCGAAAGCGGTGAGCTGGAAACTCTGATCAAGGCCGCAGTCGTCCAGGCAGCAACTGATAAGCCTGCAGAGTGATTTGACAAAGCAACACCCCGCCCGGCATCTCTGTGTCGGGCGGGGTGTTCTGATTTTTACAACCTGACATTCATAAACAAATGGAGATAGAAAAAATGGGAGTACTTGTTGGTAAGCAAGCACCTGACTTTACTGCAGCAGCGGTTCTGGGCGATGGTTCCATTGTTGACAGCTTCAACCTGAAGCAGGAAACAGAAGGTCGTTATTCTCTGGTGTTTTTCTACCCACTGGATTTCACTTTCGTTTGCCCATCTGAGTTGATCGCACTGGATCACCGTATGGATGCATTCAAAGAGCGTGGTGTGGAAGTGATCGGGGTCTCTATCGATTCACAGTTCACTCACAACGCATGGCGTAACACCCCTGTTAACCAGGGTGGTATCGGACCAGTCAAATATACTCTGGTTGCAGACGTCAAACACGAAATCTGCCAGGCCTATGATGTTGAAGCGGATGCCGGTGTTGCGTTCCGTGGCGCCTTCCTGATCGACAACAAAGGCGTTGTACGCGCTCAGATCGTCAACGACCTGCCACTGGGTCGCAACATCGACGAACTGATCCGTCTGGTTGACGCACTGCAGTTCCATGAAGAGCACGGCGAAGTCTGCCCAGCTGGCTGGAACAAAGGCGACCAGGGCATGGACGCTTCACCTGTTGGTGTTGCCAAGTACCTGTCTGAGTCTGCTGACAAGCTGTAATAGCACTCGGAATCAAAAAAACCCGCCACGCTGAATGGCGGGTTTTTTTATGCCTGAAAAAAGAGGGAAAAAATGGAAAAGAAAAGGGGTCAGGTACATTTACATTTGGTACATTTACATTTAAGGGAAAAGGGTCAGGTACATTCATGTGCATTGGGGTGTCGCATGCATCTGCATAGGCGCTTTACACAACATCCAAAGTCGCTTTCACCCGGTCCAGCACTACGATGGTTCTGAACCACTTTACATTCGGGTTGTTGTGGAATAGTCGGTCGCAGATCTCCTGAAATGCTGTCATGTTCGGGACCAGGATTACCAGCATGAAATCAGCATCACCCGTGACATAGTAGCACTGCTGAATCTCCGGACCGGAAAAGCTTGACTTAAGCTGCTCCAGCTCCGTGGTATGGGTTTTCTCGACATGTACTTCCACCAGAAGGGTGATCACCTGACCAAGGCGATCGGGATCGAGCACGGCTACATTGGCTTGAATGTAACCGGTTTCCTTGAGTCTTTGTATCCTGCGCTGCACGGTGGCGGTTGAAAGGTGCACGGCTTCGGCCAGTTCGCGCAAAGGTGTCTGGCAATTTTTCTGTAACCGCTCAAGCAGATCGAGATCAAACTTATCCAGGGTCAACTTATCAAGGGGCAGAGCCGGCTTCATGTGAGAAATTTTCTCATATCTGTGGTGTAAATATGGCACCTTTATCAAGTCTTGCGTAATAAAATACGGCTTCCTGATAACTTTCACAAGAAATCAAATATGTACTCAGCCCCTAATACTGCGCTTGGCGTCGCATTGAATGTGATTGCTTCGGTGTTCTTCGCGTTGATGTTTGCCTATACCGCCCTGCTCACGGCGCTGGGAGGCGAGGAGATCTATGGCTGGCGTATTTTTCTGACATTTCCCTGTCTGACGTTGTTTATCCTGCTCAGAGGTTACTGGCCGCAGGTGGTGAGCATTTATCAACGCCTGTATCGCGAGCGTTATTTCTGGGCCACCCGGTTAGTATCCTCATTTTTGTTGGGTGTGCAGTTGTGGCTATTCATGTGGGCACCGGTTAACGGCTATGGCCTGGCGGTCTCGCTCGGTTATTTCATCCTGCCCATCACCATGGTGATCATCGGGCGCATCGCCTTCAATGATCGTATGTCACGCTTTCAGCAACTGGCCTGTGTGTTTGCCGTACTGGGTATTCTGAATCAACTGGCGCTGTCGCAAACCCTTACCTGGCCTACTCTGGCGGTGTGCCTGGGCTATCCGGGCTACTTCTGGCTGCGGCGTAAAACAGACACCAACAATATCGGTGGCCTCTGGTTGGATATGGCGTTGAGTCTGCCGGTGAGTCTGTTCTTTATTATTCAGGGTGGTCAGGTGATCTCTGCACTGGACACGAGTCTGAATCTTCTGTGGCTGGTGTTGGGTTTGGGCTTGATCAGTGCGCTGGCGCTGGCTTTTCAGGCGCTGTCGGCACCTCACCTGAACCTGAGTCTGTTTGGATTGCTGATCTATGTCGAGCCTGTGCTGCTCTTGCTGGTGGCATTTTTGCTGGGTGAAACCATAAGTCCAGCGGAATGGCCCACTTATATTGCCATCTGGTTGGCGGTGATGGTATTAGTGCTTGAAGGGGTGCGGAGTTTGCGCAAACAGCAGAAACTCAGTAAATCCTGATAAAAAAGGGCCAGGTACATTTAGCTTCATTTAGCTTATCCGCTTAACGGCTCAGTTCTGCTCTGCAAAAGGCTGGTTGATCGCCCCGAAGTACTCAAGCTGCAACCGCCGATAATCGGTGCTGGCCTGATAGGTTTTGAGTGCCTGATCGAACTGCTGTTGCAGTAGTGGGTCACGAAAGGCGCAGCGATAGTCACTGGGTGGGAATAAAAGGTGCAGATTGATTGGTTGGTGGTCATTGGCGACGCGGCGATAGTATTGGAAGATGTTGATATCCATGACGGCTGCGTCGATGCGCCTTAGTAGTAAAAGATCGACCTGAGATTGTTGGTTCGTAACTTCTGTGTAGCGTCCAAACTGTTCGATCGATTGTTCATACTCTGTTCCCAGCACCCGGCTGGCACCCTGAAATGCGACGACATTCAATCCGGAAAGGTCGTCCAGTTCATCAATCGAGTAGTTATTCTCTCGCAAAGTGATGACGGCGTTCTGATAGCGGATATAAGGCTGCGAATATAGCAGCTGATTTGAGGTTTCCTGCACTCCCTGCAGGGTGGCAATATCCGCATTGCCCTGCTCCAGCAGATAGCTGATCCGGGCGTTGAGGCTGTCGGAAAAGTCCCACAGCCTTTGGCTGACGCGACAGACAAAGGCTAGAATCAGGTAACAGAACTTTACCTCACAGGTGGCAAGGGATGGCGCGGTATAAACACTACGATTACAACCAAACCAAGATGATCCCGCTGCGGTTTGCGGA
>NZ_WBOM01000003.1 GCF_008973755.1 Nitrincola alkalilacustris | reverse complement strand
AGTTTGACTGCCGACTCTTTGAACTCAGCTGTATAGGAATTGCTTTTCTTCTGACTCATGACACACACCTTTTGTAGGCAGGTGATCTTACCTGCAGTTGTGTGTCCGGGAAACTATAGCCACTTCAACACACCTTTTGTAGGCAGGTGATCTTACCTGCAGTTGTGTGTCCGGGAAACTATAGCCACTTCACTCCACCAGCACGGCGGCATCGGCAAAAAATAGGTCGCAATGTGTGAGCTTGAGGTAACGCTCCAAGAAGTCTCTGCTTGGGTTCGCAGTCCTGTGATAGAACTCTGACAGATTCAATACTTGAGAGCTCTGCGCAACCCCTGCGTTTTCACGCCGAAAATACCTGATTGGTTTGAAGCCACGCTCGTATAAGATGTGGGGGGAATGAGTAGTTAGAATAAGCTGTGTTCTAAATGTTTCAGGGTCATCCGCTTCTTCGCGCAGTATATCAAGAACCTTATTCACAAATACCTGCTGTAGTTGTGCATGAAGATGTGCTTCAGGCTCTTCAACAAAAACGAGATGAAGAGTTGGACGATTGTCCTCGACTGACATCCACTGAGCATGTAGGTCTAACAACTCTACTACCATATAGATCAGATTTTTAAAGCCAAGCCCGTTATATTTGTCGGGCAACGTAAGTGCATCGTCTCCATCATGTAAAGCATAGTGCACATGCGTTCCATCTTGACTGCTCATCACCGTGGCTGGATTCAGTGCTGACTTAATTAAAAGGCGCGGGTTAGCAAAACCTGGATATCCAAGTTGTTCCAGTCGTCTGAGCGTTTCAGCGAAGACCTGCCCAAGGTGTTGGTTTAATAGGTCTTCGGATACAGCTAGTGCCCTTATAGCGTTGTAGTCTTCGTTGTGGCGTTCAAGATTGCGCGAATAGTAACGACTCAAATGGCGCGAAAGTTCTTCAGTACGGCTGCCTCCGGAACTGTCAGACAAATGCCGCTGTGCGTGCAAGAAATCAACCTTCAACAGGGAGTTAATAATATCTTTGCCGGTACGGCCATGTTCTTTAAGCAACTCCTGCGGTTGATAACCCTCATTTGGTTCAAAATCATCGCCGAATTGTGCCTCATCGAGAACATAATATTTGAATTCATACTCACGATGTAATTCAGTTTCCAGGTATTCTCGAAGAGTTCTTGGTGGTGCTATATACGCCTCTTCACCTTCAGCAACAGGTATGCCTTCAGCCAGTTGCTGCGCTTCTGCATACCGTTTCCGAAAGCGAATGAGAGTTTCGTCTTGGTTCTGCGGCGCGAAGGTGATCTTGATGCCAACATGCGTTCCCTGCCAGTCGAGGCGTGGAAGAAGATCAATCACACGGTGCAGATTTTCCTCTTCGACAGCAAACCAAAGGTCGATAGCCATCTCAGGAAGAGTGGCTCCTTCTTCACCGTTTGCAAAAGACTCAACTGCGCCCCAGCGGCATGCACTAATATCGTAGAAGGAAAAGCGATCGCGAGCACCCGCAAGAAACAAATGCATAGCCTGCGCAACAGACGTCTTACCGCTGTTATTTGCTCCAACAAAAACCGAAATATCTTCATCCAAACCAATAGATACATTGGATAGTCGACGAAAGTTACATAATTTAACTCTGCTTAAATACATTTGGCGCCCCGTGTTCTCTCTGTATTTGTCTCCTTACAGAGCTATAGGAAATATTAAGTATCGTATATTTAAAGTGGCTTAGCCCAACGTCCGCTTTGGGTCGAAATTAGACTTACTTCGGCCAACGTATAACGATGCTCTTCAGCGGCCAGATGGCATGGCTTAGGTTCGAAGTTGTAATAATCGCCTCCCGTTTACTTCAAGACATCTAACGACTGGAAATTCAGATGCTTTATGGCAGTGGTTTGTTGCTGAGCAAAGATTTACAGACCGTCACACACGCTACCGCCCGGCCGGTGCTCCATCACAGCAAGTCGGTACTTCTGAGTTATCCGATCGAAATTACCCTATCTTTATTGTGGGTGCAATGCGCGAATGGGCTTGGGATAAGTGAATACCCCTCTGCTCTCATCTGACAGAACGCTCCAACTCCATCACCTCCGTCAATATCCGACAGTCAGCTTCAGACAACTCTGCCTGCTCGGCATAGTCTCGCCACTGGCGTGTCACTTTGGCGATCTCTTTGATGATGCTTTCTGCCTGGGTTGTCGAAAGCCCAAAGTGCTGAGAGGCAGACAGCGCATTTTCAAGTGAGCTTTCGCGTCCCTTCTGCCCCACTCCTATCGCTTGAAGATGAAACTGACCTGGCTGAGGCACGACATCATAGGCAGGTGTCAGGCGGTAATGGTGATCTGATATGTTTTTCAGCAGCCCATGATTGCGCAGATGATCATCTGAGTTGCCCACCAGGATATTAAAAACCATTCTGCGGAACAGTTCGGTTTTATCCTGTTCTGCCCTATCTCCAATCTGATCAATCAGGCTGGCCAGGCGCGGGTATGCGTACTGAACAGGCACGTCATCCACCCGCACTCGTGGCTGGTACATCAGCGCGCGTGCACTGATAAAGTGTAAACGTCGTCCTGCCTCGGTTTGATCAAATCGCCGGACCAGCAGCACATGCCTTCCACCGGCTCTGATCAAACGGGTTTGGCAGGCATAGATACCGCAGTCTCTCATCATCAGATAACACATCTGCTCGGCTGCAGCCTGATCAAACAGATCTTCTGGCCTGTTGAACTTGGCAATCCATAAAGCTCCCGTCTCATCCTGCACAACGGACTTTGGCCTTGCCCCGCCCATGGATGAACCCGGTTCAAAAAGCCTGACTACCTCTGGTGTCAGGAGGTTGCTTTCCAACAGGTCACTGATGCCTTTATCCAAAGCCAGCAGATGCTTTAAAGACTCGAACTCAGGGGTGGATTTGGGTCGGGTACGAGAGAGCGAAAAGCTCAATGCACCCACACCGGCTCCGCGTGTTGCCAGCAGTTCTTCAACGGCATTGCGCGGCGTGCGCTTGTGCAGCGTATACATCAAACGCTTGCCCCAGTTATCTGGGCCTGCATCCAACAGAACGGCAGGTATATGGTTCTGCCCGGCAAATATCTGTGGTGTATTAACCAGCGGCAGGTTGATAGGGTCAAATGCAAAAGCATCCGGCCGGTTCAGGTATGACTTACCGTAAAAGAAAACGCTGCGACGCGACTCAAGTATCAACCGCCCTGCCAGTACTGACTCCTCCTCATCGGGCAGCTCGACGAATACATACGCGCTGAATATTTCGTCATGCTCAGAAGTCATTGTCATACTCTTTTCGGCTCTGCCGGATTCTGCGTGGCAGATCAAAGTTCAATGCGAGCAGATCCTGTTCCGGCTCGATGATATGAGCAAGTGCTTCTACCCGTCCGTAAAGTGCCAGCAGGGTTGCCAGGTTGCCCATCGTCACGCCAGGATAGCCCTGCTCAATTCTGCGGATGGTGACGCGTGATAATCCTGTGCGAGCCTGAACCTCTGCTTGCGTCCAGCGCCGGCTCTTGCGTGCAATCTGAAGATGTTCGCCTAACTGCTGCAATGCAATTTCAGCCGGGGATGACAGATTTTTCATAAAATGAATACCATAGTGTTCCTTATAGCGCTTAAAGGAAACTATAGTATTCATTTGTGCATGATGCAAATGGGCGCTGAAACTTAAGACAGCGCCTCTCTGACTGCCCGCGCCGCATGAATCGCGGTGGTGTCATACAGGGGTGTTGATGTATCCGATGGGCTGACCAGCAATGCAATCTCGGTACAGCCGAGGATGACGGCCTGCGCACCGCGCTGCTCTAGTGAGGCGATAATCTCGAGGTAACGAGTGCGTGAGTGGGGCTCGATCTTGCCCAGACACAATTCGGAGTAGATGATGCGATGCACATCATCACGTTCAGACTCATCCGGTACCAGCACCTCGATGCCGAAATGATCTTCCAGTCGGGAGCGGTAAAAGGGCTGTTCCATCGTAAAGCGTGTGCCCAGCAGCCCAACTCGCCGAATCCCATCCTGCCTGAGCACTTCGGCGGTGGCATCGGCAATATGCAGTATCGGGATATCGATAGCCGCCTGGATCTGATCGGCAACCTTGTGCATCGTGTTGGTACAGATCAGCAAAAAATCAGCACCACCCGCTTCAACCGAGCGTGCCGCTTCACTCAGAATTCGCCCGGTTTCATCCCATTCACCACGATGCTGCAGTGCTTCGATCTCTGCGAAATCGACGCTGTGAAGCACCACTTTGGCCGAGTGCAGGCCGCCCAGCACCTGTTTAACGCCCTGGTTGATAGCCTGATAGTAACTAACGGTGGATTCCCAGCTCATTCCGCCCAATAAACCGATCGTTTTCATTTTCTCTCCATGTTTTTTATATAAGCAGAGTCAGTCAGTTTTACGCCGGATGCCAATCACCCTGCCCGCTTTGTCGGGCCTTGGCAGGTTCTGGTGTGCTGCAAACAGCTGATCAACCTGCTCTTGAACCCCTGGCGGGAAAGGCGCTGCTCGGCGCTCTGCCATGCCGACGTGCAGGGTGATCACCTCATTCGTGGCGGCCAGCCAGCCTTCAGTGGCGTGGATCATCTGATGGAAAAAGTGCAGTCGTTTGCTGTCAGCATCCAGCAGTTGCGTATAGATCAGATAGGGCTCATCGCACTGCAGCTCACGATCATAGGTGACATGCATCTCCAGCGCAAAGGATGATCCACCCTCTCGTGTCGGATACTCTGCATCCATTCCCAGATGTGCCAGCAGCGCGTCAGTGGCGTGATCAAATGCCAGCACATAATACGCCACATTCATATGCTGGTTGTAATCGATCCACTCGGGCAGCACCTTGCCCTCACCCATTAAGAGAAGCTGCTCAGACATGTTTCAGAATCCTCAAAAAAATCTGTATTCAGAGATCGAATCATAACCCGGAGTGGAATACAATTCGCCACCGGCAGTTATGACTGTCGCCAAACAGACTCCAGAGCCTACTCAACTGTACAGGTGCCGATCCGATGCACCCGGGATAAGAGTCGGCCGGCCAACAAGACAACTTTCTGAGAAGAAAACCATGCCAAAGGCATCTGAAATCAAACGCGGCCATGTCGTCGAGATCAACGGCAACCTCTATATAGCCCAGACTGTCGATGTAAAAAGCCCCTCGGCACGTGGTGCTGCAACGCTGTATAAAGTCCGCTTCAGCCAGGTTCCCGGCGGCCGCAAGCATGAAGAAACCTATGTTGGTGACGACATCATCAAGGATATACAGCTGGAAAGGCGTCGTGTTTCCTACCTGTACCGTGAAGACAATCTGCTGACCTTTATGGATGCAGAAGACTATAGCCAGTACAGCATCGATCAGGAAACCATTGAAGATCAGATCCCGTTCATCTCTGATGGTATGGAAGGGCTGATGGCCCTGCTGGTCGATGGCAACATGATCGCGCTGGCCCTGCCACCGACAGTGGTGATGGAGATTATCGAAACCGTACCGGCGATGAAGTCTGCCAGTGCTACGAGTCGCACCAAACCTGCCCTGTTCGCGACAGGTCTGGAGCTTCAGGTGCCTGAGTATCTGGAGACTGGCGACAAGGTGAAGATCAATACCGAAACCGGCAAGTACCTGTCACGGGCTTGATGCACTGTTGAAACTCAGGCTGCCGTGCCACTCACTCGGCCAGCAGCCTGTCACCCACCGCTATTGTTACACCCTCCCCTGATGACAAGATGGCATTCTGCCCAAAGAACGCCCCTTTGTGTGTCGGTTGGGTATTCATCGCAGCCAGCGTGCGCAAGGGCTCGGCTGGCTCTGAGATCTGCCCCGTTTGTTGATCGACGGTGGTAATTTTGCAACGCTGGCAGGGTTTGCGTATCCCCAGTTCATATGCCCCGCTCTGTTCTTTCACTTGCCTCCAACCATCCTCCGCAAAGGGTTGCCCTGCACTATCAATACCACGCAGCACGATACTGGGACGAAAGCGCTCCATACCCACCGGGCTGGCACCACGCTCACGCAACTGCTGGTTCAACGCGTCAAGAGACGCTTCAGTGGCAATCAAAAAAGGAAAACCATCAGAAAAGGCTGTATGAGCCTCTTCATCCTGCAAGTAGTCGGGGTCAACGTTCCTCCGGGTATCATCGGCAAAGCGAACCAGATGCAGTTTCTGCCCTTTGTACTCACCCAGCACTGCCGTCAACCAGGTGGATGCCTCATCACCGGCATCCAGTCCTTTACACTGATCGCCCCAGACAACGACATCGCGCCGAACAGGTGACTCCAGTTGCAACGACACCTTAAGATCTTCAACCTCGGCATGAGACAACACCAGCGACTGATCCGATAGTGCCACACGGATGGTCGCCATCTTCGGGATCTGGCGCTGAGTGACAAAGTGACCGTTATCATCCACTATCATCCAGTTACGGTCATGGGCCAGCCCACGAACATCCAACTGAGCGTCGTTCAATGAAATCCCCTGCAGGGATTTAACGGGATAGATAGTCAGCGCAACCACTTCAAACATTATCAACATCCTGTGACTGAATACGGGCGGGAAGCGATTGATTGTAGCGGGATATATTCAGTAATTAAATGCAGGATCGGGAGTAGAGGCGAAAATCTCCATCGGCTGCTAGAATTCTGAATCAGCACGACTACTACAACTTATTCTTCCTCAATCAGTAATCAAGGAGTGAACCATGTCAGAACAACAGACCTTACAGGGACAGTGCCTTTGTGGAGCCGTCAGCCTGGAAGCGACCGTTCAGAACCAGAGCGTTGGCGCCTGCCACTGCAGCATCTGTCGCAAATGGGGCGGTGGACCACTGATGGCGCTGGAATGTGGGGATGACGTTAAATTCGACGGCGAAGCACATATCGGGGTATTCAACTCATCCGACTGGGCCGAGCGTGGTTTCTGTCGTGAGTGTGGCACCCACCTCTTTTATCGTCTTAAAGAGGGTGGCTTCCATGCCATTCCAGCTGGACTGTTTGCAAATGACCAGTGGCAGTTTGACCATCAGGTATTCATTGATGAAAAACCGGCCTATTACGACTTTGCCAATACAACGAAGAACATGACAGGTGCCGAGGTGTTTGCACAGTTTGGTGCATCTCAGGAGTGATCTGAGCAGCCATAAGCATTAAATAAAGCAGAGTCAGTTACTGATCCCTGTCCTGCTCCCACACCGGATGGCGCTTTTCTATAAAGGCGGCTATCCCCTCTTTGGCATCGTCAATCTGCAGATTCTTTGCCATAACCTCGCTGGTCAGCGCATAGGCATCCGGCTCACTCATCTCCAGTTGCTGATAGAAGGCCTCTTTGCCAATACGCAACGTGTGGCCC
The DNA here is from genome assembly GCF_008973755.1 of Nitrincola alkalilacustris. Taxonomy (GTDB): domain Bacteria; phylum Pseudomonadota; class Gammaproteobacteria; order Pseudomonadales; family Balneatricaceae; genus Nitrincola; species Nitrincola alkalilacustris. The sequence goes on along the minus strand of NZ_WBOM01000003.1, from coordinate 522,712 downwards.
GACTTGGCTGCAATTTTACTGGCCAACGCCCAGGTCTCCTCCTGCAGCGCCTCATCCTCCACCACCTGACTGACCAGTCCATAAGCAAGTGCCGTATTCGCGTCTATCGGATCACCCGTCAGCAACAGTTGCATCGCCTGCTTGGGTTGCACATTACGTGTCAGCGCCACCATTGGTGTAGAGCAGAACAGGCCGATATGAACACCCGGGGTCGCGAAGCGGGCTGAGCGAGCTGCCACCGCAAGATCACAGCTCGCTACCAACTGACAGCCAGCAGCCGTTGCCAGACTCTGAACACAGGCAATCACTGGCTGCGGCAAGCGCCGAATACTCAGCATCAACTCACTGCAACGGTTGAACAGCATCTGATGGAATATCTGATCAGCACAGGAGACCTCCTTAAGATCATGTCCGGCACAGAACGCAGGTCCATTGGCTGCTAAGACAACCACGCGGATGGAGGGCGTTGCGGCGATCTGGTCCAGCTCGGCCTGGAGGGTCGCGATCAAATCAAGTGACAGGCTGTTGCGTGCCTGCGGCCGATTAAGGGTCAGCCAGGCAACGCCTTTATCATCCTGACGTAAAAGCTGTGCGTCTTCCGAAGCAGTGGCAGAGGTCATGCTATATCCTTTATAGTTATTTATTGATCCCGATAATCTTTAACATATTAGCAACTCTTTATCTACAGCAGGCAAACACATCCCATTGATCCAGCATTGCTGCACCTGCCAGTTCTGATCAAGTAATACCATACTTGCGGCATCACTCTTTCTGAGAAGGCCTGCCGATAACCCCAGGCACTGCGCAGGGTAGCGCGAAGCCATCCGCAAGGCTTCATCTTCACTGACATCCAACTGATTGATCGCATAACGCACAGCCGATGCCATATCCAGTGCGGAGCCTGCCAGCTGCCCTCTGCTGTTCGTCAGTTGCAGATTCTGGCGCGTGACCTGTTCCCCAAAGAGATCAAAATGCTGATCATCGGTGCCAACAGGCGACATTGCATCCGTCACCAGCAGCAACTTACCCTGTGGTTTGCTTTGCAGGGCAAGACGGGCAGCAAGCGGATGCATATGATGACCATCCAGTATTATTCCGCACCAGGTGGATTGGTCAACAAGAGCAACGCCGACCATGCCCGGTTCACGTGATGTCAGAGGCGACATGGCATTATAGAGGTGGGTAAATCCTCGCGCACCGGCGTCAATGGCTGCGAGCACTGTTTCAGCATCGGCGTTGGAGTGCCCCAGGAAGACAGTCACCTGTTGCGCGATCAGTTGTCGTATCTGTTCAGGGGGTACACACTCCGGCGCCACCGTCACCAACTTGATACCGATATCCTGACGGGCATAGATCGCCAGCTCTCGCTCGCTGAGTGGCCGGATATGCTGCTGCGGATGCACTCCTTTCTTGGGGGCTGAAAGGTGCGGTCCTTCAAAATGCAGGCCTAACACACCTGGCTCTGCCGACGCGATCGCCTCGGATAGAGTATCAGCCGCACGCTCCATCACCCTCAGATCATCTGTGATCAGTGTTGGTAACAGAGCTACCGTTCCGTAACGGGCATGCGCTCTGACCATCCGGCGTAAGGTATCGAGAGTAGGTGAAGCATTGAATAGAACACCGCCACCACCATTCACCTGAAGATCTATAAAGCCAGGCACCAGTATGCCATCACAAAAATCTGGATCGGTAGGTTTCAGTGAGCGAATCACTCCCTCTTCGATCTGTACCTCAATATGCTGGTGCCAGGACTCACCATCAAACAGACGCTCAACATTCAGTAGTTGCATCATGGCTACACCGTTTGTGTGACTTTATTAAGCCCCGGCGGAGCATCAGGATTAACGCCAAGACTACGCGCCACCACTTCAATATCCAGATAAAAGCGCTGCAACACCAGCAGTGGCAATAGTCGGGGATGAGCAGTCAATCCCCCAACATGCAGAACCTGAATCAGACCGCCTCGGCTCTCGATATCTGCCACCTGCGTCAGATGAGCAGCCTGGCTCTCATCTGCAATATCAACAGAAATCAAAGCGAAACCTGGCTGCACCAGTGTCACGGGCCCGTGAATGAACTCGGCACTGGAGAAAGCTTCGGCCTGAATTCCGCACACCTCTTTCAATTTCAACGCAATTTCGCGTGCGATGGCATATCCCAGCCCCCGCCCCAGCACAACGCAGTGGCTTATCTGCCTGAGTGAATCAGCTGTCAGTTGCGCGGGTAGTGCCTGTGCATCTCTCAAGAGCGCCGGCAATCGCTTCAACCCCTCCTGCAACTCCTGATTGCCAGACCAACAAGCAACCAGTTGCAACAACACGCTGAGCGTGGCCAGATAGCTTTTGGTAGCGGCAACAGCACGCTCCTCTCCTGCCAGAATTGGCAGAGTTACATCTGCCGTTTGCGCCAATGGTGATTCAGCATCATTCACTATGGCAATCATCATCGCCCCAGATGCCTTCGCCATGGCCACCTGCGCCAGAATATCAGGGCTGCGGCCGGACTGAGACAGCACCAGTACCAGCGCCTTTTCCAGCTTTAGCTGACGGTGGTAAACACTGGCAATAGAGGGTGCTGCCGCAGTGACCGGAATCCCCAGTTCAATTTCGATCAGATATTTGGCAAACACGCCGGCATGATCCGACGACCCACGGCCAACCATATACACCAGCTCCGGTCTTTTAAGGCGGATGAGATCCACTACCCGCTGTACGGCAGGCAGGTTTTTGTCCAGTTGCTCGGCAATGCGATCTGCCGTCTCTGCTGCTTCAGCGGCCATTAAACTTGTCATATTATTACTCATGCTTTTGTTCCTGCTTTTTACCAATGAGGCCAGAATCAGACAACCTGAGCGATGGTACAGATACCGATATATCGCTCAGGCTTTATCTGTCTAAACGGGCAGTTGAATCTGCTGCAAAGACTCATCGGTCGGGATGATTCGCAACTCGGCGGCAATGATCTCCGCCTGTGGTCCCAGAATGATCTGCAGGTTTTTCTCCCCCAGACTGACAACACCTTTGGCACCAAGCTTTTTAAAGGCAGACTCCTGTACACGGGATCGATCCTTGACGCTCAGGCGCAGGCGCGTGATACAGGCATCTATATGGCTGATATTGTCATGCCCACCGAGCGCTTTCAGATACTGGCGTGCCAGCGTTTGCTGCGACTGGCCCGATACACCCGACGGTGTAGAGCCTGAGACGTTGAGCCCGGATTCAGTCCCTGTACCGGCATCAATGGATTCATTGCCCGGCGTTTTCAGGCGGAAGAAGCGAATAGCCAAGCTGAACAGGACAAAATAAAGCGCAAACCATACGACACCCTGAATCACCAGCAACACCGGACGTGTCGCTCCGCTCCAATTCAACACAAGATCAAACAGGCCAGCAGAGAATCCGAACCCGTGCAGAGCGCCACTGATATTAGCGACCACCAGAGAGATACCTGTCAGCACAGCATGCAGAACATACAGAGCTGGTGCCAGGAACACGAAGAGGAACTCAATCGGCTCTGTCACCCCGGTCAGAAACGCTGTAAACGCAGCTGAGAAGAGAATTCCGCCCACTTCCGCACGACGCTCTTTAGGTGCTGCAAAATACATTGCCAATGCCGCGCCAGGAAGGCCAAACATCATCACGGGGTAGAAACCAGCCATGAACACACCTGCCGTCGGATCACCTGCAGCAAAGCGCAGCAGATCGCCACTGGTTGCGGTGGTGCTGATCGCTGTAACCACGGCATTATCTATGCCAGGCAAATAATCCCCGAGTGACAAGTTGCTGACGATATCAGATGCGAGACAGGTATTGCGGACAGCATCAGCAACCGCGTAGGTCACTTGAACGCACTCACCCATACCAAACCAGAAAATATTGTTCAGAACGTGGTGTAGCCCTACTGGAATCAGCAGTCTGTTGAACGTGCCATAGATAAATTGGCCGATGCTGCCGGACTCTATCACTCCGTTACCAAAGGCATCTATACCCTGCTGTGCCACAGGCCAGAGATACCCGAGCACAAAGCCCAGAAGCAGTGTGATAAGACCGGTCATGATGGGGACCAAGCGCTTGCCACCGAAAAAAGCGAGATAATCGGGCAGTTTTACCGCATGGAAGCGGTTATAGGCATGCCCGGCCACTATCCCTGCGATAATGCCCGAAAACACCCCCATATTGATGGTGTCGTTCACTGTGGTTGCGGTATTTGTCAGCACAAACCAGCCAATGACACCGGCAAGTGCAGCCGCGCCATGCTCATCACGTGCCAGCCCTACGGCAATGCCGAGTGCAAAGATCAGTGACAGATTACTGAAAATGGCTGACCCCGCCTGAAACATCCAGGGAAGATTGAAAAGATCCGGCGCTCCAAGGCGAAGCAGCAAGGCAGCAACCGGGAGCGTGGCGATCGGAAGCATCAGCGATTTTCCGAGCCGTTGAGCATAACCTAACAGGTTCATGAGTTCTCTCCGTTTTCATTTTTTATTGTTATGGAGGACATGCGGCCTCCTCAGACAGACCAGTGGCTGATATCTTCAGCAGCCACCAGATAAATCACACGTTCATTGATCGGTAGCAGCCCGACAAAAGGTGCCGGCAATTGCGATAGGGTCAATGACACAGGGGATTTCAGTTCAACTCGTAATCGAGTCAATGCGCAGACTTTCATGCTCACGACATTCTCATCACCACCTGCCAGCACTGAAACCTGTTCCAGTGGCGGCGAAGATGGAGTTAAAAATGATTGCGTATCGATTTTGCTAGAGGGACGATTACTTAATACCCGTGACAAACTATTCAGCAGATTCATGACAGACTCCCGGAAAACTCAGTTGACAGCGCCCTGACGGCTTCGGCATCCGATGCGTCTAATGCCTTGCGTGCCAACTCCTGACACTGTTTTTCATCCAGGCGACGCACCAGTGCACGAATCTCAGGCAATGCGGGCGCACTGACTGATAATTCGGTTACCCCCAGTCCCAGCAAAATTGGAACAGCCGTTGGATCTGAGGCCAATCCACCACAGACACCTACCCAGCGCTGATGAAATAGTGCGCCCTCGGTGGTTTTTGCAATCATTCTCAGCACCGATGGCTCCAGTCCATCTGCATAGGTAGCCAACTGCGGATGTCCGCGGTCCATCGCCAACACATACTGAGTCAAATCATTGGAGCCTATAGAGAGAAAATCGGCCTGACTGGCCAGTTGATCCGCCATCATCGCTGCCGATGGCACCTCAATCATGACGCCTACATCACAGACCATAACACCAAGATTATGAGCCTCCTCCTGAATCAGTAAGCGACTGAGAGATAGTTCTTCATGTCTCGAAATCATTGGCAGCATGATCTTGCAACGGCCAGTTTCTGCATGGGCACGCAAGATAGCGCGTACCTGGGTGCGCAATAGCGCAGGGCGATGCAGACCGACTCGGATCCCCCGCTCACCCAGAAAAGGGTTATCCTCTTTCGGCAAAGGAAGATAACTCAACGGCTTGTCGCCCCCGACATCAAGAGTTCGGATAATCAGTGTCTGGCCTGGCATAGCACTCAGCAGCTCCATATAGGCCGCATACTGCTGATTCTCATCGGGTGCTTTCTGCTGCGACTGAAATAGAAACTCAGTACGCACCAGGCCAGATCCTTCAGCACCCAAACGATACCCTTGACGCGCATCTGCCAGGCAACCGACATTGGCTGCAACCTGAATCAGGCTCCCCTGGCGCATTCTGGTGGGTTCATGAACCTGGGCAAGATCTCGATCAGCCTGCATTTGCCGAGCGGTCTGCATGATCGCAAATGTCTGTAATTGACTGTCGCTGACATCAATGTCGAGCACGCCGCGAGATCCATCCACGATCACACGTTGTCCGTTGTGTAAGGAGTGACATTGTGTACCCAGCCCTGCCAACATCGGTATGCCCAGGCCACGCATCACAATGGCCGCATGTGATGCTGCACCACCCTGCTCTGTGATAACCCCTCTGATGACGGCCGGATCAAGACTCGCTGCCAGCGAAGGGCTCAGATCTTTGATCAGCAACACAGTTTCATCTGGAATATCAGTCGCAGAATCCACACCCAGCATGCGTTGCAGAAGTTGATGACGGATATCGACAAGATCCGTTATACGGCTTTGCAGCAGGCTGTTTTCTGTTTTTTGAAGCTGTTGTATCTGCTGCTTGAACGCGTCATCAACTGCGGCTTCACAGCTGGCGCCATCGGTTATGTACTGTTCGATCAAAAGCAGCAGATCTGGATCCTGCAGCATACTCAGATGGGCGCTGAATATATCAGCCTGATCAACATCCTCTGTTTGTATGATGCGTGTCTGAAAACTCATAGCTTGATCCGCAAGAGCTGCTTTGAGGCGCATCAACTCTTGTCTTGAGTCATCTGAAACACGGCTATAATCCGGTAGTTCGTCATTTATACGATAGATGACACCGGCTGCCTGACCGGCTGATGCGGCAACGCCCAGTAACTGATTCTCAGACACCACTCGACGGCGAAGTAATGAAGGCTCGTCTTCAAGCGCGATCACAGAGGGTGCAGTAACAGAGGGTGCAGCTTCAACTGGCTGACAAACCTCACCGAGGCCACCCACAATAGCCGACAATATGGACTCTAATGCCGACTCGGCATCAATACCTGTCACTTCGACTTTAAGTCGATCACCCTGCACCGTGCCCAGCCCCATCACGGCAACAACAGATGCCGCATTGGCCGCCTGTACACCTTTATAAACGGTGACCTTCACACCAAGCTTCTTTACATGATCAGACAAGCGGGCTGCTGGACGTGCATGCAGCCCCAAAGGATTAGGTATACACACCTCTCCACAGGCGTGAGTCATTGCCGAAGACAGGTCCTCTGAAACTAGGTCCTCTGAAACTAGGTCCTCTGAAACAAAATCCTCTGAAACAAGTGCGGAAGAGCCATTAATAACGGTGTCGGATTTCAGCTCCAGCTGCAGCAAAGGCTGATGAGACTCAACAAGTGAGGGTGCGACCACAGAGATACCTGTCAAAAGCTCAGGATTAGTCACAACAATGGCGCTGATCAATGATCGGGCATTCAGTGCAAGATAGTCTGCATCAAATCTGAGCAACGGCTGACCGGCAATCACCTTGTCACCCTGTTGTACCAGGCTGGATATCCCTTTTCCCTCAAGAGTGACTGTATCCAACCCAAGATGAATCAATACTTCTATGCCGCTGTCATGACGGACTGCCAACGCATGCTTGCAACGATGGTATTGGCTGATCACACCACTCACAGGCGCGGATATCTCTTGCCCCGTCGGGTCGATACCACATCCATCGCCAACCATACCTTCTGAAAAAACCGGATCGGGAATATCACTCAACGCAAGAACACGTCCGGCAACAGGACTGATGATCTGCAGTAATGAATCTGACATGACACTTCAACCTTTCTTATGTTTATTGGCTGCAAGGCAGCAGTGCCGATAGGAACCTGGCTACAGGTCATCGACAGATTCTTTACATTAAGATGAAGTAAGGAGTGTGTCTTTCAGAAAAGTACTGCAAATAATTGCTTGTATTACAGGGCACTACGTAATCTTGCAAAACCTTGCAACAGATGTTGTCAGGTCAGTTTCTGAGGCAGGCGTATCTGAGCGACCAGGCCACCGGTAGGATGATTGAAGAGCTTCAACTGGCCACCCAGCCCAAGCACCAGGTTATGACTGATGGTTAAACCCAACCCCTGCCCGTCCTGGTTACGACTGCGACCATGTTCCAGACGCTGGCCAGGCTGTATCAGGTTCTCGATCTCCGATTCCGCTACACCGGGGCCATAGTCCCTGATACTGATCCAAAGCTGCTCTCGCTGCTCAACTCGAATATCCACCTTATCGCCATAGAGCAGTGCATTGTTGATCAGATTATCAAGCACGCGTTTGAGTGCCAGTACCCGTGTCTGCAGTAAAATTTCTGGGCATTTAATGCTGACCACCTGGCCGCTGAGGCTGTAGGTCTGAGTGAGACGTCGCAGCAATTCATCAAGCCTGACTTCGCTGATCGGCTCATCCAGTGCTGTGTCCTTGACGCTTTGCAGCGCTGCTGTCACCAGTCGTGACAGGTCATCCAGATCCTCATGAAACTCCTGTTGAATTTGAGGATCGTCCAGCATTTCGGTCCTCAGTTTGAGGCGTGTGATAGGTGTGCGAAGGTCATGGCTGATGGATGAAAAAAGCCGCCCTCGATCTGCGATGAACTGCTCGATACGACGCTCCATTTCCAATAGTGCATTGCGCAGATTGCGATACTCTCGGCTACCCGTTTCCGGCAAGGCCTCATGTGCCAACCCGCGTCCGAAGCTGTGCGTGGCAGCCGACAGTCGGGCAAGCGGCTTGGTGATTGAGCGGGTCAGCGGAATCATCAACACCAGCGCAGACAGAATCGGTACCAGTTGAATCAACCAACTCCAACCACTGAAGGGATTGGATTTATCCAGGAAATAGGGATCCGGCATCAGGCTGGCGAGATACAGCCAATCACCATTTTCCAGCGCTATCTGAGCGACCAGGATCGGTGCCGGCTTAGGTTGTAATAACAGACTGAACTCAGTCCATTGACGAGGCAAATCTGTAATCAGGGTGCCCTGCTCTGATGTCACCAACTGTTCAGGCCAGGCAATGGCTGCCTCAAGCGGAAAGCCCGTCCCTAACTGCTCCTCCAGCGCCTGTTGAAAGCTGATCCGCGCCTGCTCTGCCAAAGGGTCATCGCTGATACCGTTTATCTGCAGTACTTCGGGGTTGAGCGTGACAAAAAAGCGCGTACCACCCATCTCCCTGAGTTGATCAATCACCAGTGGCTGATAACTCTGCGGCAACAAGGCAAAGTAATGAACTGTGGCCGCCGCTGCGCTGCCCAGATAACCAGCCGCCTGCTGAGTATCATGACGAGCCTGATTGTGTAGATGGGTGGACCAGTTCAGGCTGACCGCCGTTTGAGTCAGAACCATCCCCAGCGCAAGCGTCAGGATCATCCGAGCCAGCAAAGACGCTGGCATGAGCGACTCAATCAGGCGCATCCACACTCACCTCGCAGGCAAATACATAGCCCACGCCCCTCACAGTTTTGATAAATCGCGGCTGCTTACCTTCGTCTTTGAGTTTACTGCGCAAACGGCTGATCTGGACATCCAGGTTACGATCCAATGGTCCCAGATCTCGTCCATGTGTAGCCTCAATCAATTGGCTTCGCTCCACAATCGAGCCAGCTCTCTGAACCAGGTATTGCAGCAACATGAACTCATTGCCCGACAGAACAACCTCTTGCCCGTCGGCACCCATCAGCGTTCGGTTGACGCAATCCAGACAGAAATCAGCAAAAAAATAACAGGTTGGTTGCTGAGCATTGCCGCCTTCCACACGCCGCAAAATGGCTTTGATACGAGCCAGCAACTCACGCGGGTTGAACGGCTTGCCCAGATAGTCATCTGCTCCCAGCTCTAACCCAACGATACGGTCGGTTTCATCAATGTTAGCCGTCAGCATCAGAATCGGCACATCTGAGCGCTTGCGCAGCAAACGGCATACCTGGAAACCATCCAGATCCGGCAGCATCACATCCAATACTACCAATTCAATCTCCGGATGCTGCTCATACATCTGCAGCGCTGTTTCGCCGTTCAAGGCGCTGATCACGCGGAACTGATTACGCTCAAGATAGGCCTGTAACAGACTCAGTATTTTCTTATCATCATCTACTATGAGTAGGGTTTTCATTATTGTAATGCTCTGAGTTCAGCTGCCAGACGCGTCTGAGTCAGCTTGATATCCTGTGTGTCATCGTTGAAAAAGCGGTGCAGCGCATGAATGAATACATTGCGCACCTCCTCTATGGCGGCCGTCCGATGCACCAGACTGGGTAAGCGTGTCTGTTGTTCAAAGTCTCGTGCCGAAGCCGCCAGGCATGGCTGTACCGATAACGCTGCATCCTGTCTGGCCGGTATGGCGCCTTTAACCTGTGCAAAGCGATACTGAAAATCCGAATCGCCAAGTTTTTGCACTAAGCGTTGAACTGCGCCTTCCGTCAAAGAGCCGCTGCGAAAGAATACCAGACTATCAACACTGTACAGATGCTGCTGCGAGAAAAATGCCGAACAGCCGATCTGATTGTCAATCTGGCTACCGACCAGACCGCCAGTCTGCCATTGCAGCACCTCACCTAGCGCCCAGTCACCCATCAACTGCATTCCTGCCTTTCCCTCAAATACCTGGCGCGTGGCCTCGCTCCAGTCACTGTTTCGCAGAGGTTGCATGTAGGATTTCAGTTGCCTGAATCGGGTCAGGCTCAGCGCCATCTCTTCGCCCAAAAGTGCCGAGCTATCCTGTTCGATCATGATCTGATGGTAGGTATCGGGGGATGCTGTGACTGCAAGAACAGTTTCGAACAAGGTCGCATTCTGCCAAGGTTGATTTGAGTGAGCCAGGGGCACGATGCCTGCTTGCTGCAACAGATCTAACTGCTCCAGCCAGCTAGCCCAGTCTACAGCAGGCTCAAGTCCGAACTTATCAAAAAGTGTCTGATTAAAGATCAGCGTGTTAACTCGATGGATCGCAAGCGGGACAGCAAACGGCTGTTCCTCATACGCGACCAGATCAAACACGGGGCTGGAAAGGTTATCAAACAGAGTGTGGTTATCCTGGCTACCAGCCAGCGAATGGAAAAACCCCAACTCCGCCCAGTTCCGTATCGATGGCCCGATAATCTGTGCAATATCCGGCGCATCATCAAGCAGTACCCGTGCCTTGAGTACCTTGACTGCACCTTCACCGGCACCACCGACAATTGCATAATCGGTGATCCGATAACCCTCCTCTTCCATCGCTTCACGCAGCAACTCGGCCGCTGCATGCTCGCTGGCAGATGTCCACCAATGAAGAACCTCCAGGGTAGTCTCAGCAGACCTGTCGGCATATGAAGGTGCAGCAAGCGACAATACAATTGCCGCAACAGATATTCGCCAGCCTGTTGTCATCATCACTCTGTTCAGATCCTTTACTAAAACACAGGGTCCTCATTCTGATAGTACAAAGGATATGACGTTTATTGCGGAATTGCCTGAAAATATTGATCTTTGCTTCTAAATATTGATTGCACCCCAGGCGTGTGGAGCTGTGAATTCATGAGACCGGATAATGTTCATTCCTTGCCTCGCCTCGTAGTTTCCAGACTATTCAGCAGTTCATCAAACAGACTGGTGGCCTTAATAAACTTATCCCGACATCCAGGATTACAGAATCCGACTGTCACTCCACGATACAGGGCTAATGCCTCAGCGCTGACTGGATTACCCGACCAGGGGCAGTGACTGTTGATGCAGTTTTCCAGACTCAATGACATGGCTATCTCCATTGGTTATTTGACTCTTGCAGCTAGCTTAATCAGAACAGTCATGGCATAAATGACAAGATGTCCACTAATACTGCCAAATCAACAAAAACCAACGAGTCACCCAGACGACTTGTATTTATTCTGTTTCCGGAAGCTGTGCTGCTGGATATTGCAGGCCCGCTGCAGGTATTTCATCAGGCGCGATCCGATAATAGTGATACACCCTGTTATGAACCGATTTTCGCCTCTGTTGAAGGTGGCAGAATCGCGACTGACACCGGTGTGACCTTTGACACGATAACCCTTCATGAAGCCGCAACAACCTTAATTGATACACTGATCGTAGCGGGTGGCAGAAGCGCGATAACAGCGGCAACCGACAAACGACTCACCGACTGGATTGCAACCCAAAGCCAGAAGGTAAGGCGCGTGGGCTCTGTCTGCATGGGGGCGTTTATTCTGGCGGCGGCAGGTGTTCTGGACCACCGGCGCGCCGTAACTCACTGGCGTTGGTGTGAGCAACTGCAGCAGAGCTACCCGCTGGTGCAGGTCGATGCCGCCCCAATCTATGTCAGGGATGGGCATATCTGGTCTTCCGCGGGTGTATCAGCGGGGATAGATCTGGCACTGGCCATGGTTGAAGAGGATCTGGGGCATGACGCAGCGATGCAGTTAGCTCAGTCGCTGGTGATTTTTATTAAAAGGCCCGGCGGACAGGCGCAATTCAGCAACCTGCTCAAGAGCCAGATAAATGATGGCCTCGGTCGATTCGATACACTGCATGCCTGGATTATCGAGCATCTTGCAGAGGATCTCAGCATTGAGTTGCTGGCTGAACAGGTCAGCATGAGCCCACGAAACTTCTACCGCAAGTATAAGGAGATAATGGGGCTATCTCCTGCTCGCGCCGTTGAGCGGTTCAGACTTGAAGAGGCACAGAGGCTGCTGACGACTACGAAGCAAAGTATCGCCAGCATTTCACGCCGCTGTGGCTTTTCCGGATATGAGGGGATGCGGCGCTGTTTCATGCGCCATATTGGTGTATCCCCTCAGGATTACCGGGAAAGGTTTGGTACAAGCAGCATCGCCTGAAGCGATTAATCCTGCAGTTTATCCCAAACTTCCTGATCACGCTCTGCGGTCCAGATGCGTGGCCAGTCGATGTCGTCGAACTCGTCCCACAGGCGCTGCACATCGAATGGCAGGCAGTGTTCGAAGATCGGCCACATGCCGAACTTGGGTGCCAGATGCTCGTGAGTCTGCTCGAAGGCTTCCTTCAGCGTGCCGCCGCGCTTGTGCACTTCGCCCACTTTTTCGATCATGCCGGTGAGGAATCCACGGGTCTGTTCGATGGCAGCATCAACCTCGGCACGACCACGTGCCACTGCACCACGGCCACCGACCAGCACTTCTGCTTCGTAGGATTTAACCTTGTCCAGTGTTTTGCTGGCCCAGTCGAAGTGGAAAGCATCGCCTGTGTAGAGTGCGGCTGCCGCTTCAACCAGATCACCTGCAAAGAGGACTTTCTGTTTCGGTAACCAGGCCACGATATCGCCAGCCGTGTGGCCACGACCGCAATACTCCAGAATCAGGCTGCCACGATCACCGCCCAGAGGGATTTCCAGACGATCATTGAACACGATATCGGGGTGAGTCAGACCGGGGATGCCATCTGGCTCACGGAACAGGCGTGGCATGCGGCCGTATTCGCTGGCCCAGTCTTCGTTGCCGCGCTCATCGATCAGGAATTTGGTTTTCTCATGCGCGATAATGCTTTCAGCCTTGAAGGCAGATGCACCCAGTACACGCACAGCGTGGTAGTGCGACAGCACCAGATATTTAACCGGTTTATCAGTATGTTCGCGCAGCATCTCCAGCCAGTCATTTGCGGCTTTGGGTGTCGCACGGGCTTCAAATGCAATGATGAAATCTTCCGCTTCGATCGCACCCACATTGGGGTCACCTTCGGCGGTCAAGGCATAGATGCCGTCACCAAGGACTTCGAGGATCTCTTTTTTCTCGCCGAGATCGGCGGATGATGCAAAGGGTTTTTTCGCCATGATGGTTTCCTGTTCTTGAATAGGTCGAATTAAGTCAGATCTCAAGCACCTGGCTGCAGATCAGGATGCGCTTTACTGAACGCCTCCAGCTCTTCACAGGCCGCATGGATACGACGGATGGTCGGGAAATCGCTGAGATCACATTTAAAGCGGTTGGCATTGAATACCTGCGGAACCAGGCAGATATCAGCCAATGTCGGACTGTCGCCCTGGCAATACACACCTGTCTCATCACTACTAGTCAGGTGCTGCTCCAGGGCTTGAAAACCTGCATGAATCCAGTGCTGATACCAGGCGGTTTTCTGCTCTTCCGTGATGCCAAACTCAGAGACTAGATACTTCAGAATGCGCAGGTTATTGACCGGATGTATGTCGCAGGCAATCAATTGGGACAGCGAGCGCACACGAGCACGTGCCAGAGGCTCTGCCGGCAGCAGTCGGAAGGTATCCGGGTAGCGCTCCTCAAGGTACTCAACTATGGCGAGTGACTGATTGATGATAGCGCCCTTGTCTTCCAGACTCGGTACCAGACCCTGAGGGTTACGGGACAGGTGCTCAGCACTGCGATGCTCGGCTTCCAGCAGACTGACCGGGATCTGTTCGTACTCCAGGCCTTTCATATTCAACGCAATGCGCACACGATAGGCCGCCGATGAGCGGCAGTAATCATAGAGCTTCATCATTTTTGTCCTCTGTGATTGATCGTATGATTGTTCTGTATCAGACAGGCCGCTGAGCTGTGACGCTCAACGACCGGGCAGACATACTCAAGCGGTATATTTGACAACCTTCTGATCAATCGCACCAAAAATGCTCTGACCCTTGGCATCCTTAACGTCGATACGCACACGATCACCAAAGCTCATGTAAGGTGTTTTGGCCGCACCGGTATTGATCGTTTCAATCATGCGAACCTCGGCAATGCAGGAGTAGCCAACACCACCATCAGCAATCGCAGAACCATGCTCAGTATCCTGCTTGTTGGAAACGGTACCTGAGCCGATAATGGCACCGGCACCCAGTGGGCGAGTTTTGGCCGCATGGGCGATCAACTGTGGGAAGTTGAACACCATATCGGTGCCACAATCGGCCTTGCCGAACGGCTGATTGTTGTACTCCACCAGCATCGGTCCATTCAGGCGACCATCCTGCCAGCTGTTGCCCAGCTCATCCGGCGTGACGGCAACCGGTGAAAAAGCACTTGAGGGTTTCGACTGGAAAAAGCCAAAGCCTTTGGCAAGCTCTGCCGGAATCAGATTACGCAGTGAAACGTCATTAACCAGCATCACCAGACGGATCGTCTCTGCTGCCTTCTCAGCACTGACACCCATCGGCACATCACCTGTGACAACGGCCACTTCTGCTTCAAAGTCGATCCCCCACTCTTCGCTCTCCATCAGAATGTCACCTGTGGGTGCCAGGAAAGCATCAGATCCACCCTGATACATCAGCGGATCTGTCCAGAAGCTCGGTGGCATCTCGGCATTACGTGCCTTGCGTACCAACTCTACATGATTCACATAGGCTGATCCGTCGCACCACTGATAGGCACGTGGCAGTGGAGAGGCAAGCTGATTGAGATCCAGCTCAAAGGAACCGACTACCTCACCTTCATTCAGTGACAGATAGATACGTTCCAGCGCTGGCGCCACCGTATCCCAGTTGTCGATCGCATACTGCATGGTTGGTGCGATATTTTGCACCTCAACTGCCAGGCTGAGGTCACGGGATACAACGACCAGCTTGCCGTCACGTCCCTGATTGAGAGATCCGAGTTTCATATGTTCACCTTGAAAAATTTATTCTGGAGCCTGGCTGCCGGATAGTTTTATGCATCACAGCAGTCAGGCTCGGTTATTGATGAATATTCCCGGTTACTTCGGTTTCCAGGAGTTCACGTAGTTGACATCTTCCACCTGACTGAAGGCTGGCGTGTGTTCGAGTGGATCGCGTGTATCGATCATCATCGCCACCTCATCGGTCATCTTGCCGGCATTGCCTTCGGCAGCAGCATAGGCTTTTGGATGCGGACCATGCGTAAAACCGCAGGGATGGAAGGTGATCATCCCGGCACGAATATTGTCACGGCTGAAGAAGTTACCCTGATGATAGAAGAGCACCTCATCATAATCATCATTATTATGAAAATAGGGCAACTTAAGGGCGCCCGGATCAGTCTCCATCGGGCGTGGGCAGAAGGTGCATACTACAAAGCGCTTTGCCACCCAGGTGGTGTGTGCACTTGGCGGCAGATGGAAACGGTGGCTCATCAGCGGACGGATATCACGCCAGTTGAGTTTGACCACACACAGATCACCGTGCCAGCCGACACAGTCGAGCGGATTGTAGGGATAGGTGATCTCGGTGATCTGGTTAAGGCGCTTAACACGGATGGTCCACTCGTTTTCATCCTGCTGCGCCTTGAACTGGTCATTGATATGCGGGCGATCCAGCACCCCGGCATCAAAGATCGCGTGCTGACCGACCGCTCCTTTTTCCGGCAGTTGATAGGCATCGTTAGTCGCTTCGGTCAGCATCATGAAGATCGGCGCGGTAGGCTCGATACGCCACATGGTGCCGCGGGGAATCACGATATAGTCACCATCCCGGAAGCTGAAATGACCGTAATCGCAGAAAAACTCGCCGCTGCCTTCATGGATAAACAGCAGATCATCACCATCCTGATTGCGGAACAGATGGTCCATCGCCTGATCACAGCGCCAGGTGCGTACCTTGCATGCAGCATTGTGCAGCAACAGAACCGCATCTGCCGGACTGTCTGCCCGGTTGGAAATTTCGTTGATATCAGCAGAGCGTGGGCGCAACGGCCCTTCCATTCTGATCCAGCCTGTCGGTGCATGCTTGTGATGCATCTGCGTGGCTGGGCCGAAGAAGCCTTCACGCCCTACCTCGCGATCAAAAGTACCCGCAGGCATGTCGCAGTGAGCCTGGCGCGTGGTTTCACCCTCGATAACGGGGTAGTGAATCCATTTTTTCATGTATCACCCTTTCATTAAAAGCACTTACAGCATAGATGTGCCTGGCGTCTTGTGCGCCAGTGCACTGTGTCTGTCCGGGGCATCGCCCCAAATGCGGCGTTTGTATTAAGCCGCTTTCAGATTCTTTTTCGCGATCAGCATCGCTTCCGACAGTACCGCCTGATCACCGATATGATTACACAGCAACAGGATCAGCTTGGCATTGATCTCGGCGCTCTGTTCGGGCGTCAGATCACGGTGAAGATCTGTCAGCTCCTGATAGAAATCATCCGGCTGCAGCAGGTTCGGATCAGTTATAAGTTTAGTCATGTTTCTCTCTCTTATTCTGTCTTGACGAAATCACTGAGCCGTTGCCTTGCGGATAGCAGCAGCAACGCGGTTGTTATCAAGCTGGCGCATTCTGGCGCAGACATGCTGATCCGGGCGCAGCACATAGAAGGTTCCTGCAGTTGCGTCAAAGCGCTCCTTGACCACACCCAGTGTATCCACCAGCAACTCGACACCATCAGGTAGAGGCAGATCAACCTGGTGTGAGCAGACCAGATAGCTCTTCAGCGGGATTTTCGCCTGATACAGGGCCGAAAGTTGATCCAGTACCGCTTGGCTCAGATCACGCTTGCCTTCAATGAACAGCAGGCCATTGAACTGATTGCCCAGATGATCGAGCAGATAACCTTCCTGCCCTGCCTTGCTGACCGGTGCATCGGTGCTTGGCGCGCCGGGCAGCATATTACCGACGAAGGTTTCCTGATCCAGCGTATTCAGCGATGAGTGGGTGTACACCGCAGGCAAAGACAGGCGGCCCGAGTTGACCAGACGGCGGGCGAAGGGATAATCCCTGGCCAGGCTCAGTGTCGCGTCACGGAATACACGGCTGATCTCGTTCTTGGGGGTAATGAAGTCTGTTGAACGGGTCGAGTTGAGAATATTCTCATCTGCTGCATAGACGCGCTCATCTGAATAGGTATCCAGCAGGCTGTCCGGCGCACGGCCATCCATCACCAACTTGAGTTTCCATGCCAGATTATCGGTGTCCTGGGCACCGGAGTTGGCACCACGTGCACCAAAGGGTGAAACCTGATGTGCAGCATCACCGGCAAAGAAGATACGACCCAGACGGAAGTTGTCCATGCGGCGACAGGTGAAGGTATAAACACTCGCCCATTCCAGTTCAAACTCGACCTCATCTCCCAGGAAGGCACGCACACGTGGAATGATGTTCTCCGGCTTTTTCTCCTCTTCCGGATCGGCATCCCAACCCAGATCGAAATCGATACGCCAGACATTGTCAGCCTGACGATGCAGCAGTGTAGACTGCCCCTCATGGAAGTGCGGGTTGAACCAGAACCAGCGCTCAGGTGGGAAGTTGCTCGGGTCCATCACCACATCGGCGATCAGGAAGCGATCCTTGAAGATCTGCCCTTTGGACTCCAGTCCACACTGGCTGCGGATCTGAGAGTTGGCACCATCACAGGCGATCAGGTAGTCGCATTGCATGCGATAGCTGCCTTCCGGCGTTTCGACCGTGACAGTGGCGCCCGTTTCGTCCTGCTCAACCTGAGTGACTTTGCTTTTCCAGCGCAGATCGATACCGCCCAGCTCATGGATGCGGTCAACCATGTACTCTTCAAGGTAATACTGCTGAAGATTGATGAAACCGGGACGTCGATGATGCTCCTCCGGCAGCATGTTGAAGGTGTAAACCAGATCACGGTCGAAGAACACCTTGCCGATGTTCCAGGTGACACCCTTGTCCACCAGACGCTGCCCGATTCCCAGGCGATCCATGATCTCAAGAAAACGCTTGGCGTAGCAGACAGCACGTGAACCGACACTGACGGTGTTGTTGTCATCCAGCACCACGACGGGTACATCATGTAACGCCAGATCCAATGCCATCGCCATGCCGATTGGTCCGGCGCCGACCACTATCACTGGATGGCGAACAGGCTCAGCCGCATCCTGATCCTTGGAGCGAATATAATCATACTCGGGGAAGGTGTAGGTGTTCAGCATCGTCGCTCTCTTCTTTCTTGTTTTTGTAGGTTCTCTTTATCTGACCTACCTTACCCAATTTTGATCCGGGGATAATCCCGACAGGGTGAAGAAGATTATTTCCTTACAGGAAAGAGTCTGTGCTGAATCTGCTACCCTTGAAAATCAGACAGGTATTGCTGTCTCGTTTTTGATTTCACGCAGTGCAAAATTACTGTGCACCTGTGAGATGCCGGAGATGGTGAAGATCTTTTCATTCAGAAAACGATCATAAGATTCCATATCGGGGATAACGACCCGCAACATGAAATCCGCCGTACCCGTCACTGCATAACACTGCAGCACTTCCGGGTACTGCTTTACCCGCTCCTCAAATTCAACCGTGCTGTCGGCACTGTGTCGTAACAGGGTCACCATCGCCATCACGCACAGGGGCTGACCTACCTGACGAGGTTCTACTAGCGCGACAAAACCACGAATAACGCCTGCTTCCTCCAGCGCCTTAACCCGACGCCAGCAAGCTGCGGGAGACAGCCCGATACTGTCTGCCAACTCCTGATTGCTGATGCGTCCATCAGTCTGAAGCAGCTTGAGGATGCGTTTGTCGTAGGTATCTAGTTGAATCACGGTTGAACTTACCTGCTCTGCCGGACAAGGGCATCCGTTTGTTTATTTGTTCAAATGTTATCTCTACACAATGACCTATTCAAACCTTCCACTCAAGTATTGATCCAGCGCAAGTAAAACAGAATGGAATATTGACCTTAGTATTAGTTATATATAATTTAAGTCATGTTAATATATATAAAAATAGAGTGATCACCAATTAATCACTCAGTGGCGCCCGGAGTAAAGTGCAATGACTAGAAAGACCCCACATCCAGATAGTAAAAGTCGCCGAGACCTGCTCAAGTTAGGTCTGGCATCTGCCGTTGCAGGACCGGCATTAGGTTTGATTCCTGACGCGCTGGCTCAGCAGACTAATGCGCATATTGTTATCAGCGGCGCCGGTGCAGGTGGTATTGCAATGGCTAACCGCTTTACCCGAAGCCTTCCCGGCGCGCGCATCACCATCATAGACAGCCGTGAGGATCATCACTATCAGCCCGGTTGGACGCTGGTTGCCTCAGCGGTATGGAACAAAAAGAAGACACTGTCGAAAACCGCCGAATGGCTGCCACCCAGCGTCAACTGGGTGCGTGGCATGGTGACCGAGTATGATCCGGATAACAATCAGGTCACGCTCAGTAATGGTGAAACATTAAAGTATGACTACCTGATAGTGGCTTGCGGATTACAGCTGCGCTATGAACGGATCGAAGGGATTGATACACGCCTGATTGGCCAGGGCAAGGGGATCGGCAGCGTCTATGCCGGGATTAATGAGGCTGAAGCCACCAGTGTCGAGATCGATCGCTGGATAGCAAGTGGGCGTGGTACCGGCCTGTTCAATCTGCCACCGACAGCCCTCAAATGTGCCGGTGCGCCCCTTAAAATGACTTTCACCACCCTGTCCCGCCTTGAGAACAGTGGTAAACGTGATCAGTTCAATGTCGAGTTCATGACGCCTTCAGGCGGCTTGTTCGGTGTGCCCTTCTATAACGACTTTGTAAAGCAGCGCTTTACCGAGCAGGGGGTGATACGCAACGATTTCTGGACCCTCACAGGGATTGATGCCGATGCAAAGAAAGCCACTTATAAGGTCAAGGGCGAGCGCACAGGGACGGCAACATCTGGCCATTACACTGTTGGTAGTGAGCAACAGGACACCTGGGAGGAAACACGCGATTACGACTTTATTCATGTTGTCCCGCCCATGACCGCACCGGAATCAATCCTCAACAGCCCGCTGCGCTTCAGCGAAGGACCCTTTGTCGACTGGATGGAGGTGGACAGAGAAACCCTGCAGAACCCCAACTATCCCAATGTCTGGGGTATCGGTGATGTGATGGGGATGCCCAGCAACAAGACCGCCGCCAGCGTGAAGATGCAGGCCAATGTACTGGAGCAGAACTTCCTGGCCTATCTGCAGGATCGCCCACTGCCTGCCCGTCATAACGGATATACCTCCTGCCCACTGATCACCAGTATCGGCAAGGCGATGTTGGTGGAGTTTGGCTGGGACAGCAAGCTGCTGCCCTCCTTCTCCTTCATCGATCCGAAAGAGGAATCCTGGACCGTATGGGTCATGAAAGAGCGCATGTTGCGCCCCGCTTACTACGCCATGCTTGAAGGCAAAATATAAGGAGTATCACCATGACACTGACTGGCATTCTGACTGTTCTCTGGTACTCCGCCCTGCCTTGGCTGTGGCTGATTGCTCTGATGCTTGTGATTTTTCTGATCCCACAGGTGATCGCACGCACTAAAGGCTATGGCTTTACAAAACCAGGCGGTATTGGTTCAAAACTGCTGCCACCGATCGTAGCAATAGCAGCGCTCTATTTCGTACCGATTCATACCCAGTCCAGCATCGCATATGTGAACACCTGGGTAGACTGGATGAACCTGATTGGTGCTTCGATTGGACTGGGTATCTACGCCTGGCTGGTATTGCACCCGATCTGCTATCTGAAAAACCGAAAAGCCTGACAGCCATCACTTATGGATCGGTCACCAGATCTGCAAGACAACCTGGCGACTGATCCTTCTCAACTTCTGCCATGCCATGGATCCACTTGAAAAAACTCTTCACTCTGGGGTCATTGACATTGCGCTCAGCGCAGACCAGGTAATAGGCAAAGTTACTTTCAAACTGCTGGCAGAAAGGCTTGACCAGGCGGCCGGTTTCCAGCTCCTCCTGTGCCAGTAACTCACTGGCCAGGCAGACACCCAGTCCTGACACGGCAGCCCTCAGCGCCAGATCTGTCTGAACGAAATAGGGCCCCTGCTCACTGTTGACCCCCTCGATACCGGCACTTCGCAGCCACATGTTCCAGTCAAAATAGCTGGGTACACCAGTGCCACTGGTGACATGCAGCAACGTATGAAATTGCAGATCCTGCGGTGTCAGCAGAGGATGAGGCCCCTTCAACAGCTCCGGGCAGCAGACTGGAAAAACATGGTCACAGAAAACAATTCTCTCGACATGCAGCCCCGGGTAGTTACCCAGCCCATAACGAATGCCCAGATCAATATCGCTACGCTGAAAATCCACCATCGCCATTGAGGCATCTATGCGAATCTCAATCTGCGGGTGCTGTTTGCGAAAGAGATGAATACGCGGCACCAGCCACCGCGCTCCAAAGGTCGGCACAACGCTTATAGTCAGGGGCTTGGTGGCGTTCCAGCGTCTCGCCAGGTTCACTGCGGCCTCCATCTGGTCAAAACCAGCCCTGAGATCCGGCAGGCACCCCTGGCCTGCTTCCGTCAGTATCAGGGCACGTGGACGCCTGATAAACAGCATGACACCGAGATGATCTTCCAGTGCCTTTATCTGATGGCTGATCGCAGCGGGTGTGACATTCAGCTCATCCGCCGCCATGGCAAAGCTCATATGCCTGGCTGCAGCCTCAAAAGCACGCAATGCATTCAGTGGAGGTAGTTTTCGCTTCATATTCATAAGTGAGAAAATCTAACCCTTTATCAAATTATCATCGTTTGTCAGCAGCAGATACAACTGAGATATTGACCCTATAAACATGTCATTAAGGCACTTTCATCAACTCAATATAGCAGGTGTAAGCAATGAACAATACTAATCAAACTATCTGCCTTCAACAGGTGTGTGCAGAACAGCGCAGCCCGAAGAAGTTGAGCAGTTGGATCGATATTCCGAAAAAAATACTGAATGCAATCACTCGTCTGATAGAGTCATCTTTTCGCTGGTACCGTATCAACGAAACTGAGCGCCAGTTATCCGAACTTGATGATAGGATTCTGAATGATATAGGCCTGACACGCAGGGATATCTCACAGATCATCCGTAAATGCGTAAAATAGGCAGGCAGTCCAATCTTTATATTTCTGCAACTGTCTCATCCCGCTTGCTGAACACTGACTGGCGACCACTGACTCATGGTCAGGTCGCCACTGTTCAGCAAAAACCATACTATCTCAGCATGGATGCGCATACTGGAACGCAATAATGAAGCATTTGGAAATAAATCATCACAAAATTACCATTAAAGTAAATATTCTTTCTTAACCAGACAGTTTGACTGCCTTTTTCGCAAGCACCTTTCTCCTGATTTTTCCTACAATGGATGTAACCACTGCATCTGTGGCGGAATCCTGTTTTCTCCGCCACGGGTGACATAACAAGAAATCAGACCCAGCAGGCAACGTCAATGAATAGCCATATCTCCAAGCTCGATGATTATCAGTTGGAAGATCGTTACACCCGCATGGAAGGCAGAGTCTTCCTGACCGGTACTCAAGCACTGGTTCGCATTCCCCTGATGCAAGCCGCTCTGGATAAGCAAAACGGCCTCAACACTGCAGGGTTGATCAGCGGCTATCGCGGTTCTCCCCTCGGTGGTTATGATCAGGCGCTGTGGCAATGCCGGAAGCTGCTTGACGAGCATAAGATTGAGTTTGTACCCGCGATCAACGAAGACCTCGCCGCCACCATGGTTCTCGGCAGCCAGCAGGTAGAGACCGACCCTGATAAACAGGTCGAAGGTGTATTTGGCCTGTGGTATGGCAAGGGGCCAGGTGTGGATCGCGCAGGCGATGCGCTCAAGCATGGTACTACCTATGGCAGTTCCCCGCACGGCGGCGTACTGGTCGTAGCCGGTGATGACCACGGTTGTGTCTCCTCCTCCATGCCGCACCAGTCCGATGTTGCCTTTATGTCCTGGTTCATGCCGACCATCAACCCTGCCAACCTGGCCGAGTATATTGACTTCGGACTCTGGGGCTATGCCCTGTCGCGCTACTCCGGTTGCTGGGTAGGTTTCAAGGCGATCTCCGAAACGGTCGAGAGTGCGGCATCGGTTGATCTCAAGCCTCTGCCCACATTCGTTATGCCAACCGATTTCACAGCACCCGCCACTGGCCTGCACTATCGCTGGCCCGATCTGCCGGGGCCGCAGCTGGAAACTCGTATCGAGCACAAGCTGGCAGCCGTACAGGCATTCGCCCGTGCCAACCCGATCGATAAGTGCCTGTTCAATAACCCCCAGGCACGCTACGGCATCGTCTCCACCGGCAAGGGCCATCTTGATCTGATGGAAGCGCTGGAGATGCTGGGGATTGATGAAGCCCGTGCACGCGAGCTGGGTATCGATATTTACAAAGTCGGCATGGTCTGGCCGATCGAGAAGCAGGGCATGCTCAACTTTGTTCACGGCAAGCAGGAAGTGCTGGTGATCGAAGAGAAACGCGGCATTATCGAGAGTCAGATCAAGGAAGCGATGTCTGAACCGGATCGCCCCGGTGAGGTGTTGATCGTCGGCAAACAGAATGAAGTCGGTGAGCCATTGATTCCCTATGTCGGCGAACTGAGCCCGCGCATACTGGCCGGTTTTGTGGCCGCCCGCCTGAGCCGCTTCTTCAATATCAGCTTTGATGAGCCATTGGCGAGGCTGCAGGCTCACAGCTGTGGGATCAAGGACCCCGGTGGTGTGCGTCGCATGCCCTACTTCTGCTCCGGCTGCCCTCACAACAGCTCAACCAAAGTACCTGAGGGCAGCAAGGCGCTGGCCGGTATCGGTTGTCATTTCATGGCCTCATGGATGGGGCGAGATACCGAATCCCTGATACAGATGGGTGGTGAAGGGGTCAACTGGGTCGGCAAGAGCCGCTTTACCGGCAACGGCCATATCTTCCAGAACCTGGGTGAAGGCACCTGGTTTCACTCAGGGTCTATGGCGATCCGCCAGGCGGTTGCAGCAGGCGTCAATATTACCTACAAGATCCTGTTTAATGATGCCGTTGCCATGACCGGCGGTCAGCCGGTGGATGGTCAGATCACGGTACCGATGATCGCCAACCACGCCGCCGCCGAAGGTGTTAAACGCATTGTCGTGCTCAGTGATGAACCGGAGAAGTACAAGGGGCATGAAGGTCAGTTCCCGAAGGGGGTTACCTTCCACGATCGTGATGCGCTGGATGGCATTCAGCGTGAGCTGCGTGAGATCAAAGGCTGTACCGTACTGATCTACGACCAGACCTGCGCCGCCGAGAAGCGCCGCCGTCGCAAGCGTGGCCAGTTCCCTGATCCTGCCAAGCGCGCCTTTATCAACCATCATGTGTGCGAAGGCTGTGGTGACTGCTCCGTGCAGTCCAACTGTCTGTCGATTGTGCCGCGTGAGACTGAGCTGGGTCGTAAGCGCAAGATCGATCAGTCCTCCTGCAACAAGGATTTCTCCTGCGTGAAGGGTTTCTGTCCGAGCTTTGTCACCATTGAAGGTGGCGAACTGCGCAAGCCTCAGGCGGAAAGCGTCGGTGACAGTTTCTGGAAGCGGGTAAACGATCTGCCTTCACCCTTGCAGCCTGCCCTGCAAGGCACCTATGACATGATGGTCGTGGGTGTCGGTGGAACCGGGATCGTCACCATAGGTGCGCTGATTACCATGGCCGCTCACCTGGAATCAAAGGGTGCATCGGTACTCGACTTTATGGGCTTTGCGCAAAAAGGTGGTGCGGTATTAAGCTATGTTCGCCTGGCCGACAGTCCTGAAAAGCTGCATCAGGTCCGTATTGAAGAGGGCCAGGCCGATGCCCTGATCGCCTGTGATATGGTGGTTGCGACCTCGCAGAAAGCCCTGAATGTACTGCGTAAGGACCACTCCCGTATCGTAGTCAACCAGGCGGAGTTGCCGACAGCGGACTATGTACTCTTCCGTGATGCCAATATGGACAGTCGCAAGCGCGTCGGCATGCTGGCCGATATAGCCGGTGAATCCGGTTTTGACAGCATGGATGCCAACACCATGGCCGAGCGCCTGCTGGGTGATACTGTGTTCTCCAACATGATGATGCTGGGCTTTGCCTGGCAGCGTGGTCTGGTACCGGTTTCCATGGCTGCTCTGCAGCGCGCGATTGAACTCAACGGCGTCGCGGTTGAGAAGAACAAGCAGGCATTTGCGTGGGGTCGACTGGCTGCAGCAGATGCGGAGTACCTCAAGTCCCGTTTTGCCGCAGCAGAAATCGTTGAGCCACTGACTCTGGAGCAGCAGATACAGAAGAATGCAGAGTATCTGACCCGCTATCAGAACAGCGCCTGGGCAGCACGCTATCGCGAGCAGATGACCAGAGTCATGAAAGCCGAAGAACAGCTTGTCGGCAAATCAGGCAGCGCTTTTTCTGGTAAACTGAGCGAAGCCGTTGCGAAACAACTTTTCCGTCTGATGTCTTATAAGGATGAGTATGAAGTGGCACGTCTGTTCACCGAAACAGACTTCCTGAAGGAGATCGAAAGCACCTTCAGTGGTGACTACACCATCAATTTCCATATGGCACCACCACTGCTGTCAAAGGCACTTGATGGCAAGGGGCGCCCGGCCAAACGTCGCTTTGGCCCCTGGATGCTGAAGGCTCTTAAAGTGCTGGCCGGTCTGCGTCATCTCAGAAATGGCAAACTCGACCCCTTCCGCTTCAGTGCCGATCGTAAACTGGACCGACAGCTGCTGGCCGACTATGAAGCACTGCTGGATATGTTTGTCGGATCACTGGATAAAGAGAACTATGCAACGGCTGTAGAACTGGCTAATCTGCCTGCCGAGATCCGAGGCTTCGGCCCGGTGCGTGAGCAAGCGGCTGAAAAAGCAGCTGAAAAGCACCGGATCCTGCTCGCAGAGTATAAAAATGGAGTTGCTGTCGCTACCGCCAGCGCAGCCTGAGGAGAATAAAAATGTTTGAAGTCATTCAAGCCCAGCCCCACGACGCGATACTGCAATTGATGGCACTGTATCGGCAGGACCCTAATCCGCACAAGGTAGACCTTGGCGTGGGGGTCTATAAGGATGAGCTGGGCAACACCCCCATCATGCAGGCCGTTGACCGTGCCGAGCGCATCCTGCTTGAGCAGGAGCTGACCAAGAGCTATATCGGACCGGCTGGCTCACCTCTTTACAATCAATTGATCAGCGAACTGATTCTGGGTCAGTCCCTGTATCAGCAACTGAGTGATCGCCTTGCGATTGCCCAGACACCGGGCGGTTGTGGTGCGTTGCGCATGGCTGCAGAGTTTCTGAAAAGCTGCTCACCCGATACCACTGTATGGGTCAGCGACCCAACCTGGGCCAACCATATCCCGCTGCTCGGTGGTGCAGGTCTGAAGATCCAGACCTATGCCTACTATGACCATGCCAGTGGCGGCATTCAGTTTGACAAGATGATGTCGGCACTGGAAAACGCCAAAACCGGTGATATCGTGCTGTTGCATGGCTGCTGCCATAACCCAAGCGGTGCCGATCTGAATCTGGAGCAGTGGAAGGCAGTCACCGAACTGGTTCAGCGCAAGGGGCTGCTGCCATTTGTTGATATCGCCTACCAGGGTCTGGGTGACGGGCTGGATCAGGATGCCGCCGGTGTTCGCTTCATGGCAGAACAAGTACCTGAGCTGATTATCGCAGCATCCTGCTCAAAGAACTTCGGCCTGTATCGTGAGCGCACAGGTGTACTGCTGATCCTGTCCGCCAATGCACAGCAGGCGCCCAACACGGCTAGCCAGCTGTTCGGCACCATCCGCTCTCACTACTCCATGCCCCCCAATCACGGGGCCGCTATAGTGGAAGTGATTCTGGGTAATGGTGATCTGCGCAACCTCTGGCAACAGGAGCTGGGACAGATGCGCAAACGGATCAGCGATCTGCGCGTACAGTTCAATCATACGTTGAGCCAACAGGGTGTGGCGCAGGATTTCAGCTTTATTGAGCGCCAGAAAGGCATGTTCTCCTTCCTGGGTATCTCGGCTGCACAGGTTCACCGTCTGCGCGATGAGTACAGCATCTATATGGTCGACTCCAGTCGTGTGAATGTAGCGGGTTTGTCTGGGCAGAATCTTGACTATGTCTGCAAGGCTGTTGCGAATGTATTGAAAACCAGCTGATGCTGAACAGGCAGGCCCTCGTCTTCTTGAAGCGAGTGCCTGCCACTGCAAGCGATAACTATCATCAGGTCAGTATTTGATGATTAGTCAGTATCTCATCCACACCAGCGTCCAGCGCTCGCCTCGCATCCGCATCTGTCTCCGGCAAAAACGCCAGCACTTTGGCACCATAGGCATGATAGCGTGCTACAATTTCGGGGCTCATCACTTCAATACCCTTAAAACGGGGTGGCAGTGAATACACCTTTCCCGGTGAAATGTCAGCAAGCCACGGCAGGCGCATCAGGCAACAAAAACCGGCACGACGACAGCCGCCCTCTCTCACCATACAGACTGCATCGGGATGATGCCCCAGCAGATACCGCTCCTGCTCCGATCGCCAGAACAGAAAGCGTACCTGATGTGTCAGGAACTCTCTGTAACCGTGTTGAGTACAGAGCTGCAGCAAGCGGTTGAGTGTCTGCATGCCACTTTCAGGTTTGATATCCAGTATCCAGTGATACCCGGAGTAGCGTTCAACCATCTCATCAAAGAAAAGCAGGGTTCCGCCCGTCTTCAAACGAAGCGATGCCAGCTCGGAGCGGGTGCTACTCTCAACTGAGCGGGAGACACCCGCGATGCGCTCAAGATCCGGGTCATGGCAGAGTACTGGATGGCCATCGCGGGTGGTGCGAAGATCTGTCTCGAAATGCATGAAACCGAGATCCAGCGCTGCGTCAAATGCAGCTCTGGTGTTCTCGGTTTCATGATGACTGTAGCCACGATGGCTGATCCAGATCGGGCTCGGCATGATCACCCCCTGTTTTCGATAGATGCTACCAAGATCTGCTGCCAGCACCCATCTATTCAGCCTGTGTGGGTTTGAAGTTCACCTCAAGATTGCCCACCCAGTAAACACGCGTGACCACTTCCTGAGAAGCGTTGCCCCATTGGTGCGGCATGGTTGACTGAAAATGCGCACAATCGCCTTCCCGCAAAACATGATCCTGCCCATCCAGCTTGAGAAACAGCTCCCCTTCCAGCACCAGCATGGTCTCTTCGCCCTCGTGGCTGACCAGTTCAGATAGGTAACCCGGCTCCATGTCTATCTCAATGGCGCTCATGGTCTGGCCATTGAACTCGGTCGACAACAGTGAATAAGTCAGGCCATTGTTACTGAACTGCATCGACTTGCGTTCAGACTTCCGCGAAATATGCCCAACCCCTTCCGGCATCTTGACGAAATAGTCGACGCTGACATCCAGCGCCTTGGCCAGATTGACCAGTGACGCAAGTGACGGGGATACCAGATTGCGCTCCATCTGCGAAATAAATCCAATGGAAAGATGGGCCCGTTCGCCCACTTGCTGAAGTGTCAATCCGAGCTCTTTACGGCGACTGCGGGCAAGCTGGCCTAAGGGTGCTGCAGATGTCAGCGTAATGGCGTCCTGCTCTTGAGGGTGACTCATTGGGTTACTCTCTTCTTATTCGATGTAAAGTGTGTTTCGGTAAAAAACCGTATTATAAAAAGCTGTGCGTTAACATTGTTCAACAAAAATGTGCAATTTATGAAAATATTATATGTACTAAAAATTTTAGTCTGAGTACACTTTCAGCTATTGAACATTATATGCAAGTTACAGGTTAATACGACCAGATTTGTCACAGGCTATTCAGAGAACGTTCATTTATGACAACAGAACTCTACCCGCAACACCTGTTGGGACTGTGCAAACAGTATCAGTCACTGATGAGCAGCACCGATATTGATCACTTGATCATCAGCAGCGGTAGTCAGTCCTATTACTTCCATGATGACCATACTCATCCTTACAAGGCCTATGCCGGTGCTCAGCAATGGCTACCCTTTGTTGCCCGACCAGATCTGTTTATTCTGATCAGTCGTGAAGGCAAGCCCAGACTGGTCTGGCCTGACAAACCCGACTTCTGGCACACCACTGCCCGGATTCCAGACGGAGACTGGCAGTCGCTGTGGCAGATTGACACAGCTCGTGCACTGAAAGACTGGATGCCGGCACTGCAGGGCAGTATTGCCTGGCTGGGCCCCTTGAATCCGCAGCTGAACTCTCTGGGACTCAAGCTGGAGATCAACCCCGATCGTTTGCTGCTTCCGCTCTACTATCAACGCGCCATCAAGAGTGACTACGAGATCGCCTGCATGGAACTGGCAAGCATCAAGGGTGTTAAGGGTCACCTTGCCGCCGAAGCTGGTTTTCATGCCGGTAAAAGTGAAGCAGAGATCTATCTCGACTTTCTCAGCGCCAGTGAGCAGCTCAGTATTGATGAGCCCTACCCCGGTATCGTCTGTCTTAATCAGTCCGCTGCTATTTTGCACTATGAGCATAAGCAATGGCAAAAACCTGACAGTCATCGCTCCATGCTGATAGATGCCGGTGCGAGCCATCT
The DNA here is from genome assembly GCF_008973755.1 of Nitrincola alkalilacustris. GTDB lineage: Bacteria > Pseudomonadota > Gammaproteobacteria > Pseudomonadales > Balneatricaceae > Nitrincola > Nitrincola alkalilacustris. The sequence goes on along the minus strand of NZ_WBOM01000003.1, from coordinate 492,884 downwards.
TGGCTACTGCAGTGATATTACCCGCACCTACTGCAACAATCGCACTCCGGATGGAGCGCTGTTTGAAGAGCTGTTGAATCAGATGGAAGCATTGGAACATCGCATCTGCGAAGCCGCTGTGGCCGGAACAGACTATCAGAACCTGCACCAGACAGGGCTTCGTGAGATCGCCGCTGTCCTGCTTAATATGGGCATCTGTACCCTGCCAGTGGATGAGCAGATGGACAAGCGTATTCCGCAGGTATTTTCACCACATGGACTGGGTCATCTGATTGGCCTGCAGGTACATGATGTCGCTGGACATCAGATTGACGAACTGGGTACGTTGCTCAAACCGGGCGACGATGCACCCTTTCTGCGCCTGACACGCCGCCTGGAAAGCAAAATGGCGATCACCATCGAACCGGGCCTCTACTTCATCCCCATGCTGCTGGATCGGATGGTTCGCGAGATACCACAACACGGTTGCAATCTGGACCTGATCGAGCGCCTTAAACCCTTTGGCGGGATTCGTGTAGAGGACAATCTGGTAATAGCAGACACACAGAGCCGCAACCTGACTCGGGAAGCTTTTCAGGCACTGGAGGCCTGACCAGTTGGAGTGCTCCAGAACCCTTCTGGAGCACTTTTTTTCAATCAGTACACTCTCTGCACCTCCCCATCAAACCTTGATCTGCAACTCAAGATTGTCTTCAAGCCATTGCTGAAAATGCTCAATGAAGGCACTGACCTTGGGTGAGATATACTTGCGATCAGGGTATACCGCAAAAATACTGAGGCGCTCCGGCTCATATTCTGGGAAAACCAGTTCCAGTTCACCACTTGCCACATAGGGCTCAATCACAAAGGACGCCAGATTCGCTATGCCGCGATGTGCCAGCACCGCCTCTCGTACGATCAGACTGTTATTGGCGCGCAGATCACCACTGACCTGAATACTGTATTTTTTCTCCCCTTTTCGCAGGGACCAGAGGTTGGCATTACTGGCATGTACGAATATCAGACAGTTATGAGCTCTGAGTGCATCTGGCGTGTCTGGCCGGCCATGCTGCCTGATATATTCGGGCGTCGCGCAGACATACATCGGAATTGTTGAGATCTCTCTCGCAATCAGGCTGGAATCAGGTAATTGAGGGTCCGTGATGCGTATCGCCAGATCAAAGCCATCTCTGACAATATCCGGCATACGATCATCCAGAGTAACCTCAAAATGTACCTCAGGAAATTTCTCCATGAATGAAGGGATCGACTTGGCCAGTTGAAACTGCCCAAAGGTCATGTTGCAATTGATTCGCAGTATGCCGCGGGGCTTCCCCTGGAGCTGTGACACCAGATTCTCGGCTTCTTTCACCTCAGCCATGATGCTGATGCACTTTTCGTAATAGGCTGCTCCCGCCTCTGTCACACTCAACCGCCGTGTAGTGCGTTGCAGCAAGCGGGCACCGATATGCTTTTCCAGTTGTGATACCTGCTTACTGACAGAGGAGCTGGAAATGCCCAGTTCATTTGCTGCCAACGAAAAGCTTTTAAGATCGACCACTCTGACAAAGATCGCCATGGCAGATAACAGATCCAAATCCCGTCCCCTTAATCAGTCGGATCAGCGGGTAGTATCACCGCGTCAAAAAATGAATAACATTGTTTCTTATTCGGAAAGTATCCAAACAAAGCTTAACAGAAAAACGCCTGAATACAGTGGCTTCCATCACTGATAGTGGACCAATCGAGGGCCGCACCCACTTACGAATTAATCATCAATATTGATTCAGATCAAGGATTTAATTTCTAAATCAGTGCCGCTCAGTGTCTGATTCGGGATCAGCTGAGCTATCTCAAAAAAACCTGATCTTGCTATACAGGCTGGAGGAAAAGCCCCTTTATTGGTTTCATATGTAACCAATAGTCTGATAGGGCCTGCTTGACAGTGGGCGGCAATATATCAGATATTGCTTAACGTTCAATACCCAGTAAACAGCGCGATTGATACTGCTCATCAAGATCGCTGCCGGGTAGCGACCCTTTATTCAGCGACGACTGGGTAAGTTTCGAGTGAAACTATAAATACAACGCCTTAAACTCTCGAAAGGATAGACGAATGAAAACAATCAAGTCCCTCATGTTGGCGACAGGCCTGATGGCCGCCACAGCCTTTACCCCTGCCATGGCTCAGACAACGCTGACCGTCAGCACCTGGGCATCCCCCAATCATGGGATCAACTCCATGGTATGGCCCACCTGGGGTGAATGGATCGAAGAAGCCACTGAAGGTCGTGTCAAACTGAATGTGGTTTATGACCTGGGGCCATCGCACTCGCAGATGGATATCGTTGCGGATGGTATCGGTGATGTCACCTGGATGTTCCATGGTCACTTCCCCGGCCGCTTCCTGACCACCGAGTTGCCTGAACTGCCCTTCTTTGAAGATATCTCCTCCGAGGCGATGTCAGCCGCCTACTGGCGCACCCATGAACAATACCTCGCCAAGGCCCGTGAGCACCGCGATGTCGAGGTGCTGGCCGTTGGTGTGCATGGTCCTGGTCAGATCTTCAGCCGTGAAAAAATCGAATCTCTGGACGAACTCAAAGGCAAACGCATGCGAGTCGGCGGTGGCGTAATGTCTGAAATTGCCCGCCGTCTTGAGATCTCTGGCGTCAACCTGCCACCTACTCAGACTTATGAGGCCGCCTCACAGGGTGTCATCGATGGTGCCTTCCTGACCCTCGAAGGTCTGCGCTCCTTCCGTGTAGCAGAGGTCGCCCCTTACACGCTGAGCCTGCCAGGTGGCCTGTATCGTGGTAGCTTTGCCATCGTCATCAACCCGGACACCTGGGGATCTCTGTCCGCTGCTGACCGTGAAGCGATCATGGGTGTGTCCGGTGAGCGTCTGTCACGTCTCTTCGGTGAGATGATGGATATCTCTGACGAGAGCGGTGTCGCCTTCGCCAAAGAGCAGGGTAATACCTTCACTGAAGCCTCACCTGAAGTGGTGGCTGCTGCACGTGAACTGACAGCGGATCTGGAAGCCACCTGGGTTGAAAATGCTACCAAAAGTGGCGTGGAAGCGCAGGCTGCACTGGACTTCTTCAAAGCCCAGCTCGCAGAACTGACTCAGTAATCAGACAGCCCTGCTGTTTCCCTCAAAGCACTCTACACTGTATGCATCATCGAACATTTGCATGACTGAACAGTGTAGAGTGCATCAAGCCCTCTGCCGAATGCCACCCCGATTGATCCGAGGTTATTCATGCTGGCCAAGCTTACACACAACACCGAGCGCGTCATCAGAACCGGACTGGAAGGTCTGGCGGGTATCGCCCTGCTCGGCATGATGCTGGTGACCACTTTTGATGTCATCGGTCGCTTCTTCTTCAACTCCCCTCTGCTCGGTGCAATTGAATTGATTCAGCTGATGCTGGCAGTTGTTATCTTCTGCTCGTTTCCAGTGGTGTGCTGGAAAGAGGAGCATATTGCTGTTGACCTGCTGGACCAGTGGGTGCCTGCCTGGATCGTGCCCTGGCGTCAGATCGTCATCAACGGTATCTGTACTTTTGCACTTTATGTGATGGCTGATCGGATATGGGCCTTTGCCGGACGCTCCATGTCTTATGGAGATGTAACAGAATTCTTAAGAATACCAGTTGGTTACCTGATATATCTCATGTCATTAATGGCATGGATTGCAGCCGCCTTCACCCTTATTCGTGCTCTTTTTTATGTGCCTGAAATCTTCGGTTACAAGACCTGGGCCCATCATGATCCGGAAAAAATGTCCGATCAGTATCTGGGCAGCGTGTCTCATCCCGACAAGAACAATAATCAGCCCAACGGCCAGTAATCTGGTTTCATCGGTATTGAGGTAGCTTTACTGTGTTTGAATCACTTATCGGCTTCGCCATTCTTTTTGCACTGATCCTGCTGCGTGTCCCGCTTGCCTTTGCGATGGGAGCCATCGGCTTTATCGGTTTCTATTATGTCCTGGGCGGTAACTGGAACGCAGCGGCCGCCATGTCGGCCCGCCGCATTGTAGATACTGGCCAGGAGTATGGCCTGTCGGTCATTCCTCTGTTTATTCTGATGGGCAACCTGGTGACCAAGGCGGGGCTGTCGGATGCGATCTACCGTGCTTCCAATGCCTTTATCGGTCATTTTCGTGGTGGTCAGGCGATGGCGACCATCCTGGCCTGCGGAGGCTTCAGCTCCATCAGTGGATCTAGCCTGGCCACAGCGGCGACGATGACCAAAGTGGCGATGCCGCAGATGCGAAAATACGGTTACTCCGATGCGCTGGCGACCGCTTCCATCGCTGCCGGTGGCACACTTGGTATACTGATTCCGCCGAGTGTCATGCTGGTGATCTACGGTATTCTGACCGAACAGAGTATCCGTGAACTGTTTGCCGCAGGGCTAATCCCGGGACTGCTTGGTATAGTGCTCTATCTGGTCGCTGTTCAGTATGTCGTTCGCCGCAACTCAGATGCCTGCAAAGATGCTGAACGTGTCGGCTGGGGGGAACGCTTTGCAGCCCTTGCGGGTGTCGGTACCACACTGCTGCTGTTCATTCTGGTCATTGGCGGTATCTATATCGGTATGTTCACACCGACTGAAGCAGCAGGAATCGGAGCCTTCGGAGCCTTCATTATCGCCTTCATGCGACGCGCACTGACCTGGAGCATTCTCTATGAGGTGCTGGTTGATACTGCCCGCACCACTGCAATGCTGTTTGCTGTAATAATCGCAGCGCTGATCTTCTCCAACTTCATCAACCGAGCTGGCCTGCCTCAGGAGCTTCTGGCAGTGCTGAACAGCTGGAATCTGACACCAATGATGGTGATGCTGGTGATCCTTGCCATCTATATTGTTCTCGGCTGCATGCTTGAGAGCATGTCGATGATGCTGCTGACGGTGCCGCTCTTCTTCCCGGTTGTTGCCGGCCTCGGTTTCGATCTGGTCTGGTTCGGCATTATCGTAGTGATCGTGATCGAGATCAGCCTGATCACACCTCCGGTCGGGATGAATGTGTTCGTTCTGAAAGGTCTTGTGCCGGACGTCAAGACCGCCACTATTTTCCGCGGGATCACACCCTTCTGGGTAGCTGATATTGTGCGTCTTTTGATGGTACTCTTCATCCCTGCACTGGCACTCTATCTTCCCCAGTTGCTTTACTCGACTTAATCTCGGCCAATAATTACCCCGGCAGCTGACTCATGAGGTCGGCTGCCGGGGGTTAAGATCTCGGATAAGGATGCCCCATGAGTCACTCCCCTGCTCCTGCTAAGCGATCCCCAGGTTTGATACAGGGCATAGTCCTTGTCGGGCTTGTTGCATTCAGCGCCATATCGACCGACCTGTATCTGTCCGGACTACCGGCCATGATCACAGACCTGAACAGCAACCACGGCCATGTCCAGCTAACGCTGAGCCTGTTTATGCTGGGCTATGCGTTTGGGCAGATCATCAGCGGCTCACTGGCTGATACCTGGGGGCGAATGCCGGTACTTAAGCTTGGGTTGGTGCTGTTTTTTCTGGCATCGCTGATCTGTATCTGGGCCCCTACTGTTGAGACACTCTGGGTGGGTCGTATTCTGCAAGGGCTTGGTGCGAGTGTCGGTCCGGTACTGGGACGAGCTATTGTCAGTGATGTCTACCCGCGTGAAGATGCCGCTAAGGTGCTGGCTTACCTCAGCTCGGCCATGGCACTGATTCCCGCACTGGCACCTATTATCGGTAGCTGGCTGCTGATCTGGTTTACCTGGAGATCACACTTCGTCGCCTTGGCGGCCTTCTCGGTTATTACACTGATCGGTGTGCTGCTGTTTTTATGGGAGACACGACCGGATCATCCGGAGGGACAAAAGCGGCGGTTCATGGATATTTTCCGCAACTTTCCGCGCTTCATCCAGAATCGCCTGTTTATCGCCTACGTGATCTGTGCCAGTACTTCGTTTGGCGCCATGTTTGCCTACATCTCCTCCTCATCCTATATCATTACAGAGGTGATCGGGCTATCACCACAGCTGTTCGGCTATACCTTTGCCGTTAATGTGATGGGCTACATGATCGGAGCTTTTTCCAGTGCCAGACTGGTCTCTCGACTGGGGCTGAATAAAACCATTGGGTTAGGGCTGGGCTTGTTGCTGCTGGCCTGTGTGGTGATGCTTCTTGCGATCCTGACAGACTGGATCAATCTGGTCAGTGTGCTGTTTGCGATGTTCCTGGTGTTCGCTTCAGGCGGGCTGACGTTGGCTAACAGCCAGGCGGGCTCAATCAGCCTGTTCCGGGAGTACGCAGGTTCAGCATCTGCTGTATTTGGACTGATTCAGATCGGGACTGCTGCCACAACAGGTGCACTGGCTGGTTACTTCTATAACGGAACTGTCATACCATTAACTGTTATTATTTCGCTCTGTGGCATGATCGGCCTTGCCACCTGGTTCTGGCAACTGGCCGGGCAGCCAGACTAACCGCTCTTGGAGACTATGTTGGATCACAATCGCGTCTTACTCAGGCTGGAGCAGTTCCTGCCCTACAGGATCAACAACCTGGCTCAGCGTATCAGTTGCTCCCTGTCGCACATCTATCAGGAAGAGTTCGGCATCAGTATTCCGCAGTGGCGAATTCTCGTCTGGTTGAACTCCCAGAACGAGATGACAGCACGTGAGATCGGTCGCTATTGCCAGATGGACAAGGTGAAGGTGTCGCGCGCGGTCAACCAGCTTGCGACCGAGGGATTGATCAACCGTCGACGCAATACGGATGATCAGCGTGAGGTGATGCTGAGCCTGACCGACAAGGGGCACGCGTTGCTGGATGAGCTGATCCCACGCGCACTGGAATGGGAAAGTACGCTGGTGGGTAGTCTCTCGGCCAAGGAGTATCGGGATCTGTTCAATATCATGCAGAAACTGGATAAGCAGCTCGACAGGCTGAATACCTGCGAGCTGCCATCCGAGCAGTAGCGGTTATCAGTTTTCCTGAATCAGAGGACGTATCAGCAACTCGCTGACATCAACATGAGCTGGCTGGGTTACCACATAAAGCACGGCGCGTGCGATATCTTCAGGCTTCAGAATCGGCGAACCTTCCGCGTACATGTTGTCCTTCACAGCGGTACGAATCTTGTCGTGACGGATGCTGTCCGGTAGTTCGGTATCCACCGAACCAGGCTGTATATCCGTCACCCGGACACCAAAGCGGATCGCCTCCTTGCGCAGCGTGTCGGAGATCGCTCTTACCGCATGCTTAGTGCCGCAATAGACGCCAGCGCTCTGATAGGTAAGCCGAGCCGCCACAGAGCTGATATTGACGATATGCCCATCCTTGCGCTCCGCCATGCCGGGGTAAACCGCATGGATCGCATAGAGCACACCCTTGATGTTGACATCAATCATCTGCTCCCATTCATCAACTCGACCCGAGAGAATCGGACTCAGTGGCATGGTGCCGGCATTGTTGATCAGAATATCGACACCGCCCAGATCAGCCAGGCGCTCGCCGACCGCCGCCATCGCTGCACGGTCGGAGACATCCACCACCTCGATATGAACATCAGCTCCCTGCCCACTCAGTTCAGCGGCCAGTGCTTCGAGCTTGTCGCGCCGACGTGCAGAGAGCACCACAAGGGCACCCTCCGCAGCCAGCAGTCGGGCGGTCGCTTCACCGATACCGGAACTGGCTCCGGTGATCCAGACACGCTTGCCTTTCAACTGCATCTTCGCTCCCTTATTCAGCAATCTTAAACACTTAATCAGAGATGCTTAAGCTCTTTCTCAGCGGTGCTTAAACATGGGCTTACGCTTCTCGGCAAAGGCATCCATCCCCTCTTTGCAGTCCTCAAACACAAAAGTAGACTGGAAGGCATGACGCTCAAAACGCATCCCTTCATTGAGATGGGTATTTCCGGCCATGCGGACCGACTCCTTGATCATCATCACAGCTGGGCGTGAGTTGGCTGCAATCCGGCGTGCTGTCTTATAAGCAACTTCCGCCAGTGCATCAGGTGCCACAATCTGGGATACCAGACCACTGCGCTCCGCTTCAGCGACATCCATCATCCGCCCGCTCAGGCACATATCCATCGCTTTGGCCTTGCCCACCGCACGGGTCAGGCGCTGTGTACCGCCTGCGCCCGGCATGGTGCCGATATTGATCTCGGGCTGTCCGAACTTCGCTGTATCTGCCGCGATAATGAAGTCGCACGCCATCGCCAGTTCACAGCCACCGCCGAGTGCAAACCCGGCAACCGCTGCAATGATCGGCTTGCGCGCATCATCTATCGCACGCCAGCAGTCTCGCTGGATATAGGGGAAGTCGCGGTTGTAAAGATCCGCAAAACTCTGCCCTTTCATCTCCTTGATGTCGGCGCCGGCAGCAAACACCTGCGAGCCACCCGTCAGGATAATGCAGCCGATGGAGACGTCTGCCTCCAGGGCATCGATCGCCTCACCCAGCTCACGCGTCAGCGTCGAATTCAACGCATTCATCGACTCAGGGCGGTTCAGCGAGATAACACCGACCCCCTCCTTCAGCTCAACCTGAATCGTCTCAAACGGCACCTGCTGCACCTGCATCTGGCCAGCCACAGTGGTCACTACTGACCGACTGAGGCTGGCGCTCAGGACTTTGGGTGGCGGCGACTCTGCACTACGCGAAAACGATTGGAAACAAACGCATAGTCAGTCAGGCACGCATTGGCCGCAGGATTAGCTCCGGTTGCGTGGAAATCACTGAATGCCGCACTCTGGTTGACGAACACACCACCAGTCAGGTTGATCGACAGCGCAACGCCTGCATCCAGCGCGGCTTCTTCGATCTGCTCCAGCATCGCATCATCCTTGCTGTAACAGCCCATGGTGATCGCACCATGCTCTTTCACAGCCTTATGGGCCAGTTCAATACTGTGCTCACGACTGTTGGATTTGACGATAAAGCTGATCGGACCAAACAGTTCGTTCATGTAGACATCGGCCTTATCCGCATCGATGGTCATGATCAATGGCGAGTAAACGCGAGCATCCGGGAACTGTGCGTTCTCCAGCTTTTTGGACTCAAGCACGACATTGCCCAGCGATGCGCTGGCCTTGATACGCTCTTCAGTCAGAGTGGACTGCACGGCACCCAGCACCATCGCAGCACGCTCGGGATCAGACAGGAATTTGCTGACGCCGGAGGCAATCGCCTGCGCGACTTCATCAAAGGATTTATGACCATCTTCAGTCTCGATACCCTCTGCCGGTACGAAGATATCCTGAGGTGTGGTACACATCTGGCCGGAGTAGAGGCTCAGGGTGAAGGCCAGGTTGCGCACCATGCCTTTGAAGTCATCGGTTGAGTCGATGACGATGGTGTTAACACCAGCCTTTTCGGTATATACCTGTGCCTGAGGGCAGTTCTGCTCCAGCCAGTCACCGAAAGCCGTATTACCGGTAAAGTCGATCAGTTTGACCAGCGGGTGCTGAGCCAGCTCTTTAGTGCAGGGTGCCTGAGGGTCCTGATCCACCACCAGTGAGACGATATGTGGCGGCAAACCACACTCTTTCAGTACCTCCTGAGCAATACGCACACTGATCGCAGCCGGCAGAATCGCACCGGCATGCGGCTTGATCACGACCGGATTTCCGGTGACCAGAGATGCGAACATACCGGGATAGGTATTCCAGGTCGGGAAGGTTGAGCAGCCAACCACCAGGCCGATACCACGCCCCATCGTCGTGAAGGTCTTTTCCATCACCAGCGGATCATGCTTGCCCTGAGGCTTGGTCCAGGTCGCTTTACCCGGTACGGCACTCATCACCTCATAACCATAGGCAACAGCTTCCAGACCACGGTCCTGAGCGTGCGGGCCACCAGCCTGGAACGCCATCATGAACCCTTGGCCGGAGGTGTGCATCACGGCATAGGCGATCTCGAAGCTGCGCTTGTTCAAACGATCCAGAATCTCAAGACATACCGCAGCACGTCCATCGACACCGGCATCGCGCCAGGCTTTGCGTGCCTCATCCATCGCGGGCAGCAGTGTGTTCAGATCAGCTGTGGGATACTGCACATTCAGATCGATACCAAATGGAGATTTTTCTGCGCCAGCCTGACCTGTTGCACCGGGCATATCCAGCTCAAAGGTTTTACCCAGATAAGCCTTGAATGCCGCTTCACCATCCTGATTGGCCGTTTCGCCGTATACACGGGGGCTCGGATTTTCTGAGTAGGGTGACCAGTAGTCGCGCGTGCGTATCGCTTTCAGCGCACCCTTGAGCGTATCAGAATGTTTTTCGAACAGTTGACTCAGTGGCGTACTCATCAGAATTCCTCTTGCCTGGGGCCAGCCTGAAAAGGCATCAAATATGCGCTATTCAGGATACAGATTGATTATTTTATGCAATAGCGGATGCTAAAATTCGGTGATTCTTCGGGGGCAACCCGAGTGTCAGAATATGTGTTAACAATACACCAATTATTGTGATACGAAAAGTTAAAAATATTTAACCATAATGTATCCCTTTTAGCCAGATAGCACTGATCCCCTTGCTCGCGACTCACATCAGCCCGTTGCGAACTGCCATTGTGCATAAGCCGGGTCGGAGAATTTGTATAAACTCCTCAATAATTCGACAATACTAATCTAAGACTAAGGTATAAAATTATAGCAGTGCTATGGAGTTTGCATCTGCCCGCTTGATCCGACGCAGTGGCTGGTAGTGCATGGTAAGCACAACAAGGCTGGTATCAGACGTCCCGGATACCACCAGAAAAATATAAAAATCGGGGAAAATATCATGGTTAAAACATTTATAGTCGGCTTCGATGGTACTGAGACTTGCCAGCGAGCCATGGACTTTGCAGTTGAATGCGCCAAGGCACAGGGTGGCACGATTCATCTGGTCCATATCCTGGAGTGGTCACCCTACTCCTTTTTGACTCAGGAAGAGCTTCATGAGCGCCACGCACGCAAGGAAAAGGAAGTGGCCAGTGCCGAAAAGTTCATCGCCCCCACCTGCAAAGCCCTTCGCGACCAAGGCCTGGAAGTCACCAGCGAAGTCCGCTACGGCAACCCCAGCGAACTGATGTGTGAAATAGCCAAGAACAAAAAGGCCGCACAGATCTTTGTCGGCCGCAAAGGCTCATCCAAACTGACTCGCCTGATGGTCGGCAGCCTGGGCTTGTCACTGGTCCAGACCTCCCCTGTCCCAGTCACTGTTGTACCTTAAAACAGATGCCTGAACGGGCCTTTGAGCCGAGTCTTCGCTTTACTCTGTCATTTTAAACTGCAGCAGGCAGAGCAGCGCGTTATAAACAAAAACAAGACATGGAATAATCCATCATGCTTAATTACCTCAACAAACTCATCCTATCCATGCTGCTGTTGATGTTTGCTTCCAGCAGTTTTGCCCAGACCAATGGGTTTGATCAGACCATCAACAGCATTTTTGAACCGATAGCCAACGCCATCGGTGCTGTCATCTTCTACTCCGTACCTGTAGCAGGCGTTCAGTTCCCTCTGATCGTGGGTTGGCTGGTACTCTGTGGTGTTGTTGCCACCATCTTTTTCCGTTGTATCCAGTTTCGTGGTTTCAAACATGCGATCGATCTGGTTCGTGGTCGCTATTCCAAACCGGATGATGCCGGTGAGGTCTCACACTTCCAGGCACTGACAACGGCACTGTCCGGTACTGTCGGTCTGGGTAATATCGCAGGCGTGGCTGTTGCTGTTTCCATTGGTGGTGCGGGCGCCACCTTCTGGATGATTCTGGCTGGCCTGCTGGGGATGGCATCCAAATTCACTGAGTGTATTCTGGGTGTCAAATATCGAAATGAACTGCCTGATGGCCGTGTTTCCGGTGGGCCGATGTACTATCTGGCACGTGGACTCAAGGAAGAGCGCAACATGCCGGGTCTGGGCAAGGTATTTGCCGTTATCTTCGCTATCTGCTGTATCGGTGGTGCGCTAGGTGGTGGCAACATGTTCCAGGCCAACCAGGCCTTTTCACAGGTTGTAAATGTCACCGGTGGTGAGAACAGCTTCCTGGCAGATAAAGGCTGGCTGTTCGGGATCATGATGGCAGTCGTGGTTGGCAGCGTGATCATCGGCGGTATCAAGTCTATCGGTCGTGTTACTGAAAAGCTGATTCCTCTGATGGCCGGCCTGTATCTGTTTGCCGGTCTGATCATCATTGTTGTCAATATCGACATGGTCGGCTGGGCCTTTGCTGAAATCTTCCGTGGCGCCTTCACCGGTGAGGGGGTTGTCGGTGGTGTTCTCGGTGCATTGATTCAGGGCTTCAGACGTGCCGCCTTCTCCAACGAGGCCGGTATCGGATCTGCCGCCATTGCCCACTCTGCGGTACGTACCAAAGAGCCTGTAACCGAAGGTTTTGTCGCACTGCTTGAGCCGTTCATCGACACTGTCGTGATCTGCACCATGACAGCCTTGGTGATCATCATCAGCGGCGCTTTGCTGACAGATCTGACAGGCGTTCAATTGACTTCAGCAGCTTACGCGACCGTTCTGCCCTGGTTCCCGACCGTGCTGGCTATAGCCGTGGTTCTCTTCGCACTGTCTACCATGTTTGCATGGTCTTACTATGGACTGAAGAGCTGGACCTTCCTGGTTGGTGAGGGTCGCAACAAGGAGATGGCCTACAACTTCGTGTTCTGCATCTTTATCGTGATTGGCTCCAGCATGAGCCTGGGTCCTGTCATCGACTTCTCTGACTCCATGCTGTTCGCCATGGCGATCCCCAACATCATCGGCCTTTACCTGCTGATGCCGGTCGTCAAACGTGAGCTGAACGCTTACTGGGCCAAGATCGACAGTGGTGAAATTCAGCGCGTTGACAAGCCCGCAACCAGCAGTTGAACACTGCCTCATGACACACAAAAACCGCCTTTTCATGGGCGGTTTTTTGTATTTGAGATCTTAATGATTAGAATGGATCAATGAATAAGAGCAAAGGCTTGATGGCCGCCCTTTCGCGTATCTTTTTTTTGCTGCTGTGCCTGTCACTGAGCAGTTGCGATGATATGCGCCCCGAGCCTATAGTGTTGGATAACATCCCTGAAGAGCAGGCTCTGGTCGACAGTGTCAACCAGTCTCTTAAAAAGCTCGGTTACCATGATGGGAAGGTTCAGGCAAACCTGGGACAGGTCGGACAACGATTGGAGCTGAGATCACTCCAATACAACCTGGAGTTGCTGGGCTATTATGAGGGGCCACGACTCGGGCTGCTGGACCCAGTCACCATCGCCGCCATTGAACAGTACATAGCGTCACAGGAAGCAAACCTGCACAAGGAGCATAAGCAATGAGCTTGAGTGTCTGGCTCGCCTTTGTTGCGGCCTCGGTCATTATCGCAGCAACCCCTGGCCCTGGTGCCGTTCTGGTGCTCGCCACGAGTCTCAGGTACAACTATCGAACGGTTGTGCATGCTCTGATCGGTCTTGAAATTGCCTTATTGATACATCTGATGATTGTCGCTATCGGCCTGGGGGCTTTGCTGGCGGCATCGGATACCGCGTTTCTTGCACTGAAGGTAGTAGGTGCCGGTTATCTGGTCTGGCTTGGCTTTCAGAAATGGATCTCACCGGTGCATGCCATAGAGGCTGAGCGGATCCACCTTGAATCCAGCTCACGCCTGTTCAGGCAAGGTTTACTGGTGAATCTGACCAACCCCAAGGCGATCATTTTTATCGTCGCGCTGACGCCTCAGTTCATCAACACCAATGCTCCCCAGGTACTGCAGTACTGCATACTGGGCGCTACCATGGTAGTTGTGGATGTTATCATCATGACATTGATAGCACTGCTGGCCGGCCGTTTCAGGCGCTGGTTTCATGATGAGAAAATGCTGAGTATTCAAAACAGAGTATTTGGCGGATTGTTTATCTCAGCAGGCGCTGCTCTGGCGGTATCGTCACGCTGACTGAATCAGCGTGACACGATCTCACAGCCCTCACGTACAAGAGAACACCCACCCTTTCGCGCCCGGTTGTTAAAGCTTGCACCATCAATCCCTATGCAGACGTTTGGAAAAATCATCCCCTTGACTGTCACGATGGCATCACTGGTCGTTTTTTTGCGAGCACTCAACCTTGCCTGAATGCCTTTGATACGCTCCGCCTTCTGCTCATATGAGAGCAAAGTAGCCTTGATCTTACGCACCATATCACTATCTATGGACGCTTTCTGCTCGGAAGCTTCTGCTGACTTAAGCACTTTCTGCAGCTTTTCACAGTTCAACAGACAGTTTTTGTGTTCAGCCTGGAGCTGCTCCTCCAGCTTGCGCTTGCAGTTGATCCTCCCGACTCTGGCAACTGTCGGGACATTCGCATCACTACCCAGGCAATTGACGATAATTTCATTACGGGCAATCGTTCTACCGCCTATAATACAGCCTTTACTGCCAGGCTGTGTCAGATACACACTACCGTTTGCAGACAGATGGCTTTGCAGAACAAACTCTCGAATAATGATATCGCCACCGGCACGCAGATAGGCGAGGTTGGCATATTTAGCCCGTATATTGCCCCCGGCTCTGATACGTGCTTTAAGAATCAGCTCCTTGTTCTGATCCCGCCCGAGATCCTCGCCTGCCACCCCACCGATAATAGTCAGATTTCGCCCGGCAATGACCGTTGCCTTTTCCACCATACCACGAATAAAAATATCGCCCGTTGCCTTGAGTGAAAAACCACTGGTGACATCACCCTGAACTTCAACCGATCCGTCAAAATCAATATTGCCACTTTCCAGATTAATAGCATTGACCCTTAAGGTCGGGTCCACATAGACGCCATTTTCAATCAGTATGGGGTGGCCCTTGACTGAAGCAACTAACAGATCCGGATTATCCGGATCGATAATAGCGCCATCAGCATCCGGGTTAAACTCCAACTCATTACCAGGCTCTGTCGGGAGCATATCACCCAGCACACTCAGGCCCGGTACACCCTGCGTTGGTGGCAGGCGCTGCATCAGAGGTTCGCCCTTCTCAACAACAATAAAGTCCTGAATCTGATGAAAATCGACCTGGTCCTCTTCCGAATACTCATCAAGCAGGTTTTTACACCCCTCGACCAGTCCATCAAACTGACTATCCTGCCCGGGTACTGGCTCGATGCCGCGGGCGACACACAAACGTTCAGCCTGACCAGCCTCCAATACCTGGTCAAGAGCGCTCAGGTCTACACAGGATTCATGTATTCCCTGCTCCTGCAGCTCTTCCAACAACCACTCACGCGTTATTTTCTTTCCACCATATGCAGGCATCGCCGTCAGATAAACAGCCATTTTATCGGGCTTGATCACCCATTCGAGCTCTGCATCGCGACGATGAGCAATGGTCATGCTACCACTCTTGCCCTGATTGGCCTGAGTGATCAGTTCATGCATGCCGGATTTTGATACATAGAACTCACCATAACCCTGAGCCTCCAGCAGAGCCTGCAGTGAAGGCAGGTCCATTTGATGGGCAGTCGGAGAGGGCTCCAGTGTTGCCAGTACAGACTGGGTATCCGGATCGAAGGTGAGCAATACTGCTGAAACCATTGACTGATTTGCAACATCACTACCCGCTTGAGGTTTTGCTGCTAATGAAGACATAGGGCCTTTATAATTATTTTAGTGGCACAAATCGGTTGATTTAAACAACCTTCATGATCAACTTATAGCACATCGAGTGATCAAAAATCAAACAGTCATATCTAATATAATGATAGCTAAGTTATTTACTTATATAAAAATTTCACTGAATTTTTTTTCTTCACTAGAACAGCTTTTCACGCGCGTTCGCAAACATCGGATTGTATAAAAAATAATCAATTAAAACACTAATTTAACCATTGTTAAATTAGATAATTGAGTCATACGGTGATACAGTGAAAGCTTTAGCGGTAGAAATGAGCGGAAGTGGAAAAAGCTGACCGGATCAGGTTCCGGCCAGCCAAGGGAGAAAGTAGCTTGTATCAACTGCCATAGATCAGATTAGGCAACCAGGTCACCAGCCCCGGGAAGGCTACCAGCAGACCAATCACGAACAGCTGCAGCCCTACAAACGGCAGCACACCACGGTAGATATCCGAAGTTCTGACCGTACTCGGCGCCACACCGCGCAGATAGAAGAGCGCAAAACCGAACGGTGGTGTCAGGAAGCTGGTCTGCAGGTTTACCGCCACCATCACACCCAGCCACACCGGATGCACATCCATCATCAGCAGCACCGGCGCCGTGATCGGGATCACAATGAAGATGATCTCGAAGGTATCCAGGATGAAACCCAGAACGAACATCAGCAGCATGACGAAGATGATCGCGCCCAGCTTGCCACCCGGCAGACTGTTGAGGAAATCGCTGACCAGCTCCTCCCCGCCCATCATGCGGAACACCAGCGAGAAGACCGAGGCACCCAGCAGAATGATGAAGATCATCGTGGTGGTGTTAGCCGTCGCCGTCATCACCTGGCGCAGATTCTGATAGGTCAGTTTGCTGCGTATCGCCGCCAGCAGCATCGCGCCCACAGCCCCGACAGAAGCGGACTCAGTCGGCGTTGCCACACCGGTCAGAATCGAGCCCAGTACTGCCACGATCAGCAGCAGTGGTGGCAGCAGTGTCACCAGTACATCGCGGAACAGGCGTGCTTTTTCCTCGGCGGTCACTTCCAGTGCCGGGCAGCTCTCGGGTTCACGGATCGCCTTATAGATCATCCAGCTCATATATACACCGATCAGAATCAGACCGGGAATGAACGCCCCGGCAAACAGGTCCCCGACCGATACTGGTGTCGGCGCAAAGTTACCCTTGGACATCTGTACCTGCGCATTCACGCCGGACAGCATATCCCCCATGAAGATCAACACGGTCGACGGCGGAATGATCTGCCCCAGCGTGCCCGAGGCACAGATCACCCCGGTGGCCAGTTTGGTGTCGTAGCCTGCGCGCATCATCGCCGGCAGCGACAACAGCCCCATGGTCACCACGGTGGCGCCGATGATGCCGGTGGAGGCCGCCAATAGCGCACCCACCACAATGACGGATAAGCCCAGACCACCACGCAGCGCACCGAACAGACGACCCATGGTGATCAGCAGCTGTTCGGCAATCCCGGAGCGCTCCAGCATCATCCCCATGAAGATGAACAGTGGCACCGCCACCAGCACCTCGTTGAGCATGATGCCCATGTAACGCGGGGCCAGACTGGACAGGTTGGAGGGGTCAAACACCCCGAGGAAATACCCCAGAGTACCGAAGAACAGCGACGTGCCGGCCAGTGAAAAGGCGACCGGAAAGCCCAGCATCAGCACGCCGATAATGGAGAAGAACATCAGCAGGGAGAGGATCTCCCCAAGCAGTACCGGATCCATGCTCAGATACTCCCTTCATGATAGCGCAGGGATTCCGGTAGCAGATCCTCGCGGTCTGCCAGTACCAGCACACCGCGCAGGAACATGGCCAGCGCCTGCAAGGCCACCACGACGGCGAACACCAGCAGGAAACTCTTCAGGATATACAGCCCCGGCATGCCGCCAAAGTTGGCCGATCCCTCCATGAAACGCCAGGAGCGCTGCACATAGGGCAAGCCGTAATAGAAGAGCACATAGACGAAGGGGCCGATGAACACGACGGTGCCGAACATATCCACCAGTGCCTTGGTTTTGACCCTGGCCTCGCGGTAGAAGATATCGACGCGGACATGGCCGTTTTTCAGCAGTGTGAAACCCGCAATCCCCATGAACATCATGCCGTTGAGCCAGACGTAGAGATCCTGCATCCAGACAAAGCCGGTGGAGAAAAAGTAACGCAGGACCACAACGGTAAAACAGACCAGGACGATGCCGAGCGAGAACCAGGAGAAAATGATGCCAAGGAGCAGATTGATGGAACAGATCAATCTGACCAGATATGACACTATCTGCATTGTTTACCTCAGAGATTATAGTTATTAGCCTTAAGGCGGATGTGACAGGCTGCATGATCCCTTGTCTGGATGCCTCTTTCCATTCGTATGAGTACCTAAAAATCAGCCAAAAAATACGTAGTCTGATCAGTATTTCTACGTAGTCCCCTGACTACCTGCATGTAGTACTCTTAATAAGTGCCCTTACAGCGACCATAACCGTAGTATCCTGAGCGCTGTACACACGAAAGAAAATCAGTCAGATGCGAGACACACATGAACCTGAAGGCGAAGATTCTGTTACTGGCCATACTGCCACTGCTCACAGCAGCCGGTATTCTCTCTTATCTGGGGCTGACTCATGCCCGCAATCTGGCTGATCAGGTGCTTCAGGTATATGAATATAATCTGGTGGAGTCCAAGAAGCAGGCGCTGAAGGAGCAGGTGGATCTGGCGCAGTCAGCGATCAACGGGATTATCAGAGATCCTGATCTGACAGAGGCGCAGGCACAGCAAGCAGTGAAGATACTGCTCAGCAATCTGACTTTTGGAGAGGATGGCTATTTCTTTGCCTACAGCCAGGATGGTATCAACCTGGTGCATCCGACAATTCCTGAGTTTGTCGGACAGGATCTGTATGAATTTCAGGATCGAAGTGGCAATCAGTTGATTCAGCACCTGCTGGCTGCGGCCAATCAGGGAGGCGGCTATCATCGCTATATCTGGGAGCGACCGCCACTGATGCAACAGGAGGACAAACTGGGATATGCGGCATTGATTGAGCCTTGGCAGTGGATGTTCGGCACCGGCCTCTATCTCGACACCATCTATTCAGAAGTGGATAAAGTCAAAACCTCCTTCGATACCAATATCCGTAACAGCTTTATCGCTGTGATGACTGTACTGCTGGTAACGGTTGTATTGATCATCATGCTGGGTCTGGCGATAAATCTGCATGAGCATCGCCTGGCGGACAGCCGCCTGCAGGAGCTGGTACAGAAATTCATGCGCCTTCAGGTCAATGAGCGCCGACGCTTTTCCCGTGAGCTGCATGATGGAATAAACCAGCAGCTGGTTTCACTCAAGTTCCGCATTGAGTTGGCAGTTAAAAAGCTCGAGATAGACTCTCAACAGCACCCTGCCCTGAATGATCTGAATATAGCGAGCAAGGTGTTGAATCAGACCATGCAAGAGGTGAGGCAGATATCACATAATCTGCGTCCGGTCCTGCTGGATGATCTCGGCTTGAAATCAGCATTGAATGGGCTTCTTGATCAGTTTTCGGAGCGTACCTCAATCAAGGTCAATCTGAGTTTCGCACTCGATGGACTGGAGGTACCGGATGATATCGAAACCACCATTTACCGTCTGACCCAGGAGTGTCTGACCAATATCGAAAAACATGCCGATGCCAATCGTGTGTACATACAACTGAGCAGCACTGGCGATCAGATCCATTTTCAGGTGATGGACAACGGCAAGGGGTTCAATACCCGTGGTACAAGACATCAGGGGATTGGTTTGGTCAATATGAAGGAGCGGGTTGAAGTGATCGGAGGTACTTTTTCACTGCATTCCGAGGAGGGGCACGGCTCACAGATCAGTGCCACCCTCCCCTACAAACGCTAGCCGTCGAACTACCAGGTCAATGGCGTGCCCAGATCTCGGCCACTACTTCAAGTGCTGCCATAATCGGTGGTTCCATGCGTCTATCCTTACGGCAGATGAATCCAAGTGCCGCATCAACACTGACGCTGTCGGCAATCACTACGCCCTGTTCATGCGCAGCACGCAGAGCCAGACTGTCGCGCGCCAATGCGAGTGCCACACCTGATCGCACCAGATCTATCATGGATGCCTCCAGATCCACCCTCGCCACCACATGGGGTTCTACCCCTTGCTCAGCAAAGATCCGATTCAGCAGTCGTGAATGCGCAGACTCAGGCGGTGTTGCGATCCAGGGCAGAGCCGCCAACTCTGTCCACCCTTTACCACGGACCTGTGAATCCCAGCCTGGCGGCGCGATGACACGGTAGTTGAAGGTCGCCAGCGACACTACATGAAACTTATCCTGTAACTCATGAAAGCCCGGCAAACCCAGCGTATAGGACACATCCAACTGCCCCATCTCGACATCTCGCATCACCGCACCCGACATGCCGTGGCGCAGATCAAACGCGAGTCCCGGATGCCGTTTGGCCAGCAGCCCCAGAAAAGCGCCCAGGCGCAGAAACTCGGGATCAACTATCGTACCCAGGCGCAATTCACCATGCAACATCCCCTTCAAGCCCGCCGCAGCCGATGCAAATTCACTGACAGCCTGTACGGCACGCTCGGCTGCAGGCAGAAGCCTGCGGCCTTCATCCGTCATTTTCATGCCGCGCGGCGTACGCTCGAACAGCACCAGACCTATCTCAGACTGAAGCTTTTTCAGTTGCAGGCTCAACGCGGGTTGCGTCATGTAAAGGCGCTCGGCTGCGCGCGTCAGATTTCCTTCCTGCGCAACTGTTACAAACGCCTTAAGCCGGGTGTGATCCACCTTGTATCCTTTTTAATGCCTCTTCAAGGATCGCCAGACGCCCGGGAACCAATGCATCCGCCACGGCCGTTATCCGCAGAATATGGCCCATAGCGGGGTTGGCAGGGCGTGCAACCAAACATCCATTCGCCAGCAAGTCCCGCTGAACCTGCTCGGCCAGCTCAACACTGGGCAACCGGACGGCGATGAAATTGGTATCGCTGGGCAGCACCTCACCACCGAGTTGGCGCAACTGCTCCGTCAATTGTGTGCGGCGTGATTTGACCTCTGCAATATGCTGCTGCACCTCTTCGAGATGATCCAGCACAACCTCGGCCGCCTTAAGCGACAAGGCCGACACTGCATAATGGATGCGAACACGCTGCATCATCGCCAGCACTTCCGGATCGGCAATCGCATAGCCTACTCGCAAGCCTGCCAGCCCATGGGCCTTGGACAGGGTCCGCAGGCGTACCACACCGGGTATCACTTCTGATGCAAAGGGACTGTCCGCATCATCCCTGAAATCATGATAGGCCTCATCCAGCAGCAACCAGCACTCCTCCGGCAAACCGGCACGCAAACGTCGTATTTCATCATCAGTATGCAGATGCCCGCTGGGATTATCCGGATTGGCAAGATATACCAGATGCGCATTCTCCTGATTGGCCGCCTCGATCAACGCATCAATGTCGGGTGCCAGCACCCCGGGAGACTCCAGATAGGGTGGCTCAACCAATCGACAACCCTGACCCTCCGCAAAATAAGCGAAGGTTGGATAGGTTCCACGTGCGCAGACAACCGCCTCACCCGGGTCAACCAGAGATCTCAGTGACAAGGCGATCAAACTGTCCGCGCCGGCATCCACCAACAGCGCATCCAACTCTATCCCCTGTTGCGCACTGATACGCTCTCGCACCCCCTGAGCATCGCAATCACCATAGCAGTAGACATGCTCCACCATGGCATCACCGAAATGCTGCCGCAATGCCTGATGTGGCATATCCAAGCCTTCATTGGAGCCGAGCCGATGCGGAATCTCGCGACCGAGTCTCCGCTCCAAGGCCTTTAGACCCGGGAAAGGGTTTACAGGACCATGTCCGATCATATGTTTGGGATAGCGCGCCATGAAATACACCCTTTGCTGAAAAGCGTCCTTCGGTTTTGGATTATCCGATCATTATACTGCATCGCTGCAGCAGTAATGTCTCGGCAATACCTTACGCTACTGTCACCTGACACTTCAACTTACAGTTTCAAGCCTGGCGTTTTCCCACAAACCAATCAGAGCCTGTCAGCAAGGCAAGTAGTCCTTACTCCAGCTATCGGATACAGCACCACTATCGATCATCTGATCTATCTCCTGATCAGTGTAGTCGAGTGATTTCAGTACAGATCGGGTCGATGCCCCGTATTTCTCTGCCGGTTTAAGAGTATAGATCTTGCCGCGAGACGGCCGGATTGCATAAGGGTCAAGCTGCGTCACAACATGCCCACTGGGGTGATCCTCATAAACAGAGAAAGAGTAACTGCCACGCTCAATGCCGGTTGACTCATTTGCCGGCCAACTGTTGTAAGCACGCAGACTTTCCAGATTTTCACAAACGGCCGCACCTATCCCAGCCGCTTGCAAGCGATCAGCCCAATCCGTTGCCTTTGCATTCATGAAAGCGTTTGCGAGGAAGGCCGCCCGCTCCTCTTTTTCCAGCCTGGAGAAGCCCACCAACCCCTCCACATCCTCAAAAAGTGGTACATCCTTCTCATAGGCGCTGATCAGCAAAATACCATCTGCTGTACTGTAAAAACGGGTCAGCTCATCATACCCATTAGTTTCACGGCCTGACGGTTCATCGAATAACCCACGACGCTCATAATCATAACAAAAGGGGATCTGCGCCAACCCACTCAGGGCAGCCAGAGATGTTCTGGGACGTCCCACACGCCCGGTCTTGAGTTTTTGATAAAGGGCTGCAGCAATACCCAGTGATGCACCAAAGCCACACATCACATCTATAGTCCCAACATGAGCATGCTCTTCAGGTGTATCCATATTGCCACCAAAGCGCAACATGATACCGGTAGTAGCCTGTACCAGATCATCATAGCCAAGATAGTTGGTTCTGGGCCCTGGCAGCACGCCGCTGAAGCAGTCCAACTGGCAAAAAATCGCCTCAGGGTTCAGCGCCTTCAGTCCGGCTTCATCAAGCCCCATCTGACTGACCTGCTTATCGGTCGCATTCCAGACAATGACATCTACTGATTTGACCAGCTTCTCGAAAACCTCACGCCCGGAAGGTGAGCGCATGTCGGTTAATATCGATTGTTTTGAGCGCATATGCGACATGCCGAAAATCACGGTATTCCAGCAATCATACAATGGTTTTGCCGGATCAAGCTTGATCACCTCAGCGCCAAAGCGGGCCAGGTAGGCGACCGAGTGCGGCCCTGCAATGACATTACACAGATCCAGTACTCTCACCCCTTCCAGCCAGCCATCACGTGTATTTTTGGCTCGCACACGTGGCAATTTGGTTTCCATCCGGCCCAGTACAGCCAATGCCTGTTCCACACTGGTCCAGACCCTGGGTTGAGGGGTCAGCATCTCCTGAGCACTCTCCTGCAACCACACCATAGGTCCCGGCTGGGTCATCATACCGTACTGAGGGTCATCCACCTCGACCATCAAGCCTGCTGTTTCCGCATGATCATCATGTATCCACTCCTGCAGCCAGCGCTGCGGTGCACCCGGGAACTTCCCGCGACCAAAAATCTTTTCCCACTCCTTGGATGTACGGGTTAAAAAAACCGCCTTCATTTTTTCAGAGATACGATCAGCCCATACCTTGGGAAGTGGGTAAACCCCAAGGGAGACATCTGAGTTCCATTCACTGACTGGCAGATAGGTATCCTCCTCTTCCGTCAGCCCCTCTTCGACCAACTCATCGTAGATACCCAGCGTTTTAAGACATCGCTTAGCATGGTACTTATGACTTGGGCAGACCACATAGAACATCCGCCCATCCTTGCATTTGTAACTGCGGTAGAAAGGGTCCAGCAACTCCTGCAGCTCGTCATAGCCGAGGTTCATCGGCAAACCCTCTATGCGGCGGCGTTCAATCTCTTGTTCGCGCTGAGTTTTGTAACGCTCAGGGTAGTTGTCGATTTTAATGGAGTTGTAACTGAGGCCCTCCATCAGTGCTGCCACCAGGGGAACCTCGACCTGATCGCCCAGGCCGGTTCTTTCTCGAGCCTGAAGTGCCAATACAGTTGCTGATGCCGCCAGCATGGTGCCATAGGCAGATGCCAGTGGCAGAGGTGAAAAGGAGGGATTGACCCCCATCAACACCCGGTTTAAGCCCATATCGGTAAATACACCGGAATTGGCTGCAATCACGCTTTCAAATGCACGCCAGTCACGACGCAGCTCATCGTTGGACGCAAAACCCGGGATCGACAGCGTAATCAGTTCAGGGCGCGCTTGTCGTAATTCAGCAAAATCCAGACCCAATCGCTGCATCACTCCTGGACGGAAGCTCTCGATAACAATATCAGCCTCCTCAATCAGTTGCAGCGCCTCCGACAAACCTGCTGCGGATTTAAGGTCGACAGTCACGATCAACTTGTTACGATTCAGCGTGGCATTAGCTGGTGTATCCCACAAGGGGCCACCAGGTGGATCCACATGAACGACGGTAGCCCCCATATCCGCCATAATCATGGCAACCGCAGGGCCAGCCATATATTGACCAAAATCAACCACTTTTACGCCAGCAAGTGGCAGGTTCGAGTGAGCTTTCAGAGTCATCATGTTCACCCTCAAAGGTATTTGTCTTGCTTGCCACTATTGATTAGCTGGACTGAACAACGCTCAAGAGGCCTCTTTTATCCAGCGCGCCGCTTTTTCAGCAATCATCAGGGTGGGTGAGTTGGTATTACCGCTGGTGATGGTCGGCATGATGCTCGCGTCCACCACACGCAGCCCAGTGACACCCCTGACACGCAAGCGAGAATCCACCACGGCCATAGGATCATCATCACGTCCCATTTTAGCGGTACCCACCGGATGAAATATCGTGGTTGCGATATCACCGGCCAGCTTGGTCAGCTCGTCATCCGTCTGATACTGCACACCTGGGCGCCACTCTTCCGGTTCATATTTCGCCAATGCGGATTGCGACACGATATTGCGCACCTGACGCAGGCTCTGTGCGGCAACTTTACGATCCTCCTCGGTACTGAGATAGTTGGGTGCAATCTGTGGTGCAACATCACAGCGGTTGGATCGTATACGAACAAAACCCCGGCTGGTCGGATTGAGGTTACAGACACTTGCTGTAAAAGCAGGAAAAGGATGCAGATCCTCACCAAAGGCATCCAGACTCAGCGGTTGCACATGATATTCGAGATTGGGATATGGCTGATCCGGGTCGGAACGGGTAAACGCACCCAACTGACTCGGTGCCATACTCATCGGGCCGGAGCGCTTGACCAGATACTCCAGGCCAATCATCGCCTTTCCGAACAGGTTGTTGGCCAGAGTATTCAGCGTTTTGACGCCCTTCACCTTGAATACGGCACGTATCTGCAGATGATCCTGCAGATTTTCGCCTACCCCCGGCGCATCCACCACGACCTGTATATCATGCTGTTTGAGCAGTGCTGCAGGGCCTATCCCCGACAGCTGCAGGATCTGAGGCGATCCTATCGCGCCGGCACTGAGAATCACCTCACGATTCACCCTCACCGTCATAGCATCACCACCACGGCGCACCACCGCACCGGAGCAACGAGGCTGCTCATTGCCAGTATCATCAAAGATCAGACGCTCAACCTGAGATTCAGTCCAGATGGTCAGATTCGGGCGCTTGCGTGCAGGGTTAAGAAATGCCTTGGCAGTGTTCCAGCGCCAGCCCTGACGCTGGTTAACCTCAAAATAGCCTATCCCGGCATTATCACCCGTATTGAAATCAGCTGATCGTTCAATGCCTGCCTGGACGGCAGCATCGGCAAAGCTGTCCAGAATTTCCCAGCGCAAGCGCTGCTTCTCGACACGCCACTCGCCACCATGGCCATGAAGCTCCGCAAAAGGAACGCCCTTCTGGCCGCTGGGATTATTGCCATCATCAAGTCGATAGTGATTTTCGTGCGCTTTAAAGTCGGGCAGAGAGTGTTCCCAACTCCAACTGTTATCGCCTGTCAGCGCAGCCCATTGATCATAATCTCGTGCCTGGCCACGCATATAGATCATGCCATTGATTGATGAGCAGCCACCCAGTGTTTTGCCGCGCGGATAGCGTAATGAACGTCCGTTGAGACCCGCATCCGGCTCAGTCTGATAGAGCCAGTCGGTACGGGGATTACCTATGCAGTAGAGATAACCAACCGGGATATGTATCCAGGGATAGTTATCCCGTTTACCCGCTTCCAGCAGCAGAACCGTTTTGGATGGGTCCTGACTGAGGCGGTTGGCCAGCAGGCAGCCAGCCGTTCCGGCCCCTACTACAACATAGTCAAATGCATCACGCGGCATGGCAACTCAACTCCTTTTCAGCGTCATAATAGCTTTACTTTTGTATCTAATACCTGATTACTGAGAGACTGGCATGGTGAACTCAGCACCCTTTGCAATGCTTTCAGGCCAACGCTGCATGATCGACTTCTGCTTGGTGTAAAAACGTACTCCCTCTTCGCCATAGGCATGCATATCGCCGAACAGACTCTTCTTCCAGCCACCGAAACCGTGCCAAGCCATCGGAACTGGAATCGGCACGTTGATACCCACCATGCCAACCTGTACATGACGGCCGAACTCGCGCGCAATATTGCCATCACGGGTAAACAGCGACACGCCATTACCGAACTCATGGTTATTGATCAGCTCCAGGCCTTCGGCAAAGTCTTTTGCACGGACGCATACCAGTACCGGGCCAAAGATCTCTTCCTTATAGATGGTCATATCAGGTGTGACATGATCGAACAGCGTTCCACCGAGCCAGAAACCCTCTTCATGCCCTTCAACCTGATAATCGCGGCCATCCACCACCAGTGATGCGCCCTCTTCAACACCTTTCTCGATATAACCGGTAATCCGCTGCAAAGCCGCTGCAGTGACAATTGGACCCATCTCAGCATCCAGTTCAGTACCGTTTTTAATCTTGAGATTGCGAGCCCGTTCTGCCAGCTCAGGAATGATTTTGTCTGCAACATCACCCACCAGTACAGCGACCGAAATTGCCATGCAGCGCTCACCCGCAGAACCATAGGCTGCGCCCATCAATGCATCGATGGTCTTATCAAGATCGGCATCGGGCATCACCAGCATATGGTTCTTGGCACCGCCGAGTGCCTGAACACGCTTGCCGTAATGCGCACCTGTTTCATAGATGTAGTTGGCAATCGGTGTGGAGCCAACGAAAGAGAGTGCATGCACATCCGGATTTGCCAGCAGTGCATCTACAGCTTCCTTATCGCCCTGTACCACATTGAAGACGCCATCCGGGAACCCTGCCTCTTTCATCAGATCCGCATACAAAAGGGAGGGTGTCGGATCGGTCGGTGAAGGTTTCAGGATAAAGGTATTACCGGCAGCAATCGCAACAGGGAACATCCACATCGGGACCATGACCGGGAAATTGAAGGGTGTGATACCCGCCACAACACCCAGAGGCTGGCGGGTGGTCCAGTTGTCGATACCGGTTGAGACCTGCTCGGTATAGTCACCCTTCAGCAGTTGGGGAATACCGCAGGCAAATTCGATGATATCGATACCGCGCTCAACCTCTCCACAGGCATCGGTAAACACCTTGCCATGTTCTGCGGTGATCGCATGCGCCAGCTTCTCCTTATTGGCACGCACCAGCTGCAGAAAATTGTTCATCAGGCGTGCACGATGCAGTGGCGGCATCGCAGCCCAGGCTGGAAAGGCTGCACGGGCAGCAGACACAGCAACCGTCACATCCGACTGGCTCGCCAGACGTACCTGACCTGTCACCTGCCCGGTAGCCGGGTTATACACTGATTGAGTACGAGTAGAGTCGCCGGCGACGCGCTGTCCGGCAACATAGTGATCGATATAATTAGCTGTCATGCTGAACACCCTCATGGTGAGGCATCTAAACGCCTCAGAGCTTATCTGATGTGCTGCTCTCAATCTCAGGCATAATCTCTTACACAGAGTTTTTCCAGCACAGGTATCGACTAACTCTGGCAAAAGATCAATGACAAATCCAATGAGAATTTGAAAACAGAGTCATAAGTATTCGTTATATCGTGGACCGATAAGAGCCGTGGGAGCAGTACGGGTCAACAAAAAAAAGGGCCAGTGCGCTGATCGCAGCACTGGCCCTTTTTTACACCTCAGGGAAAGTAACGGTTTAAGCCGTCATACCTTCAGTTTACGCAGCTGGGTTTCCAGTGCATCAGTGATATTACTCATGGACTCACTGACACCACGAACATCGTTTGCCAGCTCTGCAAGACGTGTACTGGCATCCTCCACAACCGTAATATTGCGGCTGATCTCTTCGCCCACCTTATCCTGTTCCTCTGCAGCCGTTGCTACCTGAGTCACATTGCTGGTGATCGTTGCAATGTTATGAGCAACTGTCTCCATCTGATCATAGGCTTTACTGGCCTCTTCCACTGTGCGGGACACACGCAGTGTACTGGCTTCCATATCCTTGACCGACGCCGATACATCATCCTGTAAAC
Organism: Nitrincola alkalilacustris; assembly: GCF_008973755.1. Classification (GTDB taxonomy): domain Bacteria; phylum Pseudomonadota; class Gammaproteobacteria; order Pseudomonadales; family Balneatricaceae; genus Nitrincola; species Nitrincola alkalilacustris. The sequence goes on along the minus strand of NZ_WBOM01000003.1, from coordinate 464,774 downwards.
GCTGGATCAACGCATGAATCTCTTCAGTCGAGGCCTGGGTCCGACGGGCAAGGTTACGCACCTCATCCGCGACAACGGCAAAACCGCGCCCCTGATCGCCAGCACGCGCGGCTTCAATCGCAGCATTCAATGCCAGCAGATTGGTCTGCTCGGCAATACCCTGAATCACCTCAATGATGCCATAGATGTTTTCGCTGCTTTTGGCAACGCTGGAGACACGCTCACTGGCCGCCTGAATCTCCTCTGCGACTGAACGCACCTCATTAACCGTAACCCGAAAGGCGCCCTGCGCCTCGCTCAGCGCAGCATTTGACTGCTCCGCTTCATGTGCTGTGCGTGAGGCAAGTCCTGCCACCTCGTTAGCGGTAGCCGACATCTCGGTCATCGCAGAAGCTACGCTCTGCATCTCGACCTGCTGTGCCTGAGTTGCGGAAGCGGTTTCATGTGAGGCATTAACAAGCAAGACACTCTGGCCTCGCAGCTCACTGGCAGATGAGTTGAGATCGATAATCATGGAACGCAACTTGTCGGTAAAGGCGTTGAAGCCATTGGCAATGCCAATCAACTCCTCATGACTGGTTACCTCCAGCCTGCGGGTCAGATCACCCTCGGCACCAGAGAGGTCGTCCACCAGCTCACGCATCCTGACCATAGGCTGAGTGGTCAGCCGCAGCCAGATACTCAGAATCAACACCGCAGCGATCAACAGACCCACACCGGAAACCAGCATGGTCAGCGCTGTATTCTGATAACCTGTTACAAGTGTTTGTTCAAGCTCACGCGTGGCGGCGAAGGCGATATCGGTCGGGATGGTTACAATGGCAACCCACTGCTCATCAGACAGCTCCAGATTTACCGGAGCCCTGACTACAATTACACCATCTATCTCGGCCATATCGCCATTCATACCCGCCAGGGTGGCTGCAAGTTCAGCGTTAGCCTCTTTCATGGGCCTGCCAGCCTTGTCGAAATGAGCTGTACTGGCAACAATCAACCCCATATCGCTGATCAGGTGGATATTGGAGTGTCCATCGAAGAGAGTTTTCTGGTATGCCTCAATACGTTGCTGAATTACCGGCATATTGATATCTACGCCAACAACACCACGGAACTCACCCTCAACAACGACCGGACTGACCAGTGATGTCAGCAGCACCTCGTTCCCTTCCTCTATCTCGTAAAGGTAAGGCTCCATCAGGCAGGGCTTGAGCGTATCGCGACTGCACAGATACCACTCGGATTCACGCACACCAAATTCATTGGGTGTTTCAATGTATTTGAAGCCGCTGTCTGCCGTGGGATAAAACACCAACTGGCCACCCTCTCGTACCCAATAAAGCTCGAGACTGCCATCGTCAGACGAGTGTTCCAGATGTGGGCCAATATTGAAATTATCCAGACCATCGTAACCATCCTGCTCAAAGTGAGCGTAGGCCGAGCTGACCCCGGGGTTCGCTGAGAGAGTGTCGCGCACCATGCTCATTACCGTGTAGCGCTGGAATGGCAGACCACCGCTACCGGCCGCACTGGATGTTATGATAGTACTCAGGGTATTGGGCAGATCGAAGCTGCGATTGATAAACTGGGACACTTCACCGGATACCACCTGAGCGGCCTCTGTGAGATTGCGCTCCACCAATGCTTCAAAGGATGTGGAGGCATCCTCAACCGCCTGCTCACCACTCTTCTGCATGGTGATCCAGCCAATAGCAATTACTGCTATGAGTGTAAGGGTCAGCCCCAGAGCCGCCCCCAGAGTCAACTTCAGCCGTAATGACCAGGTTCTCATCAGCCTTATCCTCAGGATTTTATTGTTATATTTAAGCACATACACTCAGGGTAGTCTGTATTTTCCATCGCATGAAAACATACGTCCATTCGTAGCAATACGGATTAAATGCGAGAAATACGGATCAGACTGAGTAATACTACGTAGAATGACTGTTATAAAATAACTGGTATACTGCCCTGCCGCTACGGCTCAGCGTTGCTGGTTTAGCCTGTTGGTTTAGCCACTACCAAGATAACAATAACATCTTCTGGCTGGAACTATGCTTGACGAAACAATCCGTGTCTTACTTGTAGATGACCACATGCTGGTTCTCGACGGCCTTCAGGCTAGACTGGCCATGGAACCACATATCGAGATCGTGGGCACAGCCAATAATGGTGAAGAAGCCTTGAAGGCTGCCCGCAAGCTATCACCCGATGTTGTGATCATGGATGTATCCATGCCGGTGCTTAATGGGCTTGAAGCCACCAAACGATTCAATATTGAACTCCCGGGCACACGCATCCTTATTCTCAGCATGCACGATGACCGTGAATATATCCTGTCACTGATTCAAACCGGTGCATCCGGCTATGTTCTGAAGGATGTGTCATCGCATGAGTTGATCAATGCAATAGAAACCGTACACTCCGGTAACACTTATTTCAGCTCCGGGGCATCCAATGCCCTGTTCCAGATGCCTGATACGACCAGCAAGCAGACTCCGAGTGAGTTGAGTAAGCGTGAATTGACCGTACTCAAGCTACTGGCTGCCGGTCTTTCCAATAAAGAGATAGGCCGCGATCTGCGCATCAGCGTTCGCACAGTGGAAACCCATCGGCAGAAGCTGAAAAGCAAACTGGGGATTCAGACCACCGCGGGCCTGACAAAGTTTGCGATAGAAAACCAATTGATATGAAGATCGCTCCCGAAGAGTTCGGGAGCGTTTGACACGATTACTTCAGCGCCGCAATCGCACCATCATAATCGGGTTCCTGAGCGGTCTCACTGACTTGCTCGTTGTAAATCACCTTACCGGTTTCATCAATCACAACCACTGCCCGCGACAACAGCCCCATCAGTGGACCATCGGCAAAAGAGACACCATAGTCCTGACCAAAGCTGCTGCGGAAGGTTGAGCCGCTGCTGACCTTTTCAATATTTTCCGCACCACAGAAACGAGACTGGGCAAATGGCAGATCAGCCGACACACACAACACAGAAGTGTTATTCAACTGACTGACAACTTCATTGAACTTGCGAACAGAGGTTGCGCAGGTAGGTGTATCAACACTGGGAAAAATATTCAGAACAAGTCTCTGACCGGCATAATCTGCCAGCTTGATCGTACTCAGATCGCCAGCCGTCAACTCAAATTCTGGCGCCTGATCACCCACACCAGGAAGGTTACCAACGGTATTAAAGGGGGTGCCACGCAGAGTTACTGTTGCCATCATCACATCTCCATTTATTGAATGACGATAATACGCCCGAAAGGACATATCGGATGCACTCTACTTTAGGCGAATAACCGGCCCAGCGCCAGCATTGTCAGGCGCTGGGGTAGCACCTGCCGGGTATTGTCTGAACATACAATTGATCCAGACATAAAAAACCCCGCTACAGAAGTCTGTGCGGGGTAAAGTCATGGTCTAGCGTTTCCAGAACGGCTTGTTGGCTTCGAGCATTACATCAAAATGTGTCATGCCGATATCCTTCAAGCTGTAGTAATCCATTTTCATCAGCTGGCGGCGTGCCGCTCTGCGCTGATGGGCGCGTTTCAGCGCATTAAAAGTACGAAGAAGAACAGACTGTATAAGCATCTCAGTGACCCCCTATCACATTGTTGATGAGATATAGAATACGGGGTAGACTGAACACAATACAGATTCAGAATAAATTTATTTTAACCGGTACAGATACAGGGCAATTAAGCTGTATTAAAGAATTACAGCACAACTGTACCGGTTACAAACAAATCACAGGCATTACAGATATGAAGCTCTACAAGCAGGTCGCCACAGCGTTGTGCGAACGTATCGAGCAGGGCTACTACCAGCCGGGCCAGAAGCTCCCATCAATACGTATTTTGAGTACGGAGTACGATGTCAGCATCTCCACCATACAGGAGGCTTACAGAACGCTGGAGCGCAAGGGGCTGATAGAAGCCCGTCCCAAGTCCGGTTTCTATGTTCTTAACCGGCAGCGCACACCGAACCTGCCTGATGTATCCCGCCCTGTACAGCGCCCGCTGGAGGTGTCGCACTGGGAAGAGGTGCTGAACCTGCTCTCCAACATGTATGAGCCGAACGTGATACAGCTCAGCCGGGCGATTCCCGATCTGAATGCCAAATCCCTTATTCCCTTGCGCAAAATTCTGTCTGAACTGAACCGTACGGCCCCTATCCAGACCTTTTCCTATGAGGATCTGCGCGGTTCAGACAAGCTGCGCATACAACTGTCGCGTCTGATGGTGGACTCAGGCAGTCTGTTGCATCCGGATGATATCGTCACCACTACCGGTTGCCAGGAGGCACTGTCAGTGAGTCTTCGGGCGATCTGCACACCCGGAGATATCGTTGCGGTGGATTCGCCGAGCTTCTACGGCTCAATGCTGTCGATCAAGGCTCATGGCCTTAAAACCATCGAGATACCAACCCACCCCGAAACCGGGATCAGTCTGGAAGCTCTGGAGCTGGCATTGGACCAATGGCCGATCAAGGCGCTGCAACTGACACCTACCTGCAACAACCCGCTCGGCTACACGATGCCAGACGAGAACAAGCAAAAGCTGGTGGCACTGGCTGCCCGTTACGATCTGACTATTATCGAAGATGATATCTATGGCGATCTTTCGTATCAGTACCCACGCCCACGCACCATTAAGTCCTACGATACAGATGGCCGCGTCATGCTCTGTTCCTCCTTCTCAAAAACGCTGGCACCAGGGCTTCGGGTGGGCTGGGTGGCACCGGGGCGCCACCTTAATCAGGTGGTCCATATGAAGTATGTCTCGACAGCCTGCAGTGCCACGCTGCCGCAGCTGGCACTGGCCGAGTTCATTGCTCAGGGGGGCTATGAAAGGCATGTGCGCAAGATGCGCTCTCGCTATCAGCATAGCCGTGACATGATGATCGACTGGGTAGAGCGTTATTTTCCTGAAGGCACACGTATCAGCTACCCACAGGGGGGCTTTCTGCTCTGGGTTGAGCTGCCGGCAGATGTGGATACGGCTGAGCTGAACAAGCGCACCACGCGCAAAGGTGTCAGCCTGGCACCCGGCATACTCTTCTCGGCATCCGGTAAATACCGCAACTGCATGCGTCTTAACTTTACCGAGCGCCCCTGTATTGAAAATGAGAAGGCTGTTGAGCTGATCGGGCAGGAATCAAAAAAACTGATCAGTGAACTGCAGGGGGAAAAGATGGCGGTTTTTGTCTGATCAAAAAGGTTTTGAGAGCTGCACTCTATATGCCACCCCTGTATGCCCAGAGTCAGCTCTTCTTTCTGGCATCTCGAACCAGCACCATTGAATCGCGCCGGTCTATCTCGAAAAGCCCAATCGCTACAATCAACTGGCTAAGTTTGGAGAAACCATAGTTGCGCGGATCAAAATCATTGGCAGTCTTGTTGATATAGCTACCGACCGGCCCCAACTGAGCCCAGCCTGCCTCATCAGACTCTGCTTCTATTCCTGACCGAATCAGATTAACCAGAGCGGTATCCCCTTTCAGCTGCTTGGCCGTAACCGGTTTGATCACTTCCTGCTCAGGATCATCCTTGGGCGCCATGAAGACATCGGTATAGATGAAACGATCACAGGCTGACACAAAAGGACGTGGCGTCTTGCGTTCGCCGAAGCCATACACTCGCCGCCCGGACTCTCGTATCCGTGAAGCCAGACGCGTAAAGTCACTGTCGCTGGAGACTATACAGAAACCCGAGAAGTGACCAGCATAAAGCAGATCCATCGCATCAATGATCATGGCACTGTCGGTCGCATTCTTGCCGGTCGTGTAGCCAAACTGCTGAATCGGCTGGATGGAGTGCTGCAGCAGTTCATTTTTCCATGAGCCCAGATTCGGTTTGGTCCAGTCGCCATATATGCGCTTGACGCTTGCCACGCCGAGCTTGGCCACCTCGGCCAGCAGACCTTCGATGATGGCAGGGCTTGCATTATCAGCATCAATCAACACCGCCAGCGATGCGTTCGTTTCAGTTCCATTGGTCATGGCTGTCCTCAACTCTCAAAATGTGGTCGGCCACGAATACAGCAGCCTCGACCTGTCATCTTAATGTACTGGTATAAAACCAGAGCTACAACCCTGATTCAGGCCGTCAGTATCAGGCGGCAGAAGCCATTCAGTTCTGTGGTGTGTATACCAGGCCTTTCCTTCCCTGACCAACAATCATCTAAATGCAGTAGCTATCAGAAATGCCCGCCGTAAGTTATGGCGAGGTGCTAGACTGAATACATTCGCATACTCAGGCAGTCATTACGGAGTCCATATCATGTCCCGACGCAATAATTCACTGACCCTGAAATTCAACCTGTATGCAGTCTCCATCATTGCTACACTTCTTATTATCGGTTCATGGATCGATTATCAGAGAAGTGCTGCTGGCTTGCATCAGACTGTATCGGCTCAACAGGAAGACATTTCAGCATTTTTGGGTCTTTCTTTACCCGAAGCCCTATGGAATTACGAGCTGAGTACTGTTGATCGTATCCTGAGAGCGACCATTGGCAGTGAAATCATCAATGGCGTGTATCTGGTTGAGAATGATCGGCTCAGTAAAGGGTTGGTTGTGAATTCCAACAATGAGATCGTTGCTGCTGAGCAGTTGCCTGCCAGGGAGTTGTTGAGAGAGGTGGCTCTGTTTGCTGAAGAATCAGGGAGCGACCCCATTGCACATGTTTACCTTGAGACCAACTACAGCTATCTGACAGACCGCCTTCGCAACGTCATCTACTTCTCGATTCTCAGCACTTTGGTGCTCATGCTTGCCTTGATTATCATTGTTCATACGCTACTGACCCTCCTGGTCAAGCGGCCTATTGTGCAGTTAAGAGATGCCATGCGCGATATGGCCCAGCAAGAAGGCGATCTCACCAAACGCATACCTGTAAAGCAAAACAACGAGATCGGGAGTCTGATCAGTTACTTCAATGAGTTTGTAAATAAGTTACAGCAATCTATCAGCTCAGTGGGCAGTGTGGCTCAGGGTGTCGATGATGCAGTGGAAAGAATGGAAGTGTCCTTTCATGCCAGTCGTAAACTGGTATCAGACCAGACCTCAGAGATTGAATCCATTGCTGCCGCTGTGACCCAGAGCAGCACGGCCACTCAGGATGTTGCTAAGAATGCGCAATCTACTGCCACTGCTGCAGAAAGTGTCGTCACCAATGCGGATAAAACACGTCAATCCATGCAGAGTACCGTGCTGATCATGAGTCAGTTGTCTGAAAAAATCGGGAAAACCACACTCGCCATGTCAACCCTGCAGGAAGATGTAGACAGTATTGGAGAGATTGTGACTGCCATCAGAGGGATTGCGGAGCAGACAAACCTGCTCGCACTAAATGCCGCGATTGAAGCAGCTCGGGCCGGGGATCAAGGGCGCGGGTTTGCAGTGGTGGCAGACGAGGTACGCAAGCTGGCCGCCCGCACACAGGACAGTACAGAAGAGATTGAGAAAAAAATGGAACGCCTGAGGCTCAGCTCCGAAAGAGGAGGCGCTATGGCTCTTGAGGGCAAGCAGTCGAGTGAGTCCTGTATGGAACAATCCCAGGATGCGGAGAAATCATTGAGTGTTGTTTTTGAAGCAATCAATCAGATTAACGACATGACGTCGCAGATAGCCACAGCAGTTGAACAGCAATCACAAGTCAGTCAGGAGATCAGTCGCAATATCAACCGCCTTTCTGAGCTGTCTCAACAATCCAGCGATCAACTGGATGAGTCAACATCAGCCAGTCAGGAGGTACGTGCACAAACCCATGATTTAAAGCAGAACCTTGCCGGTTTTCGTTGGCAATAGAGATTAATCATCGACTTAATTCGTTTTGAGGAAATAATCATGTCATTGAAATTAATAAAAAAATCAAAATTCATCTATTATCTGGCAGTGAGCCTCGCTGTGTCTGCATTTGCAATTCAGAGCCACGCGCAGGCACCACAAACCGTCACTTTTGCCAGTGGAGAGTGGGAGCCCTATCAGGGTGCAGCATTGGATGAAGGCGGGCCGGCAGCAAAAGTGGTGTCAGAATCCTTCGCCAGTCAGGGATGGACTGTACAGTATCAGTACATGCCTTGGGCGCGAGGTCTGGATGAAGCGAGGCTTGCACATTTGGATGGAACATTTCTTTATAGTTATAACGACGATCGCAGTCAGGATTTCCTCTTCAGCGAACCGGTTATTGAACTGGAAACCGTGGTTTTTTACTGGAATGAACGCCCTCTGAACTGGAGTAATCCAGAAGACCTCAAAGGAAAGACGCTAGGCGCAGTAGTTGCTTACGACTATGGCTTCATAACCGATGAGGCCGGATATAACTTGGACAGAATAGGGGTACCTGAAAACAACTTCCGGAAATTACAAGCTGGACGAGTGGATGGCGTGATGGAGGAGATCCAGGTTGGCCTGGCGCTTGCTCGCGCTGTGGGCATCGAAGATAGTGTTTCATACGCCCCTCAACCAATCAAGGCTGTGCCCTATCATCTGATAGTTTCCAGAGCACACCCTCAGGCTCAGACTATTATTGACACCTTCAATGCAGGTCTGGAACACCTGAAGTCCACCGGACGCCTTAACGACATTCTGTACCCACAATAAATAACTGCTTCCTGCCGGCATCGCTGACTGCATCAGCGTGGCGGCAGGAAAGCCATCCCTACACCTGTAAACAAGCGACCAAAACGATCAACAAAGCTTGATCGAGCACTTTCAGCCAAACAACCTGCCCCTGCTTCTACCACAACATGTCCTCGGTCACACAGGCAGTCAATCCTTGCCTGACACGCACTTTTGTGTAAAGGTTCTTCATGAATCAATAACCTGCCGTCAGAAGCTGAATGAAATTACTCAACCTGAAATCTCTGGAATTAAAAATTCCGCCGGTTATCGTCGTACTGATCACTGCGGCGATCATGTGGCTGATTGCCTCGCCGCTACCTGGACTTCCCCTGCCCGACGTCTTGCGCTGGGCAGCTCTGATCATAGGGATTATCGCAGGCGCTGGGATATCCCTGGCTGGCGTGATCAGCTTCAAGCGAGCATCGACCACGGTTAACCCCATGATCCCCAGTGCCAGCTCGTCACTGGTCACCAGTGGTATCTATCGCTACACGCGCAACCCCATGTACCTTGGTTTTCTGGTCGCGCTGGCTGGCTGGGGGATCTATCTGGCCAGCATGCTGGCTCTGATCTTCGCCTGGCTTTATACCCTCTACATGGATCGTTTTCAGATAGAACCTGAAGAGCGAGCACTGAACGAAAAATTTGGCGAAGCCTTCCAGCACTATCAGAAGCAGGTGAAGCGTTGGTTGTGGTGAGTTGAAGTAATAGCGGGTCGGTTTGGAGTGATACAGCTAAGTGATGCGAATCACTCAACCTCCCCCCAGTCCATCGAGAATATTCTTGCCAGACGACCATCGCTGCGCATCTGATTCAATGCCTCGCGCAAGGGCGCTTCACAATCCTGACGCTTACTGCCATGAGACATGTAGAGATAGGCTGTCTGTTGGTTGACAATGCTGTTGAACTGAAAATCTTTCACATCCAGGCCCAACTGTTTAAGCGTACCGAAAAATGCACGATCGCTGGCCAGCAACCCATCGATTCTGCCCAGCTCCAGCATGCGGATAGCCTGATCCAGGTACTGCACCGATACCCTGGTGACATCATCCTTACTGGCAAAAGCTTCACCATAGTAGGTACCACGGATATAACCTATCGAATGCCCTAGAGTAAGCTCATCAAATGTAATACCACGCTGGTCGCTTTTGTGCGTCACAAAGAGCACAGGCACGGTAACAACTCGGCCAAGATTGATTCCAATATCATCCATTTCAGGGCTGTAATAGAGTACAGAAAGATCAACCTGCCCCGCACTTAACTCAATCAGGGCACGAGAGTGTGGACTCAGCTGATTATCAATCTTTAGCCCTGACTCCTGAGCCAGTTCGGCTACAAAGTCTGCAACGAAACCAGCCGGCTCACCATTCGGACCCCTGTATCCCCAGGGCCAGACATCGGCGGTTGTAAAAGTGAGTGTCGCGTCCGTTGCGTCAGTTTGTGTCTGGGCTGCATACGTTGGGCAAGCAAGCGCCAGGGCAAAGAGAACAGCAAATACTCTCATGACATTCCTGACTTAGGGGCTGAAGGGTCATAATATTTATAGTTGTAATGGTCGATATCATCTATCGATCAAACAACATACTCAATTATCTTTTGGTTTAACAGGGGGGCGTCGCTGATCAGCCAGTAATTCCCGATAATTGACAAGTTCCTGGTTCATTCGTTTCATCCGTTCGACCAAGCCCTCTATAATATGATCCTTGATGATCTCACGCACATTCCAAGGCAGCAGCCTGAAGCGATCAGCATTGATCTTCAGCACTATCAGATCACTCATCGCCACTACTGACGCAGTTCGCACCTCTTGTGTTGCAAACCCCACCTCCCCGACAAAATCACCTGGTGTAATTTTGCCAAGAATGACATCCTGCTTGATGACGAGCGCTTCACCCGACAGCAACACATAGATGCTGTGATCAATATCACCGGCATGAATGAAGGTGTCGTTTTCTGGAATCACCTGGAACAGCTGAGGAATCTGGACGATCAGGCGCTTGTCATCCAGCGACAAGGAGTCAAACAGATGCACACGATCAAGAATTTCCAGAGCATGATCTGCCGCGATGGTTTTAATCACTTTACTGGTCATGCAGATATCTCAATGAGTGCACCTGCCTCAGGGCTGTTTCAATGCCTGGCTCTGGCTGCACGAGCAGCATGCAACTTTTTATAGCTTTCGATCAGACGCAAGTGCTTGTCCAGGCCTTCCAGCTGCATGCTGGTTGGCGTCAGCCCATGAAAACGCACCTCGCCATTCACTGAGCCAACCACCGCCTTCATGACCTCTTCACCGAACATGCGTTTGAGGTTGGGCAGATAATCATCCAGCTCCAATTCATCATCCAGGGTAATTTCCAGCACCGCATTCACCGCACGATAAAATAACCCTCGTTCGACAGTGTTAGTGTTGTACTGCAAAAAGCGCTCCACCCGCTCCAGAGCCTCCTCATGCTGCTGCAGAGCAAGATAGATCAGCAGTTTCAACTCTAATATAGTGAGCTGCCCCCAAACGGTATTCTCATCAAATTCAATCCCTATCAGGGTGATAATATCAGAGTAGTCATCAAGCTGACTCTCTTCCAGGCGCTCTGCCAAATCAACCAACTGATCGTCATTCAGGGTGTGGATGCTGAGGATGTCCTCACGGTAATCCAGTGCTTTATTGGTGTTATCCCATACCAGATCATCCACTGGGTAGACCTCAGAATAACCCGGCACCAGAATACGGCAGACTGGCGCACCCAGGTCTTCGTAAACGGCCATGTAAACCTCTTTATCCATCTCCTTCAGGATACTGAACAGACAGGTGGCTTCCTCTTCATTTGTGCCGGAAAAATCCCATTCGCAGAATTCATAATCTGCTCTGGCACTGAAAAAACGCCAGGAGATCACCCCGGACGAGTCGATAAAGTGTTCCACAAAATTGTTCGGCTCTGTGACTGCCAGTCCGTTAAATGTCGGCGGCTGCAGGTCATTAAGACCTTCAAAACTGCGGCCCTGTAACAGCTCGGTGAGGCTGCGCTCCAGCGCCACTTCCAGGGTGGGATGCGCACCAAAGGATGCAAATACGCCTCCTGTTCTCGGGTTCATCAGTGTGACGCAGGCCACCGGAAACTTACCACCCAATGATGCATCCTTGACCAGAATCGGGAAGCCCTGCTCTTCCAATGCTTTAACACCTTCCAGAATATGCGGATACTTCTCCAATACGGATAGCGGCACATCCGGCAGTGCGATCTCCTCTTCGATGATCTGCTTCTTCACTGCCCGCTCGAATATCTCCGACAGACACTGCACCTGAGCCTCATACAATGTATTACCGGCACTCATGCCGTTGCTGAGGTAGAGATTCTCGATCAGATTGGAAGGAAAATAGACCACCTCTCCATCCGACTGGCGCACAAAGGGCAAGGAGCAGATGCCCCGCTCACTGTTACCTGAGTTGGTATCAATCAGGTTGGAGCCGCACAACTCATCGTCCGGGTTGTAGATCGCCAGGCAGTAGTCATCCAGAATACCTTCAGGCAGCTCATCAGCCGGGCCTGGCTGAAACCACTTTTCATTCGGATAGTGAACAAAATCACTGTTGGCGATCTCTTCACCAAAAAACTGATCGTTGTAGAAAAAGTTGCAGCTCAGACGCTCAATGAACTCACCCAGCGCCGAACACAGTGCGCTCTCTTTGGTTGAGCCCTTGCCATTGGTAAAGCACATGGGAGAGGCCGCATCACGAATATGCAGCGACCACACATGCGGCACGATATTACGCCAGGAGGCGATCTCGATCTTCATGCCAAGATCCGCCAGAATCGCGGTCATATTGGCGATGGTCTGCTCCAGCGGCAGATCTTTCCCGACAATATAAGTACTGCCCTCACCTTCCGGCTTCGCCATCAGCAAGGCTTGCGCATCCTGATCAAGACTCTCTACGGTCTCGATCTGAAAAACCGGTCCTGTCTGAACCACTTTCTTGACCGTACAGCGGTCTATCGAACGCAGTATCCCTTCCCGGTCCTTATCTGAAATATCTTCCGGCAGCTCAACCTGAATCTTGAAAATCTGGTTATAGCGATCCTCCGGGTCCACGATGTTGTTCTGCGACAGACGGATATTCTCAGTCGGGATATTGCGCGCAAGGCAGTAAACACGCACAAAATAAGCAGCACAAAGCGCTGAAGATGCCAGAAAGTAATCAAACGGGCTGGGGGCTGAGCCATCACCCTTGTAGCGTATCGGCTGGTCGGTGATGACGGTGAAGTCGTCAAACTTGGCTTCGAGTCTGAGATTGTCGAGAAAATTGACTTTGATTTCCATTAACAAGGTACCGGATATGTAAGATTCAGCAAGCGTTCTGCGTTCAGCCCGCTATTATCCCGTTTTTGCTGCCATTAGTCTCGGTTGCATTGCAGACAAGCTAGCGAGCGGTAAAAACATAACCTTGTTCTCTATACCAATACGCTGTGCACTAGCTGAATTGCAATCAGTACAAAAGCAACTGCAAAGCCGCGTTGCATGGTTAACATAACGCGTGGTTTGCTCAATAGAGTCGAGCGGAACAGCGCTGCAAACCAACCATAGAGTGCAAAAATAATCAGCGTCAGCAGCATGAACCACAAACTTAATATCGTCATCTCCATGACAACCTGAGTGTCCGATGCCGATACAAACGCTGGCAGAAACGCCAGGAAAAACAGGGGTAACTTAGGATTCAGCAGATTGATCACGATGGCATGTCGAATGATCTGTACGGCCTGCCTGTCTGGCTCATCATGATTCAATGCTAATGGGCCGTCACTGCGCAGCATGGATGCCGCCATATACAGCATGTAAGCAGCACCAGCGAGTGACAGCATCGAGAAGGCTTTTGGACTGGTATGAAAAATGGTCGCTGCCCCTGAAATAGCGATGGCCATATGCACAAACAGACCCAGTGTACAGCCAAGGGCCGCGTATAAACTGGAAAGACGTCCCTGAGTAATCCCCATGGCCACTGTGTAGAGCGACCCGGTTCCAGGTGTTGCAATGATGACCAGGGATGTCACCAAGAATTCGATTGGCATATTTTCTCTCCGCATCAATAGGACTAGATGCAGAGTGAACCTGTAGGGCTAAGAAGTATTGAACGAGATTGCGCAGAGCGATCAACGGCTGGTTATTTTTTTCCACCGGCCCGGCGTGATACCAAACTGATTTCGAAATGCGCGGCACAGATGGCTTTGATCAGAAAACCCGGCAGTATATGACACATCACTCAATGGCAACCCCTGGCCGATCAGTCGTTTGGCTCGATTAACCCTGAGTTGAGATAGGTAAGCAAAAGGGGTTATACCCAGTTGGCACTTAAAGGCTCTTATCAGTTGAAATCGGCTGAGGTGAACCTGCTCTGCAAGCTCAGATAATGACAGCGGCGCTTCTGGCGCATCCTTCAGCCGCTCTAATGCAAGTTTCAGATCAGGTTTGAACTGGCTCTCGACAGGTTTGCGTTGGGTGCTGCCCAGTTGCGCAAACAGATGATCGATCAGCAGCAACAACTGCTCCTCTTTTCCGTCAGACGAATCCTCCGGGTGCGTTAACCTTTTGTATACAGATAAAAACAGCCTGCTGAGCACCGCATTATGCGCGACAGGCTGAGCCCATTCGGCAGACGCACACAGACCCTCATTGGCAAACTGGCGCAGGAGCATGGTGGGATCGATGTAGATCATATGCCAGTACCGACCCTGTTCGGTCAGCGATCTGCCATCATGAATCTCGCCGGGATTGACGGTAATCAGGTCCCCGGCTTGAGCCTCAACCATGCCACGCCCGCTCCAGGAGCGTTGCGCTCCTTGAACAATATAGCCAACGCCAAACTGATCATGTGAATGACGGGGAAAAGCATGATCAGACATCAGCGTGAGTGCATGAACACCACTCAGGCTGGTTTTATGGCTGATTGCCTTGTGGCAGCTCCTGTCAGTCATCACTCTTAATCAACTCCCTATCGAGGGTCTGCGTGCCTTTAATGATTATAGCTCTGGAGCATTAATCCGGTGCCTTGCTCTCTTCATTACCGACACGCTTTGCCCGAAACTCAGGTACAGACATACCGCCCATGCCCCAGTTAGTCAATTCCACCTCGTCGATAACCACCATGGTGGTTGCTGGGCTTTTATTCAGCACCCTTACCAGCAACTCAGTGACTCCCGCAATAATCTCAGCTTTCTGCTCGGCTGACGGACCTTTGCCATCCGGGCCTCCTTCACGCGTCACTTTAATATTAACATATGGCATATTATTCCCCTTGGGTAGTCGGTTGGTAGTGAAAAACCTTGGTGATAATTGACCATCTTCCTGTATCGAATATCAGGGTCAGAAAATCGATGTAATCCCTTTCCATCATGGTCATCGTGACTTTTGCAAAGGCGAGGTTCTGTCCTCCAATCTCAATGGAAAGAATGTTATCTCTACGCTGCTCGCCGTTTGCCGCAGGTGGCACCCGTTCATCCAGTATCCGAAAATACTCTGATACAGACAGGTTGCAATAGGTTTCTGAGACCGTATTGATGTACCGGGCATCAGGATGAAAAACCTCTACAAGAGCCTTACTGTCAGCGTGATATAGCCCATCAAAATATCTTTTCAGTAAGTCCTGAATGGCTGTATGGGACGATGAGAGATTCATGTATCCAACCCTTCCGCTGCAAAAGCGCTCCGAACACTCGGACGAGCAAGTACTCGGTGGAAAAAGGCTTCCAGCATCGGCCAGGGCTTCAGCTCAATGCCAGTGAAGTTAGTCCAGTTAACAACAACAAAAAGATAAGCATCTGCCACAGAAAAATTTTCACCCAGCAAAAATGAGCGACCATCTGCAAACAGCGATTCCACATAATCAAACTTTGCTGCAACAGCCTTTACAGCATCGTCCTTCTGTGTGGCAGTAGCGTTGCCACGAAAGAGAGGCGCAAAAGCTTTATGCAACTCTGAGGAAACGTAGTTCAGATACTCCTGAAGACGCGCTCTCGCAATCCCTGCTTGCGCTGGAGAGAGTTGGTTGGCTGGATTTAAATCAGCAATGTACTGCAAAATTGCGGCGCCTTCAGTCAGGATCACGCCGGATTCCAATTGCAGCGCCGGCACATAGCCTTTCGGATTCACAGTGCGATAATCGGCGCCAAACTCCGTCTGTTGACGTTCAGTATCGACCTGGATCAATGTGAACTCAGCCTCCACTTCACGAAGTACGATATGTGTAGCAAGCGAACAGGCACCTGTTTTGTAGAAGAGTTTCATCTCTCATAACCTCTGTTGATGATCAGGCACTCAGGCCTGGACAGAAAAAGCTTATACAAATAGATGAAAACAAAATAATATCGTTTTATTAATGTCTTGATAGGTAATAATTATCATCAATAAAATGAAGAAGCCATCATGAAACTAGAGCAGTTACGTGCACTGCAGGCTGTTGTCACGGCAGGTACTTTTCGTGGCGCCTCTGTCGCCATGCATAAATCCCAACCCGCAGTCAGCCAACTGGTAAGAGCATTGGAGAACGAGATTGGACTGACCTTGATCTCGCGTGATAACTATCGCCCGACACTCACACCCGCAGGGGAGATTTTCTATCGAAAAGCACACGCTTTGCTGCAGCAAATGCAGGAGCTTTCTAACCTCGCTGAAAAGCTCTCAGGCCAGCAGGAACCTGAGATTACGCTTTCGGTAACGGCCACCTGTCCTTTGTCACCGCTACTGGAAGTTATTGGCAAGGTAGGACGAACTTTTTCTGCCACTGACATCCGATTAAACACCGATGTGATGGGCGGCAGCGCTGAAAAACTGATGAGTGGCAAGGCGCAAGTCATTATCGCCACACTGGATGGACTGTCTCTTGATATAGTGGAAGCTATCCCCTACACCTGCATCAACATTGTACCTGTCGCTCGACCCAATTATGGACCTGTCCGAAAGTCGGGATTGCTGAGTGCCACTGATATGGCTGACTATGTACAAGTGATTGTAACGGGCACTGGGCAGGGCTCATTTGAGCAAACCCGAGACGTTCTACCCAATAGCTTACGCTGGACTGTTTCCGATTTTGCCGCGAAAAAGGAGATCATTCTTGCAGGAATGGGTTGGGGGGGAATGCCTGAACATCTGGTGAGAAAGGAGCTGGATACCGGAGAGCTGACTCAGCTGGAGATACCAGAGTTTCCTCTGCGCCGTTCACATATTCATGCTATTCGTCGACGTGACCATGCTTTTGGGGTAGTCGCCAGTGAACTCTGGCTTGGGTTGTCAAATGATCGGCCCCTACCCTTATGAACTTGTCACAAAAGCACCTTGAGTAGCATTTTATATATATCGAGGTCATTTTAATGAAATCGGTAGATCAGGGTTAACTAAGATTGGGTGGTAGTAGGATTTCAATCGGCTGATCAGCCCCATAAAACACCAAAACGATCTCGATGACACAGGTACAAGCGAAGATCAAATTCAAGTTGATGATACTCAGGCTCCATATGACAACAGAGCTTGTAAAACGCTTTGTTATGCTCTTTTTCACGCAAATGCGCGAGTTCATGAGCCAAAATCATTCGTAAAAATGGCTCTGGAACCTTACGAAATAAAGAAGAAATACGAATCTCGTTTTTTTTCTTTAATTTAGCGCCCTGTACCCGAAATACATAGGTGTGAAGGCCTAACGCATTATTAATGATATGAATTTTATCATCATAAATCACCTTACTGATCGGTGGTGAGCTGCGCATGTACTGATTCTTGATGCCTTGAGCATAATCGTACAAAGCCCTCTCTGACACCAGCTCATGAACTTGCGGATATTTTTTCAGTAACCAAGCACCAGATTTATGACTATCCAACAACGCTAGCACCTGCTGCTGAACCTGCGGACTGTAACCACTAAGATAATTCAGTATTTTTGACTGACTCATAAAGCTATCTATCACCATTTTAAAGATAGTTATTTCAAATATGCTTTGCCAGTGCTGGGCCGAGAAATCAAGCTCGACTACACTACCGCAGAAATCTTATATTCAGTCAGATAACAGCGCTATCTCGGCCACCAGAAAATCCACCGCTGCCCGTATTTTCGGCACCTGATATCGGGTTTTCTGATACAACAGATAGATCGCCAGGCCCGGCTGAGTAGTAATCTGCAAAGCGGGCGTCACCACAACAGGCACCAGCTCGCCACGCTCCAGATAGGGCTTTAACACCCACTCTGGCAACATCAGGATACCCTCCCCCCTGATAGCACGGTTCAGCAACCATCGCCCGGTGTTGGCAACACCCACGCTGGGCGCTGATACATCCTGCCAACGGCCGTCCAACTCACAAATCCAGCGAGTCGGGCCTTGAGGTGTTCGAAAATACAGCCCTTTATGGTGTTTCAGGTCCAGCGGATGGCTCGGCGCACCATATTGTGCCAGATAGTCAGGCGCGGCCACAGCGATGAAATCGTTGCTCATCAACTTGATTGCCACCACTCGGGCATCTGGTGCATAGCCGCCACGAATAGCGATATCAACATCATCCCGATCGAGCACGCTCAACTCATCACTGAGTGTAATATCCAGTTGAACCTCAGGATAGAGCCGGTTAAATCGATCCATCAAGGGTAATAGAATCAGCTCTCCGAACCCCACTGTTGCACTGATACGCAACCGTCCCATGGGCTCGGTCTGATACAGTTTGACCGCCTCGTCTGTCGCATCCAGTTGTGACAGTACCTCAGAGATGTCACGGTAATAGCGCTGACCGATCTCAGTCAGCCTGACCACGCGGGTCGATCGGGTCAGTAAGGTAGCGCCAAGGAGCGACTCAAGATCTGCCACACGCCGCGACAGCGAAGATGGCGGCACTTGAAAATGCTCCGCTGCCCGCGAGAAGCTCCCGGTTTCTGCAACTTTCACAAAGTATTTGATCGCCCGTAGCTGATCCATAACGCCTGAGACGCCTCTATTATTGCTTTAAAGACAATAGATATTCGCCCAAACGGGTCTTTTTATCAATTTAATAAAAGCAATAATAGGTACCAAGCAAAACAATCAGACTAATTGATAGCAAGCATTTCAGGAGTCACATTTATGAAGCACTACACAGCCATCAACCTGATCGGCCGGCCACAGGGCGCTATCGGGCCTGAACTGTTCGAAGTCGTAGAAAAGACTGTTCCTGCGCTTGACCAAGGTGAGTTCCTGGTTCGCCAGACACACATGTCTTTGGACCCAGCCATGCTGGGTTGGATGTCTGCTGATACTGACAGTTACATACCGCCCGTTGAACTGGGCACCGTCATGCGTTCGTCCGGGATTGGCGAGGTTATTGAGTCGAAGCATCCCGATTACACAACAGGCGACCGTGTCATGGGCATGTTTGGCTGGCAGGAATTGGCCGTCAGCAAGGGCCAAGGCGTCAACAAGGTGGATGCATCCTTGCCACCTGAAATGCTGCTGTCAGTCTTTGCTCTTCCAGGCTTAACTGCCACCCAAGGCTTATACAGTATCGGCAAACCACAACCAGGTGAGACGCTGGTGGTTTCTGGTGCAGCAGGATCAGTAGGCTCCATAGTCGGACAATTGGCCAAAGCGGATGGCCTGACCGTTATCGGTGTCGTCGGTAGTGATGCTAAAGCCGACTGGATCATCAATGAACTCGGCTTTGACGGTGCGGTGAACTACAAGACCGATGATCTTGATGCCAGACTGGACGAACTCGCTCCCAACGGCATAGATCTCTATTTCGAGAATACCGGCGGACCGATACAGCACAGGGTATTTGAGCGCATGAATGCACACGGGCGCATCATTGTCTGCGGCATGATAGCCGACTACACCGCAAGCGAGCCCAGCCCAGGCCCAAACTGGATAAACATCATCAAAAAGCGTTTACTGATTCAGGGCTTTACCATGCCGGATCATCTACATCAGGCACCGCAACTACTGGCCAAACTGACACCTTATGTGCAACAGGGAAAAATCAAATATCGTGCGCACACACTTGAAGGGCTCGAATCAGCAATAACGGGTTTAAACCTGTTCTTTACGGGTGGAAACGAAGGCAAGCTGATTGTGAAACTTTAATAGTTCGCAATATTCATACTGGATAGCAAGTGGCGCTGCGATACACCGCAGCGCAAGTACATGTGTAGTTTTACGGCTAAGATCTCCAGAGGGAGCAATCACTGGTTCAGGGATTTGGTATTAACCGCTCAGGCGCGTAATGAAAAAGCTGATGCCTATTAACTGAGCGCAGGGTAATGTGGGTTTTATGCTTTTCTCACGCTGCAACCAGCTTCCTGACCCGAAGCTCGCCTCTATGTTGCTCAGCATGCCAGAGCTCATACTGAGATTGCTGATTAAGCCAGCTTTCAGCAGATGTATCAAATGCAATGGAAAGTCGAACAGCCATTTCAGGACTAATTCCAGCCCGACCGTTCAATATAGCACTCAACGTTTTACGGCTGACGCCAAGCGCATCAGCCGCAGCTGTGACAGAGATACCCAATGGTTCAAGGCATAGCTCTTTAATAATTTCTCCGGGATGTGGAGGGTTATGCATTAGCATGGTAAAACCTCAATGGTAGTCTTCATAATTGACAACATCAGCGTCTTCGCCCACAAAAATAAACGTCACTCGCCAATTTCCACTAACGGTAACTGACCAAGTACCAGTTCGATTGCCAACAAGCTCATGCAGCCGAAGTCCTGGCAAGTCCATATCCTTGGGGGTAGTCGCCGCATGAAGACGGCCAAGGATCAATCTGAGACGTTTTCCATGTATTGCTTGAATTCCGGCTGTGCTACCAGTTTTAAAGAATTTGGCCAATCCCTTGTGTTTAAATGTCCTTATCATGACAAAATCGTAACCTATATCGTATCAGGTGTCAACCTCAATGGTAGCCCGCTGCATCACCCTGGATCCAATGCCGTAACTGGGACACGCTTGGATGCCGAGCATTTCAGAAAACCCCATTTTATTCCAGAATGGAGCGGAGTTTTGTACCGCAACCAGCATGATTTTTTCATAGCCGTTTGCTGCGGCAATCTGCACCAGATGATTAACCATTGCAGATCCGACTCCTGAACCTGACAGCCGGGCAGAGACAGCCAAATCATGCAGAAACAGCGTCTGTCCTTGCAGCTTTGCCGGTAACAAAGCATGCAGTTTTGGCGGTGCCTCCCCTCCCCAGGTGTGGGCAAGCAGATAAGCGGATATGGTGTTATTTTTCTCATACACGAAGCAACTATCAGGAGAATGCTCCCACTTATGACGTAACACCGCCTCCTGCTCTGGCTCTACATCAGAATACACTTCAGCCTGAACATGCAGAATTCCCTTCCAGTCACTTGCCTCTATTTCCTTGATTGACATACGTGCCTTTTCTATCCTGCTTTCATTAGGAGATCCTGATAAGAAATTAGTTTGAACTCGGTCCACACGGATCTGCAGACAACCCACCTGTCAGAACGTCCTGCCACCTCATCGCTTCTTCCTTAGTGTCGAACTGGCCCCAAATATTTCCAGTATTCACCGGCACCACTATCACTGCTCTCGTAAACTCCTGGCCATCGACTATCAAACGTATCTTATTACCAACGTTAGCTGCGGTGTATTCACCAAAACTTGAGGTCCCGAGCTCGGTCAGTTTGATGTAAGCCGGCCAGCGCCCCTCTTCACTCAGGGCACCAACCTCTGATTGCTGAATATAAGAAGAGCACAACTGAAACGCCAGCTCAGTTTCGGCTTTTACAGCAACTGACACAGTCAGCAAAAGTATGGCGATCCATTTCATGGCGACTACTCCTCAAAGCGAGTCGAGGCATGAAACAGAGCACCATGGTGCTTACGGCATTCGAGACAGTGACAAATACCGACCCGGTATGGCTGCCCTGTTGCGATAATTCTGACATCCCCGCATAGACAGCCGCCTGTAAATTTTTCCATGCTGTATCTCCTCCTGAATCAAGGGAATGGAATGCCTACAGCAACAGGTCAGAGCCAATCTGGCCTATGAAGGCAGCATCAGACTCCCAATGCTTTCTGAATAACCGGCACCAGCGGCTCAGGCAGTTTGAGCTGGCCCGAGAGTGCGAAAGCCTGTCCCTGTTCCGACATTTTACGCCAGGTTTTCTGAATGATGCCGATCCATTTGGCTTCATCATACTCCGGGTGCTGCTGTGCGAAATCGAACATGTAGTGCTCTATAAACACCAGACTGGCGATATCCTCTATCAGTTGGCTATCCGGGTTAACCTTGATCCCCTTTTTGCCAACGGCTTTTTTTACCCGCTCTATCGATTCAGTATCGTAGCCGCTTTGCAGCATCAGCTCGCCGACACGATCGGCATGATAGCGATAGAGACCGGTTCGCCACTGCATATAGCCCTGTTTATCCATCGGGTAATTGCTGCGGGGGGTCTTCCAGCGTTCAATATGCTGGGCCCTGGCTGCCAGATGCTGAAGTTCATCGGCATCGGGTTTGAAGCGCAGCAGCATATCGGTCATGCGCTCGGCATAAAGCTGCTCTTTAGGACGGGAGTTGCCGTTGTCGATCGCTTGATTCGGGTCGGCACTGTTGGCTGAATCTATCAAGGCCAATGTCTGGCTATAGGCTTGCTGAACGGACATCCACACCACTCCATGAAATAGTAAAAAACCATTCTAGCATGTCAAAGGCGGGAGAAAAGGCCGCGCAGCCGAGCAAAAGTAGTGCAGCACCCGGCTGGCGGCAGAGGGAGATCAGCTGTAGCGGTAAGGGCGACCTGCTTTAGCCATCAAGGCGTTATAGTCCTTGAAGATCTGTACCACGCGAGCGCAGCGTGGGCTGGTCTCAGCAATCTCGTCCCAGAACTTGAGTGCTTCAGCTTCCACTGTTGCCCATTCAGCATCCGGGATACTGGTCAGCTCAAGCTTGGTGCCTTCGGTACGCAGGCGTGCT
Source organism: Nitrincola alkalilacustris (assembly GCF_008973755.1). GTDB lineage: Bacteria > Pseudomonadota > Gammaproteobacteria > Pseudomonadales > Balneatricaceae > Nitrincola > Nitrincola alkalilacustris. The sequence continues at coordinate 442,203 of NZ_WBOM01000003.1, read as the reverse complement.
TCACCACCCCAATACCAGTGCTGGCGGTAGTAGTGAGAACTGTCCATACAGAGTTTGAACAGCTCCTTGAGATGATCCGGCAGCTCGTCCCATTTTTTGGAGTTGGCAAAATAAGAGCCACACCAGGCTCCTGAGATGTTGTTGGTGAGGAAGTAGCTGGTGACATCTGCCCAACCCACGGTGTAGTCCTCGGTGATACCGGACCAGGCGATACCGTCCAGCTCACCTGTCTGCATCGCAACTTCGATATCTTCCCAGGGCAGATTCACTGGCACCACACCAAAACGGCTGAGGAAACGCCCGGCCGTCGGGAAGGTGAAGATACGTTTACCGCGAAGATCTTCCAGGCTGCGAATCGGCTCTTTAGTCGCAAAGTGGCATGGGTCCCAGGCACCGGCACCGAGCCAGGTGACACCATCAATCTCGCCATAGGCTTCTTCCCAGATCTCGTTCAGGCCCCAGTCGTTGAACAGCACTGGCACGTCCAGACTGTAACGGGTCCCAAAGGGGAAGTAGCCGCCGAATACCGAGATATCGACCGGCGCAGCAATGGAGTCATCATCTGACTGAACAGCATCTATCGTACCGCGCTGCATCGCACGGAACAGCTCATTGGTGGGCACCAACTGGTCCGCATAATAAAGTTCGATCTCCATCTCGCCATTGGCAGCTTTGTTGAAAGCATCGATGGAGGGTTTGATAACATGTTCGCCCAGAGCTGGCCCTGCATAGGTCTGAAGGCGCCAGCGGATTTTGCGCTGTGCCTGCACAATCGCCGGAGCGCCCAAGGTTGCACCAGCCACACCGGCCACACCTGCTTTTTTTAAAAAGTCGCGTCTGCTAGTCATTGTTCTGGATCCCTTTTTTATTGATGTGGCTTGATGGCCACCGGATTTATTTTCCATCCTCCTGTGAGGATGAATACCTCGCTTTTTTACGGTTACATGACATTATGTTTTTTCTCAGTCTTTACTTTCAAAACAGGCCTGATTTTAACCAGCCAGCTTTCAAACATGTCTGCTTTTAACCATAGTGCAAACTCGGCAGCCACAGTGCGATCTGCGGGAATATCATTACCATCGCGAGCGCCAGCACCATGATCATCACAAACGGAATGATGGAGCGGTAAATATCCATCAGCCCTACTTCCGGAGGAGCCATCGCGCGCATCAGAAAAAGATTGTAGCCAAATGGCGGTGTCATATAGGCGATCTGACAGGTGATGGTGTAGAGCACGCCATACCAGATCAGATCAAATCCAAGTGCTGCCACCAGCGGAACATAGAGCGGTGCAACGATGACCAGCATCGCCGTATCATCCAGAAAGGTGCCCATCAGCAGGAATGAGAGCTGCATCAGAATCAATACCTGCCAGGGACCAAGCCCCAACTGATCGAGGAAGAGTCCCTGCACGGCGCGTACGGCGCCCAAGCCATCGAATACGGCACCAAAGCACATGGCTGCCAGAATGATCCACATGAACATGCAGCTCACGCCCAGCGTTTTTCGCACGGTCGCTTCCAGCACTTTCCAGGAGAGGCGGCGCTTGACCAGTGCAGCGACAGTAGCAGCCCCAGCGCCGACGGCCGAGCTTTCAACCAGGCTGGTATAGCCCATCAGGAACAAACCTGTCATGCAGAAGAATATAGCGAAGGGCACGATCCCCGCCTGCAACAGCTTGAGTTTTTGCAGCATCGGTATGTTGCGCTCATCGGCTGGTAGTGCCGGGCCGAGTGATGGCTGCAGCCTGCAGCGGATCACAATATAGAGGATAAACATACCCGCCATCATCAGGCCTGGTATTGCACCGGCCAGCCACAACTGTCCAACCGGCTGACGCGCAATCATTCCATAGAGCACCAATACAACACTTGGTGGTACCAGAATCCCGAGTGAGCTACCCGCCTGTATCACCCCGGTGACCATGATCTTGTCATAACCACGGCGCAACAGCTCCGGCAGTGCAATCGTTGCACCGATCGCCATACCTGCGACGCTTAAACCGTTCATCGCCGATACCACCACCATCATCACGATGGTGCCCACAGCCAGGCCCCCTTTCAACGAGCCGAACCAGACATGAAACATGTCATACAGATCGTTGGCCAGACCTGATTCAGAGAGCATGAAGCCCATATAGATAAACAGAGGCAGAGTAAGTAGTGGATACCAGCCCATCAGCTTCATCGAGGCGGAGAAGGCGATCTCCGAGCCGCCAGTTCCCCACAGCACCATGGAGGCCACTACACCAACTATTCCAATGGCTGCAAATACGCGCTGCCCCGTCATGAGCATCAGCATCATGGAGGCAAACATCATCAACGCGATCATTTCATAGCTCATCAGAGCTCTTCTCCTTTGATTTTGGCAATATCTTTAAACAGCATGGCAAACGCCTGCAGTAACATGAGGAAGATGCCGATACAGGCGATGATCTTGATTGGCCCCAGATAGGGTCGCCAGGCTGAATTACTGCGCTCACCATACTGAAGAGAATACTCAGTACTGTTAAAACCGCCGTAGAGAAGAACACCGAGATAGAAAATCAGGAAAAAAATGGTGAAACAATCGACCCAGGCTTTGGTGCGATCCGACCACATGCCATAAAGCAGATCCATTCGCACATGAGTACCCATCTGCATGGAGTAGCTGCCACCCAGCAGGTAGTAAGCCACCATCGTGAACTGGGCCATTTCCATGGTCCAGAGTGCGGGAACGAAGAACGTCTTCGATATGGACGAGTACAAAAGAATACCCATCATGACAAAAATCAGACACATGGCAAACCGGCCAACAGCCCGATTAACTGCATCCACATAGCGCACATAGGCCCTGATGACTTGTGGCATTGCACGGTCCCTTTATTTTTTTTGGTAGTTGTCAGCACCTGAAAAGTGCATGACCAGATGGTGCAACTTCACCACCACCTGCAACCGATACTAGTCACGGAAAAATGGTGGGGCAAACATCATTACAATCACTTACGCTATTGCATTAGTATTTCTTATAGTATGTATCTGACACTTGTCCATCATGGAGATGGCAAGGGTCAGATTGGCAGATGGTTGCTCAGCAGGCATAATCGCCTCTTCGCTGATATGCACTGGAATGCACAATGGCACTGTTTCGTCATCTCGCCTGGTTTTTCAAAGACAACTGGCGCACTTATCTGATTGCACTGGTAATGCTGACACTGGTGGCGGTGCTGAGCCTGACAATCCCCTGGTTGATAGGCCGCAGCATCGATACCTTGATGAACCATACCGGCAACGGACTGACCGCCGAACATTACCAGACACTTTTTTTCCTGCTGGTACTGGGCGTAACTATTTATCTGCTGCGTGTGGCCTGGCGCTGGATTCTGTTTGGTACCTCTTACCGCCTTGGCAACCTGTTGCGCTCTCGCTTTTATATCCGCCTGACTCATCAGGGCCAGCGTTTTTTCAGTAGCCATAACACTGGCGACCTGATGGCCCGTGCAACCAACGATATTGATGCGGTTGAACTGGCCGCAGGTGAAGGCGTGTTGTCGGGCTTTGACGGGCTACTCACTTTTGTACTGGTGCTGGTGATGATGTTCGCACTGATCGACTGGCGTCTGGCGGCACTGGCTCTGCTCCCCTTCCCTCTGATGGGTATTGCTTTCTATCGAATATCCAATGCGATTCATCATCAGTTTCGTGAAGCGCTTGAGCGTTTCTCTGCATTGAATGACAAAACTCAGGAGGCACTATCGGGCATCGCACTGGTCAAGGCGATGGGACTCGAGGCATCTGAGTCTGCCACCTTCAATCAGTTGGCCGAGGGTGCTGCACGCAGTAATTACAAGGTTGCACGCAGTGAAGCGCTCTACGATCCGGTGATCTTTATCTGCCTCACCATGGCGGTGCTGCTGACGCTGGGGTGTGGCGGCTGGTTGATCGCGCGCAACGAGTTGACGGTTGGAGAGCTGACCACGTTTACACTTTATCTCGGTCAGTTGATCTGGCCGATGTTTGCCTTCGGCTGGTTGCTCAATATCATTGAACGCGGCAGTGCCGCCTTCAAACGTGTAGATGAGATGCTGATCAAGCCGGATGAAATAGTTGACCAGGGTACCGCGACAGTAAGCGACCTTTCACTGGAGGCCAGAGCGCTGAGTTTCACCTATCCCGGTGGTCATGAAGCCACACTGGATGACATCAGCTTCAACCTTCCATCAGGACAGGTACTCGGCATCGCGGGGCCAACAGGTGCAGGCAAAACGACCCTGATTCAGTTAATCATGCGCTATCGCGAAAGCGCCGAAACAGATCAGTTACTGCTGGGAGACCAGCCCTTGTCAGCCTATCCCCTTCAGGAGCTGCGACGCTGCTTTGCTTATGTGCCTCAGGAGCCTTTTCTGTTCAGCATGAGTATTGCCGACAACATCGCCCTCGCCCGACCCGATGCCAGCCGCGAGGAGATAGAAGCAGCCGCCAGAACAGCCGCCATCCATGAGGACATCCTGCGCTTCAAACAGGGTTATGAAACTCCTGTCGGTGAGCGAGGCATGACGCTATCCGGTGGACAGCGCCAGCGTCTGGCGATTGCACGCGCACTGCTCAGCGGTGCGCCACTGCTGATTCTGGACGATGCCCTGTCGGCAGTCGATGTTGAAACGGAGCAGCAGATTATCGCACATCTGCAACAGCGTCAGCGCCATCAGTCTGACCAGAACCCGACATCAAAGTCGAGTGCCATCATCATAAGCCACCGCCTGTCTGCACTGGAGCACGCCGATGAGATTCTGGTACTGACACAGGGACATGTCAGTGAGCGCGGGTCGCATAGCGAGTTGATCAGGCAGGATGGTTGGTACGCCAGAATGTGGGTGTATCAGAAACTGGAGGCAACCCTGGATGCATGACTCCACAACAGAAGCGACTCTGGACAAAGACAGTCGTCACTCGGCATTTCGTCTGCTGTTCGACTACATCCATCGTGACCGCAGGTTACTGTTCAAGGCGGTAGGATTCCTGCTACTGGCAACCGCAGCCGATGTGCTTGGCCCGATTCTGGCGAAGATCTTCATTGATGACTATCTGATGCAGAACAACTTTGCGGTTGCGCCTCTGGCTGGTCTTCTGGTGGCGTATCTGGTCAGTCAGCTGCTGGCGGCCTGGTTGAGATACCATCAGACCCTGAAGTTCACCGATATGGCATTGGCCGCCGTGCTGGATATCCGACAACGCGTGTTTGCACATGTGCTCAAGGTGCCGATGCGCTATTTTGATCATGCCATCACCGGGCAGCTGGTCAGCCGCATTACCAACGACACCGAAGCGATCAAGGATCTGTATGTGCAGTTTTTATCGGTGGTGTTGAGCAATGTGATACTCCTGATCGGCATCATCATCGCGATGGCTCTGCTGGATGTGCAATTGATGCTGATCGCCCTGACTTTGATTCCAACCATCATTGCAGTTATCTATATCTACCAGCGACTCAGTGGTGCTGCCGTCGCGCGTACTCGCCAGCTCAGATCCGATATCAATGCTCAGATCAGTGAATCGATTGCCGGGATGGATGTGATCCAGGCCGTGAATCAGCAACAGCGTTTCACGGAACGTTTTGAACAACTGAACGGCCACTATTACAAAGCTCGAATGCGCACAGTCAAGGTTGGCGCTGCTCTGTTGCGCCCTGCCATTGACCTGATCAGCGTGCTGGTGATAGCGGGTATTCTGCATCTGTTCGGCACACAGGTTGTAATGGGGGTTGCCGAAATCGGCGTGCTCTATGCCTTCATTAACTATCTGGGACGTTTTACCGAGCCACTGGCCGAGATCACTCAACGCTTCAATCTGTACCAGCAGGCGATTGTTGCTGGTGGCCGAGTCCACACGCTGCTGCAGGAACCTCAGGAGCACTATCCCGACAGCTCACTGGCCATTGATCACGGTTCACTGGCATTGACTAATCTTGATTTCAGTTTTGAGGCAGACAAACCCGCCATAAAAAATCTGTCGGTCACAATCCCGGCGGGACAGTTCTATGCGATTGCAGGCCATACCGGCAGTGGCAAGAGCACACTGCTGAAGCTGATTCTGAACTTTTATCAACCCCAGAGCGGTAAGATCTGCATCGATGATCGCCCACTGGCCGAATATGGGCATGAGGCCCTGCGACTGGGTATCGGGTTTATTCCACAAGAACCCTTTATCATGTCCGGGACGATCCATGACAATATCGATATGGGCCGCCATCTCCCGCGTGAGCAGATTGAAGCAGCAGCCCGAAAAGCGCATCTGGACAGGTTCATCGAAGCGATGCCCGAGGGATATGATACCTATCTGGGTGAACGAGGCACTCGCCTCTCTGCCGGACAGCGACAGCAGTTGATCATTGCCAGAGCGCTGGCCGCCGCTCCCAGAATTCTGCTGCTGGATGAAGCTACAGCCAATGTCGACAGTGAAACAGAGCAGGTGGTGCAGCGTGCCCTTAACGACCTGCGTGGTGAGGTGACTTTGATCGTTGTAGCCCATCGCTTGTCGACCATTCGCGATGCAGATCAGATTCTGGTGCTGTCACAGGGCGAACTGGTCGAGATGGGAAGTCACAAAGAGTTGATGACACATCCGAAAGGACGCTATCAGAAGATGTATCGGCTACAGAAGCAGGCAGAAAAAGTCGAGAAGGCTGCGCATTAATAGTTGTCTGTAAATATTTGATGATAAAGGTATAGTCATGACATTCAGGATACAGCCTCTACTGGTCATCATAATGGCATTAGCGTGCCTGGTACTGGTGCTGTTCCCACCTGCCATGCTGTCACAGGAGCAAACTCTTGCCCTGAGTCTGGTCATTATGGCCATCACCCTCTGGGCAACGGCGTTGCTGCCGGAGTACCTGACTGCCCTGTTGTTTTTTCTGGCGGCGATGTTGTTTAATGTCGCCGATGCATCTGTTGTGTTCTCCGGCTTTACATCGACAGCGATCTGGTTGATCTTCTCCGGCATGGTGCTGGGCGCTGCCATCAAGGATACCGGCCTTGGTGATCGCATCGCCGGTACGCTTGGACGCAACCTTGAGCACAGCTACCCGATGCTGATCAGCGGTATCGTCATCGCCTGCGTGGTACTGGGTTTTTTCATGCCCTCCTCTATCGGTCGCGCCGTGATGATGGTACCTATCGCCATGGCCCTGGCCGATCGATGCCAACTCGTATCCGGCAGCAAAGGGCGTACTGGCGTTGCGCTGGCCGCAGCCTTTGGTTGTCACCTGCCAACCTTTGCCATTTTGCCCTCCAACATTCCCAATATGGTGCTGGTCGGCGCTGCTGAAACCATTTATGGCACCAGCTTCAACTATACCTCCTACCTGCTGCTGCACTTCCCTCTGCTCGGTGTGGTGAAGGCGGCACTGGTGATCTGGTTGATCCTGCGTTTTTTCCCTGATCAGGTTAAGCCTCACCCGAGTGATGTCAGCCTGCCCAGCGCTCTCAATAGCGCTCAGAAGCTGCTGATTATGGTGCTGTCTGCCGCACTGCTCTTCTGGATGACAGACTCATTTCATGGCATCAACCCGGCATGGGTGGGGTTGAGTGCAGCAGTATTTCTGCTGCTGCCCCGTGTCGGCGTTGTCGACAACAAAAGCTTTGCCGCTCAGGTAAACCTGGGCATTCTTCTGTTTATCTCGGCGATTCTGGGTTTGGGCGCCATTATCAATGCCACCGGGCTTGGCGCCATGCTGGGCGAAGCGCTGATCAATGTATTACCACTGGCACCGGGCAGAGATTTCGTCAACTTCGTCTCCCTGATTCTGAGCGCTTTCCTGACCGGCATCCTCACAACGCTGCCTGGTGTGCCCGCAGTACTGACACCCATTGCCGGCGATCTCGCACAGCAGTCCGGCTGGAGCCTGGAGGCTGTACTGATGACGCAGGTAATTGGGTTTTCTACTATTCTGTTCCCTTATCAATCCGGGCCACTGGTAGTCGCAATGCTGCTGGCACGCGAGTCGGTGATCTCAACGCTTAAGCTCACCTTTCCACTGGTCGCCATTACCCTGTTATTTCTGGTGCCGCTGGATTATCTCTGGTGGAAACTCCTCGGTTGGATCTGACCAGGGTTGTAGATGCTGTATAATTGTCAGCAATAATAAAGATAAGCAGGAGCACCAGACTTGTACAAGATACTGATAGCTGATGATCACCCGCTGTTTCGTGAGGCAATCACCAACGTTATTCAAGCGGCCTTTCCAGACAGCCAGACACAGGAAACGTATGATCTGGACACTGCACTCGCCCAAGCGATCGAGCAGGATGATATCGACCTGATACTGTTGGATCTGAATATGCCGGGCATGCATGGACTGAGCGGATTGATGAGTCTGAGAAATCAGGCACCAACCATCCCGGTGGTGATAGTCTCGGCAGAGAATGACAAGCAGATTGTTCTTCAGGCGATCACTTATGGCGCGGTCGGCTTCATCAGCAAATCCTCATCCCGTGAAGAGATGACCCGAGCACTGACGCAGATTCTCAATGGCAGTGTGTATCTGCCTTCAGAAATTATCCGCTCCACTCGCAGTGATCCTGATCGCAGCAGAAACCAGAAGCAGACACCACTGCCTCCTGAGCTGCTTGAGTCTCTTACCCGCAGACAGTTACTGGTTCTGGAGCGCATGGCAAAGGGCGAATCCAATAAGCAGATCGCCTACCACCTGAGTATCGCAGAGACCACCGTCAAGGCGCATGTGTCGGCCATTCTCAGGAAGCTGGGTGTTCATAACCGAGTCCAGGCGATACTGTCAGCCAGCGATATCAACTTTTCGCAGTATCTGCGTCGTTGATTTATTCTGTCATCTTTCAACTGATGGCTTGAGCATATGACTCAGCGCTGCCTTGAGCTTCATCGGCCTGACAGGTTTATGCAGTAGCAAGTAGCCTCGCTCACGTATCTCCTGCTTCAGCTCATTACTGTAGTTAGCCGTGATCATCAATACTGGCAGTGGCTCACCACGACATCGCACCAACTCATTGACCACCTCAATGCCACTGACATCGTTGTCCAGATGATAATCCATGATCAGCAGATCGACAGCTTCGGACGCTATGTCCAACTGCGCTTGAAGTGCCTCCAGGCCAGTTGCAACTCGCAAGTCACATCCCCAACCGGACAACAGTACCTGCATCCCTTTGCAGATAGCCGGATCATTGTCGATCATCCAGATGCGGCTGCCTTGTAACAGCTGATCGAGACCAATCGGAGCTTCAGGTACCTGATCAGCAGTCGGGGCCAGTACACCCAAAGGAACCTCAACGGTAAAGAGAGAGCCTTTACCCTCTTCGGAGCGGACGCTGATCGGATGCGACAGCATCTTCGATATCTTGTCGACTATGGCAAGCCCCAGCCCCAACCCCTTATCTTGAACTGGCCGAAACTGCTGTACACGCTTGAACTCCTGAAAAATCTCTTCAAGCTTATCCTCAGGAATCCCGCACCCCGTGTCCCACACCTGGATTTTCAATGTGCTGGCAGAGCGACGGCAGCCCAGTAGAATGCGTCCACCGGCTGGTGTATAACGCACCGCATTCGACAGCAGATTCCTCAGGATGCGTGCCAGAAGAGTCATATCGCTCATGATGACTGCAGCGCTCGGATGATAGCTGAAACTGAGAGATTCAGTACTGGCGATATGCTTATATTCTGCAGCAATATTATCCATTAATACTTTGATTTCAAAGGTAGATATGTCCGGCTTTACAACACCTGCATCCAGCTTTGAAATATCCACCAGCGTGCCTAACAAGCTCTCCACATCCTCCAGTGAATGACTGACAGAATGTACCAGTGATGCCACATCATCAGACACGGGCTGCTCGAGCAGCGCACTGGTGAAAAGGCGCGCTGCATTGAGTGGTTGCAAAAGGTCATGACTGACAGCCGCCAGAAACTTGGTTTTTGACAGGTTAGCCTGCTCTGCCTCGCGCTTGGCTTCACGCAACCGTCCTTCCACTGCTCGCCGCTCGCCGATCTCCTGGCGCATCTGCTGATTTACTTCGGTCAACTCGGAGGTACGCTCACGTACACGCTGTTCCAGGTGCTGATAGGCCTCCTGCAGCGCCAGCGCCGTCTGCTTGCGCTCAGTGATATCACGAATCAGAACGAATAAGCCGACTGTTTTCCCATCAGCCTCCCGGTTGGGTACATAGGACTTGAGCATATGTCGCAACTGGCCAGCCGCATTATGCTCATCTATCTCAAAGGTGACACTCTCACCCAGTAACGCCTGCTCAATAAAGGGCTGCAGCCTGACAAACTGCTGCACTCCGTGGGCCCGTTGAATGGTTTCACCCAGCAAAGAACCACGGGGCCAACCATACCAGTCGTCATAAACCTGATTGGTAAACTGATAACAGAGATCATCGCCGACATAGGCGATCAAAGCGGGGACATGATCCGTAATCAGGCGAATCCAGCGTTCGCTCTCACGCAGGGTTTCTGCATGCTGTTGTGCCAGTGCCTGCTCGCGCTGAGCCGCCTCACTGGCCTTGAGTGCGGTGATATCGTTATACAGGATGACCAAGCCATCATCTCCGGTGATCCGCTCACTCATCTGCACCCAACGACCGTTGGAAAGTCGATAGACCGTTGCATGGTCGTGACCGATCTGCTCCTCTGCTATCAACCCCCGCTCGTATGCCAGACGTTTGACATCCGAGATAGTAATGCCGCACTCAATCTCCGTGCCGGTGCCGGCCCAGTACTGACGAAACTTGCTGTTGAACAGGACGATCCGGCGCTCACGATCAAACAGGACGAACGCATCGGATATACTTTCGATAGCATCGATAAGGCGCTGATGTGCTATCGCAGCCTCATGGTTAGCGCGTTTGAGCGATTCATTACTCTGCTTGAGATCTGCCAGGGCCGTGTTCAGCGCCTCGGTGCGCTCACGCACCTGCTCGGCCAGCACCACCGAGTGCTCAAAAGCCGCATAGGCATCTGCTCGCAACGCACTGCCACTGCTCCCCTCGACCCGCTCGATCAGAGCATTTTTCATGCGCTCCAGCTTGGCGTTTTCATATTCCAGCACCTCGACGCGCTGCTCAAGCTGTCTGATACGATCCGCATCAGACATAGCGCTGACTCCTGCCGATCACCACGCCGGTAAAGGTCTGATTGATATGCATGCCATCGAACTGTTCGCCATAGGTATTGAACCCCACGACACGATACCGGACCAGAAAATCGGATGTTTCAGTCAGGGTTCCCCGACACTGCGCTTCCAGCTTGCGCAGAAAACAGTCGCAGCCCAGGGTAATCAATGGTGCCCCTATCTGGGCTTCTATGCGTTGAAACTCAGCTTCAAGATTGGGCAGCATATCGCCTGGCTCCATAGCCGTAAGCACTATGCCATTCTCCACGGCGCAATAGAAAGTCAGACTCAGATCCAGATTGACGCGCTGAATGGAGCGCACATAAAACTCCTGTCCGATGCGTACCGCCAGAGGGTTAAGTGCGAATATCTGATGATCCAGCTCTGCCACCGGCACACCCACCAGACGCGCATACTCCTCGGCGGCAGGCTCAGCATTCAACTCAAACACGGTGCGCGTGGCAGGATCTGCCTGGGTAACGATGAACTTTTGTTGCAGGGGAAGCATATGGTGGGTCGTGAAGACCTCGAAATCCAGCAGAGTGTTGATCAGAATAACGACTGCCGCTTTCGTATGGAACTCTCCATCAAAATAGACATGAGTGTTGGCCAGATGGATATCATCACCGGCTGAGCCACCAAAATGCGGAATACTACCAAGTGCCGAATTAAGCGCCAGCAACACCATCTCCTCCTGACTGGACAGGCCATCCAGCAGGGTTATGGCAAAGCTGTGGCCTTTGATGGGTGCAACACGATGCTCAAGGCAGCGGGCGATCAGTGACTCTGTCAGAGCCTGAGCCTGCACCAGACCAAACTGATCCAAGGATTCAATCAGTGCGGCATCTACCGCAAAACAGTGTCGATTAAATCCCAGGGCCGTGATCGAGTGCTGCTCATACCCTTGTGCAGTGATCTCGCCGGCAGTCGTACAACCAATGACTTTAATACCCACTAACGACTGCTCAAGAGACCTGGCCAGTGAGACAAGGTTATACTCAGCTGAACAGAAGAACAGCACAAACCCCAATGCCGGATCGGATAATTGAGCTGCCAGATCACTGGCGGCAAGTGCGGAATCAGTCTGGCGGGATACGGCCGTCTGGACCGGTTCTATCGTATATGATGCATTCATCTAAGCCCCCTGTTTCCACCAGACATCGAGCACCAACCCCTGGTACATGATCACTATACTAAAGGGCTGATCTGATTAGTTTAATGCTACTTCAGTACTGGTTGAATGCAACCTGTGACGCACAGATTAAACAGAGCAGGGCTAACAGCTGTAATAAGCTGCCATTCAAGGTAAAAAAGAATGAGGAATGCGAAGTAAGCTACTGATATAAAAAAGAAGCCGCTTCACTGGCGAAGGGGTGACCAGTGAAGCGGCAGGGTCTTGCAATGTCATGTTGTAACTCAGATATCGATGTCAGGAAGGGGACACTGTGATATTGAGCTTAACCGAGCAACAGCAACGTAATCTTGATAATCCCTGTACATTTAAGCTTTAAATACTGCAGAGACACGTCGCTATCTGTAACATTAGCATTGTCTCGAGCTTCATGCTAATGAATATTTTGAAAATTTGATTAAAATTATTGCATAAGAAAGATTAGTCATTGTATTAAAAGAGAAAAATGTTTTTTCATCACGTAAAACATTAACTCTCTTTCAGAGTCAGTTTCTGTGACGACACCAGTACACCGTTATTATCGGCATACACATATTCGCCCGGCATGAAGGTCACACCACCAAACACGAGTGGCACATTCAGATCTCCCAGACCACGCTTTTCGGTTTTCATCGGGTGGCTGCCCAGCGCCTGCACCCCCAGATTCAACATCCCTATCGCATTAACATCGCGGATACAGCCATAGACAAGAATACCTTCCCAGCCATTCTGCTCGGCCTTCTCTGCCAGCATATCGCCCAGCATCGCCCGACGCATGGAACCGCCGCCATCCACGACCAGTACTTTGCCCTCACCCGGTTCAGCTACCTGCTCGCGCACCAACGAGTTATCCTCATAAGCCTTGATGGTGACTATTTCACCACCAAAGCTTTCACGACCTCCGAAATTAACAAACATAGGCTCAACCACCCTGACCAGATCAGGATACTGGTCACATAGCTCGGGTAACAGATCGTCCATTCAATTCTCCTTCTACATTTTCACTGATGGATCAGTGTGTCTGATCATACCGCTGATTGCACTACAACGAATGACTGATACTGATGGCAAAAAAGTCATTGACGCGCGCGCTGACTGAGAATAGCCAGCAGCACCTGTACCGGATGTGGCAGCTGTTGCCGATCCATGCGCTTCACCTGTGAGCGACAGGAGTAGCCTGTAGCCATCAGGTTACCATTGATCAGTTTGTTATTGACAATCTCACCCCAGCTCAGGCGATAGATATCCTCTGAGCGTCGCAGATTTTCGCGCTCATGGCCGAAAGTACCCGACATGCCACAGCAGCCGGTAGAGAGTATCTCCAGCTCCTGCCCCATCGCCGTGAAGATCGACTGCCACTGACGCAACGAAGGTGCTGCCGAGGTTTTTTCGGTGCAGTGAGCCAGCAAACGGTAAGTACCACCCTGAGCCTTATCTGCCAGATTCAGCTGTTCAAGCTCACCGCTGAGCCACTCCTGCAGCAACTGTACCTTCGGCAGCTCTCCACTGACAAACTCACGATACTCCTGGCGATAAGTCAGCGTCATGGAGGGGTCCAGACCAATCAACGGCACGCCACTGGCCTCCAGTGCTCGCAACATTGCCACATTATCCTTGGCGGCCTGCTCGAACTTCTGCATGAAGCCATGCACATGTAAAGGCTTTCCATTGGGTTTGAAGGGGGCCACCAGCAGGTTGAAGCCCAGACGCGTCAGCAGATCGGCCAGATCCAGCACCAACTGAGTTTCAAAATAACTGGTGAAGGCATCCTGAACCAGAATCACGCTGCGCGCTTTTTGCGATGGGCTCAGTGCAGCGATCACCTCCGGTGTTGCCCAGTCTATGGCGCGCGCCTTCAGTCCCTGTTTCAGGCTGAAACGACAGATTTGCGGACTATCCACCAGACCGACAACATGTTTCATCACCGCACGGCTGAACGGGTTATTCATCAGCAGGTTATAGGGTGCCGGAAACCTGGCCACGACAGGCATCATATACTCCAGACTGCCCACCAGGTAATCCTTCACCGGACGCAGGTAGCGGCCATAGTAAAGTTCAAGAAAACGGGCGCGAAAATCCGGTACATTGACCTTGATCGGGCACTGCCCGACACAGGATTTACACGCCAGGCATCCCATCATCGCCTCATGCACTTCGTGCGAGAAATCATACTCGCCACGGCGACGCCCCAGTGTATTCTTCACCTTGGTCGGCAGACCGGATAACCAGCTTCTACTGCGGATATGCCCTGCTTCGGCAACCGGATCACTACCCTGCTCTGCCAGCAATCGCAGCCATTCGCGAATCAACGATGCGCGCCCCTTGGGCGAGTGTACCCTCTCACGAGTTCCCTTCCATGATGGGCACATCGCATCGTTCGGGTCATAGTTAAAGCAGGCACCGTTACCATTACAGTTCATCGCCGAATCATACTGTTCACGTACCACAGCACTGATCTGACGATCATGACGACCGCGTGTCGGCACCCCATCTATCTTCAGCAGCTCCACACCCTCTATTGCAGGTGTTGCAATCTTGCCAGGGTTCATCTGATTGCGCGGATCAAAGGCCGCCTTGATCCGCTGCAACTGTGGATAGAGCTCGCCAAAGAATTCAGGTGCGTATTCCGAGCGTACCCCCTTACCGTGCTCACCCCACAGCAAGCCCTTGTATTGACGGGTCAGCCTGACCACCTCATCGGTAATCGTGCGTACCAGCTTCTCCTGCTCCGCGTCTTTCATATCCAGTGCCGGTCTGACATGCAACACCCCGGCATCGACATGTCCGAACATCCCGTATTGCAACCCGTGATCATCCAGCACCTTACGAAATGCCATGATGAAATCTGCCAGATTTTCAGGCGGCACAGCTGTATCCTCAACAAAAGGTACCGGACGCTTCTGCCCCTGAGTATTACCCAGCAGCCCGACCGCTTTCTTACGCATCGCCCAGACCTTGTTGATCTCGGCTGATCCGTAAACCACGCTATGCCCAAAGCTTTTACCCGCTTGACCGGATACCGCATCCAGATGCTGACACAGACGCTCTACCTTTCCTTTCAGCTCTGCTTCATCTTCGCCGGTATACTCAATAAGATTGATACCCTGAATCACCGGCTCATCATCACGCTGCGGAAAATAGTCACGCACGGTATCCCAGACAATATCTCCCATCGCCAGATTGAGTACTTTGGAATCTATGGTTTCTATCGATGTCGGCTGCCACTCCATCAAGGATTTGGCATCACGCAGCGAGGATTCGAAACTGTCGTACTTGACGTTGACCAGCGCCGAATAGGTCGGGATCGGCAGCACATTGAGGCGCGCCTCTGCAATAAACGCCAGAGAACCTTCGGCGCCGCAGAGAATGGAGTTCAGATTGAAACGACCCGATTCATCATAAATATGCGCCAGATCATAACCGGTCAGGCAGCGATTCAGCTTGGGAAAACACGCATCAATCAACTCGGCCTGGTCCCGATGAATCTCGTCCAGCAGCCGATGAATCTCCCCTACTTTACCCGGCTGGGTTTTCGCGACCTCAAGTTCACTGGCTTCCAAGGGTGCTGAGTGCCAGATATCGCCACCCAGCCAGACACTGGTCAGATCCAGCACATGGTCACGTGTTTTGCCATACAATACCGAGCCCTGCCCGCTGGCATCGGTATTGATCATACCGCCAATGGTGGCGCGGTTACTGGTCGACAGTTCCGGAGCAAAAAACAGTCCGTAGGGTTTGAGTGCCGCATTGAGCTGGTCCTTGACCACACCACCCTGCACCCTCACCCATCGCTCATCGGGATTGATTTCGAGTATCCGATTCATATGCCGGGACACATCCACCACCAGCCCATCCGTCAGCGACTGACCATTGGTGCCCGTACCGCCGCCCCGTGCGCTGAGCGCAACTGACTGAAAGCGCTCCTCTTCTGCCAGCTTGGCTATTCTGACCAGATCCTCGGTTCGCTTTGGATAGATGACGCCCTGTGGCAGCACCTGATAGATACTGTTGTCGGTCGACAGCACCACTCGGTTGGCATAATCGGGATTCAGGTCGCCCTCAAAACCACTACGCTTGAGAGTTTCGATGAAATCGAGATACAGCGATTGAGTGGCGTTGATCTCGGCAATACGTGGAATCATGAGGCTGCCTGCTGGGAAAAAGTTCTGACTGGTGTTGTAGGATGCAATGATGCAAAATATCCATTAATCATTCAAACGATAAAATTCTATCAATTAATCTAAATAATCAATAAATGAATATTTCCATTCGCCATCTTCAAGCCTTTGTCGAGATTGCATCCAGTGGCAGTTTTACCCGTGCAGCCGAACATCTGCACCTGACACAGTCAACGCTGACCGCCACCATCAAGCAGCTGGAAGAACAGGCAGAGCTGACCCTGCTGGATCGTACCACTCGCCGTGTATTCCTGACTCAGGAGGGTGAACGGTTTTTGCCTGTAGCCCAACGCCTGCTGTCCGACTTTCGTTCCGCGATGGAGGATCTGCGTGCCACATCACTGCGCCAACAGGGACATGTCGGTCTTGCGGCCTCTCCCTCCATGCTGACACGCCTGCTGCCGACCATCGTCAAGCACTTCGCTACCGATTACCCGGGGATCAGCCTTTATCTGCGCGATGATGGTGCTGGCGGTATCGAACAGCGCGTGCTGGATAATGAGGTGGACTTCGGTCTGGCCAGTAACCACTCGCGCCAAGCTGAGCTGAATTATGAGCCGGTACTTCGCGACCGTTATGGTGTTGTGGTACCTCAGGAGCACCCTTTGGTCACACTGACACAGCCTTTGCAGTGGGATCAGGTTCGCGCCTATCCATTAATTCTGCTCTCCTCTGATACCGGTATTCGAGCACAACTGGAGGGATTTTCAGCTCAGGGAGTAGCGCCTGTCACTCTGGAAACATCACTGCTTGAGGTATCCAACCCGGCAGGTCTTGCCGCTCTGATCAGTGAAGGGCTAGGCATCTCAATCATTCCAGCCCTGGCCGCCGACACCAGTTCATTTGAGCGCTTGCGCTTCATTCCGCTGGACACTCCTCTCATAGAGCGTGAAATCTGCATCATCACCCGCCGTAAACGCTCGCTGACGCCTGCGGCAGAGTCTCTGCTCCAGTATGTCAGGGATGGTCTGGCGAAAGCACAGCTGCCCGCCAGTGTTCGTTTTATCGGTAAAGGGCAGAAATCCGAATAGATGAGCCTTGTGGATCAGGCTCAGATCTGAACCCTGCGCTGCCTGACCAGCAACAGACAAAGCACGCCGACCATCGCCAGTGAGCCTGCCAGCACAAACACACTTCCTGCACCGAGACTCCCTGTATAGAGCGCTGCAAAACCGAAACCGGCAAATGCCTGCGACAGGGCGAATATCGCCGTTGCCAACCCCCAGGCCCATGCATGATGTTCAAGCCCCACCAGTTCAGCCAGACGCCCTGAGGTCAATGCCACCACTCCAGGGATCAGCGCACCTACAGCGAAGGATGACAGGCTGATAAATACTGGCGCATGCAAAAAGGTCGGCATCATGATCGCCAGACTTTTCAGCACCAGCGCAACCAACAGTGTACGACTGACACCAAAGCGCGCAGACAGCAGAGCGACCATGAAGGGCCCCACTATCGCTCCAATACCGAACAGCGCCCACTGAAAACCACCGGCAGCTGAGGACCAGCCAAGATGACGCTGCAGATAATCCACCCAGAAAACCGTATGCGGCACAAAGGCGGCAGCATCCAAGGCATAGGCAACAACCACAACGCCCATACCCGCCATCAGTAAGGAGCGCTTGTCGGCACGGTTGAGTATGTGAGCATGCTGCCCGTTACTGAATGAGACGAGCGGCCATCTGAACATATAGAGAAACACCAGCAGGGCTGTAACACCCAGTGCAGCCCAGCCATAGCTGTTGGAAAGGTTCACCAACATTGGAACCAGTGTTGCAGAGAGCAGTATGCCAACGCCTATACCGGCAAATACGCAGGTGGATGCCACCTTGCGCACATTTTCCGGCAGCAGTCGCATTACAGAGGCGGGCCCCAGTACCATCAGCAGTGCACCGGTCATACCGGCGATAAACCGCCAAAGGTAAAACCAGCCGGCAGGCTGTGGCAGAATACAAAGCAGGAAGCTGAGGACGATGCCCAGTGCTGAGCATTGAATGATGCGATGCACGGGAAAGCGTTTCGCCAGTGCCGAAGCGGTCAAAGCACCAAGCAGATAGCCCAGCAGATTCACTGCCCCCATCAAGCCAACGGTACGTTCTGAAAACCACCCGGCTTCGATCATACCCGGTACCAGCGCGGCATAGGCAAAACGACCGAGACCTATTCCCATACCTGTTGCAGCCATCCCCAGCAAGACCAGCCGCAGGATATCTCTGTTCAGGTAATCTTCAAGCCAGAGCTTCATACTGGATCCCGCCCAAAAGCGATCGAGTATACAGTTCAGCTAATGTAAAGCTCTGCGACTTTAGTCGCATGGAGTCTACTGACAGGCAGACTCAAAGCTGTTAGTAAGGCAGTGAGTCAGATCAGGGCGTCAGTGCCAACCTTCTCTTCTCAACCTTTCTGGTCAACTCATCAAAATGGTCGATTATCCAGTCGGCTTGTTCCGCGAAATGAGCATTTCGGGCGTTGCGATACAGGCAGGAAGCCATGCGTGCATTCGCCGCCACCTGTATATCAAAGATGTAATCACCGATATAAACCATATCACCACAGGGGATACCAAGCTTGTCGGCAATCAGGTGCAATCCCTCAGGATCTGGCTTGGCCAGGCAGTCTTCACGCGTCAGAACCAGATCGATCGGTATATCCAGATTTGTCAGGGTCAACTCAGTGGCTTCACGCATATTCCGGGTCAGGATAGCCATGGGCATACCGAGTTGGTGCAAAGCATCAATACAGGCTTTGGCACCCGGCATCCAGGTAGCTCTTCGTGCGCCCTCAAGTTCATGCTTGCGAACCACTTCTTCGATTGAACGCCTGGCATCCGGGCATTCGAGCTGACCCATATGCTCCAGAATAGCTGTGCCATGAGGCAAACCCAGCTCATCGCACATCGCTTTGAAGTCGAGGCCTGAATCAACCAGCGTTCCATCCAGGTCAAACACGACTGCCCTGATAGCCATCAGATCCATGATCAATTACCTGCTGCTGTAAAGTTCAGTCCTGCGCTGGCGCTCATAGGCCAGGGCCTCGCTGGTTACATCACCACCATTGCCGGTCTCAAGCCAACGACGGACACGTCCGGCATCACCGATCGGTGACATTCTGCCCAGCGAATCCAGAAACACCATAGCGACCAGCTCACCATCAATTCGCGCGACCATCACCAGGCAGCGCCCTGCAGCATTCAGGAAGCCAGTCTTGCTCATCTGCACATCCCAGCGCTCGGACCGCACCAGAGGATTGGTGTTGCCATATGCCAGTGCATAGCGGGGTTTTCTGAAATTAACGTCGTAATTGCCGACTGTCGATAGCTTGCGAATCTCGTCATATTGATATGCGGCTGCCACCAGTTTGAGCAGGTCTGAAGCGGTGGAACGGTTGTCGGTGGAAAGTCCTGTGGAGTCTACGAAACGAGTATTATGCATACCCAGTGCTCTGGCCTTTTCGTTCATCGCGGCGATAAACGCATCATAGCCACCTGGATAATGGCGCGCCAATTGATAGGAGGCCAGATTTTCAGAGGACATCAGAGACATCCGCAGCAAGTCATGTCGTTTGGCTTCAGATCCGACACGAATACGGGAGTAGGCATTCGTCGCTGCAGGCTTGTGGCGTTTGCTGATCTCGACCCACTCATCAAGCGACTGATCCGAATCCAGCACGATCATGGCGGTCATGAGTTTAGTGATCGACGCAATCGGGACAACCTTGTCGGCATGTTTACTGAAGATCACTGCATCTGATCCCAGCGGGGCGATAGCCGCATGAACAGAGGCAAGATTCAGCGCTGAACTATCCAGTGTCTGCGCCTTGTGCGTGAGTGCAGTGTCGGCCATGACTGGTGCAGCAGGGATAGTGGCAAAAAGAATAGCGGCAGCAAGCAGTAGTTTTTTCATGATACAGATTCAACAATAGATGGAAAAAAACAGATGAACAGATACCGATAATTCATCCGACACCACCATCATGATAATGGAAACCCGAATAAAGTGCTCGCCCCTTTCTCTTAAATTATACGCGGTTACTACTGCTCTGCCGGGGCATTACTTCGCTGCTGAAGCGACACCTGCTATCATGCCGCATGACAGACACCCAACAGACAACACGATAAGCAGGCCCGATGAATCAACACGCCCCCTCCTCCCAGTCAGTTGACACTCGTCCACTGGTCGCGATCATCGGTGGCGGTCCTGCAGGCTTGATTGCAGCAGAAACCCTGGCCGATGCCGGCATAAATGTTGAGCTGTTTGATGCCATGCCCTCGCTTGGACGGAAATTTCTGATGGCCGGTCGTGGTGGCCTTAATATCACCCATACCGAACCCTTTGAAGACTTCATCACTCGCTATGGTGAGCGCTCAGCACAGATGCTGCCGATGCTGCAAAATTTTGATGCCAACCATCTGCGACTCTGGGCGGCCAATCTGGGCATTGAAACCTTTGTCGGCTCGTCCGGGCGTGTTTTTCCACGTGAGATGAAAGCTGCACCGTTGCTGCGCGCCTGGTTACACCGTTTGCGTGCTCAGGGGGTACGTTTTCATGTCAGACATCGCTGGACCGGCTGGGAGCAACAGCAACTGACATTTGAAACGCCTGAGGGGGTCCGCTCAGTCCGTGCCGATGCGACTCTGCTGGCACTGGGGGGCGGCAGCTGGGCTAAACTGGGATCAGATGGTGCATGGTATCCGTTGCTTGAAGCCGTCGGAGTTCTGCTGCAACCACTACGACCTGCCAACTGTGGCTTTATCACCGACTGGAGCGAGCTGATGCAGAGTAGACATGCCGGAGAGCCATTGAAAGGTGTTATGTTGAGCTGCACCGACCCGCAGGGCAAACACTGGCAACAGAAGGGCGAGCTGATGCTGACGCGCTACGGACTTGAGGGTGGATTGATCTACGCCCTGTCGGCACCCATTCGCGATACCATCGAGACACAGGGATCAGCCGTGATCACAATTGATCTGATACCGGATCGCAGTGAACAGCAACTGCTGAAGGCATTGAGCAAACCGCGCGGTTCACGCTCATTGAGCAACCATCTGCGTCGGCAGGGAATCAAGAGCATCCAGACTGATCTGCTGCGCGAGGTACTCAGCGCCGAACAGATGCAGGATATGGCCCAGCTCGCCAGCACACTGAAATCCCTGCCCCTGACACTGACCGCCACTCGGCCGATGGATGAAGCAATCAGCACGACCGGCGGCGTCGATTTTAGCGCCATGACAGAGGATCTGATGCTGAACAAACGGCCCGGTACTTTCTGTGCCGGTGAGATGCTGGACTGGGAAGCACCCACAGGTGGTTATCTGCTGACCGCCTGCTTTGCCAGCGGTCATCATGCCGCCAAAGGTGTGATGAAGTGGCTGGCTGCAGAAAACAGGCTGTAACTATCGTTAAAAGAAGGTAAGCCCGACCTGAAACAGCTTTTCCACCTCATGGATGCGCTTTTTGTCGACCAGGAACATGATGACATGATCATCATTTTCTATGCGTATATCACCATGAGCTATCAGCACCTTCTTCTCACGAACAATTGCAGCTATCGTTGTTCCAGCAGGCAAATCTATCTCATCGATGGTTTTACCAACAACCCTGGAGTTACCGGGATCACCATGGGCTATCGCTTCAATCGCCTCCGCTGCACCTCGTCTCAGGGAATGAACCGCCACTACATCGCCCCGACGGACATAGGCCAGTAATGCTCCAATCGTTGTCTGCTGTGGCGAGATGGCAATATCGATCACACCACCCTGAACCAGATCCACATACGCGGGGTTATTGATCAATGTCATCACTGTGCGAGCGCCGAGACGCTTGGCCAGCATTGAGGACATGATATTGGCCTCATCATCATTGGTAAGTGCAAGGAAGACATCGCAGTTTTCTATATTCTCCTCCAGCAGCAAGTCCTTATTCGAGGCACTGCCATGTAATACGATGCAGGAAGTCAGATGGTGGGACAATTGAACACAGCGCTGCTTGTTTAACTCAATCAGTTTTACCTGATGATTCGACTCGAGCTGCTCTGCCAATCGCGCTCCGATATTACCGCCACCGGCTATCATGATGCGCCGATAGGGTTTATCCAGTCGGCGTAACTCACTCATCACCAGCCTGATATCCTGCCTGGCGGCTACGAAGAATACCTCATCATCTGCCTCCACCAGAGTCGATCCATCAGGGATGATGGCACGGTCCTGACGGTAAATCGCAGCCACACGCATATCGACACTGGGAAGATGCTGTTTGAGAAATGCGATTTCGCGTCCAACCAGAGGGCCACCATAGTAGGCGCGGATGGCGACCAACTGAGCGCTGCCCTCAGCAAAGTCGATCACCTGAAGAGCACCGGGGTACTCAATCAGTTTTTTGATATGTCGCGTCACCAGCTCTTCAGGGCTGATCAAGACATCGACCGGCATTGCGGAACTGGCAAAGAGGGAACGGTTATTCAAGAGATAGTCGTGCTCTCGCACACGTGCAATCTTGGTAGGAACACTGAAGAGAGTATGAGCCACCTGACACGCCATCATATTCACTTCATCACTGCTGGTAACCGCAATCAGCATATCCGCATCACGTGCACCCGCCTGCTCCAGCGTAGATGGGAAAGATGCTCTGCCCTCTAATGTTCTGATATCCAGCCGGTCCTGTAACTCACGCAATCGTGCCGCCTGAGTATCAATAATAGTGATGTCATTTGACTCACCAGCCAGATTCTCGGCTAAAGTGCCACCGACCTGCCCGGCACCCAGAATAATAATTCTCATGATTTACGCCAACTCCAGACACTGAGATCCAATGCAACAGCCAGCCGTCAAAGCGCTGTTCCATAGATCTATTGTCAAAGGAAGTGGCGTAAACAAGCCATTCGTGAGTCAGGAGAGAGGTATAAACATTGTGTAAATATTTTCAGCCACTTTTGAATCGATACCCAACACCCGTTTCGGTTTCGATATAACGAGGTGCTGTCGGATCATCCTTCAGTTTGCTGCGCAGTCGGCCGATGAATACACGCAGGTAGTGTGTGTCCTTGGTATGATATTCGCCCCAGATTTCGCGCAGCAACTGTTGTTGAGTGAGAATCCGTCCCGGATAGGTGATCAGTGCCCTGAGCAATTCAAACTCTTTTTTGGACAGATGCACCTCCTCTCCATTGAGTTGCACTTTACGACTTTGCAGATCAACCGACAGATAGCCATCATCAAAGTTGACCGGTGGTACATCTATGCTGGAAAACGTACGCAGCACAGAGCGGATTCTGGCTAAGAGTTCGTTTGCTCCGAAAGGTTTCTCGACATAGTCATTACAACCACTATCGAGCGCCTGAACCTTCTCCTTTTCAGAAGAACGTACCGATAACACAATGACAGGCCCCTGATAGAAATCTCTGAGTGCCTTGAGCAGATCCTGACCATCGATATCCGGCAGGCCAAGATCCATAATGATCAGATCCGGTGATTTCAGTGCAGCCGTTTGCAAGCCACTGAGAGCATCAACTGCCTCCAATACCTGATACCCCTGTGAACTGAGGCAGATGGTCAGAAACCGCCTGATCTGAGGTTCATCATCAATGATCAGTATCTGAGTCATCACACCCCCTTTGCATATCGTCGACTTCTGGATCGCTCGGAAGACTGAGGCGAATTGTCGTGCCACGCCCCGGGCTGCTTTCGAGTACGATTGCCTGTCCACCATGAGCGCCGATGATGCCACGGCAGATCGCCAGGCCGAGTCCAGTCCCCGAGGGATACTGATCACCGTGCCCGAGTGTATGGAACATGTCGAAAATACTGTCCCATTCATTTACCGGGATGCCCGGCCCGGAGTCCTTGACATCAATATTCACAAACTGTGCGCTGAGTCTGGCACTTAAATGAATAGTGGACGACGCAGGTGAAAACCTCACTGCGTTTTCCAGTACATTAAACAGGGCCTGCTCAATCAGGGCCGGATGAACATACAGCAGTGGCAAATTATCCGAAAGCTCAATATTCAACTGCACACTGTTCAACTGCGGTTTGATACGTTTGATGACCACACTGATAATATCATCAAGCCCAACCCAATCACGATCCAGCGACAGTTCGCCCTGGCCAAGTCGAGTCATATCGATCAACTTCTGTATATAGCCATCAAGACGTCGCGCTTCAGTCAGAGTATTATTAAGAAGCTCTCTTTTCTGCTCCGGAGTAAAGGCCCCTTCCAACTCAATCAGGCTCGACACCGAACCGATCATGGTTGCCAGTGGCGTTCTGAGGTCATGAGAGATGGATGACAGCAGCGCTGAGCGCAACTGCTCTCGCTCTTTGATCGTTGTTTCCTCCTGCAAAGCCTGTGCAAGCAGGCTTCGATCCCATGCCAGACGAGCCAGATTCACAAACCCTTCAAGATGCGCTCTCTTTTCTGTCGCTACAGCATGACCGAAGTCTAATTCAAGCCGTATCTGACAACACCAGTCCTTCAGAAAAAGAATACTCACTATGCCATTCTCCTCCAGTAGAATGACTGTATCCTCTGCCCCCTTTTCATCCGCAACAGAGCCAATCTTTTCCTGGCCATCGGGTTGATAGCTGATGGTGCAGCGTCGCGAAAAATAACTGGCCAGTTGCCGCTGCAGCACATCGGCAATCTCGGCGCCATTGACACAGGGTGCCAGCATCTGCGCAAATGCTATCTGGCGTTGATTCCATTGATGGCTTATCTGCAGTGCTTCTACTTTTTCGCTGAGTCTCGCCGCAAGATGGCCGGTCACAACCGCCACCAGAACTAATAGCACTGCAGTCAGTACATCTTCTCTATGCAGAATCAACAGCGTGAAACGTGGTTCTGTGTGAAAGAAGTTATAAATCAGAAAGCTCAGCAACGCACTGATCAATGCGGGTTTGACGCGGGTGCTGACAGCCGTGATGAGCACGCCTGCCAGGTAGATCATCGCCAGATTGGCGCTGGGCAACACCGGCGACAGTAGCAGCGAAATACCCAACGCCAGCAACGGCATAAACCAGGGCAATATCCAGATCATGTTTCGATTAATCCGTTGTGAAAATATTGATTGTTTACTCACCAGACGTATTATCCTCGCCAGAACATGGGAGTGAACAGCACCATAACGGTCAGCAACTCCAGTCTGCCCAGTATCATGGCAAATGCCAGCAGCCACTTGGCACCATCAGGCAGTGGCTGAAAATTACCGGCTGGGCCAATGATATCTCCGAGCCCGGGGCCTACATTGGTCAACGCAGTTGCAGCACCACTCAAGCTGGTGATGAAATCCAAACCAAACATAGAGAGCAACGAGGTGATGACGCCAAGTGCAACAAAGAACATGAAGGAGAAAGCCACCGCGGAGAGCATGATATCATCCTGCACCACCTTTTGATTATAGCGAATCGAGAATACGCCACTGGGGTGTATTAACTTGTGTATCTGGCTTTTCAGGAACATCGAACTGAGCTGAAACCGAAAAATTTTCATCCCGCCACTGGTGGACCCGGAGCAACCACCAATAAATGTCGCCAGAAAGAACAGCACGAAACTGAATGTGCCCCAGCTACTGTAATCTGCCGAGGCATACCCGGTCGTCGTGATGACAGACATCAGATTGAAGACTGACTGAGTCAGTGCATCAAATGCATCCTCTTTGTTGTAAAGGATCAGGAACAGCGTCTGACTGAGAGCCAGAGTTGCCACTATCAGTACAAACCCCCTTGCCTGCTGATCTTTGAGCCGCACCAGTGAGGGCTTCCTCAGGAATCCGATGATCATCACAAAGGGTAATGCCCCCAGTAACATGAACAGGATCGAAATCCACAGTATCGTGGGACTGAAGCGCCCCATTGAACGATCATCAGTGGCATATCCACCTGTAGAAACGGTAGTCATCGCATGGTTGACGGCATCAAACGGCGTCATTCCGGCCAGCCAATAGCTAGTCGTGCATGCCAATGTCAGGGCCAGGTAGGTCAGCAGTAATGCACGCGCCAGATCCTGCAGACGTGGCAAGGATTTATCAGACCAGTCTGAAGACTCTGTCTGAAACAGACGCATACCTCCGACCTGCAGAAATGGCAGTATTGATACAGCCATTCCGATAACACCAAGCCCTCCCAGCCACTGCAGTAAAGAACGCCACAGCAGGAGGCTTTCGGGAAGGGTTTCAAGCCCGCTGATAACAGTTGAGCCCGTCGTTGTGATGCCTGAGACGGCTTCGAATATAGAATCGGTGACGGTCAACGGATAGTGACTGAAATAGAATGGCAATGCCCCTGCCAGTGACATGATCACCCAACTGAAGGTCGTCAGTAGATAAAGCTGCCTTGAAACCAGCTGAAACCGCCGTGTATGAAAGATCACCGTCAGCAGAGCGCCTGTGACAAAAACGGCACAGGACGACACCAGAAATACCCTGAACTCGGAATCTCCAGTTAAACCGGCAAACAGTGTCACACCCGCCATCAATACTGACATGCACAACAGCAATACCCCATAGACAAACAGCAACGGACGAAACAGTTTGAACACAGCTGAACTCCAACCTGAAGGAAGTATCATTATCCCGTCAGTTGGCATAAACAAACGATTCGAGAAACCGGCAGCTATGATAAAAATTGTGTAAACATTGGCTTGATCGGTATAGGCTCAACAGAACAGTTAGCACTGATTTGGGATGAATCTGTACCTTGTAACCAAATTAGTAATCCCTTAAGTTGTGCGCTTGCCTAACTGAACAGGAATCGGCTGTGAATCTGAATCTGCGCTTTTTTCTGCATGTTTTCATGCCCTTCGCAATGGGTTATTACCTTTCCTATTTTTTCCGTGTTGTGAATGGCGTCATCGCTGAACCTGTCGCACTGGAACTGGGACTGGGTCCTGCGTCACTGGGCTGGATCGGCAGTGCCTATTTCCTGTTTTTTGCATCATCACAGCTACCACTGGGTGTGTTGCTCGACCGCTATGATACGCGCAAGGTTGCCTCCTATATTCTGATCATTGCCGCCATAGGCTCGCTGACATTTGCTTTCGCCCAGAGTGCGTTGATGCTCTGGCTGGGAAGAGGTCTGATCGGGCTGGGCGTCTCAGCCTGTCTGATGGCTGCATTCAGAGCCTATGCCGCATTGCTGCCGCCCGAACGCCTGCCGTTGGTAAACGGTCTGCAGTTGGCTTCCGGTGGTCTCGGCGCACTCACAGCTACGCTGCCGGTGGAGTTGATGCTGCCTTTAATTGGATGGCGTGGTCTGTTTATCGGACTGGCTGTGCTGAGCCTGCTGCTGGCAGTATTTGTGCGCTTTCGTGTGCCGCCTATCCTACCCACCACTGACAAACCGGTCGCCCTGTCGATTCAGATCAAAGAGAGTCTGGCAATTTTCAGACACCCGCTGTTTCTGCGCATTGCACCTGCCAGCGTTATTAATCAGTCGCTCTATGTAGCCCTGTTGAGTCTCTGGGCTGCGATCTGGCTCAGACAGGTCGATGGTTACAGCCAGGCTGCCACAGCTGATCTGCTGCTCTGGTCTGCGGCAGGCATGGTGGTCGGATTCCTGACCCTTGGTTGGCTGGCATCGCGACTGCAATCACTGGGTATCTCGACCTCACTGGTCAGTATCATCTGCATGGTACTGTTTTTGATCCTGCTGGTGCTGGTGCTGGTTCGCGCTCAGGTCCCTGCGATCCCTCTGTGGTTCCTACTGGGTCTGTTCAGTACCGCAGGTGCACTGATGTATGCTGCACTGTCACAGGGTTTCCCAAAATCTCTGTCCGGGCGGGTCAACACAGCGCTGAACCTGATGGTGTTTATCAGTGCGTTTCTGCTGCAGTGGCTGATCGGGGTGATGGTGAGCTTCTGGCAGCCACTGGAAAATGGCTTCTATCCTGTGCAGGCTTATCAGGTCAGTATCGGTATCTGTGCTGCCGTTCAGGCGCTGGCACTGGTGTGGTATTTTGTCGGACATCGCGGCCGTGCAAAAAAGCATGATGTCAACACTGCGGCCTGATCGACGATCGGCACTTACTCATAGCTGAGAAGTGCCGGTACACTGCTTACTCCGCGGCGGGTAAGATCCTCACCACCTGTCCGGGATTCTCATCCGTCAACAGCCAGAGATAACCATCCGGTCCCTGGCGGATATCCCGTATTCGCTGCCCGAACTCCTGCAGAAAGCGCTCCTCTTCATGCAGTTGATACCCCTCGTCGGTTTCAGTCACCGATACTCTTGATACCAACCGATCGCGCAGTGCGCCAGAAAAAATCTGCCCCTGCCAGAGCGGAAAGTCCGAGCCTGTATAAAAAGTCATGCCACTGGGAGCAATCGAGGGTGTCCAGTGCAATAGGGGCGACTCCATTCCCGGCAGTTCGGTATGAGGTGTGATGCTGAAGCCCGAGTAATTGACACCGTGGGTTACCTCAGGCCAACCATAGTTGAGACCTGACCGAATCAGGTTGATCTCATCACCACCACGTGGGCCATGCTCATTGGACCAGACCTCTCCCGTCTGAGGATGGATTGTGAGCCCCTGAGGATTACGGTTACCCCAGGTGAAAATCTCATCACGTACCTGCGCCTGATCAACAAAAGGATTATCTTCAGGAACAGAACCATCATCATGCAATCTGATGATGCTGCCAGCATGATCGGCAGGATCCTGGGCACGCGCCATTTCCCCTCGGTCGCCTACGCTGATATACAGATAGCCATCGGGGTCGAATACCAATCTACCGGCAAAATGTCGACCTCCGCTGGAGCGTGGAAGCGCTTCGAAGATGGGTTCAACCTCCTGCAACTGACCAGACTCGTATCGCGCTCTGGCGACACGCGTGGTCATACCATCCGAGGTTTGGTCAGAATAGGAAAAATAGAGCAGTTGGTTGTCGGCAAACGCGGGATGCAGTGCCAGATCCAGCAGACCACCCTGACCACTGGCGGCCACATCAGGCAAACCAGCAACCGGCTCTGCCAGCAGCTCTCCATCAACGATGCGCCTTAATCGCCCCGGGCGCTCGGTCACCAGCATCTCGCCATCAGGCAGAAAGGCGATTGACCAGGGATGCTCAAGATTCCCGGCAACTATCTCAAGAGCAAGGCTGTAGTGCTGTGTATCTATAGGAACTGTGTCACGGGCATGGGCCAGAACACTGGCGGTAAGCGTGATTACAGCGAAAGATCCGGTAAGCGCGGAAACGACATGCTTCAGTCGGCGGTGGGTTGTTTGCGGCATTCGTTCACCTCCTCTGTCTCTGGTCGGCAGACCGATTAGATGTAAAAGGTGTAGACCGAAACAACCATGGTTCGTTCAGACTGAACCGTCTGTATAAGCTAAGTGGCTGTTGCGGTAAATTATTTCTTCTTGAGGAAGTCGATGAACTGGGCTGAATCGAGTGGACGAGAGTAAAAATATCCCTGTGCTTCATCACAACCCAGTGCAATCAGCATCGCCTCTTCCACCTCACTTTCCACACCTTCAGCGATAACCTTGAGATTCACCAGATGTCCCATTTTTATCATCAGATCGGCCAGTGCTTTATCCTGCTCACCAACCGTAATCTTGTTGGTGAAAGCGCGGTCTATTTTCAGACGATCAATCGGGAGTTGGCGGAGATAGCTCAAGGATGAATAACCAGTGCCGAAGTCATCCATTGCTACTTGAATATTACGGCTGCGAATCGCATTCAGAATATCGATCAGCGCCTCGTGATCCTCCATCACCATCGACTCGGTGATCTCCAGCTCAAGACAGTGCGGATTGATGGCTGTCCTGAGAAGTACATCATCCAGCATTTTGAGGAAATCAGCATCTTTCAACTGACGGATCGATACATTCACTGCCATGCGAATCGATTGACCTGTTTCCTCAGCCCACAGTACCTGCTGACGGCAGGCTTCTTCCAGTACCCAGGCGCCCATGGAGACGATATGACCGGATGTTTCTGCAGCCGGAATAAACAGATCGGGCGGAACCAGCTCGCCATCACGCTGCCAGCGCAAAAGGGCCTCGACACCAACCACCTTGCGATCCACCAGGGACACCTGAGGCTGGAAGTGCAAAATAAGTTGATTGCGCTCAACGCTGTGACGCAGCTCCAGGGCTATCTGAAGACGTTGCTGCAGCTCCTGCTCAAACTCGGTACCAAAAATGCTGAAGGATGCACGCTGTGTTCGCTTGGAGTGTTTCAGCGCAATACCGGCATTTTGCAGCAGGGTTTCAGCATCCTTACCGTGTGTAGGGTAAAGTGCGATCCCTATTGTCAGGCTGACAGGCACCTCGTTACCGGCAATCGAAAAACCATGAGCCAATGACTCATTAAGCTTGTTGGCCTGTATCGATAGGTCAGACTCATCAATACCTGGTAGTAGAATACAGAAGTTATCGGCAGAGATACGCCCCATCAGGCATTCATCGCCAAAAAAACTGCGCAGGTGCTGCGCGGTCTTGACCAGTGTTTTGTCACCGATGGTGTGGCCCAGGCCATCATTCACTGCCTGGAAGTTATCAATATCGGCAAGCACCAGACTGAACGGCTTATTGCTCTGCATCAGCTTGCCCAGCTTGAACAGGAATCCAGTACGATTCGGCAACCCTGTCAGCGAGTCGATATAGGCAAGATGCTCCACGCGCTCAAACAGTCTGGCATTATCAAAACCGACAGAAATATGAACCGAGAAAAGCTCAATCAATCGTACATCCAGTTCACTCATGGGGCGACTGGTTTCAACCCTGACAACCAGTTCATCATCATGTGGTGAGAGCAGATAAAGCACAACATGAGTTTCATCAATCAGGTGCTGACGTGTTTTCAGAACCTGTTTCACCTCAGTCTTCAGAACTTCGTCCTGCAGCCTGTCGATACTTGAACCGGCATAGGGCTCAAAGCGCCCGAAAGCTGCAACGACTTTGATCTCATGATCAACGGAATCCTCATGGCAGCACATGAAACCGTTGCGATTGATCTGAAGCAAACTGCACAACTGCAACAATACACCACGGGAAAAGGTATCAACAGCTCTCTCTTTGAACAGTTCAGAAGCACCATCAATGATCATTGCCAAACCTTGTCGGTTAGCATTGATCATTTCCAGCTGCTGGTAGGAACGTATCGCAGAAATCAGTGTTGTAATCAGGCGGTTGCTGGTCAGCTCGCTTTTTGATTTGTAGTCATTGATATCATACTGCTGGATCACATCCAGTTCCGGGGCATAACCCGGCTGACCTGTGCGAAGAATGATACGGCTCGACAGCTCATGGATGGTTTCCCGAATATAACTGACAAGTTTCAGGCCAGCATCCTCAGACTCCATCACTACATCGAGCAAAATACAGGCAAAACGGGGGCCCTTCTGGAGCATCTCTCTGGCTTCAGCGGCAGAATAGGCACTTGAGAACTCAACGGGTCTGCCGAGAATCTTGAAGTCGGCTAACGCAAAACGAGTAGCGTCATGCACATGAGGCTCATCATCGACAATAAGGACATGCCAACATGGGCCATCGCCCTCTACAGACTCAAACCCATCCAGGTCCTCATCTGCAAAAATCAACAGATCATCATCTTGTGCGTGATGGTTACCCATAGCTACCCTTAATTAAGCATCAGCCAATACTCGCACCGGTATCCTGAACAGAAGCTTCAGCCCCTTACCAGGTGCACTATCAAGTTCGACCGAACCGCGTAGTACCGTATTAACCAAGTTGAACACAATATGCAGACCAAGACCAGATCCACCTCGCCCCATTTTGGTCGTAAAAAATGGATCAAACGCCTTTTTTAGTTCAGCAGCACTCATACCTATGCCATCATCACTGATCTCAAGCATAACATCATGTTCACCATTTCGCCTTGCCGAAATCGTGATACACCCCTGCTCACGCCCATCAAATCCGTGAATCAATGAATTATTGAAACAGTTGGTGATAATCTGCCCCAGTGGGCCTGGAAAACTATCCAGTTCAATACCTTCCGGCACATCCACCTCAACATGAAACTGAGTATGTTTGATACGTGGTCTGAGCGTATAAATCACCTCATCTACCACTTCCCTGAGGTCGAAGCGCCGCTGCTGTGTACTGGTCTGATCAACAGCCACCTGCTTGAAATTGCTGATCTGTTCTGCTGCCATATCAAGGCTGGAATCAAGAATACGGATCGCCTCATCAAGTGACGCCAGAAATTTATCCAGACTTGAACGCTTGAGCGAACCCGACTCAAGCTCTTGATGAAACAGCTTCAACTTTAATCCCAGAGCTGTCACTACGGTGCGGCTATTGCCGACTGGAGTATTGATTTCATGTGCGATCCCGGCAACCAGCCGCCCAAGAGATGCCAGTTTCTCGGTCTGGATCAGCATGTCCTGAGCTTCTTTGAGGCTTGCCAGCGCTTGCTCAGCCTCATCCTTGGCTTCAGACAATTGCCGCTCAGTTTGGGCCTGCAGATGAAGAGTCGCATTGTACTCGTTGATCAGCAACCCCAGCTCATCACGAGAGTGCCAATCTACCGGCAAACGCTTACCTGTGTTCTGATAATGCCTCAGGGACTCAGAAAAGCTGTTCAATGGATGAAGAATTGTCCAGCGAAAAGCCAGAGCGGTAGTTGTTACCAAAGCCATGAAGAGTATCGCCACCAGCAGCGCAAGCCCCCATAGCTGGCTTGTGATATCCTGCAGGCTGCTTCGAATGTCAGCATATATGCCAACCGTGCCCAATGCATGATCGCCGCGTGGACCAGAGTAAACAATCGTGCTGGAAAAGTGATTCCAGTCAGTTTCGATTTCATCACACCTGCCCACCTGCAGCGGCGGCGATGTCAGTACTCCCCCGGAAGCATGCTCAAGAATCACACAGGCGATTGTCGGATCCTCAAGTGTTGTTTCCAGAATGTTTTCCGATACGGAGTGTGCCAACTGCCAGACAGGTTCGGTAAGCAGCCGCGACAGATTGTTGACTTTTTGCTGTGCCAGATGGCGATTAACCTCCTGAGCCTTTTCCAGCTCAAGCCAGGCCAGTACGGCCAGAAATACTGCAGAAGCAATAAACAATACTGGCAGAACCTTGGACAGGAAGCGCTTACTGAGCGATGTCTGGATCAATCTCTTTAACATTTACAGCTTGTCCGCATCACAGGTTCAACTCCTTGTATGGATTACATAACTAATATCGAGTCTGTTCTCGCCAGTGAGCATGCGCCCTCTCAAGAAACAGCGGCATCAACTCTTCATCCTGAAGCTTCAGCAACGCCTCAGATAACTTCTCTTTCAACTCATCCTGATTGCAGTCAGACAATCTGGAAATGGTCAGGTACAGATTCTGACTGGTGATAGCGACAGGCAAAAGTTTCAGGTTTTGAATGTTCAGTTGCTCTGCATAGGCTTTACCCGGGTTATCTTCATAGATCAGATAGTCCACCCGAGATTCAGCTACCAGATTCAGCGCCTGGCCAAGGCTACCTACCTCCATGATAGAGAGCTCTTTTCGCGCGAAGGTGTCAAAATCCTGCCCGAAACTGTTATTGATGACGGTAACACCCTGATAGGATTTGAGATCAGCCCATTCCCGATAGTCGATATCGGCATCTGCTCGGACCCACACGGCAGTTCTGGTACCCTGAAATTCAGGATATAAGTAATCCATCCACTCACTTCTGGCTTCGGTATAAAAAGCGCCTGCAATCAGATCAATACGACCCGCTGAAACCTCCTCCTGAGTGCGCCCCCAAGGGCCACTGTAAAAAAGATCTATTTCGATCCCCAGCTCATTGGCGACAAATTCGATCATCTGAGCATTTGCCCCGATCAAACGCTGAGGATCAGCACGATCGCGCCACAGGTAGGGAGGGTATTCGGGGTTACCGCTGGCGGTTAATCGAGTACAGGCCTCCTCAGCAACGGCTGTTGTTATCATCATTGAGGACATCAACGAAAACAGAAAAAGACTAATGCTCCATGAGCTAGATCTTTTCATCGTAACTGAATTCTCCCGGGTAACCATCATCAGGATATCGTCTCAGCAGTCTAGTGTAAGTGACAAGCAATTGACAAGTCAGGATTTTCTGCCATCAAACTCAGTATGAAGCCGGAGAAAAGCATCAAGCTGTTCAGCTGTCACTTCACCTAGATGCTCATCCACCAGCACACCCTCAGCAGAATAGAAAAGTGTAGTCGGCAAACCTCTTATCTCGAGTGCTTGAAGGCTCTGTTGCCGAGGATCAAGCAACATATTACGGAAGTTAATACCGGCACTCTCCAGATAAGACTCTATCACTGGAACGGTCTCCCCCTGATTGATCAGAATCACATCAACATAGGGCAGTTCATCATATTGGCTCAGCAGTGGCATCTCTCTGATACAGGGCGGGCACCAGGTAGCCCAGAAATTAATGATCAAAGGTTTCCCCTTGAACTGATCCAGCTGCACTGACTGCCCCTCAATGCTGGCCAACATGATCCCTTCGGGCAGCGACTTGCCCTCGCTCTTGTATACCATCAAAGAGGAGAGTCCGATCACCATCACCACCAGCGCGAGCAGCCACCAGCGTATTGATTTATAAGTCGTGGCACGAATCATTATTCACCTTGAGATCTCTCACTATCATTTATACAGTCTTAATACGCTATCATGCATATCTCGGATTAATACAACACAAAAGAAGGACTCAATGTGAAATCCAACTCGATCATTCTGCTCTCAGTGCTGGCTGGGCTGGCGCTGGCCGGTACGGTATATACACTGACCAAACCGGATTCTGCACCACAGTCATCGCAGGAGTTGTCAGCAGGTATTCAGCTTGGTGGCCCTTTTACACTCCAGTCAGCCAACGGCTCTGTCAGTCTGTCTGATTTCGACAACAAACTGATTCTGATTTTCTTCGGTTTCACCTCCTGCCCCGATGTATGCCCGGCTTCGCTCATGACAACAGCAGCCAGTCTCAAGCGCCTTGACCCGGAGCAAAGAGCGCGTATCCAGCCCCTGTTCATTACCGTAGATCCGGAGAGGGATACGGCAGACTATCTGGCCGAGTATGTCACTTTTTTTGATGAGCAGTTCATCGGACTGACCGGAGCACTGAATGAAATCGAGAGTATCACTCGACAATATGGAGCTTTTTTCAGAAAAGTCATGCTGGACTCCGCTCTGGAATACACTATGGATCATTCAGCACAAACCTATCTGGTCAATAGTCGAGGAGAGGTGTTGGCTCTGGTTCATCACAGTCATGATCCAGAGCCGCTTGCAAACACCCTTATCAGCCTGCTGAACAGCAGCCGACTCTAGTCAGTAGAGTCTAGTTGGTAAACGCTGGTGCGATACCAAGATCCCACAGGATGACGGTTGAGACCAGCATGCTGACCAGCACGACCATACCGACAGTCAGTATTGAGGTGGAGAACATGAAACCCTGGTCCTGGGGAATATTCATCAGTTCAGGTACACCTGAATACAGAAGGTAAACTGTATAGGCTAGTGCGACGAGTCCCACTCCGACAACAAACCAGAGCATTGGCCAGAGGCCTGTTATGCCTGCCAGCAACAAGGGAGCCGCTGTACAGGTTGCCAGTACCATGCAATGCTCCAGATCAGAGTCGGCACCATAGGTTTTTTCCATCCAGTGAATGACATGAGCGATGAAACCCACGCCGACCAGTAACGCAAAGTAGAACACTATGGCAATCATGAGGGCGCTGCCTACAGTCAGCTTGACATAATCGCCGTTGCCGAAACTCCAACCTATCTGGGTAGTCCCGAAGAAGAAGCTGACCGGTGCTATCGCACAAAGCCACAATAGAACATGGGTATAGCATTCAATAACCGTATATTTTCGCTCTCGAATCTTGGTCCACACATCTTTCTGATGAAACATTACGCCGCACATTTGCTGAAATAACATATGTCATCTCCTTGGTATACATGTCTACCCGGTTATAGGGTTCGTTGACACTGTTGTTTTTATTGTTATCAGGAAACGCGTCGTCCTCCCTTCTCTTATATTAGTAGAAAAAATAATGATCGAGTAAAAGCAAACCAAAAAGATAGAGAATATAGCGAATCGAGAACCAGAAGGCTGACAGAGGTGCCGTGACATCCTGTGTTCTCCAGATCCTCCAGTTCCAGTACATGAAACGTGCATTCAATCCCAGAACACCCACCAGGTAGATCCAGCCACTCATGCCGGTCGCAAAAGGCAGTAGTGTGGCCGCCACAGTCAACCAGCCATAGAGCCAGATCTGTAATCGCGTGAACTCAGTGCCATGTGTGACAGGCAGCATTGGCACACCCGCTTTGGCGTACTCTTCACGCTTGTGGATAGCGAGTGCCCAGAAATGTGGTGGCGTCCAGGCAAAGATTATCAGAACCAACAACAGTGCATCGGCGTGCAGATGACCGGTGACAGCTGTCCAGCCAAGCAGTGGTGGTGCAGCCCCCGCCAATCCACCAATGGTAATATTCTGAGGAGTGGCACGCTTGAGAAAAGCGGTATACACCACGGCATAGCCGAGCAGAGCTGCAGCTGTCAGCATCGATGTCAGTGGGTTCACTTCAAACCAGAGCAACACCAACCCTGCAATCGACAAGCCGGCTGCATAGGTAGCAGCCTGCCAGCTTTTCAATCGCCCTTCAGCCACAGGGCGACGCGAAGTACGCAGCATCATCTGATCCAGACGCTGATCCAGCAGATGGTTGAAGGCAGCTGCTCCCATTGAGGCCAGACCGATGCCCATCAGACCGAACACCACCTTGTCGATCGCCGGCATGCCGGGGACAGCCAGCGCCATACCCACAAGAGCACAGACCAGCATCACCAGAACAACTCGTGGCTTGCCCAGCTCAAAAAAATCTTTCGCGATGCCCAGTAATGCACCGGGATCAAACTTACGCGAAATCACCAGCTCTGAATTACGCATGGGCCACCTTTTTATAGATCATTGAGGACATGGACGACTGAATTGCACCCAGGCGCCACCCGGCGTTGAGCAAAATCAGTAACAGCAGTGCCGCCCCCGCCGTATGCAGCAGTGCCACGGAAAGAGGTAGTGAAAAGAGTACGAGAATAATACCCAGTGATATCTGAACAGCATAGACAACCAGCGCACTGAGCAAGGCTCCTCTGGCTTTGCGCTGATGACGGTAAGAGATGAACAGCAGAAACAGTGCAACACCCAACGCCAGCGCGCCCAGGCGATGAGTATAGTGGATCGCAGTTCGGGCCCCTGCATGCAACTGGCCATGCAGATAGTTGGGCCCGACCTCCTGAGTCAGGTGAAAACCTTCATCAAAATCCATGTAGGAAGGCCACCACTCCTGATTGCAAGTCGGGAAACCGGTACAGGCAATACCGGCATAATTACTTGATGTCCACCCGCCCAAGGCCACCTGTCCGACTAGAACCAGCCCAACCAGCCACCACAAAACAGGTGGCCTGCGACGTTGAACCTGCCCCTTGAGGCAGCCAGCCAGACGCAGATAGAGCCAGAAAAAAATGCCAAGAACAGAAAAACCGCCCAGAAGATGAAGGGTCACTACCTGAGGCCAGAGTTTGAGCGTGACGGTCCAGGCACCGAAAGCACCCTGAAGACAGATCACCAGCAACAGCATGAAGCTTGCAAATACCGGGTAGCCCTCCACACGGTGCATACGCCAGGCCATCCAGGTCAGTGTCAGTGCCACCAGCCCAAGCCCACTGGCAATGTAGCGATGGAACATTTCCACCCAGGCCTTGAAGGGTTCAAGAGGAATATCCGGCGCAAAATCGGCAGCGCGATCCGCGCTCGGTACAACCAGGGAGCCGTAGCAGCCCGGCCAGTCGGGACAACCAAGCCCGGCATCGGACAAGCGTGTCCAGACACCTACGAGGATGACTATGAACGTAAAACCTACCCCGGCTGCGGCAATACGTGCTGCTCGCCTTATCGAGGCTGTCGGGGTGAGCTGACTGCTGGAAAAGCCTGAGCCCATGTATAAACCTCATTACTCTATTTATTATTGTTATTCAGCCTGATAGCAGACACACTAGTGATAAACCAGAAAGGTTTTCGCTGCAAGCAGGATTTCATATTTATCGCACCGGATTTCGTTTCAGGAGGTGCTCGAGGTCCTTATGCACATCCTTGGCGTCAACATAGGGCGCATAACGTGTCACGATATTCCCCTGAGGATCAACCAGCCACACCTGAGCATCCGCCACCCATTCAGGTCGCTCAGTCAACCAGGACAACTGCCGCTCACCAGGTAAGGCGTCCTGATCTCCACCCAGTCGCAGGCGATAGACACGTTCTGCATTTCGGCCCAGCGCCCGATGCATCCGCCACCACTTATCAGCCTCGGCCTGGCAACGTTCCTCACAGATATCGGATGCCGCCCATACCAGCCACCAGTCATCGCTCTCTTGCCACTCGATTGGCCATTGCGTCAAAGGAGGCAGTGCCGGGCTCAACTCCCCTCTTGCGACATGCTTGTCTGGCAGCCCGATCTGCCAATGCAGCATCGCCCAGGCAACAGGCATGGGCGCCCCCAGAACCAGTATCAACAGTAAAAGCTTAAGCCGACTACTCACGATTAACTCCTGCCACTCTTAATCCTTAAACCATTTCCAATGCCCGATAACCGCCATGACAAGTGCCAACAGCGCAAGACACAACCATTGCAATGCATAAGCTGTATGGCGCTCAGGTGGCATCTGACTTGGCTGCCACCAGGTCGTCAGCAGGCCATCACCAGACTCCTGATGCACCACACCTTCAAACACGTTACCAGATAAGTGTGACCAGGGTGCTATTGAAAGTGACTGCAGACGATTACCCTCCCGATTATCTCCCAGTACAAGCGCCCCCGGCCGGATCTGTTGCCAGCGCCCCCTGACAAGTGACAAGCCAACAGGGGTTGGAACAGACGGCTCAAACTGACGATCAACGCCGGTTACAACAAACCCTCTCTGTATCAACCACCACTGACCTGAATCAGTCAGTAACGGCGTCAAGGCCGCAACGCCTATCTGCCCATTGTGGATGCGGTTATCCAGCCAGAGCGTTTCATCTTCCAGGAAGTAACCTGTAAGCTTTAATCTGGCGAGATTTTCCGGCTCAGTCAAAGGATTCATGTGTATGGGTGCATGCTCCCATGCGGACAGGAGCGCCACCTTTTCGGCCGCCCTGTGCCACTGCCAGTTAGCCAGTAGTAATCCGAGGATCATCAGCGATAGCCAGAAAGCCCACCAGAACAGTAGCTTGATAATCACCTTGACCCGCGTCTGCTTTTCTGGTCGACTGATACGCGACGATTTCACGCCGGAGACACTCATGCTTAAATTCCTTATAGCCCTGGTTTTTCTGGCGATGCTGGCCAGTCTCGCTGCCGGGGCCGGTTTTCTCCTGAAAGATGCATCTGCTTCAAGCCGAGTACTGACATCACTCAAATTACGGGTCGGTCTGGCTGTCACCCTGCTGGCCCTGCTGGTGTATGGTTTCACACAGGGCCAGCTTATTTAGTGCTCTTTAGAACACATAAACAAAAAGGAACAAACCGATCCACACCACATCAACAAAGTGCCAGTACCAGGCACCGGCTTCAAATGCGAAGTGGTTATCAGCCGTAAAGTGCCCCTTCATCACCCTGAACAGCAACACAATCAATACAATGGCACCGATCGTGACATGCAAACCATGAAAACCTGTCAACAGGAAGAAAGTTGAGCCATAGATGCCGGATTGAAGTGTAAGGCCCAACTGAGTCCAGGCCTCGACATACTCAATACCCTGTATGACCAGGAACACCAGCCCGAGAGCTATTGTACCGATCAGCCAATTTTTCAGCTTGGCGCGATTTCCCTCTTTCAACGCATGGTGCGCAATGGTCAACGTCACACTGGAGGTGACCAGCAAGATGGTATTGATCAGTGGCAGCGTCCAGGGATTGATAACCGCATCAGGGCCACCGATACTGGGGTCCGGGGTATTCATCAACGGCCAGCTAGCCGTGAAGTCTGGCCACAACAGAGCGGTTACTCCTTTAGCACCCTCTCCATCCAACCAGGGCAGAGCAAAGACTCTGATGTAAAACAGCGCTCCGAAGAAGGCTGCAAAGAACATCACTTCCGAGAAAATAAACCAGCCCATTCCCTGACGAAACGAACGGTCCATCTGCATATCATACAAGCCGCCCATAGACTCATTTATGACGTCACGGAACCAGCCATACATCACAAAAGCGATACCCGCCAGCCCGATCAAAAGAAACGGCAGACCACTGCCATAAGTCATCAACGAACCAGCACCAAGTGCCGTACAGCCCACCACGATCACGGCTATAATTGGCCATTTGCTGGTAGGTGGAACATAGTATTGACTAGTCATGCAAACCTCCTAGGGCAATCTCCTCGCCCATTGGGTAAAGGGTATAAGCCAGAGTCAGCGTGGCAACATCATCAGGTAAGGCAGGATCAACCTGAAACACCAGTGGCAGCTCAAGGCTCTCACCGCCGGCAAGCCACTGCTCCTGGAAACAGAAGCACTGCATTTTCCTGAAGTGTCTGGCCCCTTGAGAAGGGCTGACACTTGGAACTGCTCGACCTGACAAGCGCTGGTCACTGGTGTTGGTGAAGCGAAAACGTGCCTGCGCCACTTCACCCGGATGTACTGTCACTACCTGATTGATCGCCTCAAGGCGCCAGGGCAGCCCCGGCGCACTGCGTGTTACCAGCTGTACGCGAACCGTGCGGGAAGTGTCTACGCCAGTAGCGCTGATAACCTGAGCAGAGTCGGCCGTCTTACCATTCAGGCCGGTGATTTCACAAAACACATCGTAAAGTGGCACCAGTGCGATGGTGAACCCCACCATCGCCACCAATGCAAACAATGTATTCCTGACCGTCCTCTTGACTCCGCTGCTGTTATCAGTGCTCTGATGTACAGTCATTTCTCCCCTCTCCACTCAATGATCACTGTGGCGACTTGGCGAATCTCTCTCCGGCACAAACTCAGGGGGCGTATCAAAGGTATGTAGGGGCGCAGGGCTTGGCACTGCCCACTCCAGACCTTCGGCACCTTCCCAGGCTTTCGCTGGTGCCTTCACTCCACCACGCACAGCTTTGATAACGACCCATACAAAGATCAACTGGGAGAAACCGAACAGGAACCCACCAATTGACGACAGCATGTTGAAGTCGGCAAACTGCAGCGCGTAATCCGGTATCCTGCGCGGCATACCCGCAAGTCCGGAGAAGTGCATCGGGAAGAAGGTCAGGTTGACCCCGATCACCGACAGCCAGAAGTGCCATTTACCCAAGGTTTCATTGGCATAGTGCCCGGTCCATTTCGGCATCCAGTAGTATGCCGCTGCCATGATCGCAAAGAGCGCGCCCGGCACAAGCACATAATGGAAGTGGGCCACCACAAAGTAGGTATCGTGATACTGGAAATCAGCAGGGACTATCGCCAGCATGACACCGGACAGACCGCCGATAGTGAACATGACGATAAAGCCGAGCGAAAAGAGCATCGGTGTTTCAAAGCTGATAGAGCCTCGGAACAGCGTTGCAATCCAGTTGAAAACCTTCACACCTGTCGGAACGGCTATCAGCATGGTTGAATACATGAAGAAAAGCTCCGCCGTGAGAGGCAGACCAACCGTAAACATATGGTGTGCCCAGACGACGAAAGACAGTATCGCAATGGAAGCCGTTGCATAAACCATTGACGCATAGCCGAACAGGCGTTTGCGAGCAAAGGCCGGTACGATCAGCGATACAATACCAAAGGCTGGGAGGATCATGATGTACACTTCCGGAT
Organism: Nitrincola alkalilacustris; assembly: GCF_008973755.1. Lineage (GTDB taxonomy): Bacteria > Pseudomonadota > Gammaproteobacteria > Pseudomonadales > Balneatricaceae > Nitrincola > Nitrincola alkalilacustris. Next base: position 399,962 of record NZ_WBOM01000003.1, on the reverse strand, counting down.
GACCAAAGAACCAGAACAGATGCTGGAACAGCACTGGATCACCACCACCTGCAGCATCAAAGAAGCTGGTACCGAAATTGATATCCAGCAACATCATGGTCACCACACCAGCCAGAACCGGCATCACTGCTATCAGCAGGAAAGCGGTGATCAGCCAGGTCCAGACAAACAGCGACATATCCATCAGACGCATGCCCGGTGTACGCAGATTGAGTATGGTGGCAATAATATTGATTGCACCCAGAATCGAACTGATACCCGCGAGATGGATCGACAGTATGAAGAAGTTGGTAGAAGGTGGCGCATAAGTGGTCGACAAAGGCGCATAGAAGGTCCAGCCGAAGTTCGGGCCGCCCCCTTCCATGAACAAAGTCGCCAGCAGCGTGGTAAAGGCTACGGGCAAGAGCCAGAAACTGAAGTTATTCAGTCGTGGCAGTGCCATATCCGGTGCACCGACCTGCAGTGGAATCATCCAGTTGGCCAGACCCACAAAAGCAGGCATGATCGCACCGAACACCATGATCAGACCATGCATGGTCGTCATCTGGTTGAAAAACTCGGGCTGCACGTACTGCAGACCCGGCTGAAAAAGCTCGGCGCGGATAACCAGCGCCATCGTACCGCCGATGAACAGCATCAGCAGCGAGAAAAGCATATAGAGAGTGCCTATCTCTTTATGGTTGGTTGTCAGCAGCCAACGCATCAGGCCCGTTGGAGCGTGCCCGTGTGCATGGGCATCATGTCCGCTGGCAACATCACTGACACTGTGCTGACTGACCGACTGCGTAGTTTCAGGTGTCATGGCTAGAATTCCTCTTGTTATTTGCCCAGCAGATCGCGGATTTCTGATGGCTGAACCATATCTCCGGTGTCATTACCCCAGGCATTACGCTCATAGGTGATGACCGAGGCAACTTCAGCCGGTGACAAGGTGTCACCAAAAGCCGGCATCGCCGTACCGGTTTTGCCATAAGCTACCATGGCAATATGCTCAGCACGCTGCTCAGGGTCGACAGACATGCCGACTCCGGCCAATGCTGGGAATACAGGAGGCAGACCCTGCCCTTCCGGTTGGTGACAGGCCGCACAGTAGGTGTTGTAAACACCTGCGCCGCGCTCCATCAACTCATCCATTGTCCATTCACGGTCCGCACCGGCTGCTTCAGCCACCGCGGCATCGCGTCGCGAGGCCAGCCAGGCGTCGTACTCTTCCTGCGGCACTGCCTTGACTTCGATCGGCATGAAACCATGATCGCGGCCGCAGAGTTCGGCACATTGACCACGATAGATTCCCGGTTCATTCACCAGGAACCAGCTTTCATTGATGAAGCCAGGAATGGCATCCTTTTTGACCGCCAGATCCGGCACCCACCAGGCATGAATCACGTCGTTGGCTGTCAATAGAATTCTGACCTTCTTACCCAGTGGCACCACCATCGGCTCATCAACTTCGACCAGATAGTTGTCCCCCTTCTCTTCCAGACCCTGTATCTGATCTCTGGGTGTCGACATGTTACTGAAAAAACTGACATCTTCACCCAGATACTCATAGCGCCAGCGCCATTGATAGCCGGTCACCAGGATATCTATCTCGGCGTTGGAGGTGTCATACATTTTCTTGAGTGTGGCAGTGGCCGGAACGGCCATGACGATAAGAATAACCAGAGGGATAGCTGTCCAGATCACTTCAACGGTAGTGTTCTCGTGGAAGTGAGCAGATTTGGCACCCTTGGATTTTCGATAGGCGAACAGCGACCAGAACATGGCGCCGAACACGACGACCGATATCGCAACACATATCCAGAAGATGGTCATGTGCAGGCTGTAGACTTCGCGACTGACATCAGTCACACCCGGCGGCATATTCCAGCCCGTCGACGTGTTTATCGATGCAGCATAGGTACTGCCGGCCATTAAGGCAGCAAGCAGTAAGAAACAAATCCCCGTTAAGGCGAATCGTTTCATCATCCCCTCCTTGTTTTTTTTATGTGTCGGAAATGAAGCATAAAACCAGATTGTCGACCTGAGTCTACGTCATGGCCATCAAAGGTGCAAAACAAAAATTGATCAATTCTGTATATTTAACCGACACTTCCATGCACCACGAGTTGATTGTTTATTGAGCAGCCAACCAGGCAACGCCCGCGACTATCAAGACAAAAACGGCTGCGAGAGCTATACCGACCACGATAAACATCCAGGGTGAAGCAGCCTGAAAATCACGCTGTCGATTAGCCTCGGACTGTACGCCGAAAAAAGCAGCCAAGACCGATTTGATAACATCCAGCATACGTTATTCTCCCCTTTGGCATTGAGCTCTACTGCTCAGATTCCAAGTCGTCTGCGCTCCATTCTGCGCAGAAACTCCTCCATGACAATTCGATACAGACTCTCTTTGAGATAGAGATCCTCCACATCAGAATCGATATTGGGGTTATCGTTAACCTCAATCACCACCACCTTATCCCCTGACTGCTTAAGATCCACTCCATAAAGACCATCACCGATCAATCGGGTGGCTTTCAACGCCACCTTCATCACCTTGGCTGGTACCTCATGAATCGGCAAGGTGGTAAAGGCGCCCGATTCAGCGGTTCCCCCCTGATGGTTATAGATCTGCCAATGCCCTCTTGTCATGAAATACTGACAGGCAAAGATCGGTTTATGGTTCAGCACACCAATACGCCAGTCATAATCGGTGTACATGAACTCCTGGGCCAGCACGATGGCGGACTGCTTAAAGTATTGATTGGCTTGATCTATCAACGCCTGCGGATCACTGACCTTTACCACGCCGCGTGAAAAGGAGCCATCCGGTATTTTCAATACAATCGGATAGGTCAGCGTGCTCGCCAGCGCTTTCAGCTCACGCTTGCGATCCTTATACAGAAAGTGGGTTTCCGGCATGGCCACACCATTGGCCGAAAGAAGATCAGCCAGATACACCTTATTGCAGCACTTGAGGATCGATGCAGGATCATCCATGACCACCAGCCCTTCCACTTCCGCTTTTTTTGCAAAGCGATAGGTGTGGTTGCTGATGGAAGTTGTTTCACGGATAAACAGGCCGTCATATTCTGCCAGATGGCTGAAATCCTTTTTCTCGATCAGATCGACATCTATGCCCAGCTTGCGGCCGGCACGGATAAAGTGTTTCAGGGCCATGGGATCCGAGGGCGGCATTTTTTCCTGACGATCGATCAGTATAGCCAGATCATAGCGGTATTTTTTCCGAACACTTGGCTTACGCCAGACTTTGCGACTGAAGGAATCCAGGGCAGTAGCAAACAGATCCTCCTCATTTTCCTCCAGGCTATCAATACTGGCAGGCTTGACCGTTTCTATCTGCCACTCATCGACCAGTCGGAAGGTTACTTTCAGCACTGGGCTCGGGAACTGTTCGAAAATCTGTCGTGACAGATCGGCCAAGGGTGCAAACAGCGTCTTGCCGAAGCAGATAGTCACCTCCAGGCGATTATCTGCACTGAGGCTAGATTTGAGCTGTGGGTTTTTCACGATCAGCTTGTTCAGCGAGTCATTCAGGCTCTCCATATTGAGGCCATAAATAGACTTTTTCCCCAGGTCATTAATCGTTCTGATTGTAGGTATGACACGATGCCCACGCGCCTCTGCCAGCAGGGAAATATAATACCCATAACTCAGATAACGATAATGGCGGCACAGATTGATCACCTGAGTAGGCTGGGTATCCGGCTGACTGCCCAGCGCCAGATAATCATGAGCGGTAATCAAGTCCTCGGTGGGATAAAAAGCCACCCAGTCTTCAAGCTTATCAACAACAATTTTCAATCTGGACATCGTGCCCTCGTGAAGGTTTGACAGAAACAGCCCCTAGCGCTTGCCGCTATTACTATCATGCTAATACGAGCGCACTGCAATAGCCTGAAAAAATAAACTTCCGCCCCATTGGCAGCCCGTTCCCTGTCAGCGTAAGCTTGGCTGATAACAGATACAGCAACTTCGCTGCAACTGCTATCCGGACTGTTTACGTATGACCACTTCATCATCCAAATCAGGAACATCGCTACTGGTACGCGACGCTTTGCTGAATGATATTGCGGCACTGGTGACTCTTGAAAACAACAGTTTCACCGGCGACAAACTCAGTCGGCGGCAATTCCGCTGGATGCTCAAGCAGGGACATTGCAGCCTTATCATGGCATTTGTAACTGTCGCTGATGAACAGGTCGCCGCCGGTTATATTCTGACACTGTTTCATCGTGGTACCTCTCTGGCCAGAATCTACTCTGTCGCAGTTGATCCTGCCTTTCGTGGCCAGAAAGTAGGACAGACACTGCTTCATGCAGCAGAGCAGGCAGCAATCGAGCATGAATGCATGGCCCTTCGCCTGGAGGTGAGACCGGATAATCCAGCAGCCATCAATCTCTATGAGCGCAACGGTTATCGTCAGTTTGGCTACTATGAGGACTATTATGAGGATCACGCCAGAGCACTGCGGTTCCAGAAGCGGATCCGCAAGCCCCCTCAGGGCCTTAAACTGGATGTTCCCTATTACCAGCAAACCCTGCCCTTTACCTGTGGCCCTGCATCACTGCTGATGGCGATGAAAGCACTGTCACCTGAACTTGAGATGTCACGTCTGCAGGAGCTGCAGATATGGCGTGAAGCCACCTCGATTTTCATGACAACCGGTCATGGAGGCTGTGGCCCGAGAGGGCTGGCCCTGTCGGCCTGGCAGCGTGGCTTTGCTGTAGATCTCTGGATCAACCGGGATGGTCCATTGTTTATCCATGGCGTTCGCAAGGGCGCTAAAAAAGAGGTACTGGAACTGGTTCATCAGTCCTTCTCGGATCAACTGACCGAAACAGATGTCCTGATACACCCTCAGGATATCACACAGGAAGCGCTGGGAGAGGCGATTGAGCGAGGTGGTGTCCCGCTGATACTGATCAGTTCCTGGGGTTTCAGTCGTCAGAAAAGCCCACACTGGGTGGTGATCACGGCAATTGATGAACATTACATCTACCTGCATGATCCGGAGGTGGATGAGGAAGACAACAAAACTCTGCTCGACACGCAGCATGTGCCGGTTCCGAGGCGCACCTTTTCACGCATGTCTCGCTTCGGCAAGGACAACCTTCGTACAGCAGTGATTCTGTTCAAACGACCTGACTCATAAGAGCAGAGTCACTGCCTGGCCCTATCCATGACGACCTTCTGTGACTGCTCCTGTCAGATGGCGGTACGTACAGACCATAGCTCCGGGAAGAACTGCAGATCCAGCGCCTTCACCAGATAGGACACGCCCCCGGTACCACCCGTACCCCTTTTATAACCGATGATCCGCTCAACCGTTTTCATATGGCTGAAGCGCCATTTCTGAAAGTTATACTCCATATCCACCAGCTTTTCGGCCAGCTCATAAAGATCCCAGTAGTCATGCGTGTTCTGGTAGATCTTCGCCCAGGCTTTTTCAACCCGAGCATCCTTGACATAGGGCTGCGACCAGTCCCGTTCGAGGTGAGAAGACGGAATATCGAAGCCGCGCCGATTCAGAAGCTGAAGGCAGATATCATACAGGCTTGGTGAATTCAGCACTTTTTTCAGATGCTCGTAATTCTCTGGGTGCGAGCGGTGCGCCTCGATCATTGCTGCGTTTTTATTGCCCAGCAGAAACTCCAGTTCTCGATACTGATAGGACTGAAAGCCTGAACTCTGCCCCAGCGACGGACGAAAACTCGCGTAGTCTGCCGGTGTCATGGTCACCAGTACCTCCCACGCCTGAATCAGTTGCTCCTGAATACGAGCAACCCTGGTCAGCATCTTGAAAGCCGGACGCAACTCATCACGATTGATATGGGCAACTGCAGCACAGGCCTCATGCAGGCAGAGCTTCATCCATAGCTCTGATGCCTGATGGATCACGACAAACAGCATTTCATCATGCTGATCGGATCGGGGGTGCTGGCAGTCCAGCAGTTTTTCAAGCGCGAGATACTGACCATAGCTGATATCCTGATCCCAGTGAACCGCCTCATCAGCCAGATCAACCGCGCCAGCCTGCCCTGCTGCTACCTGCTCTTTCGTATTCATCGTCTTACACCTGTCGCTGTAGAAACATGATAATCATCTTCAATCAGTTTACTTGTCGCACATCTATCTGTAAATTTCATAAAAATCCACAAAGTTATTAATTTTTTTAATACGATATGACAACAAAACTCAGTACCAAGCATATGCAGATGATGGCCGCCGTCGCCGACACTGGCAGCGTATCCGATGCAGCCCACAGGATAGGGGTAACACAATCGGCACTGAGTCACCGACTTAAAGAAGCGGAGAGACTGTTGGGTACTGAGCTTTTCTATCGCAACAACAAACAATTAACCCCCACCAGTGCTGGCAAGCGCCTGCTCTACTCAGCCCGAGTGATCCTGGCTGAACTGGAACGTGCCGAGACAGATATCAACAAACTATCGGTAGGCATTGAGCATGTGATCCGATTGGGAAACGACGCCTTCGCCGGATATCACTGGCTGCCCTCATTCATGAAAATCTTTTGTGCGACACATCCCAGCATTAGTCTTGAAGTGATCCCGGATCTTACATTAGATCCTTACGGCGCACTGCGCGATGGACGAATCGATCTGGCGGTTGTCTCTGACCTGGCGCCAATCAGCGGATTTCGCAATGAACCGCTGTTTCAGGATGAGTTACGTGTGGTTATGCCCGCGAGTCACCCACTGGCTGGTTCACCCTATATTGGGATTGAGGCGATCACGGCCGAAACCTATATCACTCATCACACCAACCCTGACTCGGGACGAGAGTATGAACAGTTATTCAGCCGCTATAACCGCCTGCCGGTCAGAGTGATCCGGGCTGGCGTGACAGACGCAGTGATCGGCATGGTCAGAGCGGGACTCGGCATCACCATCATGCCTGCCTGGACACTTGAGCCCTACCTTTCACAAGGCGGTCTTTACACGAGCCAGACAACCGCTTCAGGCCTGAAAATTGACTGGCGCATCCTGCTCAGAAAAGATGAGCAGGATGAATCGCCTGTTTTTACATTTGCGAAGGCGCTGAAAGCGCATATTCAAGAGCAATACCCGAGAGACTATCTGCTTCAGCGTGCACCACCCATCTGACCATCCACTCTTGAAAACAGCACATTATTCTCCAGATGGATATGCTGCATCAGATCCTCTTTCAGTGTCTGAAGACCAAGATAGAGGGCACGCCAGGTGTTACAGGCATTCTCCGGCAGCTTGATGCCATGCGTGATCTGCTCCAGCTTTGCCAGCTCATCACCATGGTCATCATGCTCATGCCGCATCACCTGAACCGGCTGCCGGGCCATAGGGTGCAGGCCACGCGCAATCATCGGGAACAGAATCTGCTCCTCACGCTGCATATGGCTTTCCAGTGCGTCCTGCATCTTTTCCAACTGTGCCACCAGCCCAGCCGGGCACAGGGGGTGATCGCGATGTACCAGCTCAACCCGATTGGCAAGGCGGATCAGTTCCGGCAACTGCTCGCGATGCACATCATGAAAACGTGTCAGGATATATTCGATGAGATGCTGATCATCCATTTCTCCTGTCACGCTTCCTTCATCACTTGATGCAGATTGAGCCAGAATACTCAGATCAGATATCAAAGCCTCAATATCCAGCCCTTTATCTGATGCGGCTTTAACAAGCGACTTCTTGCCACCACAGCAGAAATCCAGCCCATATTTATGAAAAACAGCGGTTGCACCCGGCACATCCTGTGCAATCTGTCCCAGTGACTGTTCTGCCATACTCATGATGTTGCTCCTTTCATTGACGTTTCAGGCATGTTTGAGTCATACCCTCTTTAAAGATAGATACAATATACATCTTTAAAGACAATAAATGAATTGATGCATTTGATTTATTTCTTTAACCAGATGAAAAAAGTATCATGAGTGGCTGAATCAAGGAGTTGTCGCATGCAAATAACGATCTATACAGATTACTCATTGAGAGTACTGACCCATCTTGCGCTGCAGCCAGGTGGAAAACTGATGACCATTCAGGAGATTGCAGACAGTTATCAGATCTCCAAGAACCATCTGACCAAGGTGGTCCATCATCTGCAGAAATCAGGCTATATCGATACAATCAGAGGTAAAAAAGGCGGCATCCGGCTCAGGCGCTCTCCTTCAGAGATCAATATTGGTGCACTGGTACGCGAGACCGAGCAGGATATGAAGCTGGTAGAGTGTTTCTCAGACAAGGGGCAATGTGCAATCTCCCCTGCCTGCCATCTCAAATCGGTGTTTGATGAAGCGCTGAAGAGTTTTCTGGCTACATTGGATCGTTACACTCTGGCAGATACTCTGCCTGAAGCTGACCGTCCTCAGCTGATCAGATTGCTGGGCATAGACACCAGCGCCGCTTAACAGATAGCTGAGGCGACGCTGGTGTCTGATTTAATGCATCCTTTACTGACAGGAATCAGGCTTTGACGCAACGCTTACCAATGCGCAGATAGCCACGCCGATCATTGCTGTTCTTACCATTCATGGTGCGAGGATTGACCATATTTTCCGGCTTGAGTATTTCCGCCAGCTCATCCTCATCCAGCAACCCCTCTTCACGTACCAGCTCCAGCACACCACGGCCTGACTCCAGCGCGAGGCTTGCGATACGTGTGGCATTGTCATAACCGATATAGGGGTTCAGAGCAGTGATCAAACCGATGGAGTTGGCCACCATTTCACGACAACGATCACGATTCGCCGTGATACCATCGATGCAGCGCTCTCGCAACATATCCATCGCACGGCGCAACAGGCGCATGGACTCCAGTATTTTATAGGCGATCAGCGGCTCCATGACATTCAACTGCAACTGGCCGTTTTCTGCCGCCATGGTGATCGCCAGATCATTCCCGATCACCTGATAAGCCACCTGATTCACCGCTTCCGGTATCACAGGGTTCACCTTACCCGGCATGATGGAAGAGCCTGGCTGTTGTGGCGGCAGATTGATCTCATTGAAGCCAGTACGCGGACCGCTGGAGAGCAGACGCAGGTCATTACAGATTTTTGATAGCTTGATCGCCAGACGTTTGGTCATGCCGGAGAAGAGCACGAACGCCCCCATATCCGAAGTCGCTTCGATCAGATCCGCAGCCAGGCGCATCCTGTGACCACACACTTCAGACAGATGGTTGACCGCCAACTCGGAATAGCGCGGGTCGCAGTTGATCCCGGTACCGATCGCCGTACCACCGAGATTCACTTCACGCAGAAGATCAATCATCCCGGCAATGCGGTCTATATCCTCACCCAGCGTGGTCGCATAGGCACCAAACTCCTGTCCCAGCGTCATGGGGACTGCATCCTGCAACTGCGTCCGTCCCATCTTGATCACATCATGAAACTGCTCACGCTTACCGGCAAACGAGGCCTGTAACAGCGCAAGACTATCCACCAGCTCGGCATGAGACAACTGCAAACCGACACGGATAGCGGTCGGGTAGGCATCGTTGGTCGATTGTGACATGTTAACGTCATTATTAGGGTGCAGATGCTCATATGCACCCTTTGCATACCCCATCGCCTCCAGCGCAACGTTCGCTATCACTTCATTGGCATTCATGTTGGTCGAGGTACCGGCACCACCTTGAATCATGTCAACCACGAACTGATCATGAAACTCGCCATTGATCAGCCGATCACAGGCTGCTGCGATCGCCTCATACTTATCTGTTTCGAGCAGGCCTATATCGCAGTTGGCAGCTGCTGCAGCTTTCTTCACCATCGCCAACCCAACAATCAACTTGGGAAAGTGAGCAATGGGGACGCCTGTGAGAGCGAAATTTTCAAGTGCACGCTGGGTCTGCACGCCATAATAGGCATCGGCCGGTACAGCCAGCTTGCCCAGAAGGTCCTTTTCGATACGGTGGGGTTGGCTGAGAATCTCTTCCTGACGGGGGACGGGGTTCATGATGTTTCGGTTACCTGATCTGATGACAATCATTGTTTAATCAACTGAAACGCTATTCTGACGCCTGTATAGACATTTTATCCAATGCTATTATCAGATACAGTATGCAACATTTGCATGATAACGCAAGCGACAGGATCACTTGATGGATTTTGAAACACGCTGGATGGAAGACTTCCTGGCGCTGGCCAGCACCCAGAGTTTTTCACGCGCGGCTGAGCGCCGTCACGTAACACAACCGGCGTTCAGCCGACGCATCAAATCGCTGGAAAACGCTGTGGGTGTCACACTGGTAGACAGATCAACAACACCGGTTGCCCTGACGCCTGAGGGACAGCTTTTTCTGGTGACCGCTCGCAGCATTGTCGGCCAGTTGCACGAGAGTATTGCCAGATTAAGAGGCTTGCAGCCACATGAGCAGCAGGTGATCGAAGTCGCTGCAGCCCACTCTCTTGCGTTCACCTTTTTTCCTGACTGGCTCAGCACACTGGGCGATCTGACGCATAATCTGTCCATCCGCCTGGTGGCGATGAATGTCGAAGATGCCATCGTGGCGCTGCGCGAAGGGCAGTGTGATCTGATGCAGGTCTATTATGATTCTTACGCGACCCTGCAGTTGGACCCAGCGATATTTCCATCGATTCAGCTCTCCGAAACACTGATGCTGCCGGTATGCAAACCGAATGCGGATGGAGAACCCATCTACAGCCTGGATTCCCAGAACGAAGACCCTCTCCCCTATCTCGCCTATACCTCGGGCGCTTTTCTCGGCCGCACGGTTCGCCTTCTGTTGAAACATGACCCGGTTCGCCTGCGCCTGAAAACTGTTTACGAGACAGCCATGGCAGAGGGGCTGAAAGGGATGGCACTACAGGGTCGCGGCATCGCCTGGATGCCAAGGCTGTGTATTGAGCGTGAGCTGGAAGAGAAGCGATTGGTGGTTTGTGGCTCTGCGCAATGGCAGACACCGCTTGAGATCCGGCTCTATCGCTGCGCGCTGATCAAAAAGCCGGCAATCGAAACCCTGTGGGCGCAACTTGGCTCCTGATCAGCTCAAGTTCTGACTACGCGCAGCACATCGCTTGATCAGAGGCTATCTGCTGATAGCGGCCTGATTACATGAGTCCTGTTTAGAGCGGCCCCTGTTTAGCGGCTCCTGTTCATCTGATCCGACTTAACTGAGGAAGAAAAGTATCCAGTTCCAAATCAGTGACAGCATGAGCAATACAGGTAAGAATAAAACCTTCACTGATCTCCTCCTCGCGCAAGCCATAGACCTTGCGCGAGCGATAGTCGACTTCACCGCTGACCAGACGGCAACGACAGACACCACAGTTACCGTTACGGCACGCCTCTCTGACCGGTAACCCCGCCATTTTGAACAGTGCCAGCAACGGTTGATCCACTTCCGTTTCCAGCTCATGAGCCTGCTGTTGCAGTGTCAGGGAGATGCGCATCGCTCAGTCGATATCCACATCACCCTGTGCCGTATACAGCGGTGCGGTTTGAGGCAACTGATCAAACAGCTGATTGAAGTGCTTCTGCACCCGGGACATATTCACCAGGCTCAGGCCACTGGAAAAACCGAACCAGACAAAGAGTCCATTCAGGTCGCGGAACATGGGCGGCAGATACACGGGGGCATCAATAACGCCTTCCAGATGGCGTTCATAGAGTATCGGAATATCATCCAGCGTAACCTTGCCGACAAACAGCATCGGCAATATCTCCGGCACACCGGATTCTATCGCGCTCTTGATGAAGTTCACATTCTCGACAAAGCCCTTCACATAGGAGAGATCCTTGGTGAAAACCGAACCACCCGAAAGGGTTCCGCCACGAAAAACCCGCTGTGTCACACGGTAGCTGTCATGTTCACTCAAGCCACTGTCACGGAAGTGCCGGAACACCTCAATGAAGTCAGCCCCCTGCTCTGCCAGATCCACCGCCACCACCCGGTCACTGACGCGACGGGCACGCTGCGGAAATGAGCTGAAGGTCAGGGTTTCCAGCAGCACAGCCAGCCCCTCCTGATTTGCGGTGATACGAGGTGATCCGACACCCAGCCAGGTTGCCCAGGGTTGTTTGCGCCCATTCAGGGTAGTGCCGACATGCACCCAGCCCTCATGCACTTCGAGCACCTGCAGATCGAGTTCGGAGAAGTAAGCACGCTCATTAAGCTTGATCACATCACCGCCGGCCGCTGCATCCGATACGATACCGTTGGAGATCTGCACCCGCACATCCCCCGGATTAAAGTATCGTCCCAGCCGGTCGGCCAGCAGGTCCACAGCTTTATGGGCTGAAATATCATTGGCATAAGGGCGCTTGAGGTGTTCAACCGCGGGTGTTGAGAAGATGCGGCACAAACGCTCGCCCAGTTCACGCAATGTCTTGCGATCGCCCCTCATCCGATCCTGTGCAGAACCGTAAAGCGCTCGACTGTGTTTGCCGAACTCAGCGGTACCCCGCCCTTTAAGCATCTCGGCCACTATCAGGTATTGTTCGATATTAGCCTGCAGTATTCTGCCCAGTCCATCATGCCTGCCCAGTCGGCGCACCACGTCCTGTCGCAGCTCATTCAGATCCTGCTGTAATTTATCAGGGCTGAAGCTTAATGCCTGTTGCTGATAAAACTGAAGATCCGCAGCGGGCAGTCTTGTGCCCCCCGATGCCAGAAACTGATCCTCGAAGACAGCGGGCCACTTGATCGCATCCAGTATCTGGATCGGCTTCTGAATCGCTACCAATCTGTCGGATAGCTGTTTGAGATTTTCGAGATAGATGGGCATAGGATTACTTCATCGGTTGTGAAACAACCTCGGCCTCTGCCGACGCGGACTGAGCGACAGTTGCCTGAGGCGGTTGCGGATAATACTTCATGATCACCAGCAGCAACGGCAGGCCAATCAGTGCTATCACCGCACAATATACAAAGAAAATTGCCCAGTCACCATCCAGACTGTCTACCATCCAGCCGCTGGAGGCCGAGAACCAGATACGTGCCAGATTCGCCAGAGAGGCCAGCAGCGCATACTGAGTGGCCGTGTAGGCACTGTTACACAAGCTCGACAGGTAGGCCACCAGCGCCACTGTCACCAGCCCTGTTGTGAAATTATCAGAAGCTACAGCCGTGACAAACACGCCATAGGACATCCCCGACATCGCCAGCCAAGAGTAGGTCAGATTGGTGGCAGCAGTTGCCAGGCCAGCCAGAAACAGTGCTTTGAGCACCCCGATTCTGGCCACCAGCACCCCACCGATCACGATACCGATCAGGTTGGCACTGAGGCCGTATATTTTGGCGACATCGGCTATCTGTGTCAGCGAAAAGCCCAGCTCACGATAAAATACGCCGGACATGCGCCCCAGCAGAGCATCCCCGAGTTTGAAAACAAATATGAAGATCAGGATAAGCAGCCAACCCTGACGGCGTGTGAACTCCATCAGCGGCGCCAGAATAGCGACATAGAGCCATCCCAGCACACGTCGCTGCGTATCCGGCAGAGCCTCCCAGCGATCCAGCACTGCCAGTGCCCGCTGCTCCTCAGCCAGGGTTTCGGCAGGTGGTGCGCGATTGGGTTCAGGACTCATCAGTACCGCAATCATTCCGATCAATACACCACCGGCGAGCAGCAGATAGGCAGCATTCCAGCCAAAGGATGAGGCCAGATACAGACCGCCTGCCCCACCGACCAGCGTGCCGCCCAGATGCCAGCCCCAGATTGCGGCTGCTGAGCCACTGCCATACTGATGCGGTTCCAGCACTTCGATACGATAAGCATCAATCACGATATCCTGTGTGGCAGAGATAAACGTGACAAACAGCACGGCCATCGCCATCAACAGCAGCCTCTCGGCTGGATCGGTCAGTGCCAGCAGGCCGATCGCGAGCATCAGCAGACACTGTGTAAACAGCGCCCAGCCGCGGCGGCGCCCGAAACGGGCAGAAAACCAGGGGATACGCATGCGGTCCACCAGCGGCGCCCAGAGAAAGTTAATGGCATAGGGCGTAGCCGCCAGCGCAAACAGACCGATATCGGTACGACTGACGCCAACATCGCGCAGCCAGATGGAAAGGTTGGAAAACACCAGCGGAGCCGGCAGGCCACTGGAAAAACCCAGAGCCAGCAGTGTCAGCATGCGCCGATCTTTATAGGGGGTGAACCAGTGTAAAAAACGATCTGTCCAGGCGGGTAACATGCTTATCCTGTTGGTTATAGCTCATATCTGAAGGCGGCAGTTTACCGCCTTCAGATGAAGTTAACCTTAACTCTGTTCGTTGGCCAGGAAAAACCAGGTATCCAGTACCGAATCCGGGTTCAGGGATACACTGTTAATCCCCTGCTCCATCAGCCAGCGCGCCAGATCAGGATGATCAGACGGCCCCTGTCCACAGATACCGATATACTTGTCTGCCTTGCGACACGCGACGATCGCCATCTCCAGCAGTCGTTTGACGGCATCATTACGCTCATCAAACAGATGGGCGATGATACCGGAATCACGATCCAGTCCCAGCGTCAATTGCGTCAGGTCGTTGGAACCGATGGAGAAACCATCAAAATACTCCAGGAACTTATCCGCCAGCAGCGCATTGGAGGGAATTTCGCACATCATGATCACACGCAGTCCATTTTCACCACGTTTCAGACCATTTTCGGCCAACAATTCGACCACCTGACAGGCTTCTCCGACAGTGCGTACAAAGGGCACCATGATCTCGACATTGGTCAAACACATCTCATCACGTACCCGTTTCAGGGCGCGACATTCGAGTTCGAAGCAGTCACGGAAGGATTCGGATATGTAGCGCGCAGCACCACGAAAGCCGAGCATTGGATTCTCTTCAACCGGCTCATAGCGCTCACCGCCGATCAGGTGCCCATACTCGTTGGACTTGAAGTCCGACATGCGCACAATAACCTTCTTCGGATAGAAGGCAGCCGCCAGAGTGGAGATCCCTTCCACCAGCTTATCGACATAAAAATCAACTGGTGAGGCATAACCCGCAATACGGCGTTCGATGGTCTGCTTCATATCGCGCGACTGCTGATCAAAATTGAGCAACGCCTTGGGGTGCACCCCGATCATGCGATTGATAATGAACTCAAGGCGCGCCAGCCCTACACCTGCATTTGGCAGGGACTGAAAATCAAATGCCCGATCCGGATTACCGACGTTCATCATGATATCGAAAGGCAAAGCCGGCATGGCGCCGACACTGTTGGTCTGATGCTCAAATGCCAGCTTGCCTTCATAGGCGCGCCCGGTATCACCTTCGGCACAGGATACGGTTACCAATTGACCATCATTAAGTTTTGCCGTGGCATCACCGCAGCCAACAATCGCCGGAATACCCAGTTCGCGCGCAATGATCGCCGCGTGGCAGGTACGGCCACCACGATTAGTAATGATCGCCGAGGCCCGCTTCATGACAGGCTCCCAATCCGGGTCAGTCATATCCGTGACCAGCACATCGCCCGCCTGAACATCATGCATCTGATCCAGACTGCTGACGACACGCACGGGGCCTGCACCGATGCGGTGCCCTATCGAACGCCCTTCCACCAGCACCTTGCCTTTCTCTTTCAGCAGGTAACGCTCAATCTGCGCTGAGTTGCTCTGGCTTCTGACGGTTTCAGGTCGCGCCTGAACAATGTACAGCTCGCCGTCATCACCATCCTTGGCCCACTCGATATCCATCGGACGACCGTAGTGTTTCTCGATCGTCACGGCGATACGTGCCAACTCTTCAACCTCGGCATCCGCAATACAGAAGCGGTTGCGATCTTCGCGTGCAACATCGACCACTTCGACGGCATCTGCGGTGCTACCCTTGCCGGAGTAGATCATCTTGATCGCTTTTGAACCCAGGGTCCGGCGCAGTATCGCCGGCACACCCATATTCAGCGTCGGCTTGTAGACATAGAACTCATCCGGGTTCACGGCGCCCTGCACCACGGTTTCGCCCAGGCCATAAGCAGCAGTGATGAACACCACCTGCTGAAAGCCGGATTCGGTATCCAGGCTGAACATGACACCGGATGCGCCGGTTTCGCTGCGTACCATACGCTGAATGCCGGCCGACAGCGCCACTTCACTATGACGATAGCCACGATGAGCGCGGTAGGAGATGGCACGATCATTATAAAGTGAGGCAAACACCTCGCGGATCGCCTGCTTGATCTGCTCAAGGCCACGAATGTTAAGGAAAGTTTCCTGTTGACCGGCAAAGGAGGCGTCCGGCAGATCTTCAGCAGTGGCCGATGAGCGGACGGCGACTGCTATCTCATGACCATCAGCCATCTCGGCATAGGCAGCGTCGATCTGCTGATCCAGCTTCGCCGGAAAACTGGTCTCCATGATCCACTGCCGGATCTGCCGACCAGCGTCAGTCAATGCCCGGGTATCATTCACATCCAGCGAAACAAGTGCCTGCTCGATCCTGTCGGCCAGACCATCCTGCTTCAGAAAATCACGATAAGCCTCTGCCGTAGTGGCGAAGCCACCCGGCACCTTGACGCCCACTTCACTCAACTGGCTGATCATCTCACCCAGCGATGCATTCTTGCCGCCTACCCGGTGAACGTCACTCATTCCGGCCTGTTCAAGGCGCAGTACATAATCCTGCACAGATCACTCTCCTTTGTCGACATCCAAAGAATCTCTACTGCCATGGCAGCTTGAGCGGATCATACTGCAGTTGGCAACAGAAATCGCTCGTTTGACACGAATGTAATTTCACTACAAAACGCTGGATTATGGCCGCTGGCTAATCTATCCGATAGGATGATGACAAAGACTGGAAGAAGACAGGACCGCCATGAAACGAACCGCATTCTTTATCTCGGATGGAACCGGCATCACGGCCGAAACCCTGGGTAACAGCCTGCTGACCCAGTTCGAAGGTATTCACTTCACCTCCATCACCCTGCCCTATATCGATACGCTGGAAAAAGCCGAGGCGGCAGTTGCCAAGATCAATCAGGCCACAGAGATGGATGGGGCTTCGGCCATCGTATTCGACACCATCATCAATGAGGATATCCGCAATTTGATTGCGGCCAGCAACAGCTTCAAGATTGATGTGTTCGCTACCTTCCTCAAACCACTGGAGAAGGAGCTCAACACCCACTCCTCCTATTCAGTCGGTAAATCTCATGCTATACAGGAGACCAGTCGTTACAAGGAGCGCATCGCCTCAGTCAACTTTGCTCTGGATAACGATGATGGCGCGCGCACTCAGCAGTACGACAAGGCCGACATCATCATCGTCGGCGTATCACGCTGCGGCAAGACTCCAACCTGCCTTTATCTTGCCCTGCAATTTGGCATCAAGGCAGCCAACTATCCCATCACCATTGATGATCTGGAGCATCCGGGCTTGCCGGAAATTTTGCGCAACTACCGGGATAAACTGTTCGGCCTGACGATAGACCCCTTCCAACTCGCAGCAATCCGGCATGAGCGCCGCCCCAACAGCCACTATGCGTCCATGAATCAGTGCGAGTATGAGGTCAGGGAGGTGGAGCGCCGGTTACGACAGGCCGATATCAAGATGATCAATACCACCTATTTTTCCATCGAAGAGATCGCCACTCGCGTGATGGTCGAGTCGGGACTCAAGCGCCGCGTTGCCTGATTCGACAGGGTACTGTTTACCACTGGCAGTTCATAACGACATATAGTGTCCGTAACTGATCCACCAACTCTTTACTGATCCGCTCAAGATGAGCAAAGCCTTGCTTTGCCTGCTGGTCACGCCCATTCTCCTTCAGGTTATAGATCTGAGCACTGACCTTATCAATCTGATGATAGAGCGGCTCGATAGCGGCAAACTCGGGCTGCTGGCGCATCCGCCTGAAGTAGCCCTGCTTGTACCAGACAGTTGATGCATCAGATGAATATAGTGGTGGCGGTGTGGCGCTCAGGTCGTTCAGGTAATTCTCGATGTTTCGCAACCAGCCACGATGATCCACTTCGGCATAGATCAGAGCCAGATTGTCACGATTGACGGGGAAGTTCTGACACGCATTCCAGGACTCGAAAGACCTCCATTGCGAAACCCACTCTGTAAAGGCATCCGCCTGAATCGGCCTTGAAATACCATAGCCCTGCCCTATCTCGCACCCCAGTCTGAGCAGCAGCTCGCCATGCTCCTCGGTTTCCACCCCTTCTGCGACCACACTGCGCTGAAAGGCTGTTGCCAGGCTGATCACACCCTGTACCAGTGTTGTATCCTCAACATCCCAGAGCATATCGCGGACGAAGGTCTGATCGATTTTAAGTGCACCAGCCGGCAGCCGTCTGAGATAGCTCAGTGACGAATAGCCAGTACCGAAATCGTCAAGTGAAAAATGGATACCCAGTTGTGCGATCTCTTTCATCACACCCGACACCTTGACGATATCCTCAAGGGCTGCCGTTTCCAGCACCTCAAGCTCCAGCAGATCTGTATCCACGACAGGATATTCAGCCAGCAAGCCCTGCAAACGATGAAGAAAGTCAGGCTGCTGCAGGTCTAATGCGGCAATATTGACACTCAGACATAGTCTGAGTCCGGCTTGCTGCCAGAGAGTCTGCTGCCTGAGGGCAGCCCGCAACACCCAGGTATCCAGTTTGAAGATGGAGCTGGTATCTTCGATAATCGGCAGGAAGGCAGCTGGGGACAGGACTCCCTGTTGCGGATGGTTCCAGCGGATCAGCGCTTCGGCACCAATGATCTGCCCAGAGCGCATATTCACCTTGGGTTGATAATAGAGCTCCATCTCATCATTATCGATCGCCTGTTCAATACGCAGGATATTTTCCTGCTGGCTTGTCGTAGTGCGCCCTTCAAACGGGTCATAGACATGGTAGCGATTCTTACCAAGCAATTTTGCCTGACACATCGCCTGATCGGCGTGACGCAGGAGTGTATCCGCATCCGATTCATCGTCCGGATACAGCGTCACACCCAGGCTGGCCGAAACATTGAGTAGATGATTGCGCAACTGTATCGGCAGGGTGATGGCATGGATCAGACGGTCAAGAACGATCTTGTACTCCCCCGCATTACCGACATTAGACAGCACCACCACAAACTCATCGCCACCCAACCGGGCAAGGGTATCACCTGAGCGCAACGCTTTTTTCAGACGCTGGCCCAACTCGATCAATAACTGATCGCCCAGCTCATTACCGTAGGCATCATTGATCTCCTTGAAACCATCCAGATCCAGATAGACCAGTGCTAGCTGCTTGTCCTTCTGCCTTGACTGCAGCGCCAGCTCAAGCTGATTGGTGAGAAGTGTGCGATTCGGTAAACCTGTCAACGCATCATAATGAACAGCATGTTCAAGCTGGACCTGATGGCTTTTCTGCCGGGTGATATCCTGCTCCGTCAGCAGCAGTATCTGGCTTCCGCGGAACGGATCATAACCCAGCCTCAGCTCTATACGATGCCAGCGGCCTCGACCAGACACCTGCAGATCCATTGTCACAACACCCGAACGATTGCTCAGCAGGCGTTCCCGAATCACATTCCCCTGATCTGGATCTGAAAAATAATCAGCCAGGTTATCATGTCCTATTCGGACGGCTTCAGCCGCACTGTTGCGGCTCAACAGATGCCCCTGCTCATCAAAAACCGAGATCATCAGCCCTGCAGCGTCCTGTCGTACTGCCTGGTGCTGCCCCTCACGCTCTGACTCCTCACTGCGCGACAAAGCCTCAACCAGCATTCCCTGACGTCCATCATCCAGCGGAACAGGCTTGCAATGGCACTGCACATTCAGGGGCTCACCTTCGGGATAAAATACCCATGGTCGGGTAAACCACTTGGCGCTCTGTTCAGACACGGAGCCATTCAGATGAGGTTGTAGATTCGAATGAATACCGCCTCTGAGCTTATCGGCACCAAAATCACGCTCGGTCAAGGCCTCAAGACTAGCCTCTGCCCACAGGCGCACCGCAGCCGGATTTGCCCAGAGCACTTGACCCTGCTCAAGATCAAACACCCATACAGGTGTTTCCAACTGTTCTGGATGAAAATGAAAACGGCTTTGATGGCTTGTTTGGCTCATTCAGGAATCCCTGCACTGAGAGAAATAACACCAGATATTAGGTAATTGTAGCGGCAAAAGCGATTAGTGCTATTATTGGTTTAGTGGTCACTTTCCTGTTTTATACAGAGGCGCTCTATGCAGTATTCAGACAATTCGCAGCAAGCCGCTGAATTTCTTCGTCAGGCTGTTCCTCTGATGGTCAAGTACAAGATCCCGCCTCACCCGCTCAATTATGCACTCTGGTATACCTACGTCACGCAGCGACTGCCATCGTTGAATCAGGAGCTGGATAAAACCATCACCAAATATGGCACCTGCCCCGCCGGCTTTGAGACGAAACTATTCAGAAGTCACCTGATCAGCGATGAGATGGGCTCCACCGACAAACTGCAATCGGCGCTGATCACTGTTGCAACCAGTCTGAGTGAGTCGGCTGGTGACGCTGTCAAGCATACGAGTCAGTATAGTCAACTGCTACAGGAAAGCCTGGATGCTCTGAACAGCTCAGACCGGGCGCTGCCACTGGAAACCATTGCACAATCCCTGTACGACAACACCGTTCAGGTATCCGCTTCGGCAGAGGTGTTCCAGAAACAGATTACCGAAGCACAACAGGAGATTCGGCGGCTTCAGGAAGAGCTGACAAGTGCACGGCAGGATATCTATATTGATCCCGTCACTAAAGTGTATAACCGTCGTTTTATGGATGAGACACTGCAGCGAATCTGCTCCGGAAATGATGATCCGGTTCTGTCTCTGATCATGATGGATATTGATCACTTCAAACAACTGAATGATCAGTATGGCCATATCATGGGAGATCGCGCCCTGCAGTGCATAGGTCAGCTTTTGATGGAGGAGTGCCAGGAAAAAGCTGATGCGGTCCGATTCGGCGGTGAGGAATTTGCGATTTTGCTGTATGAATGTGACTCCGACAAGGCCGAAACACTGGCTAATCGCCTGCGTCATAAAATCCAGTCAATCCGTATCAAACACAAACAAACGGGGGTTGTGATCAGCGCCATGACCGCTTCATTCGGTGTGACAGTACAGCAGCCATTCGACCTGCCGGAGCAATTAGTTGATCGCGCAGACAAAGCACTCTATCAGGCGAAAGAGAGCGGGCGCAATCAGGTTCAGACGGTTATTGACTGAATCACATCACTAACACCTGTATCAAACATGGAGGACCACTGCGGCCCTCCATATCGCTTCTCCGTCATACTCACGCAATCTTGAACTGCTGTACATTTCTCTGCAAAGAGGCAGACAGTTCAGCCAGCTCCTGACTGGCTGAAGTCACCTGGCTGGCAGCAGTCGCGGTTTCATCAATGGCCTGAGTGATATTGCTGACATTGCGATTGATCTCTTCTGCTACGGATGACTGCTGCTCTGCTGCAGTGGCTATCTGAGCGTTCATATCGTTGATGGCAGTCACAGAAGCACTGATGGTTCTCAAGGCTTCACCGGCCAGACCTGCCTTCTCAACTGTTTGCATCGCCTGTGCCTGCCCCTCTTCCATCTGTTTGGCAGCACGCCCTGAGCTGTTCTGAACACGGTCAATCCGCGCCTGTATATCCTCAGTCGAATCCTGAGTTCGGCTGGCCAGAGATCGCACTTCATCAGCCACCACGGCAAAACCACGGCCATGGTCACCCGCACGGGCTGCTTCAATCGCCGCATTCAAAGCCAGCAGGTTGGTCTGTTCAGCAATACTCTGAATGACATCAAGAACGCTGCCAATCTCCTTACTGTCGTCCACCAGCTTCAATATATTACCGGTAGTCAACTCTACTTCGCGGGCCAATCCGTTGATTGATTCAACAACCTGATTGACGACATCCATACCGGCAACAGTTTCTCCCTCCGCTGATTGCGCAGCACGTGCTGCAGCCGACGCATTACTTGCAACATCAAGTACAGTTGCCGTCATCTGATTCATGGCAGTTGCCACCTGCGTGATTTCGGCCTGTTGCAGCTGTACCTGAGCATTGGTCTGTGAGCTGGATGCAGACAGCTCCTCAGCAGCTGCAGCCACCTGAACTGACGCTTCAGTGACCTCCTGCATCAATTTACGCATTTTTCGAACCATCTCATCAAAGCTGGCCAACAAACTCTCCGAATCACCAGGTCGCAACTTGATAGAAGTAGTCAGATCTCCATCGGCCACCTTATCTACAATTGCCATCACATCAGCAGGTTCCCCTCCCAGCTGCTTGAGTGTATGGCGAGTGATATACCAACCGCTTCCCAATGCGACTGCAAAACCCACCAGAATAATCGCTGACAGGGTTACCAAAGAGCGCTCAGCGGCAGTTTCAGCCACAGCCATGGCTGCCTGGGTATGACTTAGATTACGCTCAACCAGTGTTGTTATTTCATTTCCAAGTCTGTCGGTTACAGGAACTATTGCCATTATCTGAGCACGATACTGGTCAAACATTACCCCATACTGATCAGCCTCACTGACGCCACTCAGCTGCTGCAAGCTTTGATCCAGTGCTTGATACTGCTCACGCCACTGACTGAATGTCTGACGAAACTGCTGGAACAGTGCCTCGCCCTCTGTAGACTTGGGCAGCTCTGCATATAGACTCATGGCTGTGTCAATCTGCTGCCAGGATTGATTACGCTGCTCGAGCAGGTTCAATAACTGATTGCGGGTATCAGAAGCAGGTTGCGTATAAAGCATCGACTCAAGCGTTTGAGTCCGTATTGACAGTCGCGCCTGATTAATTTCATTCAGTGCAATCACCCCTGGCATACGAACATCGCCGATGAGTTCTATCTCCTTTTCCATTGTTCGGGAACCCTGAATACCGATCAAACCTATGATCAGAACTATCAATGCCACAAGGAAAAATCCCGAATATAGCATTACACTCAGTTTTATGTTTTTCATTGATACACCTCCTTTGGGAACCGGCTCCGCTTGACACGCTAGTCGTGCTGCTCCGAAAGATGTACCGTTGGTTTTGCTGCAGTAGTTCCAGGCACAAGAAGTTTTCAGATAGCGGCCATTGCGGAAAGTCTAGTTCAAAAAGCCCCTTTTACATAATCAACTGTCTTTTCAGGAGTCCTGCATCAGTTTAACGCTTGAATCGCACCACAAATTCATGAAGCCACCGCAAAACTGACACAACCTCCTGCATCGTTCTGGCAGCAGACTCTGTTTGCTCAGCACTTTCCTGTGACAGATAGGGTATGTTTGCAACCTGTTCTTTGCCTCCCTCATTAACCTATGCCAGCTCTACCTCAAAGGCTGCCTGTGGTATATCGGGATGGCGCACGGTTTTTGGGGTTGCCCTGTCTGCACTAACGGGTCTATCCACTGATCTGAATGAAGAAATCATTGCAGTACTGGGTACGACCCTAGAGATCAGTTGAGGAGATAATAATAGTTTTAAAGAGGGCCACCTGCGGCCCTCAAATACACAGCCCTCTTCATATTCACACAACCTTGAACTGCTGAACGCTTCGTTGCAAAGAGGCAGACAGTTCAGCCAGCTCCTGACTGGCTGAAGTCACCTGGCTGGCAGCAGTCGCGGTTTCATCAATGGCCTGAGTGATATTGCTGACATTGCGATTGATCTCTTCTGCTACGGATGACTGCTGCTCTGCTGCAGTGGCTATCTGAGCGTTCATATCGTTGATGGCAGTCACAGAAGCAC
Organism: Nitrincola alkalilacustris; assembly: GCF_008973755.1. Lineage (GTDB taxonomy): Bacteria > Pseudomonadota > Gammaproteobacteria > Pseudomonadales > Balneatricaceae > Nitrincola > Nitrincola alkalilacustris. Next base: position 376,277 of record NZ_WBOM01000003.1, on the reverse strand, counting down.
TGATGGTTCTCAAGGCTTCACCGGCCAGACCTGCCTTCTCAACTGTTTGCAATGCAAGATTTTGCCCGTCTTCCATCCTGGTTGCAGCCAATGTTGAGCTGCTCTGTACTCGATCAATACGATCCTTGATATCCTCAGTCGAGTCCTGTGTTCTGCTTGCCAGTGATCGTACCTCATCAGCTACCACCGCAAAACCCCTGCCATGATCACCTGCTCGGGCAGCTTCAATCGCAGCATTCAGTGCCAGCAAGTTTGTCTGCTCTGCAATACTCTGAATCACGTCCAGCACACTGCCGATCTCCTTACTGTCATCAACAAGTTTAAGAATGTTATCGGTTGTGCTCTCCACCTCTTTGGCGAGACCATTGATCGCCTCGACAACTTCATTCACCACGTCCAGACCAGCTGCAGTATCACCATCCGCCGATTGCGCGGCTCTCGCAGCGGCAGAGGCATTGCTGGCAACATCCAGCACTGTAGCGGTCATCTGATTCATCGCCGTTGCAACCTGTGTAATCTCTGCTTGCTGCAGCTGAACCTGCGCATTGGTCTGAGCACTTGATGCCGAGAGCTCCTCCGCTGCAGCCGACACCTGAAGCGATGCTTCGGATACCTCCTTCATCAATTTACTGATCTTGCGTACCATCTGATCGAAATTCGCCAGAAGACTCTCGGTATCCCCCGACCGCAGCTTGATCGCTGTTGTAAAGTCACCATCGGCCACCTGGTCAACAATTTCCATCACATATGCCGGCTCACCACCCAGTTGCCGAAGCGTTTGCCGCGTGATGTACCAGCCACACAGCATTGCCAGCACAAAACCGATAGCCATAATCAGTGACAGGAGCATTATTGATCTTGCGGCCTCTACCTCAGCTTGATCAACCGCAGCTATCGTCTGAGCTACATTTCGCTCCACCATCTCCTCGATAGCATTACTGACCACCGCCGTAAGCGGAGCAATGTCACCAGCAAAAGCCTGATATTGATTAAAATCCAACGCATACTGAACTGCATCCGAGCTGCCACTCAGCTGCTGTAACCTCTGATCCAAGGTCCGATACTGCTCACGCCATTGTGTGTAGCTCTGCGTGAACGCCTGAAATAGCGCCTCACCCTCAGCTGATTTAGGCAGCTCAGCATAATGACTGATGGCAGCCTCAATCTGTAACCATGAGCCATTACGACGATCAAGAATATCAGTCAGTAGCTGGCGAGTTTCAGCACTCCAGCTGTTTTGCTGTAACGACTCCTGAGTTTGTGCCCCTACCCTTAGTCGTGCCATATTAATCTCATTCAGTGCAAGTACTGCTGGCATTCTCACTGCCCCGACCGACGCAATCTCTTTTTCCATTGACCTTTCGCCCTGAATTCCGATAAATCCGATAATCAAAACAATCAAAGCCACAATAGCAAAGCCCGTATACAGCATTACGCTCAGTCTGATATTTTTCATATATCCCCTCCCGGATGTAATGGTTTTATCAGTATGAATAGCTGACTTATATACGCACTATGTTAAAACTCAGCTCACAGGTAAGGGGCACCTCCAGAAGAAGAGCATCAAGTCAACAAACTGTCATACCCAGCCCTTAACGCGTCCTTACCCTGTATGGACTCGGCCAATAGCTTCTTGAGCCGGCCAGCCACATCATCGCAAACCAACAAACCACTGCCTATCTTTGCGATCTTGGTGCGCATAACCTGATACCCTGTATCAAGCCAGCTGGAGAAAAGCTCCTGTTCAGATTGGATTGACCAAACGAAAATCAGACATGAAAGTGAAGCCATATGAGCAACGATGTATACATTTACCGGATTGACAGCACTGATACCATCATCAGCATCAGTGACAATTGGGGTGGCTTCGCTGATTCTAACGCTTGGAATAGCTATCAGGCGCCGGAAGAAGTGGTAGGACGCAAACTATGGGATTTCATTCAGGATCTTGAGACACAGCAACTGTATCAAGAGTTGTTTAAAAGAGTAAGAGCAGGGGTAAAAAGCTCAGTGACTATCCCCTTCCGTTGTGACTCTCCAGTTGAACGAAGATACCTTGAGCTTCAAATCGAGGCCTTGCCAGATGAGCAAATCAAAATCACTAGTACCATTTGCCGCACGGAACCCCGGCCCTATACCAGCCTGCTTGATACACAAATACCAAGATCATCAGATATCGTGACAGTATGCAGCATGTGCAAGAAACTGAAAATATCATCGGAGCAATGGGCTGAGCTTGAAGAAGGCTTAGCTCATCTCAGACTCTTTGAGGCTGACAAGGTGCCACAGTTGTCTCACGGACTATGTCGTTCATGTTTTCAGGTATCAATGAGAGAGTTGGATGGACCCTCTTGTTCTCATTCATGATGTACTCAGCAGGTTCATTACTGGTCAGCCCCCATGCAGTCACGTCACTCTGAAGGTTGGAGCCATAAGATTCCTCAAATAAACTAGCATGCAAAATTAAAATATATCCTCACCTTTTCATACGCGATCTGATCAGCTGTTGATATGAAAAATGTCAACGAACTGTCATACACAGCCCTTAAGCTGCCGGTAAACCCTGCGAAAAGAGGTCTACCGTGCAGCCAGTCATCCCGGATACAGCAAATTTTTCTGAGAAAGAGATTAGCCCTGGCTTCCACAAGACCGTGCGCTCAGAATATGAGCAGTTTCTGTTGCAGCAGAAACAGTTACTGATACCTGATGCTCCTGCTGCTGAAAATATCCTGCGGGTGGATCTGCACTGCCATGATCACAACAGCGATGTACCTGATGAGCTCTGGGGAAGACTGCTTAGGTTGCCCGAAACCTGGCTTAAAACAGAGGATCTGGTCAAGCGTCTGCAGAATAACGGCTGTGATCTGATCACCATCACTAATCACAACAATGCCCGCTCCTGCTGGGATCTGCTGGATAGAGGGTTTGATGTGCTGGTAGGGGCAGAATTTACCTGTCACTTCCCTGACTCTGAGCTGAGCATCCATGTACTGACCTATGGTTTCACACCCGAACAGGAGGTAATGCTTAACCTGCTGCGGCGCAATATCTATCACTTCGCTGGCTTCTGCCGTGAGCATGCCCTGCCGACGGTGCTGCCACACCCGCTTTTTTTCTATGCCCACGGCAAACAGCCGGATATCAGTCTACTGGAGAAGTTTGCCCTGCTGTTTGAGCGATTTGAGGTACTTAACGGACAGCGCGGTTACTGGCAAAACACGCTGACCAGAAGCTGGATAGATAGCCTGACACCTGAACGGATCGACTTTCTGTCACGGGAACACAAGCTGAACCCTTTTGAGTTCTGCACAGAACCCTATCGAAAACGCATGACAGGTGGATCCGACGATCATAACGGCATATTTGCCGGGCGCTGCGGTACCCTGCTCCAGGTTGATAACCTGCAGCAGAGACTGAAAGAGACCCCGGCATCCGTACTCGCACTCGAAGCGCTGCGTAATGGCCAGATGGCCCCTTATGGCGAGGTGGGGGAAGAGGAAAAGCTGACCGCAACCTTTCTCGACTACTTCTCGCAGGTTGCGATCAATATGAAAGACCCGGGACTGCTCCGACTGATGCTGCACAAGGGCTCCATGAATGACAAGCTGATTTGCCTGGGTATCAGCAATGTGATGCAGGAGCTGAAGCGTCATAAATATACCCTGACCTTCCTGGAAACCTTTCATCAGGCTCTGGCAGGAAAAAAACCAAAGCTGCTCGTTACTCTCGGAGTCAGCAAGGAGTTCAAGCCCCTGCTCAAGATGATCAAGAAGATCGCACGCACCCAGCGGCATGAGCCCGACCAGTTTCTGGCAGTGCTTCGGGAGGTGCTGCCGGCACTTTTTCGTGAGATATCGACGGTACTACTGCTGCGGCTCAAGGAGAACCTCTCGAATGTGGAGAGCGATCTGTTCAACACATTGAGTATCGATGAGCTGATCCGGCAGTTTGAGCTCCCCACTCATGCACGAACACTCTTCAGCAGCGAGCGCAGTCGTTCCACCGATATGGTGTCCCTGAACCTGTTGAAACTGATGGATAGCCTGACCTTTCCGGCACTGGCTGGAGTGGTGCTCGCGGGTGCAACACTGGCGAGCCGCCATGTACTCTATTCCAATCGCGAGTTCCTGAATCGCCTGGCGGATACCTTGGATCAACACCGCCACCCAGAACGTGTGCTCTGGCTCACAGACACGCTGACCGATCATAATGGTGTTTCATCCGTTCTGCAGAGTACGCTGCAAGAGATACAGGCTGACAACCTGCCTATCGATATGCTGGTCTGCCATCCGGACCTTGATGCACAACCACATCTCCATGTTGTGCGCCCACTGGCATCCTTCGACATGCAGAAACTCGGTGAGCAACTGATCCATATCCCTGATCTGCTTGCCATTCAGCGCATCTTTGAAGAGGGAGGCTATGATCGGATCATCTGCTCGACAGAACTGGTGATGGGTGTGGTTGCCCAGTATCTGAAGCACGCCTATTCGGTTCCGGCCTATTTTTTCATGCATACGGACTGGATAGAGTTTTTCAGCCACAGCAGTAAGCTGGATCAGCATGGAATGGACCGGCTACGGCGTCTTATCCGTGCTTTTTACCGTCAGTTTGACGGCATATTTGTCCTTAACAGTGACCACAAGGCCTGGCTCTGTGGACCAGACATGGGGATCGAACAGAATCAGGTGTTTCTGACACGTCACTGGGCAGACCCCTGCTTTATCAATCCGCCTCATCTGCCAACTGCTGCAGATGCAAGACCACCGGTCATTCTTTATGCCGGCCGACTCAGTGATGAAAAAGGGGTGATGGATCTGCCATTTGTGTGGGAGCAGATCCAGGCAGCCTGTCCCAATGCAGAGTTATGGATAGCCGGCAGCGGACCGTCACGGGAGAAGCTTGAAACAGCCCTGCCTGATGCACATTTTCTGGGCTGGGTTGGGCGAGAATCACTGGCAGCTGTTTACGCTGACAGTGATCTTCTGCTGTTACCCTCACGCTTTGATACTTTTGGCTGCGTTGTACTGGAAGCGATGGGCTGTGGTGTGCCCGTCATCGCATACAAGGAGAAAGGACCCAAGGACATTATCCGTCATGAGATAGATGGCTTTCTGACTGAGAATGCCGACGAAATGGCAGAGGCAGCGATTCGCTACCTCGCCAATCCATCCCTGCAAAGGCAGATGAAACTGGCTGCCAGTCAGCGAAATCATGACTACCAGCCTGCACAGATACTACTGCAGATGCTTCATGACTTGCGTATGGCAGGCCAGACCAGGCAGTACATCAGATAATGCCCGGCTCAGAAGGTTATTCCCCGATCACCGCCTCAGCACTGGAACCGGCTGACCATCTGGCGCAGCTCTGCTGAAATCTCATTAAGATCTTTGACGCTGTCTGCTGTTGCATGCATGGCTCGACTCGTGTTCTCGACCATCTGCGCAATATGATCAACTTTTTCCGCAATACTTCCACTTGCCAGACTTTGCTCCTGAGTCGAGTTGGCAACGCCAGTTACGCTCATCAGAGTAGATTCAGCACCCTGCTTGATCTGTGCCAGCAAAGCCGACGCTGACTCAGTAGCCATTACACCAGCCTCAACCTGAGGCAGTGCTGCATCCATAGTCTCGACTACCTGCCCGGTACCTGTAAGCACCCCTTCAATCATTTTCTCTATATCATTGGTTGCAGAAGCGGTACGCGCTGCCAGGGTTCTCACCTCGTCAGCCACGACAGCAAACCCACGGCCCTGATCACCGGCACGGGCCGCTTCTATCGCGGCATTCAATGCCAGCAGATTCGTTTGCTCTGCAATCTCCCGGATGACACCGGCAATTGAGGATATCTGAGTGGCATTGGAATTTAGGTCACTTACTTTTGCAGATGCCGTTTTAACTATCTGAGCTATTTTATTGATCTCATTACTAGCGCTACTGACCTGAGAGACACCCTGTTGTGCCAGCTCTGCAGAGGAGCGGGAGTTCTCTTCTGTCTCCCGTGCACTTTCAGAGATGTGACTGATACTGACCGTCATCTCCTCAATAGCCGCAGCCATGGAGGTGATCGCTTCTGATTGATCATTCGCAGCCAGAGCAACATCAGCGGAAGCAGCATTGATATTATCAGCATTTCGATGAACCTTTTCCGACTCCTCTCTGATCTCTGTAACTGTCTGCCTGATTGATACTACCATCGACTCAAGACCTGCCAACAGGCTTCCTTCAGGGGCATGGTCGATACGAATTGTAAGATCGCCGGCAGCAGCACGAGACATCAGATCAATAGCCAAGGATGGTTCACCCCCCACCTGCCTAAGGATACTGCGAGCTATGAAATATCCGGCACAGCTGATGATCAGCAGAATCATCAACGCAATCAGGCCGTCAGTGATCAACTGCCTGCGCAGATCGGCCGCCAGATCATCCATGTAGATACCTGTACCGATGATCCAGCCCCAGGGTTGGAACTGCTTTACATACTGAAGTTTTTCAACCGCTTGAGTGCCGCCTGGCCTTGGGAACTCTGTATCCACAAAAGCACCGGATGGCGTGGTTCTGACTGCTGCAATAATATCCTGAATCGTATAACGCCCCTGTCCATCCCTTATCTCGTTGCTCATGTTACGCCCTTTGAACGCCGGATTGACATGCGCCACTCCAACACCCTCCATCGTCCAGGCATAGACATATTCTGCTTTTCCATCAGCGCCGCCGTAACGGCCAGCCAGAAACATCGCAGCTGCAGCTTCCTGTGCTGCCTCTCGCGTCAACTCTCCCGATTGTTCAAGCGCATGAAAGTGCGAGGCGATACTATGCGATGACTCAATCACTGACTGAATCACATCCATGCGTCCCTGTGTCAGATCTCGTTTGGTAGATATCAGAGAGGCCATAGTCAGCGCAATCACACCAAACACAGCCAGCAGAACGAGCAGAAAAATACGCACTCGCAGAGAGAGTTGTCGAAACATGAATGACCCCTTTATTAGATGAGTTGTGATGGGTAAAACAGGTCGCGCATCTTATATCAGTGATGATTTATTTATCTATAGCACACTTTCTACAAACCACGTATGGAGAGCCCTGTTCCAAAACCTCATTGACTGAGCGTCACTTTAGAAAGCCCACCTTCTGTTGTTTTCAAATGAATGACAACTGTCATCATTCAGTTACCATTTCGTCATACTCAATCATTAAAATGATAAAAATTAGGTGACAAAACGAAAATTATTGGGCTAGATTGAAGGTTCAGAGTTCATTTATGCACTTAGTGAATATTCAAATGAACCCAATATAACAACAACACTCTGAGGAACCCCTATGAAGAAGACGCTGATTGCAGCCTTTATCTGCTCGCTGAGCGCAACACCTGCGCTGGCTAAAACCGAGATCCAGTTCTGGCATGCCATGGGTGGAGCACTGGGCGAAAAGGTTGAGGATGTGGTGGCTGGTTTTAATGCCTCACAGAACGAGTACCAGGTCAACGCCAGCTACCGCGGCAACTACAACGACACCATGACTGCCGCCATTGCAGCCTTCCGCTCCAATCAGCAGCCTGCGATTGTGCAGGTCTACGAGGTGGGAACAGCAACCATGATGGCCGCTGAAGGCGCCATCTACCCAACCTATCAGTTGATGGAAGAGTTCAGTAAAGGGTTTGACCAGTCTGATTACCTGAGCAGTGTCACCGGCTATTATGCTGATCAGAACGGTAATATGCTCTCCATGCCATTCAACAGCTCCACTCCTGTGCTTTATTACAACAAGGGTGCGTTTGCGAAAGCGGGTCTGCCGGATCGCGGCCCTGCCACCTGGGCTGAAATGGAAGAGTTCGGTCAGAAACTGCTCGATGCCGGTTATGCGTGCGGTTTCACCACTGCCTGGCAGTCATGGATCCATCTGGAAAACCTGTCAGCACGACATAATGTTCCCTTTGCCAGCAAGGAAAACGGCTTCGGTGGCACGGATGCAGAACTGCAGTTCAATGGCCCTGTTCAGGTTGCCCATATCGAGAAGATGGGTGAGTGGCAGAAAGCCGGTATCTTCAGCTATTCCGGTCGTACCAACGAAGGCTCGGCCAAGTTCTACAGTGAAGAGTGTGGCATGTATACCGAGTCCTCAGCAGGCTATGCCGGCATTAATGCCAATGCTCAGTTTGAGTTCGGTGTCAGCTCACTGCCCTACTGGGATAACGCTATCGAAACACCTCAGAACACTATCATAGGTGGCGCAACCCTCTGGACACTGCGAGGACATGATGATGACGCGTATCGCACAGTCGCTGCGTTCTACGACTATCTGTCTGACCCCGTAGTACAGGCGGACTGGCATCAGTTCACCGGCTATCTGCCGATCACCTACTCTGCCATCAAACTCTCTGAAGAGCAGGGATTCTATGAGCAGAATCCTGGCACTGATACTTCCATCAAGCAGATGACCTCTGTTGAACCAACCGAGAACTCAACAGGGCTGCGTCTGGGTAACTTCCCGCAGATTCGCGGCATCATTGATGAGTCGCTGGAATCAGTATGGAATGGTACAGCTTCTGCACAGGAGGCACTGGATCGTGCCGTCAGCCGTGGTAACGAGCAACTGCGTCGTTTCGAGCGCGCCAATCGCTGATAACCCGGCGTATGGCTGAGCTGATCCGGGCGAGTAAACTCATTTGATCACACATATGATCACACATATGAGTTGCTCAGCCCGGACCTTCCGTTTCGCGATCCTGCCTCATCTTTAAATGCGGCAGGGTTTTCGGGTCTGAGAGCGCTACGATGCACGATACCGTTGTTTTCAAGAATAAGATTCTGCCCTACTTCCTGCTGGCACCCCAGTTGATCATCACACTGGTGTTTTTTATCTGGCCAGCCGGTCAGGCGCTCTATCAATCCTTTCTGATAGAGGATGCCTTCGGATTTTCACGCGAGTTTGTCTGGTTCGAGAACTTCGTCTACCTGTTTCAGGACCCTGAGTACTGGAACTCAATGAAGGTCACCTTTCTGTTCAGTGCCATGGTGGCAGTCACTGCAATGGGGGTTGCCTTGCTGCTGGCTGCAATGGCTGATCGCGTACTGAAGGGAGCCGGCACCTACAAGACCCTGCTGATCTGGCCCTATGCCGTTGCCCCGGTAGTCGCAGCTGTTCTGTGGTGGCTGATGTTCAACCCCTCCATAGGTATTCTGCCCTACTGGATGAAGTTCGTCGGTCATTACTGGAACCATTATGTGAATGCCGGTGAGGCGATGACTGTCGTCGTGATCGCTTCTGCCTGGAAACAGATCAGCTACAACTTCATCTTTTTCCTTGCCGGTATGCAGGCGATTCCCAAGTCTTTGATCGAAGCGGCGGCTATCGATGGTGCGAGTCCTTTCAAGCGCTTCTGGCAGATAGTTTTCCCGCTGCTCTCGCCTACCGCCTTTTTTCTGCTGGTGGTGAATGTGGTCTATGCCTTCTTTGAAACCTTCGGTGTGATCCACGCCACTACGCTGGGCGGGCCAGACAACGCCACCCGCACGCTGGTGTACAAGGTCTATGAAGATGGTTTTGTCGGACTTGATCTTGGCAGCTCCGCTGCGCAGTCGGTCATTCTGATGATCCTGGTGATCGCCCTGACGGTGATTCAATTCCGCTATGTCGAGCGCAAGGTGCAGTACTGATGATAGAAAATCGCCCCTGGCTAACCGCCTTTCGTCACCTGATGCTGATCTTCGGCATTGCCGTGATCGGCTTTCCCATCTGGATCGCTCTGGTCGCAGCCACCCATCCTTCGAGCGCTTTTTTTTCCGGCGTGATGCCCCTGTGGTTCGGCGAGCAGGGCCTGAACAACTTTGAGCGGGTATGGAACAACGACGACCGGGTACTTGGCGTCACCGTTTCAGCCTCCTGGATGATGTGGAACAGCTTTATCATGGCGATGGTGATTGCGATCGGCAAGATCACCATCTCCCTGCTGTCGGCCTATGCCATCGTCTACTTTCGATTCCCCTTCCGCCGCACCTGCTTCTGGATGATCTTTTTGACCCTGATGCTGCCGGTGGAGGTACGTATTCTGCCCACCTACGAGGTGGTGGCCAGGCTTGGCATGCTCAACTCCTATGCTGGCCTGACCATTCCGTTGATCGCCAGTGCCACGGCCACCTTCCTGTTTCGGCAGTTTTTCCTGTCGATTCCGAGTTCACTGGTGGAAGCAGCCAGAATTGACGGCGCAGGTCCATTCAAGTTTTTCAAGGATATCCTGCTGCCTTTGTCGGTGAACAATATCGCGGCGCTGTTCGTGATTCTGTTTATCTATGGCTGGAACCAGTATCTCTGGCCACTGCTGATCACCACCGACGAGGATTACTACACCATTGTAATGGTGATCAAACGCCTGATGACCGCCGGGGAAGGTAATGTGCCCTGGAACATCATCATGACCACCACTGTGCTGGCGATGTTGCCACCGGTGATCGTTGTCATTCTGATGCAGAAGTTTTTTGTCAAAGGCCTGATAGAGCAAGAGAAATAAGGGGTGCCACGTGGCAACAGTTTCATTAAGACACATCAATAAAAAGTATGACAACGGCTTTGAAGCGATCCATGATCTGAATCTGGAGATACCCGATGGCGAGCTGGTCGTGCTGGTCGGTCCATCCGGTTGCGGAAAATCCACCTCGCTGCGCATGGTCGCAGGGCTGGAAAGTATCAGTGGCGGCGATCTCTATATCGGCGACACCCGCGTCAATGATCTGGAGCCCGCCGAGCGCGATATCGCGATGGTGTTCCAGAACTACGCGCTCTACCCGCATATGTCGGTGTTTGACAATATGGCTTATGGTCTTAAAAACCGCGGAGTGCCGCGGGATCAGATCAAGCAGAAGGTTGATCGTGCTGCCGCAACGCTGGAGATCAGTCACCTGCTGCCCAATAAGCCGAAGCAGCTCTCGGGTGGCCAGCGCCAGCGTGTAGCGATGGGTCGGGCGATTGTTCGTAATCCCAAGGTGTTTCTGTTTGACGAGCCGCTATCAAATCTGGATGCAAAGCTCAGAGTGCAGATGCGCATCGAGATCAAACGCCTGCAGCAGGAGTTCGGTACCACCTCGATCTATGTTACCCACGATCAGGTCGAGGCGATGACTCTCGCCGATCGTCTGGTGGTGATGAACAACGGGCGTGTGGAGCAGATGGGCCCACCACTGGAGCTGTATGAGCGCCCGGAAACTCAGTTCGTTGCCAGCTTTCTAGGCTCACCCGGTATGAACTTCATGTCTGCCAGAGTCGATGCCAACTGCCTGCACCTGCCCGGTGGACATCAGCTCGAAATGGGGCAGGCCATTGATCTCACGAAGCTTCAGCAGCAAGAGCTGGTACTGGGACTGAGGCCAGAGCATCTGGAAGCCTGCGAGATGCCAGATGCCGACTTTGTGCTGCAAGTCGAGATGGTCGAGCCGCTCGGCGCAGACACCCTGCTCTATGGTCGCCTGCCCGGCAATGAAGATCTGATGGTTGCCGAACAGTCCGGTAAGATCCGCTATGAACGGGGCACCAAAGTGCCTTTACGTGTGGATCGAAGCAGCATACATTTGTTTGATAAGGACTCACAGCGACGGATCGTTTGATACCTGCCACTCTACTTGCAGACTGATTGATGATGAGACTCACTGAGCGCCAGCACACCATTCTTGAATGGATTCGACAGACTGAACATCTGGAGGTGGAGCTGATCGCTCAGCGCTTTGATGTCACAACCCAGACGATCCGCAAGGATATCAATCAGCTCTGCGAATATGGCCTGTTACGGCGACGGCATGGTGGCGTCAGCCTGCCGTCATCTGTCACCAACCTATCCTTCACCTCACGTCAGATCATCAATCAGCATGCCAAGCAGCGGATCGCCTCCCATCTGGCCAGTTTGATACCTGATAACGCCTCGGTGTTTCTCGGTATCGGTACCACCATCGAGTTTGTTGCCCGTGAGCTGTCGGATCATAAGGGGCTGACAGTCCTGACCAATAACCTGAATGTTGCGTCACTGCTGTGCAACAGCCCGTCGATTCAGGTCATGGTCGCTGGTGGTCAGCTACGCCACAATGACCATGATGTGGTCGGGGAGGAAACCACCCGTTTCTTCAGCGAGTTCCATGCGGACTACGGCGTGATCGGTACGGGCGGCCTGGATATCCGCCACGGACTGATGGATTTTGATGTTCGAGAAGCAGCCGTCAGCAGGGCCATATTGAGCAACTGCCGACAGAGGATTCTGGTGGCAGACCAGAGCAAGTGGGGGCGCAATGCGCTGGCAAAGATTGCCCCACTGACCCAGATCGATCTGTTCATCACCGACCACCTGCCGGCTACCGCAAGATCTGTGATACCCGACAGCATGACCCTTATCACAACTGATGTCACAACCGATAATGACTGATCGCCCACCTGCAACCGAGCACTAACGCTCCACCACCGCCAGCAAGGCGGGAATCACCACCAGCACCAGCACCGTCGATACACCCAGACCAAACACGATCGATACCGCCATCGGAATCAGAAACTGCGCCTGCACCGAGGTCTCGAACAGGAGTGGCATCAAGCCGGCAATGGTGGTAATGGAGGTGATCAGTACCGCACGTAATCTCAGGCAGGAAGCCTCGACAATCGCCTCGTGACAATCCATTCCCTTCTGACGCAGCCCTTGATAGAAGCTGACCAGGATGATCGAGTTGTTCACCACGATGCCGGTCAGACCAAAGAGTCCGAAGAAGGAGAGTATGGTCAGCTCCAACCCCAGCATCCAGTGTCCGGCTATTGCTCCGAGCAGACCAAAAGGGATGATCGCCATCACCACAAGCGGCAGCAGATAGCTGGCAAACATCCAGGCCAGCACAATATAGATGGCTGCCAGTGCAAACAGCAGCCCCATGCGCATATCCCCCAGCGTTTCCTGCTGATCCACTGCACGCCCCTGAAAAGACCAGTCCAACCCATAGCGGGTCGCCAACTCAGGTAACACATCACTGGCCAGACGCTCTCTGATCAGGCCGGCATTTCCCTGTGCACGATCCACCTCAGCCGAGACATGGATGGCCAGGCGTGCATCTGCATGGCGCAGGGTTTCGAACCCCGGTTGATAATCAAACCCGGCCAGATGATCCAGCGGACTCCAACCGCCCTGTGGCAATGGCAGTGACAGGCGCTCCAGTGTCAGGGTGTTGTGTCGCTCCGCATCCGGCAGGCGGACACGCACTTCCACCTCCTCCAGTCCATCCTGATACAACTGCACCAGAGCCCCACCAAACAACCCTCGCAGCTCAGCTGCCATGCTCTGCGGTGTAAAGCCGAGGGCGACGCCCTGTGGACTGAGTCTGACCAGCAACTGCTCACGCCCATAGGGTGTATCATCCTCAATCGCATAAAGGCCTGGCGTTTCCGACATGGCATCTGCCAGCTCCAGTGCAGCCAGTTTAAGTGTCTGCGCATCCACCCCTGTCAGGCGGATATCCACATCACGCCCCGGCGGTCCGCCGGTCACAGCCGTTATGATCACCGCATCCAGACCCGGCACGCGGGGTATCTGCTCGCGCCACATGCGGATTAACTGCTGGTTACTGATCGCGCGCCGATCCGGAGAGGTCAGCTCAACCAGCATCGATGCAAACTGATCTCCTCTTGGCCCGCTGCCATCACTGGCGATCCCCTGCCCGAGCCGCGTCACCTTGACTCTGACCACCGGCTCCTCGAGTGAGGCTTCCACCTCTTCCAGTGCGACTTCAACCTGCTGCATGAACCGCTCAACCTGCTCGGGTGCCGTACCAGCCACAAATGAGATATTCGCTCTGACGGTCGTACCATCGGGATTGGGGAAGAAGGTAAAGCCAACACGACCGCCCGCCAGCAGACCAAAGGCAAGAATCAGCAACGCTACCGCAGCGGCCAGCGTAACGCCTCTGGCACGAATCGAGGCCGTCACCAGACGCCGAAAGGGCTTTTGCCTGAAATGCTCCAACCCCTGCTCAAACCGGCCTCTGAACCCCTTCTCCTCCTCTTTGAGCTGCGCACGGGATACGGCAAGACCTTTGCTTAGCTGATGCGGCAAAATCAGAAAGCTGATCAGCAAGGTCGCCAGGATCACACAGATCACTACCAGTGGTATCTCAAACAGTATTTTGCCGATAATGCCGCCGATCAGCATCAGCGGAAAAAAGGCCGCAACCGTTGTCAGCGACGAGGCGATCACCGGCGCCAGCATCCGCCTTGCGCCCGTCAACGCGGCTTCCTGAGGTGATTTACCTTCACTGCGTAGCGTATAGGCATGCTCACTGACCACTATGGCATTATCAACAATGATCCCCAGCGACATGATAAAACCGAACAGAGACATCATATTGATGCTGCCTCCGGCCAGATAGAGCGCCACAAAAGCGGTCGTGAAGGCGATCGGAATACCCAGCGCCACACGTATCGCAAGGCGCCCGCTGAGAAACAGAAACAGAATCGCCAGCACCAGCACCAATCCACCCAGCCCGTTTTTCAACAGCAGATTGATACGCTCGCTGATCAACTGCCACAGCTGATCATATACTTTCAGCTCAATACCTGGCGGCAGACTGCGCTCGGTTTGCTGCAGCCAGATCCCGAACCGCTTCGCCGCATCCAGTGCATCGGTGTTTTCGGTCCGTTGCAACAGCAACTCCAGTGCGGGTTGCTGCTGATAACGCACACGCGTTTGCCCATCCCTGGCCCGTCGCTCAATATGTGCAATATCGCCCAGTTGCAGCCAACCCTGCTCGGCACTGTTGAGCACGGGTAGCTGTGCAAAATCATATTCATGGCGCGCCTGTTGCAGCACCCGCAGTTGTCGCCCACCCTGATCACGCCCGAACTGACCAGCTGGCTGATCCGTGGTAAAGCGTGCCAGGTGTTCGGCCAACTGGCGGGGTGTTTTATCCAGCGCCTGCAGCATTTCACTGCTGACCTCAATGGCTACCAGTTCCGAAGGCAAGCCGGTGAAATCGACTTTCTCGATACCGATATCCAGTAGCTCACGCTCAAAACGGCGGGCAAGCGCGCGCAGCTCTGCCATGGAATCAGAACCGGACAGCAGCATGCGCACGATCGGCTCATAGCGAACGATACGATTCACAACCGGTGTTTCGGCATTGAGCGGAAGGTTGCGCTGCTGCGCGACACGATCCTCCACCTGTGCCAGCGCCTGCGCCATATCGACCCGATCACGAAACTCAAGGGTGATGGCCGACACTCCGAGGCTGGAGGTAGAGGTGATCGACTTCAACCCATCCACCGTTCTGAGGGACTGCTCCAGTGGGATCGTCACACTGCTTTCGACATCCTCAGCACTCGCCCCGGTCCAGACCACTCGCACACTGACAAAATCCAGAGCAAAGTTGGGGAAAAACTGAGTGTTCAGCTTCATCAAAGACCAGAAACCCGACAGCAGCATCAGCACAATCAGCAGATTACTGGCCAGTCGATGGTTCAGAAAGAGCGCGATAAACCCCTTGCGCGGCATCATGACCCCTCTCCGGGTATGCTGAGCTGTTCAACCACTTCTACTCTCAATCCCTGCATCGCCTGGGGTAAACGGTTTGCCAGCAGCTGATCGCCCTCGCTCAGCTCTGTAGCACTGATCAGCAGACCTGCTTGCCCATTGCGGCGCGTTTCGCCCAGCACATCAACGGTCAACGACTGTAAGCGCCCCTCTTTGATCAGATAGACCCTGTCACGTCCATGCAGGGCTTCAGCCGGTATCCAGACACTCGCGCCATTGATCGGCAGGCGCATCCAGGCCTCTGCAAAACGCCCCAGTGGCAGACGTTCAGCATGCCCCTGACCCAACCGGAAACCGGCAAGAACAGCAGCCGACTGATCCGTTGCGGCAGCAAGACGCTCAAGCACGAACACATAATGGCTGCCATCAATATCAGCAAAGGCCTCCAGGGTGATATCAGAAGCCAGCGCATCTTGCAGCTGCGGCAGATAGCGCATCGGAATGCGGCTTTCCAACTCTATATCGATGGGTGAAAAGTGGGTCAGCAGTACTGTATTCGCAGTGACTCTGTCGCCCGGCGCCACCATCAGATCCACAATGCGCATGTCAGTAGCTGCCACCACATGCGTTGCCTGCAGATTCCGCTCTGACAGCTCCAATTGACCTCTGGCGCGCACTCCGGCTGCTTCAAGCTGCTTCAGACGCGACGGATGCTGGCTGACCGCCAGTTCTCGATTCATCAGCGCCAGTTGCTGCTGCAGTAATGACTGCTCTGCCAGATCCACATCACGCTGCGCCGCACGATTCCCCTCTGCAAGACTTTTGATGCGCTGCAGTTGGCGCTCAGCAAGTGCCAGCAGCTCTCGCTCCTGCTGCAGCGCCTGTCGATCCAGCGCATGCTGGCTGACACGCTGCTCAATCTGTGACTCCAGATCCTGAAGTTCAGCCAGCCGCTGATCACGCTCAACCCGTGCATCAGTCGGATCCAGCTCCAGCAACAGGTCGCCAGCGACAACCATCTGACCAGCCTGCACTGCCACACTGACCACATCACCTGCCGATCTTGCACGCAGACTGGCGGTTGAATCGGTACCTATCTTGCCAAACAGCCTCACCTCAGGAGACTGCTCGGCTATCGCCACGCTCAATGCGGCGACGGGCCAGCTTCGCTCCTCATCACCAGCCGGTGGTGCTTCAGGTCTGGTAGATTTAAGATGGAGAAATCCAGCAACAGCGACCAGTATGAGCAGCACGGGTAACAGGTAGCGAACCAAATGTGATCTGAGTCCTGACATGAACAGGTAGCCTGTATGAATTAAGATAAGATTATGCTTATATAGTATAAGAGTTTGTTACTATGGCACAGTCGCCATACTGGGAAAAAGTCTGTTATTCTTCAATTGCCATATTGAGCATTAGACTGCTGAAGGGAAACTGCCATCTGATGAAGAACATGACAGCCAGACCCAGATCCGACAGTGAGCTTTTCCTTGCGGTAACCCGAGCGGCCAAACGCCTCAACGAGAGCGTCAACTGGCAGGAAGGTATCACTCAGTTTCTGGAGGAGCTTGGTGTCAATACGGGCTCAAGCCGTGTCTGGATGTTCAAGCTGATCGAAAAAGGTGATGACTATTACATTACCGAGTATCTGCACGAGTGGGCCGCTCGGCCGGAACTGTCGAATATTGATGATCTTCAGTTGCATCATCAGCGTGTCGAGATCAAAGACCAAGTCGTCAAAGACCTCTATGAAGCGCGCCTGAGAGGCGAATGGTGTCAGCATCATCGTGCCAATTTAAGCGGACATCTTCTGCAAGAGTTTATCCGACAGGATATTCACTCCATGCTGACTATTCCGATCATGGTGAACAATCAGTGGTGGGGAATCCTCGGTTTTGATGATTGTGATGGTCCCAAGTCCTACCCTGAGAGCTATGTTGCCGCGCTGGAGATAGCCTCGGTGCTGCTGACCAATGCCATCCTCCGTGCGCGTCTGCACTGGGAAGCCAATCACGACTACCTGACGGCGCTCTTCAACCGACGCTATCTGATCAAACTGATTGAAGAGGACCTGCAGCAGCAGAAATCCGGTCAGTTCACCATTCTGGATATCGATTTTTTCAAACAGGTGAACGATCAATATGGACATCAGGCTGGTGATGCCGCGTTGGTGCATCTGGCCAGGACGCTGAAAGCCCACCTGCCCTCACATGCACTGCTGGCCCGCTTTGGGGGTGAGGAGTTTGCGCTCTGGCAACCGGACTCTGCTGCACAGCCTTCAGTAGAGATTGAGAAGCTTCGCAGGGCGTTAGCTGATACACCCTTTATCTGGAAGGAAGAACCGGTCACGCTGACCGCCAGTTTTGGCTGTGCTTATGCCAGCCCGGGTCTTCATGAGAGGGTTGATGACTTCGAAACCCTCTTTGCCCGTGCCGATTCAGCACTGATGAAGGCCAAACTGAAGGGTCGCAACCGAGTGATCATCGCTGAGTAAAGCGCTGGGTAAATAGCTGATTAAAAACACACGCATATTGATTAAAGAGGATACAACGTGGATCACCAATTCTGGCATGAGCGCTGGGAACAGAACCAGATAGGCTTTCATCAGTCAGAGATCAATGCCTATCTGAACAGCCACTGGGCTGAGCTTGGCATACCCAATGATGCACCTGTGTTTGTACCCTTGTGTGGCAAAAGTCTGGATATGCTTTGGCTGCGTGAGCAGGGGCATGCTTTGCTGGGTATCGATATCAGCGATGTAGCCCTGCAAGCCTTTTTCACTGAAAACCAGCTCCCCTCCACTGTCAGCAAAACCGATCGCTTCACTGAGTACAGCACGGATGGAATTAAACTGCTCGGAGGCGACTTCTTTGCACTGACCAGAGAGGATCTCGGTGAGATACGGGCAGTTTATGATCGTGCGGCCCTGATCGCTCTGCCGCCCGATATGCGTAAGGATTATGTACGCCATATGGAGAAACTGCTGCCAGCCGGTGCTCGTATTCTGCTGATTACACTGGAATATCCGGATGGGATGCTCAAGGGACCACCCTTCAGCGTTCCTCAGTATGAAGTGGAAACCTTATACCAGGAGGGCTTTGATGTGACATTCAAAGGACGCTGGGATGGTCTTGGACCAAAAGGCAAACCTCTGAAGGAGGTGGTTTACACCCTGCAGCGTAAACCCTGACCGCGCTCTTTCCAGCCAACAGAGCCAGCCATCAGTGCAAGCTAACAGGCTCAGTTTAAATATCCTGAGCCTGTTTTTTGATACGTGCCAGCATGCTCAGACACTGATCAATCTCATGATCATCCACGACACTCATGATCTCCCGTATCCAGACTTCATGCTCAGCCGCCATCTCGCGGAATTTCTCCGCACCCTTGGCTGTCATGCGGATGCGGTAAACCCGGCGATCTGAGCTATCCATCTCGCGTACCACGAGATCATCACGCACCAGTTGATCAGTCAGGCCTGTGACATTACCACCCGTGACCATCATCCGCTTGGACAACTCGCCCATCGTCATGCCATCCGGCTCTCTGTCCAGTTGGGCCAGATAATCAAAGCGCGGCAAGGTGAAGGCGAACTGCTCGTTCAGACGTTTGCGGATCTTGTTCTCGATCAGGTTGGTGCAACTGATCATCTTGAGCCACAAGCGTAATGCCTGATGTTGATCTGTCAGACCTTCACTGCCTGGCGCCCCTTCCCTGGTGAGCGCTGATGCACTGTATTTATCAGCCGACACAGGCTTACTCCCTTTGTCTGAATGAATCAGTTACCGATAACTCAATGAGCGATCGGTTGTTAATGCCGATTGTTAATACCGGTTACTAACCCTGAATATAATAGTTCAGTTAATTTTAGATTAGACCTTAACTATTTTCAATTAAAGGAAATCCCCTATTACCTTCCAGATCCATCACTCAGCGGGAAAGGTAGCGGCTCAAAGTACTGATCAATGTATCTATGGCCAGCCTGTCCACATCCTTGTGCGTGACAAAACGGGTACGCCTGGCCAGTGACACCAGAATACCGGCCTCCTTGAGATGCTGTTTCAGGTGTTCAATATTGATGCTGGCATCCAGATCGGCATAGAGGATATTGGTGTTGATCCAGTCCGGCTGCACAGTGAAGCCCGGCAGGTTATTCAGTTGCTCACCCAGATAGATTGCATTGGCGTGATCATCTGCCAACCGCTCCACCTGATCAGTCAGCGCCAGCTTTCCGGCAGCGGCCAGAATGCCGACCTGTCGCATGCCACCGCCGAGCATCTTGCGAATGCGCCGGGCTTTGCTGATCAGCTCATGTGATCCGAGCAAGAGTGAACCGACCGGTGCACACAATCCTTTAGACAGGCAGACAGTGATGGAGTCGAAGGGTTTGGCGATCTCGGCGACATCCACTCCCAGTGCGACGGCAGCGTTATACACGCGAGCACCGTCCAGGTGCAGTGCCAGCCCCTGCTCATCACAAAAACGGCGTGCCTGCTGCATATACTCCATTGTCAGCACCTTGCCACCAATGGTGTTCTCCAGACTGAGCAGGCGAGTGCGTGCAAAGTGATAATCATCCGGCTTGACCGCTGCCGCCAGCTTGTCAAAAGAGAGACTGCCATCGGCTTCGTTCTCGACCGGTTGCGGCTGAATGGAACCCAGTACTGCCGCACCGCCCGCTTCATATTTGTAGTTGTGTGCCAGTTGTCCGCACAGATACTCATCACCACGCTGACAGTGGCTCATCAGAGCCATCAGATTGGCCTGAGTACCGGATGAGGTGAACAGGCAGGCTTCAAAACCATGGCGCTCAGCACTCCACTGCTCAAGTTCATTTACCGTAGGATCATCACCATAGACATCATCACCCACAGCGGCATTGGCCATCGCCGCGCGCATCGCGTCTGTCGGTAGGGTGACGGTATCGGATCTGAAATCAAGCATTACTGAGTCCTTGCTGTATGGCTGAATAAGCCGAGTATGAAATCATGCCGAGGCAGAGAATACAATCGGGAAAAAAGCCGACGCCCCCTGGCAGCAGGTTGCGGCGTCAGCGAAAAAGGTCAGGCGGGGATGACAGCGGTGGTCTCTATCTCGATCTTGGCGCGATCTTCCATCAGATCCGCCACTTCGACACAGGCCATGGTGGGGAAGTTCTTGCCCATCACGTCACGATAGGCCGCACCCACCTCTGCCAAGCGGCTCAGATACTCCTGCTTGTTGGTGACATACCAGGTCATGCGTACAACATGTTCCGGCCCTGCACCGGCTTCATGCAGTACCGCACAGGTATTGATCAGCACCTGACGAAACTGATCAACCAGATCATCCGAAACAAACTGCTCGTTCTCATCCCAGCCCACCAGGCCGGCAACAAATACCATACGACCGGCCGTTACTTCGATACCGGCGGAATATCCCTTGGGGCGAACCCAGCCTTCTGGCAGGAGTTGTTTCATTATTATTTACCTCGTTATTATCCCAGTTCACGCATCAGATGCTGGCGTGCAATGACGATTTTCTGTACTTCCGTAGCGCCCTCATAGATGCGCAGCGCACGAATCTCCCTGTATAGCTCCTCAACCTTGTTGCCACGCAACACCCCGCTGCCACCATGAATCTGGACCGCTCGATCTATCACTTTCTGCGCCTGCTCGGTGGCATGCAGTTTGGCCATCGCCGCTTCACGCGTGACACGCTTACCACGTACATCTCGGGTCCATGCCGCACGATAGATCAGCAGTGCACTGGCATCGACATCCAGCGCAGAATCCGCCAGCATCGCCTGCACCAGTTGCAGATCCGACAGGGGCGCATTGAATAGCATGCGGCTTGAAGAGTGATGCGTCGCTTCATCCAGAGCACGCCTGGCAAACCCAAGCGCGGCAGCCCCAACGGTGGTGCGGAAAATATCCAGCGTTGCCATCGCGGCCTTGAACCCCTGCCCCGGCTCGCCGAGCAGCTGAGACACCGGGATTTTGCAATCCTGATAATCGATCGTAGCCAGAGGGTGCGGAGCGATCACATCGAGTCGCTCCCGGATCGAGAAGCCCGGCGAGTCGGCATCGACAATGAATGCCGACAGGCCTCTGGCACCGGCTGCCTCTCCAGTGCGTAGAATGCTGACATAGAAGTCGGCTATCCCACCATTGGAGATAAAGGTCTTGGCTCCGTTAAGCAGATAATGATCACCCTGCAACAGGGCATCACTTTTCATCGCAGCCACATCCGAGCCAGTCTCAAGTTCAGTCAGGGCGAAAGCTGCTATCTTGCGACCGGCAGCCACATCGGGCAGATACTGCTGTTGCTGCTCCTCGGTGCCATACAAGGTGATGGTGCCACTACCAAGCCCCTGCATCGCAAACATGAAATCCGCCAAGCCAGAATAGCGCGCCAGCGTTTCACGGATCAGGCACAGCGAACGCACATCCAGTGATTCATGCACACCACCGTAGGCCTTCGGAACGGCATAGCGTATCCAGCCATCTTCAGCCAGCGCCTGCAGGATGGCGCGGCACGCGCTGTCCAGTGCTTCATGGCTGTCATGATCGGCATGTGCCTGTAATAGCGGCTCAAGACGCTCCTGGCACCACTGATCCAGCTGTTGTGCGAGGTCGCGGTGGTGTGGCTCAAAAAACGGCCAGTCAAGAAAAGATCGGTCTGACATCACACTGTCCTGTACTGACGACCCGGCAGCTGCTAGTTACCTTCAAACAGCGGCGTAGTCTTGTTCACGAATGCCTCATAGGCGCGCTCGAAATCCTTCGTGGCCATGCAGATCGCCTGTGCCTGAGCTTCTGCCTCGATGGCAGCATCCAGGCTCATGTCCCACTCATGGTTGAGCTGGTTCTTGGTGATGCCATTGGCAAAGGTCGGCCCTTCGGCCAGCCGTCTGGCCAGTTTCATCGCTTCATCTTCAAGCTGTTCCGGTTCAACCAGACGATTGAAGTAGCCCCACTGCATCGCTTCTTCCCCACCCAGACTGCGACCGGTAAACAGCAGTTCGGATGCCCGCCCCTGACCGATGATGCGCGGCAGAATGGCACAAGCACCCATATCGCAACCTGCCAGGCCAACGCGATTGAACAGGAA
Source organism: Nitrincola alkalilacustris (assembly GCF_008973755.1). GTDB lineage: Bacteria > Pseudomonadota > Gammaproteobacteria > Pseudomonadales > Balneatricaceae > Nitrincola > Nitrincola alkalilacustris. The sequence goes on along the minus strand of NZ_WBOM01000003.1, from coordinate 353,705 downwards.
GGCTGTTTTGCTACGTGCAGTCCCCAGGCGCATATCAGATGCCATCGCTATGATCGCACCAGCCCCGACCGACACCCCATCCACCGCGGCAATGATCGGCTGCGGACAGTGGCGCATCGCCTTGACCAGATCACCGGTCATGCGTGTAAATTTGAGCAGCCCGGTCATATCCTGCTTGATCAGCGGGCCGATGATGTCATGCACATCGCCACCCGAGCAGAAGTTACCGCCATTGGGCGCCAGCACGATCGCCTTGACCTCCGGCACATAGACCAGCTCGCGATAAAGATCACGCAACTCGGCATAGGACTCGAACGTCAGAGGATTTTTGCGCTCCGGCCGATCAAGTCGAATCACGGCAACACCATCCGTGAAGGTCCACTGAAAGTGGCTTGGCTGATACGTTTGTGGATTCATAACCTGTTTCTCTCCCATCCGGTTGATCCGGATTACATGATCTCGCCGCCTGCCAGTACCAGTGCCTGCCCGTTCACCGAACACGCTGCATCGGAACAGAGCCAGGCCACCTGCGCAGCAACCTCTTCAGGCTCTATCAGACGCTTCTGAGGGTTGTGCTTGACCAGTTCTGCCAGGGCATCGGCCTCTGTACGACCAGTTTTACTGACAATATTACTGATCGCCTCGGATACGATATCGGTATTGGTGAAACCGGGGCAGATGGCATTGACGGTTGTATGGGTATTGGCCAGCTCCAGAGCCAGCACGCGGGTCAGACCGATGACTCCATGTTTGGCAGCCGTGTAGGCTGCCGTGTAGGCGTAACCCTTCAGACCGGAAGTGCTGGCAATATTGATCAGACGACCATAGTTGCCCTGTGTGAGGCTCGGCAGAGCCGCCTGAATACAGTGAAAAACACCCGTCAGATTAACATCCAGCATCTGTTGCCACTGTGCTGCACTGGTTCTGGCAAAGGGGGCTGTTCTGGCAGAGCCGGCATTATTCACCAACACACTTACCGCACCTGACGCCAGTTCAGCGGCCTTGAAGGCCTGCTGCACACTCGCCTCGTCAGTGACATCCAGCACCTGGTACTGCATACCCGGGAACGCCTGACACATAGCCTGCAGACGCGTTTCATCACGCGCCATCACGGTCACTCTGGCACCCTCGGCATGCAGACGCTCAGCAATTGCCCGCCCGATTCCGGTGGCGCCACCGGTCACGATGGCATGTCTGTCTGTCAATTCCTGCATGGGGCCTCGCCTGTAGTTCTTGATAAGATTTTATTTATAAACTGTTCTGGTCAAATCTTAATCATAAAACATTAGTTAAAAAATGTTTTCATATGAACTATTTATTTTCGATATTATTATTTTAAATGTCAAACATTATTGCCCTGAACTTAAAAACACTCTGGGCTCAAGGCTGCTTTATCAACGCCAGACTGCGTGCAAACAGCTCCGTTTCTGGCTCTGCAAACGCTTCACACAAGGTCAGATGATCTCTGTCAGCCATATCCACGGCTCCGTTCCAGACACCCGACCAGGATTCAGCCAGTATCTGACGCTGTCGCTTGAACTCGTTACTCTCAAGCCCGCCCACCGAGCCGATCACGGGCGCCGCCGTCGCCGGATGCAATTTACAGGGGCTCAGCGTAGCGATGCGCTCCGGGGTGAAGTGCAGATCATTCTCGAGCATCGGTACCTCCTTCAGCGGTGTCAGATCCACCACCGGGCTCAAGGCTATGCCCGCTGCCAGCAGGTCAGCCGGTAAACGGCTGTCGCGTGCCATCCAGTCTGTTGCCATTGCCATGCAGGTCAGATGCCCACCTGCCGAGTGCCCTGACACGGTGATCCGATCTGTATCAAACCCCAGTTCATCGGCATGCAGATAGAGCCAGGCGATACTTTTGCGAACCTGCTCAACAATGGTTTCCAGATTGGTGGCTGGTGCCAGACCATAGTTGATCACAGCAACCGCAACTCCCTCCTCCAGATAGGGGGGTGCCACCCAGGCAAAATCATCTTTATGCAGCTTGCGCCAGAATCCGCCATGCAGAAAAACCAGCAAGGGTGGCTTGATCACGCCCGTTGGAGAAAAGTAATCCAACGTCTCATCCGGACTGTCGCCATAAGCGATATCCACCCTGCCCGGTAACTGGTGCTGCACCGCTTGCGATCTGGCTGTCCAGCTGTTGATCACCTGCTCGAAACCAGGGATCTGGGCGCGCACATCATATTCTGCTGCAAAATCCACTTTCATTATTCACACACTCCTGCAGACATTCCTGTCGTCACTCTTATCAGAAACACTTGTCAGACACGCTTATCAGACACCCTTATCAAACACCCATGTAACGCTTCCAGAGATCCGGCGAACGCTGCAGTGTTTCGGTATCGCCCGACCAGACACTGCAGCCCTTCTCTACAAAGGTGTGGCGATCGGTAACCCTGACCAGTTCTTTAAAATACTTGTCGATCACCAGAAAGGATTGCCCGGCTTCCTTCAGCCTTGCCAGCACCTGCCAGATCTCCTTGCGAATGATCGGTGACAAGCCTTCGGTTGCCTCATCAAGAATCAACAGATAGGGATTGGTCATCAGGGCACGCCCCACCGCCAGCATCTGTTGCTCGCCACCGGATAACTGATTGCCCATATTCCCGGCACGCTCTTTCAGGCGCGGGAACAGCTCATAGATATCATCCAGCTTCCAAGGCTTCTCGCCCTTATTGCGATTGGCATGAAACGCCACCAGGTTTTCCTCGACACTCAGGTTGGGAAAGATCTGTCGCCCTTCGGGTACCAGCGCCAGCCCCATCTGAGCGATCTGCTCCGTGGACCTGCCATTGATCTTCTCGCCCAGAAAACGAATTTCACCCTGCCATGCTGGCAACTGGCCAAACACAGCCTTCAGCAAGGTGGTCTTGCCCATACCGTTTCGGCCCAGCAGGGTCGACGCCTCCCCCCCCTGCACCTCGAGATTGACACCGAACAGCACCTGACTGGGTCCATAGCCGGTTTCAAGATTTTCAATCGTCAGCAGCGCACTCATGCACTCACCTCCAGCTCGTCAGCGTCCTCTTCACCCAGATAGGCGGTGATGACGGCAGGGTTTTGCTTGATCTCCTCTGCAGTCCCTGTTGCGATCACCTTGCCGGAGACCAGTACCGAAATACGGTCAGCAAGTCGAAAAACTGCATCAATATCATGCTCAACCAGGATGATCGTATGCTGTTTTTTCAGCGACAGCATCAGGGTACCCATGTTGTGCGACTCTTCAACATCGGTCCCTGCCATCGGCTCATCCAGCAGGATCAGTCTGGGCTCACAGGCCAGCGCCATACCCAGCTCAAGCAGACGCTGCTTGCCATGCGACAGGGTACCGACGATCTGATCCAGCTCAGGGCTCAGCCCGACACGCGCAGCCGTATTGATTGCACCTTCATCAAGATCGGTTTCATCCATGACAGTGCCCAGAAAATCGAATGAGTGCCCGGTGCGCGCCTGAACCGCCAACGCCAGATTCTCACGCACGGTCAGCCGTGGCAGCAGAGTCGTGATCTGATAGGAGCGGGCGATTCCGGCCTGTACACGCTTGTGTACCGGCAGTGCGGAGATATCCTCCCCCTCGAACAGAATCGCACCGGCATCCGGTTTCATCTCACCACTGAGTTGCGACAAGAGTGTGGTCTTGCCCGCACCGTTGGGGCCGATCAGTGCATGAATTTCGCCCTGCTTCACCTCCAGGTGCTGAATATCCGATGCCACGAGCCCACCAAAGCGTTTGACCAGATCCTTGACCTCTAGGATGATATGGCTCATTTATTCACCTCCTGCTCAGATGACCCTTTGCTATCAGCGTTACTACCAGAGCGATTGAACAGTCCCAGCACACGATCCCTCAGACTCATCACTCCATTGGGCGCCGCCAGTACGATAAACAACAGCATCGCACCCAGGAACAGGTTCCAGTGTTCGGTATGATCAGCAATCACCTCTTCCAGGATCAGAAACAGCGCAGCGCCAGTCAGACCACCCCAGAAGTAGCCGGAGCCGCCCAGAATCACCATCACAATCAAGATGCCCGACTGATGCCAATCCAGCATATGAGGTGTTACGCTCATGTTGAGGTTTGCCAGCAATGCACCGGCAAGCCCTGCCAGACCACCCGACAGTGTGAAGGCCATCAACTGGATGCGATACACCGGATAACCGATCGCTGCCATGCGCTTCTCATTTTCACGTATCGCCACGACAGCGCGCCCAAAGCGCGATGAAACCAGTCGATACATCAAGACGATGGCCAGACCCGACAGCAGCAGCACAAAGAAATAGAAGGTCAGTGCATTATCCAGCCGGATACCGGGAACACTGGAGCGCGTTCGAAGTGGCAAGCCATCATCGCCACCGAAATTAGGCAGAGAGATCGCCAGATAATAAAACACCTCGGCAAAGGCCAGCGTGATCATGATGAAGTAGACCCCCTTGGTGCGCAGACTGATCAGGCCGATCAGAAAAGCCGCAAAGGATGCCATCAGGATAGCCAGTGGGAAAACCAGCAATGCTGAAACCAGACCGGCCTTAGCCAGAATAGCTACCGTATAGCCGCCGATGCCCAGAAACGCGGCATGCCCCAGACTGATCATGCCACCATAACCCAGTGCCAGATTGAGTGCGGTAGCAGCCAGCGCCATGATCAGGATCCGGCTGCCCATGCCGATATAGAAATCCTCCCCCATATAGCTCATGGCCAGCGGAAAAGTCACCAGCAACACAGCCACCAGAATGGCCGACCAGGGATTAGGTAGCCCAGTATTCAGGGGCGTGTTCTTGACATGCGAAGGACCAAATCGATTCATCATTTTATCCTCGTGCCGGGAACAGCCCTTGCGGGCGGAAGTAGAGTACAGCGACCATCAGCACACTGATGGAAAGAGATGCCAGGGTAGAACCCAGGGTACCGGCATTGGTCGGATCGGTGATGAAGCCCAGCCCGAGCACCAGCAGAAGCTTACCGACTGTATCGATCATACCCACCAGCAGAGAGCCGATCAGCGCACCTCGCATCGATCCTATGCCACCGATCACAATCACCTGAAAGGCAGGGATCAGTATCGATTCGCCCATCCCAATGGTGACCGCCAGCAATGGACCCAGCAGCGCACCTGCCAAGGCACAGAGTGCAGCACCCAGCACGAACACCAGTGTAAACAGCGGCTTGATGCGCACTCCCATCACAGCGGCCATTTCACGATTGGAGGCACCTGCGCGCATCCACATGCCGGTGCGAGTCTTGTTCACCAGCAGATAAAGACCGATAGCCACCGCAAAGCCCACCCCGATAATCAGCAGGCGATAGGCAGGATAGTAAAGTTCATCCGGCACGATCTCGATAGCACGAGACAGACCAGACGGCATGCTGATCATCAGCGGTTGCGCACCGAAAATGATTTTGATCGATTCATTTGCGATCAGAATCAAGGCGAAGGTTGCCAGCACCTGCGACAGATGACTCATCGTCTGCAGCTTGCGATAGAGCAGCCTTTCAAGAATAAAGCCGATAAAAGCCGTGGCAACAATTGCCAGCAACAGCGCCGGAAAGAAACTGCCCAGCATCTGAAAAAAAGTGGCCGCCAGAAACGCCCCGATCATGTACAGAGAGCCATGTGCCAGATTGATCAGGTCCATGATCCCGAACACCAGCGTCAGGCCAGCAGCCAACAGAAACAGCATCAGACCGTACTGCAGCCCGTTGAGCATCTGCTCGATAATTAGATAACCCATTAACAGTTCTCCAACGCGTCATGCAGCACTTGCGGCATCCTCAGTAGCGGATGCACTGCAATGAACACGACTACTGAATACATCTGTATTGCTCAAGTGGCCGCATCAGGCACCGGCTACAGTGCCGGATGCAGCAATTGAATCAACCCGCCTTTGCAGCAGGCTGCCTGCTTACATATTGCAATCTTTGGCGTAAGCATCCTGATGATCAGTCATGACCTCAGTAACGAAGCGGTTGCGGACGGTGCCGTCATCTTCGCGTACCACTTCACGCAGGTAGTAGTTCTGAATCGGGTAGTGGTTGTTACCGAAGGTGTAGCTGCCACGTACCGTCGGGGCATCCACACTGCGCAGCGCTTCGCGGAACGCATCCTTGTCTTCAATATTGCCATCCACGGCGCGCACAGCGGCATCAATCAGCATCGCTGCATCATAACCCTGTGAGGCATAAAGCGTCGGCAGACGTCCATAGTCGCCCTGGAAATCAGTGACGAAACGCTGGTTCAGGTCGTTATCCATTTCACGATACCAGTGGCTGGTATTGAACAGCCCCACCATATCTGCACCGATCGCATTGACGAAATCTTCGTCACCGGAGAAGCCCGGTGCAAACAGTGGCGTGCGGTTCATCATGCCGGAAGAGGCATACTGCTTGATGAAGTTGATACCCATGCCGCCCGGCAGGAAGATATACAGGGCATCAGGGCGTGTCTGACGGATCTGTGCAATCTCGGTTGCATAGTCGAGCTGTCCCAGCCGTGAATAGAGCTCTACAGCCACATCACCCTGGTAGAAGCGCTTGAAGCCATTCAAAGCATCGATACCGGCCGGATAGTTGGGTGCCAACAGGGCGACCTTTTTGAAGCCTTCGCTGGCCACATGTTTGCCCATCGCTTCATGCATGTTGTCGTTCTGCCAGGCGACATTGAAGAAATAAGGGTTACACTCGGCACCGGCATACTCACTCGGGCCGGCATTGGCACTGATGTAGAAGGTTTCAGACTCAAAGAAGCTCGGCCCTACCGCCAGCATGATGTTGGAAAACACCACACCTGTGGCCACATCCACACGGTCACGCAGGGTGAAGCGCTCGGCAATCTGGCGTGCTGTTTCCGGGTTCTGAGCATCATCGGAGATGATGATCTCCGTTGTCAGATCACCAAAATTCCCGCCCAGATGCTTCACCGCCAGGTTAAAACCATCACGGATATCGACACCCAGTCCAGCAGCTGGGCCCGACAGGGTTGTCATCATTCCGACCTTGATCGAATCGGCGGCCTGAACAGTGCCGGCTGCAAGGATCGCGGCCAGTGAAGCGGCCAGTAAATGTTTCTTGTGCATGGTTAACTCCAGTCTTGTTTTTAGTATCGCAATCATCCTTTATCGCCAGCGTTGCCGGGACTCATCAGACTGCCTGATTGCTTCTGTCTGTTGTTAAATCTGTCTGTTCTTGAATCGGTTAAATCTGTTTGAGCTTGAAACGTTGTAATTTACCGGTTTCTGTCCTCGGTAATGCATCAATATATTTGATTTGACGAGGATATTTATAGGGTGCAACCGTATTTTTCACAAAATTCTGCAATTCAGCCGTCATCTCATCATCGCCCACATAGTCGACATTGAGCACCACGTAGGCCTTGATCACCTGCCCTCTGTGGGGGTCTGGTACACCCACCACGCCACACTCAGCCACTGCCGGATGTGCCAGCAAGGCTGATTCCACCTCTGGGCTGGCCACGTTGTAGCCTGAGGTGACGATCATGTCATCAACACGCGCCTGGTAATAAAAATAGCCATCATCATCCATGTAAAACGCATCACCGGGCAGGTTCCAGCCGTTTACAACGTAGTCGGTCTGACGCTCATCTGCCAGATATCGGCAGCCTGTCGGCCCCTTGACGGCCAGCTTGCCAACCTCCCCTGTCGGCAGTGGCTGCATCTGTTCGTCAACGATCATGCCGATATACCCCGGCAACATGCGACCCAGTGCGCCGGCGCGATAGTCCTCCGGTGACGATCCCAGATAGATATGGATCATTTCGGTGCCGCCGATACCGTCATGGATCTCGATCCCGGTGGCTTCGCGCCACTTATCGCGTGTATCAGTCGGCAGTGCCTCACCCGCCGACACGCATTTCTGCAAACTGGAAATGTTATATTCAGGCACCAGCGGAGTCATATGACGATAGGCAGTAGGTGATGTAAAACAGATAGTTGCACCATGTTCCTCAATTGCTTTCAGCAGAGGTTCCGGTGCAAGCTTCTCCAGCAGTACCGTGCTGGCTCTGGCCCAGAGTGGGAAGCACAACAGCCCGCCAAGGCCGAAGGTAAATGCCAGTGGCGGAGTGCCGATAAACACATCATCACGGGTGGGTTTCAGGCAGTGGCGAGGGAATACTTCGCACATCGCCATGATATCGCGATGGAAATGGACAGTGCCTTTGGGAATGCCGGTGGTACCAGACGTGAAGGCGATCAATGCAGGGTCTTCTGCAGCCGTATTAACAGCAGCAAATTCATCCGTCTTGTCGGCTGCCAGTTTCTCAAGCTCACCTGTGCCACCATAGTGGATCACTTGTGTCAGCGTTTCGCAGGATTCAGCAGCCAGCTGCAACTCCGGTGCCAGTGACTCGTCACAGATGGCATGTGTAATCCGGGCCGCCTGAGCTATGTCCTTGAGCTCTTTGGCGCGCAACAGCGGCATGGTGCCCACTGCCACGCCACCGGCCTTCAACACGGCCAGCCAGCAGGCTGCCAGCATCGGGCTGTTCATCCCGCGCAGCAGAACACGATTACCTGTCTGCAACTGCAGATCCTGCACCAGCACATTCGCGATGCGATTGACCTGCCTTTGAAGTTCGGCATAGCTCCAGCTCACATCCTTGCCAATAATGGCCTGACGTTCGCCATCACCCTCATCCACCGCACGGTCAAGCAGTTGATCGACAGCATTCAGGTACTCAGGAAACTGCAGCTCGGGTCGATTGAAAATCAGCTCCGGCCACTGTTCAGCCGGCGGAAGATGATCCCGCACAAACGTATCAATATGGGCAGTGTGCGCCATTGTTGGGTCTCCTTGAATGATTGCAGCGGGCACCTACACAGTCACTCTTATTATTATTTATCAAATACTTATTCGATATATTCAAGCATGCGCGCACGCAGCTGATCAGGTATCACGCGGGATGTCGGCTCATCCCCAGTCATGTCACACAGCACCAGCTTCGGCCGGATCTCAAGCGTCAAATGCCCTGCGGCATCACGTGCCTGCAAGCGCAACCTGACCGACGTTTGCCCCAACTCAGTCACCCGAAGTGTCCATTCAAGTGTTGAGCCCAGTTGCGCAGGACGCCTGAAATCCACCTCCAGATGCACAGTCGGTACACCTGTATCGCCCTCCAGATGCATTCTTCGAAAGCTCAGATCCAACGCCCGATCAAACCACTCCTCAACCAGGTTGTTACCCATCTCCATCAGACGCGGATAAAACGCGATACCGGCAGGGTCACAATCAGCAAAACGTACCGGATAGCTAACGGTAAAAACGCTACTCATATATCACCCCCTCTCGGATATGATCCGACACGCTTAATCCGTCTCAGGTATGGCATGGCTGGGTGGGCGTGCCTTGGTTTGCAGCTCATAGAGCCGCTCACGCTGCTTTTTCTGTTCGCTGTGCGCCTGAGCCCTGCCCGACAGATAAGGTTTAGGCCAGGTCTGATCCCTGACGCCATACCAGGCCTCTGCCTGATGACCGAAAAACGGATTCCACAGATGAGGCCGAGCCAGTGCCACAAGATCCGCCCGACGCGTATGCAACAGTGTGTTGATCTGCGCCGGATCGGTGATCGCTCCCACCGTCATGGCCGGTACCTTGGGTACATTGCGCACCGCTTCGGCCAGATAGGCCTGATACATGCGGCCATAGGTCGGCTTTTGATCCGCCACTGTCTGGCCGGATGACACATCCAGCAGATCACAGCCTGCATCACGAAAAGCCTCGGCTATCGCAATCAGATCCGCTTCGGTGATACCGCCCTCCTTCCAGTCGCAGCCGGATACACGAACGGCCATCGGCTTACCGGCGGGGAACACTTCGCGCATCGCGCGGAATACCCGCAACGGAAAGCGCAACCGATTCTCGATTGAACCACCATACTGATCGGAGCGCTGATTGGTCAGCGGTGACAGAAAGCTGGCAAACAGATAGCCGTGTGCGCAGTGCAGCTCAACCATATCAAAACCGGCACGATCTGCACGGCGGGTCGCATCAACAAACTCGGTCGTGATGCGGTCCATGCCGGCCTCATCCAACTCCAGCGGCACCTGATTGATACCTTCCATGTAAGGAATCGGCGAGGCTGACACAACCGGCCAGTTATCCCCTGCTTCTGCAATCGGGTGATCCATCTTCTCCCAACCGAGTTGCGTTGAGCCTTTACGCCCGGAGTGCCCAAGCTGCATGCAGACTTTGGTATCACCGTGCTGATGAATCATCTCTACGATGCGCTTCCACTGCTGCTCCTGAGCATCCGTCCACATACCGGGGCAACCGAGTGTTATCCGCGCATCGGGTGATGGGCAGGTCATCTCTGTGTAGATCAGACCCATGCCCCCCATGCCATGCGAGGCATAATGAACCAGGTGCCAGTCGGTGGGATTGCCGTCACGATCCGCCGAATATTGCGCCATCGGTGACATGACGATGCGATTGGGCAGTTCCATGTCGCGCAGTTTGAAGCGGGTGAACATGGGAGTCGGCCGGGCCTTGCGATAATCGTAGCCGGTTTCTCGATAATAGCGTTCGTACCATTCGCTATCTGCTTTTTCGACAAATGACGGGTCACGGATGATCAGATTCTCGTAGGTCACCGATTTGGCGCGACACATCACCACCATTGCAAACTGCATCGGCTCCATATCGAAGGAGCGCTCCATGTGCTCAAACCAGGCCAGCGACACATCCGCATTATGCTGTATCACCTGACAGGGAGTACGTCGCTCATCGTCATAGGCTTTGAACGCGGCCTCCACACTTGTTTCAGCATGTTCCAGCACGGCATCCGACAGCGCAATGGCACACTCCATCGCCAGTTTTGTTCCTGAACCGATGGAGAAATGTGCTGATGCCTTGGCATCGCCGAGGATCACGATGTTCTTGTGGTACCAGTTTTCGCAGAAAATACGCGGAAAGCGTCGCCAGTAAGAACGATTGATCAGCAGAGGATGGCCGATCAGCTCATCGGCAAAGATCTTCTCCAGCTTGGCCGCACTGCCCGGTTCGTCAAACTCTTCAAATCCATGCCCCTGCCAGCACTCCTCATTCATCTCGAACACCCAGGTGGAACGGCCCGGCTCATACTGATAGGTATGGGCACAGATCACACCATGCTCGGTCTCTTTGAAGAAATAGTTGAACTCATCCATCGGGCGGGTTGAACCCATCCAGCAGAAGCGGTTGGATCGCGTCGTGATGCTGGGTTTGAAATGTTCAGAATAGTGTGTGCGTATCTGGGAGTTGATGCCATCGGTTGCCAGGATGATGTCGGAATCGGCAAAGCGGGTTTCGAGATCTGCCGCTTCTACCCTTTCACCAAAGTGCAGAGCAACCCCTTCCTCACGGCATCTATCATGCAGCAGGGCCAGCAGCGCAAAACGGGATGTACCACAGAACCCGTTACCGCCACAGCGAATCTCATTCCCCTTGTAGTGGATGGCAATATCATCCCAGTAGGCAAAACCTGTTCTCAGGCGCTCATAGGATTGCGGATCACGCGACAGGAACTCGCCCAGCGTCTCGTCAGAAAAAACCACACCAAAGCCGAAGGTGTCATCCGCCCTGTTATGCTCATAAACCTCGACCACCCAGTCTGGGCGAGCCTTTTTTGTCAAGAGCGCAAAGTAGAGCCCACCGGGACCACCGCCCACTACCGTAATCTTCATTCTCAACTCCTGCTCGGATCCTGATAACCGGACCTTGCTTCAACTATAGTCGGAAAACAGGTTTAGTTCTAATTAGATTAGATCTGATCATTTCATATGTAAAGTATTTTTTGAAAGATATTTCCTGCAGAATTCACATGATCGTAAGCGGACAGGAAGCAGGAGATAAATGAGGTGGAAAAGGGCATCAGGCAGCCATTACAGACTGCCCTCTGTTAAAGCTTTGAAGGTGGAGATAATCAGGTATTCGAGAACTCTTTCTCGTGCAGCCAGGCTGCATGCTTCGGCACTGTCTTGGTTTTCGACCATTCCTCCAGCATCACCGGCGCAACCTCTTTCAGTTGCTGCATCTGCTCTGCGGTGCCCAGTCGACAGGTCAGTTCAAGGCGGTGGCCATTGGGATCAAAGAAGTATATAGATTTGATGATGCCATGATCGGTTGGCCCGAGTACATCAACGCCCTTGCCCTCCAGTTCGGCCTTGGCATCCATCAGGGCCTGCTCATCTGCCACTTCGAAGGCAATATGCTGAACCCATGCAGGAGTATTCGGATCCCTGCTCATGGTCGGCTGGTTGGTGATCTCAAAGAACGCAAGAATATTACCCTGCCCGGCATCAAGAAACAGATGCATATAGGGATCAGGTTCTTTGGTAGAGGGTACTTTATCCTCGGCAATAGCCACCAGAAAGTCCATATTCAGCTTATCCTTGTACCACTCAACCGTTTCCTTGGCATCATGACAGCGATAAGCAACGTGGTGTATCTGTTTGATTTCGATCATGGACATTTCCTGTTTGTTATTTTGAATCAGTTGCACAAAAGAATGATTCGATATTAGTTACATATGAAACTATTGTCAAAATCAGCAGGATATTATTTTTTCATTATTATCAATAATTTATTGATTATTTCTTCCGAGGAAAGAGTCTATACACCAGCGGTCCAGAAACTGCCTTCAATCTGATACAGAAATATGGGGAAATTACTCATATTGAAGACCTCGCCAATTCAACTTACACTTCAGGCCTTCCTTTCATCAGCAGCAGTTGCCCTATCATTCTCATGACAAAACTACGTTGTATTGACGAACTCATCCAAACCTTTCAGGATCAGCGTCCGATTCGTGGCGGGTCACTCATCATCACTATCTATGGCGACTCCATTGCCCCCCGCGGTGGTACCGTATGGATGGGCAGCCTGATCAAGCTGCTGGAGCCACTCGGACTGAATCAGCGCCTGGTGCGAACCTCCATCTTCCGTCTTACACGTGAAGGCTGGCTCACATCATCACAGGTTGGCAGACGCAGCTATTACAGCCTTACCGACAGTGGTCGCAAACGCTTTGAAAGCGCATTTCGTCGTATCTACGCAGCACTGCACCCAGAGTGGGATGGTCAGTGGGATCTGGTGATCACGACCCAACTCGACAATGAGTTACGCAAGGTGGTGAAGAAGGAGCTGGAGTGGCAGGGGTTTGGTAACATCGCACCGGGACTGATGGGACACCCCATGGCCGATACTCAGGAGCTGAACAACACCCTGCAGGATCTATGCGTCACCGGTGAAGTGATACATATGAAATCTCAGATGGTCGGTAGCCATACATCGACTACGATGAAGCAACTGGTGCATGAGTGCTGGAATCTGCAACAGCTGTCTGAAGATTATCAAACCTTCCTCAACTACTTCCGCCCTATTCTGCGCGCTGTTGAGCAGGCCGATGATCTCAGCCCAGAGCAGTGTTTCCAGTTACGCACGCTGATGATTCACTATTACCGTCGAATTCTGCTGCGCGACCCTCTGTTGCCAGAGAAGCTGCTTCCGGCTGACTGGACCGGTACCTCGGCTCGGATTCTGTGTCGCAATATCTATCGTCTGATCCACGCGCAGGCGGATCAGTATCTGAGTGAATCTCAGGAAACGGCAGATGGCCCACTTCCGGAGCCAGCGCCGCGCTTCTATAAACGCTTTGGTGGACTGTAAGTGATTGAACCATCCGTACAGCCGACGCTGCAGATAGCGGTTATCGGCAGCGGCCCATCCGGCTGTTATATCGCTGATATTCTGAGCAAAAAGCTGCCGTCTGTGCAGATTGACCTTTTTGAGCGCCTGCCCACACCCTTCGGTCTGGTGCGGGCCGGAGTGGCACCGGATCATCAGATAACAAAGCAGATCACCCGCCAACTGGACCGGACACTACAGCTGCCCAATGTCCGCTTTATCGGGCATGTCGAGATAGGCCAGAACCTGAGCTACGACGAGCTGAAGCAGCATTATCACCTGGTGATAGCCGCCACCGGTGCCTTGCAGGATCGTCAACTGGGTATTCCAGGTGAATCGCTTCAGGGGGATCAAAGCTCTGGAGTTAATCGCTCTGGAGTTAACATCACAGGCGTCTATGGTTCAGGTGCATTTGCCTGCTGGTACAACGCCCACCCAGATCAGGCGGAGCTTGCCCCCCATCTTGGGCGCAGAGTCGCGATCATCGGCAATGGCAATGTTGCCCTCGATATCGTGCGTATACTGGCCAAATCACCTGCCGAGATGGCCTCTTCTGATATCGATCCGACTGCAGAGCAGACCATTCGCGCGGCTGGCATTGAGGAGATCTACCTGATTGGCCGTCGTGGTCCGCTGCAGGCCAGCTTCACACCGATGGAACTGAAAGAGATCGGTGAGCTGGAGCAGTGCGCAGTATGTCTCGACAAGTCACAACTACCCGATACGGTACCTGAGGAAGCAGACCCTAAGGACAGAATTCGCCAGCAGAAAAACCTTGATCTGCTGCATGAGTTTGCATCCAGAGAGACAAGCAGCAAGCCGGTCCGGCTGCATCTGCTGTTTCAGCAGACGCCTGTCCGGCTGAAATCAGATCAGGGACGGTTAAGCGCACTTGAATTGAAGAAAACTGTGCTGACAAACGGTCATCCTACAGATGAGCCGGAAAGCCCGGTCTCAGAACTCCCGCTGGATACGCTTATTAGTGCAATCGGCTATCGCTCAGTTGCGATTCAAGGCATGCCCTTTGATGAAAAACGCGGTATCATATCCAACCTCGATGGTCGGGTTGAACCGGGCGTTTACACTCTGGGCTGGAGCCAGCATGGCCCGCAGGGTGTGATCCCCAATAGCCGCGTCGATGCCATGACGGTCGCTAAAAAAATAATGTCCGACCTGCAACACCACCCTGTTACAGCACCAGTTGAAGGTTTTGATGCCATCTCAGCCCTGCTTGAGCAGCGTGGTGTCCGCCCGCTGAGCTATGCCGACTGGCAGAAAATCGATGCGGCGGAAACAGCGCGCGCCACTGCCGGTAAACCGAGAGAGAAGTTTCGCCGGCTTGATCAACTGATCGCGGCTGCGAAATAGATCAGCACTGAAGCAACCACTCTTAAATGGCTCTGCATTCAGTACTGAGTGTCTGTAACCCATTTCCGTCTGGACCCTTATGCCACTTTCACAACCTGTTTCAAGAAGCCTGCAACATACCCGAGAAGTGATCTGCCAGGGTTATCTGCGCGATGATGGCCTATGGGATATCGAGGGCCATCTCACTGATACCAAAACCTTCAGGATGCGCTGTATCGAACGCAATGATGGCTATATCCCGGTCGGTGAGCCCCTGCACGGTATGGCGCTTCGCATCACGGTGGATCTTGATCTGAATATTCTCGACGCCGAAGCCAGCATGGACTTCACGCCGTTTGATCTATGCCCTTCAATTGCTGATGCTTATCGTCAGTTGATAGGCCTCAAGATTGAGTCTGGATTCACCAAAAAAACCCGTAGCCTTTTCGGTGGTGTACAGGGCTGCACTCATCTGGTGGAGCTGCTGGGGCCACTGGCCACCACGGCTTATCAGGCAACGCATCAGGCGCGCCAGGACAGAGACAAGGGCAACTGGGATGCCGGCGCTGAACCGCCACCACTGCTGAACAGCTGCCACACCTTCGACAGTAGCGGGCCGGTGGTGCAGAAATACTGGCCACATTTTGTCAGCTCCAAAGAATAGAGCACCACTGAGTAGATCCTGAATCCGTGCTTTCGCTGCCAACTATTTGTTTGTGCAAGCATATCCCTGAGGCCCGGGGTGAGGGTATGCCGCATGGATGCGGTTTTCAAGCCTGCAGGGGATGCGTTCACGGCGTCTCACCCAAGGGCGTCCGGGATAGGATATGTCCAGACCTTTCAGCTACCCTCTTTCTCCTTCAACTGATACAGCGGCAGTACGTCGTCATCAAAGCTCATGCGCTTGCGATCCGGCTCCACCTCTGTCAGGGCCTCAACCTCTTGCATGGTATTCAGACTGCGAATCGCCAGATCCTGATACTGCTTCGTGCCCAGCTCCTTCCAGCCGATCTCCTGATCCGACAATTCACGGATAATCCGTGCCGGAGAACCAGCAACCAGCGTTCTGTCCGGCACGACAAATTTGGCCTTGACGAATGCCATGGCGGCTACCATTGCTGACTCACCCACGACTGCACCATCCATTACCACCGCGTTCATGCCGACCAGGGCATTGCGCTTGATGATACAGCCGTGCAGCACCGCACCATGTCCGATATGCCCATCCTGTTCAACAATCGTATCCGTGCCCGGAAAACCATGCATGACGCAGGTATCCTGAATATTGGCGCCCTCTTCCAGCACCAGACGACCAAAATCACCACGCAGACACGCGGCAGGACCGACATAGCAGCGTGGCCCGATAATCACATCACCGATCAGCACGGCAGTCGGATGCACAAACGCTGTTGGATCAACCACCGGCGTGATGCCATCAATTGCATAGACTTTCATAAATGACTCCTGATAATGACTCAGCATAGCCTGCTTAAGGCGAACTGTCGGGTCACAGCATACATTCAAGTTTTACGATACACAAAGTGATTATTTACCGTCTGAAACTGTATTATATACACCTGATGAAAAGACCTGTTCCGCAGAATGCATCAATAAGACGTGATGCAACAGGTATCATCCCAGGAGGCTGTCCGAGAATAGACTGACCCACTGTGGAAAAGCCTCCTGATGCGGAATGCTCACAAAAAAGCCGTTTCATTTTGCAGTGCAGCAATGCTATTATCGCTGCAAAGTAGATGACAAAAAAAATAATCAGGATACTTTTATGTTAATCAAGCCCGATACATCCTGCCTCTTGGTTGTTGATATTCAAGGGAAACTTGTTCCCGCCGTTTATGAAAGCGAACAGATGATCAACAATTGCCGCTGGCTCATAGAAGTGGCAAAAGAGTTGCAAATTCCCATCCTGACATCCGAACAATACCCTCAGGGACTTGGCCACACCATTGACTCTCTGAAAGCGATTCTGCCGTCTGAAACCGTTATGGAGAAGGTCTACTTTTCCTGTGCAACCGAGTCTCAGTGCCGCGCCATGATCCAACCCTATTCGCAAGTCATCATCATCGGCATGGAATCACACGTTTGCGTTCTGCAGACAGCGCTTGAGCTGAAGCAGCAGAACCATGAAGTGTTTGTTGTCGCTGACTGTGTTTCATCGCGCAGCCTCCACGACAAGGAGCTGGCGCTTGCCCGTTTCCGCCAGAACGGCGTTGAGGTGGTCAGCCGGGAAATGGTCGCCTTTGAATGGATGCAGAAAGCCGCCACTGACAGCTTCAGACATATCAGCAAAAACTTTCTTCGCTAATTTCATAAAGTCGTTCACCCTGCTGTTTACCGCATTGCCTGAAGCAAAGTGTTTCTGCGTTTAAACAGAGGGTATGACCCAACAATAATAGGAGAGGTCAATGTCAACACCACTCTGGACACCCAGCTCAGAGCGCATCCAGTCAACCCGGATGTACCATTTCATGCAGGCCATGAATCAGCAGCATAATCTCAAGATGGGCCATTATGACGATCTCTATCGCTGGAGCGTTGATCAACACGAAACCTTCTGGAACAGCTTCTGGGATTACTCCGGCATCATCGCCAGCAATAAAGGTGATCAGGTGCTGCTGGATGGTGACAAAATGCCCGGCGCCACCTGGTTCCCGCAGGCACGACTGAATTTTGCCGAGAACCTGCTGCGCTATCGCGATGATCGCCCCGCACTGGTATTTCGCGGAGAAACCAACTATCGAGTAGAGCTCAGCTATGCTCAGCTCTATACCCGTGTTGCTCAGTTGGCCAGTGCTCTGCGTAAGCAGGGGATCACTAAAGGAGATCGCGTCTCAGGGTTCATGCCCAATATCGCTGACACGGTCGTTGCCATGCTGGCTACTACCTCCATCGGGGCGGTGTGGAGCTCCTGCTCGCCCGACTTTGGTATCAACGGCGTGATTGATCGTTTCGGTCAGGTCAAACCCAAGGTGATGTTCACTGCCGATGGCTATCGCTACAACGGCAAGGTCCTCAGCAGCATCGAGCGCGTCAGTGAAATCGCCGATCTGCTGCACTCAGTTGAGAAGATCATCGTTGTGCCCTACATGGATGAGAATCCGGATATCAGCCCGCTGAAAAACGCCATACTGCTGCAGGACTTTGTCGATACCGAGGCCACCGAGATAACCTTTGAGCAGGTTGCCTTTGATGACCCACTTTATGTGATGTACTCATCAGGAACCACCGGTGTACCCAAATGCATCGTACACAGTGTCGGCGGCACGCTGATTCAGCATTTGAAAGAGCATATGCTGCACACAGATCTGGATCGGGACGACACTCTCTTCTACTACACCACCTGTGGCTGGATGATGTGGAACTGGCTGGTCAGTGGTCTGGCTGTCGGTTGCAAAGTCGTATTGTTTGATGGCTCCCCTTTCGCACCCCGCCCAACCGTCCTGTGGGATATTGCAGAGCAGGAAGGGATCAGCGTATTCGGCACCAGTGCCAAGTATATAGCTGCACTGGAAAAAGCCGAGGTCATTCCCCGCGCGAAATATGATCTCAGCCGCCTGAAGGCTGTGCTCTCGACCGGTTCACCTCTGGCCCACGAGAGCTTTGAGTATGTCTATCGTGATATCAAAGCGGACCTGCAGCTCTCCTCCATCTCGGGCGGTACCGATATCGTTTCCTGCTTTGCTCTGGGCTGCCCGATTCGCCCGGTCTGGGCCGGTGAGCTTCAGTGTCGCGGTCTGGGAATGGCGGTCGAGATCTTTGATGACAACGGCCAGCCGGTTCAGGGTGAGAAAGGTGAGCTGGTCTGCACCAAACCCTTCCCCTGCATGCCGATCGGCTTCTGGGATGATGAGGATGAGAGCAAATTCCGCAGCGCCTACTTCGATCTGTATGACAACATTTGGGCTCACGGCGATTATGGCGAGATCACCAGCCATGATGGCGTGATCATCCACGGTCGCTCAGACGCTGTTCTGAATCCGGGTGGCGTGCGTATCGGCACTGCCGAGATCTATCGCCAGGTGGAAAAAGTGGATGAAGTTCTGGAAAGTCTCTGTATCGGCCAACCCTGGGACAATGATGTCCGTGTCGTACTCTTTGTGCGTCTGAAAGATGGCTTTACCCTGGACGATGCGCTGATCAAGAAGATCAAGGAAACGATTCGCGCCAGCACCACACCGCGCCATGTACCGTCCAAAGTGATTCAGGTCAGTGATATTCCGCGCACCATCAGCGGTAAGATCGTCGAGCTGGCCGTGCGCAAGGTCGTACTGGGTGAAGTGGTCAAGAACAAGGATGCACTGGCCAATCCGGAAGCGCTTGAGCTGTTCAAGGACTTGCCTGAGCTGCAGAGCTGACGATATAACTCTGATCTGCGGAGTCTAAAACGAGCCGGAATACAGCCACTGTATTCCGGCTCATTCACCTCTAAACCCAGACAGCGCCCACAACACCAACTCGAGAGATAAAGCGCTTGGCTATATCCTTCAGGATATCCCCAGCTGCGCCAACAATTGTCGGGTTTCATGGCAAACATAGGCCGGATCAAGACAGGACTCCAGATGATCATCCGCGTGGATCAGGAAGCGTCGAGCAGCATAAGGCAGCCGACGATCCCGGCGAACGATGAAGTGCCAGTGACTCTCCAGTGGCATCCCTTCCACCTGCAACGGCACAATACCCGTCAGCCCCTTGGGCAAGACATGCTGTGATACCACTGCCACCCCCATTCCCGCCGCGACACCGACACGTATCGCCTCGTTACTCGCCATCTGTAGACTGCGGTGAAGCTGCAGCCCGCGTGTCTGCAGCCAGCTGTCAAACAGCATTCGTGTAGCTGAACCGGGTTCGCGCAGCAGGAATCGCTCCTCCAGCAACCTTGGCAGGCTTATCTCATCAGCGCCGGCTAGTGGATGCTCCTCTGCAGCAATCATGATCAGGGGGTTACGCAGAAATCTCGCAGCCGCCGCATGCTCCAGCGATGGGGGGTGGCTGAATATATAGATATCATCCAGTTGCTGGTGGAAACGATGCAGCACCTGCTCGCGGTTGCCTATCTCGACTGTAACATCCACCTCGGGATAGTCCTGACTGAAAGGCCCAAGCAGACGCGGCATCACATACTGCGCAGTATTCACCATCGCAATACTGAAACGCCCGCTATGCCCCCCTTTAAGCTCCAGCAGATTATCCTGCAGGTCATCAAAGCGGCCCAGCATATCCTGACAGGCCCGATAGAGCACCTGCCCCGCATCAGTCAAGTGCAACTGGCCCCGTGTATGCTCCAGCAACGGCTCTCCCACCGCTTCACTCAGCCGCTTGAGTTGCAGTGAGACGGTGGGCTGCGTCAGATGCAACTGTCTGGCTGCCTCACTGATGCTGCCATGGCGTACTACACTGACATAGACTTCCAGTAATCTGAAAGTCAGATGACGCAATTTCATCACAATCTCCATAGATAATTATCTATATATTACCAGCAAGAGTTTAATTAGCATAAATATATAATCATGGGCAGAATGCGCGACAACCTGAACATGGACAAAGGAGGCAAAACCCCGTGCCGGATATTATCGTGATGTTTTTTCTACTGGGTCTGATTGCCGGGCTTGTGCGCTCAGACCTGGTCGTTCCCAAAGCAGCCTATGACCTGCTGAGCCTGATGCTGATGCTGACAATCGGTCTGAAAGGCGGTATTGCACTGCATGGCCAGTTACGCCTGTCGCTGCTGCCGGAGCTTGCTGGCGTCATTCTGATCGGCGCATTGACACCACTTATTCTTTTGCCGCTGTTGCGCAAAGTGGTACGACTGTCTTCTGCCAACAGCGCCAGCCTGGCCGCTCATTATGGTTCGGTCAGTGCAGGTACTTTTGCTGTTGCTCTCGCATACAGCCAGACTCATCAATTACCGATCGGTCCAGAGGTCACTCTTTATCTGGTGATGCTGGAGTTGCCGGCTATCATCATGGCACTGTTACTCTACCGGCGCTTGAATCCAGCCAGCCAGGGCTCTCTGGGCAGTCTGTGGCACGAGGCACTGACCAACCGAGGCGTGATCCTGCTGGTAGGTGGTGTGGTCATCGGTTTCATGTATGGGCCAGTGAATGGTGCTGATGTAACAGGACTGCTGACAGGTGCATTTCAGGTAGTGCTGGCGCTGTTTCTGCTGGATATGGGTCTGACGGCAGCCACCACACTGCGCCCTTTTCCGGCTCGTCACTGGCGTGTGCTGGTCTTCGCACTGGTGGCACCGCCGATTCTGGCGATGAGCGGTATGCTGATGGGGATCTGGCTGGCACTGCCGATCGGATCAACGCTGATCCTGGCAACGATGACAGCCAGTGCTTCATACATTGCCGCACCGGCGGCTATTCGAAACGCGATTCCTGAAGCGGATATTGGTCTGGCGATGCTGGCAGCACTGGGCCTGACCTTTCCTTTCAATGTGATGATCGGTATTCCTTTATACCATGGCTGGTTGACGATGCTGATGTCGTAACTGACTGGCGCGGGGGTGACGCGATATGAACGCGGAGCCTCTATCAGCTCCCTATCTGAACAATATATACATCCCATTGATCCTGAACAAAAAAGAACACCTCTTCCAGTATATCAATAGTGTAAGAGCTGGTGATTAAAACAGAGAATTCCAGATAACAGTCATATAGATCAAAGTCCTTTTCATTTAAGGATCTATTGATGAAAGATGAAATATGGCACTCACCAAGCCCTTGCAACTCATGTAATATCGGGACAAAATCTGCCCCTTCACGAAATGAGTGCAGGTGTGGTCTGATATCGATACGATAGCTGTACTTTTTTCCATCGATGATATTGTCCACCCTGCTTAAGTCATAAACCTTTGACTGCTGTGGCCTTGGTGCAGCATTTCTACGAACCAATTTCTTGTTATTATCAAGACAACTGATATGCGTTTTGGCCACAAAGTTTATCATAGAGAAAAGCTTGTCCAACATCAGGGGCTGAGGCATAAACTCTACTGTCACGCCTTTATTCAATAAGAAAAATCTCAAGATAAGAAGCCATTGCAATCCCACACCATCAATTACATTAACGGATGATAGATCAACACTCAGCACATCATCAAAATCAGAAATATCGAAAAAGTAGTTCTTAAGCTCTTTTAAACCCTCATAGTTCATCAAAGCAGGTAGTTTCAAACAGTTAGGTTTATGCATAATACTATTAACAAGCTTTCCAATAATTGAAACATCAGCGATCATACAAAAATGTAGCTATCACCTCTTCCTCAACCGACACATCGAAAACACTCGGCCACTTACGTACTGAAAGATCATTTACAAACTGCTCAATACACTCAGCAGCTATCACTTTCGAGAAATAGAACCCCTGCAAGCATTGACAACCTATAGTACTCAGAAACAAGTGCTGAGCAGACGATTCAACTCCTTCAACGATCACTTTCTTCCCCAGAGACTCAATCAGGAAGAATATTCCTCTCATGAACTTCCTGGCAAATTCAGAGCTCTCAAGATTATGTGTCACAGATTTGTCAATCTTGATAATTTTAATATTGGGGTCTGAAAGCACGCTGAAATTTGAATAGCCAGACATAAAATCATCAGCTGCAATTAAATAGCCAAGCTCAGCAAGACCAGGAAGAACTATGCTATGCAACCTTTCACTCAAGGCCGCACGCTCAGTGATCTCAATAACCAGTTTGGCTGGTTCAATATCATACTTAAAAAGCAGTAATGATAAGTCGCTTGTAAATGATTCTTCAGAAATTGTTTTAGCACAAAAGTTAACTGCTACGGAAATATATAATCCATTTTTTGACCTTATTTCATTTACAGTCTTAAGTGCTTTACTTAGAACTCTGAAGTCAAAATCATAATTAAGATCACACGACTCGATGAGCTGAATGGTCTGCTCTGTACTCAGATACTGTCCTGATTCAAAACCAGGCATTTCAAATCTTGAAAGCACTTCATAATATAAAACCCTTCCCTCTTGAATGTTGACAACGGGCTGAAACACTATATCAAAGTGCTCATTTTCTATTACGCTTTTGATTGCCAAAAAATCAGTGCCTTCCATACTACAAGCCATTCCATTTCTGTTGAACACTGCTTCAAGACATCACTTTAGACGAATTTATATGCATTACAAGCATTTTTTATTTAATTTTATTGTTTTTAGAGCATTTGCAGCATAAGGCTCACCTCAGTGGAGACACAACTCAATTGACCGAGAAATATACTGACTGTTTTTTATGACGTTACAGGATCACTACCAGACAAGCTGCTCAGGAAGAGAAAATTCAAACAAGCGTTTTTGTTAATGATTATCATTAGCTTTATTGACATGCTAGTAATAACATCTAAACCTCAAATCTGCTACTTTGAACGATCGAGTTCAAACAGCCCCTCCCGGTTAACCACTTCTGAAGTGACTATTCAGGCTATTTCTGTGATCCATAAATGGGCAACCTCCATATAAATGTTTAGTTTCTTCAGATCACAGTAAATACCAAATCCGAAAAGGCTATACTGTTAATAGGTATTGACGATATAACTCATATCAATATGATTACACCGCCTTTTCAATTATATTGATATAAATATGTTGTTAGAATAAAAAATAAGGAAATACATGCAGTTAGTTATATAAGTTACGCAACCCGACAGATCAGAAATAAAATAGGGAAATGTTCAAGGCTTGGAATAGATACATCACTTTGAACGTAGTTACAGGAGAGCACCATCATGAGTCTGGGAAATGCACTCAAGATCCTCAGGACTAAAAAAGGCATGACACTACAGCAGTTAGCTGAAAAAACAGACTCTTACGTTGGAAACCTTTCCAGAATTGAGCGTGGAGAATCAAAGCCAAGTCTGGACTTGCTGTACCGTATAGCAGCTGCACTCGACTTCAGCCTGACTGAAATATTTTCAATTGCTGATCAAAGTGAAATGGATGGCAGGCAGATCGCGCTTAATGCCGTGTTTGTTGCACTGCTGGATCATGATAAGGAATTACTGCTGGAATTCGCCAAGCTGCTCAAGGATCGAGCTCACAAAAAACCCACAGATAATGGATAAACCAACATAAAAATGTAGCATCAGTTTCATGATCACTACAATCCAGCAATTTGGTTCAGCAGACCAGCAGGCCGTATCACACCATACACGGTCAGCTCAGGCCTCCGCTCCCCCTGACTATCATAAAAGATCAGTGCGGGGGGGCCAAACACATTGTAGCGCTGGCTAAGCGCTTTCGCCTTGTCATCATTCGCGGTGATATCCACTTTGATCAGATTGACCTGGCCGAGACGACTCTGGACCTGTGCATCCGCGAAAGTGATGAAATCCAGCTCCGCACAGGTGACACACCAGTCAGCCGTGAAATAGAGCATCGACGACTGACCGTTTCGCTCCGCAACCGCAAGCTGTGCATCCAACTCATCAGATGTATAAACAGTATTGAAGGGTAATGAAGTGGTCTGACGCTCACTGGCCGACGGGCCAGCCAACCCCTGCAGTGGGTAGAGCATACTGTTTCCGCCCGACAACAGGCCGACCATCAGCGCGGCACCATAGATCATCGAGATAACACCTACACCCTTCCAGAGCTTGTGCCAGCCGGACACCTTATCATGCAGACGATCCAGCGTATTCAGATAGACAGCCGTCACCAGCAATATCACACTGGTCAGTGCCATGGTCACTTGTATCGATACCACCCGATCCAGCATCCAGACAGCCATCAGCAGCAGTGATACACCAAAACCTGCCTTGATCGCATTCATCCAGGCACCTGCCTTGGGTAGAAGCTTCCCGGCCGATGCACCTACCAGTAGCAGGGGTACGCCCATACCCATCGACATGGAGAAGAGTGCAGCACCACCCAGCACCGGATCTCCTGTCTGGCCAATATAGATCAATGCACCTGCCAGAGGTGCTGCCATGCAGGGACCAACAATCAGAGCCGACAGAAAGCCCATCACGGCAACACCTGTAACATGTCCCCCACGCTGCTCCTGACTGGCTCGGTTGAAGCGTGTCTGCAACGCAGAGGGCAGCTGCAACTCGTAGAAACCGAACATGGAAAGTGCCAACAGTACGAAAATCGCGCTGAATACACCGATCACCCAGGGATTCTGGAAGCTCGCCTGGATATTACTGCCGAACAGCCCGGCCAGTACACCCGCCACTGTATAGGTCAGCGCCATCGCCAGTACGTATACCAGTGACAGACCGAACGCCCGCCCTGTCGTGATCCGCATGCCATGACCGGCAATGATGCTGGAAAGAATCGGAATCATCGGAAAAACACAGGGGGTGAAGGAGAGCGCCAGACCCGCCACAAAGAAAGCGGTCAGAATCAGCAGCAACCCTTTGCCAGCCAGCAACTGACTGAAGCGATCATGCTCTGCTACCGGAGTTACTGGAGCGGCTGCCGGAGCCGATGATTGTATATCTGAGGAATCGGTCACCTGCGCCATGCCATCAGGCCAGCTCAGACCAGCCGCCAGTGGCAGAGCGGTCAGCGGGATGGTTTCCCGCTCCGGTGCATAGCAGATCCCCCCCTCCCAGCACCCCTGGTAGGTGATAGTGACCATCGCATCCTTGAGATCACGTCCATCCGTGCCGATCAGAAACTGTGCCGTTGCCGCCTGATACCAGACCGTAACATTGCCAAACAGAGAGTCATCTTTCTGTTCTCCACCCGGGATCTGCTGAGCAACCAGCTCCAGCCCTTCAGGCAGGTCTATCTTCAGATGATCGCGATACAGATAATACTCATCCTCGATTGCCCAGTTCAGGCGTAGAACACCGCTATTAGGCAGATCAACCTGCAGTTTGAAGGCCTGTTCAACCGGTAATGGATGCTGTTTGCCTGATGACGAGAAGATACCCAACAGGCTTGCCTGGGCAGATGAGATCAGCAGCAGACTGAACAACAGAATAAGGACAGCACCGAGTGCTCTCTTAGCGGCATTGAAATGCAATGTAACTTCCTTTCAATCTGACATTGAATGACCGAACCCGAATGCAGGTTATGATCAACGTAGACACGGCCATGAAAAAAACGTTCATCTTATCCGATTATAAACCTTTGTCCCCTTATAAGCGCGCAGTCAATATGGTAAAAAGGAGCTGGAGTCGGCATAAACAGCCGTATTGGATACCAGCACCCTGTCAGGAAAGCAAGATGAGTGATACACGTGTAGAAGACCTGAATATTGAATCGAACGTTCCGATCATTACCCCGGAAACCCTCAAAGCCAAACTTCCGATCACTGAGCTGGCTGCCAACACCGTGATGCACGGCCGTCAGACGATCAAGGATATTCTGGACCGCAAGGACAAACGCCTGATGGTGGTGATTGGCCCCTGCTCCATTCATGATCCTGAAGCAGCACTGGAATATGGTCGCAGGCTGAAGGCGTTGTCTGAAGAGGTGAAGGATTCATTGTATCTGGTCATGCGCGTCTATTTTGAAAAGCCCCGTACCACAGTCGGTTGGAAAGGCTTGATCAACGATCCGCACATGAATGACTCTTTTGATATCGAAGAGGGTCTGCACATTGCACGCAAGCTGCTGCTCGACCTGTCTGAAATGGGGCTGCCGCTTGCTACTGAAGCACTGGATCCCATTTCGCCACAGTATATTCAGGATCTGATCAGCTGGTCTGCCATTGGCGCGCGCACCACCGAGTCTCAGACTCACCGCGAGATGTCATCCGGCCTCTCCTGTGCGGTCGGATTCAAGAATGGTACCGACGGTGGTTTGACTGTTGCCATCAATGCGATGCAGTCTGTCAGCCACCCGCACAGTTTTCTGGGCATAGATGGCGATGGTCAGGTATCCATCGTACGCACACGTGGCAACCAGTATGGACATGTTGTTCTGCGCGGTGGCAACGGCAAGCCCAACTATGACTCCGTCAGTGTGAAGCTCTGCGAACAGGCGATGGATAAAGCCGGTCTGATCAACAACATCATGATCGACTGCAGCCACGCCAACTCCAGCAAAGACCCTGCCCTGCAGCCGCTGGTTGCTGAGAATGCTGCCAACCAGATTCTGGAAGGTAACAAGTCGATCATCGGTCTGATGATTGAAAGTAACCTGGAGTGGGGAAATCAGAACATCCCCGACAATCTGGCAGATCTCAAATACGGTGTCTCCGTCACTGATGCCTGTATCGACTGGAAAAGCACTGAAGAGTCTCTGCGCGCCATGCATCACAAGCTTAAGCCTGTGCTGCCAAGCCGCTGATAAGCCGTTTATGAATGTTGGCCGGGCGCCCTGTCCGGCCAACTATCCCGACCCGCCTCTCACGTACAATCCCAATAAAACCTCATGATCCACACTGTCATTATCTGCGTATTATACTGAAAGACTTCCATGATTCAGCAGGTACCGATATGTCGCACTTCAAACCTGAACAGATCCAGATCGGCATCAGCAGTTGTCTGCTCGGGCAGAAGGTTCGCTATGATGGCGGACATAAGGCTTCTCGCTACTGCCTTGATGAGCTGTCCAGTGTGTTCAGCTTCATTCCGACCTGCCCCGAGATGGGCATTGGAATGGGCGCACCACGCAAGACAATCCGTCTGGTGAATAATGATGGTGACATTCGTGCCAGAGCCAGCGACGACAGCTTCGATGTCACCGAGCAACTGCACAGTTATGCCGAGCAGAAAACCGCTGAGCTGGATTATCTCAGTGGTTATATTGTCTGCGCCAAATCCCCTACCTGTGGCATGGAGCGCGTTAAAGTCTATCCTGCCAAGGGTGGCCCCACCTCATCGACGGGAGTCGGGCTGTTTACCCAAAAGCTGATGGACACCTGGCCACTATTGCCGGTTGAAGAGGAAGGAAGACTCAATGATCAGGTACTGCGTGAAAATTTCATCACGCGTGTCTATGCCTATCATGACTGGCACCGCCTGAAACAGGAGGGATTGACTCGGCATGCGCTGATTCAGTTTCACAGTCGTTACAAACTGCTGGTGATGGCGCATCATCAGGACAGTTACCGCGCACTGGGCAGACTGCTGGGTAATCTGTCAGACGATCTGGAACAGGATGCAACAGCCTATTTTGAAGGGTTCATGCGTGCACTGATGCACCATGCCACCCGCAAGAGTCACACCAATGTGTTGCAGCATATCCAGGGCTACTTCTCGTCACGGCTGACGCCCAGGCAACGCGAGGAACTGAGCACCCAGATCAGCAAATACCGTCAGGGCCTGTTGCCGCTACTGGTACCCATGACCCTGCTGAAACACTATCTGGGCGAATGGGAAGACCCCTATATCGCCCAGCAGGTGTATCTGAACCCTCACCCGGAAGAGTTGA
Organism: Nitrincola alkalilacustris; assembly: GCF_008973755.1. Classification (GTDB taxonomy): domain Bacteria; phylum Pseudomonadota; class Gammaproteobacteria; order Pseudomonadales; family Balneatricaceae; genus Nitrincola; species Nitrincola alkalilacustris. Next base: position 325,300 of record NZ_WBOM01000003.1, on the reverse strand, counting down.
AGCTGCATTACGCCTATTAACGGCGATATAAGAAGCAGGAAGGTTTCACCCTAAGCGGAGGGTGAAGCCTTCTGCACGATTTCAGTCGGGCACAGCTTCACATTATTAAAACCGGCATCCAACAGATTGACCGCCTGTAAACGACTCATCACGCCTCGATCACAGTACAGCCAGTATTCACGCGACTGATCCAGTTCGGCAAAACGGCTGTGCAACTGATAAAAAGGTACACATATCTGCTCATAATCCGTCATTGCCAGCGGTGCGGCTTCCACTTCATCCGGTGCACGCAGGTCTATGATGGTTACTGGCTGTGCTGAAGCAACGGTGATATCAGCCGTGCAAACATCGGGCAGGCTCTCGAAATCCTCCATTACTTTGGAGATCGGCTGATAACGTGCATTGCTCAGCGCCGCCTCTATCACCGCCGGATCGAGCTTCGACTCCTCCGCCTCTACCACTTGAAGTTTTGCGCGCGTGGTCGGCTTGCGACTGATCACGCCGCAGTATTCCGGCATGGCAGCGGCAAAGTCCGCCGTACCGATATGCTTGGCTTCATCAACGATGCGTTGCTTGTTGGTGGCAATCAGAGGACGCAGGATCAAGCGATCAATACTGCGATCGATCACCTGCAGATTGGTCAGCGTCTGGCTGGAGACCTGAGAGATCGCCTCTCCCGTGACCAGCGCGGTCGCCTTCAGATGATCCGCGATTTTATCAGCACACTTCATCATCTGGCGTTTCAGCACAACACCCATCTGTGAGTTATGCACCTGTGTCAGGATATTTTCGACCACGCCCTCAAAGGGTACCGTGACAAATCGGACATTATGCGAGGCGCCATAGCGTTTCCAGATGTGGTAGGCGATCTGCTTGACACCCTCTTCGTGCGCACGGCCACCGAGGCTGAAGAAGATGAAGTGAGTGCAGATACCTCGCTGCAGCATCTGATAGGCGGCGACTGATGAGTCAAAACCACCCGAGATCAGCGTTGCAACAGCTTCCTGTGAACCCAGCGGATAGCCCCCCATTCCCTCACGACGACGGCTGACGATGAACAGGCGATCGTGATTGATCTGCAGCATCACCTGAATGTCGGGATCTTTCAGTTTGACGCCGCCATTATCGGTGTTCTGATTAAGATAGCCGCCAACATAGCGTTCCAGATCGATCGAGCGAAAATCATGATGTCCGGTCCGATGCACACGCACGGAAAAGGAGTTGCCACGAAGGCTGTCGCCTACCTCAGTCAGGGTCTGCCTGCAGATGGTATCGAAATCCTCCAGCAGATATTCGCGTGCCTCCAGAAAATAGCTGATGCCAGGTATGCAGGTCAGCGTATCACTGATCTGCGCATTCACTTGCGCAGAGGCATCGGCACTGCTGGTCACCTCGATCATATCCCAGTTACCACTGACCTCTACCCCTTCATCCAGGTAGCTCAGTATGGTGCGGATATTTTTCTTTAACTGCCTGATCTGCTGATTGCGAACCGGACGGGTTTTGATGGTGATCTCTGCAAACAATCGAACAATAAACTTCATGACAGGCTCAGGCTGCTGACAGGCAGCATTTCTCCGCTAATTAACAAGTTGAGGATGGACCGGGAAGGCTCAGGGGTGGGGATTGTACACGAAAAATACAGTGGAGCGTATTCAGGGTTGATCAATGACGGGTCATGCTATTGGCCATCATGGCCTGACAGCCTCCTGATACAGGAGCCACCTTTGCTCTTGAATACCTGATACCAGTTGACGAAGCTCGCTGTCCAGACGACGATCTTCGACCAGCAGCGGACAAGACTCCTGCAACTCAGCAAGCATAGACTGTATCGGTGGTGACAAACTTTCCTGCTTGAGCTGTCCCTGCCGTATCCGCAGCTGAACGCCCTGCTGCACTGCCATCAACATTGCAGCCATGACCTGCTCGGTCAGCTGCAGTACACGCAAACAGTCACGGGCCGCTATCGTCCCCATACTCACCTTGTCCTGGTTGTGACACTCGGTCGAGCGCGAGAAGACACTCGCCGGCATGGTCAGCTTCAGAGCCTCTGCCGTCCAGGCGGAGCACCCTATCTGCACCGCCTTGAAACCATGATTGATAAACTGGCGCTCCGCTTCGGCAGCGGACAGATTGGCCGGCAGGCCGTTATTGAACTTCACATCCATCAACAGTGCCATCTGGCGATCATGCAGGTCGGCCAGATTAGCGACTGCATTCTTCATACTGTCCATCACCATGGCGATATGGCCACCGTAAAAATGCCCACCATGCAACACATGCTCACCGATACCATCGATGATCGGGTTGTCATTGGCGCTGTTCAGCTCGTTTTCGATCATCTGCCTGAACCAGGGCAGCGCATCTCGCAACACCCCGGTGATATGCGGTGCGCAGCGGATGGAGTAGCGATCCTGCAAGCGATCGGAGTTACGAGGGTGTTCATGGTGATTCAGATCGTCACGAATCCAGCTGGCCACTTCGTTCTGACCCGGATGTGGTTTAACGCTGAAAAGTATCTCATCAAAATGATGGCCATTGCCCTGCAGAGCCAGGCTGGCCAGAGCGGTAAGTCGGCTGGACAGTCGCGTCAGATACTCGGCACGCTCATAGGCGATACAGGCCAGCGCCGTCATCACAGCTGTGCCGTTCATGATGGCCAGCCCCTCTTTCGGACGCAGCCGGATCGGTGCCGTGTTCAGTTCAGCCAGTACCTCGGCGGCAGGACGTATCCTGCCCCGGTAATAGACTTCACGCTCTCCGATCAAGCTCGCAGCCAAATAGGACAGCGGTGTCAGGTCACCACTGGCACCGACACTGCCCTCCTGTGGAATCACCGGCACAACATCCTGATTGAGGAAGAGAGTCAGTTGCCTGAGCAGATCCCAGCTGACGCCGGAGTAGCCCTGGGTCAGTGAGCACAGACGCGTGGCCAGAATGGCGCGACCTTCCTGTGGTGAAAAGTTATCACCGAGGCCACAGCCATGAAATCGTGTCAGATGGATCGGCAGCTCATATACCTGCGACAGCGGCACCTTGACGGTACAACTGTCGCCATAACCGGTCGTGACACCATAAATCACGCCATCTTCTTCAAGAAGCTTATCCAGAAATGCGACAGCGCTATCTATCTTATGAGCAAATTCGGCGCTGCTCGACAGGCTGACTGTTAACCTGCGCCTAGCAATGAGATTGATCTGCTCTATGGTGATCCTGCCTTCGCCGAAGCAGATCTTGTCGACAGAGTTATCCGATGACTCCAGAGAGGGCTGGGGGGATGGGAGGTCATTAACTGAAGTCACTTATACTTCCTTACTATGAATAGCTGCTGAGGGCTTAAAGGCACATCACTGTTTAAATTGCTCTGCGGCCTCTATGGCTTCTACAATAGCCAGCTTCACAGTCTCTGAATAGTCATCTTCATAAAGTATTGAGCTGATAATCTGGTACAGCAGGCTTTTATCAATCACGTTATCCGCTACCCAGACAGCGATGTTCTCCATCTCTTTCACAAACCGTTTTACCACATAATCGAAGCCGTTCAGTTCAAGGAAGTAGGCACCCAATGCAAGCGAAGATCGCTTATTGCCATCGTTGAATGCATGATGTTTATTAATGGAAAACACCAAATGCGTGAGCTTGTCTTCCATTTCCGGGTAGTACAAGTCATTTTGGATATGCTCCAGTGGGCTTTCCAACTGCCCGATATCCTTGGTACCGGCAAGCCCACCAGAGTTCTCTATGATCCAATCGTGAATCTCTACTGCATGTCTAGCATCGAAATAAAGATACCGGATGCCTAGGTCTGAATCGGCCATATCAGCGATCCTTCAGGCGTTTGAATACAGCGAGAGTGTCCGGATCACTCAATTGCTCTTCCAGAGACTTGCTCTTTTCACCCAGAAAACGCTCGAAATCGGCTTCAGGTACCGACTGAATGTAAGCTTCCAATTTTTCATGCAAAGCGTCTCTGAAGCACAGATCCCGGCTGGCCATTTTAGTTCTCGCATCGAGGATTAACGGCCTGAACAACGGATGCTGTTCAAAGCTGGCAAACAAATTCTCTGCTTCTTTCTGTGTGAGTTTACAACCCTGAGCTTGGCTGGCCTTTTCCAACTCATGCGCAATGCCAGACTCAAAACTCGCGATAAGGTTCAGCACTTCAGAGTACATGGTCTCACGGATTTTTTCTTTTTCTGCCAGCTTCAGCACCTTTTTATATTCCGCGGCATTCTCATGAAAAATGCTCTGGTATATCAAGTTGGTGAAGCGGGCATATTTCCAGTTGTTACCTTCAACATAGCTATCCAGGGCGTCGGTAAACTGGCGACGATAGTTCTCTTCCTGGAATGCAGCTAGCAGATAATTCTCATCCCGCTGGTTAATGAACTTGGTGTGTCCGCCAGCACGCTCAGCCATTACATCCAAAACGATGTCGAGCAGGCGCGAACGCAACAGACGCGCAGGCTCGCTCTCTGTGAGTAGCATGCCGAGGTTTAAGACTGCTCGAAAAGAAAAAACGCCAAGAGCACTTGTTTTGGTACCGTAATTGGTTACGGTACCATTCATTAACTTTTTGAATTCCTTGAGCTTACTCCCTTTTAGCACTGTGTAGCCATTGGCTTTTAATTCGTTGGCATGGCTCACCAGATATTTTTCAATAGTACTGTCACTCACCTCATACAGCAGCATAAGCTGCTGCTTCGTAAACACCGTTTCTCCCTGAAACTGAACGCCACCCAAGCTCAGGTGCTGCTCGGCCTGTTGCAGAGCGTAGCGGTTGTTGAGGATATTCTGGCGGTCATGGGACGATTCCGTGAGGTCTTTAGCCATTTCATACTACCCTTGTTTTTTGCCCTGTTACTACCAAGCAGCATCAATATGCTATTAGGCTGACACAATTGCTTCAACTAAACACTCATGTGCTAGCCACTTTATGCGTCCGAGTCCTCTTTCGCGTAGCAGCAGCGGTTTTAGAGCCTGTCACGGCGCGACTTACCCGCCGTTTTTTTCGTCGCCCGCCGCCTGACAGGTGCAGCCGATGCCGGTATCTGTGGCAACTTGCTGAACACCTCTCCCAGCAACTGCCTCAGATAACCTTCCATCGGTTGCATAAAGGCGGCATAACTGGCTTCACGCTTGCTGATAGCTTCCAGCTGCGCTTCCCACTGTGCGGTCATATCCGGCAGAGTCGTTGCCTCAGGCAGGCTGTTGATCAGGCCTCGCCCGGCTTGTGTGGCGTGTATCTGTTTTCCCTGTCGTATCAGAAACTGTCGCCGAAACAGCAGCTCTATGATGCCGGCGCGGGTAGCTTCTGTGCCCAGCCCATCAGTATCCTTCAGGATCTTGCGTACTTCGGGATCACTGACATAACGTGAGATGCCGGTCATGGCAGACAGCAAGGTAGCATCAGTGAAGGGTTTCGGTGGCTGTGTCTGCTTCTCCAGCAACTCGCCCTGGAGGCAGGTCAGAGCGTCTCCTTTCTTCAGATCAGGCAGTGATGACTGCTCATACTCATCACCTGGCTCATCTGAAGCGGCAGCACTACCGGTCAGTACCTTCCACCCGGGATCGACCGTCTGACGAGCCTTGGCAACAAACTGCCCACCAGTCACCTCGACATCAATGCGTCTGTCTTCATACTGCCAGGGTGGATAGAACTGCATCAGATACTGTCGTGCAATCAGTTCGTAGAGTTTCTGTTCCTGTGAAGACAAACGCGCTGGATCAAGTTTCTTCTGCGTGGGGATGATCGCATGGTGTGCATCAACCTTACTGTCATTCCAGGCCTTGCTGCGCAGCCTGAGATCAGCACCTGCCACTGCACCCTGCAGCGCTGGACTCACCTGATGGATCGCTTTGACCACCATATCCGCCTGAGCAAAGTGCTCTTGTGGCAGATAACGCGAATCTGAGCGGGGATAGGTGATCAGTTTATGCCGCTCATACAGCCCCTGGCACAGATCCAGCACCTGTTGCGCGCTGAAGCCAAAGCGCCGGGCTGCGTCTATCTGCAAAGATGACAGACTATAAGGTAGTGGCGCCGCCTGTTTCTTGCGCTGACGGCTGGTCTCGGTCACGACACCCGGCTGCCCGGTAATACGCCTGACGACATTGTCTGCCAGTGCGCGCGAAAGGACTCGCCCCTCCTCGTCCTGATAGGGCAGACAGGCTTCGCTGGGTTGCCATCTGGCGCGAAACTGTTCACCTTTTTCAGTTTCGAGCAGGGCCAGCACTTCGTAATAGGCCTTGGCAACGAAATGTTCAATCGCCTCATCGCGCCTGACCACCAGCCCCAGCACTGGCGTTTGTACCCGCCCGACTGACAGCACGCCCTGATAACCAGCCTTTCTGCCCTGGAGCGTACAGGCTCGGGTCAGGTTGATACCATAAAGCCAGTCGGCACGGGATCGAGCCAGCGCAGACGTGGAGAGAGGGATATAATCACGATTGGATTGCAATCGACCCAGGGCCCGGCGCACCGCATCCAGGTTGAGATCGTTGATCAGGCAGCGTTGCATGTGCTGACGCTTATCGGCTGGCACCTTGAGATAGGCAATCACCTCATCGACCAGTAACTGCCCTTCACGGTCGGGATCACCGGCATGCACCAGTTGATCCGCCTCCTTGATCAGTTTACGCAACACTGTCAGTTGCTTGCGCGTGCTGCTTTTGGGTTGCAACTGCCACTGCTCAGGTATGATCGGAAGATGTTCCGGACGCCACTGTTTGAATGCCGCATCATAGGTATCAGGCTCGGCCTGCTCCAGAAGATGACCGATGCACCAACTGACTACAGCATCCGAGCCGCAACGAATAAAACCATCCCCCTTCTGCCTGGAGCCGGGTAAAGCCTCAGCAATAGCACGACCCAGACTCGGTTTTTCAGCGATGTAAAGTATCATGCAGGGCTTATCTGAAGGGTGTTGGAGTTGAAAGAACGCTGAAGTATAAGCTCATAAAGCTATACATATTTTAAGCTAAACAGGTATTAAGCTATACAAGTCTTGGAGCTATAAAAGTATTGTATCTGGATGTGGCCTGAAATCGAAGTGGCTCAGGCCTTGGTATTGATGATTTGCCCCAGTGAACCGGATGAACCACTGCTGGCAGGCGCATCGGGTATCAGATTAACCAACATTTCCCCCTGTTGTGCCGCCTGATCCAGTGCCATTTTAGCAACTTTGACAGACACCTGATTTTTAAGCTGTGCCGACTCAAGCCCAGTGAACACACTACTCAGACTGCTGACCATACTCATATTTGACTCCTTTTACGCAATTCCTGACTGCAAAATGCCATATGCAGCCATGCAGGCACTCTAACAGTTTGAGCGCCGCTAGTCATGTGATCGGCCAACAGACCTGAAACTGAAGACCGAATTCCGATTTACATGCTATATTCGCTTTTTCTTTCATAAACAGTTGCATAATCAGGGAGACAAGGATGCCGATTACAGTCTGGGGGCTTGCGCTGGGTCAGGCGCTGCTGATAACTGGGAATATCCTGCTGGTGTCAGTCACGGCACTGATAGGACAACAGATTGCCCCATCCTTTGCCCTGGTTACGCTCCCGGTTGCACTGCAGTTTCTCGGATTGATGGGCGTCACCATCCCTGCCGCACACCTGATGCGCTGGTTGGGACGCAAAACAGGATTTCTACTGGGCAATCTGACTGGCGTTGCAGGCGCTGTACTGGCCTTCGTCGCCCTCTCCTCCAATCACTTTGTCCTGTTCTGCATCAGCACCTTTCTGCTGGGCATGGCGATAGGCGTCGGGCAACAGTATCGCTTTGCAGCCGTAGAGGGTTGTGAGCCTGCACTGCATTCACGCGCCATTGGGATGGTCATGGCTGGCGGCGTTCTGGCGGCCATACTCGGACCCAACCTGGCTATCTGGACAGAGCATTTTTTCCCGGATCGCCAGTATCTCGGAGCATTTGCAGCGCTAATCATGCTGTATGTCATCACCCTGATACTGATCAGTCTGCTACCACTGAAAAAACCCACCTTTGCAGAGCAGCATGGTGATGTGCGCTCCTATGCTGATCTGCTGAAGCAGCCGCAACTGGTGGCCGCGATCTCATCCGGCATGATCGGCTATGGTGTGATGGTGCTGGTCATGACCGCCACTCCACTGGCGATGGTTGAGTGTGGATTCAACTTCAGCAGTACTGCCAGCGTGATTCAATGGCATGTGCTGGGGATGTTCCTGCCCTCATTTTTCACCGGCAAGCTGATCAGTCGTTTCGGCGAGATCAAGATCATCCAGAGCGGCTGCCTGTTGCTGATAGGCTGCATACTGCTGAATCAGCTCGGCATTCTGTACTGGCACTTCTGGACAGCACTGGTTGCACTGGGTATCGGCTGGAATTTTACCTTTATAGGAGCCACATCCCTGCTGACACACACCTACCGCCCTGCCGAAAAAGCCAAGGTACAGGGGTTGAATGATTTCTGTGTATTTGGAGCGGCCGCCCTGGGTAGCCTGCTGGCCGGCCATTTTCAAATGCAGCTCGGGTGGGAGGTACTCAACCTGCTGATGCTGCCTGCGGTACTGATCGCCATGGCAATGGTCTGGATCAGTCACCGCAAACAGACATTCAGCAGTCTGCCGGGATAAGCCACTCTTGACTGTGTGCTTCCCGGCAGTATCCACATGGATTATTCGCTGACAACGATCACCCGCAAAGCGTCCAGTTTCAGATCTGCACGTGTCAGCGCATCATGCATCTGCTGTGTCTGTGTCCGGTGAATGTCCAGCTCCTCATCACGAATGGCTGGATTGACTGCCGCCAGAGCCTGAAGACGCTCATACTCTGCACTTCTCAGTTGCTGCATCCGCACCAACGCCTGCTCTATGATTGCAGGACGCTGCCTTTCAGCCAGCTCATTCGATTTGGTCAGTTGGCTGCTGATCTGATCACGCGCCAGACGCATCATTTTCTGTGCGGTGGATAGTGGGATCGGCTGCGCCAACTGGTTCAGCGGTGCATGACCCAGAACGCCAGACAGATCCCTGCCCTCACTGTCAACCAGTGTGCGCAGATAGCCACATGGCAGGAAGCGGGAAAGCTGCAGGGATTTTGGTGCAGACAGATGCAGGTCGTAAATCGCCTCCAACAGGATGAGGCCGGGTGTCAGAGCCGGCAGCCTCAAGGAGCAGATAGTATTGTTACCAAGCTCCCCGCGTCCGATCAGCTCCATCACCTCATTCAGCAAGGGGTGCTCCCAGGTCAGAAACTGAATATCCTCACGCACCAGTGCCTGCTTGCGACTGAAGGTAAGGGTCAGTCCCTCTTCAGGCAGACCCGCCAGATGGCAGAGCATATTCTCGCCTTGCTGCAGGATAATCCCCTTTTGTCCATGTGGCTGAACACTGATGCCCACCCGATCAAACAGACGCTCGGCATAGGGCTGCAGCAGATCGCTGGACTCATGCTCTCTTACCTGCTCCAGCAAGCGCTCGGCCGCTGGTGTGTTACAACTGCTGAGCTCCAGCAGGCGATCCCGTCCGTTCGCCAGCTCGTCTTCCAGCTCCTCTCTTACCAGCAGCGTTTCATCAATCAGACGCGCCAGCGAATAGGGGTCACCCGGCTCATGCATGGCGTCACGCAGCGGCTTGGCAAACTGATGATACAGTGCATCCCCGACGGTACAGACCCGGCTGAACAGATCCAGGCCATCCCGATACCAGCGCATCAACACCTCAACAGGGCTGCTGCTGTAATACGGCAGATGGATCTGCACGTCCCGGTGCTGCCCGATACGATCCAGACGCCCGATACGCTGTTCCACCAGATCAGGACTGAGCGGCAGATCAAACATGATCAGGTGGTGGCAGAACTGAAAGTTGCGCCCTTCGCTGCCGATTTCAGAGCAAACCAGCACCTGCGCACCCAACTCCTCATCTGCAAAGTAGGCCGCACTGCGATCCCGGTTGACCAGACTCATCCCCTCATGGAATACGGAACTGCGCACGCCCTGCATCGACAGATGATTTTCAAGCGCTATTGCGCTGGCTGCATGAGCGCAGATGACAAGCGCCTTCTCTTTTTTGTTACTCCTGATCCACTGCTGTAACCACTCGACACGCGGGTCCAGCTTGATCCAGTCCTCGCCCAGCAGTAACTCGGGATGCAGACAGGCCTCCAGCTCGGCATCCCCCTGCATGATGTCGTATATGTCATGCGGTTCCAGCGGATAGGTATGCAGAATACGCGCCGGGAAGCCGCTGATGGTCTGGCGGGTGTTACGAAACAGTACGCGCCCCGTTCCCTGCCTATCCACCAGCTCCTTTACAAGTTTGTTCAATGCTGCTGGCTGCTCTATCTGTGGCAGCTCAAGCCAGGCGGAAATAGCATTCTTACCCGCCCAGGCCTCAGCATCACGCTGCAGAAGAGCATCCTCTCGCAACAGCTCCGCACCATTGTTTTCCAGCAGCGGTGACACGATACGGTTGAGGTGATGGTATTGGCGCTCTTCTGCCAGAAACGCATCAAGGTCGTGGTAACGCTCGGGATCCAGCAGCTTGAGTCGGGCAAAGTGCCCGGCAGGGCCCAGCTGCTCTGGTGTCGCCGTCAGCAATAATACCCCGGCTATTCGAGTTGCCAGCGCTTCGATGCAGAGGTAGGCATGACTTGCGACCTCGCGACTCCAGCCCAGGTGATGTGCCTCATCCACCACCAGAATATCCCATCCGGCCTGCTCAGCCTGCTGCTGGCGAACGTCATGACGAGTCAGCAGAGACAGTGCACAGATGACCAGTTGGCTGCCTTCAAATGGGTTATCTGTACCGGACTCTTCAAGCGCCTCACAGCGCTCTTCATCCAGTAGTGTAAAGCTCAGATTGAACCGGCGCAGCATCTCTACCAGCCACTGGTGTACCAGCGAGTCCGGCACTACTATCAACACCCGCGAAGCATGCCCACTGAACAGGCGCTGATGGATCACCAGACCCGCTTCAATGGTTTTCCCCAGCCCGACCTCATCTGCCAGCAGGGCACGCGGCGCAGGGCGTGAAGCAAGTTCAGCAGCGATATGAAACTGATGCGGCAGCAATTGAACCCTGGGGCCGGTAAGACCATAGGCCGGTGATTGACGCAGGCGATGCTGATGCTCCAGGGTTTCAACTCTGAGTTTGAATAATCCGTTGCGATCGATCTGACCGGCAAACAAGCGCTCCTGGGGTCTGCTGAAATGCACTGCACTGTTCAATTCCAGCTCAGGCAGAATACGCTCGTCCCCCTCAGCATCCAGGCCGATATAGATAAAGCAGCCCTTATGCTCGACACGCTCCCGGATCTCCAGCTCAACGCCCTGGTTGTCGCTGACCGTCTCTCCCACCTCATAACAGACGCGACTCAGGGGCGCATTATCCGATGCATAGGTTCTGCGTTCTTCAACTGCAGGGAAAATCAGCTCAACTCGTCTGTTTGCGCACTCCAGCACAAGCCCCAGCCCCAGCTCTGCTTCCGTATTACTGATCCAGCGTTGCCCCGGAACAAACTCTATCTGTGCCAATCTGTATTTCCCTTATTTCTGTGTGCACTATCGGAAACGATATTTCTGTCGCAATGATAGGCGCTGATCTCGTTGATTTCAAAGCCTGATCGTGCCTATTTCTAAACCCTGTGACATAATGAATGCTTTATGAACCGTGCTTAGTTGAACAAGGCCATCATGACTCAGAATAATGATATTATCGCCTATCAGGGCATAGAAGGTGCCTATTCCCATCTTTCCTGCAGCAGAGTTCACCCGGAGCTCAAGCCCAAGGCCTGCAAGAGCTTTGTTGAAGCGATGTTCATGGTGGAGCGCGGTGAAGCCCGCCTGGCCATGATACCACTTGAAAACTCCACCGCCGGGCGTGTGGAGGAGATCTACCGCCTGATGCCAAAAACCCAGCTGCATATCATCGGAGAGCACTTTGAACCGGTGAACCACTGCCTGCTCGCGCTTCCTGGCACCAAGGTTGAAGATCTTCGCAGCGTTGCCTCACACCCCCAGGCACTGGCGCAGTGTGAAGGCAACATCAAGGAGCTGGGGCTTGTCCAGGTAGCCAGCCTTGATACAGCCGGTTCGGCACGTGAGCTGTCAGAAACTCGCGTGCCCGATCAGGCATCCATCGCCTCCAGCCTGGCAGCCGAGCTGTATGGTCTGGATATTCTGCGTGATAACTTTCAGGACAAGACAGGCAACACGACCCGCTTTCTGATCCTGGCCAAAGAGAGCCGGATGCCGCCACTTGAAGATAATCTGCGCTACATGACCACCATCATGTTCAAAGTGCGCAATATACCGGCTGCACTGTACAAGGCACTCGGTGGATTTGCCACCAACGGGCTGAACATGGTCAAGCTGGAAAGCTACATGGCATCTGAAACCATGCAGGTATCGAGTTTTCACCTGGATGTAGAGGGCCATCCACATGATCAGGCGATGCAGCACGCTCTTCAGGAGCTGCACTTCTTTGCAAAAGAGGTCAGGATCATGGGTACCTACCAGGCACACCCCTTCCGCCTGAGCCATCTGCGCACGGACATTTAACCTGAATATCTCATGCCATGCACTCAGATTCATGAACTATCAGGATTAATGCTGCATCGCAACAAAAAAATATTTTTTAGAATAAACCGGTCTATAAATAAAGGGCTCTGACGATTGTGCAATGCACAAAAATAGCCTATCTTGATAAGTGTCCTGACCTTGTTCAGGACTGCGAGGGGTTTTCCATCTCCAGATGAAACCAATCGCATCCCATCTCTCAACTCTTCCTGAGTTGTATGCACTTTGATTCCCCTCTCCTTCGGGAGAGGGGCTTTTTAACAGTCGTTGAGTTATAGCCCCAGAATCGCTGTAGCGATGGCGAAATAGATCAACACTCCGACCGCATCAGCAATAGTGGCCACCAATGGCGCGCTCGCTGTAGCCGGGTCCCAGCCCAGTTTATGCAAGAGGAAAGGCAGACTCATACCGACCAGACTGCCTACCATGACCACTGTCACCATACTCAGCGAAACCACCAGTGCAATATCGGCCCCGCCTCTGAACGCACCTATACCCGACACAGCCAATGCCATCGTCAGCCCCAGCCCTATGGCGACCACTATTTCCCGCCCGAACAGTCTTGCCCAGTCCGAAGTTACCACATCTCCTGTTGCCATCCCGCGCACCATCAAGGTCGATGCCTGAGAACCGGCATTACCCGCACTCCCTACCAGCAGTGGTAAAAAGAACACCAGTACGATATAGGCCTGAATAGTGTCCTCATAAAAGGCGATGCCCGCTGCCGAAAAAATATTGGCAAACACCAGCAGTACCAGCCAGACAATACGCTTGCGATACAATACAAACAGGCTGGCATTGCTCAGACCGCCATCCAGCTTACCGACCGTACCCCCTTTGAGGATATCTTCTGTCGCTTCTGCTTCGGCCACATCCATCGCATCATCATAGGTGACGATACCAACCAGGCGCTGTTGCTGATCCACCACAGGCAGCGCCAGCAGATCATAACGACTGATCATGCGCGATGCATCTTCCTGCTCAGACTCCGGGCTGATCACAACCAACTCGGTTGTCATCAAGGCCTCAATGGCTGTTGCCGGCTTATTCAGAATCAACTCACGCAACGACAGGGTGCCGACCAGGCGATGCTGTCTGTCCAGCACATAAATCTGATAGATGGTTTCTGCATCCGGAGCTGTCTTACGTACGATATCCAACGCCTGTGCGACCGTCGTGTTTACCGGCACGGTTGCATAGTCGCTGGTCATAATCGCTCCAACAGTTCCCTCCTCATAGCTCGACAGCCGCCGCAGATCCTCACGCTCTTCACGCGCCATCAGCTTGAGCACATCTGTCTGACGCTCTTCACTCATCACATTAAAGAGGTCGGCACGCTCATCCGAGGACATGGAGGACAGAAGCTGAGCAAGACCCTCAACCGTCATCTCCTCGGCAATATCATGCTGCTGTGATAACTGCAGGTAGCCATACACTTCGGCTCGATCTTCCAGCGCCAGGTGCGCCAGGATTCTGAGACTGTCAGCAGTATCTTCATGACTCAGAAATTCGGCCAGATCAGCAGGCCGGATCTCTGCGACCAGTTTTTCAATGGCAATAGTATCCCGCTGCTCCAGAGCAGTGCGCAGGGCATTAACGAGGTTGGCATAAGTCATAATCAGTCTCCGGTCGTGAGCAGAGCGCCCACTGGATGACTGACTGGCAGGTCAGATCAGGACTGGCGGGGCAGCGCTACACAAGGATTAAACACATATCGATGTACGGTAGCTGTAAAGCAACAACTGCTGGGGTCCATACTGGTCCTCTTGAATCGCACCGCGACACTGCGGCGGCGGCACTATAGGCAATATTAACTTCTAATGTCAATAGCTTAGCATACAAAACCCATTTGCTGTTTCAGACCTCATGCAAATGGGCATCTCGGAACTCAACACCTCTCCATTAACGCCGCTCAAGCAGCTCACTGGCCATCTCAGATCCAACATACTCCTCCATTGATTCTGAAATATAACTCCGCCAACCACCGTTTTCTCGTGTGATCAGCAATAACTTGATCCCTTCAGCCTGAGCCACTTCCAGACTGCGCTCAACACCCATCACCATGAAGGCTGTCGCCCAGGCATCGGCACTGGCATTATCCGGGGTCAGAACCGTAACTGATGCAAGGTTGTGCTTGATTGGCCAGCCGGTAGTTGGGTCGATGGTATGTGAGAAACGCTGACCATCCTCCTCAAAGAAGTTACGATAATCACCGGATGTTGCCACCGACATGTTACGAATCGGCAAAACATGATGTGCAGCGGGCAAGCCTTCATGCGGCACCTCAACACCGATACGCCAGGGCTGCCCTGCCTCACGCTCTCCACCAGCCAGCAGATCACCACCGATGTTGACAAGAAAATGCTCCAACCCCTGACCCTTGAGCCATCTGGCTACCTCATCCACCGCAAACCCCTTGGCAACACCCGAGAGATCCACAAAGCAATCGCTGTGTTTACGCGCCCTGCCACCCTCAATATCCAGCTCCAGATTCTGGTAACCCACCTGTGCCAGGCGCTGCTGCAACTCCTGCTCATCAGGGATTGCCAACGGCCTCTGCTCGGGGCCAAAGCTCCATAGATTGACCAGACGACCCACTGTGACATCAAACGCACCATCACTGGACTCGGAGACTGACTGGCTCAGCAGCAATACATCCAGCAGTGGCTTTGACAGCACCATCCACTCACCTGCCGGCAGGCGATTGAACCGCATCAACTCGGAATCATCACGATAGGTCGACATGCTCGCATCGATCTGCTGCAGCACCTCGACAATCCCGGTATGAAGCTCAGCAATACGCTCCTCGGAAAAGGAGCCAGGCAAGGTCACCTGCCAAAAGGTGCCATAGATCTGCCCTTCCAGCCGGGGGTTACTCTGCTCCGGCTTGGAGCAACCGGCAAGCTGAACAGCCAGCATACCCATCAGAAACAGCAAAGCGGTTAAAAAAATGCGCCGTGATATAGAGCTGAACATGGTTTTCAATTCCGATTAGACAAACAGGTGTATCAGGTAGGTTGAGAATGGCGGCGCTCGAACCGCTCCTGCATTTTCTGCAGAACGCGGGCAACCGCGACAAAGGCGAAGCTCGCCGTCACACAGGTACTGGCACCAAACCCTCCCGCACAATCAAGGCGCATGGCCCCATCTGTTGAGGATTTCTGATGGCAGACAGTACCATCGGGTTGTGGGTAGCGCAGTTGCTCTGTCGAGTAAACACAATCAATGCCAAACTTATCCTTGCCTTTGCCAAAGTTATAATGGCGTCGCAATACAGAACGCAACTTGGCAGCCAGCGGGTCCTGCTGAGTTCTGCTGAGATCGGTGACTGCTATCCGGGTCGGATCAACCTGGCCACCGGCACCACCGATCGTGATCACCGGGATTTTATGCCGCTTGCACCAGGCAACCAATGCGGCTTTATCGCGCACACTGTCGATCGCATCAATAACATAGTCCAGCCCTTGTGGCAGCAGCTGCTCGATATTGTTTGGGCTGATGAAATCAAATACCTCATTCACCCGGCACTCAGGATTGATATCACGAATCCGCCGTGCCATCACTTCCACCTTGGACTGGCCGATAGTTGAACTCATCGCATGAATCTGACGATTGGTATTACTGATGCACAAATCATCCATATCGATCAGTGTGATCTGGCCCATCGCGGATCTGGCAAGAGCTTCTGCGACCCAGGAACCCACACCGCCGATACCGATAACTGCCACATGTGAAGCAGCAAAATAGTTCGTAATACTCTCGCCATAAAGGCGACGGGTTCCCCCGAAACGCTCCTGAAACTGATCAGATGGCACTTTGACACTTTACCTCAACAAATTGAAACCAAATCAAAAACTTTCATCCGTCAGCTCAGTGCAGACCACATGCCCACACCCTTTGCAGATACCTTCGATAAAGATGGTACCCAGCAACTCATACTCCCTTGGCTCACTCATTCCCAGATCCACCTGATGACAGTTATCACACCAGGTATTGGTCAGAAATGCCTGCTGCTCCTCTTCGGATCGGGCATGAAAATCACGTGCTTTCTCTTCGCCTCTCGGATCTGACATCTATAGTATTTCCTGCCGCTTACCAGCCCATGACCTGTTTGACAAAAGGGACCGTAATGCGACGCTGGGCACTTAGCGATGCATGATCCAGACGATTCAACACACTCAGCAGGCTGGCCATATCTCGGCTGCCATGGTGCATCATATACTTCACCACTTCATCACTGAGATCAAAGCCTCGTGCCTGAGCCCGCGACTTGAGCGCCACCACTTTCTCGTCATCCCTGATCGGGTTGACACGAAACACCATACCCCAGTGCAGACGCGACTCAAGATCAGACAACTTCAGCCCCAGGGTCTTGGGCGGCAGCTTACTTGCAATCAACAGGGTATGCTGCAGGGCCCGCATACGGTTGAACAGATGGAATACCGCCTCCTCCCATGCAGGAAGACCCGCTATCTGTTCGATATCATCGATACAGACAAGGTCCAGTTGATCCATATCCTCCAGCAGAACGGGACCATGCTGCAACAACTCCGCCAGTGGCAGATAGACAGCCTGGCGCTTCGCTGAGTCGGCAAGATGGCAGCAGGATTGCAACAGATGAGAACACCCGGTGCTCGGCTGCCCCCAGATATAGAGCAACTGCTCTCCCTGGCCAGTGGCTGAGTGCCTGAGCGCTTCAAACAACAACGCATTATCACCGATAACGAAGTTCTCGAATCGGGCATCATCGCGCAGCGTTATACCAAGCGGTAGCTGAAAAGGGGCTGTCTGCTCCGTCATCCTGATCCTATATCAATTCCAGACATATTCGAGTGAACTTCCGCCAGACCGTCGCTGCAGCCTTGGCTCCTGATTCAGAAGCTGCTCCAGCTCGGCGCTGGAGCCGTCATACATCAGCCTTACCTGCGCCGAGTCCTGCATCAGTGTTGCCGGCAGCACAGACTGAACACCATTCAGACCTCGGAGCAGGTTGGTGACTTCCAGGTAAGCTCCGGGACCCTCCAGCCCATGAATGGTCACCAGAATACCAGGTGGTGTGAACTCCATGACCGCTTCTGAAAAAGGCTCTGATACGACTGAGGGCTGAGGTGATGCACCAGAAGCTACCGGCTGAATCGGCTGAATCGGTTGAACAGCCTGGGGGCGGTGCATGCCGGGCAAAGGCGCCGTAATCCTAGGCTCTGGCACCATATCCGCTTGCAAAGCGATATCGGCAATCTGATCCATCAACTGCCGAGCTGCAACCGGCCTGTCACCGGAAGCCTGCAGAATCTGCTGCGCCCCCTGTGTCCATATACTGGCCTGAATCTGTGTCGCATCACCCGAACCGGTAACTCGAGCAGCCATGACAAGATCTGGAGCATAACGAACGGAAGCCTGCTGCAAGGGGGCTGAGAAAAAACCCCAGAGATCACCAACCGGGAGCGCCTGCTGATCAGTCAGATCGAGAATCGGCAAAAGCAGTGGCAGGCCACGTTGATTTGCACCCTGCCTGAGGCTCTGAATGAGCTCGTCTGATGAATCGACAAAGTCACGCCTTCCACCCTGCTCCTCAGCCAGCCAGAGCAACACCGTTGGACGACCAGTCATCAGGACAGGCATTCCCAGCTCGCGCATCTCTTCGGCGAGCGAGCGCCAGTCAAACTGGATCTCCAGCTCATTGGCCATGCCCTGGGCATCAGGCTCTGAAAGAGGAACAAAACTGAACTGCTGCATGAAACGCCCGGCATCCTGCAGCAGAAATCTCGCTGCCTCACGGTCTGTGATGTTACTCTGACCACTGACTCTGATCAGCACCTGTGCCAGAGCCGAGCGCAACTGCTCATCCGATGGAAATGCGCTGATATCATGGGTCGTGATCCGTCCTGTACTCAGCAAGGTCTCATCCACGGCCCAGGCTGAAGAAAGGGGGAGCATCAGCAATGAGACAAGAGAGATCGCAAGAAGATGTTGACGTCGTAACATAAGAATCAGAACCGAATAGCAATAAATTTTGCGCCAACTTTAACACACAATAGCCCCCTCTCCATCAACCTGATAAACTTGCACACCAAATTTCTTTGATCCCCCGCTGGTTGGAAAGGTTCTTAACGCCATGTCTACAGGTTCTGACAAAACTTCACTGAGTTATAAAGATGCAGGTGTCGATATCGATGCAGGCAATGCCCTTGTTGAACGCATCAAAGGCGTCGCCCGCAAGACCGCCCGGCCAGAGGTACTCGGCGGACTGGGCGGATTCGGCGCTCTGTGCGAAATTCCAGAGGGCTACCGCAAGCCTGTACTGGTGTCCGGCACCGACGGTGTCGGTACCAAACTCAGACTGGCAATGGATCTGGGCAAGCACGACACCATCGGCATCGACCTGGTGGCGATGTGCGTTAACGACCTGATCGTAGCTGGTGCAGAGCCCCTGTTGTTCCTTGACTACTACGCCACTGGTCGTCTCAACGTGGACATGGCGGCTGACGTCGTGACAGGCATAGGCCGCGGCTGCGAACTGGCTGGCGCCGCTCTGGTTGGTGGTGAAACGGCAGAGATGCCGGGCATGTACGAAGGGGATGATTACGATCTGGCCGGCTTCTGTGTCGGTGTTGTCGAAAAAGATGAGATCATAGATGGCTCACGTGTGCAGTCTGGCGATGCACTGATCGCACTGGCCTCCTCCGGCCCTCACTCCAACGGCTACTCACTGATCCGCAAAATCATTGAAGTAACCGGTGCAGACCTGCAACAGCCACTTGGCGATACCACACTGGCTGCGGCTCTGCTGGAACCAACCCGCATCTATGTCAAGAACCTGCTTAACCTGATGAAGAATCATCAGGTTAATGCCCTGTCTCACATCACCGGCGGCGGCCTGCTGGAGAATATCCCGCGCGTATTGCCAGCCAATACCAAAGCAGTTCTGAACACGGCAAGCTGGGAGCTTCCCCCTGTGTTCAAGTGGCTGCAGGAAGCCGGAAATGTCGAGATGAAAGAGATGTATCGCACCTTTAACTGTGGTGTCGGCATGATTATCTGTGTGCGTGACGGCGATAAGGATAAAGTACTGGCCGAGATGCAGCAGGCCGGTGAAACAGCCTGGTTGATCGGCAGCATAGAGACTGCCCAGCCAGGTGAAGAGCAGGTTGAGATGCGTAACCAGGGAGCCTGATGGATGGCACCGAAGATAGTGGTGCTGATCTCCGGCAGCGGTTCCAATCTGCAGGCGATCATGGATGGCATCAGCCAGGGTGAAATAGATGGGCAGATAGTCGCGGTTATCAGTAACCGCGCCGACGCTTATGGGCTGCAGCGCGCCGAACTTGCCGGGATCTCGGCGCACTCGCTGGATCACAAACAGTACCCGGATCGCGACAGCTTTGATCAGGCGCTACTCAAGCTGATCGACAGGCATCAGCCAGATCTGTTGCTACTGGCAGGCTTCATGCGTATTCTGACCGCCGACTTCGTGCGTCATTATCAGGGGCGGATGATGAATATTCATCCATCCCTGCTTCCGCTCTACAAAGGGCTGAACACGCACCAGAGAGCGATAGAAGCGGGTGATGCAGAGCATGGCTGCACCGTGCACTTTGTCACTGAAGAGCTGGATGGTGGCCCGCTTATCATTCAGGCCAGAACACCCATACATCCAGGCGATGATGCGGGAACTCTGCAGCAACGCGTCCATCAGCTGGAACACCGAATCTACCCTGTGGCTGTCAGTTGGTTCTGCAGCCACCGTTTGCGCCTCACAGACAAAAGTGTATGGCTTGATGGTGAACTACTGCCGAGCTGCGGTTTCCAACTGCAAGACTGACCCACTTTCCGTTCTGTGCACCTATCGGAGCTTGTATGAAAAAAGCCGTAACCCTGGCGACCCTGATGCTGACCCTGCTGGGCAGCAAAACAAGTGCCATTGCAGAGGAGTTGAGCCTGACGCCCTACAAGGCCATTTACAGCAATGAGATGGATGTCGGGATATCTTTCACCGGTGAGGCGACACGCGAACTGAAACAACTGGCCGATGGCACCTGGCAGCTCTCGATTGAGGCCTCTGCCATGTTTGCCAGTGTGCGCGAAGTCAGCCAGTTTACGGTCGAAGAGGACTTTCTCAAGCCACTGAAGTATGACTACCAGCGTCGCGTGATGGGCAAGCGCCGCGAAGCTTCACTCTCATTTGACTGGGAAAACGAAAGCGTCACCACTGATATCGAGAATCAGCCCTGGCGCATGACCATCACTCCCGGCGTGCAGGATAAGCTCAGCTACCAGTTGCAGATGCGCATGGATCTGGCAGCTGGAAAAGAGGAGCTGATTTATGAGGTTGCTGACGGAGGCAAACTCCAGGAGTACCGCTTCCGGGTCATCGGCGAAGAGGTGATAGACACCCCACTCGGCCAGTTGAAGTCGATCAAGGTAGAACGAGACCGGGGTGAAGGCTCAAATCGTGAAACCTATATCTGGTTTGCCCCGGAACTGGACTACATGGTGATACGGATTCATCAGGTTGAGACAGATGGTAAAAACTATCTCCTGTTCCTTAAAAGTCTGGAGCAGTAGCGGGACGATACCGAGAAGGTTCGGGCCGGTTCATTCGGCCCGAACCTTTCAGCTCCCATCTACTCAGGACAAAGCTGGCATCAAGTCACTGTGACATGAAATCAGAGAAGAGATTCGGTTATTACTCTTGGCTCTATCCTTCACATCCACCAGCAGCACCCGGGTATCATCAAGCGCCAGTGACAGGGTATAACAGCGCTCACCAGTCGCAATATCCAGATATGGTGATGAACGCAGCACTCGACGTTCAAAATCACTCGCCCCTACCAGTTGGTAGAAGTAGGGTCGCCAGCTCCAGTTATTGCCGATAACACTGTCATCAGCGTGCCAGATACCGAGATCATAACTGTAATTGGGTGAGATCTGCTGCCCTGCCCGGTTGCAGATATAGAACCTCAGTACATCCTCATCCGGATGATGAGTTTCGAGCCCACCTTCGCCACCACTGACCAGCAACTCCCGCAACGCGATCAGCTCAGAATGCAGTCGCTCAGCATGCCACTGACGCCTGGTTGTCTCGTCTATGGCAAGATCCAGATGCTGATTCAGTAAGCCATTCATCTGACTGCGCTTGGCATCCTCTGCAACAAAATCGGGCAATGCGGGGTCAAAAATAAAGCCCTGGATATAACTGGCATTACAATGCAGCGCAAGAAAAAACTCTTCCGGTGTTTCAACACCCTCACAGATGATTTTGCAACCCAGCCGCGCTCCCATATCACCAACCATCTGCAACAACGCACTCCTTTGGTGCTCCTGTGCACCATGACGGAACATTCTCATATCAAGCTTGATAATATCCGGCCTGAACGCGAGAATACGATCCAACTGCTGGAATCCGGTGCCGAAGTCATCAAACGCAATTTTGACCCCTTCCTGCCGATAACGCTCCGAAAATGCTCTTATCCTCTCAATGTCTCCATTAAGCTCGGTGATCTCTATCACGACACGATCAGGGCTGACACCGGCTTCCTTCAGCATCTCCAGGGTCGGCAACAGATCCAGATTCAACAGAGAATCTATCCACTGTGGTGAGATATTCACCGTCAGAAACTGATTATCCTGTTGCGCTGCAAACCTGGCCAGCGCCTGGCGCCGTACATGCCTGTCCAGGTCTCGACGCTCCTCAACGCTTCTTGCTGCATCACAAAAGATCTGTGCTGCCGAAACAACCTCACCCTTTTCATTCCGTGTGCGAGCTAATGCTTCGTAACCTGCCACTCTTCCGCTGGCAATTTCGATGATCGGTTGAAACCACGGAAATATATTCATTACTTTTGACTACCTGAATGATAACGTCTGCTTCACATGCAAAAGACAGGCCAGCACCTTTAAAAGGCATCTTATACTTTCCTGCACTACCACTGAGCACTACACTCATGACAATATAGCTTGAACTGCGGAGAATCGACCATGACAAAAGTACTGGTTGTTGATGACGAGCCCAACATATTACTCTCCCTTGAGTTTCTGATGGAGCAGGCTGGGTTCGATGTTTTCACGGCCGATGATGGGGAAACAGCCCTGGAGGTCATTGACAGGGAGCGACCCGATCTGGTTCTGCTGGATATCAGCCTGCCGGGCATCAGTGGCTTTGATGTCCTGGAAAAAATCAGAAGCAGTGATGATTTCAAAAAATTGCAGGTCATCATGCTGACGGCCCACGGTAGAGAGGTCGAGCGGGAAAAAGGCCTTGCATTAGGTGCGGATGATTATATCACCAAGCCCTTTTCAACCCAGGCTCTGGTGAACAAAGTTCGTAATCTGCTAAACGAAGCGGGATAAACGGATGCCAAAACGTCAGCAGTTACTGGGAATATGGCTGCTTCTGACAGGACTGACATTTTTTGCCGGCCTGGCATTGGCGTTTGTATTGGACGCAGCACTGGCTCCGGAGGGCACGTCGCGCTGGATGCTCTGGATCACCGCCATGAGCAGCAGCATGATTCTGGCAATCATCGGCATACTGCTCGAGCGCAAGCTCTTCGCACCGCTGCGTCACCTGCAGGTACAGCTTGCCCGCCTGGCTGCGAACCCCGATGCCCGTGAAGACTTTCCACCAGAAGGCTGGCTGGCATCGCTGAAACCGGACCTCGACAAGCTGCGCCAGCGCTGGCAGAAAGATCGTGACACGCTATCTTCGGCCCGTGAGGAAGGCGCAAGAGATGCCGCCAGAATCCGCCATGAGCTCGAAGCAGTTCTACAGGTGCTCGAGACCCCCCTGCTACTGTGTGACACCCACCAACGAGTACTGATGCTCAATCCCGCTGCTGAGCAGTTCTTCGCCCACCACCCTGCTCTTGGCCTCGGTAGGCATCTTGGCCAGTTATTACCCGTGAAGAACCTGACCGAAACGCTCGACAGGCTTCCCGCTGATGGCACACCAAGACAGATTCTACTACACCATGAAGGCCGCTGGTTACGCTGCGACCTGCGCCGAGTCAGCGCCACACAAGGCGAAGTACTGCTGACGCTTGAGGATCGCACAGAGAGCCAGAGCGCCAATCAGCGCTGGCGCCAACCCCTGGCTGAGCTGATTCCAGCATTGCGAGGCCACGCCGCAAGCCTGACAACCGCCGCAGAAGCCCTGTCAGGAACCGCCAGTGGCAGTGACCTCAGGCTCCGACTGGAACAGGGTGTTCAACAGGAATCAGCTGCCATAGGTAATCAGATCGACAATCTGGCTCGCATTCTTGAAAGAGTACAGCTGGATCAGGGCCAACTTCACGACACCTGGTCCAACGACCTCTGGAAAGCACTTGATGAGCGACTATCGACCAGCCACATCACCCTGACCCCGATTGGCATTCCAGCCTGGTTCCGAGCAGACAGCCCCGCTCTGCTGGCCATGCTGGAGGTGCTCGTCGAACTGCTCAGACAGCATACGGGGCAGAATCTGTTTGATGCTGAAATATGTCTTGGCAACAAACGTGTCTATATGGATCTGATCTGGCAGGGAGGTTCACTGCCACAAAGCCTGCTGGAACAATGGCGTGAAATGCCCCTGTCAGAAGAGCCCCTGGCGGCACGACTGGGCGATGTACTGAATCAGCATAACAGCGACTGGTGGAGCCTTAAAGAGGAGAGCCAGGCTCGTATCCGCATACCCTTGCCTGCATCGGAGCGTGCCCCCGAACCAGTTCGTTCCAGAAAACCACGTCCTGAATTTCACGACTTCAGCATTGCAGAACTACCGGCCCCGGATGCCACTCTGGGAGCCCTGCCGCTTCGCCAGCTTGAAATGGTGGTGTTCGATACCGAAACAACGGGGCTTAGGCTTCGTGAGGGGGACAGTGTCATCAGCATCGGCGCCTGTCGAATCCTGAATGGAAAACTGCTGGCAGACGAAGCATTCGAGCAACTGGTTAATCCCGGCATCCCCATCCCTGCCGACAGTACCGTCATTCATGGATTGACTGATGCAGATGTCAGACGTGCTCCCCCATTAACCATTGTGCTTCCGCGCTTTCGCAGCTTCGTCGGACAGGGTGTACTGGTTGCCCATAACGCCGCATTTGACATGCTCGCCATCAGCCGAGCCTCTGAGAATGCGGGGATTACATTTGATATGCCGGTACTGGACACCCTGCTGCTTTCCCGAGCCATAGACCCGGGGTTTGAAGGGCATGGTCTGGATGCGCTGGCAAGTCGTTTTCAACTGGCCTTTGCTGCCGGCTCGAGACACACGGCACTTGGTGATGCCAGGGTCACGGCTGAGCTTTTTCTGGCACTACTGCCTCGTCTTGAGGCCAGAGGCATCCTCACCCTGCAGCAGGCACTTGAACTGCAGGCCACCATGGAACCGGTCAGGGTTGGATAGGCATGCAGAAACGAACGCTACTGAGTCGACTCATCCCACTGACACTTCTGGGCGTACTCTTTTTTACCCCTCCCATTCTGCTGATTTTTGATACTCCGGCCAGCAATGGCCTGTCCTGGCTGCCCCTGTACCTTTTTGCTGCCTGGCTGATTCTCATACTGCTGACAGCTCTGGTAGTGGAGCGTAGCCATGAGGAGTGATCCGATCATACTGATCATCGCCTTCGGCTATCTTGCACTGCTGTTCATTATTGCTGCCTGGGGAGATAGAAGAGCGGAGAAGGGCCGCTCTGTGATTGGCTCCTCAACCGTTTATGCACTGTCAATTGCCGTATACTGCACAGCCTGGACCTTCTACGGCAGTGTCGGACGCGCCGCCGAGCATGGCCCCAGTTTTCTGCTGATATATTTCGGCCCCACCCTTGCCATGCTGCTCGGCTGGTTGCTGATACGCAAAATGGTCAGAATAGCGCGTGCGCAGAGAATCACATCTATTGCCGACTTCATCAGCGCGCGTTATGGCAAAAGCGGCCGCATCGGTGCACTGGTCGCCCTGATAGCGGTCATCGGCGTCATTCCCTATATCGCGCTGCAACTTAAAGCGATCACCATCAGTTACGGCGTCCTCACCAGCTATCCGGGTAGCGCAACCGACCATACACCCGACGGACTGTTTCTGCTCGACAAGTCCTTCTGGATTGCCATAGTACTGGCGGTGTTTATCATTCTGTTCGGTACTCGGCAGCTTGATGCCAGTGAGCGTCATGAAGGAATGGTCACCGCCATCGCCTTCGAGTCGATTATCAAACTCCTCGCTTTCCTTGCTGTCGGTATTTTTGTCACTTTTTTTCTCTACTCCGGACCGGTCGATCTGTTTCAACGCGCCGCCGAGCATCCTGAGCTGGCTCAAAGCCTCAGTCTCGCCGACGTACCCGGTGGCAGCGCAGGCTGGGTGGGTCTGCTGGTGCTGTCGACACTGGCCTTTATCACGCTGCCACGCCAGTTTCAGGTACTGGTTGTAGAGAATGTGGATGAAAACCACCTGCGCCGCGCCAGCTGGATGTTTCCGCTATACCTGTTTGCCATCAACATCTTTGTCATACCGGTAGCCCTGGCCGGCCTTATGCTGGGCAGTGCAGCACAATCACCCGACAGCTTCGTACTGACTCTGCCACTGGCCGCCGGGAAAGAGGTACTGTCATTATTCGTTTTCATCGGTGGCCTTTCAGCAGCAACAGGCATGATGATTGTCGAGACGATCGCCCTGTCCACAATGATCAGCAACCAACTGGTCATGCCAATGCTGCTGAAAATGCGCAGCCTGAATATAGAACAGCAGGAGGACCTCAGCGGCTTACTGCTGGGAATTCGACGCATCGCCATCATTCTGATTCTGTTTCTGGGCTATCTCTATCATGCGCTGATCGGCGACTCCTACAGCCTTGTCACCATCGGCCTGGTCTCGTTTGCGGCAGCGGCCCAATTTGCTCCCGCCCTCCTGCTGGGGCTTTTCTGGCGTGGAGCCACTCAGGCAGGTGCTGCTGCTGGTCTTATCGGCGGTTTTGCTGTCTGGTGTCATACTCTTCTGATTCCGGGATTTGCCCAGTCAGGCTGGATTGATGTCAGCCTGCTGAACGACGGCCCCTGGGGTATAGCCTGGCTTCGCCCATACAACCTCTTTGGACTGGAAGGATATGATATCTATACCCATGCTCTCTTCTGGACCATGCTGGTGAATGTGGGATTGATCGTCGTTGTCTCCCTCTTTACCCGCCAGTCCAATCTGGAGCAGACACAGGCGGCACTTTTTACCGAGGCGCTGCGACAGGACGCTCTGCAAAACACTCCACTCTGGCGTGGTCAGACCAGCCGGGGAGAGTTGCGACGCCTGATTCACCGCTATCTCGGCCACCGAGCAACACAAAGGCTGTTCACCCAATACCAACCTGATACCGCGGCCAGAGAAACAAAAATAGATGACGATACTCTGACCGCCTCACCCGGGTTGATCGCCAGTGCCGAAAAGCAGTTGGCTGGTGCACTGGGAAACTCTTCAGCAAGGGTACTGATCAACTCAGTGGTCAAGGGTGAAGCGCTGGACCTGAATGCCGTTCTCAGCATCCTTGATACCACCTCTCAGACACTGGAGTACAACCGCCAGCTTGAACAGAAATCCAAGGAGCTGGCCAGAATAGGTGAAGAGCTGCGCTCGGCAAATGATCGCTTACGCGAACTGGATCGACTCAAGGATGAGTTTGTCGCCATGGTCAGCCATGAGCTGCGTACCCCTCTGACATCCATTCGCGCCTTTGCCGAAATACTTCGCGACACTCCCAATCTGAATGATGAGAAAAAAGCCCACTTTCTGGATGTGATCGTTCGGGAGAGTGAGCGACTGTCTCGCCTGATAGAGGAGATACTGGATCTGGCTCGCCTGGAGTCAGGGCGCATGACGCTAAAGCCTGAAAGGCTGGACCTGGTTCAGGCACTGCACCAATCAATTGATGCTGTTGCCCGCCTCTACGAAGAGCGCTCGATTGAGTTGAAAGTGTCACTGGCCAGAGATTGTGCAGAGGTAGTGGCAGATCCCGACCGACTGCAACAGGTAATGATCAACCTGCTGGATAATGCCCGTAAATTTGCCTCCACTCAGGACGGGCGGGTCAATGTCACACTGGAGGTGGTCGGGCACTGTTTCAGACTCAGCGTTGAGGATAACGGTGAAGGAATCCCCGAAAATCAGCGCGAGCTGGTATTTGAGAAATTTCATCAGGTTGAGCAAGGCAGCATTACCCAACCCAAAGGCCGCCCCAAAGGTACAGGACTGGGCTTACCTATCTGTCGTGGCATCCTTGCTCATCTGGGCGGCCGACTATGGGTAGAGGATCCCGAAAACCTGGGCGGTGCTCGTTTGGTGATGGAGCTTCCTTGCGCCCCTGATCAACGTGTAATTACTCAGGAGTGAGCCTGCACCCTGGCACGCTTCTGCAACTGCTGTATCTGGAGCAGGTCCAGCCGAAGCAACTGCAGACCAGCTTCATCCAGTTGCCCCTGGTTTATCCACCCGTCGACCATCCGACCCTGCTCCAGGCTGGCCATCTGTGACTGCAACAGGAGTGACTGCAGGCGCCCCAGTGCAGCATCCAGAGCAGATGCCTCGCGCTCACTGATCACCCTGCATTCAACCAGCGCCCTCAACCTCCCGCGACTGTCAATCGCCCTGATCCCCGCACGCAACGACAACAACCTCAGCGCACTCTGCAAGGGCAACAGACCCTGCCGTTTAATATTCAAGGCCGTGGCATGAGGTGCATCACGACCATCTCCCTGAACACGACCGAAACGATCCAGTGCCACAGGTGTTTCATCCAGCAGATCACTCATTTCCCCAAGAAACAACCCTGCATTCGGCATTATCTCCACGATACAATCACGAAATGCCTCACATAGAGAAACATCACCATAAACCGGATAAAAATCCAGCAGTATATTGGAGAACTGCACCTGTCTGACAACCCGACGCCGGGTCCAAAAGCGCATCTGCTCACACCACTGATCAAGATTTTTTCGCCATAAGGGCCAGCGCGCCATTACATGACCCTTGCAAAGTGGTATATCAGCCTGATCAAGACGATCAGTAAAACGTTCGGCCAGAGCTTGGAACCAGGTGTCAATTTCATGGTGCTGTTGATCCGGATAGGATTCGATAATCATGGCATTATCCTGATCCGGACTCAGCAGACTTTCGTGCCTGGCTCCAGAACCCAGCGACAAGATACAGAAACGACAAGGCGGCGAGCCCCAGCCCTGCGCCAGCATCTCCTCCAGCGACAGCTCAATACTGCGCCGGTAAACCCAGTCGTTATGATCACTGAGTAACTGACTGATTCGCCAGGCGGGGATATCCAGCGCAAACAGCTCCCTGACCATGTCGGGCTGTAAACGTCTGGCTGCGCCCAGGTCAGGTGAACCATACATTTCCTGCAAGACCGACTTGAGTGAGTGCAAGGCCGCTGGCCAACTGGCTGCTTCAACTGCACCCCTCTCGCTGAGCAGTATGCGCCAGGGTGAATGCTCGTTGTAAATATACATAAACCTCTCCGATCTACTGCTGCAGTATTGGTTAATAAATAAACAGAAAAACTATCTGTCACCTTGATAATGCAGTGTGCAGCGACGCTTTTCTATTGATATAAAGCATTATTCCGGAAATTAATCAGCCTCTGCGGTTGCAAAAAAACAGTATATGAAGTGTAATGTTTCGCAATAATAATATAGTAAATATACAACGGGGATAATGCGGGGCGCAGATGCATCTTGGAAAAGCACAGTTAGTCAGAAATTGCTGGAATAGAATTCCTGTATTGCATTTAGGGGGACTCTCTGTCGCGACGGTTACCGTTATGGTAGCCCTGGTATGGCCGACACAGGGTGAAGGCGTTCAGCAGGCCGTCATTATCAAGCCAGCTCAACATGAGTCTCAGCATGGGAACTCCAATCGTAGCGCCAACCTGAATCCATCAACCCACAACACCCCCGCAGACCTTCAGAGAGTGGCACCGGCTGAGCCGATGCTTGCCAGTCTTGAGGAGCCTGTTCACTTAGGGGCGGAACCCAACACACCGGATCTGCCTGAAGCTATTCAGGAAGCTACTGCCGAGCTCATTTCTGACATTTCCGATGAGCCCCAGATGGATCTACAGACAGCAGACAATCATGTCACTGCCAAAGCGCCTTCAGAACTGAAATTCACCATAGAGCCCGGCGACACTCTGGGTAGCCTGTTTGACAAAGCACAGGTGAGCCAGGCTGTCATGCACTACATTCTGGCTGCAGATCAGTCACTCCTCGCCCTCGACACGCTTCGTCCGGGCAACATACTGACATTCAGAATGAATGAAACTACAGGCCTTCTTGATGAGATGGAACTGTATATTCATGCCGGCAACAGAATCCACTACCAGCGCGTATCTGATAACGCTTTTGAGTACCAGGAAGTTATCGACGATGGCGAATGGGAACACCAGATAGTATCCGGTGAGATACATGGCAGCTTCTATGCATCCGCAATAAGGGAAGGTCTGACCAAGTCCGAAATCGCTGAAATCAGCGACCTTTTCAAGGAACAAGTCGATTTTGCCCGCCAGATTCAGGCT
Source organism: Nitrincola alkalilacustris (assembly GCF_008973755.1). Taxonomy (GTDB): domain Bacteria; phylum Pseudomonadota; class Gammaproteobacteria; order Pseudomonadales; family Balneatricaceae; genus Nitrincola; species Nitrincola alkalilacustris. The sequence goes on along the minus strand of NZ_WBOM01000003.1, from coordinate 295,194 downwards.
GGTGATGTTTTTCAGGTTGTTCGTACCAGCCAGCGTGTCGGTGATGAATACACAGGCCAGTCTCGTATCGAAGCCGTACGCTTACTGCAAAGCAGACGCAACTATACTGCCTTCCTGTTTGACGACGGCAATTACTATGATGCCAACGGTGAAAGCCTGGCCCGCGCCTTCATGCGCAACCCTACAAATGGCCGCTATCGTATCAGCTCATCCTTTAATCCACGCAGACTGCACCCCGTAACAGGGCGCGTGTCGCCGCATAATGGTACCGACTATGCCATGCCGATAGGCACACCGGTTCTGACAACAGGCGACGGCGTAGTAACACGGGTAGAGAATCACCCATACGCAGGCAAGTACATAGAAATATCGCATGGCAGCCAGTATAAAACGCGTTACCTGCACCTTGACCGTTTCCTGGTGAAGCGCGGCCAGACTGTCAAACGCGGACAGCGCATTGGACTGTCTGGCAATACAGGCCGTACAACAGGCCCCCACCTTCACTTCGAACTCCATGTGAACGGTCGTCCGGTAAATGCCATGACAGCCAATATCCCACTTGCGAGCTCAGTACCTAAAGAGCAGCTCGCTCAGTTCAACGAGCGCGTATCTCAGATGGTCAGCATGATCGAAGGAAATCAGGAACAGCGCCTGGCGATGCGTTAAGCATCACAGGCCAGCCCTTGAGGCCTGCGCTCCTACGAAAACGCACCCCGGAGACAACAAACATGCAAGGACTGCTGTTAGCACTTGCAGCTTACACGATCTGGGGATGCTTTCCTCTATTCTTCAATCTACTGTCTCAAGTTCCCTCTTTTGAGGTACTTGTACATAGAATTATCTGGTCCTTCGTCGCAACCACAATTGTGATTCTGATGCTTCGCAGGCTGAGCACCCTGACCACCCTGCTGCGGGATAAGCGTGCGCTTGGCTGGCTGATGCTATCCTCCTTATTGATCGCAACAAACTGGCTGATCTTCATATGGGCCGTGAGTCAGCAGCGTGTTCTTGAGTCCAGTCTCGGCTACTTCATGACCCCCTTGGTAAGTCTCTTCCTTGGTCGAATCATACTTAAGGAAAGCATGCACCCACTGCAGGCGATTGCTGGGGCACTGGCTGCAGTAGCAGTTCTGCTTGAGCTGATCATGCTGGGCAAACTCCCCTGGATATCCTTGACGCTCGCCCTCTCCTTCGGCTTTTATGGACTGGTTCGCAAGCAGCAACCGGTTGATAGCCTAAACGGCCTGACTGTGGAAACGCTGCTTATTTTACCTCTGGCACTAGGGTGGATTTTGTGGCAACTGCAAACAGGCAGATCGATGGCATTCTTTTCAGGCAACACCCTGAGCACCTCCCTGATGATCATGTCAGGCATAGTGACGGCGGTACCGCTACTGCTATTCGCAGCGGCCGCCAAGCGGCTTGATCTCTCAGTTGTCGGATTTATCATGTACCTGAATCCGACACTGCAATTCCTGATTGCAGTGTTTATTTTCAATGAATCCTATCCTCCTCAACGCCTGATCACCTTCATCCTTATCTGGATCGCCATGGGCTTTTTCCTTTATGGGCTATGGCAAAGCAGAAAATCCACGAAAATGCGCGATATTTCAGAAGGAAAAATATAATCCTCTCGTCTATCATGCATTTATAAGATTCTGGCTCTAGCTGCCCGTCTTCAGCTTCAGATATTAATAAGCACTCTATCCACAAGGCATATCATGGAAACTTTTGCAGTCGCCGTTACCCTGTTTCTGATCATGGACCCACTGGGTAATATCCCGATATTCTTATCGGTATTATCAAAAGTAGCCCCTGAGAGAAGAATCAAAATACTGATCCGCGAACTGATCATCGCTCTGATGATCATGCTGCTGTTTCTCTTTTCCGGCCCTGTCATACTGAAAGTACTTGGCCTGTCGCGCGAAGCGGTTGCCATAGGTGGCGGCCTTGTGCTGATGATTATTGCGATCCGGATGATCTTCCCATCCCGAGGCGGCGTAATGGGAGACGATGGATCAGACGGGGAGCCTCTGGTTGTTCCCCTGGCAGTACCCTTGATTGCCGGCCCCTCGGTACTGGCGACACTTGTTCTGCTGGCCGATACAGGCCCTGATAGAAGCGTTGACTGGCTCATGGCACTGGGCGGCGCCTGGTTTCTCAGCGCGATCATCCTGCTCTCCTCACAGGGGCTTTTCAAACTACTGGGCGCCAGAGGATTAAAAGCGATTGAGCGCCTGATGGGAATGATATTAATCTCAATATCTGTTCAGATGCTTCTGGATGGATTCAAGAGTTACATGGGATAAGATAACAACACTTGATTACTATCTTTAAATCAATAAAAGGATAAAAACTTGAAGGTAGAGATTCTAGGCTGTAGCGGCGGCATGGGAGCTAATCAGCACACCACCTGCATCCGCATTGATAAGCACACACTTATCGATGCAGGAACAGGCCTTGGATGTCTGACTCAATTGGAGCTGGCTCAAATACAACGTATATTCCTGACTCATGCTCATCTTGATCATATCTGCTTTCTGCCACTGTTGATTGACAATCTTTTTGATAAGCTCAAGCGCCCTATTGAGGTCCATGCGCTACCGGAAGTGATCGAAGCACTCAAGCTGCACATGTTCAACTGGTCCATCTGGCCTGACTTCACACTATTGCCAGACAAAGAAAACCCGGTCCTGCGCTTCATTCCAGTTACACACTGGGAACCAATCGATACCGGCACTCACACTCTGACCCCCTTCCCTTCGGACCATGTCGTGCCGACCTGTGGCTACAGAGTCGAAAAGAAGGACTGCCCGGTTTTTGTATTCACCAGCGATACCACACTCAGCCCCCTGGTTGTCAGCAATCTGAACAGGCTGGGTCCAATTAATACGCTGATGGTTGAGTGCGCGATGCCGGACCATATGGAAACCCTGGCCAAACTCTCCAAACATCTCACGCCGAGCATGCTGCAGACATTACTGTCAGAGCTGGACCAAAAGCCGAAACATATCTGGATCTCTCACCTGAAGCCCAGCTATACAAAACAGATTATCGAAGAGCTCCAGCACCGTCTGCCGGACCAGGATCTGGTGGTACTTTCCTGCGGGCAGGAGTTTAATCTGAGCTGACACCCTTATTTACCCATTCCATTCGCTGCACCAGCTTATCCTTCAGCACCAGAGATGCACGCCAGAAGCCAAGCTCCTCTCCGTCAACAAAATGAACATGCCTGTCTGCCTGAAAATCACCCACCAGACAGGTCATGGTTGCTGCATCACTGAAAGAGGTGCCGTACAAAATCCTGCCATCATACTCCGCAATACGCAGCACCTCCTCAATCCGAATAATCTCCTCCTCGGTCACGTCCAGCACCAGCCTTGGGCCACCCGCCTGCTTACGATAGTCTGTTCGCTGCACCAGAGACTTGAGGTAGCGCCCAGCATCCACACCCCCCAAACGCCCACCAAGGCGGTAAGCCAGATGCAGTATTCCGGATCCGATAAAAGCTCTGAAAACTCTGGAAATAACTCCACTGGATGATGGTAATCGCAGCTCACGCCTCAATGACTGCCATGAAGGCCAGGCAGGCGGAGTCAGCGTCTGAACAGGACCAACTGGTGCCGCTACCCCACCAGGCACACAGGCACTGATATCAGCCAATACCTGCTTGAGAGTATCATCGCGCCCTTCCAGTGGATCGATGATCATGCACATCACCTTGCCACGCTTTGCAGGTAAAGGCTGCCAGCGACAGGAAAGATTATCTATTCCCGGCAGCGCTCCCTCCCTGGGGGACAATCGCCATTTCGAATCCTGCTTGACCCAACGGTCAGCCTCAATAATCCCTGTACCAAGAAATAAGCCAAACGCATTGCCATTGCCCATATCATGTAGAGTTGCATAGGCTGAATGGCCAGCTTTTTTCAAATCAGCAACAGGTACAAGACCTACCCGTAAGGGGATACCAAATTGGCTCTGAGACCAATACGCCAGTGCAGCCAGCACAGATTCGACCGCTTTGTAATGCTCCTCCGGTACCGCAGCAACTGCACCATCACCACCAAACTGAATGGCGGCAGGCGCCTCCTCACTGCTCATTACTTCCGTAAGAACAGCAACAACACAGGCGGCTATAAAGTTAACATCACGATCACGCCCAGCAAGAGCCAGTTGCGTACTTGCGATCACATCAGCGACAGCTATCGACCAACCATCACTCAACTCCTGATAGCAGGACTGATCACCCGCCTCACGCTCAAAATCAGAAATACGAGACAGCAACATCCAAATCCCCAGTGCCAGTCAAATATAATACGCCTGAGGCAGATCCCTATACCCGAAACAGCAGCAAAATCCTGTATGAACCTTAATACAGATGATTTAGACAATACGAAAACGCGAGACTATCAGTTCATGGCACGCATGAGCATATCAGTTTACTAACAGCATCAGGCTGAAAAGAGGTGGTGAAGTGGGGTATATCAACGCAGGACTTGCTATCTTCAAGGATGGTGGAGCCTAGGGGGATCGAACCCCTGACCTCGACGCTGCCAGCGTCGCGCTCTCCCAGCTGAGCTAAGGCCCCATCTGAAGACGGGGCAAATATTAAGGCCCCGTCCTTTTCTTGTCAACAAGTTATTGGTATAAATTATTGAAACACGCCTGATTTTTCCTCAACCCAGTTGCAGAGCCTGAAACTCCTTCTCCCAGCGCTTGGCTTCCTTCTTGGATGGACCACCGACCTTATCCAGCGCAAATCGCACTCGGGCACGACTCATATCCGGCCCCAGGATACCCATGGCATCCACAACGGATACGCTCTGACTGGTTCCTGTGACCGCCACAAACAGCGGAAACAGGAAGTCACGAATCTTGAAGCCCAGAGACTCAGCCAGCTGCTTCAATACACCAAACAGCACATCCTTATCCCAGTCGGTCTGCTGATCAAGCTGCCAGGCAGCAAACTGCAGAATTCGACGCACATCATCCAGTGTGAGGTTTTTATGCGCAAAGCTCTCTTCATTGATCGGCAACATCCCCGAGAGGAAGAAACCAGCCAGTGGCGCAACATCTGAGAAGCGCTCAACACGCGACTGAATCAACGGGATAATCGATTTAAGGTACTCAGGATTAAGCCCCCACTCGATAAACGCCTGGGCGAACTGCTCGGGACTCAGATCTTCACGAATCCAGGTACCATTCAGCCAGCTCAGCTTCTCCTGATCAAAGACTGGTCCGCCAAGCGACACACGCGTCAGATCAAAGTGCTCGAACATCTCCTGGCGCGTGAATTTTTCACGCTCATCCGGCATCGACCACCCCATGCGGCCAAGATAGTTCAACAAGGCTTCGGGCAGATATCCCATGCGCTTGTAGTACAGAATACTGGTCGGGTTCTTGCGTTTGGACAACTTGGATTTATCCGGGTTACGCAACAGTGGCATATGGCACAGGACCGGCATATCCCATCCGAAATACTGATACAGCAGCTTATGCTTGGGTGCAGAGTTGATCCACTCCTCGCCACGGATAACATGGGTGATGCCCATCAGGTGATCATCAACAATATTGGCAAGATGGTAGGTTGGCATGCCATCAGACTTCAGCAGAATCTGTGCATCCACCTGCCCCCAGTCCATCTCAATGGTCCCACGCAGCATGTCCTCTATCTCACAGACACCCTCTTCCGGCACTACCATGCGGATCACAAAGGGCATTTCTGCGGCGGCGCGACGGGCAACCTCATCTTCAGGCAGCGCCAGATCGCTCTGCTTCAGTGCAGTATGCTTACCCTCTGCACGACGAAGCTCTCTGAGTTCATCCAGTTCTTCCGGCGTACGATAGCAATGGAACGCGAACCCCTTCTCTACCAGCTCAAGTGCATAGTCCTTATAGATATGCTTACGCTCACTCTGACGATAAGGGCCATGCGGACCGCCGACATCCGGACCTTCGTCCCACTCCAATCCAAGCCAGCGCAGCGAATCGAGAATCGCCTGCTCGAACTCCGCCGTACTTCTGGTCTGATCGGTATCCTCTATTCGCAGAATGAACTGCCCTCCATGCTGACGTGCAAACGCCAGATTGAACAGTGCTATATAAGCTGTACCGACATGAGGGTCACCGGTAGGAGAAGGAGCAACGCGTGTGCGAACAGTCATAATCTCTTGTACTCATTGCGAATTGGACAAATGTACTAATGGACAAAGGCGCAATTATAGCGCGCCACAGGCCGCATCGGCTATGGCCAACTGGGTTGAAAACTACCACAGCACAGGTAGCAGAAACATGCACGATAAGTGTGCACCTGAACGGAAACACGCCCCGAAATTGGCAGCCATCTAGTGATCTTGTGTATCAGCAAAAGCATGACAAAATAATAAGCCATTGATATTAATAAATAATATAATATTGGCACGCAATGTGCTTTATATAGATCAAGCAAGCTGGAAGACACTATGCGTACTGAAAGCAAGCTTTTTTGATCGCACTCGAGGGGCACTGCGATACCGCCGCATCTTAGGATGCGGCGTTTTTTTGCCTGTACCCTGCCACTCCCCGGCACTTCAACACAAATATGTTATGATACCTCCTTCACCATCAAGATTGCTTTAACAGCTCACTTTTAACAGAAAGATCCTTTTTAGATGCCCACCAGCCAGATACCAAGCAGCCTGACCCAGGCACCACGCCAAAACCCACCTGCAGACAATGTTAATCGCCGCTTCAGCGTTGCGCCTATGATGGACTGGACGGACCGGCATTGCCGCTACTTCCACCGTCTATTATCACAGCATGCACTGCTATATACCGAGATGGTCACTACAGGCGCATTGATTCATGGCAATCGTGAGCGATTCCTGCGCTACGATCAGGCAGAGCACCCTCTGGCCCTGCAATTGGGAGGCAGCAATCCACAGGAGTTGGCAGAATGTGCGCAGATGGCGCAAGACTGGGGCTACGACGAGGTTAACCTCAATGTCGGATGCCCAAGTGATCGTGTGCAGAACAATATGATAGGCGCTTGCCTGATGGCACACCCGCAACTGGTGGCCGAGTGCCTGTCCGAGATGCAGGCAAGAGTGAGCATCCCTGTCACCATCAAGCATCGCCTGGGCATAGATGATATGGAAAGTCTGGAGCAGCTCAGGAACTTCATCGAGATTGTTAAAGGCAGCGGCTGCTCCACCTTTATCATCCATGCACGCAAGGCGATTCTGAAGGGCCTGAGTCCGAAACAGAATCGCGAAGTACCTCCGCTTCGTTATGAGTGGGTCCATCAGATTAAAACTGACTTCCCCGAGCTTGAGATCATCATCAATGGTGGCATCCAGACACTGGATCAATGCCAGCAGCACCTGGAGCATCTTGATGGTGTCATGATCGGTCGCGAAGCCTATCAAAACCCCTACGAATTATTGAGCCAGGTTGATTGCGAGCTCTATGGCAATAACCACAGGATTTTGTCCCGACTGGAGATCGCCGAAGCATTTATCCCTTACCTGGAAGCACAACTACAGGAAGGCGCACCACTCTACTCGGTTCTGAAACACCTTCTCGGACTTTTTCATGGTCAGCGTGGTGGCAAGCAGTTTCGCCGTCATATCAGCGAAAATGGGCATAAATCAGGTGCAGCTATTGACGTTTACCGCGAAGCGTTGCAATTTGTATCTCAAGAACATAACAACGACAGGGCCCCACTAAATGGACCAGCTTGAGCAACTGAAACAGATAACCACTGTTGTCGCGGATACTGGCGATATCGATGCGATTCGTGCATTCAAACCCGTTGATGCCACAACCAACCCCTCTTTGCTCCTGAAAGCCAGCCAGGACCCCAAGTATGCCCATCTGCTTGATGAAGCCCGCATCTGGGCAGAAAAACAGGGAGGCGGCAGCCAGGAGCTGCTGAATAACATGACAGATCGGCTGGCCGTTCTGATCGGGAAAGAGATTCTGTCAATTATTCCCGGTCGCATCTCGACCGAGGTGGATGCCCGCCTGTCATTTGATACCCAGGCGACGATCAACCGTGCCCGGCGCCTGATAGACCTCTACCAGGAGTTTGAAATCCCTCAGGACAGAGTTTTGATCAAGATCGCCTCAACCTGGGAGGGTATTGAAGCAGCTCGCGTTCTTGAGCACGACAATATTCAATGCAACCTGACACTGCTATTTGGTTTCAGTCAGGCGATGGCCTGCGCTGATGCCGGAGTATTTCTCATCTCACCCTTTGTAGGACGTATACTGGACTGGTACAAAGCCAATTATCCTGATCAGGATTTCAGTGGCAATAACGACCCAGGCGTTGAGTCTGTGACGCGCATTTACAACTATTACAAAGCGAACGGCTATGGCACCATCGTCATGGGTGCAAGCTTCAGGAATGCTGATGAGATACGATCTCTCGCCGGTTGCGATCGACTTACGATCAGCCCGGCACTGATGCAGGAGCTGGAGAGCAGCGACATGCCATTGCATGCGAGGTTGACAGCCGATAATTGCTACAGCGAAGACCAGCCCTTCAGCCTCAGCGAAAGCAAATTCAGATGGATGCTCAATGAAGATGCCATGGCCAGCACGAAACTTGCCGAAGGCATCCGCAATTTCGCGGCCGATCAGGTCAAGCTGGAATCACTTTTGAGTCAATAGACTATCGCCTGATTTTCAGTGAACGAAGCCGGCCAGACCGGCTTCCAGATTACCCACAAAGACCATATCAGCCACAATTTTCGAGCGTTTCGACCAGATCCTTGAAAGCCGAACGATTACCCTCATTAAGATCAATCAACACTCTGTGAGCATCGATAATCCGCTGTTTGATAATATCTTCGGACTCTTGGACAAAAGGGACTCTCTTCAGATCCTTGACACTGGTCGGCAGGGTGTCAATCAACAGAAAAACTTCATCAAAGCCCATGGCCAGCAATATTCGGGTGATATCAGGATTGGTTGATACCAGTGTCGGCTTTGGCATCTTGCGCTCTGCCGTCTTTATAGCCAGCTTGGCAATAAGACCAAGAGAAGTACTATCGATATTGATCGTTTCGGTCAGATCAATCAATGTATCAGTAATCTCATCCAGCGACAGCAGGCTTTCAAGGTGCTGATCTATCGTTGAACAAAGCGTTAGACGCACCTCACCGACAAACTTGAGCACATAGTGCCCATCCTGGCAGGCGTAAAAAATTTCACCTTCATTCATTGCTAAGCTCGAGACACAGTCATTATTGCCACATCATCCGGATTCGAAGCATCAGCTTTGATCAACTTTGTTGAAAGATCAAAGGAGGATACAAACCCACCTTTCAATAGCTGCAGAATATTCTCCTCCTTATCTGTAAGATTATCACCATCGATGATTTCAAGAATGCCATCAGAGAAGAGTGTCAGCGCAAAAGTCTGCGGCAGTTGCAACTCGCGCTGCTCGAAAGTTGGCGTCTCAAACAGACCCGCCGGCATACCTCTACCCTCCAGGTAACTGGTACAATCCGGAGAATGAAAAACCGGCATCGGGTGATGGCCGCCAACAGCATAGACCAGCTTTGAAGATTCTGTATCCAGCAGCCCGATAAACATTGTCAGATGCTTGCCCAACCCTGTCAGCAAAAGCTCACGATTGATACGCTCCAGAGTAGCTATCGGCGAGAGGATATCAAAACTTGAGTGCCGTTTGTAATTACGCAACAGACGATGCGTCATATTTTTCAGCAGCACTGTCACCAGAGCGGATGACGCACCATGCCCGGATATATCAGCGAGATAGAAAAGGACCTGATGTTCATTAATAGCGATCGCATCCACAAAATCACCACTGAGCAGCAGTGAAGGTGTCAGGGTATATTCAAAACGGATGCCATTGATGGTTTGCTCTTTAGGCGGAAGAAGATTCTGCTGCACCTGCTGGGCGGCACGATGATCAGCCTTCAACTCATCCAGACTTCGCTCGAGATTTTCTCTGAGGCGCTTGGCCTCAACAATATGAAAGGCTCTCTTGAGCTGGCGCCTCATTGATTCAACGAAAAGATCAGGGTGCAGATCAAGATCCGAGGGAAGAAAAACATCGTCTGCACCGGACCTGAGGGCAGAAATTATAAGCTCAGCAGTTCCATCACTCACCAGCGCAATAGCAGGCATGGGATTGAGCCTGGCAGAAGCAATGGACATGAATTCCGGCGTTACGAAAGAGCCAAGATCGAAGATAGCAAGCATGAAATCACGATGCTCGAGCTGGTTTTCAGCATCCACCGAATCACGACTGACAATAATTCGCAAAGAGCCTGTATCACACTGCTCGAATAGCTCAAATAACCGATCAGTTGTTTCTGTACAGGCTGATACCAGCAGAACATTGTGGGCTTGTTGGCTCATTAATGACTGGCCGTATTAACTGACTGACTCATTAGCCTTCATGATTAAGTACATTCGCTGCTCTTTACGAAATCATTGAGTTTGAAACACTTAAAAATCTGTTTCATCAAACGTGATTTCAACCTGACCATCATTAATCAAAAACTCCCGACGCTGTAGGTAAGCATCGCGCACAAAAATATAACGATCACCGGATATCAGTCGCTCAGAGTCCATCAGCCGCGATCGTGTATCAAGAACTCGTACAACCTGAAGAGAATTGCGCAGTGCACGATCATCAACATATCGAACCGGATCGGCCATCATATCCGGGACCAGACCCGCTGTATCCCTGAAAGTACTCGGCCCCAGCAGCGGCAGCACGATATACGGCCCGGAACTCACGCCCCAGTAGCCTAGCGTCTGCCCAAAATCTTCATTATTCTTGGGTATACCCAGAGGAGTTGCAACATCAATCAAACCACCGATACCCCAGACAGTATTGAATGACAAACGCACAAAGTCCTCAGATGCGTTGTGAAGCTTCCCCTGCAACAAATTATTCAGCAGGGTACGGACATCTCTGAGATTACTGAAAAAGTTCGTAACACCCGTTTGAGCAACATCAGGTACCACGTAGCGATAACCCTGTGTCAATGGCTTGATTGCAACACGATCGACGCCATCATTGAAACTGAACATCGCTCTGTTGAACCCCTCCAGAGGATCAAGATTAATGCTCTCCTCGCCTGCCAGAACACCGGGAGCAGCAAACAGCAGAAGCAGACTGGTGACTGCAGCAGATTTACGAATAGATGTAGCCAGCATTATAAATCCTTGTATGCCGAATCTCAGATGGGCTTATTGTAACACCCCCAGCTTACGATTAAAGCAGATATTGGTTATGTAACAACTTCAGGCTTTCACACAACGCAAAAGGCTCCCCGAAGGGAGCCTTTGTGATCAGATAGAAGCCGTAAGACTTCCAATAAGATCTTTAGCTATTAGAAGCGTACACGAATACCAGTGCTCAGAGTATCAGCAACGCCCATGTCTTCCAGAGAAGAGTTGGCTTCACCGTAACCCAGGTACAGGTTAGTCATGCTGCCCAGGTTGTGCTGAACTTCAACAGCATAGCCTTTAGCGCTGCCACGGAAGTCAGCGTAAGCTGCTTTCAGAGTAGTGCTGTCAGTTACGTTGTAAGTAGCAGCCAGTTCGAACGGAGTAGTGTTGCCACCGCCGCGTACACGGTTGCGAGAGATGCCAGCAGCAACTGTACCAGCACCGTAGTTGTAGCTAACAGATGCAGCAGTAGCGCTATCCAGAGCGAATGAAGATGACTCGAAACCGCCGTGTGACAGAGAAGCTGTCAGGCCGCTAGCGCTGTACTTGGCAGCAACGTTGAATGCATCGATGTTCTTGTCAGAGCGAGCGCTGCTAGCCAGAACGCCACCTGCAAACTGCAGTCCACCCATGTCTGGGGAGATGTACATTGCAGAGTTGGACGCACGGTAGATAACGTCAGTAGAACGAGTTACACGAGCAGCACCAGACAGCATTACGTCAGTTGCGCCAGTAGTCCACAGGTAGTGTGGAGTCCACTGAGTACCCAGAGCGAAAGAACCGAAATCACCGCGCAGACCAGCGTGAGCCAGACGAGTGTTCAGTGCAGTTGCGCCGTTTGGAGTAGCCAGGCCCATTTCGATGTGGTAGAAACCTACCAGACCGTCAACGCCAGTATCAGCAGTACCGCGAACACCGATACGAGATACGGAGTTAGCTGCACCACCGATGTCCATTTTAGCGCCATCGTCTTTACGAACTTCGATGTTCACGTGGCCGTACAGAGTAGCGTCAGCCATTGCAACCATAGGTGCAGTCATTGCACCAGCAACAGCCAGAGCGATAAGTGACTTTTTCATTTAGTTTTCCCCTTCAACGTTCAACATACTAGTAGTTGTTTGACTTTTTCTTGGTTCACCTTATCAGTGATACCGAGAAAATACTATAAAACCAGATTATTTCAAACTAATGAAGAGAAAAAAATGAATTTTCCCAAAATTAGCCATCTGATCGTAAACACTTGCTGTGAGATTACCAGCTGAAACCTCGGTTTCAGCCACTGTAACTCAAGCCTGTGCCTGAATTAGGTGCAATTACAGCATAGGGTACAGGGTGATGCAAGTTTTACCGCCATGATTCTGAAGGTTTTCCGTCATTTTATCCCCGATCACCATGCAATTTGCATCATGCGATCACGTCTACAATACACAGAAGCTGAATCTGCAGCGGCTCAGCACTCTTCCAACTGCTTGCGCAGACGCTTGGCGGACACGCTCTGACGGGTGCCAAGTTGTTGCGCAAAAAGTGATACACGGTACTCTTCCAGCAGCCAGCGAAACTCAATTAATCGGGCAGGCACATCCCCTGCCACCTTCGCCTGCTCAAAACGTTTCTCATACTGAGCCCACCACTGCTGCAGCTCTTCAGACTGAACACAGTTCTGCCTCAGCTCTCGCTGATACTTCTCCAGTCGAATCAGAATGGCCTGCAGATATCGTGGATACTGCTCCAACCATTCGGGTGATGTCTCAGTCAGATAATGACGTGTAAAGAGCCTGGTAAGCTGCGCCTTTATATCGTTGAGCACTGGCACTGTCTCCAGACTGACACGCCCATTCAGCAACTTGTTGATCTGATGCCAGGTGCGATGGCAGTTACAGGCAAATGCTGCGACCCTCTCAGCAGCTCCGTAAAGCTCTCCCTTGACCTTATCGAATCGTGCCTTGAAGGCGGCAGCATCGCGCGGCAATGAATCATGCAACCCTGCACAATGCATCACGGCTGCCAGCAACACCTCATCCTCAAGGGTTTTACGATCAAACAGCTTATTGCTCAGCATCACCGCATCATTCAGGTGCGGCATCTTGCGCTGAGCAAAGCGCGCCTGATCACGTGCACCAAGTAGATAAAGACGCGCGACACCACGGATATTATGCTGCTGTGCTTCGCTCTGGCGTGCAAACACCTGCAGGTCCACACTGGTGCCTCTATCGACCAGCGCAGGGTATACCTCTACCTCTACACCACCGGCCTGCTTGAGCCTGATACTCTGCGGCAACTCGGAAAAGTCCCAGGCAACCAACCCCTTTCGTCCCCAGGTATCTGACGGGCTGGACTGCAACACCTGCTCTGCCCGCCGGGCAAAGCGCCTTACCAGCACCTCCCAGTCGCGCCCTGCTCCAAGCAGTTTGCCCTTTTCATCCAGCACACGGATGTTAAACAGATAATGATCATCCAGCTCAATCTGCTTCAGCGTGGCAACATCCACACGCGTACCGGTCATACGCAACAGCTTATGACTCAACGCCTCAAACAGATCGCCCTGCGCAAAACTCACCGCATCACAGAAAGCCTCAACATAATTGGGTACCGGTACAAAGTGTTTCCTTATCGCCTTGGGTAGTCCCCTGAGAAGGGCCGTGACTTTATCGGCCAGCATCCCCGGCACCAGCCAGTCCAGACGCTGCACCGAAAGTGCGCTCAACAGCGCCAGCGGCACATCGATCGTCACACCATCATTTTCGGCACCCGGTTCAAAGTGATAGTTCAACTGATAACGCGCATCACCGATCAGCAGATGATCCGGATAAGCCTGTTGCGTAATATGCCCTGCCGAACGTTGAAGAATATCGTCCTCGGTCATGAACAGTGCTTTGGGATCGCTCTTTTCAACCTCTTTTCGCCAATGTTCAAAGCCCTGCCCATTGACGATTTTTGCTCCACCCAGTGCATCCAGCTTTTCGGCATAAAACTGGTAAAGCACCTCTTCATCAACCAGAAGATCACGTCGACGGGACTTGGCTTCAAGCCCTTCAACACTTTCCAGTAAAGCACGATTGTGCGCAAAGAAAGCGGCGCGAGTGGTGTACTCACCCTCCACCAACGCACTGCGAATAAAGATCTCATGCGACGCAATCGGATCAATACTGCCATAGTGCACCTTGCGACGAGGCACAATGATCAGGCCATACAGAGTCACCTGCTCAGTGGCAACCACCTGAGCGCGCTTCTGCTCCCAGTGCGGCTCCATCCAGCTTTTCTTGACCAGATGTGAGGCGGGTTGCTCTATCCACTGCGGCTCGATTTTTGCCACTTGGTGCGCATACAGACGACTGGTTTCCAGCATCTCGGCAGCCATGATCCATTTCGGGTTCTTCTTGAACAGGTTGGAACCCGGAAAAATCCAGAAGCGACGGTTACGCGCCCCCAGATATTCTCCTTTTTCCTGTTTGAAGCCGATATGACTCAACAGACCTGCCAGCAGCGACCGGTGAATTGAAGCATAATCTGCAGACTCCACAGCGGCACTTGAACCCGCATTTCCGGCGACTGCACCTCCAGAGCCTTTGCTCTCAGAGCCAGCATTACTGGCACCAGACTCACGATAACCCAGCTCACGGCAGCTCAGCAGAAGTTGTCGATGCAGATCACGCCACTCCCTCATGCGCACCCAGGAGATGAAGTGCTTCTGACACCATTTACGCAACTGCCCCTGGCTGAGCGTCTGTCTCTGCTCTTCATATAGCTCCCAGAGTTTCAGCAGGGTCATGAAGTCCGAATCATCATCCGCAAACAGTTTATGCTTCTCATCAGCAGCCTGGCGTTTGTCATGCGGTCGTTCACGCGGATCCTGCACGCTTAATGCACTGGCGATGATCATCACTTCACGCAAAGCCCCGAGCTTTGCTCCCTCCAGCAGCATCCTCCCAATCCGCGGATCAACCGGCAAGCGGGCAAGATCACGACCGATTCGCGTCATATGGCGCTTGTCACCAACCGCCTTTAGCTCTTCCAGCAACTTGAAACCATCATTGATGAAGCGACTGTCCGGTGGATCAATAAACGGAAAGAGTGAAATATCGCCCAGCTTCAGCTGCAGCATGCTGAGAATAACGGCCGCCAGATTTGTCCGGCGTATCTCAGCATCAGTGAAGGCCGGACGAGACTTGAAATCCTCTTCGGAATAGAGTCGGATACAGACACCGGGGGCCACACGACCACAACGCCCGGCACGCTGATTTGCACTGGCCTGAGAGATCGCTTCGATCGGCAGCCGCTGAACCTTGGAGCGATAACTGTAACGTGAAATACGTGCCACACCCGGATCGATGACATAGCGGATGCCGGGAACGGTCAGAGAAGTTTCAGCAACGTTGGTCGCCAGCACGATACGTCGTCCGGCTCTGCGCTGATCATGAAAAACCCGATTCTGCTCAGCCAGTGACAAGCGTGCATAAAGAGGGATGATTTCGGTATCGCGCAGCTCAGCTTTACGCAGACTCTCTGCAGTTTCACGGATTTCCCGCTCACCCGGCAGAAATACCAGAATATCTCCTGGCCCACCTGAGCGCTTCTGACGATCTATCGCGACCAGTTCATCGACCGCCGTCAGAATACCCTGCTGAAGATCCTGCTCCTTCTCATCTTCCTCCTCCAACTCATGCAGAGGGCGATAAAGCATCTCAACCGGGAAAGTTCTGCCTGAGACCTCAATGATCGGTGCATTGTTGAAGTGCTGTGAAAAACGCTCCAGATCGATGGTCGCAGAGGTGATGATCAGTTTCAGATCCGGGCGCTTCGGCAAAATCTGGCTGAGATATCCCAGCAGAAAATCGATATTCAGACTACGCTCGTGCGCCTCATCGATAATCAGCACACTGTACTTTTTCAGCAACCTGTCATGCTGCGTTTCTGCCAGAAGAATACCGTCTGTCATCAACTTGATTTTGCTGGCCTGGGATACCTGATCATGAAAGCGCACCTGATATCCGACCAGTTGCCCCAGCTCGCTCTCCAGCTCCTCTGCAATACGTGCAGCGACTGTTCTGGCGGCAAGACGCCGTGGCTGAGTGTGGCCGATCAACCCGTTTTCAGCCAAGCCCAGTTCCAGACAGATCTTGGGCAACTGAGTGGTTTTACCCGACCCCGTTTCGCCAGCAATTACCACCACCTGATTGTTCTGGATGGCATGAGCGATCTCTTCACGACGCTCGGAAACAGGGAGGTCTGGATACTTTATCTTGAACGATGACATAAAAACCTTAGTGGGAGTGCTTATCCGCTTCTTTATCGGATCGCGCATGACGGTTCAGTACCTGCTCACGCAACACGCGCCGCAATACTTTACCGACAGGTGAACGGGGCAACGAGACGCAAAACTCTACGGATTTGGGAACCTTATAGGCGGTCAGGCGCTCTCGGCAATAATCACGCACTATCTGCGGCGTCAAGCCAGGCCTGATAGGGACTACAAACAGCTTGATCTGCTCGCCGGTATTCGCATCCGGCAACCCAATCACTGCGCAGTCCTCGATATCGGGATGAGAGCTGATGATATCCTCAAGCTCTGTCGGATAGACATTGAAACCAGATACATTAATCACCTCTTTGCGACGATCAACGATTTTCAGATAGCCCTCCATATCCAGCACACCGATATCGCCCGTATCCAACCAGCCATCCGGCATCAGCACCAGCGCTGTTTCTTCAGGGCGTTGCCAGTAGCCTGCCATCACCTGAGGCCCCTTGATCCAGATTCCACCTACCTCACCAAGAGGAAGATCATCCCCCTGCTCGCCTCGGATAGCGACCTGTGTTTCAGGTAACGGCGGCCCTACCGTGCCCACCCGAACAGCATCTGGCAGATTGACACTGACCACCGGTGAGCACTCAGTCAAACCGTAGCCTTCTGCAATCGCGCAACCTGTGAGTTTATGCCAGCTTCTTGCCAGCGCATGTGTCAGCGCCATCCCCCCGGAAATTGTTAGACGCAGCTCTTTAAGATCCAGCTCGTAAAAACGCGGCTGACTGATCAGTGCAGAAAACAACGGATTGATCCCTGCAAACACAGTGGGCTTGCAGGATTTGAAAGTCGCGATCAGACGTTTGATATCCCGCGGATTGGGCACCAGCTCTGTACGACTGCCGATGGCGGTCAGCGCGAGCGTGAGCATGAATGCGTATATATGGTACAACGGCAAAGGTTGCAGCAGCCGCTCCTCGCCGGGATGGGTGTACTTCAGTAGTAACTCGCGCAACTGATCAAGATTCGCCAGCAGATTGCCCTGTGTCAGCATCGCCCCCTTGGCAGGGCCCGTCGTACCACCCGTATATTGCAATAACGCCAGATCCTGCGGTTCGCATCTGATCTCGCGCATGGCGGGAGCAGCATTCGGTTTCAGAATATCTCGCAATCTGATGGTGCTTTCAATCTGATGCGCCGGTGCCCGCATTTTCCAGTAACGCAGTACCAGATTCAGCACGCACCCTTTAATGGGCGGATGCAGATCACCGATCTCGGTCAGAATAACTGTCTCAATGGCTGTTTTATGCAGGATGCGACCAGATAGATGAGCAAAAGGCGTAAAGACAACCAGCGCCTTGGCACCTGAGTCGATAAACTGGGACTCCAGCTCCGAAGGGGTATAAAGCGGATTGGTATTCACGACCACCAACCCTGCCCGCAGAGCGCCGATCAACACTACCGGATACTGCATCAGATTAGGTAGCTGAATCGCAATGCGGTCACCCGGCTGCAACGTGGTATGGTGCTGCAACCAGGCAGCAAAACGGGACGACAGCAGATCCAGCTGAGCATAGCTGATGCTTGCCCCCATATGTCCGAAGGCTGGTCGCTGAGCAAAGCGTTTGAATAACTGCGTAAAAAACGTATTCAGATCGGCACTGCGATCAATACTCAGATGACGGCTCTGTGTTGTCAATCATCACTCCCTATGCCTGATCTTGCCCTGCATCACAGGCAGCGCGAAAAGAACTCTTCACCAGTCCATCAACAAATACTACCATCTCTCCCGGTACCAGGGATTGCCACTGCTCATTACAGGTCAGTGGTTCGGTGGCGATGACCGTAACGATATCGTTCGGTGTCGTCACGGCACCAAAATCCACTTCGACCTCACAGTCACTGAGGCGAGCTTCACCGAAAGGGGAGCGGCGCGTAATCCAGGAAAGCTTTGTACTGCAGAAGGCAAACAGATGCGTGGACTCGCTCAGCAGCATGTTATATACCCCCAGCGCCCGGAGCTTTTCACAGCACTGATGTACAAAAGCCATCAAAACTGAAAAGTCTTCGGGCCTGTCAGGAAACGCAGATCGAACCTGATCCAGCAACCAGCAAAACGCATGCTCGCTGTCGGTAGTCCCGATCGGCTTGTAAAAGGTCAGGGGCCAGTCGAAAATGGCTTTATCCAGTTGGCCATTATGTGCAAAACACCAGCGATATCCCCACAGCTCACGACTGAAAGGGTGTGTATTCTCAAGGCAGACACCCCCGACATTGGCCTGACGGATATGGCTGATCACGGTACAGCTTTTGATGGGATGCTCCGAGATAAGCCGAGCTACCTTCGAATCGACACTGGGCTGAGGATCATGGAATGAGCGCAGCCCCTTACCTTCATAAAAAGCGATTCCCCAACCATCTCGGTGTGGACCTGTGCGCCCGCCTCGCTGCATCAGCCCGGTAAAGCTGAAGCAGATATCCGTTGGCACATTGGCACTCATCCCAAGCAGTTCACACATGCTTAAGCCTTCTTGCCGGTCAACGTAATGCGGTCGGGCAATGAGTCGATCAGTTCCGTACCGGAATCAAACCCCAGACGCTCGGTCAGACGCTCCACCCTGCCAGGTACGTCATCATTGGGCAGCGAGAAAGCCTGCGGTTGCTCCGGCAAGCGCCGCTCTCCAAGAAAGCACCCCTGCGGATCAAGGGTAAAGATCTGACAACAGGCGTTGGCCCTGACTTTGCCACCGCGTTCTATATGCAACTCTTCACAGATAACATCCCCCTCAAGGACCCCGCTGACAAAAAGCTGACGGGCTCGAATACGCCCGGAAACGACACCTGTTTTGCCAATGGAGATATCATCACTGGAGCTGATAGTACCCTCCAGAAAACCGTCAACATGCATCTTTCCACTGACAGTGGTATCACCGTAGAAACGGTTACCCTCAGCAATGATGGTTACTGCTGACCGGTTTGATTTAGCGGATACAGTGCGCTTAATGATTCCCACTGAACCCCCTCGACAGTACTGAAAATCGAATCAAAATTATCCAGCCCCCATTTCATGAACTTTTCAGGATCAATCGGACTATGAAGATGTCTCACTTCGTAGTGCAGATGCGGTCCTGTGGATCGACCGGTATTACCGCTGCGACCGATCAGCTGGCCTTTATGCACAAACTCACGAGGCTTGACCTCAACCTTGTTAAGGTGCGCATAGTACGACTTGAAACCGAAATTATGCTGCAGGATTATCAGATTGCCAAATCCTGTTTCGCTGCTGTAACCACCGAACTCAACCACACCATCCGCAGTAGCGTATATCGGCGTTCCCGGTGGTGCGGCAAAATCCACACCATTGTGCTGCGAGCGAGTTTTACGGATCGGATGAACTCTGGGACCAAAGCGGCCACTCATTCGTACTCCTTTGATCGGTAGCCCATTGGGAATGCTGTGAAGCAAAAACAGCCGCTGTCTGGCCGCAGCTTTCACCAGTTCCACACGTTCCGATGCTGTCATCTCCGAGCGCTCACCCATCACATTCAGCATCGATTCAAGATCTGTCAGATCGGCATCCAGGCGCAGCTTTTCCTGATGCAGCATATCACGTTCAAAATAGACATCGCTGAAAAGACTGCCCAGGGAGTTCAACTGCGACAGATACAACTGCTGCGTACCCAGAGTAAACTCATACTCATCGACCAGCAATTGATGATCCTGCTCGAGGCCTGAAAGATCTTCACGTGTCTTGACCAACAGAAAATTGGAAACCAGCAGGCTGAGCCCAAATAATAATAAAACAAGCAAAACCAGATATCTGGCGAGCTGATTCAAGGTGTACTGACGGGATCCATGGACCGTTGTCAGTGTCACTATCAGTTTATGTCGCAAGGCAGGAACCCATCAGGAAAACAGAACGCGGTTAATATACCCGAATTAACCGCGTTATCATAACCTGATCAGCTCACAGGATGGGCCAATCTGAAGCAGGGAACATACTCTTCATGATTTATTTTCATTCGGCGCTGATCAACAAATGAGCTAAGCAGATGGTCCAGCGCACGCGTGATATCAGCCTCCCCTGTGATCTCGAAGGGTCCGTGCTCCTCTATGGCCCTGATCCCCGATTCCTTCACATTGCCGGCAACGATGCCCGACAGAGCGCAGCGCAACTGTGCCGCCAGTTCGTGATCAGGCAAGGATTTGGATAACCGCAGACCTGCCATATTCTCATGTGTTGGTTCAAACGGCTGCTGCAGTGCCAGCGGTATGGTCAACTGCCAGTTGAAGTGAAAGGATTCGCCTGACTTCACGCGCTGCTCCGTCACCTCTCTCAGCCCCTGCTTCATGCGATGAGCCACCTCATGCGGATCATCCACAATAATTTCATACAGACTCTGCGCACGCTTACCCAGTGTTGTACCGATAAACGCATCGACTGTTTCGAAATAGGCCTCACTGCCGGCAGGACCGGTAAAGATCAGTGGAAAACGGATTTCCGCATTTTCGTCACGCAGCAGAATGCCGAGGATATAGAGTATCTCCTCAGCAGTCCCTGCCCCACCGGGAAATACGACAATGCCATGACCCAATCTGACAAACGCTTCCAGGCGCTTCTCAATATCCGGCATGATCACCAGTTCATTAACGATCGGGTTCGGAGATTCCGCCGCAATAATTCCAGGCTCAGATATTCCCAGATAACATCCACGCGTAATACGTTGTTTGGAATGAGCAATGGTTGCACCCTTCATCGGCCCTTTCATGGCACCCGGGCCACAGCCGGTGCAGATATTCAGCTTGCGCAAACCCAGTTCATAGCCCACCTTTTTGGTGTACTCATACTCCAGTCTATTGATGGAGTGCCCGCCCCAGCAGACAACCAGGTCAGGTTTGACATGAGGGCGCAGCGTTTCGGCATGGCGCAGAATATGAAACACCATGTTCGAGATGGACTCTGAGGGATTCATCTCATCACAACAGTCATCCAGCTCATCCGTGACATACAGCAGGTCACGCAACACAGAGAAAAGATGCTCTCGAATCCCCTGGATGATCTCACCATCGACAAATGCGCTGGCCGGCGCATTGATCAGATCCAGCTGAACGCCACGATGCTTCTGACTGATCTGAACATCAAACTGACGATATTTATCCAGCACTTTGCGCGTGCTGTCCATCTCACTACCGGTATTCAACACCGCCAGCGCACATTGACGAAACAGTGCATACAAACCGCTTTGACTCTTGTCCTGTAACTTTGCGACCTCATGGGGCGAAAGGTTATCGAGGCTTTCACGCGGGGTAACACTGGCATTCACAAACTGCTCGGTCATCATAACTGACCTCCTTTACACACTACCACTCCACCCCTTCAAACCGATTCATCTGCTGAACCTTTTCGAAGGGCTTAAACATACTATTTCTTATAACTATGAACCCTGCCTCATCTTTTTACTACAATCAGATGATATTTTTATGACTGGCAAAGCAGTTTGAAAAAGGTGATTGTAATCTGTGCCAGGTTGTTTTAGCTTGCAGGTGTACCTCACTGCAAAGGAAGTTTCAGATGAGCCCATCGAAAGCGTCAAGACTGTACATTCTCGATACCAACGTACTTTTGCATGATCCCAAGTGCCTGTTTGAGTTCAAAGAACAGGATGTTGCGATTCCGATGACGGTTCTCGAAGAGCTTGATGACATCAAGGACCGAAAACAGACAGTGGCCGCAGAAGCGCGTCATGCGATCCGCGTGATCGACAGCATCATCAGTTCAGCCTCCAATCCTTCTCAGATAACCAAGGGTGTCAGAATACTCCTGCCAGGCAAGGATCGCGCCACCAAGCTGGGTCTGTTGAGCATCTTCCCGGACCATGAGCTGACAGCCCGTGCCGGTTTTTTGCCTGATGAGCGAAACAAGGATAACCGCATTATCAACTGCGCTCTGCATCTGCAATCCACCTTCCCTCACCGACAGATCGTGCTGGTCACGAAAGATATCAACATGCGTCTCAAGGCGCTGGGTGCAGGACTGGAACGTGTTGAGGATTATCGTACTGATCAGTTGGTATCGGATATCGACCTGCTGCCGGAAGGGCATCACCATCTTGAAAAACCCTTTTGGGAAGGTGTGGACAAGGTCGACAGCTTTCAGAAAGAGGGCAAGACCTATCATAAGGTTGCCCATACACTGCTGCCGGATACCTACCCGAATGAATATATCTACGATGACAGCAAGGATTTTGTCGCCAGAACCGTCCGAGTAGAGGGTGACAGTATTACCCTGCAGGATCTCGGATACAGTCACATGATGCATCAGAGTTGCTGGGGCATCTCGCCGATCAACATCCAGCAGGCCTTTGCGATGCAGGCGATGCTCGACCCGGATATTGATCTGACGATTTTCCTTGGCTCAGCAGGTTCGGGCAAAACCCTGATTGCACTGGCCTGTGCGCTGGAGATGGTGATCGAACAGGGCCGCTATAACAAGATCATCGTTACCCGCTCGACACCACCTGTTGCTGAAGATATCGGCTTTCTACCCGGTACTGAAGAGGAAAAAATGACCCCTTGGATGAGCTCCATCAATGACAACCTGGAAGCAATGCATGCACAGGACGAGCGCCCGCAGAGCAGCGTCAAGTACGCCATTGAAAAAGCCAACATCCAGTTCAAGTCCTTGAACTTCATTCGTGGGCGCAGCATTCAGAATGCCATCGTACTGATCGATGAGGCGCAAAACCTGACACCACAGCAACTCAAAACCATCATAACTCGCTGCGGCAAGGGAACCAAAATGGTCTGCATGGGCAACCTGGCGCAGATAGACTCCAACTACCTGACGCCGCTCACCTCGGGTCTGACCTATATTGTTGAGCGCTTCAGAGAGTTTGAAGGATCCGCCAGCGTTCACTTCCAGGGCGTATTCCGCTCGCGCCTGGCAGAGTTTGCCGAAGAGCACCTCTGATACCCTCTATCACTAACCGACCGTTTATCAATAGATACCCGGTCGGCCTTTCGCTTTTGCTTCTCTGTACCTCTGCACGGCGTTACCATAACATCCTTGTACCTTTGAGCCCTGTAATGAGACACGATGCGTTGGATTCGAGGCCTGATCAGCCGCTTTTTTATTCTGTTGGTGAAGTTTTACCAATATTTCATCAGCCCACTCATACCACCCAGTTGCCGTTTTTATCCGAGCTGCTCCAGCTACATGATAGAGGCGATACAGGTGCATGGGCCATTCAAGGGCCTCTGGCTTGGCCTGCGCAGAGTGTCACGCTGCCACCCCTGGAGCGAAGGCGGGATCGACCCAGTTCCCCCTCGTTGCTGTCAGCATGAGAATAAGAGCCCCAACAAAGAGCCAGAAGATGACAACTGAAACTGCCAAGGTAAGGTTTTTACTGCAGTTTCGGTACTTTCTGCTACTGTTGGCAATGTGACTGCAAAAAGACGACAGGCTAAAGCCCATCTGAGTTTATAACCACACGAAACAGGAAGGTTGTGATGTTTTCACCGTTAAGTATTGTGCTGATTGTGGTCCTGTATATGGGTCTGCTGTTTGGACTGGCACAATGGGTTGAGAAACGTGCGCAGGCGCGCGGCACGCACAAGGGATCAAGCTGGGTATATGCACTGTCGATGGCCGTTTTTTTCACCTCCTGGACCTTCTATGGCAGTATCGGATTTGCAGTCCACTCCGGAATGCTCTTTCTGGCCATCTATATCGGTGCTCTGATCAGCGTAATCTTCTGGTGGAGCACATTGAAGCGGATGGTAGCGGTGAAAGAGGGATTTCGCATCACCAGCATTGCTGATTTCATCTCAACACGCTATCGCCGCTCACAACGTATCGCCGCACTCGTAACGCTGATAGCTCTGAGTGGCATCGCCCCCTATATAGCTTTGCAGCTCACGGCTGTCATCAAGAGCTATAGCTTGATAACGGGCGTGAGTCACACCCTTAGCCCTGGCTTCACCGGGTTTCTGGTGACGCTGATGATGATCGCATTCACCATCATCTTCGGTATCAGACGGCTAGATCCGACCGAGCGTCATCAGGGTATGGTTGCCGTACTGGTAGCCGAGTGTCTGGTCAAACTGGCCGCGTTTCTGATTGTCGGCCTGTCTGTAGTCTACATCGGTTTTGGAGGGTTCGATCATCTTGTGTATCTGCTGGATGATATGCAGGTCACACAACTGACCAGTTTCACGGCTAACCAGCACTCGGGGGTGCTGTGGTTGACACTGATCGTACTGGGTTTTGCCGCGATACAGCTTTTGCCACGACAGTTCCACGTAGCAGTGGTGGAAAACAGCGATCAGAACCATATCAAAACAGCCATGTGGATGTTTCCACTCTATCTGATACTGATCAACCTGTTTGTAATTCCAATTGCCGCAGCGGGGCTGATCTATGAGCTTCCATTGGGATCAGCCGATTACTTCATGATCCTCGTGCCTCAGTACCTCGGGCAGAAGGGGCTGACACTGCTTGCTTTCATCGGCGGGTTTGCAGCAGCCACAGGCATGATTATCGTGTCCACCATGACGCTGTCCACCATGGCAGCGAACCATCTGGTTCTGCCCTTCTGCGAACGTTTCAGCCGCCTGGAGCCCCTCCGTGCTTTCATGCTGCAGATACGCTGGATCATGGCTGCACTGATTCTGCTGGCCAGCTATCTTCTGGCGATGCGCCTGGGTGATACCTATCTGCTGGCATCAATGGGGCTGATCTCATTTGCCGCTGTACTGCAGTTTGCACCCGCCCTGCTTCTGGGTATGTTCTGGCGCCATGGCAACAGCATCGGCGCCATGACGGGCCTTCTCAGCGGTTATCTCATCTGGGGTTATACGCTGATCATCCCAGCCATGATCCGCGAAGGCTGGCTGCCCGGTTATCTGCTTGAGGAAGGCCTGCTGGGTTTCCACTGGCTTCGCCCGGAAGCCCTGTTCGGCCTGGACTATCTGCCAGCCATAACTCACAGCGTGATCTGGTCTTTACTGTTCAACACACTTTTTTATCTGCTTGGCTCCTGGTTCTATCACCCGCAAAAAGCGGAAAGAAGCCTCACCCGAGAGTTTCTGAGTGCAATGCTGTCGAAGCAGATGAGTGCCAAGGCTCGTCCAACCGGACTGGATGCCTATATTGCACTGGAATCGAAGATGGTTGAGGCGCACTCCCTGCTGGCACGCTACCTCAATCATGAAAAAGCGGAAACAGCCATCGAGCGCATCACCGAAGATCTGCAGGTGCACAACAAGGATTACATCACCATCATCGAGCTGATGGAGTTTCACCGCATGCTGGAACAAGTACTCGCAGGTTCAATAGGCGCCGCCAGTGCTCACAGCGCCATGGAGGAGCGGATCAGCTACACAGAGCGCGAAGCGTCTGATCTTAAAGCACTTTACAGCCATATAGTCGGAGAGCTTCAGGGCCAGATCCGTGTTGTCACACAGAACCCGGATCAGGATGAACACGCTCCGAGCGGTTATCTGCTGCTGGATGAGTTGCAGCACCAGGTAGATGATCTGAAAAATACGATAGAGAAGCAGCAAAGCGCCCTGAACAAGATGGAAGAGAAGCTGGAGCAGCAGTATCAGGATATATTTGATTATCGCCTGGAGGCTCAGAAACTACGGCATGAGAATGAAGTGCTCAGACAGCAACTGATCAAAGAAGACAGCGGGAGCAGTTGATCACAGCCATGCACCTTCCCGAATCACGGTGAAGGTACATGGCCATATTTCATCAGGACACGGCTTCCTGCTCTTCTCGATGCAGATGCACATCCATCTGAGGGTACGGAATGGTGATCCCTTCCTCGTCGAAACGCAGCTTCACCTGTTCGGTCACATCCCAGAGCACGCTCCAATAATCAACGCTCTTGACCCAGGGGCGTACATTGAAGTTGACACTGCTGTCGCCCAGCGAAGCCACCACTACCAATGGAGCAGGGTCATCCAGCACCCGCTCATCACTCGCCAGAATCTCCTGCAGTATCTGCTTGGCTTTACGCAGATCATCGTCATAGCTGATACCGAACACCATATCAACCCGGCGCGTTTCCCGACGCGAAAAGTTGGTGATCACACCTGCATAGATATTACCATTGGGGACCAGTATCTCGCGATTGTCGCCAGTACGCATCATGGTTGTGAAGATATTGATCTGCTCGACAACACCAGAAACCCCTGCAGCGTCAACAAAATCCCCGGCCCGGAAGGGACGAAATACAATCAG
Source organism: Nitrincola alkalilacustris (assembly GCF_008973755.1). Taxonomy (GTDB): domain Bacteria; phylum Pseudomonadota; class Gammaproteobacteria; order Pseudomonadales; family Balneatricaceae; genus Nitrincola; species Nitrincola alkalilacustris. Next base: position 268,507 of record NZ_WBOM01000003.1, on the reverse strand, counting down.
CATCACACCCGCTGCAAAGTTTTTCAAAGAGTCCTGCATCGACAGACCGACAGCAAGACCAGCCGCGCCGACAAGTGCAATCAGAGAAGTAGTATCTACGCCCAACTGGCCCAGAGAGGCCACCACCACTATCAATAACAGCAGTGCACTGACAATGGAGGTAACGAAGTTAACCAGAATCTCATCAAGGTGCGCTTTTCGCAACAGGCGAGCAAGCACATTGATCATCAATTTAATGACCTGACGACCAATGAAAAAAATCAGAAGAGCCATGCCAATATTGATCAGCCATGGCAGAACATAGGCATCAAAGAAGTTATCCATACTGTTAAATCCCGAATCATGAATAAAGTGAAGACTTGAACACCGCTAGATTATCAAGCTCCTGCCAACACTGACAACGATAAAATTTTCACTGAACTTTTATGGAGGGTAGCCATCAGATTTTCAATCCGTACAATAGTACCAGTGATATGTTTAGGATTATTAATGAAAAAGCTTCTCGGTATCTCTTTTCTTGTTTTGATCAGCAGCCAGCTCCATGCTGAGGTCGGCCATATCGCTGACGATGTATATGTATTCACTCACGGCGGACCCAGCAATGAGTATCGCATCAATGGCAGGGTCAACAGTGGCGAAGCCATCACTATCCTGGAGCGCAACAGAAATACCAATTATGTTCATGTGCGGACGGAAGCAGGCCGAACCGGATGGTTGCCCAGTGAATTTGTTGAGACAGGCCTGAGCATACTGCATCAACTGCCGCAGATGGAAACCGACCTTGAAGCAAGCCAGACACTGGTCGAAACTCAGGCTCGTGAGATAGCTTCGCTACAGGAGCAACTGCAACAGTTCACATCCGAAAGTCAGCAGTATGAGATGGGCGTACAACAGTTACAGGCCCAGATACGCTCACTGGAAAGCGAGATCGAGCATATGGATCAGAGTAATCTGATCCGCTGGCTCACACATGGCGGCCTCGTTGCCCTTGGCGGTGTCATCCTGGGGTTGATCATCCCCCATCTGCCAAAACGCAGAAAGCGCCGTGAGGAATGGTTCTGAAGAGTGGTTCTGAAGAGTGGCTCTGAGGAGCAGTGCTGAGGAGCCGCTCTGAAAGGCAGCGCTGAGAAACATACAGCGCTTCTGACTTTTATGTCAGGAGTTGCCTGAGGAGCCAGCCATTGGCACTGGCAATGGCTCAAGCTCTCCATAACCCTCAGCCTTTGACCAGTAGTGCCTGCCCTGCTCGACACGGATAACCTGTTCAAAACGACCGTCTAGATAGGTCACCGCCTCTTCCAGGGTATCGATATTGCAGAGTATGACACCACCACGGTTATTGGCGGTCGTGAACAGATAACTCTTCATCTGAAAAGTCTTTCTCCATTAAGCAAGCAGTCTTGAGTCCAAGGGTTTTCTCATCCATTGGGTGAGTTCTTTTTCAGCAAGAGGACGTGAAATCAGATAGCCCTGCGCCTGATCACACCCCATCTCTCTGAGCAGTTTAAGCTGCTCGGTATTCTCCACACCTTCGGCCACCACTTCAAGGCTCATGGCATGACTCATGGCGATCATGGCTGATACAAGTTTGCGGTCTGTTTCGGAGTGCTCGATATTATTGATGAAACTGAGATCTATCTTGAGCTGGTTCAGTGACATGATCCGGATATAGTTCAAACTGGAATAGCCGGTACCGAAGTCGTCAATAGAAACACCAACTCCTGCCTCACGCAGCCGATTCAGCGCCTCACTGGTCTGCTCGGCACTGTGCAGGAAGCTGGTCTCTGTCAACTCGACACAGAGCTTCTCCGGCTCCAGAGAAAACTCCTCCAGTAGATCAAATACCTGTCTGGCAACATCATGGCGCTGAAACTGTCTGGCCGATACATTGGCCGCCACCTGCAGGTCAAAACCCTGATCACGCCATTTTGCCGATTGGTAAGCTGACTCACGCAGTACCCAGGTACCTATCTCATCAATCAGACCTGAGTCCTCTGCCAGGGGAATAAACTCCCCGGGAGAAACAGATCCCAACTCAGGACTGAACCAGCGAATCAATGCTTCAACACCTACTATCCGGTCACTTTTCAGGCAGAGCTTCGGCTGATAAAAGAGAACCAACTCCCGGTTATCCAGTGCTTTTTGAAGATGACTGGTCATCTGATAGCGTGACTGAGCTCGCTGATGCAGCTCCGGCGAGTAGAATCGAAAGCTGTTTCGCCCTACCTGTTTGGCCTCGGCCAATGCAGTATCGGCACTTCGCAGCAATAGCTCGATGGTATCGCCATCATCCGGGTAGATCGCTACCCCTATGCTGGTGGAGATGCGCAGCTCTGCATTGTCGACCAGTATCGGAGCTGAAATGATTTTGCACAGATGCTCCATACCCAACGTTAATTCATCAACGCTTTTCCAGCAGGTCAGAATAAGATTGAACTCATCTCCACCAGGCCTTGCTGCCGTTTCCTCTTCATTGACCGTGCTCTCTATACGGCTGGCAATTTCACGCAGCACCTTATCGCCGGTAACCTGTCCGAATCTGTCATTCACGCGTTTGAACAGGTCCAGATCAAGTGCCAGCAAAGCAATACGCGTCCCCTGCTCTCTGGCATAGGTAATGGCCAGATCAAGGCGATCGTGCAACAGCCGCCTGTTCGCCAACTGTGTGATCTCGTCAAAATAGGCGATCTTCTTCATCCGCGCTTCGGAGCGTTTGACCTCGGTCAGATCATGAAAAATAGCGGCATACTGATGTATCTCACCACGCTCATCCTCTATAGCCGTAATACTCAGCCACTCCGGATATACACGTCCCTGCTTGCTTTTGTTCCAGATCTCTCCCTGCCAGCGCCCATGCTCCTGCAGGGTGTGCCACATGCGCTGATAAAAAGCCCCATCATGTCGTCCGGAGCTGAGTATATTTGGGTTGCAGCCCAGCACCTCCCACTCTTCGTACCCCGTAATCTGAGTAAAGGCCGGGTTGACGCTGACAATGCGCCCCTGCCTGTCGGTGATCAGAATCCCCTCCATTGAGGCGTCAATCACCTTTTCTATCAGGCGCAGGCTGTGTTCGGTCTGCTGCAGACTGTGACTGCGATCGTGCAGCAACTCACGCAACCGGAATACATAATCTATCTCGACATTGCGCAGAATATCGGAATAGGAAGCCAGACCGATCACCTCGCCACTGGCCGACAAGACACCCAGGTGCCTGAAACCATGCTTACGGAAGTGTCTGCGTGCATTATACAGACTCAACTCACCCGGTACGGCTACCAGCTTGTTCAGACCAAACGCCGACAGAGGGCGGTCCAGATCCTTGCTGTAAGTAGCCAGAAAAGAGATCACGTCCGTTTCGGTGATAATCTGAAAACCACCCTGCTCTGTCTCGACCAGAGCTGCCGTCAGATCGGCTGTGCGCATGCGGTTGATCGCAAGGCGCAGGGTACAGGCGGATGGCAGTCGCATCGGATCACGATTACAGACTTCCGATAGAGAGCGCAGGAACAGGTCATGCTCAAGTCCCTGGCTGTTGACGATATCACTCTCGCTGACCACTCCGAGCAGCTCACCAGCAGTACTGACGACAGCAGCATGGCGGATGCTGCGCCCCATGAACTCCAGACCCAGCTCATCGATGGTAGTTTCGGGCCCCACCGTCAATACCGGCTTAGACATCACATCACTGAGCTTCAGGGGGCGATCAGAGTCTACCTGACCCAGTCGCATGGCATCACGGCGCGTCAGAATACCAACAGGTCTCAGTTCATGACAGACAAGGATCGATCCGATTCGACAGCGGGACATCAACTCAATGGCGGTATCGACACTGTCCTGCGGGGAACAACTGACAATATTCTTGCGGCAGATATCAATCACCTGCAACCGGTTACTGTTGCGCACCTCAGTATTCATATGTGCTCAATTAGAAAAACCCTGATAAAAAACATAGTTTAACAGCCATCATTCAAACACACTACATCCATTTCGCAGATAGCCGTCCTACCCACATAAGCATAGCTGAAGATGAAATAATCGTTGAAAAGCAGTTGTCGGATTCAAACAACTGTGTAAAAGTCATAACTTATCTGCCATAAGGATCTTCGGAGCTCCAGTGCGATGCAATACCCCCTGACAACCCTGATCACCCTTGTAGAGCAGATCGCCCGTACACAAGACCCTGAAGCGATGATGGATGCTATTGTCGGCCGTCTGAGTGAGCTGATGCGTGTTGAGGTCTGCAGCCTTTATCTGTGTAATCCCGAGCAGGACAGACTGGTGCTGGCTGCCACACGCGGCCTGGCTCCCGACGCTGTAGGTACGGCCTGCCTGTCGATGAACGAAGGGCTGGTCGGGCATATCGCTGCATCACTCAATACGCTGAATCTCGGTGATGCCCCGGCAGATGACCGTTTCGTTTATATTCCCGAAACTCACGAGCAGCCCTATCACCGTTTTCTGGGGGTACCTCTGATTCACCTGCGCAAGCTGATCGGTGTGTTGGTGGTTCAGGGAACACAACAGGTGCCTTTCAGCCAGGAGGAGGAAGCCTTCCTGATGACGGTCGCGTCACAGCTCGCCGGTACACTGCACCACCTGCAGCGCAGTGGCAGCTGGATGCTGACGTCTGATAACAATCCTTTCATTCGTCACAAGGGGATACGCGGTGCCAAGGGTGTCGGCTGCGGACGCCTGTGGATCATTGACCCTCATATGACACTCGATCAGGTCAAACCAGGTTTCAACAGTGATCCCATTCAGGAAAAAGGTGACTTCAGTGATGCACTTGCAGCCGTATCCGAAGAGCTGGAAACAGGATCCGGCAAACTGGGTCATCACCTGCCTGCTGATGTCTCCGCCCTGTTCAGTGTCTATCAGATGATGCTGCATAGTCCTGAAATGATCAGCGGAGTGAACAAGCTGATCATCCTGGGCGACAGTGCCACCTGGGCACTGAAACAGACCATCGAGCAGATGGCGGCAACCTTCGAGCAGTCTGATGATCCCTACCTCAAGGCTCGCAGTGAAGATATCCGCAATATCGGGCAGCGCATACTTAACCAGTTACTGGTGCATGATCGCCAGGTGATAGAGGCACCGGATGAGCCCTTGATTCTGGGTGGAGAACAGATCAGTATCGCTGATCTGGCAGAGTTCCCGCTCAAACGCATCCATGGCATTCTCTGCACCGGAGGCTCAGCCCTGTCGCATACGGCCATCGTCGCCAATGCACTCGGCATCCCGGCCATCATGGGGCTTGAACACCTGGACCTGGACAACCACCGTGGCGATAAGGTGATAGTCGATGGTAATCGTGGCGAGTGCATTCTTAACCCTCCAGCCCCACTGCTGGAGGAATATCGCCGTGTCATCGATGAAGAGCGTCGTTTCATGCAGGACCTGGATCGGCTGAAGAATGAGCCGGCCCAGACCCTTGATGGTTTTCGGGTCACACTGCTGACCAATACCGGCCTGTTGGCAGACGCCACGCCGGGGCTGGAGCGAGGTGCCGAGGGAGTGGGTCTTTATCGCTCAGAAATCCCTTTCATGATTCATGACAGTTTTCCCACCGAACAGGAACAGTTCCTGCTGTACCGCAAGGTGCTGGAAGCCTATGCACCTCGTCCCGTCTCGATGCGCACACTGGACATAGGCGGTGACAAGCAACTGCCCTACTTCGACATATCGGAAGAGAACCCCTATCTCGGCTGGCGCGGCATACGCTTTACCCTGGATAACACGCAACTGCTCGTGGCACAGGTCAGGGCCATGCTGCGCGCTGATGTCGAGCACGGAAATCTGAAAATGCTGGTGCCGATGGTCAGTCGAATAGATGAGATTGTGACCTTCCGCCGCTATGTTGAAAAGTCCGTTGATGCACTGAATCGGGAAGGCGTACCAGTAAGAATGCCCGAAATCGGCATGATGGTTGAAGTTCCATCGGCGATGCTGCTGCTACCCAAACTGGCACGCTACATCGATTTTGTCTCCATCGGCAGCAATGACCTGACTCAGTATCTGCTGGCCGTCGATCGCAACAACCCGCGCGTGTCCGAGCTGTTTGACCATCTGCACCCCGCCGTAATGCTGGCACTTGAGCAGATACTGAATCAATGCAAGGCGCTCTCTCTGCCGGTGTCTCTGTGCGGTGAAATGGCATCAGATCCGGCGGCTGTCCTGATCATGATTGCGCTGGGGTATGATTGCCTGAGCCTCAGTGCCTACAACATACCAAGAGTCAAACTGCTGATACGCTCCATCAGCCGTCAGCAACTCTTGCCACTGCTGGCTCAGGCTCGGGAGCTGGAGCATGAAGCTGAAATACGAGCACTTTTTGAACCTCTGCTGGAAAGCCTGGCAGGTTCTAAAAAAGCACCATAAATGTGTATAACCATTTGATTAAAAAATGATTTATTGATGATGATTTGCGAAAATTGACAAAATATCGGACAGGAAGGGCGAATTTGAATTATAATTCCCCCAACGAACCACCCTGCTGAAACAGATATGAACTAAGCTATAGTCATCAGTTCAAGATCTGAATTCAAACAGGATCAGGAGTACTGGGTACTTCCTGCAGGAACATGAATCGCTGTCATACGCGACACATGGCAGACTGGACTGAGACCTTTTTAGTGATACTTTCCGGCATCTACCGATGCCCTGAAGTTGCAATATTAAACTATTAAGGTATAAACAATCTCTCATATACTGCATTATCGAGTGAGCTGAAATGGATTTAAAAGATCTGCTAATTCTGCTTGTCGAGCCATCACGGGTTCAGCGCAATATTATTGCCGGACACCTGCGCTCGCTGGGTATCAATGATGTCGAAGAGTTCAGCGAAGCAGCGCCGGCTTTGGAAAGAATGGAGCATATTACGCCTGACGTTGTCATGTCTGCAATGCACCTGCCGGATATGACCGGCTCCGAAATGGTCAATACAATGCGTATGCGGCCTGAACTGGCCGATGTCACCTTTTTTCTGATATCAAGTGAAACCCTGTATCGCTACCTTGAGCCTATACGCCAGGCCGGTGCAACTGCGATTCTGCCCAAGCCTTTTGATCCTGAAGATATGCTCAAGGCACTGGAGAGTGCTGTTCACTTCGTTGCTGACAGAAACGGCGGCGATGAAGAGCATGATGATGAGTTCGATGAATTGGCCGTATTAGTGGTAGATGACAGTCAACTGTCCAGAAACTACATAGAGCGCATTCTGCAATCAATCGGCATACACAACATCCGTGAAGCCAAGGATGGAGCCGAAGCGCTACAGCTGATGAAAGTGCAGGTGTTCGACCTGGTAATCACTGACTACAACATGCCAAATATCGATGGTCTGGAGTTGGTTCATCACATCCGCCAGTACACCACTCAACAGGCTGTTCCGATCATTGTCGTGACATCAGAGCAGAATCAGGAGCCACTCAAGGCGTTTGAGAACGAAGGGGTATCCGCCGTCTGCTCCAAGCCTCTATCCTACGATATGTTGAAGACATTAATCAGACATCTGATCAAAGAGCAGCACATGATCTGATTCTTGATTGCTGCGTGACTGCTCTTTGTCCACAGCAATCGAACTCTCTACTTTATAAAAATAAACCGAGGCATTACCTCGGTTTATTTTTATATGACTTCCAGAATAGCTGTTTCGAACTCACCACTCAGGCTGAGTCATCCATCAAATGCTTTGGATCAAAGCCCATGATCAGAGCGCCCCAATGCTGGCCATTCACATAAAGCGGTATGGACAAATCATTCAAAACCTCTCCGGTATCGCGTATGAAAGTCTGCAACAAAAACGGTGATTGGTGAGAGGCCCTGCGCTTTTCTGCACGATTGGAAGCAAAAATACGCCGGTTACGGCTCTGCAGGTTATCGATATCAAAATCGCCGGTCAGTGGCTTAGACACCTTACTGTGATGAGCCGGTGCATAGCCATTTTTGTCCACGGCGATGGCATAGATAAACTCGGGCCGTTGCTGAATGAAGTTATCAAAAACAGGACGCATCACCTGATCAAAAAGATCCGTATAACGGGTGTCATACTTCTCCGGCAGCTGATTCGGGTTAGTGCGGGTATAGCTGGTATCAAACAGGTTAGTCCCTTGAGCCTTCATCTCTTCCAGCTTTTGCATCACCTGTCTGGCCCAGTTTTGTCCGGTCTGAGTCATGGACTCGAACCCGCCGAAACCTATGGTAAAGTGTGACAGCAACTCCTGTGTTTGTTCAGTTGCCATCTCCAGATCGGCCGAAAACTTACGGGACGTCACCATCTCATCTCTCATCTCTGACGAGAGTTTGGTAATCGCCTGAACATGCGTATGTGACTCTCTGTTGGTATAAGAGAGCTCGTCAATTGCCGCTGAGATACTCGTCAACTGTGAGGTAGTCTGCTCGAAGTCATTGACCATGCGGATGAACTGATCATTGGTCTTATCGATGAACTCCTCAGTATTTTCGACATACTTCAGAATATCGACTGCACTGCTGTGAGTCACTTCCACAAGAGAGCGCATTTCGCTGATGTTGGAATCTATCTGGCCTGTAGCATCACCCACTTTGCGAGACAGGTTTCGTACCTCATCAGCCACAACCGAGAAACCACGACCGGCATCCCCTGCTCTGGCCGCTTCGATGGAAGCATTCAGCGCCAGCAGATTGGTCTGATCGGAAAAGTCCTTAACCATGGATAGAATCTTGGTGATGTTGACCGAGTTCTCACTCAGTTGCTGAACAGTGGTCTGAAAATTACTTGCCAGTTCACGAATCGACTTCACCTGTTGCAGCACTTTTTTCAACTCGGCACTGGATGCCCGGACCTCACCCATATTACTGCTGGTCTGCTCGCTGATCCTCAGGGTGTTACCGGCAATTTCATCAATCGCCTGTGACGCCTGACTGCTGGCTTCAAACACCTGCATTGCCTGTTCTTCCTGAAGGTCCGAGGCGTTTCCTGCTTCAAAGACCACCTTCTGCAACTGATTACTGCATAGTGCCACCTTAACTGAGCGGCGACGTGTTTCTGCAATCATTTTTTTCAGACTGGCCGAGAAGTCATTATAGCTTCTCGCCATCTCGGAAATTTCATCATGGGTATAATCAGGCAGAGTGGCTGAAATATCACCATCCTTATCCTTGATTGCACGCAGTACGCTGGTGATATCTCTGATCGGGCGTAAAAACAGATGGCGCATGAAGAAGATGGTGAAAATACCTGATGCCAGGGCAAACAGGATGATGGCAATACCCGGTAACAGAAAGCGTTCATAACTCTGCATGATCAGATTCAACTGCTCAGGCGCAAGCCCCTGCGACACCACGTCCGCCTTGAAGCTGGCAGAATGCCATAGCATCAGCATCAACAGAAGAAAGAAGGGAAACATCAGAAACAGGATATTGCCGACTATCTTTTTGGTCAGCGAATTCCAGAAACGCTTTTCTATCGCTCGATACAAACTCATTGGCTTACTCTGTTATTAGAATTGGAATGCCAACATAATTGTCCGCTTAGCTGCAGGGGGATACTGCATGGACGCATTGCGCAAAGCCACGGACGCCTACGCGCTATGGCCACAGTATTGCAATGGAATTTGAATGTTTCAACTAGCCATAAGTTTTAGACCGGTTGTACAAGAGTATGAGTGATTACCATTCCAGCCAGGCATTACGGCTTTTAATATAGGTTCTCAGTGACTTGTAATCGGGGCAATGACGGGCAACCAGCTGCCAGAAGGCAGGGCTATGATTCATCTGGCGTAAATGGCACAGCTCATGGATGATCACATAGTCCTGTACAGCCTTGGGAGCATGGATCAGTCGCCAATTCAGCTTGATAATCCCAGTCGATGAGCACTGACCCCAGCGCCGCTTGAATCCCTTGACCTCAAGCTCTCTGGGTATCAGTTCCGTCTGTTGGCTGAGCAGTTGCAGTCGCCGTTTGAAATGTGACTGCGCTTCTTGCAGTAGCCATGATTTCAACAGCTCCTCAACCGCCTCGGACTCAGAGCGCCTTATCCTTGAGGAGAGACTGACCAGCAGTGTTGCGTTATCGAGACGTGTTACCTGACTGCTGTCACCGACAAACCACTGCAGCCGATGAGCTGTGCCATGCAGCGGGATCTCAGCTCCCTGACTCAGACAGATCTCGTGACAATCCTGCTCACGCTGCTGCCTGTCCAGATGCTTCAACACCCAGGGCCGTTTCTGCTGCACCCAGTGCAGCAACACCGGCTCAGACACTCTGCTGGGCGCCCTGACAACCACCTCCCCTGCCACTATCTCTATTGAAGTGGTGCGTCGGGTACTGCGTACTACACGACAGGGAAAACCCAGTTCAGACTCTCGCCACTTCATCCAACACTTCTCAACCTACAAGCTTCTATGGCAGGCACGAATCAGCTCCAGCAGCTCACGCCTGTGTTCAGGGGAGCTATTCTGACCATATCGCTGCTGCTCGTCCAGTAAAGCCATCTGCCTGAGTGGCTTCGACAGATCCGGCCTTTCCTGTGCCAACCGAGCACAATAGGCTTGCAAGGACTCTTCCGGGTGACGAGGTATCCCCTTCTTTGCCAAGCGTTTCAGCAGACGATGCAGAGCCCTGTCAACTGGATCACGCCTGATCGTGGCTGTCTGGCCAAGCTGCATCCAGGCAACCCAACCAAGCACAAAGGATGCGGGCAGCATAAGAGCCAGAATCATGCGCAGAGGGCTCAGTTCCCCCAGCCAGTTACGCAGCAGCTGCTCCTGCTCACCCTGATAATGCAGCACCCAGCGATGCCAGGCGAAGTTGGCGCCTTCATAATAAAGGCGCAGCTGCAGCATCACCCCTGAACGCGTCACTCTCAAGGCAGACACGGGATTATCAGCCAGAAACCCCGGATCATCCGCAAACAGGCTATCCAGACTCTGCTCGATACGTTGCGGAGCCACAGCCGCTGTTGGATCGATACGAACCCAGCCCTCGCCCTCAAGCCATACCTCTGTCCAGGCATGGGCGTCATACTGGCGCAGTAGCAGATATCCTTGATAGGGGTTCCACTCCCCTCCCTGATAACCACCTACCACGCGTGCAGGTATCCCGGCTGCACGCAGCATGAAGGCAAAAGCGCCGGCAAAATGCTCACAAAAGCCTCGTTGATGCTCAAGCATGAACTGATCGATTGAATGCTGTTCCATGCGCGGTGGCTGCAGGGTATAGGTAAATTCTCGATTAAACAGACCCAGTAACGCATCTATGTAGCGATCAGGCTGCTGACCTGCATCCTGCCACAACTGTTCGGACAAGGCCTGAGTACGTGGATTACTGCTGGCCGGTATCCGGGTATATCGCGCTCTTTCATCGCCACTCAGATCTGCTCCCAGTTGATAAGCAGTCGATGACTGCAACCGGTAATGCAAACGGCTCTCGATGGTTGACTTGCTTTCCAGGGTTCTGGTGCGGGTCAGCACCCCGTCTGTGACCTGGCCACTTGAGACAGGCATATCCAGTGCGAACATCCAGTTTCTTCCGGTTCGCTCCTGAATGATCTGATATTCAAGGGGCTCAGACAGAGTTATGAGCGACTCCGCCGACTGGCTCGACTGCAGACTCGCCTGCGACCACTGACGACCATCGAACTGACTGTATACCATTGCCCGCCAGTAACGCTGAGCCGGTGGCGGGGGCTCACCATCAAACACCACCCTGAATGCCATTGCACCTGAGCGGGTCAACTGACTGATATCCCCCGGCGCCATGGTATCCGACAGGCCTGTCACGGCTGCAGATCGATCCAGCTGTACTGACCAGAGTGGCTCAATGCGGGGGAAGAGCAGAAAAAGCAGCAACATCAATGGAATAGCAGGAAACAGAACACGACAGGACTGAACCAGGGGGCGTTTATAATCGATCCGTTGTGGATCCTGCCAGACACTGTTCAGAGCAGCCGTCACCAACAGGATGGCGATGAAACACAGCAGTGCCACCCACATCTCCTGTTCAAAAAGAAAGATGGTGGTGGCAACAAAGTAGGCTACATAAATCAGCACCAGCGCATCCCGCCGATGATAGATTTCAAGCAGCTTGAGAGATAGCCCAAGCACCAGTAATGATACAGTGCCACTGAGCAGGCTCTGCTTATCAAAGGTCAGCAACAACCCCGCAGCTGTAATCAGCATCAGCAGCAGTTTGATGCTCCAATGCGGGAAGGACCATCGGCCACTGTGGATCATCAGTCGACAGGCGATCATCGCCAGGCAGAAAAGCGGTATCCAGAAAGGCATCCAGATCAGATGCGGCACCACCACCGCCACAAATGCGACCAGTTGCCACACCACGGCGGCCCGACTTATCTGCTGTACAGGCTGCTTCATCGTTCAGCCTCCACCTGTGTTTCAGGTAATCGGAATAACGCCAGCGCCTGCAGCAGACGCTGGCGTTGTGCATCCCCGGTTGCCGGAGGATAAACCTTTCCGGGCAGCCTCAAGCCATAAGGCTGATTGGTATGCGCCAGACGAACCACCCAGTAACTCAGGCGAGATAAGCGCTGCTCGACATTCAGCGCTGGCCAGCCATCCCAATCCAACCAGAGTTTACGATCATGATGAGCGACATACTCGCTGGCATGCATCCCCTGCCCGCGTGCAAACACCTTCCAGGCCACACGCCTGGGCGACATCCCCGGCTCAAAACGAGTCAGACCACTGAAATCATCACTACCTTCGTGACGCATCTCCAGCCCCTCTCCCTCACCAGAGGCAACCGGTGGCAGGTCACCACCCGGCAGTGGACGCGGATACACCAGTGCTCGCAGATCTGTGTTGATCCAGGTCCAGGCGCGAAACAGCCCGAAAGGATAGCGCGTTTGAATACGCAGGGGGCCAGGCTGGCACCAACCCCTGCTGGGTGCATGGCAAGCCAGTTCAATCTGAACCTGTGTATCGCCGGTCATATCCAGCATCAGTGGCGGCCCTTCCTGCCATGAAAAATCAAGCTGCTCATAAACACGCTTCTCCGGGCGTTGCAGTTTCAGCGTAAACCCGGCCATTTCTCCGGCGAAACATGGGTGCCCGGAAACCGCTGTGATCCTCAGACCCGCCAGATTGCTGTAGGTGTGCAGAATCGACACGATAAACATGCCACCCAGTAAAAAAGTGGCCGCATAGGCAAGGTTATTCTGGTAATTGATCGCGAGTAGAAGCAACAGAAAAAGCAGTAACAGGAACATCATTCCAGACAGGGTCGGCAGAATGTAGATCCGCTTTTGGGTAAGTGTGACAGAGCGCGAGGCAGGAGAGCGACGCAAGGCCCAGGCCTGTATACGATGACGCAAACCTGAAGTCCAGTGCCCGATCTTCATATTCAACTCAACTCAACTAAGACATCACATCGACCTGACTGAGCAGCTCAGCCACCAGCCTGGTCGAAGTGTGTCCGGCAATATCCTCGGCAGGGCGAATGCGATGACCGATCACCGGCTCCAGTACCCTTTGCAGATCTTCAGGTACGACATGCTCTCTTCCCTCCAGCCACGCCCAGCTTCTGGCACAGCGCAGCAGTGCCAACGCACCACGGGGCGACACACCAGAGCTGAACCCACTGCCTTCACGCGTGTACTGCACCAGTCGCTGCAGATAATCGATCAGACTGCTGGAGGCATGCACCTCATTAATCACCTTTTGTGCCTGCATCAGCTCCTGTACCGTCACCATCGTCTGCAGTGAGTCTATCTGCTGGCGGGTATCTCCGACCGTCAGCAGCCGGCGCTCAACCTCGGGGGCAGGGTAACCCAATGCGATTCGCATCAGAAAACGATCAAGCTGTGATTCCGGCAGCGGGAAGGTACCATATTGAGTAACGGGGTTCTGTGTCGCGATCACAAAAAAGGGGGTCGGAAGCACCCGGGTTTCACCATCCTGCGTCACCTGCCCCTCTTCCATCGCCTCCAGCAAGGCACTCTGAGTCTTCGGCGTGGTGCGATTGATCTCATCAGCCAGCAGTACCTGCGTGAATACCGGTCCAGGATGAAAACGAAACTGACCAGTGGCAGCTTCAAAGACCGAGACACCCAATATATCGGCAGGCAGCATATCACTGGTGAACTGAACACGCTTATCAGCCAACCCGAACACGCGAGCCAGTGAATGTGCCAGCGTTGTCTTACCCATGCCCGGCAGATCTTCAATCAGAAGATGTCCTCCGGACAGCAGACAGGTGATCGCCAATCGAATCTGCTGCTCTTTACCCAGCAGCACCTTACCCAGTTCGTCTACGCTATTCTGGAACTTCTGCGCCAGCAGATCACTCACATTGCACCTCCATGACACCACAGTGTGGGCTGAGCCAGCGACAGGTTTTCTGGAAAATGGTTGTCAAATCGCTTCTCTGTTATCAGTAAACCCTGCAAATCAATGCCCCGACGCCAGCAATTTACGGGCAAGGTCGAGACCGCTTTGCCAGCTGCCCTCCATACCACCGGTATGCAGCCAGTCACCGCAGGCACCGATACCGGTACCCGGATCCCATAAGGATAACTCATCGCAGCCGCAGGGTACTGCATGCGCATAAAGCCAGCGATGCACTCTACTCGACACTACAGTCAGTGGTTCACCGGCCAGCACCTCAAACGCAGCCTGCATCTCAGCTCCGACCGTTTCAGGTGTCAGGTGGATATATTCATGACTCCACTCCGACCTGGCTTCCAGCACCCATACCTCACCTGTGCGGCCAGGCTTGCTGCTGTCGCGCACCACTCGACGAAACAACGGGTGGTCACCCTCCAGCCAGTCCATCGACTGCAAACGCTCGGGCCTATTATCCAGCTCAACCACATAAACCCATGCCGGCTCCGTGCCTGCCTCGTCTGCCCGCTGCCTGAAGCGAGGTACCGCATCCAGCAATGGGGACGCCTGAGGCGCAGGAGTTGCCACGACAACTCTATCAAAATGACCCAACGGCTCACTACCACTATCCCGAAGCATCACACCCTCCTGGTCCGGCCATACCACGGTCACCAGCGTTTCCGGAACCAATCTGCACCCAGCAGCCAACTGTCTTGTCAGTGCACTGGAGCGTGGTGTTGCGACAAGTCCTGTCTGCTCATCTGTTGAGCCTGCTAATGCAAAATCCGCTCGGGCGGGTGTCCAGCAGTCTGTAACTTCAGAGAAGGACTTCAGCCAACGGCCCATCTCCGTCTTCTCCGGTACTATCCACGGAGCCCCCATATCAGCTGTCAGCGTCCCGACTCTCGTCGAAGCCAGACGCCCACCCGTACCTCTGCTTTTATCAAAAACCGTGACATCTACACCTGCGTCCGCCAGCGTTCTGGCGACCACCATACCTGCAATACCTGCACCGATAACGGCAAGGCTGTTTATCTTCATTATCTACACTCCTGTAGCCTGCTACTCCAAGGGATCATGGCGTGCCCGGATGAATACTTTATGACACATCAGATCCGAGATGGTTTATAAAAAATACTCTTTGGTTTAAAGAATAGTTCATTTTAAAACAGTCAGATAGATACGCTGTATTTTCGTGACAGGATCACAGGGGTCGGACTGGCTTGACGCTCCTGCCATCTCGGTCAAGAATAGATGAATCAATCACACATACAAGGCCCACCATGAGCAGCATGGACTATCAGCTTCATCAGCTGGCGCAGTCAGTGTCACATGCCGGAGATCTGGAAGCCCTCACCCGCCCATTGCTTGACTTGCTGCAACGGATCACACGGCTCGAATCCACCTACCTGACAACGATCGACGAAGTTGCAGAGGTGCAGCGCATTCTGTTTTCCCAGAACAGCGGCAATCTTTTACTGCAGGAAGGGATGGAAGTGCCCTGGTCCGACACCCTTTGTCGTCGGGCGCTTGAGGAGGGGCGATTCATAACGCAGGATGTCCCTGGTATATGGGGAGACTCTGAAGCTGCCGCAGAGTTGGGGCTGCAAACTTATATGAGCATCCCTGTCAGGTCTGCTGACGGCAGTCTGTTCGGCACCCTCTGTGGAGCAAGCTCCGAGGCGATCGCCATCGATAGTGAGGTGATGGATGTACTCAGACTCTTCAGTCAGCTGATCTCTCAGCAGGCCTCACGAGAAGCCAATGCCCAACAGGCGAAGCAACGTGCCGAACTGGCCGAGAAAAAAATCGATGAGATGTCTGTCGTGGCAAGCGTCGGAGCAGGCTGCCTGTCAGCCGACAACCTGAACAGGATGATACATCAGACTGCAGACCTGCTAGAAGCCAGACAGCTCTGGACAGACGCCATACCCTTTGAGGTCATTGATGATGCCCCACATACATTCGAGGCTGAAGATAAGTCCTGTCAGCCGTTGATCACTGATCTGTTGCTGCACAGATACAGCAGCGAAAATAGAACCGAGCCAGGCTTGACCACACTGCTGTTTCAGCAAGTCGATCTGACGAAGTTAAAAGGACTCAAGAGCATCAGTGCTCCACATCAGGCGCCTGTCTCAGTAGTGCTGATCTGTGCTGTTGCAGATGATCTGCTGCATGGTGGAATCCTGCTTCTTTCACAAGAGCCGATCAGCCATGACAGCAGCGAATTTCAGATGCTTAGCAACTGTTCAAACTATCTGTCATTACTGGCAGACCGGCTTCTTCACCTGAAGCAGATAGAGGAAGCCAACAAACGGCTGACCTTCTTTGCCATGCATGACCCGCTGACGACCCTCCCCAACCGACGCTACCTGATTGATGAGCTGGGGCGCCGCTTGAGTCGTGGCAAGCGTACAGATGAACAGGTCCACATTGCATTTATAGACCTGGATAAATTCAAGCAGATCAATGATGCTCATGGCCATGATGTTGGTGATGATTTTCTTATCGCTTTTGCGACTCGCTTGAGTGAGATAATACGGGCCGGTGATATGGCAGCCCGCTTTGGAGGTGATGAGTTTGTTCTGATTGCGACAGCCAGCCAGGACAAAGATGCTGAAGAAGAACGTACACAATTATCACAACGGATATCAGAAGCTACCCGGGGGCGGTTTGAGCTGCCTGCAGTGACGCTCAACTATGACGGTCCTAGCATTGGCATCATCACCAGCCAATCAGATGACCTGGATGCAGATCAACTCTTGAGCAAGGCAGATGCAGCGATGTATGTCGTCAAGCGACAAAGGAAAGCCAATCAGGGTTGCGCTGGCCAGTCTGGCTCGTTAGCATGACCCCGTATCGCCCAGGCTCAACCTGAGTGTGACCTGAATCTTTCTTCATTGAGTAGAAGATTCAGGCAATTTAGCAAGCGCATGCAGTCTGAAGAAGCTGATTGCTGCCCAATATGATCAATAGCAGGAGATGCTCAATGCAGATTGCAGAAAACACCGTTGTTTCAATTCACTACACTCTGTCCAACACAGCTGGTGAGGTGATGGATAGTTCAGAAGGTCAGGATCCACTCGCTTACCTTCACGGTGCCAACAATATTATTCCGGGTCTGGAAAACGCACTGGTCGGCAAAGTAAGCGGCGACAGCCTGCAGGTCGTTGTCGAACCGGATCAGGCTTATGGCGAAGTTCGTGAAGAGCTGATCCAGTCAGTCGATCGCAGCAACTTTGTCGATATTGCCGAGATTCAGGTCGGTATGCAGTTCATGGCACAGACCCCCTGGGGCGAGCAACCGGTTACCGTTGTCGAGGTAGAGGGTGACAATATCGTGCTGGATGGCAACCACCCACTTGCAGGTCAGACTCTGACGTTTGATGTCAAAGTCGTTGATGTGCGTGAAGCAACTGCTGAAGAGTTGACCGAAGGTCACGTACAGTAACTTCTACGGATATTAATTCGGCACCTGGCTCCGCCCGTACCATCGGGATGGTAGGTGGAGTCAGAGCTGGCAATTGCTCCTGCATTGCCAGCGTACCGTCCATCCTTGGACATAAAAAAACCGGCAACACGGGCTGCCGGTGAAAACAGTGCTTTTAAACACTGCGGGACTGGAAGGTTAGTACCTTTTATCCGAGAAAAGTTCATTATCAGATCAGTCTTTCCCTGTAAGCAGCTTCTGAATTGATCCCGCAGACTCAATATCCAGTGACCAGTTGGATGGAACCCGGTAACCATGGCCAGTATTTTCGGTTTTGATCTGAAAGCGCTTGAAGTGTTTGTGCAGGTTGCCGAAACCGGCAATATGACTGTTGCAGCTGAGCGCCTTGGCATGACGCAGTCCGCAGTATCACAGACGCTCTCAAACCTGGAGAGCAACCTGTCCAGCACACTGTTGGACCGCTCTGTAAGGCCTATCGAAATGACTGCGGCTGGGCGCTTCCTTTATGATCGTGCCTCCAGCCTGCTGGCTGAGGCACGCAAAACCAGCCAGGATATTCGCAAGTCCAATTTCCAGCAGTTGCGCCAGGTGAATGTTGCCATGGTGGATTCACTGGCGACCGCCGTCGGCAGACCACTGCTTGAGGCCGTGAAACGACGTACCCGCGACTGGAGCCTGACAACCGGGCTGTCACATATGCATGCGCACGGACTGATGTCTCGCGCCGTTGATATCATCATCTCCGATGACAACCTGGATGAATACACCGACCTGGTGCGCTATCAGATTTTGCGCGAACCCTTTATTCTGGCTTTGCCGAATGACTACAAAGGCGACCCCGGTGATCTGCAGCAACTGAACAAAAAAATGGATTTTGTCCGTTACAGCGCACATTCACTGATTGGCCAGACCATCGAACGCTATCTGCGTCATATACAGCTTGAGCCCGCTCAGCGTCTGCGCCTGGACAACTCCTATGCGGTCGTTTCAATGGTGGCATCCGGTGCGGGCTGGACGATCACTACCCCGCTGTGTTTGTTTCAAAGTGGTATCCGCCTGCATCAGGTCAACTGTGTGCCACTGCCACAGGAAGCACCCTTTCGGCATCTGACTCTTGTCGCAAGACGTGGTGAACTGTCGGACCTGCCAAAGGAGATTGCCGAGGACAGCCGCCAGATACTGCGCGACAGCTTTCTGGCTGAAGTTGCCCAGGAGCTTCCCTGGCTGATGGATCAGATCAGCATCGGATGATGCGCTTGTTCTACAAGCTCTCTCATAATCCAGCCCGCCCAACCGCTCCTCCTCTTACTATAAGATTTTCTAATAACACGTAGTAAGTGTTTGTAATGTTGTTTGCTCCCCCTTACGGCTATCGCTAGACTCAATCGAAATAAGGACTTCACAACAATAAAGCCGGAGCAAAAACAGCTCCTCCAGGGGACCGTATGATGAATGCACGTGATGTCAAAACAGCAGATGATGCGCGCCGAATTGTTGAAGAACGCAACCTCAGCCATGTGAAAGTTGCAGTCTTCGATAGCGATGGAATCATGCGTGGCAAGTACATGAGCCGCAGCAAATTCTTCTCCTCACTGGAGAGTGGCTTTGCTTTCTGCGACGTTATCATGGGTTGGGACTCAAAAGATCAGCTATATGACAATGTCACCTATACAGGCTGGCATACCGGCTACCCCGATGCCCCCGTGCGCATACTCCCGCATACCTGTCGTGAACTCTACGATGAAGAGGGTCAGTTGCTCTTTCTGGCTGAGCTGAGTGACCAGGCAGAAAAAATCTGTCCACGTGGTACGCTTCGACGTGTATTGGAAAAAGCGAGTCAGATGGGTTTTGATGCCTACGCAGCGCTTGAATACGAGTTTTTCATGTTTGATGAAACACCCGACTCCATCCGCGAAAAGGGCTACCGCAACCTGAAACCCTTCACACCCGGTTTTTTTGGTTACTCCGTGATTCGCAACTCCGTGCATGCCGAACTCTATCACCAGATCATGGAGATGGCCGAGGTGATGGACTTCCCGATTGAGGGCCTGCATACCGAAACCGGTCCGGGAGTCCTTGAGGCTGCTCTTGCGGTGGATGCAGCAGAGGCAGCTGCGGACAAGGCCGCACTGTTCAAAACCTTTATGAAAGTGCTGGCGCAACGCAATGACCTGATGGCTACATTCATGGCCAAATGGTCACCCAACTATCCAGGACAAAGTGGTCATATACATCTGTCGCTGCGTAACAAGGCTGATAATAAATCGGCCTTTTATGACCCCTCCCAGACACACAGCATGAGCAAGATTCAGCGACACTTCTTGGCAGGTCAGCAGCGCCTTATGCCTGAGTTGCTGTCCATGTTCGCCCCCACGGTGAACAGCTATACCCGTTTGATTCCAGGCTTCTGGGCGCCGACCGATGCCACCTGGGGTGTTGAAAACCGCACCACGGCCCTGCGCGTGATTCCCGGCAGCGACAAATCACAGCGTGTGGAATACCGCCTGGGCTCAGCCGATGCCAACCCTTATCTGGCTCTGGCTGCGGCACTGGGTGCAGGGCTCTGGGGTATTGAACACGAGATGGAACCAGACCCCGAGGTCAAGGGCAACTCCTACGAGCAGCAACATGCACCAGAACTCGCTCTGCCCCGAACCCTGTGGGATTCAGCGCAGCGCCTGAAGAGTTCAGAAGCGGCAAGATCTCTCTTCGGTAACGATTTTGTTGAGCATTTTGCGGCGACACGTGAATGGGAAGAGCGCGAGTTCAGACGCCACATTACCGACTGGGAACTGGATCGCTATTTCGAAATTATCTGATTGACTACTACTGAGAGATTCTGATGACTGACTCCCTGAAAACCCTATCTCCTATCGACGGCTCAGTTTTCGTCGAACGCCCCTATGCAAATGCGGCGGAAATAGATGCAACGCTGGCGGCTGCGAAACAGGCACAGGCTACCTGGCGCACCATGCCCGTCGCTGAGCGTGCGCGCCTCTGTCTGGCCGCTGTAGACGCCTTCATCGCCAAAAAAGATGAGATCGCCAGAGAGATCACCTGGCAGATGGGCCGCCCCATTCGTTATGCTGCCGGTGAAGTGGCAGGTTTTGAAGAGCGCGCCCGCTATATGATCTCTGCTGCGGAAGAGGCACTGGCACCCGTTCAGCTTCCTGAGAAAGCAGGCTTTACCCGCTACATCAAGCGTGAGCCACTTGGTGTCGTACTGATCATTGCGCCCTGGAACTTCCCCTACCTCACGGCCGTGAATGCGATTATCCCTGCCCTGATGGCCGGCAATACTGTTGTGCTCAAGCACTCGGCTCAAACCCCCCTGTGTGCAGAAAGGCTGATGGAAGCCTTCGCCGCGGCAGGGCTGCCAGCAGGGGTCTTCCAGTATCTGCACCTGAGCCATGACAGTACCGAAAAAGTGATTCAGTCCCCTGTCATCAACTATGTCGCCTTTACGGGTTCGGTGCCCGGTGGTGCCATGGTTGAGCGTGCGGCTGCCGGTCGTTTCATTGGTGTAGGTCTTGAACTGGGTGGTAAAGATCCTGCCTATGTCAGGGCAGATGCCGACCTGGATCATGCCGTCGAAACAGCCATGGATGGCGCATTTTTCAACTCCGGACAGTCCTGCTGCGGCATCGAGCGCATCTATGTGCATGAGAGCCTGTATGATCAGTTTGTCGAGAAAGCCGTCGCACTGGTCAAGGGCTACCGTCTGGGTCGATCCGATGACCCTGAGACAACCCTTGGCCCGGTGGTCAAGGCGTCTGCTGCCGACTTTGTGCGTGACCAGATCAATGAGGCGATCGCGCTGGGCGCCACGGCACATATTGATCCATCCACCTTCGAACTGGACAAGGCCGGAACACCCTACCTTGCCCCACAGGTTCTGACCAATGTCACCCATCAGATGCGGGTGATGACAGAGGAGTCCTTCGGGCCGGTCGTCGGCATTCAGAAGGTCAGCAGTGACGAAGAAGCGATCACTCTGATGAATGACAGTGATCTGGGGCTGACAGCTGCCGTATTCACCCGCGACATCGAAGCCGGTATTGCCGTTGGTGAGCAGCTTGAGTGCGGCACCTTCTTCATCAATCGCTGTGACTACCTTGATCCAGCTCTGGCCTGGACCGGTGTCAAAAACTCTGGCCGTGGCTGTACCCTGTCGGCACTGGGTTATGAGTCATTGACACGTCCAAAATCTTTTCACCTGAAAACCCTGATCGACTGAGAGGCGAGGCAAACATGAGCACCAATACATTCAAAGCTAACTGGAACTATCCGACATCCGTGCGTGTGGGTGCCGGTCGTATCCGCGAGCTGCCTGCTGCCTGTCGCGAGCTGGGCATGAAAGCCCCGCTGCTGATCACCGATCCTGGCCTGGCCGCGCTACCGATTGTTGAGCAAACCCTCCAGCTTTGTCTGGCTGATGGCCTTGAGGCCGCAGTATTCAGCAAGATCAAGGCAAATCCAACCGGACAGAACGTAGTTGACGGCGTCACCGCCTATCGCGCTGGCAACCATGATGGTGTCATCGCCTTTGGTGGCGGCTCGGGCCTTGATGCCGCCAAAGCGGTGGCTTTGATGGTCGGACAGGACCGTCCCGTATGGGATTTTGAAGATGTCGGCGATAACTGGACCCGCGTCAATCGTGAAGGGATGGCACCCGTTGTTGCGATCCCGACGACCGCTGGCACAGGCTCGGAAGTCGGGCGCGCATCCGTTATCACTGATGACGAAGCCCATATCAAGAAGATCATCTTCCATCCTGATATGCTGCCCAGAATCGTTATTCTGGATCCCGAGCTGACAGTCGGCCTGCCTGCTCGCATCACAGCGGCCACCGGCATGGATGCGCTGTCACATAATCTGGAAGCCTACTGCTCACCCTTCTACCACCCGATGGCAGAAGGTATCGCCATTGAAGGGATACGTCTGGTCAAGGAGTACCTGCCCCGTGCCACGACTCAGCCAAACGACCTTGAAGCCCGTGCACAGATGCTGGTGGCTTCATCCATGGGTGCGACTGCTTTCCAGCGCGGACTGGGCGGCATGCACGCCCTCGCCCATCCACTTGGTGCCCTTTACGATGCTCATCACGGCACACTGAACGCTATTCTGATGCCCTACGTGCTGAAAGCAAACCGTAGTGCCATTGAGGAGCGCATAGTCAGACTGTCTGCCTATCTGCAGATAGAGAACGGCTTTGATGGCTTCCTCGACTGGGTGCTGGCACTGCGCAAAGAACTCGGCATACCCCACACTCTGCAAGAGATAGACATCGACAGCAGCCGCAGTGAGCTGGTTGCCCGTATGGCCACTGAAGATCCATCAGCAGGCGGCAATCCGATTCAATTCAGTGCAGATCAGTATCGAAGCATTCTGGAAGCTGCCATTTCCGGTGATCTTTAATGCCTGACTGTATGCCGGCTGGCTCAGGCCAGCCTCTAAGGAGCAGAGTATGAAAATCGGCATTCTGCAATGTGATCATGTGCTGGAAAAGTTCCAGCCGGAACACAAAAACTATCCCGAGATGTTCATTAACCTTTTCAGCAAGGTGGATCCGACACTGAGCTTCGAGGTGTTTGATGTACAGCTGGGTGAGTACCCCACGCACATTGATCACTGTGATGCCTATCTGATTACCGGCAGCCGACACGGCGTTAATGACGGTCATGACTGGATCGATACACTGATAGACTGGATCAGAGTACTGCATCAGCAGCGCAAAAAACTGCTGGGAATCTGTTTCGGCCATCAGGCGGTTGCGACCGCTCTGGGAGGCCAAGTGATCAAGTCTCCCAAGGGTTGGGGTATTGGCGTTTCAAAAAATCGCATTGATGAATCCCGCCCCTGGATGACACCGGAAAAGGATCGGCTCAACCTGATCGTCAGCCATCAGGATCAGGTGATCAAACTGCCCGAAGGTGCACAGGTACTTGCCAGCAGTGATTTCTGTCCCTACTACATGCTGCAGATAGACAACCACATACTGACTGTTCAGGGGCATCCTGAATTCAGTAAGGCTTACAGCCATGATCTGATGGAGAATCGCCGAGAGATCATTCCGTTGCAATGCATCATGGAAGGGCTGGCCTCACTGAACAGTGAGGTTGATGACATTGAAGTCGTCACCTGGATGGTAAACTTTCTGCGTCACGATGATGCAGACGTTACCAGCGGCCATTGATATGGCCGCCAATCCGTCAGCCTACTGAGCTTTCAGGGATTCAGTGGATTCATGAGCCCATTGCACGGCGTCTATCCAGGCGCCGGTGATGGTTTCCGGTGTCACCTTCTGATCCATCAACCTGTCCCAGCGACCGGATTCGAACTGCTCTACCAGTAAAAGCACCTGACCCGCCTCACCCTTGTGTTCAAGCAGTGCATCCTTGACCATGTCAGACAGCGGTAAATTATTGATCAGCTCTGGCAACGGACTATCCATGATCGCATCCAGCAATGAGAACAGGCCAACCGTAAAATACTGATCTGCACCGTCCAGCCCCTCTCTCTGTGCCAGCAGTTCGCACATCTTGCCTCTGATCATGGACAGGGTCATCAACTCTTTCGGTTTGTCATCGATTTCGGACAAGAGGATCAGACACACAATATTACGGATCTTATTCATGCCCAGCAGTGTCAGCACCTGTCGGATCGACTCAATGGAGCGGCGCATGCTAAAGGCAGCAGAGTTGATATAACGCAGAAGTCTGTAGGAAAGGGCCACATCCCTGGCAATCAGGTATTCGAGCCTGGCAAAATCTGTATCGGTATCCTGCAACTCTGCCATCAGATTCAGCATTTCGAGGCGATTGCCCGACAGGCGCGCACCTTCAACAACCTGGGGACGGCAGAAAAAGTAGCCCTGAAAAAGATCGAAGCCCAGCGATTTACAATGCTCGAAGACATCGTTATCTTCAACTTTTTCAGCCAGCAAACGAATATTCGGGTTAATTTGGCGCAGACTACTGACGAGAACCGACAACTCTTCAGTCGACAAAGGCTGTACATCGACCTTGATGATATCAACCATCTTTACCAACTCGTGCATGTCAGTCACATTAATGAAGTCATCCAGAGCGATGGTATAACCCCTATCCTTGAGGTCTCTGATGGCTGTAATCACCTCGGGCTCTGACTTGATATCCTCAAGAATTTCCAGCACAACCTGTTCCGGCGCAAATGGCAGGGGCAATGAACCAATCAGAAAGCTGCGGGACAGATTGATATAGGCAGGATAGGTCTCTACAAGTTGTTCAAGACCAATATCGATAAAGGTATTCAGCATCACATTGGTGGTTGCCATATCCTGATCAAAATCATGGCTACCGATCACCGCGGCATTTTGCTGACTGCTTCTGAACAGCAGCTCATATGCCTGCAGACCCAACTGCTGATCAAAAATAGGCTGGCGTCCGACGAAAACTCTTTCCATTATTATTTTGTCTCCATCGAATATTTATCAGTAATCATTGATTATTATCCAGCACCTGTAAAGTGGAAAAGTCATACGCACAAAAAGTACCTTTCCTCACTTTGTAACGCACTGTAAAGATACACAGATCATTCAGATAAAAAAACATGCACAAGGATAGTGCATGGCAGCCCTTTGATTTAAGATGGCATTCAATGTTCGACTACAGATCAGTCAACATTGAACTACAATAATAATAAACCTATTCGATGGATGGCAGATTTCTTGCTTGTTTAATGTGAACAGTGACCAGCCGTTCCGTTAACTTGCAACGTTGCAAGCCACACCATCCTGTGCATTAGGTAGGGCTCATGAGCATACAGAAAAAATTACTTCTGATTATCCTGTCTTTATCTCTCATGGCAGCAATCGCCGCCAGCGTCTTTATCAGCTCCGCCAGTCTTCGCGCCGGAGAAAACCTCCTCTCTGAACAGGCAGATCTCAGACTGGAGCTGATCAGCAACACCCAGGCCCAACGTCTGGAAAACTATCTGAGCATGTTACAGCAGCAAGTCGCCGGCTACGCCAGCAACGTACAGGCACGACGGGGCATAGCCGCTCTGGGCTCCGCCTATCGTGGCTATCGCTTAAATGCTGTTGTAAGGTCCAGGGAAGATACCCTGGCTGAAGAAGCAGAGATGATTGAGTACCTTGAGCAGGGATTCGTCAGCGCTCTCAGGCGCAGTGCACCCAACCTGTCTTTTGACAGTGGCACCTATGTGCGCAACCTGAGTAAGCCTGACCTGATTCTGCAGTACTACTACTGGGTTGACTCAGCCGGTGACTGGACCGAGAAAGATATGGTGGATGAAGCAGATGACCGCTCCCGATACAGTCTTGGGCACCGTGAATTCAACCAGGAGTTGCGTGAACTGGCTGCCTATTACAACTATGCAGATATCTACTACATCAATCCCGGTGGAGATATCGTTTACTCTCTGCGAAAATTACCGGATTTTTCACTCAATGTAGAGCACGAAATCCTCAATAACTCTGGCCTTGCTCAGGCATTCAGACAAGCCCTCAACCTGACCGCCGCCGATGCCCCCGCCTTTGCCAACTTCGATGAATATATTCCTGCCCTCGGCGAGCCGAGCGCTTTTTTTGCCATGCCGGTGTTTGATCAGACAGCAGAATCCACATCACCTGAGCTCTCCGGTGTATTTGCCGTCAGGATCAGTACAGAACAGATAGAAAGCACTCTCTCCAATAATGGCGACCGTACGGCACAGGGACTCGGCAAAACGGGTGATACCTACCTGCTCAACCGTGATGGTTTCCTGCTCTCCAGCAAACGTGAGTTTGATGAGGAGCCCGCACAGTTTTTTGCTGAGCTTGGCACCCTGGATGAGATCACACGCAACCGTATCACACTGCGCGGCAGTCCCAGCGGACTGGTGCGCCTTGATAGTGAAGGCATTCAGCGTGCACGAGCCGGTGAGCAGGGCATTGCTGCTTACATCAATCCACTGGGTAGTGAGGTGATCGGATCATTCCGGCCGCTGCGCTTTGCCGGTACAGAATGGCTGCTGCTGACCGAAACTGATGCCAATGAAGCGCTGTCTGCAGTGGGCATGCTGCGCAAAGAGGTGATCAGCTATGGTATCGGGATCACGCTTGCGGTATTGGTACTGGCATTTTTTGCCGCTCTTTATGTTGCTCGCTCACTGAGCAAACCCATTTCAATTCTACGTGGCAGTATCACAGACATTCAGGCGGCCAGAGATCTGACACAGAAGAGCCCACTCAAGGGTAAGGATGAGTTCGGCCAGATCTCCGCTGCCCTCAATCGCCTGCTGGATGATATCGCCGAATCTGTTAAACTGACTCGTCAGGCAGCAGAAACCGTCAGCGGAGCTTCCTCCGATTTGAGTCAGGGTTCGGAACAGACTCTAGCACTGCTTAATCAGCAAAACCAACGCAACCAGACAGCCGAAGGTCTGGTCAAGGGCATGGTTGACTCCGCACGGACCGTTAGTGAACAGGCTCATACCACCAGTGATCTGACTCGTGCAGCCAGTGAAAATATCGATGGCAGCACACAAACCATCGAAGAGGTGATCAGAGAGGTTCACAAAATGGCCAAGGGTGTCAGTGATGCAGCAGTCACCATCACCAACCTGGCTAAGGACTTTGAGCAGATTCGCCATGTGCTTGAGGTAATTTCTCAGATAGCAGAGCAGACTAACCTATTGGCACTGAATGCTGCGATTGAGGCCGCACGTGCCGGTGATCATGGCCGCGGATTCGCTGTAGTGGCTGACGAGGTACGAGGCCTTGCGCAGCGCTCTCATGATGCGACTGAGGAGATTCAGTCGATCATCAATAAGCTGCTGAGCAATACCGAGCAGGCGCAGAGCATGATGACAACCGAGCAGCAGCGCTCCGAGCAGCTTCAGACCACTGCCGAAACAGCACAGACTGCACTTCACACGATTGGCGATTCACTGCAGGCGATAGTCAGTGCAAATCAGGATATTCTGACCATTTCCGATGAGCAGAATAATATGACGCATGAACTGGCCGAGGTGCTTGAAGCCAGCTTCGAAAGCTCCCGCGCATCTCAGGAACAGGCAAGCGAAAACGCCCACTCGAGCGAGCGCTTGAAGCAGGTAGCCGCCGAACTGGAGCAAAACGCAACTCGCTGGAAAGTCACAGACTGACGCCCGTCAATGCTTTAATCTTAAAAAGGTGCCATCATAGGATTGCACCTTTTTTTTCAAACACTTTTCTGATATTTCTCAGAGAGCTTTGTGCCAGATCCTGTTCAAACCATGGTTTAACTTGTACATTTAACTCAATGTATATCACAGATGCCGGAGGTCCCTGATGCAGGATCTAGATTTACTGTCTATCCGAGAGCAATTCAACAAGGAGCAGATACTGTTATGCTTCAATGGCCCCATCACCCGCAGCTTGATTGAAGAGATAGGTAATGCACTGAAAAATTACCTTCAGGCCAACGATGCCGAGCCCAGCGCGGCGATGGATGTATTCGGCACCTATATCGAGATGACACAGAACATCAGGCACTACGCCACCAGCAAGGGTTACACCGAAATCGAAGGCGCAGCCACCATCGTGGTTGCACGACATGACAGCACACACTATGCGATCCTCGCAGGCAATATCGTCGAAAAAGAGGATGCGCAGTTACTGAGCCAGCGAGTAGAAGCGCTTGCCAGCATGGACAAGGCCGAGCTGAAGGCAGCCTACAAGCAACAACTGCGCAAGCCTCGTGATCAGAGCGCAACCACTGGCGCGGGTCTTGGGCTTCTCGATATCGCTCGTAAATCATCAAAGCCGCTGAACGCCAACCTCGTGGATACCGAGAATGGAAAAACACTCTTCAGCCTGCTCGCAATCGTCTGATATGGATCTTTTTTACTTGATATGAACGCACTATATATTGAAGGCACATCGTCCACACCAACCATCAGCTGTGATGTGGAGACAGGCACACTTTCCATGGCGGGTGACTCCTACCCTGAAAACTCCTTCGAATTTTTCAATGACGTGATTGAATGGGTCAGTGATTTTCTGGATCAGTTGGATAAACCACTTAACCTCGAGCTGAAACTGATATATATGAACACCAGCAGCGTCAAAGCGATGATGGATATCTTTGATCTGCTTGAAGCGGCCCACCTCAAGGGACGCGCTGTTTCAGTCAACTGGTATTATGATCCCAGAAATGAGCGAGTTATTGAGCTGGCTGAGGAGTTCAAAGAGGACTGCACCTTTTCCTTCATGATCATACCCGATGAGAAATGAGAAGATGACGGACAGGGATTCAGAAACCCCTCAATGGATCACTGACCAGCTGGACGACCCGGCTAATCAGAACAACCCCCTTCTGCCTGCCCTTAAATACCTGCTGGAACAGGATAAAGAGCATAGAGCGCGGATGGACAGGATGTTGCGCATATCCGACGGCTACGGCAACCTTGTGCACAACCAGAGTCTGAGCCTGTCACAACGCTATGATAAACAGCTGCGACGTCTGGAAAAAATAACCCGGATCTCTGATCGCTATCAGCAAGAGATGATGGAGCTGAACCAGTCACTGCGACAGGCAGCGCTGCATGATCCACTGACGGGACTTCCCAACAGGCGCATGATACTGGAGCGGATGAAGTCCGAACTCGCCAGGCAGGACCGTGGCTGCGCACGCTTTTCATTGATCATGCTTGATGTTGATCACTTCAAGCATTTCAATGACACCTATGGCCATGAAACGGGCGATGCCGTCCTGTCCAAGCTTGCTGAGGTGATGCAGCACACCGTTCGTGAATATGATCTGTGCGCCAGATGGGGCGGCGAGGAGTTTCTGATCCTGCTACCCGAAACCGATCTGAAGACCGCTCAAACCACTGCTGAACGCCTGCTTCAAACGCTGAGAACATCCACGCTTGATGAGGTATTTCGCTCACCCGACCAGCCTCACACCAAACTGACAGCCAGTTTGGGCGTCGCAACCTATCAACCCGACGAAACACTGGACGAAGCGATCAATCGAGCCGACTCCGCGCTCCTCATTGCCAAACAGAATGGCCGTAATCGCGTAGAACTGAATCTGGAGCATGAAGACCACCCTGCTCCCTAAATCCTCCGCCTGATGACAAAGGATCAGAACCAAGATGGCAAACTGGAAAAGTGGGCTAAGAACCAAAGCACTGACAGCACTGCTTCTCTCTTCATTGATTGCACTGATCCCTGCCGGATTGATTGGCTGGCAGGTACTGACCTCGGTTCAGGAGCACTTCGGTGAGGCCTATGCCCGCAACTTCACGCAACTCAATACGCAAACCATTATTGCACCTATCTCCCGCGATCTGGCGCTGTCACAACGACTGGCCGAGTCTATACTGATCCGCAACTGGTTGCTGAATGAAGAGGATGAGACACTCAAGGCGATGGCGTTTGAGGAGGCATCAGGCTACGCCAACTCTTTCAGCAGCGGTTCCTATTTCATCATCAGCAACCTCTCCTTTCAATATTACTTCAACGATCCCGATCAGCCCTTCAGTGATCAGCCGCGTTATCATCTGAATCCCGACAACCAGGATGACAGCTGGTTTTTTAACCTGATTGAGACTACAGATCACTACAATATCAATGTCAACCCGGATGTTCAGTTGGGTACGACCCGCGTGTGGTTGAATGTCATCATCCCGGGCGAAGATCAGAAACTGGGTTTTGCCGGCACCGGAATAGACCTGACAGATTTCATTGCAGCATTCATCAACTCAGATGAGCCTGGTGTCACACCCATGATCATCAATCCGGAGGGGGCTATTCAGGCCCACCCCGACACCAGCCGAATCGCCTTTGGCGCAACTGCCGGTATGGTCTCGTCGGGCAACAACCTTGTGCAGCAACTGGGTGAAGATGAGAGCCAGGCGCTTAAGGCCGCCATGGCACAGCTCAAGGCAGACGCGACTCAGGTTGCCACCCTGTGGACCACCCTGGACGACCGCAGACAACTGCTGGCTGTTGCCTTTATCCCTGAACTGCAGTGGTACATTCTGACCGCTGTTGATCTCAATGCCGCAAAGGTCTTTGACGGTCCCTGGGTAAACGAGCTGCTCATCACATTCGGACTGCTGTTGATTTTTCTGCTGATGGCACTTGCCTACGCGGTTGAGCGACTGTTGCTGGCGCCGCTCAGACGTCTGCAGAGTTCTGCAACCGAAATGGCCCAAGGCAACTATGATGTGGCGCTGCCCGCCCGCTCCCGTGACGAGATAGGGGATCTCAATCGTGCCTTCAGCATCATGGCTAACAAGGTCAAAAGTCACACTGAAGAGCTGGAGGATAAAGTTCGACTGCGTACCTTTGAACTGGAAGGCGCCAACACCGAGATGCAGGCGATCAATAAGCTGGTCAGTGATTCCATTGAGTATGCCAGCCTGATTCAGCGCGCCATATTACCGGACAGTCTGTTGAACAAAACCCTGACAGATAGTCACTTTGTCATCTGGTTACCTCGTGATGGCGTGGGTGGCGATTTCTATCTTTTCCACACAGACTCTGATCGTTATCTGATAGGCGTGGTGGATTGTGCCGGGCATGGCGTGCCGGGTGCGCTGATGACCATGCTTTCACGTGCTGCACTGGACCAGGCGATTAATGAAAATGGCATAGGCTCCCCTGCCACTCTTCTGACTCGGGCTGATCAGATCCTGCGCAGCATGCTGAAGGAGCATGACATGCCCTCAGCACTGGCAACCAACATGGATGTCGGCCTGGTGCTCGCCGAGCCGAATCACAATCGCATGATCTTTGCCGGCGCAAAAATGTCGCTCTTCTTGCATGACGGTCAGGAAGTTCTGCAGATCAAAGGGGGAAAACGCGCCCTGCTCGATCGTAAAACTATTGAGTATGAAAATCGCTTGCTTGCCATCAATTCACAGACTATCTGCTATCTTTGTAGTGACGGCTATCTGGATCAGGCAGGTGGCGAACAGGGCTATGGCATGGGTACCACACAGTTCATGGCATTGTTGCAGCAACATGCAGACTTGCCGCTTCCAAGGCAGGGCGAGTTATTAAGGAGTGAGCTTGATCTTTATCGCGGTGACTACTCACTGCGAGACGATATCACAGTGATTGGTTTCAGACCATAAACTCCTTGTTGAGCATTCAGTTTTCGTTTATGTTCGTAATGTAATAAATAATTCACTTTGGTAACATACTATCGACCTTGATGAACAACCAAGAAAATTAACTAACATCAGGAACATGCCATGACAGTCTCACGTCGCCAATTCTTGAAAGGTGCGGCTGCTGCCGGAACACTCGCAGCCAGCCCGTTTTTCATCAACAGTGCACTGGCCTCAAGCAAAGAGCTCCGTATCTATGCCTGGGCAGGCTACATCACTGACGAAATGCTCTCTGACTTCAAAGAAAAAACCGGCATCAATGCCACTTTCACCCCCTATGGCACCAACGACGAGCTGATGAACTCCCTGCGCGCCACAGATGGCTCAGGCTTTGACATTATCATGCCAACCGTTGACCGCGTACCGGGCTACGTCGAGTTTGATCTTGTTCAGCCACTGGATACCAGCCGCATCAACTGGGATGGCGCCCTGGAAAGTGCCATCGAAGGCTCAGAGGTCGGCGGTATTGTTGATGGTAAACGTTACTTCGCACCTTCTGACTGGGGTACGGAAGCGATCTGCTACAACAAAGAGCTGGCCAAGGTTGATCGCAGCAACCTCAGCTATGGTGATCTGTGGAACCCTGAGCATGGTGATGGTGTGACTGTACGTGGTCACTCTGCACTGGTCGGTATCGGCCTGTGGCTGGAGCAGGCAGGACAACTTCCCTTCCCACTGCTTGATTCCTACAAGAACGAGCAGGCAATGCGAGCCAATTTCGATGTGATCCTGAAAGTGGCAACTGAGCACAAACATATGATCGCTCAGTTCTGGTCAACCGAGAACGAAGCGCAGGGTGCTTTCCTGGCCAACGGTGCCGTGATTGGCCAGACCTGGGACAGTACCGCCTTCAACCTGATCAAAGAGGGTGAGCCTATGGGTTATGCCGCACCTAAAGAGGGTGCCATGGCCTGGATGGAAGGCTTTGTGATCCCGAAAAATGCCAATAACATCGACTCAGTTTATGAGTTCATCAACTGGTATTACACACCAGAAGCCGGCGCCATGTTTGTCAAGGCAACCGGTTATAACTCTACCTCAAAAGGTGCTGCCGAGCTGTTGCCGGAAGAGACCAAACAGTTCTTCCTGGACTCCTACACTGAGCAGGATCTGAAGAATCTATGGTGGTGGCCGATTCAGGAACCCTGGTACGTTGCGCTGCGCAACGAATATCAGGATCGCTACCTCTCCGCCTGATTCAGACCTACAACTCTTCGCATGGCCCCGGCTCTCGGGGTCATGCCCTACCTACCCGGTGTAAGACTTTATGGATAGCAGTGTTCATCTTGATAACGTCATGATGCAGTTCGACAACTTCGTTGCCGTTCAAAAAACAGACCTGAAAATCGAATCAGGCGAATTCTTCAGCTTTCTCGGCCCATCAGGCTGTGGCAAAACCACCATCCTTAATATGATCAGTGGATTTCTTGACCCTACCGAAGGCACGGTTCGTATAGGCGGCGAAGATATGCGCCGCGTCTCCGCCAACAAGCGGCCAACCTCAATGATCTTTCAGAACCTCGCGCTCTTCCCTCTGATGACCGTGGCAGAGAACATTGAGTTTGGTCTTGAAGTCAGGGGCATCAAAAAAGCCGAACGCAGAAAGGTTTCTGATCGCCTGCTCAATCTCGTGGCCCTGCCTGAATGCCGCGACAAGCGTATCAGCGACCTGTCAGGCGGACAGAAACAACGTATCGCCATCGCTCGCGCACTCGCGGTTGAGCCAAGAGTATTGCTGCTGGATGAACCACTGTCGGCACTGGATCTTAAACTGCGCCAGCATATGCGCACTGAGTTGAAAGAGATACAACGTAAAACAGGCATCACCTTTATCTACATTACGCACGATCAGGGCGAAGCGCTGACCATGTCCGACAGAGTCGGCGTGATGTCGGCAGGCAAGCTGCAGCAGGTCGCCGACCCCGTCACTCTGTATCGAGCCCCCGCAACGCCTTTTGCTGCATCCTTTGTAGGAGAGAACAACCGCATCGCAGGCAAAGTGATTGCGATGGATGGTAAGCGAACCACACTGGACTGCGGCGTTCTGGGGCAGCTCTCAGGAACCAGTGTGCATGACCTGTCGGTTGGAGAGAGTGCCCTGCTGTTTATCCGCCCCGAGCTGCTCAATCGTCGTACCGAAATGACAGAAAACTGCTTCACCGCAAAGATACAGGAGCTGAACTTCGAGGGCGCCTATCTGATGATGGAGGCCACCCCTATCAACACTCAGAGCACCATCAGAGCACAGCTGCTCAGTGATGTGAATATAGGTGATCTGGCTACAGGAAATCAGGTGATCTTCGGGTTCGATGCCCAGGACGCCATCATCATGTCGGGTAAAAGCGATGTTTAAGCAACTCTCAGACCGTTTCGGCCCCATGGTCGCCATCGGCATTCTGTTGCTGATGCTGCTCTGGCTGGTGATGCTGGTTGTTCTGCCCCAGGTATTGATGATCGACTATTCACTAAGACCCAACCTGCCTCCGAGCCAGATCGGTGGTCCGAATGACAACTATACACTCAGCAACTATGTCACGCTGTTCAACAACCAGATCCATCAAACCATTTTCTTCAAAACCATCTGGTCAAGTGTACTGGTGACCGTCTGTACTCTCATTGTCTGCTATCCATTGGCTTATTATCTGGCAAAGGTTGCAACCCCGCGGCAAGCGGCTCTATGCGTACTGCTGCTGATCATTCCATTCTGGATCAATGAGATACTGAGAACCTTTTCATGGTTTATTATCCTGTCTTATCGCGGCCCGTTGAACGCACTGTTGCTGGGTATGGGCTTCATAGACAGACCGATACGCTTTCTGTCGGGAGATGGCGGCGTCATCATCGGCATGGTTTATGCTTATATCCTGTTCATGGTGTTTCCATTGTATAACGCGATAGAAAGTCTGGACGGCAATCAGATCAAGGCTGCCAGAAATCTTGGCTCCGGCTGGATCAGAACCCACTACCGAATCATCATTCCACATGCCAAACCCGGTATCGCCACCGGCTGTATCATGGTGTTCATGCTATCGGCTGGCAGCTACGCGGTGCCTGCGCTGCTTGGCTCACCAGGTAGTCGATGGTTCACTCAGATCATCTACAACTGGTTCTTTGAGGGAGGCGACTGGAATCAGGGGGCGGCGTATGCCTTTATCCTGCTGCTACTGTGTATCGGCTTTATCGTCCTGGTGATGCGTCTGTTCAAGGTTGGCCTGGGGGATATCGCACGATGAGTTCACAAAACATCCTCAAGTGGGGCATTCGTTTCTACATTACACTGTTCTTTCTTTATCTGTTCACGCCACTGATCATCATGTCGGCTGCGACTTTCAATGACAGCCGCTTTCCGACGATCTCTCCCTGGCGTGGTACCACACTGAAATGGTTTGAAGAGCTGTGGAACGACTCCGGCATGTGGCAGGCACTTAGCAACAGTGCCATCATTGCGGCTGGTGTGCTGGCGATTGCTGTGCCTATCGGTGTCGCCTGCGCCCTGTTTCTCTCGACCTATCGTGGTGGCGGTAAAAACTTCATCTATGGTCTGATGCTCTCCCCACTCCTGACACCCGGCGTGATCATCGGCATCTCGACCCTGATTTTCTGGCGCAGCATGGGTGTCAGCGGCGGGATCTTCCTGACCATCATCGCTCAGACAACCTTCATTGCTGCCTATGTGATGCTGATGATACTCGCGCGCATGCAGCGCTTTGACAGAACCCTGGAGAATGCTGCCTTCAGCCTCGGTGCCACCCATCTGCAGGTGTTCAGACGCATCACTCTGCCTTACCTTATGCCTGCGATACTGTCAGCAGGTGTAATCGCGTTCCTCCAGTCCTTTGAGAACTACAACACGACCCTGTTCGTAAAAGGCTATGATACGACGCTGACCGTCTATATCGCCTCCAAGGTCAGAACCGGTCTGACTCCCGCCGTCAATGCGCTGGGTCTCATACTGATCGTGATCACTGTCCTGCTGGCGGCGATTTATGAGATCAAGCGCCGACATGAAGCAAGAGCTGCTGAACAAAAAGCAGCACTGGCCGACACAGCGAACTGAGATAATAATGGGTGCCTTAACCAGGTAACAGTCAGGAGGCTACTTGGTTACGGCCCATTTTTTTGGCACGATACAGCGCCTGATCTGCTTTTGACAGCATCATCTCTATATCGTGGTTCTCTTCGCTGAGCTCGCAACAGCCTATACTTATCGTCAGTGAAATAGACGGCTCGCCTGTGCGCTCAACCGGATTGAACTCTATTGCCTTGCGCAGCTTTTCAGCCACTATGAGCGCCCGCTCCAGACCGGTTTCGGGCAAGAGTATCGCAAACTCCTCCCCGCCCATGCGCGCCAACGAGTCCTCTTCCCTGAGCAACCGCTGGCATTCGCGCACAAAAGCAACCAGCACCTCATCACCCGCCGCATGACCATAACGATCATTGATATTCTTGAAGTGATCCAGATCCATCATCAGCACCGACAGAGGCTTCGCATAACGCCTTGAGCGCGATACCTCCTGATCAGCCACCTCCATGAAATGGCGTCGATTCATGACACCGGTCAGCCAATCTGTACGCGCCAGCTCTCTGAGTCGCTGTTCCAACAGAGTCCGCTCCTTGATCTCCAGCCTCATGCGATAATTGAGTCGATGAAAATAGAGCATGATGATGCTCGCCAGCACCGAGACAATGATAGAAGCTGACAGGATGGTGTAGATCGTCGTCAGATTTGCAGGTGTCTGCACATCAGCCTCAGGCAGGTACAGAAAACCATCAAGCGAAAATTCCGGTGACATCAGCCCCGCTTCTGCAAAACTGCTGACAATATGCCGCCATCTACCCTCATACATATGCCCCGGAGGCACCAGTGAGCCGACCATCAGCCTATGTATCTCGCGTGCTTCGTAGCGCAAGGCATCACGGCTGGCCTGTGGATCATACTCCTTTATGATCAGATCAATGATCTCTTCTGTATTATCCAAAGCATAGCGCCAACCTTTGAACGTGGCATCACGAAAGGCTCTTACCAGTTGCTCATTCTGCTTCAGTAGTGACTCTGTCGTGAACAGGGTATCACCATAGTAATCTATCCCCGAGGAGCGTGGATTCAATAACTGATAGGGAAAACCAGCGCGCTGAAGATGAAAGGGTTCCGTGGTGGTGTAAGCCGTCATGGCATCGACACGCCCCTCGAGTAATGCCGTAACATTACCCTCATGAGGCACTATCTCGATGCTTTCGAGCGGTACCTGCTCCATACGCAGGTAAGAGATCAGCTCCTCTGCCCCACCCTCCAGCAACAGGCGCTTTCCAGCCAGATCATGCACACTTCTGAGGTCCTGGCCGGTTCTGGCCAACACGACATAAGGCGAGTGCTGAAAAATAACGCCCAGCACCACGACCGGCTTACCTTCTGCCCGATGGATTGCAAGGCCGGACGTTGCCACACCGAACTCAGCATCTCCCGAGAGCACAACCTGAGTGGGATCTCGCTCAGGTTCATTTTCAAGGATGACTACATCCAGCCCGGCCTCACGGTAATATCCCTGATGCCTGGCAGCATAAAAGCCGGCAAACTGAAATTGATGCAGCCATTTGAGCTGCAGCCGAACAGAGGTTAATTCTGGCTCAGCAACCGCATATGGCATGAAGCACAGCAGACTACTGATCAACATCAATCTGACGATTCTTGTCACCCAAAAAGCCATCTCATCCGTGCCTGTCTATAGAGGTGGTCAGCATGATATTCCTTATGCAACTCATGCTTTATCAAGGTATTGCCACAATTACCAACTATTATGCCTCATTTTCATGTATCTGTACGCATAACGTTCAATCAGTTACTGATTTCAACCTTACATATTGATAAGATCTAATTTACCGAATGGTCTCTATCCCAGTGATATGTAGTCAATGGCGCTCATCTTCGACACAAACCAACCCCCTTTTCAACAGAGAAGCAACACCGACAGAATGGATAGATCAGATGCATAGCCTTAAGCTGCTGGCCCTGCGCTCGCCAGGTCTGCTCACCGCTGCCGCATTTCTTTTAGCCGGTTTTTTATCTGCCTTCGTAGTGCACGAGCTTGAAACTGAAAGAGCCCGTGTTGAACGAGCCAACGCAAACGCTCTGGTACATAGTCACGCTGCCCTGATCCACACCACGCTCAATCAAAGCCTGTCTGCAAACTATGCGCTGGCGGCCATGTTAGAGCACCACCACGGAGAGGTGATCGACTTTGACAGCACTGCTGTATCACTGCTTGAGTATTACCCTGCCTTATCACATCTGGCATTGTCGCCGGATGGCGTCATAACCCATGTCTACCCACTACAGGGCAATGAGTCCACCTTGGGATTTAATCAGTTGGAAGATGATGAGCAGGGTACGGAAGCCTCCCTGGCTCGCATCAGTGGAACCATGACACTGGCTGGCCCCCTGGAGCTTGTTCAGGGAGGTGTTGGTCTGATTGCCCGCCTGCCGGTTTACCTCGAGAAACATGATGAAGAACCTCTCTTCTGGGGGTTCACGAATGTCGCACTGCGACTGCCGGATTTACTGAGCGAAGCTGGATTGTCGCAACTGCTGCTCAGTGGTTACGAGTACAAGCTATTGCGACCTGCCCCACATGGCAATACACAAGACATAATTGATCAATCTGATAAACAGGTCTTAACAGAACCTGTTACAGCCACCATTCAGGTACCGAATGGCTACTGGGAGCTTCATGCTGAACCGGTTGGGGGATGGGGTAATAAATGGCACCTCACTCGTAATTTGCTGCTGGGCCTGCTTTTCCCCCTGCTGATCATATTACAAACACACCTGTTGCTCAGAATTTACCGCCACCGCCACAGTCTGGAGGGGATAGTACACAAGCGTACTGCCGACATTCTGGAAGCACAGTCACAACTGAAGGCCACATTGGATGCCATTCCAGACCTGCTGTTCGAGGTAGACCTGAGTGGCCGGATACTGGCCTACCACTCACCCAGGACTGAGCTGCTGAACCTCCCGCCGGAGGCGTTCATGAACAGGCAATTTGCAGAACTCTTACCTGTCGAAGCTTCCACAGCCTGTATGGAGGCGATTCAGGAAGCTCATGACAACAACTTCTCCAGCGGCAAGAGTTACCCCTTGCAGATTAATGGAAATACCCATTGGTTTGAGCTCTCTGTCGCACGCAAGAAAATGAGTAATGGCAATGCACGGTTCATCATGCTGGCGCGTGATATCACCGAACGCAAGGAAACAGAAGTGGAGCTGCGCATTGCCGCCACTGCCTTCAATTCACTCGAAGGCATACTGGTCACAGATGCAGATCAGACCATAATCCGTGTCAATCAGGCTTTCACAAGAATCACAG
This sequence comes from Nitrincola alkalilacustris, assembly GCF_008973755.1. Classification (GTDB taxonomy): domain Bacteria; phylum Pseudomonadota; class Gammaproteobacteria; order Pseudomonadales; family Balneatricaceae; genus Nitrincola; species Nitrincola alkalilacustris. The sequence continues at coordinate 229,219 of NZ_WBOM01000003.1, read as the reverse complement.
GATATGAAGCGCACGAGGTGATCGGTAAAAAGCCATCAATACTAAGCTCAGGACGGCATGACAGGGCTTTTTATGATCAGATGTATACTCAGCTTAACAGTGAAGGTGGCTGGCAGGGAGAGGTCTGGAACCGACGCAAGAGCGGTGAAGTGTACCCTGAATGGCTATCAATCGCGGCGATTCATGATCATCAAGGCCGCATCAGCCACTACCTTGCCACACTGACTGATATGACGGAACGCAAAGAGCGGGAAGATAAGATCAACCGCCTGGCATTCTACGATCCTCTGACACAACTACCCAACCGCCGCCTGCTGGGTGATCGTCTGGATCATGCCCTGGCCAACTCTCAACGAGGTCAGTATATCAGCGCACTGATTTTGGTTGATCTCGACAACTTCAAATATCTGAATGATTCCCTTGGACTCAAAACAGGTGATCAGTTACTGCAACAAACGGCCAGCCGCCTCAAGCGGGTAGTCAGAGAAAACGATACACTTGCTCGACTGGGGGGAGATGAGTTTATTGCACTGGTTGAGGGTATTGGTACCGATTCGGCTCAGGCAGCAGCGCGTGCGGAGCAGATTGCCGAGAAAATAGCGACAGCCTTGAATGAGCCTTATCAACTGAAGGACCAGCTTTACTACAGTACAGCCAGTATTGGCGTCACCCTGTTCGAAAATCACCATGCTACCGGCGATGAGTTGCTGAAACAGGTAGATCAGGCGATGTATCAGGCCAAGGCAGCAGGCCGAAACCAGATCTGCTTTTTTGACCCGGACCTGCAACATGAGATACTTGAACGTATAGCGCTGATCAATGCACTGCGCGAAGCGATCAATAAGCATCAATTGCAGCTCTATTACCAGCCTCAGACAGATGCGCAGAGCAAGGTGATCGGGACTGAAGCCCTGATCCGCTGGAAACATCCTGAAAGAGGTATGGTTTCACCTGGACTCTTCATTCCCCTGGCCGAAGAGACCGGACAGATTCTGGCAATCGGAGAGTGGGTATTGAAGACAGCCTGCCAGCAACTGGCGCAGTGGCACCAGACCGAGCAGGGGTGCAATCTGATCATGTCCGTCAACGTCAGTGCGCGTCAGTTCAACCAGCCAGACTTTGTCATGCAAGTACACGAAGTACTGACCCAGACCGGCGCATCTCCCCGGCACCTGCAGATAGAACTGACCGAGAGCAGCCTTGTAGCCAACACCGAAGAGGTGATCAGTAAGATGCAGCAGCTGAAAGCCTCCGGCATTCTGATCTCACTTGATGATTTCGGTACAGGCTACTCCTCACTGGCCTACCTGCGACAGCTTCCGATTGATCAATTGAAGATTGATCAATCCTTCGTCAATAACATTACCACCGGCGATCATGACGCCACTCTGGCGACTGCCATTATCTCGCTGGGGCACAGCCTGGGACTGGAGGTCATTGCCGAAGGTGTCGAGACTCAAGAGCAATTCACATTTCTGCGGCAGCAGGGTTGCGACCTGTTTCAGGGCTACCTGCTTGGCAAACCCGCTCCGGCTGATACCATATTCCAGGCAGAGGTACTGTGATCCGGTTGAAACTTCCGCTCTGTGTGCCAATCTGATACTCATAGACAAACGTATCATCAGAAGGAAATGATATTCTGAACCACTTGGAACCGGAGCCAGTTATGCCATCTTTGAAGAAGCTGTCCATGATGCTGTTGATGACCTGTACACCGGTGCTGGCAGACACGACACCAAACCCCTCTGCACTCTACGACCATGAGATGCGAAAATTGCACTCCACTGAAGTAGTCAACCTGCGCGACGCCTATGCCGGGCATCCACTATTGCTGGTCAACACTGCCAGCCGTTGCGGCTTTACCGGACAGTTTGAAGGGTTGGAGGCTCTGCATCAGGAATACCGCTCAAAAGGGCTCAAAATTGCTGGCTTTGCCTCCAACAGCTTTCGCCAGGAAGCCAGTGATGAGGAAGCAGCTGCTCAGGTCTGTTTTATCAATTTTGGTGTGACCTTCGACATGTTTGCACCGATCAGTGTTCGTGGAGCGGATGCACATCCTGTTTTCCATGAGCTGGCCAGGCAATCACAGGCGCCACGCTGGAACTTTTATAAATACCTGATAGACCGCGAGGGCAGAGTAATAGCCGTTTTTCCGAGCACAACAAAACCAGACTCGGCTGACATCAAAGCGGCAATAGAGCAGCTTTTATAGAGCGAATCCAAGATCCAGGTGATATCGCCATATCAGCGCGACCAGGCCTTGACCTCTTTCATCAATTGGCTGATGTCGAGATCCAGAGAGCTGGCGAGATCTTCAACTTTACCAGCGGAAGGTATTTTGGGTACTCTGAACGTACTCTGTGCAGGCTGCTGATCAGCCAATACTTTGCGCTTTTGCTCTTCTTCCATCTCTGTCCGACGCCTGGCCGCAACAGCCTCAATCCTTGTCGCTATTTCACACAGCTGATCCACAGAAAATGAACTCAGATAATCCATGATCGGATCTGACATGATAGTATTTTGCCCTCACATTCAAAAAGCAGTTAATGATTAACGAATCTGGACAGTTGAAAATAATGCACTCTTACTGACAGGCACACATTACAGATCACACCCCTTTTTTGCGGAATGCGTAAATATATAGGTTCAGGCGTTTGAGCGCAGATCGTAAAAGCGGAATAATGCCTAGAGTATATTACAGGTGGAGGCGACAGCAAAGGATCTGTTCTATATCCTGCCGCCCATCTGACATGTCAGACCTCAAGCAAAAACGGTAATGACTCCTCCAACAACAGCTCAGGTATCTCTTCAGCAATATAGTGACCTGAAGGCAATGCATGACCTTTGACATCCGTCGCAACAGACCGCCACTCTTTCAATGGATCAAAGCAGCGTCCGATTATCCCCTGATCGCCCCACATGACCAGCAGAGGAACCTTGATCTTATTTCCCGCTTCGCGATCCAGTCGATCATATTCCAGATCAATGCTGGCACTGGCACGATAATCTTCGCAGATGCCCGTTGCTGTTCCGGGCAACCTCAGGCAGCGCAGATACTCGGCAAATGCGCCATCAGTAAAGGGGGTCATACCCGCACTGCGACTACCCATGCAGCTTCTGAGGAAAAGCTCCGGATCTGCCTCTATCAACTTTTCTGGCAACGGGGCTGGCCGAATCAGGAAAAACCAATGCCAATAAGCCGAAGCAAAAGCCAGATTCGTCTGCTCGTACATGGCCAGAGTTGGCGCGATATCCAATAGGATCATACGCTTGACCAGACCCGGATGATCCAGTGCCATGCGATGAGCCACACGCGCTCCGCGGTCATGTGCCAGGACAGAGAAATAACTGAAGCCAAGCTCACGCATCAACTCCACCTGATCCAACGCCATTTCACGTTTAGAGTGCGCCAGATGCCCCTCGGATGCCAGCGGTTTTTCGCTATCACCATAACCACGAAGGTCCGGCGCCACCACAGTAAAATGGCTGGCGAGTGCACCCACAACCTTGTGCCAGATCACATGCGTCTGTGGATGCCCATGCAACAGCAACAAACCAGGGCCACTTCCCCCTACCCTGCAGTGTATCCTGACACCATTCACGGTGTAGTCGCGCTCTTCAAAGTCTGTAAACATAAGGCTCGCCTCCTTGTTGTAACATCTGGGCCACGCTGCTCTATCCACCTTAGCACAGAAGCGGGAGCGATCACCTGCAGGCACTCTGCTGATCAGCAGTTAATCAGCAAAAATCAATAACTTGTATACTATTTGTTCAGTTGATTTTTTTACTGTTTTTCCCGCAAAAGTGTTGCAAGACAGCATTAACCCTATATAATACGCACCACGTTTCAGGACTATAGCTCAGTTGGTTAGAGCACCACCTTGACATGGTGGGGGTCAGCGGTTCGAGTCCGCTTAGTCCTACCAATTTCCAGAAAACAGCCGCTTTCAGTTCAACTGAGCGGCTGTTTTTTATTTGCCCCTGCCTCAGAATAAACGCTCCCCCTCAACCAGCAACAACCCGATTCCTGCCCTCTGACTTGGCCTGATACAACAGTCTGTCGGCACGTGCGTAGAGGGTATCTGAGTCGTCACTCTCTCCAGCCTCTACCAATCCACAGGACATGGTGATGGTAAGCGGCGTACCTTGAAAGTGATAAGGACTTGCCTGTACCGCTTCACGCAGTTTCTCGACAACCAGCTTCGCCTGCTCCAAATCGGTATTGGTGAAGATAAAAGCAAACTCTTCCCCACCTATACGCGCAACAAAATCAATTTCACGCAGCTCCCGACGCAAGGTTCTGGATAGCAATGCCAACAGCTTGTCACCGGCAGGATGGCCATACTGATCGTTAACTTGCTTGAAGTGATCTATATCACCCACACAGAAACTCAACGAAGTTCCATAACGCCGTTTGCGTGCAAGCTCTGACTTCATCTGATCATTAAATGCCAATCGATTTGGCAAGCCGGTCAGCACATCGGTACGGGCCTGACGCTGCTCCTCTTCAATTCTCCCTTTGATATGCTCCGACTCAACCTCCATTGCACGTACTTTTTGCAGCAGATTGTCATATCGTTCCTGAAGCTGCTTCTCACGATCAGTTTCGCCTTTGCTATAATCGTTCATCGTGCGCACAATTTTCGCCAACTGGCTGGTAACCGAGACCTTCAGCGCTTCCAGGTCCTTGGATGATTTAACGCTGCTGTGGATCTGACTGACATCATGGCGCAACGCCTTATCCAGCTCCTGATGTTCCAGTAACGCCTTGTGCTCGGCGTTGCGACTCTCATCAAGATACTGCTCAACCATCTCAAGCTGCTCATTAAGAGTCAGCAGATAATTTTCAAACTCCTGTGTCATATCTGGTTCAAGCTGCTGTACCAGACGCACCAGATCAGCGATGACACCTGCAATTTGTTGTGGATCACTCAGGCCCGAAAGCTGGTTGACTATCGGCCTTACGAGTTGATCATCGGCTCCAATTTTTTGTAAGGCCGAAGTCAGTTGCGTCAGCCATTGAACCACCTCACGTGTCACTTTTACTGATAAAGTTGATTCGGGCCTGCTGGTAGCCTGGTGATCGATCTCCTCACCACGATAAACCCCTGCCAGTAACTGATCCTGTAAATTGACCAGCCGCCTTACCACAGGTGACAAGGTGTAAAGCGCCTCGGTGGATTCGGGCAGGTGGGTCACCAGATCCGCCAGATCCTCTGCTTTCGCCTGCTCCCTGTCGAGTTTCTCAAGCTGCCGGCTCCAGTCCGTCAGAGTACTCTTCAACTCTTCGGAGATTCTGACTTTTTTGGAATCTGCATCTCTGGAGTGGCGCATGATCTCTTTGATGACTGGCTTCAGCTCTATTTGCGAACCCTCACCAAAATGCAGGTTCAGCCGTTCCAATGACCGATCCAGCTCGGCACTGCCTCCCTGTAAGCCCAGTGCCAAAGCCTGAAACAACTGCCGGGATTGATCAGTGGCTACCCTCTGTTGCTTTTCTAGCCCCTCAAACTCACGTGCCAGCTTTTTATATTTATCACGCCAGCTTGCATCTTCAACCATTTCCAATATTCCCGCCAAATTCTGAGTAGCATTGAATATAAAGGGTTACCACTGAAATAACGATAATAGACACACTTTTACTACAGATAAAAGAAACCAGATCATCAGAAAAACCATATACAAACCAGATTTCAACTTAGAATGGTAGCTACCCCCTGATGACTCTCTGCCCCCTCACCCAATCAACATGGCGCGCGACCGAGTCATCCGCCAACAGGCGTTCACGAGTATTAAGCAAACGGGCCAGTGTCATCTCGTCATGAAATTTATGGATCGCTCGGTGACAGGGATAGCAAAGCCACAAGCCTCTTTGCAACTGCTCAAAGGTATAGTGCTTCTTGAAATGCGCCCTTCGATGCACCTTGCGTGGAATCAGGTGATGAAACGTCAGATGAGCTTCGCGCTCGCAAAGTTCGCATTGAATTTTTTCAGGCTGGTTAGGCATCGCCTCCCTCCTTGCGTTTCAAGGCACGACCAAGCAGCTGGAAATAGGTACTGAATGCCTCATTGATGCGTTGGCGCTGGGCCCCCCGGGGGTAAAGGCCGAGCGCAGCCTCTTTCGACTCTTTGGTACCTTTGACCAGAAAGTGGTTGCAGATAGTGTGATCCTGTACAAAAGCTTCAAATGCCCTGGCACAGAGTTCCTCCGGCAAGCTGTAGTAGAGAATATTGAGAGTACGATCAATATTCAGCGAAGCACTGCACAGCTCACTGGGCTCGGTTCCCTGCTCATCCAGCATGATCTGCCGAAAGCACTCGAACAAAGCATCATTCAGCGGGTGGGCAACCGGTGTTGCATCCTTCAGCCAGGCTGCTGAGGCAAACAGTCGAGTGGGAGCATCCATGAATACCTTATCGACCAGATAGTGATCCAGCGCATGAAACCACTCATGTGCAATACTGCCGGGACCAGCATTCTTCGCCAGTGAAAACGCACGCAATGCCGGATTGTAATGTGCAGCGACGCCGGGGCGACCACCAATGGCATACTGTATAGCCAGTGTTCCACGCAGTGAAATCAGGCTTTCAGTGCCACCCAGAATCGTCATCAGATCACACAGTGCATCGTAGAAATATTCTGCCGCCTGTTCATTCTCGGCACGTGAGACCCAACGCCCAACCTCGATTGAACGAAAATCAAACTGCTTTCGCAGACTGACAAAGTCTACGATTTCACCGATTCGATGATCCGGGCCTCTACGGAAGTGTGATTTCATTATTGATATTGAAATGGGCCAATTAATATCCAGAACTCATGATCAGGTTCGTTTAAAGATACGCTTCCAATGAGCTGATGGATTAATCCACCAGCCCACTGTGCTTCAACCTCTGCAACTCATCCCTGTAGCGCGCGGCTTTCTCAAACTCCAGATTCTTCGCCGCCAGATACATCTTATCCTCCAGATCACTGAGCGCGCGTGCCAGCTCCTTGCCTGACATACCCACTTCATCCACTCTGTACTCCGCATCGGTCTCTGCCACCTTCTTCAGGCCCCGACCGGTTTTGCGATGGCCAGGTGTATGTGCGCCTTCCAGAATATCGGCCACCGATTTGAAGATACCAACCGGCGTGATGTTGTGTTCTTTATTGAAGGCGATCTGCTTGTTGCGACGCCGTTCAGTTTCATCAATCGCGCGCTGCATCGAGCCGGTAATACGATCAGCATAAAGGATGGCACGACCATTGAGGTTACGCGCAGCACGGCCGATGGTCTGGATCATCGAGGTTTCCGAACGCAGGAAGCCCTCTTTATCCGCATCCAGAATCGTTACCAGCGATACTTCCGGCATATCGATCCCTTCACGCAACAGGTTGATCCCCACCAGCACATCAAACTCACCGATACGCAGGTCGCGGATGATCTCGACACGCTCCACCGTATCAATATCCGAGTGCAGATAGCGCACGCGAACACCGTTGTCCGCCAGATATTCGGTCAGATCCTCTGCCATACGCTTGGTCAGCACTGTGACTATGACGCGCTCCTTGCGTTCGGTGACCAGGCGTATCTCGCCCAGCAGATCATCCACCTGAGTGCTGGCAGGCCGTACTTCAACCATGGGATCTATCAATCCGGTCGGGCGCACCACCTGCTCAACGATCTGTTGCGCGTTGGCTGCCTCGTACTTACTCGGCGTGGCCGACACGAAAATCATCTGCGGTGCTGCTTCTTCCCACTCCTCAAACTTCATCGGTCGGTTATCCAGTGCCGAGGGCAGCCTGAAACCATACTCGACCAGGGTTTCCTTGCGCGAGCGGTCGCCACGGAACATGGCGCCGATCTGCGGCACCGTGACATGCGATTCGTCTATTACCAGCAGCGAGTTGTCCGGCAGGTAATCAAACAGAGTCGGAGGTGCCTGACCATCATCACGGCCCGACAGGTAGCGTGAATAGTTCTCTATCCCGGGGCAGTAGCCCAGCTCCATGATCATCTCAATATCATAGAGCGTACGCTGCTCAAGTCGCTGCGCTTCCACCAGCTTGTTATTACTTCGCAGCTGCTCAAGTCGTTCATGCAGTTCCACCTTGATCAGCTCTGTAGCTGCCAGCAGGGTGTCTCGTGGCGTGACATAGTGGGTTTTCGGATAGATGGTGGCGCGCGGTACACGACGCAGCAGCTCGCCGGTCAGCGGATCAAAATAGCTGATCTGCTCGATCTCCTCATCAAACAGCTCGATACGCACCGCTTCATATTCGGATTCTGCCGGGAACACATCGATCACATCGCCTCGCACCCGATAGGTACCGCGATGCAGCTCGACATCATTACGCGTGTATTGCAGCTCAGCCAGTCGGCGCAGCAGTGTGCGCTGATCCACACGATCACCACGATCCAGATGCAGCATCATCGACAGATAGGATTTGGGATCACCCAAACCATAGATAGCCGAAACGGTAGCCACAATGATGGCATCCTCACGCTCCAGCAAGGCTTTGGTCGCCGAAAGACGCATCTGCTCTATATGATCATTAACCGATGCGTCCTTCTCGATGAAAGTGTCGGATGACGGTACATAGGCTTCCGGCTGGTAGTAGTCGTAGTAGGAAACAAAATACTCGACGGCGTTATCCGGAAAAAACTCCTTGAACTCGCCATAGAGCTGAGCGGCAAGCGTCTTGTTGTGCACCATCACCAGCGTGGGGCGCTGAACAGCCGCAATCACATTCGCGACCGTAAAGGTTTTGCCGGAGCCGGTCACACCGAGCAGCGTCTGGGAGGCCAGCCCCGACTCGATACCGTCAATCAGCGCCTCTATCGCGGCCGGTTGATCACCCGCCGGTTTAAAGCCGGAATGTACTTTGAAGCGCTGTTTCACGCGCAACTCCTCTCACTCAAATCACTCAACGAAAACAAGCGAACCAGTATACGCAAAATAGCACTGACAACCTAACCTGATCAGACCCGTATCCATCTGCAAAGTGCGTAAAAAAGTTGCTGTATAAGGGGTTATGGGGATTCAGAGTCGCAGATCAATCCTGTATGCTCTGCATGATCCTTTCGGATCCATTGCACCCGATAATTTATGAGGATTCAGGCTTGGACGTGCAGCTTTCCACCCGTGTAAACAGCATCAAACCTTCCCCTACTCTGGCCGTTACCAATCGTGCAGCCGAGCTCAAGGCTGAAGGTAAGAATATTATCGGCCTGGGTGCCGGTGAACCCGATTTCGACACGCCGCAGCACATCAAGGATGCTGCAATCAAGGCGATCAATGACGGTATTACCAAATATACCGCCGTGGATGGAACACCTGCACTGAAGAAGTCGATTATTGCCAAGTTCAAGCGCGATAATGGCCTTGACTATGCGCCGAATCAGATTCTGGTATCCAGTGGCGGCAAGCAGAGCTTCTTCAACCTCTCGCTGGCGCTGCTCAATGCCGGTGATGAAGTGATCATCCCTGCACCCTACTGGGTCTCTTATCCGGATATGGTGCTGGTTGCAGACGGCACGCCCGTGATACTGACCACCACTCAGGATCAACACTTCAAGATCACACCTGAACAGCTACAGAGCGCGATCACGCCAAAAACGCGCCTGGTGGTGCTGAACAGCCCGTCCAACCCATCCGGTATCGCCTACACGCTGGACGAACTCAAGGCACTGGGTGAAGTGCTGAAGCAGTATCCTGATGTGCTGATCGCCACTGATGACATGTATGAGCATACCCTGTTCGACGGCCAGCCCTTCTGCAATATTCTGAATGCCTGCCCGGAGCTCTATGATCAGACCATCGTGCTCAATGGTGTATCCAAAGCCTACTCCATGACCGGTTGGCGTATCGGTTATGCCGCTGGGCCAGCCAAACTGATCGGTGCCATGAAGAAGGTTCAGTCGCAAAGCACCTCCAACCCCAACTCCATCGCTCAGGTCGCGGCTCAGGCTGCACTGGATGGTCCTCAGGAGTGTGTGGCCGAGATGGTCCGTGCATTCAAGCAGCGCCATGATTTTGTGGTTGCGGCACTGAATGAGATAGAGGGAGTGGAGTGTCTGCCTGCAGATGGTACCTTCTATGCCTTCCCGAGCTTCCAGAAGGTGATCGACTCGCGCCCCGAGTTTGCTGATGATATCGCACTGGCAGAATACCTGCTGCTGGAAGCGGGCGTGGCTCTGGTGCCGGGTTCCGCCTTCGGAGCACCGGGTAACCTGCGCCTGTCGTTTGCGACCAGCATGGAGATGCTGCAGGACGCACTGGCACGCATCAAAAACGCGCTGGCAGGCTGAACAGCTCCTCAGAGTTGCCGACCTGCCTTTGCAGTGTCGGCACTGTTTAGCCCTATCCTCAGCAACACCCTATTCCCTACTTGAAAAGCGAGCAGAGCATGAAGCGAAAGACACTATCCAGACTTTTTGCCGATATGCCTCTTCCCTTCCTGTTGCGGACGCCTGGCAAAAGCAACTGTGCCAATGAAGCCTATGTACAGCTCAGTGCTGGACATAAACATCAGATTCAGGAATGGATCGAGGATAAAAACTCCCAGTCGCTGCAACTCGACACGCTGCAACTGCAACGCTTGAGAGCAAAAAAGCACACTGCCATCATCGGCTATCCGGAACAGGATCCGAATTTGCAGCGCACCCTGATGCTGCAGCTTCTGCCGGCACTTCAGGCAGGTGGCGATCCTTTCAATAGCGCCGCACGCATTCTCGGCACGCTGTTAGGATGGCAGGGTTGTGTCGTTGCCAAACGCAAATCGGCCAAGTCGATCGACCTGCTCGGACTGTGGCAGGGTGGCTCTCTGCAGGCTCCTCGCCATCAGGTTATGGCCAGCAGTGCAGCCTTTGCACTCTATGAAAGTGACTATCTCTCATCACGCATGCAGTCCAACACTGATCAGTTTCCACTTGATGATCTCCTGGCTGGGCAGCCAGATACCACCTGGCTGGGTCATCGCATAGATCTACCCTCGCAGAAAGCGATCGGACACATTGCGGCCTGGGGCCCGCCACTTCATGGATCAATCGATATTGCCAAGCAGTTGATAGGATGCGCAGCGGATCTGCTCGCGGCCTTTCTTGCCAGCGCTCCGAAAAATAACGGCGCACAGGAGTTCTGCAGCGAGCCACTCGACATGTTGACCGGCCTGCCCGGGCGCCAACGCTTTGATCTGGCGCTGCAACAGGCGGCCGAACATTACCGCGAAGATAAACAGGATTGCCTGATCGCTTTAATCAGCCTGAAAAACCTGCCACTCGGTAACCAGCAGAGCACCAGAGCACAGTCTGAAGCACTGCTGAAAACCTTCGCACAGGAGCTGCTCAACATCTGTCGACGCAAGGACCAGGTGTTTTTCTTTGGCGGCACTGAGTTTGTCATGCTGATGCCTATCACAGACAAAGCCCCACCCGTTGCCAAACGGCTGGAAAAGGTCATGCACGCGCTGCAAAAGCTGTCTCCGCAACTGAACGCGGTGAGCGCTCTGGCACAGCTGCATGAAACCCATGGCAGCAGTAAGGCTTTGATGTTGCTGGCTGATCAGCGCATGAACGAAAGCAACCAGACATTTTCATGATTTGAAATAACGCCCTCAAAAAGCCAGTAAAAATTTCACCCGATTATTGAACCGACCAGTCAGTCGGTATAATATTGCGTTTTTTGGAACGCATGGTCTATAACATGACGAAGGGCAGACCCCTGACCCATAGCCGGGAAAAACTGCTGGATAAGGGTATAGAGCTCTTTCATCAGCACGGCTATCATGGCACCAGCCTCAGTGCCATTCTGGAAGCCTGCCAGGTTTCCAAAGGCTCCTTTTACAACTTCTTCAGCAGCAAGGAAGAGTATGCTGTCGAGATCCTCGCCCACTATCAAGCTCTGGAAATTGATAGATGGAATCAGGAATTTGCACAACTGCAAGGAACGCATGCGGAAAAGATCCGACGTGCCATATTGCTCAGTATCGAGCAGCATGATCAAGCCAGTGAAAACCTTGGCTGTCTGATTGCCCACCTCTCAGGAGAGATAGGCAATGCATCGTCGGGATTCAGAAACGCCATTCGTCGTGCCACTCAGCGTGTAATTGAGCTGATTGCCGAAGATATGCGTATCTGTCAGCTTGAAGGCAGCGTCCGCCAGGATCTGCCGGCAGAAACTCTCGCCATCCTGATCTGGGATAACTGGCAAGGTGCTCTGTTAAGAATGAAAGTTGAAAACACCACGCAGCCTTTGCAGCAGTCACTGTCTCTATTGTGGGATTATGTACTGCCACCGGCATCCAAAGGGACAAAGGACATTCAGATCTCATGAAACGATTCAACATTAGTCGCCTGACACTCATGGCGCTCGCGCTGCTGACCCTGCCTGTTACCAGCTTTGCACAAGGATTACCGGCTGAGGTGGTTCAGATTGAGGCTACTCGTCTGCAGCATACAATTCAGGTGATCGGTACGCTCAGGGCCAACGAGTCGGTAATCATTCGACCTGAAATCAGCGGACGCATTCATCGCATACTGTTTGATGAGGGTCAGCCGATTTCAGCGGGCGAAGCACTGGTCCAGCTGGATGCTTCCGCCTATGAGGCAGAGCTGGCTCAGACCCAGGCTCGCGCCAACCTCAGCCGCATTGAGTATGAGCGTGCTGCCAATCTGCTGGAACGAAATGTCGGATCAGAAAATGAGCGCGACAACAGACTGGCACAACTGCGCATCAATGAAGCCGAGGTTGAGCTGGCCAGAACACGTCTGGCCAAAACCACCATCCGTGCGCCTTTTGACGGTGTGACCGGCTTGCGCATGGTCGGCCCCGGCGATTTTGTCAATGCAGGTCAGGATCTGGTCGAACTGACCGACTTCAAAGAGATGAAACTGGACTTTTCCATCCCTGAGCGCAACCTGACCGATGTTCGCACAGGTCAATCAATAGCTGTCGTGGTGGATGCGCTCCCGGGACAGCGTTTTGAAGGCGAGATCTACGCCATAGCACCCAGCGCCAGTTCCGGCAGTCACAACCTGCGTGTTCGCGCCCGTGTTCCCAACCCAGATCTGCTGCTCAGACCAGGACTGTTTGCCAGAATAGAGATACTGATCGGTGAAGACGATCAGGCACTGATGATCCCGGAGGAAGCGATCATTCCTCAAAACAGGGAGTTCTTCGTGATGCGCATGAACGACGAGAACCAGGTATCCCTGATACCGGTTACTCTCGGCACAAGGCAGTTCGGAAAAGTACAGATCGCTTCAGGCCTGGATGCTGGTGATGTCATCGTCACATCGGGCCATATCAAACTCAGACCCGGCATGCCGATTACCCCCCTTTTCCCGCAGCCAGCTGCTGAGGGAAGCAACACATGATACTGTCTGAAATCAGCATAAAGCGTCCTGTACTGGCAATCGTCATCAGCCTGCTGGTGCTGCTGGTGGGTCTGATCTCCTATGACCGCTTGTCGGTGAGGGAGTATCCAAAGATAGACACGCCGGTCGTCACGGTGGATACCCGCTATACCGGAGCCAGCTCATCCATCATCGAATCCCAGGTTACAAAAGTGCTGGAGGATTCGCTGTCGGGGATAGAGGGCATCGATTACATGACCTCCATCAGCCGATCCGAACGCAGCCAGATCAGCATTCACTTCAATCTGGATCGCGACCCGGATTCGGCAGCCAATGATGTGCGTGATCGTGTCGGACGTGTCCGTGGACGCCTCCCGGATCAGGTAGATGAGCCGGTGATTGCCAAATCGGAAGCAGATGCCCAGCCGATCATCTGGATCGCACTCTCGTCAGAAGCACATGATCCGATGGAGCTGAGCGAATATGCACAGGTGCGTATTCAGGACCCACTCCAGACCGTCGCCGGCGTAGCCAGTGTCATGATAGCCGGAGAGCGCCGTTACTCCATGCGCGTCTGGCTAGACCCTGAGCGCATGGCTACCTACGGCGTGATTCCGCAGGATATTGAAAATGCCCTGCGCACGCAGAATATCGAGATCCCGGCAGGCCGCATTGAAAGCAAGGAGCGCGAATTCACCATTCTTGCTCAGACAGACCTTAACCAGCCTGTAGAGTTCGAGCAGATCATTATCCGCAGTGACAATGGCAATATTGTCCGCCTGAATGATGTTGCCAGTGTTGAGCTGGCACCGGAAAGCGCTCGACGACTGGCGCGTTTCAATGGCGAAAGTGCCATTGCATTGGGGGTCATACGCCAATCCACTGCTAACCCTCTGGATGTTTCACAGGGCGTTCGCGACATGCTGGCAGCGATACAGCCAGGACTGCCAGAGGGTATGAAGGTACAGGTCGCCTATGATTCATCCATCTTCATCGAGCGCTCGATCGAGTCGGTTTTCCAGACACTGATGCTCGCAGGCCTGCTGGTAGTGGTGGTGATCTTCTTCTTTTTGCGCAACCTTCGCGCCACGATGATACCCGTCATCACCATTCCGCTGTCGTTGATCGGCGCTTTTGCGATGATGTATGCGATGGATTTTTCGATCAACACCCTGACCCTGTTGGCGCTGGTGCTGGCGATCGGACTGGTGGTGGATGATGCCATCGTGATGCTGGAGAACATCTTTCGCCATGTAGAGGAAGGGTTGCATCCTATTCAGGCCGCCTTCAAGGGCAGTCGAGAGATAGGCTTTGCCGTTATCGCGACCACTGCCACACTGGTGGCGGTATTCGTACCGGTTGCCTTCTCGACAGGCCGCACGGGCCGCCTTTTCACAGAGTTTGCGCTGACACTTGCCGGTGCGGTGGTGGTATCAACCTTCATTGCTCTGTCGCTGTCGCCCATGCTCTGCTCTCGTCTATTGCATCATGAGAAAAAGCACAGCTGGATGTTCAATCTGATCGAACGCTTCCTGAACTCGCTGAGCCACGGTTACCATCGCATCATGAACCGCCTGCTCAATGCGCGTCTGCTGATGATCCTGTTGCTGATAGGCAGTGCAGCCGGCGCTGTTCACTTTTATGGCAAGCTGCCCCAGGAGCTCGCGCCGATTGAAGACAGAGGTACCATCATGTCCTTCTCGATCGCGCCGGACGGCTCATCTGTCGATTATCTGAATCGCTACGCCACTCAGGTGGAAAACATCATCGCTCAAATACCGGAGAGAACCCATCACTTCGGCGTGACAGGGGTGCCCAGTGAAACCAACTCACTGGTATTCATCCGCCTGCAGGACTGGGAGGACCGCACCCGCAAGCAGCAGGCGATAGTCGAAGAGCTGACGCCTCAGTTATTTGGTGGTGTGCCGGGCACCATGACTTTTGCCATGAACCTGCCCTCCCTGGGACAGAGCCCGATTTCGCGCCCGGTTGAGTTCATCATCAAATCGACTGGTGATTACACCCAACTGCGTGAAATCACCGATGCGATGCTGGCTCGCATGGCTGAGAATCCCAACTTCCAGCAGCCGGATGACGATCTGAAGCTGAACAAACCCGAGCTGATGATCACCCTGCAGCGAGACAAAGTCGCAGAAGCTGGCCTGACGGTCGCGGAAGTGGGCCGCAGCCTGGAAACCTATATTGCCGGGCGCAACATGACACGCTTCAAGCGGGGTAATGAGCAGTATGACGTCATCCTGCAGGTACCACCCGAGCAGCGCCAGACGCCGACCGACCTGAGCAATCTCTATGTCCGCAGCAGTACGGGCGAGATGATCCAGCTCAGCAACCTGATCACGGTTGAAGAGACGGTAGCACCGCGTGAGCTTAACCATTTCGACAAAATGAAAGCGGTCAAGATTCAGTCGATGCTGGCACCTGGCTACAGTCTGGGCGAGGCGTTGGAGTTCATGGAAACCAACCTGCAAGAGATTGCACCCGAGGCCCTGTATGACTATGCCGGCCAGTCCCGTGAGTTCATGGAGTCCAGCAACACTCTGCAGCAGACCTTCGTGCTGGCTCTGATCTTTATCTTCCTGGTGCTGGCTGCGCAGTTTGAGAGCTTCCGCAACCCGCTGATCATCATGCTGGCCGTACCTCCGGCACTGGCAGGAGCACTGGTAGCCCTGCATTACAGCGGCGGCAGTCTGAGCGTTTACAGCCAGATTGGTCTGATAACCCTTGTCGGACTGGTCACCAAACATGGTATTCTGATCGTCGAATTCGCGAACCAGCTGCAGGATCAGGGCGTATCGCTGCGCGATGCCACTCTGCGTGCGGCTTCCATGCGTCTGCGACCGATTCTGATGACTACCGGTGCCACCGTTCTCGGCGCCCTGCCACTGGCTCTGGCCTTCGGTGCAGGTGCCGAGTCACGACAGCAGATTGGCTGGGTTATTGTCGGCGGCATGCTGTTTGGTACACTGCTGACACTGTTTGTCATACCAACCATCTACAGTATTTTTGGCAAACGGACCTATCGTGCCGTTAATCCCGAACACTAAACGAAAGGACTAAACTTGTGAAAACGGTGAAATCAATTCTGATCCCGGCCCTGATGCTGACGGCGCTGTCTGCTTCCATGGTTCAGGCTGGTCCCCTGGCCGACCTGTATCGCATGGCACTGGCTAACGACCCACAACTGAAAGCGGCTGAAGCCACATTCATGGCTGGGCAAGAGGTGGGCGCACAGACGCGATCTGCGCTACTGCCAAGAGCCGATTTTCAGGCCAGCACTGCGCTGATCGACTCGGACACGCGTGACGTTGACAACAGCCTTGGCTACTCCCTTTCGCTTTCGCAGCCACTCTATTCCGCTGCGAACTGGCACACCTACAAACGGGGAGAAGTACTGGCCGAACAAGCCTCCGTACGCTTCGACCTGGCTCAGCAGCAGCTGATTCTGCGCAGTATCGAGGCATACCTGAACTCACTCAGAGCCATGAGCCGTCTGGATAACGCACGCGCTCAGGAGCGTGCTGTTCAGCGCCGACTGGATCAGGTGAATGCCCAGTTTGAAGTGGGTCTGATTGCCATTACCGATGTACAGGACGCACAGGCCAGTTACGACAACGCAGTGGTACAACGCATTGATGCAGAAAGCGCACTCGAAAACAGTTATGAGTCACTGCAACGCCTGAGCGGGCAGACTTTCACCCAGGTGCAACCACTACGTGAAGACTATCCCATTGAGCCCCCGGTGCCTGCAGATCCTGCGCCCTGGCTGGAAAAAGCACTGACCGGCAATCTGTCTATACGTATGAGTGACCTGACCTTTGACGCCGCAAGACGTGATACACGCAGCAAGCAGGCCGAGCACTACCCGACCGTCAGTCTGCAGGCACAACATGAAAACACACGCCTCAATGGTGGCGCGCAGACTCCTCGTGGATGGAACGACGAAACCCGTTTGTCACTGACACTGGCTGTCCCACTGTCACGAGGCGGCTTCACCAGCTCAGCACAACGTCAGGCTGAACAGGAGCAGCTTGCTGCCATGTTCAATCGAGAAGATGCAATGCGTGGTGCCACCGAAGCCATACGCTCACTGCTGCGCACACTGCAGAACAGCGTGCAGAGTGTTCAGGCACGTGAGCAGAGCATTCTGTCCCGCCAGACAGCTCTGAATGCAACCGAAGAAGGCTTCAATGTAGGCACACGTAACGTGGTGGATGTACTGCTCGCTGAGCAACGCCTGTTCGAAGCGCAGCTGGAGTACGCAGAAGCGCGTTTCAACCATATACTGGCGCTGTTCCAGTTCAAGCAGCAGGTCGGCACCCTCAGCCCGGAAGACCTGTTTGCACTGGATGAATGGCTGCAGAGCGAAGGGTAACAGGACTACTCCCTGACCGGGCACTCTGCCGGTCAGGGGCTTTTCGAAGGATCAGAAAACAGGGAATCAGTGAACGGTGGGGTTATCTTCATCGTCATCAGGGACTATCATTTCACCCACGCTATCAAAGGCCAGCGCCCCTTCAGCCTGAGCGATATCCAGCAACTGCTGCAGCAGCATCTCGGTCAGATGCACACTGATGACAATACCGGCTGGCAGATCTCCTTCGAACATATCCTCATCAACCAGATCATCCGCTCGAAGACCCAATAACAGCGGGTTTTCCTTCAGCAGAGGAGCCAGCTCCTCGGGTGCGAAAAGCGTGTGATCGGATGATACCTGCAGTGCCAGTTGATAGGCATCGTGTGGTGCGCTGTTGAGTTGCTGGAGAAAGTCATTCTCCGCCTCAGCAAACAGCCTGCCCAGAATGCTCTGTGTATGGCTGAGTTTTATCTGTGACTCACTGAAGTCGGTGTATTTGATACCCGGCACACGATCCAGCTCCTCGGCACTGACCAGTATCTGCCCCTCCGCATCCACTTCAAGCCAGTCATGATTGACCGCAACAGCGAGCAAACCTTCAAGAGCGGCAGCAAAAAGATTGCTGTAAACAATCGCACCCACTGATGGATTCTCGATTTCAAGAGGATCTTCGATCAGGTCAGCCGCTCTGGCAGCCAGCAGCTTGGGATCACTCTGGATGATATCGGCCAACTCTTCCGGTGTCGGCATCAACATCTGGTGAGCAATACGATGGGCGGTCAGGTAGGGTTCAGTACTGCCTTCAACCTTCATGGCATGAATATACTGCAGACGTACCCGATCCAGCAGTTCAGCGAGCTTTTGGCTCATCGGAAACCCCTTGGGTTAACAGTAATCGGTTATCAGTGATCGCCGGTTTTCATTGAGCAACCATTAATGGATCGACATCAATGGATGGTAATGCCAACCGGTTTAACGGCCTCTTTAAGCTCATCAAACGCACGGCGCAGTTCAGCCAGCGGCATCAGGCCAAAATCAAGGGGGTCAGTCGGCAGTTCGTACCAGTCGAGTGACCAGATACGAGTCATCAGCTCATACTCACCGATCAGCGCGTCCAGAAAAATCATCACCGCCTCGACTCGCGGGTCCATATCCAGAATAGCAGGCATATCTTCCATATACACGGCAAGCTGCAGCTTTCCTTCGATCAATCGCAACGAGCACCAGAAATCATCGATCTGGCAAAACTCATCGCCCAGGGTAATGAACGAGGGCACCGGATTGCAGCGCTCGTTAAAGGCACGAAACTCGATGCCGGTCAGCACCGGGGCTGCACCGATAAGGTTCAGCACAGAGTGGATCGACTCAGGGTAGCCATCACAGCCGAACACCATCTCAACCGGACCTTCGTTGTCATCTCTTTCGAAATGAAACGTCAGATTGCGATCGATCTTCTGCAATATAGTCCGATAATGATCGAGCAGATGATCATCATCAAACCGGGCCTCTGTCTGGCTCTCCAGCAGTTGCTCAAGTGTATTCTCCAGCTGCTGCCAGAACGCCCGTATATGTTCGAGATTGTGCGCCATAAGATTATCGTTGACCTGATTCAGGTTCGGGGAACCACAACACCAGTCTGACCCTGGTATTTACCGTTTCGATCCTTGTAGGAGGTTTCACACACCTCATCTGCACCAAGGAACAGCATCTGAGCGACACCTTCATTGGCATAGATCTTGGCCGGCAAGGGGGTCGTATTGGAGAACTCCAGCGTGACATGCCCTTCCCACTCGGGCTCCAGTGGCGTGACATTGACGATGATGCCGCAACGCGCATAAGTGCTTTTGCCCAGGCAGATGGTCAGCACATCACGCGGGATACGGAAAAACTCAACCGTACGTGCCAGTGCAAAGGAGTTGGGGGGAATGATGCAGACATCGGACTGCACATCGACAAAGCTGCGCTCGTCGAAGTTTTTCGGGTCGACGATGGTGGAGTTGATATTGGTGAATATCTTGAACTCATCAGCACAGCGTACGTCATAACCATAGCTCGAGGTGCCGTAAGACACGATCGGCTGATCATTTGCACGACGTACCTGTTGCGCCTCAAACGGCTCTATCATCCCATGTTCCAGAGCCATGCGGCGGATCCAGCGATCTGATTTGATTCCCATAAATGCTTTTCACCATCGACAACTTGCAATTCAGCCGAGCATTCTATCATTTCTGATAAAAAAAACCGCCCTTTATGGCTAAAGGACGGTAAATTTAGCATGTGAATGCAAAAACTGTCAGTCGGACTGAACCACGATATTGGGAATGATGTTAGCCAGAGTCAGTCTGTTTCTGGCAATACTCGCGCCAACCCTGCGTGCAATAGAACGATAGTGCCCAGCTGCCGTGCTTTGTGGCGCCGCTACAACCGTCGGCGTGCCCTGATCGGTCATTTCGCGGATTGCCAGTTCCAGCGGCAGCTGGCCCAACAGTTCGGTGTTGTAATCCCTGGCAATACGTTCACCACCACCAGCCCCGAACACCGCCTCTTCATGGCCACAGTTGGAGCAGACATGCAGGCTCATATTCTCGATAACACCCAGCACCGGTATATCCACCTTGCGGAACATCTCAATACCCTTCTTGCAATCCAGCAATGCGATATCCTGAGGCGTCGTCACGATCACCGCGCCGGATACCGGTGCTTTCTGCGACAGGGTCAACTGAATATCACCGGTACCGGGAGGCATGTCGATCAACAGATAATCCAGATCATGCCAGTGTGTCTGGGTCAGCAACTGCTGCAAAGCACCGCTGGCCATCGGGCCTCGCCACACCATCGGCGTGCTGTCAGTGACCAGAAAGCTCATCGACATCGCCTGAATACCATGCGCCGTGATCGGAATGAAATACTTTTCCTGATCCACCTCAGGGCGCTGCCCTTCGGGAATGCCCAGCATCATGCCCTGACTAGGTCCATAGATATCCGCATCGAGAATGCCGACACGCGCCCCTTCAGCGGCCAATGCCAATGCCAGATTGACTGCAGTGGTCGACTTGCCTACCCCGCCCTTGCCGGAAGCCACCGCAATGATATTGCGCACCTCTGCCAGCGCCGGAATCTTACCGCCCGAAGGATAAGCCGGAATACGCTGTTCAATCGTCACTTCGACGGTGACGCCCGGAAAAGCCCTCTGCAGCACCCCCTGTAACTCGCCACTCAGGGTTTGATGGTATCCAGCGCAGGCAAATCCGAGCTGAATCACCACACGAATATGAGACGAGCTGATATCCAGCGACCTGATCAGCCCGATATCCCCCAGTGCGCAGTTCAGCTCCGGGTCTTCATAGTTTCCCAGAAGATCACTGATCGCCTCGTTACTCATTTCGGTCATCTACTCTGCTCCTGTTATGGATTGATCAGACTCATTGCCCTGATACAGCACTGAAATACAGCACTCGGATACAGCCTGATAATATCCAACTGATTTACTGGGAATTATGCCGTATTCTTCCGGTCACTCACAAGCTACTAATATATACCCTACTCGTGCAGCGGCGTTTTCCAGAACGCAGCCAGCATTCCGAGCACCGCCAGAATGGCCAGAAGGATCAGCAGAATCAGTGAGGGCATCTGCAACCAGGCACTGATAACGGTCAGCATCAGGAAGAGCAGCATCGCAATATTTTGCAGGAAGTTACTGCCGGCCAGGACAGTGCCCAGATGATCACGCTGTGCGTGCAGCTGCATCAGCGCATTCAGCGGCACTATCACCAGCGCCCCACCGAAGCCGATGATGAAAAACATCAGTGCCGATGGCAGCAGATGAGAAAACAGCGGCAACAGCACCAGACCAGCCGAAATCAGTATCGCACCGATCGGTACCAACCCCTGACGAATCCCGCTGGCCGACAACCGCGCCACCACTATGGAACCAAGCATGATACCGATACCGGACATCGCCATACTGCCCTGAATAATGAAGGTATTCAGCTCACCGATATGCTCTTTCACATAAGCGGGATATACAGCCACCATCACCTGACTGATAGACCAGAAGAGTGACAGCCCCACCACCGTGGCCAGAATAACTTTTGATCCGAAAATACGCTGCAGATTTCTGCGCAACAGATCACCCGAGGTATAGGCTTTCCAGTCAAATGCTGTCGGCGTGAAGTACATGAACTGCCGCGACAGACGCAGTGTCAGCACAAAGGAGATGAGAGTGCAGAGCACCAGCAGCCAGCCCAGAGGCGCAATCAGCGGCAGTATCTCCTGAGGCGGCCGCTTAACCACCTCAATACCACTGAGGAGTATTTCGAACAGCAGCGAGAAAAACACAATGCCGGACAGAATCGCTACAATCGTGACAGCCTGCAACCAGCCATTACCGGCACTCAAGCGATCATCTCCGGCAATTTCGCGTATGTAGCCATACTTGGCCGGTGAGTAAACCGCACTCTGAATGGCCAGCACAAAGGTCAGAGAAAAGGCTGCCACGAACCATCCCTGGTAGTAGCTGAGCGTGATCATCAGCGCCAGAATAACTGCAACGGCGGCCATCACCTGCATCACCCGCGCTTTGGGGAAGCGGTCCGAAAGAAATCCGGCAGGCGAAAAGAAAAGAATGAACGGCATCAGAATCAAGGCATTGACCAGTGCAGTCAGCCAGATCTGCTCCGGGCCATCGTAGGATTTGAACAGCGTATTCTGGATCACGATCTTATGACCGAGATCCACGAGCGCATTGATAAAGGCGACAAGAATAAAAGGTATGAAGCCCGGCAGCTTCCACAAAGGCTTCAGTCCGGCCTGGTTTGCATCCTGCTCCACTTATCACCCCCGCAGATTAACGTCTTGTCAGATAGACACCACATTCAAGATGTTCGGTATAGGGGAACTGATCGAAAATGGCAAACCTTTCCACCCGATGAGTCCTGCTGATCACTTCCAGATTGGCGTGTAATGTCTCGGGATTACAGGATATATACAGAATATGGTCATACTCTGTTACCTGCTGCACGGTTTCATCATCAAGCCCTGCGCGAGGTGGATCAACCAGTACCGTCGTAAAATTACAACTGTCCAGCTCCAAGCCATCCACTTTTCGTGTCTGCTTCTCGCCCTTGAGCACCTGAACCAGATCCTCGGATGGCATACGCAGCACATCGATATTATCGACAGCGTTCAACTCAATATTGAACTGCGCAGCACGAACCGACACCTTGGAGATCTCGGTCGCCACCACGCGCCTGAAGTTCTGCGCCAGT
The DNA here is from genome assembly GCF_008973755.1 of Nitrincola alkalilacustris. Lineage (GTDB taxonomy): Bacteria > Pseudomonadota > Gammaproteobacteria > Pseudomonadales > Balneatricaceae > Nitrincola > Nitrincola alkalilacustris. The sequence continues at coordinate 206,240 of NZ_WBOM01000003.1, read as the reverse complement.
GGCAGGGTGAAGTTACCATTACCGCAGTAAAACTCCACCAGATCCCCACCGGTATTGCGTGTGGCATCCAGCGCCCAGCTGATCATCTTGCGACACACTTCAGCATTGGGCTGAGTAAAGCTGTTTTCCACCTGCTTGTATTGGTACTGGCGGCCATTGATATCCAGCGTTTCGATCACATGCTCCCGATCCAGCACATGCTTGCTCTTGCGTGAACGGCCAACGATATCGATATTGAACTCATCGCGAAGCGGACGCACAGCCTCGACCCAGGACTCATCCAGTGGCCGATGGTATAGCATAGTCACCAGCAACTCGCCTGACAGCGTACTGAGAAAGTCTATCTGGAAAAGCCTGAAGCGCAGAACAGGATCAGGACGCAGCCGCTCCAGAAGCTGGAACATCATGTCATGGATGCGACGCGACACCATCGGACAGCTTTTCAGCTTGACCGGATTACGGTTGTCACCCGGCTCAAACATCACATAATCGAGATCATCGCCATCATGCCAGACCCTGAACTCGGCACGCATGCGATAATGCTCTCGCGGCGAGTCAAACACCTCAATCTCAGGCAGATCAAACCCCGCAAAGGTCTCACGTGTGCGCGCAAGCTTCGCCTGCAGCAGGGTTTCATACTGAGTTGGTTCAACCTGAGGAATCGCCATTATCCGCCTCTGAGTTACATCTGTTTCGGGGCTGGCGATTCTAGCAGGATGATACTGTCTTGACTAATCGTCTGGTTGCACTATCAGGCGTGAGACGGTATCTGACTGGCATACTCATGCGCCATCTTATCCCACTCCGGGTGCTTCTCCAGCATTCCGATACGGGCCAGATAGTCGCGTGATAATCGACCACCCAGATTACAGCCCATGGCATTGAATAAGGGGGGCAGCATGGAGTCAGCCACATGGACGGCTGTCAAGGGGGTAAATCCGGTATCACCGGATGCCATCGGGACATGATGAAACAAAATGGCATGGATGGTTTCAGGTGCCAGACTCCACAAATCCAGCAGATAAGCGCCAGCCTGCGGATGGGTCACGCCCATCATCATTTTTTCGACAACATAGATCGGCTGCCCCAGTTCCTGGGCACGCACCATCGCCGCGTGATAGCTCTCACGATTATTCAATGCCAGAAGCATCATGCCCACATCATGCAACAAACCGGCAGTACGCGCCTGCCCCTGCACATGACGATCGTAACCGGCATTTTTACAGATCTCTGCCGCAAACTGACTGACCACTATGGAGCGGTTCTGCAGCTGCTGAAACGAGAAACTGCGCCAGCTGTCATCCTGAGGCAGCGCTTTGAACACATGGATGCTCAATACCAGATCTCGCACTGCTCTGAGTCCCAGCAGATTGACGGCCTCTTTCAGCGTCGTCGGGGTATTGTATCCTCCACTGAAATAGGCAGAGCTGACCAGCTGCATGATCTTGGCCACCATCGCAGGGTCCTTTTGCAAAATATTGGCCACTTCCCTGGCACCAGCCACTTCAGACTCAAGCACCTCATTCAGTTCTCCCAGCACTTCAGGGAAAGAGGGCAGATGCCCTACGGAAGAGATAAAGCTGCGTAGCTTTTTGTCGGTAATCAGCTCTTCGGCTTTCAAGGCACGCTTGATCGCCTGCTGGAGCTCATCCAGCCCAGAATCGGGTTGCAATATGCTGTGAACCACTTCAGACGCAATACCCGCCTGAGCTGTACTCAACTCCCCGGCAATCAGGATTCTCGCCAGCCCGGGGTAGCGCCTTCTGACCTCCTTGAGAAAGCCGATAGCCTTATCAAAAGCCTTGTCTGAGCGTACAATCAGCACGCGGCAGTCATTACGCTCGATTTCAGCCCAGGCACTGTCAATATTTGTGACCCGGACCTTATCTCCGGCAGGCAATATCAGGTCAGATGACTCATCACTGGATCCAAGGTCGCAGAGTATCGTGAATATGCCTGTACTGGATGCTGACATGTTTTAATCCACTTATTTCTAATATGAAAAATAAGATGTTACGTTACGCAAAATGGATCTATCCGTTTTAAAAATCGACAAAGGTTCATTAGGCATAAAAATCAGCGTAGAATCAAGCCCTACATTTCATCAAACATCCCTGATTAGAGTTCAAACGGAAAATGACCGACAGCACGCGTAAGATTCTTGTCACCAGCGCCCTGCCCTACGCCAATGGTCCAATACACCTGGGCCATCTGGTCGAATATATACAGACAGACATCTGGGTTCGCTTTCAGAAACAGCGCGGACACCAGTGCACCTATGTCTGTGCAGATGACGCACACGGCACGCCGATCATGCTCAAAGCAGATCAGATGAACATCACGCCTAAAGAGCTTATAGACCAGGTCAGCGAAGAACACCAGCGGGACTTTTCCGGTTTCATGGTAGGTTTTGACAACTACTACTCAACTCATTCGGATGAAAATCGCCACTTCTCTGCTCTGATCTATGAGCGCTTGCGTGATGCTGGCCATATTGCCCGCCGCACCATCACCCAGGCCTATGATCCTGAGAAAAACATGTTCCTGCCGGACCGCTTCATCAAGGGCGATTGCCCCAAGTGCGGCGCAACGGATCAGTATGGCGACTCCTGCGAAGCTTGCGGCGCCACCTACAGCCCGACCGAGCTGAAAAATGCCTATTCAGCGATCTCCGGTGCCAAACCGATCGAGAAAGATTCCGAGCATTTCTTCTTCAAACTGGCCGACTTCGAGCCCTTCCTACGCACCTGGGTTAATGAGCATGTTCAGACACAGATGATCCACAAGCTGGAAGAGTGGTTTGAGTCTGGACTGCAACAGTGGGATATCTCCCGCGATGCGCCCTACTGGGGTTTTGAGATTCCGGATGCGCCGGGTAAATATTTCTATGTCTGGCTGGATGCACCTATCGGCTATATGGCCAGCTTCAAAAACTGGAGCCTGCGTAACAATATCGACTTCGACAGCTACTGGCTGCCAGGATCCGATGCCGAGCTTTATCACTTTATCGGCAAGGATATCGCCTACTTCCATACACTGTTCTGGCCAGCCATGCTCAAGGGGGCGGGCTTCAGAACCCCGACCGGCGTGTTCTGTCACGGTTTTCTGACAGTGAACGGGCAGAAAATGTCCAAGTCACGTGGCACCTTCATCATGGCAAAAACCTATCTTGAGCATCTGCGCCCTGAGTATCTGCGCTATTACTTTGCCTCAAAGCTGGGTTCCGGCATTGATGATATCGACCTGAACATGGAAGACTTCCGGCTCAAGGTAAACGCCGACCTGGTCAATAAAGTCGTAAACATTGCCAGCCGCTGCGCCGGATTCATCCAGAAGAAATTTGATGGCATGCTGGATACCACCCTGGCTCAACCAGCGCTTTATCATGAAGCGGTTGCACACGGGCGCAGCATTGCTGAGGCGTATGAGAAGCGTGAATATGGCAGGGCGATGCGCGAAATCATGCTGGTCGCCGATAAGGCCAACCAGTATATCGACAATGCTGAGCCCTGGGTGCTGGCGAAACAGGAAGGGCGTGAAGCCGAGGTCCAGGCCTGCTGCACGCTGGGCATCAACCTGTTCCGCGTCATCATCAGCTATCTTGCACCGGTACTGCCACAGGTTGCCGAAGAGGCCGCCGAGTTTCTGAATATTGACGGTTTTGCCTGGAGTGCCATCGAGACACCGCTGCTCAACCACCGCATCAACAAGTTCAAACCGCTGATGCAGCGCGTTGAGCCAGAAGCGATTGAACGTATCGTCGAAGCCTCTAAAGAAAATCTGCTGCAGAGCCCTCAGGTGCAAAAAGCCGAAGCAGAAAAAGCCGACACCACATATGAGCCGGTTGCAGACACCATCGAATATGCAGATTTTGCCAAGGTGGATCTGCGCATTGCCAGGATTGTCAAAGCTGAAGCCGTAGAGGGTGCAGACAAGCTGTTGCGCCTGACGCTGGATATCGGCAACGAAACACGCAATGTATTTGCCGGTATCAAGTCAGCCTACACACCTGAGCAACTGGAGAACAGACTGACAGTCATGGTCGCCAATCTGGCACCGCGCAAAATGAAGTTCGGCATGTCCGAAGGCATGGTGCTGGCAGCAGGGCCCGGTGGACAGGAGATCTGGCTGCTTGAGCCTCATGAAGGCGCTCAGCCGGGAATGCGCATTCGCTAAGCTCAAAGCCTTATATACTCAGGGCTTCAGGAAAGATCATCATCCGGGTTGGCAAGGAGGACTTCAAGCGGGTCCACCTTGCCACCCGGCATGCCGATCATTTCATTATAGGGGCTCTCATGCACCAGCACCGTTCTGGCAATACCCAGCCCTTTGAAAGGTTTCTTGGCCTCCAACTGACTTCTGAAGACGCGGGGCAGGCCTGCATCATCACACAACATTACTCGCTCACCGGCCAACTGCACCTCCACCAGATAAACACTCGACTCAAAGGAGTTGAGAATCAATTGGTCTGGGGATATGGCAGCACTCTTGATCTGTGTCAGGGTCACTTTGTGCATGGGACACTCTTTTATCAATAAATGAAACTGGTTTACGCTATTGATGTTCAAACAGATTGAAGTAGAGCCGAAAATACAGATTCAGGCACCGATCCGCAGGGAGCTGCGTAGTAACTGAGACAAGCACAGCGCAGCCATTTACTGCTACATTGATAGCGAGGAGGGAACAGGATTCATGCCGGATAAATCATTACAGAAGCGCGATGACAAGCAGGCGATCGATCAATTCATCGAACAGGTGAAATCGCTGCCGAGCGCGACATCCAGTAAAGGCAGAATGATTTTTGCACTGGACGCCACTGCCAGCAGAGAGGCCACCTGGGATCAGGCCTGCCATCTGCAAAGCGAGCTGTTTCTGGCCACACGTGAGCTGGGCGGGCTCTCTATCCAGCTATGCTACTATCGTGGCTTCGGTGAGTTTCATGCCACCGACTGGGTCACGGACACGCGTGAGTTGCTTAACAAAATGAACCGCGTCACCTGCCTTGGTGGTCATACACAGATCCGCAAAGTGCTGACACAGGCACGCAAGGAGACCCGGATTCAACCCGTCACGGCGGTTGTGATGATAGTGGACTGCTGCGAGGAATCGATCGATGACCTGTGCCAGCAGGCCGGTGAGCTCGGGATGCTGCGCACACCGGTTTTTATCTTCCATGAGGGTGGCGATGCCCACGCCGAAGCGGTGTTCCGGCAGTTAAGCAAGCTATCCGGTGGTGCTTACGCCCCGTTTGACAGCAACAGCCCCGCCACCCTGAAGGACCTGCTCGCAGCAGTGGCTGTTTATGCCTCTGGTGGCAAAAAGGCGCTTGAGCACTTCAGTGCCCGACAGGGGCAACATATCAAACGTCTGACCAAACAATTACACTGAATCAGCATTTAAACAGGAGAGTGACTTGCACCCTTTCGGATTGATCGTGTTAGGAGCCATCGCACTGGTTGGTTTTATCTGGTTCCGCAACCAGAAAGCACAGCAGAAGCCTATGGCACTGGCTAAGCTGATTCTGATTTTAGTGGTACTGGCCCTGGTTTATCTGTCGATCAGCGGCCGGTTTCATATTCTCGGTGCGCTGGTAGCACTCTCGTTGCCATTCCTATCGAAAATGGCACCGGTTTTACTCAAGCTGCTCCCCTTTCTGTCGCTCTGGTACCGTAACCGGCATCGCACCACGCCTTCCGGTAACACAACGGCCAATCGATCACGTGTCAGCAGCAGCATCCTGGAGATGACGCTGGATCATGACACCGGCAACATGCAGGGACGGGTGCTGACAGGTCCAATGCAGGGACGCGAGCTTGATGAGCTGTCCGAAACCGACTTCATTGAGTTGCTGCGCTATTGTCGTCAGCAGGATCATGACTCGGCACGCCTGCTGGAAACCTATCTGGATAAACGCTTTGGCGACAGCTGGCGTAAGGATGACCCGGGTGGTGAAGAGGGAGATGATCTGCATGGGAGCTCAAACAGTGATCAGATGAGTCGTGATGAGGCACTGGACATACTGGGACTTGGCGCAGGTGCAACACGAGACGAAATTATCCAGGCGCATCGCAGACTGATACAGAAAGTTCACCCCGACCGAGGTGGCAGTACCTACCTGGCCACCCGCATCAATGCGGCCAAGAAGATACTGCTTGGGAAATGAAATAATGGGTGATCAGGGCAGCTCTCTGAATCGCCCCGTTTTCCAGGGCAGTGGATCTGAAGCCGGCACCAGCGTCAGACCACCCTGACCATAACTGGGATGAACCCCCTGCAACGCCAGAACACCATTGCCGACATGATGAAAGCTCAACACTTCCTGCCTCTGGCCAGCATCACGCTCATCCAGCGATACGAGCAGTCGCCCACCTGACAACAAGCGCCAGTTACCACGACTGACCATGACCGGCTGTCCGGTCAGGTAATCCTCCAGCAGTTCAACCTTTCCATCCACGCTGAGGTTGAGTGTGATCGCACGGGTGGTGGTTTCAACTGGAAGCTGATATTGCTGATGCAGGATCAAACGATCCAGATCACCCATTCGGGCACAACCACGAAAAAAGCGCCCATCGAGCTCCATCTCGGCACTGAGCCCGATCCAGGCATCACCCTGGCGACATGCCAGCGGCCTGATGCGTAACAGGAGCCGGTGGCCACGCCCCTGGTGCAGGGAAACTTCGCTTTCCCAGATCCAGTCACCATCATCACGACTCACGGCTGTGCGTGGAAAGCGCACCAGTTTGAGGCCATCATAATCATGAACATGAATATGGTTTTCCTGAATATCTGCCGTCCAGAGTGGGTCCAGCCCCGAGGCCCGCATCTGGATACCTCGCAGATGATGCTGACAACTGACAAGATCACCGCCGATCAACCGTAACTGCCGGACACTGATCACCTGCGCTTCATCTTCAGCAGTGTCAATTCGGGCTATCCACTCAGCATAAACAGATTCGCCCTCCTTCAACCCCAGCCGTTTGATCTGATTATCCAACTGACCTGGCCATTGTGAAAGCGACAGCCACTGAGAGCGGTGACACTCACGAAATCGATACCCCTCTTCCGTCGCTACAACCAGAACACGCTGATATAGATCTGCATCAGCCCGGCTGCCCACCTCAAGCGCCGCGCAGCCGCTGAGCGAAAACAGCAGCAGAATCAGCCAGCTTCGAATAGCCTTTAGCATGGTCTTACTGAACGTCCAACACATGTCCTGCGATATTGATAACATCCAGAATGGTTCCCTCTCCCTGCATCACCCTGACAATTCTATCGCCCAAAACAATCAGCTCTGTATCCTGATGGCGACCATCAACTCGGCGAAGAATATCCGGTGACAAGCGCTGTGACTGGCGGTAAAGATGTCCATCCAGCACCTCGCCTCGTGCAATTTTTTTCTGCCAGCCCGGTGGCAACTCGCCACCTCTGGCCAGTTTTTTCTGCAACCCGGGTGGCAGTGCTTTCTGCTTACCGTTGGACTGCCCGGTGGAGGCCGGAATGCCGAATACCTCCTCCAGCACTATACCAATAATACTCTCGGTCTGAGAATCGGTCAGTGCCGGCAACAGATTGCCACGAGGTGTGGAGTCAACCCGCTCTGCCTGAGCCAGCATGAAAGGCGCATGGCCTCTTGAAGCCGCCCCTGGAGGTGCAGCCCAGGTAAATACGGATATGCTCAACAGAGCAAAGGTTAACAGACTGGCCTTCATGGTCATCTCCTTTTATCACAACCTGCATCCAGCATACGGGAATATGAATGAAGCTCCGCTGAACACTCAGATAAGACCCACCAACACACCAACCAGTTCTCTCATACGCTGTAATTGTCGCCGCTTACCATGCAAACCGGTCGTATTCTGCACCTCTTCGACCGACCTCTGCCTGATTATCCGATCCAGCAACAGTCGCTGATCCTGCTCACTCAGGCCAGCCTTGTGCCACTGATGCATACTGGCCATGAGCAACTGCTGCAATACCATCAGACTGCTCTCGAAGGTTCGATGGTGGCTGACAAACCCCTGCAGACGATCCAGGCTGGCGCCATCCAGTGATACATCCGCATAACCTGCTTCCATAAAGTCTGACTCACCTGCGCAATACAACAGCTGCACAGCCAGAGACGCCTCAAGCAAACGCAGTGAGAAAGGCAGGCGCATCAGCACACTTTGCCGATACTGCTGTCGGGCAAGTGGTATCCATTGCTCGACTACCTTACTCAGTGGTCGCAGCATCACCAGTGGAAAAGTCCCCGTCACAGAATCACGCCGATCACCCAGCCGGACCGGCAAAAAACCGTTGCGCTGCCAGAAACCAACCACTTCGGGCGTTGCAGCAAAGCTGGCACCACAATAATCCACCTGCTCCTGAGCCGCTTGAGCGATGACACTGTGCAGGAGCTTTGATCCGAGGTGCCTATGCTGCACCTGTGGCTGAACAGCAATACGGATAATTCGCCAGGCTCGCCAAGGGCCCGCCTGACGCCACCCCTCCTGTGCAATCAGCGTCTGTGGCAACAGGTCTCCATTTGGTCTGCGCCGGCCCTGCCAGACCGACTCACACAGAGCATCAGGCAACTCACCCTCCATGGCTACCAGCGCAGTGGCAATAACCTGATTGTTCTTCTGCAGAGAAAAGATACGAATATTCGGACTATCCAGCAGTATACGGAGATCACCTGGCGTTGTGCGATAATGAGCCACTATCAGCAGACCGAACAGACTGCGCAGTATCTCAGGATTGCCGACCAGATCCCCTGTCTGCCACTCCTTGAACACCGTCTCATCCACCCCGACCTTATCTGCTGGTTGCGGCTCAGCATCCAGTAGCAACATCCGATAGGTAAGCGCTTCGAGCGGATCTCCAGCACTCCAGCGCAAGGGCTGTGACAGACGCAGATCAACCCAGTCTGGTGCATATTTGTTCAATCCTTGCAGAAAACGCAGAGCGAATCCCCGGCCATTACCCTCGTAACCATGCAAAGTCGTGACAAACACCTGACGAGGGTAATGATGCAGCAGACTGCTGAGCAGACTGACCGGCAAGGCAGCCGCCTCATCCACCACCAGCAGATCAGCCTCTGGCAGTTCACGCTGTATAAGATCCGGTGTCAGATAGATCACCTCCAGCGCATCTGATGCCCAGCGAGAAGGCGTGATGCTGGATATGCCGGTCAGACGGGTCAGTTGCTCAAGAATCACCTCGAACGACACTCTGGATGGAGCCGTAATACACACTCTGACCCGTCTGCCTGTATTCAGCAGGCCCAGCATCAACCCTATCGCGCTGCTTTTACCACGCCCCCGATCAGACGACACCACGGCGCTGAACCGGCGCTGCTTCATAAGATGCAGCAGCCGTTCCACTGTCCGTTGCTGATCCTGGCTCATAAAAGGTGATATGGTGAAGGTCGTTTGCGAAATACAGACATCAGGAAGAGCGGCAGCAGTCTGGCCGCAGACACTCCTGTCCTGCCACCAGCGCAGTAACTGTCCGGCAGGCAGGCTCAACAGCTCAGACAGGATGAAGCGAATGAAATGCCCATGAATCTGCCCCGGACTGTAATTCACACTGCACAGAGCGGGATATTCGGGATCTGAAAAGCTCGGCCACTCATCCGCTGCAGGTGTCAGCAGCAACAGCCAGCCGCCGCCCTTCAGGGTACCGACTATCTGGCCAAAGGTGTTGGGATTGAACCCGGCATGAGCATCAAAAATAATCATCTCAGAGGTGCTGCCCATGCGATCTGAAATCGCCTGAGCCTTAAGGGGCTGCAAACCTGCCATGGGGCGGTCACTGATCAGCACTGTATCGGCTGGCACATTGAGATGAGTCAGAATTTCCTGCACCTCCTGTGCGCACCACTCTGCGTTGCCTGCCACCCAGATAATGCCACGATGGCCAGCACGGGTAATATGATCGCTCATGCAATCAACAGCACGAAATTCCATAGGATTACAGGTTGTAGTTCATGCTGAGCGCGTCGGCCTGCTCTGCCTGATAGACAACCTGACCGGGTGATGTGGTGACTGCCTCGTCATACAGTTTATCCAGCATCTCCTGTGCTCTGACAGCACTCAGCTCAGCTGTGGGTTGAAATGTCCAGCCAGCCAGCGTGAAGCGAACCCCCTGGCTAGCGAACTTTTCCTGCAGCGACTGTACACACCGGTCGGCGAATCGACCGGCATGCTCATTGGTCGAGGGCAGCAACAGTCCGATACTTCTGGCATCATATCGCCCCACCTGGTCACCAGGTCGGCTGATCATCCGATTGATCTGCTCAACTATCTGAGCCAGCATGGGTGCTTCAATAACTCCTGATGAATGATCAACATGCATACGCATTAATGTAAGCGGTGTCAGCTCTCGTACTGCCCTCCGGCACTCACTGTCGAGCAGATGCCGGAACCAGTCACGACTCACGGCACCTGTCTCGGAGTCAATTTTTCCGATCCGTTCAAGCTCATGCTCGAACCACTGTTTCTGCTGCTTCAACTGCCGCTGCAACGTCCTGTGATTAAGATACATCATCACAGTTGTGCCGATAAGCAGCAGCGATACAATGACCGCCACCACCGAAATCGGATTCAGTGCTGAATTCATAGATACCTGGCTCCCGCCGTACATTGTCCGCCCTGGCTCAGACAGGGTCAGGACCGATTAAGCCAAGCTTAGCCGATCATCCGCTCTGATGAAACTGGAATACCTTTTCAGGTTAGGCAGTTGCCGAAACTTTCTCAGCTCATCACTCTTTTTACTTTTTTCAGCCATCCACTCAACAACAGAGCAGTACAGCTATTTTATCTGCCGCTAAACTCAACTATTGTTAAGAGATAACATATTCGAGTGGAGAGCTGCAATGCAAAGACTGATGATCCTGCTGATCGCCATTCTGATCCTGATTGGAGGTTACCTGTTTCTGGATCCTTTTTCGGAGACTGATCAACCGCTGACCTCTCCGACAGCAGTCATACCTGCACCCTCCAGCCAGACAACAGATAGATCCACTACAGAAGACGGCACAGAAGCCAGCACGGAGGCATTACCGGCTCAGAGCGACACAGCAGACACATCCAGCGCCACTTCCGGCCAGGTTGTCACCATACCTGAGGCAACTCTGGAGGCCAACGATATCACCCCAGAGGAGCGTGCCGAAGCTATTGCCCATATCACCACACTTGCACCACAGCAGTCCGATGAGCCGATTGATGTCCGCGAAGCCAACCATTTTGTGCGCGGCACCCAGATGCTGACACTGCCGCCAAGGCGATCAGATACTGCAGCCTCGGAAGTGCTTGAAGCAGATGCGACCCCAGCAGAAAGTTATGCCGTCGAGCTGCCAGCATCCACTCAGGCACAGGACACCCAGCCAGCCAGCCAGAACACTGCAACAAGGCAAGGCACAGTAACTCAGCCGACAACACAACCAACACAACCAACACAACCCAATCAACTGATCGTGGAGCAGCCCATTCCGGCTGACTCGGAGAGTCGAACGGGCACTCTGGTAGTGCCTGATACCAGTGCCACAGCTGCAAGCAACGGCCAACTGACTTCAGTAGTGAATGAGATGCTCAATCTGGCTCCTGATACAGGCCGCATCAACCCCGGTGGCAGCGGTAGTCTGAGCATTGCGGCCACCAGCCTCTCAACAGGTGGTCAGATCCGGCTGCAGGAGCTGTTTCCCGACCCTGATCAGGCGGCTACCTCCTATTACTACATACACTCAGTCACCGATGCTGACCGTTTCGGCATCTGGGGCATCCTGCGTCAGGGGTTGATCGAAACCTTTGCTGAAGGGATACAGATCAGCGAAGTATCGCAGTTTCTGAGCGCCCAGATACCCGAGGATGCCGACCGCCTGCAGGAGGATATGAGCAGCTCCTTCCTGGGACTGTTCCTGCATCAGAAAGTACAGGAATCGGTTGTCTACAACTTCCATCAGGGTCTGATTGGCCAGAACCCACACCTGATCAAGCCGGGGCAGGAGCTAGTCATCATCAACTTCAAAGAGGAAGAACTGGTTGGCGTGTATAACCATTTCGCCAGATCCCAATAAAATTACAGGATACTATCGTGATAGATCTCTACACCTGGGGCACACCGAACGGCTACAAGGCATCAATCATGCTGGAGGCCTGCCGCCTGCATTACTCTGTTCACCCGATCAACATACTCAATGATGAGCAGTTTGCCCCCGATTTTTTACGCATCAGCCCGAACAACAAGATTCCGGCCATTGTGGATCATGATGGCTTTGACGGCGAGCCGGTAACACTGTTTGAAAGTGGGGCCATCCTGATCTATCTCGCCGAAAAAACAGGCGAGTTTCTGCCAACCAACAAGCGCAAACGTCTTGAAGTACTACAATGGCTGATGTGGCAGATGGGAGGATTTGGGCCATTTCTGGGTCAGGCGCATCACTTCAACCGCTTTGCTCCTGAGCCAGTTCCCTATGCCATCGAGCGCTACAACAACGAAACCCGACGCCTGTGGGGCGTGCTCGATAAACAGCTTGCAGGAAAACAGTTTGTCGTAGATGATCTCAGCATTGCCGATTTTGCAATCTTTCCCTGGGCCAACCGTTTCGAATGGCAACAGATCGACCTGAATGATTTCCCTCAGGTTCAGGCATGGATGGAGCGCATGCTGCAACTACCGTTTGTTCAACGCGGACTGCAAATACCCTGATACTCTCAAATAAATAGCTCTCTAAACATATCGCTCTCTGAAAGCTAAAGAAGGATGACATGCTGACAAGCCGTCTTATCGGCCACCGTGGTGTGGCCAGTCTTGCCCCTGAAAATACACTGGCAGGCATTCGCCTGGCGGCAGAAATGGGCGTCAAATGGGTCGAGGTCGATGTAACACTGCTGGGTGACGACACCCCCATACTGATTCACGATGCTGACCTGGCGCGCTGCTCCAACGCCGAAGGCCTGGTGATTGATCTGAGCCGTCGGGATCTGAAAAACATCGATGCCGGAAGTTGGTTTTCGAAAGAGTATGCAGGCGAACCACTCCCTTTGCTCAGTGATGCACTGACACTGATTAGTCACCTGGGCCTGGGGCTCAACCTTGAGATCAAGACACACTCGATAGACCCGGACAAGATTGCCCATATCGTACAATCCTGCCTGCGCAGCAATCCATTTCCTGCGGACAAACTGCTGATCAGCAGTTTTGAACACGAAACCCTGCAGGCCTGGTACCAGACAGAGAAAAAAACAGCACTTGGCTATCTGGTGGAAGCGCTTCCTGATGACTGGCAGCAGCGACTGGATATGATCCGGGCACGCAGCCTGAATTTCGACTGGCAGCAGGTCAGCGCAAGAGAGTTCATGATGGTGAAGGAATCCGGATTCGAGCTTTACAGCTATACCTGCAATGACCCGGAACAGGGTGAGTTGCTGTGGCAACAGGGAGTGGATGGTGTGATCACGGATTACCCGCAACGCTTCCCGATAAGTTGATCCGCCGTTCAACTCTTCCGGATACTGCTCTGGACAAGCCCCCAACAGATCTATATAATACGCACCTCTTTTGTTGGGGCGATGCTGCTGTGAGTGCAGCCATGCCTCTTAGCGTAACTGAGTGACTTCTTTCTCACAAAGTCCTCAATTCATCAGGTAAGCAATCACAGCATGTCCAATATTGAAAACACCCCCGCTAACTTTAGCGACCTGGGGCTCTCTGCTCCTATTCTCGAAGCTCTGAATGACGTAGGCTACGAAACACCCTCCCCGATACAGCTAGGCGCGATTCCACCACTTCTCGAAGGTCGTGACCTTCTGGGCCAGGCTCAAACCGGTACGGGTAAAACCGCAGCATTCGCACTGCCTTTGCTGCAACGCCTTGATCCAAGCAAAACTCACCCGCAGCTGCTGATTCTGGCACCAACGCGTGAGTTGGCTCTTCAGGTTTCAACCGCTTGCGAAAAATACTCCAAGCATCTGACCGGCGTTCGCATCCTCTCCATCTATGGTGGCCAGGGTTATGACGAGCAGCTGCGCGGCCTGCGCCGTGGTGCGCACGTTGTTATCGGTACACCGGGTCGTGTCATGGATCATATCCGTCGCGGCACACTGGCACTGGATCGTCTGCAGACGCTGGTACTGGACGAGGCCGATGAGATGTTGCGCATGGGCTTCATCGACGATGTCGAGTGGATCCTGCAGCACACACCTGCACAGCGCCAGATCGCCCTCTTCTCTGCGACCATGCCTCCGGTAATCCGTCGTATTGCAGACAACTATCTGACCGAACCTGCTGTCATCAAGATTGAGAGCAAAACAGCCACCGCCAGCACCATTCGTCAGCGCGTCTGGACCGTTCGCGGCATGACCAAACTGACCGCAATGACCCGTCTGCTGGAGCTCCAGGAGCACGAAGGTGCACTGGTCTTCGTTCGCACCAAAAATGCGACTGAAGAGCTGGCAGAACAGCTGACCAAAGCAGGCTTCCCTGCTGCAGCCCTGCATGGCGATATCGCCCAGGCTCAGCGTGAACGCGTGGTCGAGAAGCTGAAAAGCGGTGAGCTGGATATCGTAATCGCAACCGATGTTGTTGCACGTGGCCTTGATGTCGAGCGCATCACTCACGTTATCAACTACGACATCCCTTACGATGCCGAATCCTATATTCACCGTATCGGTCGTACCGGTCGTGCCGGTCGTGATGGCGACGCGATCCTGTTTGCGGCACCGCGTGAACAGCGCCTGCTGCAGCAGATCGAACGCACTACCCGCTCACCGATCGAGCAGCTGATTCTGCCAACCGCCAAGCAGCTCAACGAACTGCGTGTCGAACGCCTGAAAAAGCAGATCAGTATCGCTGCAGAAGCCTCAGATCTGGAACAGTACCTGCCACTGATTGAATCACTGGTCGGAGAGCAGGAACTGTCGCCTGTTCAGGTCGCAGCAGCCATTCTGAAGATGATGCATAAAGACAAGCCGCTGTTCCTGAATGAAAAGGAACCAGCACCTGCTACTGCGCGTGAGCGCAGACCTCGTGATGAGGGTGCAGAGCGCGGCAAACGTCGTCCAGCAGGTCGTTCAGATGCTCCTGCCGCCGGTATGCAGCGCTTCTGGCTGGGTGTTGGTTATCAGCATGGCGTGAAGCCTGGCAACATTGTTGGCGCCATTGCCAATGAGGCCAGCGTCGACAGCCAGCACATCGGTCGCATCGACATCAACGAAACCTACAGCACAGTCGATCTGCCAAGCAGCCTGTCACCCGACTCCATGCAGGTACTGAAACGTGCCCGTATCTGTGGTCAGGCGCTGAACATCCGCCCATGGCAGGATGACGTCAAGGACCGTGGCGCTGATCGCAGTGGCCCGCCTAAAGCCCGTCGCAGACCACCAACTGCTAAATCAGGTGCACCTGCGACAGCTCGCGCACGCTGATCTGCTGACACACCCCGACAGGCTGAGCAAATACGCTCAGCCTGTCCCTGTTCAGGTTTCTGCCCTCGTTTTATCCTCCCGAAGCACACTCTTTATACTCATCTTTGGCTTCCGCACACTGCTTATCAATAACCCTTTGCTGCTGGTGGAATCAATCCGCTTACGGCATGCTATGCTCTAGCTGTTAAAGGCTGCTGAAGCAGTCTGTCTTCATCATTCAGATCATATGACAGAAAAGGGCAAACCCATGAAACTCTACGGTTCCACTACCTCTCCCTACGTTCGTCGATTGAGAGTATGGATGGAAGATATTGATCACGAGTTTGTTGATATCAATATCTATTCGCCTGAAGGCCGCGAAATTCTGCTGTCCATCAACCCGGCACTCAAGATCCCCATGCTGGTGGATAACGGGCAGCCGGTGTTTGATTCACGAGTGATTTTCAGTTATCTGAACAACAAGCTGAATAAAGAGGCCTGCCCGGTAGCGGATGAGAATCTGATCACCCTCGTCAACGCGGCAAATGATTCCTTCGTGGAGATGTTTCTGCTGACACGCTCAGGTGTCGATACATCTCAGGATGCACTTTTCTTCAACCTGCAACGCGAGCGTATCGCCACATCCTTGAAAGAGCTGGATCAACAGGCAGCTGCCGGTCATCTGAATGACTGGAACTTCGCCGCCATCTGCCTTTACTGCCTGATAGACTGGACCCTGTTCCGTGAGCTTCAGGACTATTCCGCACTCCCCAACCTGAAAGCCTTCCATGAGCGTCATGCAGGGAAAGCTATTCTGGCAGCCACAGACCCACGTCTATCTCTCTGATTTTGATTCATTTCATCCGCATGAAAGCCTCAATCTGCAGAAAACGGTTGACGCTTTCATGACAATCTCATAAGGTCTGCACTGTCGTCTCACAAGGACGCCAAACCTGATAGCCGGTCACACCAGACCGGCACTAAAAAAACAAAGAACAGGCTGTTGCTGAGATCCAGCAGCAATAAGGTATTTGCCATGAATCACCCCTCTGCGTCCTCTCATAACGTTTTCAGCCACCCGGAATTTGACCAGCACGAGCAGGTCTGCTTTTTCAGTGATCCGGATACTGGGCTCAAGGCGATCATCGCCGTACACAACTCCAATCGAGGCCCCGCACTTGGCGGTTGCCGCATGTGGCCCTATGCCAGTGATGAAGAGGCCCTGCGTGATGTGCTGCGCCTGTCCCGTGGCATGACTTATAAATCAGCACTGGCGAACCTCGATCTTGGCGGCGGCAAGTCTGTCATCATCGGTAATCCACGCGAGCATAAGAGTGAAGCACTGCTGGAGAAAATGGGCCAGTATCTGGAAAGCCTCGGTGGACGCTATATTGCTGCAGAAGACTCCGGCACCAGTGTGCCCGATCTACTGGTAATGGGCCGTCATACCAGCCATATAGGCGGCGTGACCGAACAGGTCGGAATCGATGGCAAGCTGAATAACGGCGACCCCTCTCCTGCCACCGCTTACGGCACCTACGTCGGCCTGAAAGCCGCCGTGAAGCACCGTCTGGATCGTGAAGATCTGAAGGGTCTCAAAGTCGCCATTCAGGGTGTTGGCAATGTTGGCTATCGCCTGGCCCAGCATCTGCATGCCGCCGGAGCCGAGCTCTATGTCAGCGATATCCACGCCGATCAGGTAGCACGCGCCGTTACTGAACTGGGTGCTACAGCAGTATCCGCCGATGAGATTCTGAGCCTAGATGTTGATGTGCTGGCCCCCTGCGCGATGGGTGCCATTCTGAATGATCGCAGCATCCCGACCCTTAAGGCGACAGTGATCGCCGGTGCCGCCAACAATCAGCTGGAATCAGAAAGACACGATGCCATGCTGCTGGAGCGCGGTATCCTCTACGCTCCCGACTATGCGATCAACGCAGGCGGTATTATCGATATTTTCTATGAGCGTACCGGGTACGATGCGGCTAAAGTGCGAGCCCATATCGAATCGATCGGCGATACCCTGAGTGAGATTTTCCACCGCAGTGCCCTGAGCAACACCCCAACCGGTGCCATAGCGAATAAACTGGCCGAAGAACGATTCAAGGCATTGTAACAACCCGCGTTCGTCGCTTGGCCAGGTCCGCGATTTCTCCTGCAGACACTGGCCCTTGAGAGTCAACTCCCGCGAAGCGTAACGGGCAGCTGACTCTCTTTTTGCTCCCTCACAAATCTACTTCATAAATGTACCTGACCCCTTTTCCCTTTTCCTTTTACCCTCCACTTTGTCGCCATGTAGAAACAGTTTAAATAACTGATTTTGTTAAGTTATTTGTAACAGTTTATAAAAGCGACGCCAGATCGCGACAGATACTCCATTAGAGTCGCTTCAGATCAGCACTTTTTTAACTTAAATACATGATATAAAAAAACATTTTAAAAACTGGCACGCTTTCTGCTTTATCTGTGTGAATGCCCTGTTTCCAGCGTTATAAAGCAGGCATGTCTACAACACGATGGAGTACAAATCATGAAAAAATCACTGATTGTCACCTTTCTTGTGATTGCAATCATTGCAGCTATCACGCTCAGCTACAGTTCCTCGGCAGCAAAGGTCAATTCACATATGCAATTGGCATTCTCTGAAGTCGATCTTGGAAATATTCTGCTGGCTCTGCTTGAGCGTCACAGGCGGCTCAACAATCGGCTATATGACACCTGGCTTTCCCTTAACTCCACCGTCGCCTCAACCCTGATTGGCGATATTGATATGCCTTTCGGACTGTCAGTTTAGGCAGCCCTGAACCCGAATATAGTAGAGGATTTATTGGTGTCGCCAAATTGATACACTCTAAATAACTGATTTATATGACTTATATATAAAGCATAAAATTAATGTCTCTAAATGGCGACACTAAAAAACAGATCTGGTGAGTCTCTCTTTCCGTAAAATACCATAACTATCTGTTTTAAAATGATTTTTAACATTCTGGCACAACATATGCTGTATTACAGGCATGACTGCAGATATCGGCAGTTTGTAGATTGCCGGATAGCAACAAACATAAACAATACGGAGTATGAGTCATGAAGAAGTCTCTGCTTAATACTACTCTGCTGCTGACATCCATTGCAGCGTACAGTGCAAGCACTGGCATCCTGGCGAGCGATCATGAGGCCGACTGCCATATTGCCTATGCAAAAATGGAAATGGATAGTCAGGCTAATACAGAAGATCAGAATGAGCCTCAGCAGCCAAAACTTACCAACTATCTGATTGAGGTTAATTCAGACGGTACCATACCGTCCGCTGTGACAGAGAAACCTCGATTCTTTATGTAACTCTTTACGGAGAGTTCAGCTCGAATGGCACGCGGGCTGAGCTCTCCAACCTCACATGGTACGTCGCCGTGTCGCTTGAGTTTTGCCTCGTTCTTCTCTTGTTCTCAAGCTTTCGGGCTGGAAGTGATGCTCTCAGTACATCGATTCCAGCCCTTTTTTTACCAATCAATGATCCTCGCTGGTTAGCAGACTTCCAGAACTACTTTTTGATCCGGCCTCTTCCGCTTAATAGATGTCGCCAGAAAGAGACATCTTAACAAACTGTTTTTAAAAGACTTTTTAAATAGCGCTCTATTCATGTCGCCTCATCGCGACACCCATGGCACAGATCACTTATCCCTGCACACCCAATTTTAAAATAACTATTTGTTTTTAATATGGTTTTAATATCATGGCACACATCCTGCTCTATCCCTGTCAAGGCGACACATTCACTACTGCTTTGAACACGCCTTAGTACTTATCAACCAAAAGGAATAAATTGATATGAACAAAACACTGATTGCCGCATCACTTTTGCTGCTATCCATGACTGCCTTTGCAAATGAAGACGGTACAGGCGTTGATGCCGATGTACAGATTGCATTTTCGGCACTGGATACTAATGAAGATGGTGTCATTTCACGTGATGAAGCTCAGGCTGATGATGAACTCATGACTCGTTTCGACGAAATCGATGCAGACGGTGATGGCGCCATTACCCTGGAAGAGTTTACAATTTACCTGGCACGCTGAGCTCACCAGGCTACTCACATCTAATTCCTCCCCTCAGGTGCAATAGCCAGTGAGTAGCCTGATTCAAAATCTGAAAATGAGTAATCATTAGTGTCTGGTTTGGTACCTGTTAAAGAACTGTTTAAACCCGCGTCCCTGCGACAATTGATGCTGTTTGGTTTTGCTCTCGCCCTCGTACCACTGGCGGTTCTGCTCTGGCAGGGTAGCAAATCATTGAATGAACTCAATCAGTTGGCATTAACAGAGGCACAGAACGCAGTAGCGACTGTACGCCGCGCCGAGAACCTCAAGAACCGCATTACCGATATTGAGCGAGCCGTCAGGCAATACAATATTCTCAAAACCGATTCACTCAAACCCCTGGCAGATGGCCATATCGTCAACTATCTCGACTCACTTGGCCGTGCCTGTGCTGATCTGCCAGAACAGGAAACAACTGAGTTATGCGACACACAGTCTTCACTTCTTCACTCACTGTCTGAAACTTTCCATGAAGCATCCAGTGAAAGTCTGGACACACTCTTCAGTAAGATGTGGGAAAACCAGTCGCGACTATCCACCACTATCGGGCTGGAGCTGGATACACGACTGGAACAGCAGCAGGCACGCGCAACCCGTCAGGAGCAACAACTGGCCATCCAGACTGTACTGCTGGTCCTGCTGACTCTGATCCTGCTGATCTGGGCCAGTGGTCAGGTGGCGGCTCCTGTTAAGCGCCTGGATCGAATGATTCGCGCCATCGGCCAGCAAAAAGACACTCTGGCGCCGGAACAGATCGGCGGTCCACGGGAGCTTAATGATCTGGGGCATCGTCTGCACTGGCTATCCGGGCGCCTGCAGCAACTTGAATCACTGCGTGTTGTGCTGCTCAGACACGCCTCGCATGAATTGAAAACACCACTGGCCAGCATCCGCGAAGGCTGCTCACTGCTGGCTGAACAGCTTGCCGGCCCGATGAACGATCGCCAGATGGAGATAGTCAATCTGTTGAACGGCAGTGCTGAACGACTGCACCAACTGACCGAGCAGTTACTCGACTATAATCGGCTGTTACAGCAGGCCAGCCCCGAGCTCAGCACCGTTAAAGCCATACCGCTGCTTGAGCAGGCACTGGCCGAACATCGCCTTGCACTGCAGCAGCGCGGTCAAGAGGTACACCTGGAGTGCTCCATTGAGGAGCTGCATACGGATACCCGGCTTTTCTGCCGCATACTGGATAACCTGCTGAATAATGCACAGGCCTATGGTTCCGAAAATGGCCAGATCTGGCTCAGTCTGTACAGGAGCAAATCCCAGGTTGTTCTGGAAGTTGCCAATACTGGTCCAGCCATTCCCGAGGGTCAGGAAGCACTGATGTTTGAACCCTTCCAGCGAGGTGATTTGCAACGTGCAGACGCTGTTCAGGGTTCGGGCCTGGGGCTGTCCATAGTGGCAGACTGTGCTCGTTTGCTTCAGGGGCAGGCCGGCATTGTAAAACGAGATAACGCCGATGTCTGTGTGCAGATCAGACTGCCACGACTCACTGATATGGATAAAAAATGACCATCCAATACAATATTATTCCACTGACGCTGATGACACTGCTGCTCAGTGGCTGCACATCTACACTGCAGACGGCTGGAAAGGGCAGTGACACAGGCTCCATCAACCTGCCCTGGAGTAGCCCGGTTTTCTGTGCCATGCCCGAAGAGGGACTGTCTCTGAATGACTCCCCCTGTAACCTTCTGGCCTGGCAGAGCTTCGCCCATAAGACGCTGCAGATGAGTGATGAAGCTCGCCAGAAAATGCTCAGCGAACTGCCGGACAGTGATCTTGGCAGAGCAAAAGCCGCCCTGCTGCACAGCCACCCAGACAGTCCATATCAGATAAGACAACAGAATCAGTGGGTGCTGATGGAGATGGCCAGCACCCTGCCGCCGGATCTGGCCGACTACTTCAGGTGGCTGCTCAGACACCAGCAACAACTACTGGAAACGGAGCAGGCCGTACATACACTGACACGTCTGAATACCCAGCATCAGCAATCCATCAGCCAGCTGGAAAAAGAGATCGCCGAAAAGAAAACCCAGATTGAGGCTCTGACTGAAATCGAGTCCCGACTCAATGCCTCATCAACAGAGGAGCTGCGTGATGGCCAACAGTGAGATACATCCCATACTGCTGGTTGATGATGACCCCAGCCTGCTACGCCTGCTGACCCTGAGACTGGAAAGCGAGGGCTATCAGGTGCGAACCGCCGACGGTGCTCAGGCCGCCCTGAACCTGTTGAGTACGGAGACCTTTTCAGCCGTTCTGAGTGACCTGCGAATGCCGGGGCAGGATGGGCTGAGTCTTTTTGATGAGATATCCCGTCGGCATCCAGGGTTACCCGTGATCATCATGACCGCCCACGGCTCCATCCCCGAAGCTGTGACGGCCACCCAGCGAGGCGTCGTTGGATTTCTGACCAAACCGCTGAACCACGAAGATCTGCGCCGAACTCTGTATGATGCAATTCAACAGGCGCATGTGCCGCAACAGGGTGAGTGGCGCAAAGAGATCATCTCACGCAGTCGGGTGATGGAAGACCTCCTGGAACAGACCTATCGCATCGCACAGCGCGATGTCAGCGTCCTGATCAGTGGCGCCAGCGGTACAGGTAAAGAGTTGCTGGCACGCGCCATCCATAATGCCAGCCCGCGTGCCGACAAACCTTTTGTTGCAATCAACTGCGGTGCGCTGCCGGAGCACCTGCTGGAGTCTGAACTGTTCGGCCATGCCAAGGGCGCGTTTACCGGCGCCGTCAGTGAGTATCAGGGGCTGTTCCGCGCAGCCGATGGTGGCACACTGTTTCTGGATGAGATAGGCGATATGCCGCAGTCATTGCAGGTTAAACTCCTGCGTGTACTGCAGGAGCGCCAGGTGCGCTCAGTCGGCAGCAGCCGCAACGTTGCAGTCGATGTGCGTGTGCTGTCTGCCACCCACCGCCACCTGCCGGATGAGATGGCTGACGGCAGCTTCCGCGAGGATCTCTACTATCGCCTCAACGTGGTCAATCTGAACCTCCCGAGTCTGCGTGAACGGGCTGAGGATATCCCGCTGCTGGTGCGCTATGTATTGCAACAAAGCGCCGAGCGTTACCAGATAGATGTGACCCGCTTCTCGGATGATGCGATGCAACTGCTGGTAACTGCAGCCTGGCCCGGCAACGTCCGGCAACTGGTCAACGTAGTGGAGCAGTGCGCGGCCCTGACTCAATCACCCGTCATCAACGCGGCACTGGTTGAACAGGCGCTGCTGGAAGATCGCAGCATCTGGCCGACACTCAGCGACGCTCGCGATCAGTTCGAACGCCGCTATCTGATACGCGTCCTGCAGATGACCGATGGACAGGTCACCCGCGCGGCTGAACTGGCCGGGCGAAATCGTACCGATCTCTACAAACTGCTGAAGAAGCATGGCCTGTCTGCATCAGATGTAGTCGTGGCGAAGGAAAAACACGCCTGACTTCTCTTCATAGAGCTTCATATTAAGAGAGCTTCTTATTGAGAGAGCCAGGGAAAGAGCGATCGTCGCTCCTTCTCACTCAACTCGCAGACACGTCGGATATTGCGATCAGGTATGCCATCAGCATCAGGATGGCGCTCTATTGCTGCGGCTACACTCGCCTCGCGCAACAGATGAAGTAACGGAAAAGGTGCGCGATTGGTCAGATTTTCGGCATCCTCAGGCTGAGTGCCGCCAAACTGATAGTGCGGATGAAAACTGGCAATCTGATACTGATCCACACGATCAATCGACACCAGGCACGCGTCCGCCAGATCCAGAAAATCATTGTAATCAAGAAACTCTGGCCAGAGATTCGGAAACGCCAGAATCGTCGTTTCCAGCACTTCAGGCTGGCTGTCATCCAGACCTTTCAGCTCCTCAACCATCAGCGCCAGTGCCTCTTCCTCTGTTGCAACCAGGCTGACCAGAATACGAATCTGCCCATCCCGCCAGGGCTTGTGTGCAAATGGACACAGATTAAGGCCTATCACCACCTGCTCCAGCCATTGCTGCACCAGCTCGGTTGCCTGAGGAATATCCTGCGCGGTTAATGCCATGTCGAATCCAGAGCCCCTGTAGCCGTTAAAAGGTACACATTTTATCACAAATGAGCCGGTTGCCGGCTGCATCACTTGCTTACATAAATCTTCGCTATACACTGCACTCTTTTCGCCAGTCTGCAATACTGTAACTGTATACTGGTAACTACAGGATGTGGCTGTGCTGACACACATCATCAGAATAAGCAGCAGATCAACCATCAGATCAATCGTTAGTCAGGAGAGTTACACGTGGCCGACTGGACAGCAAAAGACAGTATCACCCTTTATAACGTCGATCGCTGGGGAGCAGGCTATTTCAGTATTGCCGAGAACGGCGATGTGGTAGTCAGGGACTCGGAAAGCGCCGCTCAGGTGAGCTTTCCCGAGATACTGCAATTGATTCAGGAGAAAGAGTTGGAGCTGCCGGTTCTGATTCGTTTCCCGCATATTCTTCATCACCGGGTCGCCAGTCTGGTCGGCAGTTTTCAGCGCGCGATAGAGCAGCAGGACTATACCGGACGCTTTACCCCTATCTACCCGATAAAGGTGAATCAACAGCGCCATGTGGTGGAAGGCATTGTCGAGGGGCAGAAAAAAGTACTGGATGGCCATATTGGCCTGGAAGCAGGCAGCAAGCCTGAACTGCTGGCTGTTCTCGCGGTGGCCGAACCTGGTAAATCAACCATCGTCTGTAATGGCTATAAAGACCGAGACTATATCCGCCTGGCACTGATCGGCGAGCGCCTTGGCCACAAGGTTTACATCGTGCTGGAGAAATCCAGCGAACTGCTGGACGTGCTGAAAATCGCCGATGAGCTGGGTGTTGAACCACGTATCGGTGTGCGCGCACGCCTGTCCACCGTCGGTAAAGGCAACTGGCAGGATACGGGTGGCTACAAATCCAAGTTTGGTCTGTCGGCCAGCGAAATTCTGCACACCATCGAAATCCTCAAGTCACGCGACCAGATCAAGGCTTTCCAACTGCTGCATTTTCACCTGGGCAGTCAGATCGCCAATATTCAGGATATTCAAGTTGGCCTTCGTGAAGCCGCACGCTTCTATGCCGAGCTGTCGATGCTGGGCATTCCAATCAAGGTGGTCGATGTTGGTGGTGGCCTGGGAGTTGATTATGAGGGCACGGCGTCGCGTAACATCTGCTCCATGAACTACTCCATTGATGAGTATGCCAAGCGCGTGGTGCACGCCTTTCATGATATTGCACTGGAGTTTGATCTGCCTCATCCCGATGTATTCAGCGAATCCGGACGGGCCGTCACCGCTCACCATGCGGTGCTGATGACCAATGTGATCGGGATCGAAAGCCAGACAGTGCATCATCTGGACCCACCAGACGACAACAGCTCAGTGCTGATGCAGAACATCTGGCAGAACTATCAGGATGCGCTGATTCGTGAGCGCAGCCTGTATGAGGTGTATCACGATCTGGTCGCGTTCACTCAGGATATCAATCAGGGTTTCACCCATGGCAATCTGAGCCTGTCGGAGCGTGCCCAGTGCGAGCAGGTTATGCGCGCCACCGCCTTCCATCTGATGCACAGCCTGAATCCGGCCAAACGTCCGCAGCGTGTAATTATCGATGAGCTGAACGAACAGATGGCCGACAAGCTGTTTGCCAACTTCTCGCTCTTCCAGTCGCTGCCGGATATCTGGGGGATCAAGCAGATCTTCCCGATCATCCCCCTGCACGATCTGGATCAGGAACCCACTCGTCGTGGCGTGATCCGTGATATCACCTGCGATTCCGATGGCCGTATCGATCATTACGTGGATGGCGAAGGTATAGAGACCACACTGCCCTACCCACCGATGGAAGTGGACAACTCATTGCTGGGCTTCTTCCTGGTGGGTGCCTATCAGGAGATTCTGGGCGATCTGCACAACCTGTTCGGCGATACCGATTCGGCCAATATCATCTTCAATGAAGAGGGTAAGGCCGAAGTCAGTTATTCGCAGCGTGGCGATACCGTCAGCAAAGTGCTGCAGTACGTCAACTTCGATCCACAAACGCTGCTGATGCAGCTGGAACGGCAGGTGGCCTGTGCTGATGTCACGCTTGAAGAGCATGACAGCTTTATGGAGTGGCTGCGCAGTGGTCTGGGTGATACCACCTACCTCGACCAGCCCAAAAACTGATAAAGAAAACTATCTACGTTGGCGCTGCTGGGCTAAAAACCCGGCAGCTTAGACATCCAGTGGGTCAGATCGCCAATCTGGCGGCTGACCCACTCATCATTGTAATAGGTGTCCAGATAGCGCTCGCCCTTGTCGCACAATACCGTGACGATAGAGCCCTGTTCGCCTCGCTCAAGCATCTCCTGCGCCAGTTGCAAGGCACCCCAGAGATTGGTGCCCGTGGAAGCACCTGCCTGACGTCCAATCCCCTGCTCCAGCCAACGCATGGTCGCCAGTGATGCAGCATCCGGCACTTTGATCATGCGATCAATCACCGAAGGCACAAAAGAGGGTTCAACTCGAGGTCGCCCTATACCCTCGATACGGCTGCCGTTGCTGGATGTCAGGGTCAGATCCTTCTGCTGATAGGCATCAAAGAACACTGAGTTTTCAGGATCAACCACCACCAACTCAGTTTCAAAACGCCGATAGCGAATATAGCGCCCCAGCGTCGCCGAAGTACCCCCTGTGCCGGCGCTCATCACCAGATAACGCGGAATCGGAAAACGCTCCTGGGCCATCTGCGAGAAGATACTGTCGGCAATGTTATTGTTACCACGCCAGTCAGTGGCGCGCTCGGCATAGGTGAACTGATCCATATAGTGGCCATCGAGTTCACTTGCCAACCGCTCCGACTCTCCGTAAATCTGACTGCTCTGATCCACAAAGTGGCAACGACCACCGTAAAACTCCACCTGCTCGACTTTTTTACAGGCGGTCGAGGCAGGCATCACGGCAATGAACGGCAGCCCCAGCAGGCGGGCGAAATAGGCTTCCGACACAGCCGTTGAGCCAGACGACGCTTCAATAACCGGCGCCCCCTCACGGATATTGCCGTTACACAAACCATACAGAAACAGCGAGCGGGCCAGGCGATGCTTGAGGCTGCCAGTCGGGTGCGTGCTCTCATCCTTGAGATAGATATCGATACCGCTCAGTTCAGGCAGTACCAGCTTGATCAGATGGGTATCTGCCGAGCGTTGAAAATCGGCATCTATCTCACGTATCGCATTATTGACCCAGTCACGCATCGCTGCTGAACACTCTTCAGAAGGTTAAAATATTTCAGCCATTAACATTTCAGCTATTAGCTTATCGCAC
The DNA here is from genome assembly GCF_008973755.1 of Nitrincola alkalilacustris. Lineage (GTDB taxonomy): Bacteria > Pseudomonadota > Gammaproteobacteria > Pseudomonadales > Balneatricaceae > Nitrincola > Nitrincola alkalilacustris. The sequence continues at coordinate 179,416 of NZ_WBOM01000003.1, read as the reverse complement.
AAAAGAATAACACTACTTTTGTCTGAATGCTTTATTCAGATCAATCAGGTGGCGCTGCTTTTCCGCTGTTGTCAGCCAGCTGCCGGTAAAGGCATTACGCGCCAGATCCTGAATATGCTCGCGGGTAACCGGCAGGTGCTCGATCAGGGCACGATAGTTATCCCCGATATAGCCGCCAAAGTACGCGGGATCGTCTGAGTTCACCGTGGCCTGCAGCCCCTTCTCCAGCATGGTCAGAATCGGATGCTGTGTCATATCCTGAACCACGCACAGCTTCAGGTTAGACAGCGGGCAGACCGTCAGCGTGAGACCACGCGAGCGAATCTCGTCCACCAGTGATTCATCCTCCAGCGAGCGGTTGCCATGGTCGATGCGGTCCACCCCGATCAGATCCAGCGCCTGCCAGACATACTCGGGCGGCCCCTCCTCACCGGCATGTGCGGTGATCTTCAGCCCCAGTTCACGGCAGCATGCAAACACACGTGCAAACTTGTCCGGCGGATGCCCCTTCTCGGACGAATCCAGCCCGACGCCATCAATACGATCCAGATAAGGCTCTGCCAGCGCCAGTGTTTCAAAGGCACTCTCCTCAGACAGATGACGCAGAAACGACATGATCAGGCGAAAGCTGATCCCAAGATCGCGCTCGCCATCCAACAGCGCTTTGTGAATACCATTGAACTGAGTCTCGAAGGAGATACCCCGCTCCAGATGCCCCTGAGGATCAAAAAAGATCTCGACATGCACGACATTATCCCGCTTAACCCGCTGCAGATACGCCATCGTCAGATCATAGAAATCCTGCTCGGTGATCAACACCGACATCCCCTGATAGTAAAGATCCAGAAACTCCTGCAGATTACTGAACTGATAGGCCCTCTTCAGGCTTTCGACATCCGGATAATTCAGCTTCACACCATTACGTTCTGCCAGTTTGAACAGCAGCTCAGGCTCCAGGCTGCCCTCGATATGCAGATGCAGCTCCGCCTTGGGCATACGCGCAGCCAGATCCAGTAACTCTGCTTTCATATACTTTCCTCCTTTCAGTATTTATGTTGTTATAGCATTCTTTAGCAGAAGATTCAGATAGCGAATCTGACACATATCAAACAGCTGTTTTTTTCATGCTGGGGGAAGCTCATCTTTCATCACTGGTGTATGATTATCACTTTCTGGGCTCTCTGCTCAAAATGATCAATTAAAACCTAAACTCGTCACAGGACTGACACCGGATGAAAACCAAACTTTCCCTGGCTATTACCCTTGCCCTGTTCGGCGCTGGCATGCTCAGCGGCTGCAGCGATGATAAAGAGCCAACAGCAGTCGCCGTAAAACAGGAAGCTCAGAAAAATATCGCAGCGCCCATGCTGAAGTATATTCCGGCTGACTCTCCTTACTTTGTGGCAGCGCACGAAACCCTTCCTGAGCAAGACGCCTTTGATCTCTATCAGCGCATGCAGCCCCAGGGCAGCCTTGAGTCCGATCTGGACGATATGCGTGACATGCTCTACGACATTGACGATGAAGTACTCTATTCACTAATGTCGTTCTTTATCGCCCTGGGCGAAGAGCTGGTGGGTGTTGAATCACTGAGCGATGCTCATGCACTTGGCATCAAGATGAGTCCTCAGGTCGCCATCTACGGACTGGGCATTCTGCCGGTTCTGCGCATGGAGCTGCAGGATGAAGATGCCTTCCGCGAAAGTGTGCAGCGCATCCTGACCAAGTCCGAAATCAGCCTGGATACATCCACCACCGATGGCACCGAATACTGGGTCCTGTCGCCAGAAGCGCCTGTTAAAGCGATCATGGCCATCATCGATCAGCAGCTGGTCGTCTCAGTGGTACCTCAGGATGCCAGCGATGATCTGTTGTCACACGTGCTGGGTAAAACCCTGCCCGAGAGCAACATCGGTGATACCGGTGCACTGGCCGAGATCGAGAAACGCCATGGCTTCACACCTTACGGTGCCGGGCAGCTCTACTCATCACGTTTGCTCAATGAGCTGAGCACACCGACTCATGCCGGCACTCATGCCCTGCTCGAAGCCTTTGATGCAGAACTGCTGGACTTGTCCGCCTGTCAGGCCGATATTGACCGTATCACAAGCCGTTTCCCCGGTCTGGTGATGGGCATGCGCGAGTACAACCTCAACCGCATGGAAATCAATGCCATTCTGGTAACCGATAAGGACATAGTCAGCGACCTGCGTGCCATCACGGCTCAAGTGCCCGGTCTTGGCAGCACAGAGGGCATGGCCAGCTTCGGACTCGGCCTGAACCTGCCTGTCCTGGTCCAGACGGTTCAGAAATATGCTCAGGACGTGCGTCAGAACCCCTTCAGCTGCGATGAGCTGCAGGATCTGAACAGTTCATGGAATGAGATCAACATGGCGATCAACAACCCGGTTACCATGATGATCGGCCCGACCCTGTCTGGCTTCAGAGCCCGTATCGACAGCCTGACCATGAAAGATGGCGAACCCAGCGGCACCGGCATCCTGACCCTGGCCTCACAGAACCCTCTGGCGCTGCTCTCTGCTGCAAGCTCCTTTGTTCCTGACCTGGTATCGCTTGGGCTGGAACCAGGCGGCGAAGTCAAAAAAATCGAGAGCATGATGCTGCCACCGGATGCACCTGATCTCTATGCAGCCATGTCTCACACGGCACTGGCACTGGGCGTTGGCATCAGCGACTCATCTGTACTGCAGGCAGAGCTGAATGCACCTGCTGCCGATCGTAATCTGCTGGTTCATGGCCATCTGCGCGGTGAGTTTTACCACTCGCTGGCCGATTTCATGGAACAGATGGGTTCCGACGACGACATGACAGAGTTCGATATCGATATGCTCAGACAGTATGCCGATATCTACAAGAACATGGAGTACTGGTTCAGAGTCGATGATGAAGGCGTCGAGATGAGCTTCTCGCTGGAATTGAACTGAGATCTGACAGCCCTTTAAAACCGAAAAACCCGCTGATTGGCGGGTTTTTTTATGTCCAGAGCTATTACATATGAGTTTTAGAACTCTATATCGGTTTCACTCGTTTTATTGGAACGGCCCGACAACACCTTGCGCGAGATACTTTTCAACAGTGGACCACGATCACTCACCTCAAAGCCTCGCTTGTTAATGCGTTTAATCTTGCTGCCAATCAGCTTTTGAATCCGCTCCAGGGTTTGCTCTTCTTCGCGGCTGATAAATGAAATAGCACTACCTGCCGCCCCTGCCCGCCCAGTACGGCCGATACGATGCACGTAATCTTCCGGCAGGTAAGGCAGGTTAAAGTTAACAACAAAATCCAGGCCCTGAATATCCAAACCACGGGCAGCCACTTCGGTAGCAATCAACACCTGTAATTTAGCCGATTTAAAATCAGCAATCGCACGGCGACGGCTTCCCTGGTTTTTATCACCATGGCAAACCGCAGCGTTAACCTTCAATTTTTTCAGATCCGCCAACAACCGGTCTGCTTGCTCCTTAGTGCTGGTAAACACCAACACCTGAAACCAGTTCTGCTCCGCCAAAAGCTGCGTAAACAATTCGATTTTACGGCCCTCTTCCACCGGATACACCACATGGTTGACCGTATCAGCCGTACTATTGGTTTTAGCAGCCCGGATCTGCTGATGATTGTGCAGAATCTTATGCGACAACTCATTGACTGCCGGTGAGGTTGTGGCAGAAAACAGCAGGGTCTGGCGCTTAGTTGCCGTCATTTGCATCAGCTTCAGCACATCGGTGCTGAAGCCCATATCCAGCATGCGGTCCGCTTCATCCAGCACCACGAATTCCACGTCACTCAATATGACATTACCCAACGCCATATGCTCCAGCAAACGGCCGGGGGTGCTGATCACAATATCAACACCTGCGGTTAATTTATTAGCCTGGCCACCCATTTTCACGCCACCGTATAATGCCGTCACACTAATAGGCAAAAACTGCGCATAGGCACTTATCGCGTTGGCTAACTGCTCTGCCAATTCACGAGTTGGCGTCAGGATCAACGCCCGCGGCCGTCGTTCTTTGGTGGCTTTGGGTTTATCCAGCATCCGTTGTAATACCGGAACAGCGAAAGCAGCGGTCTTACCGGTACCGGTTTGCGCGGTAACCTGTAAATCCTTACCACGGCGGGCAGGCACAATAGCCTGAGCCTGCACCGGTGTCATCTCACTGTAGCCATACTCGACCAGAGCGCGTTGTAAATCCGGAGCTAAATCTAAAGATGAAAATTGCATCAGAGTTCCTCTGTAGCATCGCTACAGCTATAAATTTGGGCAGAATCAGTCTGCGGTTACATCACTTTCGCGAGGCTTGTGCTGGCAGGCTCTGGCCAGAATTTCAATATAGAACTCCGGCAACTCCTGCGCCACGGCAGCATCAACATGTTTATTGATTTCAGAGGTAAAGATCTTTTCTGCGACCTCTGCAGACGCCCCAAAGCGGCAATCGAACGTCCAGTAATCCATGCCCTCGGGCACAGACTTACGACGCTCTCTGGCAAGGTACTTTTTAATATCATGCTTGATTGAGTCGACCAGACGAGCCGTGTTCAGCCTAGAGTGTGTTAAAGCAAATGTCTTTTTCATAAAATTCCTACGGGTGTGCACTCAGGAGCAAAGCTGAACGCGCTGAATAATGCGCATATTCTACATGGATAGGCGACAGAAAACTGCCACTATCTGCCATGGTTCTGGCGCAAAAATTCAGTAGAGCATCACCTGAACCGGTAAGTTACAGCTTGATCCAGCCATGATTACCCCCTACACAGAATTTGTGATGTGTAATACACGCAGGGGAAGGCCTCCGAGGGCTATCCAATGACCCTGCTGGTGGCACAATGGCGGAGCGACTGTGCTACACATCATTGCCTTTCGACGGTACAGCAGTACACCTCCCTGCCGATTCCATCCAGTTACATAATTCTGCGGCCAGCAGGTTCACATAGCGATGACGCATCCCACCTTTCAGTAGTTTGTAGTCTCCGTATGCATTTTTGAACAGCCGATAAAATACCTCACATGCGTGAGGAGAACGCGGCAGCGTTCTTTGGGATAGCGCGAACTATCTAAGCGCCCTCACTTGTGTAGGAAAAGCCAATTGAAGATACCGACAGCGAAGTGTTCGTTGGAAACACCTCCACCTGCGTGGGGAATACATACGTGATATAAGACAGTATCCATAATAAGGAATCACAGATGAATTCAAGCAACATTTTTTGGCCGGTGCTGGCCTTGGTATTTCTAACCTTGATTATGTACATCGTACTCGGGGCCAGGAGAGCTAAGGCTGTAAAAGCTGGAAAAGTAAACCGCCAGCAAGCAGCATTAGATAACAAGGTATGGCCTGAGGATGTAATCCAGGTATCAAACAACATCACAAACCAGTTTGAAGCACCGACCCTGTTTTATGTCCTCAGCTTGGTTCTTTATACAATAAATGCGGCAGGTACTGTGGCTGTAACACTGGCGTGGCTGTTTGTTCTCAGCCGCTACGCTCATGCTTACGTGCATGTGAGTTCGAATAACATACCGATGAGGCTGGGGCTATTTTTGTTTGGTTATCTGGTACTGCTGGTTATGCTCTTGATGGCGGCTTGGAAACTGTTTCCGGGTGCGTTGTAGCGGGTAATGATACCGACACTGCTAAGGTTATCTGAATTCAGGCTATAAAACTTCACACCGAGGTGAAGTAGCACTGAAGATAGAAAGCGGATGCAGTCGCTGAACCTGCATCCGCCATCTGAAAACTTCAGATCCGATAGCAATCAAAACGCCCCAAACACACTCCCCAACACAACCAGCAGCACCAGTGCCAGAATCGGAAACACCACCGCAACCATGAAGATATCCTTGTAGGCCTGGCGGTGAGTCAGTCCGCAGATCGCCAGCAGAGTTACGACAGCACCATTGTGTGGCAGGCTATCCAGTCCACCGGTGGCAACCGTGGTGACACGATGCAGTAGATCGGGTGAGATGCCGAGCTGATTGGCAAGCAACAGGTAATCGGCCCCCAGGGTCTGCAGTGCGATGCTCATACCACCCGAGGCCGAGCCGGTGACACCTGCCAGCACGTTGACCGACAGCGCCAGCGATACCAGTGGATTACCACCTCCGAGATCGTCGACAAACCCCTTGATGATATCAAACGCTGGCAGTGCCGCGATGACGGCACCAAAGCCGACCAGACTGGCGGTATTGAATATCGGCAGCACCGAGGCATTGGCACCATCATCCAGTGTTGTACGCAGATGCTTCAGGCGGCTCCAACTGGTTGCTATCAGCAGCAGGCACGCCACCGTCAATGACCCGATGATTGCCCAGATCCCTCTGACCGCATCCTGCGAGGTGCTGCCATAGCGTGCTTCTGCCAGATAGCTGGTATCCATCGCGGGGATCAGGTGGCTGCTGAACAGATAGTTCAGCACGATCACCAGCACAACCGGTGCAATCGCCAGTGCAAAAGGTGGCAGTGCATTGGGTTTATGCTCCGGCTCGATCAGGGTGACATCGAACCCCTCCCCGGCACAGCGCTCGCGTTGATCCTTGTCAAAGCTGATCGGCTGTTCCTGATGATCGCCATATCCCTCACCGGCTGCTTTTGCCAGCGATGCCTGACGCGACAGCCAGAGCTGCCCCAGCCCGAACATCACCAGTGCCGAGATGATACCCAGCAGCGGCGCTGCAAAGGGCGTGGTGCCGAAGTGCGGCATCGGGATCGCATTCTGTATCGCAGGGGTGCCCGGCAGTGCGGTCATGGTGAAGGTGAAAGCACCCAGCGCGATAGTGGCAGGCACCAGGCGCTTGGGAATATCCGCCTTGCGAAACAGTGCTGCGGCTATCGGATACACGGCAAAGGCCACCACAAACAGCGACACGCCGCCATAGGTGAGTACAGCACAGGCCAGCACCACCGCCAGAATCGCGCGCTCCGAACCCAGTTTGCCGACAATGGTCTGGCTGATCGACTCAGCGGCACCGCTGTCGTCCATCAGTTTGCCAAAGATGGCCCCGAGCAGGAAAAGCGGGAAATACTGAATGATGAAATTACCTGCAGACCCCATGAACAACTGCGTATAGCTCGCCATCAAGGGGGTTCCGGCAGCAAAAATAGTTGCCAGCAGCGCCATCAATGGCCCCAGCAGCAACACACTGATGCCACGATACGCCAGCCAGATCAGCAGGCCCAATGCCAGTAAAACACCCAGTAAACCCAACATCATTCACACTCCTTTGCAGGTGTAACAGGTCTGACCGCATCCTCCACCAGCCAGTCTGGGTTGAAGGTGGATCTCTCACCCAGATCAGCCCAGTTGTCCTTGAGCCAGTTTTCGGTTCTTGATCGCCCCAGATCACGCAGGTGACACAGATATTCCCACTCGGCATTGAGCTTGCTTGATGCCTCCAGTGGTACCAGATCATCCTCGCCATGGATGCAGTGCAGGCGCATATCCCGATAGCGCTCATGCTCCAGCCCTTCTGACTGGATCAGGTCGCGCAGCAGTATGATGGAGCGCAGCTCCTTGACCAGACTGGTGTTGAAGGTGATCTCATTCAGACGATTGATGATCTCACGGGCACTGCGCGGCAGATCAGGTCGATAGAAGGGGTTGATCTGTACCAGCATCAGATCCCGGGCATCGCACTCATCCACCAGCGGATAAAGGGCCGGATTACCCAGATAACCACCATCCCAGTAGGCTTCGCCATCTATCTCGACTGCCTGAAACATGAATGGCAGTGCCGCTGAGGCCATCAGTGAATCGACCGTAAGATCCGGCTGGCGGAAGATTTTCGGGCGACCACTGCGGACATTGGTCGCCGTGACGAACAGCTTGATTGCCGTGCAGCGGTTGACTCGATCGAAGTCAACCAGACCCGACACCAATTCGCGCAAGGGATTGAGGTTCATCGGGTTCATCTCGTAGGGTGAGAATACCCGCGACAGATGATCGAAGAACAGATAGGTGGGTGAGCTGTCCAGGCTCCAGGTGCCATTGATACGGGACCAGATATCGCGCTGAAACGGGCTGTTTTTGGCGCCATCGCTGACGGCTTTCCAGAAGCGTTCCAGGGCGGCAATGGCACCGTCTGGCCCAGCCTCTTCCAGGCCATCGGCCAACACTACGGCATTCATCGCACCGGCACTGGTGCCGCTGACCCCTTCAATATGCAGACCCGGCTCTTCCAGCAGCCGCTCCAGTACGCCCCAGGTGAGGGCACCGTGCGAACCGCCACCCTGCAAGGCCAACTCAATGGTTTTAAGCTTTTTTGTCATATCCTTTACCTCTACATGATCCATCATAAGACATTATGCTGCACTGCAGCATAACAAAATCAGAGGTAAAAGTCTGCGCTTGCTGAATAAAGCCACCCTCCCTGGCGACCGAAGCGATCAGTTGGCTTGAGCCGCTGGAAAGTGGTGTCGGGTCTTATTGGCGATGCGTACCAGCGCCAGCATCAGTGGTACCTCCACCAGTACGCCCACAACGGTCGCCAGAGCGGCTCCCGACTGCAGGCCAAACAGGGCGATCGCCACCGCAACGGCCAGTTCAAAGAAGTTACTGGCGCCTATCATCGCACCGGGTGCCGCCACATTATGTGGCACCCGCCAGGCCTTGGCCCAGCCATAGGCGATGAAAAAAATCAGGAAAGTCTGGATGATCAGCGGAATCGCAATAAGCAGGATATGCAACGGATTCTGGATGATTACATCGCCCTGAAAGGCAAACAGCAGCACCAGTGTGATGATCAACCCGATCGGCGTCACTGGCGCTAGGCGCTTCATGAATACATTGTTGAACCAATCCAGCCCTTGCCGCCTGATGACTGCTTTACGCGTCATGTATCCAGCACCCAACGGAATGACGATATACAGCACCACCGACAGAATCACCGTATCCCAGGGTACACTGATATTGGAGATGCCCAGCAGCAGCACCACAATCGGGGCAAAGGCAAACAGCATGATCAGATCATTCAATGCCACCTGCACCAGGGTGTAAGCTGCATCGCCACGGGTCAGATAGCTCCATACAAACACCATCGCCGTGCAGGGAGCCGCCCCCAGCAGAATCGCACCGGCCAGGTATTCGCGCGCCAGCTCCTGTGGAATCAGTGGTTCAAACACCACCATCAGAAAAAACCAGGCTATGGCAAACATGCTGAAGGGCTTGATCAGCCAGTTGACCGAGGTGGTGATAATCAGACCTTTCGGCTGACGACGCACGCCCAGAATCGAATCAAAATCGATCTGCAGCATCATCGGAAAGATCATCGCCCAGATCAGTATCGCAACCGGGATGGACACCTGCGCGTACTCGAATCGCGACAGGGTTTCTGGAATCGCTGGCGCAAACTGCCCGAGCGCTATCCCGATGACGATCGCAATTGCCACCCAGACAGTCAGATAGCGCTCGAACAGCCCCATCCCCTTTTTGATATCGGGCGCATCGTGCGTATCCATATGACCTGCTGCCTTACTCATGCCGCTCTCCTACTCATGGATGCCTTCCTGATTTTGAAATTACATGTCTGATTAATGAGTGCCTGATGACAGATGGCAAAGTGCACGCAGCCGGACAGCCCCCGTAGGCTCAACTGCCTGCAACGGCACTACAGCGTAACGGGTAGCATGCTCACGGCTGACTGCCGCTATCTGCGGCAGCTCCGAAGCCGCACGCTTTTGCAGTAGCGGATCACTTGTCTGGGCTGCCGCCACACTGGCATTGACCACCCAGGCCCAGGGCTCTATCCCGGCACGGCGCAAATCAGCCTGCAGATGGGCTGCCTCCAGTACAGGAGTTGTTTCAGCCAGAGTCACGATCAGTATCCGGGTCATCTCCGGATCCTGCAGGCGCATCATCGGCGTGATCATGCGCGTTTTTGAGCCGGTAGCAGCATGGCGCATGATATCGCGGTGATAGGAGCCTGTAGCATCCAGCAGCAGGAGCGTATGACCGGTGGGAGCGGTATCCATAACTACAAACTGGCGTGAACTTTTGCGGATCAGACGCGAAAATGCCTGAAAAACGGCTATCTCCTCAGTACAGGGAGAGCGCAGGTCCTCTTCCAGCATCGCCCTGCCCTGCTCATCCAGATCCTTACCCTTGCTGGCCATGACATCCGTGCGATAGCGTGCAATCTCTTCAGCAGGATCTATCCGGCTGACGGTCAGATGTTCCAGCTCCTCACCCAGGGTTTCAGTCAGATGCGCAGCCGGATCGGTTGTCGTCAACAGCACTTCATGCCCGCGCCCGGCAAGTTCAGCCGCAACCGCTGCGGCGATGGTGGTTTTACCCACACCACCCTTACCCATCAGCATGATCAGCCCCTTGCCAGAGCTCTCCAGCTGATCCACCAGTGCACCGAGCGCCTGAAGATCAGCATCTGGCCGTTCTCCCTCGGATATTTTAGCGTTGTATTCTGACTCATCCGTCTGACCGGTAAGGATACGCAAGGCAGCGAGCCCCATCAGATTGAACGCACGCAGAGCAAAGGATGACTGGGGAAGCCGATGCAGAGCATCCGGCATCTCATCAATGGCCTGCTGCTCACGCTTTCTCAATGCCGCTGCCAGCGGGTCATCGCCGGTTTCAGGCATCACGCCATTGAGCGCCAGATGCTGATTATTGATGCCAATCAGCGAAAGCTCAGAGGCTGTGCGTGCAGCCTCGGCCAGTGCCGAGCGTTGCGGTCTTGCCACCAGCACCAGCAGTGTGGATGCGGCATCAGCCAGACTGGCAACAGCCGCAGCATAACGATCCCGCTGCTGTTCCAGGCCAGACAAGGGGCCGAGGCAGGATGCATCCCCCTTGCCCGCTTCCAGAAAGCCACTCCAGGCGCCCGGCAATTTCAGCAGACGTATCGTATGACCGGTTGGCGCGGTATCAAAAATTACATGATCATACCGATCGATCAGCTCATGATCGGTCAGCAGTGCAGTGAACTCATCAAAGGCTGCAATCTCCGTTGTGCAGGCACCCGAGAGTTGCTCGATGATCGCTTTCAACTCAGCCTCCGGCAACTGACCACGCACAGGGCCCACTATGCGCTCCCGATAAGCCGTTGCTGCCGCTTCAGGATCTATCTCGATGGCATCCAGGCGTTCAACACCCTTGATGGGTGTCAGCCTGTCGCCTATCTCCGTTTGCATCACCTGTCCGACATTGGATGCCGGATCGGTGCTGACCAGCAGCACCCGCTTGCCAGTATCGGCAAGATTCAGCGCCGTTGCACAGGCCAGAGAGGTCTTGCCGACTCCACCTTTGCCGGTGAAGAACACAAACTTTGGCAGATGGCTAAACATCATGATGATTGCACTCCCCGGGGTATTGTAATGTGAGGTTCTGATGCCGGTACGCAGCAGATCGAGCCTTTCAGTTGATCCTCGCTGTCCTGCGCAAACACGGTATTCAATAAGACGGCCAGAGGCATCAGGCTGGTGGCATTCAATGAATAGCAGACACGTGGCCGCTCCAGAGCACCGGTCACTATCCCGGCTGCTTTCAGAATGCGCAGATGCTCAGACACGGTAGACTGGGCAAGGCCCACCTCATCCGTTATCTCACACCCGATGCAGGACTGGCGAGCAAGCAGCAACTGAATGATCTGAATCCGAGCCGGGTGCGCCAGCGCCTTGGCAATAGCAGCAAGCTGTTCCGAATTCAGCAACTGATCGCCTGCCATCTGTGCTAGCTGTGTACTCTGCATCTGGATACTCCTGTCGGCATTCAGCCTTTATATCGTTATTCGACGATTAACGAACTATAGTCCTCAAGACTGATTCGGTCAAACCGGTACTGTCATCTATATTCAGGCTTTATTGATCTGTTTCAGCTATTATATTGGCCTGTTTTTTTCAGCCATGGAGCTTCTCTTGTCCACTCCGGCCACACCCACCAGTTACCTCACCCTGATCCGCCATAAGCCAGGCCTGCTGGCCATCGCCTTTCTGGCGATCTTCACGGGTAATCTCGGTCAGAGTTTTTTTATCGGGATGTTTCAGGAACCGATTGCCGCCAGGCTGGATATCTCGGCCGGTGAGTTTGGCTCCATCTATGCCACCGTCACGCTGATCTCCGGCTTTCTGGTGCTGCGTTTTGGCCCCTCTGTCGATTGGACATCACCACGGCGTTACGCCGTGCAGGTACTGATCGGCCTGCTGGTCGGCATTGGTCTGCTCACACTGTCTCCCTGGTGGCTGGGCGCTGCGGCTGGTCTGCTGCTGGTGCGCCTGTGCGGGCAAGGTTTGTTCACGCATCTGGGCAGCACGCTGGCCGGCAGGGAGTTCTCGCAATTGCGCGGGCGTGCACTCGGGCTGGTCGGCCTGGGCATGCCGCTGGGCGAGATGATGCTGCCACCGCTGGTGGCGCTGCTCCTGATCGCCTTTGCTTGGCAGCAGGTGCTCTGGTTGATCGCCGGTGTACTGGTGATACTCTGGCTGCTGCTGTTTATTCAGTTGGACTGGCCAGACAGCCCGCACAAGGCCACCACTCGTGCCGAGAAAAAAGCGATTCGCAAGACCGGCCCCAACCCGATGCGCGAACGCCGCTTCTGGTTGCTGCTGCCGATGTTGATCGCTCTGCCAGTCACCATGACCGGCATGTTTATCTATCAGGCTCATATGACCCGCGATCTGAATGCCAGTATCACGGCCTATGCGCTGGGACTGGCCGCGATGGGGCTGGCGCGGCTGCCCGGTGCGCTGCTTGGAGGCAAGTGGGTGGATCAGTTCGGGGTGACAATGCTTGCTCGCTGGAATCTGCTACCCTTTGTGCTGGCGCTGTTGATTGGCACGCTGGTTGGCGGCGATATCGGTATCTGGCTGATTCTGGTGGGTGCCGGTATCACCATGGGCATGCAGGGACCCACCACTGACAGCCTGCTGGTGTCTTTATGGGGCACCGAGCATCTGGGCCGGGTGCGCTCCGTGCGCTCATCATTCATGGTGTTTTCGACCGCTATCGCCCCGGTCGTGTTGGGATTTCTGATCGATTTCGGCACCGGCTTCAAGCCGATACTCTTCGGCATGTTGCTGTTTACCTGCCTGGCGTGGCTGCTGGCACTGAAGCCGATCCGGGAAACCGCTGCAACCAAATCTGAAACATCGCCCTGAGCAGTGGGCCCGCAAAAGTTGTCATAAAAGATATATTGAGCCGATTACCCGTTTGAGAGAGAACCATGTCAAATCTGCTGATTACGAATGCGCGCATCGTCAACGAAGGCAAGATCACCGAATCGGATATTCTGATCCACAAGGGTCGAATCGAGCAGATAGGCAGCTCCATTTCGGCACCTGAAGGCGTCGAAGTGCTGGATGCCGCAGGCAAGACGCTGCTGCCGGGGATGATTGATGATCAGGTTCATTTCCGTGATCCCGGCCTGACCCATAAGGGCGATATCGGCACCGAATCCCGCGCGGCGGTAGCCGGTGGTATCACCAGCTTCATGGATATGCCGAATGTGAACCCCGCCACGCTGACAATTGAGGCGCTGGAAGCCAAGTTTGAGATGGCAGCCACCAAGGCGATCGGGAACTATGCCTTCTATATGGGCGCATCCAACGACAACCTGAATGAGATCCGCCGTCTGGAAAAGAACCAGACCTGCGGGATCAAGGTGTTCATGGGGGCATCGACCGGTAATATGCTGGTGGATAATCCGAGTACGCTGGAAGGCATTTTCAGCGAAGCACCAACGCTGGTAGTGACGCACTGCGAAGACTCTCCGATGATCCTGGCCAACGAAGCGATGTATCGCGATCAGTTCGGCGATCTGATTCCGATTGAGCTGCACCCGGAGATCCGCTCACGCGAGGCCTGCTACAAATCCTCCTCCATGGCGGTGGATCTGGCAAAACGCTTCGGTACACAGCTGCATGTGCTGCACCTGACCAGCGCCGATGAGTTGGCGCTGTTCCAGAGCGGCCCGGTGAAAGGCAAGCAGATCACGCTGGAAGCCTGTGTGCACCACCTGTTTTTCAGTGCCGACGATTACGCCAGCAAGGGGGCGCTGATCAAATGTAACCCGGCGATAAAAAGTGCCTCCGACCGTGATGCCCTGCTGCAGGCGGTGAATGATGATGTGATCGATATCATTGCCACCGACCATGCGCCACACACTTGGGAGGAGAAGCAGAAGGAGGGTTACTTTGCCAAACCGGCAGGCCTGCCGCTGGTACAGCATGCGCTGCTGACGCTGCTGGAGCACTACCACGATGGTCGTTTCACTCTGGAAAAGATCGTGCAGAAAACCAGCCACAATGTCGCTGAGCGTTATCAGATAGCCGAGCGCGGTTATATCCGTGAAGGCTACCATGCCGATCTGGTGCTGGTGGATCTGCACAAGCCCTATCTCGTCACCCCCGAGAATGTGCTCTATAAGGTCGGCTGGTCGCCCTTTGATGGCTATGAATTCCGCAGCAGCATCGACACCACTCTCGTCAACGGTGAGATCCGCTACCGTAATGGCGCAGTGCAGGAAACCGGCAACTTCGGCCAGCGACTGCGTTTTACCCGTTGATCACAGGAGTCTTGATCAGGTGCTCCTTCTGTGAGCGCCTGAGCCGCTTGAGCGCCACCTCCCGACGTGAAGCAGAAGCACGATCGGGATGGGGTTCACACCAGACCATCACCACCGGCCTGCGTCCACGCGTATAACGGGCCCCGAGCTTATCGTTCGTGTTGTGTTCCTGTTCGCGACGCGTCAGATCGGTGGTGACCCCAGTATACAGAGAACCATCCGCACAGCGCAGCATATAGACATACCAGTTTTTCATGTCGCGATAATGCCAGTTCGCTGAAAAAAATCCAGCCCAAATGCAATTCAGGTTAAGATCCGCACAATACTCAATACAACAACCAATTAAACACTCAACCACCGAGCCAGCCTGATGACCCGTCGTGTCCGCAACACCTTTTTCCAGTGCCGCGAATTTCGTATCGAGCAGGATCGCTGTGCGATGAAGGTCACGACTGACGCCTGCCTGCTCGGCGCCTGGGTCGCGGTGGAGCAGGCAAAGCAGATCCTCGACATCGGCACCGGCAGCGGTCTGCTGGCACTGTTTGCCGCACAGCGCAGTCAGGCAAGGGTTGATGGCGTCGAGATTGAACCGGAAGCTGCCCGCCAGGCAGCGGAAAACTTTGCTGCCAGCCCCTGGTCGGATCGGCTGCGTGTGATTCAGGCGGATATTCGTGATCATGCCGAGTTGCATGTCGAGGGCTATGATCTGATCCTTTGCAACCCGCCCTTTTTCAGTGATTCGACTCACAACCCCTGCCAGAAACTCGCCACCGCACGGCATAACAGTGCCCTGCCATTGACCGATCTTCTGCACGCAGCCCATCGTCTGTTACAGCCAGACGGATCCGCCTGGTTTCTACTCCCAGTCGCTGAAGCGATGCAGATGGCCGATGCGGCAACGGCTTACGCACTCTATCCTGCGCACCGGCTCTGGGTGCGTAACAGCCCTTCCGATCAACCCCACAGGCAGCTATTACAATTAACCAAGACCGAGCAACCTGCATCGGAGTCATCTTTCACCCTCTACGACCCGCACCCTTTTCACACCCCTGAAGCAGCCAAACTCTTCGCTCCTTACTATATTAATATCAGGTAGCAGCAGTATTTTCTGACCTTACAGTTAATTTTTTATTGACTCAAAAGTCAACTTTGCTCTAGAGTTAGTCTACCAACTTGAATGAGCGCTGTGTGATCTATAAAAAAGGCGCCGGGAGGACCATCTTGATACAGTTCTTACTTAACGAGGAGCTGCGCACCGAGCAGCATCTCGACCCCAATATGACCGTGCTGAACTATCTGCGCACGGTTGTTCATAAAACCGGCACCAAGGAAGGCTGCGCCTCAGGCGACTGTGGCGCCTGCACCGTTGTGGTCGGTGAACTGGAAGATGGACAACTCCGCTACCGTACACTGAACTCCTGCCTGACTTTTGTTTCGGCCCTGCACGGCAAGCAACTGATCGCCGTGGATGATCTGAAACAGGGTGATCAGTTGCACTCAGTGCAGCAGGCACTGGCCGACTGCCACGGCTCTCAGTGCGGCTTCTGTACTCCCGGTTTCGTGATGTCTCTGTTTGCACTGCAGAAGAACAGCAGCGGCTATGATAAGGAGGAGACACTGGAAGCTCTCGCTGGCAACCTCTGCCGCTGTACCGGCTATCGCCCGATCATGGATGCTGCCGTACAAGTTTGCGACAACAGGGTACCGGATCAATTCGATGCCGCGGAGGCTCAGACCATCACCCGCCTGAAATCGATAGCCCCAGGCAGCGTCGCCGAGCTGAGCGACGGTAACAAGCGTTGTGTGATCCCACTGACCATCGGCGAACTGGCCGAAGCCTACAGCGCCACTCCCGATGCCCACCTGCTGGCCGGTGGTACCGATCTGGCACTGGAAGTGACTCAGTTCCACCGCGAGCTGCCGGTGATGATCTATGTCGGGCATGTCAAAGAGATGCAGCGTATCGAAGAGTTTGATGATCGGATTGAGATCGGCTCGGCCGCCTCCCTGACCGATTGTTACGACGCACTGGCCCGCGAATTCCCCGACTTCGGTGAGCTGCTGCACCGCTTTGCCTCCTTGCAGATCCGCAATCAGGGCACCCTCGGTGGCAATATCGGTAACGCCTCTCCTATCGGCGACTCCCCACCTCTGTTGATTGCACTGAATGCCAGCATCGTTCTGCGCAAGGGTGATCAGACACGCACTCTGCCACTGGAAGATTTCTTCCTCGACTATAAGAAAACCGATCGTCAACCAAGTGAGTTCATCGAGAAGGTGATCGTTCCACGTGCAGGCAAATATCAGTTCCGCGCCTACAAGATCTCGAAACGCCTGGATGATGATATCTCGGCGGTCTGTGCCGCGATCAATCTGCATATCGATGGCGGTATTGTGAAAGATGCGCGTATCGCATTTGGCGGTATGGCGGCAATTCCCAAGCGTGCAAGTGCCTGCGAGCAGGTACTGATCGGCGCAGACTGGAATGAGGCCGCTATTGAAAGCGCCTGCGCTGCGCTGGCTCAGGACTTCACCCCTCTGACGGATTTCCGCGCCAGCAAGGAGTACCGCATGAGTACTGCACAGAACCTGCTGCGCAAATATTTTCTGGAGCTGCAATCGCCAACCACTGAAACCCGGGTAACTGCATATGTCTAACCACTACGTTGAAACCAGAACTCAGGCAGAGCTGGAGGCGCTGTTCCGCCAGGATCTCAAAACCGGTGTTGGTCGCCCCATCAAACATGAAAGTGGCGACAAGCACACCACGGGCGAAGCGATCTATATTGATGACCGTCTGGAGTTTCCCAATCAGTTGCATGTATATGCACGCATGAGTGACCGGGCCCACGCCCGCATTATCAGCATTGATACCTCACCCTGCTATGCATTCGATGGCGTCGCGATTGCGATCACCAGCAAGGATGTTCCGGGTGAGCTGGATATCGGCCCTGTCGTGGCCGGTGATCCGCTGCTGGCAGACGGCCTGGTTGAGTATTACGGCCAGCCGGTGATTGCCGTGGCTGCCGACAGTCTGGAGACTGCACGCAAGGCTGCGATGGCGGCGATCATCGAGTATGAGGATCTGGAACCGATTCTGGATGTGGAAGAGGCACTGGAGAAAGAGTTTTATGTGCTGGATCCGCATCAGCACAAGCGCGGCGATGCCGAAGCGGCATTGGCCAAGGCGCCTAACCGTATTCAGGGCAAGCTGCATATCGGTGGTCAGGAGCATTTTTATTTGGAGACTCAGATCTCCTCAGTGATGCCGACCGAAGATGGTGGCATGCTGGTGTTCACCTCCAGCCAGAACCCGACCGAAGTCCAGAAGCTGGTCGCCAGCGTGCTGGGCGTACCGATGCATAAGATTGTGATCGATATGCGCCGCATGGGCGGTGGTTTCGGTGGCAAGGAAACTCAGGCGGCAGGGCCTGCCTGCCTGTGTGCCGTGATTGCACGTCTGACCGGTCGCCCGACCAAAATGCGTCTGCCACGCATGGAAGATATGCTGGTCACCGGCAAACGACACCCTTTCTTTGCCCGCTATGATATAGGATTTGATGATGCCGGGCGTTTGCACGGGGTCAAGATCGATCTGGCCGGTAACTGTGGTTACTCACCCGACCTGTCCGGCTCCATTGTCGATCGTGCCATGTTCCACTCCGACAACGCCTATTACCTGGGTGATGCTCTGATCACCGGCTACCGCTGCAAGACGCACACAGCCTCCAACACTGCTTATCGCGGCTTTGGTGGCCCGCAGGGGATGATGGCAATCGAGGAGATCATGGATCATATCGCCCGTACCCTGGGCAAGGACCCGCTGGAAGTACGCAAGCTCAACTACTATGGCAAGGATGAGCGCAACGTCACCCACTACTATCAGACCGTTGAACATAACCTGATGCAGGAGATGACCGAGGAGCTGGAGGGCAGTTGTGAGTATGCCCGCCGCCGTGCCGAGGTGATCGAGTTCAACCGCAACAGTCCGGTACTGAAAAAGGGTCTGGCCCTGACACCGGTCAAGTTCGGTATCTCCTTCACCGCGACCTTCCTGAACCAGGCCGGTGCGCTGATCCATGTCTATACCGATGGCAGTATCCACCTCAACCACGGTGGTACCGAGATGGGCCAGGGGCTCAACACCAAGGTGCAGCAGGTGGTGGCGGAAGTGTTCCAGGTGGAAACCGACCGCATCCAGATCACAGCGACCAATACCGACAAGGTGCCCAACACCTCACCAACGGCGGCCTCCTCAGGTGCCGATTTGAATGGTAAGGCGGCCTTCAATGCCGCGATGACCATCAAGCAGCGTCTGGTGGAGTTTGCCGCACGCCACTTTAATGTGACCGAGGAGGATGTCGAGTTCCATAACGGTCAGGTGCGAGTACGTGATCAGTATATGGCGTTTGAAGCGTTGATCGAACTGGCTTACTTCAACCAGGTGTCGCTCTCCTGTGCCGGTTTCTATCGCACGCCGAAGATCTTCTATGATCGTGAAAAGGCTGCCGGACGCCCCTTCTACTACTACGCCTTTGGTCTGGCCTGCTGCGAAGTGCTGGTCGACACGCTGACCGGCGAATACAAGTTCCTGCGCACCGATATCCTGCACGATGTTGGCGCATCACTGAACCCAGCCGTGGATATCGGTCAGGTGGAAGGTGCCTTCGTGCAGGGTATGGGCTGGCTGACCACCGAGGAACTGGTCTGGAACGACAAGGGGCGCCTGATGACAAGCGGCCCGGCCAGTTACAAGATCCCCGCTGTGGCGGATATGCCGATCGACTTCCGAGTCAAGCTGGTGGAGAACCGCAAGAACCCCGAAGACACGGTATTCCACTCCAAAGCAGTGGGTGAACCGCCATTCATGCTCGGCATCGGTGCCTGGTGCGCAATCAAGGATGCCGTGGCAAGCCTTGGCGACTACCGCATCCAGCCGCAGATTGATGCGCCGGCAACCCCGGAACGTGTGCTCAAGGGTGCACAGCAGATCCGCGCAACTCTGAAACAGACCAGCGCCTGAAACAGACCTGTGCCTGAGCACCCACAAGAGCCCAAAGAGTCACTGACAGATGAGTAAAACAATTAAAGCCTGGCGTTCCGCCATATTACACAGCGTGGCGGACCCTGCCGAGGTCGGCATTGAGTCGTCCTATGAGTACTTTGAAGATGGCCTGCTGGTCGTGGAGGGTGACCGTGTCGTTGCCCTGGGCAAGGCCGAAGATCTGCTGCCCACCCTGCCCGCTGATGCCGAGCTGACCGTGTATCAGGATAGCCTGATCACTCCGGGCTTCATTGATACCCATATCCATTTCCCGCAGACGGATATGATCGCCTCCTATGGTGAGCAGTTGCTGGACTGGCTGAACAACTATACTTTCCCGGCTGAAAAACGCTTTGCCGACAGAGCACATGCCGACAAGGTGGCGGATATTTTCATCCGTGAGCTGCTGCGTAACGGCACCACCACCGCACTGGTGTTCGGCACGGTGCATAAGGAGTCAGTGGATGCCTTCTTCAGTGCAGCCGAGCAGCGCAACCTGCGCATGATCTGCGGCAAGGTGCTGATGGATCGCAACGCACCCGATTTCCTGACCGATACGGCCGAGTCGGCTTATACCGACAGCAAGGAGCTGATCGAGCGCTGGCATGGCAAGGGGCGTCTGGATTATGCCGTCACGCCACGCTTTGCGCCGACCAGTACCTCGGAGCAGCTGCACGCCGCCGCACGTCTGCTCAAGGAGTATCCCGGACTCTATATGCATACGCATCTGTCCGAGAACAAAAAGGAGTGTGAGTGGGTGCTTGAACTCTTCCCCGAGTGCAAGAACTACCTGGATGTATACGATCAGCACCAACTGCTGAGCGAGCGCTCGGTGTTTGCCCACGGCATCCATTTGTGTGATCAGGAGTATGAGCGCCTGGCCGAAACTGGCTCAGCCATCGCCTTCTGCCCCACTTCGAACCTTTTCCTTGGCAGCGGCTTTTTCAACCTGCCCAAGGCTGAGCAGCATAAGGTTAATGTCGGACTGGGGACGGATGTCGGTGCCGGTACCAGCTTCTCCATCCTGCAAACACTGAACGAAGCCTACAAGGTGATGCAGATGCAGGGCGCCAAGCTGCACCCCTTCAAGTCGCTCTATCTGGCTACCCTGGGAGGTGCCCGTGCACTGCGCCTTGAGGATCGGGTCGGCAGCTTTGCCGAGGGTAACGAAGCAGACTTTGTTGTGCTGGATTATCACGCCACCCCCCTGCTCTCCTGGCGGCTGCAGCAATCACGCACATTAGAGGAAACCCTCTTTGTGCTGATGACGCTCGGCGATGATCGCACCATCAGTGAAACCTGGGCAGCAGGGCAGTCCGTCCATCGACGTGATTGAGCTATCAACCTAGCAGCCATTCGAGATGACCCTGTATCCATGCGGGGTCATTTTATTTCGGCAAGCGGAGTGCCTTACTGTCGTTCGAGGTAAGCATGACAGGTGTGAGATTACTCGTTCCTGCTCTCATTTCATTGATGGGCGCCGTTACCCATGCGCAGGAGTTCATTATCGGTGTCGAGGATCTGGATTACTTCCCCTACTACAGCAGTAGCAATGGGCAGTTTCTGGACAGCCCGTCAAAACAGCTTCTGGATCGTTTTGCCAGGCAAAATGGTTACACCTTTGTATACACTCCCTTACCTGTCGCACGCCTGACACAAGCCTTTATAGACGCAGAACTGGATTTCAAATTTCCAGACAGCCCCGACTGGGCACAGGAGGCGAAATCTGGTCTGGAGATACACTACAGCGATCCGATCTTTCACTATACCGACGGTGTCATGGTCATACCGGACCGGCTTCATCAAGGTCTTGACAGCTTCAAGGCACTGGGTACGGTACGAGGTTTCACACCCTGGAGCTTTGCTTCCCTTATCAGCCAGGGGCATGTACAGATGCAGGAAACCTCCAGCCTTGAAAGTGTTGTTTTACAAGCACTATACCAGCGTGTTGATGGTGCCTATTTCAATATCGCTGTGGCAAACTGGTTTCTTACTCATCGCCTTGAACAGCCCGATAGCCTGGTCTTCGACATTACCCTGCCACATGCCAGCGGTCATTACACCCTGTCATCCATCCAGCATCCTGAGATCATCAGTCAGTTCAACGATTTTCTGCTTAATGAAGCTCGCTGGATTGATGAACTTCAACCCGCCCCCCTGTATGAGTGAAAATTATTCACTCCATATTTGAATACAGTATTTGATTTTTTTGTAAACAAGTGGATAATCGGACTTATCACTATTTTTTGACTTTTAGGTCAGCTAATAGCTGATACCGATTCTCCCGATACTCAGGGTCCTCAGCCAGAGTTCAGGAACACTAAAATAATAATGAGGAGTTACCCGCTGTGACGAACGCCAACCAAGAACAAACCGCCACCCCCATGCCAGGCTCTGCTAGCAGCCCAGGTTTTCTCGATCGGTTTTTCAAGCTGAGCGAACACAATACCAGCATCCGCACAGAGCTGATGGCTGGCGTAACCACCTTCTTCACCATGGCCTACATCATCTTCGTCAATCCGCAGATCATGGCAACTGCCGGGCTTGACCACGGAGCCGCGTTTGTCGCTACCTGCCTTGGCGCCGCGCTGGCCTGCTACCTGATGGGGCTGCTGGCCAACTGGCCGGTGGGACTTGCACCCGGCATGGGCCTCAACGCCTTTTTCACCTACACGGTTGTCGGTGATATGGGCTACAGCTGGGAGGTTGCGCTGGGCGCAGTTTTCCTCTCCGGTGTGCTCTTCATGATTCTCAGTTTCACCCAGATCCGCGAATGGATACTGAACAGTATTCCAAACAGCCTCAGATTCGCCATGGGTGCAGGTGTCGGACTATTCCTCGGTATCATCGGCCTGAAAACAGCCGGTATCGTCGTACCCAGCCCTGCCACGATGGTCACTTTCGGCTCCTTCCGCGACCCATCTGCACTGCTGGCAGCTGTCTGCTTCATCATGATTGCCGTGCTGTCTTACTATCGCATCTTTGGCGCGATTCTGATCAGTATTTTCGTGGTAACCGCAGCCGGCATGCTGTTCGGGCTGGTTAATTACGGCGGTATGGTATCCATGCCACCCAGCCTTGGCCCAACCCTGTTTGCTCTGGATATTCGCGGTGCTTTTGATGTTGCAATGATCAGCGTGATTCTGGCCTTCCTGTTTGTAAACCTGTTTGATACAGCCGGTACTCTGATGGGTGTTGCGCATCGTGCCAAGCTGATCAAGGAAGATGGTAAGATTGAAAACCTGTCACGCGCTCTGAAAGCAGACAGTACCTCTGCCGTAGCGGGTTCACTGATCGGCTGCCCGCCTGTCACCAGCTATGTTGAAAGCGCATCCGGCGTTGCTGCCGGTGGCCGTACAGGCCTGACCGCGGTCACCATCGGAACTCTGTTCCTGCTGGCGCTGTTCTTTGCTCCTCTGGCGGGCATGATTCCTGCGTACGCCACTGCCGGTGCACTGATCTATGTTGCCATGCTGATGATGACTGGTATTGCCGGTATTGATTGGGAAGAGCTGACTGACAGCATCCCGGCGATTGTGACTGTGGTGATGATGCCTCTGACCTTCTCGATTGCAGAAGGGATCGCTATGGGCTTCCTGAGCTACACTCTGCTGAAAGTACTGACCGGTCAACATAAGCAGGTGTCAGTGGCTCTTTATGTTCTGAGTGCCCTGTTTATTGCCAAGTACATCTTCCTGTAAGCCAGGAGCGGCAATCCTTCGGATACAACCATGTATACGAAGGATTGCCCTGAATTGTTCATGCGGGTGTATCTCAACAAATAACAGGTTAAAGCCAAATTATGAATTTCAGGTATAAAGGCTAAACTGTCTTATAGGTTGTCTTATAAAAAGTACTCTGACTATCTATACAAGCCTTCTACTCCAGGCACGGATGTCTGACCTCTCAAGCATGAGGCTGATCAATCTGAGGATACTGGTATGTTCAAACAACTCAGCATCAGGCGCAAACTGGTTCTGGCCATGGGTGCTGCACTAATCATTGCCCTGGGAACCAGCAGTCTTTTCTATACCCGCATGATCTCCAACCAGGCCAATCGCCTGCTATTGGACACCGCCATCCCGGCCCAGACAGAATCGATCCGCAATGCGCTTGAAAGCGCCATTATCGGCCCATCCACCCATGCTCGCGCCATCGCTGAGGACCAGTTTCTGATTCACTGGCTGGAACAGGGTGAACCAGAGGCAGAAGGACAACAGATAACGCAGATGCTGCAACGCAAGCGCAACTCTGCCAGCGCCTTCACTACCTTTGCAGTGTCTGCCGGCAGCGGCGCCTACTGGACACATGAGGGGATGAGCCGGACATTGAACCGATCGCAGGAGCGCGATGGCTGGTTCTGGAACAGCCTTGCCAACCCTCTCAATCCTGAACTCAGCGCCGATGTGGATGTTTCGACCGGCACTCTGACGCTTTTTTTCAATTACAAGGTGCAGAACAGCAGCGGTCAGAACATCGGCATCGCAGGCCTCGGAATCAGCATGGAAGAGGCGTCACGTCTGATCCAGGGCTATAGAGTCGGTGAAAAAGGTCGTGCCTATCTGGTTGACCCTGCAGGTATGCTCCGTATACACGAAGATATCAATCTGGTCAGTCAGAACACTACCCTGGCACAGCACACCAGCCGGGCTCTGAGTGAGCAGATGCTGCATGACGACAGCCTCACACTGCGCTCTCTCACCCGTAATGGAGAGGAGTGGCTGACCGCCTCACTGCCTATCGAGAGCCTTAACTGGCGGCTGATCGTTGAGATCCCCGCCTCGGAGGTCTATGCAGAATCGCGTCAGGCCCTGCTGATGGCCAGTATTTTCGGAGTGGTGATACTGCTGATAGCACTGCTCGCTACCGGCTATATAGCCAAACGACTGATGCAGCCGGTTCAGGTAATCAGCCTGGCACTGAAGGATATCAGCAGTGGTGAAGGTGACCTGACGCGCCGTCTTGATGAAAGCCGTGGGGATGAGATTGGCGATCTGGCACGTAACTTCAACAGTTTTGTCAGCACGCTGTCGGTATTGATCCGTGATGTGCGAAGCAGTAATGAGCAGTTGCACGGCATGATCAATCAGGTCGTTGGTACAGTTAAAGATACTCAAAACTGTGCGCTGGACCAGAACCGCATGACCGACTCTGTCGCGACTGCCATGCACGAGATGAGCACAACAGTGGGTGAAATCACGCATAATGCCACTGATACTGCCAACTACTCGCAGCAGGCAGCGCACGCTGCCGAAGCAGCCGACAAGATAGTGGCATCCAGCCTGAAAAACACCGAAGGGATGCGCAATCAGATCGATGCCGCCTCCACCTCGCTGACCTCTCTGGCTACAGATGTCGAGAACATCGTCAAGGTGATCAGCGTAATTCGTGACATATCAGACCAGACAAACCTGCTGGCTCTGAATGCCGCCATCGAGGCTGCCCGTGCCGGTGAAAGCGGACGTGGTTTTGCCGTAGTGGCTGATGAAGTGCGTACGCTGGCCAGCAGAACACGCAGCTCGACCGAAGATATACAGGCACGCATCGACCAGTTGCAGAGCGGGACATCCCAGGCTGTCACATCCATGGAGGAGACGCTGACGGCAACAGTCACTGCGGTTGAATCTGCACATGAAACCCGGGACAGTCTGAAGTCGATCTCGGAACAGCTTTCACGCATCGTGGATATGAACCACCTGATTGCTACCGCAACAGAGGAGCAGAGTGCCGTTACAGATGATGTGAATCAGAATGTGCAGGGGATTGCCGATGTCGCTCGCCAGGCCTCTGAAGATCTCAACCGCTGCAGCCAGGCCTGCGAACAGATGCGCGATCTGGCCGAAGAGCTGAAAGCAAGACTGGGACGATTCAGAACTGACTGATTGACAGAAGCTTGACTCTTGAGTCAATTTTATTTGACTTAAGAGTCAAGTTTAGTCTAAATTCAGATAATGCATTTGATTGCCCGCTACCTAAGGGCAGAACCCTATACAGCGACTCGTATGATGAAAAGCAATAACTGGATAGATGCCATCAAGACGCTGAATGACAGTGGACAAGCCTGCATTCTGGTCACGATCATTGAGCATCACGACTCAACACCCCGTAATACTGGCTCCAAGATGGTTGTCACACTGGATGCTATCCATGACACCATCGGTGGCGGCCATCTTGAGTACAAAGCGATGAAAATCGCACGTGAGATGCTGCAAGGCAAAGCAACAGAAACCCGCATGGAACGGTTTGTGCTGGGTGCCAGCCTGGGACAGTGCTGTGGTGGCGCTGCGGTGCTGTTGTTCGAACCTCTCGGTCATACGATGGTTCAGGTTGCGGTATTCGGTGCCGGCCATGTCGGACGTGCCCTGACCCCCCTGCTGGCTACCCTCCCCTGCCAGATCCACTGGATAGATTCACGTGAGCAGGAGTTTCCTGAGCAGACAGCTGAAGGTATCAACTGCATCCTGACTGATGACCCGGTGGCAGAGGTCAGTAACATGCCTCCGGGTAGTTACTATATCGTGATGACCCATAATCATCAGCTCGATATGGAGATCACTGAACAGATCCTGCGACGTGATGATTTCGCCTATTTCGGCTTGATCGGCTCTCAAACCAAGCGCAATCGCTTTGAGCATCGTCTGCACAAGGCGGGCATCAGCCAGGACGTGACACAAAAAATGCGTTGTCCGATGGGTATTGAGCAGGTGAAAGGCAAGCTACCGGCAGAGATAGCGATCTCGATCGCCGGTGAGATCATCGCCACTTATAACGCCGAAGCAGACCTTCACAAGCAGCATAAGCAGCGCAAACTAAAAGCAGTTGAACCCGCCTGACAGTCAACGCTCATACCTGAATCCGTGACTTTACTGCCAACTGTTTGTATTGCTAACGTATCCCGGATTCAGGTTATAAGATTTGCCAGCCGTTTCAGGCGCGCTTGCGGGAGGTTTTTTTGCCCGATGCCGCCAGATGAGAGAATACTTCGTGCAGATTATCCGAGGTGTTTTTCGTGCTCAGATTGAGTTTCGCATCGATATGATCCATATGATGCATCATCAGATCCACTGCACGTACAGCGTCTTTCCGCTCTATCGCGTCGATGATCTCTTTGTGCTCATCAAACGAACAGTGCGACTTGCTGCCAACATCATACAACGCAATGACCAGAGAGCTTTGTGACACCAGGCTGCGCTGAAAAACCCCCAGAGGGGCGTTGCCGGCAATATCTGCCAGACGCAAATGAAACTCGCCGGAAAGACGAATCCCGGCACCGACATCATGGCGGGCAAAACAGGCCTGTTCTTCAGCAACCATTGCACGCAGACTGGCAATGTCAGCGCTGGTGGCATTTTCCACAGCCAGCTCGGTTATCGCCTTTTCCACCATGCGACGTGCAAAAAAGATCTGCTGGGCCTCATCCAGACTCGGACTGGCCACAACAGCCCCTCGATTTGGCCGCAGCAGAACCACCTGCTCATGCGATAAACGCGTCAAGGCACGCCTGATGGTGGTACGGCTGACATCGAAAATCTCACCGAGTGTTTCTTCGCTCAGGCGAACACCCGGTGCCAGACGCTGTTCCAGAATCGCTTCGAAGATATGGGCGTAAACCCTGTCATCCTGTGTGCTGGAGACACTTTCTTTCTCTTTGCGCGATAAACTGCCTTGCAGGGAAGCTTTTTCTTTCATAAAAGCTCTTTCATATAAGTTCTTTCATATAAACACTTTAGCAAGCCCTCGCATGGGCTCAGTGCAAAAAAACAAATAGTATCATTCCTGCATACAATACAACAGGGCTGGTGGTATTCAAGCCCTGTCAGCTACCACGATAGGTTGAGTAGCTGTAGGGTGAGATCAGCAGCGGTACATGATAGTGCTCATCAGCATTGGCAACACCGAAGCGCAACACGACCTGATCCAGAAAAGCCGGTGTTGGCAGATCAGTACCACGCTGACGATAGTAATCACCTGCATGAAATACCAGTTGATAGACACCAGTGGTCAGCGCCTCACCTTCGAGCACTGGATTATCACAGCGGCCATCATCATTGGTGATCGATGTGGTCAGAGGGATCAGCTCACTCTGCTCGCCTACACGGAACAGTTCGATCTTGATTCCATGTCCAGGGCAGCCATGTGCAGAGTCAAGTACATGCGTTGTCAATCTTCCCATTTCTATTCGAGTATCCACCTATTGGCAGACACTTCGCCTCCTCTCTCGGTCAGTTACTGAAGGGTATAGGAGCAAACATACCATCATTTCTTTTTTTGTACTACAGATTAGTTAAAAATTGTACACAATTATTGAATTTCGACGTCATACCATATAAACAGCGGCTTTCAGCCCGGATAGGCTACACTTCCAGTGTCGACCACCGCTCAAGCAGACTCAAAAAAAGAACAATTTTTTAATTTTATGTTTTACAATTTAAATCACGTATTGTATACATAACAGAAATTCGGAGCGTCATGCACACAACAGCATGCTACCCAACCGAGCGACAACTGATAAAGGAACATCCTGTGAGCGCAGAATACCCCAGAGACCTGATAGGTTACGGCAACCAGCCACCTCACCCTCACTGGCCCGGCAACGCACGGGTAGCCCTCTCCTTTGTACTGAACTATGAGGAGGGCGGCGAGCGCTGTGTTCTGCATGGCGATAAGGAGTCAGAAGCCTTTCTGTCTGAAATGGTCTCTGCGCAGCCATTGCAGGGCGTTCGTAACATGAGTATGGAATCACTCTATGAGTATGGCAGTCGCAGCGGCGTATGGCGTCTGTTGAAACTATTCAGGAAACATGACATTCCACTGACCATCTTTGCTGTCGCCATGGCTGCCCAACGCCACCCGGATGTGATCCGCGCCATGGCAGAAGCCGGCCATGAGATCTGCAGCCACGGCTATCGCTGGATCGACTATCAATACACCGACGAAGCAACAGAGCGTGAACACCTGCACAAGGCGATCGATATTCTGACCGATATCACCGGCGAGCGCCCGCTGGGCTGGTATACCGGTCGTAACAGCCCCAACACGCGCCGACTGGTCATGGAGGAAGGTGGTTTTCTGTACGATTCCGATAGCTATGACGACGACCTGCCCTACTGGGTCAAGGGCGAGCAGAAGCCTCACCTGGTCATCCCCTATACGCTGGATACCAACGACATGCGTTTTACACAGGTTCAGGGGTTCAACTCGGGTGATCAGTTTTTCAACTATCTAAAGGATGCATTCGATGTCCTGTATGAAGAGGGCGCAGAGGCACCCAAGATGCTCTCTATCGGTCTGCATTGCCGACTGATAGGCCGCCCCGGCAGAATCGCAGCGCTGGAACGTTTTCTTCGCTATGTCCGCAGCCATGAGCAAGTCTGGTGTACCCGCCGCATAGATATTGCTCGCCACTGGCATGAACAACACCCTTATAAGGAGTCCTCTTTGTGAGTCAGTTTAAGACCATCAAGCCATCGCAGCTCAACCGCGAAGAATTTGTCAGCACCTTTGCCGATATCTATGAACACTCGCCCTGGGTTGCCGAGACCGTTTATGACCAAGTCCATGATCTGGCAGACCAGAGCACAGAAATTGATCTGGATGACATCGAAACACTGCACCAGCAGATGTGCGATGTGCTGCTGAACGCGAGTCATGAGGCACAACTGGCACTGATCAATGCCCACCCTGATCTGGCCGGCAAGGCTGCAATTCGTGGTGAGCTGACTCAGTCCAGCACGGACGAGCAGGCAGGTGCAGGGATTCATGCCTGCAGCGAAGAGGAGTTCAAGCGCTTCAGCGAGCTCAACGATGCTTACAAGGCTAAATTCGGCTTTCCCTTTATCATGGCCGTCAAGGGCAGCAACCGTTATCAGATACTGGAAGCCTTTGAAAAGCGCATACACCATTCGCAGCAGGACGAGTTCAAACAGGCATTAAGCGAGATCAACAAGATCGCCCTGTTCCGACTGCAACAGCTCTGAGTTATCAGAGATTAAACTTTCGACTCAATGAGGCAGATGCAATGAACCTTCTACTCAAACCAGAACCCCTGACACCTGCCGCCTTTGCAGAATTCGGCGATGTGATCGATACCGATGACCGCGAGTTTTTCATGATCAACAATGGTTCGACACGCCGTTACCACCGCCTTGCCGAAGTGGAAACCGGACCAAGTGATGGCCAGGCGATCATCAGTATCTTCAGAGCACAGGGGCTGGAGATGCCTCTGCGTATCCGTATGCTTGAGCGCCACCCCCACGGCAGTCAGGCATTCATCCCACTGCTCGGCAGACCCTTTCTGGTGGTGGTTGCGCCCAAGGGCGATGAGATCAACCCCGCGGATATCCGCGCGTTCATCACTCATGGTCGTCAGGGCGTCAACTATCGCAGCGGTGTCTGGCACCACCCGGTTATTGCCCTCTTCCCCGAGGATGACTTTCTTATCGTGGACCGTACCGGTGATCTACCCAACTGCGACGAGCACTTTTTCCCGGATGATACCCTCATCACCCTGGAACCCAACCGCTGATTTGCACCAATAAATTTTATAAACGCAAAAGGCCACTGATACAGAGTTGATCAGCTGGCTGACAAGAGGTAAAGAACGTGGAAGCACATCTCATCGATTGGCTCAACCTGGGCTTGCGCTGGATTCACATGATCACAGGCATCGCCTGGATAGGTGCATCCTTCTATTTCGTCTGGCTGGAAAACAATCTGGAGCGCAAGAACCCGCGCGAGGGACTATCCGGTGATCTCTGGGCGATTCATGGCGGTGGTATTTATCACCTGGAGAAATACAAGCTTGCCCCCCCGAAAATGCCCGAGAACCTGCACTGGTTCAAGTGGGAGGCCTATGCCACCTGGTTGTCCGGTGTCGCCCTGCTGCTGGTGGTCTACTACCTGAACCCTGCACTGCACCTGATCGCGCCTGGCAGCGGCCTGACACCCCTGACAGCCGTGGCTATCGGTATCGGCTCACTGATCGTTGGCTGGTTTGTGTATGATTTTCTGTGTGAATCACCTCTGGGCCAGAAGCCGGCTCTGCTCGGCGCAGTAATCTTCCTGCTGCTGGTCGCTGCCTCCTGGGCTCTGACCCTGGTATTCACCGGTCGTGGCGCTTATATCCACGTCGGTGCCATCATCGGCACGATCATGGTCGGTAACGTATTCCGCACCATCATGCCGGGCCAGCGCGCACTCGTCAGTGCCATAGAGGAGGGCCGCACCCCGGATCCAGTCCTGCCGGGCAAGGCGCTGCTGCGCTCACGCCATAACAACTATTTCACCCTGCCTGTACTCTTCATCATGATCAGCAACCACTATCCGGCGACCTATGGCAGTGAGTACAACTGGCTGATTCTGGCAGGCATCGCAATACTGGCCGTACTGGTTCGTCATTACTTCAATACTCGTCATGAGACCAACAAGTATGTCTGGACCCTTCCTGCGGCGGCACTGGGCATGATCTGCCTGGCTTATGTTACGGCTCCCAATTACAGAATGCAGGACGCATCCGCTGCGCAATTTGGTGCCGCACCCAGCTTTACTCAGGTTGAATCGATCATGCAGGAGCATTGCGTAATATGCCATGCCACCTCTCCGAGCAGCCCCATGTTTGCATCTCCTCCCGGTGGCTTCATCATTGAAACGCCTGAGCAGATCAAGCTGAATGCAGCCAGAATACATGCTCAGACAGTTGCCACCCATACCATGCCGCTTGGTAACATGACCGGCATGACTCAGGAAGAGCGAGATGTGGTGGGCGCCTGGATCGCAGCCGGTAGCAAGCTGGATTAAGCACTTGTCTGAAGCCTGCTCAGGATGTAGAGTCGTTTCCAATACAGGAAACGAACAACCAGAAGGATTCCATGAGCAGGATTCGAGAAAAAAATCAGGATCTGATTCTCACCGCCGCCAGCGAAGTCTTTGCCGAAAAAGGCTACGCTGGCGCTAAAACCAGTGATATAGCAGACAAGGCAGGGCTCCCCAAAGCCAACGTCTATTATTACTTCCAGAGCAAGAAGAACCTCTATCAATCGGTGCTGGAAAGCATCATTGAACCCCTGATGGAAGCCTATATTCCCTTTGAAGAGGATGATGATCATCCCGCCCCGGTATTGAGCGCCTACATCCGCTCCAAACTCGAAATCTCTCGCACCCTGCCCCATGCCTCCAAGGTTTTTGCCAGTGAAATCATGCATGGCGCGCCCCATCTGTCACCAGAGATGGCTGAGCAGCTGCACAACAAGGCACGCTATATCATTGCGCGCCTGCAGAGCTGGAAAGATCGAGGTTTGATCTCACCCGCTATCGACCCACAGCACCTGCTGTTCAGTATCTGGGCTTCAACCCAGACCTATGCCGATTTCGGCTGGCAGATCTCGATCGTCAGTGGTAAGCAGGAGATGAGTGATGAAGATTACGAAGCAGCAGCCGCCACGCTGACTCAACTGGTATTGCACGGTTGCGGGATCACTCAGTAACAGCATCACCCTACTCAAAACGATTGACCTCTATCGGCTGAGGCATGAACGTGAAAGCGGTTTTCAAAGCCATAAGGAGCCGTATGATACAGCCACCACCCCGAGAAACTTCCCCTGGCGTTTCTACCCTCGACGACCTTGCAGGGCTTGCAGATTACTCGCTCATGGAATCGCTCAACTGTGATCCTGACGCGACTTTGGATGGTGCCGACCACGACCCTCGGCAGGTCTTTACAGGTCACTATGTCCCCGTCAAGCCCACCCCGATCGAAGCGCCCGAGTATATCGCTCATGGTAAGAGCCTCTTTCGTGAACTGGGCTTCGACGACAGCCTGGCGCAGACGGCCGATTTCGTTCGCGTGTTCTCCGGTGATCTTACAGAGGCTCCAGAGCCGATGCGCAAGTACGGCTGGGCATGTGGCTACGCACTCTCCATCTTCGGTACTGAATACACCCGGCAGTGTCCTTTCCAGACAGGTAATGGCTACGGAGACGGTCGCGCGGTGTCGGTGCTTGAGGCCGTCATCAACGGTAAACGCTGGGAAATGCAGTTAAAAGGTGGCGGCAGGACGCCATACTGCCGTGGCGCAGATGGCAGGGCAGTTTTGCGCTCCAGTGTTCGGGAATTCCTGGCGCAAGAGCATATGCACGCGCTCGGTGTACCGACATCACGCTCTCTGAGCTTGTATGTTTCGAAAACAGAGAAGGTCAAGCGCCCGTGGTACTCGGATGGCACACCGTCTCCGGACCCAGACAGGCTTGTATCAGAGCCAGTCGCCATCTCGACACGGGTTGCACCTTCGTTCATCCGGGTAGGTCAACTTGAGCTCTTTGGCCGCCGTGCCAGAAAAAAAGAACACCCGCAAGCAATGGAAGAGCTCAAAAAAATTGTACTGCATCTAATTGATCGAGAGTACGGTGAAGCGATCGACCCTAAGCTGGAGGTCGAAAAAAAGGTGGTGTTGCTTGCCCGTGAATTCCGCAGCCGCCTTGTATCGCTCGTTGCGAACTGGATCCGTGTCGGGTATTGCCAGGGTAACTTCAACAGTGACAACTGCGCGGCCGGTGGCTTCACACTTGACTACGGCCCATACGGCTTCTGCGATCTGTTCTCCCCACACTTTCAGCCATGGACGGGTGGCGGGCACCACTTCGCCTTCCTGAACCAACCCGTGGCCGCAGAGCGCAACTTCCAGATGTTCTGTTCAGCCATGCGCCCGTTGCTGACGGCCTCCCCTGACGCCTTATCCCTGCTGGATGAGATTCAAAATAACTTTCCAAAAGCGATGCAAGCGGAAATGGAGAGAATGTGGACTGCCAAACTTGGACTGGAGGTCTTTAATACAGAGTTGTTTAACCAGCTGACGATGCTGATGGCGCAAACGCCGGTTGATTACACGCTTTTCTTCCGCGAGCTTTCGACGATACCTGATGATATTGGTCCACTGAAAAAAAGCTTTTATACAGAATCGAGCCCTTCCGGAGTGTCCATGAAATGGACGACTGAAACAGACACCGAAGAGATGGACAGGCGCTGGTCACAATGGCTTATGAAATGGAAGTCGCTCATCAGCATAGACAGCCCGACCCGATCTCGTGAAGCGCTTTCCAGACAGATGAAACGCGTAAATCCAAAATATATTTTGCGGGAATGGCTGGTTGTTCCAGCGTATCAGCAAGCAAGTACGGGTAACTATGCTCTACTTCGAGAGTTGCAGGATGTCATGACACTACCCTACGCCGACCAAGCAAAAGATATAAATGAAAAGTATTACAGGCTTAAACCCCCGGAGCTCTTTGAGATCGGAGGGGTGTCTTATTACAGCTGCTCGTCATAAGCCTTGGTCTGCTGCGCCAGGTTCATTCTCGGAGCAGCAGCACTGTCACCGAACCAGGCCAGTTTCGACTGCAGCTCCACCACTTCCCCGACAATAATCATCGCAGGAGCCGGAAGCTGCAACTGATCCTGTTTATCGGCAATATCCGCCAGTGTACCGATCAGTATCTGCTGATCGGCAGAGGTGCCTTTGGATACGATCGCAGCGGGTGTGGTGTCTGGCTTACCATGGGCCACCAGGCCGTTACACAGGGTCCTTAGAGTATGCAGCCCCATATAGAAGACAATGGTCTGATTCGGGTGTACCAGTTCGGCATAGTTCAGCTCACTGGCACGGTTTTTCAGTTGTCCGGTGACAAACCTCACCGACTGAGCATACTGACGATGTGTCAGAGGAATGCCACTGTAGGTTGAACAGGCACTGGCAGCAGTGATGCCAGGCACCACCTGAAAGGGTATGCCCGCCTCTTTGAGTTGCTCCAGCTCCTCGCCACCACGCCCAAAGATAAAGGGATCCCCCCCCTTGAGGCGCACTACGCGCTTACCGGCTCGTGCATGATCAATCAACAGTTGATTGATCCCCTCCTGGGGTACAGCATGATTGTCGCGCTGCTTGCCGACATAGACCAGATCCGCATCACGGCGGCACAGGTCCAGCACTTCGGCCGATACCAGGCGATCATAAAAGACAATATCTGCCTGCTGCATCAGTCGCAACGCCTTGAAGGTCAGCAACTCTGGATCGCCCGGTCCCGCCCCCACCAGATAGACTTCACCCACCTGATGACCGGCATTACCTGCCTGGATCTGCTCTTCGAGTAAGCGCTCAGCCGCTTCATCCTGGCCGGCAAAGACGCGTTCAGCCACTTGCCCCTGCAACACTTTCTCCCAGAAGACACGGCGTTCACCAACGCTGCCAAGGCGCGCCTTGACCTGATCTCGGAAGCGACCGACCAACTGTCCGAGTCGGCTATAGCCACTGGGAATCAGCGTTTCAAGACGGGCACGAAGCAGGCGCGCCAGCACAGGAGACTGACCGCCAGAGCTGATACCTATCACAATGGGGGAGCGATCAACGATGGCAGGAAAAACGAAGGTACACAGAGGGGGGTTATCGACCACATTCACGGGCATCGCACGCGCCACAGCATCATAGTGAACCGATTCATTCACGCGCTCATCATCGGTGGCTGCGATCACCAGCACTTTTTCATCAAGCAGTGCGCTGTGATAACCACCAATGATGATCTGCCCATGATGGGTCTCAAGCAGCTCACGCAGCTCCGGATCCACTTCGTGGGCTACAACCGATATGACCGCACCGGCACGTGCCAGCAGTCGCGCCTTGCGCAGCGCGACATCCCCACCGCCGACAAGCAGTACCTGCCGGCCCTTCAGATCGAAAAACAGTGGCAGATAATCCACAACCCAGACCTCTGGTAAGGGCTACCACCATGGCAGCCTGAACTGATTATAGTTGAGTATGCAGTCCGCACTCACGGGTTTCTGCCGCTTTGGTCGGATCAAAATAATCATGCTCGTTCGGCAGCTTGTACTCCGCCAGATAGGCCTCTAGCTGCTCGGTTGTCCAGTCGAACAGAGGCGCCACCTTGATGACACCATCCTTGCTCGCCGTCACGATATCGAGCGTCTGACGAAACTCTGTCTGCTCACGACGGATCGCATTCAGCCACAGGTCAGGTTTCAGCTCAGCCAGCGCACGCTGGAAAGGCTCAAGTTTAACCTGACGCGTAAACTCTTCATGCAAAGGATCATCAACATCAGGTATGCCCTTCATCAGCACATTACGACGCGCCGCTGTCATCTGCGGAATGTAAGTCACGATATTCAGGTTAAGGTCCTGAATCAGCTTCTCGGCAAAACGATATGTCGCCGAAGTGTTGTAGCCGGAATCGACCCAGAGCACACGAATATCAGGTTTTACCTGAGTCGCCATATGCAGAATCACCGACTCGTAAGGCCTGAAATTGGTCGTGATCAGCGGGTTTTCAGCCTGCGCAATCGCCCAGGCCACAATCTCCTGAGCCGATTTACCGGCAAGCGCTGCATTGGACGCAGCCAGATCAATAGTCATACTTTTCCCCTGTATGGTTTCCACTGGCAATAGCTCACTGCTGACAATAGTGACGACTGATAATAGTGACTATCGTCAATTGCTTGCTACTGACAAGTCTTACTGCTGACGGTAGATGGGACGCGGATCGTCTGCTCCCGCCTGATAGCGCACACTGATCTCGGCAAACGCCTGCAAATCCGACTCGGAGAAGCGCTCATCAGAAATCATCCAGGCATTAAAGCCACAGCGTTCCATATAGCCAAGACGATCACGGCTGACATCACCGACCGCACGCACTTCACCGGTAAATCCGGCACGACGCAACAGGCGTGCCAGACTGAAACCACGCCCATCACGGAAAATGGGGAACTCAATCTCTATCAGAGCAACACGTTCCAGAAAGGGGAGCAGCTCTTCATATGGCAGCTCACCGGGTACGCGCACGCCACAACGGCCCTGATGCTGATCCAGCAGTTGTGGCAGCAGTTCAAAAGGCACGACCAGATCGGCATTACCTGTGTCAGCCGGCAGTGACTCTTCTACAAACTGCCAGGTGTTTTCAGCGATCTGTCGATCAAGCAGCAGCGGCATAGACTTTCTCCTTGAATGGATCCATACCGATACGACGAACGGTATCCAAAAAGCGTTCACCCTCAATACGCTGCTCGACATAGGTCAGCAGAATTCTGCGCAGCGTTTCAGGAACTTCATCGGCGGCCACTGATTTACCCAATACCTTGCCCAGCGAAGCGTCTTCACGGCTGGAACCGCCCAGCGTGATCTGATACCAGTCCTCACCTTTCTTATCGACACCGAGAATACCGATATGACCGACATGGTGATGACCGCAGGCATTGATGCAGCCGGACATGTTCAGGCGGATCTCACCCAGATCATAGAGATAATCCAGATCATCAAAAGCCGCATTGATATCATCGGCGATATTCAGAGTCTTGGCATTGGCCAGAGAGCAGAAATCAAAACCGGGGCAGCAGATCATATCGGTCAGGGTACCGATATTGGCGCGCGCCAGATTATGCTCTACCAGTGTCTGCCAGACGCTGTAAAGGTCAGCCTGTTTCACTTCACCCAGCACCAGATTCTGATCGTGCGTGACACGTATCTCATTGAAGCTGTACTGATTAGCCAGATCAGCGACCACCTCCATCTGCAGATCTGTCGCATCGCCGGGCGCACCCAGATGTGGCTTGAGCGACACAGTCACAATGCGATAGCCCGGTGCCTTGTGCTCACGGGTATTACGCTCATACCAGACACGGAAATCCTGATCTTCAGCCAGGTGCTGATTCAGTGATGCATCATCAGCGGCCGCAGCATCATAGGCAAACGGTGCGAAGTAACCTTTGACACGTTCCACTTCAGCATCAGTCAGGCGCAGTTCGGAATCACGGATATGCGCCCACTCGGCTTCAACCAGTTCACGGAAGGCATCAGCACCCATCGCGTCCACCAGAATCTTGATACGCGCCTTGTACTTGTTGTCGCGGCGCCCTTTCAGGTTATAAACACGCAGAATCGCTTCCAGGTAGGAGATCAGATCCTGCTTGGGCAGGAAGTCGCGAATCACCTTGCCAATAAACGGGGTACGACCCAGACCGCCACCAACCAGGACCTCAAAACCCACCTCTCCCTGATCGTTACGCACCAGATGCAGACCGATATCATGCACCTGACTGGCAGCACGATCTTCAGGACCTCCTGTCACGGCAATCTTGAATTTGCGTGGCAGGTAGGCAAACTCAGGATGCAGCGTGGACCACTGGCGGATAATTTCACACCAGGGGCGCGGATCTTCTACCTCTGTCGCCTCGATACCGGCAAAGTGGCTTGTTGTCGTGTTGCGGATACAGTTGCCCGAAGTCTGAATCGCATGCATCTGCACCTCTGCCAGCTCCGCCAGAATATCCGGTACCTGCTCCAGCTTGGGCCAGTTGTACTGAATATTGGTGCGCGTCGTGAAGTGGGCATAGCCATGATCGTAGACACGAGCAATATGTGCCAGCTTGCGCAACTGTTCGGATGACAGCAGACCATAAGGGATGGCAACCCTCAGCATGGGAGCCTGGCGCTGAATGTAGAGTCCGTTCATCAGGCGCAACACCTGGAACTCCTCTTCCGGCAGCTCCCCGGCCAGGAAGCGTCGGGTCTGATCCCGGAACTGTTCAACGCGTTCGTTCACGATGCGCTGATCGACTTCATTGTATTGATACATAATGACTTCTTTAAATTATTTGGCGACAGGTTTAAACGTTGACTCTTATCAAGCAGCGACTCTTTGTCAGGCAACCACACCTGGGAGCAACCCTTTTCAGGCCCGACATCATATCATATGCAGATTACACAAGATGAATGGAACCCCCGGCACCTGCTTACAGCGTTATTGGCGCATCATACCGGCTATGCAATATAACATAAAATAATAATTACTCATTTTAATATAGCTAAATCATATCTAAAAAAGTGATGCATGCCTACTACCTGCTGATATACCCAAATGCTATAATAAATTTCTATTTATTCTTTTTTATTTTATAAAACATCGCGGATAATCCCATCATCTATATAAGGATGAATGCAATTCGTCCCGATACCCGATCACCAGCTTGAAAAGAGTCTTAACATGAAGCCGCTGTCGCAACATCGCTTAACACATCTGAAACAGCTTGAAGCCGAGAGCATTCACATCATTCGTGAGGTGGCCGCCGAGTTCGACAATCCGGTGATGCTCTATTCCATCGGTAAAGACTCTACCGTGATGCTGCATCTGGCTCGTAAAGCCTTTCACCCTGGCATCCCTCCATTTCCGCTGTTGCATGTCGACACCACTTGGAAGTTCAAGGAGATGATCAACTTCCGCGACCAGATGGCGCGTAAGGCGGGTATGGATCTGATCGTCCATATCAACCAGGAAGGTTTGCAGATGGGCATCAGCCCCTTTGTGCACGGCTCCAAAAAGCATACCGACATCATGAAAACTCAGAGTCTGAAACAGGCCCTTAACAAGTATGGTTTCGATGCCGCATTTGGGGGTGCTCGCCGCGATGAGGAAAAGTCCCGCGCCAAGGAGCGTATCTTCTCATTCCGCGACAAGAACCATCGCTGGGATCCGAAGAATCAGCGCCCAGAGCTGTGGAACATCTTCAACACCCGTGTCGACAAGGGCGAGAGCATCCGCGTGTTTCCTCTGTCCAACTGGACCGAGCTGGATATCTGGCAATACCTCTATCTGGAGCAGATCCCGATTGTGCCACTGTACTTCTCTGCGATACGCCCCGTGGTTGAACGCGATGGCTCATTGATCATGGTCGATGATGAGCGCATGCCACTGAAGCCGGGCGAAACGCCGATGATGAAAAAGGTCCGCTTCCGCACGCTGGGGTGCTACCCGCTGACCGGTGCCGTTGAATCCAGTGCAGAAACCCTGCCGGAGATCATTCAGGAGATGCTGCTGGCCACCACCTCCGAGCGTCAGGGTCGTGTTATCGACCATGATGGTGCCGGCTCAATGGAGCAGAAGAAGATGGAAGGTTACTTCTGATCCATTCGCCCTGCACGTCCGTCAGCCACTGAATCTGTTTTAAGGTATAGAAAGTATGAGTCACCAGAGCGAACTGATTGCCAGCGATATCGATGCCTATCTGCTGCAACATGAAAACAAGGAACTGCTGCGTTTCCTGACCTGCGGCAGCGTGGATGACGGCAAGTCGACCCTGATCGGTCGCCTGCTGCACGATTCCAAAATGATCTACGAGGATCAGCTGGCTGCCATTCAGTCGGACAGTAAAAAGTCAGGCACCACCGGTGGTGAGATAGATCTTGCACTACTGGTGGATGGGCTGCAGGCCGAGCGTGAACAGGGCATCACGATAGATGTTGCCTACCGTTATTTTTCAACGGCGAAGCGCAAATTCATCATTGCAGACACACCGGGTCATGAGCAATACACCCGCAACATGGCCACCGGTGCCTCTACCTGTGATCTGGCTATCATTCTGATCGATGCCCGCCATGGCGTTCAGGTACAGACGCGCCGCCACAGCTTCATCGTATCGCTGCTGGGCATTCGTCACGTCCTGATAGCGGTTAACAAGATGGATCTGGTGGATTACAGTCAGGAGCGTTTTGAGCAGATCAAGAAAGATTACCTCGCCTTCGCATCCGATCTGAATATTCAGGATGCTCACTTTGTGCCCATGTCGGCACTGAAGGGCGATAATGTTGTTAATCCGTCAGAGCACATGCCCTGGCACAAGGGCGAGCCCCTGATGCAGCTTCTTGAGAATATCGAGATAGCTCAGGACTATAATTTTGATGAACTGCGCTTCCCGGTGCAGTTTGTGAATCGCCCGAACCTGAATTTCCGTGGTTACTGCGGTACCATCACCTCCGGTATTGTGCGCCCGGGTGATGAGATCACCGTGCTGCCATCCGGTAAGAAGAGCCGAGTCAAATCGATAGTCACTTTTGATGGCGATGTCGAGGAAGCCTTTGCACCGATGGCCGTGACGCTGACACTCGAAGATGAAATCGATGTGTCACGCGGCGATATGATCGTGCACAGTGGCACCGATGCAAAAACCAGCAACCGCTTCGATGCTCATCTGGTGTGGATGTCTGAATCCGAACTGGTACCGGGGCGCAACTACGAGGTCAAACTGGCCACCTCCCGCAATGCCGGACAGGTCAGCGCCATACGTCACCGTATCGACGTTAATACCCGCGAGCACTTCCCGGCTGCGACCCTCAATCTGAATGAGATCGCACGTGTTGAAGTGGTCGTCGAGCGCCCTGTCATCGCCGACAACTACAAACTGCACAAAGGCACTGGTTCATTTATTCTGGTGGATCGTCTGACCAACAGCACAGTCGCTGCCGGCATGATTCTGGAGGCCGGTGACAGCCTGGAAGCCATGACTGTCGTCGACAGCAGCCTGATCGATGAAAAACAGTGGGAACAACGCCTCGGTCAGAAAGCCCAGGTTGTACAGATCAGCGGCGGCAATGAAAGCGATCGCAGAAAGTTGATCTATACGCTGGAAAAACGCCTGTTTGATCTTGGCCGTCTGCCATTGGTACTGCAAACCGAGACACTGAGCCCGGCCCTGCAAAGCCATACCGCAGACCTGTCCGGCTGGCTGCAGGGCAAGGGCTTCATTCTCCTGACCGATGTTGCCACTCAGATTGATGACGCCATCGAGGTCAACCTGGATAAAGTGGGTGAGAGTAGCCTTGTTTCGGTCGTCACTGAGCTGCTGAACCGCATCGAACAGCACAATAAAAGCTGATTAAGCCATTTATCATCCCGCTTGCTGTACCGTAAGCGGGATGATTCCGCTAAAATTGACGTTTCGCTGATATACCAACGACTTTTCGTTTATCTGGACGAACCGGCCATCTCATGACAACCGACTTTCTACTGATACTGATCAGTACCGTACTGGTTAACAACTTTGTGCTGGTACAGTTTCTTGGGCTTTGCCCCTTCATGGGCGTGTCCAACAAGCTGGAAACTGCCATGGGCATGTCACTGGCGACAACCTTTGTGCTGACGCTGGCTTCTGTCTGCAGCTATCTGGTTTACCGCTACCTGCTGATCCCGTTTGATATCACCTATCTGCGCACCATCTCATTTATTCTGGTGATTGCCGTCGTGGTTCAGTTCACCGAAATGGTCGTACATAAAACCAGCCCCTTGCTGCATAAGCTCCTGGGCATATTTCTTCCCCTTATCACAACCAACTGTGCCGTACTCGGTGTTGCCCTGCTGAATATTCAGAAGCAGAATAATTTTGTTGAATCCATCGCCTATGGTTTCGGTGCAGCTGTCGGCTTTTCCATGGCACTGATACTCTTTTCTGCGCTGCGTGAGCGCATTGTCGTGGCAGACATACCAACCCCCTTTCGCGGCGCTGCCATCGGCATGATCACAGCAGGGCTCATGTCACTGGCATTCATGGGCTTTACCGGCCTGGTCCAGTTCTGAGGTGGTAGACTGATGAGTACCATACTGACTGCCGTACTGGCTCTGTTGCTACTTGCCGCCGCATTCGGACTACTGCTGGGCTATGCGGCTGTGCGCTTCAGGGTTGAAGGTGACCCGATCGTAGAGCAGATAGATGCCATCCTGCCCCAGACACAATGCGGCCAGTGTGGCTACCCCGGCTGCAAGCCCTACGCCGAAGCGATATCCAATGGCGATGCCATCAACAAGTGTCCACCAGGTGGCCAGGCAACCATTGATGCTTTGGCTGATCTACTGGATCTGGAGCCCATCCCACTGGACTCAGAACATGGCGAAGAGAAACCCAAGACCGTTGCCTACATTCGCGAGGATGAGTGTATCGGTTGTACCAAGTGTATCCAGGCCTGCCCGGTTGATGCCATTCTTGGTGCCGCCAAACAGATGCATACCGTGATCATCAGCGAATGTACCGGCTGTGACCTGTGTGTAGAGCCCTGCCCTGTTGACTGCATCGACATGATTCCACTGCCGGTCACTCCCAACAACTGGCGCTGGCCGGCTCCGGTATCAGACCCCAGCCTGATCCTGACTGACCGTGGTCGCGGGCATCTGATGCAGGAGAGTGCATGATGGTCAAGGTCTACAATTTTCATGGTGGCATTCATCCACCCGACAACAAAAAACACTCGACGCGCTCGCCAATCCGCCCTGCGCCACTGCCCGATCGACTGATTCTGCCGCTGCAACAGCATATCGGCCACCCAGCCACACCCTTGGTTGCAGTTGGTGACTGCGTCCTGAAGGGGCAGAAAATCGCAGAGCCGGCCGGCCGCATCAGTGCCGCCGTACATGCACCTACATCTGGCAGAATCAGCTATATCGGCCCACATCCGATCCCACACGCATCCGGCCTTGAGGCAGATACCATCGTGCTCGATAGCGACGGTAAGGATGAATGGATAACACATCAACCGATCAGCGACTATCGCCAGATGAAGAAAAGCGAGCTGATCGATTTTATCCGTGAGGCCGGTATTGCAGGCCTGGGTGGTGCGGGCTTCCCGACCGATGTCAAACTGCACCTGGG
The DNA here is from genome assembly GCF_008973755.1 of Nitrincola alkalilacustris. Classification (GTDB taxonomy): domain Bacteria; phylum Pseudomonadota; class Gammaproteobacteria; order Pseudomonadales; family Balneatricaceae; genus Nitrincola; species Nitrincola alkalilacustris. The sequence goes on along the minus strand of NZ_WBOM01000003.1, from coordinate 136,379 downwards.
TGATGATCATATCGTCAACACGCTGATCATCAACGCAGCCGAGTGCGAACCCTACATTACGGCCGATGACATGCTGCTCAGAGAGCGTGCAGATCAGGTGCTGTCTGGCATTGAAATACTGGCTCACCTGCTGCAACCCAGCCATATCCTGATCGGCATAGAGGACAATAAGGCACATGCGATACGTTCACTCAGTGATGCACTGCAGCAGACTCAGTTAAAGACGAAGCTGAATATTGATCTGGTTGTTGTGCCCACCAAATATCCGTCCGGTGGCGAAAAGCAGTTGATCAAACTGCTGACCAATGTCGAAGTCCCCAGCGGCAAGATACCCGCTGATGTCGGTATCGTCTGTCAGAATGTCGGTACAGCTGCAGCTATCCACCGTGCCGTACATCTGGGCGAACCTCTGATTTCTCGTATTGTTACGGTTACCGGTGAAGCCGTCGGCCACCCACAGAATCTGGAAGTGCTGATCGGCACCCCCTTTGAAACACTGCTGCAAGCTTCTGAGGTTGATCATAACAGGCTTTTCCGCCTGGTTATGGGCGGGCCGATGATGGGTATTTCGGTCGAAAATGACCAGATCCCGGTCATCAAAACCACCAACTGCATCATTGCCGCCACCTATGATGAGATGCCCCCGGCACCACCGGCTCAGCCCTGTATACGCTGCGGCATGTGTGAGCAGGTATGTCCGGCTGAGTTGCTGCCTCAGCAGCTGTACTGGTTTGCCAAGGGTCGTGAGTTTGACAAAGCCAGGCACCATAATCTGTTCGACTGTATTGAGTGTGGCGCTTGTGCTTATGTCTGCCCGAGCAGCATCCCATTGGTGCAGCACTATCGTTTTGCCAAGTCCGAGATTCGCAATGAAGAGGCTGAGCAGAAAAAAGCCGACCATGCTCGCATACGCTTTGAAGCACGCCAGGCACGACTTGAGCGCGAACTGGCCGAAAAAGAGCAGAAGCGCAAAGAACGAGCCGAAGCTGCTGCCAAGCAGCAACTGCTGCGTCAACGAGCTGAGGATGCCAAGCCCGCTGCTGAGCAAAGTAACGAGGCAGAACTCAAGCAGCTCAAGACCGCGGCGGCCATAGCGCGCACAAAACTCAAGAAGGCGCGTGATGCCCTCAAGAATGCAGAGGATAAAGGCCAGGAAGGTATCGAAAAAATGCAGGAGACCGTCAAGGATCTTGAGCTGAAAGCGGAGCAGGCACATAACGCCTGGATCAGCGCCGGTGGAGAAGATCCAGCTGCGAAAGCCTCCCCCAGCATACAACAGGAAACGGAGTCACTGTGATCGACGCTTATCTCATCAGGATCACTACAGGATCAACCAAGCCATGTCACTGATTCGCTTAAGCTCCCCTCACGTGTTCAAGGCCAACACCAGTGCCGCAGTGATGCAGCAGGTACTGCTGGCTACCCTGCCAGCCATTTTCGCCATGACGCTGTTCTTCGGCTGGGGCACGCTGATTCAAATCACGCTCGCCATGCTGCTGGCTCTGAGCTTTGAAGCGATCTGCCTGTTACTGCGCAAACGCTCACTGCGTTTTTTCCTGACAGATGGCAGCGCTCTGGTGACGGCAGTGCTGCTGGGCCTGGCGATACCTCCTTTTGCGCCCTGGTGGGTAATGGCCGTGGGCATTTTCAGCGCCATCGTGCTCGCCAAACATCTTTACGGCGGCCTGGGTAACAATCCCTTTAATCCCGCCATGGTGGCTTATGCGCTGCTGCTGATCTCTTTTCCTGTCGAGATGACACGCTGGACACTTCCGTTTGTCATACAGGGTGATGGCTGGCAGGTTGCCAGCTTCGCGGATACTCTGCGACTGATTTTCATGGGTATGGAGCCCGTCTGGCTGGATACCCTGACAGGCGCCACGCCACTGGACGTACTCAAGAACCGTGGCGGCATGACCACCGAAGAAGTATGGCGCAGCTCAGCCGTACTGAGCCAGGGCGTATTTGCCTGGTATGCTGTCAGCGGCGCCTACCTGATGGGCGGCATATACCTTCTCTATCGCAAAATTTTCACCTGGCACGCACCCGTTGCCATGCTCGCCACACTATTCATCATGGCCAGCCTGGTTTACGGTATTGATCCCTACAACTATGCCGATCCTTTTGTACATCTGGGTGTCGGTGCCACCATGATGGGCGCATTCTTCATTGCCACAGACCCTGTCTCCTGCGCCACCAGCAACAAAGGCAAGATCATTTTCGGTATCGGCGCCGGCCTGCTGGTCTATATCATCAGAACCTGGGGTAACTATCCCGATGCGGTAGCCTTTGCCATTTTGCTGATGAATCTGGCCGCACCTTTCATCGATCTCTATACCCAGCCGCGCAGCTATGGCCATGCCCGTGCTCGTGTGGGCATCAAGGATAAGGGGTAAACGATGGAACTACTCATCTCGATGCGACGCAGCACCCTGGGCATCGCTCTGTTTGCAGCTGTGACGGCTGGTGTTATTGCGGTGACTCAAGTGATGACACGAGAGCGCATATCACAGAATCAACAGGAGCACCAGGCACGTGCACTTTACGAAATCCTGCCACGCGAGCTGGATGACCAGTTGCACAGGCAGTCGATCCTGATCAGCGCTCCTGAGCTGGGGTTTGCTGAACCGATCACCGTCTATCAGTCAATCCAGAATAATGAGGTAGAGGCCGTGATTCTGCCGGCAATCGCGCCTGATGGCTACAGCGGCGATATACGCATGCTGGTAGGTATATGGCGTGATGGTCGTGTAGCAGGGGTTCGTGTGCTTGAGCATAAGGAAACACCAGGCCTGGGTGACAAGGTTGAGCTTGCAAAGTCCAACTGGATACTGTCTTTTGATGATAAAGCGATGGACAGCTCAAACGATCCTCGTTGGCGGGTGCGCAAGGATGGTGGTGATTTTGATCAGTTTACAGGAGCGACCATCACACCGCGTGCCGTGGTCAGAGCCGTTGCCAGAACCGTGCAGTTTTATGAGAGCCGACGACCAGAGCTACTGACACCAGCCACCGAACAGGACGCCCACCTTACCGTATCAGGAGATGAGTCATGAGTGCAGATTATCGCAAGATCACGCTGGACGGTCTCTGGCACAACAACCCAGCTCTGGTCCAGTTGCTGGGTCTTTGCCCACTGCTGGCGGTGACAGGCACAGTCGTCAATGCCATAGGTCTGGGCCTCGCCACCACCCTGGTGCTGATCGGCTCCAATCTTACAGTCTCAATGTTTCGCAGCCTCGTACCTGAGTCAGTTCGGTTGCCGATATTCGTTATGATCATCGCGGCATTTGTGACGGCCATCGAGCTGCTGATGCAGGCTCTGACCTACGACCTGTATCTTATTCTGGGCATTTTCATTCCCCTGATTGTCACCAACTGCGCGATCATGGGTCGTGCCGATGCCTTTGCCTCCAAAAACACGGTTGCTGCATCCGTTACCGATGGTGTCATGATGGGCGTGGGGTTCACCGCAGTACTGATGCTGCTGGGCGCGATGCGCGAAGCACTGGGGCTGGGTACACTTTTCAGCAATATGCAGTTACTGTTCGGGCCGAACGCCAGCAACTGGCAGATCACGCTGATTGAAGATTATCGCGGTTTTCTGTTTGCCATCCTTCCTCCGGGCGCTTTTGTCGGCATGGGCCTGTTGATCGCGTTGAAAAATATCCTTGATACCCGCATCAAAGCACGCCGAAAACAGGCCCAGGAGCAGCCGACAGGCAGCAAGCGGGTCAGAGTCACCGGCTGATCAAAAACAACTTTACACCCGCAGCTCAGACTCCTCTCTATCCAGAGGTTGAGCTGTGGCATATCCATCTGCCGACGCAAGTTTAGCAGGCCCTCCCCAGACATTAGACCCAGACATTAGGCTGTACTAAATTATTATCTAACGCTTTATTCTATGTGATTTTTTTTACACTTATTGTTTGAATATTACACAATATTTCTTTAATCTTGGCCCTTCACTTTCGAGAACAACAATAACTTTCAGGAGCTAAGGTGGCGAATCCCATTCCCATTGTCATATGCGATGACTCCCGCCTTGCCCGTCGTCAGATGATCCGGGCGCTACAGCACTGGAATGTTGAAATCACCGAAGCGGAGCACGGACTCCAGGCACTTGAAGCAATTCGTGCACAACAAGGCCACCTTGTTTTTCTCGATCTGAACATGCCGATCATGGATGGTTATGAAGTACTGGAGAGGATACGACGTGACGACCTTCCCGCTCTGGTCATCGTCGTATCCGGCGATATTCAACCGGATGCACAGGCGCGTGTACAGGCTCTTGGCGCGATCGGTTTCATCAAGAAACCCGTCAGTGTCGAGATATTGAACCAGGCCCTGTCAGACTACGGCTTGCTGGGTGAGCTCGAAAAGCGTCCAGACACCAAGCCTGCCACACCTATTCTGGCTGGCACCCGAAACAAGGTTTTGCCGAATGCGACACAGCAACTCTGTGAATACTCACAGGAGCTTGCCAATGTGTCCATGGGGCGAGCAGCCAATCTGTTGGCACAGTTGTTGAATGTTTTCATTGAGTTGCCGATTCCCCGAGTCAAGCTGATCAGTATTGCCGAACTCGATATGGCTTTGAAAGCCACCACGGGGAAAGAGCCGGTCACCACCATCTCTCAGAGTTTTATCGGCCCGGGCATCGCAGGCGAAGCGCTTCTGATGTTCAATGACTCATCCATACCTGATATTGCCAGGCTGCTGCACCACGAAGGTGAAATCACTGACGCTATTGAGCGCGAATTGCTGATGGATATAGCCAACGTTCTGATCGGTGCCTTCATCAGCAGCACCGGCAATCAGTTGGATCTTAACTTCAGCCAGGGCACCCCACAGATTCTGGGGCTGCATTGTGCACCACCCGATCTACAGCAGGAAAAACCCCGCTGGAAGCAAACCCTGGCAATTGAGATAGACTATAAGATTGAGGGCCACGCAGTCAGTTGCGACCTTCTTATCCTGTTCACGGAAGATTCTCTGTCAGCACTTTCAGAGCTACTGGAGCACCTCGAATGAAGTTAGGTGAGCAGAACATCAGTATTGAAGAGTTCCACTGGCAACTGGGCCTTTTGCAAACCCTGGATGTCGGCCTGATTGTACTGGATCATGACTTCAAGATTCAGCTATGGAACAGCTTCATGGTGAACCATTCCGGCATCAGCGACAGTAAGGTACGCAATAAATCTCTGTTCGATACCTTTCCCGAGCTGCCCGCTACCTGGCTCAAACGCAAGCTGAACAGTGTGTTTCTGCTGAATAACCGAGCCTTTATCACCTGGGAAGAGCGTCCCTATCTGTTTCGCTTCAAGTCCTACCGCCCCATCACCGGGCGCGCCGACTTCATGTATCAGAACATCACTCTGATTCCTCTTGCATCTCCAAGCGGCCAGGTGGAGCATCTGGGCATTCTTATCTATGATATGACCGATGCCGCAGTCAGCCGTCTGGACCTGCAGCAGGCCAATGCCGAGCTATCACAGCTGAGCCGAACTGATCGTCTGACCAAGCTGAATAACCGTGGTTACTGGGAAGAGTGTGTCAAGCACGAGTTTGAGCGCTATGTACGCACCCAGATTCCCAGTTCTCTGGTTATGCTTGATATAGATCACTTCAAACCAATCAACGATACTCTGGGCCATCTGGCGGGTGATGAGGTGATCCGAAAGCTTGCCAGCGAAATCAGTCACCATGCACGTGCCACTGATATTGCGGGCCGTTATGGTGGCGAGGAGTTCGGCATCCTGCTGGTGAACACTCCAGCGGCCAATGCAGAAATTTTTGCCGAGCGCCTGCGCTCCGCTGTGGAAGGGCTGGATATCCGATACGATGACAAACGGATCGATATCACTGTCAGCATTGGCATTGCTGAGGTGGATAACCTGCAGGATGACTATCATCGCTGGATCGAGCAGACTGACCAGGCACTCTATTTCTCCAAGGAGCATGGCCGTAACCGAGTGACGGTATTCAGCCATATATCCAAATAACTGACACAATCGAAACAAGAAATATACGATGAATGCTGAGAAGCGTTATCAGATCTTTTCACGCCTGCGTGAGCAAAACCCCGAACCCCGAACCGAACTGGAATACACCTCCCCCTTTGAACTGCTGATTGCCGTCATGCTATCTGCTCAGGCAACTGATATCAGCGTCAATAAGGCTACCCGCAAGCTCTACCCTGTCGCCAATACGCCTGAATCGATTCTGGCCTTGGGTGTGGATGGGCTGAAGCACTATATCCGTACAATCGGCCTGTTCAATACCAAAGCGGAAAATGTGATCAAGACCTGCCGCATTCTGATTGAGGAGCATGGCAGTGAAGTACCACCCAGGCGCGAGGCGCTGGAAAAGTTGCCGGGAGTGGGCCGCAAAACAGCCAATGTCGTGTTGAATACGGCATTCGGTCAACCTGCCATGGCAGTTGATACCCATATATTCAGAGTATCCAATCGTACCCGGATAGCACCGGGTAAGAATGTGCTTGAGGTTGAGCATAAACTGATGCGCCATGTGCCGAAAGAATTTCTACTGGACGCACACCACTGGCTGATTTTGCATGGCCGCTATGTCTGTACCGCACGAAAGCCAAAGTGTGGCTCCTGCATTATTGAAGACCTCTGCGAATACAAGGAAAAAAGTGAGTAATCCTGCAAATACTTTGATGAAATATGCAGTTTTGCAGCCTTTATCCACACCCGCTCTTACTCACACTTTCTGTGGATAAAACTGTGAGTAGTTTTGGGATCAATACCTCAATCCAACGTATTTCGGGGCCTTCAGCAGATTGGTACAAAAACAAACAGCCAATATAAATACTAATTAATTCAATAAGTTATATAAATCAATAGGCGTAAATAAAAATTTCACCGCTATCAAGGATTTTTCATCCAGACCCGAAAGCAAGGTGTGCAAAAGTCAAGTGGGAGGTTTGGAAAAAGGCACGATTCATGCCTTTACCCATATTTATAGGAGGGTTATTCGGGAAGCTCAATTTCAATATGTGTAAGAGGCCTGCAGCAGCAGGTCAGAATCTCGTCATCCTGTAGATCCACCAGGGCATCCTGGACCATTTCGACCTCACCATCCAGCAGTCTGACCTTACAACTGCCACAGTAGCCACCGCGACAGTTATAAGGTGCAGGAATATCCTGCACCTCCAGAGCGTCCAGCAGAGAGAACTCATACTGATAGTAAAAGGTATGGTAGTTGTTGACCTTGACGCGTGGTATACCTGCCATCGACTCACACCTTAGAGATCAAAACCGTCAAAATCGTCGGTTGCGACATCATTGTCTATCTGCCCCACCAGATAGGAGCTGATTTCGGATTCCTGTGGTGCTACCTGTACATTATCACTGACCAGCCAGCCATTCATCCAGGGCAAGGGGTTCTGCCTGGTCGGGAAGATCTCATCCAGCCCCAGCGCCTTCATTCTGACATTGGTGATGTACTCCACATAATCGCTGAGAATACGGGCGTTCAGACCGATCATGGAGCCTTCACTGAACAGATAGTTCGCCCAGTCCTTTTCCTGCTCTGCTGCTTCACGAAAGATCTCATATACATCCGGACGACAATCAATCGCAATCTGTTTGAACTCAGGATCATCCTTACCGGCAGCCATGATGGTCAGAATATGCTGCGTTCCGGTCAGGTGCAGTGCTTCATCGCGTGCGATCAGACGGATGATCTTGGCATTACCCTCCATCAGCGCCCGTTCGGCAAACGCGAATGAGCAGGCAAAACTGACATAGAAGCGGATTGCCTCCAGTACATTGACCGATACCATCGTCAGATAAAGCTTCTTCTTCAGATTGTACAGAGTCGCATCCAAGCGGCGTCCATCCACCTCTTTGACACAGGGGCCGTAGAGTGAATAGACATTGACCAGCTCAATGAACTCATCGTACAGACGCGTTACCGACTCGGCACGCTTGACGATCTCTTCGTTGGTCACGATCTGGTCAAAAACGGTCGACGGCTCGGTAATGATGTTGCGGATAATATGCGTATAGGAGCGGCTGTGGATGGTTTCGCTGAACGCCCAGGTTTCAAACCAGGTCTCCAGCTCCGGCAAGGATACCACTGGCAGAAAGGCCATATTCGGCGAGCGGCCCTGGACTGAGTCAAGCAGTGTCTGATACTTGAGATTACTCAGGAAGATATGCTTTTCGTGGTCCGGCATATCAATGAAGTCTTTGCGATCATTGGTCAGATCCACCTCTTCCGGACGCCAGAAAAAGGATAGCTGCTTTTCGATCAGTTTTTCAAAAATCGGGTACTTCTGCTTGTCATAACGGGCAACATTGACACCGCGACCAAAAAACATCGGCTCCCGTGTCGCATCATGGTTACTGGTGCTGAAAGTGGAGTATGCCATTCCGTATAGTTTCCCTGGTGTAGCGTTCTAACCTGAAGCGCTGCTCTCGGACGAGAGCAGCGTATTGAGCGGACGATCAGAGTTTGCAGGCGCCGCCTTCACAGCCCTCATCAGCCTGATCACTCGCGCCATCACGCGTGTTGTGATAGTAGAGTGTCTTCAGACCATACTTGTAGGCCGTCAGCAGATCCTTCATCAGCTGTTTCATCGGTACCTTATCGTCCGGGAAGCGGCTTGGATCATAGTTGGTGTTGGAGGAGACCGCCTGATCCACAAACTTCTGCATGATACCGACCAGCTGCAGATAGCCTTCGTTATCTGGAATACTCCAGAGCAGTTCATACTGCTCACGCAGTTTCAGATACTCAGGCACGACCTGCTTCAAAACACCATCTTTACTTGATTTGACCGACACGAAACCACGTGGTGGCTCAATACCATTGGTTGAGTTGGTGATCTGCGAGGAGGTCTCACAAGGCATCAACGCTGTCAGGGTGCTGTTGCGCAGACCAAACTCACGGATATCTTCACGCAGAGTTTCCCAGAAGTAGTGCAACGGCTCTTCACAATAGCTGTCGATATCACGCTTGTAGGTATCGATCGGCAACAGCCCCTTGGCATAGGTGGTCTCGTGGAATTTCGGGCAGGGGCCCATCTCTTTCGCCAGCTGGTTGGACGCCTTGAGCAGATAGTATTGAATCGCTTCGAAGGTTTTGTGCACCAGACCATTGGCAGAGCCATCGGAATACTTCACGCCATTTTTGGCCAGATAGTAGGCGAAGTTGGTTACACCGACCCCGAGTGTACGACGGTTCATGGATGCATTATAAGCAGCTGGAATCGGGTAATCCTGATAGTCCAGCAGGCTGTCGAGGGCACGCACGATCAGATCAGCCAGATTTTCCAGCTCATCCAGATTACTCAGCGCTCCCAGATTGAAGGCCGACAGCGTACACAGCGCAATCTCACCATCAGGGTCATTCACATCCTGCAACGGCTTGGTGGGCAGCGCTATCTCCAGGCAGAGATTGGACTGGCGCACCGGTGCCACTGCAGGATCAAACGGACTGTGGGTATTGCAGTGATCCACGTTCTGGATATAGATACGGCCGGTTGAGGCACGCTCGGATGCCAGCAGACCAAACAGCTCGACAGCTTTGATGGTTTTCTTGCGAATCGACGGGTCCTGCTCGTACTTCACATACAGACGCTCAAACTCTTCCTGATCGGCAAAAAAGCTGTCATACAGACCAGGCACTTCATGCGGGCTGAACAGGGTAATGTTCTCGCCCTTGATCAAACGCTGGTACATCACTTTATTCAGCTGTACGCCATAGTCGATATGACGCACACGGTTCTCTTCCACACCGCGGTTGTTCTTCAGCACCAGCAGTGATTCCACTTCAAGATGCCACAGTGGATAGAAGAGTGTTGCCGCGCCACCACGGACACCGCCCTGAGAGCAGGACTTCACCGCGGTCTGGAAATGCTTGTAGAAAGGGATACAACCGGTATGGAAAGCTTCGCCATTACGGATCGGGCTGCCGATGGCACGGATACGCCCGGCATTGATACCGATACCGGCACGCTGAGACACATACTTGACGATCGCAGCAGCTGTCGCGTTGATGGAGTCCAGACTGTCGTCGGTTTCGATCAGGACGCAGGAGCTGAACTGGCGCGTCGGTGTACGCACACCGGACATGATCGGTGTCGGCAATGACAGTTTGAACAGTGAGGTCGCATCATAAAAGCGCTTTACATAATCCAGACGCGTCTCTTTCGGATAGCCGGAGAAAAGGCATGCTGACACCAGCATATAAAGCATCTGCGGACTTTCGTAGATCTTGCCCGTCACACGGTTCTGAACCAGATACTTGCCTTCCAGCTGCTTGACCGCAGCATAGCTGAAGTTCATATCACGGCTATGGTCGATATGCTGGTTCAGCTCATCAAACTCGGCTTCGGTATAGTCTTCAACCAGGTGGCGGTCATAACGCTTCTCTTCCACCATTTTACTGACATGCTGATACAGATCCGGTGGATCAAAGCTGCCAAAGGCACGCTTACGCAAATGGAAGATCGCCAGTCGTGCGGCGAGATACTGATAATCCGGTGCCTCTTCCGAGATAAGGTCCGCCGCGGACTTGATCAGTGTCTCATGAATATCGGAGGTGGTGATCCCCTCATAAAACTGGATATGAGCGCTCAGCTCAACCTGTGACACCGAAACATTTTCCAGCCCCTCAGACGCCCAGATAATGACACGATGAATCTTCTCCAGATCAATCGGTTCCTTGCGCCCATCACGTTTGGTTACCATCAGATTTTTCTGCATAACGACGCTCTTCCAGTTTTATCGGTCGGTTATATTCAGGCGGGTCAGGTCCTGCTGTTTGGCCTCATTCTCGGCCCTGCCTGGCGTGTCATAACCAGATGATACAGCTCTGCAGGCTGCTTATTGCTCACTGGTTACTTTTTGCACTAGAAACACAATATCTTGTGTGCCCACTCTCAATGCACACACAATATAGCCACTAACGTGGAAATTTCAACTCTTGATTTATAGGCTTTTGCAGTGTAGGCAGATGCACAAAAAGGGGCTCTGTGCAGCGATCATGCGGGTTGAAGCTGACAGGCTGCAAAATTCGCCTGTGTGGATTTTTTTTCATGACAAAAGTCTTAAACCGGAAGCGCTCGCATAGTGACCATCAGCCAGCAAAGTGGTACATCAAACTCAGCGCCGAAAGCGTGCGGCCTCCCCTATCGAGTAAAGCCGCAGACTCGATGCGCAGATCAGAAGATCACCACTCCAGAATCACCTTGCCGGACTGACCCGAGCGCATCACATCAAACCCCTTCTGGAACTCATCTACCGGGAAATGGTGAGTGATCATCGGTGTCAGATCCAGACCGGACTGAATCAGTGCAGCCATTTTATACCAGGTCTCGAACATCTCACGACCATAGATCCCCTTGATCTGCAACCCCTTGAAGATAACCTGATTCCAGTCGATACCCATGTCGGATGGTGGAATCCCCAGCATCGCGATCTTGCCGCCATGATTCATGCCATCCAGCATGCCCTTAAAGGCCGAGGGTACGCCCGACATTTCCAGACCGACATCAAACCCTTCAGCCATGCCCAACTCATGCATCACCTCATGCAGATCCTCCTGCATGACGTTCAGTGTGCGTGTGGCACCCATCTGCCTGGCCAGACCCAGGCGATAGTCGTTCACATCGGTTACGACGATCTGCCGTGCACCGGCATGCTTGCACACTGCAGCAGCCATGATACCGATCGGCCCCGCTCCGGTAATCAGCACATCCTCGCCGACCAGATCAAATGACAAAGCGGTATGTACGGCATTACCGAAAGGATCAAAGATAGCCGCCAGATCATCAGAGATGTTGTCCGGGATCTTGAAGGCATTAAAGGCAGGGATCACCAGATATTCGGCAAAGGCACCGTCACGATTTACCCCGACTCCAATGGTATTACGGCACAGATGGGTTCGACCCGCACGACAGTTACGGCAGTGGCCGCAGGTGATATGCCCCTCACCGGATACACGATCACCGATTTTGAAACCACGTACCTCCTGTCCTATCTCCACCACCTCTCCGACATACTCATGCCCGGCCACCATCGGCACGGGAATTGTTTTCTGCGACCATTCATCCCAGTTATAGATATGAACATCGGTTCCGCAGATGGCGGTTTTGCGAATACGGATCAGCAGATCATTGTGCCCTACAGCCGGCACGGGAACATCTGTCATCCAGATACCTTGTTCAGGCTTCAGTTTAGCCAATGCTTTCATGATGACTCCTCAGATCTGACCAATCAGATAATACTCAGTGTACGACCGGCCTGAATAAAGGCTGCAATAGCCTTGTCCAGTTGTTCACGACTATGCGCTGCAGACATCTGCACACGGATACGCGCCTGCCCTTTGGGCACGACCGGATAGGAGAAGGCCACCACATAGATCCCTTGGGCCAATAGTTTTTCGGCCAGCTCTCCCGCCAGACGCGCATCACCGATCATCACCGGAATTATTGCATGGTCAGCACCCGCAAGTGTAAAGCCCGCCTCAGACATCTGCTGACGAAAATGACGCGCGTTGTCCCAGAGTTGGTCACGCAGCTCTCCACCCTGCTCTATCAGATCCATCACCCTCAGCGATGCTGCGACGATGGCCGGTGCAACCGAGTTGGAAAACAGATAGGGACGAGAGCGCTGGCGCAGCAGCTCAATGACGGACTTCCTGCCCGTAGTATAGCCGCCGGACGCACCACCGAGGGCTTTACCCAACGTGCCGGTGATGATATCGACGCGCCCCATGACATCGCAGTACTCATGGCTGCCACGACCACTGGCACCGAGAAAACCGGTCGCATGACAGTCATCGACCATGACCATGGCATCATACTGCTCTGCCAGGTCGCAGATGCCCTTCAGGTTGGCAATGACGCCATCCATTGAAAACACACCATCGGTAGCGATCAGAACATGACGCGCGCCATCCTGACGCGCCTGTTTGAGCTGTTGCTCCAGCTCGGTCATATCATTATTCGCATAGCGGTAGCGTTTAGCCTTACACAGACGAACGCCATCAATAATGGAGGCATGATTCAACGCATCCGAGATGATCGCATCCTCTGGCCCGAGCAGGACTTCGAACAAACCGCCATTGGCATCAAAGCAAGAAGGGTAAAGAATACACGCCTCCATACCGAGAAACTCTGCCAACCGATTTTCCAGCTCCTTGTGACGATCCTGAGTGCCACAGATAAAGCGCACGGAGGCCATACCGAAGCCATGGCTGTCCAACCCCTCCTTGGCTGCAGCAATCAGCTCGGGATGATTGGCCAATCCCAGATAGTTGTTGGCACAGAGGTTGATGACATGGCTACCATCGGCAATGGAGACCTCGCCCTGTTGTGCGGAGGTGATGATACGCTCTGCCTTGTAAAGGCCATCCTGGCGAATCTGCTCCAACTCGACATCAAGTTGCCGGTAAAAAGCGTCAGACATTCCTATCTCCTTATTATTGGTATGAGTCAGTAACAATAAGATTAGCACTCAGTGCACCGGAGTGTCCGCAGCTCATGCATGACTTTTTTGCACCGGTACAATTATCAGATAAATAAACTGACTTACGAGTCAAAACTTACTCCAGGTATTCACAGTTTATAAGCAGCATAATAACTGATTTTTAAGTCAGGATTTGATGACGTTCGACAATTAACTTATTGAAAATCAGAAAATTACACTCAAAATAAATGTATTTATTATTGTGAACAAAAATAAAGATAGTGATAAACAATATTTTGCAAAAATGTATTCTTTCATGTACTTTCAAATGGTCAGCCTTGACACTCGACGGATCAGTTCCCGGTACATTGAAAGTGTCCGATTTCAACCGATCCCTGCATTCTGTCTAAACTCAATCAAGAGGTGCAGCAGAATTCAGATTGTCTGCAAATAACAATAAAAGAGATTTGTCATGACTCAGGAAGCAACACAACAGAAGCAACCCGAAAAAAACCATGATCTGATGTATGGGCTGCATGACAGACCTGGGTTTATCCCCTCTCTGTTTGCAGCTTTTCAGCATGTTCTGGCAAGCCTGGTCGGGGTAGTGACACCGACTCTGATTATCGGTGGTGTACTTGGTCTGGGTGAGCATATCCCCTATCTTATCAGCATGGCGCTGATCGTATCCGGCGTAGGTACCTTTATTCAGTGTCGACGTATCGGACCCATTGGGGCGGGCATGCTCTGTCTGCAGGGCACCAGCTTTGCCTTTCTTACCGCCATTCTCTCAGCAGGGATGATCGTCAAGGGAAATGGTGGCACGCCAGAGGATATCCTCGCGACAATATTTGGTGTCAGCTTCTGTGCCGCCTTCGTAGAGATATTTCTCAGCCGCTTCATACACAGGCTGCAACGAATCATTACACCTGTCGTGACTGGTACCATCATTCTGCTGATCGGTATTCCGCTGATCAAAGTAGCCATGACCGATATCGGCGGTGGATTCGGCGCACAAAACTTCGGTGCACTGGACAATCTGCTGCTGGCAGCCGTGGTGCTGGTCACGGTGGTACTGCTGTACCGCTCCCAGAACCCTATGATTCGCCTTGCCGCGGTGGTTATCGGTCTTACTGCCGGCATGGTGGTCGCGTTTTTCATGGGTCGACTTGATTTTTCTCACCTTTCAAGTCTGCCGCTGATCTCGATTCCTGTGCCCTTCAAATACGGCTTCCAGTTTGACCTCGCGGCGTTCATTCCTCTTGCCATTCTATTTTGTGTCAGCGCCATGGAAACCACCGGTGACCTGACAGCCAACTCAACCATTTCGCGCGAGCCGGTCAAGGGCCCTGTTTACCTGAACCGTATCCGTGGCGGCGTGCTCGGTGATGGTGTCAACTCTCTGATCGCTGCCACTTTTAACAGCATGCCCTCCACCACCTTCAGCCAGAACAATGGTGTGATCGCACTGACAGGTGTTGCCAGTCGCTTTGTCGGTATCTATATTGCCGCCATTCTGGTGATCATGGGGCTGTTCCCGATCATCGGCGGTGTGCTGCAGCAGATGCCCAAGCCGGTGCTGGGTGGTGCGACACTGATCATGTTCGGCACCGTGGCTGTTGCAGGCATCCGCGTTCTGTCCAACGCAAAACTTGATCGTCGCAACATGATCATCATCGCCATCTCAATGGGGCTGGGAATCGGTGTGGCCAGCGTACCGGAAGTCCTGCAGGAGCTGCCAACCACCCTGGCCAATATTTTGCGCTCGCCCGTTGCCATCGGTGCTATTTCTGCCATCACTCTGAGCCTGTTGCTGCCGGAGATGAAAGACCCTACTGATGCCATCGAAGCACAAACTGCAGATGATCTGGCTGACACCAGCGACGAGAATGACGACAACAACCCACTGCCACGTACTGCCTTCAAGGAGGCTACCGGCAACAGCCACAATAGCTGACCCTATTGCCGCCCGACACTTAAAGGTCGGGCTCAATCCCCTGGCGTACCTTTCCGGATTGTACGTCAGGGCGTTTCTACATCCGGGTGATGCACACTTTCAACTGACAATGGAGCCGAAAGTCTCATGCAAAACCCAGCGACGCTTGCTACAGCAGCATCAGTAAAAGACTCAACAACACCATCAGCAACGCCCTCAGCGACAACATGGATCAAGCACCCTCTCGCGGCACTCGACAGTGCCTATGCCGGTGGTGTTGTGATCAGAGATGGGATCATCATTGAACTTGTGGCCGCTGGCCAGACACCTGTCTCCAGCATCGACACGATTCATGATGCCACAGAGCAGGTACTGCTCCCCGGTCTGATCAACAGCCATCACCACTTTTATCAGACACTCACCCGTGCCCATCCACAGGCCTTGAATAAGGAGCTGTTCTCCTGGCTGGTATCGCTCTATCCGATCTGGGCACGACTGCATCCGGCGATGGTGGAGTCATCCACCAGTATTGCCCTGGCTGAGATGCTGCTGTCCGGCTGCACCACGGCGAGTGATCACCACTACCTGTTCCCAGCCGGACTCGAAGAGGCGATCGATATACAGATCCAACAGGCCTCTCGGCTCGGTGTTCGCGTTCACCTCACGCGCGGCTCCATGAGCCTTGGCAAGGATCAGGGTGGATTGCCACCACAGTCAACCGTTCAGTCTGAGCAGACGATTCTGGACGATAGTGAACGTCTTATTCAGCGCTATCATGATGCCCGTCCCAGTGCGATGGTGCGGATCGCTCTGGCCCCCTGCTCACCCTTCTCGGTCAGCACTGATCTGATGAAAGCCAGTGCAACGCTGGCACAGCAGCACAAGGTTCAGTTGCATACCCATCTGGCCGAAACCGAGGATGAAACGGCCTTCTGCCTGCGCATGTTCGGTCAGCGCCCAGTGGATTATCTCGAATCGGTCGGCTGGCTCAGTGATCGTGTCTGGCTGGCACACGGCATCCATTTCAACGATGAGGAAGTACAGCGGCTGGGTAAGGCCGGTGTCGGCATTGCACACTGCCCCTCCTCCAATATGTTGCTGGCATCCGGACAGTGCCCGACACTGGATCTGGAGGCAGCCGGTTGTCCGGTTGGTATCGGTGTGGATGGCTCGGCCTCGAACGATGGCTCCAATATGATTCTGGAGGTACGACAGGCCCTGCTGTTACAACGCCTGCGTTATGGTGCGGCACGTATCACGCATCAGAAGGTGCTGGACTGGGCAACACGTGGCTCGGCGGCTTGTCTGGGGCGTGATGATATCGGTGAACTGGCTGTCGGCAAGCAGGCTGATCTGGCTCTGTTCAAGCTGGATGAGATACAGTTTGCAGGCGCTGGTGATCCATTGGCAGCACTGATTCTGTGCGGCGCTCAGCGCGCTGACAGGGTCATGGTGCAGGGCCGCTGGCGTGTTATAGACGGCCAGATCTGTGATCTGGATATCGAGGCGATGAAGGCACGCCAGCGAGAACTGGCTGCGCAGTTGCTGACCTGAACCTGATAACTTACCAAGAGGCACCTGATCTGCTCAAGTGCCTCTGTCTGAGCTGTCTTTGTCTGAGCTGTCTTTGTCTGAGAAGGGTGTTTGCCCTCTCAAAACCTTCATCCCACCATGAGATGAGCACAGCAGGATGCAAGCGGGTTCTCAGCCTGCATCCTTAAGACGCTGATGTCCCTCCTTCAGATGCACAACCTCCACCAGATCATCGCCACTGACCTGATAGGCCTGACCAAAACCACGCACATAGAGCCCGGCAATCGGCTTAAGGCAAAACAGGTTAAAATCACCCAACTGCGATAGATTGCCAATCATGTCGCCATGGCGCTCCTGCAGCTGCGCAACTCCGTTTGCCCAAAGATCGGACTCACGTTCCACCAGAGCTGCCGTCGCTTCAAAGGTCAGGCGCTCGCGCGCAAACAACTGCTTTGCCGTGCTCTCATCCTCAATGATCATCAGGGAGACATGAGGGTTAGCCTTGAGATTACGACCATGCCTGGCAATGTCGCTGATCAGGATATAATACCCCTCCTGATCCAGCGCAAAAGGGGCATAGCTGACATTAGGTGTCCCGTCCGGATTAATCGTCGCCAGCATCAGTGAGCGAGCCTGATCCCTTAATGACTGGATCTCCGGTGCGATCCGTTTCTGTAATCGGTTGTGTTGCTCACTCATGTGCAAGCTCCTTCAGTTTTTCAAATTCCAGTCGTTGGTTGTGCAAAATATCACCCTGAGTATCACGCCCGAGATAGACCTTGAAGATGCAGCCCCCTGCGTTTGAGAAGAAAGAGACAGCATAGGCCTCTTTGCCTCGCAGGGGTTTACTGATCAGAGCAATATGCGCCACTGCATCAAGCTTCAGATGACCATGCAGCTGCCCCGGCTTACCGAAAAGGTTATAGTAACCATAGGCCAGGCTACCGGTTGGCAAGCTGCCCTTGAACTCAAAAATTGAGCTCTCCACCTCAACGATGGTTGTTACCAGCCCCCACTCGGCCATTCGCAGGAGCAGCTCCTGAGCCCTCTCGCCCGGCAGGCAGGTTGCCAGCTCATCCGGCAGTGAACAGATCACCTCCCACTCACTGCATTCCAGTTGCCTGGCCACCTCGACCGTTCTCAGCTCTGGTTTTTCCTGCAGACACTGTTGTATCTGTTGTTGAAGTGTTGTCATCGACTGTATCTTCTCCCGATCTCTCTACTCATTCAGAAATACCAGTTCAGGTTGACCGCCAGGGTTCGACCTGAGGCAGAGTAACGCTCAAGACCAGGGTCCGTAGCGCTGACACCTCTGACATCATTCCAACGCCAGTAGCGCTTATCCGTCAGATTATAGAGCCCTGCACTGAGTTCCACACCCGACCCGAACCGATACCAGCCGCTCAGGTCTACAAGGCCGTAACCAGCAGGTGCCGGAAAGCTGTCCAGACGCGCGTCTTGAGCTTCTGTCTGATCAATGCGCTTCTTAGCTCCGACCAGCGTCCAATACAGATCGGTGCCCCAGCGCTGAGAAGGGTCCTCATACCCAAGGTTGAAGATCGCCGTCAGTGGCTCAATCGAATTCAGTGGTTTTTTACCCCCTTTATCCTGGCCATGAGCATACGCCAGACTGAAGCTGGCATGACTACCCAGAGGACCAATGCCTATTTCATCCAGATAGGCACGACCACTGACTTCAGCTCCTTTGATCACAACACGATCCAGGTTGATCGACTGGAAGCTCATCAGTGCACCACCGCCAGGTGTCGGCACTCGTTGCTGCTCAATAAAGCCCTTGTACTGATTATGAAATGCCGTCAGCTCGATGCGACCATAGCGATTATCCAAGCGTGTACCTATTTCAAAACCACGACTGGTCTCCTCCTTGAGATTTGGATTAGCCAACGTCTGATAGCCATGTCCGGCATTAACAAATTCGCCATACATATCCGTTACCGGAGGGGCACGAAATCCTTCAGCATACTGCGCGAACAACAACACTCCCGGCTGCAATTGATAGCGAACCCCCAGTCTTGGCGTCACACGAGAGGCACTGTAGTCGGGAGGGTCCATATCCGTTGCTCCGCTGTTGACATACGCATCCGTCACTGAGGGTTTGATACGATGCCGGTCATAGCGCAATCCAGGCAGCAGTGTCAGGTTGCCTATGGCCATTTCGTTCTGGATATAGAGACCAAAGGTATCAGCTACAGGATCTGGAAAATCGCTTGTCGGCTGCAGTGCCGTCTGCTGGCTGGTTGTCAGATTACGATTGACGCCCTGGCGCAAATTACGACTTTCCAGCCGACGCAGATCCGCACCATAGGTCAGATGGTGATCCACCTGACCGGACTGCCATGACTTATCGAGCTGTACACCGAGATCAACCACCTCTTCCTGATAGCTGGAATCCCGGATCTGCTGCTGCGCCTGACCATTGGTCATGCGACGCTCAATCGTAAGCTGATCCGATTGGCTCTCCTGCCAGGCCAGTCGTGTGCGGATCTCATCAAACGCGGCACTGTCCGCTTGAACCCAGTAATCCAGACTGATTTTGTCACGTTGCTGCCGGTCATCGGCATCATAGGACTGCCTGTGCACCAGCGCCGGTGGACGACCGGTCGTGGTGGCATAGAGGTGCCGCACTTCGGTATCCACATCATCACGAAAGCGCTCCAGAGTCAGCTGCAGGCGCTGATTATCATCCGGCTCCCAGCCCAGCTTGGCCATGACGCTGTGAGTCGTGGCGTCAACCGGGTCGGCATGGGTACGCGCCGCGCCATCAACCCGATGTTTGCCATAACTGCGCGTTTCGTTATAGCGACGCTGGCTCAGATGAAGCAGACCATCCAGATTATCCTGACGACCGGCGATCGTCCCACTCAGGGTCGTACCCTTATCCTTTGAGTCATACCCTGTCTTGAGCCTGCCGGCGATACCATCTCCGTCACCCAGATAGTCAGAGGCATCCCTGGTCACAAAAGCCACCACGCCACCGAGTGCATTCGCGCCATGCAGTGATGAGGCCGGACCACGGATAATTTCAACCTGTTTCAGGGTATCGATATCGACATAGTTACGCCGCGCATCCAGAAAAGGCCCAAAACTGAAGGCTTCGGCGATCGGCACCCCATCGACCTGCGTCAGTACTCGGTTACCACCTATCCCGCGGATAGTGATGCCATCCAGCCCGAATCGACTCCCACCCCCGCCGGTGTTGACACCGGGTTCATAGCGCAGAAGATCGCGCAGATCGTTAATCTGCTGCCGCTCCACCTGCTCTGCGTCTATAACCGATACCGAGGCAGACAGATCTTCCGTCGTCTGGCCCGAGCGTGTGGCTGTTACTGTGATAGGGTCGATACGATACCCCTCCTCTCTGGCATCCGCAGCGATAGCACCGGCAGACATCAGAGCTGTAGCGAGCAGGCTCAGTGGGAAAAGCTTCCCTCCCTGCTCTCTTAACGACACTTTAACTGGCACGATTAACGCCATGCTCAATCCTCATTGAAATCGATGATGTAAAAGGCTGTTGCTGCATAACATAACAAATACGCAATCTATTGCAAATCATTATTATTATTAATAGCATATAGATAATAAATCAACACTTCACTTTGTGGATGATGTCACCATGATCAGATTGTTTCTTCTTGTATGCCTCCTGTACCTGCCACTACCGGCGCTGTCAGAAATGAGGATCGTCAGTGCCGGCAGCACCATTACAGAGCTGATTATCGCTCTGGGAGCTGAGTCGGAACTGGTGGCCGTTGACAGCAGCAGTGAAGTTTCCGATGAAAGTCGAGTCAGCAGGCTTGGCTATCATCGTCAGCTCAGCCCCGAAGGCATCCTTTCTCTGGCACCTGATCTGCTGATCGGCTCTTCAGAAACAGGTCCAGCGCAGACCATCGAGCTACTCAGATCGGCAGGCATATCAACACTGCTGATGCCTCAGGCACTGGATATAGCCAGCCTGAAGCAAAACCTCCTGCAACTGGCAGACAGACTCCAGCGAACAGAAGAGGCGGAGAAGGTTCTACACGAAATCACACGGCATGAGACGTTGCTGAACCAGTCTGTCAACACCCCAAAACGGGTGATTTTTCTCCTGATGACAGATGAGCGCAGCATGCAGATGGGAGGAAGAAACACCCTCGCTGACAGCCTGATACGTACTGCGGGTGGATTGAATCCAGCGGCCTCTCAGGTGGAGGGGTACAGGCCGGTAACCCTGGAATCCGTCATCCAGATGCAACCAGACATAATCCTGGTTGCAGAGCGCCAGTTGCACTCCGAACAGAATATTGAACGACTGCTGCAGCGCTACCCGATGCTGCGAAACACACCAGCCGCCAGAAATGGTCAACTTCAGCTCATAGACAGCACCAGCCTGCTGGGCGGATTCGGTCTCAAAACCCTGGCGGAAGCGCTGAGGCTTAACTCTATCTGGTATCCATCATGATGCAGTTACGTGCCAACAACCTGCTGCTTATCATCATGCTGGCACTGGTGCTGACCAGTCTCTATTCCATGCTGACGGGGCCCATCACCCTTAACTGGAAGCAACTATTTGGCCTGACTCCTCTGGATCAGACTGAAGCCTTGGTACTGACCCATATCCGACTACCCAGGACTCTGCTTTGCCTGGCTGTGGGAGCATCGCTGGCTATTTCGGGCGCTGCAATGCAGGGGCTTTTCCGCAACCCGCTGGCAGATCCCGGAATTATCGGCGTGTCGAGCGGTGCTGCCGTGGGTGCTGCCATCGCACTCGTATTGCTGGCCCCACTGGCACTGTCGATGCCGGAATGGATCAGTCTGGGGCTGACCTCCTTCATGGCTTTCCTCGGCGCGCTGGCAGCATCACTTGTCGTTTACCAACTGGCAAAAACCCCCTGGGGTACCTCTGTCAGCATCCTTCTACTGGCTGGCATTGCCATCACGGCCCTGTCGATGAGTCTGCTGGGGTTTATGAACTATCTGGCCGATGACCAGGCACTAAGGGATCTGACACTATGGCAGATGGGCTCTCTGGCCCAGACTAACCGCACACTGGTAGCGATCGTTTGCTGCTGCAGCCTTATCTGTGCGTTGCTGTTGTATCGAGAAGCGAATCATCTCAATGCCCTCGCACTGGGAGAAGCTGAAGCTGGTCATCTCGGCATCGATGTCAATCCCCTCAAAAGGCGCCTTCTGCTGCTCGCCACCATCACGGTGGGCGTCAGTGTATCTGCAGTCGGTATTATCGGCTTCATCGGCCTGGTAGTGCCTCACCTGGTGCGCCTGCTGACAGGACCTGATCATAAAACCCTTCTTCCGCTGTCCGCTATTGTCGGCGCCTGGCTGCTGCTCATAGCCGATATGCTCGCACGCACGCTTGCAGCGCCTGCCGAAATGCCGGTTGGGATCATTACAGCGCTGATAGGAGCACCTTTCTTTATTGGGCTGCTGTTGAGGCAGAAAAAAGGGGCAGGACTGATATGACGGACATGATTGCTGTTGAGATTGAAGATCTGAATATCCGGATGGAGGGGCGCAATCTGCTGTCTGAGCTATCGTTAAAGGCCGCCTGCGGAGTAGTGATCGCAATTCTGGGCCCTAATGGTGCCGGAAAGAGTACCTTGCTCAAGGCGATCAGTGGTGATCTGAGTCATCAACACTATCCAGTAACGCTTTTCGGTCAGCCTCGACAGAACTGGAACAGGATGGAGTTGGCCTGCCTGGTCGGTGTTCTGCCTCAGCAGACAGCTGTCCTCTTCCCCTTCCGGGCCAGAGAGATCGTCATGCTGGGTCGTATCCCACACAGATGCAGCAGTGAAGAAAATGAGCTGGAAGTGGAGCTGGCGATGCGCAAACTGGATGTCTGGCATCTGCGTGACCGTCTGTTTCCTCAGCTCTCCGGCGGTGAAAAACAGCGTGTGCACTTTGCCAGAGTGCTGGCACAACTGGGAGAAGGAAATGCAGAGCGTCTGTTATTGCTGGATGAGCCCACCTCTGCGCTGGATCTGGGGCATCAACATCAGGTACTGGCACTGAGTCGTAAACTGGCGCACGAATCTGGCTATGCAGTCATCCTTGTACTGCACGACTTGAATCTGGCTGCACGCTACGCTGATCGCATCCTGCTGCTGCAGGAGGGCCGTTTGATTGCCAACGGCCCTCCCGGCAGCGTACTCAAAGTAGACTCCATTCGTGCGCTCTATCACTATGAAGCCAGACGCCTGAATATTGCTGATCTGAGCCATCCTGTGATTATCTGATCCTAAGCTCTATATATCTCTGCTGCGCCGTCTCGCCGTCATTTTGTAGATCAGAGGAATGGTGAAGAGTGTCAGCAGGGTTGAAACACTGATCCCCCAGACAATTGCCGTGGCCACCGGTCCGAAAATCAGTGATTTGCCACCCAGCCCCACAGCCAGCCCCATCAGCCCCGCCATGGTTGTCGCCGCGGTGATGATAATCGGCACCAGACGCCGGCGGGCAGCATAGACGATTGCATGCTGGATGCTCATACCGGCCTCACGGCGGCTGTTGGCAGCCGCCATCAGCACGATGGCGGAGTTCACAGCAATACCTGACAGGGCAATCAAGCCATACAGGGTATACAGGCTCAAAGGGTTCTTACTGAACCAGAGTCCATAGGCCACTCCGGTGAACGCCATTGGAATGGTCAACAGAATAATCAGTGGCTGGAAGTAGCTGCGGAACTGCGCACCCAGTATCAGATACATGAGGCCGACGCCCAGCACAAACAGGATCACCATCGCATCCAGCGACTCCTGAATATCATCCAGTTCACCGGAGAAATCCAGCGTGATGCCAGGATGAGAGCCCGCCAGAGTTTCCCAGGCATCCATCACCTGCTGGTTGGCCTGAAGCGTATCAATCACACTGCGATCCAGATCAGCTTCAAGCGTGATCGATCTGCTGAAGTTGTAGTGCCTCAAACTGGCATATCCCGTCTGTACTTCCATCTCCAGCAACTCGCTGAGAGGTACACGGCCCCCAACTGGGGTCGCTATCTGCGTATCCAGCCAGCGCTGAATATCATCCGTTTCCTGAGCCTGACTGCGGATACGCAGATCAACTTGCTCACCGCGGTCATTCATCTGCGCCACCACTTCACCATCGGTCAGTATACGCAGTGTACGCATGACACTGCCGGCATCCAGCCCGGCGCGTGCGATTGCCGGCATATTCAAGCGAGTGATCAGTTGCTGACTCCCGGGAGCGGCGTCATTAGTGATATCGGTCACACCTGGAATGGCCTCCAGTACTCGTGTCAGATCATTGACCGCAGCCTTGATCTCTTCATAGTCATCCCCTCTTACCTTGATACTGATCGGCATGGAGCTGGGAGGTCCATCAGACAGCTTGAGCAGAGTGACTGTGGCAGGAACTGGCGTATTTGCAAGCAGATGATCACGCAGCCCATCGATGATCTCATCCGCACTGCGCCCATTGTTATACCGAGGGGTCAGACTGACAAAAATCTGGCCATAGGACTCACCGATGAGTGGCTCCGTCTCGGTGAACATCTGACCGGCATAAGGCACCAGTGAACGCACCTCTTCCGGCTTCAGCCAGTCGCGAGTCAAAGCCTCCACCTGCTGTGTTTTATTGAGGGTATTATCCAGTGTGGTACCAGCCGGCATATCCACATTCACATAAAACACCTGCAGAGTATCTGCAGCAAAGAAGTTGGTCGCAATACGTTCAGTGGCCACCAGCCAGACTGCTGAAGAGAAGGCACTGATCAATAGCAGGAGTGTTACCCAGGGGTGGCGAAAACTGCTGACCAGTATTCGTCCATACAGATTGCGCATGCGCCTGAGGGTGTGCTCACGCCGGGAATGAATGGACGCTGCAGAGCTGCGTTGAATATTCAGAAAATGGCTCTGGGACGGCAACATCCAGAAAGCCTGCACCAGACTGAAGATCAGCGCTATGGTCACAACCATCGGCACGATTCGCATGAAATCGCCCAGAATGCCCGGCAGCAACATCAGTGGCAGGAAAGCCGCCATAGTCGTCAATACGGCGGCCAGAATCGGCCAGCCCACCTCCTGCATCGCGGCGATCGCTGCATCAATCGTCTGCATCCCCTGATGCAGACGCTGATGCATCGCTTCAACCATGACCACTGCCACATCCACCAACATACCCAGCGCAATGATCACGCCAAGCAGAACGGTCAGATTGAGTGTCTCACCGGTCATATTCAGAACGATAAACACGCCGGCCAGCGAGAAGGGGATCGCCATCGCCACCAGTAACCCGATGCGCCAGCCCAGGAACAGCCAACTGACCAAGAGAACGAAAGTCAGGCCCTGCAATGCGTTGGTCTGCATCGTATCGATCGCGCGGCGGGTCGACTCGGTCTGGTCATCGGCCAGCACCACTCGAACTCCCTGCTCTTCATGGCGCTGATTATAATCCTCGACAAAGGCCTCCAGCTGTTCTACCAGAACCAGTGTATTGGCATTTGCATCCTTCATGACTGCAAACATGACGGCAGGCTTATCTTCGAACAGCACCCTCTGGGTGGCATCCTGACGGCTGCGCTGGACGCGGGCCACCTCCTCCAGCAACATTTCACCACTGCTGTGGGGCAGCACCATTCTGGCCAGTTGATCAGGGTCGGGTGATTGTCCGATATGTCTTACCAGCCACTGCTCATTGGCAACAGTCAGCTTACCGGCTGCCTGATCCCGCCACTGCATCGAGATCATATCGGCCACCAGCGTCGGGGAAATACCCAGTCCAGCCAGCAGATCGAAGTCCAATTGGACCTGTACTTCAGGATCATTCATTCCAACGCTGTCGGCGCGATCTACCCCGCGTATCCGCTCCAGTTCACGCTTGACCTGAAACGCATGGCTTCGCAGCATTTCATCATCAGCCTGCCCCTGGAGCAGAATCGTAGCTGTCGGAAAGGCATTCGCGCTGGTGATCTCAATGATGGTTGGCTCAATGATATCCGGTGGTAATTCACTTCGCTTATTCTGTATTTCCCGGCGCAGGTCATTCACACGCTTGTCGAATGTGCGCTCATCAAGATCGCGGAACCTCACCAGTATATTGGACATGCCAACACGTGATGTGCTGGCTACAAAATTGACATCATTCAGTTTGCGCAGGGCATCTTCGAGGGGTTGCGTAACCCGCATCTCTATATCTTCTGCACTGGCTCCCGGCAGAAATGTCATGATCACGATCCAGTTGAAATTGATGGTCGGATCCTTCTGTCTGGGCATCAGATTATAAGACATCAATCCGATCAACAGGACCAGCACAAACACCAGATTGGTGAATACCGTATTACTGAGGAAACGATGAATCATCACTCCCCCCTCGGCAAGGGCAGCCGATGATGGCCAGAAATCACGATCTGACGCTGTGACCACTCAGGAGGAGCCGGGAAGGGTCTTCCCTCCTGCGCTCCCTCCAGCGGGAAGAACTCTGGCCAGCCGGACTCAATCAGAAAAACACCCAGCACGCCCTCCCTGCGCAGGATCAGGTTGGCCGGAATATACTCAACGCCATGATCAATGATCAATTGGCCAGTCATGCCGATCCGTGCATTATCCGGTGCGGTGAACCAGGTGCTGACGGTGCGGCTGCGCGGGTCCTGAACCATGGACTGTCGAATTAGTGTAACGGGTTCAGGATTAAGACCTGTTGCACTGAACTCAACCTGCCATTGACTGCCGTTATGCAAAAACAGGCTGACTGGCAGTTGTACTTCAATTTCAGCTGGGCTGATCTGAACCAGCTCCAATAACGGAGTACCCGGACTCACCCACCGCCCCTCACCGGTCAATTGTTGTAACACTGTAGCCTTGAAGGGAGCATGAATGTCACAACGCTCAATCTGACGTTCGGCCAGCCCCAGCTCCACACGAACACCCTGTATCTGGGCACGCGCACGCTCAACATCGGTCTGCGCATCTTCAAGTGATGAGGTATCTGTGAGCTGACGCGACTGCAATCCCTGTAAACGTTCAGCCTGACGCTCAGCACGCTTCAACCCGGCTTCGATATCACGTAATCGCGCCTGCAGAAGTGCCCGCTGGGCCTGCGTATCCAGGCAATCAAGCCTTACCAGAAGCTGCCCCTGCTCTACCGACTCACCCGGGCGTACCAGGATCTTCTCAATGCGAGCAGACAACTCACTGGCCAGAAAAGTATGATTCAGGCTGACGACTTCAGCAGCAAAACGCTGCACCAACCGTTCACTGACAGATTCAACTGTCGCAACCGTTACCCGATCAGACCAGTCATCGCCCGCAATGGTTGTCTGAACGCACCCTAGCAGTGCCATCAAAACAAGCGTCATTCTCCATGTCATCGTCAGACTCCAGAAAGCGTATTATTATTGGTAGGCCACTATTTATAAGCCGCTATTTATAAACCACTATACTCATGAGGCCCATCAGGACGAACAGACCACAGGCTACCCAGCGGATCCATGTCAGTGAGATACGCTGCATCAGCCAACTGCCGGCATAGGCGACTGGCACATTGGCCAGCATCATTCCCAGAGTGGAGCCGGCAACCACCCAGAGCAAGGCATTTTCAAATCGTGCCGCCATAATGACGGTAGCCACCTGAGTCTTATCACCTATCTCGGCCAGAAAAAACAGTATGCAGGTGGCGGTAAATGCGCCATAGGCCAGCACACTGGCGTCTGCACCCTCATCCTTGTCCGGCACTAACACCCAAAGTCCCACAGCGATGAAGCTGCCACCCAGTATCCAGGGCAACAGTAAAGGCGGGAACCACTGCACGACCCAGGCACCCAACCAGGCAGACAAACCGTGATTAAGCAGCGTGGCCACCAGAATACCCAGAATAATGGCACTGTGCCGAGCGTAGCGTGCAGCAAGGAAAAGAGTCAGCAGCTGGGTTTTGTCACCGATTTCAGCGATGGCAACCACCAGTGTCGAGGAGATAAAGGCATCCATTTGAGCTGTCCGGGCGGGCAAAATAAACCAAAGACACAATATACCTGCCCACCAAGGCGGCATACTGTGTCTCAGGTCTCATCAATCCCACTTTCGGGACGCAACTGCCATGAGCAATGGGGCTCAAGTATGTTGACAGTCACTCAGTGTCTGCTTATCTGGCAGACAGGAAGATTACTCCCCCAAGATCGACCGAATGGTAGCAGAAAATTAAATTAAAGTCATAGCTGCAAAAGACCTCGATCACGTATGATGAAATCAACTTTCTATTATCAATCAACATCCTTACTTTGATGTCAGTCTCAGAGTCCCGTCAAAGTCAGGTTCGGGGTTCCGCTGGTACTCAAGGCAGTGATCCAGATAGAAGCGATAAAGAGCCTGATTATCCTGTTCGAGTAAGCGGGTGAAAAAATAGGCAGCTTCAGTAAATCGAGCCTGTTGAAAAAGTGATAGGCCATACTCCATGAAAAGCTGTGCGTCAGTGTCGAATGCCACCCACTCCTGCCCTACATAACCTAGGCTCTCATACACAGTAACCGGGTGCTCACGCCCTTTCACCGCAACACGACCGAGACAGCGCAAACGGTATCGTTCCTTCTGGCGCAGTGCCTGCAGCGTGGACTCAGTCAATACAATAGTTGCACCAAACAGTTTACACAACCCTTCGGTACGGGAAGCCAGATTCACCTCATCACCAATGCAAGTATAGTCGGAACGATCAGTTGACCCCATCTCACCCACAACAGCAACCCCGGTATTCAAACCAATGCCTATCTTCAGAGGAGGCAGCCCCTCCTGTTGAAACATCTCATTCAGTTGCTCCAATGCCATTATCTGCTCGATTGCAGCCTGCAGCGCCTGATCAGCATGAAACTGATCAGGCAAGGGAGCATTCCAATAAGCCATAATCGCATCACCGATAAATTTGTCGACGGTACCTTTATGCGCCGTGATGATTCCAGTCATAGGCGTCATATAGCGATTGAGAAGCAAAATTAATGCCTTCGCCGACCCGATCATCTCAGACAGGGCTGTGAACCCCCTGATATCACTGAAGAAAACAGTCACCTCCTGCTCACTTCCTTCCAGAATCAGCTCCTCACTCTTCAGCAGTTGTGTGACAACATCATGGGAAACCTTTCTTTCGAAACGCCTGATGATCTTCGCTTTCTGCCTGGCTTCAAGTACATAGTTCAAAACAGTGCCAATAAGGAACAATGATATAAGCAGTAATACAGGCAAAAGCGAATGCAACACCAGTCCTTTGGATACCATCAGATAGTAATCCAATATAAGTAAAAAAATTAAAAGCACCAGGGCCAATAAAGAACCGAAACTTGATCCGGGAAGAGTTAAGAAGAGCCAAACCAGAACTGCAACAGCTGTAATTTTGGCTACATCAGCACCAGGCGCCCAATAGGGAGTCATGAGAAAGTCCTGATTTAAAAGATTATCCAGCACAGTCGCATGTACCTCTACCCCTGGAAAAACAGAATCTAAAGGTGTACTTCTCAAGTCATACAAACCTGCAGCAGAAGTGCCGATAAAGGCGATTTTTCCGGCTAAATCCTCTGATGAAACAGACTGGTTCAATACCTCTGAAGCTGAAATATAATTATAGCGTCTGGCTTCCCCCCGGAAGTTGATTCGCACTCTTCCATACATATCAGTTGGAATCTGATAGCCTTCAAGCTGAACCATGGCAACCTGAATATCTTCGTATAGAACGTTCACCCTGCTCACACCCAGCGCAAGGCGCGTCATCTCCAAAGCCAGAGATGGATAAAGCATGCCATTGAACTCCATCAGCAAAGGCATATGACGAATTACACCATCCTTGTCAGGAAGGGTATTGATATATCCGCTGAATAAGCTGGGGTTTATTTTTTGCGGGACACCGAGTATTGATCGGTGAGGCTTAGGCAAAAGTGAATCAACAGGTTTATCATATTCAACAATCAAGGCCAGCGTATCAAGGGCTTCATCAGAAACGATACCGTCCGGTTCCATGGCAAAAACATATCCGGAAACCGTCGGAGTATTCATTATCGCATCAAGCAGGATCTGGTCATGATCCGGTGCGTCATCGGCCGGTAAGCCCAGCGCTTTCAGCACTCGATGAGGTGAACTTCGATCAGGCTCTGGAAATATGATATCCAGACCAATCATACCTATACCGGCCTGATGAAGCTTCAGTAGAAGTTCTGCAACAAGATCACGCGACCAAGGCCACTGGCCATGTTCACTCAGACTCCGCTCATCAATATCAATAATAATGATATCAGCGTCTGCCGGCATTTCTCCCCTGATGGATAGCATCTGATCCTTAAGCCTGACCTCATATGGATCCACAAAGCCTGACAGGGTTGTATATAAGCCCAGAGTAATGACATAAAGTGTCAGAGCTATCCACAGATGCAGCCAGCCTCGCTGCATTTCAGAACCTCAGTATATAATTCACGAAGGCTGTAGTTTTATCATAGTCGAAAGGCCCCTGGTTAGAGTTATGGTTGGCATAGGCAACGCCGACACCGATTGCTGATCGCCTATCCAGAGCATAGGTCAACCCAAGATCATATCGATGAACCTTATCCTCACGACTGTTGGCAAAGAGAAAACTGGTCTCTTTGTAGTCGGTTTTCCGCCAGCTATAGCCGATGCTCCCTCTGAGCTTATCATTAAGGAGTTTCGAGAGTTCGACGCTCATTCCCAGCTCTTTCAATGTTGCCGGATTAGTCATGTACCGACTGGATGAGCGTTGCTTACGATCCTCGACACTGACTGCCATTTCGAGAGTAACCGGGTTGACTCCAAAATTACGTTGAAAGCCGACGGCCACCTTATTGCTCAAGGCGTTTCGAGGACTGTTTTCACTGGAGTAGTTGAGCGATTGAATACGATAGGATGCTTTCAGAAGAAGATCTGATGAAACCGCATGGTCATATTTTGCAGAAGCTGAAACACTACTTAAATAAGTACTGTAATCCAGCCATACCCTTTCCAGCACAACAGGAAAGCTGGCTTTGTAGTTATCAGAAACGTAGGAGGGCCCTGAGTCAACCGCAAGATAGAAAATATCATTACCTGACTCTTTTTTGTTATTGCGATTCAAACCTGTCAGCCGGTTTTCCCAGTGCCAGCCTCCTCGCAATCCAAAGTCATAAACATGGTCAAGGATCAAAGCCTGAGTTAAGCCATAGTCACGAACTTCATCGTTTCCCATGATACCGATATTCCCAAGACCTGGTAGCTCAATAATACTTCCTCCGCCGATATCATTGTTGGCATTACTGTCATATACGAGCCCAACCACAAGCGTTCTGGTCAAACTGTGCCGACTCTGCCTGGCTATCAAGGCACGTTGAAAGGCTTCTGCCTCTTCCCTCACCTGATCCGGAAGCTCCTGCCTCAACGCAATATCCAACTCATTTACAGCCAGATGCGGCTGGTTAAGCACAGAGTACCAACGTGCCATCTCAATTCTTGCCTGAGCATGATCCGGGTCTATTATGAATACTCGCTCAAGCGCGATCAGCGCTTCGTCATATCGCTTCAGCTCAAGAGCACTTCTGGCCAGAAAAAGATTAACGGTGATGTTACCCGGAATCTGTTCGCTCAACTCATCAAATGCACCATAAGCATCATGATAGTTTCGCTGACGGTATTGCTCCATCGCAGCTTCAAACGACTGATTAAGCCTCTCTAGTCGACCGTCTGCAGTTTCTGCCCCCTGTACCTGACCATAGGAAGCCGAGGCAGTCATCAGGAGAGAAGCAGCAAAAAATGACCTGAAAATTTGAGAAAAATTCATCATCTTACCGCCCTTATCACACCCACGGCCTGTCGCTCCTGGGCTGAATTAACCAGATTGAAAAAACCTCCCAGCGACTCGGCCGCTGGTCCATAGAAGTTTCCTATCAGTCCTCCTTCAGTATTCAACACATTTTCTCTGGCATTAAAAGTGAACACCCCATTTTCCGTGACAACGCCGTTTGAAAGTGAAATATCCCAGAGTGTTCCTGACCCGCCACTGGTGTGGAAGCGGATGGACCCGGAGTAAACCCCGGTTCCAAAGTTGAAACTGAGTTGAGTCTGGTTGACTGAGTCCAGAAGTATGTCATAAGGCGCAGCACTGAAGCTGTTCATATAGACATGACCTCTTGCCTGACCAAAATAGTTATAGATGGTAGAGGTACCCAGAAGGCTATTAATATGATTAACCGTTTCTGGTGTACGTGATCCAGCAACCCAGACACCTCCCGTCCAGCTTCCCCATACAGAGTAATGATCACTGGCACCAGGTAACTGTGTCACCGGCGGGACAAAGGTTACATTTGCAAACTCTGAGCTGTAGAAGCTATACCACCACCACAGATATCGCTCCAATTGCTCAGCATCTGTCAGCTCAGGTTCATCAATAATTGTGCCTGGCTGGTCATGTGATGGAGGTGGCTCATCAGGGTTCTGCGGTGGTGTTAGTGGTCCGTCATGACTTTCATTGATTTGATCCACTGCCGCCTGTTCACTTCTGTCTGCTATCGCTTGATCACTCAGACTATCGCCAGCCAACTCGCGCCGTAAATCTCTTGATGGCATTGCATCGTCCAACCTACCGGCGTATTCCAGAACCTCCTGTTCAGTTGCTACTGCACTCAGCATGACCATCTGTGCTGGCTCAACCGATCCTGACGATTCCAGCATGCGTCCGGCAGAAGGTGGAGGAACTTCAACATCTGTAGCCAGTTCGTTGACTATATCCTGAGTCAGATCAGCTGCCGGAGTAGGCGGGAAACCGGCAATAACACGTGTAAACTGCCCTGCAGGCACATCAACCTGTGCACCTGTTACATTTTCTATGACAAAAATATTGCCGCGAATAGTAGCGAACAATTCAAATTCGGGAGTAATTTTACCCGTGATGATGGTTCCTCGAATCCCAACAGTCGCCGTCCGACTGTTAAGTCGAAAGCTCTCTGGTGATCGATTAACAATTTGTCCGGATATCGCCTTGAAAGTACCCTGAGCAATATTCAGGGACATGCGAGCATCATCATCAGTATTAATGAATTCATCAACTCGGAATTCAGCATTACCTCCCAGGCTGATGACAGTATTATCACCCAAAACCAACTGTGCTCTGGCCCCGGCTGAAGTCATCAGAGTGTCCCGAACCTCCAGCTCGCTCCCTGTTTGGGCCATAAGCGAGGCATCACCTCGCAGAATCGTAGCATCTCCATATAGTAAAGAGATCTTTCCGACAGCCCCGAAAGCTGAGCAGCTGAATAGGATAAGCACCAGGACAAGTGTTATTTTTTGATAGGCGTATTTCATTATTGCCCCCTTGATAGACAGAAGCTGTGCCTTACAACTTAATATAGGAGCAGCTAGCGTAAAGTACAGACAAGAGCCTCAAAACTGTCGAATAAAATCCATCAGCAAATGAGACTCCATAGGTCTCGCATACAGATACCCCTGAGCATCATCACAGCCAAGCTTAAGCAGCTCATTCTGCTGCTCCTGAGTTTCCACACCCTCTGCTATCACCTTGATATTCAGTAGATGCCCCATTTTGATAATCAACGCCGCAATGACCTGATCCTCAACCCGGTGAGCAAGACCGCGGACAAATGACTGATCAATTTTCAGACGATCCACTGTCAGCTTCTGAAGATAACTCAGGGAAGAGTAGCCTGTGCCGAAGTCATCTATCGCCACCTGAATCCCGAGTTTTCTCAGTTGGTGAAGAATTTCGCCAACAGACTCAGAGTTTTCCATCATCACGGTTTCAGTGACTTCCAGCTCCAGCATCGCAGGATTGATAGATGTGCGCCTCAATACATCATCCATCATGTTGATGAATTCCACATCAACCAGTTGCCTCATTGACACATTGACTGCGACAACCAGATCAGCGCCGGTTCGATGTGCCCAGATCTGCTGTTGTCGACACGCCTCCTCCATCACCCAGGCCCCGATGGCAAGAACATGACCCGAGGTTTCAGCCGCTGGAATGAACAGCAATGGAGACATCAGATCTCCATTGTGACGACGCCAGCGCACCAGGGCTTCCGCACCGATCACTGCCTTCTTGATAAGTGACACCTGTGGCTGAAAATGGAGCACCAATTGACCCTGAGCCACACAATGACGAAGTTCGCTGGCGATTTCCAACCGCTGCTGTAATGCCCGCTCAAATTCGATATTGAATACACTGAAACCAGCACGCAGGCTACGCTTGGAGTGCTTTAGTGCAATGCTGGCATTTTGCAGCAGTGTTTCAGCATCATTGCCATGATCCGGATACAGAGCGACACCTAGAGTAAGACTGACCGGTACTTCGTAGTTGTCGATCGACAGGCCATGATCAAAAGACTTTTTCAATTTCCTGAGCTGAATCTCGAGTTTACTGAGATTGATATCCGTAAGAATAAAACCAAAAGTATCAGCCGATACTCTTGCCAGCTCACAGCCCTCTCCAAAGAACTGCTCCAGACGCGTCCCTGTCATCACCAGGGTCTGATCACCGACCACTCGCCCCAAGCCATCATTAACAGCCTGAAAATTATCGATATCGGCCATCAGTAGCATGAACGGAACATGGCCTTTGACATAGTTGCCAAGTATCTGAGCAAATGCTGTTCTGTTGGGCAACCCGGTCAGGTGATCAACAAATGCCAGACGCTCTATACGCTCAAACATCCGGGCATTATCAAAGCCTACCGAGATGTTGACTGAGAAGAGTTCCACCAGCTTGACATCCATATCGCTGAGCGGGCGCAGTGTTTCGATACGTACTACCAGCTCATCTCCATGAGGTGAGCGCATGTAGAAAATCACATGATCCTTGTCGATCAGGTTCTCACGTGTGCTGAGTGCATGATTGATCTCCTGCAGCAGTTTCTCATCATTGAGCGCTTCAACCGTGGACCCGACCAGATCCGAATAGCGCCCAAGCCCTGCCAGTACCTTGACCTGATTATCCTGGGCGTCTTCATGACAGCACAGAAAGCCGTTCTCATCGATATTCAACATACTGCATAGCTGCATCAACACACCCTTGGCAAAGGTGTGTACAGCTCGTTCAAGAAACAGTCCAGAGGCACTTTCAATAATCAGATTAAGCCCCTGTCGATTGGTTTCAATGGTCTTGATCTGATGGTAGGAGCGAATCGCCGCAGTCAGGGTGGTGATCAAGCGACTGCGCGTCAGTTCACCTTTGGATTTGTAGTCGTTGATATCATATTTGCGGATCACCTCAAGCTCAGGTGCATAGCCAGGCTGACCGGTGCGCAGAATAATGCGGGTACTGGTTTCCTCGAGTGTTTCACGGATAAAACTGACCAGCTTAAGACCGGCATCATCCGACTCCATCACCACATCAAGCAAAATACAGGCAAACTGAGGATGAGACTGAAGCATTTCGCGTGCTTCATCGGCTGTGTAGGCACTGAAAAATCGGACAGGCCTGTCCAGTATCTGATAATCCTTCAAGGCATAGCGAGTAGCCTCATGCACCCCTATCTCATCATCCACCACCAGAACCGGCCAGAATGATTCATACTGCTCTTCGCTGGGTGAAGATGATACCTCCTCTTCTGTGAACTGAACCAGGTCATTGCTATCAGTAGGGTCTTGGCTCATATATCACCTTTTCGATCTGTCTGATCCGGAGCAGAAGTTGGAATTTCAAGTGTTACGGTCAGCCCCTCACCACTCTTGCTGCTGATCTGAACACTACCACCCAGTACCCCGTTAACAATATTATAGACAAGATGCAGCCCCAACCCGGATCCTCCTTTCCCCAGCTTGGTGGTGTAAAATGGATCAAACGCCTTTTTCAACTGCTCCGGTTCCATCCCAGTGCCATTATCAGACATGGTCAGCCGCACCCTGCCCTCATCCAACCGTTCGGCATCAATGACTATCTCACCCGCCTCGATACCGTCAAACCCATGCAGCAGTGTATTATTGAAGCAGTTAGTCACCACCTGACCAAGAGGCCCGGGAAAGCTGTCACACTGAATCCCGGCGGGAATTTTAACCGTCACTTTGTGAGGTGTGTGCTTGATCCTGGGGCGTAGTGTATACATCACCTCATCCACCACCTCTTTCAGATCAAAGACACGTCTTTGAGAGCTCGTCTGGTCCACCGCAACCTGTTTGAAGTTGGATACCTGCTCAACAGCACGATGAAGATTTCTCTCCAGTATGCCGGTAGCCTCATCAACATTATCCAGATACTGCTCAAGGCTCGATCGCTTTAGTGCTCCACTCTCCAGAGCTGCACGAAACACCCGTGTATTTTCATGCAGAGATGTCGCTACGGTGACGCTATTGCCTACTGGTGTGTTGATCTCATGCGCGATACCCGCCACCAGGCTCCCCAGCGAAGCCAGCTTCTCAGCCTGAATCAGCCCCTCTTGAGCCTGCTTCAGGTTATGCAGGGCTTTCTCAGCCAACTCGCGGGCTGAGTGAGCACTCTGTTCTGATTCGGCCTGGCGCTTAAGGCTTTCATTATACTCGGTGATCAACAGACCCAACTCATCCGTTGTACTCCAGTTAACCGGTTGGCGTTGCCCGGTCCGCTGATAGTGTCTGAGCGAATCAAACACACGATTCAAAGGCCTCAGAATAGTCCAGCGAAAAGCCAGTGCAGTCGTCAGTGCCAAAGCCATGAACAGCATGATGACAAGCCCTGCCAACTGAAGAACTTCCTTGGCAATGGTATGCCATCCATGATCAACATAGGTGTAGAGGTGTACCTTACCTATCTGCAGTTGATTACCCTGATGAGTGTAGTTGACCGGTGCCCAGAACAGCTCTGTCTGACCAATCGCCTCTTCGGAGCAGTCACCGATGCGGATAGGAATACGTGTGCTGCGCTCATACTCCAGCGCAGTACAGATAATCTGCGGATCTTCAAGGACAGATTCCAACAGAGTGACGGAGACAGTATCAGAGAACTGCCATACAGGTTCCGCCAGAAGGTAAGCCACTCGAGAGGCCTGATCCTGTGACACCTGACGGCTCAGGCGCTCGGCATTTTTCAGTTCGTTATAAGCCAGCACTGCCAGAAACACAGATGACACAACAAACAATACAGGTAACACCAGAAAGAGGAAACGGACACTCAGTGATACCTTTACGGGCTCTTGCATGAAGATATTCCGCTGCTGATGAATCAAAAGAGTAAAAACATATCCTTAGGTTCAAAGCTAGACTAATAACCAGAGTAGTCAACACTCATCTTCCAGTGGCACCTCCATGCAGATGAGTCGACCTGTTTAAACTGGGCAGAGACTATTCGTTTCCAGTTAAGAATTCTGTCTGTAGAATACGTCTGTAACATTCACAGGTGAATATGACTTCTCAACCACCGACAACAGGCAGCATTGATGAAATTTCGTTTTCCCGTCATCATCATTGACGAAGATTTTCGCTCCGAAAACATCTCAGGTTCCGGTATCCGTGACCTTGCCCAGGCAATCAGCAGCGAAGGGATGGAGGTTGTCGGCTTTACCAGCTACGGCGACCTGACCTCCTTTGCCCAGCAGGCCAGCCGTGCATCCTGTTTTATTCTGTCGATCGACGATGAAGAGTTCGGCGGTGGCAGTGATGAAGATGTCGGCATAGCCCTGACAGCTGTCCGAAACTTCATTGCAGAAGTACGCAAACGAAATGCCGACATTCCGATTTTTCTATACGGTGAAACACGCACTTCACGTCATATTCCGAACGATATCCTGCGCGAACTGCACGGATTTATTCATATGTTCGAGGATACACCGGAGTTTGTGGCACGCCATATCATCCGCGAAGCACGCAAGTATCTGGACTGCCTGGCACCGCCTTTCTTCCAGGCATTGATGGCCTATGCCAGTGACAGCTCCTACTCCTGGCACTGCCCCGGACACTCCGGCGGCGTGGCATTTCTGAAGAGTCCGGTCGGGCAGATGTTCCACCAGTTTTTTGGTGAAAACCTGCTGCGTGCCGATGTTTGTAATGCCGTGGACGAACTCGGGCAGTTGCTGGATCATACCGGCCCTGTATCCGCCAGCGAAGCCAATGCCGCCCGTATTTTCAATTGTGATCATCTGTTCTTTGTCACCAACGGTACCTCCACCTCCAACAAGATGGTCTGGCATTCAACCGTGGCACCGGGCGATATCGTTATCGTCGACCGTAACTGTCACAAATCGATACTGCACTCCATCATTATGACCGGAGCCGTACCTGTCTTTCTGATGCCGACCCGGAACCATTACGGCATCATAGGACCTATCCCCAAATCCGAGTTCGATCCTGAAACCATCCTTCGCAAGATTGAACAGAACCCCTTTGCCCGCAAGGCAAAGAACAAAAAACCACGTATTCTGACTATCACTCAAAGCACCTACGATGGCGTGCTGTATAACGTGGAAACGATCAAGTCGATGCTTGGGGACAGCATCGATACGCTGCATTTTGATGAAGCCTGGCTACCGCATGCCACCTTCCATCCCTTCTATCACAATATGCATGCGATCGGTGAAAACCGCCCGCGTTCTGAAGATACGCTGGTATTTGCCACCCAGTCTACTCATAAGCTGCTGGCGGGCCTCTCCCAGGCGTCCCAGATTCTGGTGCAGGATGGTACCAAGCGCAAACTGGATACGCACCGCTTCAATGAATCCTACCTGATGCACTCATCCACCAGCCCCCAATATGCCATCATAGCCTCCTGCGATGTCGCTGCGGCGATGATGGAACCTCCCGGTGGCAAGGCACTGGTTGAGGAGTCCATTCTGGAAGCCCTCGACTTCCGCCGCGCCATGCGCAAGGTGGATCTGGAGTTTGGTGAAGGTGACTGGTGGTTCCAGGTCTGGGGGCCGGATGACCTTGTCGAGGAAGGGATCGGTGATCGCGATGACTGGGTGATACACACGGATGATAAATGGCACGGCTTCGGGGAGATCGAATCAGGCTTCAACATGCTCGACCCGATCAAAGCCACCATCATCACACCGGGCCTGAATCTTGAAGGTCAGTTTGATGAGCAGGGTATCCCAGCCGCCATAGTCAGCAAGTATCTGGCAGAGCACGGTATCATCATTGAGAAGACAGGCCTCTACTCCTTCTTCATCATGTTCACGATCGGCATTACCAAGGGCCGCTGGAACTCAATGGTCACCGAGCTGCAGCAGTTCAAGGATGACTATGATCATAACCAGCCGATGTGGCGCGTGATGCCGGAGTTTGCCCGCAAGCATCCTGCCTATGAGCGGATCGGACTGCGTGATCTGTGTAATCAGATTCACAACGTCTACAAAGAGTATGATGTTGCCCGTGTGACTACCGAGATGTATCTGTCTGAGATCGAGCCTGCCATGACACCGGCTGATGCCTGGGCGCGCATGGCGCATCGTGATGTGGAGCGAGTATCAATAGATGAGCTGGAGGGCAGAGTCACAGCCATGCTGGTAACACCCTACCCACCGGGCATACCGCTACTGGTTCCTGGCGAGCGATTCAATAAATCGATCTTGCGCTACCTGGAGTTCGCACGTGATTTCAATGCCATGTTCCCGGGGTTTGAAACCGACGTTCACGGACTGGTGCGTGAAAATGTAGATGGAAAAGACGCCTACTTCGTGGATGTCGTCAAAGACTGATCCTCATCAGCGGCAGGAGTGTTACTCCTGCCGCTCTCTTTACATACAGCTCCCCTGCACATCAGACTCTTGGCTTGACTCTTGACGTACCTACCCAGATATAGTGACGCGATCCCTTGCCGGACTTGTTCGGCCTGACAATTTTCTCTTCCACCTTGAATCCAGCATGGTGCAAACGCGCCTTGAACATCTGATCGGGTCCGGCAGACCACACTGCCAACACACCACCCGGGCGTAAGGCATCATGCGCCGCCTCAAGCCCTGCAATGGTATACAGCCAATTGTTCTCACGGCGAATCATCGCTTCCGGGCCGTTATCGACATCCAGCATGATGGCATCGAACCCATCCTTTTCTGAACGGATCAGCTCTGCCACATCCCCAACATGTACCTTACTGCGCGGGTCCGACAGCGGATGACCCGATGCTTCGCCCATCAGAGTACGATTCCACTCAACCACCTCAGGCACCAGCTCTGCAACGACAACCTCGGCGCTCGGGCCTGCAGATTTCAAAGCAGCCGCCAGGGTAAAGCCCATGCCCAGACCGCCAACCAACACCCTTGGAGTCTGCTTCTCTGCCATACGCTCGCAGGCCAGTTCAGCCAAGGCAATTTCTGACCCATGCACACGCGTGTTCATCAACTCACCCCGACCGGGTATCTTGATGGAAAACTCACCATCATGGGAATAGAGCTTCAGTTCGGTTCGGGTGTCCGGAATCAGGGCTGTGCCCAGCAGGATGGTGGGTTTCATGGAGCCTCAAAAATTTGAATCAGTTGGCAGAAGTACCGGGCGGCAATGCTAACCCGCTCGGCTGGCAAGGTCGAGAAAAATCACTCAGCCGGTCCCACAGACCTGAGCAGAGTACAAATAAATAAAGCGGGCCAAGCCCGCTTTCTAAATGGATAATGCTGATCAACCCGGTGAGATACCGCGAATCTTTTCAGAGCGGCGGCGTAACAGCTCCACCGTTGTCAGCATCGCGATCGACAGCAGCACCAGAATGGTAGCCACCGCCAGTATCGTCGGACTGATCGACTCACGAATACCCGACCACATCTGAATCGGCATGGTTGACTGAGCTGGACCCGAGATGAACAGCACCACCACCACCTCATCGAACGAGGTTGCAAAGGCAAACAACGCTCCCGAAATCACCCCTGGCAATACCAGTGGCAATATCACCTTAAAGAAGGTAGTAGTCGGGTTCGCGCCCATGGATGCAGCCGCCCTGATCAGACTCTGGTCAAAGCCAGTCAAAGTGGCCGTCACCGTAATCACGACAAAGGGTATACCCAGTGCGGTATGCGCCAGTATCACCCCCAGATAGGTCTGTGCAATACCTATGCTGGAGAAGAAAAAGAACATACCTGCACCTGAGATGATCACCGGTACGATCATCGGCGAGATCAGTATCGCCATCACCACCGAGCGATAGGGCATGAAGCGGCTGGACAAGCCCAGTGCCGCAATAGTGCCAAGCACGGTAGCCAGTATCGTCGAGGCTACAGCAATGATGATACTGTTCTTGATCGAGTGCAGCCAGGCAGCTGAGGTGAAGA
Source organism: Nitrincola alkalilacustris (assembly GCF_008973755.1). Taxonomy (GTDB): domain Bacteria; phylum Pseudomonadota; class Gammaproteobacteria; order Pseudomonadales; family Balneatricaceae; genus Nitrincola; species Nitrincola alkalilacustris. The sequence continues at coordinate 95,287 of NZ_WBOM01000003.1, read as the reverse complement.
AGTCCTGATACCACCTCAGTGAAAACCCTTCCGGATCCAGTGTCAGCATCTTCTGGGTAAAGGAGAAGTAAGGCTCGGCATTGAAGCTCAACGGAATAATGATGAACAGTGGCCCGACCAGAAAACAGAAGATCAGACCACAGATTATTCTGAAGGCGTAATACCAGACCCTTTCTGCAGGTGTTGCGTAGGCAGGTACTGCCATAGGTAGTTCCTCCCCTAACCCAGTTTCAGATTATCTGAACCGACGATGCGGTTATAGAGCAGATACAGCATGATAACAGCTCCAAGCAGTATCGAGGCTATCGCAGCAGCCAGTCCCCAGTTCAGTGATACCTGCATATGGTATGCAATGAAGTTGGTGATAAAGCGGCCAGACTCACCACCCACCAGCGCCGGTGTAATGTAATAACCGATCGCCAGTATGAACACCAGTATCGCACCAGCGCCTATTCCCGGCAGTGTTTGCGGGAAATAAACCCGCCTGAAGGCGGTATAGCCCGTTGCACCCATTGAGCGTGCAGCGCGCATATAAGACGGTGAAATACTCTTCATTACTGAATACAAAGGCAGAATCATGAACGGCAGCAGGATATGCGTCATCGCCACTATAGTACCTATCTGGTTATAGATCAGCTGAAGCCTGTTGTTATCGTCCACAACACCTATCGCCACCAGAATATTGTTCAGAACTCCCTGACTCTGCAAAATGGCGATCCAGCTTGTCGTTCGCACCAGCAAAGAGGTCCAGAACGGCAACAGTACCATCATCATCAGCAGATTAGAGGTGCTCAACGGTAGACTGGCCAACAGAAATGCCACAGGATAGCCCAGTATGAAGCACATGAAAGTGATCAGAATGCTCATCCAGAGCGTTTTGATCATCAAATCAACATAGACCCTGCGTGTTTCAGGCTGCCGAACGATTTTACCCTCCTCGTCATAACGCATATCCATTGCAGCAAGGTAATAGCTCAGGGTGTAGCCTGATGACTCACGCTTGATAACCCGCCAGACACCCGTGTCTGCCCAGTTACTGTTGATATCAATCAGTGTCTCTTTCCAGGATTCCGGATTTTCCAGATTGGTTATCCGTCGTGCTGTACCTGTAATGGTTGAGCGCATGCCTGAATACTCATAATTCAGTCGGCTCGCCACCCGGCCCAGATTACGATCTATCTGTCCCTGCTTGAGATCCCCCGCCAATGCAGCAAAGGTCAACTCGTCGGGCAGTCCTTCACCATCCCAGGCCTGAACTGCCATGGCGGTGTTGGGCAGCAGCGTAATCACTTCATTACTTTCGACACTTCGTGTCAGCATGCTGAAGATCGGCATGACGAAAGCAACAAAAAGAAAGATCAGCAGAGGCGATACCAGCAGTAACGCTCTTGCCTTGTTTTTGAACATTGCCCGACGAAGGCTGACCTTCAACGGGCGCCCATCTGCGGCGAGCAGCGGTGCTGTCGCACCGCCGCTGCCGACAACCCCTGATTCGGGATTAGTTTGCGAGCCAGGCATCGAAACGCTCATTCAGTTCATCCTGATAGTCAGCCCAGAATTCATCATCTTTTGGCAGAGCCGTTGCAAAGTTAGGCTCGTAGGTTGGCATATGAGGAGTCATCTCAATTCCAGTTGGAATATGCTGACCAACCAACCCAGCCGCACTCATACGGGCAGGACCATAAGAGATGTAACTCGCCTGAGCAGCGTTACGCTCTGTATCGGTGGAGAAGCGCAGGAAGTCCTTGGCAACATCCATCTTGCCACGTGGCACTACCCAACCATCCAACTCGAATACCTGACCGTCCCAGATGATTTCGAATGGCTGGTTTTCATTTACCTGAGCATCAAAGATACGACCGTTATAGGCTGATGCAAAGGCCACTTCCTTATCTGCGAGCAGCTGTGGTGGCTGTGCACCCTCAGACCACCAGATGGTGTTATCTTTAATGGTATCCAGTTTGGCGAATGCACGCTCCAGACCCGCTTCAGTGGTCAGCATCTCGTAAACTTCATCATGCGGTACGCCATCTGCCAGCAGTGCCCACTCCAGGTTATTGATCGGGCGACGCTGCAGTGAACGCATGCCTGGGTAGTTTTCCAGATCGAAGATATCGGCTATCTTGGATGGCTGCTTATCTGCAGGGAACATCTCGGTGTTGAAGGCAACGATGTTGGAGTAAACGATAGTGGCTACAAAGCACTCATCAAGTGCGCCTGGGACAAAATCCTGGCTCGCAGGCGTTCCATCCGGTGCCGGAGACAGCAGCTCATCATGATCCAGTATTTCGATCAGGCCTTCAGCGCAGGCGATCTTGGCATCAGCTGGCAGCATATCCACCAGATCCCAGGTCACGTTTCCGGCTTCAACCTGTGCACGCAGACCTGCCAGACCTGTCGCAGAACGGTCGATATTGACAATACGCTGTCCGGTTTTTTCAGTCCAGGGCTTGGAGTAAGCCTCTTCCTGACTCATGGTATATGCACCGCCCCAGGATACAACGTTCAAGGGTTGCTGAGCCTGAGCCGCAGATACGACACCCAAAGTGCCGAGCATCACGGCAGCCGTCAAAGCGGATTTACGAAAAGATTTTTTCATGTGTAGCTCCTGCATGTTGTTTTTGTTAAGGCATATGCCTGTGTTTCGATTCACGCATCTAATGCGCGACAGTCACTTACGTTCCATCCAACTGTTATCTTGTCTCCCGCCTTATGACGGCTGACACCGAAAGAGTTAGGGGTTTTTACAATGAAATTATCGTTTCCGGCGACGGAAAAACGGGTTCTGAGGTGATCACCCATATAGATCACCTCGTGCACCACGGCATCCAGAATATTAGGTTGAGTCCCGGGTTCGGGGTTGATCACAACGCGCTCAGGGCGAAGTGACAGGGTGCTTTTCTGCCCCTTACCTGATACGTTAACCGGCAGTGCACGCACCACCTGACCGGTAGGCAGTTTGACCGAGGCCTCCTGCTCGCTCAGCTCCAGTACATCGCCAACAAAAGCGTTGTTTTCACCGATGAAGCTCGCGACAAACGCATTTTCGGGGGCTTCATACAGCGCTTCGGGTGAAGCGAGCTGCTGTACGATGCCGTCATCAAATACGGCGATACGATCCGACATGGTCAGTGCTTCTGACTGATCATGTGTCACATAGATCATGCTGACGCCCAGCTGATCATGGATATGCTTGATCTCGAACTGCATCTCTTCGCGCAGGTTCTTATCAAGCGCACCCAGAGGCTCGTCCATCAATACCAGCTCCGGCTCAAACACCAGTGCACGTGCAACGGCAACACGCTGTTGCTGACCACCGGATAACTGAGCTGGACGACGATCACCGAAGTTGTCCAGGCGAACCATGCTCAGGGCACGTTTCACTTTGGCGGTGACATCAGATTTGTTCATATTGCGGACTTGCAGAGGGAAAGCGAGGTTTTCGGCGACGGTCATGTGAGGAAAGAGGGCGTAGTTCTGAAACACCATCCCAATTCCTCGCTTGTGCGGCGGTAAACGGGTGATGGGTACACCATCGAGCAGTATCTGCCCATGTGTCGGGACTTCAAAACCAGCCATCATCATCAGACAGGTGGTTTTGCCTGAACCAGACGGCCCAAGCAGTGTTATGAACTCCCCCTGATCCATATCCAGGTTGAAATTCTTTACAACCAGAGATTCACCATCGTAGGTTTTTTGCACACTGTCAAAAACCACGAAGGATTTTTTCTTGCCTTTCCGATCCGTATTGGTCGGTGTTTCCATTGGTAGTTCTCCTCCCGACTATTGGGCTGGGCAGATCGACCAAACAAGCCTGAACTGACAAAACAGCTCAGTAGCACAGTCGTAATTATTGTTCTTACAAGAAACATATCTGAATATGATTGATAGTACAACCGGGGTGCTGGCTGCAAACGACACTTTGTATAAAAGTACCGACATTTTGTATAATTTTTATAATTACATGATACTAAAAGGAATTTTTCCATTCCGTTTAATATTAATAATCAGTCACATTTAAAGATGGTTCAGACGGAAGGATTTTGCAACCATAAATGGCAGGAATATGTGTTACGAGTCAACGACAGATTGCATGGGGCATGGGTATCAGGGCCAGTCAAAAACTTGGCCCTGTTAACAAAAGAGAAAACAGAGGACAGGAGAGCCTGGAGCTCCTCACCCCTCCCCTTCAACTCGGTTGCCACCACTTTGCCGGGCAACTGCCAGGTTTTCTTCAATGCGCTTGAGCATATCCGGAGCAGTATCCTCCAGCCCGAGAATTGTGGATACACCAACACTGACGGTACACTTGAGATTGCCTGTCGGGTAGGGCACCTCCAGCTCATGCACCAGGCGTCTGACACGCTCACCAGCCAGCATCGCCTGCTCATGGTTGGTTTCAGACAGAAACAGTGCCAACTGGTCATCCCCGTAGCGTGCCAGGAAATCAGACGTACGTTTCATACGGTGAAGCTCGGTCACAATCTGCCGCAAAAGCTGATCCCCGGCATCCCAGCCAAACTGATCGTTTATGTCACTGAAGTTATCGATGTCGATCAACAGTAGACTGCAGATGCCGTCATAACGAATCGACTGAGCCACATTCTGCTCCAGCACCGGCAACAGAGCTCGGCGGTTATAGGCGCCAGTCAGTGAGTCTCGCTGCGCCTGATGCGTGATCTTACGCTCAAGCTTCTTGCGATCATTCATATTCTTGGATACCCAGACAATCACATTATTGTCTGCTGCCCGCATCCGACCCTTGTACGCAATCGGCTCAGGCATACCAAGCTCGCTGAAATAGGGCATATGCTCCGGACGAAATGCATAGTCCGCATAGACTGTCTCGCCAGATTCAAACGCCTTCTTGCCAAGCTCACTGAAATAACTGGCCATATCCTGAGGCAGGATGTCAGTCAGTTTTTTTTCAACCAATAGACTGGCATCAAGCCATTCCTGGTCGCCGGCACTGGCACCTATCACTCTGTCATCCTTGAGCAACAGAACCATATCGGTGGTCACCGCCAGCAGAGCATCGAACTGATTGAGTAAAGCCTTTTTATTTTCAGACATTTCTTACTCCAAACCGGTTATCAAAATAGTCTGTCTTCAAGCAAATTAAACCATATTGCCAAAAAAGGAAACACATCGCTGGCAATTGCTCCTGCATTGCCAGCATACCGTCCATCCCTGGACATAAGCAAAAAAGCCACCCGAAGGTGGCTGTCATGAATCTGCTGCAAACAGTTTTTTATCAGGCACTCAGTTCCAGCAGCAGTTTGTTTAGGCGTGCCACATAGCTCGCCGGATCATCCAACTGACCACCAGCAGCCAGCTCGGCCTGATCAAACAGTACCAGCGCCAACTCCGAGAAACGGTCTTCGATGCCCTCCTGATCGAGTTTCTGAATCAGCGGATGCTCGGGATTCACCTCAAAAACGGGCTTGCTGTCGGGCACCTTCTGACCCGCCGCTTCCATGATCTTGCGCATCTGCAGCCCCATATCATAGTCACCCAGCACCAGGCACGCAGGCGAATCCGTCAGGCGGTGCGTGACACGCACATTGGATACGCGCCCTTCCAACACCTTGTTGAGTCGCTCAATCAGCCCTTCCAGCTGCTTGCTGGCCTCTTCCTGATGTTTCTTGTCCTCTTCCGACTCGATATCACCCAGGTTCAGTTCACCCTTGGCCACATCCTGGAAAGACTTGCCATCGAAATCAAACAACTGGCTCATCATCCACTCATCGATACGATCGCTGAGCAACAGCACTTCGATCCCTTTCTTGCGGAAAATCTCAAGGTGCGGGCTGTTTTTAGCGGCATTGAAGGAGTCTGCAACCACATAGTAGATCTTATCCTGGCCCTCTTTCATTCGCGCCACATAGTCTTCCAGCGCAACCGTCTGCTCAGGCTTGCCTTCATGTGTGGACGCAAAGCGCAGCAGTTTGAGGACCTTCTCGCGGTTGGCATAATCCTCTGCTGGACCTTCCTTCAAAACCTGGCCAAACTCTTTCCAGAAGTTGTTGTACTTCTCGGTATCGTCCTTAGCCAGTTTACTCAGCATATCCAGAACACGCTTGGTCAAGGCCGAGCGCAGTTTATCGACATTCGGGTCCTTCTGCAGAATCTCACGTGATACGTTCAACGACAGATTGTTGGTGTCTACCACCCCGCGAATGAAACGCAGATACAACGGCAAAAACTGGTCAGCCTGATCCATGATGAATACGCGTTGTACATAGAGCTTCAGGCCGCGCGGTACATCACGGTTCCAGAGATCGTAGGGTGCATTTTCCGGTACATACAGCAGGCTGGTGTACTCGAGATTGCCTTCAACCTTGTTATGCGACCATGCCAGGGAGTCTCTGAAGTCATGCGAGATATGCTTGTAAAAGGCCTGATAGTCTTCATCACTGACATCATTTTTACTGCGCGTCCACAGGGCTGTCGCACTGTTGACGTTCTCATATTCGATCACAGGCTCGGCTTTGGCTTCCTCGCCCTCTTCTTCAACAGGCGTCGCTTCTTTCAGCATCTGCACTGGCACGGCGATATGGTCTGAGTACTTGCGTACCAGTGAACGCAGGCGCCAGCCATCTGCGAATTCGCTTTCAGCCTCTTTCAGATGCAGCACAATGCGGGTACCACGGCTGGATTTCTCGATAGTGGCGATGGAGAACTCACCCTCACCGGCAGAGGACCAGTGCACACCTTCTGTGACAGGCAAACCGGCGCGGCGAGAGTACACATCAACCTTGTCGGCAACGATGAAGGAGGAGTAGAAACCGACACCAAACTGGCCGATCAACTGGCTGTCTTTTGCCTGATCGCCAGTCAGATTGGACATGAATCCGGCCGTACCAGACTTGGCAATAGTTCCCAGATGGTCCACGACCTCCTGGCGACTCATACCGATGCCGTTATCTTCTATCGTGACGGTGCGGGCGTCCTTGTCGAACTCCACACGCACTCTCAGATCACCATCACCTTCATAGAGGTCGGCGTTGGAAAGCGCTTCAAAACGAAGTTTCTCAGCCGCATCTGACGCATTGGAGATCAGCTCACGCAAAAAGATCTCTTTATTGGAATACAGAGAGTGCACCATCAAGTGCAGAAGCTGTTTTACTTCGGTCTGGAAGCCAAGTGTTTCTTTCTGAGTTTCTATGCTCATAGATCTATTACCCAATCAATCACTGCAGTCGTTCTGTTCAAAAAACATACATGCACATGGCATGTACACTGAAAATTCTGCTACGTGCTGAGGATATGGGGTAAGACCCGTGTTTTTTCAAGGGCAATAACTGGGAAGATAAAGCAAGTAGTCCCTTTTCAGAGACCACCCATGGATTTATCGTCTTGACGGCGATCATAAAGCTCTGGGTTCAACTCCGAACTCATCATCAGGGTTTTCAGCGTGGAGGAGGCAAACTCACGGCGATATAGCACAAAAACAATCACCACAGACAGCACCATGAACAACCAGGGGTTGATCATCCAGCTCAGGACCGGAATGCTGAAATAGTAGGAGCGCAATCCAAGATTGAAATTATTGGCTGCCATCGACGACATCTTTGCGATACGTGCGGCATGCGCTTCATTCGCGCGCCGATCAACGCCTTCCTGAGGCATGGGTGCACCACCGATCATCACGGAAACAAAACCGTACTGACGCAGACTCCAGGTGAATTTGAAAAATGCGAACACAAACAGAATTACCATCACCAGCAGCTTCAGCTCAAGCTCCTCCTTGGTCGCAGGATAGGCAAAGGGGATTTCCGCGACCAGTGTAATAGCCTTGTCCATGGCACTGAAAACGGTGATCAGACCAGCCAGCACCAGTATTGTTGTGGAGGCAAAGAAAGATACGCTGCGCTCAAGATTTGCAACAGCAGTGGTATCGGTGATGCGGTTTTCGCGCATCAGCATATGGCGCATCCACTCGGTGCGGTAGAGGTGCAGAATGCTGGCCAGACAGGGGGTGTTATAGCTCTTGGCCCTGGCATAGTTCATATAGCCATTGAAGCAGATCAGAAACCAGGCCAACGCCGTCAGGTTCAGCCAGTTTCCTCCAATAAAAATCAGCAGATCTTCCATTCAGTCTACTCATCATCCGCAAATAAGCTTTTGCAATATAGTAAAACATAAACCCTGTCGAATCACTTCAGGATGAACAACTCAAACAGATACCCGCAGCCCAGTCCGGTGGTGTTGACGCATACTGGATCATGTCATCATTGTGCTGGCCCGGGTGACGCAGCAGCCCCAGCAGCTCATTCACCAGACGATAATCCCCCTGAGTCGCAGCACGTATCGCCTCTTCGGCCATATAGTTACGCAGAACAAACAGCGGATTCATGGCATGCATCTGTTGTCGGCGTATTGGTTGACTGGCAGCTTCCAGAGCGATGCGATCAGCATAGCGATCCAGCCAGGCGCTCAAGGGCTGTTCGGCCGATGTCAGAGACAATGCGGCGGTGCGGCTTTCCGGTTGCGAGGGATGAAACTGTGCCAGAGCTCGCAGCAGACGGTTGAGATCAAGACGCTGATCAGCCATCAATTGCCAGAGATTGACAATCAATTCATCATCACCCGGTTGATGAGTCAGCAATCCCAGGCGGCGACGTTTAATATCCAGCTCGTGGGTCTCAAATCGTGCCTGAAAACTGTCCAGATGCGCTTCCAACTCTTCCCGGGGGACCAGTGGTAACAGCGCCTGCGCCAGACAAGCCAGATTCCACATCACAATCGCTGGCTGACGCTCAAAGGCATAACGCGCGTCATGATCATTACTGTTACTGACCAGAGAAGGCTTGTATTCATCCATGAAGGTATAAGGGCCATAGTCGAAGGTTTCACCCAGAATCGACATGTTATCCGTGTTCAACACACCATGCACAAAACCATAGCTCTGCCACTGTGCCACCAGCCTGGCGGTCCGTTCAATCACCTCATCCAACATGGCGCTGACCGGGTTCTCGGCCTGCCTGCATTCAGGGTAGTAGCGCTCAATACAGTAATCAGCCAACTGAGCCAGCTCATCATGACGGTTACTGTAGTAGAAATACTCAAAGTGCCCGAATCGGATATGCGACCGGGTAACACGAAGCAGCATGGCACAGGGTTCCATGCCCTGACGCATCGTATACTCTTCGCTGCCGATCAGACACAGGGCTCTCGTGGTCGGAATACCGAGCCCATGCATCGCTTCGCTGACCAGATACTCACGAATGCTGGAGCGCAATACCGCACGGCCATCACCAAAGCGGGAAAAGGCGGTGCGCCCTGCCCCTTTAAGATGCAGATCCCAGCGCACACCCTTATGATTCAACACCTCCCCCAATAGCAATCCACGACCATCACCCAACTGCGGGTTATAGACACCGAACTGGTGACCGGTATATTTCATCGCAAGTGGTTCAGTGCCAGGCAGCACTCCCCCACCACCAAAATAATAAGCCAGCTGGTCTGGGTTCACTCGGCAGGGATCAAGATCCAGAAGAGATGCAACCTGAGGATTAAAGCTGATAAGATGGGCGTTTTTCAGCGGCTGAATCTGGGTGCGCTGATACCAGGTTTCAGGCAGCCTGGCATAGCTGTTATCGAAATTAAGCTGCTCCAGAGTGTGATGATGTGAAGCCATATCGTGTATCCATCTTCTGTTGAGTCCTGTCTATACCTTATCATTTTACTCAGGAATTATCATCGTATGATTATCAGGGCTATTTGCACTGTACAGCCACTCACAGTGGCTTCTGGCAGGGAGACAGAAACCGGTGTTTGTTGAACTGCGCGACCTTTTCTGGCTGGCACTGATTCTGTTCATCCTGCTGCAATGGTGGCAGGGATTGAAAATGAAGGAGCTGGCTCTGCGCCATGTTAAACGCTATTGCGCCAGCATGGATCTGCAACTGTTGGATGAGAGTATCGCACTGCGCGGCTTCTGGTTTAAACGTGGTGATGACGGTCGGCTGCACCTCTGGCGCAGCTATCTGTTTGAATTCACCTCCACCGGTGATGAGCGGTATCAGGGCAGAATCATTCTGCTCGGACACCGCGTCACCAGTCTGCAGGTGGACCCTCACCGATTCGAATAACCGGTTCAGGTGTTACTGCGATCCAGCCGAGGTCGTAGTATCGCCTTTTCCGCTTCAACCACCAGCATCAGGCACACACCGAAAATCAGTATCCTCACCCACTCATCAAAGCCGATGGCGACCGTGTTGAACAGGAACTGGAAAGGCCCTGCGTAGGTGAATAGCAACTGCAGCACCACCAGAATACTGATCGCCAAAAGAACCGGGCGACTGCCCAGCAGACCATTTCGATTCAGAACAGATTCCAGAATATAGCGACTGTTGATCAGGTAGAACATCTGCGCCACCACCAGTGTGTTGATCGCCGTGGTTCTGGCCAGAGCCTCACTGGCACCCTGCAGCTCCAGCATCCAGTAAAAGTGGCCAAATGTTCCAGCGACGAGCAGTACCGACACAAACAGCACCCGCCAGACCAGAAAACCACTCAACAGCGGTGAGTTCGGGCGCCTCGGCTGCCTTGTCATCAGTCCTGGCTCCGGTGGTTCAAACGCCAGTGCCAGCGCCAGTGTGACCGCGGTCACCATATTGACCCAGAGCACCTGAACCGGCTCCAGTGGCAGCGCCAGCCCAAGAAAGATCGCTGCTACAATGGTAAACGCCTGACCACCATTGGTCGGCAGGATAAACAGGATCGCTTTTTTCAGATTGTCATAAACCGTCCGCCCCTCTTCAACGGCATGAGCAATGGAGGCAAAGTTATCATCTGCCAGCACCATCTCCGATGCTTCTTTGGCAGCTTCTGTCCCTTTCATCCCCATTGAGATCCCGACATCCGCCCGCTTAAGGGCTGGCGCATCATTGACACCATCGCCTGTCATCGCCACCACCTGCTGATCCGCCTGCAGTGCCTTGACCAGACGCAGCTTATGCTCAGGTGTCGTGCGCGCAAATACCTCGATATCACGCGCCCGCTCCTGCAGCTCCTGATCGGTCATCGCCTCAATCTCCTGACCGATCAGCGCCTGCTTACCATCGCCAATACCCAGCTCACTACCTATTGCCAGCGCCGTTGCTGCATGATCCCCTGTAATCATGCGCACACGAATACCGGCTTCGTGACACTGGCGCACAGCGACTATTGCCTCTTCACGTGGCGGGTCGATGATACCGACCAGACCCAGCAGTACCATATCCGTTTCAAGATCAGCAAAATTCAGCTCAACATGTTCCTGTGCGGTGCGGCGCGCTGCTATCGCCAACAAGCGCTGTCCATGTGCTGCCACCAGCTCCATCTGCTGATGCCAGAACTCGCTGTCCAGCGGTGCATCACCATCCAGCATCCGTTGACTGGTGCATCGCTCCAGAACCCGTTCAGGTGCGCCTTTGAGGATAATGTAACCATGCCCCTCATGATCATGGTGCAGCGTGGACATGAACTTGTGGGCGGAATCAAAGGGGATGCTGTCGGTACGCGGGCGATCCTTTCGCAACTGATCCGGATCAAGGCCAGACTTCATGGACACTGCCATTAATGCACCTTCTGTCGGATCGCCCTCCAGCACCCAACGCCCATCGCGCTCTGCCAGATGAGCCTCATTGCACAGCAGGGCCGCCTGCAGCAGCTCATCCAGAACCTCCTCAGTATCACCCGGTTCTACATCCACCTCGCCCAGATAGAAGTCGCCCTGCGGCCCATAACCTACACCACTGACACGATATTCACGCTCACGTGTCACGATTGTCTGTACGGTCATTTCATTGCGTGTCAGCGTACCGGTCTTGTCGGAGCAGATCTCTGTGACTGACCCCAGTGTTTCCACAGCAGGGAGCCTGCGAATAATCGCATTGCGACGTGCCATGCGTTGCACACCTATGGCCAGGGTAATGGTCATGATGGCTGGAAGCCCTTCAGGAATAGCAGCCACCGCCAGGCTGACCGCAGCCAGAAACATATCAATAGCCGAGTAGTCACGCACCCATAGACCAAAAGCAAAAGTCAGGGCAGCAATTGCCATGATGGCAAAGCTGAGCCGACGCCCGAACTCATCCATCTGTCGAATCAGTGGCGTGGTAAGACTCTGGGTTTCCGACAGCAGAGTGCTGATGCGACCTATTTCCGTACGCTCGCCGGTTTCCACCACGACGCCCATGCCACGGCCAAATGCGACCAGCGTGCCGGAAAACGCCATGCAGAAACGGTCGCCAAGATCCGCATCCTGCTTCACAGCACCGACAGCCTTCTCGGATGCCACCGACTCACCTGTCAGCAGCGCTTCATCTATGCGCAGATTGCGCGCTTCAAACAGGCGCAGATCAGCAGGCACACGATCTCCACCCTGCAAAATCACGATATCACCCGGTACCAGCGTTTCTGAATCAACCGTTACAGGATGCCCATTGCGCAGCACCTTGGCTTTGGGTGAGAGCATATTACGTATCGAGTCCAGCGCTTTTTCTGCCTTGCCTTCCTGAATGAATCCGATCAGCGCATTGATTACAACCACCCCGATAATCACACCGGTATCCACCCAATGCTGCATCAAGCCTGTTCCGACCGCAGCCAGCAACAGGATATAGATCAAAACATTATGAAACTGCAGCATAAAGCGGGCTAACCCACTCTGCTTTACGGGCGGTTTAAGACGATTGGGACCGATCTGACTCAACCGCTCGACAGAGTCACTCTCGGGCAAACCCTGCTTATTCGCCTTCAAGGATGTCAACGTTTCATCTGCAGAAAGGTTGTGCCAACTGGTCGGTTTGTCTGAAGTTGACGGGGGTTCTTTGCGGGTCATTCCTGATGTGCCTCCTGCGGAAGATGTGTAAAAATGACAAGTCATAGCGCTTGTAAAACCATAAGCTCAGCATACAGAGAATATAAGTCAAATTTAATAGATACAGATCAGGCTTTGGTTTTTCTGCACGCAGGCAAGCAACTGTTTTATACTTCAGTAACCTATTATAACGGCAGACAATTCAATGAGTCTGAAATCAACCGGGGTTACAACAACTCGACCCTTCAGTTGCTTGCTTCTGCTGGCTGTACTGCTCCTCCCCGGTGGACTGGTCGCTGAGGAACAACTATCTGACGAACCGCTATCAGAAAAGCTGCGCGTGTCAGTTGCCACTCTTACAGATAACCCTCCCCTGACTTTTGCCAGATCAGACGCTCAGGACCTCATAGAGGAAAGCATCCCGCCGGGAGAGGATGCCACCAGTCTACAGGGATTCAGTTGGGATGTGCTGCGCGCCAGCTACCACAGTCAGGGATATACGATAGACCTGAACATACTGCCCTGGCCACGCGCTTATGAGATGGTCAAGGCGGGCAGTATCGATATTCTATTTCCAACCGGCTTCAATCAGGAGCGTACAAACTACTTTTACTACTCCACACACCCCATCAATGAAGTTGAATTCATCATCTATACCCAGCCGGATAAACCAATCAGTTGGGAGGGACTGAAGTCGCTCGAAGGACAGACAATAGGCATGTTACGTGGCTGGAACTATGGCCTGGAATGGGAGGCCAATGACCAGATAGACAAATTCCCTCTGAGCAATATTCTTCAGGCGTTCATGATGCTGGATCTTGGCCGTATTGATGGACTTGCCGGCTACGAGACCAATTTTGACTATGCCCTGGATCACGCCGGTAAGCCCAACATCTACACCAAGCTCCCCTCCTTCGGCAGAACCATGGAGTTTGCGGCAGCCAGTCTGCAGAATCCAAATGCTCTTCATCTGCTTGAAGTATTTGACCAAGGCATGGATTATCTCAACGCGAGTGGTGAACTGGATCGCATCAAGGTGCAATGGTTTCCTGACAGTATGAACAGTCACCTCACCGCATCAGATGAGGAGTATCCAGTTGAACAACACTGACACTTCACCACACCACAGACCAACTACCGCAGAGCTTAGACAGCACTGTGCGCTGTTGCTCAGCCATTTTGCCTGGGCTGAGCATCGCCAACAGCAAGCAGCCTCAGATGCTTATCAGCAAGGCATCAAGCTCGCCCCCCTGGACCAGCTTCCGCCGCTCCTGCCTCAGAAGCAGGTTTGCGATCTGCAGGTGGATCAGGCATTAAATTACTTTGCAGGCACCAAAACCGCTTTCCGCCAAAGGTTGTTTCTGGCGCTTAGTGCTGTCTCACGGCATGACAACATCATTACAGCTCAGGAACGTCGGCTGATACATCACTTCGCCGACGCTCTTCAGATAGATCATGAGACAGTCGAGTCAGCCCTGACCCTCCCTAAGCCCGGTAGTCGGATCGAAGCGAATGAGCCTGGAACAGAAGCAGCCCCCTCAAGTCTGGCAGAGCAGCAGTCAGCATTTACACAGGGCAGCATAAAACAGGCACTCTTTCCCGGCCCACTCAGTATCCCGGCCAAGGCGCTGATTCTTGCCAACATTATCCCACTGTTTGGCGTAATTTTTCTGGGATGGGATGCTGGCGCTCTGCTGCTGCTCTACTGGCTTGAGAATATCGTGATCGGGGTCTATACCATCGTTCGCATGATCTATGCATGCGGTATCAAGGCGATTGGCATCGTGATTTTTTTCACATTCCACTACAGCGCATTCTGTGGTGTTCATGGAATGATCGTGCTATCACTCTCCACGCTGGTCGGCGAGAGTGAAATACTGAACTCAGGCGCGGATGATGGGCTGATACTCCTGATGCCTTTTCTATTGGTCGCCGAAGTGTTCAGGAACATCATCGCCTTGTATCCGGCATTGCTGACTCTGCCACTGCTGTCATTTGTCATCAGTCATGGCATCTCGACCGTCATGAACAACTTTATCGGCAAAGAGGATATCGGTCGCAAGGCTGAATCCATCATGGCCGATCCCTATCGACGCATTGTGATTTTACATGTCGCACTGATCGCGGGTGCTGGCGTGATTCTACTTGGTAATGCTGGCAGCATAGCCCCGGTTCTGATTCTGCTGATCGCGATGAAAACTGCACTGGACCTTTACGAACACAACCGGAACCACCGCAATCGGCTGAAAGCCAAAACGCAAGCCAATATTAACACCACATGATAATTAAGAGGGAACTATTGATGCTTTTCAGACTGAGACTGATACCACTGACCTGCCTGCTCCTCACCCTGACGGCAGCTCAAGCGGATGAGCGCATCGTCAGTGTCGCTACCCTGACAGATTACCCGCCTCTGATTTTCAATAAACCCGATACAAAGAGAGTTGTTGAAGAGCGTATTCCTCCCGGACAGGATTCAAGCAGCCTGCAGGGATTCAGCTGGGACATCCTGCGTGAAAGTTATCACAGCCAGGGCTATACCATCCAGATTCATGTCGTTCCCTGGACCCGCGCTTTCGAGATGGCCCGCAGCGATTCAGTCGAGATCCTGTTTCCTACCGGAT
The DNA here is from genome assembly GCF_008973755.1 of Nitrincola alkalilacustris. Classification (GTDB taxonomy): domain Bacteria; phylum Pseudomonadota; class Gammaproteobacteria; order Pseudomonadales; family Balneatricaceae; genus Nitrincola; species Nitrincola alkalilacustris. The sequence goes on along the minus strand of NZ_WBOM01000003.1, from coordinate 79,852 downwards.
ATAACGAGGAGCGGACCGAGTATTTCCACTACTCGGTAAACCCTATCAATGAAGCCCGCTTTATCATCTATACCCTGCCGGACAAAACTCTGGAGTGGGACGGGCTGGCATCACTGCATAACCTCACGATCGGAGCCATGCGTGGATGGAACTACGGAGCGGAGTGGGAACAAGCCACGGGCTTTTACAAATATGGACTGTCCGACATACTTCAGGGTTTCCAGATGCTGGATGCAGGAAGGATCGATGGGCTGGCTGGCTATGAAACCAACTTCGACTATGCACTGAGTGAAGCGGGTCTGCCAAACCCCTACACAAAACACCCCTCCTTTGGAGAAACTTTTGAATATGCCACAGCCAGCAAAAGCCACCCCACAGGCCGTGATATGTTAATGGTCTTTGATCTGGGTGTTGAGCATCTGAAGGCCTCAGGACGGTTGAGTGAAATCAGACAGCACTGGTTTCCCACACTGGTTTCCGAAAGTGACTGAGCGAGAATAGCTGGCCTCTCTCACCCCAGCCCGCCCAGCATGATGGGCAGATAGACAACCAGCATCAGCACCGCGATCAATACCAGCAGATAGGGTATGATGGCACGCGTAATTGTCTCCAGCGGCAGTTGTGTCACCGAGGAGGCCACATAGAGATTGATCGCCACGGGTGGTGTGATCATACCTATCGCAAGCCCAACAACAATGATCAAGCCAAAGTGAATCGGATCTATCCCGATTTTCGTCACCAGCGGCAGCAGGACCGGTGTCAGGATGATCAGCGCACTGGCTGTTTCAATGAACACCCCAGTCAGCAAGATCACCAGCACCACCAGCAGCATGATAATGTAGGGATTGGTGGAATAAGAAAGAACCGTATTCGCCAACGCACTCGGAACCTGCCAACTGGATAGTGTCCAGCTCAGCACCGCTGATGTGGCAATGACCAGCATGATCACAGATGTGGTGATAGCCGAGCGGATCAGAATGCGATAGATCTGGCGCAAGGTCAGATCACGGTAGATAAACAGTGATACAAGCAAAGCATAATTAACAGCAACTACAGCCGCCTCGCTCGGCGTGAATATGCCCGAGAAAATTCCTCCCAGAATGATCACCGGCGTCATCAAACCCCAGCTGGCACTCTTCAGCGTCCTCAGGATCGTATTCAGTGACAGTGGCGTGCCTTTGGGATAGTTGCGACGATACGCCTGCACTATTGCAACCGCCATCAAACCTACCCCCATCGCCAACCCCGGTAAAAAGCCATTCAGGAACAGTTTGGCAACCGACTCCTGAGCAATTACCGCATAGATGATCATCGGTACAGAGGGTGGGATGACCACACCGATGGTACCACTGGCTGCTATCAGGCTCGCAGCAGAGGCTGGATCATAGCCCTTGCGCTTCAGTTCCGGCACCAGCGTTGAGCCGACAGCCGCTGTTGTTGCAGCACCGGAACCAGAAATTGCGGCGAAGAACATGCCCGCCATTACCGATACTATCGCCAGCCCACCCTTCAGAAATCCAAACAGCGAATCCGCAAAGTTGACCAGTTTTTCGCTGATCTTACCCTGAGCCATCAGATCACCGGTCAGGATAAACATCGGCACGGCAACCAGTGCAAAAGAGTTGATACCCTGAAACATCTGCTGAGTTACCACCATCAGCGGAACACCCTGAGCATGCAGCGCCAACAGGGTACTGGCGCCGATAGCCAGCGCAATCGGCACACCCAGTAGCATGAACAGGAAAAACAGCAAGAAGAGCACAGCAGTCATATGGGAGGCTCAGCAGTCGGAGCGGGTACACGATTGGTCACCAGCTCCAGCAAATCAATCAAGGCATAAAACAACATCAGTGCCGCACTGATCGGCATGATGGCATAGACATAGTACATGGACCAACGCAGCGAGGGTGACTTCTGAAAACTCTGCACCTGCATATACTCATAGCCGATTATTACCAGCGAGAGCATAAAACCGATGATGATCAGACACGCCAATATGCGAGCGACCTTTTTAATCCCCAAGGGCAAGGTATCGACAACAAAGGTCACTGCGATATGGCGCCCGCGCTGAAACGCCAGCGCAGCCCCCAGAAAGGTGATCCAGATCAGCAGAAAGCGCGCGATCTCTTCCGTCCAGGGGACCGCATTGAAAAACACGCGGGAAATGATCTGCAGAGTAATGACACCAATCAGCGCCAGCATGCCCAGAACGACAACCGGCTGCAAAATGGCATCAATACCCCGCTCAAGCTTTTGAAGTAACCCTATCACTTATTGCAGTGCCTGCTGAATACGCTCCAGATAGTCACCGAACTGATCGCCATACTTCTCATACACCGGTGCTACTGCAGCCTGAAACGCTGCTATATCAGCATCTTCGACAATGTTCACACCTGCTGCTCTGAGATCGGCTAACTGCTGGGACTCCATATCCGCATTCATCTGACGCTCATGCGCTGCTGCTTCTCTAGCCGCCTGCACCAGAACACCCTGAGCCTCTTCAGGCAGACGGTTCCATACTCCCATTCCCATCACAAAAATGGCTGGTGCATAAGTATGACGTGACAGTGTCATATGCGTCTGGGTTTCGTTAAGCTTGAAGGAGTGAATTACGTTAACCGGATTCTCCTGACCATCAATCGTTCCCTGCTGCATGGCAGTCAGCGCCTCCGTCCAGGCCATTGGCACAGCATTGGCACCCAACTCACGGAACGTATCGGTATACACAGGGTTTTCCATCACGCGTATGCGCAACCCCTGAATATCATCGGGCGAATGAACTGCACGTACGCTGTTGGTCAGGTTACGGAAGCCGCGCTCAGCGTAGGCAAGCCCTTTCAAGTTGACTTCAGACAGCTTATCCAGCAGCTCCTGACCTATCGGGCCATCCAACACGTCATAGGCCTCCTGCGGTGAAGCAAACAGGAAGGGCAGCTCGAAAACAGCCATCTCTTCAACAAAATTGGCAACCGGACCATTCGTGATAACACCCATATCGACCGTGCCAATCTGCATGCCTTCCAGCAGCGTACGCTCATCACCCAAGGATGCGTTCGGGAAGATCTCGACACTCACCTTGCCATCAGTTCTTTCAGCCACAAGCTCCTGAAATTTTACTGCAGCGATATGAAACCCATCCTGCTCGTTCACAACATGTGCAAGTCGCAGTGAAACAGGCTTCATGGACTCCAGAGTAGAAGCGGCAACATTACCGGCGCTGACAGCAGCAGCCAGCGCAACACTCAATAACATACGATTAAACGATTTCATTCTTCTATCCTTTTATTGTTTATCGTCCAGCATGACGCCTTTGCAGGCAGTACCCTATCCTTTTGAGGGAGGTGGGGCATATATTCAATTCCGTTTAAGTTATCGGAGAGTAGAACGCCAGCAGGATAAATGCAACATAAGACTAACCTGATGTAAGGTAAGGTTTTTAGCTATCCATGTGATCATGGCACCCTCGTATGCCAGCTCACCTGTGTAAGGTACCGTAGCCACTTCTATCACTCGACCATATGACCTATAGTTACACCGAGCTTAACTTACCCCGTAACGGATACTGCCCGGCAGTGTCTGGCTCTGTTTGAAAACACCGACCACGCCATCAGCGACCTGCTGCTGCACAATCTGCTGATACGGAGCGAATCTTAATGCAATGGATCTTCACACCAATATTGTTATTAGCGATGCTGGCAGGTACCGCCTCCGCTTCAGACAGAGTATTAGTCGGCGATTTTTCCAGCGGACTGGAGGAGTGGCGTGAGCGCTCCTTCAATGGCAAAACCACCTATAGCCTTGTTGACCTCAATGGAGAGAGCGTATTACAAGCCGACGCCAACGGTACTGCCAGCGCACTGTACCGCACCCTGAACATCGATTTGCGCGAAACCCCATACCTGCATTGGCGCTGGCGGATCGACTCTATTATTGACGGTGTGGATGAGCTCACCAAGGCTGGCGATGACTACCCCGCGCGCATCTATGTGGTGAAAAGAAACGGACTGGCATTCTGGCGTACCCGAGCCCTCAATTATGTGTGGTCCAACCACCAACCAGTGGGGAGCCGATGGCCCAACGCCTACGCCGGAGATAATGCACAGATGCTGGCGCTGGATAGCGGTCCCGAGTTGGTGGGCCAGTGGGTAACCCATGTACGGAACGTGCGTGAAGACCTCAGGGAGGTCTTTGGCATCGACATTGATATTATCGATGGGGTGGCATTGATGACGGACGCTGATGATACCGGTGGCACGGTGAGGGCCTGGTATGGCGACATCTACTTCTCTGCATCGCCACAGCCGCTCGGACAAAAGGGCGATTAGTCACAGGCGATGCCATACACCTGCGTTCTCTCACCTCCTCGCTGCACATAGGTAAGCATTGAATTGGGCGGTAAATAGAAACAAAAAGGCAGCCGAGGCTGCCTTTTTGTACGCTGGAGCAAAGGTTGGAAGGATTATTTCCAGCCAGTGATCTCAGTCAGTGCCTTGCCGATATCGGCCAGTGAACGCACAGTTTTAACGCCTGCGTCTTCCAGGGCAGCGAACTTCTCAGCTGCTGTACCCTTACCACCGGAAATGATCGCACCAGCATGACCCATGCGCTTACCAGCAGGTGCAGTGACACCGGCAATGTAAGAAACCACAGGCTTGGTTACGTGGGCTTTGATGTAGGCAGCCGCTTCTTCTTCAGCAGAACCACCGATCTCACCGATCATGACGATCGCTTCGGTCTGTGGGTCATTCTGGAACATTTCCAGAATGTCGATGAAGTTGGAGCCAGGGATCGGGTCACCACCGATACCAACACAGGTAGACTGGCCGAAACCAGCATCTGTAGTCTGCTTGACCGCTTCATACGTCAGTGTACCTGAACGTGAAACGATACCGACTTTACCCGGCAGGTGGATGTGACCAGGCATGATGCCGATCTTGCACTCACCCGGAGTGATAACACCCGGGCAGTTTGGTCCGATCAGACGAACACCCAACTCATCGCACTTCACTTTGCACTGCAGCATATCCAGAGTCGGGATACCTTCAGTGATGCAGACGATCAGTTTGATGCCAGCGTTAGCGGCTTCCAGAATAGAATCTTTACAGAAGGCAGCAGGAACATAGATCACAGATGCTTCAGCACCAGTCTGTTCTACTGCTTCTTTAACGGTGTTGAATACAGGCAGGCCAAGGTGCTCAGTGCCACCTTTACCCGGTGTAACACCACCAACCATTTTGGTGCCGTATGCGATAGCCTGTTCAGAGTGGAAGGTACCCTGGCCACCAGTGAAACCCTGACAGATTACCTTGGTGTCTTTGTTAATCAGAATTGCCATGATTATTTACCCTCCGCTGCTTTAACGACCTGAACAGCTGCATCCGTGAGGCTGGTTGCTGCAATGATATCCAGACCAGACTCTGCCAGACGCTGTGCACCCAGCTCTGCGTTGTTACCTTCCAGACGCACAACAACAGGTACGTTAACGCCGACTTCCTTGACTGCACCGATAATGCCATCAGCAATCAGGTCACAACGTACGATACCACCGAAGATGTTAACCAGAACGGCTTTCACGCTGTCGTCAGACAGGATGATCTTGAACGCTTCAGTTACGCGTTCTTTGGTTGCACCGCCGCCTACGTCAAGGAAGTTGGCAGGCTGACCACCGTGCAGCTTGACGATGTCCATGGTGCCCATCGCCAGACCAGCACCGTTAACCATGCAGCCGATGTTACCTTCCAGGGCAACGTAGTTCAGTTCCCACTTGGCAGCATGACCTTCGCGCTCGTCATCCTGTGAAGGATCGTGCATTTCCTGAATATCTTTGTGACGGTAAACCGCGTTGCTGTCGATCACGATTTTAGCGTCCAGGCAGTGCAGGTTACCCTGCTCTGTGATAACCAGAGGGTTGATCTCGAGCAGCGCCAGATCTTTCTCTTCAAACATTTTCGCCAGACCCATGAAGATATGGACGAACTGTTTGATCTGATCACCTTTCAGGCCCAACTGGAAAGCCAGTTCACGACCCTGATAAGGCTGAGCGCCAGTCATTGGATCAATAGTTGCCTTGAGGATTTTTTCAGGCGTTTCTTCTGCAACCTTCTCGATCTCAACACCACCTTCAGTAGAAGCCATGAAGACAATACGACGAGTTGAGCGATCAACCACAGCACCCAGATACAGCTCATTGGCGATATCTGTGCAGGTTTCAACCAGAATTTTGGTGACTGGCTGGCCATTGGCGTCTGTCTGGTAAGTCACCAGACGGTTGCCGAGCCACTTTTCAGCAAACTCTTTTGCTTCAGCAGGAGACTTGATCAGCTTGACGCCGCCAGCCTTACCGCGTCCACCGGCGTGAACCTGGGCTTTAACAACCCACATGTCTCCGCCAATTTTTTCAGCTGCTTCAGCAGCTGCTTCTGGTGTTTCTACCGCGAAACCCTTGGAAACCGGCAGACCGTATTCAGCAAACAACTGTTTGCCTTGGTACTCGTGAAGGTTCATGTTCTAATCCGTTGAAATTTGACTAAACATGCACAACGCTTGCGGTCAGAGACCTCGTTGCACGCACTTTGCTGCTCTACGGCAGACGAAACTAGCGCCTCATCTGCATCGCAGCACTTATTAGCGTTTCTTGCGATTTGCAATGTGGATGGCGTGATTATCCACTGCCAGAGCAGCTTCATGTACCGCCTCACTCACGGTTGGGTGAGCGAATACCGTTAGCTGCAGATCCTCTGCAGTCGAGCAGAACTCCATTGCAATAACGGCCTGAGCGATCAGTTCGGAAGCGATGCCTCCGACCATATGAACACCCAGTATTCTGTCCGTTTCTTCGTCAGCGATCATTTTGACAAAACCTTCTGTCGTATTCGCTGCCATTGCACGACCAGAGGCCGCAAACGGGAATTTGCCGACTTTTATTTTGACCCCGGCAGATTTAAGTTCCTGCTCGGTTTTACCCACCCATGCCAGCTCAGGGAAGGTATAAATAATGTTCGGGATGCAGTCGTAGTTCATTGCGGCTTTATGACCGGCAATGATATCAACAACCATGATGCCCTCTTCCGATGCCTTGTGTGCCAGCATCGGGCCACGAACAATGTCACCGATCGCATAGACGCCCGGCGCATCCGTACGGCACTGATCATCAACGAAGATGAAGCCACGCTCGTCCAGTTTCACACCGCTGTCTGCGCTGATCAGATCCTGAGTCAAAGGACGACGACCAACAGCTACGATCAGCTTATCGACCACCAGCTCCTGATCGCCATTGGCGTCAGTGTACTTGACGGTGATCTCTTTACCTTTGATTTCAGTACCAGTGCAACGCGCACCCAGTTTGATATCCAGTCCCTGTTTGGTCAGCAGCTTCTGAGCTTCTTTAGCTACGTCCTGGTCGGCTACAGGCAGGAAACTATCCATCGCTTCAAGTACAGTGACTTTAGAGCCGCAACGCGCCCAGATGGAGCCCATTTCCAGACCGATGACACCCGCACCGATAACACCCAGGCGCTCTGGCGTTTCGTCGATATCCAGAGCACCGGCGTTGTCCAGAATCAGACCTTCGGTCAGTGGAGCCGGCGGAATTTCAACCGGTACGGAACCGGCAGCCAGGACCACGTTTTCTGCAGAGTAGACAGTCACGGCACCATCCTGCGCAGTGACTTCAACCTGCTTGTTAGCCAGCAGTTTGCCTTTGCCCTGCAGCAGGGTCACGCCATTAGCCTTGAACAGACCTGCAATACCACCGGTCAGGTTTTTGACTATCTGGTCTTTGCGCGCAACCATCTGCTTGGTGTCGATGCGAACATTCTCAGCAACGATACCCTGAGCCGCAAAGCCATGCTGAGCTTCATGCAGTTTGTGAGTGGTTTCAAGCAGCGCCTTGGAGGGGATGCAACCAACGTTCAGGCAGGTACCTCCCAGAACAGGAGTCCCCTTGTCGTCGACCCACTTCTCAACACAAGCAGCTTTCAGACCAAGCTGAGCAGCGCGAATTGCAGCAACATACCCGCCAGGGCCTGCACCAATAACAATTACATCAAATTTATCAGACATTTAATCAATCCTGTCGTTAACACGTGGGTTACCAGCTGTCTTATACATCAAGCAGCATGCGGGCCGGATCTTCGAGCAGATCTTTTATTGTAACCAGAAATTGTACCGCTTCCTTACCGTCAATCATACGGTGGTCATATGACAGTGCCAGATACATCATAGGCAGAATAACGACCTGACCATTAACAGCCATCGGACGCTCCTGGATCTTGTGCATACCCAGGATCGCAGTCTGCGGCGGGTTCAGAATCGGTGTCGACATCAGTGAGCCGAATACACCCCCGTTAGTGATGGTAAAGGTTCCGCCCTGCATATCATCCATACCCAGCTTACCATCGCGACCACGCTGACCGAAATCGGCAATGGCGGCTTCAACATCAGCCAGATTCATGGCATCCGTATCACGCAACACAGGAACCATAAGACCACGTTCAGTCGATACGGCAACGCCGATATCCTGATAGCCATGGTACACCATATCGTTGCCATCAATAGATGCGTTGACTGCAGGGAAGCGCTTCAGTGCTTCAGTAGCAGCCTTGACGAAGAAGGACATGAAGCCCAGACGGGTGCCATTATGTGTCTTCTCGAACAGATCTTTGTACTGCTTACGCAGTTCCATGATCGGTTTCATGTTGACTTCGTTATAGGTGGTCAGCATCGCAGCATTCTGCTGAGCTTCAACCAGACGTTTGGCGATAGTCGCACGCAGACGGGTCATCGGAACGCGCTTCTCGACACGCTCACCTGCCGCTACATTGACAACAGGCGCCGCAGCTTTGGCAGCAGGTGCTGGCGCTGCTGCAGGTGCTGCTGCCGGTGCAGAAGACTGGCTGTTGATATATGCCTGAACATCTTCTTTGGTGATGCCACCATTCTTACCACTACCCTGGATTTTGGATGCATCCAGGCCGTGCTCGTCGATCAGTCTGCGTGCGGCTGGACCGACCTTGTCAGCATCTGTTGCTGCAGTATCAGTTGAAGTTGCAGCAGGCGCTGATGCCGCTGCAGCAGGCGCTGCACTCGCAGCGGCACCCGCTTCAAACAGCGCCAGAACCTCTTCACTCAGAACCGTGTCGCCTTCAGCCTTCAGAATTTCCTTGATAACACCGTCTGCAGGTGCCACCACTTCAAGGACGACCTTGTCGGTTTCGATATCAACGATCAGTTCATCAACGGAGCAGGAGTCACCCGGCTGTTTATGCCAGGTTGCAACGGTACCGTCGGCCACGGATTCAGGGAAAGTCGGTGCTTTAATTTCGATGGACATGCTGTTTCCTTTTAACTGCTCTGGTAGTTCGCAATCGAACCTGTCGTTAACCGTTAATCGCTTCGTTCAGAAGCTGTTCCTGCTGCTCAAGATGAACAGAAATATAGCCTACTGCCGGTGCTGCTGCATGTGGCCGGCCAACACCTGTCAGGAACAGCTTTGGATCGTGGCGATGCAACACGTGACGCATATGGTGCTGACTGCAGTACCAGGCGCCCTGATTCATAGGCTCTTCCTGACACCAGACCACGGATTCGAGATTCGTGTAATCTGCAATCACCTGGCCCAGAATCTCTTCAGGGAAGGGATATAGCTGCTCTATTCTAATAATCGCAACATCGTCTTTTTCAAGCTCTGCACGCTTGTTGTACAGATCGAAATAGACCTTACCACTGCACAGAACTACGCGCTTAACCTTCTTCGGATCCAGCGTATCGATCTCACCGATTACCGGCTGGAAGCTGCCTTCTGACAGTTCGTCGAGCGTCGACACCGCCTGCTTATGACGGAGCAGTGATTTCGGAGTCATGACTACCAGCGGCTTGCGCAGAGGGCGTACTGTCTGACGGCGAATCAGGTGGAATATCTGTGAAGGCGTGGTCGGAACGCACACCTGGATATTATGTTCGGCACTGAGCTGAAGGAAACGCTCAAGACGCGCAGAAGAGTGCTCTGGCCCCTGCCCTTCAAAGCCGTGTGGCAGCAACATGGTCAGGCCACACAGACGCCCCCACTTATGCTCACCACTGGTTATGAACTGATCGATCACTACCTGTGCGCCATTGGCAAAGTCACCGAACTGAGCCTCCCAGATCACCATGGTATTTGGCATGGTGGTGGCATAGCCATACTCGAAGGCCAGTACTGCTTCCTCTGACAGGAAGGAGTCGAAGATATCAAAATCCGGCTGTTTTTCGTCCAGATGCTGTAGGGGCACATAAGTGCTGGCATCTTTCTGATTGTGCAGAACGGCATGACGGTGCGAGAAAGTACCACGACCAACATCCTGGCCCGTCAGACGCACAGGGTATCCTTCAGCCAGCAAAGTGGCGTATGCCAGCGTTTCAGCAAAGCCCCAGTTGATCTCCATGGCACCGGCTGCCATACGTCGGCGGTCATCATAGATCTTTTCAACCTGGCGCTGGATACCGAAACCTTCCGGTACATGGCACATCTTGTTGCCAAGCTCCTGCAACAGTTTGATGTCGACACGCGTATCAGCGTCGAAAGACCACTGGTGCCCGAGGTATGGCTTCCAGTCTACGAACAGCTCACTGTTAGGCTCCAGTACCAGAGAGTTGGCAACATGCTCTCCGTTTTCAAGCGCCTTGCGATAGCTCTGTTCAAGCGCCTTGATCTCATCTTCTGTGATGACGCCCTCGTTAATCAGGCGCTGCGCATAGAGTTCACGCGTAGTTTTCTGCACCTTGATCTGTTTGTACATCAAAGGCTGAGTACCGGATGGCTCATCCGCTTCGTTGTGTCCACGACGACGGTAGCAGACGAGGTCGATAACCACGTCTTTTTTGAACTCATTACGGAAATCCAACGCCAGTTGCGTCACAAAACGCACCGCCTCTGGATCATCACCATTCACGTGAAAGATAGGTGCCTGAACCATTTTGGCAACATCGGTACAGTACTCAGTGGAGCGAGCATCTTCTTTCTTGGATGTCGTGAAGCCGACCTGATTGTTAATCACGATGTGGATCGTACCGCCAGTCTTATAGGCACGAGTCTGGGACATCTGGAAGGTTTCCATCACCACACCCTGACCGGCAAACGCTGCATCACCATGGATCGAAACCGGAATGACTGTCGTACCGACAGCGTCATCACGACGATCCTGACGCGCCCTCACCGAGCCTTCAACCACCGGAGACACTATCTCAAGATGTGAAGGGTTGAATGCCATAGCCATGTGGACTTCGCCGCCCGGCGTCATGACGTTGGATGAGAAGCCCTGGTGGTATTTAACGTCACCGGAGGTATCCAGCAATTTTTTACCTTCAAACTCACCGAACAGGTCAGATGGGTTCTTACCGAAGATATTGACCAGCACGTTCAGACGACCACGGTGCGCCATACCGATCACGATCTCTTTCGCACCCTGGCGTCCACCACGCTGAATCAACTCATCCAGACAGGGAATGAGGCTTTCACCACCTTCCACACCGAAACGCTTGGCACCGGCATAGCGAGAGCCGAGATACTTCTCAAGACCTTCGGCAGCCGTCAGACGTTCCAGAATATGGGTTTTCACTTCAGCATCGAGTACAGGATCGCAACGCACAGGCTCCATGCGCGACTGCAACCAGCGTTTTTCCTGCGTATCAACGATATGCATATACTCAACACCGATCGAAGAGCAGTAGGTTTTCTTCAGATCGGCCAGGATATTCTTCAGTGTGGCTTCTTCAGGACCGAAAAACAGCGAACCGAGCTGGAATGTGGTGTCGTAGTCAGCTTCTGAAAGCTCATGAAAGCGCAGTTCAAGATCGGGAATCGGTTCACGTTTCAACAGGTTCAGGGGATCAATCTTGGCAACCTGATGACCACGCACACGGTACGCATTGATCATACGCAGTACGCGCACCTGCTTCTTTTCGTGTTCGGAGCTGTAGCTGTCGGCAGACGGTGCCGCAGCACGCCTCTGGTTCTTGGATAGGTGAAGGAAATGCTCTCTGATTGCTGAGTGAGGCACATCCTGGAAGATCGGGCCGCCTGTTGCAGGCAAACGATCAAACTCTTCACGCCACTCCTGAGGAACGGCATTCGGGTCCATCAGGTAAGCTTCGTACAGTTGTTCCACGTATGAAAGATTGCCACCATACAGATGTGCATTCTTCCAAAGCAGCTCCATCATGCTGTCTTGCATTGTTATATCACCCTGAGTCTGGGGAAGCCGGAAAGCAGGATGCACCAAGTCCCTGCTCAACCAGTGCCAGCCGCCCTTTGCTGATTACCGATTCTGTGATGCTGCACAGTCGTTATTATACTGCCTGACCACGCAGGCGCACATTTTACGACTTTTAGCCTGCTGTTAACACTGAAACCACGTTTCAAACGGGATAAATTCTACAGAATTTATGGTAGCCAAAGACATTGTGCTTTTGGCTAGCCTCCGCACGAATCTGACCTGGTATTAACAAGCCGTCGGTTTGTCGCCGTTGACAACCCTGTTGTTCTACAACTTGTATCAAAACGCTTTCTACACATATACCTGGCAACCGCTCCTGCGTTGCCGGCATACCGCCCATCCCTGGACATAAAAAAACGGCGCATAAGCGCCGTTTTTATTATTATGGATCAGGTAGCTTGTTGCAGTAGCATATTCCTGATCTTGCCAATCGCCTTGGTCGGATTAAGACCCTTAGGACACACGTTGACACAGTTCATTATACCATGGCAACGGAAGACACTAAAGGGGTCATCCAACTCTGCCAGTCTCTGATCCGTTGCAGTATCACGGCTGTCCGCCAGGAAGCGATAGGCTTGCAGCAAGCCAGACGGCCCCACGAACTTGTCGGGATTCCACCAGAAGGATGGGCATGCAGTGGAACAGCAGGCACAGAGAATACACTCATACAGACCATCCAACTCAGCCCGCTCTTCAGGAGACTGCAGACGCTCGATGGCTGGTGCAGGTGTATCATTGATCAGATAAGGCTTGATCTTCTCGTACTGCTTGTAGAACTGCCCCATATCCACGACCAGATCACGAATGACAGGCAGACCAGGCAGAGGACGCAGCACCAGTTTGTCTTTTTCAACAACCTGCGACAGAGCAGTGATGCAGGCCAGACCATTCTTGCCATTCATGTTCAGACCATCGGACCCGCAAACGCCTTCACGGCATGAGCGCCTGAAGGTCAGCGTTGTGTCCTTTTCTTTCAGCAACTGAAGCAGATCCAGCACCATGATGTCCTTGCCGCCAGGGATATCGATATGGATATCCTGCATGTAAGGCACATCATCCGTTTCAGGGTTATAGCGATATAAACTTACCAGCATCGTATCAGCCCCTTAATAGGTTCTAGTTTTCGGTGGGAAGGCTTCCATCGTCTTCGGAGCGAAGTTGACGGCACGCTTACCTATACGCTTATCCTGCGGGAAATAGACCGAATGGCAGAGCCAGTTTTCGTCATCACGCTCGGTAAAGTCGTTACGCGCATGCGCTCCGCGGGACTCTTTACGCTCCACAGCCGCAATTGCGGTAGCCTCAGCCACTTCCATCAGGTTATCAAGCTCCAGCGCTTCGATACGTGATGTATTGAATGCCTGGCTCTTGTCATCCAGATACTGATTTTCGACACGCTTGCGGATCTCCTGCAGCAGAGCAAGACCCTTCTCCATGCTTGCACCATCGCGGAATACACCGAAATACAGCTGCATGGTGTTCTGAAGATCCTTGCGAACTTCAGCAGTTCTTTCACCACCCGTGCTGTTGTTAAGGCGATTAAGACGCGCCATGGCTGCATCGATATCGGACTGAGTTGCGTCAGCCACTTCATAGCCTTCACGCATCTGCTTCTCGATCTGCATGCCGGCCGCACGGCCGAATACCACCAGATCCAGCAGTGAGTTACCACCCAGACGGTTAGCACCATGCACGGAAACGCAAGCCGCCTCACCACAGGCAAACAGACCATTGATGATCTGATCATTACCGTCGGCATCCTGTGTGATCGCCTGACCACCGATGTTGGTGATAATACCACCCATCATGTAATGGCAAGTCGGAACAACAGGCACCGGCGCCTTGACAGGATCAACCGCTGCAAAGGTCTGAGACAGCTCACAGATACCCGGCAGACGTGAGTGCAGAACCTCTTCACCCAGGTGATCCAGCTTCAGCAGAACATGGTCACCGTCTGGACCACAACCACGACCTTCAAGAATCTCAAGGATCATGGAACGGGCTACAACATCACGACCTGCAAGGTCTTTGGCGTTGGGCGCATAACGTTCCATGAAACGCTCGCCATCCTTGTTGATCAGGTAACCACCCTCACCACGACAACCCTCAGTGACCAGAACACCCGCACCGGCAATACCGGTTGGATGGAACTGCCACATCTCCATATCCTGAGCAGGCACATTGGCACGCAGCGCCATACCAACACCATCACCCGTGTTGATCAGGGCATTGGTAGTGGACGCATAGATACGACCCGCACCACCAGTGGCCAGAACCGTAGCCTTGGCTTTGATATAAACGGTTTCACCGGTTTCGATACAGATGGCAATAGTACCTACGATGGCGCCGTCTGCATTCTTGACCAGATCTACGGCATACCATTCGTTCAGGAAGGTTGTACCGCCTTTCAGGTTGGCCTGATACAGCGTGTGCAGCAGTGCGTGTCCGGTACGGTCAGCAGCAGCACAGGTACGTGCCGCCTGGCCACCTTCACCGAAATTTTTGGACTGGCCACCAAAGGGGCGCTGGTAGATACGACCTATCTCCGTGCGGGAGAAAGGCATACCCATGTGATCCAGCTCAAACACCGCCTGAGGGCCGACAGAACACATATACTCGATGGCATCCTGATCACCGATGTAATCAGAACCCTTGACCGTGTCATACATGTGCCAGCGCCAGTCATCATTGGGATCCGCACTGGCAATTGCACAGGTGATACCACCCTGTGCAGAGACGGTATGAGAACGGGTAGGAAATACTTTAGTGATACAGGCCGTATTCAAGCCAGACTGAGTCAGCTGAAGTGCTGCACGCATTCCGGCACCACCACCACCAACAACAATCGCATCAAAACTCAATGTACGCAGACTAGAAGACATGTGTTAAATACCCCACAGGATCTGAATGCCCCACACGACATAAACAAATGCCAGCAGGCCACACAGGGACTGGAACATGAAGCGCAGTACCGTTGGCTTGATATAGTCAGTGGAAACAGACCACAGACCAATCCAGGCATGAGCAGCGAGTGACAGGATCGCCAGCAAGCTGAACAGACGCATGAAGGTACCCTGGAACAGAGCACTCCACTGCGCATAATCCAGACCTGGATTAAACAGCAGGTATGCCAGCATAAAAATCGTATACGCCATTAATACGACAGCGGTTACGCGCTGGATCATCCAGTCATAAAGGCCGCTACGGCCAAAACTTGTGATGCTAGTTACCATATCCATACTCCCGCCAGCAGAACTGCGACCGCAGCTACAATCAAAGTCACTTTTGCCGCCAGCTGACCACTTTCGAGCTCTTCACAGTATCCGAAATCCATAATCAGGTGTTTGATACCGGCAATCATGTGGTACAGCAGGGCAGACACAAATCCCCATGCGATGAGTTTAGCCAGGAAACTATCCCGGAGTATCGCAGCCGCAGCGTTAAAGCCCGACTGAGATTCCAGCGACAACCCCAGGATATACACGACAAAGATGGCACCGAAGAACAGCGCTACACCTGTGACACGATGTATGATCGAAGTAATCGCCGGGAGTGGCAATTTAATGGTACGAATATCAAGATTTACAGGTCTTTTCTTGTTCACGGCTCTAGTTCACACTCAATAGCCCTGTTGCAGGACTTGGTTGCTAGGAAGTGCTCAGAAGCAGTACCTCGAAATGCACGAACTGGATCACTCTCCGATCCATCTTTGCATCAGAGATGTCACCAACTCAGGGCACGCAGTATAGTCACTTCAAAGGCTGAATACAACGAACCACGTGGCTTGTACAACAATGGTCTAGTATTTTTGCTTGCCTCACACCGACTCATACTATCGGCTAATTCCCCGTAACAAGTTGATAATGTAAAGCTATGCTGCATCGCAACAACTTGACCCTTCGACTGATTGACAATCGCGTGACACGCTCTATAGTGTTCAGGTCTTTGAAGGCCTGACCCACAAGGCATGGCCACGCGACTAACTATAAGTCGTTGTAACCCAAACAAAATGATAGGAGCCACCAATGGCTGACAAAAAAGCACGTTTGACGGTCGATGGTCTAGACGAAGTCATTGAACTTCCTGTTTATTCCGGCACACTCGGGCCAGATGTCATCGATGTGCGCCCACTGACCGGCAAAGGTCTTTTCACCTATGATCCGGGCTTTGTGTCGACTGCTGCCTGCGACTCTTCCATTACCTACATTGATGGCGACAAGGGAATTCTGCTGCACCGTGGGTACCCGATTGAGCAGCTGGCCGAGAAATCACACTATCTTGAGGTCTGCTATCTGCTACTGAACGGAGAATTGCCAACCAAGGAAGAGCTCGACAAGTTCAGCCATACCATCAGCAATCATACGATGGTACATGAGCAGTTGAGCCAGTTTTTCAAGGGTTTTCGCCGCGACGCGCACCCGATGGCTATCATGTGTGGTGTAGTTGGCGCACTGTCCGCCTTCTATCACGACTCTCTGGACATCAATGATGCTAACCACCGTGAGGTCTGCGCCTATCGCCTGATTGCGAAGATGCCGACACTGGCAGCCATGTGCTACAAATACTCCATCGGCCAGCCGTTCATGCATCCGCGAAACAAAATGGGCTATGCCGAAAACTTCCTGCAGATGATGTTTGCTACACCTTGCGATGACTATGAAGTCAATCCAATCCTGGCACGCGCCATGGACCGCATCTTCACACTGCATGCCGATCACGAACAGAATGCATCCACATCCACGGTACGTCTGGCTGGTTCTTCCGGTGCAAACCCCTTTGCCTGCATCGCTGCCGGTATTGCTGCACTGTGGGGACCGGCGCATGGTGGTGCCAACGAAGCAGTGCTGAGCATGCTCGAGGAGATTGGTGATGAAGCAAATATCCCCGAATTCATTGCCAAGGCCAAGGATCCGGATGACAACTTCCGACTGATGGGCTTTGGTCACCGCGTTTATCGTAACTTTGATCCTCGCGCCAAGGTGATGAAGAAGACCTGTGACGAAGTGCTTGCCGAACTCGGTATCGAAAATGATCCGCTACTGAAGATCGCCAAGCGTCTGGAAGAGATCGCCCTGGAAGACCCCTACTTCGTTGAGCGCAAGCTTTACCCGAACGTGGACTTCTACTCAGGTATCATTTTGAAAGCGATCGGCATCCCGACCAGCATGTTTACAGTGATCTTCGCACTGTCCAGAACAATTGGCTGGATTTCCCACTGGAACGAATTCCACTCCAGCCCGAACCGCATCGGCCGTCCACGCCAGCTTTACACTGGCGCAGAGATGCGCGACTACCCAGGCAAGAAATAATTTCCTGCCTTGCTCCGGGGCGCCTGATGGGCGTCCCGGATCCCCGATCTTCCTCCAGTTCTTTTAACGCTTGTGACGAATCTCAAAACAGCAGTGAATTTTGGCGCTGCGCTTGAAGTCAGGATCCAGCGTTTTATGTGTGATATCCACTATCTCGTATGCATCCAACGCCTCATGATCGAGCTTGAAGCGACGATAGTTGTTGGAGAAGATCAGCACACCATCCGAACGCAATAACTCCATCGCACCCTTCACCAGCACAACATGATCGCGCTGTACATCCAGCACCCCTTCCATCCGCTTAGAGTTGGAAAATGTCGGCGGGTCCATGAAGATCAGATCATAGGCCGGCTTGTGCTGCTCTTCGAGCCAGCGCATACAGTCAGCCTGTACCAGCTTATGCTGACTCATATCAGCATTGTTCAGCCTGAAATTCCGCTTAGCCCAGGCCAGATAGGTTGTGGACATATCCACACTGACACTCGAGCGCGCACCACCCACTATGGCATGCACCGTTGCACTCGCGGTATAACAGAACAGATTCAGTACATCCTTGCCAGCAGCTACAGACTGAATATGCCGGCGTATCGGCCGGTGATCCAGAAACAGTCCTGTATCCAGATAATCATGAAGATTCACCAGCAACTGGCAGCCGTGCTCGGTGACGGTGAAAAAATGGTCCGTTTCATCCTGCTTCTGATACTGCTCAGTCCCCTGCTGACGCTTGCGCTGCTTCAGGACCACCTGATCAGCCGGCACATTGAGCACCTCCGGTACTACCTGCAGCACGTCATTCAAGCGACTGAATGCCCGCACCTTGTCAATGTTAGCTGGAGGCGCATACTCCTGCACCACCACCTGACCCGCGTAGTAGTCCACCGCAACAGCATACTCAGGCATATCGGCATCATAGACACGGTAGCAGTCGATATCCTCTTTTCTGACCCATCGCGAGTACTGCTTGAGGTTTTTACGCAGTCGATTGGCGAACATCTGCGCCTGCTCAGACAGGGGCTGAACCTGATCCGGCTGATTTTCCCGCTCCTCTGGCACCGGCTGATTTTCATAGATCTCGAACATCAGTAACTGACTTTTGAGCGTGCCATTGAATAACTGATAGCGCTTCTGCGCCTTCATGCCCAGCACCATGCCCAACTCAGGGTTGCTGGTAAAGATACCTGCCTGCCAACCGGCAAACTGATCTTTCATCACCCTGCCCAGCTGCTGATAGAGAAACATCAGCTGCTCCACCTCGCCAAGCCGCTCACCATAAGGTGGATTGGAGATAAGCAGGCCGACGGCTTCCCCCAGCTCAGGAGCCTGGCACTCTTCAACAGATTGCACCTTCCAGCTGATCAGATGATCAACACCCGCACGCCGCGCATTATGCTTTGCCTTCTCGAGCACTCGAGGATCCTGATCAGAGCCATGACATCTGACCAGAACATTCGCGGCACCCGCATTCTTGCGCTCAACAGCCTCAGCCTGCAGCGCCTGCCACAGTGACTCCCTGTGACCCAACCAACGCGCAAAGCCAAACTGTCGACGCAGCAACCCGGGGGCAGTATCGGTCGCCATCAGCGCGGCCTCAATCAGCAAGGTGCCCGAGCCACACATCGGGTCGACCAGCACAGCCTGCCCGCTACTTTTCTCCACCCATCCCGCGCGGATCAGAATCGCTGCCGCGAGACTCTCTTTCAGAGGCGCCTCACCCGCTTCCTGACGATAACCACGCCGATGCAGACTCTCACCCGACAGATCCAGCGATATAACGGCCTTCTCTCTGGCAAGGTGTACATTGACGCGAAGATCCGGAGCCTGACGATCTACCGATGGGCGCTGCCCTGTCGCATCCCGGATCTGGTCAACGATCGCATCCTTGACCTTGAGGGCACCGAAATGGGTATTATTAATTCCCTCACAGCGACCATTGAAGTCTACCGTCAAGGTTCCCGAGGGCCGCAGATGATCAAGCCAGTCAACCTGCTGCACGACAGCATAGAGCTGATCCGCATCCCTGACCGCTCCCTCTGCCAATGGCATCAGCACACGACTGCCAAGACGCGACCACAGACAGATCCTGTACCCCAGTGCCAGATCACCCTGACATGACACGCCCGCTACTGTCTGGCGAACTGCTTCTGCACCCAGCACTTGCAACTCCTCCGCCAACAGTTGCTCTATTCCCTTGGGACAGGTCACAAAAAAATTCAGTGCCGTATTCGCGTCGTTTATTTCCATCTGTAACCTCGATTCAGAACAACCGAACAGCTGTCATGAATATGAAAAAAATTCATCATTTTTTGTTCATTCAATCGTAACCTTTAACAGCATGATTAGCGGCGTATTTTTGCAGCTGCGTTGTGAGTACAACTATCAAGAACCATCGAAGGTATAGTTTTTTTAAATCGCTTTCTGATCAGAATTCAGTTATCAATGTACATGTGACCTGATTTTTCTACCAGGCTCACTGCCACTTGCGGCGACTGTAGTTTTTATTGCCGCACGCTATGAAAAATAGAAGCATGAGAGGCGTATATTTATGAAAAGACAGAAACGAGATCCAAGCTCAACTCTTTTCAGCCGTGGCTTTAATGCGGGAATCGGGGGCAAATCCAAAGAGGATTGTCCGGTTACTGAAGCTGAAAAACGAAGTCACTGGATGAGAGGCTGGCGAGAAGGACGCGAAGCACACTGGAACGGGATGTCTGGCGTTTCTGCAATTCAGGTTAATCCATCACTCGGTTAAACTAAACTCATAAAACGGAGCATACAGTTATTCCTTTCACGGAGGGCTCCCTTTTAAGGGAGCACTCCAGGCAAAAAAGCCGACATCAAATCAAGTTTTATTCAACTTCTCTATCGCTCTGACCGAGTCACGAATCAACACTGGCCCTTTATAGATAAAGCCCGTATACAACTGTACCAGACTCGCACCAGCATCCAGTTTTTCAGCCGCATCAAAACCCTCTGTAATACCACCCACACCGATAATAGGAATCCTGCCATTCAGATGCCGGGAAAGCGCCATGATTGCCGCTGTTGAACGATTGCGAACAGGTGCGCCACTCAAGCCCCCAGCCTCATCGCAGAACTCAGAGTCCTCGACCCCATCACGAGACAGGGTGGTATTGGTCGCAATCACACCGTCTATTTCGTAGGTCATCAGTGCATTGGCAACCAACTCAAACTCTTCCGGCCCCATATCCGGCGCAATCTTAACGGTTACAGGCGTATAACGCTTGTACAGTCTAGCCAGCTTGGCCTGCTCCGTCTTGATGCAATCCAGCAGACTGTTCAGCGAATCACCGAACTGCAAGGTTCTAAGCCCCGGTGTATTGGGAGAAGAGATGTTCACCGTAATATAACTGGCACGACTATATACCTTGCGGAAGCAAAGCAGGTAATCCTCATGCGCCTTCTTGTTGGGCGTATCCTTGTTTTTACCGATATTAATGCCCAGCACACCATCATAGCTGCTGGCCTCAAGATTTTTCAGCAGTTGATCAACACCGGCATTATTGAAGCCCATGCGATTGATGATGGCGGAATGCTCAGGAATTCTGAACAGGCGCGGTTTGGGGTTTCCCTCCTGAGGCCGAGGTGTGACTGTACCCACCTCAATGAAGCCAAAGCCCATGGCCGCCAGCCCGTCCACGGCAATACCATTTTTGTCCAGCCCCGCCGCCAAACCTACCGGATTGGGGAAGCGAATACCCATCACCTCTACTGGCAGGTCGCTTGCCCTGGCACCGGCAAGACGCTGTAACCCCAGCCGCGAGACAGCATTCATACCACTCAGGGCAAGATTGTGTGACGTCTCGGCATCCATCTTAAACATCAGGGATCTGGCAAGCGTATAAAGCATGGTCATCTCTGGATCATGGTCGGAAAATGAGAGGCATTATAACGTGATGAGGGATAAAAATGACAGCGTGACTCAAGTCATTGAGCCGAGTTTATCCACTTGAATCAGCTTACCGGCATTATCATAGTAGATGACAAAGGAGCCTCGGATACCGGCATGGGTCAGATAGCGCCTGAGAGTACTGGCTGGAAACTGTACCTGACGGCCATCACGGGCAACTGCGGATACCCAGGCAGCACTGCCACGATAGTATTTGAGGTACTCTTCTTTGGTAATAAAAAGATCAACGATCAGGTGCTTCATGGATGTCTGCCGGCATGAAAAAGCCGACAGACATCTTCATATCAGTCAGCTTGAGCGAATACACAGGTACGTGCGAGATCGAACAGCTCTCTCACGGCGACAGTATACATCGCATAATCCTGATGTTTAGCATTTTTCAGATCTGCCAGGACACGATTCCAGCGCTCCAGCAGCCCTTCGTTCAACGCCACCCAATCCTCAAGCTGCTCCTCGATGGAGCCGCCATCGGGCTTGTGCATTTTAAGTACAGTGGCCATCAGAGCTCGCTGCTGCCAGTCCAGATCATCGCGGAAGGCATCCCTTGCCAGAGCCTGCCAGTAGTTTTCTACCCTCAGACTGTTAAGCTGGCGTGAAAACCACTGCAACTCAAGACGCTCACCAAGACCAAAAAAGGCTGCGGCAGCATGCTCAAGCGGACGGTCCAGCTCACGCGCCACTTCGATTATTCCCAGCGCCGCATACAAGCTACCGGAGCCAGCCACCACCTGAGCCAGAGAGGCCGGCACACCGGCATCCGTGTAACGTGAGTAAGCCTGCTCCCAGAGCTCCTTGGGCTCACCACGCAGCAGCTGACCAAGATTCTGACTGATACTTGAAACGTGATCATGGAAATTATCCATTTCGACCTGGCAGTTAAGCTCGCCACGACGATTTCGTACAAACCATCGTGTTGCATGACGCACCAGATACTGCAGGCTGCTCATCATCTCGCTCTGTATCTCGGCATCCACCTGATAATCGAGTACCTCAATCATCTCCCACAGGGTTTCGAGATCAAAGATATCGCGCACCAATACATAGGCCCGCACAATCGTCTCTACAGAAGCGCCTGTGGATGTCATCAGACGATCAACAAAATTGATTCCCATGAAGTTGACTATCTGGTTGGCAATCTGGGTTGCCACGATCTCCCGACACAGCCGATGCTGTTTAAGCTCACTGCCAAAACGCAGCTCCATCTTATTCGGGAAGGCAGTTACCAGCTCCTTCGACAGATAGAGATCATCGGGCACACTGGTCGACAGCAGCACCTCTTTCAAATCGGCCTTGCAGTAGGAGATCAGAATAGACAGTTCAGGACGAGTCAGACCACGCCCGGCACTGCGCTGCTCCGCCAGCTCTTCATCGCTAGGGATATATTCAAGCTTGCGATTAAGTTTGCCCTGCGCCTCCAGCTTACTGATAAAGCGCTGATACTCGGCCATGGACAGCAGGGAACGCTTTTCCTCAAGCGAGATTGCCTGAACCTGGCGATAGTTGTTCAACAGAACCAGCTCCGCCACCTCTTCGGTCATCTCCACCAGCAGTTGGTTACGCTGCTTCATGGTCATATCGCCAGCTGCCACCATGCCGTTCAGCAGTATCTTGATATTGACCTCGTGGTCGGAACAATCAACCCCGCCGGCATTGTCAATAAAGTCGGTGTTGATGCGCCCCCCCTGGCGTGAAAACTCCATACGGCCACGCTGGGTCATCCCCAGGTTACCACCTTCGCCAATCACCCTGCAGCGCAGCATGCCGCCATCAACACGCAAGCCGTCATTCGCCTTGTCGCCAACATCCGCATGGCTCTCATCAGAGGCTTTGACGTAAGTACCTATCCCACCGTTCCACAACAGATCAACCGGCGCGGCCAGTAAGGCCGACATCAGTTCGTTGGGTGTGACCCGGCTCAGAGTGAGTCCGGTCAGTTTTTTCATCTCAGGCGTCAGGGTAATCGACTTGGCACTGCGTGGGAAAATACCACCGCCTTTGGAGATCAGCTGCGCATTATAATCATTCCAACCGGAGCGTGGCAGATCGAACAGCCGCTTGCGCTCAGCATAACTGCTGGCCGGATCCGGACTCGGATCGATAAAGATATGCATATGGTTGAACGCCGCCACCAGTTTGATCTGATCCGACAGCAGCATGCCATTGCCGAAAACATCACCCGACATATCACCGATGCCCACAACGGTGAAAGGGTCAGTCTTGGTGTTGATACCCATTTCACGGAAATGACGCTCTACCGATACCCAGGCACCACGGGCGGTGATACCCATTTTCTTGTGGTCGTATCCCTGACTGCCTCCTGATGCAAACGCATCTCCGAGCCAGAAACCATAATCATTGGCGATGCCATTGGCGATATCGGAGAAGGTTGCCGTACCCTTGTCGGCAGCGACAACCAGATAGGTGTCATCTTCGTCATGACGCACAACATTCTGCGGCGGTACAACCTCACCATCGACCAGATTGTCGGTAATATCCAGCAATGCACTGATGAATATCCGATAGCAGGCAATACCCTCTGCCAGCCAGGCATCACGATCCCAGTCGGGCTGCAACTGTTTGGGCACGAAGCCCCCCTTGGCACCGACAGGAACAATGACTGCATTCTTGACCTGCTGCGCCTTTACAAGGCCCAGTACCTCGGTCCGGAAGTCCTCATTACGGTCCGACCAGCGCAGACCACCACGCGCCACCTTGCCGCCGCGCAGGTGAACCCCCTCCACCCTGGGGGAGAAAACAAAGATCTCAAACATCGGCCTTGGCTGCGGCATGAAAGGTATGCTGGCGGGCATCAGTTTGAATGAGACATAGGATTTGTCCTGGCCATCCAGTGTCTGATAATAGTTGGTTCTTACCGTTGCCTTGATCAGCTCGATATACTGACGAATCACCTGATCCTCATTCAAACTGGAGACATCATCAAGGCTGAGCATGATCGCCTCTTCAGTCTCAAGCGCTTTGCTCTCATTCACTTTCGCAGGATTGAAACGATACTCAAAGAGATCAACGAGCTGACGAGAGATACCGGGATGATTGTTCAGTGCTGCACTGACTGCTTCGATACTGATCGGGAAACGGATCTGCTTCATGTAGGCCGCATAGGCACGCAGAATAACGATCTTGCGCCAGCCAAGGCCCGCACCCAGTACCAGCTTGTTGAAATCATCGCTATTTGCATGACCAGACCAGATATGTTGGAAGGCATCCTCAAAGATAGCCTGCAGCTCCTCGATACTGCTCTGTTGTTTACCGCGATAGCGCAGGTTGAAGTCATGTATCCAGACACACTTATCCTCGGAAATGATTTCGTACGGGTGCTCGTCTATAACCCGCAGCCCGAGGTTTTCCAGTGCCGGCATGACGTCAGACAACGGCAAGGCTGTTCCGTAATGGAAGAGCTTGAAGTTAAGCTCATCCTGCTCACGCTCAAGCGCTCGATAAAAGCTCAGCGCTATGGGCGATGCCGGCGACAGTTTGCGCATATGCTGGATATCAACCACCGCGGTGCGTGGTGTGAAGTCGGAACGATAGCTTGGAGAGAAACTGGAGCCATAGTGGTTATAGCAGTGAATCCCCTGCTCCTCACCCAGACTGTCTGTCAGCGCAGCATAGAGATCCTCATCCCAGCTCCTGGCCGCATCCTGAATTCTGCGCTCTATCTGATCGACATCGAAGGTTTCAATAACGCGACCTTCATCGGAGCGCCTCAGATTGAACTGTGTACGCGCCAGAATGGACTCAGAGAAGTAGGTATTGAACTCTGCCAGATCACAGCCCAGAGCATCCTTGAGTATCTTCTCGCTGCGGACACGAAACTCAGTACTGTAAATATCACGTGGCACATACACCAGTGCCGAAAAAAACTGACCAAAGCGATCCCGACGCAGGAACAGACGTATCTGGCGGCGCTCTCTGATCTGCAGGATACCCAGGGTGCTGTCGAACAGCTCCTCGACGCTGCTCTGAAACAGATCATCTCGCGGGAAGGTCTCCAGAATCTGCATCAACTCCTTCCAGTTATGACCCTCAGGATACAGATTAGAGCGCTCCATGACCTCATTGATCTTGTTACGAATCACAGGCACACCACGTGGCGAGTGAACGTAAACCGAGGAGGTGTAAAGACCGAGGAAGCGCACCTCTCCGCATACATCGCCCTCATCATTGAAGCGTTTGAAGCTGATGTAATCAGGATAAGCCGGGCGATGAATGCGTGACTTGGCTGCTGACTTGGAAAAAGTGAGCAGATCAGGAATCAGTGTGAACACTGCAGCATCACGATCGAAACTGTGTCTGAGATCAGCACGACACTGGCCATCGCACTCACGCAGCAGACCCAACCCGGACCCAGCTACTGGTTTGAGCGACTTTTTCTTGCCTTGCGTAACCAGCTCAAGCTCTTCATATCCAAGGAAGGTGAAGTTACCTCCGAGCCACTTGATAAATGCCTGCGCTTCGGCAATATCGGATTTAACCACTGCGCCCTTGCAGGCGGTCAAGGATTTGGCCAGGTCATCGGCAGCACTCAGCATGGATGAGAAGTCATCCACCACTCTTCTGACTTCCTGCAACACCTCTTGCAGACTAGCTCTTATCAGCTCAAGTTTTTCCTGATTGGTATGACGATCCACCTCTATCGCAACAACCGACTCACGGCTATATGTATCATTGGTGCTCTTGCCAGAGCTGATAAAGTCCGTAACCTCACCTGCATCATTGCGCTTGACACTGAAAACCGCATTAGTGATGGAGTGGATGGTGACATCAAGACGATTCAGCTCGATACGCAGCGAATCGACGATAAACGGCATATCCAGTGCAGAAACTTCAATAACGGTATGTGTGGATTGCCAGCCATGCTTTTCATAATCGGGGTTGAAGACCCTGACACGCCCGGTGCGCTCCGGCTGAACCTGAAGAAACTCCCAGATATTCAGTGTTGAGCCATACAGGTCATCCAACCGCCAGTTTTTAAGATCTCTTTCCGGGGCAGTCAGATAATAGTGTTCGATAAACTTCAGCAGCAGTTCTGATTTATTCTTCTGAAGTCGTTTGGAGATTTCGTTGCTCAGGTGTTCTAGAATTTCTGATTTACTTTCCGGGCCTGGACGGGGCATGACTGTCTCTCTTTTTTATCTGCACATTTCCATTATGACAGGTGCCGTATTACCGTCAGAAAGCAGCAGATTCAGTATGCCGTTGCCTCCCTGACTGCCTTGACTGATAATGGATACAACCCTGGCACCCTTAAAAGTAAGAGTATATGAACAACCTCTATAAGCAAGCGATTTCCTACTGTTTTTTATACATTTTGCTGACATCTTCAGCCTTTGCTCAAATATCAGCCAAGACAGATAAAAGCTCACTGGGCATTAGCGATACAGTGACGCTGATGCTGGAGATACCGGGTGCCGACAGACCTCTTCCCGATCTGAGCCCACTGGCGCGGGACTTCCGTATATCCAGCAGTCAACGCTCCAGTATTTTCCGTCATACCAGTGGCTCACGTGAGGCCAGTACCCGCTGGCAGATCAATCTCCACCCGCTCAGGTCCGGTACACTGACCATTCCAGCACTGCGACTTAATGAGCAGGTGTCCGAACCTCTGCAACTGGTGGTAAGTGGCGGCTTTTCCGGCAACGGCCTTAGCACGGCAGATCAGAACGGCTTTAACCAGAACAATAACACTCAGGAAATGGCTCGCGATGCTGTTTTCTTTACCGTTGAACTGGACCGCGGCAGGGTCTATCAAGGTGCCCAGCTGCTCTATCGTGCCAGCCTTTACCATCTTGACCCTCTACCCGAGTCTGCCAGACTGACCCCCCCGCAGATAAACAGTGGTACCACACGTGAAGTGGGCCCTCAGCGCAGATATACAGACACGCTTGATCAGCAAGGCTACATGGTCACAGAGCAGTTTTATGCACTCTTTCCGCACGAACCCGGTTTTATGGAGATACTGGGAGCCTCTTTGCAAACTGATGAAAACAGCCCGATCTCCGCTCGAGCAGACGATCTGGAAGTTGAGGTGCTGCCCATTGCACATGAAGGCGGCAGCACTCACTGGCTGCCGGCCGAACAAGTGACACTCAGCCAGGACCTGATTCAAAGTGAACACCTTCCTGGCAGCCTCCTGCTGAACGTCTCGCTGTCGGCAACTGCACTCGGCAGCGAACAGCTTCCAACCAGCCTGTATGAGCAGGCCCCTGTTGAAGGCGCAAGACTTCTGTCCCGCCAACGCGATGAAAGCGAACACGCCATACTTGGCCTGACCGGCAATCTGCGTGAATCCTGGCTGATCACGCCTGCACAGAGCGGTACTTTCAATATTCCGGCTCTTGAACTGAGCTGGTGGAACACACTGGAGGATCGAGCGCAGTCAAGCAGTACGCCGGCCACCAGCGTTGAAGTACTCCTGTCAGAGGTACCGCTATTACCGACGCAAACCTCTGGCCAGGAAACTACCCAGCCCAGAGACAGCTTCCCGACAGGACTCATAATATTTCTCAGCAGCATCAGCCTGCTCGCCTCTCTGGGGTGCCTTTACAGTTTTTTCCATTTCCGGCGCCGGGCACAGACTCTATCAGAACCGGTATCCGTCTCAGACCAGAGCAGCCTCTCCAGCTTCCCTGCCGAGCACTCTGAAGATAGTGAAAAGGAAGCATTTGATGTACTGTCGGCAGCCTGCCTTGCCAATGATGCTCAACTGAGCAGCCGAGCACTGCTGATCTGGGCACCCCGTTTCTGGCCCGATGCAACCATTCATAACCTGGAATCCATCGGACAGGCAGCAGGGCATCAGACCCTGAGTTTTCTGATCCTGGATCTGGAGCACCATCTTTACAGTGATGATATCGATCTGTGGCAGGGGGATCTGCTGCTGGAAGCGATCAAGGCGCTGCGCAAACGACAGCGCCGAACCGAGGATGAGGATATGGACATTTTCGACCTGTCACTGCATGACACACGCTGATTCAGTCAGCGCTGGATCACCCTTCATGAAGGTCAGCCCTTAAGAAGGTCAGCCAGCGCATCATCCAGCTCATCAAAACGAAAACTGAACCCCGATGCGAGCAGCTTTTCCGGAATCACGCGCTGGCCCTCAATCAGCAACTCACTCGCCTCTCCCAGCATCATTTCCATCACAAAACCAGGCATACGGAAAAATGCCGGTCGGCCCAGCGCTCTACCCAGAGATTTGCTGAACGCATCATTACTGACCGGGCGTGGTGCCGTGAGATTAAACGCCCCCTCCAGAACCGGATGATCCAGCAGCCAGAGAATCGCAGCAACCTCATCCTGAATATGGATCCAGGACATCCACTGATGACCATCGGCTATCGGCCCACCTAGACCCAGCTTGAAAGGCAACAGCATTTTACTCAGTGCACCACCGTCACCCAGCACAATCCCGGTTCTGATCACACAGACACGAACACCCAACTTTTCAGCCAGCATCGCCTCGGACTCCCAGTCAGCACATAGCTGATGAGAAAACCCTGCCTTGGGTTCAGCATTCTCACCCAGTAGTTTCTCATCCTGACTGCCGTAAAACCCAACCGCCGACCCACTGACCATCACACTGGGCTTGTTCTCCAGGTCAGCCATCCAGGCGTTGAGCGAACGTGTGGTATCGATACGACTGGCACGCAGCAACTGCTTGCGCTGATCAGTCCAGCGCTTATCCACAATTGGAGCACCCGCAAGATTGATGACCGCATCCACATTCCCCTCAATTTGTGACAGCTGAGTCACCCGCTGAACACGGCTATCCAGCTCACCACCTGTCAGACTGCGGCTCAAAACCACCACTTGGTCTTCACGGGAAAGGAGAGCCGCGCACACATGACGACCGATAAATCCAGTCCCGCCTGTAATCAGAACGCGCATCACTTTATCTCCTGCCACATTTTTGTATAGACTTGACACTCAACCAAATCTGCAGAGACTGCCTCTGCACTATGAGATTAGCACAGTATGTTCAGCGGTATTGTACAAGGAACAGCAGAGGTCATCTCTACACAGCATCACGACAACTTCATGAAGCTGATATTACAGCTTCCGCCAGGACATACAAACGCTCTCAGCACGGGCGCCAGCATTGCCGTCAATGGCGTCTGCCTGACAGTCACCGCCTTTGATGAGCGCCATGTTCACTTCGATCTGATCATGGAAACCCTGCGCGTCACCAATCTGGGTAAGCTTCACCCTGGTAGCCTGGTCAACTTTGAGCGGGCTGCCAGATTCGGTGATGAGATAGGTGGGCACCCCATGTCCGGCCATGTTCATGCCTGTGCCGCTGTCCGAAAGATCCAGACTCCTGATAACAACCGTATCATCTGGATCGAAAAACCGGCCCACCTGGCACCCTATATCTTTCCCAAAGGCTTTATCGGCCTCAATGGCTGCAGTCTGACTATTGGCGAAGTGCAGGATGACTGCTTTAATGTGTTCCTGATTCCTGAAACTCTGGCTGTGACGATTTTTTCCGATATTGCAGAAAACGATCTGATCAATATCGAAATAGATTCACAGACACAAGCCATAGTTGATACTGTTCAGCGCTTCATGTCAGCTCAGCAGGGCGTTTGAAAAGTGTGAAAGGCATCGGGACCCACCCTGACTGAAGCAGAACAGAAAGCTTTGGCCGAAAATAATTATAAGCTTGATCAACGACAGGCATAACGGATGGATGACATCAATAAATTGGCAGTTGAAAACCGGGAGTTAAAGCGGCTGGTGCATCTGATGCAGAATAAAGCCACCCGGAACGAAGCCTTGCTGCACAATTTTTTTGAAGCAGAACTGTTGATGCTGTCCTGCTCATCATTGGCAGAGTTGCTGAACTACCTGCTGAATGATTTTCGCCAGCACTTCAAGCTCTGCGCTGTCGGTCTGGTACTGTTCGATCCGGAAGAGACAGCACAGGAGTTATTGGACAGTTCATCCATCACCCTGGATCAAAGCCATTTGCGTCTGCTGCCGACACAGCAGCTTCTCAGAGAGATACACCCGGAAAATCGGCTGTTTTATGGTCAACCCGATAGCCGCCTGAAACAACAGGTGTTTGAGCATTCGCCCGTGATCAACTCCTGCGCCATCCTGCCATTGATACGCGAAAACTGCCTGATCGGCAGCCTGAGCCTTGGCAGCATGGATCCTGACAGATACAACCAGTTCCTGAGCTATGATTACCTGTCTCATCTGTCGTCAGTCGTTGCCGTCTGCATAGAGAACTGTATTCGGCGAGAAACTCTTCAGCGACTCAGCAGTATCGATGCATTGACCAAGACACTCAACAGACGAGCCTTCAACCTGCAGTTGATGCGCGAACTGAAGCGCTCCAGTCGTACAGATGCACCCTTTGCCTGCATGCTTGTCGATATAGATCATTTCAAGCGGATCAACGATAGCTTTGGCCACCTTACCGGTGACCGGGTATTGAGAGCAGTCGCTGAATTACTGAAAGAACTGGTCAGAGATACCGACACCGTCGCCCGCTACGGTGGAGAGGAATTCGCCATTCTGTTGCCAGGTTGCGATCACAGCGATGCTCTTCAGGTAGCAGAAAATCTGCGTCAGAAGCTACACGCCTACCCCTTCGAAACACATCAGGGCACAGTGTTAAACCTGAGCGCATCCTTTGGCTTTACAATCTGCGAGCCGAAAGACATAGCAACTGAAGATATGAACGGTTTGATGGAACAGCTGATTCATGCCGCTGATCAGGCGCTCTATCAGAGCAAGGAAAGGGGACGTAACCAGACCCATTTCCTCACACTCAACCCAAAAAGCTCGACACCATTGATTGCAGAAGCCGATCAGCGATAGAGGTCATCATCGAAGGGATCCAGCGGCTGCTCCAGCAGACTGTCATCACGGAAATACAGTACTCTACCTTCAAGCTTCAGACCTTTGGTACCAAACCAGCGGGTATTTTCTTCCAGCCCTTCTTCTGCCTGGCTGCACTCATACCAGGAGCGTATGACCCGGTAGAAGTAATATACGAATAAAGCAGCAGATGCACCCAGGAAGAAGTCAGAACCCATGGCAAAAATAAGAATCACCAAGGCGACAATCCATACACGACTGTTCTTGGCCTCTTTCATCCCCTCCCTGGCTTGTGTCATCTGTTCCTGACACTTCAGAGCACGGCGAAAATTCTGCTGTAAATCAAACTTATCATCGGAGAGAAGGAATCGTTCCATTACATTTTCCTGACAGGTCATTTCAAAACGTTTATAGAAGTATACCCAAGCAACCGACATGGGGCGAGCGCAACGGTTGCTACCTTGGGCTAATAATTCTTGTTTTATACAAGGCTTTTGCTCACCACCTCATACACATCACTCGACAGATCACCGCTTTCCAGAATACGCTGGAGCTGTGAGCAGATCATGGACTGACGACTTGCATCATACTTGCGCCAGCGTGTCAGAGGCGTTAACAGTCTGGCTGCTATCTGTGGGTTCTGGCGGTTCAGCTCAATAATGCGATCCGCCAGAAAGCGATAGCCGCTGCCATCTTCCTTATGGAAATTGATCGCGTTCTGATTGCTGAATACGCCGACCAGCGAACGTATCTTGTTCGGGTTTCGGGCATCATAGATCGGATGCTGCATCAAGGATTCCACGCGTTCAAGAGCACCCGGCTTGGGATCTGATGCCTGAATCGAGAGCCATTGGTTCATCACCAGCGATTCATGCTGCCATTGTGACAGGAACTCACCCAGCAACTCACCGGCACACTCAGTGAACTCTGAGTGCACCACCAGTGCCAATGCTGCCAGCTGCTCGGTCATATTATCCGCAGTTTCGAACTGCTGCTGAGCCAGTGAAAGATAAACACCATCCTGCAGCGACATCAGATAACTCAGTGCCAGATTTTTCAGGCTGCGACGCGCCATCTCGGAGGCATCCGGTGAGTAGGGCTTATCTGAATCAAGACGCTTGTAGGTGGCCAGCCAGTCGCTCTCCAGCGCTTTTGCCAGAGAGGTGCGTAGAAACTGGCGCACATGATGTATGGCATCCACATCGATCTCATCGGCCAGCTCAGACAGATAAGCTTCGGATGGCAGCGTCAGCAGCAAAGTCACCATCGCAGAATCCAGCGACAGGTCATTCAGTATCGCGCGCCAGGCTGCAACCAGCGATTCAGGCAACTGCAAAGCCTTGCCCTGTCGATAATCCTGCATCAACTGCTGCATCAGCCTCAATGCCAGCAGTTGCCCCGCATCCCACCGGGTAAATCCATCGGTATCGTGGCGGAGAAGAAATTGCAGCTGCTCATCAGTGAAATCATACTGCAGCTTCACAGGGGCAGAAAAACCCCGCAGTAAAGATGGTACAGGACGACTCGGAATCGCATCGAAATGGAAAGTCTGCTCCTTTTCGGCCAGTTCAAGCACACGGCTGACCTCCCCCTGCCCCAAATCCAGCAACTGTCCATCCATTCCCAGCAGTGCAATACTCAGCGGCATATGGAAAGGTAGTTTTTCATCCTGACCTGGTGTTGGTGGGCAACTCTGTGTGACCGTCAGACTGTAGCGCTTCTTCGCCTCGTCATAATGGTCACTGACCAGAAGACGCGGAGTACCTGCTTGACTGTACCAGCGCTTGAATTGGGTCAAATCACGACCCGATACAGCCTCCATGGCAGCCACAAAATCATCGGTTGTCACGGCTTGTCCGTCATGGCGTTCGAAATAGAGATCGGTTCCCTTGCGAAACAGCTCAGGTCCCAGCAGGGTGTGCAGCATCCGCACCACCTCGGCACCCTTTTCATAAACCGTCAGGGTATAGAAATTTGAGATCTCCATAAACGAAGCCGGGCGTACCGCATGCGCCATCGGGCCGGCATCCTCAGCAAACTGAGCCGTCCGCAGCAGGGTGACATCCTCGACCCGTTTGACGGTGCGTGAGCCCATATCAGCTGAAAATTCAGCATCGCGGAAGACCGTGAAACCCTCCTTGAGGCTCAACTGAAACCAGTCACGACAGGTCACACGGTTACCGGACCAGTTGTGGAAATACTCATGCGCCACCACCGCCTCTACCCGTTGAAAGGCAGCATCGGACGTGGTGCGGGGGCTGGCCAGAACGCAGGAGGTATTGAAAATATTCAACCCCTTGTTCTCCATGGCGCCCATATTGAAAAAATCCACCGCCACGATCATGTAGATATCCAGATCATACTCGCGGCCATATACCTCTTCGTCCCAGCGCATCGCATTCTGCAACGAGCGCATGGCATGATCAAGCTTATCCAGATCCTTCTTTTCGGCAAAAATCTGCAGCTTCACGTGGCGTCCAGACATAGTAGTGTAACTGTCTTCAAGGCAGCTCAGATCGCCTGCAACCAGTGCAAACAGATAACTGGGTTTGGGAAAGGGATCTTCCCAGGTGACCCAGTGACGATCATTATCCGCATCACCCTGCGCCACCGCATTACCATTGCTCAGCAGTATCGGATAAGACCGCTTGTCGGCTTCGATGGTAGTCGTGAAGACAGACATCACATCGGGACGATCAGGAAAAAAAGTGATGCGTCGAAAACCCTCGGCTTCACACTGGGTACAGAACATGCCATCAGAAAGATAAAGCCCTTCCAGCGCGGTATTCGTCTGCGGGTAAATTCGCGTCTCGCATACCAGCTCACAGGTTTCAGGCAGACCCGCGAGGGTCAACAGCTCACCCTGCAGTGTGTAATCAGCCTCAGTCAGCTCTTTTCCGTCAATACTCAGGCAACACAGTTCAACCGATTCATGGCCGTTAAGCAGCAGCGGCGCATCCACAGCAGCCTCAGGGGCTCGACGCAGTGTCAGTGTTGAGCGTACCAGCGCACGCGAATCATCCAGGTCAAAGTGCAGGTCGGTTTTTTCAACCTGCCAGGCGGGAGCCTGATAGTCCTTCAGGTATATGACGTTTGGCTGTTGCGACATGATCTATTCCATTATTAACCGTTGAGAATTTTCAGAATATCCGGCTGCAGGGGGTCAGACCCGTGCTTGCTGCCATCCTTGCGCGAGCGGTCAATATAACCCACACGTTGCTCTTCACTCATGTTGCGCTTGTGCTCATAAGCGATCACGGCACGCAGGCTTTGCTCACGCTGCTCCTGAGTCAGCTTGACGCCGTTGGGCCACTTACCCAGTTCAACAGCACGTTTCAGCGACTCATAGATATCCGGCGACATCGCCTCAATCATCTCTTCGAAATTCATCTCTCTGCTCCCGATAACCACTTCCGCTCACTACCATACACGGCCTGCCAGCAGGCGTCCCAAAGGTAAAAACAGCAACCCGGCAAGTAAGCCGACCAGATGCGCAGTATTGGCAACCGCGCCCATGCCAAGCCCTTCCAGC
Organism: Nitrincola alkalilacustris; assembly: GCF_008973755.1. Classification (GTDB taxonomy): domain Bacteria; phylum Pseudomonadota; class Gammaproteobacteria; order Pseudomonadales; family Balneatricaceae; genus Nitrincola; species Nitrincola alkalilacustris. Next base: position 44,983 of record NZ_WBOM01000003.1, on the reverse strand, counting down.
ACACCGGCATAACCCAGCGCCAGCCACACCACCATAAAGCCCATCAGCGCCGGTGGAAAACCAAAACGCGGCCGACATGAAAACCTGTCCCACACCCAGACATAGGCGATCAGGGCAAACACCACTCCGGACATGCCTCCGAACATCGGCCCACTGATCAGGAACTGGGCAAGATTTGAAGCCAGTCCGGAAATCAATACCAGCAACAACAGGACAACAGATCCCTGCTGGCGTTCAATCCGAGTGCCGATCACCCACACCCACAGCAGATTAAAGACGATATGCATAACGCTGAAGTGCATGAAGATCGGCGTCAGAAAACGCCACCACTGACCACTGGCCATGACACCGTCTAGATTCTGATAAAACACCTGAGAACCACGCAGTGTAAAATCCGAAAAGCTGAAGCTGCGCATCATATCGCGGTTATCGCCAAAACCTATCAGCAATGAGATACCTACGCTGACACCGATCAATAGCAGCGACAGCCAGATCCTGTGCCACTTCATGTCATACCTCCTTGTTCTGGTCCCAGTAGCTCTGCTGGTTGTGCAACCTCTTTCTCGACATCTACCCAGACAAACTTTTCTGTCTGAATAACCGGTTCATCATCCAGGCGATAAGCAACCAGTTTACCGTATTTGACGGCACTGTAATCCAGGCAAGCGATATTCGGGGCAAGCGGTGCAGGCTTGCCATCGCACCAGTAATGGCCGATAAACAGCAACTTTTCCGACTCATCATAGCAGATCAGATCCGCCCTGTTCTCGGTACTCAGCCGGGTTCTGGCTATATGTTCAGGCAGAGGATCAGGCTGAAAAACCACATCACCCATGAATTGAGGCTCTCTCACCCAGAAACGTGTTCTGAAAAAATGGCGCCGGTAGCCATCACCACTGACCATCACCTCACCATTGGGCAGACGGAGGTGGGTACCGCGCAACAACCTGTCCATTATGGTCCATTCAAACGTGCCCTCCACCGCCGAGCGGATCAGAAAATCCGCATCGATATGGTTGCATTGGCGCGTCTGCAGGAATTGATCTATCAGCCCCTGATGCCAGCAGGCATGCACGACCCTGAAGTGCTCGAACTCCAGAAACAGTGGCATATCCAGGAACCACTTCAGGAAGTCGCGCTGATCTTCAGGGTGATTGGCCAACTGCTCAATCGTCTGTTCAAGAATACGATGATGGCGTGGATTGTGTTCACGCAGCCAGGGATGAGCAAACCCTTCAGGCGAGGGTGTCGAATAGCAGAGATAGTTGTACTCATGATTACCCATGACAATCAGCGCACTGCCCGCTTCAACCATATCCCGGACAATATGCAGCGCTTCGCGAATCCTGGGGCCACGATCGACAATATCCCCCAGAAAAATAGCCTGGCGTGTCGGGTGTCGGTAGACACCCTTGTGCAGACGATAGCCCAGTCTGTCCAGCAACAGGGTCAGGCTCACGGCACAACCATGCACATCGCCTATCAGGTCGTAGCCGGAAAAGCGCGAAGTACTCAAACCAGGCTCCAGTCGTGCCGACAAAGATTCATGTAATGGCTCAGTAGTTGATACATGACGCTCCTAGCTGCTCCAACCCAGTTTTTCTCGACAGGTCTGATAAAAGTTATAGTCCTGCGGATGCAACAGGCGAAGTTTGCGAGAGTTCTTACGTATGTTCACAACATCACCGGGAGCAAGACTGAGATCTACCTGACCATCACAGGAAACAGTCGGGTAGGTTTTGTTCTCCTCACTGATCACCAGCTTGAGCTCACTGTTGCCGCTGACGACGATAGGCCGACTTGAAAGCGTATGGGGAAACATCGGCACCAGCACCAGGGCATCCAGTTTGGGATGCATGATAGGACCACCGGCAGACAATGCATAGGCTGTTGATCCGGTTGGTGTCGCAACAATCAAGCCATCCGAACGCTGTGTATAGACAAACTGGCCATCAATATAAAGCTCAAACTGAATCATGCGTGTTGCTTTACCCGGGTGAACCACGCAGTCATTCAGCGCCACCAGCTCGCCTATCTGTTCACCTTTGCGCCGAATGCAAACCTCCAGCAGGAAGCGGCTGTCAACACTGTAGCGCCCCTCCAGTATCTCAATGATGCGCGGTTCGAAATCCTGAGGCGATATGTCAGTCAGAAAGCCCAGATTACCTCGGTTCACACCCAGCACCGGGATATTACTCTGTGCCAGAGAACGCGCAGCCCCCAACATACTGCCGTCACCACCGACGACTATGGCCAGATCACAGATCTCGCCCATCAGCTTCTGTTTGCACACCTGTCGACCATGGCCGGGAATCACTTCTGCAATCTTCTGATCCAGTATGACATTGAGGCCACGTTCATCCAGAAATCGCATCAGGTGCTTCAGCGTCACGATAACGGATTTGCTGCCCATGCGGCCGATCAGGCCAATGTTTCGAAAATTATCCATACGCGTCCCAATTCATACCTTTTGATTCCATTATAAAGCGAGTGGCCCGTTAAAGGCAGGACCCAGTTTCTGCAACCGCTCTGTTGCTCCTCGTACCCCCTGAAGACCACCGGTATGAATCATCAGGATACGTGAGCCAGCCGGGATAAGACCACTCAGAATGGCACGATTCATGGCACCCAGCGTAACAGCGGTGTAGACAGGGTCAAGCTCGATATCAAGCCGCTGTTTCACCTCAAGCAACAGGCGCGCTGTCTCCGCGCTGAGCTTGCCATAACGCTGGTAGCCGTTTAACACCTGCCACTGACCGGGATCCGGCAGATCGGCCTGTGCCAGCAGGGAGCAAACCATTTGCTGCCCCTCCTCTGCAGTGATGCGCAAGGCAGGCACCCCGATAATCTGACAGCCATCTGGCTTTTTGGCTATCAATCCTGCCAGGGTTCCACCCGTACCCAGGGCACAGAAAACATAGTCATAATGCCTGCCCTCAAGTACCGGCAGTTGCCAGATCTGGCTGCAGCTATGAACAGCCTCCGCAGAGCTGCCGCCTTCTGGCACCAGTATGAACTCTCCAAACAGCTGCTGCAGCGAGTGGATAAAGACTGGCTCGGCCCTCTGCCGATAGATCTGTCGGCTGACAAAGTGCAGGCACATGCCCCAGTCACGCGCATCCTGCAATGTTGGACTGTCGGCGTCGGATTCCGAACGGATAACCCCGAAAACCGGGATACTCAAATGCTGCCCAGCCCACGCCAGCGCGTGAATATGGTTGGAATAGGCGCCACCAAAACTCAGCAGAGGCAGAGCGCTGTTTTGCGCAGCCTGCAAAAAAGGCTGCAGTTTGAACCATTTGTTGCCGCTTATTTGCGGATGAATCTGATCCAGCCGCAATAGATCCGCCTGCACGTCACAATCGCGATACAGTGCCGACATCAGTGGCAGCAGTTCAATCTTGCTGTTCATTTCACCTCATGAGCGCTGCCGTTACAGGTCCCTCATCATACAGGATGAGATTCACTCTGTTTAGCGCCGATTCTATGACACATGGCCACAACATCTAAATAAATACGATGAGACGCAAATTAACATTGATATATTTAATACGAATCCTTACTATTTGCATTAAATGAAATCAGGGAGGCATTCCGTGGATACTATTGACAGTACATCAGTTGAACCAGGAGCTGACAGCAATCCATTTGAACCGACAGCCGCTACCAACGAAGCCATTCGTGAAGACAGCAGCGCAGTGATCAATGAGGCTAGCAGTGAAGCGCTGAATGAAAACATGCTGGCCACAACACTGCCTGAAATGGCTGCTGAATCAGCGGTGGAAGCTGAACCGCTTCTCGGAACGATGGAGCAACTGATAGATCTGCTTAAAATCGGCGGCCCTGTAGTCTGGGTTCTCTGTGCCTTTTCTGTTTTTGCTCTGGCACTGATACTGATGAAGAGCTGGCAACTGACCTTTGCCACGCTCGGTGCAAGACGACTCTGTGCACAAGCGCTGAAGCTATGGCAACAGGGCGATGCCGACGCGGCAGCCGCTCTGCTGCGCAACAGTAAAAAGCCTGTTCCCAGACTGGTACTGTTTGCCATGACCGGATTCAGCCAACCCAACCACCATCAGGAGCTGATCCGTGAGGAACTCGGCCGTATCGCTGCCAACGAAATGGAAAACCTGCGCAGCTATCTGCGCCCGCTCGAAGTAATTGCAACCGTCAGCCCACTGCTGGGGCTGCTGGGTACGGTTATCGGTATGATTCTGGCCTTCCAGCAGATGCAGCTGGCTGGTAATCAGGTTGATCCATCCGTGCTGTCTGGCGGCATCTGGCAAGCATTGCTGACTACGGCTGCCGGACTTTGCGTGGCATTGCCTGTGGTGCTGGCTCACAGCACGCTGGAGCGCAAAACTGAGCGCGTCGCCCATCAGATGGAAGATCTGGTCACGGCCGTTTTCACTGCACAGATCAATATTGAGCCCAAAACCAATATGCGCCCATCGACTGAGCGCGATGCAACTGGACGTGATTCAGCTGGGCACGATACAACCACTGCAGAAAACTGGGAAGCAACCGGCAAAGGCGCCGCTCATGCTGCTTAAAATCGCTCAACCTGTTCGGCGACGTCAGATCAGTCTGACGCCGCTGATTGATGTTGTCTTTATTCTGTTGCTGTTCTTCATGCTGACCAGCAGCTTCGTGCAGTGGCGCAGCATGGAGTTGCATGTCTCCGCCTCGGCAAAAACCAGCAACGACGAACCAGAAAAACCCTGGCTGGCCGAGATACAGGCTGACGGCACGCTGTTACTGGAAGGCACTGTTTATGCACCTGATCAGAATGAAGCACTGAGCAGCCTCTTCAGAGAGAAAGCGAGGCCTGTGATTATCCGAGCTGCCGCCGAGACAACCACTCAGATGTTGATCAGCAGCATAGAGCGTCTGCAACTGTCTGGCGCATCATCCGTGACCCTGGCACCCGATGCAACAGCGGCGCAAAGCAACCCGAACACAATAAGTGCACCATGAAACTGATCACACCGACACGCAAAAGTAGCAGCGATGACAATCTCATACCCTTGATCAATATCGTCTTTCTGATGTTGATCTTCTTTATGATTGCCGGACAGATAGAAGCCACTATGCCCTTGAAGGTGACGCCCCCTGCTGCCGGAAACGAGCAGTCTCATCAGAAAGCGGACTTCACCATCTTCATCGATGCCGATGGAAGGCTGGCCTTCGAGAATGAGCTGCTGAGTCTGGAGGAGCTGACACTGACCCTGCGCCAACAACAGATTAAAGACGCGCATCTGGCACTTAAGGCAGATGCCGATCTTGCCGTCAGCAGGCTTTCTCCTGTCATCGACCTGCTGCGTGAGACTGGCGCCGCCCAGGTCACATTGTATACGCAGCGCTCAGCGACAGACGCACTTCCAGACACTTCATCAAGCACTGCAACGGGCACTTGATAACAGGCTCTAGATAACAGACAGGTAGAACTCGTGAGATTAACTTTTCGTCATTGGATGACCGCTTTACTGACGGCCCTGGCTCTTCATGCTCTGCTGCTGATGACTATCTATGCCTCCAAGCCGGAGAAAGGTGCTACCGAAGCTGGTGTGGCGGGTGTAACCATCAGCCTGGCCATTGCGGGCGAACCTCTACCCTCTTCCGAAGATAGTCTCCCTGAACAGACATCCGCTGAAGAGCAGCCAGTGGAAGAGCCTCCTGTAGAAGAGCCCTCTGCAGAAGAAGTCCAGGAAGAAGAGCTCCTTGAAGAGGAGCCGCTGGAAACAGAGCCGGAACCCCTTCTCGAGCCAGATCCGGAAGCCCCGACCATCGAACCACTCGCTGAAGAACCTGCGGCGCTGGAAGTAGCTGCCACAGAACCGGAGCCAGCACCTGAACCAGAACCAAAGCCAAAGCCAAAGCCAAAGCCACAACCAAAACCAGAGCCAAAACCTGAGCCCAAGCCCAAGCCCAAGCCTGAATCCAAGCCAGAACCCGCTGCCAAGCCTGCCACACAACCGACAACTCAACCAGCCGCAGCGGAAAATGAGAATGCTGACGCAGTACAGCAGGAGCAGGCTCCGGTACCAGCACCAGGAGGGCAGCAGGCCAGCGGGCAAGCCGCGCAAGTTGACAGTGGTGGCAATATCGCTGCCGAGCGCGACTATTTCGCCGAGCTGTCAGCCTGGTTGAATCGTCATAAGCAGTACCCTCGTGCCGCTCGCCAAAGACGTCAAACGGGTATAGTTGAGCTGCGTTTCACAATGAACGCCGCAGGAGAGGTTCTCTCTTACGAGATAAGCAAAAGCTCAGGGCACGATCTGCTGGATCGTGCAGTGATTCAGATGCTGGAGCGCGCCACACCACTTCCAGCGATGCCAGCGGCTCTGGGACAACAGCAGTTGACGCTGACCTTGCCGATTCAATTTAACCTGACAGATCGATAGCCGGTCATCTCGAAAATCCACTGCGCGCTCGCCTTCAAACCGTTGGCAAGGGTTTTTCGAGATGCCCAACCGAGAGTTGGCAGCGTCAGGCGTTCAGCTACCCCGCTGCCACCCGCCCCCCAGTGCCTTATAGAGATTTACCGTGGCAACCATCTGATTCAGTTGCAACTGGATCAGATGGTCACGTGCCTGAAACAGTGTGCGCTGTGCGTCCAGTACCGTACTCAATTCCTCGGCACCTTCACGATAGCGTATTTCGGCCAACTCCAGCGCACGAGCCGAGCGCTGCTCTATCTGCTCCTGCAACAACAATTGCCGGCGGGTCTGATCCAGATCACTGAGTGTATCCTCAACCTCCTTCAGCGCCGTCAGCCAGAGATTGCGATAAGTTTCCAGCAGTTGGCGCTGTTGCGACTCCAACAGATCCACCTGAGATCGCTGCCGTCCTCCATCAAAAATCAGTTGGCTCAGCGCCGCACCGATCAGCAAACTGGAGGTTGGTTGGGTCAGAGACAATAATGCATTGCTCGCAAGTCCGGCTGAACCGGTCAGCTGAATGGCGGGAAGCAAAGCTGCACGCGCCTGAACGATATCGGCATTGGCTGCCAGCAACCTTGCCTCGGCACTGGCCAGATCAGGGCGACGCAGTAGCAGCTCGGAAGGTATGCCGGCTGACACTTCAGGGACTCGGACCTCAGCAAACACCTCGTTCAGACTACTGAATGTCTGTGGCGACTGCCCCAGCAAAAGGTCCAGCGCCCAGCGCTGCTGTTTGACGCGTGTTTGAAGCTCGACAATCGCCGAGCGTTGGCTCAGTACGGCTGTCTCCTGACGGTTCAGATCCAGCTCGCTGACACTGCCGTTGCGATAGCGGGCATCAACAATAGTCAGTACGCGCTGTGCCAATTCAAGATTACGCTCTGCCAGTTGCAGGCGCTCTTCGGTACCCAGCAAGGTGATGTACTGGCTGGCTACCGCTGCCACAATGCTTAAGCGCAGCGCCTCCTCATCAAACTGCGAAACCTCCAACTGAGCCTGAGCGCCCCTGACCGACGCGGCTACCTTGCCCCAGATATCCACTTCGTAACTGACACTCAAGGAGGCTGAGCTGGACTCGGCTGTCTGCGCCCGCAGATCTGGCGCATCTGTTCGCCGTAGATTGCTGCCGGCACTGAAACCGACACCCGGTAGCAGTCCTGCACCAGCAATGCCGAGCTGCAATTCCTGCTGATAAACACGCTCAGCAGCCACCATCAGATCGGGATTGTTTTTCAGTGCCTCCTCAATCAGATCCGGCAACTGGCTGGATCCGAACGCCTGCCACCACTGTGGGTCTATCTGGATAGGATTGCCAAGTCCATCGGCCACTTCCCACTGTGCGGCTGATTCAAGTGTCAGTGTCAGTGGGGATTCAGTGATGGCGCAAGCATTCAACAGCAGCATGGCTGCCGATAGTGCTGATAATCGAACCACTTTCACGTAGATTACTCCGAAGCCAAAGCAACAACCGGATCCAGGCGTGCTGCCTTGCGAGCCGGTAAAAAACCAAAAACAAGGCCGGTGGCAAACGCACAACTGAAGGCCAGCACAACCGGGAAGAGTGCATAGGTCACAGGCATCCCGAGCGATGCAACGATAGCTGTCACACCCAGCCCTATAACCACACCAAGTAGTCCTCCCAACGCAGACACCACCAACGCTTCGGTCAGAAACTGTTGCAGAATATGTGAGGTATTGGCACCCGTTGCCATACGGATACCTATCTCGCGTGTTCGCTCCGTCACCGAGACCAGCATGATATTCATGACGCCTATCCCCCCTACCAGCAGAGAGATGGCGGCAATCGAACCCAGCAGAATTGTCAGGGTGGAGTAGGCCTCAGACACAGAATCGATAAGTGAGGCCATATTGCGGATCCTGAAATCCTCACGACCATGTCGCTGCAGCAGCAGTTGGTGAACATTATCCTGCACCTCATCCACCCGACCAACATCCTCAACTGCGATCGTGACATTGCGCAGCCAGCGCTGACCAAACAACCTCAGGCTGCCGGTGGTGAAAGGCACATAGACCATATCATCCTGATCCTGTCCCATCGGCGAGGCGCCCTTGGGCTCCATCACACCGATCACCTGAAACAGGATATTGCTGATCATCAGGTACTCGCCCAGTGGATCTGCATCACCATAGAGCTCACGCGCTACGGTGTCGCCCAGTACGGCAACCGCCGCATACTGCTGCTGATCCTGCACCGAGAAGAAAGTCCCGTGACTGACTGCCCAGTCTCTGACTGCCGGAAAATCTGCCGACGTTGCATTGATCTGGGTGGCGTGGTCACGCGCTCCTGCGCGCATCGTCATGCCGCCGGTCAATTCTGGAATCGCTGCGATAATGCCATCCAGGCCATTGATCGCATCGACATCCTCGGGTACCAATGTCGTGATATTTCCTCTACCGGCCTGCTCCGGGCCACCGGGTCTGATCAATAGCAGATTCGAGCCCATTGCACTGATCCGATCCACTACAGCAGCCCTTGCACCATCCCCGATGGCCAGCATGGTGATGACCGATGCGACACCTATGACAATACCCAACAGCGTCAGAGAAGTACGAAACAGATTGCTCCACAAGGACCTGAAGGACATACGGCCCGCTTCAGCCAGATTTCTGAGCACTGGGCTCTCTTTCCCGGGCTCAAAGGACAGAGGCTCGCGGGAGCGGATAACAGAACCAGAGTCTGCAATGATCTCACCATCGCGGATTTCCACCTGACGATCCGCATAACGCGCCACTTCCGGGTCATGAGTGATCAGAACAACGGTATGCCCCTTTTCAGACAGTTCCTTCAACAGCGCCATCACTTCACGTCCGCTTTTGCTGTCCAGGGCACCAGTCGGCTCATCAGCAAGAATGATCTGCCCACCATTCATCAGCGCCCTGGCGATCGACACGCGCTGCTGCTGACCGCCGGAAAGCTGACTGGGACGATGGTCCAGTCGCTCACTCAAGCCCAACACACCCAATAAGGATTCTGCCCTTTCGCGGCGCTGATGACGGCTATCACCGGCATAAATGGCCGGCACCTCGACATTCTCAACTGCGGTCAGGGCGCCGATCAGGTTATAGCTCTGAAAGATGAAGCCGAACGCACTGCGCCTGAGCTCAGCGAGCTCCTCTGATGCGAACTGAGAAACGTCGCGACCGGAAAAGCGATATTCGCCCCGGCTGGGTCGATCCAGGCAGCCGATGATATTCATCAGCGTGGTTTTACCTGATCCTGAGGTCCCCATGATCGAGACAAATTCACCCGGCATGATGCAAAGATGAATATCCCGCAGCACATCCATCTCGGTATCACCGCTGAGGAAGGTACGCGTCACACCGCGCAGCTCTATCACCGGTTCACTATTCTGGATCGGTACTTGCTTTGCTGCAGCGATCGGCGTGGTTAACAGGGCAGTATCAGGCATCAGCGTCCCCTCAACATACCACCGACACCGGGTGAGGTGCGTTGGCCTGAGCCCTGTCCTCTCCCTGCAGACAGTACCACTTGATCCGTTTCACTCAATCCGCTGAGTATCTCGACCTGAACACGGTTACTGACACCGATAGTCACATCACGCCGCTCGGGCTCGCCCTGTTCATTCAATACCTGAACACTGGCTTTGCGTGATGTGGCATCTCGCGTATTCATCTGCACCGCGTGATAAGGAAGCAGCAATGCCTGTTCCGTGGAATCAACTACAAAAAACACCTGTGTGCTCATCTGCGGCATCAACTCACCTGCTTCATTCGGCACATCGAACAGGGTGTTATACAGCACGACATTATTCTCGACGACCGGTGTCGGCTCTATGCGCCGCACCTGACCATACCAGCGCTGTCCCTGCCCGCCGAGAGTGGTGAAATAGACCTCCATTCCCGGCTTGATACGATTGATATCGGCTTCGGATACCTGTGCCTGCACGGTCATGACCGACAGGTCGGCAATCTGCATGATCACCGGTGTCTGCTGTGTGGCATTGATGGTCTGCCCCTGACGCGCAGCGATCGATACCACAGTACCATCCATGGGAGAGTAGATCCGGGCATAGTTGAGCTTGGCTTCCTCTGCGCGCAAGGTCGACTCTGCCTGCTCTATCTGAGCTTCAAGTGCCGTGATCTGTGCTTTTGCGGAACGCAGCCCGGCCTCAGCCGACTGATAGGCTTCCTCTGTTGTTGCATTCTCGGCCAGCAGATTGCGCTGCCTGCGATACTGAAACTCAGCCAGTGTCAGTTGCGCTTTACGGTCTTCCAATTGCGCCCGCTGCGCTCGCAGTTGCGCACGCGTTGAATCGACTGTGGCCAGATAAACAGTGGAGTCTATCTCTGCCAGCAGATCGCCCTCTTTAACCACCTCCCCGACCTCAACATGGAGCTGCATCAACTGGCCGGAAACCTGAGCACCGACATCCACATAGTTTCGGGGTTGTAAACGTCCGGTGGCCGTGACCAGCTCTTCCAGATCATTTCTCTCCAGTGACAAGAGTGTATAGCTTGTCGCGGTATCTTTGGTCGAGGTCAGGTAGTAATAACCACCTGCCGCACCCGATACCAACAGCAGAAGAATGACCACCAGGGCTTTGCCGGCAAAACGCTTTTTGTGGCGTACATCTTTGGACGACATTCTGACGTAGACTCCTATTGTTCTTTAACAGACAGGTCTTTAACAGCCTGTTAAATAAGGCGCTGAAAACTCAAACTAACAAAAGCTCAAACTAACGATAGTCAGCAATCCCTGCTTATTTAACCTGCCTGCATCCATGACTAGGAGCGTTCATTCCCTGTAAGACTGTTTTCCAATGCAATTAGTTGCTCAGCAAGCCATTTTTCCAGCGTCACCGACTGAAATTGTATCATGGCATTGATAACCCACTGGGACTGAACTTGCTCTGAAGCAATGAGCCCTGAAACAATCGGCCCAGAAACATCCGACAGACTCAGTAATAGATCTGCATCCTCTGCCTGCATGAGTGGCAGTCCCAGTGCATGTGCCAGTGGATAGAGCCGCTCATCCGACACGCCCACTGATGAGATATCATGCCGCATCAACAGTTCGTCCAACGCCACCTGGGACTGCTGGACTGAACGCTGCAGTGCCAGACGGTTACGTTCAATCCTGGTCGCCTGATCAGGCCATAGCCTGATAATATCTCTGGCCCCTACATTCACCATCTGGCTGAGGTTATTCAGATCCATCCAGAAAAGGTCCGAATCTTCTCGCCCCTGCATCAGAATCACACGCGAACCGCCGGGCGCCAGTTCATGCGCCACGTCGATCGGGACTACGCGGATCGACGCCTGACGCAGCAAGGGATAAAGTTTCAATTGTGGCCAGACCGACTCAATCGTCAACAACGCATCCAGTGCTTCGACCTCACCAGATTCAGCCCGATTCAGCCAGGCTGGAATCCGGTTGATCGGTAAGCGCTCCGGCACGACATACACAACCTCTATATCAGTATCCTGCAACAGTGACAGCAGCATTGAGTTGAGCACCGGCACACCACTGCCGATACGTGGCGACTGATCTGCAACAGCCAAGGCAGATAAACACAGCAGCAGGCAGCCTGTTATCAAAGATTTCATGCAAAGGATCTCCAGGTACGAATAATAAGGGCAAGAACAAACCCACCTGAGGCGATGATGACTATGGCCGCTCCAGACGGTACAGGCATGGCACCCGCCATGGGTAACAGCACACCCAGCAGACAGCTGACTGTAGAAAACAGCACTGAAAGCCAGAAGAACTCGCGCCCGGTGCGACTGATCAGACGTGCCGACGTGGCAGGAATCAACAATAGCGCCCCAACCAGAATGGCGCCCACCACCTTGACGGATGCCACCGTGACCAGAGCAATCATCAGAATGAACAGATAGTCATAAAGCCGGAGGTTGATACCGCGGGTTCTGGCCAGCTCAGGCAGCAGACTGGCAAGCAGTGCCTGATTACTGCCACGAATGATGAGTAACACGGCAGCCGCACAGATACTGGCCAATACCAGCAGATCTCGATCCTTGACGGTAAGAATGGAGCCGAACAGGACATTCTCCAGAATATGCACGTTCACTTTTTTCGCGACATACAGAATCAGCGCGGCTCCCAGTGCGATGGAAAAAGAGAGGAACACCCCAACCAACGCATCATAAGGGATGCTGGTACGGCTTTTGATCCAGTGCAGCAGCAGTGCAAACAGGGTACAGAAACAGAAAAGTGATACCAGTGGTTCGGTCGCAGGCTCACCCAGCAGTATACCGATCGCGACGCCGGTCAGTGCTGCATGCCCGACCGCTTCCGAAAAAAAGGCTAGTCGCTTGACCACGACTAACGGTCCCAATGCCCCCAAAAGCGGGCCGATCATACAGGCCGCTACCAGCGCATTGGTCAGAAAGGCATACTGAAACATGGCGGGCAGCCAACCAAGCTCCTGCAGCATGAGTGCGGTTTGTCTGAGTGAGTCCATCAGGCATAGGCCTCCATCTCATCTCTGAGAGGAGTCAGATTTAGCTGCAGAACGGCATCTGCTGAGCCTGCCCGCTTCAGACCGCCATCAATCAGCCAGACCTGATCAGCGTAGCGACGTACCCAATCTGTATCATGATGAATCACCAGCAGTGTGGCACCCTGTCGCCGCAAAAGGCTGATCTCCTGATTGATCAGCGCCTGAGCATCGGTATCCAATCCTGTCATCGGCTCATCAAGACACCAGAACAGACTGTCACGCTCAAGTGCCTGGGCAAACATCAGCCTCTGTCGCTCCCCGCCTGACAGAGAGCCCAGCTGTAGATGCCCTTTATGCTCAAGACCCACCCTGCGCAGCAGCTCGATGACACGCATCCTGGCTCTTGTCCGTCTGAGCAGTTGCACAGGCAAACGCGTCAGCGTAGTGAGCATAAACTCCTCAACTGTTACCGGCAGGGCTGGCTCGAAAGCGGTCTGCTGCGGTACATAGGCCACAGGGGTTGCCTTACCCGGCCACACACAGCGGATCTCCCCCTTATGTGGCATCAAGCCCAGTACACATCGCATCAAGGAAGTTTTACCGGCACCATTGGGCCCGACAATAGCGTGCAGTTGCCTCGGTTGAAAAAGCGCGGTGACTGGTTTCAGGATCTCTACCCGCCCGAGTGTCAACGACATGGACTCAAGCTGTATCTGAGGCCCCATCAGGAGCGCACCACTGCCTGGCTGAGAGCCATCACCAGCGTTTTCAGATTATGCTCCATTTCACGCATTACCAATTCAGCATCATACGCGCCATGGGTCATGTGCGAAAAATGATAGATCCGCACCCCCGTTGCATCTTCAATCACATCGATATAGCGATTCTCCATATCCAACTCTGTGAACAGGATACGGATATTGGCGTCTCTGATACGATCGATAGTGCCCTGAAGCTGCTTTGCATTTGGTTCAACACCATGCGCCGGTTCAATCACGGTGTCGACACCAATTCCAAACTCCTGCAGCAGATAGCCATAGGCATTATGCGTACTGGCGATGCGGATACCCGACAGATCCAGATCCACGACCTGCTGGCGGTAGCGGTTTTTCATCTGCCTCAGCTCACGCCCATAGGCAAGCGCATTGGCCTGAAAATAGTCGGCATTGTCTGGATCAAGCTGTCCCAGCTCGCGTGCAATCGTGTAGACCTGACGAATGGCAGCATCAATCGACACAAAGGTATGTGGATTGTAATTGCTGTTACCCGATCCCGATGACAACAACGGCAGATCGCGGTTGGCGTGAATCAGCGTCAGCTCAGGCAGCTCCAGATTTTCCAGTGGATTGACAGCAAACTCATCATGTCCGATACCATTGAGTACCAGCGCATCCATCTCCAGCAAGCGTTGCAGATCTGCCGGTTGCAGCTCATAACTGTGAGGGTTGAAGCCGCTTTCGATCAACGGCAACACCCTTGCCCTGTCACCGACGATATGACTGACATAGCTGAAATAGGGATGCAGAGTGATCCCCACCACCAGTGGCCGCGCATGCAACTGCCCGGAAAACAGCAGCACTCCAGCCAGTAAAGCAAACACCCATCTGTTCATTGCAACTCCATTAAAAGTGTCCAGTGATGCTGGCCATGACAATCTGCCAGAAGCGGCGCCTGTCCTGGGTGATACAGAACGCCACCACCAGCCCCTAAGCGGAGCAGAAAGGCACCCTGCTCACTCCCGCCCTGTGCCTGAAAGCAACCTGGCTCCACCTGACTCCAGCGATAGGTAGCCTCATCAGTTTGGGAGAAAGGAGAAACACCCAGCGCTTGAAGCTCGTCTAGTTCAGGCAAGGGCGCACCGGAGGGTGTCATGAATCGGATCTCATCACTGGCGATCATGAGTTCGGTCAGCAACTGACGCTGAGCACCATTCAACGACTCGTATGGGTCTGCTGGTGCTGCACCTGCCTGCCTGAACATGATACCCAGCGCTCCGGCCAGCAGAATGAGGATCACGACCAGGGTCACCCAAAGCGTTTCTCTGCGCCCATTGTCCGGCTTCACCAACAGGGTCTGCACAGTCTGATCGTCCTGAAACGACATCCTGCTCCCTGAAAATCGGGGTGATTGATCAGCCCTTGAACTCAAGTCAGAACTTAAGCCAGAACTTAAGCCAGAACTTAAGTCAGAACTCGACATAATCGAACTCCGCAGGATCTTCATGACCGGCATCAAACTGGATGTAGAATTTTTCGTCACTCCAGTCGAACAGGACTCTTGAGTGCCTGTCAGAATCAGCACGTGCCATAACACTCTCATCATAGGCATACATCACCACCTCTGAACCGATGGCCAGCGTGCCATCGCTGAAGCCGACACGACACTCGATCAGATCCCCGTCACGCTCACAATCCATGACCGGGTAGTGAGCCTGTGCCAGCGGTGCCATCAGCAGGAAGATTGCGATTGCAGAATAACGTAAGCTCATGATTCGCTCCTCATGATCAGCCTTACTGAGACAGCGCTTCAAAACTCAGCAGGAAATTCACACCCACCTGATCAGCCAGTACACTCTCCTGAGCAAGACGCAGGTTGGCGCTGAGCAGATGAGGACCTGCCAGAGCTGGCGTATAGGAAACCGTACCATCAGCATCGCTGACCAGATCAGTCTGCAGGCGGGAGTCGCGATATGGTGTTCCGAAAGGGACTACCTCAACGTCCATCTCAGAGATGGGTTCGCCGTTATAAGTGAAGCGGAACTGTGCTGCTTCACCAACGACCACATCACTGGGATGTGTCAGTGCATGCAGTTCGAACCCTTCACCGGTGGGTTCCAGAACGGCCGTGCTCGGCGCCCCCTGAGTCACATAAAAAACACTGATATTCTGCGCCATGGTAGTCGTTACTTCGCGCGCATCGTCAGGGATCTGAGAGGCTGCTTCAATCTTGGTAGCCATCATCCGACGGCGCGTATCACGCTCACCCACCACATAGCTGGTCATATAACGAACCGGTGTTTTCAGTTCGACCTTGTAGGTGCCCTGCTCGGCTATTTCCAGATCAAACACACTGCGGCGCTGACCTTTATAGTAGGGTCCGATACGGCGCCGATCATTTTCCGGCCCGTAGATGCTGACGTTATCCAGACCTATCGGTTTGTCGAAACTGAACACACCATGTGAAGCCGTTGCGTCCACCGTAATCCAGAAAGACTCTTCAGTGGAAAGATTGAACTCACTCGGCAGCATCCACAGAGGGTGTGCGCTTGCAGTCGATACCATAAAACCACCAGCCAACACTGCGGCACCCATCAACATCATCCCTTTTTTCATCTTTACTCTCCTGATTTGCTTTTTACTGAAATTTCAATCTCACCCAGCTCTTCCTGAGGCTCTGTGATCAGATGCTGCTCTTTATCACCCAGTGTGATCTCCTGCCTGACCAGGCTTCGACCACCATGCTCTCTTGCTGCCTCAACATTCACGACATAAGTGCCGGGTGCAACCGCATTACCCGAAGTATCCATACCGTCCCAGGACAGGTTGTAACGCCCAGGTTTGCGAGTTGCACCAGACACCGAATCAAGGTCACCCTGATCATATCGACCAGCCTTACGCCACCAGCGACGCATATCCTTAAGCCAGTCCGGCTCTTTACTCCAGACGGCCAGCGTGGTCACCACATCATCGTTTGCATCCTCAATCCAGACAGACACATAGGGCCGATAGGCGTTGTTTGGGATCTCGGGAATGGTTACTGCTATCTCTACAGGCTGGGCTTGCACCGGAGGGCTTTTCATAATCCCCATACCCATCAGGGCCATCCCCAGAACGGCCACTCCAGGCACTGCTATCCGTCGCTTCATAGTTGTTTCACTCCTGATAAGAACTGGTCAAAAGCCCTGAATTTCTGTTTTACTCAGACGCGTTCAAAGCACACTTTAATAAACATAATGATAATGATTTATATATGTATTTGAATTTATATTTTGTTAAGTTTCGTTAACAAGCCAGAGGGCTCGTGAGGAGCCCCCTTGAAACGGATAACAGATAAATACCACCACTCAGAATGAGAGGTTCAAGCTCAACCAGAGGTTGCGGGACTTGGCCTTGATGTTGTAATCATCGCGGTAATTGGCCGTGTAGGTGCCATCATCATTCCGGGTAAAGCTGGTCTGATAGCTGGTGAAATCACGATCCAGCAGATTATTGACGCGCGCTCTGAATGTCAGATTCTTGCTGATCTGATAGGAACCACCCAGATTCAGCACCTGGAAGTCTTTATAATGAAGTGCCTGATCCGTATCTGAATCCCAGCCACGATAGCGACGTGAGCGTGCTTCCATACTCAGATAGAGGTTCAGATCCTGATTCACCCGCCAGTCCAGCGTTGTGTTCAGCATATGTTTAGCTGTTTCGGTCAAAGGCTGACCCGCCTGCAGACCACTCTTCTGTTCGGAATCGGTATAGGTGTAGTTACCACGCAACGCCAGTGATGGTGTCAGTTGATAGCGTCCTGCCAGTTCAATCCCGTGGATATCGGCCCTATCAATGTTGTAACGTTGGCGGAAGGTGGTATAGCCGAGATCTGCCCAGCCGGCACCTATATCAACACAGCGTTCACCAGCAGACGCCCTTTCACAGTTGGGAACATTGTCACCGTTGGCGATCTTGTCCTCAAAGCGGTTGGCAAACACAGTGGCGTTGAAGTTGTGCCCTGCCGGATGCGTGTAGTAGATAGCAACCTCGCCATTGACACTGGTTTCAGGCTTGAGATCGGGCGTGCCGACCGTAGGATTCACACCCTGTGCAGTAAAACCGGTGATACCGGGGAAAAGATCACTGGTTTTCGGAGTTTTATAGCCTGTACTGATCCCGCCTTTCAGCGTCCAGTCCGGGGTCATATTCCAGACACTGTAGATACGCGGGCTGACCTGCCCACCGAAGATGTTATGATGATCATAGCGCAAGCCGCCCGTCAGGGTGACGTCCGGCACCACCTCCCAGTTATCTTCAATGAACAGCGCCCACTGGCGATGCGGCTGTACCGTCCCCGAGCGGAAACCATCTCCGTACATGCCAAACACGCCATCCTCCATCTCGGCATCAATGTACTGGCCACCAAAGATCAACCAGTGGTTGTCCAGCGCCATATCGAATTTGGCATCCAGGGTATTCTGTCGGGTTTCCATGATACGCTGCTGACGCGGCAGAAATCCTCGTAGCCGCTCCATCTCTTCCGGTGATAGCAGCCCTTCAATCAGGGCCAGTTTGCGGGCCTCATCATGATTGTTATTGGTACCCATCTGAGCCGGTGAGCAACCTGCCGATGCACCGGCACCCACACAAGCAGAATCCCAGATCGCCTGAATTTCACCACGCTCTTCCACCGTCAGCGGAAGTGATCGCCCCTGATTGTTGGTTTTGACATGAGAGAAACCTATCTGGCTGTTCAAGCGACCCCAGTCACCATGATGGGTCAACGACCATTGATCACGGTTAAACTTCTGATCAGCGAAGTAACCTACGCGCGGTTGAACAATGCCGGCATTGGAGGCGCGCCACAATGTACCGAAATCATCCACGGTGCCCAGCTGACTGTCGCCGTTTTCATAGGTCTGGCGTGATGTTTCGGCATCAAAAACAAGATCGTGGTTCTCATGCGGCCGATAGCTCAGACGAATACCGCCGTTCCAGTTGTCGTTATCCACGGTTCTGCCACCGCTGCCGAAACCCAATGAACGATCATGTACAACACCGGACGGATCAGTGACAGACGCGTAGGTCGGGCTGGACGCATCGCGCTCATAGTAGCTACCACGAACGCCAAGGCCCAGAACACCGGGAATCAAGGGGCCGGTGACACTGAAATCAGTGGTTCTGTCGTTTCCGAAATCGGAGTTTTCTTCCAGTGTCTGACTGTGCGTCAGCGAGCCAGACCATTCATCCGTAATGCGTTTAGTGATGATATTGATCACACCACCGATGGCATCAGCCCCATAAAGTGTCGCCATCGGGCCACGAATCACCTCAATACGCTCAATCGTATCCAGTGGCGGTATATGGTTGAACTGATTACCGCCAAACGCGTTAGGATAAAGGTCACCGACATTGTTCTGCCTGCGCCCGTCAATCAGAATCAGCGTATAGTCTGCGCCCATACCACGAATACTGATGGTGCCCTGGCCGGTTTTATCAGTTGTTTCACCGATATCCACCCCCTCTATATCTCTGACTGCATCCAGCAGTGTCATGTAGGGTTTTGATGCAATCTCTTCCTGAGATATAACGGAAATACTCGCTGGCGCATCCGTAATCTTCTGCTCAAAACCCGAGGCACTGACTACCAGACTGTCCAGGCGGACATCCTGATCAGCATATGCCATCGGGATTGCAGCAGAAATTGCGACCGCAAGTGCGCGCATAGGGGTGTTATTCACAGCGGACTCCTCTCGTATCCTCG
This sequence comes from Nitrincola alkalilacustris, assembly GCF_008973755.1. GTDB lineage: Bacteria > Pseudomonadota > Gammaproteobacteria > Pseudomonadales > Balneatricaceae > Nitrincola > Nitrincola alkalilacustris. The sequence continues at coordinate 25,635 of NZ_WBOM01000003.1, read as the reverse complement.
CTGCACAGGACGTTACAGCAAGCGTTTGAATAGGTTCCGTAGTCTAAATCAAGACAATCACACTATCAATGATGATAATCATTTTTATTTATATAAAGATTAGCGAATGAATTTTAGCACTGCGCGAGAGTGCTATTTTGTCCAAATACTGAAGTGCAATCAGTGACAAAAGATATGGTTAGCATAGAGCCTGGAAGAGAGACTGTGAAAATTGTGTACGAGAATAATTCTGAAAAAAGAAGAAAACAGGATGAGGAGGAATCCAGGAGTGACTAATGACAGACCGGCTAATCAGGTAGCCAATTACACAGTAAATATTATAACCAGCTGATTGATTATTGATATAACAATTAAGGACTGAATTGATGGCGGAACGGACGGGACTCGAACCCGCGACCCCCTGCGTGACAGGCAGGTATTCTAACCAACTGAACTACCGCTCCGGATAACACTTTGAATCATGCAAGTGGTGGGCGAAGAGGGGTTCGAACCCCCGACCCTCTGCTTGTAAGGCAGACGCTCTCCCAACTGAGCTATTCGCCCACTTGCCGACTCGGCACAAACAGCATGACTGTCTGCTTTATTCTTTCACTTGTTCATCCACTTATACAGACAAACTGCTAAGTGGCGGAATGGACGGGACTCGAACCCGCGACCCCCTGCGTGACAGGCAGGTATTCTAACCAACTGAACTACCACTCCGAACTACATACTGCTTACAACATGTCACTGTGCGTTATGGTGGGCGAAGAGGGGTTCGAACCCCCGACCCTCTGCTTGTAAGGCAGACGCTCTCCCAACTGAGCTATTCGCCCGTAACGCGTGCCATTATACAGCCTTGACCAGAGGTTTTCAGCTGCCTGATCTGAATTTTTTTCCAGATCGCTTTCAATTACAAGTGGCGGAATGGACGGGACTCGAACCCGCGACCCCCTGCGTGACAGGCAGGTATTCTAACCAACTGAACTACCACTCCAACTTGTCATTTCGTCGCCGTCTGCTTGGCTTGCATCCGTTAACGAGGTGCGAATTTTAATGAGTTCACCTGAAAAGTCAAACCTTTATGGTAATTTTTTTTCAGATGCCTGCTTCGCACCATCACCCTCTCGCGTTTCTCGATCAGATGAGGCGCGCAATAATAACGGATCATTTCCGGCTTTTACAGCCCCTCTCGCAACTTTATTTAACTGAACCACTCTATCTGGAGTTAAAGGGTCAGGCTGACGTATCATGCTGACTGATTAAAGTTTCATATAGAGGATCATCAATCGCCATGAGTGTAGCATCAGCCCAGCGCACAACTGAGTCGCTGGATCGATTTATCACACGACTCGAAGAACTCAGCCAGACCGCTGGCTGGCCCGAGATAGATTATGACCCGAAGTGGCCCAGCCCCTGCCATATGGCCGAGGTAAAAACCGGTGAGTCGGTCAGATGGAGGCCCGTACGTCAAACGCCAACCACTGATATGTTCGAACGGCTTGAGCAGGCATTGGAAACAACCATCCACCCGGATCTTATCGCCTTTTACAGCCGCTACTGGTCGGACCCGCTACCCGCCCGCACAGACGAAGGCGAACTGTCTCTGCTGCAGGCATGGAATCCGGAAGATATGGAACGACTGCGCAGTAACCTGATCGGCCATGCCCTGGCCAAGCAGAAGCAGAAACAACCCTTAACGCTGTTTTTTGCCTGTTCTTTACCAGATGGTGAATACATCATGACCATTAATAACAGTGATGGCACGGTATGGGTGGAAACACCCGGCAAGCCACCTATACGTCAACTGGCTTCATCTCTGGCTGAGTTTATCGACACACTTACCCCTCTGCCTGCTGATTATCAGGAGTAATCTGATGCGTACAAAGCTGATCTCTTTACTAATACTGCTGCTTGCCATGACTTTGACCGCCTGCAGCGGAATACCACCACAGAGAATCGAACTGCAGCCACCCATTTCAGCCGTCCCACGCCTATCGGAAGCACCGCCGGTATCAGTACATGTCGCCAATCGCAGCGAGACTCTGCAGATAGGCACCATCAGCGATCGGACAGGCAACATGACAACCGTATCGCTTTCACATCAGGCACCTGAGCAGATCCGTCAGGCAGCTATCGAGGCCTTGACCCGCATGCGCGTGCCAGCACCGGTTGCAGACGCCCGCACCCGGATGACACTGATCGTGGATGATATTTTCTATCACCTGAGAAGTGATGGCATACGCCGTGAACTGGTCGGCACTTTGCGCCTGAGAATCCAGGTGATTGATGGCGTTTATCAGTACGAAGGCAGTTTCGAAGCGACTCACACCGAAGAGGTGGTGCGCACGCCTGATGAAGCCAAGAGCGAACAGTTCGTCAATAACCTGGTGGGCGAGGTGATGAGCAATGCATTTAACGACCCGCGCCTGTCAGACTTCTTGCTGGCACGGGCCAGACCTTAGTGAGGTTTGAAATCCAATGAGGCCGAGTTAACGCAGTAGCGCTGACCCGTCGGTGCCGGGCCATCATCAAACAGATGGCCCAGATGCCCATCACAGGCTGCACAGGTGATCTCAACACGAGTCATGCCGTGGGAGTGATCAACATGGCGCGTGATACGCCCCTCGTCAATCGCCTGCCAGAAGCTGGGCCAGCCGCTGCCTGATTCATATTTGTGATCCGCAGCAAACAACTCACTGCCACAACAGGCACAGGTGTATATGCCAGCCTCATCATGATGATAATACTTGCCGGTAAAGGGCCTTTCCGTCCCTTTCTGCCGACAGATCTGATATTGCTCAGGGCTGAGTATGGCCTGCCATTCCTCATCAGTCCGAGTTGTTTTCTTGTCCATTTCATTCACCTGATCTATTAAGCGTTGCAACAATTGAATTCCCTTCGGCGCAGAGCGTATTATAACGCCCTTTTACACTGCAAGTTCGGCACTCGGCCGATCTGCAGCTCTATACGCCGTTATCGACCACCTGGAGCTCAGGAACAGAACCATGTCTGTCATCCGCAAATCGAACAAACTGATCAATGTCTGCTATGACATTCGTGGCCCGGTCCTTCAGGAAGCCAGACGGCTGGAAGAGGAGGGCCACCGAATCCTCAAGCTCAACATCGGTAACCCGGCGCCCTGGGGCTTCAACGCCCCGGAAGAGATCATTCAGGATGTGATTCATAACCTGCCGGAGTCACAAGGCTACTGCGATTCAAAAGGGCTGTTCTCGGCCCGCAAGGCGGTGATGCAGGAGTGTCAGCGCAAATCGATCCGCAACGTCGCGCTGGAGGATATCTATATCGGCAATGGCGTGTCTGAACTGATCGTGATGTCGATGCAGGGCCTGCTCAACGACAATGACGAGATGCTGATCCCCTCCCCCGACTACCCCTTGTGGACAGCGGCTGTCAGCCTGGCTGGGGGCAATCCGGTGCACTATGTCTGTGACGAGCAGGCCGGCTGGTTCCCCGATATTGAGGATATTCGCAGCAAGATCACGGAGCGCACGCGCGGAATAGTCGTGATCAACCCGAATAATCCCACAGGCGCTGTTTACCCGGTTGAGCTGCTGCAACAGATCATCGATCTGGCGCGCGAGCATCAGTTGATCGTCTTTGCTGATGAGATCTATGACAAGATCATATATGACGAGGCTGAACACACATCGCTGGCAGCGCTGGCGGATGATGTACTGTGCATCACCTTCAATGGCCTGTCCAAATCCTATCGCGCAGCAGGCTTTCGTTCCGGCTGGCTGATCGTCAGTGGCCCCAAGCATAAGGCGCGTGATTATGTCGAAGGGCTGGATATGCTGGCGAACATGCGCCTGTGCGCCAACGTCCCGGCGCAGCATGCCATACAGACAGCACTGGGTGGCTATCAGAGCATCAACGAGCTGATCGTTCCGGGTGGGCGCCTTTATGATCAACGTGAGCTGGCCTGGCAGATGCTCAATGAGATACCCGGTGTCAGTTGCGTGAAGCCTCAGGGAGCGCTCTACCTTTTCCCGAAGCTGGATCCGGAGATCTATCCCATCAAGAACGATGAGAAGATGGCGCTGGATCTGCTGCAGCAGCAGAAAGTGCTGATCGTTCAGGGCAGCGGATTCAATCTGGACGATATGCAGCATTTCAGGCTGGTAACCCTGCCCTCTACCGATCTGTTGACCGAGGCGATCGAAAGGATTGCAACTTTCCTGAAAAGCTATGAACAGTAATTGCTTATCGCTTTTAAATCATCGTTGTAAGGCAAGTGACATCGTTGTAGCCTACACTGAATCTGTGTAACAACATTACTGGGAACGGATTGAAGATGTTTATTAAAATCAAGAAGAACTGCGGTATCTTAATGGAACACAACGGGATCGATAAGCGCCATATCGTTCCAGTTACATCTAACTTTCTGATCAACCTGGATCTGGTGGCTGAGGCGTCTTTCTACACTCTGAAGGAGGAAAAGACCCGTCTGGATCTGGATGGTCATCAGGTCATTCTTGAAGAGCATACCAGCGTTGTCCATCTGCAGATGAGCTACATGTATGCCTTCTACACCGAAAACAAGAATGGCAAACAAGGACGCATGGCTGAGCGCCAGTACTACAAACTGTTCTTCAAGCCCCAAAATATTGGAGCTTATGAGGAACTGCGTGGCGTGATCGAAACTCAGGTGGCGAACCTCTAAGCCACCTCCTAGATCAGACACCCGATCAGGTGTCTGATCTGAGTATTTTCATCGCCAGCCGGTACAGGTCCTCAGCGTCCGCAAGCGCACGGTGGCGTCGCATTGCTCCTTCAGCCTCTTGTGCAAATTGCGCTATCTGAGAGGCATTCAGGATAGCATCCAGACCTTCAACCCGAAAGGATGGCTCGCATCGACAGGCTTCATACAACCTGTCCAGCCAGAAGCGGTCATAACTCGGCGCATCCGTAACAACAATACACCCCTGAAGATGCTGATTAAGACGTTTACAGGCTGCCTGAGCACTGATCCCATCTCGCACCAGATCATTATGATCAATACCATGCACCTCTTCAGCATGCTCATCCCAGTAACGCCAGCCCGCGACACTTTTCGGATTGATCAGAAAACTATCCTGTCGCTCACCGTCTGCCGCGACCCATGCAGCCTCGATCGGATAAGAAGCCTCGCCCAACCCACTCGCCTCCAGATCCATGAAAACCAGATTCACTCAGCGCTCCAAAACATTCTTCTTCCCCTTGAAACCAAACAACATTACCCTCATCTAATCAACAACTCTCACTTAACTGGAAAGAATCGACAATCATGAGAATACTGCTTTTTCTTGCCACAAACCTGGCTGTTATTCTGGTCGCCAGTATAACCCTCAGAATACTGGGTGTAGAGAACTACTTGGCTGGTACTGGTCTGAATCTGGGCTCTTTATTGATTTTCTGCGCCGTATTCGGCTTTGCCGGCTCGTTGATCTCTCTGCTGTTGTCCAAAAAAATGGCAAAAATGGCAACCAAAACCCAGATCATCGAGAAGCCACGGAATGCCGATGAGCGCTGGCTGCTCGATACAGTCGCCGAGCTGTCACAGAAAGCCGGTATCAAGATGCCTGAGGTGGGTATTTTCCCATCCCAGCAGTCCAACGCATTTGCCACTGGCTGGAACAGGAATGACGCACTGGTTGCGGTCAGCTCCGGCCTGCTGCAACGTTTTCGCCCTGAGGAGGTCAAGGCCGTTCTGGCGCATGAGATCGGCCATGTAGCCAATGGTGATATGGTTACTCTGGCTCTGATTCAGGGCGTAGTGAACACCTTTGTCATGTTCTTTGCCCGTATTGCCGCCTATGCAGTGGACAGCTTCCTGCGCCGTGGCGAGGGTGGTGGCCGTGGTTTCAGCTACTACATCACGGTCTTCGTGTTCGAGATCATCTTCGGCATTGCAGCCTCGACCATCGTCGCCTGGTTCTCACGCAGGCGTGAGTATCGCGCCGATGAAGCCGGTGCACTTCTGGCCAGCCCTGCCGCCATGATCGGTGCTCTGCAACGCCTCAAAGCCGAAGCTGGCATGCCAGATCAGATGCCGGATCAGTTGACTGCTTTTGGTATCAACAGTGGTATCAAACAGGGCTTCATGAAGCTGATCGCGACTCACCCTCCATTGGATGATCGTATTGCTGCGCTGCAGCAGTTCAGGAAATAGCCCGTACGTCAAAAAAATACTTGCTCCAAATATTCGGTTCAGCATTCAGAACCAAGCACTCAGCTCCAAACAAAAAGGGCCTATTGGCCCTTTTTGTATTTATATCTCATCAATTCATATCTTTGCATGAGCATCAAGCCAGACATATTAGCTCACTCTACATCCCCACTTCCCTTAACAGGCGCCTGCTTGACGCCCGCATCAGGGGCTAGAGGCCTGGCTTGCTGTGTCACCAGCTTTTCAAGCCCTTCGGAGTTTCGCAGATGGATATCCAGCTGCTTGAAGGAGATCTCGATGCCGGATTTTTTAAACTCACGATCGATATGTCGATTGATCTCATCAATCGCTGGATTGCGATCATATAGCTCCTTCACATGGATACGCAGTTCATGATCCAATGTGCTGTCACCGAAGCTCAGAAACAGCACCTGAGGCTCTGGGTCACTCAACACGCGATCATTGATCCGCGCCGCTTCAAGCAGTATCTCGCGTGTACGTTCAAGGTCAGATCCGTAGGCGACACCGACCTTGACCACTACCCGCGTCACCGTATCGGTCAATGACCAGTTGATCAATTGCCCAGTGACAAATGTCTTGTTCGGAACAATAATATCCTTGCGGTCAAAATCAGTGATGGTCGTTGCTCGTATACGTATCTGCCGCACACGACCTGACACATTATCCAGTGTAACCACATCACCGATTCTGATCGGACGCTCAAATAGAATAATCAGACCAGATACGAAATTGGCGAATATCTCCTGCAGACCAAAGCCCAATCCCACACTGAGTGCCGCCACCAGCCATTGCAACTTATCCCAGCTGACACCCAGCGAAGAGAGCGCAAACACCAGACCGATCGCAGTGATGGTGTAGTTCATCAGCGTTGTAATGGCATAGGCACTGCCCTGTTGCAGATTCAGCCGTGACAGAACCAGCATTTCGAGCAAGCCTGGCAGGTTACCGGCCAGAAAAATGGTAAAACCTATAATGAACAGAAAGGTCAGGAAATCACTCAGGCTGATCGGTAAAGGTGAGTCGCCACTGCCATATTCCCAGAGGACTAGATGATCAAGATAATGGAACGTACTCAACAGATCGTACCAGACAGCATAAGTCGCTACACCGAATGCCAGCAGCAGCGCAAACCGTCCCAGACGCAAGGTCTGATTGCGGATCTGGTCAATATCCAACTGTGGCAACGCTTCAAGGTCAGGATCACTGTTACTTTCCCCGTCACTGGCAGCAGCTTGCTTCTGGGCCAGCTCACGTTCCTTCATCATGCGCTGGTGGCGTAGCCGCTCCGTGCCCAGCTCTATTCCTCGCATGATCACTGCCTCGGCAATCACCCATCCAGTCAACAGATAGAAGGTTGCGAGTACGCGCCCTGTCAGCTTAAGACTGGTGTAGTAGTAGCCCATCATTGTCATCACTACCAGCGCCAGCGGCAACAGCACCAGCACAATCATAACCAGCCAGTGGATACCTTGTGAGTTGTAGATCAGAGGCAGGCGCCGGAGCAGACGAAAGAACAACCAGGATATGGTCGTAAAACTGACGATCAACACCAGCATGCCGATCACATCCCGGTTCAGTGCCAGTGTCTGCTGTTCTGCAAGTGCCAGAACAAAGCTGGTGGGCAACAAAACCCAGATCAACTTCTTCAGAAACCAGAGCAGCTCTCGCCTTTGCTGATCAGACCAGCCAAAGTGATGTTCTGCAATGCGACTGTCTCCCACTATCTGGCCCATAAAGCGCACCACAAACCAGCTCAAGGCTATGGCGATCAAGCCCTGGCCAAGCCCCGGCACACCCGAATCTGCCGACTGAAACATCAACACCCCTGCAGCACTGAGCAACAGTGGCCCCGGCAACACGCGGGCAGCAACGGCCAGAAGCGCCTGCGGGGTCAACCAGGGGTTTGGAGGTGGCAACGGGACTGCCTCTGCTATGGCAATAAAGCTGTAATAGCGTTGCTGGGTATAGTTCCTGAACAGCTGATTTATCTCTGAGATACGGTAACGTAATCGCTCCCGCCCGAACCAGCAGAAAAATGCCAACAACAATAACATCGTGGCGCCAGCCACCTGCTCCAGGGGATGCTTCAAGTCAGGCCGGACACTGATCTGTGTTACCAACTCCTTGATCTGTATGGCAGCGTTCTTGGGAAGTAAGAGAAACCAGTTCAGATTCAATGGCCGATTACTGGGAATCCAGAACAGGCTTTCATCCAGTCGCATGCGTATGCGTTCACTGGAGCTGATCAGATCTCGCTGCTCCTGCTGCAACACAACAGAGGTGCTCAGTATCCGGTCGATGATCTCCTGCAACTGCAGCAGTTCGGCAGGGTCACGTGTGCGGGATTCACGATTGGTACGCCGCTGCTGCGCTACTTCAAATTGCTGCAGGCGCAGGCCAGCAATAAAATCAGATAACTCAGGATCCCTGATCGGCTGAGGCAGCCCGAGACGCTGTTCCTGCAGCACTCGGTAGATCAGGAAGCTGCCCTGCAAGGCTGCAAGGTATTCATTGAGGGTTTCTTCACTGGTACTCAGTCGCTGCTGCTGAGATCGCACCTCTTGCAGGCGCTCCGTCAACTCCTGGTGTTTTATCGTCAGTTCTGTCACTTTTTGCTGTAACAGCTCACGGGCATCCGGTTCGAACTGGCGAACAGGATCGGTCTGGGCAAAGCCGATCGGCAGGCTAAGGCACAATAACACCAGCAAGGTCAGGTGAAGAGACCAGCGGATTGAAACAGAGGGTAAAAACAGTTTCATGATATTGCAGAACACCCATACCTGGTTATGAAGAAACACCCTTCCTGGCTGATCGAGGGCTGTTCACCATCATAGTATGACTACAAGTGGATTATCCACCCGTTGTATTCATGAAGCGTACGATCTGCACATCACCATCGGTGGTGAAGTGGTGCTTCTCGGGTTTCAGATCCATCGCATCAATGATGGTCTGGCGAAGAGGCTCATTGTCCTTTGGATACTGCCTCAGGACCTCTTTCAGATCAACCGAATGCTCATTACCGAGGCAGAGCAACAGCCTGCCCTCGACTGTGACACGCACCCGATTACAGTCACCACAGAAGTTATGACTGTGAGGTGAAATAAAGCCTATCTGACTGTCGCTGTCGGCCATCGCATAATAACGCGAAGGGCCAGCAGTCTGAGTTGAGGTGGGAGACAGTGAGTATCGGGTTTCAATGATGTCACGCACATCATCACTGGAGCAGTAGGTTTCGTCACGGGTGTGGTCCGAGATGTGCCCCAGTGGCATCTCTTCGATAAAGCTGATATCCAGCCCACGCTCACGCGCCAGCTCCACCAGATCCAGCACTTCATCATCATTACGCCCCCGCATGACTACGGCATTGAGCTTGATCCGCTCAAAACCAGCCTCGCGTGCGGCGTCTATGCCTTCAAGCACTTTATTGAGATCACCAATACGGGTGATACGTCTGAATTTATCCGCATCAAGAGAGTCCAGACTGACATTGAGCCGTTTCAGACCCGCCGCTTTCAGGGCTTTTGCCATGTGGGGTAACTGACTGCCATTGGTGGTCATGGCGAAATCCCTGAGGCCGAGCGAGCCGATATAATCCACCAGTTCCAGCACACCTCGCCGGACCAGTGGTTCCCCCCCGGTGAGTCGGATCTTTTCGACTCCCAGCTCAGTGAATACGTGTGCAATACGCCCTATCTCTTCCAGTGTCAGCACCTGATCTCTGGGCAGAAAGGTCATTTTTTCACTCATGCAGTAGACGCAACGGAAGTCGCAACGGTCCGTAACGGACAGGCGCACATACCTGACCTGTCGACCGAAACGGTCAACCAGTTGTGTTGCGGGTGTGATGAGTGAATTCATGGTTATTTTTTCTCCCAACGCTTGGCTGCGTGGCTGTCACTGTCGCGGGCGCTGACCCAGTAGTCACCGCTTGCCGTGTGCTCCTTTTTCCAGAAAGGGGCACGCGTTTTAAGATAGTCCATAACGAAGTGACATGCTTCAAATGCTGCCTGTCTGTGTGCGGAGGCAACCACCACCAACACTATTTGATCGCCCGGCTCCAACCGGCCGACACGATGTACTATTCTCATACCCTGGAGTGGCCAGCGCTGATCCGCCTCGTCTGCGATCTGCATCAGTTGCGCTTCGGTCATGCCCGGGTAATGCTCCAGTGTCAGCGCTTCTACTTCAGGCCGCTCATTGAAGTCTCGCACATAGCCGACAAAACTGGTGACGGCACCGATATCGGTTCGTCCAGCTGTCAGGCTATCCACCTCCAGCCCCAGGTTAAAGTTCTCTGTCTGTACACGTACCTGATTCATCATCAACCACCTGTGACGGGAGGAAAGAAAGCCACCTCGTCACCAAACCTGACCACAGAGTCAGGATGACTCATTTCGCGGTTCACTGCAACCAGTAAGTTGGGCCGATTCAGGACCGTTGCCCAGGGCTCACCTTTAGCCTTGATCTGTTCAATCAGAGCAGCAACTGTTGTCTCCTCCCCTTCACCCAACTCAACTGACAACTCATCCTCAGACAGTGCTTCGCGCAATTCTGCAAAGAAACGCACCTGCAGCTGAGGTCCCACCGCCGTTTTGGTCTCTACTACTGGCTTCGAATCAGCATGCTGCATCGATTCATAGGTCCAGTCACCCGATTTGCCTCCGGTTTTTTCCAGCACCTTGATATCTTCTATCACCATACCCTTATCGACGGCCTTGCACATGTCATAGAGCGTCAGAGCCGCAACAGATGCCGCAGTCAGGGCTTCCATCTCGACACCTGTCTGACCAGCCAGTTTACAGGTTGCTTCGACCAATACGCCCGGTAACGATGCATCCGGGATCAGATCAACAGTGACCTTGCTCAGCATCAGAGGATGACACAGCGGGATCAGATCTGGCGTGCGCTTGGCCGCCTGAATTCCGGCTATGCGGGCTGTGGCCAGTACATCGCCCTTGGCGTGAGTTCCCTCCACGATATGCTGCAGTGTTGCGGCACTCATGCGCACTCGCGCAGAGGCTGTCGCGGTGCGGGCTGTCACCTTTTTCTCGGAAACATCAACCATCCGTGCCTGCCCGCGGGCATCCAGATGTGTCAGCTTATTCATATCAGAACCTTCTCTTCAGGCTCCGGTAAAACCGGGAAGCCAGCTGTAAAATGGATAGATCTCAGCAACCGCTCCAGGCTCAATCTCTGCCTGATCATCCGTTATTCTGATCAGACAGTTCCCTTGTTGCATGGAGGTCAGAATACCTGAGCCCTGCGAGCCGGTTGTTCTGACTCTCAGAACCCCCTGCTCATCGCTGTAAAAGACACCACGATGGAAATCACTGCGCCCTTTTCTACTGACCATTTTCTCATCAGAGACAGCCTTAAGGATAGTCGGAGTCCAACCTGTCTGCCCTTGAAGTCGGCGAATCAGCGGTTGTACCAACAGCATGGCGGTTACCATGACGGCCACGGGATTACCCGGCAACCCCATGAACAGACTGCGCCGCTCATCTTCATCCCTGCCCAATTGCCCGAACGCCAGAGGTCGTCCCGGCCTGATCGCCAGTTGCCAGAAACCGGTCGACCCCAGGCTGGCAAGGGCCTGCTTGATGAAATCCGCTTCACCCACGGAAACGCCACCAGACGTGACCACCAGATCAACTTTTCCCCGAATGCTATCCAGTGCCTCGTAAACCGCATCAGGATCATCCGGTATAATACCCAGATCCTGTACGTCACAACCGAGTGCCTGCAACAGTGCATGCAAAGTGAAACGATTGGTATCGTAGATACCACTACTCCCGAGAGGTTGACCGGGTAGCGTGACCTCATCACCGGTCGAGAAGATCGCCACTGACACCCTCTTGAACACCTCTATCCGCGCAAATCCCAGTGATGCCAGCAACCCTGTCTCAACCGGCCCCAGGGACTGACCTGCCTTCAATACGCTACTGCCCAGCCGGATATCTTCACCGGCCTGACGTACATTGGACCCGATCTTGATACGATCAGCGTCTTTAATCAGCAACAGATTACCCTGCTGCTGTGTCATCTCTTTCATGACAACCGTATCAGTGCCACTGGGCATCGGCGCGCCGGTAGTGATCCTCACCGCCTGACCGGCATCTGCCTGAAATGAGTGATCCTGCCCCGCCAGTTGCTCACCCAGTACCTGCCACTGATCAAGGGTTTTCAGCTCTGCGCCCTTCAGCGCAAAACCATCCATCGCGGCATTGATTCGCTGCGGCACATTCATGGGTGCCACAATATCACTTGCCAGTATGCGCCCTGATGCCTGCTGCAACTCAATCGACTCAATTGCGGGCCTGGTTGTCACTGCAGACAGAATCAGCTCCACCCCCTCCTCCAGCGTAAGATGGCGGTTACCCGGGGTGATATAGTCGAAACAGGAAGGAGCGGCAACTTCAGTCATTCAGCACCTCTTCTGCCGTTCAGCCTGATTCTGAGTATGAGCCATTAAGCCACAATAACTCAGTACAAAGGTTTCGATCTCATCCAGGTCGTTCAGGTTCAATCTGGGCAGTGTGCAATCGGCCGGTATCTGATCCGGCTCATCGCAGGCCACTGCCACGATATGTTCATCTTCATGGTAACGCCAGGGTTTACCGACTTCAGCACGATACAGCTCAATTTTCGGGTAGGCTTCCGCCTTGAACCCTTCAACCAGTATCAGATCCAGGTTCCTGTGATCCAGATGCTGCAGCATCTCCTGCAGAGAGGGGTCTGTCTCACGTGCATCCTCCACCATCAAGGCCCAGCGCTTTTGCGATGCGATAAGCATCTGACTGGCACCGGCATGACGAATTTCATAGCTGTCTTTGCCGGGTTTATCGACATCAAACTCATGATGTGCATGCTTGATACAGCCGACTCGAATGCCGCGCTGCTTCAATCTGGGCAACAGGGCTTTGAGCAGGGTTGTCTTGCCAGTGCCACTCCAGGCAGCAAAACCGATCAGGGGCAGCGCTTTATTTTCATTCATCAGCCATCCAACTCTGTCGCACTATCAATTAATAATTTCAGGCTTTAATAACATCAGGACTTGATATCTTCCGGACGATTGAAGTTATGCAGCATTTCCGGCGGAAAACTGACCTCCGACATCCCCACCGAGGCATACCAGCGATCCGGCTTGCGTTCGTTCGCAGCCAGAGCCTTCATCAGCTCAGGTAACACTGAGCGTCGCATCATCACCACCATCGGCTGCAACCACTCACCATCACTGGCCACTACGATCGGCTGTTCACTTCGAACCGCTTCGGCACTGAGCCTGGCAACAAGATCCAATGGTATGAAAGGGCCATCACAGGGCACGAATACCACCCAATCTCCGGTGGCATGCGTCAGTCCGGTAGCGATCCCCATCAACGGCCCCTGAAAACCCTCATCCAGGTCCTTGAACACCGAATAGCCCAGTGATGAGTAGCGATCAATATTACGATTAGCATTGATGATCAACTCACCCACCTGAGGCGACAGCCGCTCAATAATATGTTCGATCAAGGGTTTTTCCTGATAGAGCACCCAGCCTTTATCTTCCCCACCCATTCGCTGACCTCTGCCGCCAGCGAGCACAACTGCCGTTATTTTCTCTTTTGCCAATGTCATAGTTCCCTCTGCGTTTCAATAATGCAGCAATTGTCCATTACTCAGCACCCAGCGCTGCTCGCAGATCGCACTGAGTGCAGTTGTCTGGTGTGAGCTCAGCAGTATACCGGCACCCTGCTCCTGCAAACTGCGAATCAGTGCCACTAACTGTTCCACAGCATCCGTATCCAGATTGGCTGCCGGTTCATCCAGCAACCAGAAGGCTGGCCGCAATAGCCAGGCACGCGCCATCGCCAGCCGCTGCCGCTCACCTCCTGACAGAGTTCTCGCCTGTTGGTGCGCCTTGTGCTCAAGGCCCGCCCAGCTCAGCGCCTCTTTGATCCGCTCTTCGCGTGCCTGCCGGCTGACGCCCTTGATAGCGACAAGGCGCAGATTATCTACAACACGCTTATCAAACATATAGGGATGCTGGTGCAGATAACAACAAGTACCGACTTTCAGTTGTCGATTATCCAGCAACAATTTCCCATGTGTCGGCTGAATCAGCCCCGAGAGTACCTTCATCAGGGTAGTCTTGCCACTGCCGTTAACCCCAACCAGGTGGATAGACTCCCCCTGCCGCCAGGTCAGCTGCTCAATCTGCCATAAGCGTTTACCATCGAACTGTTGTTCGAGCTTCCAGGCCTCCAGCAGATGACTCATGCAAGCTGCCTCATTGCGTGACACTCTGAATACTGCGACCACGACTGACGCCCACGATCACATTCAATACCAGCGCCAGCGTGAGGAGAACAATACCCAGTGCGATGCCCTGGACATATTCACCTTTAGTGGTTTCCAGTGCGATTGAGGTGGTGATGGTGCGTGTGTAACCGGCGATATTTCCACCGACCATCATGGCGCACCCCACCTCGGCCACAATGCGGCCAAAAGCCATCACTACCGCGGCCAGCACCGCAAAACGCACCTCAAGCGTGATCAACCACAGGGTATACAGGCGCGAGCACCCGAGTGAGCGGGCTGTCTCCCAGGCATGGCGCGACACGCCCTGGTAGGCAGCATGCAGCATGGCGACCAGCAACGGAAAACAGATCAGTATCTGTCCGATGATCATGGCGGGCTGAGTGAACAGCAGCCTCAGATCACCGAAGGGACCGCTGCGCGATAACAGCAGCACCAGTATCAATCCGATCACCACCGTTGGGATCGCCAACAAGGTATTGTTCAGCGTGACCACTATCCAGTGGCCGGGAAAACGCCAGAAGCTCAACGCAAAACCTGCCAGCAATGCCAGAGGCAAGGAGATGAACAGAGCCGTCAGCGATACACGAAAGGAGACCATGATGATCTCCCAGAGAACTGCATCACCTGAAAACAGCAGCTTAAGCGCTGCACATGTTGCCTGTATCAATGAATCCATTAACGACTGCTTATCTCATCTTACGGCTTATGAATGGATACCTGGAAAATACAGCAAATCATAGAGTTCATGGCTGGTGATTGGCAAAGAAAAGCTGCTCTCCATCAACCTTGAAGCTGTTTATCAACGCCTGACCCTCTTCAGAAACAAGCCAGTCTGATAGTTTCCGGGCCAGATCATGATTCGCATCCGGATGACGCGCGGGACTCACCAGAATCACCTGATAGGGATTGAACAGTACCTCATCCCCCTGAAACAGCAGCGCTGCATCCAGTCTGGCACGCATCGCCAGCCAGGTACCGCGGTCTGCCAGTGTATAGCCTTCCATCTCATCGGCAATCGACAATACCTGCCCCATGCCCTGACCGACTGCTCGATACCCTGCAAAAGGAGGTTCCACCGCCGCCTGCTGCCAGATCTCAAGCTCTTTGATATGCGTGCCTGAATCATCCCCTCTTGATACAAATATGGCTTGCTCAGCAGCGATGGCGCGAAATACCTCCACCACCGAATCCTGCTCGCTGATCCCAGCCGGATCAGCCTGTGGGCCAACAATAACAAAGTCATTGTACATCAACGAACGAGGATCAATGCCGTGGCCGTCAGCGACGAAACGTGCTTCAGCTTCGGGAGCATGTGTCATGACCAGATCGACATCACCGTCCTGCCCCAGTCTCAGTGCCTTTCCCGTACCCACTGATATCACATGAATGGTGGTGTCATGCTCTGCCTCAAAGTGCGGTAACAGATAATCCAGAAGACCCGAGTTGTAAGTACTGGTTGTTGTTGCCAAACGCAGCATCTCTCTGGCCTGAGCAGCGGTAGTAACAGTTGCAATAACTGTTACTGTAAAAAACAGCAGCATCACACAGGTAAGTGACCTGCGGGCAACTCCCCTTTTTGTCATGATGTGATCTCTTATACGTGTAATCGTGTATATCCAGATAATGATAAGCAATTTAAAGGCCAGATAGGGCTTAAAAGCCTGCCAAGGCCTTGATCTGTCAAGGCAAGCCGCTTGATATTAGCCTAAAGTAATAGGTATTTTACTGGACGCTGATCAAATGGATGGGTCAGAATAACCCACCGACATATCCAATAGAGACAATAAGTCTCATTTTTTAAAACATAACAATAACCGAGTCTGTCTATGTCAATTCTGCAGGATTTCAATCTTTGCCGGTCAGCATCAGTTCTGGTGGTTGATGATGAAGCGGGTATGCGCTCGTTTCTGCAGAAAGCCCTGCAAAAACATTTTGGCCTGGTAGAGGTGGCTGGCAGCATTGAACTGGCGGAAGAGCTGCGCAAGCGTTGCCATTTTGACCTGATCATTCTTGATGTCAAACTGCCCGGTCGATCCGGCATCGAGTGGTATGAAGCCCTTGAAGACCCCAACCGTCACAGCGACGTGATTTTCATGACCGCCTATGCCGAACTGGATACAGCCATACAGGCACTGCGCGTGGGTGCAGCCGACTTCATCCTGAAGCCCTTTCGCCTTGAGCAAATGATGAATGCGGTCAGACGTGTGCTGCAGAGGCGACAACTGGCCAGAGAGAATTTTCTGCTGCGCCGTGAGATGACTCAACTGGTTGAAACCGACAGCCCCATGCTCGGCGACAGCCCCGGCATCAAACGCCTCGAGGCTGTGATTCAACGCGTTGCACCTACCCCTTCGGCCGTACTGATCGAGGGTGAGTCCGGTACCGGTAAGGAGCTGGTTGCCAGAGCACTGCATCAGCAGTCCGGCCGGGATGGTCCTTATGTACCGGTGAATTGCGGCGCCATAGCACCTGAATTATTGGAAGCAGAACTGTTCGGCCACACCAAGGGTGCATTCACTGGTGCAGACAGAGCTCGTGAAGGGCTGTTCAACTTTGCCAGCGGTGGCACGCTGTTTCTGGATGAGATAGGCGAACTGCCCCTGAGCATGCAGGCCAAACTGCTGCGCGCGTTGGAATCGAAAACAGTCAGGCCGGTGGGCAGTGAGCAGGAGATACCCATTGATGTACGTATCCTCGCAGCTACCAATCGCTCGCTTGCCGATGAAGTTCAGGCCAGTCGTTTTCGTGAGGATCTCTTCTATCGCCTCAATGTGCTGACACTGACCCTGCCTCCCCTGCGTGAACGGGCAGAGGATATCCCACAGCTCGCTCACTATTTTTCGCGCAAACTCTCGCAAGAGCTTGGCTTGCCTGCCGTGCCCTTCTCGCACGAAGACCTGATGGCGATGCAGGCACATCACTGGACAGGTAATATCCGTGAGTTGAAGAACTTTATCGAGCGCTGCATTCTGCTCGGACACCTGCCCCTGCATGAGCTGACCGCACAGGACAGCCTGAACGGGCGAACGCCCGGATATCCAAGTTGCTGGCCTCTGGATGAGGTGGAGCGACGCCATATTCTGCGTGTGCTGGAGGCCTGCGAAGGAAACAAGTCAGCCACAGCCCGTCAGTTGGGTATTGCCCGCAAGACGCTGGAGCGCAAGCTGATCGCCTGGCAGGATGAGCCGCTGATAGAATCCACCGAGCAGAGCTGAAATGTCTCTCCCACTTCATCAGTCCGTCAAGGGTAAGCTGCTGACGCTGACACTGATTCCCATTGTGCTGACACTTCTGGCCTTGATCGGTTTGACCGCTTACTGGACCAGCAGCTATGTCAATCGCCAACTCTACATGAAAGTGGCGGCAGACCTGTCGGTAGCCAGAAGCACCCTGCAGATGATGCAGAATCGGCAGCTTGAGCGGCTGCAACAGTTGAGCAATGCCTGGCACGTGCACAAAAATCTGACAGATGAGCAACGCCCCTTGCTGAATGCACTGGTAAACCAGATTCGCGATCGCCATGATTTTGATTTTCTTCGTCTGCTGGATATGCAACAACTGGAACAGGCACGGCAGAACGAACCCAGTCTGGCACCACTGATCGCTCAGGCTCTTGAAGGCAAAGGTATCAAAGGGTTGTCTGTTATTGAGCAGGATGAGATGCAGCGAGTTCATCCGGATCTGGCCGAGCAGGCCACCATTCAGGTTGTTCCGACACCACGTGCTCGCCCATCTGATAAGTCTCGTGAAACACGAGCCATGTTTGTCCGTACCCTCTATCCTGTTTTTGATGCCAATGGCGACCCGGCATATCTGCTGGATGGCGGCGTGATGCTGAATCACAATCTGCAGTTTGTGGATACCATCCGCGAGCTGGTCTATGGCCCCGACACACTGCCTGAAGGCGGTATCGGAACCGTTACCCTGTTTCTGGATGACACCCGTATCACGACTAATGTGCCGGCACCCGGTTCACAATTGACGGACACGCTGCAGGAACGCGCCATCGGTACCCGCATATCCGAAGAGGTATACAACCGAGTGCTGGGCGAGGAGTTGATGTGGCTGGATCGCGCCTTTGTTGTCAGCGACTGGTATGTCAGCGCCTATGAACCGATCTATGATCTGCACAACCAGTTGATCGGCGTACTCTATGCCGGCTTTTCGGAAGGACCCTTTATCCGCGCCTACCTGCGCACACTTCTGGAACTGGGCGCCATACTGGCGATTATTTTGCTGATTTCGGCATTACTGGTCTGGCGAAGTGCCAGCCGACTCTTCGCCCCGGTTAAGCGGATACACCAGTCTGTCATGGAAGTCCGAGCCGGCAATAATCAGGCACGCATTGGACGTTTAGAAACAGGGGATGAGATGGCCGATCTCGCCCACCACTTCGATGCGATGCTGAATGAGCTGGATGCACGCCAGTCCACCATCCGTCAGTCTGCCGAACGTCTGGAGCATCTGGTCGAAGAGCGCACGCTGAGTCTGACACGCAAGACACTGGAGCTGGAGGAGCATATTGAACTGCTCAAGGCGACCCGCGAAGAGCTCTTCACCAAAGAGAAACTGGCCGTGCTGGGCGAGCTGACCGCTGGCATCGCGCATGAGATCAACAATCCCGCAGCCGTAATTCTGGGTCATATGGACCTGCTCCAGGCGGAGCTCGGACCAGATGCGGCCGATGTGCAGGAGGAGATCGATACTGTTATCGAACAGGTTTACCGTATCCAGGCGATCATCAATAATCTGCTGCAATACAGTCGCCCCGATCAGGTGATTGATCAGTTGCAGGTGATCGATATCAACCGCACCATTGAGGATACCGAAGCGCTGGTGCGCCATGCTCTGGACAAGAAAGGGATCGGCATAGCGTTGGACTTTACCGAGATCTGCGATGTTGAAGGTAACCGCCAGCAGATACAGCAGGTGTTGATCAATCTGCTGCTGAATGCAGCCAATGCCATGGAGCACACTGGCGATATCCTTGTCCGCACCCGCCCCTGGCATGCACCGGATGGTGCCGAGGGGGTCTGCATTCATGTTGAGGATTATGGCCAGGGGATAAGTGAAGCGGTGCTGGACAAGATCTTCGACCCTTTCTTTACCACACGCGAGGGCGGCAACGGCCTGGGGTTGTCGATCAGCCGCAGCCTGACGCGCCGTTATGGTGGTGACCTGCGAGTCAAATCCACCCCGGGCCATGGCAGCACCTTCACCGTTCTGCTCAGAGCAAAAGCGCTGATCCGCCACGATGATGAAGCCACCATGCAGCAGTTGCTTGCTGGGCTGGGAGTGGCTTGAGCGAAGTTGTTACAATTGAGACTATCCTCTGGATAAATTAAAAGTCAGTACTTGCAGGACTGGCATTACTTACTCATTTTCCATGCTTTCAATCGCAATAGCATAACGAGTACTGCGCCCCCCTCCAGGCAGTTTACACAAACAACCCTTGTCTAAAAGCTCTGCCAGATCCCTTGTCGCTGTGGCCTTACTGACCTTGGCCAGAGACTGATACTTACGGGCATTGATACCCTGCTCAAACGCCTCACCAGCAGTATCCAGCAACCGGTTCAGCACTTTAATCTGTCGCTCGTTCAATACTGTAGTGGCATGGCGCTGCCAGAACCGTGCTTTGACCAATACCCGCGCCACTCGTAACAGTGCATCCTGCAAGGCCTCTTCCAATGTATCCAGAAACCAGGCAAGCCACCGAGTAATATCCAGACCGCCACTCTGAGCCTGCTCAAGATGATCGTAGTAGGCATGGCGACGAGCCATAATGGCAGCACTCAAGGAGTAAAAGCGTACAGACTGCCGTTCAGCCTGTGCCAGTGCCCGGTCCGTCACAGCACGAGTGACACGCCCATTTCCGTCATCGAAGGGGTGCAGAGTGATCAGCCAAAGATGAGCGATCCCTGCACGTAGCAGATAATCCAATCCGGCAGGAGGATGATTGAACCACTCAATAAACGCATTCACCTCATTATCAAGGCCATGCCGGGGAGGCGCCTCAAAGTGCACTTTGGGCCGATCCAATCGACCGGAAACCACCTGCATGGGCTGTTCGCCACGCAGCTCTCCTACACGGATTTTGAGCAACAGACCGGGGCCATGAGGGAAAAGCATGGATTGCCACTGGCAAAGCTGTTCGCAAGACAGAGACTCATCTGGTTGGTGCGTAGCTTCAAGTAACAACCTGACCAACGACTCGGACTCTGGCGTGGTTCTGCCCGATATTCCAGCCCGCTCCAGACCCAGGTGACGCGCAACCGACGAACGCACAGAGCCCACATCCAGGTGCTCACCCTCAATCTCACTGGTGCGGATTGCGTTCTGGATCAGCGCATCCATCTCCACGTCCAGTCCTGCCTGCTCGGGGACAACTTCTGTACGACCCAGCAACCGACCCTGCAACAGTCGTACAGTGTCCAATTTAGGTTTGAGAATCACCTCATCCCAGATAAAATGTGGCCAGTCGGGTTGTTCCCATATGTACATGAGCCGAATACCTCACCCAATCAGATCAAGTTATGAGCCGATTATGGCAAGTATTCGGCTCAATGGGTAGTTGAGCTCAACTTACAGTCGATTATTGTTTGCAGAAGACAGCATTCTGATTGGAATAGTCGACCTCATAAGTCTTACCATCGGAAGCAGGCACGCTGGCAGCCTTAATAGACTTATCCATAACAAAAGAAACTCACCTCATCCCCCGGCTGTACCTGAGTATTGGGCGGCATCACCACCAGTGAGTCGGCCCAGACAGCTGAGGTCAATACGCCGGAGTTCTGATTCGGATAGGTCTCCAGATACCAGCGGCCATCGCGCCAGGTGCGTTTTGCTCGCAGATACTCCTGACGAATCTGTGTTTTTGCACTGAACTCGGCTACACCACAGAGCAAGCTCTGCTGCAAAGCACCCCTCTCGCCTGCACGCTTTCGCAGAACAGGCTGCACGAAAAGCTGAAGCCCGACAAAAGTGGACACTGGGTTGCCTGGCAGGCCAATAAACGGCGCGCCTTGCACCTGACCGAAAGCCAGGGGTTTACCCGGCTTGATAGCCAGTCGCCAGAGGCTGATCTCGCCGAGGATCTCAATCGCAGGGCGTATATGGTCCTCCTCACCTACCGAAACACCACCGGTGGAGATGATCAGATCTGCGGCGGATGCCTGCTTGAGTACTTCCACAGTCGCTTCTAGCGTGTCTTCTACCGAGCCCAGATCCATCACCTGAACGCCTCTTTGCTGCAAGAAACCCTTGAGCAGAAAGCGGTTAGAATTATAGATCTGCCCAGGCTGCAGAGGTTGCCCCGGTTGTACCAGTTCACTACCGGTACAGAGAATTGCGACTGTAAGCTGTCGATAAACCCTGACCTGCTCCACACCGACACTCGCCAGCAAACCAAGATGGCGGTAATCAAGCCGCTGACCCGCCTCCACAATCTGTTGACCAACGCGGACATCCTGCCCTCGTGGGCGAATATTCTCGCCCAGTTCCAGCCCAAGATCTTCTGGAAAGGCGATCTCTCCATCATCCGTCAGGACCACTGTCTCCTGCATCACCACGCAGTTTGCACCGGGTGGCACCTCTGCGCCGGTAAAGATTCGCGCACAGGTCCCCGGGGTCAGAAACAGCGGAGACTGGCCTGCCGGAATACGCTGACTGATCGGCAGAGTTGCAGGCAAATCCTCCAGATTCAGCGCATAACCATCCATTGCGCTGTTGTCTGCCGGTGGCACATCCACCTGCGCCACAGCCGGATCTACCAGGACACGCCCCAGCGCATCCTCCAACATAACCACTTCACTTTCCGTGACTGGTGCTATTGCTTGCAGCATCGCACTCAGCGCATTTTCAACCGGTATCAGATCGGGTTTCAACATCATCTCACTGTTCAGCTATGCAGTTGTTTGCCGTGCAGCAGTATGCCGACAAAATTACAGGGCTTGTGTCGACTGTCCAGCTGCTCAGCCAGAATGTTGTTCCAGCCGGTCTTGCAGGCACCGGTCGAACCAGGCAGACAGAAGATGGCAGTCCGATTGGCAAGTCCGGCCAGAGCGCGGGATTGCACGGTGGAAGAGCCGATCTCGGCATGTGACAACTGGCGAAACAGTTCACCAAACCCCTCTATTTCGGTATCAAACAGCGGTCGCATCGCCTCGGGCGTGGAATCTCGCCCGGCATAGCCGGTTCCGCCGGTCGTCAGCACCACCTGCACCTCAGGATCGGCAATCCAGCCACTGACAACGGCCCGCATGCGATACACATCATCCGGAATCAATTCGCGCGCCACCAGTGTGTGGCCAGCCGCCTCAAGCATTTGAACCAGCGTATCACCGGAGCGGTCCTGCTCAAGCGTGCGGGTATCCGACAGCGTCAGCACGGCAATTTTCAGTGGTATCTGCTCCTGACTCATGATGACGTTTCCGCCTTCTTGCGCGCTTCTCTGGCATTGAAGGCAGCCATCTGTTCAGGCGTGGTCGGCTTTTGATACAGGGTTTTCCACTCGCTGTAGGGCATCCCATAGATGTATTCGCGGGCCACTTCATAATCCAGCGTATGACCACGCTCTTCAGCCGCTGCCACCAGCCATTTGGCCAGGCAGTTGCGGCAGAAATCGGCCAGTACCATCAGATCAATATTCTGCACATCCTTGTTGTCATCCAGATGCTGCAGTAAACGACGAAAGGCAGCCGCTTCAAGCTCTGTCCGGGTGTTAGTGTCAAACTCTTTCATCTTGTTGGCTCCAAAGGCATATCAGACAAAAAGCATAACCTGATATGCGGTTCGGGGCTACAGGGTTTCACACCCTTTAATAAGGCGATGCAGAATCCGTATTGAATTAACTTATACGAAAATATTTTGTTATAACATAACAAATAAGTATGGTTCTCATTTATACTCCCCTCCCACCTCCAACTTCTTACCATCACCTCCTGGAAAACTTTCTACAAGGAATAGATCGATGAAAAAGATCCGCTCAAAACTGCTGCTGGCACTGACCTGCTCCAGTTGTCTGCTGTTTTCTGCAATGCTTCCGGCTCAGCCATCAAATGATACCCTGTCGATCAGTGGCCCTTTTGAATTCACCAATCTGGATCCTTCACAGAGTGGCTACATCTATACCCGCATGCAAATCGTTGAGACTCTGGTGGATGTCGAAGCGGACGGCACGCTGAAAGCAGGCTTGGCCACTGCCTGGGAGGTCAGTGATGATCTGCTGGAGTGGCGTTTTCAACTGCGCGAGCAGGTGTTGTTTCATGATGGCCAACTGATGGATGAAGCCAGCGTTGCGAATAGCCTGACTCGCGCGCTGGAAAAGCATGGCCCACTGAGCAATGCGCCGATCGAATCGATACAGGCTGATGCCGGTCAAGTGGTTATACGATTACAACAGCCTTACAACCTGCTCCCGGCCGTACTGGCCAACTATGCCAATGTCATCCTCTCCCCCGCAGCTTACCTCGCAGATGGCTCGGTGGAGCAGCTACTGGGCACTGGCCCTTATCAGTTGAGCTCATTTCAACCACCACACAAACTGGGTGTCAGCCGTTTCGATCAATACTGGGGTGGCAAAGCTGCCATCAGCCATGCCGAGTATCTGACCGGTCACAGAGGTGAGAGCCGTGTGCTCCAAGCCAGAAGCGGCCAGGCGGACATCGCCTTTACCCTTGATCCGGCCAGCCTCAACATGCTCAATCGGGAACAGCATGTGGCAGTCCACTCTGATCTGATCCCGCGCACGATTCTGCTCAAGATCAACAGCGGCCATCCGTTTCTGGGGCCGGTAGAGGCACGTCAGGCCCTGAGTCTGGCATTGGATAGAAGCGGTATCGCCCGCGCTGTTCTGAGGGTACCAGGCTCAGAAGCCAACCAATTGGTCCCCTCCTCACTGGGAGACTGGTATCTGGACGACCTGCCAACAGCGATTCAGGATCAGCAGCAAGCAAGTGATCTACTGGCCGCACTGGAGTGGACTCCCGGCCCGGATGGTGTCCTGACACGCAATGACGAACGCTTTGCTCTGACCCTGATCACCTACGCAGACCGTCCAGAGCTGACTGTTGTGGCTACTGCGATTCAGGCGCAGCTTGCCGAGATAGGTATTGAGGTCAATGTATCGGTCACCAACTCCAGCGCCATTCCAGCCGGCCATCAGGATGGTTCGCTGGAGATGGCCTTGATTGCCCGTAACTACGGCTTTATCGCGGATCCACTGGGCGTGATGATAGCTGATTTCGGCTCTGAGCAAGGCGGTGACTGGGGTGCCATGAACTGGACCAACGCTTACGTGCCTACCGCCATCGAGCAGTTGAAAACAGAAACAAGTGCCGAAATCTACCGTCAGACAGCGCAGTCGATAGCCCGACAGATAGCCGAGGAACTGCCACTCATCCCCATCGCCTTCTATACCCAGCAGACAGCGGTGAATCAGCGTGTTCAGAACTTCCGTTTTGATCCCTTTGAGCGCAGCTACTTTCTGAGTGAAATGGAACTCTCATCAAAATGAAGCACACGCTGTTGAATAGCCTGATGCGCCGGTTGATTCAGGCATTTATGGTCGCCTGGGGGGTCGGCACTCTGACCTTTATTCTGATGCGCTCTCTGCCGGGAGATATGGCCTACCGCATCGCTGCCGGTCGCTATGGTCAGGATAATGTCTCTGCCAGTGCAGCTGAACTGGTGCGTGCCGAACTGGGACTGATCGAGTAGGGTGAGGCGTCACCGCCTCATCCCTCTCACAGAACCGTACGTACGGGCCTCGTATACGGCTCATGCCTTTAACTTACCCCGAGCTCGGGGACAGCGATACCCGTTTTCACTTTGGTTAAGTCAAGCAACCCCAGTTCGTCGTGCAAGTAGCTATTGGACAGCGCCAGATGTGCCAGTGGTGACGCCGCATTTCGCCAGCTTTGCATCTTGATAAACTGAAACGGCGGGCGGTAACCCAGTTGCTTCAGCCTACGATGCAGTCGGCTCGACTTCTTCCACTGCTTTAACTGGATGCAGCGCAACCTCCGCCGTATCCACTTCATCACCTGTTTCAATACCCTTGCGCAGTTCGCTACCCGGAAGTAATTGCTAAAGCCCCGTAGCACAGGATTCAGCTCGCGGATGATCGCCGCCAGTCCCACACCCCGGTTTCGCTTCGTCAG